>NZ_LMSS01000004.1 GCF_001429605.1 Phycicoccus sp. Soil802
TGCCAGCATGGATCCACGATGCCAGCATGGATCCACGAGTACAACCACCACCGACCCCACACCGCCTGCGGGAACAAGCCACCCATCACCCGCTTGACCAACCTCTCCGGTCAGTACACCTAGCTCAGCGGAGATGGTCGCTCCGGCGACCCCGTACGTGGACTAGCGCGTGCGGTGGGCGCGCCTGCGGTCCCCTGGAACGTTGCGTCATTCGGGTCGCCGACTGGGTCACATGGCGCGTGGTAGCGGCCGATCACAGCCAGGGTGGACATGCTGGTGACACCGCGGGGTCAGCGAGTTGGGTTGCAGGCTTTTGTCTGGGGCCGGGTGGTTGAGATCTGGTGCCACTCGGCTGCGGTGAGGTCACGTCCGGTGATGGAGCAGGCAGCGGCTATCCAGTCAGCGGGGTCGAGGGTCCACAGGAGGGCGGATGCGTTGTCGCCTTGTGTGAGCAGGTGGGTGGCGTCGACGGGGGTTGCGGCTCGTTGGGCGGGGGCCTTGAGGTGGGTGCCAGCTGGTGAATCGCTGGTCAGGTTCCAGATGATGACGTCGTCGGATGCGGTCGTGATCAGGGTGCGGGAGTCGGTTGCGAACGCGATGGAGCCGATCTGTCCGTGGTGATTCCCGAGTCGCCCGGTGATTTCGGTCCAGGTGGACGTTTGCCAGAGACGTATGTGGCCGTCCAGCAGACCCGCCGCGACGAGTCGTCCGTCGGGCGAGAAGGCGAGCCCGCCGGGCGGCCCGGGGGCCCGCGCGAGCTCGTGGATGTGGCCCTTGTTGGCCAGGTCGAGGATGAGTAGGTCGCCGGCGAACGTGTTGACGGCCATGAAGCGACCGTCCGGGCTGAACGCTGATACCCCGAACGACTCCTTCAGCCCGGTCGCATAGCGGCGCGGTAGAGGTTTGAGCGTGTTGGTGTCCCAGAAGACGACGTCTCCGGAGTCCGATGGCCCGGCGATCTGTGTTCCGTCGGGTGTGAGCCTGCCACCACCGACAGTCTTGGTCTGTGCCTGGGCGATCGTCCTGCCGCCCCGGTCATAGACGCGCCAAGTGCTGGATGACTGGATACCTGTGACGGCCTTTGAGCTTTGGACCAGGACGCGGTTTCTGTCTGCGTCGGTGCTGGCAGAGTCGATGCTTTCTCCCGGCAGGAAGGTGGGGGTGCACGTAAGCTGACTGACTCCACACCAGACCCAGGCGTCGGTCTGGATGGTGTCGTCGGGGCCGCTGGGGTGCTCGTTGGCGAAGCTCACTACCCCGAGCAGCGGGCTTCCCGGGGGGGAGGTCCGGAAGTCGGCCCGTTGGTGTGAAAAGCCTTTGGGCGCCGCAGGCAGGACCAGCGGTTTGGCTAGCGGGTTGGTGCGGGTCAGGCTCCACCGGATCAGTGAGCCCTCGGAGCCGGCGCTGATCAGGTTGGCGCTGTCTCGGGTGAAGGCCAGATCGTTGACCGGGGCACCGTGACCGGTGAACTCGGCCGAGAGCTGCAGTGGTCGTGTAGTCCAGAGGCGAATAGTGCCGTCGTCTCCGGCGACGGCGAGCCGCTGACCGTCCGGTGAGAAGCTGAGGGCGTTGGTTCGCACGGCGGTGGATGCGCGCTCCTCCCTGGTTTGCAGCGTTGTACCGTCCAACAGCCTGAGGCTTCCTGACGCGTCTGCTGTGGCGACCGTTGTGCCATCGGGGCTGACAGCGACCGCGAGCTCCCCGACCCCGTTGGTCACCTGAGAGCCTTCGAGATCCTTCAGGACGGCTGTTCCGTCCGCTCGTAGCAGCGCGGATCCGTCGCCAGCATCGACTGCGACCACCCCTGAGTTCAGTACCGTCACCGCTCGCGGCCCGTCCAGGCGGATCCCCGTGAGCAAGGTTGCGACCAGTCGGTGAGTCTTGACGTCCCACGTGCTCACCGACCATCCGCCCCCTTCGCCGTCCTCACTCCCCGTCCGGAAGCCAGCAACGACGAGCCGCCCTCCGTCCTTGGTAAAGGCAAGGTGGCCGTTGATCCAGTTCTCGACGGGAAGCACGTCCGGGCTGGCAGTGGGGCGCTGCATGTCAAAGACCCGAGCTCCGCGCTCGCCGATGACGGCAAGATGCAGGCTGTCTGGGCTGAAGGCCATGTCCGAAGATTCAGGTACGACCAGCGTGGTAATCCGTCGGTTGAGGCTTTGATCGAACAGTGTGACGCCGTCCGTCGTTGCGGTGGCGACGAGCTGCCCGTTGGGGCTGACCGCGACGTTGCCGAGCCCCTTGTCGGAGACCGTGACGACGCGGGTCAAGGCCTCGTCCTGACGCAGCAGCGTGAACAGCGCGGCCCGGGTGTCGGCGTTGTCCTCGAGCCGTTGGGCCTGGGCGGCCATCAAGAGCGCCCGGTCGGCCTGGGGTTCGAGGAGCGCGGCGGCTGCCAGTCGGCGCGCGTCGGCATGGACGGCCGCGGCGCTTGCGGCGGCCCGCGCGGTCGTCGCTTTGTTGCGCTGGTCGGTCGCGACCACGGCGGTCCCAGCGGTGACGGCCACCACGGCCGCGAGCGCGGCAACGAGTGTGCGCAGGCGGCGAAGTGACCGGCGCTGCTTGCCGGCCTCGGCGGTCGCGGCGGCGACCCCGGCGCTGACGAACTCGCGTTCCAGCGGAGTCAGGTCGCGGTCATGGGTGGTGGCGAACTCTTCAGCCAGGGCAAGGCGTGGTCCTCGATACAGGTCGCCGGGGCTCCGACCTGTCGCGTCCCACTCGACCGCAGTGGGGCCGAGATGACGAAGGATCGCGCGGCCCTCGAGGTCTTCGTCCAACCATCCACGCAACCTTGCCCACTCGGTGAGCAGGGCTTCGTGGGAGACCTCCACCGTGTCCCGGTCGACCACCACGAGTCGTCGCGCCGTCAGGGCGTCCAGGACGTGGCGGCCGATGGCGTCCTGCTCGGGGGCGAGCTCGGTGATGGCGGCGCGGCGTCGGACGTACCCGACGTCCGTGTCCGCTTCGGCCAGGCGCAGCAGCATCCGGCGCGCGGCAGCTCGCCCGTCGTCGGTCAGGCTCTCGTACGTGTCTTCGGCCAGGTTGTTGATTGCGGCGCGTACTCCGCCGGCCTCCTGGTAGGCTTGGTGGGTGAGCTTGTCGCCTGAGCGCCGCTCCCACAGAGCGCGCAGTGCTGTGGACAAGAGGGGAAGGATCCCTGGTGCGTCCCCGGCGTCGGTAAGGATCCGGTTGACCAGACCGGGCTCGAGGCGCAGGCCGCACGCGACGGCGGGCTGCTCGACCACTTGGCGCAGTTCCGCCTCGTGCATTGGCGAGACATGCGACGTCGCCTCCACCAGCCGCGGGCCGACGAGACCCCAGGTGGCGCACCGGTCGAGGAAGTCTGTGCGCAGGGTGGAGATGACGCGCACATTCGGGTTGCGGACCAGGGTGTCCAGGCAGCGTCCCAGCTCTGTGGGCGATGGGTCGCCGATGGCTGTGAAGACCTCCTCGAGCTGATCTAGGAGAAGCAGCAGGGGCTGGCCGGCATCAGCCTCGGCAAGGATCTCATCGAGCTGGCCCGGACTCACTGCGCTGGGAACCAGGGGATGGACCGTCCAGCGGTCACTGTCCGGAAGCGCGCCAGCAGCCAGGCAGGGCAGCACGCCGGCCATGACCACGGACGACTTCCCCGAGCCTGAGGGGCCAGCGACCAGGACGACTCTGTGTGCGACGAGCTCGGCGAGGAGCTGCCCGACGAGCGCTTCGCGGCCGAAGAAGATTGCCTGTTCGTGTGCCGTGTAGGGGCGCATGCCCACGTACGGCGGTCGTTCGAGTCGCGGTCCGCTTCGGGCCACCGTTGACCGGGTGCGTTGAGCGTGTGCCACCTCGGACAACGTGTCGACCAGGTCGTCCTGGGCTCGGCTGAGCGCCGCCATGGGCGCCGAGAACCCCGCTGCGGCCTCATGGGCGCGGCCCTTGGCCCGGCCCACCGCCCATTCGCTGGCCAGCTCGTGGATCCGTCGGGGCCACCGATCGTGCAGACTCCCCACGAAGGCGCGAATGTCGGCTTCCGAGGCGTCCGGGTCGTACAGGCGACATACCGTGAGCGACTCGGGCACGGTGAGCTCATCCAGTCGACGTTCCTGCACAGGACCTGCGTGCGCTGACGCGAGCACCACACGCACGGGCATCGCGGCCTCGCTCGCGTCATACAGCATCACTAGGAGCGTGCGCGGTCTCACGCGCCCCACCAGAGAAGCCAGCTCGGGTGCGGCCGCCCCGGTGAGCCGCTCGACGTCATCTGCGACGAGCAGTGATGGCACCTCGTCCACACCCGTCAGCGACAGAACCTCGGTGCCACTCGCATACGAGGTGCGCACGTTCCGGGCTCGGGCGATCCGTGACAACTCCGCAGCCAAGCGTGTCTTTCCGGAGCCTTCCGGCCCCTCCAGGACGAACACCTCGCTCGGCCCCGCCTCTGCGCGGACTAACGATGCCAGCAGCGCGGACAACTCCGCCTCACGCCCAACGAACCGTGGCCCGGGCACGCTGAGCTCAGCCGGCAGCGGGGGGAGCTCCACGGCGTGGCCGAGCGCAAGAGTCGAGTCGTGATCCAGAACCGCATGGTGCAGGCCCTGCAGTTCCGGCCCAGGTTCCACACCGAGCTCATCGCGCAGGGTGTTGCGTGCGGCGCGGAAGGACGACAGGGCGTCGGCCTGTCGACCCAGTGCGTACTGGGCTCGCATCAGTTGAGCCCAGACGTGTTCCCGGAGCGGATGGACCTTGGTGAAACTAAGCAATTCGGGCAGGAGCTCGGCGTGTCTCCCGCAGGCCAGCTGCGCGTCGAACCACGCCTCTGATGCGTTTAGTCGCAGCTCCTCCAAGCGACTGATCTCCAGCCCCAAGGCCTCGGTGTCGGCCACGTCCTCGTAGGGAGAGCCGCGCCACAACCCCAGCGCCGCAGAGAGATGTTCCGACGCAAGCGCGGGATCACCATCATCGAGCTCTTGGCGGCCCGAGGAGATCAGCGAAACGAACTCATCCACGTCGATTCGCGTTGACCCGGGCACGAGTCGGTACGCCTGCCCCTCGGTCTGGATCAGATCCCGACCGAGCGCCTTCCGGAGCTGGGAGACGTACACCTGGAGCACATTTGCGGCGGTCGCCGGAATATCGTCGCCCCAGACGCCATCCACGAGCTGGTCCCTGGTCAGGGCATGTCCAGCGTTCGCCAACAAGAGCGCCAATACAGCTCGTTGCCGTTGACCACCCAGCGGCAGCGGACGACCGTCGTCCGCGATGGCGCTCAGACCACCGAACACACGAACTTCCATGGACGTTCCAGCGCTGTTGTGGTCGCCTGACGCAGTCAGTCTACGAGGCGACAGGTTGCCTCACTTCCGTCAAACGGCCTGCTACGGCTGCTTTAGCCAGTGCGCGGAACGGTCGGTGTGGGTTGTGGGCGGGCCCGTTGTCACCGTGTGTAAGCACGTGCGTGGCGTCCAACGCTATTGCCCGTTGGGCCGGGTGTTGAGGTGTGTGCCGGCGGGGGAACGGTTCGTGAGATCCCAGATGATGACGTCGTCGGAAGCAGCCGTGACTAAGCTGCCGGAGTCCGGGCCGAAGGCGACGGAGTAAATCTGTCCGTGGTGTGCTCCCACCCGCCCAGAGAGTTCGGTCCAGGTGGACGTCTGCCAGAGGCGTATGTGGCCGTCTAGCAGTCCGGCCGCGACGAGCTGTCCGTCGGGCGAGAACGCGAGCCCTCCTGGCGAGCGGGGAGCACGGGCGAACTTTCGACGCAGGGCGAGAAGGAACGCGAAGCGTGCCTTCGTCGATGGTGGGGCCGGGACCGCGTACAGCGGCCGGTCGTACGGCGCTGCGCTCATGGTGCTGTTCCCTCTTTCAGTTGCCGTTTCGGTGGACGGGTGGTCGCCTGTGAACGGCTTGCCTTACATGTCACCGTCAGACAGTTCATTCGATCGCGCACGTTGGGTCAACGAGACGATGGTGGCAAGCCCAAAGTGTCACCGGACCGGCCGCAGGCGAAGCTCTGCACGGCATCCCGATAGCGCCTTCCGGTCCCTGCTCGTCTTAGCACGCACGACTTCAGCGGTCCTTCAGCGCGGTCTTGCACCGTTGAGGCGTGAGGTCCTGCGGTAGCCATTCGACTGCGAAAGAGGAATCGACAATGAACACCGACACAGATTTCAAGACTCAGGGGAGGACCCTCGGGCGCAAGAGGCGCGTCATCGGTGGCCGCTGCGTGGTTGCGGCTGGGGCGTGTCTGGCGGCCTTGGTGGCCCTGCTTGGGATGTCCGCAGCCCCGGCCAGCGCGACGCCGATCAACACTGGGTGGGGCGTTGTGTACGCAGACCTGACCTGCCCCTCCAGCGCGGCGGGCTCCTCGGTCCGGCTGGATATGCCCGTCGTCGACTTCCAGTACGCCCGGGTGACTCAGGACGGAATTCGGGACTGGGCGAAGTTCGACTGGTGGGTGAACAAGGGCGCTGGGTGGTATTACGACGGCAGCACTCACGCCTTCTATAACGACGACTACTACGTGGGAAACCCATTGTCGAACTACTGGCATGACGGTGTGACCGGCGCTTACATCAACAAGTCCATTATCCGCCCCTACCCGGCCGGGACGAGGGTCGCCGCGAGACTGTGGTTCGCTTCTGGGGCAGACATGGCCAGAACCTACGACTGGACGTGGTGGACATGGGCGCACACCAACGGGTCGCTCGGCTCGTACTGGTGGGACTGGAACTGCATGATGCCGGCGTACACCACCACCAATGTCGGCGGGAGCTGCCCATCCGGTATGTATGGGTGCCCAGCATCAGCTATCCCGGCAGCTCGCATATTCAGCCGGGAGGGCTAAAGGGGAGCATGCTCGCGTGGGACGTCGAGCGGCCCCGTCCTTTCGAGGGGAGGACGGGGCCGCTGCCGTGATCGTCGTGCGCAGCGCGAGTTGCTCCCCTTCGGGTCTTCGAGTCAATTGGTCGCCCGGCGCCCAAACCTGGCCCTTCCCGTCTGAGCCGGCAGCAGCCTTGAGTGCGATCACGGCGCAGTGCCAGGTCGGCCCGGTGCGACAGCGACCGCGCAGACTGGACTCGGGCCACCGCGGCGACCGACCCCGGGGCACTGGCTCACCACGGTCAGCCGCCCGTTCTCGAGCAGACGGGCAGGATGCACAGGCCGCGGCCAGGATGTCTAGTGCCGCGGGCCGAACCGCACACCGTCAGATCCTAAGTCGGACGCTTGATCCGCAAGGCTGCTATGGCAACTCCGCCGGGGGTCGGCCAGACGCCGTCAGCAGGTCGAACAGCTGCCGGGCCGGTCTGACGGAGGTATCGCTCCGGTGCTGGCATCCACACGTTCGAGACATGCAGCATCTTGAGCGCAACGGAGACCCTGAACGACGTGTTGTACCGGTGCGCGGGTACTCCGAGCAGGCCAATGACCAGACGTGTCTTCCAGGCGGGGAGGTGTAGCCAAATGTGTAACCGGGAGGTGGCGGGACGGCCTGATACGCCGTGCGACGACCGGGACGCGCAGGGGAGACTCCGTGCGGCAGGAGTTGGTGCGGGACGTGTGAGACGTGGGCAGGGCTGGCTCATAACCCGGAGGTCGCAGGTTCAAATCCTGCCCCCGCTACCAACGCGTCACACACAGAAGGCCCGGACCACTGGTCCGGGCCTTCTGCTGTCGCGTCCATGGCGCTGGGCGCTGGCCTGGCCTGCCGCTTCCCGCGAGCTAACCGAGCAGGCGTTCCTCGAGGAAGGCTGCGATCGCCCATGCCCCGTCGGTGGTGTTCGACAGGACGGTCCACGTGGCGCCGGTGGACGGGTCGTGGACGCTGCGGAACCCGACCCCCGCGTCACAGCCGTCGAGGAAGACCACGTCCCGCTCCCGGTGGATCCAGAAGCCCAAGCCGTAGCGACGGCCCTCCGTCGGCACGTCGCTCCGTGGTCGCACCATCTCGTGCACCCAAGGCATGGGGACGATCCGCCCTGCGAACAGTCTGGTCCAGAAGCGGTCGAGGTCCTCGGCGGTCGTGTACATGCCGCCGTCGCCGCTGCCGAGGACGGGCAGGTGCAACACGTTCGTGCGCAGCCCGTCGGGGCCCAGGTAACCGCGGGCGACGCCC
Organism: Phycicoccus sp. Soil802; assembly: GCF_001429605.1. Taxonomy (GTDB): domain Bacteria; phylum Actinomycetota; class Actinomycetes; order Actinomycetales; family Dermatophilaceae; genus Pedococcus. Next base: position 8,096 of record NZ_LMSS01000004.1, read on the forward strand.
GCTGGGAGCTCGTCACCGCGCAGGTATGCCGTGGTCCATGGCAGCGGGGCCACACACCTTCTCCGCCACAAGGGTGGGGAAGGGCGTGCCGGTGACGCGCTCGGCCAGGAGCGCGAGCACGACGTAGCCGCTGTTGTTGTAGGAGAACCGCTCGCCCGGTGCGAACTTCGTGGGATATCCCTCGAGCGCGCTGACGTAGGACTCGGTCGTCGCAAGCTGGTGGACGGGCACCGGCATGACGTAGTCGGTGGGATCGAAGTCGGCCTCTTCGTCGAGGTAGTCCCCGATGCCGGATCGGTGCGCGAGCAGGTGCTCGACGGTGACCCGATCGTCGATCTCCGGCAGGCTGTCGCCAAGGAGCGACCGCGCAGTGGTGCTCAGCGAGAGCCGACCCTCGTCGACCAGGGCCACGACGGTGAGTGCCGTGAAGGCCTTGCAGCCGCTGGCGGTCCCGAACTGCGTGGTCAGCGTGTTGGCCGCTCGGAAGGCTCGTTCTGCGAGACCGAAGGCTTGGGCCACCTCGGTCTGGCCGCCGCGGTCGACGCGGACCACACCCGAGAAGCCCTCGTCCTCAGCGCGTCGGGCGAGGGCGTCCCCGAGCGACTCCATCACCCGAAGGTACTGGAGCCTTCGGTCACCTCGGCTTGGCGTAGGCCGCGACGCCCGTGTCGACCAGGACGCACGGCTCGTCGCCGACCGTCCAGGCGTCGTGTCCGGGGTCGATGTCCACGACGTCGCCCGGGCCGACCTCCAGCTCGCTGCCGTCGTCGAACCGGACCGTCATCTGCCCGGACAGGCAGAGGCCGGTGTGGTGCGTCTGGCAGGAGTCGGTGCCTGCGATCGGCTTGACGTCGTCGGACCAGCGCCAGCCCGGCTCGAACACGCCGCGGCCGAGCGTGAAACCGCCGAGCGTGACCACATCCATGTGGCCGTGGTCCTTGAAGGGCCGGCGCTCGTGCGGAGCTTCGATGTTCTGCTTGTCGGTCATGGTGACCTCCGGATGGTCGTGCGGTGGGGTGGGAGAGCAGGGCCGGGCGACAGGCGTCAGCCGATCGTGGCCCGGAAGGCGATCCCCTCGCCGGCGATGCCGGCCGACTCCTCGATGGGGAGGATGGGTTTGGCCGTGAACCGCAGCCAGGGGGTGAACGCGCTCACCGCCCGTGCCAGGGTCGCGGCGCTGTCCACCTCGATGAGGGCGACACCGCCGTCCCCGTCGGCGAAGCCGTAGAACGCCTGGAAGTCGGCGCCGGGTGGCGGCTTCCAGCCCTGGAACACCGCCAAGGCGCGGGCGCCGCCTGCTTCGCTGGCATCGGCCCACTCCCACACGACGTGCATCAACATGATCCGCAACCTCCAGTCCGGGTCGGATCCGGGTGACGCCGGGGTGACGTCCCCCGTTGCAGACGCCGCGGCCCCTGCCACAGCTGACGTCGCTCTCAGGGTCGTCCCGACCACCCGAGGAAGCCACCGGCAAAAGAGTGAGGGCCCACAGCCCGGCCCCAGCCCTGGCGTCGCTGGCTACTGGCCGGTGACCCACTCGGCGTAGAAGAGCCCCAGACCGGAGACCACGCAGATGCCGGCGATGATCCAGAACCGGATGACGATGGTGATCTCGGCCCACCCGATCATCTCGAAGTGGTGGTGGATGGGGGCGATCCGGAAGACCCGCTTCCCGGTCAGCTTGAAGCTGGCGACCTGGATGACGACCGACATGGTGATCATCACGAACAGGCCCCCGAGGATGACCAGCAGCAGCTCGGTGCGGGTCAGGATCGCCATACCCGCCAGGGCGGCGCCGAGGGACAGCGACCCCGTGTCGCCCATGATGATGCTGGCGGGGGAGGCGTTCCACCACAGGAACCCGAAGCAGGCTCCGGCGATGGCGCAGGCGACCACGGCGAGGTCGAGCCCGTCCCGCACGTCGTAGCAGCCGGGGCCGGGGGCGATGGCGCAGGCTTGGTTGTACTGCCACAGGGCAATGCCGCTGTAGGCGCCGAAGACCATGACCGACGCACCGGTGGCCAGTCCGTCGAGCCCGTCGGTGATGTTGACGCCGTTCGAGGCGCCGCTGATCAACACGTTGGCCCACAGGATGAACAGGACCAGCCCGAGCGCCGGACCAGCCACCGCGAGGTCGACGGGGGTGTCCCGGATGAACGAGATCGCGGTGGACGCCGAGGCGTGCCCGGAGCCGTCGGTCACGAGCAGGGCGAGGACGGCGAAGGCCACGGTCACGAGGGTCTGGCCGAGGAGCTTCTGCTTCGACGTGAGCCCGAGGCTGCGCGCCTTCGAGATCTTCGTGTAGTCGTCGAGGAAGCCGACCAGCCCCATCCCGACCAGCAGGAAGAGCACGAGCAGCGCGCTGAGGGAGAGTCGACCCGGCGCGACCGCGATGGCGCCACTGGAGCTCACCGCGACGAGGACCAGGTGGGAGACGAAGTAGCCGACCACGGTGGCGCCGATGATCACCGCGCCGCCCATCGTGGGTTTTCCCCGCTTGTAGTGGTGCTGGGTGAGGTCGTCCCGGATGAACTGGCCGTACTGACGCCGGACCAGGAACCGGGTGAAGAACGGGGTGCCGAGCAGCGCCACAGCCATCGAGATCCCGCCGGCGAGCAGGACGTTGACCATCAGCTTCCCTTCGTGTGCCACCGGCCAACCGGGACCCGCCGTCCGAGCGGTCCTGCCGGATGGGGCAACCCGCGACGCGCCCCCGCTGCGCCGGCTGCCCTGCTGGTCCTCAAACCTAGGCGACGGCGCGAAGGCCGACCGCCTCGACGCGCCGATGCCGACTCGCGCCCGACGTGTTGCCACCAGTGCCTCACCGAGGCCGGGAAGACAGGGCTCCGTGAGGGCCTGGTGGCAGGAAGTCGGAAGGGGTCAGGCGGGCAGACGCTCGGCCAGGTACTCCGCCAGGGTCTCGAGGTGGTCCCCTTCGAGGGCGCCTTCACTGCGGACCAACGCCGGGAGACCGGTCTTGCCGGTGACCTGGACGCCGTCGACCTCGAGGTCGGCATCGGTCGGCACAGCGGCGTCGACGAAGCACATGACACCGACCACCGGCACCGCGGACAGCCCGACCTCGTCGAGCAGCGCGCGCACGATCTCGACCCGCCCCTGCGTCGCGGTCACGGTCGACGTCATGGGGCGACCGCCGACGAGCAGCTCACGGGCCACCGGAGCCGGCTCGTCGGCGGGACGCACCTCCACAGAGGCGTTCTTGGCGCGCACGACGTCGATGACGTAGACGCCACCAGCCCCCACAGCGAGGTGCGCGATGCGGCCGCGCCGACCCGGCATGTGCCGGTCGTGCAGCGACAGGACGCCGGCGTCGGCCGCGGCGTCCAGGATGGCCCGGGTGGCGCCGTCGGGGGTGCCGGTCACGCCGGGGTCCCGACCGCGGGAGGCGCGCAGCGCCAGCAGCCCGGCGGGCAGGAAGGTGCGGCGTCGGTGCGACGGGCCGACGATCGCGACGGCCTCGTGCGACACGGCGATGACGGAGGGCGCGGGCTCAGGAGCCTCGGCCGCGGCGGCGTCCACGGGAGGAGCCGGGGCGACGGGAGCGGTCTCCACCGGAGCACTGGGAGGAGTCTCTGCCGCCGGAGCGGGGGGAGGGGTCTCTGCCACCGGGGCAGCCGGCGCAGCTGGCACTGGTGTGGGAACGGGGGACTCGACCTCCGCTGCGCGAAGAGCGTCCTCCTCGACCGGTGACGGCGGGGCGAACTGCACGACCACCGGCGGCACCGCTGGCTCGACGCGACCCGGACCCACGGGGGCAGCGGGCGGCAGGTCGACGGTGATGCCGGCCGAACGCTGCCACGCGGGCAGCTTGCTCGGCGTGGACGGCCCCCAGTCCGGGGGGATGACGACGGAGACAGGCTCGGGCAGCGGCACGGACAGGTCCGCGTCCTGGCCCGGGGCCGGCGCCTCGTAGTAGACGCTCAGGATGTCCTCGTCAGGAGCCGTGGAGAACGCAGCCACGCACGAGAGGCACACCACCAGGCCCGACCGACGCGTCGAGCCCGCGCGCTCGCCGGCCGCGACGACCTGTCCGCATGCGCACACACCAGCCTCCTTCAGCCGGACGACCACTGGGACCATGCCCCCCACCCCCTCGGTTTGGGTTCTGGATCGCCAATATGGCCCCGAACGGGCGGCGCTGCGGGCGAAACGGTGCCAAGGGGGCAGATTTGTCCATCCCTCGGTATACGTTCGGTGGAGTCGGGTAAGGACTCCCCCAGTTCGGCTGCGAGATCCGGGTCGCCAGCGTAAAATCACGCGACGTCCGCGCGGGGGACGCCACAGAGCCGTTCCAAACTCACAGAGTCCTTCGAAACACCGGTCCGTCCGGCACGACGCCGGACCGCACTGCTACCAGGTGACTTCCTTGCACCCGGTGTGCGTGTCGGGCTCCACCTGGAGGGTGGCGTGCTCGACCCCGAACTGCGAGCGCATCACCTGCATGGCGCGGTCGAGCACCCCGTGGGCGTCGGCGCTCTCGGAGGTCACCAGGTGGGCGGTGGCGACGTTCATGCCCGAGGTCAGGGTCCACAGGTGCAGGTCGTGGACGTCGATGACCCCGTCGACCCCGGCGAGGGCGCGCGCCACGGTCTCGGCCTCCATGCCGGCCGGGGCGTGCTGCCCGAGGACACCCAGGACCTCGCGACCCAGCTGCACGGCCCGCACCGCGACGAAGGCAGCGATCGCCAGCGCGATGGCCGTGTCCCACCAGGCGCTGCCCGTGGCCGCCACCAGCGCCCCGGCAACGATCACACCGACCGATCCCAGGGTGTCGGCCACCACCTCGAGGTACGCGCCCTTGACGTTGAGCGACTCGGCCGCCCCGCCGCGCAGCAAGCTCAGGCAGGCGACGTTGACGACCAGACCGATGGCCCCGACGACGAGCATCGCGCCCGTGGCGACGTCGGGGGAGTCGCCGATCCGGCCGAGTGCCTCGACGACGATGTAGCCGGCCACGCCGAGCATGAGCAGGACCGCGAGCCCGGAGGCGAACACCTCGGCGCGGTAGGAGCCGAACGTGCGGCGCCCGCTGCTGTCGGGCCGCGCCGCGATGCGGGTGGCGACGAGCGCCGCGCCCAGCGCGACCACGTCGGCCGCCATGTGGCCCGCATCGCTCAGCAGCGCGAGCGACCCCGACACCAGCCCGGTGACCAGCTCGACGACGAAGAAGCCGGCGACCAGCACGAAGGCCGTCCGCAGCCGCCACCGGTGCGTCGCCCCGGGGTGCCCGTGCGCGTGACTGCTCACTGGGTCGCGGCCGGAGAGGTGGGCTCGGCTGCGAGGGGTCCGCTCACGCAGCGCATGCGTCGATCCTATGCCAGCACACGGGACGGCCCGGCCGGCCGCGCGGGGCGGTGCAGGTATGCCGCGTGGTGGCCACGCGGCATACCCCCGGCTCGCGGCTGCTCGCCCCGCGACCCGGCGTCGGCAGCGCGGCGTTCGCTGCGCAGGCATGCGGCGCGGTACCATCGACGCGTACCGGCTCCCGGCCGTACCGCACTTCTGGCGCCGACTCGGTTCAGCGCCTGGCGGGCCCCGCGACCGCAGGTCGTCGGTTGCACGCCGTGGGCGCGCCGTCGGGGACGGCACGTCGATCCGTCCCAGCACCATGGGACGAGCAAGGAACGGCCTCCAGGCCGTTCCATCCCGGTGTCCACACCGTCACACACGGGGTGGCCCGTCGTTCGCTCGGCCCGCACGTCGCGGGCATCCTTCAGGAGGAGTACTTGGCTCAGCGAGGCCAGCGCCAGTCCGGCGGTCAGCGACCCGCGCAGCGCACCCAGCGCCGCGGGCGTGCGCTCGACAACGAGGGGATCATCCCCGTGCTGGCTCGCGCCGTGCGCGAGGTCGAGACCGACGCCCAGCGCGGTCGGGTCAAGCCCTCCGGACGCGCCAAGTTCCAGGTCGTCGCGCTCCTCGTGCGCGAGGAGCGCGCCAGGGTCAAGGCCGACACCACCGTCACCGTCGCCGAGCGCGACGGACAGCTCAAGCGGCTCGATGGCGTCGCGACGATCCTGGCCAAGACCGCCGCCCGCGACACCTCATTGCTGGCCCTGCTGGCCGAGGACGCCGTCGTGAGCGACGCCGCGGCGACGCTGCGACGCGACATGCTCCGCGCCGCCGGCCTCGAGGCCGAGCCCGAAGAGGTCGAGGAGGAGGCTCCCGAGGGCCTCGCCCCAGCGCCCGAGCGCCGCGCCGTGCCCCAGTCGGTCGTCGCCCGCCAGCTCGCGAACCCGTTCCTGGCTCCCGACTTCAGTGCCGTCGCCCCCCGCAAGCCCACGACCGGACGGCTGGCCAGCTGGGAGCTGCTCGGTCCGCTCTTCCGGGCGTTCGAGTACGGCGGCGACTCCTCCTGCATGCCCCTGCCCGAACCCACCAGCGTCCTGCGCGGCGCCGGTGAGCTGCAGCTGATGCGGCACCAGGGTCAGGTCGTCGCTGCGGCCGCCGCCGGCCACCGCAGCTTCCTGCTCGCCGACGAGCCGGGTCTCGGCAAGACCGCACAGGCCCTGCTGGCCGCCAGCGCTGCCGACGCCTACCCGCTGCTCGTCGTGGTCCCGAACGTGGTCAAGGCCAACTGGGCCCACGAGGCCGAGCTGTGGACTCCGGGCCACCCGGCCACCGTGATCCACGGCAACGGCGACACCATCGACGGGTTCGCCGACATCGTGGTGGTCAACTACGAGGTCCTCGACCGGCACGTGGGGTGGCTCGGCGACCTCGGCTTCCGCGGCATGGTCGTCGACGAGGCGCACTTCATCAAGAACAAGACGTCGCAGCGCTCGCAGCACGTCCTGCAGCTGGCCGACCGGATCCGCCAGCGCACCCCCAACCCGCTCCTCATGGCGCTGACGGGCACGCCGCTCATCAACGACATCGAGGACTTCAAGGCCATCTGGCAGTTCCTCGGCTGGATCGACGACAAGAAGCCGCGGCACGCCCTCATGGCGGCCCTCGAGGAGACCGGCCTGACGCCGGCCGACTCCGGCTTCTACACCGCGGCTCGCACCAGCGTCATCGAGCAGGGCATCGTCCGGCGGCGCAAGGTCGACGTCGCCGCCGACATCCCGGCCCGTCGCGTGGCCGACCTGCCGGTCGAGCTCGACGACGACGCCGGACGGTCCATCCGCGCCGCCGAGCAGGAGCTGGCCCGCCGACTGGTCAAGCGCTACCACGCAGCCGTCGCGGCCCGCACCGCCGGTCCGGACGTCGAGGGGATCGACCACGACCTCGTGCGTCGGGTCGCGACGTGGGAGCGCGAGGAGGGCAGCAAGGCCAAGTCGGGCGACAACGTCTTCACCGTCATGCGTCGCATCGGCCAGGCCAAGGCCGGGCTCGCCGCCGACTACGCGGGCCAGCTCGCCCGCAGCGTCGGCAAGGTCGTCTTCTTCGCCAAGCACATCGACGTCATGGACGTGGCCGAGGAGACGTTCGCGCGACGTGGCATGAAGTACTCCTCGATCCGCGGCGACCAGACCGCGAAGGTCCGCAAGGCCAACATCGACGCGTTCATCAACGACCCCGAGGTCGCGGTCGTCGTGTGTTCGCTGACGGCGGCCGGGGTCGGCCTCAACCTCCAGGTCGCGTCCAACGTCGTGCTCGCCGAGCTGTCCTGGACTGCCGCCGAGCAGACCCAGGCCATCGACCGCGTCCACCGGATCGGTCAGGCCGAGCCGGTCACCGCCTGGCGGATCATCGCCGCGCAGACCATCGACGCCAAGATCGCCCAGCTGATCGACACCAAGGCTGGGCTGGCGGCCCGGGCGCTGGACGGCTCCGACGAGGAGGTTGGCTCCTCCGCCGACGTCCAGCTGGAGGCGCTGGTCGCGCTGCTCACCGATGCGCTCACGGAGGAGCTCGGTGCCGCCGACGCCGACGCCGACGCCTTGGACGCCATCGCCCTGGCGGGCCCGACGACGAAGCCGTCGCAGTCGGCGGCGCCGACCGCCCCCGCCCCGGTGCTCGACCTGTTCTCGACCACCGAGCTGTCTGCCACCCAGTAGCCGCCCTCGGCTCGGCCACTCGTCGGGCCTCACCCCGGCCAGCGGTTCCGGGTGACCTGCCCGCCGATGACCGACGCGGTCATCACCACGGGTCCGTCGCGCAGCTGGTAGAGCTCGTACTCACCCTCGGTCACCGAGGGGTAGACCAGCGAGTGCACGACGCCCGCACCGTCGGGACGGGCCACCACCCCCACGTGTGGGTATGCCGCGTGGGCGGGGTCCGCCTCCTGGCCGGCGGTCCCAGCGTGGTCGTGGTCGTGGTGATCGCTGTCGTGGTGGTGGTGGTGCTCGTGGTGGTCGTCGCCGTCGGTGTGGCGGTGTCCCTGCGTCGTCGGTCCCGCGGCGGTCGCGCCAGCGGCGGTCGCGCCGGCGGCGGTCGCGCCGGCGGGGCGCAGCTCCACCTCCAGGCCGTCGGTCTCCGGTGGCATGACGACCACGAGGGCCCCCACGTCGCCACCGATGTCGAGCAGCACCGGTCCCTGACCGGCATACGGGTTCTCCATCGTTCCGCCCATGGCGGCCTCCTGGCTGTTCGTGTTCCTACTGTTCGCGCTGTGCTCGGGCGGTCACCCGAGGAGGTCGTGGCGGCGGCCGCTGGTGGACCCGGCCGCCGCCACGACGTGGGTCAGGCCGCGGGGGTCCCGGGCAGCGTCTGGTAGCCCCCGGCCGGGTGGCCGAGGTAGGGGAACGCGTCGAGGTAGGGCGCGTTCGTGTTCGACGTGCCGTCGGTGACCACGCTGGCTGCCCCGTCCGGGGTGAAGCTCGGGTCGACCAGCGGGATGGTCGCCCCGGCCACGGCCCGCAGCTCGATCGCCACGACGTCGTCGATCAACCGGCGCCCGTTCGGGAACCCGGCGGCGTCACCGGCGACGAGCCCGATCGGGTTGGGGTTCGCGGTCGGGGGCACCGCGACGTTGAGGCGCAGCAGGTCGGCCTGGGTGCTCCCGGTGTAGTTCTGGAAGCCCGGGACGACCCCCTTGGGGATGCCGGTCAGCAGGATCGCGAGCAGGTCGGCCCGGTCCTTCGTGTAGGCGGCCAGGTTCGGGAAGACCCCGGGGTAGAGGACCGGCAGCAGCTTGGCGAGCTCCGGCCTGGCCACGTAGCGGGCGAAGGCGGAGTCGTCGTGGGGCTGCCGGGCGTTCCAGCGGTCCTTCATGGCCATCGGGGTGATGACCTCGTTGAACAGCGGGTTCCCGAGCCGGGACACCTGGCTGAACGGACCCCGCCACGCATAGCGCTCCGAGATGTCGTCCCAGATCCGCGACTTCTGCCGGCTGGCCGTGGCCCACACGCCGATGACGGACCCGGCGTCCAGCGGGTCGGTCGGCTTGTTGCCCCTGCGGGTCAGGTCCGAGATCGGCACCTGGATGGCGATGCTGTGGACGTTGAGCCCCTGGGTGCCGTTGACGCCGACTGCCGCCGCGGACGGGATCAGGTGGAGCATCTGGAACGGGCGGAGGGTGCCCAGGTCGAAGATGCTCCCGAGGTCCACGTGGAACCCCTCGGCCCGCTGCCCCGCGAACACCTTGCGTCCACCCTGGATCGAGTGGACCGCCTGGCCGGCCAGGGTGGCGTACTTCGGCGTGCTGCGCGGGCCGATGTTGACCGGCGGGCAGGACAGCCGGCTCGCGAGCAGTCGGGGGTAGTCGCCCCTGGCCACCCGGGTGACCGAGTAGGACTGCGGACGGTTCCAGGCCGGATCGGAGATCGAGGTGATGGGCCCGGTGTTGTAGAGGAAGGTGGAGTCGTTGCGGACCTTGGTGCGGAACCGGAACTGGTAGGTCACGTCGGCGCGCGCGTCGCCGCGGTTGCTCACGTGGATCTCGTAGAGGACGTCGTCACCGAACTCGTAGAAGTTCGGTCCGCCTTGGGGGTTCTGGAACGGGATGAAGTTGGCGATCAGCGTGACGGTGTCCGGCTTGTCGGGGCTGACGAACGCGTAGACGTCGGTGTTGTCCGCCACCGGGTCCTTGGAGACCTCCGGGGCTTCGCGGTGCGAGGACATGGCTACTTCCTCGCTGCTCGGGTCAGACGACGGACGAGGTCGGCGTCCTGCACGACGACCTCGTCCTCGCCGAACAGGATGGCGACGCGGCCGGTGGTCACGTCGTCGATGTAGGCGACGAGGGGCTCGCCGTCCGGTGCGGAGTCATCCGGCCGCTGGCCGGAAGGGGCGGCCAGGGCCCCCGGTGCAGCCGCGAGGGCCGCGGCGGCGGCAGCGCTCGACCCGGCCGCGGCCAGGAAGACTCGCCGTGAGGTGTTGCTCATTGCTCACTCCTTGAGAGTGCGCGGGCAGCGGGATCCCGCGCGGTGGTGGGCATCGCCAGCGCGGAGCACCCAGACTGACGTGACCCACCTCACATTCGGCGCCGTCGAGATCGCCGGATTGGAGTCCTCAGCTGGCGGCGCGGCCCAGCGCGAGGGCGAGGTCGTGGGCCGCGGTGGCCACGGAGTGCCCGAGGGTCACCGCACCCTGCCCGACCTCGAACTGCGCGCCTCCGCCGACGTGGACCCGCAGCACCGGGTCGGCGGCGCGCAGGGCAGCGACCGTCTCACGGGTGGACAGCACGTCGGTGGGGGTCGGGGTCCCGATCACCACGGCGGCCGGCCGCTGTTGCTGGACGACGCGGACCCAGTGCTGGGCGGGCAGGTCGGCCCCGAGGTAGAGGACGTCGACGCCGGCCCTTCGCAGCATCACGCTGAACGCCAGGATCCCGAGCTCGTGCTGGGCGCCGCGCGGCAGACCCACGGCCACCCGGGGTCCGCCGGCACTCGGGGTGACCGCGTCCAGCTCTATCGCCAGCCGTCGGTGCACGGTCGCACTCACCACGTGCTCGCCGGCGACGTCCACCCGGCCGGCCCGCCACTGTGCCCCGAGCATCTCCAGGGCGGGCATCAGCCAGACCTCGACGACCTCCTCCAGGGGGCCGGCCGCGAAGGCCGTCGTGATGGCCTCGTCGATCGCCGCCGGGTCGAGCTCGGCGGCTCCGCGGGCCAGGGCCGTGACGTCCCAGGCGCCGGACGCATCCCGGTCGGCGGCGTCGTCCGTCGCGGGCGCGTGCGCCGTCTCTCCGCTGTCGTCCCGCTCATCGGTGACGAGGTAGGCATCCCAGGGCGCGTTCTGCGGGTCGCCGTCCGAGGTGACGTCGGAGCGCAGGTGCTCGGCGGCCTGGCTCGGGGACCAGCCGGCCGCCACGAGAGCGCCCATCGCCCGCAGCAGCTGCAGGCCCTGCTCGTCGTAGAGCCGGTAGCCGCCCTCGGTGCGCACCGGGCGCACGAGTCCGTAGCGGCGTTCCCAGGCCCGGATCGTGGCGGACGGGACGCCGGTCAGGCGGGCGGCGTGCCCAATCGTGTACACCCCCGCAGGGTCCCACATCGTTGCGCAAAGCATGGACAAGTTCGCAGGTGAGGAGCCCAACGGGAGGAGGCGGCTGACAGGATGACGGCATGAGTCGGCACCTCCTGCCCGAGGTCGCGCGGGGCCGGGTCGTGGGGGTGGACGTGGCCCGTGCCCTGGCTCTCGTGGGCATGATGGCCACGCACATGCTCCCCGGACTCGTGGGCACCCACGTGCCGTGGGCACAGCAGGTGGCCGGGGGCCGCGCCTCGGCCCTGTTCGCGGTGCTGGCGGGGGTCAGCGTCGCCCTCGTCAGCGGCCGCACCCGGCCGGTGCGCGGACGAGCGAGGTATGCCGTGTCGACCAGGTTGGTGGTCCGCAGCCTGGTCATCGGTGCGCTGGGCCTGACGCTCGGCCTGGTGCCGACCGGTATCGCCGTGATCCTGGCCTACTACGCCGTCCTCTTCCTCCTGGGACTGCCCTTCCTGGGATTGCGGGCGCCCGCGCTGGCCCTCCTGGCCGGTGTCTGGGCGGTGGCCGGGCCGGTCCTCTCCCTGGTGCTGCGGCCGCACCTTCCCGGCCACGAGGTCGGCAGCCCGACGCCCGGGTCCCTGACCTCGCCCCTCCACCTGCTCAACGAGCTGCTGTTCGTCGGCTACTACCCGGCGGCGGTCTGGCTGGCCTACCTGCTGGCCGGCATGGCGATCGGGCGCGCCGACCTGCTCCGCCGGGGCGTCGACGTGGTGCTCCTGGTGGGCGGGGTCGGCGTGGCGGTGGCCGGCACGGTGCTCTCACGGGTGCTCCTGTCCCGCGACGACGCCTGGGCCGCCCTCGCTGCGACCTACCCGGACCAGGGGGTGGGGCAGGACCCGGACCTCTTGGCCGCCACCCTGACCCACGGTCTGCACGGCACGACGCCGACCGGCTCCTGGTGGTGGCTGGCCACGGTCGCGCCACACTCCGGGTCACCCCTCGACCTGGCCCAGACGATCGGCAGTGCGATGGCGGTGCTCGGGCTGTGCCTGCTGGCCACGCGAGTCCGGCCCCGGGTCTGGGCCGCGGCCTTCGGCGCCGGGGCGATGACCCTGAGCCTCTACACGCTGCACGTCCTGATGATGGGCGAGGGTTGGTGGCCCGACCTCGAGGCGCCGGCCAACTACCCCCACCAGGTGCTCATCGTGCTGGGGGTGGGTACCGGCTTCGCCCTAGCGCCGCTCAGGGGGCCCCTCGAGACGCTCGTCGCGCGGCTGTCCCGGTACGCGGCCGCCCCGTGGACGGACCCGCGCCGAGCACCGTGACCGCGGACCGCGCCGGACGGCGCCGGTGACCCCAATCCAGCAGGTCTGGCGTGCCGAACCACTGGCGAACCGTCACTCCGACCGGATGGATCCCCATGTCTGCACCACGCCGCGCCGTCATCGGCAGCGGAGTCGCCGGGCTCACCGCCGCCCACGTGCTCAGCACCCGCGGTGCCGTCACCCTCTACGAGGCCGACTGCCGCCTCGGCGGCCACGCCGACACCCACGAGGTGACGGTGGACGGCCGGACGATCGGCGTCGACACCGGCTTCATCGTGCACAACGACCGGACGTACCCCACCCTCGTCCGCCTCTTCCGTGAGCTCGGCGTGGAGACGCAGGAGTCGGACATGAGCATGTCCGTCCGCGACGACGAGGCCGGCCTGGAGTATGCCGGTGCGCGTGCGGCCCGGGGACTCTTCCCGCGGGCGGCCAACCTGACCAACGGCAGGTACCTGCGGATGCTCACGGAGGTGAAGAAGTTCCACCGGGAGGCCAAGGCGGTCCTCGCCCGACAGGCCACCGACACCGACCGTGACGAGACCCTCGGCTCGTTCGCCGGGCGCTGCGGTTTCAGCCCCTACTTCACCCGCCATTTCCTCGAGCCGGTGGTCGCAGCAGTCTGGTCCTGCGACCCGTCCGTGTCGCTGCACTACCCGGCCCGCTACCTGTTCGAGTTCCTCGACCACCACGGCATGCTCACGGTCTTCGGCTCGCCCACCTGGCGCACCGTGACCGGCGGCTCCCAGCGCTACGTGGAGGCACTCGCGGCAGGGATTGCCGACATCAGGTTGTCGACTCCCGTGCGCTCGGTCGTCGAGACCGCCGACGGTGTCGTGGTGACCGACGTCGACGGCGTCGAGGATGTCTTCGACTCGGTCGTCATCGCCGCACACCCGCACCAGGCCTTGGCCATGCTCGCCGAGCCGACCCGGGCGCAGCACGACGTGCTGAGCGCGATCACCTACTCCAGCAACGTCGCCCAGCTGCACACCGACGAGTCGGTCTTGCCCGCGGCATCGGGCGCGCGGGCCTCGTGGAACTACTGGCGGCGGGCGGAGGGTGACGGCACCGGCGTGCTGGTCACCTACGACCTGACCCGGCTCCAGCGGCTCGACGTGACCGACCGTCGCTTCCTCGTCACCCTGAACGGCGTGGACTGCGTGGACCAGGGCCTCGTCATCGACACGATGCGCTACGAGCACCCCCTCTACACCCCGGAATCCGTTGCAGCCCAACGACGACTGCCCGAGATCAACACCGCCCGCATCGCGTTCGCGGGCGCCTACCACGGGTGGGGCTTCCACGAGGACGGGGCGCGGTCCGGTGCGGTCGCCGCCGAGGCGCTCGGGGTGCCGTGGGTCGAGGACGAGCCCACTGCACCTGCCGGTCGCCACCGCGCCGACGTGGCCCTGAGCGCCCACGAGGACGTGTCGGTCGATGACACGACGGGTCTCGTCGCCGCGGCCGAGGGCGACCTCGAGGAGGTGGGCGCCCGGTGAAGGCACCCGCCGCCACGCGCATCTACGCCACCTCGATCGTGCACGCCCGCACGACCCCGCTGCGCCACAGCTTCAGGCACCGCAGCCACACCTGGCTGGTGGACCTCGACGAGCTGCCCCGGCTGGGGCTGCTGGGTCCACTCGCGAGCTTCGAGTCCCGGGACCACCTCGGGTCGCCGGACCACACGCTGCGCGAGAACCTCGACACCTTCCTCGCCACCGAGGGGATCGACCTGGAGGGCGGCCGGATCCTCATGCTGGCCATGCCACGCGTGGCCGGGACCGTCTTCAACCCCATCAGCGTCTACTGGTGCCACACGCCGGACGGGCGGTTGGCCTGCAACGTGGTCGAGGTCCACAACACCTACGGCGACCGGCACGCCTACCTCGTCCACGCGGACGACAAGGGCCACGCCGAGGTCGACAAGGCCCTCTACGTCTCACCGTTCAACGATGTCTCCGGTCGCTACCGGCTGACCATCCCGACCCCGGGCGAGACCGTGCAGGTGCAGGTGGTCCTCGACCGCCCCGACCAGGCGCCCTTCGTGGCCGGCCTGCGCGGACGCGCCCTGCCCGTTCGCGCCACGACGGTGCTGCGCCTCGCCGTCACCCAGCCCCTCGAACCCCTGGCCGTCGCCGCGCGGATCCGCTGGCACGGCATCCGCCTGTGGTTGCGCCGCCTGCCGGTCCAGCCGCGCCCTTCCCACCACCAGGAGGCAGTCCAGTGACCACCGCCACCGCCGGCCTGTCCACGCGGCCCGCCATCGACGCCAGCCGCTGGCCCGACCTCACCGCACCTCGCGCCAAGGCGCGCCGGGCCGTCGAAGGCGCCGTCGCCCGCAAGATCTTCCTCTCCGTCGCACGACGGCTGCCCGTGCGCGTCCAGCTCGGGCGTGACGCGATCGTCGGGGGCGCCGCCACCGACCCCACCGCGCCCCTGATGGTCATCGAGCGGCCCGAGAGCTTCTTCGCCGCGCTCGGCGCCGGTGGGCTGATCGGCTTCGGTGAGTCCTACATGACCGGCGACTGGAACGCCGACGACCTCGGCGGGCTCCTCGAGGTCTTTGCCGCCCAGATGGGGACGCTGATCCCGGAGCCCCTGCAGAAGCTCCGCGCCTTCTACGTCGCTCGGGCCCCGCACACCGAGAAGAACACGACGACCAACACCCGCACCAACATCGCGCGCCACTACGACCTGTCCAACGACATGTTCGCGACCTTCCTCGACGGCACCCTGAGCTACTCCTCGGCCCTCTTCGACGGGGCAGAGGACTCCGGCCGGGCCGTGGCCGGTGAGGTGGTGACGACCAGCGTGCCGACCACCGTCCCCACGTGGGACCAGCTGGCGGACGCGCAACGGCAGAAGATCGACCGGATGCTCGACTCCGCCGGCGTACGTGACGGCAGCCGCGTCCTCGAGATCGGCACCGGTTGGGGCGAGCTGGCCATCCGCGCTGCGTCGCGCGGTGCCCGGGTGCTGTCGGTGACCCTGTCCAGCGAGCAGCAGGCCCTGGCCCGCGACCGCATCGCCCTCGCCGGCCACGCCGACTCCGTGGACGTCGAGCTGCTCGACTACCGGCTGGTCGAGGGCGAGTTCGACGCGGTCGTCTCGGTCGAGATGATCGAGGCCGTCGGCCACGAGTTCTGGGGCGAGTACTTCCGCACGATCGACAGCGTCCTGGCCCCGGGCGGCAAGGTCGCCATCCAGGCGATCACCATGCCGCACGACCGCATGCAGGCCACGAAGTACACCTACACGTGGATCAACAAGTACATCTTCCCCGGTGGCTTCCTGCCCTCGACCGAGGCCATCATCGATGTCAGCGGCGAGGAGACCAGCCTCCACGTCAGCGAGCGGCTCTCGTTCGGGCAGCACTACGCCGAGACCCTTCGACTCTGGGACGAGCGCTTCCTCGCCTCCCTCGACCGGGTGCACGCGCTCGGGTTCGACGAGGTCTTCGACCGGATGTGGCACTTCTACCTCGAGTACTCACGAGCCGGTTTCCGCTCGGGCTACCTCGACGTCCAGCAGCTCGTGCTCGAGAGGAAGGCAGCCTGATGACCACCCTCGAGTGGGTCGAGTCCCCAACCGTGACAGGGCGATCCGGCGTCGCGCGCGAGATCGCGAAGGCGCTGGCCCCGTTCGTCGGCGGTGAGCTGCCGGTGCGACTCACGGCCTGGGACGGCAGCGAGGCCGGACCTGCTGACGCCCCCCACGTCGTCCTCCGATCGCCGCGCGCGCTGCGCCGGCTGCTGCGCCACCCGGGCGAGCTCGGGGCCGCGCAGGCCTACGTCACCGGTGAGCTCGACGTCGAGGGTGACCTCGACGAGGCGCTGACGCACGTCCGGGCGGTGGCCCACGAGCGCCAGCTCACCGGCCTACGTCCCACCCCTGCCGCCATCGCGGCGCTGCTCAAGGTCGCCCGCGGTGCGGGCGCCATCGGACTTCCCCTGCCCGCGCCGGCCAGCCAGGCCGCGCTGAGCGGACGGTTGCACAGCCTGGGTCGCGACCGTCAGGCGATCCACCACCACTACGACCTGTCCAACGACTTCTACAGCCTGATCCTCGACCCCCACCTGGCCTACTCGTGCGGCTACTGGCGGTCCGAGGACGAGGGCTACACCGTCGAGGACGCCCAGCGCGACAAGCTCGAGCTCGTCGGCCACAAGCTCGGGCTGGGCTCGGGAGCGCGGCTGCTCGACGTGGGCTGTGGCTGGGGTTCGATGAGCCTGTATGCCGCGGAGCACTTCGGCGCGCAGGTCGTCGGCGTGACCATCGCCGCGGAGCAGAAGCGCTTCATCGACGCCCGCATCGCCGAGCGAGGTCTGCAGGACCGCGTGGAGATCCGGCTGCAGGACTACCGCGACGTGCCCGACGGCGACTTCGACGCGGTCGTGTCGCTGGAGATGGGAGAGCACGTGGGCCAACGCAACTACCCGACCTACGCCAAGGTGCTGCACGACCGGGTGCGCCCGGGTGGCCGCGTCCTCGTGCAGCAGATGTCCCGTCGCGGCCGTCACCCCGGCGGTGGTCCGTTCATCGAGTCCTTCATCGCTCCCGACATGCACATGCGGCCGGTCGGGGCGACCGTCGACCTCATCGAGGCGTCGGGGCTCGAGGTGCGCGACGTGCACGCCCTGCGCGAGCACTACGTGCGCACCGTCGCGGCCTGGCACCGCACCTTCGAGGACAACTTCGACCAGGTCGTGGCCCTCGTCGGCGAGGAGGTCGCGCGCGTCTGGCGGCTCTACCTGGTCGGTGGCGCGATGGCCTTCCGTGACGGCCGGATGGGGGTCGACCAGATCCTGGCCGTCCGCCCCGACCGCGGGCCCGCGGACCTCGAGCCGGCGCGACCGGCGGACTGGTCCTGATGTTCGACGGTTCGAACTTCCTTGCGGTCACTGGGTTCTCGCTCCTGGCCATCGTCCTGCTGATGGTCGCCACCGCCGTGGAGGGGCACCGCCAGGGCAGGGTCAGCGTCGTCGACACCACGTGGGGGCTCGGTTTCGTCGTCGTCGCAGCCGTGGCCGCCCTCGCGGGTGACGGCGCCGGCTGGCGACGCCTGGCACTGTTCGTCATCGTCGCGGTCTGGGGGCTGCGCCTCGCGTGGCACATGCACCAGCGCAACCGCGGCAAGGGCGAGGACCCGCGCTACGCCGCCATGCTCGAGAAGGAGACCGGCAACCCGACCCTGGTCGCCATCCGGAAGGTGTACGGCATCCAGGGGCTCTCCGTGTGGTTCGTGTCGCTGCCGATCCAGGTCAGCGCCGCGGCGGGCGGGGGAGTGGTGGTGGTCGCTGTGGTGGGCCTGGCCCTGTGGCTGCTCGGCGTCTCCCTCGAGTCGCTGGGCGACAAGCAGCTCAAGGACTTCAAGGCCGACCCGGCCACCAAGGGCACCGTGATGGACCGTGGGCTGTGGTCCTGGACGCGGCACCCCAACTACTTCGGCGACTCCTGCGTCTGGTGGGGGACCTGGCTCGTGGCGGCGAGCGCCTGGCCGGGCGTCCTGACCATCCTCTCGCCCGTGGCGATGACCTACTTCCTGGTGTTCGCCACCGGGGCGAGGCTGCTCGAGAAGCACATGGCGGAGCGCCCCGGCTACGCCGAGTACCAGCAGCGGACGAGCTACTTCCTCCCGCGGCCACCCCGACGCTGACGGTCTCAGACTGGCGCAAACGAGCGCAAACCTCGCTCGGACCCGGTACTGTCCTGCCTTGGCGAGCAGGGCGCCACGGACCGGGTGCGAGTGGAGGTGGAGACCGTGGACAGTGCTCTCATGGACGCCGCCGTCGCCCGGGCGAAGGCGGGCGACCGTCCTGCGTTCGGACAGCTCTGGCTCGACCTGTCGCCCCGAGTGGCCGCGTACCTCCGTTCGCACGGCGTGGCCGACGCCGAGGACGTCACGAGCGAGGTCTTCCTCGCGGTGTTCCGGCACATGGACCGGTTCTCCGGCGGGGGAGCAGCCTTCCGCGCGCTCGTCTTCACCGTCGCCCACCGCAGGCAGGTGGACTGGCACCGGCAGCGAACCCGCCGCGGGACCTGGCTGACGCTCGATGACCTGGGGTCCGAACCAGCTTCCCCCTCGGCCGAGAGCGCGGCCCTCGCGGCCATCGCCGACGAGCAGGTGGTGGCGGCGCTGGGCACCCTCACCTCCGACCAGCGGTCCGTGCTGGCGCTCCGGGTGGTGGCCGAGCTCAGCCTCGAGGAGACGGCGGCCGTGCTCGGCAAGGACCTCGGCGCCGTGAAGTCGCTACAGCACCGGGCGCTTGCGCGGCTGCGGAGAAAACTCTCGCCGGACCCGTATCCCCGGGACGCCCTCGCGCGATTGAACGCCCGTCATGCCTGAACCCGAAGACCTCGCCCCCCGCGGACTGCACGTGCCCGCCAGCGACCCGGCGGCCCCTGCCGTCGAGGCGCTGCGTGCCCTGGCCTCGCAGGGGCCGGTGGCGGCCAGCGCCGAGCTGGCCGCCTTCCTCGACGAACCCGCAGGTCAGGGTCTGGGCACCACATCCCCCCAGAGGAGCGATCTCGTGACCGTTGTCCGACTTCCCATCCGCCGAGCCGGCCGCGTTGCCGTGGCCGTCGGCGCAGCCCTCGCCCTGGCGGCCATCGGCGGCGTCGCCGTGGCCGCGACCGGTGGCGCCCCCGACCGTGAGCCCGCGCAGGTCCAGCAGGACGACCCGAGCGACACGACCACGTCGACGTCCACCGAGACCGAGACCGAGGCCCCGGAGACCGAGGCCCCCGAGACCGAGGCCCCCGAGACCGAGGCCCCCGAGACCGAGGACACGTCCGACGACGAGAGCACCGACGAGGACGCCGCGACGCACACGGCGAACCCGGTCGCCTCGGCCAACCACCACGACGGCAAGGGCAAGGACGACGAGCACGCCGATGTCAACGGCGGAGGCGTGGTCGACCACCACTCCGAGCACTCGACGGCGGCCCACCAGAGTGGTGACGACGACGAGCAGGGCGAGGACCAGGGCGACGAGCAGGGTGAGGACCACGGCGACGACCAGGGCGAGGACCACGGCAGCGGCCACGGCGACGACCAGGGTGACGACGAGGGTGACGACGGCGGGTCGCACGACGACGACTGAGCCGCACTCCTGACCACGCCTGACCGGTGGCTGCCCCTGAGCCGTCCGGGGTGACCACCGGTCAGGCACTGGTGGGCGCGCCCGGGCTAGAGTCCGCTCGTGGACTGCCTGTTCTGCCGGATCCTCGACGGCGCGCTGCCGGCGACCGTGGTGCTCGACGAACCGTTCACCCTGGGCTTCCTCGACACCCGACCGGTGTTCAAGGGGCACGTCCTGCTGGTGCCGAAGATCCACGTCGACACGCTCGTCGACCTGCCCGCTGAGCTGCTCCCCGTGCTGATGGGGGCGGCCCAGCGGCTGTCCGGCGCCGTGGTCGCGGGTCTCGGCGCGCAGGGCTCGTTCGTCGCGGTCAACAACGTCGTCTCGCAGTCCGTGCCACACCTCCACGTGCACGTCGTGCCACGCACCAAGGGCGACGGTCTGCGTGGCTTCTTCTGGCCCCGCACCACCTACGCCTCGGACGACGAGGCGCAGGAGTATGCCGCGCGGCTGGCTGCCGTCCTCCCGCCACCTCCGAGCTGACCAACCCGGCGCCTGTCACCGGGGGCTGGCAGGATCGGCTCCGTGCGCAGCCACCTCGTCACGCCCTCGCCGCTCGGCGAGCTGACCCTCGTGGCCGAGGACGGCGCCCTGGTGGGGTGTCTGATGGCCCTGCCCGACCGCGACCCGTCCGACGAGACCCTGGGTGCGGCCGCCGAGCCGGGGTCGGCCGACCAGGTGCTGCGCACTGCCGCGTCCCAGCTGGCCGAGTACTTCGCGGGGGAGCGCACCGAGTTCGACCTGCCGCTGGCACCCCGCGGCGACGAGTTCCAGCTCAAGGTCTGGGCCCTGCTGCGCGAGATCCCCTACGGGCAGACGCGCAGCTACGGCCAGCTCGCCCGGGTCCTGGGTGACGTCAACCTCAGCCAGGCGGTCGGGTGGGCCAACGGCCGCAACCCGATCAGCATCATCGTGCCCTGCCACCGGGTGATCGGGGCTGAGGGCACGTTGGTCGGCTACGCGGGAGGGCTGGACCGCAAGCGGTTCCTGCTCGCGCTGGAGGAGCCGCCCGCCGACGAGGCGCACCGCCTGTTCTGACGGCTGACCTGTGACAGGTGTGACCCGTGTCCGTTTGGTGCTCGTCCGTTCGTCCGGCATTGCCTGGAGTGTGCCTGTCGGTGTGGTCACGACCGGGAGGATCCACGGTGGAAAGGGGGCGCCATGTGGATGCGGAGGCGCCGGGCGGGCGCGGCGGTTCTCGCGGCTGCAACCGTGCTCCTCAGTGCCTCCACGTCGCCCCCGGCCGGCCGGTCGACCGACGTTCGTGTGCGACCCGCCGCAGACCTCACCACCCCGGCGCTCGTCGCCGTGCCGGCGCTGTACTCGTTCGACGACCTGGCGCCGGCCGAGGCCGTGGCCCTGGAGCACACCGGACCGCCCACCTCGCTGGTGACCGGCCTGCGCCAGCCGCCGCCCCGACCCCCGCGCACCGGTGCCCACGGCAGCTCGCCCGCCCCGGGGACGCCCCAGGCCGTCCTGGCGGCCGCCTACCGGAGGGCCGTGGCCCGGTCACCGCAGAGCTGCCACCTCCGGCCCGAGCACCTCGCCGCCATCGGGCAGGTCGAGTCGGGCTCGATCGGTGGTCGGTCGGTCACGCCGGCGCACCGGGTCACGCCCGCGATCTACGGGCCGCTGCTGGATGGCGGGCCGTTCGCGGTGGTGCACGACAGTGACGGCGGCAGCTACGACGGAGACGGCCAGTACGACCGGGCGATGGGGCCGCTGCAGTTCCTCCCGGGCACCTGGCGCTGGGCCGGCCGCGATGGCGACGGTGACGGACGCCGCGACCCGCAGAACGTCTTCGACGCGGCCCTCGCGACGGCCGGCTACCTCTGCCTCGGCGGGCGAGACCTGTCCAGGACGGGTGACCTGAGGTCGGCGGTGCTGTCCTACAACCAGTCCGGCGCGTACCACTCGGCGGTGCTGGAGTGGGTCTCGTACTTCCGCCAGCACGGCCTGGCCGCGCTGACCAGCGTGGCGTTCCGGGTCGGGTCGGGTGGCCGGGCGAGCGCGCTCGGCGAGCCCGAACCCGACGACGACAAGGCGGAGAAGGCGGACCAGGCCACCGAGCACGCCCAGTCGACGCCCACCAAGGCCCCCACGAAGCAGCCCCCTCCCACCGCGTCAGACCCACCCGACACCCCCACCACGAGCAGCCCGTCGACCACGCCGACGCAGCCTGGTCCGCCACCCACGACGCCCGCGACGCCGCCCACGACGACACCGATCGACCCCACTCCGGAGCCGACCGTCCCGGCCCCGACCACGACGACACCGCCCCCCGCCTCGTCCACCAGCTCGCCGCCCGACCCCGAGCCGTCACCCGCCGGCTGACCAGGGGGTGGGACGGCGACGTGACGCGCGTCGCACTTCGCGCAGGGGGGTGACCGAACGGCATACCAAGGGGTCTAGCGTCGTTGACGAGAGTGACTGCTGGTCCGCACAGCAGACGTCAGCGAGGACGGCGCCCCGACCAGGGGTGGCCGTCCTTCGCCTTTCACAGGAGAGTGGTGGAATGACCTCGCAGCAGGTGCCCACAACAACGTCGCGTCACCGGGTCGTCGTCATCGGTTCCGGCTTCGGCGGGCTCTTCGGCACGCAGGCCCTCAAGCGTGCCGACGTCGACATCACGCTGATCGCCAAGACCACGCACCACCTCTTCCAGCCGCTCCTCTACCAGGTGGCGACCGGCATCCTCTCCGAGGGCGAGATCGCGCCCGCGACGCGGGAAGTCCTTGCGCGCCAACGCAATGCGCGGGTGCTGCTCGGCAACGTCACGAAGATCGACCTGACCGCGAAGACGGTGACGTCCCGCGTCCTCGACCGCGACACGGTCACCCCCTACGACACCCTGCTGGTGGCAGCCGGCGCGGGTCAGTCCTACTTCGGCAACGACCACTTCGCGCAGTTCGCCCCGGGCATGAAGTCCATCGACGACGCCCTCGAGCTGCGCGGCCGGATCTTCGGGTCGTTCGAGTGGGCCGAGCTCGCGAGCACGCCCAAGGAGATCGAGCGGCTGATGACGTTCGTGGTCGTCGGCGCCGGTCCGACCGGTGTGGAGATGGCCGGCCAGATCGCCGAGCTGTCGCGTCGCACGCTGCGCAAGGACTTCCGGAACATCGACACCAGCCGCGCCCGCATCGTGCTGCTGGACGCCGCACCCACGGTGCTGGCCGCCTTCGGTGACCAGCTCGGCGCAAAGGCCGCCAAGCGGCTCGCCGAGATCGGGGTGGAGGTGCAGCTGGGGGCCAAGGTGACCGGCGTCGACGCCACCGGCATCGACGTCGAGGACGCCGACGGCACGCAACGCCGGATCGAGTCGGTCTGCAAGGTCTGGGCCGCCGGCGTGCAGGCGTCCGAGCTCGGTGCCCAGCTCGCCGAGCAGTCCGGTGCGCAGCTCGACCGCGCCGGACGCATCGCCGTCAACGACGACCTGACGCTCCCCGGCCACCCCGAGGTCTTCGTCGTCGGTGACATGGCCTCGCTCAAGGGTTACCCGGGCGTCGCCCAGGTCGCCATCCAGGGTTCGCGGTATGCCGCCGACCAGCTCAAGCGCCGACTCGCAGGCAAGGAGCCCAAGGGTCCGTTCGAGTACCACGACAAGGGCTCGATGGCCACGATCTCGCGGTTCAGCGCGGTTGCCTCGATCGGCAACCTGCGGTTCACGGGCTTCGTCGCGTGGGTGCTGTGGCTGGCCGTCCACCTCGTCTACATCATCGGCTTCAAGCACCGCCTGACCACGCTCCTGCACTGGGCCGTCAGCTTCCTCGGTCGCGGTCGCTCGGAGCGCACCGTGACGGAGCAGCAGGTGTTCGCCCGCACGGCGATCGAGCAGCTCGGCTCGGGCTACGCACCGTCGCTGCCGCGAGTCGCCGCCGACAAGAAGTCTCCGACCCAGTCCGTGGCACAGGCACGCGAAGAAGGCAGTCGCATCCTCTGAGCCGTCTCGACGTGCCCGCTGCGTGAGATGCCACGTGCGCGGCGGGTGACTCGCCTAGGGTGGCGCCATGCCGCTGGACTACCCGATCCACGAGGCGACGCTGGCCAACGGCCTGCGGGTCGTCGTCTCGCCCGATGCCTCCGTGCCCACCGTCACCGTCAACATCTGGGTGAACGTCGGGTCGCGCCACGAGGTCCCGGGGCGCACCGGCTTCGCCCACCTGTTCGAGCACCTGATGTTCCAGGGGTCACGGCACATCGCCAGCGGTGAGCACTTCACCCGGTTGATGGCCGAAGGCGGGCGCCTCAACGCGACGACCTGGTTCGACCGCACCAACTACTTCGAGACCATCCCCAAGGGTGCCTACGAGCTCGCCCTCTGGATGGAGGCCGACCGGCACGGGCACCTGCTCGACGCGGTCACGCAGGAGAACCTCGACAACCAGCGGGACGTGGTCAAGGAGGAGAAGCGCCAGCGCTACGACAACGTCCCCTACGGCACGGCCCTGATCGAGGTGTACGCCGCGGTGTTCCCCGCCGGGCACCCGTACCACCACCCCACGATCGGGTCGATGGAGGACCTGGACGCGGCCAGCCTCGCCGACGTGCACGACTTCTTCCGCCGCTACTACGGCCCCAACAACAGCGTGCTCACCCTCGTCGGCGACATCACCCCGGAGGAGGGGTTCGCCGCGGCAGAGCGCTACTTCGGCCACCTGCTGCCATCGGCGGAGCCGGCCCGGCCCGCAGTGCCGCCCCTGGAGCCGCTCGCCGACCCGGTGCGGGTGGACCGGCCGGGCCACGTCCCCAACGACCGCCTGCACATCGCCTTCCGGCTCCCGGTCGACAACACCCCTGAGTTCTTCGCGGCAGGTCTGGCCATCGACGCGCTGGGTGGGCTCTCGACCTCCCGGCTGGTGCAGCGGCTGGTCCGCCGTGAGCAGGTGGCCAACTCCGTGCAGGCGCACGCGATGGGTTTCGTCGACGGTGTCTCGCTGGGGTTCCTCGTCGTCGACGTCGCCGACGGCCAGGACCCGGAGGCCATCGAGGCAGCCGTGGTGGAGGAGCTGGAGCGGTTCGTGGTCGAGGGACCCACCGAGGTCGAGATGGAGTCCGCGATGGCCCAGTCCGAGCGCTCGTGGCTGTCGGCGCTGGCAGGGCAGGAGGAGCGGGCCGACCTGATCAGCCAGCACGTGCTGCTCCACGGTGACGGCCAGTTCGTCAACACCTTCCTCGACCGGATCGGCGAGGTCGGGCCGGACGACGTCCGTGCCGCCGCGTCGCGCTGGCTGCGACCCGAGAGCAGGGCCGTCGTCCGGCACCTGTCCGTCCGTGACGAGGAGGCGGTGGCATGAGCGACGTGACCGAGGTGGTCGACCGCACGCTCGACGACGGCACCCCACCCGAGCCCCCCGTCCAGCCCCCCGGCGCGTGGCGGTTCGCGACGCCTGCGCGGCACACCCTGTCCAACGGCATCGAGCTGGTGGCCTACGACATCCCGGGGCAGTACGTCATCTCGGTGCGCACCGTGCTGCCGTTCCCGTTGTCCGTCGAGCCCCGCGAGGTCGAGGGAGTCGCGAGCATCATGGCCAGGCTCCTCGACGAAGGCACTGCCGAGCACTCGCCCGAGGAGTTCGCAGAACTGTTGGAGCGCAAGGGGATTGCCCTCGGCGCCTCGGTGACCGACGGTGGTCTCGGGGTCGACCTCGACGTCCCGAAACGCCGGCTCGCCGAGGCCCTCGACCTGCTCCGCCAGGCGCTGGCCGAGCCGGTCTTCCCCGAGCCGGAGGTGGACCGCCACCGCAAGACCCGGCTCGCCCAGATCGAGCAGGAGCGTGCCCTCGCCCCTCAGCGGGCCGCGCAGGAGTTCATCAACACCTTCTTCGACGGGGCCGACCGGGCCTCCCGACCCACGGCCGGCACCACCGAGAGCATCTCCGCCCTGACCCGACAGCACATCGTCGACTTCCACACCGAGCGGGTCGGCCCGACCGGCATGACCGCCGTGGTGGCCGGCGACCTCACCGGCCTCGACGTCGTGACGCTGGCCGAGGACACCCTCGGCACCTGGCGCAACGCCAGCCACGTGCCGGCCCCGCCTGCGACGGCGCCCCGGCGCGCCGTCGACGCGGCACGCGTCGTCCTCGTCGACCGACCCGGATCGGTGCAGAGCGAGCTCCTGGTGGGCTGGGCGGGACCGGACCGGCACACGACGACGGGCTGGGCGGCATACCCGGTCCTGGGTTTCATGGTGGGTGGCTCCCCGAACGCGCGCGTCGACGCGGTACTGCGCGAGGAGAAGGGCTACACCTACGGGATCCGCTCGGTCTTCCGCCCCCGTCGGGTCGGAGGACTCTTCCTGACGTCCGGCTCGGTGCGGGCCGACGCGACCGTGGAGTCGGTGCGCCTCCTGCTCGACCTGCTGGCGTCGGGTCGCGAGGGGTTCAGCCCCGAGGAGGTGCGCGCGGGTGTCGACTTCATCAGCAAGACGGCGCCCGGCCGCTTCGCCACGGCCGACGCGGTCGCCGACGAGGCCGTCCTGATGGCCCTCGACGGCCTCACCACCGACTTCACCACCCGGACCCTCGAGGCCATGCGCCGGCTCGACGGCGAGCAGCTCACCGCGGCCTACCGCGAGTGGGTGCAGGGGGAGTGGACCATCGTGGTGGTCGGCGACGCGAGCTCGTATGCCGATGGCGTGCGTGCCCTGGGCGTCGGCGACGTGAGCGTCGTCCCCGCCTGAGCGACGGCGGCCCTGCTGGGTGGTGCGGCGCTGTGCGTCAGGCGCGGGCGCCGGTGCCCAGCCGCTCGAGGACCTGGTCGTGCAGCAGGCCGTTGGTGGCCAGCGCGTTGCCACCCCACGGCCCGTCCTTGCCGGCCAGCGACGTGAACCGACCGCCGGCCTCGGTGACGATGGGGACCAGGGCGGCCATGTCGTAGACGGCGAGGGAGGGCTCGGCGGCGATGTCGACCGCGCCCTCGGCGACGAGCATGTAGGACCAGAAGTCACCGAAGGCGCGGCTGCGCCAGCAGTCGTCGGTGAGCTGGAGGAACTCGTCGTGCCGGTCGACGTCACGCCACCCCTTGATGCTGGAGTAGGAGATGGACGCGTCCGCGATGTCGGAGACGGCCGACACGTGGATCCGCTTCGCAGCCGCGAGGCTGCGCCCGGACCAGGCGCCCGAGCCGTTGGCGGCCCACCACCGTCGCCCCAGGGCGGGGGCGGCCACCAGCCCGAGCACGGGCATGTCGTTGTCGACCAGTGAGATCAGCGTCGCCCAGGCCGGGACCCCGCGCACGAAGTTGTGGGTGCCGTCGATGGGGTCGATGACCCAGCGCCTCGGGCCGTGACCGGTGGTCTCGAACTCCTCGCCCTCGACGGCGTCGCGCGGTCGGGTCCGCTTGAGCTGCGACCGGACGAGCTCCTCGGCGTCCTTGTCCGCGTCGCTGACCAGGGACAGGTCGGGCTTGGACTCCACCACGAGGTCGTGCGCCCGGAAGCGGGACATGGTGATCCGCTCGACCGCGTCGGCCAGGACATGGGCAAGGCGCAGGTCGTCGTCGTAGGGCACCCGGCCACGCTAGCCCGTCGGCGCACCACGGCGGTGGACCCCGGCTTCGACGGCGCCGTCCACGGCGTCGGAGGGGCTTGGGCGACCCGGTCGGCGGCCGAGGGGCATTCCAAATCAAATAGCACCAAATGGGTACAAAAGGCATCCGCGCCGAAGATCTGCTCTCAAGTCGGCGGCAGGACGATCACGTTTTTGTCTCGGGTTGGCCCAGAGCGTCGCCTTTACTCCCTGCTTGCCCTTTCATGGGTGCCACAACACGAACGCCCTGTGCGTTACAGGGCTGCGCTCCACTCGGTGCACAGCCCGGACCGACCGCCCATCAATCTGGGCGGCAGACCCTAAGTAGGAGGACGTCAATGCGAGGAACTACTCGCACGGTGGCCATGCTTGCTGGTATCACTTCCGTCGCGCTGCTTGCTGCAGCCTGCGGCGGCGGCGACAGCAGCGATGACACCAGCTCCAGCGCCGCTGGCAAGACCGGCGGGGCTGTCACGGTCCGCGGGTGCAACCCCCAGAACCCCCTTGTCCCGGGCAACACGAACGAGACCTGCGGCGGCAACGTGCTCGACGCCATCTCGGCCAAGCTCGTGCACTACAACCCCGAGACCGCGGCCCCTGAGAACGACATCGCCGACAAGATCGAGACGCCGGACAACCAGAACTTCACCGTGACCCTGAAGAAGGGCTACAAGTTCCAGGACGGTACCGAGGTCAAGGCGAAGAACTTCGTCGACGCCTGGAACTGGGTGGCAGCTGGCGAGAACGCCGCGCTGGGTAGCTACTTCTTCGACCCGATCGAGGGTTACGCGGAAACGCAGTGCACCGGCACCGGTGACGACCCGTGTGCGGGCGCTGGCAAGGCCAAGACCAACAAGCTGTCCGGTCTCGCGGTGAAGGACGACTACACCTTCACCATCAAGACGAAGGAGAAGGTCTCGAACCTTCCGGTCCGCCTTGGCTACACCGCCTTCGCGCCGGTCCCGGACTCGTTCTTCAACGACCCGAAGGCCTTCGGTGAGAAGCCGATCGGTGCGGGCCCGTACAAGTTCGACAGCTGGACCAAGAACACCGAGATCAAGATCAGCAAGTTCGCTGACTACTCGGGCAAGTTCGGCGGCAAGCTCGACAACATCACGTTCAAGATCTACCAGGACGACGACGCGGCCTACAACGACGTCATCGCCAACCAGCTCGACGTGATCGACACGATCCCGTCCTCGGCCCTGATCGACGACAAGTACAAGACGGACCTCCCGGACCGCAACCTGTCCAAGGCTGTCGGCGTCATCCAGGCGATCAACTTCCCGCCGGCCAAGACGGACCCGAACTACTCGGACGTCAAGCTCCGTCAGGCGATCTCCATGGCCATCGACCGGCCGACCATCGTCAAGCAGATCTTCAACGGCACGCGTGAGCCTGCCACCGGTTGGGTCTCCCCGGTCGTCGACGGCTACAAGGCCAACGCCTGTGGCGAGTCCTGTGTCTTCGACCCCGCCAAGGCCAAGGCCAAGCTCGACGAGGCCGGTGGCTTCAAGGGCGGCAAGATGACGATCTCCTACAACGCCGACGCTTCGCACAAGGCGTGGGTCGAGGCGACCTGCAACTCGATCAAGACCTCCCTCGGTGTCGACTGTGTCGCCACCCCGGTCGTCGACTTCGCCACGTTCCGTAGCCAGATCACGGAGCGCAAGATGAAGGGCATGTTCCGCGCCGGCTGGCAGATGGACTACCCGTCGATCGAGAACTTCCTCGCCCCGCTCTACGGCACCGGTGCCGGGTCGAACGACAGCGACTACAGCAGCGCTCAGTTCGACCAGCTCCTCAAGGAGGCCGCGGCTGCCAAGGACGGCGCCGCTGCCAACGCCAAGTACCAGGAGGCCGAGGGCGTTCTCGCCAGCGACATGGCTTCCATCCCCATGTGGTACTCCACCGCCCAGTTCGGTTGGTCGAACAAGGTCACGAACGTGAAGGTCACTGCGTTCGGCACCATCGACTTCTCCGCCCTGGCGCTCAAGTAAGCCCATCCCGGTCCCCCCACCCTCCGGGTGGGGGAACCGAGGCAGCGTCGTCGGCCTGCCGGCCCAGTGCCGGCAGGCCGACGGCCTGTCCGGGGTCAGTCGAGGGGTTACCCCGCCTCCTGACACCCACACCATCCATACGACTATGTTGTGAGATGCACACGGGCGTGCAGGCATCGCCCCGTTCACGGCTAGTCCAGCCACGCTCCGGGAACACCCCACCCGGCGGCGTCAGATCAAGGGAGGTGACGTGTACAAGTACATCCTTCGGAGACTGCTCCAGATGATCCCGGTGCTGCTTGGGTCCACGTTCATTATCTTTGCCATGGTTTTCGCACTGCCCGGAGACCCCACGGCAGGTATGTGTGGCGAGCGGCCCTGTGCCCCGGCCTTCGTCGCCAAGTTCCGCCTCGAGCACAACCTCGACGACCCGCTGCCGACGCAGTACGCCAAGTACATGGTCAACGTCGCCCAGGGCGACCTGGGTACGAACTTCCGCGGCATCAAGGTGGCCGACGAGCTCAAGACCCGCTACCCCACGACCGCGAAGCTCGCCGGTATGGCGATCATCTTCGAGACGATCATCGGGGTCTTCGCGGGTGTGCTGGCGGGTATCCGCAAGGGCAGGTTCGTCGACAACCTGGTCTTGGTGAGCACCCTCTTCGTCATCGCCATCCCGATCTTCGTGATCGGCGCGACGCTCCAGTACTACCTCGGCGTCAGGTGGAAGATCTTCCCGGTGACGGTGTCACCGGAGGCGACGTTCTACGAGCTGTTGCTGCCGGCCTTCGTGCTGGGCAGCGGCTCGATCGCCTACGTCGCGAGGCTGACCCGCACCAACCTGGTCGAGAACCTGCGTGCGGACTACGTGCGCACCGCGGTCGCCAAGGGGCTGACCCGCCGCCGGGCCATCGGCCTGCACACCCTGCGCAACTCCCTGATCCCGGTGGTCACCTTCATCGGCGCCGACTTCGGCGGCCTCCTCGGTGGCGCGATCGTCACCGAGCGGATCTTCAACATCCAGGGCGTCGGTGGCTACACCTTCAGCAGCCTGCACAACCACGACGGCGTGGCCGTGGTCGGGACGGTGACGGTCCTCGTGCTCGTCTTCCTGCTCGCCAACCTGCTCGTCGACCTGTTGTACGGCGTGCTCGACCCGAGGATCACCCATGACTGAGGCATCGACCATTGCCGTTGGCGCCGAGACCAGCGCCCCCTCCCAGGGCCAGGACGAGGCTCGTTCGCTGACCTCGGACGCCTGGCGCTCGCTCAAGCGGAACCCGATCTTCTGGGTCTCCGTCGTGCTCATCGTGGTCTTCGTGCTGATGGCCGCGTGGCCGTCACTGTTCACCAACGTGGACCCCAACGCGGCCGTGCTCAAGGAGGCACGCCAGCGTCCCAATGGCAATGCGTGGTTCGGGCGCGACATCCAGGGCTACGACATCTACTCACGCACCATCTACGGTGCGCGCGCCTCGATCCTGGTCGGTGTGTTCGCGTCGATCGTGACGGTGCTCATCGGGGGCGCCATGGGTGTCGCCGCGGGCTACTACGGCGGCTGGCTCGACTCGGTGGTCTCGCGCATCACGGACATCTTCTTCGCCATCCCCCTGCTGCTCGGCGGCATCCTGCTCATGGCGACGTTCCCGAACACCGTGGACTCGCCCTACCTCGTCGTGGTCGGCAAGGTCGTCCTCGTCCTGTCGCTGTTCGGCTGGCCGGGCCTGGCCCGGTTGATGCGGTCCAGCGTCCTCCAGGTCAAGCCGAACGACTACGTCCAGGCTGCCCGGGCCCTCGGGGCGAGCCCGTGGCGGATCATCCGGGCGCACGTCCTTCCCAACGCGGTGGCCCCGATGATCGTCGTGGCGACCATCAACCTGGGTGTGTTCATCTCGGTGGAGGCCACCCTGAGCTTCCTGGGGATCGGGCTCACCCCGCCGGCCGTCTCGTGGGGTGTGGCCATCTCGGATGCCATCGTGGCGCTCCGGACCACCCCGCACATCCTGCTGTTCCCCAGCCTCTTCCTGAGCTTGACCGTGCTGGCCTTCATCATGCTCGGCGACGCCGTCCGTGATGCCTTCGACCCGAAGTCGCGCTGAGCGGAGAGAGATAGATGACAACCTCTGAAACCATGGCTCGGGCGTCTGCGAAGTCCTCGGGTCACACCTATGCGCCGAAGGACGGCCTGCTGCTCCAGGTGGCGGACCTCCACGTCGAGTTCCACACCCCCGACGGCATCGCCAGGGCGATCAACGGCGTCAACTTCGACCTCTACGAGGGTCAGACCCTGGCCATTCTCGGCGAGTCCGGGTCGGGCAAGTCCGTGACCGCCCAGGCGATCATGGGCATCCTCGACATGCCGCCGGCGGTGATCCCGCACGGCCAGATTCGCTACTGCGGTGAAGACCTGCTCACGATGGATCCCGAGCAGCGTCGCAGGACCCGGGGTCCGGAGATCTCGATGGTCTTCCAGGATGCGCTGTCCTCGCTCAACCCGGTGTTCCCGGTGGGCTGGCAGATCGCCGAGATGTTCCGGGTGCACCGTGGCATGAACAAGTCCGACGCCCTCGAGCGTGCGGTCAAGCTCATGCAGCGCGTGCAGATCCCCGCGGCGAAGGAGCGGGTGAAGGCCTACCCGCACCAGTTCTCCGGCGGTATGCGCCAGCGCATCATGATCGCGATGGCGATCGCGCTCGACCCGGCGGTGCTCATCGCCGATGAGCCGACCACCGCCCTGGACGTGACCGTCCAGGCGCAGATCATGGCGCTGCTCCAGGAGCTCCAGGAGGAGCGCCAGATGGGGCTCATTCTCATCACGCACGACCTCGGTGTGGTCGCCGACGTCGCCGACAAGATCGCGGTGATGTACGCCGGTCGGATCGTCGAGCGGGCCGACGTCTTCGACCTCTACCGGAAGCCCGCGCACCCCTACACCAAGGGTCTGCTCGAGTCGATCCCGCGTCTTGACCAGAAGGGGCAGCAGCTGGCCGCCATCGGTGGCCTGCCGCCCAACCTGATGCGGATCCCCAATGGCTGTGCGTTCAACCCGCGCTGCAAGTACGCCCAGGACGTGTGTCGCGAAGACCGTCCTGCCCTGCTCGAGGTCGTCCCCGGCCGAGAGAGCGCCTGCCACTTCGCCGAGGAGGTCCTCAATGGCTGAGGCCATTCTGACTGCGACCGATCTGGTCAAGTACTACCCCATCAAGGGCGGTGTCCTGCGTCGCACCGTGGGCAACGTCAAGGCCGTCGACGGCGTCAGCTTCGAGCTCCTCAAGGGTGAGACGCTGGGCATCGTCGGCGAGTCCGGGTGTGGCAAGTCCACCCTCGGACGCCTGCTGATGCGTCTGGAGGAGCCCACCTCCGGCAGCGTGGTCTTCGACGGCGTCGACATGTACGCCCAGAAGGGTCGCGCGATGCGCCGCCTGCGTCGCGACATCCAGATCGTGTTCCAGGACCCCTACACCTCGCTCAACCCTCGCAAGACGGTCGGCGACATCGTGGGGGAGCCCTTCGACATCCACCCCGACGTGGTGCCGAAGAAGGGTCGTCGCAAGGCAGTCCAGGACCTGCTCGACCTCGTGGGCCTCAACCCGGAGCACATCAACCGCTACCCCCACCAGTTCTCCGGTGGCCAGCGGCAGCGCATCGGCATCGCCCGCGGCATCGCGCTCAACCCCAAGGTGCTGATCTGCGACGAGCCGGTCTCCGCGCTCGACGTGTCGGTGCAGGCGCAGGTCGTCAACCTGATGGAGAAGCTGCAGGACGAGCTCGGCCTGTCCTACATCTTCATCGCGCACGACCTGTCCGTCGTCCGGCACATCTCGGACCGCGTCGGGGTCATGTACCTCGGCAAGATGGCAGAGCTGGGGGAGGAGGACGAGATCTACGGTCGTCCCACCCACCCCTACACGCAGGCCCTGCTGTCCGCCGTCCCGGTGCCCGACCCGACCCTTC
Organism: Phycicoccus sp. Soil802; assembly: GCF_001429605.1. Classification (GTDB taxonomy): domain Bacteria; phylum Actinomycetota; class Actinomycetes; order Actinomycetales; family Dermatophilaceae; genus Pedococcus. Next base: position 41,380 of record NZ_LMSS01000004.1, read on the forward strand.
GTGACAAGCGCGAGCAGATCGTCCTCAAGGGCGACGTGCCCTCGCCGGCGAACCCGCCGTCCGGCTGCCGCTTCCACACCCGGTGCTGGAAGGCGCAGGACAAGTGCAAGACCGACATCCCGCTGCTCGAGCCGCGCCCTGACGGCGTCGCGGAGCACCTGTCGGCCTGCCACTTCGCCGCTCCGCGCGAGATCATCGAGACGATCGACCTCACCGAGATCGACCCGAAGGCGCAGACCGCAGGCGCCTGACCGCCTCGCCGCACGACCACGGTGCCGCCCTCCTGCGCAGGAGGGCGGCACCGCGTCGTCCCCCTGGTCTACGGCCGCCCGGGCAGCCGGCGGTTCAGCGAGAAGATCCGCCCGAGCAGCGGCATCAGCACGATGTTGAGCCCGTGCAGGATCCCGATGATCAGGAGTATGCCGCCGAGTCGCCCGAGCTCGAATGTCACCTGCTCCGCGGTGACCTTGCCCGAGATCGAGTTCTGCCAGTCCTTCTGCGGCGCCACGTGCACGCTGAAGAGGATGTAGGCGGCGAAGATCAGGTAGTACACGATGTCGGTCAGGACGATGTAGCTCTTGCCGGTGAGCGGGTTGTCGTGGAACACGTCGGCGGCATACGCCCGCCCGAAGCGCTTGATGAACGGGCCCAGCCACAACGCGATGGCCAGCAGGGCGAGGTTGGTACCCACCTCCAGGATCCACCAGGGCATGTGCAGTCCTTTCCCATCTCTCGGTGTGAGGGTCAGGACGGCTGCCGTCACGGCAGCAGTCCCGACCAGCCAGAGGGCCCCGACCCGGGCCAGGCGGCGCCGTCGGGCGCGATCGTCGTCGATCGAGGCGACCACGCGGGCGAACAGGTCCGGCGACGGCTCGGCGCGGGTCCCTTCGCTCACGAGGGCCTCGTGCAGGCGTTCCTCGAGGGTGCTCATTGCTTCTCCTCCAGGGTGGTCGCGAGGGCGCGCATGCCCCGTTGCAGGTGGGTCTTGACCGAGTTGGTGGAGATGCCAAGGGTCGTGGCGATGGCCTCGACCTGGAGGTCGAGGTAGTAACGCAGGACGAGGCAGTCGCGTTGCCGGTGCGGCAGCCGGCGCAACGCCTCGACGACCTCCGACCGTGACTCGCGGGCGGCGGCGGTCTCCTCCGCGGAGGGCTCGTCGAGGACGGCCGGCGGCCGGTGCCGGAGCGAGACGAGACCGCGGCGGTTGTGATCGCGAGCCAGGTTGATGACGATCGACCGCACGTAGGCAGCGGCCCGCTCGGGGTCGCGGATCCGGTGTGCGCTGCGCGACAGCCGGATGAACGCCTCCTGCACGAGGTCCTCCGCTGCCGTGCGGTCCTCCACGAAGAACCTCGCGAGCGAGACGAGTCGCGATGCCTCGGCGGCGAAGAGCGCGGCGACGAGGGCGTCGGCAGCAGGGACTGCCGACGCCTCCCGTGTGCCACCCTCCAAAACGCCCACAGATTCCATCACCTCGACAGACGAACGAGCAGAGCCGTTGGGTGACAACGAATTTCGGCAATTTCTCGTGTCACCCACCGCGTCGTGGTGTCGCGTCAGTGAGTTGTCAGCACCACGGCATCACAGGGCAAGGAGAGCACCATGGAACACATCCAGTCATCACCTCTTTGGCGGAGGACGGCCACCGCCGCGGCGTGCGCGGCGATCCTCGGCGTGGGCGCCGCAGTCGCCCCTGCGGTCGCGGGGGTGGCGCTCAACTTCAACAGTGGGTTGAGGGACTTCGCCCCGACCGCCTCCGGACCGTTCGACGGGGCGACCGCCAAGCTGACCCTGGTCGGCACCGACTCGACGCAGGCCGTCTTCGTCGTGCACGGAGCAGACCCCGCAGTTGCGGGCCGGACGTTCGGCGCCCACCTGCACAACGGTCCCTGCGTCGCGGGCAACGGCGCGGCAGCCCTCGGCCACTACAACCACTCGACGACGGCACCGCCCACGGTGAACGACCAGACCGAGATCTGGCTCGACGTGACCATCAACGACGGCGGGAACGGGCAGAGCATGGCCCGGGTCGAGTGGGCGCCGGCTGCCGGCCCGCGATCCGTGGTGATCCACGCGAACCCGACGGCAGCAGACGGGACCGCGGGGGCGAGGCTCGCGTGCCTGCCCGTGGAGTGGTGATGACAGGCTCCCGGCGCGCGGTGCTCCGTGCCGCCCTCATCGGCCTCGGCCTGGGGGTGGCGTGGGGCGCGGCCGCGCGGGTCTGGATGCGCCTGGTGTCGACGACACCGGAGTTCAGCTGGGCGGGCACGGCGATCATCCTCGGGTTCAGCGGCCTGCTGGGCCTGTTGCTGGGGCTCTCCTGGCGCGCGCGACATGCCACGGGACGCCGACGGTGGTTCCGGCTGCTGTTCCTGCCGGGCCTGATCCTCTTCGCGGGACAGGGTGCGCCGTTGGCGCCGGGACTGCTCGTCGCCGGCCCGCTGCTGCGCCGCCCCGGTGTGCTGGCGCGGGCGGGGACGGTCCTGGCCGTGGCCGGCCCGGCGGTGGTGCTGTGGTGGACGGAGCGACTCGACGAGGACACCATGCTGTCGGCGCCGACGCGGGTCCAGCTCTGGTTGTTGATCGGGATGCCTGTGCTGTCAACGGCATTGGCCTTCGCCGGCCACCTGGTGCTGGGTCCGCTGGGGCAGCGCGATCAGTCGGCGTCGCCCGAGCGCGCCCGCAACAGGCGGCGCAGCGACTCCAGGCGTGAGGTGCCGGCCGGCCCCGCCTGACCGGATGCCACCCACGCGTCGAGGGCGCACTCCTCCTCGTCGTGGGTGCATCCGCGCGGGCACTCGGCCGTGCCGGGCTCCAGGTCGGGGAAGTGCTGGATGATCCGGGCGAGGTCCACGTGGGCCAGGCCGAACGAGCGCACCCCCGGGGTGTCGATCACCCAGCCGCTGCCATCGGGGAGCCGTAGCGCGACCGCGGAGCTGGAGGTGTGGCGACCGCGACCGGTGAAGTCGTTGACCACCCCGGTCGCCCGGCGGGCGTCGGGGACCAGCCCGTTGACGAGGGTGGACTTACCGACGCCGGAGTGGCCGATGAAGACGCTGATCCGGTCGACCAGCTGCTCCTGGAGGGCTTCGAGACCCTCGAAGCCGGTCTCCCCGGTGGCGGTCACGACGCTGCGGACGTTGAGCGGTGCGTAGTTCGCCATGAAGGCGTCGGCGTCGGCCAGGTCTGCCTTGGTGAGCACGAGCAGGGGGTCGAGTCCGGCGTCGTAGGCGGCCACGAGGCAGCGGTCGATCATGCGTGGTCGCGGCTCGGGGTTGGCCAGCGCCGAGACGATGACGAGCTGGTCGGCGTTTGCGACGATGACCCGCTCGACCGGGTCGGTGTCATCCGCGGTGCGACGCAGCACCGAGCGCCGCGGGGTGAGGCGGACGACCCGCGCCAGGCCGTCGGGGTTGCCCGTCGTGTCACCGACGAGCTCGACGTCGTCGCCGACGACGATGCCCTTGCGTCCCAGCTCGCGGGCCTTCATCGCGGTGACCGTGCGCTCCGGCCACGGCCTGCCGTCCGGGCGCTTGCCGCCGGCGCCCGCCGCCACCAGCACGGTGTAGCGACCGCGGTCCACGCCGACGACGAACCCGGGCACGGCGTCCTCGTGGGCGGGGCGGTCCTTGGACCTCGGCCGGGAGCCCCGGCGGCTCGGCCGGATGCGGACGTCGCTCTCGTCGTAGTCCGACGCGCGTCGGCTCACGCCCGGTCACCACCGGGGTCCACGAGGCCGTGCCACAGGTCGACGAACTCGGGCAGGGTCTTGGCCACCGTGCCGGGGTCCGCCACGACCAGTCCGGGCGCGCGCAGGCCCAGGACCGCACCGGCCATGACCATCCGGTGGTCGGCGTAGGTGTGGAACAGCCCACCCGTGAGGGCGCCCGGCACGATGCGGAGGCCGTCGTCGGTCTCGGTGACGGTCGCGCCGGTGGCGCCGAGCTCGCGGGAGAGGGCGGCCAGCCGGTCGGTCTCGTGTCCCCGGATGTGGGCGACTCCCCGGATCACGCTGGGGGAGTCGGCGAGCGCCGCAAGTGCAGCCACCACGGGGGTGAGCTCGCTGGCGTCGTGCAGGTCGACGTCGATGCCGCCCACGTCGCCATTGCCCGACACGGTCAGCCCCTCGCGGGACAGGGACACGTCGGCCCCCATGACGTCGAGGATGTCGCGGATCGCGTCACCGGCCTGCGTGGTGTGCTGGGGCCACCCGGGCACGGTGACGCGTCCGCCGGTCACGAGCGCCGCGGCGAGGAACGGTGCCGCGTTGGACAGGTCGGGCTCGACCTGCACGTCGAGGCCGTTGATCTCCGACGGCTCGACCCGCCAGGTGTTGGCCTCGCCGTCGTCGACGATGGCCCCGGCGTCCCGCAGGGTCTCGATCGTCATCTCGATGTGCGGCTCCGACGGCACCGGTTTGCCGACGTGGTGGATCGTCACGCCGTTGTCGTAGCGCGGGGCCGCGAGCAGCAGGGCGGACACGAACTGGGACGACGCGGAGGCGTCGAGGGTGACCGTGCCACCCGGCATACGGCCCGTGCCGTGGACGGTGAACGGCAACGTGCCGCGCCCCTCGTCCTCGACCGTCGCTCCGAGGACGCGCAGCGCTTCGAGCACCGGGCCCATCGGCCGCACGCGTGCCTGCACATCGCCGTCGAACGTGACCAGGCCGTCGGCCAGGGCGGCCACCGGAGGCAGGAACCGCATCACGGTGCCGGCCAGGCCGCAGTCGACGTGCGCGCCCCGGTTGAGCGCCGCCGGCGTGACCACCCAGTCGGGGGCGTGGGCGCCGGGTCCGGTGGCATCGTCCACGCCCGCCCCGAGGTCACGCAGGGCCTGCGCCATCAGGAGCGTGTCGCGTGACCGCAGCGGCCGCCGCAGCCGGGACGGGCTGTTGGCGAGGGCGGCGAGGACGAGGAAGCGGTTGGTCAGGGACTTGCTGCCCGGCAGGGCGACCTCGGCGTCGACGGGTCGGGTCGCGGCGGGCGTGGACCAGTCGGCCGGCGCGGCGGGCGATGGGTCAGGTGAGGGCATCGTGCGCCTGGGCTGCCGCCAGCTTGGCCTCGCGACGGGCGGCGTGCGCGGCGTGCTTCGCGTCGCGCCTGGCCTTCTTGGCAGTGCGCTTCGCGGAGTCGCTGGCGAGCCCGGCGCGATAGGCGAGGCCGGGCCGGCCCTCGGTGTCGACGCTGGCGAGCAGGAGGCCGCCGAGCAGCCCGAGGTTCTTGAGGAAGCCGATCCGCTGGGTGCGCTTCACGGCCGGGTCGGTCTCGGCCCAGAACGCGTGCCCGACATAGGTGGTCGGCACGAGCGCGCCCGCGAGGGCCAGGGAGGCCAGGCGCGGCACCCGACCGGTGGCGAGCAGTGCGCCGCCCGCGACCATGGTGGCGCCGTTGGCCCGCACGAGGAGCTCGGGGTCGTTGGGCAGGCCCAGGGGAGCGAGCCGCTCGGCGAAGGGGGCCACCTTCGGCTTGAGGGCCGAGGGGTGACGGAGCTGCTCGAGGCCCTGGACGACGAAGATCGCTGCGAGCAGCGGCCGGGCCACGCGGCGGACGAGGGTCATGTTCACTCCTGGAGATGCCTTGGGGGGTGCGGTCGGTCGGTTCGCACGTCGCCTCCCTGTCTACCGTATTGGCCGGTCAGCGTCGCTGCGTACCCTGTCCACCATGTGCGGCCGATACGCAGCGACAGCAAACCCCGACGAGCTCATCGAGGAGTTCGAGGTGGAGCAGGACCGCACGGCGGAGCCGACCCGCAGCATCCTCAAGAACCCGCAGTCGCCACCGGCCGGCACACCCGACTACAACCTCGCCCCGAGCAAGCAGGCGCCCGTCGTCCTGGCCCGCGTGCCGCGCGACACCGCGGAGGGGTATGCCGGTGAGCCGGCGCCCGTGCGCCAGCTGCGGTTGCTGACGTGGGGGCTGGTCCCCAGCTGGGCCAAGGACGTCAAGATCGGGATGCGGATGATCAACGCCCGCGCGGAGTCCGTCCTGGAGAAGGGGTCGTTCGCCAAGGCGGCGGCCTCGCGCCGGTGCCTGGTGCCGGCCCAGGGCTGGTACGAGTGGCAGAAGTCGCCGGTCAGCACGGACGCCAAGGGCAACCCGCGCAAGCAGCCGTTCTTCATGCACCGGGCCGACGGCGACGTGGTGGCGTTCGCCGGGCTCTACGAGTTCTGGCGGGACCGCGAGATCGCCGACCAGGACGACCCCGAGGCCTGGCTGACCACCTTCACGATCATCACCACCGAGGCCGAGCCGGGCCTGGACCGGATCCACGACCGGCAGCCGCTCGTCCTCGAACGCGACGACTGGGCCACCTGGCTGGACCCCGCCGTCACCGACCCGGGCGAGGTCGGTCGGCTGCTCGCGTTCGCGTCGCCAGGACGCTTCGAGGCGCACCCCGTCGGGGCGGCGGTCTCGTCCAACCGCAGCAACGGCCCCCAGCTCATCGAGCCGGCCGGCCTCGACGAGCTCGACGGCGTCGTCGACCCGATGACCGGCGAGATCATCGGTGCCGCTGCCGCCGGTGCCGCCGACTCGTCCGGAGGGCCCAACCCCGCATGAGCAGCCCACGAGTGGTCGAGGTCGAGACGCCGCTGGGACCCGCGCGGGTGCACCTGGCGAGACCGCCACGGGCGCACGGCTCGGTCGTCCTCACCCACGGCGCCGGCGGAAGCATCCGCGCGGGCGACGTGACGGCGGTCGCCACCGGGCTGGTCGAGGCCGGCTGGGCGGTGGCCCTGGTCGAGCAGGCCTGGGTCGTCGCCGGGCGCAAGCTGCCGCCACCCGCCGCGACCCAGGACCCCGCGTGGCTGCCGGTGGTCGCCCACCTGACCACGGGACGCGGCGCCCTGCCGAGACCCCTGGTCGTGAGCGGCAAGAGCAACGGGGCGCGGGTCGCGTTCCGCACCGCGCACGAGGTGGGCGCCGATGCGGCGCTCGCCCTGGCCTTTCCGCTGCACCCGCCCGGGAAGCCCGAGCTCTCGCGAGCGGGGGAGCTGCGTGCACCCGTGCCCCACGGCATACCGCTGCACGTCGTGCAGGGCGAGAGCGACGCGTTCGGCACACCCGCCGAGGTGCGTGCCGAGCTGCCGGACCCCTCGTGGGTGACCGGGGTCAAGGGCGGCCACGGCTTCACCCGGAAGCCGGACGACCTGGTCGCGGCCGCGGTGGCGTTCGTGCGCACCCTCGCCTGAGGCTGCTCGCCGACCCGCGCGCCGGGGTGGAGCTCGGTCCAGCCGGTGGCTAGAGCGCCCCACCCGCAGCGGCCGGTGCGGAGGCGTCGTTGCCGCCGTCGCCCACGGCCTCACGGGCGAGGTGGTCCTCGATCTGGAACCAGTCCTCACCGGCTCGCTGCGCGATGGTCAGCAGGGTGTTCATCGCCGCCACCTCCTCGACCTGCTCCTTGAGGAACCACAGCATGAACTGCTCACCCAGGACGTCGCCCTCGGTGCGGGCGGCCCGGAACAGCGCCTCGATCTGGGCGGTCACCGACTTCTCCTGCTCCAGCGCCAGCGCGATCGGCTCGTGCGGCTTGCCGAACTCGTTGCGCACCTCGTCGACGCCGGGGACGGTCAGCGCCCAGTCCCGGTCCAGCATGTACTGGACCATCATCATGGCGTGGTTCCGCTCCTCGACGCTCTGGAGGTAGAAGTGCGTCGCCAGGCGCGGGAGGTCGTGCCCGTCGAACCACACCGCGATGGCGATGTACTGCTGGCTCGCGGTGAACTCGTGGCGTACCTGCTCCGTGAGCAGCTGGACGAAGGACGGTTCCGGAGCGCGCGACATACCGGAAACCGTAGCGCGTGGGAATGACCACGCCAGGCGCCCCGTTGAACCAAGGGACCGACCGCGACGCGGTCGAACCCATCGATGCACCACCAGGAGCCAGTTCGTGCCCGTCCTGACCGCACCGCCCGAGCGCGGCGCCGCGCTCACCGCGCCTGTCGCCCTGGGCCTGTCCGCCACGACCGAGAAGCCTGTCGCCGCGACCGCGGGACTAGGCTGGAGGGCAATGACTGAGACACCCGCCACCGACACCATCGTCGACGAGGCCACCCCTGACGCCACGGTCGACGTGGCCAGCGAGACCCCCGCCGAGCGCCAAGGGCGCTTCGAGCGCGAGGCGATGCCGCTGCTCGACCAGCTCTACTCCGCCGCGCTGCGCACGACGCGCAACCCGGCGGACGCCGAGGACCTGCTGCAGGAGACCTACACCAAGGCCTTCGCCGCGTTCCACCAGTACCGGCCCGGCACCAACTTCAAGGCGTGGATGTACCGCATCCTCACCAACACCTACATCAACACCTACCGCAAGAAGCAGCGCGAGCCGCTGCAGTCCGACGCCGCGGAGATCGAGGACTACCAGCTCGCGCGTGCCGAGTCGCACAGCTCGAGCGGCCTGCGGTCGGCCGAGATGGAGGCGCTGGACCACCTGCCCGACACCGAGGTGAAGCGGGCGCTCCAGGAGCTTCCGGAGGACTTCCGGATGGCGGTCTACCTCGCCGATGTCGAGGGCTTCGCCTACAAGGAGATCGCCGAGATCATGGACACCCCCATCGGCACCGTCATGTCGCGGTTGCACCGCGGCCGGCGCCAGCTGAGGGAGCTGTTGACGGAGTATGCCGCCGAGCGCGGCTTCGTGACCCAGGGAGCGGACTCATGAGCTGCGGAGAACAGGGACCGGGAGAGGCTGCGGGGTCGGACTGCTCCGAGGTCCTGCACCGGGTCTACGAGTACCTCGACGGCGAGATGACGCACGCCGACACGGTCAAGATCAAGCACCACCTCGAGGAGTGCGGCCCCTGCCTGAAGGAGTACGACCTCGACCACGCGCTCAAGGCGCTGGTGAAGCGCTCCTGCGCCTGCGAGGAGGCCCCGGTCGAGCTGCGCACCTCGATCATGGCCCGGATCACCACCATCAGCTACCAGATCCAGATCTCGGAGTAGCTGGCACCCACCGCACGTCACCGGGGGCCGACGCAGGCCATCAGACGCCAGACGGGGCGGTCGAATCCAACTGGATTCGACCGCCCCGTCTCGTGCGTCTGGCGCGGGCTCAGGCGTTGGGCTTGCGGCCGTGGTTGGCCGCGTTGCCCTTGCGCGAGCGGCGCTTGCGGGCGCGCTTGCTCATGGGAGTCACTCCGTCAGTGGTGGTGTGGCGCGATGTGCACCGGGTGCACGGCGATTGTCTCACAGGCTCGAGGTGCTGCCGTCCGCGACAGCCGAAATCGGGATCTCTGCGGCCAAACCCCAACCAAAGGGTCCACGCACGCCTCGAAAAGGTGCGACGGCTTGTTCAAGGTTTGGCAAAGAAGGGGCAAGGAAAGTCCCAAGGCTACAGGTTGACCGGCATCATAGTCCTGTCCACGCACCGCACCCCTGGCGGCTAGGGACAACTGATGGTCTGAAGTAACCGAACGGACGAGTCGGGCATCAGACAGAAGGAGCATCTGCCATGAAGGCGATCACCACCATCTTCGAGTCCATCCTCAACAAGGACGACTCGCTCGTCTGGACCCCCGCCGACGGACCCACCAAGGCGATGGCCGACCGTGGCTGGACCTGGACCGGCCTCGAGGCCAACCGTGGTTGGACCTGGACTGGCTGAGCTCCGCCTCAGCGTGTGCTCGTGCCGGTAGGTTGACGGCATGAGTCCGTCGTCGTCGAGCCCCTCTTCCGAGGGCGCCGACACGAGTGCGTTGCGCGTTGCCCTGTTCATCGGGTTCGTGTGGCTCCTGGCGCTGGTCGCCGTTGCCCTGTCGTGGCTCGTGGCGGGCCCGCCGACCAACCTTCCGGCCCTCGTGCTCCTGGTGCTGGTCGCGGTGGCGGGCTGGCTGGGTCGGGACAACCTCGTCGGGACGCGGATCCGCTTCTCCTTCGTCAGCATCGTCGTCCTTGCCTCGATCGTCATCACCGGCCCCGCAGGCGCGGCCCTGGTCGGCGGCGGGGCCAACCTCGTGCGGTTCCGCAAGATGCCCCACCGCGCACGGGTGTTCAACACCGGCATGTTCGCCTTCATCGGCGCGGCCGGGGGGCTGGTCTACCTGGGCGTCGGTGGTCGTGCCGACGTGGCCACCCTGCACTCCGCCTCGACCCTCCTGCTGGAGGTGGGGCTGCCCCTCGTGGCGGCCGATGTCGCCCAGTGCCTCGTCAACGCCCTGCTCCTCGCGGCCGTCCAGACGATTGCCACCGCCACCCCGTTGCGCACCCAGGTCTGGGGGCTGCTGGCCACCACCGGGCCCGCCTACATCGGCTACGGCCTGATCGGGTTCCTCTTCGTCGTGCTGTGGATCCCGGCCCAGGTGGGCTGGTTCAGCGCGATCCTCGTGCTCGCGCCGCTGTTCGTCGCGCGGTGGGCGTTCGCGCAGTACGGCGACGAGCTGCAGGCGCACGAGCGCACGCTGCGGGCCCTGGTGACGGCCGTCGAGACCAAGGAGCCGCACAACGCCGGCCACAGCGAGCGGGTGGCCCAGCTGAGCGAGTGGATGGCCGAGGCGGCGATGCTGGGCCACAAGGAGATCGAGGACATCCGCACCGCAGGGATGCTCCACGACGTCGGCAAGGTGGCGATGCCGACCCGGCTGCTGGGGTCGCGCCAGGCCCACACCGACGACGACCTCGCCACCATGGCCGGTCACGCGCTGGCCGGCGTCGAGCTGGTCAAGGACGTCGACTTCCTCTCCGGGTCGGTCGACGGGATCGCCCACCACCACGAGCGGTACGACGGGCGGGGCTACCCCGACGGGCTCGCAGGCGAGCAGATCCCGCTGGCGGCCCGCCTGATCGCCGTGGCGGACGGCTTCGAGTGCCTCACCTCGGCTCGGTCCTACCGTCCGGGCCTGCCCGTCGACGCCGCGTTGGCGGTCGTACGTGGCCAGTCCGGCACCCAGTTCGACCCGCAGGTCGTCGAGCTGCTGGCCAAGGCGCTGTCGCGCCACGAGTGGAGCCTCACCGAGCGCACTCCCGACGAGCTGGCCTCGGCCGGTGTCGCCCTCGACCACGACGAGCCCGAGGTGTCCGACCACATCGCCACCACCGAGCGGCTTCGCGCCCTCATCACCGGACGCGCTGCAGCAGGACTGCACCACGCCGGTGGAGAGGTGCGCTGATGCGCGAGAGGCTTCGGCGCATCGACCTGAGGGGGGCCATCGGGGTCCTCTGCGGGGCCTGCGTCGTGGTCTCCGTGTGGCTGGCGCGTGACTCGGTCGGCGGCCTGGCCGGCGATGTCGGCCTGGAGATGCTGATCTTCCTCGTGGCCATCGCGCTGGGCGAGACGGCGCGGCTGACCATCCTGACCGGCCGCGAGACGGCGCCGATGTCCACAGCGGCAGCGCTGGGGCTGTCGTTCACCGCGTTGACAGCACCCGGCGACCAGCAGGTCGACGCCAGCGTCGTGGTGGCCACCATCTCGCTGGGCATGGCCTGTGGGTTGCTGATCCTGCGCCTCGCCACGGGGTCGGGCCACTGGGGCGGCACGGCGGCCCGTCTGCTCGCAGCAGCCAGTGCGGCGGTGGTCTACCGGTCGGTCGACTTCAACGGCCACACCCTGATCGTGTGGCAGGAGGAGTGGTCCGACCACCGCTGGCTCGTGGCGGTCCTGATGCTCTCCGTCGGCGCGCTCGCCATGCTGGTCGACCTCACGCTCGAGGCCGCCGTGCGAGCCGGGCGCGACCACGCCCCGCTGCTCAGGTCGGTGGTCGACGAGGTCCGGTCCAGTGGCGGGCTGGCCACCGCCCTGGTGTCGTCGGGTGCCCTGATCGCCCTGGCCGAGTTCGCCGTCGGGGTGGCCGCGCTGCCGCTGTTCCTCTTCCCGCTGCTGCTGACCTACTTCGCCGTCCAGCGCTACGCCTCGATCCGCACCACGTACCGGCAGACCATCGGGGCCCTCTCCTCGCTGACCGACCGGGCCGGCTACACCCGCACGTCGCACGCCCAGCGGGTCGCCGACATCGCCGTGGCCGTCGGCCGTGACATGGGCATGGGCCAGCGCGAGCTCACCGACCTGGAGTATGCCGCGCTGCTGCACGACCTCGGCCAGGTCGCCCTGCGGGCCCCCATCCCCGAGGGCGCGACCGTGATGGCGGCCCCCGCCGACCAGCAGCGAATCGCCCACGACGGCGCCGAGATCGTCCGCACCACCGGGGTGCTCGACAACGTCGCAGCCATCCTCGAGTCCCAGACGACTCCCTATCGGCAGGTCCGCGAGTTCGGGCAGGAGCTGCCGATGTCGAGCCGCATCATCAAGGTCGCCAACGCCTACGACGACCTCTGTGCCCCCAGTGGCAACGACGACCGCGCGATGGAGCGGATCCACCTCGGGCTGGGCTACGAGTACGACCCCCGGGTGGTCGACTCGCTCACCCGGGTGCTCGAGCGCCGTCGGGGTCGCACGCCCCTGCCGGCCGGCTGACGCGGCCGAGCCGCAGCGCGGCATACCTGCTCCGCCTCCTGGCGGACCGCACGGCCCACCTGCCGGCGGCGGCCGGACCACGCAGTGGGCGGTGCCGGGACCACGTCCCGACACCGCCCGGCCCTGCTGGAGCCGCGTCGCTAGGGCGTGCCCGTGGTGAGGTGGGCGTCCATGGCGAGGTTCTTCTCCACGCGGGGGTCGCCCGCGTCGGCGAAGTAGTCGCCCCGGATCGTCTCGTCGCGACCGGCGTCGACCTTCATCGCCGTCAGCACGAGGGTCAGGACCACGGCCACCACGAGGTTGATGACGAACGCCGTCATCGCGATGTAGCCCAGGTCGCCGAGCACCGGGATCGGGTCCAAGGACCCTCCGAAGTGCGCGACCTTGCTGCGCGGGTTCGCCACGCCCCACGCCGCATAGGTGCCGTAGGCCATGCCGGCCGCCCAGCCGGCCAGCAGGGCCCACCGGTGGAACCACCGCGTGTAGAGGCCGAACACGATGGCAGGGAGGGTCTGCAGGATCCAGATGCCACCCAGGAGCTGGAAGTTGATCGCGTTCTGCTTGTCGAGGGTCAGCACGAAGACCAGGGCGAAGGCCTTGACCAGCAGCGAGACCAGCTTGCCGACCTTGGCCTCCTGGGCGTGCGTCGCGTCGGGCTTGAGCCACTCCTTGTAGATGTTGCGGGTGAAGGTGTTGGCCGCCGCGATCGACATGATCGCCGCTGGGACCAGCGCCCCGATCGCTACCGCGGCGAAGGCGACGCCGGCGAACCAGCTCGGGAACGAGTCCTCGAACAGCTGGGGGATCACCAGCTGGGCGTTCGGCTTGCCGTCGAGACCGATCGGCTTGGTGCCCGCCGCGATCGCGACCCAGCCGAGCAGGGCCAGGAGGCCGAGCACGAACGAATAGGCCGGGAGGATCGAGGCGTTGCGCCGGATCGTGTTGCGGCTCGAGCTCGACAGGGTCGCCGTGATCGAGTGGGGATACATGAACAGCGCGAGCGCGGAGCCGAATGCCAGGGTGGCGTAGGCGACGAACTGCTGCTGCGACGGGATGAACGCGCCATTGGGCTTGCCGTCGATCGCGTTGGGGGCCGCCATCTTCTTCTCGGCCGCACCGAAGATCGCGTCCCAACCGCCGAACTTCGTCGGCAGGTAGATCACGGCGACGATGATGACGAGGTAGATCAGGGCGTCCTTGACGAACGCGATGACCGCCGGAGCGCGCAGGCCGCTGGAGTAGGTGTAGGCGGCGAGCAGTGCGAACGCGATGAAGAGCGGGAGGTCGCGAGCCAGCACGCTCTCGCCACCGATACCCGCCACCTCGAGGACGGCCTGGATGCCGACCAGCTGCAGCGCGATGTAGGGCATCGTCGCGAGGATGCCGGTGACGGCCACCGCGAGCGACAGGCCACGGGAGCCGTAGCGCCCGCGGACGAAGTCGGCCGGCGTCACGTAGCCGTGCCGGTGGCTGACCGACCACAGGCGGGCCATGAAGATGAAGATGATCGGGTAGAGCACGATCGTGTAGGGGACCGCGAAGAACCCGGCGACGGCACCGGTCGCGAACATCGCTGCCGGGACCGCGACGAACGTGTACGCGGTGTAGAGGTCGCCCCCGAGGAGGAACCAGGTCACCCAGGTGCCGAAGCGGCGACCGCCCAGGCCCCACTCGTCGAGCGACTCCATGCTGTCGGCCTTGCGCCACCGGGTGGCCCAGAAGCCCATCCCGGTCACGAGCGCGAAGAGCAGGATGAGGACGGTCAGGGCGACGCCGTTGACGCTCGAGTCGGTCACGGCGGGTGCGAGCGCGGTCATCGGCCGGCCTCCTCGTCGTCGCGGCGGCGGGTCTCAGCGTCGCGGTGGCCCGGCATGGGGCGGTGCGGGCGGGCCCTGAGGACCAGCTTGTAGGCCGTGAAGGTCAGCGCGGAGCAGAGGAAGACCCAGAGGAACTGGTACCAGATGAAGAAGGGGAACCCCCAGAGCTCGGGGTCCTTGCGCGCGTAGCTGCCGACCCAGGCCAGCGCCACCAGTGGGAGGGCGAGCAGGACGCCGGCAATGGCCAGCAGGCCCTTGTTGGCAGGGGGGACTGTGTCGTGATCGACGTCGGTGTCGATGCTCACCGTGACCTCCAATGGAGAGTGGGCGGCTGCGGGAGGGCAGCCAGTGCGTACGATATGCCCGACTCGTCGGTAACTGTGGGAGAAAACAGGGGTCACTTCAGCACCAACCCGCAGGTGGCGGGCGCGCGGCGGCTCACCGTCGGCTGGCCCCCGGGACGACGAACGCCCGCCCCGCGGTGCGGGACGGGCGAACGGCTGGAGCGGGCCTCAGGCGGCCTTGGTCTCCTTGAAGATCTTGTCGATCTCGTCGATCTTGGCGAGCAGCTCGTCCGCCTTCGCGGCGTCGAACTCACCCTTGGTGCCCGACGCGCCAGCCAGCTTGGTGGCCTGGTTGAACAGCGTGTGCAGGTCCGGGTACTTCTCGAAGTGCGGGGGCTTGAAGTAGTCGGTCCACAGCACCCACAGGTGGTGCTTGACCAGCTCGGAGCGCTGCTCCTTGATGACGACTGCGCGGGTGCGGAAGTCGGGGTCGTCGTTGTCGGCGACCTTGGCGATGATCGCCTTGATCGACTCGGCCTCAATGCGCGCCTGGGCGGGGTCGTAGACACCACAGGGCAGGTCGCAGTGGGCGCTGACCTCGGTGGTACGGAAAATGCGGGAGAGCATGCGAATCCCTTCTGCGAGGTGGACCTCCGGGCGTAGCAGGAAAATGTGAACTTCCGGGCGTAGCAGGAGATCAGAAACTTTCACGTGCGCCTTCGACCCTACAACGCAGGTCAGCGGGCCGCACGGCACCCCCCGGGGCTGCCCGGCATACGGAACGGGTATGCCGCGAGAGCGGCTCCCACCCGTGGCGACGCGGGGGAGCCGCTCACTCAGCCGAGGTCGGGTCGACCCCGGCGCGGGCCGGGGATGCGGACCCGGTGGGGGATCCGGAAGAGCACGATCGCGCGGATCTGCTCGCGAGCCAGCGAGCCGATGCCGTGCGTCCACGAGTCGGCGACACCGAGCGCACTCTGGTTGTCGCTCTCCACCCAGTAGCGCCGCCGGTCGCTCGGGTCGCGCATCGTGACCCGCTTGATGGCCAGCGGTCGCGGGTTCCCGGAGTCGTCGTCGGGCAGCCGGACGATGGCGAGTCGGCCCAGCCGCGGTGGTGCGCCGCGCAGGACGAGCATCCGGTCACCGGTGTGGAGGGTGGGCTCCATGGACCGTCCGCGGACGACCACGACGCCGAGCCCCACCGGCATCAGGCGGGACCCTCGTCGCCCAGGCCGGCGAGGTGCGCGGCCTCTTCCAGGGCCTTCTCGTGCGCCTCCTCCTCCTGCCGCATCCGCCGGAGGAAGCTGCGGGTGCGCTCGTGCTGCGGGTTGGAGATCACCTCGCTCGGCGGACCCTGCTCGACGACCACGCCACCGTCCATGAAGACCACGCGGTCGGCCACGTCACGGGCGAAGCCCATCTCGTGGGTCACCACGATCATGGTCATACCGTCCTGGGCGAGCTGGCGCATCACCCGGAGGACCTCGCCGACGAGCTCGGGGTCGAGCGCCGAGGTGGGCTCGTCGAAGAGCATCAGCTTGGGCTGCATGGCGAGGGCCCGGGCGATCGCGATGCGCTGCTGCTGACCGCCCGAGAGCTGGGCGGGGTAGGCGCTGGGCTTGTCCTTGAGCCCCACCTGGTCGAGCAGGGCGAGGGCGCGCTCGCGGACCGCCTTCTTCTTCTCCCCCTTGACCTGGATCGGCGCCTCCATGATGTTCTCGAGCGCCGTGAGGTGGGGGAACAGGTTGAACCGCTGGAAGACCATGCCGATCTCACGGCGCTGGGCGGCGATCCGCTTGTCCGTCAGCCGGTGCAGCGTCCCGCTGCGGTCCTCGTAGCCCATCAGGTCGCCGTCCACCCAGATCCGGCCGCCGTCGATCGACTCGAGCTGGTTGATACAGCGCAGGAAGGTGGTCTTGCCCGACCCGGACGGGCCGAGCAGGCAGACCACCTCACCGGGGTGGACGTCCATGTCGATGCCCTTGAGCACCTCGTTGCCGTGGAACGCCTTGGTGACGTTGACGGCGTGGACCAGGGGGTCCCCGGTGCTCTTGCCGGTGTCCGTGCTGGAGCCGGTGCGGGTGTCGGTGCTCATCAGTGACCTGCCGTGATCGTGTCGAGCTTGCGCCGGGTGGCCTTGGACGGGGCGCCGAAGCCGCGTCCGTAGTAGCGCTCGAGGTAGTACTGCCCAACCATCAGGATCGAGCACACGATGAGGTACCACAAGGTGGCGGCCATGAAGCCGGGCACGATCTGGAAGCTCCGCGAGCCGAAGCCGTAGGCCTGGAAGTAGAGCTCGGTGATGATCGATGCGGCGATGAACAGCGAGGTGTCCTTGACCATGGCGATCGTCTCGTTGCCGGTCGGGGGCACGATGACGCGCATCGCCTGCGGCAGCACGATCCGCCGCATGGTCTTGCCGGGGGGCATGCCGAGGGCGTGCGCCGCCTCGGTCTGGCCCCGGTCCACGGACATGATGCCGGCGCGGGCGATCTCGGCCATGTAGGCGGCCTCGGAGAGCCCGAGGCCCAGGATGCCGATCCAGATCGAGGACGAGATGTCGTTCCAGCTGAAGCTGAAGAAGGTCAGGTCGTTGCCGAGGCCGAGCGCCTTGGACAGCTGCTGCCCGAACGGGATGCCGATGTCGATCGGGTTGTAGAGCACCGCGATCGCGCCACCGAGGATGGCCAGCAGGACGTAGCGCGGCATCGCCCGGAAGAACCAGGTGTAGACGAACGCCACCCCTCGCAGCACCGGGTTGGTCGACAGCCGCATGACGGCCAGCGCGATCCCGAGCACGATGCCGAGGACCATCGCACCGATGGTGCCGAAGATGGTCCCCTTCCACAGCCCGTCGATGACCGGCCGCTGCTGCATGATCTCGAACGCGAAGGACCAGTTCCAGTTCGGGTTGGTGACCACCGAGCTCACCATCATGGCGACGACCACGAGGATCACGGCGATCGCCACCCAGCGCCAGGGGTGCCGGACCGGCCGGGCGTGGATCTTGCCCGGCCGGTCCGCTGCAGCGGCGGGGGTGGACATCAGGGCTGCGGGTTCACAGCGAAGTCGCTGATCGCGCCGCCCTCGGTCTTCCACTTGGTGAGGATCGACTTGTACGTGCCGTCGGCCTCGAGCGACTTGAGCGCGTCGGCGATGGCCTGCCCGAAGTCGGTCTGGTCCTTGGGGAGCACGTAGCCGTAGGGCGCCGAGTCGTACTGCTCACCGAGCAGCTCGAGCTTGCCCTGGGTCGTCGCGACGGCGCTGATGGCCGGCGGCAGGTCGACGAGCATGGCGTCCGCCTTGCCGGTCAGCACGGCCGACGTCACCTTGGCCTGGTCGGCGTCGACGATCGGCTTGATGGCGGGCTTGCCGGCATCCGTGCAGTCCTTGCTGCGCTTGGGCAGGTCGACATCGGCCTGGACGGTGGCCTTCTGGACCGCGATGTTGAGGCCGCACGCGCTGGCCGGGTCGACCTTCTTGGGGTTGCCCTTCTGCGTGACCCACTGGGTGCCGGCCGTGAAGTAGCTGACCATCGTGGCTTCCTTCTCGCGGTCCGCATTGACCGTGAAGGACGAGACGCCCACGTCGTACTTGCCGCTCTTGACACCCAGGATGATCTGGTCGAAGCCGGTCGGGACCCACTCGGTCTTGATGCCGAACTTGGCCATCACCGCGTCGAAGAGCTCGACGTCCATCCCGATGACGGTCTTGCCGTCCGTGTCGAGGTACTCGTTCGGCTGGTAGGTCGCGTCCGTGCCGATGACGATCTTCCCGGCGCTCTTGACCTTGGCGGGCAGCTTGGCCACCAGGGCCTGGTCGACGGTCGCCTTGGTCGTGGAGCTGCTCGAGCTGCTGGTGTTCGTGGACAGCGAGTCGGATCCACAGGCGGAGAGTGCCAGTCCGGCGGTGGCCAGCCCCGCGATCAGGAGCGTGGCAGGGCGAAGGCGGTGGGTCATGCGGTGAGGTTCCTTCCTCGATGGCGAGTGGCGGGCAGGGGCGCGGCGCCACGTGGGGGACTGACCGGCATACTGCCACTCCGATGGGGCGACGCGGGTCACACTCGCGTTACGACAGTGGTTTCGCGGTCGCCGTTGTGCCACCATGAACTCGCGGGTAACCCCCGCACCTTGCGTTTGAGAGGCCACACCCGGCTGTCGTTCGACCGCGCGGCTCGATCCGTGCGCGGTGTGTGCCCCACGCAGTTCTGCTGTGAGCAACTTCTTCTGTTCGCAGCTCCGACCCCTTTTGAGGTGACTCGTCCATGTCTGCCATCCCGTCGTACCCGCTGTTCGACCCGTCCGACCCGGTCTTCCGGGCGCACGAGGGCGGCAAGCTGGGGGTACACGCCACGCAGCCACTGCGGGACCGCGCCGACCTGGCCCTGCTCTACACGCCGGGCGTGGCGGATGTCTCCCGCGCGATCGCGGTCGACCCGACGCTGGCCGCCCGCTACACCGCTCGGGCCAACACGGTGGCGGTCGTCACCGACGGGACCGCCGTCCTCGGACTCGGCGACATCGGCCCGCTCGCCGCGCTGCCCGTGATGGAGGGCAAGGCGGTGCTGTTCAAGCACTTCGGGGACGTCGACGCCGTTCCGGTGTGCATGGAGTCGGGCACGGTGGAGGAGCTGGTCGACGCCATCGCCCGGATCGCGCCCACCTACGGCGGCATCAACCTCGAGGACATCTCGGCGCCGCGCTGCTTCGAGATCGAGCGCCTGCTGCAGGAGCGCCTCGACATCCCGGTCTTCCACGACGACCAGCACGGCACGGCCATCGTCGTCCTGGCCGGGCTGCTCAACGCGGCGACCGTGGTCGGCCGCTCGCTGGAGTCGCTGCGCGTGGTCGTCTCCGGAGCCGGCGCCGCCGGGGTGGCCGTGACCAAGCTGCTGGCCCGTGCCGGTGTCGCCGACATCGTGGTGTGCGACTCGCGCGGCATCATCGCCCCGGATCGCGACGACCTCGCTGACCACAAGCGCCGGCTGGCCGCCACCACCAACCCACGCGGCCTGTCCGGCGGGCTGTCCGACGCCCTCACGGGCGCTGACGTGTTCGTCGGGGTGTCCGGTGGGCAGGTGCCGGAGGAGGACGTCGCCCGGATGGCACCCGACGCGATCATCTTCGCGCTGGCGAACCCCACTCCCGAGGTGCACCCCGACGTGGCTGCCCGGTATGCCGCGGTGGTCGCCACCGGGCGCTCGGACTTCCCCAACCAGATCAACAACGTGCTGGCCTTCCCGGGGATCTTCCGTGGCGCCCTGGACTCCGGTGCCGCGCAGGTCACCGAGGCCATGAAGCTGGCCGCGGCGCACGCGATCGCCGGGTTGGTCGAGCACCCCACCGCCGAGGAGATCGTGCCGAGCGTCTTCGCCCCCGGGGTGGCGGACGCGGTGGCGGCGGCGGTGTCGAAGGGGGCCTGAGCCCCGATCGGCAGCCGACCTCGAACCGGCCCTTGAGCCGGCTTGGAGCCGGCCGTGGGGCCGGCCGTGGGGCCGGCCGTGGGGCGGGCCGTGGGGCCGGCCCTGGAGCCAGCCCTGGAGCCAGCCTTGGAGCTAGTCCTGGCCCTGGTCCTGGTCCTGGTCCTGGTCCGCGAGCTCGCGGGCCAGGGCCAGGCAGGCGCCGTAGGAAGGCAGCAGGTTCTCGTCCAGGGCCTGGGCCAGCGACGGCGCCGCTGCGTCCTTGGGCGACAGCAGGGGTTCGAGACCGTCCGGGAAGACCAGTCCCACCTCGGCGTCGAGCGGGTGGATGCCGTGCTCCCGGCCGGGGTTGTAGGCCGCGGTGCACAGGTACATCGCCGTGGTGTCGTCCTCGAGCGCCACGAAGGCGTGCCCGAGCCCCTCAGCGAGGTAGACCGCCCGCCGGTCGACCGTGTCGAGCAGGACCGAGTCCCACTGGCCGAAGGTCGGCGACCCCACCCGCAGGTCGATGACGAAGTCGAGGAGGGCGCCTGACAGGGCGGTGACGTACTTCGCCTGCGACGGCGGGACGTCGGCGAAGTGGATGCCTCGCACGGTCCCGCGCGACGACACCGAGATGTTGGTCTGGACGACCTGGGGGCGGTGCCCGATGACCTCCGCGAGGAGGTCACCGCGGAACGACTCGAGGAACACGCCCCGGTCGTCGGGGAACTGGCGCGGGGTGACCTCGAACGCGTCGGCGATCGAGAGGGGGCGGATCTGCACTAGCCGGCCCCGGCCTCTTCGAGGAGCCCGGTCAGGTAGGCGCCGTAGCCGCTCTTGCGCAGCGACGCCGCGAGCTCGGCGAACTGCGTGTCGGTGAGCCAGCCGTTGCGCCAGGCGATCTCCTCGATGCACCCGATCTTCTGTCCCTGCCTGGCCTCGACCACGTGCACGAACTGCGCGGCGTCCATCAGCCCCTCGAACGTGCCGGTGTCGAACCACGCGGTGCCGCGCGGCAGGACGGTGACGGTGAGGTCGCCCCGCTGCAGGTACGCGTCGTTGACACCGGTGATCTCCAGCTCGCCGCGGTCGCTGGGCTCGAGGCCGCGGGCGATCGCGACGACGTCGTTGTCGTAGAAGTAGAGACCGGGCACCGCGTAGGAGGACTTCGGGTGCTCTGGCTTCTCCTCGATGGAGATGACGCGGCCGTCCTCGGCGAACTCGACGACGCCGTAGGCGGACGGGTCGGTCACGTGGTAGGCGAAGATCTGGCCCCCGGTGACGTCGGTGTTCGCCGCCAACGAGGTGCCGAGGCCGGTGCCGTAGAAGATGTTGTCGCCCAGCACGAGGGCCACCGAGTCGTCGCCGATGAAGTCGGCACCGATGATGAAGGCCTGGGCGAGGCCGTCGGGGCTCGGTTGCACGGCGAAGGTCAGCGCGACACCCCACCGCGACCCGTCACCGAGCAGTCGCTGGAACTGCGCCTGGTCCTCGGGGGTCGTGATGACCAGCACCTCGCGGATCCCGGCCATCATCAGGGTCGAGAGCGGGTAGTAGATCATCGGCTTGTCGTAGACGGGCATGAGCTGCTTGCTGATGCCGAGCGTGATCGGGTGCAGCCGCGTGCCTGACCCCCCTGCCAGGATGATGCCCTTCATGGGACCCGACCCTAGTGCGAGCAAGCCCGCCGTGAGGCGTGTCCCCGCGCGATAGCCTCGGCGCCATGAAGGTCCTCGTCACCGGCGCCGCCGGGTTCATCGGCTCGAACTTCGTGATCAGGGCCCGTGTGGTGCGGCCGGAGTGGCGGCTCACCGTCCTCGACTCGATGACGTATGCCGCGAACCTCGCCTCCCTCGACCCGGTCGCCGGCGAGGTCGACGTGGTGAAGGGCTCGGTGACCGACGCGGACCTCGTGGACGAGCTGGTCGCCGCGCACGACCTCGTCGTCCACTTCGCCGCTGACTCGCACAACGACAACTCGCTCGAGGACCCCTGGCCGTTCATCGACACGAACATCATCGGCACCTACCAGCTGATCCAGGCCGTGCGGCGGCACGACAAGCGCTTGCACCACGTGTCCACCGACGAGGTCTACGGCGACCTCGAGCTCGACGACCCGGCCAAGTTCACCGAGAGCACGCCGCTCAACCCGTCGAGCCCCTACTCGGCGTCGAAGGCCAGCGCGGACCTCCTCGTGCGGGCCTGGGTGCGCTCGTTCGGCCTCAGGGCGACGCTGTCCAACTGCTCCAACAACTACGGGCCCCGTCAGCACCCGGAGAAGTTCATCCCGCGACAGGTCACCGGGATCCTCGACGGGGTGCGGCCCAAGCTCTACGGCGCGGGCCTCAACGTCCGCGACTGGATCCACGTCGACGACCACAACGACGCGGTCCTCGCGATCATCGAGCAGGGCCGGCCCGGGGAGACCTACCTCATCGGCGCCGACGGCGAGATGAACAACCGTGACGTCGTCGCCCTCATCCTCGAGCTGATGGGCAAGCCGGCCGACTGGTTCGACCACGTGCCCGACCGACCGGGGCACGACCTGCGCTACGCCATCGACGCCGCCAAGCTCCGGGCCGAGACCGACTGGCGCCCGGCCCACCCGGATGTCCGCTCGGGCCTGGTCGACACGATCGCCTGGTACCAGGACAACCAGGACTGGTGGCGCACCGCGAAGGTGGTCGCCGAGGCACGGTACGACCGGATCGGGCGCTGATGGCGCGGTGGCTGGTGACCGGCTCGGGCGGCATGCTCGGGCTCGACCTGCAGGTGACCTTGGCGCTGGCCGGGGTCGACGAGGACGACGTCACGGCACTCACCCGCACCGACCTCGACGTCACCGATGCCGACGCGGTGCGCGACGCGGTCCGGGGGCACGACGTCGTGGTGAACTGCGCGGCATACACGGCCGTCGACGATGCGGAGACCCATGAGGGGCAGGCGTTCGCGGTCAACGCGATCGGCGCGGCCAACGTCGCGGACGCGTGCCGGTCGGTGGGCACGCGGCTCGTGCACCTCTCCACCGACTACGTCTTCTCCGGCGACGCCGACGAGCCCTACGCCGAGGACGCGGCCCTGTCACCGCTGTCCGCCTACGGCCGGTCGAAGGCTGCGGGGGAGTGGGCCGTGCAGGCGCGCTGCCCGCAGGCCTGGATCGTCCGGACGGCCTGGCTCTACGGAGCCGGGGGCCCGAACTTCGTCAAGACGATGGCCCGGCTCGCCGAACGGCACGACACCCTCGACGTCGTCGACGACCAGCGCGGCCAACCCACCTGGACCATGGACGTGGCGCGGGCCGTCCTGCGCCTCGTCGACGGGTCCGCCCCGTTCGGGGTGTGGCATGCGACCAGCCAGGGCGACACCACGAAGTTCGGCCTCACCCGCGAGATCTTCCGCCAGCTCGGGTTGGACCCGGACCGGGTGCGACCCACCACGAGCGACGCCTTCCGCCTGCCGGCCCCGCGTCCGGCCTACAGCGTGCTGGGGCACGACGCGTGGCGGATGGCCCGGCTCGCTCCGCTCCCGCACTGGGAGGCCAGCCTCGCCGAGGCGCTGCCGGACGTCGTCGCCGAGCCGCCGAGCAGCTGAGCGGCTGAGCGGCTGAGCAGCCGAGCAGCTGAGCGGCTGCACGACGCGAGGGTGAACGGATGGCTGCACCCGGCCGGTCACCTTGCAGTCGAGGGGTCCGGTGGTCGAGAGTGGCCGCCATGGCAACTGAGACGCAGCGCACCTCCCAAGAAGACCTCTGGGCCGGCGAGTTCGGCGCCGACTACATCGAGCGGAACCGGGGCACCAACCTGATCGCGAGCAACACCGAGCTCTTCCGCAAGGTCTTGGCGGCCACGGACGGCGTGGGCTCGGTCCTCGAGCTGGGCTGCAACATCGGGAACAACCTGATGGCCCTGCGCACCCTGCTGCCCGACGCCGACCTGCACGGTGTGGAGATCAACACCCAGGCCGCCGCCGAGGTGGAGCGATGGGGCGGCGCGACGGTCGAGGTGGCCTCGATCCTGGAGTACCAGGCACAGCGCGGCTTCGACCTCACCTTCACCAAGGGTGTCCTGATCCACATCAACCCCGACCGGGTGCGCGACGTCTACAGCGCCTTGGTGGAGTCGTCGAACCGCTACGTGATGGTCTGCGAGTACTACAACCCGACGCCCGTCGAGGTCAGCTACCGCGGTCACGAGCAGGCGCTGTTCAAGCGCGACTTCGCCGGGGAGATCCTCGACGCGTTCCCGGAGCTCACCCTGGTCGACTACGGCTTCACCTACCACCGCGACCCGCAGTTCCCGCTCGACGACTCGACCTGGTTCCTCATGGAGAAGTCCGGCTGAGTCGTCCGGAGGGGCGTGCGGCTAGGGTCGGGACATGCTCGCCGTCTACGCCGCACGCCAGTCCGCCGACGACCCGCTCTCGGGGCTGGAGGTCGGTGAGCGGCCCGACCCCGCCCCGCGCGAGGGCTGGACGACGGTCACGCTCCGGACGGCCGGGCTCAACCACCACGACGTCTGGTCGCTGCGGGGAGTAGGGCTGCCCGCCGACCGGCTGCCGATGATCCTGGGCTGTGACGGCGCGGGCATCGCCGAGGACGGCACCGAGGTGATCGTCCACGCGGTCATCCCCAGCGACGGCTGGCGGGGTGACGAGACCCTCGACCCGCGGCGCACGCTGCTCTCGGAGCTGCACGACGGGACCCTCGCCGACAAGGTCACCGTCCCCACCACGAACCTGGTGCCCAAGCCGGCCGAGCTCCCGTGGGAGCACGCCGCCTGCCTCTCGACCGCGTGGCTCACCGCCTACCGCATGCTGTTCACCAACGCGGGGCTGACGCCCGGCGCCACCGTCCTGGTCCAAGGGGCCGGCGGCGGGGTGTCCACCGCCCTCGTGCAGCTCGGGGCCGCGGCGGGCTACCGGATGTGGGTCACCAGCCGCGACGAGGAGAAGGGCCAGCGCGCGGTCGAGATCGGCGCGGACCGCGCGTTCGGCAGCGGCGAACGCCTCCCCGACCGCGTCGACGCCGTGATGGAGACGGTCGGGGCGGCCACCTGGTCGCACTCGGTCAACTCGCTGAAGCCCGGCGGCACCATCGTCATCTCCGGGGCGACGTCGGGCGACGCGCCCAGCAAGGCCGAGCTGACCAAGATCTTCTTCAAGCAGCTGCGCGTCGTCGGGTCGACGATGGGCAGCCGTGGCGAGCTCGAGCGGCTGGCCCAGTTCGTGGTGCAGCAGCGCATCGCGCCGGTCATCGACACGACCCTGCCGCTGGCCCAGGCCCGGGACGGCTTCGCCCGCATGGCCGCCGGGGAGCTGTTCGGCAAGGTCGTCTTCACCGTCTCCTGACCCCCCGACCCCTCAGGGGGTCAGAGGAGGGCGGTGACCAGCCAGACGATCCCGGCCACCGCGAGGATCGCCACGGTGGCACCGGCGACGATGACCGCACCCTTCTGGGTGCCGCCCATCTTCTCGTCCCAGCCCTGCTCCTTGGCGACGTCGCGGACCAGGTCGCGACCCGCGGTGGCGTCGAAGCTGTAGTCGACGACCTTGCCGACCTGCCCGGTCTTCAGGTCGACCCCGAGCTCCTTGCGGAACGACTTCTCGTAGACCCGACCGCGCTGCGTGGACGCCGATGCCTGCAGGCGCGGTGACGAGCCGCCGCCGCTCCACGAGAAGGTGTTGCTGACGTCGGTGATCGTCATCGACTGACCGGCCTCGTTGAGCCGGACCTGGTGCGTGAACACCTTCTTCAGCCCGTGCGCCTTGAACACGGCCAGCCACTGGGCGTCGGCCACGTCGATCGTCAGGTCGAAGCCCTGCGGCGTCTCGCGCACGGCATACGGGGTGCCGGCGGCAGCAGCGCGCACAGCAGTGATCAGTTCAGCGGACGTACCCATCGAGGGCCCCCTCGGTCGTCGGTGGTGATGCGATGTCGTGCCGGTCAGCAGGCGGTCAGCAGGCGGTCAGCTCGGTGAGATCTGCAACCAGTCGTACCAGCCGTTGTGCAGGACCAGCCAGGCGATCAGACCGTATCCCGCCTGCCCCGGGTGGTGTTGCACCCGGCTGGCGGCCAGGTCACTCTGCCACTGCTCGTGCCCCAGCAGCGGCCGGAAGCAGTCGACGAACGGCACCCCGCGCCGGGAGCACACGTCGGCCTGGGCCTCCACCAGCACGTCGAGCTTGGCGTTCAGCTCCTCGTCGTCGCCCGGCGGAGGGCTGACCACGAAGGTGCCGATGCCGGCGCTCGCGGCGTCGTCGAGGATGTTGGCCAGGTTGAGCCGGTGCCGGGCCAGGGTCACACCGGTCGCCGCGTCGTTGCCGCCGACCGAGATCACCAGCCGCTTCTCGGCCCGGCCGCGCCAGCGTGGGGCGCACTCGGCCTTCCAGCGGGCCAGCACGTCAGCGGTCGTGTCGCCGCGTACGCCGAGGTTGTAGGCGGTCAGCTCGAGGTCGGAGTGGTGGGTGCGACCCACGACCCGCGAGACCCAACCCTGACCCTTGGGGTCGCCGACGCCGGCCACGAGCGAGGCGCCGACGAAGACGATGCCCACGTCCCGCGGACCGTCAGCGGCGACCTGGAACTCGGCACTCGGGGTGAAGGTGGGCTCGCTCACGCGTCAGTCCTCGTCGTCGTCGAGCCGGGCCAGCCAGGTGGCCAGGCGCTCGACGGGGGTCTCGAAGTCGGGGTTCAGGTCCACGAACGTGCGCAGCTGGTCGGCCAGCCACTCGAAGGAGACTTCCTCTTCCCCTCGGCGAGCGGCCAGCTCCTCGATGCCACGATCCGTGAAGTACACGTCTGCAAGGTTAACGGGGGTATGCCGCGTGGCTGAGCCAGCCACGCGGCATACCCACCGCTGTGTGGGGCTTTGCTCGTCGCCCGACGACCATGGTCAGCGACGCGGATCGGCCGCACTGCGGAGGATGCGAGCAATGGAGGACCCCTGCGGCGACCCTGGTCGTCCCGCGACGAGGTCACGCGGCCCAACCGGAGTCGGGCCAGTCGCAGCTCCTCGCGCAGGGCCAGCTCCTCGCGCCGGATGGCCACGGCCGCCGTGATCATCTCGGCCACCCAGTCCGGCTTGGTCATCACCCTCGTCCAGGGGAACCGCAGCACCAGCCAGCCGTCGGCCACCAGCTCGTCGTACCGCACGCAGTCCTTCTCGAACAGCTCACCCTCCCCGTGGAACTCGTAGCTGTCCGCCTCGAGCACGATCTTCAGGTCCACGTCCGCGAGGTCGACCCGACCCACCCACCGACCGTTGCGGTCGATGCGGACCTGCGGTGCCACCGACAGGCCCGGGACGTCCAGCGCGATCGCCCGCAGCACTGACTCGAACGGGTTGGCCGCGCGCGCGTCTGCGAGCTGCACCACTCGAGCCACCCGGCGACGAGGCCCCCGGGCCGGTAGCGACGCGACTGCTCGCATGAGCTCAGCTCTGGTCACTTTCCCCTCTCGCAAGGCGGAGTCGGCGACGGCAAGCGCCTCGTCGAAGGGCAGCCGCGCCGCACAGTCGAGGATCGTGCGGACTCGAGTGGTGACGGTCCCGTCCACAGCGCTGGCGGGCAGGTTCACCCACGACACCTGCGCGGCCGCACGTTGCTCGGGAAGCAGCCTCCGGCCGCGCCCCACCGCTATCTGCGGCGCACGGGGTTGCCACTTCAGGGCCCAACCATGGTGTGCGGCCGCGCTCAGGAGCACGGCGGTCCCCCGGAGCTGCACCGCAGCGCGTCGTGCGGCCGACCCGGTGGGCAAGGCGTAGCGGCCACGTGCGACCCGCTCGACGAAGCCGTCCCGGAGGGCGCGCTCGAAAGGCTGTCGGCCGGTTGCC
Organism: Phycicoccus sp. Soil802; assembly: GCF_001429605.1. GTDB lineage: Bacteria > Actinomycetota > Actinomycetes > Actinomycetales > Dermatophilaceae > Pedococcus. The sequence continues at coordinate 69,119 of NZ_LMSS01000004.1, forward strand.
GCGATCACCTCGGACCGGGTGCCGGCGCCTCCCAGCCGCTCCAGCGCCTCGACCACATCCACAGGCCGAGTCTGACCCGCCGCGACCCTTGGCCCGGACTTTGTCCACAGCCCCGTGGGCCGACGACCGGGGTCGACGGGCGGTCAGGGGGTGCGTGCCTGCGCGGATGCGAGAGCGCCCGATGGCGGCGCGACCGTGGTCGTCCGTTCACGCCCCGGGGAGACGGGTGTGCCGCGTGGCTGAGCCAGCCACGCGGCATACCGTGGGTGTCAGCGGGCGAAGGCCGCCGCGATCAGCTCGGCCTGCTGCTCCGCGTGCCGCTTGCTCGACCCGGTGGCCGGCGAGGCGGAGGGCTTGCGCGACACGATCCGCAGCGGGCGGGTCTCGCCGAGCTCGGCGAGGGCCTGCGGCAGGTTCATGGCCACGAACGGCCAGGCGCCCTGGTTCGCCGGCTCGTCCTGCACCCAGACGAAGTCCGCTCCCGGGTACTTCGCCAGCTCGGCGGCGATCTCCTTGGCGGGCAGGGGCGCGAGCTGCTCGACCCGCACGATGGCCGTGGTGGTGTCCTCGGCCTTGTCGCGGGCGGCCTCGAGGTCGTAGACGACCTTGCCGCTGGCGAGCAGGACCCGGGTCACGCCACCGTTGTCGAACGACGCGCGGTCGGGCAGCACCGGGCGGAAGGTGCCCTCGGTGAAGTCCTCGGGCATGCTGCTCGCCGCCTTGAGCCGCAGCATCGACTTCGGGGTGAAGACGATCAGCGGTCGGCGCGGGCGGGCGTAGGCCTGGCGGCGGAGCAGGTGGAAGTAGCTCGCCGGGGTCGAGGGGTAGGCGACCGTCATGTTGTCCTCGGCGCACATCTGCAGGAAGCGCTCGATGCGGGCGGAGGAGTGGTCCGGTCCCTGGCCCTCGTAGCCGTGGGGGAGCAGCAGCACAACGGACGAGCGCTGGCCCCACTTCTGCTCGGAGGAGCTGATGAACTCGTCGACGATGGTCTGCGCACCGTTGAAGAAGTCGCCGAACTGCGCCTCCCACAGGACCAGGGCGTCGGGCCGCTCCACGGAGTAGCCGTACTCGAAGCCCATCGCCGCGAACTCGGACAGCAGGGAGTCATAGACCCAGAACCGGGCCTGGCCCTCACCGAGGTAGAGCAGCGGGGTCCACTCCTCGGCCGTGTGCTTGTCGATCAGCACGGCGTGCCGTTGGACGAAGGTGCCGCGACGGCTGTCCTGTCCGGCGAGGCGCACCGGGGTGCCCTCCATGAGCAGCGAGCCGAACGCGAGCAGCTCGCCGGTCGCCCAGTCGATCCCACCGTCGCGGGTGGACTGGGCGCGCTTCTCCATGGCCTGCAACAGCTTCGGGTGGACGGTGAAGCCCGGCGGCGGGTTCACGAACGCGTCACCGATGTGCTGGAGCTGGTCGCTCGGGATGGCGGTCTGGTCGGCCGAACGGGTCGCCTGGTCGGTCGCTTGGGCGGTCGGCGGCTCGAGGCCGGAGTGGCCCTCGGCGTCGGTGCCGACGAGCGTCGGGTCGCTGGTCTCCTCGGAGGCCTGCTTGAGCGCGGCCTTGGTCTCGACGAAGACCCGCTCGAGCTGCTGCTGGTAGTCGCGCAGCGCGCCCTCGGCGTCCTCCTGGCTGATGTCGCCGCGGCCGATGAGCGACTCGGTGTAGAGCTTGCGGACCGAGCGCTTGGCCTCGATGAGGTTGTACATCAGCGGCTGGGTCATCGAGGGGTCGTCGCCCTCGTTGTGACCGCGGCGCCGGTAGCAGACCATGTCGATGACGACGTCCTTGTTGAACGTCTGGCGGAACTCGTAGGCCAACTCGGCCACCCGGACGCAGGCCTCGGGGTCGTCGCCGTTCACGTGGAAGATCGGCGCCTGGATCATGCGGGCGACATCGGTCGAGTACGTCGAGGAGCGGCTGGCGCTCGGCGACGTGGTGAACCCGACCTGGTTGTTGATGACCACGTGGATGGTGCCGCCGGTGCGGTAGCCGCGCAGCTGGGACAGGTTGAGCGTCTCCGCGACGACTCCCTGGCCGGCGAACGCCGCGTCGCCGTGCATCAGCAGGGGCAGCACGGTGAAGTCCTCGCCCGCGAGGTCGAGCCGGTCCTGCTTCGCGCGGGTGATGCCCTCGAGGACCGGGTTGACGGCCTCGAGGTGCGACGGGTTGGCCGCGAGGTAGACCTTGGTCTTGCTGCCGTCCTCCGCGACGAACTCGCCCTCGGTGCCGAGGTGGTACTTCACGTCGCCCGAGCCCTGCACGGACTTGGGGTCCTGCTTGCCCTCGAACTCACGGAAGATCTGGCCGTAGGACTTGCCCGCGATGTTGGCGAGCACGTTGAGGCGCCCGCGGTGCGGCATACCGATGCAGACCTCGTCCATCGAGTCCGCGGCGGCGCGGCACAGGATCCGGTCGAGCAGCGCGATGACCGACTCGCCGCCCTCGAGGCTGAACCGCTTCTGCCCGACGAACTTGGTCTGCAGGAACGTCTCGAAGGCCTCGGCGGCGTTGAGCCGGCGCAGGATCCGCAGCTGCTCGTCGGGACCGGGCTTGGCGTAGCCGACCTCGATCTTGGCCTGCAGCCAGCGGCGCTGCTCGGGGTCCTGGATGTGCATGTACTCGGTGCCGATGGTGCGGCAGTAGGAGTCGCGCAGGATGCCGAGGATCTTGCGCAGCCGGAGCATCGGCGCCCCGCCGAAGCCGCCGGTCGCGAAGTCGCGCTCGAGGTCCCACAGCGTGAGCCCGTGGGACGTGACGTCGAGGTCGGGGTGGCGCCGCTGGCGGTACTCCAGCGGGTCGGTGTCGGCCATCAGGTGGCCGCGCACGCGGTAGGCGTGGATCAGCTCCTGGACGCGCGCCGTCTTGTTGACGTCGTCGTCGTGGTGGGCCGAGATGTCCTGGACCCAGCGGACCGGCTCGTAGGGCAGGCGCAGGCTCTCGAAGATCTCGTCGTAGAAGCCGTTCTCGCCCAGCAGGAGCTGGTGCACGATGCGCAGGAAGTCGCCCGACTGCGCGCCCTGGATGATGCGGTGGTCGTAGGTGCTGGTCAGCGTGAGGATCTTGGAGACGGCGTTGCGGTTGAGCGTCTCCTGGCTCGCGCCCTGCCACTCGGCCGGGTACTCCAGCGCGCCCACCCCGATGATCGCGCCCTGGCCGGACATCAACCGCGGCACCGAGTGGTTGGTGCCGATGGTGCCCGGGTTGGTGAGCGTGAGGGTGGTGCCCTGGAAGTCCTCGACGGTGAGCTTCCCGCCGCGCGCCTTGCGCACGATGTCCTCGTAGGCCGTCCAGAAGTGCGCGAAGTCCATCGACTCCGCCGACTTGATGGACGGCACCAGGAGCTGGCGGGTGCCGTCGGGCTTGGCCATGTCGATGGCCAGCCCGAGGTTGACGTGGCCCGGGATGACCAGCGCCGGCTTGCCGTTCTCCTCGGTGAACCCGTTGTTCATCTCCGGCATGTGGCCCAGCGCCTTGACCAGGGCGTAGCCGATTAGGTGGGTGAACGACACCTTGCCGCCGCGGGAGCGCTGCAGGTGGTTGTTGATCACGACCCGGTTGTCGATGAGCAGCTTGGCCGGCACGGCGCGGACGCTGGTCGCGGTGGGGACGGTCAGCGAGCTCTCCATGTTGGTCACCGTGCGGGCGCTGGCGCCGCGCAACGGCTTGACCTGGTTCTCGTTGGTGGCCTCGGTCTGCTTGGGGGCCTGGGGCTCGCGCGGCTTGGGAGCCTCCTTGACGCCGCCGGTCTCGCCGCCGGTGGCGGCCTCCTTGTCCTCGGGCTTGTCGGCCACCGCCTTGTCGGTGCTGGCGTCCGGCTTGTCGGTGGTCTGTCCGGAGGTGGTCTCGGGTGCAGCGGGGGCTGCGGCCGGGGCCGGCGCAGCAGCGGGAGCCTGCGCAGCAGCCGGGGCGGGCGCAGCAGCCGGGGCGGACGCGGCCGGAGCGGCAGGCGCGGAGGTCGGGCTCCCGTTGGAGCCGGACCCGTTGGTCGTGGAGCCGTCGGACGGCTGGTAGTCCTCGAACAAGGACCACCACGCCTTGTCCACGGAGTTCTTGTCCTTCTGGAACTTCTCGTACAGCTCGTCCACGAGCCACTCGTTCGGCCCGAAAGCCGCCATGGGGTCGTTGGTCGGGGACTGGTCGGGCACGGCGGATACGCCTCTTTCGTAGCGTCGACAATGACGGGCAAATAGGTGCTCCCAGCCTATCCCCGTGCGTCGCGCCGCGCTGCGGCGGGCGACAGGTTTCCGGAGCGACCTTCGCCACGTCGCTCGCCGGCCCTCCCGCAGGCGCTCCAGCGCCCGGCCCGGGTATGCCGCGGGGCCGGGTTCCGTGCTGGAACCCGGCCCCGCGGCATACCCCTGGCGACCTAGCTGATGTCGCTCCGGATGGTGCGCCACGAGCCGAACCCGGCCAGCACCGCGGCATAGGCGGCCAGGACGAGCGCGCCAGCCCACCAGGCCAGCGGCGTCACGGCGTTCTCGCCGCCCTGGTTGACCCCGTTGACCATGGCCTGCGTCGCCGCAGAGGGGAGGTACTGGACGATGTGGTCCCGGCCCCAGTCCCAGAACGACAGCCCGAAGCCGGCCAGGGGCTCGACGATCCAGGCCACGCCGACCGAGATCAGCAGGGCCGCGACCTGGTTGGGGATGAGGATCCCCGCACCGAGCCCGATCAGGGCCCACAGACCGAGGACGAGCAGGCTCAGGGCGAGCGTCCGGAACACGCCGGACGTCGGGAACGGTGCGAACCCGCGGGCGTTCAGGACGATGGCCCCGGCGATGATCGACCCGGCCAGCGAGATCAGCCCGTAGATGGCGCCGATGCCGAGCAGGGCGATGACCTTCGCGCCCATCACCTTGGCTCGCTTGGGGGTGCCGAGGAAGGTGCTCGTGATGGTCTTGTGGCGGTACTCGGAGCCGATCTGCATCACGCCGATGGTCAGGGTGAGCAGGTAGCCGATGCTGAGGCCGCTCGTGTAGACGCTGTTGGCGACCTGCTCCGGCGTGCCGGTCGGGACGCCCTGGCCGGGCGCGGCGCTCGGGTCGGGGGCCTGGGTGAAGAGGAAGCCGAAGAGGACGGCGAGGCCCGCTCCCGCGACGAACATGGCGATGGCCAGCCCCCACCACATGCGCGTGGTGAAGAACTTGCGGAACTCGGCCTTGATGGCGTTGGTCATTCGTTGCCCCCTTCCTGTCCGGCGATGGCATCCCGCTCGGTGGCCACCGCGTGCCCGGAGGCTCCGTCGCCGAGGTTGCGGTTGGTGCCCTCGGTGAGCTCGAAGAAGAGTGCCTCGAGGTCAGTGGTGGCCTGGCGCAGCTCGTAGATCGGCAGGCCGGCGCGCAGGGCGACGTCGCCGATGAGGCGCAGGTCGTGCGTCTCGGCGAGCAGGGTGCCGTCCTCGACCGTGCTGGTGACGTCGGCGACCCGCAGGGCCCCCGCCAGGGCGTCGAGGTCGGTGCTGCGGACGATGGTGTGGGCCTCGCCGTGCAGGTCGTCCATCGCGCCCTGCTTGATCAGCCGGCCGTTGTTGATGATGACGACGTCGTCGACTGTCTGCTCGACCTCCTGGAGCATGTGGCTCGAGATCAGGACCGTCTTGCCCTGGGCGGACAGGTGGCGCAGGAACCCGCGCAGCCACCGGATGCCCTCGGGGTCGAGCCCGTTGGCCGGCTCGTCGAGGATGAGGACCTGGGGGTCGCCCAGCATCGCGGCCGCGAGGCCGAGCCGCTGGCGCATGCCCATCGAGTAGCCCCCGGCGCGCTTGCGTGCGGCGGCGGGGATCCCGACCAGCTCCAGCATCTCGTCGACGCGCTGGGCCCCGACGCCAGCCGTGTCGGCCAGGACGCGCAGGTGGTCGCGACCGGTGCGGCCGGGGTGGAAGTTGGTGGCCTCCAGCGCCGACCCCACGACCGACATCGGCTGCGTGATCTCCTGGTAGCTGCGCCCGCCGATGGTCGCGACACCGCTGGACGGGTTGACCAGGCCGAGCAGCATGCGCAGCGTGGTCGTCTTGCCCGCCCCGTTGGGGCCGAGGAAGCCGGTGATCCGGCCGGGCTCGACGGTGAAGGAGAGGTTGTCGACGGCGGTGAAGCTGCCGAACCGCTTGGTCAGGTCACGCACCTCGATGCGGGCGCCCTCGGTGTGGCGCGGTGGTGCTGTGGTCGTGGTCATCGTTCCCCCGGAATCGGTGTCATGACGGCATCCTGCCAACTGACGTGGGGTCAGGGTCAACCGGGTTGCGGCCCTAGGATGACCGGACTATGACCGAATGGTTGCTGGTCCTGACCGGCGTGGGGCTGACGATCGGCACGGCCATCTTCGTGGCCACCGAGTTCTCGCTGGTCGCGCTCGACCGGCCGACCGTGCAGAAGGCCGTGGACGCCGGGGACGCCCGCGCAGAGGTGGTGCTCGGGTCGCTGCGCCGGCTCTCGACACAGCTCTCCGCGGCCCAGGTCGGCATCACGCTGACCACGCTGATCCTCGGTTTCCTCGCCACCCCCTCGCTCGGGGTGCTGCTCGAGACCCCCTTGAGGGCAGTTGGTCTCAGGGGCTCCACGCTGGAGTCGGTCGCCGCCGCCGTCGCCCTGCTCATCGCCACGGTGTTCTCGATGGTGTTCGGCGAGCTGCTGCCGCAGTTCCTCGGCATCTCGGCACCGCTCGCCACGGCCAAGGTCGTGGCCATGCCGGTGCGGGGCTTCGCCCTGGTCGCGAGGCCGCTGATCTTCGTGCTCAACGGTTCGGCCAACCTCTTCCTGCGGGCGCTCGGCATCACCCCCCGGGAGGAGCTGTCCGGCGCCCGGACCCCGCAGGAGCTGGCCTCGCTGGTCCGCCGCTCCGCCGAGGCGGGCACGCTCGACGAGGGCACCGCCCGGCTGGTCACCAAGTCCCTGGGCTTCGGTGAGCAGACCGCGGCCGACGTCATGAGCCCCCGCGCCCGGGCGTCGTCCATCGAGCGCACGGCCACGGCCGAGGACGTCGTCCGGCTGGCCCGGCGCACCGGGCACTCGCGCTTCCCGGTGACCGGCGAGGACTGGGACGACATCGACGGCGTCGTGCACGTGAAACGGGCCATCGCGGTCCCGCACGAGCGCCGCAACGACGTGCCGGTGTCGGCGCTCATGGTGCCGCCGCTGCTGGTGCCGGAGACGATCCGCCTCGACCCGCTGCTGCTGATGCTGCGCGAGCACGGTCTCCAGCTGGCCATCGTCGTCGACGAGTACGGCGGCACGGCCGGCATCGTGACCCTCGAGGACGTCGTCGAGGAGATCGTCGGCGAGGTCTCCGATGAGCACGACGTCTTCCGCACGACCGGGCGTGAGTTCACCGACGGGTCGTGGACGGTGCCGGGTCTCTGGCGTCCCGACGAGGTGCGGGAGCGGCTGGGGGCCGTCGTGCCCGACGGCCCCGCCTACGAGACCACCGGCGGCTTCGTGATGGCCGAGCTCGGCCGGATCCCGACCGTCGGCGACACCGTCAACATCCCCGGCTGGGCGATCACGGTCCTGGCCATGGACGGCATGCGAGCCGACCGGCTGCGGTTCGTCCCGACCGAGGAAGGCGAGGACTCGCACGAGGGGACCTCGGTCGAGGGTTCCCCGCGGGGCCAGGCCGCACCCGGTCGTGACGGCGGTCGCTCGGTGACTGCCGGCGGCCGCGACGCGGAGGGGGCGAAGTGAGCGCCGGCGCGGTCTGGGTCACGGTCCTGCTCCTCCTGTTGAACGCGTTCTTCGTGGGGGCCGAGTTCGCGGCCATGGCGGCGCGCCGTTCGACGCTCGAACCCCTGGCGGCCAACGGGTCCCGCCGCGCGCAGGTCTGCCTCGACGCCCTCGAGCAGATGGGCTCGCTGCTCGCCTGTGCCCAGCTCGGCATCACGGTCTGCTCGGTGCTGCTGGGTGCCATCTCCGAGGCCGCCCTGCACCACGCGCTCGAACCCGTCGTCCACCACCTCGGGCTGCCCGAGGGGGTGACCGACGGCCTGGCGCTCGCGCTGGCCCTGCTCGTCGTGGTCTACCTGCACGTGGTCGTCGGCGAGATGATCCCGAAGAACCTCGCCCTCGCCGGACCCGAGCGGTCCGCGCTGATCCTCGTGCCCGTGCTGCTGTTCATCACCCGGGCCCTGCGCCCGATCATCTCGGTCATGGAGTCGCTCGCGAAGTCGCTGGTGCGGCTGTTCCGGGTCGAGCCCAAGGACGAGATCACCTCGACCTTCACCGTCGAGGAGGTCGAGCACATCCTCGCCGAGAGCCGCCACGAGGGACTGATCGAGGAGGGCCAGCACGGGCTGGTCGGGGCGGCCTTGGAGTTCAGCGACAAGGACGCCGTCGATGTCGCCGTCGCCCTGTCCGACCTCGTGACCCTGCCGCTGACGGCCACCCCCGACGACGTCGAGCGCCTCGTGGCCAAGCGGGGCTTCTCGCGCTACCCCATGCTCGACAAGGCCGGTGAGCTCACCGGCTACCTGCACCTCAAGGACGTCCTCTACGCCGACGACACCGAGCGCGACATCGCGGTCCCGGTCAAGCGGGTCCGCAAGCTGGCCACGGTGCAGGCCGCGGACGAGGTCGAGGAGGTGCTGCGGACCATGCAACGCACCGGCTCGCACCTCGCCCGCGTGGTGGACCCCGAGGGCGCCGACATCGGCGTCGTCTTCCTCGAGGACGTCATCGAGGAGCTCGTCGGCGAGGTCACCGACGCCTCCCAACGCTGACCCCGCGGCATACCTGTCCCAACTTTATCGGGTCAGGCAACAAGGTTGACCTTCGCACGACTTCAGAACCGGTGTCAGGGTCAACGTTCCTGCTAGACCCGATAAAGCTGGGGTAGGTCGGAGACGAAAAGATGGCCTGGCGCTTGACGCCAGGCCATCTCGACCGTGGGTGCCCCCGGCAGGATTCGAACCTGCGCTCCCGCCTCCGGAGGGCGGTGCTCTATCCCCTGAGCTACGGGGGCCGACACGTGCGCTCCGAGAAGGAGGCGCCCGCAGAGGTTAGCAGCCTAGGGTGGCCCCCATGGAACGCGGGGGACTCGTCTACGTCTGCGACGACACCGAGCAGATCAGGCGCCTCATCCGGGTCAACCTCGAGCTCGAGGGCTACGAGGTGCGTGAGGCGCGTGACGGCGAGGAGCTGATCGCCGCCCTGCACGAGCTCGACCCGCTCCCGGGAGTGGTCACGATCGACGCCCAGATGAGCCCGCGCGACGGGTGGTGGACGATCTCGCAGATCCGGGCCGACCCGAGGCTGGCGGACATTCCGGTCATCATGGTGACGGCGTCGGTGCAGCAGCACGACCGGGTCCAGGCACAGGGTTCGGGACTCGACGCCTTCGTGTCCAAGCCCTTCGATCCCGACCACCTCATCGAGCTCGTCTCGGGCTTCATGGCCGACGGACGGCAGCACTCACCCGCGCCCTAGACTTGACCGGGTGACTCCCGAAGAGCTCTCCGAAGCCATCCGCACCGCCCTCACCGAAGCCGTCGCCGCCGACGACTTCGCGGTGGACGTGCCCGCGGAGATCCGCGTGGAGCGACCGAGGAACCGGGACCACGGGGACTGGTCCACGAACGTCGCGCTCCAGCTGGCGAAGGGAGCCGGTATGCCGCCGCGCGACGTCGCGACGCGGCTCGCCGAGCGCCTCGGCCGGGTCCCGGGCGTCAAGGCCGTCGACATCGCCGGACCGGGCTTCCTCAACATCACCCTCGACGCGGCGTCGGCCGGGGAGCTGGCCCGCAGCATCGTCGAGGCCGGGGCCGCCTACGGTCGCAACGACTCCGAGGCCGGTCACGTCATCAACGTCGAGTTCATCTCGGCCAACCCGACCGGGCCGCTCCACCTCGGCCACACCCGGTGGGCCGCGCTCGGCGACGCGATGAGCCGCCTGCTCAAGACGTCGGGTGCGACGGTCACGACCGAGTACTACATCAACGACGCCGGCGCCCAGATGGACAAGTTCGCCGCCTCGGTCCTCGCGAGCGCGAAGGGGGAGCCCACCCCCGAGGGCGGGTACCCCGGCGCGTACATCGACGACCTCGCTGCCCAGGCGCTCGCCGCCCGTCCCGACCTGCTCGAGCTCCCGGCCGACGAGGCCCTGGCCGCGGCGCGCTCGGTGGCCTACGACGCGCAGCTGCAGGACATCAAGGACACCCTCGCCGACTTCGGCGTGCACTTCGACGTGTGGTTCTCCGAGGCTGCCCTGCACGACTCCGGCGCGGTCGAGCAGGCCGTCGAACGGCTGCGGGAGCAGGGGCACGTCTTCGACGAGGGCGGCGCGATCTGGTTGCGCACGACCGACTTCACCGACGACAAGGACCGCGTCCTCATCAGGGCCAACGGGGAGCCCACCTACTTCGCCGCCGATGCCGCCTACTACCTGTCGAAGAAGGACCGCGGCTTCGACGAGAAGATCTACCTCCTCGGTGCCGACCACCACGGCTACATCAACCGGCTCAAGGCGATCGCGGCCTGCGCGGGCGACGACCCCGAGCACAACATCGAGGTCCAGATCGGCCAGCTGGTCAACCTCGGCGGAGCCAAGCTGTCCAAGCGGGCCGGCAACATCATCGAGCTGCGCGACCTGATCAACTGGATCGGCACCGACGCGATCCGCTACTCCCTGTCGCGCTACCCGGCCGACAGCCCGTTGTCCCTCGACGGCGAGGAGCTGCGCAAGCAGACCAACGACAACCCGGTCTTCTACGTGCAGTACGCCCACGCCCGCACCTCCAACGTGGCCCGGCTGGCGGGGGAGGACGGTGTCGACCGCGGCGACGGCTTCGACCCGTCGCTGTTGACCGACCCGACCGAGGCGTCGCTGCTGGCCATCCTCGGCGACTTCCCCCGCGTCGTCGCCCAGGCGGCCCACCTGCGCGAGCCGCACCGGGTGGCCCGCTACCTCGAGGACCTCGCCGGTCACTTCCACAAGTGGTACGACACCTGTCGCGTGCGCCCGATGACCGCCGACGAGGAGATCACCGACCTGCACCGGACCAGGCTGTGGCTCAACGACGCCACCCGCCAGGTCTTGGCCAACGGACTGGACCTCCTGGGAGTCTCCGCACCCGACAGGATGTAGCCCATGCGCGCGCACGAGGCGGGAGCCCTCCACGCTGAGGGGTACGGCGGACCACCCCACTGGCTGCCCTGGCCCACCGACGTCATGGAGCTGCTGCCGCAGCTGTGGCCGCAGACGGTCGACCGTGACGACGAGGGTCGCCTGACCGTCGGTGGGCTCGACGTGGTGAGCATCGCCCGCGAGTTCGGCACCGCGGCATACGTGGTGGACGAGGCTGACTTCCGCGCCCGGGCGCGGGCGTTCCGGGACGAGTTCGGCGCCCCGTTCGCGGCCCTCGGCGGGGTCGACGTGTTCTACGCCGGGAAGGCCTTCCTCTGCACCGAGGTGGCTCGCTGGGTGGCCGAGGAGGGGCTGTGCCTCGACGTCTGCTCCGGCGGTGAGCTCGCCGTGGCGCAGCGCGCTGGGTTCCCCGCGGCGCGGATCGGCCTGCACGGCAACAACAAGTCGCTCGCCGAGATCCGTCAGGCCCTGGCTTACGGCGTGGGGCGGATCGTCGTCGACTCCTTCGAGGAGATCGACCGGGTGGCCGCGGTCGCCGACGAGCTCGGGGTGCGCGCCCCGGTCATGGTCCGCGTCACGGTGGGCGTGGAGGCACACACCCACGAGTTCATCGCGACCGCGCACGAGGACCAGAAGTTCGGGTTCTCCCTGGCTGGCGGGCAGGCCGCGGAGGCGGTCGCGCGCATCGTCGAGCGGAGTGCCCAGCTCGAGCTGCTCGGGCTGCACTCCCACATCGGCAGCCAGATCTTCGACACGTCCGGGTTCGAGGTGTCCGCGCGACGGCTGATCGGGCTGCACGCGGAGGTGGCCAGGGTGCACGGGATCCACATGCCCGAGCTCGACCTCGGGGGCGGCTACGGCATCGCGTACACCTCGGAGCACACGCCCCTGCACCCCGGCGAGCTCGGCGAGCAGATGGCCGACCTGGTCGAGCGCGAGCTGAAGGCCGTCGGCGACGGTGGTCCGGACACCCCGACCCCCCGGATCTCGATCGAGCCCGGCCGCGCCATCGTCGGACCGAGCACGTTCACCCTCTACGAGGTGGGCACGGTCAAGGACGTCGACCTCGGCGGGGGAGCCAAGCGCACCTACGTCTCGGTGGACGGCGGCATGAGCGACAACATCCGCACCGCGCTCTACGACGCCGACTACTCCTGCACGCTGGCCAGCCGGCACTCCGACGCGGCGCCGCGGCTGGCCCGCGTGGTCGGCAAGCACTGCGAGAGCGGCGACATCGTCGTCATGGACGAGTACCTGCCGGACGACATCTCGGCCGGTGACCTCGTCGCCGTGCCGGGCACCGGTGCCTACTGCCGGAGCATGGCCAGCCAGTACAACCACACTCCGCGGCCGCCGGTCATCGCGGTCCGGGACGGGCGGGCGAGGGTGCTGGTGCGCCGCGAGACGGTGGACGACCTGCTGGCCCTCGACGTCGGCTGACGCGATGACCGGGCTAAGGTCCGGATGGCGGAACAATGGCGTCCACGAAGTGGTCACCCGTCACGATGGTCCGGACCGTGAGACAGCCCCACGAGGGCGCGAGGAGCAGGTGTGAGTGAGAGCCAGCAGGTGACGGCGGGAGAGCCCCTGAGGGTGGCCCTGCTCGGGTGCGGGGTCGTCGGCTCGTCCGTGGCCCGGATGCTCACCGAGCACGCCGACGACCTCGCCGCACGGGTGGGCAGGCCCCTCGAGCTGATCGGCATCGCGGTGCGCCGGCCCGGCAAGGACCGCTCCGACCTGCCGGTCGACCCCGCCCTGTTCACCACCGATGCCGAGTCGATCATCACCCGGGCCGACATCGTCATCGAGGTCATCGGTGGCATCGAGCCGGCCCGCAGCCTGATCGAGCTCGCGATGAAGAGCGGCGCCTCCGTGGTGTCGGCCAACAAGGCGCTGCTCGCCGAGGCCGGTCCGGCGCTCTACGCCGAGGCCGCCGAGCACGGGGTCGACCTCTACTACGAGGCGGCCGTGGCCGGGGCGATCCCCATCCTGCGCCCGATCCGCGAGTCGCTCGCCGGCGACGAGGTGCGCAAGGTCATCGGGATCGTCAACGGCACCACCAACTACGTCCTCGACAAGATGGACACGACCGGCCAGGGCTTCGCCGAGGCGGTCGAGCAGGCCCAGGCGCTCGGCTACGCGGAGGCCGACCCGACCGCCGACGTCGAGGGCTTCGACGCCGCTGCCAAGGCCGCGATCCTCGCCTCCCTGGCGTTCCACACCCGGGTGTCGAGCGACCAGGTCTACCGCGAGGGCATCACCGAGGTGAGTGCCGCCGACGTGCAGGCCGCGCGCGAGATGGACTGTGTCGTCAAGCTGCTCGCCATCTGCGAGCGCACCGAGACGGTCGGTGCCGACGGCACGACGACGGCCGGGGTCAGCGTCCGCGTGCACCCGGCAATGATCCCGCGCTCGCACCCGCTCGGTGGCGTGCGTGACGCGTTCAACGCCGTCTTCGTCGAGGCCGACGCCGCGGGTCAGCTGATGTTCTACGGCAAGGGCGCGGGCGGCGACCCCACGGCCAGCGCGGTCCTCGGAGACGTCGTCGCGGTGGCCCGTCACCGGGTCGGTGGTGGTCGGGGGCACGGTGAGTCGGCCTACGCCGACCTGCCCGTCCTCGAGATGGGCCAGGCGCTGACGCGCTACCACATCAGCCTCGACGTGGCCGACCGTCCGGGCGTCCTGGCCCAGGTCGCGACGTCGTTCGCCGAGCACGGGGTGTCGATCGAGACGGTGCGCCAGCACATCATCGCCGCGGAGCCCGAGGGCCCGGACGGCGAGGTCGGCGAGACCCGTGCGAACCTCATCGTCGTGACCCACACCGCCCCCGACGCCGCGCTGTCCGCCACCGTCCAGGCCCTCGTGCGGCTCGACACCGTCCGCGAGGTCGTGTCCGTGATGCGGGTGGAGGGCGCCTGATGGCCACCCTCTGGCGCGGCGTGATCCGTGAGTATGCCGACCGCCTCCCGATGCTCGCGGGTGCACCGGTGGTGACGCTCCAGGAGGGTGGCACCCCGTTGATCCCGGCAGCGCACCTGTCCGAGCTGACCGGGGCGGACGTCTTCGTGAAGTACGAGGGGCTCAACCCGACGGCGTCGTTCAAGGACCGCGGCATGACGGCGGCGATCTCGATGGCGGCCAGGAACGGTGCCAAGGCGGTGATCTGCGCGTCGACCGGCAACACCAGTGCCAGCGCCGCGGCATACGCCACCAAGGCAGGCATGGCCTGCGCGGTCCTCGTCCCCGACGGCAAGATCGCCATGGGCAAGCTCAGCCAGGCCATCGCGCACGGCGCGACCCTCCTGCAGGTGGACGGCAACTTCGACGACTGCCTCACCCTGGCGCGCAAGCTCGCCGAGTCCTACCCGGTCGAGCTGGTCAACTCGGTCAACCCGGCCCGCATCGAGGGGCAGAAGACGGCCTCGTTCGAGGTCGTCGACGCGCTCGGTGACGCTCCTGACATCCACTGCCTCCCGGTCGGCAACGCCGGCAACATCACGGCCTACTGGAAGGGCTACCGCGAGTACCACCGCGGCAGCGAGCAGCCCGGTCCGGCGACGAAGCTCCCCCAGATGTGGGGCTTCCAGGCGGCCGGCGCGGCGCCGATCGTCCTCGGCCACCCGGTTGACGACCCCGACACCATCGCCACCGCCATCCGCATCGGCAACCCCGCCTCGTGGAAGCAGGCTGAGGCGGCCCGGGACGAGTCCGGTGGCCGCATCGAGTCCGTCACCGACGAGCAGATCCTCACCGCCCACCGCATCCTCAGCGCCCGCGAGGGCATCTTCGTCGAACCCGGCTCCGCGGCCTCGGTCGCGGGTCTGTTGCAGGCCGCAGAGGCGGGCCAGGTCCCGCGCGGCGCCACGATCGTGTGCACCGTCACCGGACACGGCCTGAAGGACCCGCAGTGGGCGCTGCGCAACGCCGACGGCTCCGACGTCACCCCGACGCGGGTCCAGGTCGACGCGTTCACGGCGGCGCAGGCGCTGGGTCTGCAGGACTGATGGCCGAGCTCGTCGTCGGCAGCTCCGTCACGGCGCGGGTGCCGGCCAGCAGCGCGAACCTCGGGCCGGGCTTCGACTCGGTCGGCCTCGCCCTCGGGCTCTGGGACACCTGCGTCGCCACGGTCACCGAGGAGCCGGGCATCACGGTCGACGTCGAGGGGGAGGGGGCCGCAGACGTCCCGCGGGACGCCACCCACCTCGTCGTGCGCACCATGCTCCGAGCTTGGGACGAGCTCGGCGTCGCGCCGCCGCGCGGCCTGCACCTGAGCTGCGTCAACGAGGTGCCGCACGGCCGCGGCCTCGGCTCGTCGGCGACCGCGATCGTGACCGGAATCGTTGCGGCACAAGGACTTCACCAGGTATGCCGCGGGGTCACCGACGGTCCCGACCTCACCTTCGCCAACGACCTCGCGGCCCGCCTCGAGGGGCACCCCGACAACTCGTCGGCCTCCGTCTATGGCGGGCTCACCCTCTCCTGGTCCGACTCGCCGGACGACGGGACGCGCACCCTGCGGCTCCGTCCACACCCCGACCTGCACGCGCTGGTCCTGGTGCCGGCGACCCAGCTCTCGACGGCCAAGGCCCGGTCGGTGCTGCCGACCCAGATCCGGCACGGTGATGCCGCGCTGAACTCGGCCCGCGCCGCCCTGCTCGTGCAGGCGCTGACCAGCCACCCGGAACACCTGCTGGACGCGACCCGCGAGTGGCTCCACCAGGAGGCCCGACGCGACTCCTTCAGCGCGTCGATGGACCTCGTCGACAGGCTGCGCGGCGCCGGCCACGCGGCCGTGATCTCCGGGGCCGGGCCGTCGGTGCTGGTGCTCACCCGCGGTGACGCGTCAGCCGCCGTCAGGGCCCTGACGAGCAACGACTGGACGGTGCTGGACCCGGGCATCCCGGCGACCGGGGCGCAGCTCAGCGACCTGGTGCGCGGCGAGGACACGTGACGGCGATCTGGCCACAGTGGACTGACCCAGCACCCAACGGTGTTACATTGTGAGCGCACTCGCAGCCGATGCCTCCTCTTGCGCATCCAGCAGCGATCTGCACCCACCACATGTCGGCGGCCTCGGCGCTGCCACGCCTCGCTGTGCTGCATGTGGCTCCATTGGTCAGCACCTCTGACCCAAGCACCGGTCCGGGATCTGAACACCGGCCGCGAACGAGGGGGAAGGATCCTTCGTGACAGACACCACCACTCTCGACACTGCGGGTACGCAGGACGAGAAGCCGCGTCGCTCCGGCGCGCTGGGCACCATGAAGGTGGCCGAGCTCCAGGGCTTGGCCGCGAGCATGGGCATCACCGGCACCGCCAAGATGCGCAAGGGTGACCTCGTCACCGCCATCAAGGACCGCCAGTCCGGAGCAGGGGCGCCCGCCCGCCGCAGCGCACCGCAGCAGGAGCGCCCGGCGCAGGCCGAGGCACCCGCCGCCACCGAGCCGCAGCAGTCCCGTGGCGACCGCCAGGACCGCGCCCAGCGTGCCGAGCGGGCTGACCGTGCGGTCCGCGAGCAGGTCGACCAGGCCGAGGGCCGGGCGGCGGAGGCTCGCGAGGCCGGCGCGGACGACGCGCGGCAGGACCGCGGCGACCGTCTGCAGGGTGACCGCCAGAACCGCACCCGGGCCGACCGCCAGCAGGACCGCCAGGACCGGCAGGACCGGCAGGACCGGCAGCAGGGCGAGCGTTCGCTGCGCGACCAGCAGGACCAGGCCGCGTCGGACCGGGACGACCGCCAGCAGGACCGCCAGCAGGACCGCCAGCAGGGCGACCGCCGCGAGCGCCAGAACCGCGACGAGCGCCAGCCGGACCGGCAGGACCGGCAGGACCGCCAGCAGGGCGACCGCCAGAACCGCGACGACCGTCCGCAGCACGACCGGGACGACCGCGATGACCGGGACGAGCGTGGCGGCCGCACCCAGGGCCAGGGCAACCACAGCGCCCAGGGCCAGCAGGGCGGCCAGAACCAGCAGGGTGGCCAGGGCGGTCAGGGCTACGACGACGACGGTGAGGGTCGTGGCGGACGCCGCCGCAACCGCAACCGCAACCGCAACCGCGACAAGAGGGGCCAGCGCGGCGACTACGGCAGCGACTACGAGAACGAGCCCATGGTCGAGGAGGACGACGTCCTCGTGCCGGTGGCCGGCATCCTCGACGTGCTCGACAACTACGCCTTCGTCCGCACCTCCGGCTACCTCCCGGGTCCGGGTGACGTCTACGTCCCCCTGGGCATGGTGAAGAAGAACGGCATGCGCAAGGGCGACGCCGTCACCGGCGCCGTCAAGGCCCAGCGCGAGGACGCCCAGCAGAACCAGCGGCAGAAGTTCAACGCGCTGGTCCGCCTCGACACCGTGAACGGCATGTCGCCCGACGACGCGCGCAAGCGGGTCGAGTTCGGCAAGCTCACGCCGCTCTACCCGCAGCAGCGGCTGCGGCTCGAGACCGACCCCAGCATCCTGACCACCCGGGTCATCGACCTGGTCGCCCCGATCGGCAAGGGCCAGCGCGGCCTCATCGTCGCGCCCGCCAAGGCCGGCAAGACCATGGTCATGCAGGCCATCGCCAACGCGATCACGACGAACAACCCCGAGTGCCACCTCATGGTCGTCCTCGTGGACGAGCGGCCCGAAGAGGTCACCGACATGCAGCGGGCGGTCAAGGGTGAGGTCATCTCGTCGACCTTCGACCGTCCTGCCGAGGACCACACCACGGTGGCCGAGCTGGCCATCGAGCGGGCCAAGCGCCTCGTCGAGATGGGGCACGACGTCGTGGTGCTGCTCGACTCGATCACCAAGCTGGGCCGCGCGTACAACCTCTCGGCCCCGGCGAGCGGCCGGATCCTGTCCGGTGGCGTCGACTCCGCGGCGCTCTACCCGCCCAAGAAGTTCTTCGGCGCGGCGCGCAACATCGAGAACGGCGGCTCGCTCACGATCCTCGCGACCGCCCTCGTCGAGACCGGCTCGCGGATGGACGAGGTGATCTTCGAGGAGTTCAAGGGCACCGGCAACATGGAGCTCAAGCTCGACCGTGGCCTGGCCAACCGCCGGATCTTCCCCGCGGTCGACATCAACAACTCGGGCACCCGCAAGGAGGAGATCCTCCTGTCGGGCGACGAGCTCAAGATCATGTGGAAGCTCCGCCGGGTGCTGGCCGCCCTCGACCAGCAGCAGGGCATCGAGCTGCTGATCGACCGGATCAAGAAGACCAAGAGCAACATCGAGTTCCTCATGCAGGTCCAGCAGAACTCCTCGATCCGCATCGACGACGAGGACAAGGACTGACGTCCCACCCTGATCCGATCCGAGCGGGGGCCCGGCGCCGAACAGGTGCCGGGCCCCCGTCGTGTCGTCCGCCCTGTGGGACGACTGGCAGCGGGAGGTCCGTGGGTGTGCTGAGCAGTGCCGTCGGAGTGCCCGATGAGCGCGAAGAACGGGTCCCGAGCCCGTACATTTGGTCCAGGCTCATCCATTTGCATGACGAGAGGACTGGCAGTGACCGCGGCTGAGGGAATCCGAGTGCTCGTCGCCGACGACGACCCGGACATTCGCGACCTGGTGGAGTTCAAGCTCACCCAGGCCGGGTATGCCGTGGAGGCGGTGGGTGACGGCCTGAGCGCCTGGGAGGCGTTCCAGACGGAGCCACCGGCGCTGGTCATCCTCGACGTGATGATGCCCGGGCTCTCCGGGATCGACGTCCTGCGCAAGATCCGCGAGAGCGGCGCGGCCACGGTGCCGGTCCTGATGCTGAGCGCCAAGTCGCGCGACAGCGACGTGGACACCGGTTTCGCGGTGGGAGCCGACGACTACGTGATCAAGCCCTTCAGCCCCCGTGAGCTCCTGCACCGCGTCAACGGGATCCTGGCCCGCGTCAGGTGAGCGCCCGCGGCATTCTCTGGGGCTCCACCGCCCTGGTCCTGCTGGCGTGCCTGGTCCTCGTGCTGCTGATCGTCGCCACGAAGGTGACGCGCACGCTGCGTGACCGGCGGACCTCGGCCCTGGTCGCCCCCCACCGAGCCGACCTGCTCGCCGTCGGCTCCGGCGAGGACGAGGACGGCACCCACCGTGACGCGCTGATCGCCGTGGAAGGACCGGCGCGTGAGGCGTTGGACGACGCGCTGGTCGACCTGCTCGCCAAGGTGCGCGGCGTGCCCGCCGAGGAGCTCGCGGCGGTTCTCCTGGCCCACGGCGCCGTCGACCGGGCGCCCCACGACCTCAAGCACCGGAGCACCGTCCGCCGGGCCCGCGCGGCCCACCTCCTCGGGCTCTGCCACGTGGGTGCGGCCCTGCCCCTGGTCGTCGACGCCCTGCGTGACCCCGCCGCGGAGGTGCGCGTCGCGGCGACCCGGGCCCTCGGCCTCCTCAGGGAGCCCAGCGCCGCACCCCCGCTCCTCGCCGCGGTCGGCGCGGACCGCGCCGTCCCCGCCGGCCCGGCCGGCGACGCCTTGGAGCAGCTGGGAGTCGGCATCGCCGACGCGCTGCGCGACGGACTCCTGGCGACCAGCCCCACGACCCGCACCGTCGCGGCATACCTCAGCGGTGAGGGGACCTTCACGCGGTCCATCGACCTGCTGCGGCTCTCGCTGAGGACCGACGAGGACCCGGTCGTCCGGGCCACGGCGGCCGTCGCCCTCGGACGGATGGGGCGCACCGCCGACGTCGCCGTGCTCCTGGAGGGCACGCAGACCCATCAGCCCATCGAGCTGCGGCGCGCCTGTGCGGCGGCACTGGGTGACCTCGGCGACCCGTCGGCCGTCGACGGGCTGCGTGCCCTGCTGGCCGACCCTGACCCGCGGATCGCCGAGATCGCCGCCACCTCGCTGCTCAGGCTGGGGCCGATCGGCCGCGCGGCGGTGGACGGCGCGCCCACGAACGCCTCGATCGAGAGCGCGCGGGCCGTGGCCCGGCTGCAGGGGAGCCTGTCGTGAGCTGGGACGGCCTCGTCGACGGGCTGCGGTCGACCGTGGCGTGGCTCATGCACATCACGTCGACGCCGATCCTCATCTACTTCACGGTCATCAACCTGTCCTACCTGGCGCTGATCGTGCTGGCCTTCGTCGACTTCCGGGCGCAGCACCGACGTCGAGAGGCGATCGTCGAGACCTTCGGCGGTGCGCTGACCCCCGGGGTGTCGCTCGTCGTGCCCGCCTACAACGAGGAGGCCGGGATCGTCACGGCCGTGCAGGCGCTGCTCTCCCTGCGCTACCCGCGGCACGAGGTCGTGGCGGTCGACGACGGCAGCACCGACGCGACCTTCGAGCGGCTGCGGGACGCCTTCGACCTCGTCCCCATCCCGCGCGAGATCCCGCAGGACGTGCCCACCCGAGCCCGGGTCATCGACGTGCACGTGCCTCGCGACGGCCGCACCCGGCTGATCGTCGTGCGCAAGGAGAACTCGGGGCGTTCAGAGGCCATCAACGTCGGGGTCAACGCCGCGACCGAGCCCTTGGTCACGATGGTGGACGCCGACTCCATCCTCGAGCCCGACGCGCTCCTGCGCGTCACCCAGCCGTTCGTCGACGACCCGAACCGGATGGTCGCGGCAGGTGGCGCGATCCGCCCCGTCAACGGGAGCCGGGTGGTGTCGGGCCGCATCGTCAAGGTCCAGATGCCCACGTCGTGGCTGGCCAGGATCCAGGTCGTCGAGTACCTGCGGGCGTTCCTGCTCGGGCGCACCGGGTGGGCCCGGTTCGGCGCCCTGATCCTGATCAGCGGGGCCTTCGGCATCTTCCGTCGCGACGTCATCGTCGAGGTGGGTGGGCTCGACCCCGACAGCATCGGCGAGGACTTCGAGCTGGTCCTGCGGATCCACCGCAGACTGCGCGACGAGGACCGTGACTACCGCGTGGCATTCGTGCCCGAGCCGGTGCTGTGGACCGAGGTCCCCTCGACCACCTCGGTCCTGCGCAGCCAGCGCCGGCGCTGGCACCGGGGCCTGTGGGAGACCTTGTGGGCCTACCGCGGCATGCTCTTCCGGCGGCGCTACGGGCGGGTCGGGTTCGTCGCGCTGCCGTACTTCTGGATCTTCGAGCTGTTCGCGCCCCTGCTGGAGATGTTCGGCATCATCATCGTCCCGCTGGCCCTCGCCCTCGGGGTCGTGAACGTCCCCTACGGCATCCTCTTCCTCGTGCTGGCCTACGGCCTGGCCGTCCTCGTGACGCTGTCGGCCATGGCTGCCGAGGAGTGGGCTTTTCACCGGCACGAGCGCTGGCGTGACCTGGGCCTGAGCCTCGCGGCCTCGGTCCTGGAGAACTTCGGCTACCGGCAGCTCACCGTGTGGTGGCGGCTGGAGGGCTGGTGGGCCAGCCTGCGGCGCAAGAAGCAGGTGTGGGGTGTCATGACCCGGACCGGCTTCGACGAGGCTGGCGGGTGACCAAGCTCGCGAGCCGATCGGTCTCCGGCCAGCTCAAGGTCCTCGGTCTGGCGCTGGTGGTGTTGATCCCTGTCGTGGCCGCGGCATCG
This sequence comes from Phycicoccus sp. Soil802, assembly GCF_001429605.1. Taxonomy (GTDB): domain Bacteria; phylum Actinomycetota; class Actinomycetes; order Actinomycetales; family Dermatophilaceae; genus Pedococcus. The sequence goes on from NZ_LMSS01000004.1 coordinate 90,652, forward strand.
CTGTGGAACCTCACCAGCCAGAGTCGGGACATCCGCGTGCTGACGACCTCATACAGCCCGGCCCTCGACGCCAACAACGCCGTCCTCATCGACATGACCGGGGCCTATGTGACGTGGAGCCAGCTCCTGGGCGGCTCCGCCCCACTGACCAGCTACCGCGGCACGCAGAACCGGGTTTCCGTGGAGCTCGCCACCATGGAGCGTGCCCTGACCTCGAGCTCGCTCCCGGCCGAGGACCGCACCCGGTATGCCGCCCTGCTGGACACCCAGCGAACGGCCATCGCCGCCTGGTTCAGGTCGGCAGAGGCCGCGGACGACGGCATGCGGCGCAGCCAGCCGCAGCGCGAGGTCCTCGAGACAGACGCGATGGACCGGTTCCGTGCCTTCCGCGACAGCAACCGCGGCCTGTACGACGTGCTCCGGCTCGAGCGTGACGCGGCCCGCGACAGGGCGCGGCGCTCCGTCCAGCTGCTCGTCGGCACCGCGGCCGCCACGGTGCTGCTGGCCATGGTCATCGTGCTCAGGGGGTGGCGGCTGCTGGCGCGCTCGGTCAGTGGTCCGCTGGAGCGGCTCCGTTCGGTCGTCGAGCGTCAGCGTGACGGTGACCGCGACGCCCAGGCAGACACCGGGACGGGGGCCGCGGAGATCCGGGCGCTGGCGGCCGACTTCAACGGCCTGACCCGCTCCAACCAAGTGCTCCAGGAGCAGCAGTCGGTCGTCCTGCTGGCGCACCAGCTCGCCCTGGACGTCGCCCGGGTGGTGCACGGGGCGCCCGAGATCGACACCGCCCTGCACGCGGTGTGCACGATGCTCGGGGAGGGTCTGTCGGTCGACCGGATCATCCTCTACACCCACGACGAGTCGGGGGTGATCGACCAGCGGACCCAGTGGCATCGTCACGACCTTCCCGACTTGCCGGTCCTCCCACCCTCGCTGGCCGGTGAGGTCAAGGACGTGGGCGACGAGCTGCGGCGTCAGGCGACCTTCTTCGTGGTCTCGGACTTCCTCGCCCCGGAGGTGCAGGCCCAGGACCGGGCCCAGCGCTTCTACCGCGCGACCGGCGCCACGTCGCTCCTCATGGTGCCCGTGGGCATCGGCGAGCAAGGGCTCGGCGTGTTGTCGCTGATGACCGTCGACGGCCCGCGTCGGTGGCGTCGCTACGAGATCCAGGCCGTCCAGCAGTGCGCCGGCTACGTCGCCCAGTCGATCGTCGACCTGCGGCTCCGCGAGATGCGCGAGGCCCAGGTCGACCAGCTGACCGCGCTGGACCGGCAGAAGACCGACTTCATGGCGACCGTGTCGCACGAGCTGCGCACCCCGCTGACCTCCATCAACGGCTACCTCGAGCTGCTCCAGGACGGCGACTACGGAGACCTCACGAGCAGTCAGCGCGGCGCACTCGACATCATCGGTCGCAACGCCCACCGGTTGCGTGGCCTCATCGAGGACCTCCTGGTCCTCAACAAGATCGAGGTCACCGGTCTCCAGTCGTCGACCGAAGAGGTCGAGGTCGTCTCCCTCGTCGCCGGCGTCGCCGACCTGCTCCGCCCCGTGGCCGACGCCGCGGGGGTGGCCCTCGTGGTCGACGCCGTCGACCCGGAGCTGACCATCCGGGTCGACCGCGGCCAGCTCGAACGCAGCCTGATCAACCTCGGTTCCAACGCCGTGAAGTTCACCCCCGCGGGCGGCCGGGCGACGATCGCCGCCAAGCAGGTCGACGGCCGGGTGGTGATCACGGTGACCGACACCGGTATCGGGATCCCCGAGAAGGACCTGCCCGACCTGTTCGACCGGTTCTTCCGTGCCTCCAACGCCACGGCCGCCGCGATCCCCGGCACCGGGCTGGGCCTGGCGATCGTGCGAGCGATCGTCGAGGGCCACGGCGGAGAGCTCCAGGTCGACTCGGTCGAGGACCAGGGAACGGTGATGACGGTGGTGCTCCCGGCGGGGAATGGCACGGCGGTCCACGCCGTTTAGGAGATGTGCGCCGCTCTCTGGCACACTTGACTGCTGACCGGTTCACGGCATGGACACCTCCAGGGCAGCCCGCCCAGCCGACCCGGCCACATTGACTCAAGGAGCACGCTTTGCAGAAGGACATCCACCCCGAGTACGTCGAGACCACGGTGAGCTGCACCTGTGGGTCCACGTTCACGACTCGCAGCACCGCGACCTCCGGCGTCATCCGCGCCGAGGTGTGCTCGCAGTGCCACCCGTTCTACACCGGCAAGCAGAAGATCCTCGACACCGGTGGCCGCGTGGCCCGGTTCGAGGCCCGCTACGGCAAGAAGGCCGCTGCCGAGAGCAAGTAGCTTTCCCGATGCGCCGGTCCTGACCCCCTGGGGTCGGGGCCGGCGCACTGCTTTCCCCGCCCCAGTGCACCACCCCGGCACCACCCCCGCGCCACCCCCGCACCACCTCAGGGAGCCCCCATGTTGGAGTCCGCCGCAGCCCTCGTCCAGGAGCACGCCGACCTCGAGAAGCAGCTGGCCGACCCCGAGGTGTTCGGCGACCAGGACCTCGTCCGCAAGCTGAACAAGCGGTATGCCGCGCTGGCACCCACCGTCGCGGCATACCACGCGTGGCACGCGGCGACGGACGACCTGGCGGCCGCCCGCGAGCTCGCCACCGAAGACGCGGGCTTCGCCGCGGAGGTGCCCGGTCTGGAGGCCCGGCTGGCCGAGACCGAGGACGTGCTCCGGCGCCTGCTCATCCCACGCGACCCCGACGACGACCGCGACGTGATCCTCGAGGTCAAGGCGGGGGAGGGTGGCGAGGAGTCGGCGCTGTTCGCCGGTGACCTGCTGCGGATGTACCTGCGCTACGCCGAGCGACGGGGCTGGAAGACCGAGGTCATCGACGCGACCGAGTCCGACCTCGGTGGCTACAAGGACGTCCAGGTGGCCGTGAAGGCCAAGGGCACCCCCCAGCCGGGCGACGCCCCATGGGCGCGGCTCAAGTACGAGGGCGGCGTCCACCGGGTGCAACGCGTCCCCGTGACCGAGAGCCAGGGGCGCATCCACACCTCGGCGGCAGGCGTGCTGGTGATGCCGGAGGCAGAGGAGGTCGAGATCACCATCGACCCCAACGACCTCAAGATCGACGTCTACCGCTCGTCCGGCCCCGGTGGCCAGTCGGTCAACACCACCGACTCGGCGGTGCGGATCACCCACCTGCCCACCGGCGTGGTGGTCTCGTGCCAGAACGAGAAGAGCCAGCTCCAGAACAAGGAGTCGGCAATGCGCGTGCTCCGGGCCCGGCTGCACGCCCTGGCCAAGGAGGCCGCCGACGCCGAGGCCAGTGCCGCCCGTCGGTCGCAGGTCCGCACGGTCGACCGCAGTGAGCGGATCCGCACCTACAACTTCCCGGAGAACCGCATCTCCGACCACCGCACCGGCTACAAGTCCTACAACCTCGACACCGTGCTCGACGGCGACCTCGAGGCGGTCGTGCAGTCCGCGGTCGACGCCGACGAGGCCGCGCAGATGGCGGCAGTCGCCGAGGGCACCGGTCAGTGACGACCCTCCGTTCGGAGGTCGTGCGGGCCACCGGGGCGCTCGCTGGGAGCGGGGTGCCGTCCCCCGAGGCGGACGCCCTCGTCCTCGCGGCGTTCGCCCTCGGTAGCGACGTCGCCGACGTCCGGCGCCGCATGGTGATGCTCGCCGAGGCCGACGTCGCCTTCCTCGATCGCTACGCGGACCTCGTCGCGGAGCGTGCGGCGCGGATTCCCTTGCAGCACCTCACCGGTCGCGCCGGGTTTCGCCGGCTCGAGCTGAGCGTCGGGCCGGGGGTCTTCGTGCCGCGGCCCGAGACCGAGTTCGTGGCCGGGCTGGCGATCGAGGCTGCGCTGGGCCTCGAGGCGCCGGTCGTGGTCGACCTGTGCACCGGCTCGGGTGCCATCGCCCTCGCGGTCGCCGACGAGGTGCCGAGCGCGACGGTGTATGCCGTGGAGCTGGGACGTGAGGCGCACGCCTGGGCCGACCGCAACGTCACCGACTCGGGGCTCCCGGTGGAGCTGCGGCTCGGCGACGCCACCGAGGCCTTCCCGGAGCTGGCGGGTGAGGTCGACATCGTCGTGTCGAACCCGCCGTACATCCCAGTGGGGATGGTGCCGCTCGACCCCGAGGTGCGCGACCACGACCCGGAGCTCGCGCTCTTCGGCGGAAGTCCGGATGGGCTCGCCATCCCGCTCGCCGTCGCGCGACGGGCCGCCCAGCTGTTGCGTCCCGGCGGCCTGCTCGTGATGGAGCACGCCGACAGCCAGGGGGCCAGCCTGCCGCACGGACTCGGCCGCACCGGCGAGTGGACCGAGATCCTCGACCACGACGACCTGACCGGACGACCGCGCGCCACCACCGCCCGGCGCGCCTGAGCCCGCCCCCTCCCCGGGTCTTTGACGGGTCGACCACGTCAGGGCGGGGTCAACCCGTCAAAGACCCGGGCTCGGCGTCCGGGCCGGGTCAGCTCAGCAGATAGAACCGCCAGAAGCCGAACTCCTCGATCGGGAGCACCTCGAACCCGGTGAAGCCGGCCTCCTGCGCGTAGCGACGCAGGGTCGCCGGGCGCATCACGGTGCCGGTCCCCACGCTGCCTGGAGCCGACATCCCGTCGGGCAGGCAGACCAGCAGGCTGAAGCCGTACATGACCCGCTCGAGCTCGTCGCCGTGCGGAGCGAAGTCCTCCGCGACGGCCTCGTCCATGACGACCATGAACGCTCCCGGTGCCAGTGAGGCGCGGGCCGCCCTGAGCACCCCGACGGGGTCGGGCATGTCGTGCACGCACTCGAAGGCGAACGCGGCCGCGAACCGGCCGGACGGCATACCTGCCGCATCGCCCGCGGTGAAGCGCACCCGGTCGTCGACGCCCTGCGCCGCGGCGTTTGCCGTGGCCATCGCGACCGAGGGTGCGTCGATGTCGAAGCCCTCGACCGTGGCGTCGGGGTAGGCCTTCGCGAGGGCGATGCTCGACCAGCCCGCCCCGCACCCGACGTCGGCGATCACTGCTCCCGGCGCGGACAGCGCCTCGTGCACCTGCGGGACGCCGGCGAGGGCTTCGGCCAGCCGGTGCTGGTACCACGGCCGGTTGCCATCGGCCTGGGACTCACGTGCCTCGGTGCCGAGCTGGTCCCAGCTCACCCCACCGCCGGTGCGGTAGGCCCCGAGCAGGTCGGGCAGCTGCGGACCGACGGCGGCGAACATCCGGGCGAAGGGGGCGAGGTAGCTGAGGCTGGTCTCGTCGGTCATCACCTCGGCGGTGGCCGACGGGATCGAGTAGACCCTCGCGTCGGGGTCGTCGTCAGGGTGGTCGAGGGCGAGGAAGCCGGTGACCGCCTGCTGCTCCAGCCACTCGCGGGCGTAGCGCGCATGGGTGGCGGTGCGGTCGGCGAGCTCGAGTGGGGTCGCCGGCCCGTCGGAGGCCAGGCTGCGGTACCACCCGAGGCGGTCGCCCAGGAAGACCGACAGGATGTCGACCGTGCCCAGGAGGGCGCCGAAGATCCGTTCGGCCAGCTCGTCCGTGGTGGGGGCAGCCATCTCAGCCGGCTGTTGCCGCGACGGACAGCGCACGCTGGCGCCGGTGGTCGGCACGGCGGAAGTCCTCGATGAAGTAGCTCATGTCGAACCACGAGGCGAAGGCGCGGCCCAGCCGACTCGGTCCCAGCACCCGAGCGTCACCCCGGCGGACCAGCTCGGCGAAGGAGGTGCGGCCCAACAGCCAGCGGTGCATCTGCGCCGTGTCGGCCTCGATCGCGAGGTCGACGTCGTGACCCTGGTCGTCCTTGCAGACGGTCGCACCCGACCGGCTCAGCTCGAGCCAACCCTCAGCCGCACCGTGGCCGGTGAGGACGATGTGCACGATCGTCCGCTCGACGGGCAGCTTGCTGGGGATGGCGTGCTGGTGGAGCCGCCAGATCAGCGACAGCCCGTCGCAGTCGGCCTCGCTGGGGTCGCCGAAGACCCACTCCGCCGCCCAGTGCCCCATCGCCCAGACGACCGGTGTCAGGCCGTGGCCCGCCTCGGTCAGGTGGTACCCGCCCGGGCGTCCGCGCGGCCCGACGGTGCGCTCGACCAGACCCATCCGCTCGAGCAGGCGCAGGCGCTGGGCGAGCAGCGTGCGGCTGACTCGGGGGATGCCGCGGTGGATCTCGTTGAAGCCACTGGCGCCGACCATCAGCTCCCGGATGACCAGGGGCGTCCACCGGTCGCCGAGCACGTCGACCGCCATCGAGATCGGGCAGTAGTCCCCGCCCCGTTCACTCATGGACCCATGGTGCACCGACGGTGCGCGCGAGGGTAGTACGAACTTTGTACCCGTCACCGTGCGTGGGATCCCGTCGTCGAGTCGGGTTTGCCCTGTTCTGCGGCGCCCGGATGGGCAGCGAAAGGCCCTCCGGGCGGTACGAGATCGCCACTCGTTGCGGCCCTTGCGGTCCACGCATCCTCGATGCAGACGACGGCACGGTGCCGTCGCACGACGAAGGAGCAACACCACCATGTCTACAACCACCACCCTGGTCGATCTGGCGGCAGTCAAGGCGAAGCAGCAGAAGACCTGGTCCAGCGGCGACTTCTCCGTGGTCGCCTCCCGCATCGTCCTGGTGAGCGAGCAGCTGGCCGAGACCGCGGACCTGCGCGCCGGCTGGAGCGTGCTCGACGTGGCCTGCGGCAACGGCAACGCGACGTTGGCCGCAGCGCGGTCCGGAGCCCACGCCATCGGCGTCGACTACGTGCCGGCGCTGCTGGAGGACGGGCGGGGCCGGGCCTTGGCCGAGGGGCTCGATGTCGAATTCCGGGACGGCGACGCCGAGGCGCTGCCGATCCAGGACCACTCGGTCGACGCGGTCCTCAGCGTGTTCGGGACGATGTTCGCGCCCGACCACCAGCGCACCGCCGACGAGGTGGTGCGCGTGACCAAGCCGGGTGGCACGGTCGCGCTCGCCTCTTGGACGCCGGGAGGCTTCATCGGGCAGATGTTCCGGGTGATCACCTCGCACGTCCCTGCACCGGCCGGAGTCGCCTCGCCCCTCCTGTGGGGGACCGAGGAGCACCTCGTCGAGCTCTTCGGCACGGCGGTCGACACGATCGAGTCGCGGGAGCGCGAGTGCGTCTTCCGCTTCACGACGGCCGAGGAGTTCGTGACGTTCTTCCGACGCTGGTACGGCCCCACCCTCAAGGCCTTCGAGGCCCTCGACGAGACGGGGCAGGCAGCGCTGGCAGCCGACCTCGCGGAGCTGGCCGGCCGCTACGACCGCAACCAGGACGGCGGCAGCGTCAGCATCCCGTCGACCTACCTCGAAACGGTCATCTCGCTGCGCTGAGGCGCCGGTAGACGAAAGGAGAGAAGACATGACGATGGTCACCTTCCAGGTCCTGGGCGGCGTCGCGATCGTGCTGGGCCTGCTGGGCACCTGGGTGGCGGCCAGGAGGCGCAGCGGCTGGCTGCTCTGCATCGCCTCAGCCGGACTGTGGGCCCCGACCCTGGTGTCGGGCGAGCAGTGGGTCGCGGTGGCGAACTGCTGCCTCACGGTCGGGATCTGCGTGCGGAACTTCCGCGCGCAGGACGACAGCGCCACAGCAGCCTGACCTGCAGTCCTCCTCACCCGAGTCTTTGCGTGATCCAACGGCCCCTGGTCCGCCGGATCACGCAAAGACTCGGGTGAGAGGGCTGTCAGCGGGGGTCCTAGGCTGGCGACCATGAGCCCGGTCTACGACTGCAGCACCGACGAGGGTCGCCGCGAGGGGGTGGCGAAGGCGGTCGAGGCCGTCCGCGCCGGCGAGATCGTCGTCCTGCCGACCGACACCGTCTACGGCGTGGGCGCCGACGCCTTCTCCGCCGAGGCCGTCGCCTCGCTGCTGGCCGCGAAGGGCCGGGGACGCGAGATGCCGCCACCCGTGCTGGTCCCGAGCGTCCGCACGGTCGACGGCCTCGCCACCGACGTACCGGCTTGGGCTCGCGACCTGATCCGCGAGTTCTGGCCCGGGCCGCTGACCCTGGTCTTCAAGGCACAGACCTCGTTGATGTGGGACCTCGGGGAGACCAACGGCACCGTCGCCCTGCGCATGCCACAGGACGACATCGCGCTCGCGGTGCTGAGCGAGGTGGGCCCGATGGCCGTGACCAGCGCCAACCTCACCGGCCAGCCCGCGGCCACGACGGCCACGGATGCCGCCTCACAGCTCGGTTCGGCGGTGTCGGTCTACCTCGACGGCGGGCCGACCACCAGCACGGAGGTGTCGACGATCGTCGACTGCACGGGCGAGGAGTTCGTCGTGCTGCGGGCCGGGGCGGTCACCGAGGAGCAGCTCCGGGCCGCCCTCGAGCCCAAGGAGCCCGAGCGGCCCGCTGAGCCCGATCAGCCCGAGCAGCCCGGCGAGGCCGAGACCACGGACGAGGCCACCACCCTGCCCGGCGAGGCGTCGGGCACCCCCGAGACCGACGGGACGCAGGCAATAGAGTTGCCCGCGGATCCCGCCACTGACCGCAACGACGGCACCGACAGCACCCTCCCAGGAGACCCGCATGAGCGCTGACACCTTCTACGGCTCCGACTTCGGCGCCCTCGAGTCGTTCGACCCCGAGATCGCGGGGGTGCTCGTCTCCGAGCTCGACCGCATCCGCGGCGGCCTCCAGCTGATCGCCTCGGAGAACATGTCCAGCCCCGAGGTGCTCACCGCCCTCGGCTCGACGCTGTCGAACAAGTATGCCGAGGGCTACCCCGGACGCCGCTACTACGGCGGCTGCTCGGAGGTCGACAAGGCCGAGACGCTCGCGATCGAGCGGTGCAAGTCGCTCTTCGACGCCGACCACGCCAACGTCCAGCCGCACTCGGGAGCGAGCGCCAACCAGGCCGTCTACGGCGCGTTCATGCAGCCCGGCGAGACGATCCTCGCGATGGCCCTGCCGATGGGTGGCCACCTGACGCACGGCACCAAGGTGTCCTTCTCGGGCAAGTGGTTCAACGCCGTGCACTACGGCGTCGACAAGCAGACCGAGGACATCGACTACGCCGAGGTGGAGCGGCTCGCCAAGGAGCACCGCCCGAAGGTGATCCTCGCCGGCGGGTCGGCGATCCCGCGGCTCATCGACTTCGAGTTCTTCCGCAAGCTGGCGGACGAGGTCGGGGCGATCTTCTGGGTCGACGCTGCGCACTTCATCGGCCTCGTGGCCGGCAAGGCCATCCCCAGCCCGGTGCCCTACGCCGACGTCGTCACGTTCACGACCCACAAGGTGCTGCGCGGCCCCCGCTCCGGAGCGCTGGTCTGCAAGGAGGAGCACGCCGCCAAGCTCGACAAGGCGGTCTTCCCGATGATGCAGGGCGGCCCCCAGATGCACACCATCGCGGCCAAGGCGGTGAACTTCAAGGAGTGCGCCACTGCTGAGTACCAGGACTACGCCAAGCGGGTCGTCGAGAACGCCTCGGTGCTGGCTACCGCCTTGGGGGAGAAGGGCATTCGTCCCACCACCGGCGGCACCGACACCCACCTCTCGCTGCACGACCTCCAGGGCGTCGGCGTGACCGGTGCCGACGCGGAGGCTCGGTCCGACGCGGCCGGCATCGTCCTCAACAAGAACGCCATCCCGTTCGACCCGCAGAAGCCCAACATCGCCAGCGGCATCCGGGTCGGCACTCCCTGCGTCACCACCCAGGGCATGGGCACCGACGAGATGCGCGAGGTCGCCGAGCTCATCGCCACGGCGGTCATCCGCGGAGACGCGGACCCCGACCACGCCGTCTCCAAGGAGGTCCGCGCGGGGGTCACGGACCTCGTGACCCGCTTCCCGGCATACCCTCGAGGCTGAGTCCCCCACTCGAGAGGCGCCATAAGTGCGCGAGTACCTCCTCGTCCTGATGGTCGCCGCGGTGATCACGTATGCCGCGACGCCCCTGATGCGTGCCGTCGCCGTACGCACGGGCGCGTTCACGCCGGTCCGTGACCGCGACGTCCACTCGACGCCGATCCCGCGCCTCGGGGGAGTAGCGATCTACCTCGGCTTCGCGGCCTCTATGATCGCGGCGAGCCACCTGCCGTTCCTGGGCCAGGTGTTCAGGCTCGGCCCGGAGCTGCAGGGGGTGCTGGTCGGCGCCGGCATCGTCTGCCTGATCGGCGCGATCGACGACATCCGCGAGATGGACTGGCTGACCAAGATGGGCGGCCAGATGATCGCCGCCGGGATCATGGCGTTCAGCGGGGTGTTGCTCTACCAGCTGCCGATCGGCGGCGTGACCGTGCTGCCGCAGCCGATCATGGTGGGGCTCACCGTGTTTGCCGTGGTGCTGTTCACCAACGCGGTCAACTTCATCGACGGCCTCGACGGTCTCGCGGCCGGCGTCGTGGTGATCGCGGGCACGGCGTTCTTCATCTACAGCTACGGCATCTCGCGCACCTTCGACCCACCGAACGTGTTCTCGTCGGCGACCCTCATCTCGGCCGCCCTGATCGGCTGCTGCGTGGGCTTCCTGCCGCACAACTACCACCCGGCCCGGCTCTTCATGGGTGACTCCGGGGCCTTGCTGCTGGGCCTGCTGCTCGCCGCTGCGACGATCTCGACGACCGGCAACGTGACTCCAGCGCAGGTCAGCACCAACCCGGTCGCCGCGACCCTGCTGCCCCTCGTCGTGCCGGCCGCGATCATCCTGCTCCCGCTGGTCGACATCCTCCTGGCGGTGGTCCGGCGGACCGCGCGCGGGGAGCGCCCGTGGCACCCCGACAAGCAGCACCTGCACCACCGGATGCTCCAGCTCGGTCACGGCCACCGACGGGCCGTGCTGCTCCTGTGGCTCTGGGCGGCGGTCGCGGCGCTCGGCTCGGTGAGCTTCATCTTCGTGGACGACGCGCGAGTGGCCGGCGCGGGCGTGCTGGCCGCCGTCGTGGTGATCGGCGTGCTCACGCTGTGGCTGCCGCGCTGGTCGGTCCCGGGCCACCGCCCGCGCTCACACTGACCGGGCCCGCGGCGCAGCTGTCGGCTTCGGGCGCAGACATGACTGCGCCCACGGCCAACGACTGCGCCACCGCTCGGCTTCAGCCGTCGCCGAGGCCGATCCGCTCGCGGAGGCCGGCCCGCACGGTGGGCCACTCGTCCTTCAGCACGCTGAAGACCACGGTGTCGCGGAAGCTGCCGTCCGCCCGCCGGGTGTGCCGCCGCAGGACACCCTCGCGGGTCGCGCCCAGCTTGGCGATCGCGGCCTGCGAGCGCTCGTTCACCGCGTCGGTCTGGATCTTGACGCGCCCGAAGCCGCAGTCGAAGGCGTGCCCCAGCAGCAGCAGCTTGCACTCGGGGTTCACCGGGGTGCCCCACCACCGCGAGCCGTACATGGTCCAGCCGAGGTGGATCCGCTCGTTCTCGAGGTCGACGTCGCCGAGCGACGAGGTGCCCACGACGGTGCCCGCGTCACCGAGGCCGCCCTCGCCAGTGAGCCGGACCGTGTATGCCGTGCGGCCCCTGGCGCCGGCCGCGATGTCGTCCTCGGTGTTGGCGCGCGTGGCAGCGAGGTTCTCCGGCGGCGGGCGCATGATGAAGCCCTGCGTGTAGACGGCCGGGTCGGTGTAGACCGCGTGCAGGCCGGGGGCGTCCTCCATGGTCATCACGTCGAGCCGGACGAACCGGCCCCTCAGGGGCGCGCCGGTCGGGGGAGTGGCTGGCATGGCGGAAGGCTACCCGTGCCCGAATCCCGCCGATTTCCCTGCGACCGAGACCGGTTCTTCGGCCGGGCCCGACCCCCTCGGTTGCGGGGCCTGCGGTACCCCGGTGGCACGCCCCAAACTGCTTGTGATACCTTTCACAAGCACCCCAAGGTGGGTGCAGACCACCCCGTTCGCCAGGCACCGCAGCCCCGACGAATCAGGCAGGCCAGACCGATGAGCGCAACTCCGCACACCGACCGCGACCCGTTCGCGGTGATGCTGCGTGGAGCCTTCCTCCCCACCGTCGCGGTGGGTCCGGTCGCCGTGGTCGTGGCCGCGATCGTGGGTGGCGGCAAGGCCGCCCTGGCTGCCGCCCTCGGCTTCGTGATCGCCCTGGCTTTCTTCGCCCTCGGACTGATCATCATGCGCAAGCTCGACAGCGCTGCGGACCCGTTGCGCTTCCTCGCCAGCGCACTGGCCGTCTTCATGGGCCAGATGATCTTCCTGCTGTTGGTCATCATCGCGCTGCAGGGTGCGAGCTGGCTCGACGGCACCGCCTTCGGCCTGACCATCCTGGCTGTCGCTCTCGTGTGGCAGGTGTTCCAGGTGATCGCCTTCGTCCGCTCTCGTCGCCTTGCTTTCGACGAGCCGCAGGAAACGCGGCAGGATGGGGGCTCGGCCTGATGACCATTGGAGCTCACCGTGACCACACCGTCCTCGCAGCCGTCGCCGGAGGCCCGGCAGACGCCGTTGCAGAAGGCCGACTCGGGTCATCAACGGCTCGACGAGGCGAGGATGTGGAACGTCGTCTCCTACCTCATCACCGGACCCTCGATGTTCGGCGCCGTGGGCTGGGGACTCGACCACTGGCTGGGCACGACCTGGCTCGTCGCGGTGGGGATCGTGGGCGGGATGGCACTGTCGCTGTACCTCGTGTGGTTCCGGTACGGTACGCAATGACTTCCGCAGGTCAGCTCCCCCCTCTGTATGCCGGGCCCACGCGTATGGGTGCTGCCCTCGTTGGCCCGTGGACCGTTCCGAACGCAAAGCTCAAGGAGAACCTGTGAGTCTGAACGTGCTGGGCGCCATCAGCCTGGCTGCCGAGGGCGGCGAAGGTGAGGGCTTCCACGCCCCCACGCCGGCCGAGTTCTACCAGCCGCTGATCGGTCACGGTGACTTCGCGATCACGCGTCCGATGGTCGTCCTGGCCATCTCCGTCGCCCTCATCGCCTGGTTCCTCGTCGCCACCACCAAGCGTGCGGCGGTCGTCCCGGGCAAGGGCCAGTGGGTCACCGAGAACGCCTACAACTTCGTGCGCAACGGCGTGGCCCGCGACATCATCGGCAGCCACGACTTCCTCAAGTTCGTGCCCCTGCTGTTCAGCATGTTCATGCTGATCCTGGTCAACAACCTGTTCGGCATCATCCCGCCGATCCAGTACCCGACCATGAGCCGCATCGGCTTCCCGATCGCGTTGACCCTGTTGGTCTTCGTGATCTACCACGCCGTCGGCATCAAGAAGAACGGCGCCTGGGGACACATCAAGCACATGATCCCGCCGGGCCTGCCCAAGGGCATCTACGTGCTGATCATCCCGCTCGAGCTGCTGACCTACTTCGTCACCCGCCCGCTCACCCTCGCACTGCGACTCTTCGGCAACATGTTCGCCGGGCACATGCTCCTGCTGCTGTTCATCACCGGTGGCGAGTACATGCTGATCCACGGTGGGCTCGGCCTGAAGGTCGCCGGCGTCGGCTCGTTCGGCATGGCCTTCGTGCTGACCGCGTTCGAGGGGCTGATCGAGTTCCTGCAGGCCTACATCTTCACGTTGCTCGCAGCGACCTACATCGCCGGCTCCCTGGCCGACGAGCACTGAGACGTCCGGGCCACCGCACGTCGGCCCGGTGCACGACAGCTTGACCCACAACTGAATACGCACCCTGAACTTCCGGACGGCGTTGGGCCGTGCGGGTCACTGAAGAAACGAAAGAGGACCATCAATGGAAGGCAACATCGCCATCCTCGGCTACGGCCTGTCTGCGATCGGCCCCGGTGTCGGCATCGGCCTGATCTTCGCTGCGTACATCAACGGCGTGGCACGTCAGCCCGAGGCACGCGGCGTGCTCCAGGGCATCGCCATCCTCGGCTTCGCCCTCGCCGAGGCGCTCGCCATCTTCGGTCTGGTGCTCGCGTTCGTCTTCAAGTAAGTCGAACCACCCAGCCCAACGCCCCCTGGCACCACAGCACTAGGAGAACCCCGTGCAGCACTTCACCGGCATCACGCAGGTGGTTGTCGCGGCCGCCGCCGAGGACAAGACCGGCGAACGCCTGCCGATCCTGCCCCTCTGGGGCGAGCTGATCTTCGGCATCATCGCGTTCGCGATCCTGTACTGGGTCGTGGCCACCAAGGTCGTGCCCAACCTCGAGAAGGCGTACGCCGAGCGCACCGCCGCGATCGAGGGCGGGATGCAGCAGGCCGAAGAGGCCCAGCAGCAGGCCCAGGCTGCCCTGGAGCAGTACCAGGCCCAGCTGACCGAGGCCCGTGCCGAGGCCGCCCGGATCCGCGAGGAAGCTCGCGAGCAGGGTGCGGCCATCGTCGTGGAGATGCGCGGACACGCGCAGGCCGAGGCGGCCCGCATCACCGAGGCGGCCCACAAGCAGATCGAGGCCGAGCGCCAGCAGGCGGTCGTCTCGCTCCGCTCCGAGGTGGGTCGCCTGTCGACCGACCTGGCCAGCCGCATCGTGGGTGAGTCGCTGCACGAGGAGACTCGTCAGAAGGGCATCGTCGACCGCTTCCTGGCCGAGCTCGAGGCCGGCGAGATCCAGCCCGAGAAGGTCGGGGAGGACGCCTGATGCGTGGGTCCTCGCGGGCGGCCGCGATCGCCGGAGGCAAGGCGCTCGACGCCGCGCTCGCCGGTGGGGTCGACCGTCGCGTGCTCGGTGACGAGCTGCTGGCTGTCGTGGCCGTCATCGACGGCTCGGCCACCCTGCGCCGCGCCCTCGCCGACCCGTCCCGGGAGGGCACGGAGAAGCAGGCCCTCGCCGAGGGGCTGCTCGGCGGCAAGGTCTCGGCCGAGGCGATCGTCGTGGTCAAGAACCTCGTCGGTCAGCGCTGGGCCACCGAGCGCGACCTCTCCGACACCCTGGAGGACCTGGCCGTCACGTCGATCCTCGCCGGTGCCGAGAAGGCCAACCGGATCGACCGGGTCGAGGACGAGCTGTTCCGGTTCGAGCGGATCGTCGCCGGCAACCCCGAGCTGCGGGACCGCCTGACCAACCGCCAGGGTGACGTCGACGCCAAGGCCGGCGTCGTCAGCGAGCTGCTGGAGGGCAAGGCCTCCGAGGAGACGGTGCGGCTGGCCCGCCAGGCCGTGCTGGCCCCGCGGGGTCGCAAGCTCGACCGCACCCTCGAGCGCTACCTCGGCCTCGCGGCCCAGCGGCGCGAGCAGATCACGGCGGTCGTCACCGCCGCCACCGAGCTCACCCCGCAGCAGCGGGAGCGGCTCGCCGCAGCCCTGCAGGGCATCTACGGCAAGCCCGTCCTGCTCCAGGTCGTCCTCGAGGACCAGGTCCTCGGCGGTATCCGGGTGCAGGTGGGCGACGAGGTCGTCGACGGCACCGTGCTGCGACGCCTCGACGAGGCCCGTCGGCACATCGCCGGCTGACCACCGGCACCCAGCCACACGGCACCAGCAGCAGGGCACGCGCACCACAACTGAAGATGCAGGACCACACCACAGACTTCGGTTCGACTCATCGGGCCGGTTATCGAGGAGAAGAGATCAGATGACGGAGCTTTCGATCCGTCCGGAGGAGATCCGGGACGCGCTGGACAACTTCGTTCAGTCCTACGAGCCCGGCACGGCCTCCCGCGAAGAGGTCGGCCGCGTCAGCGACGCCGGAGACGGCATCGCCCACGTCGAGGGCCTGCCCTCGTGCATGACCAACGAGCTGCTCGAGTTCGAGGACGGCACGCTGGGCCTCGCGCTCAACCTCGACGTCCACGAGATCGGCGTCGTCATCCTCGGTGACTTCTCCAAGATCGAGGAGGGCCAGGAGGTCAAGCGCACGGGAGAGGTCCTCTCCGTGCCCGTCGGTGACGCGTTCCTCGGCCGCGTGGTCAACCCGCTCGGCCAGCCGATCGACGGCCTCGGCGAGATCGACACGTCCGAGCGTCGCGCCCTCGAGCTGCAGGCCCCCACGGTGGTCCAGCGCAAGTCGGTGCACCAGCCGCTGCAGACCGGCCTCAAGGCCGTCGACGCCATGACCCCCATCGGTCGCGGCCAGCGCCAGCTCATCATCGGTGACCGCCAGACCGGCAAGACCACGGTCGCGGTCGACACGATCATCAACCAGAAGCAGAACTGGGACTCGGGCGACCCGGAGCAGCAGGTCCGCTGCATCTACGTCGCCATGGGCCAGAAGGGCTCCACCATCGCTGCCGTCCGCGGCACCCTGGAGGAGGCCGGCGCGCTCGAGTACACGACCATCGTCGCGGCCCCCGCGTCCGACTCGGCCGGCTTCAAGTACCTCGCGCCCTACACCGGCTCGGCCATCGGCCAGCACTGGATGTACCAGGGCAAGCACGTCCTCATCGTGTTCGACGACCTGTCGAAGCAGGCCGAGGCCTACCGCGCCGTGTCGCTGCTGCTGCGTCGTCCGCCGGGCCGCGAGGCCTACCCCGGTGACGTGTTCTACCTGCACTCCCGTCTGCTCGAGCGTTGCGCCAAGCTCTCCGACGACCTGGGCGCGGGCTCGATGACCGGCCTGCCGATCATCGAGACCAAGGCCGGTGACGTCTCGGCGTACATCCCGACCAACGTCATCTCCATCACCGACGGCCAGATCTACCTCCAGGCCGACCTGTTCAACGCCAACGTGCGTCCCGCGATCGACGTGGGTGTCTCCGTCTCCCGAGTCGGTGGCGCCGCGCAGATCAAGGCCATGAAGGACGTCTCCGGTCGTCTGAAGCTCGACCTCGCGCAGTTCCGCGCGATGGAGGCCTTCGCCATGTTCGCCTCGGACCTCGACCCGGCCTCGCGGGCCCAGCTCGCCAAGGGTGCCCGGCTCGTCGAGCTGCTCAAGCAGAAGCAGGCCGCGCCGTTCCCGGTGGAGGAGCAGGTCGTCTCGATCTGGGCCGGCACCAGCGGCCAGCTCGACTCGGTCGCCGTGGAGGACGTCTCCCGCTTCGAGACCGAGTTCCTCGACTACCTGCGCCGCGAGAAGTCCGGTCTCCTGGACGCGATCCGCGAGTCCAAGAAGTTCGAGGACGAGACCCGCTCCGGCCTCGAGGAGGCCGTGGGCAAGTTCAAGGAGCAGTTCGCAGCGTCCGGCGCCGAGAAGACCCCGGTCGGCCACGAGGCCGACCCGGGTGCCCTCGAGCACGACGTCGAGCAGGAGAAGATCGTCAAGCAGAAGCGCTGACCGGTATGCCGGGTGCCCACCTCGGTGGGCACCCGGCACCGCAGCGAACGTGCCGGCCACACGGCATACCCACAGCGCCCAACCAAGGCGCGCAGCACACCACAACGTAGAAACAGACTGAGAGAGGCGGCTTCATATGGGAGCGCAGATGCGGGTCTACCGCCAGCGCATCCGGTCCGTCCAGGCGACCAAGAAGATCACGCGCGCGATGGAGCTCATCGCAGCCTCTCGCGTGGTCAAGGCGCAGCAGCGGGTGCGGGAGTCCTCGCCCTACGCGCGTGCCCTGACCAGGGCGGTCTCGGCCGTCGCGACCTTCTCGAACGTGGACCACCCGCTGACCACCGAGCACGACGACGTCCGTCGCGCCGCGGTCCTCGTGGTGACGTCCGACCGCGGGCTGGCCGGCGCCTACAGCTCCTCCGTCCTCAAGGAGAGCGAGCGCCTGATCGGCGACCTGCGCTCCGCCGGCAAGGAGGTCGTCCCCTACCTCGTGGGTCGCAAGGCCGTGGGGTTCTACAAGTTCCGCAAGCGCGAGTACGCGGACGAGTGGACCGGGTTCACCGACCAGCCGACCTTCGACGCCGCCCGCGAGATCGGTGAGGCCCTGGTCGCCGCGTTCAACCGGGACTACGAGGACGGTGGCGTGGACGAGGTCCACATCGTCTTCACGCGGTTCGTGAACATGGTGACCCAGGAGCCCGACGTCATCCGCATGCTGCCGCTCGAGGTCGTGGAGGGCGAGGACGCGCCCGCCGAGGACGACGTCCTGCCGCTCTACGAGTTCGAGCCGAATGCCGAGCAGGTGCTCGACGCGCTGCTGCCCAAGTACGTCACGGCGCGCATCTACAACTGCCTGCTGCAGGCCGCCGCGTCCGAGCTGGCGTCGCGCCAGCGGGCCATGAAGTCGGCGACGGACAACGCCGAAGAGCTCATCAAGAAGTACACCCGGCTGGCCAACCAGGCTCGCCAGGCCGAGATCACCCAAGAGATCAGCGAGATCGTGGGCGGCTCCGACGCCCTCGCCGACGCCAGTTGAGAAGGTAGAGAGAAACCAATGACTGCCACTGTCACTGAAGAGACCAAGGCCGCCACCCCCGGTGGCATCGGCCGCATCTCCCGCATCATCGGCCCGGTCGTCGACGTCGAGTTCCCCGCGGACGCGATGCCGGAGCAGTACAACCTGCTGACCACCGAGGTCGAGCTCGCGGGCGAGAAGAAGAGCCTCAACCTCGAGGTCGCCCAGCACATCGGCGACAACATGGTCCGGGCCATCTCGCTGCAGCCCACCGACGGCCTGGTCCGCGGCACCAAGGTGCAGGACACCGGCGGCCCGATCTCGGTGCCCGTCGGCGACGTCACGCTCGGCAAGGTCTTCAACACCACCGGTGAGGTCATGAACCTCGCCGAGGGCGAGAAGTTCGAGGTCAACGAGCGCTGGGGCATCCACCGCAAGGCGCCGGCCTTCGACCAGCTCGAGTCCAAGACCCAGATGTTCGAGACCGGCATCAAGGTCATCGACCTGCTGACCCCCTACGTGCAGGGTGGCAAGATCGGCCTGTTCGGCGGCGCCGGCGTGGGCAAGACGGTCCTCATCCAGGAGATGATCGCCCGTGTCGCCCGCGACCACGGTGGTGTGTCGGTGTTCGCCGGTGTCGGTGAGCGCACCCGTGAGGGCAACGACCTCATGGTCGAGATGGAGGAGGCCGGGGTCCTCGGCCAGACCGCCCTCGTCTTCGGCCAGATGGACGAGCCGCCGGGCACGCGTCTGCGCGTCGCGCTCTCCGCGCTGACCATGGCGGAGTACTTCCGCGACGTGCAGAAGCAGGACGTGCTGCTCTTCATCGACAACATCTTCCGCTTCACCCAGGCCGGTTCCGAGGTGTCGACCCTCCTCGGCCGCATGCCGTCCGCCGTGGGCTACCAGCCCACCCTCGCCGACGAGATGGGTGTGCTCCAGGAGCGCATCACCTCCACGCGTGGTCACTCGATCACCTCCATGCAGGCGATCTACGTGCCGGCCGACGACTACACCGACCCGGCCCCGGCCACCACGTTCGCCCACCTCGACGCGACCACCGAGCTGTCCCGTGAGATCGCCTCGCTGGGTATCTACCCGGCCGTGGACCCGCTCACGTCGACCTCGCGCATCCTCGACCGCCGCTACATCGCCGAGGACCACTACAACACCGCGGTGCGCGTCAAGCAGATCCTCCAGCGCAACAAGGAGCTGCAGGACATCATCGCCATCCTCGGCATCGACGAGCTCTCCGAAGAGGACAAGATCCTCGTCAACCGCGCTCGTCGCATCCAGCGCTTCCTGTCGCAGAACACCTACGTCGCCAAGCAGTTCACCGGCATCGAGGGTTCGACGGTCCCGCTGGTCGACAGCATCGAGGCGTTCACCAAGATCGCCGACGGCGAGTACGACCACGTGCCCGAGCAGGCGTTCTTCATGTGCGGTGGGCTCGACGACGTCGAGCGCCAGGCCGCCGAGATCGAGAAGAACCTCTGAGCAGGCGCACCACCGCGTGACCCGTGGGGCCGGCCGGACACGGCTGGCCCCACGGCATACCACCGGCCCGCAGGGCACCACCCCGCAGGCCGATAGACTGCAAGCACCGCACCACTGGAGGACACCGTGAGCACCCTGCAGGTTGAACTCGTCGCAGCAGACCGCAAGGTCTGGGAGGGCGAGGCCGACATGGTCGTCGCCCGTACCGTCGACGGCGAGCTGGGCATCCTGCCCGGGCACACGCCGCTGCTCGGGGTCCTCGTGGAGGGTGAGGTCAGGATCAAGTCGGGGGAGGGCTCCCAGAGCGCCACCATCGACAGCGGTTTCCTGTCCGTCGACCGCGACAAGGTGATCATCGTCGCCGAGGCGGTCGACGCCTCGCAGTTCTCGGCCTAGCCGCGGGCTGGTCGCGGCAGGCCCACGACCAGCTCACGGCTACCTTTCGAAAGGGGTGAGCATGTCGCCCGTCGTCTCCGCGGAGATCGTCGCCGGCGCCCTCATCCTGCTTGCGCTCCTGGCGCTGACGTACATCTTCGTGCGCCGGCGCCTGCTCGCCTCCGGAGCACCGCTCATGCTGTGTGCCCTCCAGCCCCACGGTCGGTCCCAGTACCGCCTGGGGCTGCTGCGGTTCTCGGGCAGCGCGCTGGAGTGGTTCACCCTGATCGGGCCCTCGCCCCGCCCTGCCCGCACCTGGGAGCGCCCCCGCCTCGAGCTGGGTCCGCCGGGGCTGCCCCACGCGGCCATCGCCGGTCTCCCCGAAGCGGTGACCGTCGACTGCCACTACGGCAGCGACACCTTCTCGCTCGCCCTGGCGCCCTCGGCCTACACCGCGATGCGCAGCTGGCTGGAGAGCTCGCCCCCGGGCTTCAACGTCAACGTCGCGTAGCTAGCTGCTGCGGCCGGGAGGTCCTTCGGCGCGCCCGCCCCCGGGCTGCCAGAGGACGTCGCCACCGATCGGCAGGTTGGCCACGCGGGCCAGCACGAACAGCAGGTCCGAGAGCCGGTTGAGGTACTTCGCGGTGAGCAGGTTGACGCCGCCCTGGCCCTTGGCGGAGCCGGGCTGGTCGCCGTAGGCCTCGATGGCCGACCAGGCCTGCCGCTCGGCGCGGCGGACGACCGTGGTGGCCACGTGCAGGTGGGCCGACCCGACGGTCCCGCCGGGGAGGATGAACGAGCGCAGCTTCTCGACCCGTGCCAGGTAGCGGTCGCAGTCGGCCTCGAGCTCGTCGATCCAGGCCGCCTCGACCCGCAGCGGCGGGTAGTCGTAGCTCTCCTGCAGCGGCGTGCACAGGTCTGCGCCGACGTCGAACAGGTCGTTCTGCACGCGCAGCAGGGTGGTCCGCAGGTCGTCCGGCAGGTCACCCGCCGCCAGGGCCACGCCGATCGCGGCGTTGGCCTCGTTGACGTCGGCGTACGCGAGCAGCCGGACGTCGGTCTTGCTGGTGCGGCTCATGTCCCCGAGGTGGGTCTGGCCGTCGTCACCCGTGCGGGTGTAGATGCGCGTGAGGTTGACCATGCCACGAGGGTATGCCGCGGGGTGCGCGGGCGTGCCGGTGGTGTGTCAGGGGTCTCCGCGAGCCTCGATAGGGTGGTGCGGTGGCTGAACGTTTCCGGGTCGTCGGAGGGACCGCGCTGCACGGTGAGGTCGCCGTGTGGGGCGCCAAGAACAGCGCCCTCAAGCTCATGGCGGCGGCCCTGCTCGCGGTGGGCCGCACCCGGCTGACCAACGTGCCGGCCATCCTCGACGTGACGATCATGGCCGAGCTGCTGCGCCGGCTCGGCTGCACCGTCGACTACGACGCCCCGAGCGGGGTCGTGGAGATCGACGTGCCGGAGCAGATCGGCCACCGGGCCGACTACGACCTGGTCCGGGCCCTGCGCGCGTCCACGGCGGTGCTCGGTCCGCTCGTCGCCCGGTGCGGCGCCGCCGACGTGGCCGTCCCGGGCGGTGACGCGATCGGCTCACGGGGGCTCGACCTGCACGCAGCAGGCCTGGAGGCCCTAGGGGCCCGGGTGCACGTCACCCACGGGTTCCTCGTCGCCGAGGCCCCGAGAGGGCTCGACGGTGCCGAGATCCGACTCGAGTTCCCGAGCGTCGGGGCGACCGAGAACGTCCTGACCGCCGCGGTCCTGGCCCGGGGCGTCACCCGGCTGGAGAACGCCGCCCGCGAGCCCGAGATCGTCGACATCGCGGAGATGCTCATCTCGATGGGCGCGCGGATCACCGGTGCGGGCTCGTCCGTGGTCGAGATCGAGGGCGTCGACCGGCTGGCCCCCACCGAGCACGCCGTGGTCCCCGACCGGATCGCCGCGGGCACCTGGGCGTTCGCAGCGTCCGCCACCCGGGGTGACGTCGAGGTGGTGGGAGCCCGCCCGGAGCACCTCACCAGCGCGCTCGAGCTGGTGCGGGCCAGCGGTGCCACCGTGACGACGACCGAGCGCGGCTTCCGGGTCGACTCCGGTGGCCGCCGCCCCAAGGCCTTCGACGTCGCCACGCTGCCCTACCCGGGTTTCCCGACCGACCTGCAGCCGTTCGCCCTCGCGTGCAACGCCGTCGCCGACGGCTCGGCGATGATCACCGAGAACCTCTTCGAGGCCCGGTTCCGCACCGTCCAGGAGCTGAACCGGCTCGGGGCGGAGACCAGGATCGACGGTCACCACGTGATGGTCCACGGGGTGGAGACGCTCTCCGGGGCCCCGGTCGAGGCGAGCGACATCCGCGCCGGTGCCGCCCTGGTGATCGCCGGGCTGGTGGCCGACGGGATCACCACCGTCAGCGGGGCCCAGCACATCGACCGTGGCTACGCAGGGTTCGCCGAGAGCATGCAGGGACTGGGTGCCGACGTCACCCGCGAGCCCGACGACGCCCCGTTCCTCTGAGCCGGACCGCCGGCCGGCCCCAACCCCCGCGCAGACCTTTATCAGATCTTGATCTGGACGCCGACAACCGAAACCCCCATCCCGTGCGTCCGTGTGAGTGAATGTCTGTCACGGACGAGGGGGTTCGCATGTCGATCAGCACCATCGGGGCTCTGCCCGTGCAAGTGCTTGCCACGCACACGGGGCAGGAGGTCGCGATCATCGGCCGGATCGACGTGCACACCGTCCCGGATGTGCGGCTCCTCCTCCACGAGATCATCGACACCGGCTGTGGTGACGTGCACATGCGGCTCGCCGGGGCCGAGATCGGCGACGCCACGGGGCTCGGGGTCCTGGTCGAGGCCTACAACCGGGCCCGGCGCGCGGGCCGCCGACTGGCCGTCATCGAGATGACGGAGCGCACCGGGCGGCTGTTGCGTGCATCACGCCTCGACCGCGCGCTGGTGCTCCGGGAGGACACCGCGGCGTCGACTGTGGCGGCTGTCACCGCCTGAACGCCTGCCTGACCCTGCTCCTGCGCAGGTACCTTCGGCCCTATGGCCGAGCACACCGACGTCCAGGCGCCTGACCTCGCCACGCCCGCCGCCACGGAAGCCGTCGCGGAGCCGGTCGTGGACGCCGTCCCGGCGCCCGTCACGGAGGCGGCCGCACCGGCGCCCGTCACGGAGGCGGCCGCGCCCGCGCGCCCGGAGCGCGACCGCCCGTGGGTGATGCGCACGTATGCCGGTCACTCCAGTGCCGCGGCGAGCAACGAGCTCTACCGCCGCAACCTCGCCAAGGGACAGACCGGGCTCTCGGTCGCCTTCGACCTGCCGACCCAGACCGGCTACGACCCGGACCACCCGCTCGCGCGGGGCGAGGTCGGCAAGGTGGGGGTGCCGATCTCGCACCTCGGCGACATGCGTGCGCTGTTCGACCAGATCCCGCTCGACCAGATGAACACCTCGATGACCATCAACGCCACGGCGATGTGGCTGCTGGCGATGTACCAGGTCGTCGCAGAGGAGCAGGCCACCGCGGCCGGCGCCGATCCCGCCGAGGCCGTCCGGGCGCTGGCCGGGACGACCCAGAACGACATCATCAAGGAGTACCTGTCGCGCGGGACCTACGTCTTCGCACCGGGGCCGTCGCTGCGGCTCATCACCGACATGGTCGCCTACACCGTCTCGGACATACCCAAGTGGAACCCCACCAACATCTGCAGCTACCACCTGCAGGAAGCCGGGGCCACCCCGGTCCAGGAGATCGCCTACTCGATCTGCACGGCGATCGCCGTCCTCGACGCCGTCCGCGACTCCGGGCAGGTGCCACCCGAGCGGTTCGGTGAGGTGGTCGCCCGGATCTCGTTCTTCGTCAACGCCGGCGTGCGGTTCGTCGAGGAGATGTGCAAGATGCGCGCCTTCGTCCAGCTGTGGGACGACCTGACCCGGGAGCGCTACGGCGTCACCGACGCCAAGCAGCGTCGGTTCCGGTACGGCGTGCAGGTCAACTCGCTCGGGCTGACCGAGGCCCAGCCCGAGAACAACGTGCAGCGGATCGTGCTCGAGATGCTCGCGGTGACGCTGTCCAAGGACGCCCGCGCCCGCGCCGTCCAGCTGCCCGCCTGGAACGAGGCGCTCGGGCTCCCGCGTCCGTGGGACCAGCAGTGGTCGCTGCGGATGCAGCAGGTGCTCGCCTTCGAGTCCGACCTGCTCGAGTACGACGACCTGTTCACGGGGTCGAGGGTCGTGGAGGCCAAGGTGGCCGAGCTCGTCGCCGGCGCGCAGGCCGAGATCGCCCGGGTGCAGGAGATGGGCGGTGCCGTGCCCGCCGTGGAGAGCGGCTACATGAAGTCCGCGCTGGTGGCGTCGCACTCGTTGCGGCGCCAGCGGATCGAGTCCGGCGAGGACGTCGTCGTCGGCGTGAACCGGTTCGAGACCACCGAGCCCAACCCGCTCACCGCCGACCTCGATGCCGCCATCCAGACCGTCGACCACGACGTCGAGGCCAAGGCCGCCGCAGCCGTGCGCGCGTGGCGCGACCGACGCGACGCCGACCCCGAGGGCCGCGAGCGGGCAGCAGCAGCGCTCGCCGCCCTGACGGCTGACGCGCGCAGCGGCACCAACCTCATGCCGGCCTCCCTCGAGGCCGCCCGGGCCGGGGTCACGACGGGGGAGTGGGCCCAGGCCCTGCGCGAGGAGTTCGGGGAGTTCCGGGCGCCGACCGGCGTCTCCGGGTCGGTCGGTGTCGCCAGTGGCGGCAGCGACGAGCTCCAGGCCGTGCGGGCGGAGGTCCGTCGCACGGAGGAGGAGCTGGGGGAGCGACTGCGCGTGCTGGTCGCCAAGCCGGGTCTCGACGGGCACAGCAACGGTGCCGAGCAGGTCGCCGTCCGCGCTCGCGACGCCGGCTTCGAGGTCGTCTACCAGGGGATCCGGCTGACCCCGGAGCAGATCGTGGCCGCCGCGGTGGCCGAGGACGTCCACCTGGTCGGGATCTCGATCCTCTCCGGCTCCCACATGGAGCTGGTGCCCGAGATCCTCGCGGGGCTGCGCGACGCCGGTGCTGGTGACGTCCCCGTCATCGTCGGCGGGATCATCCCGGACACCGATGCCCGCGCCCTGCGCGAGCGCGGCGTGGCCGCGGTCTTCACCCCGAAGGACTTCGGGCTCAACGACATCATGGGCCGGTTCGTCTCGATCATCAGGGCGTCGCGCGGGCTGGCCTGAGACCGGACGGACTCCGGCGCCGGCCTCACCTTGGCTGGGTCGAGCCCGCCCGGACGGGCGGGGAGATCCCCCGTCAGGGGCGGCAGAGCCATTTCGGGGGCAAACACCGGAAACCTAGGCAAATTTCTGGTTCTGGTCTCGGCGAATCCCTGTCCATCCCGGCCCGGGATGGCTTACCTTCAGCGACGGCGTGGTGAACCGGTGGGGGAGTGTTTCCTCCGCGAGCCTCGGGCGATCCCCGAGGCGAGTGGTTGTGCGGCCACGTGCGAAGGAGACCTCGTGTCGATGGAATCTCGGGGAAGGCGTCGTCGGGGCTACACAGCCGTCGTCGGAGTCAGCGCCCTGTCGATCGTGGCGGCAGCTGCAATGAGTGCAGCGCCCGCCATCGCGAGCACCACGCCGAGCCCGGTCAAGCACCGCGGCAAGGCCTTCACCGCCCCCGAGGGTCTGACCGGTGGTGGATCCTTCCGGCTGGGCACCCAGCGCTCGCAGGCGGAGAAGGTCGATCGGTCGCTCGAGGGTGTCAAGGGCGCCGTTGACGTGATGATCGAGCTCGACGCCGTTCCCGCGTCGACCGCCTACACCCGGGCCAAGGCCCGCGGCGGTGCGGCAGCGACGCTCGCGTCCCGCAACCAGACGGCCACGATCAAGCGCGCCCAGGCGGCCGTCGAGGCCCGGTTCGGCGCCTCGGCGACCAGGGCCCAGACCCTCTACCGCGCCCACGCCCTCTACTCGGGTGTCGCCGTCCGCACCGACGCGAGCAAGCTTCAGGCACTGGCAGCGATCCCGGGCGTCAAGGCGGTCCACCGGATCACGCCCAAGTCCCCGTCCAACTCCTCCTCGGTGCCGCTGATCGGCGCCCCCGCCGTCTGGAAGGCCAAGGGCGAGACCGGCCAGGGCGTCCGGGTCGGCGTGATCGACACGGGGATCGACTACACCCACGCCGACTTCGGCGGCCCCGGCACGACCGCGGCATACAACACCGCCAAGGCCTCCAACACGTTCACCCCCACCGCCAAGGTGGTCGGTGGCTACGACTTCGCGGGTGACGCGTACAACCCCAGCGAGGGCGTCACGAAGCCGGTGCCGGACCCGAACCCGCTCGACTGCGAGGGCCACGGCTCCCACGTCGCCGGCACCACCGCGGGCCTCGGTGTCACCAAGGCCGGTGCCACCTACACCGGCGGCTACAACGTGACCATCAACCCCGCGAACATGGCCATCGGGCCCGGTGTCGCGCCGGGCGCCAAGCTCTACGCCCTCAAGGTGTTCGGCTGCGAGGGTGACACCAGCGTCGTCGGCCAGGCACTCGACTGGGCCGCCGACCCCAACGGTGACGGCAACCTCTCCGACCGCCTCGACGTGGTCAACATGTCGCTCGGCTCCAGCTACGGCTCCCCGGACGACCCGGACTCGGTGGCCTCCAACAACCTCGCCGCCCTCGGCACCGTCGTCGTCGCCTCCATGGGCAACAGCGGCGACGTCTACGAGGTCGGTGGCGCTCCCGGCAACGCCACCCGCGTGCTGGCCGTGGCCGCCTCCGACGACCGTGACTCGGTCGTCGACGGCCTCAAGGTCGACAGCCCCACCGGCATCGAGCCGGCCAACACGGTCGACAAGACGCAGGACAACATCTTCGCCGCGCTGAAGTCGGTGGCCTACGACTGGGCGACCAAGCCCGGCCTGACCGACACCGACGTCGTCACGATCGGTGACTGGAGCCAGGCAGCCAGCCCGACCAACAACACCGACGCGTGCTCGACCCTGTCGGTGGGCGACGCGGCCAAGGTGGCCGGCAAGATCGTGATGACCAAGTGGTTCGACGGCACGGGACGTCGCTGTGGCTCGGCCGCTCGCGCCCAGCTCGCCGAGGACGCCGGCGCCATCGGCGTCATCTACGGCAGCGACGTGAACTCGTTCTCGGCCGGCGTCACCGGTGACGCGGACATCCCCGCGATGCTGACCGTCAACCAGGCCACCGTCGCCATCAAGGCCCAGCTGGACAACAGCGTGCCGGTGAAGGTCACCATGACCAACGCCCTGCGCAACAGCGTGACCGTCGTCAACTCCGGTGCGATCGACCAGGTCGCCGGCTTCTCCTCGCGGGGTGTCGGCATCGCCAACAACGTCAAGCCTGACGTCGCGGCCCCCGGTGTGACCACCTTCTCCGTCGCCGTCGGCACGGGCAGCGAGGGCATCGCCGAGAGCGGCACCTCGATGGCCTCGCCGCACGTTGCCGGTGAAGCCGCCCTCGTGCGTGGCGCCCACCCCAACTGGACCTCCGAGGAGGTCAAGGCCGCCATCATGAACACGGCGACCCAGGACGTCTTCGTCGGTGCGAGCCACACGGGTGACGTCTACGGTCCGGAGCGGGTCGGCTCGGGTCGCGTCAAGGCCGACGCGGCTGTCGACACGACCACGCTGGCCTACGTCAAGGACACCCCGGGTGCCGTCAGCGTCTCGTTCGGTCCGGTGGCCGTCACGGCGGCGACCACAACCCTGACCAAGACGGTCAAGGTCGTCAACAAGCGCCCGACCGGCACGTCTTCGTACACGATCGCCTACAAGGCGGCCCACCCGACCCCGGGTGTGACGTACTCGTTCACCCCCAGCCAGATCAGCCTCCCGGCTGGTGGCTCGGCGGACGTCAAGGTCACGGCGACCATCACGCGTTCGTCGCTCCGGGCGGTCACCGACCCGACCACGCCGACCGACCCGCTCGGACTCGAGATCCAGACGAACCACCGCGCTGACGCCAGCGGCCGCATGGTCCTGACGCCGGCCGGCACCACCCCGGGCTCCAAGCTCCGGGTGCCGGTGTGGTCGGCTCCGCGTCCGGCCTCGGTGATGAAGGCGGCCGCCACGGCCACCGTCACGGGTGGGACGGTCAAGACCGGCTCGCTCGCGCTGTCCGGCACGGGTGTCTCGCAGGGCAGTGGCAACACCGGCTACGAGTCGTCGGTGTCCACGTTCCAGCTGCAGGGCAACAGCCCGAAGATCCCGAGCTGCTCGTCCACCCTGGTGGTCAAGTGCATCGCGTTCGCCGACGACCGTTCTGCCGACCTGCGTTTCGTCGGCACCGGCTCGGACGCACCGAAGTACGCGGCCGCGGACCTGGACCACTCGTTCATCAGCTTCGGGGTCACCAGCTTCGGACCCTGGCGCACGCCGGCGTCCTACACCGAGTTCGACGTCTGGCTCGAGACGGACGCGACGAAGCCGGGACCCGATGCGGTCGTCTACAACACCCGGTTCGTCACCACGGACGACTACGACTACTTCCTCTCGGAGCTGGTCGACCTTCGCCCCGGTGTCGACCAGTACTCGGTGATCGATGACCAGCTGCTCAACGGCATCGACGGCTCCTTCGACACCAACGCCTTCAACAGCGACTCACTGGTCCTCCCGGTGTCCGTCGGTGTGCTGCAGGACGCGGGTCTCATCACGGGTGCCGCGCCGAAGATCAAGTACTGGGTCGAGTCCTCCACCGCGGAGGCCGGTCTGGTCGACACGGTGGGCTCGCAGGCCGCTCCGTTGACGCTCAGCGTGGCTTCGCCCGCGCTGGCCGCCTACGGCGACTACCTGACGATGCTCAACACCGACCTCCCGGGTGCGAAGCTCACGGTCCGTCGCGCCGACGCGTCGATGGCGTCGGACAAGCCGCAGGGGCTGCTGCTCATCCACCACCTGAACACCAATGGTGCTCGGGCCCAGGTGGTGCCGGTCCGGCTCCCGACCAAGACCACGATCACCGCCAACGACCGCGACTTCAGGTACGGCTACCGCCCGACCTTGACTGCCACGGTCAGCCCGTCCGCCGCGACTGGATCGGTGACGTTCCTGGACGGCAGCCGGGTGCTCGGGTCCGCCACGCTCAGCAACGGCAAGGCGGTCCTGAAGGCGCCCGTCCTGTCCAAGGGCACGCACAAGCTGACGGCGAGGTACACCGCTTCGACGGCGTACGCTCCGTCGACGTCGGCGGCCATCACGGTGGTCGTGCGCTGAGCCTGATCCACCCTGCGTGACCTCTGGGCCCCTGCCATCCGGCAGGGGCCCAGAGTCGTTCCCGCCGACTTCTGGCCACCCATGCCCCCTTGGCACCGACATCCCGGGCCTGCGTGCGGCACCGGTGGCCAGAAGTCGGGGAAGGGGGGTGGGGTCAGAGCCAGCTGCCGTGGCGCAGGACCCGCTGCAGGACCAGCTGGGAGTCGACCACCAGCAGGTCGGCGTGCTGTCCGGGTGCCAGGCTTCCCGACCCCGCCAGGGCGAGGGCCCGGGCCGGCGTGGCGGAGGCTGCCGCCACCGCGTCGACCAGGGGGATGCCGAGGTCGTGGACCAGCCACCGCACCTGGTCGAGCAGCGTGCTCACCCCACCGGCCAGGCTGCCGTTGCCGGTCAGTCGCACCGCCCGACCGCTGAGTGTCACGTCGAGCCCACCGAGGGTGTAGGCGCCGTCGGGCAGGCCGCTCGCGGACATCGCATCGCTGACCAGGGCGAGGTGCTCGGGGCCGACCGTGTCGAAGAGCATCCGCACCGTGCCACCGTCGAGGTGCACTCCGTCGGCGATCACCTCGACGACCGCCCGGCCGCGGGCTGCGGCAGCGATCGCGGCACCCGCGGGGCCCGGGGAGCGGGACAGCAGCGGCGGCATACCGTTGAAGAGGTGCGTCGCGAGGGGCAGGCCACCCCGCACGCCGGACGCGGCCACCGCGTCGAGGGCTCGGGCGGTGGCGTCGAAGTCGGCGTCGGTGTGACCGACCGCCCCCACGGCGCCGACAGCAGCGAGGGCCGCCGGCACCTCGTCCCCGCCGGCCCGCTCCGGGGCCCAGGTCATCTGCGCGAAGGCCCCGTCGCCCGCGGCGTCAGCGAGGGCGTCGATGAGCGCGACGTCGGCGTCGACCAGCGCGGCGGGGTTCTGCGCCCCGCACCGCGCGGTCGAGAGGAACGGCCCTTCGAGGTGTATGCCGGCCAGCTCGCCGCTGCGCACGAGGTCACCGAGCGTCCGGGCACCCTCGAGCAGCGTGGTCGCCGGCGCGGACACGAGGGAGCCCACGATCGTGGTGGTGCCGTGTTGGTGGTGGTGCCGGGCGGCCCGGTGCGCGCTCGCAGGGTCGGGACCGAACTCGCCTCCGTTGCCTCCGTGGCAGTGGAGGTCCACGAGCCCGGGCAGCAGGGTCAGGCCGGCCTGCCAGCC
Organism: Phycicoccus sp. Soil802; assembly: GCF_001429605.1. Classification (GTDB taxonomy): domain Bacteria; phylum Actinomycetota; class Actinomycetes; order Actinomycetales; family Dermatophilaceae; genus Pedococcus. The sequence goes on from NZ_LMSS01000004.1 coordinate 120,988, forward strand.
GTCCGGCTCGGCCACGTCGACCCACGCCGGGGGCAGCGAGGCCCGGGCACCGGCATACGCGACGCGGGCGCCCTCCACCGCGACCGCCCCGTCCCCGACGACCCCCTCGGGGGTGACGACTCGCCCGGTCAGGAGCAGTCGGCGGGGGTCGGCAGCGGAAGGGGTCACGTGAGGATGATGGACCGAGACAGGTGTCGGGGTCGATCCGGGTCCACGCCGGCCTGCTCGGCCTTGGCCAGGCAGAGCCGGTGCACCCGCAGCAGGTCGGCGAGCGGGTCGATGGCACGGTGCTCGAAGTGTGCGCCGGTCGCCCGGACGTCCTCGTCCAGGCCGGCAGGGACCTCACCGAAGGCCCACGTCGCCCGCCCGGTCGTCGCGATGCTGATCGGGCCGTGCCGGTACTCCATCGCGGGATAGGACTCCGTCCAGAACTGGGCCGACTCGCGCAGCTTCAGGGCGGCCTCGTGGGCCAGGCCCACGGTCCAGCCCCGGCCGACGAAGGTGACCTGCTCGGCCTCGCGGACACCCTCGAGCGCCGTGGAGCCGTCCTCGGCGAGCACGGCCTCGGCGTCGGCGATGGCGGCGCTGAGGTCCTCGCCCAGCGTGGCTCGCAGCAGCGCGAGGGTCGTGGTGGCGAACCGGGTCTGCACCACGGAGTGCTCGTCGACCTCGGGGAGCAGGAGCGCGTGGGTGGCCAGGTCGGGGATGGCGGTGCCCGCCGTGGCGACGAGGGCCGTGGTGGTCGGGCCGTCGGAGCGCTCACGCAGCCGTTCGAGCAGGTCGATGACCTCGGTCGTGGTGCCCGAGCGCGAGATGGCCACGACGTGGTCGTAGTCGCGCCCGAGCGGGTACTCGCTGGCCGCGAAGGCATCGGTGGGGCCGGTGCCGGAGGTCTCTCGCAGCGTGGCGTAGGCCTGCGCCATGTAGAAGGACGTGCCACAGCCGGTGACGGCCACCCGGGCACCGCGGGGTGGGAGGACGGCCAGCGCCTCGTCGACGCGGGCCAGCACGGCCCGCCAGTCACCCGGCTGGGTGGCGATCTCGGCGGCCAGGTGGGCAGCGGGGCGGTCAACCACGACATGACTCCTTGGATGAGTGAATACGACTGTTACGAATCTTTAACCATCAGATTCGATCAGTCAAGACCAGGCCGGTTTGATCCGCATTTCGCCCGGTTGATCAGGGCAACTGCACGAAAATGTCGCTGCAGACCCCTTGACGAGCGCCGATCACCGGGGCCACTGTGGCTGTCGAACCTCGCAGTTGTGAGCGAACAACGCGGCAACCGCTACGAAACGATCACGGCCACGAGGCCGGGTCGACACGAGAACCGACAGAGATCGAGGTAGACACGTGAGCACGAGACGACACCTCCGGGGAGCGGCGCTGGTCGCGGCGACCGCGGCAGCCGGCCTTGGGCTGGCTGCCTGCGGCGGCGGGCAGGGAGCCGGTACCGCCGACGGCGGCGGATCGGGGGGCAAGGCCACGACCATCAAGCTGGTCGCGGCCGAGTACTCCAAGGACCACACGAAGGCCTTCTGGGACCAGTTCGCCCAGGCCTACAAGACCAAGACGGGCAACACCCTGCAGGTGCAGATCGTCAGCTGGGACGACATCGACCAGCAGAGCTCCACCATGGTCCAGAACAACAACCCGCCGGACATCCTCAACCTCAACGCCTACGCGAGCTACGCGAAGGACGACCTCCTGTACAGCTCCGACGAGGTGCTGTCCGACTCGGTGAAGTCCGACCTGCTCGAGGCCTTCGTGAAGTCGGGCACCTACAACGGCAAGATGTACGGCATGCCCGACCTGAGCTCCGCCCGGGCCATGTTCTACAACAAGACCCTCTTCAAGGAGGCCGGCATCGCCGAGCCGCCGAAGACGTGGGCCGAGTTCGAGGCCGACGCCCAGAAGATCAAGGACCTGGGCAAGGGCAACATCGGCTACGGCCTCCCGCTGGGCCCCGAGGAGGCGCAGGGCGAGTTCTCCATCTGGCTGTTCAACAACGGCGGTGACTGGAAGAAGGACGGCAAGTGGTCGATCAACAGCCCTGAGAACGTCGAGACGCTGACCTTCCTCAAGACCCTGGCCGCCAAGAAGCTCACCCAGAACAACCCCGGCAAGACCAACCGCCAGGACGCCTTCGACCTGTTCGCGTCAGGCAAGGTCGGCATGGTCGTCGGCTTCTCTCCGCTCGCGGGCACCCTCGACAAGGACAAGAAGGTCGACTACGGCGTCGCCCCGATGCCGACCAAGGCCGAGGGCGGCGAGCCGCAGACCTTCGGTGTCACCGACTACCTGATGGCCTTCAAGAAGAAGGGGAACCAGGACGCGGTCAAGGCGTTCTACGACCTCTACTACCAGAAGGACCAGGTCAACCAGTTCATCAAGGCCGAGGGGTTCTTGCCGGTCACCAAGTCCGGCATCCAGGAGTTCTCCTCCGACGCCGCGCTCAAGACCTACCTCGAGACCCTGCCGAACGCGCACCTGACGCCCACCGACGACCCCACGTGGGACAAGGTGAAGCTCGCCGTGCAGCAGAACCTCGGCACGGCCATCACCGGTGACCCGAAGGCGGTGCTGGACAAGCTGCAGCAGTCCGCCGAGGCCGGCGGCTGAGCGTGACCCAGCCCATCGGCGCAGGGGCGGGTGCGGTCGGAGGTCCGGCCGCACCCGCCCCGGCGGCCCCCTCCTCGCCGGCCGAGCCGGTCGGTGGCCGGCGACGCACAGCGCGGCGGCGACACACCTCCGGCGTGTCCGGGTGGATCGCCCTGCTCTGGCTGGCCCCGGCACTCGCGCTGGTCCTCGGCGTGGTCGTGTGGCCGGCGGTCGAGCTGGTCCGTGCCTCCCTGTCGCGCTACTCGATCACCGGGCTGCGCAAGGGCGACGCCGGCCTCGACAACTTCCGCAACGTCCTGGCCAACGACAGCCTCACCACGGTGCTCACCAACACGGTCGTCTGGGTGGTCGCGGTGGTCGCGCTCACGATCCTCATCAGCCTGGGTGTCGCCCAGTTCCTCACCAAGGAGTTCTGGGGACGGCGCATCGTCAGGTGGGCGGTGATCGTGCCCTGGGCCGCGTCGCTCGTGATCACCGCCCGGCTGTTCAGCCTGATCTACAGCTACTACTACGGCACGCTCAACGCCGTGCTCCTCAAGCTGCACGTCATCGACACCCCGATCGACTTCATCGGCAGCGACCGGCTGATCATGCCGTCGATGATCGTGGTGGGGGTGTTCGTCTCCATCCCGTTCACCGCCTACGTCTTCGTCGCCGGGCTCAACGCGATACCTGGCGACGTCTACGAGGCGGCGCGCATCGACGGTGCCTCGGCCTGGCAGACCTGGCGGCAGATCACGCTGCCCCTGCTGCGACCCGCGATCCTCGTCGCGACCGTCCTGAACATGATCTACGTGTTCAACAGCTTCCCGATCATCTACACGCTCAACGAGTCCAACCCCGGGTTCGGTCACGACACGACGATCACGTTCATGTACAAGCTCGCCTTCAAGAGCGCCGAGAAGGACGTGGGCCAGTCCGCGGCAGCCGGGTTGTTCAACGTGTGCCTGATCCTGGTGGCGGTGCTCGTCTACCTCCGGGTGTCCAGCTGGCGCGAGGAGGAGTCATGAGCAGCACGTCCACCGGCCTGCCGGCCGCCCCCACCGTCCGTCGTCCGCGACCGGGTGGGTGGCGGGGCGTCCGGCCGTGGGTCATGCCGATCATCGGCCTGGTCGTCGCCTTCGCCTTCCTGTGGCCCTACCTCGTGATGCTGCTCGACGCGTTCCGCCCGAGCAGCGACGTGGTGAAGACGCCGCCGTCCCTGCTCCCGGAGCAGTGGAAGTGGACGACGTTCTCCGAGGTGCTCGGTGACGAGCGCTTCCTCGCCTGGCTGAAGAGCTCGCTGGTGATCTCGCTGTCCTCGACCGCCATCGTCGTGGTGGTGGCGATCCCGGCGGCCTACTTCACCGCGCGGTTCCGGTTTCGCGGCCGGATGGCGTTCCTGTTCCTCGTGCTCGTGACCCAGATGTTCGCCCCTACCTCGCTGGTCGTGGGCATCTACCGCGAGTTCTACGCCCTCACCCTGGTCGACACCTACCAGGCGCTGATCCTCACCAACGCCGCCTTCAACCTGGCTTTCGCGATCTGGATCCTGCACGGCTTCTTCGCCTCGATCCCGCGCGAGATCGAGGAGGCCGCCGAGCTCGACGGTGCGGGCCGGCTCGGTCGGCTGTGGCGGGTCATGCTGCCACTGACGCTGCCGGGCCTGGTCACGGCGACGATCTTCACGTTCATCGCGGCCTGGAACGAGTACGTCGTCGCGCTCACCCTGATGCTCAGTGACGACAAGAAACCCCTGACCGTCGGCATCAACTCCTACGTCACCGGCTATGAGCAGAACTGGGACCAGCTGTTCGCCGCCTCCATCGTCGCGATCGTCCCGGTCGTGGTGTTGTTCGCGGTCATCGAGAAGCACCTCGTCGGCGGGCTCACGTCGGGGGCGGTCAAGTGAGCGAGCTCGAGGTGCGCGGCGGCATGGATCGCGGCGCCCGCTGGGGTGCCCTGCTCGCCCTCCTCGCCGAGCACGGCCGGCTCAGCGTGGCCCAGGTCGTGGAGGCGCTCGGTGTCTCGGAGGCCACGGTGCGGCGCGACTTCGGCGAGCTCGCCGCCCAGCAGCTGGTGACCCGCACCCACGGCGGGGTCGTGGCCAGCGCGGTGGCGTACGAGCTGCCGGCCCGCTACAAGCTCGCGGGGAGCGACTCGGCCAAGGAGCGGGTCGCAGCCCATGCGGCCGACCTCGTGCCGGAGGGCACCGTGGTGGGCTTCAACGGGGGCACGACGACCAGCGCGACCGCGCGACGGCTCGCGGCCCGAGCCGACCTCGCGGCCAGCTCGAGGCGCCCCGCGGTCACCGTCGTGACCAACGCGCTCAACATCGCCACCGAGATGGTGCTGCGACCCTTCATCCGCTGCGTGTCGCTGGGGGGCGTGGCGCGGCAGGAGTCCTACGAGCTCTCGGGTCCGCTCGCCGCCATGGTGCTGGGCGAGCTGTGGCTCGACACAGTCGTCCTCGGCGTCGACGGGGTCTCCAGCGCGGGCGGGGCCACCTGCCAGCACGAGGGGGAGGCCGGCATCAACTCGCTCATGGTCCAGCGCGCGGACCGGGTCGTCGTCGTCGCGACGGGCGACAAGGTCGGCCGCCGGGCGTTCGCGCGGATCTGCCCGACCGAGCGGATCTCGTTGCTGGTCACCGATTCCAGCGCTCCCGACGATGCTGTCTCCGACCTGCGGGCCGCGGGTGTCACGGTGCAGGTGGTCTGAGGGTGGATCGTCCTGTCGTGGCCGCGATCGATGTGGGCGGCACGCGGATCAAGTCAGCCCTGGTGACCCGCGAAGGAGTCGAGGTCGTGGCCCTCACTCGACCCACTCCCGAGCGCCTCGACGTCGACGGCGCCCTGGTGGACGCCGCGGTCGACACCGTGGGCGCGCTGCGGGACGCCGCGACCCGGGACGGCCACGAGGTCGCCGTCGCCGCGGTGGGACTGGTCGTGCCGGGGATCGTCGACGACGGCAGGGGCCTGGCGCGATGGTCGGCCAACCTGGGCTGGCGCGACCTGCCCGTCGCCGAACCGCTGGAGCGGGTCCTCGCGCTCCCGGTCGCGTTCGGCCACGACGTGCGTGCCGGGCTGGTGGCCGAGGCCAGGTTCGGCGCCGCCCGGCTCGCCTCGAACGCCGTCTTCGTCGCGATCGGCACGGGAGTGGCCGGCGCGCTCCTGCTCGACGGACGGGTCATCTCGGCCGACGGCTGGAGCGGCGAGCTGGGTCACCTGGTCGTCGAGCCCGGCGGTCCCCGCTGTGGCTGCGGAGGGCGGGGATGCCTCGAGGCCGTCGCGTCGGCCGCAGCGGTCGAGTCGGCCTACGCGGCCAGCACCGGCACCCGGCGTGACGCCGCTGCCGTCGCGGAGCTCGTGGCGGGCGGAGACCTGCCGGCCACCAGCGTGTGGCAGGGGGCCGTCGACGCGCTGGCCCGGGCGGTCGTCGCGACGGTCACCCTGACCGGGGTCGAGCGAGTCGTCGTGGGTGGCGGACTGAGCCGCAGCGGTGAGGTGCTGCTGCGCCCGCTGCGCAGCGCGGTCGAGTCCGCCCTCACGTTCCAGCGGCGCCCCACCATTGTGCAGGCCGCGCTCGGGGACCGCGCCGGATGCCTGGGCGCCTCCTGCCTGGCGTGGGATCGCACGTGATCGTCACCGTCACGCCCAACCCGGCCCTTGACGTCACGTATGCCGTCGAGCGCCTCACGGTCCACCGCAGCCACCGCGTGCTCGAGGTCCGCGAGGTGGCGGGCGGCAAGGGGCTGAACGTCTCGTCGGTTCTCACCGGCCAGGGACAGCCGGTGCTGGCGGTGGGCCTGGTCGGGGGAGCCGCCGGCGAACGGCTGCTCGCCGACCTCGACGCACGCGGCATACGGCACTCGTGCCTGACGAGCCCGGTCGAGACCCGGCGCACGGTCACCGTCGTCTCGCGGGCCGACGGCGAGGCGACCGCCTTCAACGAACCCGGTGCGCCCTGCGCCCCCGGCCAGTGGGACTCGGTCGTCGCGCACACCGGTCGGGTGCTCGTCGAGCACGGTGCCGCGGTGCTGGTCGCCTCCGGCAGCGTCCCACCGGGCTTTCCGCCCGACGGGTACGCCCAGCTCGTGGCGGCCGGTCACGCCGCCGGCTGCCGGGTGGTCCTCGACGCCTCCGGCGACGGGTTGCTCGGTGGGGTCGCCGCTGGTCCGGACGTGGTCAAGCCCAACCGCGACGAGCTCGCCGAGGCGACCGGGAGCGACGACCCGGTCGCGGGTGCCCGTCTGCTCCAGGACCGCGGGGCCGGGGACGTGCTGGTCTCGCTGGGGCCGGACGGCATGGTCTGGGTCCCAGCGCAGGGTCCGGTGCTGCGGGCTGCACTGGGCCACGCACTGCTCGGCAACCCCACCGGGGCCGGCGACGCCGCCGTGGCCGCGGTGGCCGCGGGCTTGCTGTCGGGGGAGCCGCCCGAGCTGTTGCTGCGCAACGCCGTGGCCTGGTCTGCGGCGGCGGTGCTGCAGCCGGTCGCAGGGGTCGTGTCGGCCGATGACGTCGCCCGCCTGGGGGCCGACGTGACGATCTGGAGGGACTGACGTGCTGGCTGATCTGGCAGGGGTGCTCGCGGAGGCGCGGGCGCAGGGGCGCGGGGTGGCGGCCTTCAACGTCATCCACCTCGAGCATGCGCAGGCCCTGGTCGGGGCGGCCGAGGACGTGGGCCTGCCCGTCGTCCTGCAGGTCAGCGAGAACACCGTGCGTTTCCACGGAGCCCTGGCCCCGCTCGCGGCGGCGGCCCGCGTGCTGGCCGAGGCGGCCACCGTCCCCGTGGTGCTCCACCTCGACCACGCCGTGAGCACCGACCTGGTCGAGGAGGCGCTCGGTGCGGGCTTCACGTCGGTGATGTTCGACGGGTCGACCCTCGAGGACAGCGAGAACCGTGCCGTCACGCGGGCGGTCGTCGACCGCTGCCACGCCGCGGGGGTGAGCGTCGAGGCAGAGCTCGGCGAGATCGGGGGCAAGGACGGCGTGCACGCCCCTGGAGTCCGGACGCGACCGGACGAGGCGGCCCAGTTCGCCCGCGACACTGGCGTGGACGCGCTCGCGGTGGCCGTCGGGTCCTCCCACGCGATGACCCACCGCACCGCGGTCCTCGACCTCGACCTGATCGCGGCGATCGCGGCGCAGGTGCCCGTCCCACTGGTGCTGCACGGCTCGTCGGGGGTGCCTGACGACGGGATCCAGGCGGCGGTGCGCGCGGGAATGACCAAGATCAACATCGCGACGCACCTGAACGCCGTCTTCACCGCAGCCGTGCGTGAGCGGCTGGCGGCCGACGACGCACTGGTCGACACCCGCAAGTACCTCGGGCCGGCGCGCGCAGCCGTGCGCGCCGAGGCGGCCCGGCTGCTGGCGCTGGTCGCGCTGCGCTGACGGGTGTCCGCGGCACGGCGAACCCGCCGCACGGCGCGAACGGCCCGGCCGCGCGGCAGGGAACGGGCGTGCCCGGCATACCCTCGACGCATGAGTGACCTGCAGTGTGCCGCCACGCTCCTCGTCGCCCGCCACGGCGACGCGGAGTACGGACACCCCTCGGTGCTGTCCGACGAGGGAGGGTGGCTGTCGCCCAAGGGGATCGAGCAGACCACTGCCCTGGCCGAGTCCCTGGTCGGCCGAAGGGTGGCCGCGGTCCGCACCAGCCCGCTGGCGCGTGCCGTCCAGTCCGGCGCGGTCGCGGCCGAGGTCCTGGGCGTCGACTCGCGCGCGGTCGAGGGGCTCGAGGAGTTCTCGGTCGGTGCCCTGGCGGGCCGGCCGCACGACGACCCCGAGCTGCACTCGGTCTTCAAGGCCTGGCTGCACGGCGACACGAGGCGCTGCATCCCCGGCGGGGAGACGGGGGAGGAGGTCCTCACCCGCTACCGGGAGGCGCTGCTGTCGATCGCCGACCAGTTCCGCGGCGAGACCGTCCTGGTCTTCTCGCACGGTGGCGTCATGTCGTTCGCCCTGCCGCGGCTGTCCAGCCACCTCCGCGGGGACCTCGCCGCAGCCAAGTTCCTGCCCAACTGCGGGGTGGCCGAGGTGGCGGTCGACGGTGACGGCTTCGACGTCCGCACCTGGCCGGGCTCGACCGACCGCGCGGTCGTCTGACCCCGGCGCCACCTGCACAGGGTGTGCCAGCGCCGCCCCGACGACTAGAACAGCCGGTGCTCGCTGTTGTCGATGCCCTTGAGCGCGTCGTAGTCCAGCGTCACGCAACGGATGCCCCGGTCGGTCGCCAGCGTGCGCGCCTGCGGCTTGATCTCCTGCGCCGCGAAGACCCCGGTCACCGGTGACAGGTGCGGGTCGCGGTTCATCAGCTCGAGGTAGCGGGTGAGCTGCTCGACGCCGTCGATGTCACCCCGCCGCTTGATCTCCACGGCCACCGAGGCCCCGGCGGCATCACGGCACAGGATGTCGACCGGTCCGATGGCGGTCATGTACTCGCGACGCACCAGGCTCCAGCCGTCGCCGAGGGTGTGGATGTGCTCGGCCAGGAGCTTCTGGAGGTGGGCCTCGACCCCGTCCTTGACCAGCCCGGGGTCGACCCCGAGCTCGTGCGACGAGTCGTGCAGCACCTCGTGGATGAGCACCCGGAGCCGGTCCTCCGACTTGGCGTGCTGCACCAGCCAGACGGCCGTGACGCCGTCCGCGGTCTCGTGCTCCTCGGGGGACACCTCGGCCATCGCGCACGGAGGAGACATCCAGTTGAGCGGCTTGTACGAACCACCATCGCTGTGGACCAGCACCGACCCGTCCGCCTTGACGAGGAGCAACCTCGTCGCCAGGGGGAGGTGGGCCGTCAGCCGGCCCTCGTAGTCCACCGAACACTTCGCTATGACCAGCCGCACGAGGGGTCACTCTACGGGCAGCCAACCGTTGCGTCGTGCGGGGTCGGTGGCGCACACTCGGAGCACAGAGGTGAGCTGGTATGCCGAACGTCCTGGGCAACGTCGCCGGTCTCGTCCTCGTGATGGGCACCCTCGTGAGCGGGGTGCGTTGGCTCACGACGGGCCAGCCACCCCGGCTCGTGCAGCCAGCCGTCACGAGGTACCAGGCACGGCGCGACCTGCGGCGCCCTGTGCCCGAACCCATCCCGCCCATCCTGCTGGCGATGGAGCTGAGCCGGCTGGCCGCGCACATCCGCCGTGTCGAGGCGGGCGACCAGCCCCGCAAGGCGGAGCGGCTGATGGCGGCCAGGCTCGCCTACGACCACGCGCTGCGGGACTACTGCCGGGCCGTCGGCATCCCGGTGCCTGTGGCGATCCGCGGCCTGTCCCGCGAGCAGCGGTTCCACATGGAGTCCGCCCTGATCGGCGCCGGCCACGACTGGTGACCCGGCTTCCCGCAGGTCTTTGATGGGTTGGCCACACCAGGGTGTGGTCAACCCATCAAAGACTCGGGCTTCGGGGCCGGGGTGGTGACCGTCACGCTGCCCAGGGGTCCACGCGGCATACCCGCTCTGCCAGACTCGCCGCATGGCTCGTGAGTTCAGCAAGGTCGGAGTGATCGGTCTCGGCACCATGGGTGCCGGCATCGTCGAGGTGTTCGCCCGCAACGGCATCGACGTCGTCGCCGTCGAGGTCGACGAGGCGGCGGTCGAGAAGGGCCGTGGGGTGCTCGAGCACTCCACCGGCCGGGCGGTCAGCCGCGGCAAGCTGAGCGAGGAGGACCAGGCGGCGCTGCACTCGCGCGTGCTGTTCACCTCGAGCCTCGACGACCTCGCGGAGTGCGAGCTGGTCGTCGAGGCCGTCCCGGAGCACCTCGACCTCAAGAAGGACGTCTTCGGCAAGCTCGACGCGATCGTCGGCCCCGACGCCATCCTCGCGACCAACACCTCGTCGCTGTCGGTCACCGAGATCGCGGTGGCCACCGGCAACCCCAAGCGGGTCGTCGGCATGCACTTCTTCAACCCCGCGCCCGTGCTGCAGTTCGTCGAGGTCATCCGCACGGTCGTCACCGAGGACGAGGTGTTCGAGGACGTCAAGGCCCTGGCCCTGCGGCTCGGCAAGCAGCCGGTCATCGTCGGCGACAAGGCCGGGTTCATCGCCAACGCCCTGCTGTTCGGCTACCTCAACCACGCCGTCTCGATGTTCGAGTCGCGCTATGCCAGCCGCGAGGACATCGACGCGGCGATGAAGCTCGGCTGCGGCTACCCGATGGGACCGCTGGCGCTGATGGACCTCATCGGCCTGGACACCGCCTACGAGATCCTCGACACGATGTACAAGCAGGGCCGGGACCGGCTGCACGCCCCCAGCCCGGTCATCAAGCAGATGGTCAGCGCCGGCCTCAAGGGCCGCAAGAGCGGGCGCGGGTTCTACACCTACGCCGAGCCGGGCAGCAGCCAGGTCGTCGACGACTCCCTCACGCCGCGCCCCGCAGGTGACGCGGGCGTGGCCCTGCGCGAGGTCCGCACGGTCGGCGTCGTGGGCTCCGGCACCATGGCCACCGGCATCATCGAGGTCTTCGCCAAGGCCGGCTACGACGTCACCTACGTGACCCGCAGCCAGGCCAAGGTCGACGCCGTCACCGCGGCGATCACCAAGTCGCTCGAGAAGGCGGTGCAGCGCGGCAAGCTCGAGGAGTCGGCCCGCGCCGAGGCGTTGTCCCACCTCACCGGCACCACCTCGCTGGACGCCCTGGCCACCGTCGACCTCGTGGTCGAGGCGGTCGTCGAGGACCTCGCCGTCAAGAAGGCGTTGTTCGAGAACCTCGACGAGATCTGCAAGCCGGGCGCGATCCTGGCCACCACCACCTCGTCGCTGCCCGTCGTCGACTGCGCGGCCGCCACGACGCGGCCCGAGGACGTCATCGGGATGCACTTCTTCAACCCGGCCCAGGTCATGAAGCTCGTCGAGGTCGTCCACACCGTCTCGACCGCCGCCGACGTCGTGGCCACCATCCAGGACGTGTGTGCCAAGGTCGGCAAGCATGCCGTGACCTGCGGTGACCGCTCGGGCTTCATCGTCAACGCGCTGCTGTTCCCCTACCTCAACGACGCCGTGAAGATGCTCAGCGCCAACTACGCCACCGCCGACGACATCGACACCGCCATGAAGACCGGCTGTGGCCTGCCGATGGGGCCGTTCGAGCTGCTCGACGTGGTCGGCAACGACGTGTCCCTGGCGATCCAGCGTGAGCTCTACCTCGAGTTCCGCGAGCCCGGGTTCGCCCCGGCGCCGCTGCTCGAGCACATGGTCACGGCCGGCTACCTCGGTCGCAAGACCGGTCGCGGCTTCCGCACCTACGCCTGAGCCGGGTCGGGTGCGGCCTTCGGGCCGTGCGGCCTCTGGGAGACTGGACCCATGCCCCGCGCCAACCGGCGTCGCCGTGACGACGCCCCGCTGAACCTCGACCGAGCGGTCGGGGGCACCGCGCGGCGGGAGCTGTATGCCGGTGCCGAGTGGTTCGTGCGCCGCGTCACCGGCAGTGGGGCGAGCCGGGCGTACCTGTGCCCGGGTTGCCAGCAGAACATCCCGATCGGCACGCCCCACGTGGTCGCCTGGCCGGCCGAGGGCATGGGCGGTCTCGACGACCGACGGCACTGGCACACGCCCTGCTGGGAGGCCCGCGACCGCCGCCACACCCGCGGCGCCACCCGCTGACCCGCTGACTCGGCGCGCCAGGGGGGCCAGCCGCGCGGCACGCGTGCCCAATGACGACTCGGCGCGAACCTGTTTCGCGGGGACCGACGTGCGGAGGATGCTGGCTCCATGAGAGTGGCGGCGGCGGTCTGTTCGCTCGTGCTCGGCCTGGGGTTCGGCCTCCCCGGCGTCTTCGGCGCGCTGCACCTTGCCCGCACCGGTGAGGTCTGGACGTTCGTCGGTTTCCCGACCTACGGTGGCGGCCCGTTCGAGCGCTGGGGCATCCCAACCTCGGTGGCGCTGGTGGTGGGCTTCGTTCTCGTGTGCGCTGCCGAGGTGGTGCTGGGCGTCCTGATCCTGGCTGACGCCCCCGGCGCGAAGGCCCTGTCGATCGCCCTCCTGCCGTTCGAGCTCGCCTACTGGGTCGGGTTCGCGTTGCCCTTCGGCCCACCCCTCGGCATCGCCCGCACTGTCCTGCTGTTCCTCTGAGGTCAGCCCGGCGCGCCACCGCCCGCCTCGACGAGGACCTTGACCCTGGTCACGTACGCGTCGAGCGCCTCCTGGAGCTTGGTCCCCACTTTCCGAGTGAAGCCGACGGGGACCTTTGACTCGAAACGGACGACATAGCGGCACCCGCCGGCCGCGTCGGTCAGTTCGTGACGTTCGATCGTCGACACCCGTTCGGTCCGTGACCGGCGGACGGACAGGCTCGGCGGGAGGTGGGTCAGTACATCCGACTCGAGCACGGCAAGCTGTCCCTGATCGGTCGTGCGGAACACGAAGAGGGTCCTGTCGTGACCGTCCACGGCCGTGCCAGGGACGGTGAACAGCTTCACGCGATGGCCCTCCAGGAGAAGCGCTTCAACGCCGTCTGCCTCGACCAGATCCCAGACGGCTTGACCGGTGGCACGGATGTGAACCTCGGACTGCGCCTCGAAGAGCTCGCCGAAGAGCTCGTCGTCGCGCCGCTCGTCCTGCCGTCGTGACCAGCGCTGCTCAAGGCGCCCCAAGAACCCCGTCCCCTGCATCCAGCCAGTATCACTGACGGCGCCAGGTCGCGAGTGGCATTGGTCTCAAAGGGCGATCAGTGGCTGTGGTGGCGCAGCTGCCCGCGGGCCCGTCGCTTCAGCTCAGTGGCGGCGCTGGCGGGGCAGCAGGACCTCTTCGTAGAGGAGCAGCAGGCCGGCGGCGACCGGGATCGCCAGCAGCGCGCCGAGCACGCCGAGCAGCGTGCCGCCGGCGAGGGCGGCGACAACCGTCACCGCGCCAGGCACCGAGACCGTGCGCTGCATGATCCTCGGTGCCACGACGTAGTTCTCGAGCTGCTGGTAGACGACGTAGTAGATGAGGGCGATGACCGCCTTCTTGGGCTCGTCGAAGATCGCCACCAGGCACACGACGGCCGCGCCGGCGGTCGCACCCACCATGGGGATCAGGCCGAGGAAGCCGACCGCGACGGCCAGCACCGCGGCATACGGGATGCCGACGATCATCATCATGATCCACGAGCAGATGGCGTTGATCGTCGCGACGGCGACCTGGCCGATGGCGTAGGAGCCGGTGCGTCGCATGATCTCCTCGGACAGCGAGATCACCCGCGGACGACGCGAGGCGGGGACGATCGCGTAGGCGCCCTGCTTCACGCGGGGGAACGACGCGAGCAGGAACAGCGTGAGGACCAGCACCGTGAAGGCCTGGAAGATCCCGCCGATGACGGCCGCGCCGACGCCGAGCACGCCGCCGAAGACCTGGCTGAGGAAGTTGCCGTCGGTGATCCGCTTGTTGAACTCGGCCTGGATCTTGTCAACCACGCCGTAGTGCTGGTCGAGGTCCTTGACGAAGCGGCTCTGGAGGATCTGGTCGAGGTAGTCGGGCGCCTTCTGGGCGAGGTCGGTGCCCTGCGAGATGACCGGCGGCACCACGACGAGCCCGAGGAGCGTGAACACCGCCACCACCCCGGCGAAGACCAGGGCGACCGCACCTGCGCGGTTGAGCCCGTGGCGGGTGAGGAACTCGACGAGCGGGTTGAGCGTGAGGGCCAGGAAGAACGCGATGACGACGAGGGTCAGGACGGTGGTCAGCCGGCCGAGCGTGTGCCAAAGGAGCACGGCCGTGAGCACGCCGATCGCGCCGACGAAGCCCATGTAGAACGGCGACTGGCGGTTGAGGGGGCGCCCGGCGCGCCCGTAGCGACGGCCGTCGTCATCGGGCGAGCGCTCGGCGTCGTCCTCGCGCTCGCGGACTCCCACGCCCAGGTCGGCGTGGCTCGATGGGGACGTCGTGCCGTCGGTGGGCACCCCGTCGGGCTGGTCGCCGGGCTCGCTGGCCGCGCCGGTCGCTCCCGCTGGCTGACGGCGCGAGGGCAGGATGTCGGCGAGCAGCTCACCCCACTCGCCGGACTGCTCGGAGCGGTCGTGGGGGTGGTTGCTGGCCCGCAACGCGTCCCGCTGGGCGCGCCGGAACTCTCTCCACCGGTCGAGCACTGACATGCGACGACCCTATGGCACCGACACCCGCCCAGCCCGCGAAGGCGCAGGTCAGGCGTTGCGGAAGCGGTTGATCTGCGGGAGCAGGGCCGCGCGCTTCTCGGTGTCCGTGACCCCGAGGCCAGCCTCGGGCGACAGGGTGAGGACGCCGACCTTGCCCTGGTGGGCGTTGCGGTGGACGTCGAGGGCCGCCTGGCCGACCTCGTCCATGCCGTAGGTCTTCGACAGCGTCGGCTGGATGAGCCCGCGGTTGATCAGCTCGTTGGCCTCCCACGCCTCGCGGTAGTTGGCGAAGTGGCTCGAGATGATCCGCTTGAGGTTCATCCACAGGTAGCGGTTGTCGTACTCGTGCATGTATCCGGAGGTCGACGCACAGGTGACGATCGTGCCGCCCTTGCGTGCGACGTAGACGCTCGCACCGAAGGTCTCCCGGCCGGGGTGCTCGAAGACGATGTCGACGTCGTGGCCGCCGGTCAGCTCGCGGATCTTCTTGCCCAGCCGCTGCCACTCCCGCGGGTCCTGCTGGGTGTTGTCGTCGTTCCAGAACCGGTAGCCCTCGGCGTTGCGGTCGATGATGAGCTCGGCACCCATCTCGCGGCAGATCTGGGCCTTCTCGGGCGACGACACGACGCAGATGGGGGTCGCCCCGCCGGCCAGGGCCATCTGGGTGGCGTAGGACCCCAGGCCGCCGGAGGCGCCCCAGATGAGCACGCGGTCGCCGAGCTTCATCGCCGCGCCGTTCTTGGAGATCAGCTGGCGGTAGGCCGTGGAGTTCACGAGCCCGGGGGAGGCCGCCTCCTCCCACGACAGGTGGGCGGGCTTGGGCATCAGCTGGTTCGACTTCACGATGGCGAGCTCGGCGAGGCCGCCGAAGTTGGTCTCGAAGCCCCAGATGCGCTGCTGCGGGTCGAGCATCGTGTCGTTGTGGCCGTCGGCGTCCTCGAGCTCGACGGACAGGCAGTGCGCCACGACCTCCTGGCCGGGCGTCCACTTGGTCACCCCGGGGCCGGTGCGCAGGACGACGCCGGCCAGGTCGGAGCCGACCACGTGGTAGGGCAGGTCGTGCCGCTTGGCGAACTCGGAGGTGCGGCCGTAGCGCTCGAGGAAGCCGAAGGTCGACACCGGCTCGAAGATCGAGGTCCACACGGTGTTGTAGTTGATGGCGCTGGCCATGACGGCCACCAAGGCCTCACCCGGCGCGAGCTCGGGCACCGGCACGTCGTCGAGGTGCAGCGACTTGCGGGGGTCCTTGTCCTTGCTGGCCAGGCCCTCGAACATCTCGACCTCGTCCTTGTGCACCGTCACGGCGCGGTAGGACTCGGGGATGGACAGCCCGGCATACGTCTCCTGGGTGCGGTCCCCAGAGAGGATGGCGTCGCGGATTTCCTGCATCGGTGTGGCTCCTCGGCGTCGTCGGCACGTGCAGCCGAAACTACTGCTGGGTAAGGCGATCCGGGGCCCGGTGAGACTCCGGTCACGCGGTGACCTACCTCACCCGCCGCCTGCCTCGGCGGGCTCACGGACCGGGTATGCCGCGTGGCCAGTCCCAGCCTTGGGTCCCCGCTGGCGGTCAGTGCGTCTCGTGCGCGGGCTGGACCAGCTCCACGAGGATGCCGCCGGCGTCCTTGGGGTGGATGAAGTTGACGCGGGAGTTCGAGGTCCCCCGTCGCGGCTCGTCGTAGAGCAGGCGCAGGCCCCGGTCACGGAGCACCTGGCTGACGGCTTCGACGTCCTCGACCCGGTAGGCGACCTGCTGCACGCCGGGGCCTGAGCGGTCGAGGAACTTGGCAATCGTCGACTCCGGGGAGAGCGGCGCGAGCAGCTGGATGTGGGAGCCGCTGCCGCCCACGGCCATCATCGCCTCGCGCACGCCCTGCTCCTCGTTGACCTCCTCGTGCGCCAGCGTCATGCCGTAGGTGTCGCGGTAGAAGGCGATCGCCTCGTCGAGGTCGCGCACCGCGACCCCCACGTGGTCGATGGCCGTGAACAGGTCGATCGGCAGGCGGGTCATGCCACCACCGTAGGCACCCGGCCGCCCGGCAGACAGGGGTGAGTCGTGTGGTGGTCGCCACGAGGGGTGACCCGGCAGGCCCGGATCGGCGACGGCCCGCCGGGTCACGGTGGTGGTGTGGTGGTGCCCCCAGGGGACCGGCCCGGAGCCTCCCGCGGGTGCCGCCCGAGCACGCCCGGGGACGGTTCGTCGTGCGCGAGGCCCCTAGACTGGCGCCCATGTCCGCACTGTCCCGGGACGACGTCGCGCACCTCGCCGGCCTCGCCCGCATCGACCTGTCCGACGCCGAGCTCGACCGCATGGTCGGCGAGCTCGGCGTCATCCTCGAGTCCGTCGCCAAGGTGCAGGAGGTGGCCGCCGACGAGATCGAGCCGATGTCGCACCCGCTGCCCCTGACCAACGTCACGCGTCCCGACGAGGTCCGCCCGTCCCTCGGTGCCGAGGCCGCCCTGGCTGCTGCTCCCGAGAAGGAGCAACAGCGCTTCTCGGTGCCCCGCATCCTCGACGAAGACTGAGCGACCGCGCCGAGTGCGCGTCCCACCCAGCGACAGACCCTGCGACAGACCAAGGACGACCCTCGTGAACACCGACCCCACCCGCCTCAGCGCCGCTGAGCTGGCTCATGCCATCGCCTCGAAGGAGCTCAGCTCCGTCGAGGTCGTCCAGGCCCACCTCGACCGGATCGCCGCGGTCGACGCCGACGTGCACGCGTTCCTCCACGTGGACGGCGCAGGCGCGCTCGACGCGGCCCGGGCCGTCGACGAGCGCCGGGCGTCCGGCGAGGACCTGCACGTCCTCGCCGGCGTCCCGATCGCCGTCAAGGACGTCATGGCGACGAAGGGCCTGCCGACGACGTGCGGCTCCAAGATCCTCGAGGGCTGGATCCCGCCCTACGACGCCACGCTCGTGTCGCGGCTCAAGGCAGCCGGCATGCCGATCCTCGGCAAGACCAACATGGACGAGTTCGCGATGGGGTCCTCGACCGAGCACTCGGCCTACGGACCCACCCACAACCCCTGGGACCTCACCCGGATCCCCGGCGGGTCGGGAGGTGGCTCCTCGGCCGTGGTCGCGGCATACGAGGCACCGCTGGCGATCGGCACCGACACCGGTGGGTCGATCCGCCAGCCGGCCTCGGTGACGGGCACCGTCGGCGTGAAGCCGACCTACGGTGGTGTCTCGCGCTACGGCCTCGTGGCCCTGGCCTCGAGCCTCGACCAGGCCGGTCCGTGCACGCGGACCGTGCTCGACGCCGCGCTGCTGCACTCGGTCATCGGTGGCCACGACCCGATGGACTCCACCTCGATCAACGCCCCGGTGCCCTCGGTCGTCGAGGCCGCACGGCGGGCCGACGTCAAGGGGCTCAAGGTCGGCGTCATCAAGGAGCTCGGGGGAGAGGGCTACCAGGCCGGCGTGCGCGCCCGGTTCGACGAGTCGGTCACCCTGCTCCAGGAGGCCGGGGCCGAGGTCGTCGAGGTGTCCTGCCCGAGCTTCGACTACGCGCTGGCCGCCTACTACCTGATCCTGCCGAGTGAGGCGTCCTCGAACCTCGCGAAGTTCGACGCCATGCGCTACGGCCTGCGGGTGCTGCCCGAGGGGATTGAGGACCCGAGCGCGGAGCAGGTCATGGCGGCCACGCGTGACGCCGGCTTCGGCGACGAGGTCAAACGCCGCATCATCCTCGGCACCTACGCCCTGTCGAGCGGCTACTACGACGCCTACTACGGTCAGGCCCAGAAGGTGCGCCGGCTCATCGCCAACGACTTCTCCACCGCCTTCGAGCAGGTCGACGTGCTGGTGAGCCCGACGGCCCCGACCACCGCGTTCAAGCTCGGCGACAAGCTGGACGACCCGATGTCGATGTACCTCCAGGACGTCGCCACCATCCCGGCCAACCTCGCGGGCGTGCCCGGCATGTCGCTGCCCAGCGGTCTGGCCGACGAGGACGGGCTGCCCACCGGCATCCAGATCCTCGCCCCAGCGACCCAGGACGAGCGTCTCTACAACGTGGGTGCCGCGCTCGAGAAGATGCTCGTCGACCGATGGGGTGGGCCGTTGCTGGCCAAGGCGCCCCAGCTGACCGCGAAGGGAGCGTGACCATGAGCAGCGCCACGTCCGTTGCCGAGGAGATCGTCGACTACGACGAGGCCCTCGAGCGCTACGACCCCGTGATGGGGCTCGAGGTGCACGTCGAGCTCAACACGGCGACGAAGATGTTCTGCGGGTGCGCGACCGGGTTCGGGGCCGACCCCAACAGCCAGGTCTGCCCCGTCTGCCTCGGCCTGCCCGGTGCCCTGCCGGTGGTCAACGAGAAGGCCGTCGAGTCGGCCATCCGGATCGGCCTCGCGCTCAACTGCGAGATCGCCGAGTGGTGCCGGTTCGCCCGGAAGAACTACTTCTACCCGGACATGCCGAAGAACTTCCAGACCAGCCAGTACGACGAGCCGATCGCCTTCGAGGGCCACCTCGATGTCGAGCTCGGGGACGGCACGACCTACCGCGTCGAGATCGAGCGCGCCCACATGGAGGAGGACACCGGCAAGTCGCTGCACATCGGCGGCGCGACCGGTCGCATCCACGGTGCCGACCACTCGCTGGTCGACTACAACCGCGCTGGCATCCCGCTCATCGAGATCGTGACGAAGCCGCTGACCGGCGCGGGGAAGCGTGCACCCGAGGTCGCCAAGGCCTACGTCGGCGCCCTGCGTGAGCTGCTCCGAGCCCTCGGGGTCTCCGACGTGAAGATGGAGCAGGGTTCGCTGCGATGCGATGCCAACGTCTCCCTGCGCCCGCGCGCGACCGGCGACCAGTCTCAGGACGACGTGCCGCTCGGCACGCGCACCGAGACCAAGAACGTCAACTCGCTGCGCAGCGTCGAGCGGGCCGTCCGCTACGAGATCACCCGTCACGCGGCGATCCTCGACAGGGGCGACAAGATCACCCAGGAGACGCGGCACTGGCACGAGGACACCGGCGTCACGACCAGCGGTCGCGAGAAGTCGGACGCCGAGGACTACCGCTACTTCCCCGAGCCCGACCTGGTGCCCGTGGCCCCGACCCGCGAGACCGTGGAGATGCTGCGGGGCACCCTGCCCGAGGCTCCCGGTGAGCGTCGGCGCCGCCTGCAGAACGACTGGGGCTACAGCGATCTCGAGATGCGTGACGTCATGAACGCCGGTGCGGTCGCCCTCATCGAGGAGACCGTGGCCGCTGGTGCCACGCCGGCCGGTGCGCGCAAGTGGTGGACCGGTGAGCTGGCCCGCCGCGCCAACGTCGAAGGCCGGAGCGTCGAGGAGTTCGGCGTCACCCCCGCCCACATCGCCGAGCTCGACCGGCTGGTCCGGGACGGCCGGCTCAACGACTCGATGGCCCGTCAGGTGCTCGAGGGCGTGATCGCCGGCGAGGGCGCACCGACCGAGGTGGCGGACGCCCGCGGCTTGGAGCTCGTGCAGGACGACGGCGCGCTCGAGGCAGCCGTCGACAAGGTCATCGAGGCCAACGCCGAGGTCGCCCAGAAGGTGCGCGACGGCAAGGTCCAGGCCGCTGGTGCGCTCATCGGCCAGGTGATGAAGGAGATGAAGGGCCAGGCCGATGCCGGCAAGGCCCGCGAGCTGATCCTCGCCAAGCTGAGCTGACGTCCGCTCACCGCACCCGCTGAGCCTCTGTTGGAAGGGGAACTACCGGATATCCGGTAGTTCCCCTTCCAACAGACGTGGTCACGGGGCGGCTGTCAGCGGCGGCCTGCGCCGAGCAGGCCGCCGAGCACGTCCGTGATGATCGACCCGGTGTCGACCCCGCCGGACTGCGTGCCCTTGGTGGCCCCGCCGAGGACCTGACCGAGGATGTCGCCGAGCCCGCCGCCGCCCGCGCTCGCGGACGGCGACCGGGAGGCGTCGGCCGCGCCCCCGAGCACCTTCTTGGCCAGCCAGGACAGCACGATGGGCGCGAGGATCGGGATCAGCTTGGCGACGATCCCCTTGCCTGCTGACCCGCTGATACCCCCGAGCTGGCTGACCACCTGGTCACGGTTGTCGCCGAAGATGTGCTGAGCGATCTTGTCGCCCTCGGCCGGGTCGACCTGGCCGAGGTCGACGCCGCCCTCGACCAGCGCCGGGTCGTGCTGGCCCAGCGCCTCGGCGAGCGAAGCCGCACCTGCCGGGTCGGCCGCGTTGGCGTCGAGACCGCCGAGCAGGGCCGGTAGTGCGGTCCTGGCAGCCTGCTCGACGTCCGCGGGGTCGGCCCCCACCTGCTGCGCGAGCTGGTCGAGGTCGACCTGCGACAGGATCTCGTCCACTGCTGACATGGGTGCCCCCTTCTGAGGTGGTCGGCCGCCATGGCCGCGCCTGGCGTCAACGTACCGCGCCGCCGTCCGCGCGGGCAGGCCTAGAAGTCGTCGAGCGACAACGCGACGACCCGGTCGTCGTCTGCGGCAGGGGTGCCGCGGAAGGTGTTGCTCGTCAGCACCCACAGCCGACCGTCGGGCGCGGCAACCGCATCACGCAGCCGGCCGTACCTGCCCTCGAGCAGCCGGTCGGGCCTGCCGACCCCGTTGGTGGTCAACGGGACCCGCCAGAGCGACTCGCCCCTCAGTGCGGCCATCCAGACGGCGCCCTCGGTCACGGCGATCCCGCTCGGTGAGGCGTCGGAGGTCGCCCACTGGACGAGGGGGTCGGTGAAACCCGAGCGTCCGGCCCTGCCCTCGACGACCGGCCAGCCGTAGTTGCGGCCGGGCTGGATGAGGTTGAGCTCGTCCCACGTGTTCTGGCCGAACTCGCTGGCGAACATCCGCCCGTCGGGTGCCCACGCGATGCCCTGGACGTTGCGGTGCCCGTAGCTCCAGACCGGGGAGGCGCCGAACGGGTTGCCGGGAGCGGGCTTGCCGTCCTTGGTGATCCTGAGGATCTTGCCGCCGAGGGCCTCCTTGTCCTGCGACCGGTCCGACTTCCCTGCGTCACCGGTCGTGACGTAGAGGTAGCCGTCGGGGCCGAAGGCGAGTCGCCCGCCGTTGTGGTGGCCGGCCTTGGGTATGCCGCGCAGCACCACAGTGGGCCGGGTCGCCGCGCCGTCCGCGAAGGTCAGCCGCACAACGCGGTTGTCCTCGGCCGCCGTGAAGTAGACGAAGATGCTCTGGTCGGTGGCGAAGTCGGGGGAGACCGCGACGCCGAGCAACCCGCCCTCGCCGTCCGGGGTGACCCCGGGGACCTCGCCCAGGACCCTCGGCGCCTGACCGGCCCGGACCTGCAGGAGCCGCCCCTCGTCGCGCAACGTGACGAGGGCCGACCCGTCGGGCAGGAACGCCAGGCCCCACGGGACGTCGAGGTCCTTGGCGATGGTCGCGGTGGCGGCAGCGCTCGTCGGACTCCTGGTCGTCGACGGGCTCGTGGTCGTCGAGGCGCTCGAGGTCGCGGAGGTGCTGATCCGGGGAGCCGAGACCGTTCCCGTCGGGCCGGGGTCGTCGCCCGAGCAGCCGCTGACGAGCAGCACACCGACGACCACGGAGGCGGTTGCGGCCCCTGCGGAGGTGCGCCCTGGACCCTTGCGCCTCGGATGGACTGGTGCACGCGGCATACCCCATTGTGCGGGATGGGCACCCTGCGAACGCCGATGGAGACGGGGCTACCGTGCTGGACATGACTCTCGTGACCCTGCCCGGACCGGAGTGGCTCGAAGCTGTGGGCCCGGTCTCCGGCATCGAGCTGGCAGTCTGGGACCTCGACGGTGTGCCCGACCGTGCCGACGAGGTCAGGGTGGTCGTGCCGCCCTACATCGGTGCCGGCGAGCGGCTCGCGGTCCTGTCACAGCTGCCGCACCTCGAGCTGGTGCAGCTGCTCACCGCCGGCTACGACAACGTCCTCGCCGTGCTGCCCGACGCCGTGCTGCTGGCCAACGCCACGGGGGTCCACGACGCCTCGACCGCCGAGCTCGCCGTGGCCCTGACGTTGGCGAGCCTGCGCGACTTCCCGGACTTCGTTGCGGCGCAACGGGATCGGACCTGGCTGCCCTCGGTGTTCCACGAGTCGTTGGCCGACAAGCGGGTGCTCGTGCTGGGGTACGGCTCGATCGGTCGAGCGGTCGCGGCCCGGCTGACGCCGTTCGAGGTGCAGGTGACCGCCGTCGCCAGCCGTGCCCGGGCGGGCGACGAGCTGGTGCGGTCGGTGCACGGGGTCGACGAGCTGCCGGAGCTGCTGCCACACCACGACGTGGTGGTCGTGATCGTGCCCCTGAGCGACCAGACGGCCGGGCTGGTCGACGACGAGTTCCTCGCGGCGATGCCCGACGGGTCGTTGCTGGTCAACGTCGCCCGTGGTGGGGTGGTCGAGACCGACGCGCTCGTGCGGCACGCGACCGCCGGCCGGATCCGGGCCGCCCTCGACGTCACCGACCCCGAGCCGCTGCCCGCCGACCACCCGCTGTGGGGACTGCCGGGCGTGTTCATCACGCCCCACGTGGGTGGTGCGTCGACGGCCTTCATGCCGCGGGCGGCCCGGCTGCTCCAGGAGCAGCTGGGCGCGTATGCAGCAGGTCGGCCCCTGCGCAACCTCGTCGCGCGCGACTGACCTCAGGCGGACGGGGTCTGGTCAGGCGCCATCCCGATGCGGTCGACGACCAGGGCAGGCACGTGGGCGGCCTGGTCCGCATCGTCGGGGTCAGCACGGTCGGGGAAGTCGAAGACCGCGACCATCGACTGCATCGGGTAGTCGGGCACGACGTCGGCGGTCCGGATCACCAGGCCGTCGACCGCGAAGCTCGCGCCGTCCGGCGCCCAGTCGACGCTGTAGGTGTGGAACTCGCTGACGTCGATCGGCACACGCGGAGCGTCGAAGTCGTCGACCAGCCGAGGGTCGCGGAACGGGTGCACCCCCATCCCCACCGCGGCGCCCTCTGCGGTGATCGCGTCGCCGAAGACCTCCACGACGCAGAGCTCCCCACACCGGTCCGGCTGGTCCTCGAGGCCGACCAGCCACCAGGCGGCCATCGACCGCGACGTGAGGTCCATCCGCGCCCGCAGCTCCAGGCGGCCGAAGCGGGGCGTCCAGCCCCACATCGTCGGCTGGGCCTCGCGCACCAGGGCGCCCTCGCGCACCGGCTGCTGGCCGATGGTGCTCCCGACCGGGCCGGCGAAGACGCCGGACTGCACTCCGGACACGCGCAGCGGTCCGTGGTCGTCGGGGCACCACAGGCCGTGCTCGGGGGGGATGGTGAGGTGCAGGCACGAGTCGCGCACGGCATACGTGGCCGCGCTGGCGGCCCGGGAGCTCCACTGGGGGAGGTAGGACGGGACCCACACCGAGAGGTCGAGGTCGGGGTCCGCGAAGTCGTCGACGAAGCCCTGGTGGCCGGGGTCGTCCTGGGCGCGGTCGGCGGTCATGTCCCCATCGTGACGGGTGCCACCGTCAGACGTCAGTGCCATATTGGGAGCCATGGGAGACACGGCTGAGCGCACTGCTGGGGAGACCATCATCGGGATCGGGACGCGCAAGGGCCTGTGGCTGGCCCGCAGCACGGACCGGCGCACCTGGACGGTCGAGGGACCGCACTTCCTGATGAGCGAGGTGCTGTCCCTGTTGTTCGACACGAGGCGCGACACCCCGAGGCTGCTGGTGGGCTTCCGGTCGTCGCACTGGGGCCCCTCGCTCCAGCACTCCGATGACTTCGGCGCCACCTGGGTGGAGCACCCCGAGGGCTCGATCCGCTTCCCCGAGGACACCGACACCGCGCTCAAGGCCACCTGGCAGCTCGTCGCCGACCCGCACGACCCCGACGTGGTCTGGGCCGGCACGGAGCCCCAGGGGCTGTGGCGCAGCGCCGACGGTGGCGAGACGTTCGAGCTCAACCGGGGGCTGTGGGAGCACCCGCACCGGCCCGAGTGGGGCGAGGGGTTCGGTGGCGGTGCGATCCACACCGTCCTGCCCAGCCCGGCCAGCCCGGACCACATGCTCGTCGCGATGAGCACCGGGGGCGTCTACAACACCCGTGATGGCGGACAGTCGTGGACCCCGGGCAACACCGGCATCCACGCCTACTTCCAGCCCCACGACGAGTGGCCCGAGTTCGGCCAGTGCGTGCACAAGGTGGTCCGCGACAGCGCCACCGCCACCCGCCTGTACGCGCAGAACCACCGGGGCGTCTACCGGTCGGACGACGACGGGGTCACCTGGACCTCGATCGAGGCGGGGCTGCCCACCAACTTCGGCATGACCGCGCTGGCCCACCCGACCCAGGGCGACACGGTGTGGCTCGTGCCCATCGCCTCGGACGGCGAGCGGATCCCCCCTGCGGCGGAGCTGCAGGTGCAGCGCAGCGACGACGCGGGTGCGCACTGGCGCACGCAGCACGAGGGCCTGCCGTCGCCGTCCTACACGAACGTCCTGCGCGACGCCGCAGGGCTCGACACCCACGACGACCCCGGCCTCTACCTCGGCACCCGCAACGGCGAGGTCTACGCCTCGCTCGACGGCGGCGAGTCCTTCGACCGGGTCGTCGAGCAGCTCCCCGACGTCCTGTGCGTCCGGGCGGTCACGCTCCGATGACCGCGCGGGTCGTCCTGCCGGGTCTGTTGCGCGACCTGGCCGAGGGTGCTGCCGAGCTCCCCGTCGAGCTGTCGGCGGATGCACCCCTCGCCGAGGTGCTCGACCGGGCTTTCGAGCCGTGGCCGATCCTCGCCTCCCGCGTCCGCGACGAGCGCGGGCAGATCCGCCGCCACGTCAACGTGTTCGTCGACGGCGAGGACGCCAAGCGCGCCGACGGCGTGCAGACGCGGGTGTCGCCGACCTCGACGGTCCACGTGATCAACGCCGTCTCCGGCGGCTGACCCGCGGCAGTCTTTGAGGGGTTGGCCACGTCAGAGCGTGGTGAATCCATCAAGGACTCGTGGGTAAGCCCGGGTCAGGCGGTCCAGATCCCGTCGTCCCAGGCCCGCTCGAGAACTCTTCGATGGGGGCCGAGGTCCCAGCCGCGCTCGGT
Source organism: Phycicoccus sp. Soil802 (assembly GCF_001429605.1). Taxonomy (GTDB): domain Bacteria; phylum Actinomycetota; class Actinomycetes; order Actinomycetales; family Dermatophilaceae; genus Pedococcus. The sequence goes on from NZ_LMSS01000004.1 coordinate 146,636, forward strand.
GAGCCAGTCGTCGTTGCGGTAGGTGCCGGCATACCGCTCCGACCCGTCGCACAGCAGCGAGACGATGCTGCCGGACTCGCCGCGCTCAGCCATCTCGCAGGCCAGCCGTAGGGCCCCGAAGAGGTTGGTGCCGGTCGAGGCGCCGGCGCGCAGGCCGGTGCGCTCGGTGAGGAACCGCATCGCCGCGACCGAGGCGGCGTCGGGCACCAGCAGCATGCGGTCGACGACGCTCGGGATGAAGCTGGGCTCCACGCGCGGTCGGCCGATGCCCTCGATCCGCGACCCGCAGGCCGCCGAGACGCCCTCGTCGTCACCGCAGAAGCCGGGGAAGAAGGCCGACCGCTCCGGGTCGACGACACAGACCTGGCTGGACAGGCCGCGGTAGCGGACGAACCGTCCGATCGTGGCACTCGTGCCGCCGGTCCCGGCGCCGACGACGACCCAGTGCGGCACCGGGTGCCGCTCCCTGGCCATCTGCTCGAAGATCGACTCCGCGATGTTGTTGTTGCCCCGCCAGTCGGTCGCGCGCTCGGCGTAGGTGAACTGGTCGAGGTAGTGCCCGCCACGCTCCTCGGCCAGCCGGCGCGCCTCGTCGTAGACCTCGGAGGCGTCCTCGACGAGGTGGCACCGACCGCCCTCGCGCTCGATCAGGGCGATCTTCTCCGGGCTCGTCGTGCTGACCATGACGGCGATGAACGGCAGCCCGAGCATGCGCGCGAAGTACGCCTCGGACACGGCCGTCGACCCGCTCGAGGCCTCGATGACGGTCGTGCCCTCGTGCAGCTCGCCGTTGCAGAGCGCGTAGAGGAACAGCGAGCGGGCGAGCCGGTGCTTGAGGCTGCCGGTCGGGTGCGTCGACTCGTCCTTGAGGTAGAGGTCGACGTCGGGCAGGCCGGGCACCGGCACGTGCACCAGGTGGGTGTCGGCGCTGCGGTTGGCGTCGGCCTGGATGCGTCGGACGGCCTCGTCGAGCCACGCCCGGTCGGTCGGGGTGGACGTCACGGCGTCGATCAGGGTGGGCCCCTGTTCCATCGGTCATTCCTCACTGCGCAGCGAGGTATGCCGTGGCCGCTCGTCGCTGCCCCGGGTCACCTCGTCGTGTGGCACGAGGCTAGCGGCCGGGGCTGGCTGCCGGACCTGCAGGGCTGGCCGTCTGGGGCCATCAGGGCCATGCTCGGGGTATGACCCTCGCCAGTGATGACAAGGTGCTCATCCTCTTCCGCCACGCCAAGGCGGAGCAGGTCTTCGGCAAGCCCGACCACGAGCGCGAGCTGACCGGTCGGGGCGTGCGGGACGCCCGCGCGGCCGGGGCCTGGCTGCACGAGCACGAGCTCGGGCCAGAGCTCGTGCTGTGCTCGTCGGCCACCCGGACCCGGCAGACCTGGGCCGCCGCCGAGGAGGGCGGAGCCTGCGGGGAGACGGTGGAGTTCTCCGACAGCATCTACTCGGGCGGCGCCGAGACGGTGCTGCGGTCGCTGCGAGACGCGCCGGGCGAGGTGCAGGTCGTGATGGTGGTCGGCCACAACCCGACGATGGCGATGCTGGCCAGCGGGCTGTCCGAGGGCGACGGCTCGAGCGCCGCGCACGACTGCCTCGCCGCGGGCTTCCCGACGTCCTCGATCGCGGTGCTGCGCTACTCGGGACCGTGGTCGGGACTCGCGTTCGGCACGGCAGCGCTGGAACGCTGCCACGTGTCGCGCGGGTGACCACGCGGCATACCAGGGTGGCGTCCTTGCGGCGCCGGTCGGCCAGTGAGACCCGCGTCCCACCCTGTGGACCCGAGTTCTAGACTGCGGACATGACGACCACCGAGCCCACTGCGGGGGCGACCACGTCCGGCGTCGACATCAAGCCGCGCAGCCGCGACGTCACCGACGGCATCGAGAAGACCGCGGCGCGCGGGATGCTCCGCGCGGTGGGCATGGGCGACGACGACTGGGTCAAGCCGCAGATCGGCGTGGCCAGCTCCTGGAACGAGATCACGCCCTGCAACCTGTCGCTCGACCGGCTGGCGAAGGCGGTCAAGGACGGCGTGCACTCGGCCGGTGGCTACCCCCTCGAGTTCGGCACGATCTCGGTCAGCGACGGCATCTCGATGGGCCACGAGGGGATGCACTTCTCGCTGGTGAGCCGCGAGATCATCGCCGACTCCGTCGAGACCGTGATGAACGCCGAGCGGCTCGACGGCTCGGTGCTGCTGGCCGGCTGCGACAAGTCGCTGCCGGGGATGCTGATGGCCGCCGCTCGCCTCGACCTCAGCTCGGTCTTCCTCTACGCCGGGTCGATCCTGCCGGGCATCGCCAAGCTCTCCGACGGCTCGGAGAAGACGGTCACGATCATCGACGCGTTCGAGGCCGTCGGCGCCTGTGCTGCCGGGTTGATGTCGCGGGCGGACGTCGACGCGATCGAGCGCGCGATCTGTCCCGGCGAAGGCGCCTGCGGCGGGATGTACACCGCCAACACGATGGCGTCCGTGGCCGAGGCGATGGGGATGTCGCTGCCCGGCTCGGCCGCCCCGCCCGCGACCGACCGTCGACGCGACGGTTTCGCCCGCAAGTCCGGTGAGGCGGTCGTCGAGCTGCTGCGTCGCGGCATCACCGCGCGCGACATCATGACCAAGGAGGCGTTCGAGAACGCCATCGCCGTCGTGATGGCCTTCGGTGGCTCGACCAACGCCGTCCTGCACCTGCTCGCCATCGCCAACGAGGCGGAGGTCGACCTGACCCTCGACGACTTCGTCCGTGTCGGCGCCAAGGTGCCGCACCTGGCCGACGTGAAGCCGTTCGGCCAGTACGTCATGACCGACATCGACCGGGTCGGGGGAGTGCCGGTCGTCATGCGGGCGCTGCTCGACGCGGGGCTGCTGCACGGCGACTGCCTGACCGTGACCGGCCGGACCATGGCCGAGAACCTCGCCGACATCGCCCCGCCCGACGTCGACGGCAAGGTCGTCCGCGCGATGGCCCAGCCCATCCACAAGACCGGCGGCATCACGATCCTCAAGGGGACGCTCGCGCCCGAAGGGGCCGTCGTGAAGTCGGCCGGCTTCGACTCCGACGTCTTCGAGGGCACGGCGCGGGTGTTCGACGGCGAGCGGGCCGCGATGGACGCGGTCGAGGACGGCTCGCTCAAGGCCGGCGACGTCGTCGTCATCCGCTACGAGGGCCCCAAGGGCGGTCCCGGCATGCGCGAGATGCTGGCCGTGACCGGCGCCATCAAGGGTGCGGGCCTCGGCAAGGAGGTGCTGCTCCTGACCGACGGCCGGTTCTCCGGGGGGACGACGGGTCTCTGTGTCGGGCACGTCGCCCCCGAGGCCGTCGACGGTGGGCCGATCGCGTTCGTGCAGGACGGAGACCGGATCACCCTCGACGTCGCGAACGGTGTGCTCGACGTCCACGTCGACGAGGCCGAGCTGGCCCGACGGGCGGAGGGCTTCGAGCCGCCGGCCTCGAAGTACCCGCGCGGCGTCCTGGCCAAGTACCGCAAGCTGGTCGGCAGTGCGAGCGGCGGTGCCGTCTGCGGCTAGGCCGTTCAGCTCGCGGGGTCCCTTCTCTCGCGGTTCGAGGTATTCGGCGACCGGGACCCGGTCGCCGAATATCTCGAACCGGGTTTGTGAGTGAGACGACAGTCCCGGATCGTGGGACCGGTTGTCTCGTACGTTGACACCACCAGTGGACGGCGGGAGAGTTCTCGTGTGGCACGAATTCTCGTACTTCACTAGCGCGCCGGCTCCCGAGCCAGCGCGCTGCCCTCCGTCGTCCTCACCTGAGGACTGGAGGGCTTTTTCATGAGCAGATCCAGTGTGAGCAGATCCAGTGGGAACACCTCCAGCCTGAGCAGTTCGAGCGAGAACCGAAAGCGGTAGTGACGTGAGCGACCTGAAACCGGCACCGAGCCCGGTCGGCAGTCCAGCCCCCAGCCCGTCCCGGCTGGCCGAGCAGGCCAAGGCGAAGGTGCCCGCCGTGGTGACCGGCGCCCAGAGCCTGGTGCTCTCGCTCGAGGCCATGGAGGTCGACACCGTCTTCGGCATCCCCGGCGGGGCGATCCTGCCGGCCTACGACCCGCTGCTCGACTCGGTCAAGGTCCGCCACATCCTGGTCCGCCACGAGCAGGGGGCCGGTCACGCGGCCGAGGGCTATGCCAGTGCCACCGGCAAGGTCGGGGTCTGCATGGCGACGTCCGGGCCGGGCGCGACCAACCTGGTCACCGCGATCGCCGACGCCTACATGGACTCGGTGCCGATCGTGGCGATCACCGGCCAGGTCGCGTCAGCCGCCATCGGCACGGATGCGTTCCAGGAGGCCGACATCCGCGGCATCACGATGCCGATCACCAAGCACAACTACCTCGTGACCGACGCGTCCCAGATCCCGCGGGTCATCGCCGAGGCGTTCCACATCGCCTCCACGGGACGTCCCGGCCCGGTGCTGGTCGACATCTCCAAGGACGCCCTGCAGGCCAAGACGACGTTCTCGTGGCCGCCGAAGTACGACCTGCCCGGCTACCGGCCCGTCGCGCGACCGCACAACAAGCAGATCCGCGAGGCGGCCCGGCTCATCGCGGCGGCCAAGCGCCCGGTCTTCTACGTCGGCGGCGGCGTCGTCCGGGGTCGTGCTTCGGACGCCCTGCGGGAGTTCGTCGAGCTGACCCAGATCCCCGTCGTGACCACCCTGATGGCGCGCGGTGCGGTGCCCGACAGCCACCCGCTCCACCTGGGCATGCCGGGCATGCACGGGTCGGTCGCGGCCGTCACCGCCCTGCAGAAGTCCGACCTGCTCATCACCCTCGGCGCGCGGTTCGACGACCGGGTCACCGGCCAGCTGTCGACGTTCGCCCCCGAGGCCAAGGTCATCCACGCCGACATCGACCCGGCCGAGATCTCCAAGAACCGCACCGCCGACGTCCCGATCGTCGGTGACGTGCTCGAGGTGATCGGCGAGCTGGTCAAGGCCGTCTCGGCCGACCACGAGGCCGGCACCAAGGGCGACTACGCAGCGTGGCGGGACCAGACCGCCGGCTGGAAGGCCACCTTCCCCCTCGGCTACACCACGCCCGAGGGCGAGGAGAACGCTGTGTCGCCGCAGCAGGTCATTGAGCGGATCGGGGCCATCAGCGGTCCCGAGTCGATCTACGTCGCGGGCGTCGGGCAGCACCAGATGTGGGCCGCCCAGTTCGTCCAGTACGAGCGCCCGAACGCTTGGCTCAACTCCGGTGGCCTCGGCACGATGGGGTATGCCGTGCCGGCCGCCATGGGCGCGAAGGTCGCAGAGCCGGACCGCGTGGTCTGGGCGATCGACGGTGACGGCTGTTTCCAGATGACCAACCAGGAGCTCGCGACCTGCGTGATCAACAACATCCCGATCAAGGTCGCGATCATCAACAACAGCAGCCTCGGCATGGTGCGCCAGTGGCAGTCGCTCTTCTACGACAAGCGCTACTCCAACACCGACCTGCACACGTCGGTCGGCAACCGCATCCCCGACTTCGTCAAGCTCGCGGACGCCTACGGCTGCGTGGGCCTGCGCTGTGAGCGGCCGGAGGACATCGACGCGACGATCAAGAAGGCGATGGAGATCAACGACGTCCCGGTGATCGTCGACTTCGTGGTCCACCGCGACGCGATGGTCTGGCCGATGGTGCCGGCCGGCGTGAGCAACGACGCCATCCAGGTCGCCAAGGACACCGCCCCGCAGTGGGACCGTGAAGAGGACGAGGCCACCGAACAGCCCGAGGACGCGGACAAGGACGGGAAGTGATGGCGATGAGCAAGCACACCCTGTCGGTCCTGGTCGAGAACAAGCCGGGCGTCCTGGCCCGCATCGCGGCGCTCTTCTCACGGCGCGGCTTCAACATCGACTCGCTCGCGGTCGGCCCGACCGAGCACCCCGAGATCTCCCGGATGACGGTCGTGGTCGACGTCGACGCGTTGCCGCTGGAGCAGGTGACCAAGCAGCTCAACAAGCTCATCGAGGTGCTCAAGGTCGTCGAGCTCGAGCCCACTGCGTCGGTCCAGCGGGAGATCCTGCTGGTCAAGGTCCGCACCGACATCCACAGCCGCAGCCACGTCCTGGAGACGGTGCAGCTGTTCCGGGCCAAGGTGGTCGACGTCGCCAGCGACACCCTGACCATCGAGGTCACCGGCAACCGGGACAAGCTCGCCGCCTTCCTCGAGGTCATCGAGCCGTTCGGGGTCAAGGAGCTGGTCCAGTCCGGCATGGTCGCCATCGGCCGCGGCACCCGCTCCATCACCGATCGCGCCATGCGGTCCGCCTGATTTCACTGCACACCCGAGAAGCACAGACAACCTAAGGAGTGGCCACCGTGGCCGAGATGTTCTACGACGACGATGCTGACCTGAGCGTGATCCAGGGCAAGAAGGTGGCCGTGATCGGCTACGGCAGCCAGGGCCACGCGCACGCGCTCAACCTGCGCGACTCGGGGGTCGACGTCCGCGTCGGTCTCGCCGAGGGGAGCAAGAGCCGCGCCAAGGCGGAGGCTGAAGGGCTGACCGTGAAGTCGGTCGCGGATGCGGTCAAGGAGGCCGACCTGGTCGTCATCCTCACGCCCGACCAGGTGCAGCGGACCGTCTACGCCAACGACATCGCCCCCAACCTCAAGGAGGGCGCCGGCCTGCTGTTCGGCCACGGCTTCAACATCCGCTTCGACTACATCAAGCCCGAGGCCGGCTCCGACGTGGTCATGGTGGCCCCCAAGGGCCCCGGTCACCTCGTCCGTCGCGAGTACGTCGACGGTCGCGGCGTGCCGGTGCTCCTGGCGGTCGAGCAGGACGCCTCCGGTGACGCCTGGGCCCTGACCCAGTCCTACGCCAAGGCGATCGGCGGCCTGCGCGCCGGCGGGATCAAGACGACCTTCACCGAGGAGTGCGAGACCGACCTGTTCGGCGAGCAGGCCGTCCTCTGCGGTGGCGCGTCCCAGCTGGTGCAGTACGGCTTCGAGACGTTGGTCGAGGCCGGCTACCAGCCCGAGGTGGCGTACTTCGAGTGCCTCCACGAGCTCAAGCTGATCGTCGACCTCATGGTCGAGGGCGGCATCGCCAAGCAGCGCTGGTCGGTCTCCGACACGGCCGAGTACGGCGACTACGTCTCCGGCCCCCGGGTCATCGACCCGAGCGTCAAGGAGAACATGCAGGCCGTCCTCGCCGACATCAAGAACGGCGTGTTCGCGAAGCGGTTCATCGACGACCAGGACGCGGGCGCACCGGAGTTCAAGGCGTTGCGTGAGAAGGGTGCCCAGCACCCGATCGAGGGCACCGGCAAGGAGCTGCGCAAGCTGATGAGCTGGATCAAGGAGACGGACTCCGACTACGTCGAGGGTTCCGCCGCCCGCTGACGACCACAGCAGGTATGCCGGCCGGTCCCGTTCGCGGGGCCGGCCGGCTTCGTCGTCTTCGAGCCAGCCGGCTGGGCAGTCAGCGGGGCAGTCCGGGACGGCGTGGTGGCCGGCGCCGAGCAGCACGAGAGGTGTGATCTGCGTGTCACATGTCGAGCCACGGCATCCACATGCTGAGCCGGGTCGTATGCTGTGCGCCGGGCACAGCGTGGTGCCGGACCCCCCAATGACCAACGTGACCCACCGAAGGACTGACCCGTGAGCAAGCCGATCGTGCTGATCGCCGAGGAACTCTCGCCCGCCACCATCGATGCCCTCGGGCCCGACTTCGAGGTCCGCCACGTCGACGGAGCGTCCCGCGAGGCACTCCTACCGGCCCTGGCGGACGTGGACGCCGTCCTGATCCGCTCGGCCACCAAGATGGACACCGAGGCCATCGCCGCCGCCAAGAACCTCAAGGTCATCGCGCGCGCTGGTGTCGGGCTCGACAACGTCGACGTCCCAGCGGCCACCCGTGCGGGGGTCATGGTCGTCAACGCACCGACCTCCAACATCACCTCCGCGGCCGAGCTGGCGGTTGGCCTCCTGCTGTCCACCGCCCGCAACATCGCGCCTGCCAACCAGGCCCTCAAGGGCGGTGCGTGGAAGCGCAGCAAGTACGGCGGCGTCGAGCTGCTCGACAAGAAGGTCGGCGTCGTCGGCTTCGGCCGGATCGGCCAGCTGGTCGCCGAGCGGCTCAAGGGCTTCGGCATGGAGATCCTCGCCTACGACCCCTACGTCTCGGCGCAGCGGGCCGGCCAGCTCGGCGCCCAGCTCGTCACGCTCGACGAGCTCCTCGAGCAGAGCGACTTCATCACCGTGCACCTGCCGAAGAACCCCGAGACGGTGGGGCTCATCGGCAAGGAGGCGCTGACCAAGGTCAAGCCGAGCGTCCGCATCATCAACGCCGCCCGCGGCGGGATCGTCGACGAGGAGGCGCTGGCCGAAGCGTTGCGTGAGGGCCGCGTGGCCGGCGCCGGCATCGACGTCTTCGCCACCGAGCCCACGACCGAGAGCCCGCTGTTCGAGCACGAGTCGGTCGTCGTGACACCACACCTCGGGGCCTCCACCGACGAGGCCCAGGAGAAGGCCGGCGTCTCGGTGGCCAAGTCGGTGCGGCTCGCCCTCGGTGGCGACCTGGTCCCCGACGCGGTCAACGTGTCCAGTGGCGTCGTCCCCGAGGAGGTCCGTCCGGGCATCGCCCTGGTCGAGAAGCTCGGCCGGATCTTCACCTCGCTGGCCGGCTCCGTGCCGGTGCAGCTCGACGTCGACGTGCAGGGTGAGATCACCGCGCACGACGTGTCGATCTGGAAGCTCGCCGCGCTCAAGGGCCTGTTCACCGACGTGACCGAGGACCCGGTGACCTACGTCAACGCGCCGCTGCTCGCCGAGCAGCGGGGGTGCGAGGTGCGTCTGCTCACCGACCCGACCATGCAGGACTTCCGCAACGTCACGACCCTGCGCGGCACCCTCGCCGACGGGTCGACCATCAGCGTCGCCGGCACCCTCACCGGCCCTCGCCTGATCGAGAAGGTCGTCGGCGTCAACGGTTTCGACATCGAGGTGCCGCTCACCGAGCACCTCGCCTTCTTCACCTACGTCGACCGGCCCGGGGTCATCGGCACGGTCGGGCGGCTGCTGGGCGACGCCGACATCAACATCGCCGGCATGCAGGTCGCGCGCAACGAGAAGGGCGGCCAGGCACTGGTCGCCCTCACCGTCGACAGCCGCATCCCGGCCGACGTCCTCGCCGCGATCGTCACCGAGGTGGGCGCCGACGTGAGCGTCGTCGACCTCGCCGACTGAGCTCCGCGACCTGAACCACGAGGTATGCCGGTGGGTCCCCGAGGTGGGGACCCACCGGCATACCTGTCTGTGGGGGGAGGGTGCGGCGGCGCGGCTCAGCTGCGCGGTGGGCCGTCGTGGAGGACCAGGTTGAACAGGATGCTGTCGCGCCAGTCACCGTCGAGGTAGAGGAACGACGGGATCCGCCCGATCTCCTCGAACCCGCAGCGCTGCAGCACGGACTGGGACGGGAGATTCGCCACCATGGTGCTCGCCCCGAGGCGGTGCAGGCCGAGGTCGTGCCCGCGCTGCACGAGGTGCTCGAGCGAGGCGACGGCGAGGCCGCGGCGCAGGTGGGCGTGGTCGACCCAGTAGCCCACGTCGGCCCCGAGCATCGCGCCACGCACGATGTTCTGCAGGGTGGCGGCCCCCACGACGTCGGTGCCGTGCCAGAGCACCCAGGAGTCGAACAACCCGAGCTCGACCTGGCGCAGCCGACCCTCGACGACCTCGCGCTGGCCTTCCTCCGTGAAGAACGACTCGGGGCGTGCGGGCTCCCACGGACGGAGGTGGTCACGGTTGCGCTCGGCCGCGTCGGCCAGCGGGCCGGCGTCGTCGATCGAGAGGGGACGCAGGGCGTAGCCGTCGGCAAGCACCTCGCCACCCTAGACAATCGGGTCTCGGGCACCTCGGACAGCGGTCCCTCGAGGACCTGCACACCATGAGACGCCGGTCACGTCCAGCCATGTCTCACTGCGTGGGAAACGGGTGTCAATTAGTTGGACGTCCACGTAACCTCGAAGACATGACGCGGCAGGTCGTAATTCTTATTTGCCGCGGCGAGTTCCGGTAGTCAGCCCACTCGCCGCGGAGATCCCGCGTGCGTGGCTGGCAGTGGCACCCCGTTAACCGGCGAGTGCCCAGTGCGATCACCGAGAACCACCCCAAGACCGAGCCCTGTTGTGACACAGGGAGATCCGTAGAGGAAATGATCAACATGAGCGAAGAGGCCGAAAAGGCACGTCAGGCACTGCAGGAGTCGATGGACCTGCGCGAGCAGGGTCACTCCGACGACTGACCAGCGCGACGCACACCTCCGCACCGACCGGTGCGACGACGAACGGCTCCGGGCAACCGCTCAGAGTCGTTCGTCATGTGAGACACCGGTATCAGATTGCAAGACCCTCCTTAGGCTGGTGACATGGCTTCCGTGAGCACCGGCAACGACACCGTCAACCTCGCCGTCATCGGCGGCGACGGGATCGGGCCGGAGGTCGTGGCCGAGGGCCTGAAGGTCCTCGAGACGGTCACCGCCGGCACCGGCACGAAGTTCCACGCGACCGAGTACGACCTCGGGGCGAGGCGCTGGCACGCCACCGGGGAGACCCTGCCCGACTCCGTCCTGGAGGAGCTGCGCGGGCACGACGCCATCCTGCTCGGCGCGATCGGTGACCCCACCGTGCCGAGCGGCGTCCTCGAGCGCGGGGTGCTCCTGCCGCTGCGGTTCGCCCTCGAGCAGTACGTCAACCTGCGCCCGGCCAAGCTCTACCCCGGAGTGCAGAGCCCGCTCGCGGTCGAGCGGGTCGCCCCCGACGGCATCGACTTCGTCGTCGTCCGCGAGGGCACGGAGGGTCCCTATGTCGGCAACGGCGGTGCGCTGCGCACCGGCACCCCGAACGAGATCGCCACCGAGGTCAGCGTCAACACCAGGTTCGGCGTCGAGCGGGTCGTCCGCGACGCCTTCGCCCGTGCGCAGGCGCGTCCGCGCAAGCACCTGACGCTCGTCCACAAGCACAACGTGCTCACCCACGCCGGGCACCTCTGGCGCCGCACCGCCGACGAGGTGGGCGCCGAGTTCCCCGAGGTCACGACGGCATACCAGCACGTCGACGCGGCCACGATCTTCCTGGCCACCGACCCCGGACGCTTCGACGTCATCGTCACCGACAACCTGTTCGGTGACATCATCACCGACATCGCGGCCGCGATCGTCGGCGGCATCGGGCTGGCCGCCAGCGCCAACATCAACCCCGAACGCACCGCTCCCAGCATGTTCGAGCCGGTGCACGGTTCCGCCCCCGACATCGCCGGGCAGGCCAAGGCCGACCCGACCGCGACCATCCTCTCGGTCGGCATGCTCCTCGAGCACCTCGGTCGGGCCGACGAGGCGGCCCGCGTCGAGCGCGCGGTCGAGGCCGACCTGGCGGCCAGGGGGAGTGTCGTGCGCAGCACCTCAGAGGTCGGCGACGCGATCGCGTCCCTCCTCTAGACGACTGGCTACATCCGACGTCTCCTGCCCGGGTGGTTGGCCGGGCAGGTAATCTCGGCAGGAGGAACCCCGCCCCCACCGGGGGTGACCCACCAGGAGGACTCCATGAGCCAGACCACCGCCCCGCTGACCTTCGAGGTCGCCCGCCGCAGCGACCCGCGGCCGGACGCGGAGCGTGAGGCGGTACTGGCCGACCCGGGGTTCGGCACCACCTTCACCGACCACATGGTCACGGCGACGTGGCGCAAGGGCGAGGGCTGGAGCGAGGGCAAGGTCGTCCCCTACGGGCCGATCACGCTGATGCCGTCGGCTGCCGTGCTGCACTACGCCCAGGAGATCTTCGAGGGCATGAAGGCCTACCGCCACGAGGACGGGTCGATCTGGACGTTCCGCCCCGAGGCGAACGCCCAGCGACTGATCCGCAGCGCCCGCCGGATGACCCTGCCCGAGCTGCCCGAGGAGGACTTCATCGCCTCGCTGCGCGCGCTGGTCGAGGTCGACCAGGCCTGGGTGCCGTCGGGCGCCAGCGGGGAGTCGAGCCTCTACCTCCGCCCGTTCATGTACGCCTCCGAGGCGTTCCTCGGGGTGCGCCCGGCGTCGGAGGTCACCTACTCGGTGATCGCCTCGCCGGCCGGCGCGTACTTCAGCGGCGGCATCAAGCCGGTGACCCTGTGGCTCTCCACCGACTACGCGCGGGCCGGCGAGGGCGGCACCGGCGCCGCGAAGTGTGGCGGCAACTACGCCTCCAGCCTCGCGGGACAGCTCGAGGGCATCGAGAACGGCTGTGACCAGGCCGTCTTCCTCGACGCCTCGACGCACACCTACGTCGAGGAGCTCGGTGGCATGAACCTGTTCTTCGTCACGAAGGACAACCGGCTCGTCACGCCCGAGCTCACCGGGTCGATCCTCGAGGGCGTCACCCGCTCGTCGGTGCTGGCGCTCGCCAAGGAGATGGGCCTGGAGCCGGAGGAGCGGCGGGTGCCCATCCAGGAGTGGAAGGACGGGGCGGCCAGCGGCGACATCGTCGAGATCTTCGCGTGCGGCACCGCCGCGGTCATCACCCCCGTCGGCGAGCTGCGCTGGGCCGGCGGCTCGTGCGACCACCGACGCGGTGTCGACTACGGCGAGGTCACCCGCTCGATCCGTGAGCGGCTGCTCGACATCCAGTACGGCCGCACCGCGGACACCCACGGCTGGCTGACCCGCCTGGTCTGAGGCCCCACGCGCCATCGGTATGCCGCCCGCTCCCCTGGAGCGGGCGGCATACCTTTTGGTTTGGGTTCGGGCTATTGGTTTGTGTTCGGACCATTGACAGGCCCAGCCCGCTGGGTGAAGCATTCGCTCACCTTCGTTGCGTGGACTAGGAGTCTGCTGTGTCCGATGTGCGATCACTGTCCGATGACGAGCGCCGCCTCGCCGAGCTCGGTTACAAGCAGGAGCTCAACCGCTCCTGGTCCGGCTTCTCGAACTTCGCGATCTCGTTCTCGATCATCTCGATCCTGGCCGGGTGCTTCACCACCTTCGGCCAGGGCTTCAACAACGGTGGGCCCATCGCGATCTCGTGGGGCTGGCCCATCGTGTCGGCGTTCATCCTCCTCATCGGCTTCACCATGTCCGAGCTGGTCTCGGCCTACCCGACCTCGGGTGGCATCTACTGGTGGGCCAGCAAGATGGGCGGGGCGCGGGCCGGCTTCTTCACCGGGTGGCTCAACCTGATCGGCCTCATCGCCGTGACGGCCTCGGTCGCCTACGGCTGCGCCACCTTCCTCGACCTCACGCTGAGCACCTTCTCGAAGGGCTACGCCGACAGCTACTCGCTCACCAGGGTGTTCTGGCTCTTCGTGATCCTGCTCGCGCTCGCCTCGGTGCTCAACATCTTCAGCGGCCACCTGATGGCGATCATGAACAACGTCTCGGTCTGGTGGCACGTCGTCGGCGCGACCATCGTGATCCTGATGCTCATCTTCATCCCCGACCACCACCAGAGCTTCTCCTACGTGTTCACGGAGCGGTTCAACAACTCCGGCTACAGCGGTGGGAGCAACAGCTCGCTGAAGTACTGGTTCCTCGTGCTGCCGTTCGGCCTGCTGCTCACGCAGTACACGATCACCGGGTTCGACGCGTCAGCCCACCTCTCCGAGGAGACCGCCTCAGCGTCGAAGGCAGCGGCGAAGGGCATCTGGCAGTCGATCTTCTACTCCGCCATCGGCGGCTGGATCCTGTTGCTGTGCTTCCTCTTCGCGGTCCCTGACAACGACAAGGGACTGCCGGACAACGCAGGGGTCGGCGGCGGTGGAGTGGCCTACATCTTCACCCACGCCATGGACAGCAAGTGGGCCGGCACGATCCTGCTCATCTCCGCAGTGGGCCAGTTCTTCTGCACCACGTCGTGCATGACCAGTGCCTCCCGGATGACGTTCGCGTTCAGTCGTGATGGCGCGATCCCGGGATCCCGACTGTGGTCCTCGCTGTCGGGCGCCAGGGTGCCGGCCAACGCCGTGATGCTGGTGGCCGTCGTGGCCGCGCTGATCACCCTCCCCGCGCTGAAGGAGGTCAACATCGGCACGGACGAGTCGCCGCTCATCGTGCCGGTCGCCTTCTACGCGGTGGTCTCGGTGGCCGTGATCGGGCTCTACCTCGCGTTCCTCATCCCGATCTGGCTGCGCTGGCGGATGGGCGACGCGTTCCAGCCCGGCAGCTGGAACAACGGCGCGAAGTACAAGTGGATGAACATCATCGCCGTCATCGAGATCGCGATCATCTCGATCTACTTCATCCTGCCCTTCGTCCCGGCCGGCGTGCCGTTCAGCGATGGCTTCGACTGGAAGTTCGTCAACTACGCGCCCATCCTCACCATCGGCTCGCTGGTCATCCTGTGGATCTGGTGGCAGGTCTCGGCGCGGCACTGGTTCAAGGGCCCGAAGCACACCATCGACCAGGCCGTGGTGGAGGCCTTCGGGGAGTGACCTCGGGCCTCTCACTCGACGAGGCACTCCAGAGGCTGCCCCGGCTGGGGCAGCCTCTGGAGGTCACCGAGCTCCCTGGCGGTCTGACCAACCACAACTACCGGGTCCGGACGCCGACGCACGACGTCGTCGTCCGGATCTCACCTCCCGGCACCGAGCTGCTGGCGATCGACCGCGAGCACGAGTGGCACAACAGCACCGTGGCAGCCTCGGTCGGCGTCGGCGCCCCCGTCGTCGACTACCTGCCCGGCGAGGGAGTCCTCGTCGTCGAGTTCCTCCCCGGACGCACCTACGGCCCGGACGACGTGGCCGCCAACCTCCCGCGCGTCGCAGCGGCCGCGCGCCGGCTCCACGGCGGCCCCGAGTTCGCCTCCCGTTTCGACATGTTCGAGGTGCAGCGCGGCTACCTGCGGATCGTCCGCGATCGCGGGTATGCCGTGCCCGAGGGTTACGACGCGCTGGCGCCGGCCGCGGCCCGCGTCGAGGCTGCGCTCGCCTCCCGGCCCGAGCCGCTCGTGCCGTGCCACAACGACCTGCTGGCCGCCAACGTCCTCGACGACGGGGGAGACCTCCGGTTCATCGACTACGAGTACTCGGGGATGAACGAGGCCTCCTTCGAGCTGGGGAACCTCGTCAACGAGTCGCAGCTCGACCACGACCACCTGGTCGAGCTGGTCGAGGCCTACCACGGGAGGGCCACCCCCCGGCTGGTCGCTCGCGCCGAGCTGTGGGGGTTGGCCGGGCGGTGGGCGTGGACGCTGTGGGGGGCGATCCAGCACGGTGTGTCCGACGTCGACCACGACTTCTGGGACTTCGCGATGGAGCGCCACGAGCTGGCCCTGCCGCTGCTGACGAGCCGGCGGTTGGACGACCTGCTCGACGCCGCCGGTGGTCCCGCATGAGCGGGGTCCCCGAGCGCGCCCGCGTCGTCGTCGTCGGTGGTGGGGTGATCGGCTGCAGCGTCGCCTACCACCTCACCAAGCTCGGGTGGACTGACGTCGTGGTCCTCGAGCAGGGCACCCTCTCCTGCGGAACCACTTGGCACGCAGCGGGACTCGTCGGGCAGCTCAGGGCGAGCGAGGCCGGCACCCGGCTCGTGCAGTACTCCACGGACCTCTACTCGAGGCTCGAGGACGAGACCGGGCTGACCACCGGCTACCGCGTCTGCGGCGGCCTCACCGTCGCGCGGACGCCCGAGCGCATGGTGCAGCTGCGGCGCACCGTCGCCAGCGCCGCGGCATACGACCTCGACTGTGAGCTGCTCACCCCCGACCAGGCGCTCGACCGTTTCCCCCTCATCCGGGTCGACGACGTGCTCGGGGCGATCTGGCTCCCGGGCGACGGACGCGCCAACCCGACCGACCTCACGCAGTCGCTGGCCAAGGGCGCGCGCATGGGGGGCGCCACGATCGTCGAGCGGGTCCGCGTCACCGGTGTCACGACCCGCGCCGGCCGGGTGGCAGGGGTGTCCACCGACCAGGGCGACATCGAGGCGGAGTTCGTGGTGAACTGCGCGGGACAGTGGGCCAAGGCCGTCGGCGCGCTGGCCGGCGTGACGGTGCCCCTGCACTCCGCGGAGCACTTCTACGTCGTGACCGACCAGGTCGCCGGGGTCCACCGCGACCTGCCGATCCTGCGCGACCCGGACGGCTACACCTACGTCAAGGAGGAGGTCGGGGGTCTCCTGGTCGGTGGGTTCGAGCCGGTGGCCAAGCCCTGGGTGTCGCCCGATGAGATCCCCTATCCCTTCGAGTTCGCCTTGCTCGACGAGGACTGGGAGCACTTCGAGGTGCTCATGGACAGTGCGGTGCACCGGATCCCGGCACTCGCCGACACGGGGATCCGCAAGTTCTACAACGGTCCCGAGAGCTTCACGCCCGACAACCAGTTCCTCCTGGGCGAGGCGCCCGAGCTGCCCGGCTTCTTCGTGGGTGCCGGCTTCAACTCGGTCGGGATCGCGTCGGCCGGCGGCGCGGGCCGGGCGCTCGCCGAGTGGATCGTCGAGGGGGAGCCCACGTCCGACCTGATCGGCGTGGACCTCCGGCGCTTCTCGGCGCTGTCAGGGAGCAACGCGTGGCTGCGAGCGCGGGTCGGCGAGGTGCTGGGGCTGCACTACGCCGTGCCGTGGCCCAACCGCGAGCTGGAGTCCGCACGGCCGCAACGGATCTCGCCCGTGCACGACCTCCTGGTCGCCCAAGGCGCCTGCCTCGGCAGCCGCAACGCCTGGGAGCGGGCCAACGTCTTCGCGCCGCCGGGGGTGGCGCCCGTCCTCGACTACGCGTGGGAGCGACCGAAGTGGGTGGACTGGTCGGTGGCCGAGCAGCGAGCCACCCGCGAGGCCGTGGCGGTCTTCGACCAGACGTCCTTCTCCAAGTACGTCGTGACCGGACCCGACGCCGTCCGGGCGCTGCAGTGGCTCTGCTCGGCCGACGTCGACGTGCCCGTGGGCCGGGCGGTCTACACGGCGATGCTCAACCAGCGCGGCACCTACGAGGCCGACCTCACCGTGACGCGGACCTCCGCGACCGACTTCTTCCTCGTCAGCAGCGCCGCGACGACGGTGCGTGACCTCGACTGGATCCGGCGACACGTGCCCGGCGACGCCCGCGTCGGCGTCGTCGACGTGACCGGCTCGTATGCCGTGTTCGGCGTCATGGGGCCGCGCTCGCGCGAGCTGCTCGAGGCCTTGAGCGCCGACCGCTTCGACGACGCGTCGTTCCCGTTCGGCACCAGTCGGGAGGTCGTGGTGGGGACGACGCTCGTGCGGGCCACCCGGATCACCTACGTCGGCGAGCTCGGGTGGGAGCTCTACGTCCCGACCGAGCTCGCGCGGTCGGTCTACGAGGACCTGTTCCGCGTCGGCGCGGACCTCGGGGTCGTCCCGGCCGGCTACTACGCGATCGAGTCCATGCGGCTGGAGAAGGGCTACCGCGCCTTCGCCCGAGAGCTCACCACCGACACCGGCCCGGTCGCGGCCGGGCTGACCTTCGCCTGCAAGCTGCGCGGCGACGTCGACTTCCTCGGTCGGTCGGCGGTGGAGGCCTCCCGCCTCGTCCCGCCGCCCCGCCGGGTGGTGTCACTCGTGGTGGGTGACCCCACGGCATACCTCTGGGGTGGCGAGCTGCTGCTCCGCGACGGTGAGCCCGCGGGACAGGTCACCAGTGCGGCCTGGGGCGCGACCGTGGGGGTCTCCGTCGGCCTGGCCCTGGTCGGCGACCGGGCCTCCGGCACTGCTACGAAGGACTGGCTCGAGGAGGGGACGTGGACCGTCGACCTCGCGGGGGAGCGGTGGCCGGTGCGACTGTCGCTGCGTCCGCCGTTCGACCCGGAGGGCCGCAAGCTCGGACGCGGGGGAGACGACACAACATGAACCAGTTAAAGGTCTTATCCCAGACCATTGACGTCCACCCGCCGGGGGTATTGGATCGGACGGTGAGCTCCGCCCAGCCGAGGATGTCGCTGCCCCACGTCGTCCTCCGGCCGGCGTCGGGCAACGCCTTCGAGTCGACAGTCGAGCAGCTCGCGACGGCGATCCGGCTCGGCGTCTTCACCGACGGCGAGCAGCTCCCGCCGGAGCGCGAGCTCGCCGACCGGCTGGGGGTCAGCCGGAGCACGCTGCGCGAGGCGATCGCCGCGCTGCGCGACTCGGGACTGGTCACGACGCGCCGTGGGCGAGGGGGCGGCAGCGTCGTGACCTACGCAGGGCTGGAGCCCGGCAGCCGGGCCGGGTCCGTGCCGGTGCGGACCGGTGCGGCGCTCGCGGACGCCATCGACTTCCGCCGGGTCGTCGAGCCTGGCGCGGCCGCGCTCACCGCGACGCGAGCCCTCGCCGCCGACCAGCGGGCCTGGCTGGTCGAGAGCGCCAAGGCAGCCCGCGAGGCGCCGGACAACGCGGCCCACCGACTGGCCGACAGCCGCTTCCACCTGGCCGTGGCCACCCTGTCGGGTTCGCCGATGCTCATCGAGGCAGTCACGCGCGCCCAGGCGGCCCTCAACGAGCTGCTCTCCGCGATCCCCGTGCTGCCGACCAACATCGCCCACTCCAACGACCAGCACGACGCGATCGTGCGGGCCATCCTCGACGGCGACGACGCCCGTGCCCGCGAGGCGATGGAGGAGCACTGCGACGCCACGGCCGCCCTGCTGAGAGGGCTGATCGGATGACCAGGCGCCCGCTGACCACGCTCGCGTCGACCACGCTCACGACGACCACGCTCACGACCACGCTCACGACCACGCGACAGACCAGGAGACCCGCATGACCGCTCCACCGCAGCTCACCGTCGAGCAGCTCCGTGCCGACATCGCCTCCGGGGTGGTCGACACGGTCATCGTCGCGTTCACCGACATGCAGGGTCGCCTGCAGGGCAAGCGGATCCACGCCCAGTTCTTCCTCGACTCCGTGCTGGGTCACGGCACCGAGGGGTGCAACTACCTGCTCGCGGTCGACGTCGACATGAACACCGTGGACGGCTACGCCATCAGCTCGTGGGAGCGCGGGTACGGCGACATGATGTTCGACCTCGACCTCGACACCCTGCGCCGAACCCCGGGCCAGCCCTACTCGGCGACCGTGCAGTGCGACCTGTCGTGGCTCGACGGCAGCGGTCTCGTCCGGGAGTCGCCACGCTCGGTCCTCAAGGCCCAGGTCGACGCGGCCGCCGAGCTCGGCTTCGCCGCCCTCACCGGCACCGAGCTCGAGTTCATCGTGTTCGAGGACTCCTTCGACCAGGCCTGGGACCGCCGCTACCAGGGCCTCACCGGGGCCAACCGCTACAACGTCGACTACTCGATCCTCGGCGGCACCCGCGTGGAGCCGCTGCTGCGCGACATCCGCAACGAGATGTATGCCGGGGGCGTCACCGTCGAGAGCGCCAAGGGTGAGTGCAACCTCGGCCAGCACGAGATCGCGTTCCTCTACGACCACGTGGTCCGCACCTGTGACAACCACGTGGTCTACAAGACCGCGGCCAAGGAGATCGCGGCCAACCATGGCAAGTCGCTGACCTTCATGGCGAAGTACGACGAGCGCGAGGGCAACTCGTGCCACATCCACCTTTCGCTGCGCGGCACCGACGGGGGGATCGTCTTCGCGGACGACGACAAGGAGGATGGGCGCAGCGCCGTCTTCGAGCACTTCGTGGCGGGCATCCAGGCGACGATGCGCGAGCTCACGCTCCTCTACGCCCCGAACGTCAACTCCTACAAGCGGTTCCAGCCCGGGTCGTTCGCCCCGACCGCGATCGCGTGGGGCACCGACAACCGCACCTGTGCGCTGCGGGTCGTCGGCCACGGTGCCGGTCTGCGGGTCGAGAACCGCGTGCCCGGTGGTGACGTGAACCCCTACCTCGCGGTGGCGGGCATGCTCGCCGCAGGGCTGCACGGCATCCGCGAGGAGATCGCGCTCGAGCCGGCCTTCGAGGGCAACGCCTACGCGTCCGACAAGGACCGCGTGCCGTCGACCCTCGCCGAGGCGCGCGACCTGTTCGCGGCCTCGGAGTTCGCCCGCGGCGCGTTCGGCGACGACGTGGTCGACCACTACGCGCACGCCGCCGACGTCGAGCTCGCCGCCTTCAACGCCGCGGTGACCGACTGGGAGCGGGTCAGGGGGTTCGAGCGGCTGTGAGCGTGCACCAGGTCGTCAACCCCGCCACCGAAGCCGTGGTGGCCGAGGTCCCGCTGGCCGACGTCGAGCAGACCGACGCGGCGATCGAGGCGGCCGAAGCTGCTGGGCCGGCGTGGCGTGCCGTGGCGCCCGCCGACCGGGGACGCCTGCTACGACGGTTTTCCGAGCAGGTCGACGCGCACAGCGAGGAGCTCGCCCAGCTCGAGGTGGCCAACTCCGGTCACACCATCGGCAACGCCCGGTGGGAGGCAGGCAACGTCCGCGACGTGCTGGCCTACTACTCGGCGGCCCCCGAGCGGTTGTTCGGCCGGCAGATCCCCGTGGCCGACGGACTGGACGTCACCTTCAAGGAGCCGCTCGGCACGGTGGGCATCATCGTCCCCTGGAACTTCCCGATGCCGATCGCCGGCTGGGGCTTCGCCCCGGCGCTTGCTGCGGGCAACACGGTGGTGCTCAAGCCTGCTGAGCTGACCCCGCTGACCGCGATCCGGCTGGGCGAGCTGGCCCTGGAGGCCGGGATCCCCGAGGGCGTCTTCACGGTCATCCCGGGCAAGGGGTCCGTCGTCGGCGAGCGCTTCGTGACCCACCCCTCGGTGCGCAAGGTTTGCTTCACCGGGTCGACCGCCGTCGGCCAGCGGATCATGCGCGGCGCCGCCGACCAGGTCAAGCGGATCACCCTCGAGCTCGGCGGCAAGAGCGCGAACATCGTGTTCGACGACAGCGACCTCGAGACCGCGGCTGCCACGGCTCCCTACGGAGTCTTCGACAACGCGGGGCAGGACTGCTGTGCGCGCAGTCGGATCCTCGTGCAGCGCAGCGTCTTCGACCGGTTCATGGAGCTCCTCGAGCCGGCCGTGAAGGGTGTCGTGGTGTCCGATCCCGGCGCCGAGGGCACCGAGATGGGACCGCTCATCAGCGCCGGCCAGCGCGAGACGGTGCGCTCCTACGTCGAGGAGGCGACCGAGGACGTCGACGTCGCCTTCCGCGGCGAGGCGCCGACCGGGGACGGGTACTGGTACCCGGCCACGGTGGTGCTGCCGAGGGCGACGACCGACCGGGTCTGGCAGGAGGAGGTCTTCGGACCGGTCGTGGCCGTCATGCCGTTCGACGACGAGGCGGACGCGGTCGCGAAGGCGAACGACACGGCCTACGGGCTGTCGGGGTCGATCTGGACCCGCGACGTGGGACGCGCCCTGCGCGTGGCCCGCGGCGTCGAGGCGGGCAACCTGTCGGTCAACTCGCACAGCAGCGTCCGCTACTCCACACCCTTCGGTGGCTTCAAGCAGTCGGGGATCGGGCGCGAGCTCGGTCCCGACGCCCTCGACGCCTTCACCGACGTCAAGAACGTCTTCATTTCGAGTCGCAGCATTTCCACCCTGAACTGACTCAACAACTTCCTGAGAGGACATCACATGGCAGGCAGGCTCGAGGGCAAGGTGGCCGTCGTCACGGGCGGGTGCTCCGGCATCGGTCTCGCGACTGTCCGCCGGTTCGCCGAGGAGGGCGCCAAGGTCGTCGTCGGCGACCTCGACGACGCGGCGGGGGAAGCCCTGGCCGAGGAGATCGGGGGCGCCTACGTCCACTGCGACGTCGCCGCCAAGGACGACGTCGACCGCCTGTTCGCGACGGCGAAGGAGAAGTTCGGGCGGCTCGACATCGCGTTCAACAACGCCGGCATCAGCCCTCCGGAGGACGACTCGATCCTGGACACGGACCTCGATGCCTGGCGCCGGGTGCAGGAGGTCAACCTCACCAGCGTCTACCTGTGCTGCAAGGCGGCGTTGCCCTACATGCTGGAGCAGAAGTCCGGGTCGATCATCAACACGGCGTCGTTCGTCGCGGTGATGGGCGCCGCGACGTCGCAGATCTCCTACAGCGCCAGCAAGGGCGGCGTGCTGTCCATGACGCGCGAGCTCGGGGTGCAGTTCGCCCGCGAGGGGATCAGGGTCAACGCGCTGTGCCCGGGGCCGGTCAACACCCCGCTGCTCAAGGAGCTGTTCGCCAAGGACGAGGAGCGGGCGGCCCGCCGGCTCGTGCACGTGCCGATGGGCCGGTTCGGCGAGCCGGAGGAGATGGCCAACGCGGTGCTCTTCCTGGCCTCCGACGAGTCGAGCTTCATGACCGCCTCGACGTTCCTGGTCGACGGAGGGATCTCCGCCGCCTACGTGACCCCCCTGTGAGGTCTGCGTGAGCCGACCGCTCATCGGGATCACCTGCTACGTCGAGCCGGCGAGCCGCGGTGACTGGAAGGACGTGCCGAGCGTCGTCCTGCCGCACGACTACGTCCGGCAGGTCGAGGCGGCGGGCGGGACGATCCTCGTCATCCCGCCGAGGGCCGACGCGGACGACGTGGTCGCCCGCGACATCGTGTCGCGGATCGACGGGCTGGTGATCGCCGGCGGCGCCGACGTCGACCCGGACCGGTATGCCGCGCCCGAGCGACACCCGGAGGTGCAGGAAGCGCGCCACGACCGCGACGCCATGGAGCTCGCCCTGGCCACGGCTGCGGCCGAGGCCGACCTGCCCCTGCTCGGCATCTGCCGCGGCATGCAGGTGATGGCCGTCGCGGCCGGCGGTGTCCTGGAGCAGCACGTGCCCGACCGCGTCGGGCACGTCGACCACTCGCCGGGTGTCGCGGTCTACGGCCACCACGTGGTCACCACGGTCCCCGGCACCCGCATCGCGAGCCTGCTCGGAGACGTGACGGATGTGCCGAGCTACCACCACCAGTCGGTGCTGACCCACCCCGGGTACGAGCCGTCGGCGTGGGCGGCGGACGGCACCCTCGAGGCGATGGAGGACCCCGCTGCGCGGTTCCGGCTGGGCGTCCAGTGGCACCCCGAGGTGGGCGACGACCCGAGGCTCTTCGACGCACTCGTGGCTGCCGCGCGCCAACACCGCGACTCCGCCTCCGAGTCGAGGTGAACACGCCCGCCATCACCGGCGGGTTCACCTCGACCCGCAGAACAGCGTGACCAGATGGCGGACCGGGGGTTCAGTCGGTGGACAGCACCTGCCACAGTGATCCCGTGACCTCCTGGCACATGGCTACCACCATGGTGATTATCGACTAGCGCGACGAGACCTCTCGTCGCGCAGACCTCCCACACCCGGGGGGTCTTTTGCTTTGTGGAGACACAGCGTTCGTGGAGACACGGACACAGGCCTCGCCGGCACACCCCAGCCGGGCAGAGGGGCGCGATGACGGGGAGAATGACCACCAGGACACCGAATGACGACTCGGCGAGGAATGACGATGAGCGACCTGCACGTCTACGACACCACCCTGCGCGATGGCGCGCAGCAGGAGGGGCTCAACCTCTCCGTGTCGGACAAGCTCGCCATCGCCATGCACCTCGACGAGCTCGGGGTCGGCTTCATCGAGGGTGGTTGGCCGGGCGCGAACCCGAAGGACACCGAGTTCTTCGCCCGCGCCCAGACCGAGCTGCGGCTGCGCAATGCGACGCTCGCAGCGTTCGGCGCGACCAGGCGGGCCGGTGGCCAGGCGGCCACCGACCCCCTGGTGCGCGCCCTGCTCGACAGCCAGGCGCCGGTGGTGACTCTGGTGGCGAAGTCCCATGTGCGCCATGTGGAGTCGGCCCTGCGCACCACCCTCGAGGAGAACCTCGCCATGGTGCGCGACACCGTGTCGTTCCTCGCGGGGGAGGGGCGACGGGTCTTCCTCGACGCCGAGCACTTCTTCGACGGGTATGCCGCGAACCGCGACTACGCGCTCGAGGTCGTGCGGGCGGCGATGGAGTCCGGTGCCGAGGTCGTCGCCCTCTGCGACACCAACGGCGGCATGCTGCCCGACCAGATCGCGGACGTGGTGGCCGATGCGGTCGGCGCGACCTCGGCGCGGGTCGGCATCCACTGCCACAACGACACCGGCTGCGCGGTGGCCAACTCCATGGCGGCCGTCGACGCCGGGGCGACGCACGTGCAGGGCACCATCAACGGCTACGGCGAGCGCACGGGCAACGCCGACCTCCTCACAGTCGTCAGCAACCTGCAGATCAAGCGGGGGCTGCCGCTGCTCGAGACCGACCGGCTGCGCGAGGCGACCCGGATCGCCCACTCGATCAGCGAGATCACCAACGTCCCGCCCTACTCCCGGCAGCCCTACGTCGGGGCCAGCGCGTTCGCCCACAAGGCCGGTCTCCACGCGAGCGCGATCAAGGTCGACCCCGACCTCTACCAGCACACCGACCCCCAGCACGTGGGCAACGACATGCGGATGCTGGTGTCCGACATGGCTGGACGCGCCAGCATCGAGCTCAAGGGCCGGGAGCTGGGCTACGACCTGTCCGACGACAACGACCTGCTGATCCGTGTCCTGGCCCGAGTCAAGGAGCTCGAGCTGCGGGGCTACACCTTCGACGCGGCCGACGCCTCCTTCGAGCTGCTGCTGCGCCGTGAGGTCGAGGGCGGCGGCTACGACTTCTTCGAGGTCGAGTCCTGGCGGGTCATCACCGACGCGCGTGGCGACGAGGACGCGCTGTCCGAGGCGACCGTCAAGGTCCTCGCGGGCGGCGAGCGGGTCGTGGCGACCGGTGAGGGCAACGGACCCGTCAACGCCCTCGACCACGCGCTTCGCCGTGCGCTGGCGCCCGCCTACCCCGAGCTCGACAAGCTCGAGCTGATCGACTTCCGGGTGCGCATCCTCGATGCCGCCCACGGCACCGACGCGGTCACCCGGGTGCTCATCGAGACCTCCGACGGCTCGACGTCGTGGGAGACCATCGGCGTGGCCGGCAACATCATCGAGGCCTCGTGGCAGGCCCTGGTCGACGGCGTCACGTACGGCCTGGTGCGCGCCGGGGTGCCCGTCCGCTAGGGACTCCACCGTGCGTGGGCGTCGCCGCGGCGCGCCCCTCGCCTCTCGCATCCTGGACACCGCGTAATGGGTGCTGCCCCTGGGACGTCTGGAGGCGAGACCACCCGCAGGGGACGAGTCACGAGGGACGGAGGCCCGTGGATGAACCAGGAGTAGCCGGGCTCGAGGGCATCGAGGACGAGATCTTCGGTCGACAGGTCCTCGCCGCGATGAAGGTGGCGCCACGCGCGAACCTGGCCAACGCCACGAACATCATCGTCGTGACCCTCTACATCGCCCTGCCCGGTCACCCCGTCTTTGCCCTGGTGTGGGTGGGCCTGGCGCTGCCCGCGGCTGCTCTGCGTGCGGTGGTCTGGTGGCTCGGTGAGCGAGCCTCCCCGCCCAGGCCGACCGCCGTCCTGAGGCGCCGGTACCACCGCATCTCGATGCTCGAGGTCACGCTCCAGGCCTCCCTCAACGCGATCCTGGCCGCCTACCTGCTCCCGCGGATCGACCCGGATCGACAGCTGGTCCTGGTGGCGTCCATCGCGGGGATCCTGGGGGCCGGGGCGGTGGCGCTCTCGACGGTCAGGTCGGTCGGCACGCTGTGGGTGGTCCTCCACGTGTCCACCATTGCCCCCACCTTCCTGGCGATGGACCGGACCGCCTACGACGTGCTGACGGTCCAGATGTTCGTCTACGGCGCGGTGCTGGTCGCCGGGGTGGTCTACCTGGCCGACTCGTTCCGGCGACGGACGCTGGCCGAGATCAATGCCAGACGGGAGCACCAGGTCGTCGAGCTCCTCCTCGACGACTTCGAGGACGGCTCACGCGACTGGCTGTGGGAGACCGACTCCCAAGGCGCCCTCACCCACGCGTCGGAACGGCTCGCCGAAGTGTCCGGCTACTCGGTGGAGTCGCTTCGTCGGCTGACGATGGTGGAGCTGCTGGGGCGACTCGCCCACCCGTCCGACGACGGGCGTCGATCCGTCGAGCTGCTCACCGACGCGATGGCGCGTGGGGTGGGCGTCCGTGACCACTTGCTCCACGTCCAGGTCGGCGGATCGGAGCACTGGTGGGCCATCTCGGCCAAGCCGAGGAAGGCGGCGGACGGGAGGGTCCTCGGCTGGCGAGGGGTGGGGGCCGACACCACCCAGGCCCACATCCACGGCCTCGAGATGGTGCGGCTCGCTGAGACCGACCCGTTGACGGCGCTGGCCAACCGCCGCCGGTTCCAGGAGAGCCTCGACTCCGTCCTCGACGGCGAACCGAGCGCCGGCGAGGTCCACCTCGCCATCTTCGACCTGGACAACTTCAAGGTCGTCAACGACACCCTGGGGCATTCGGTGGGCGATGAGCTGCTGGTCCAGGTCGCCCTGCGGATGGCCGCCTGCAGGGAGGACGACTTCATCGCTCGCCTGGGTGGGGACGAGTTCGCGGTCGTGACGCAGCCGGCGTCGCCGCCGGACTTCGCCGAGCTGCTGTTCGCGCCCTACCAGGACGTGTTCACCGAGCCCTTCATCGTGCGGGGCAACCGGCTTCACGTGACCACGAGCGTCGGCTGCGCCCGCGCCTGGCCGGGCACCACGCGGTCCGAGGAGCTGGTCGGCAGGGCTGACCTCGCCTTGTATGCCGCGAAGGCCGCCGGGCCAAGCCGGATGAGCTCCTACACCTCGTCGATGACGATGCAGGCCCGGGAGCGGGCGTCCCTGGTCGCCGATCTGCAGCGGGCCATCACGCGAGAGGAGTTCCTCCTCTACTACCAGTCGCAGCACGACCTGCGCACCGGCAAGGTCGTGGCGACCGAGGCGCTGCTGCGGTGGCAGCACCCACGTCGCGGCCTGCTACCGCCGTCGGAGTTCCTGGAGGTGGCGGAGGCATCCGGTCTCCTCGTGCCCATCGGCGGGCTCATGCTCCGCCAGGCCTGCCGCAAGCTCGCCACCCTCGGAGGTGGGGTCCGGGTGGCCTTCAACGTGTCCCACTCAGAGCTCGACGCGAACGACTTCCTCGAGCGGCTCGAGCAGGCCCTGGACGAGTTCGGGGTCGACCCGCAACGGCTCGAGCTCGAGGTGACCGAGACCGCGGCCGGCACGCCGCGGTCGGAGTCGCTGCTCCGGGAGGTCGCGCAGCTCGGGGTCCGCATCGCGATCGACGACTTCGGCGTCGGCTACTCCTCGCTGGCTCGCCTCCAGCGCATGCCCGTCGACGTCATCAAGGTGGACCGCTCGTTCGCTGCGGCGCTCAGGGCATCGGAGCCACGGTCGACCGACGTCGCAAGGGCGATCATGAAGTCTGCGGTCGACATCGCCTCGGCCCTCGGGATCGAGGTCCTGGCGGAGGGGATCGAGACCGCCGGCCAGCTTGCCGAGGTGCGCGGCCTCGGCTTCGACCTGGCGCAGGGTTACTTCGTGGCAACCCCTGCGCCCGACCTCAACCGCCACCTGAGGCTCGTGGAGCCGCTGTCCTGAGAGGAACCGTGGACCGTCCGCCATCGGGTTGCGCAGAGCTCCACCCGGCCTCAGGCGGGACCGCGGACCGCCTGCTGTCGACCGGCTTCCTCGGCGGACGGGCCCGCTTCCTCGGCGGACTTCCGCGCGAGGTACGCGGTGCGAAGTCCGCCGCGGGCGCGGAAGCTCAGGGCGGCCGCGGCGTTCGCATTGAGGCCCATCTTGGCCCCGGCGACGGCCAACGGCTCGCCGATCATGATCGTGCGCCACAGGATCTCCCGCCACCGCGGTGGCAGCGTCGAGAGCACCTCGACCACCAGGCTCTCCTCGAGGATCGTGTCGCTGTCGTCGGGCTGGAGCCGGTCCAGCGCGTCGGAGTCCCCGACGAGGAACTCTCGGGCGCCCTTGCGGACCCGGTCGACGTACAGGTGGCGGATGGTCGTCGCGAGGTAGGGCCGCAGCGAGCGGTCCGGGCCCGAGCCGTGGAGCACGGACGTGACCACCCGGGAGAACGCGTCGCTGACCAGGTCGTCGGCCAGGCCGGCACCGCCGACGGCGCGCGCGGTGCGGAGCGCTGCGGCGTAGTGGCGCTCGTAGAGCGCCGACATCGCCGACATGTCGCCCGCTCGGACGGCGGCCAAGAGCACGAGGTCGTCCTCGGCCGCAAGGTCAGACGCGGCTCCCGGACTCGCGGGGTCGTCGACCGTCGACGGGTCCGGCTCGCCGTACACCGCCGCGCCCGCAGGGACCTGCATGCCCTCCATGCGTAACGAGACGCATGGGAGAACGATGTGTGACGCGGGTCATGTCGACCCGTTTGCCCCGGGTCCGCCGGCTCCGGTCAGTCGGTGCCGGACTCCATGGCTGCCCGGTCGAGGGCGTCGTCCTCGCCGTCCTGCGCCCTCGGGTTCGACGAGATCGCCTTGGCGCCGCCGGGCTCCAGGTCTCCCACGAGGTCCTGGTGACGCGCGACGAGCTGGCCCTGCGCGGCATACAGCTCGAGCTTGGCCCGGGAGTCGGCGATGTCGAGGTTCCGCATGGTCAGCTGCCCGATCCGGTCGACGGGGCCGAAGGCCGCGCCCTCGGTGCGCTCCATCGAGAGCTTCTCGGGGTGGTAGCTGAAGGCGGGGCCGGTGGTGTCGATGATCGAGTAGTCGTCGCCGCGACGCAGCCGCACGGTGACCTCGCCGGTCACGACCGACGCGACCCACCGCTGCAGCGACTCGCGCAGCATCAGCGACTGGGGGTCGAGCCAGCGGCCTTCGTAGAGCAGGCGGCCGAGCCGGCGGCCCTCCGCGTGGTAGTTGGCGATGGTGTCCTCGTTGTGGATCGCGTTGAGCAGTCGCTCGTAGGTGATCCAGAGGAGGGCCAGGCCCGGGGCTTCGTAGATGCCACGGCTCTTGGCCTCGATGATGCGGTTCTCGATCTGGTCGGACATGCCGAGGCCGTGGCGACCACCGATCGTGTTGGCCTCGTCGACCAGTGCGACGGCGTCGGGGAAGACCTGGCCGTTGATGGCCACCGGTCGGCCCTGGTCGAAGCGGACGGTCACGTCTTCGGTGGGGATCGCCACGGACTCGTCCCAGAAGGGGACGCCCATGATCGGGTCGACGATCTCCATGCTCTCGCTGAGGAACTCGAGCGTCTTCGCCTCGTGGGTCGCGCCCCAGATGTTGGCGTCGGTCGAGTAGGCCTTCTCGGTGCTGGAGCGGTAGGGCAGGTCGCGGGCCTGCAGCCACTCGGACATCTCCTTGCGGCCGCCGAGCTCGGTGACGAAGTCGGCGTCGAGCCAGGGCTTGTAGATGCGCAGCGACGGGTTGGCCAGCAGGCCGTAGCGGTAGAAGCGCTCGATGTCGTTGCCCTTGAAGGTGGATCCGTCGCCCCAGATGTCGACGCCGTCGTCCTTCATGGCCCGCACCAGCAGGGTGCCCGTGACCGCCCGGCCCAGGGGAGTGGTGTTGAAGTAGGTCTTGCCACCGCTGCGGATGTGGAACGCGCCACAGGCGATCGCGGACAAGCCCTCCTCGACCAGCGCCGAGCGGCAGTCGACGAGCCGGGCGAGCTCGGCGCCGTACGCGCCGGCCCGATCGGGGACGGTGTCGATCTCGGGCTCGTCGTACTGGCCCAGGTTTGCGGTGTAGGTGCAGGGGATCGCCCCCTTCTCCCGCATCCAGGCAACGGCGACAGAGGTGTCCAGACCGCCCGAGAAGGCGATCCCGACACGCTCACCAACAGGCAGGGACGTCAGAACCTTCGACACGGTAGGTCAGCCTACGGGCCGCCAGACCGACGCGTGCACGGGTCCGGTCCGTGGCCAGCCTCCCTGCAACCCGGGCGCCCCGAGGGGTGCTCAGGCTGCAGGCTCGGGGGTGCTGGCAACTTGACATCGATATATCGATAGGTGCATCATTCGATATATCGACAACAGACTGTCGACCGTGCGAGAGAGAGCCGCCCGACCAGAGTGACGGCCCCCGCACCACCACATTCGTAGGAGAACCCGTGAACCGCATGAACCTGAACATCCACATGTCCCACCCCCGCCGAGGGGGCCACGCCGGCCGAGGCCGGTCCATCGACGACCAGCCCGGTCGCAACCGCGGGCAGGACGGCCAGCCCGGCCACGGACACCACGGGGGACCCCGTCGTGGCCGCAGCGAGTTCGCGGGCTTCGGCGAAGGCCGTGGCCCTCGCGGCGGCGGACGCGGTCCGCGTCGCGGCCGGCGCGGTGACGTCCGCCGGGCGATCCTCGCGCTGCTCGCCGAGGAGCCGATGAACGGCTACGGCATCATCACCGCCATCGCCGAGCGCTCCGACGGCTCGTGGCAGCCCGGGCCCGGCTCGGTCTACCCCGCGCTGCGACTGCTCGACGAAGAGGGCCTGATTGCCCCGGACGAGTCCGATGACGACCCGCGCCGCAAGGTCTTCGCGCTGACCGACGACGGTCGGACCTACGCGGAGACGCACGGCGACGAGCTCGCCCAGGCGTTCGCCGACGCGACGACACCGCAGCGGGGCTTCCGCGAGATGCGCCGGGAGATCGGCCAGCTCGTCGTCGCCGTCGAACAGGTCGTCATGGCCGGCCAGCCGACCCAGATTGAGACGGCCCAGAAGGTGCTCGCCGACGCCCGTCGCTCGCTCTACCGCATCCTGGCAGAGGACGACGAGGCGGGCGCTGAGAGCCCGACCGACCCGGTCGAGTAGCCACCGTCGACCGCGTCCAGGGCCTGCAGGAGTCGCTCCCGCAGGCCCTGTCCGCGCGTCGCGAAGTCGCGCTGCGCGGCGGCATACTCGGCCCGTCCCTGGGGGGTCTCGATGGCGACGGGCACGTAGCCGAGGGCGCCGAGGTCGTAGGGCGAGGCGCGCATGTCGAGCTCGCGGATCTCGCGGGCGAGCTCGAAGCAGTCGAGCGCGAGGCTGCTCGGCACCGCCGGCGCCAGCTTCATGCACCACTTGTAGAGGTCCATGCCGGCGTGCAGGCAGCCCGGCTGCTCGAGGGCGACCTGGTCCTCGCGGGTGGGTTGGAGGACGTTCAGGGACCGGGCCGGGGGAGTGTAGAAGCGGAAGGCGTCGAAGTGCGTGCACCGGATCTGCAGCCCGTCGACGACCTCGTCGGTGCCGGTGGGGCCGAGGCGCAGTGGCCAGGCCGAGTGTCGCACCTCGTCAGGCGACTGGCGGTAGACCATCGCCCACTCGTGCAGGCCGAAGCAGCCGAGCTGCGCCGGCCGCGAGTGGGTGGCTGTCACGAGCCGGCGCACGAACTCGACCGTGGCACCACGCGCTTCCAGGTATGCCGCCGTGTCGAGCACACTGCCGCCGTCCAGGTCGCGGTAGAACCGCCACGACCCGCGGTCCAGCTGTGCGGCGCCGTCGAGGACCAGGTCGGGTCCCGGGTGCCAGCGGCGCAGCTGCGAGGGCTTGAACGGGTAGTAGGTGAAGAGGAAGTCCTCGACCGGGTGGGCCGTGCCGGTCTGGCGACGCTCGCGGTGGCCGGCCGTGAGGGCGTCGACCCGGTCGGCGTGGTCGGCCTCAAGGGCCTGCCACGCCGCCTGCTCGAGCACCCCGGCGACCATGGGCACCAAGGCTAGGCGGTCACCCTCGTGACGCGGGGAGGGTGGTCACGAGCGGGCAGCGGCGTCGTGCAGGACGCGGTCCCAGTCGTGGTCGAGGTCGCTGAAGGCGATGGTTGAGTCGGCTCCGTGCGGTGCGTGCGGGAGCGACCAGGTGCGGCGGTGGTGACGCTCGAGGGCGAAGACCAGCGCAGTGATGAAGGCGATGAAAACGATGATTTCCATGACTGAAATCATGCGCCCAACCGAATGCAGCCACGAGTGGCAGAACTGTCGCTGAGGGAGGTTTTTCTGCCATACTGTCGGCATGGCCCTGTCCACGATTGCTGCGCTGATCACCGACCCCGTCGCGATGTTCGAGACCGCCATCGCGTGCGAGGTCTTCGGGCTCGACCGCACGGACGACGGAGTGCCGCCGTTCACCTTCATGATGTGCGGCGAGACCGCCGGAGTGCCCGTGCCCACGACGAGTGGCGGCGCGCTGACGCCGACGCACCAGTGGCAGGACGCACTGGACGCCGACCTCGTGGTCATGCCCGCGGGTGGCGTCCGCGACACGTACCCGGAGGAGCTGCTCGACGTGATCCGTGGTGCGCACGCCCGCGGCGCCACGATCCTGTCGATCTGCACGGGGGCGTTCATCCTCGGCGAGACCGGGCTGCTCGACGGGCTGACCGCGGTGACGCACTGGCGCTACGCGGAGTCGTTCGCCAAGCGGTTCCCCAAGACCACGGTGTCGATGGACGTGCTCTACCTCGACCACGGCCAGATCGTCACCGGGGCCGGCACCGCAGCGGGGATCGACGCGGTGCTCCACCTCGTGCGTCGCGAGCTGGGGTCGACGGTGGCCACCCGGATCGCCCGCCGGATGGTCGTGCCTCCGCAGCGCGACGGTGGCCAGCGCCAGTACGTCGAGGCGCCGCTGCCCGAGGTCGACTGCGAGAGCATGCAGCCGGTGCTCAACCACATCACCGAGAACCTCGACGCCCCCCACACCGTCCCGGACCTGGCCCGCCTCGCGATGATGTCCGAGCGCACCTTCGCCCGCCGCTTCGTCGCCGAGACGGGCACGACACCGCACAAGTGGCTCGTCCAGCAACGCGTGCTGCGCGCTCGCGAGCTGCTCGAGTCGACCGACCTCCCGGTGGAGTCGGTGGCGTCGCACAGCGGGTTCGGGTCGGCGGCGTTGCTGCGGACCCACTTCCAGACCGTCGTGGGCACTTCGCCCCAGCGCTACCGTCGCGAGTTCTCGCGGCGCTGATCTGCCGTGGGCCGTGCAGGTTTCGTTCCAATTGGGTGAGAAACCTGCAGGGTGGGTGGCCGGATAGGCTCCTCGGGTGCGCATCGCGAGATACACCACTGGTGAGGACCCCTCCTACGGCATCGTCGAGGGGGAGCCGGGCCGCGAGTTCATCGCCCAGGTCCAGGGTGACCCGCTCTACCAGCCGGTCGTGCTGACGGGCGAGACCGTGCGGCTCGAGGACGCCCGGCTCCTGGCGCCGGTCATCCCGCGCAGCAAGGTGATCGGCATCGGTCGCAACTACGCCGACCACGCCAAGGAGATGGGCGGCGAACCGCCCGCGCAGCCGTTGATGTTCCTCGTCCCCAACACCGCGGTCGTCGGTCCGGGCGACCCCATCGTCATGCCGGCCGGGGCGCAGGAGATCTCCTACGAGGGTGAGCTGGCCGTCGTCATCGGGCGGATCGCCAAGGACGTGCCGCGGGAGCGGGTGTCCGAGGTCGTCTACGGCTACACCTGTGCCAACGACGTCACCGCGCGCGACTGGCAGCGTGGCGACGGGCAGTGGGCCAGGGCCAAGGGTTTCGACACGTCCACGCCGTTGGGACCCTGGATCACCACCGAGCTCGACGTCTCCGACCTGCGGATCCAGAGCCGGATCGACGGCGAGACCCGCCAGGACGGCCGGACCGCCGACATGATCTTCGACGTGGAGACCCTGGTGTCCTACGTCAGCGCCGCGTTCACGCTCCTCCCCGGTGACGTGATCCTCACCGGCACCCCGGCCGGGGTCGGCCTCGTCGAGCCGGGTCAGCGGGTGGACGTCGAGATCGAGGGCATCGGCACGCTCAGCAACACCTTCGTGCGCCGCTGAGGCGAGGTATGCCGCCGGGGTCGTCGCGCTCAGCGCGGGGCGGCCGGCCACGCGGCATACCCCAGTGTTCTCCGGGTGTCAGGTGGGCGACGTGGCGCGCACGAGCCCGCCATCCTGCGCAGGGGCCCGGCCACAGGCCAGGGCACGGTCCCTGAGCTCGGCGATCGACGGAGCGGGCCCGACCGCGACCCCGACCGGGTCGACGGACAGCCGCGCGGCCAGTGGCTCCAGCTCCATCGGGACGGCAGAGTCGCCCAACCCGCCACGCACCGCCGCGCGCGTCGCGTCCTGGAGCAGCCGCTCGGCCTCCACATCAGGACCTCCGGCCACGGTGGCGAGGGCGATGCCCGCGATCGTCTCGAGCTGCCACCCGAGGTCGCTCGGGGCGAAGTGCCGGATGGACTCCGCGAGCACGCCACGACCGTCGTCCAGCTGCCCGTCGCGCACGAGGGAGAAGCCGAGCATCTGCAGCGCGTCGCACAGGACGTATCCGGTGCCGATGCGCCGGCTGCGCCGCACCGCCTCCTGGGCGAAGGGGACGGCCTGCCCCGGCGCGTCGGCCATGAGGTGGCCTCGCGCGATGTCCACCAACGTCGACATCGCCTCCGTGTCGTCCACGGCGAGGTCGAGGCCGATCCGACCGAGGCGGACCACCTCGGCCGCATCGCCACGGTTGGTGGCCGCCCACGCCGCGGCGCTGTGGGCGCGAAGCCGCATCCCGCGGTGGCCCGCCTCGGTCGCCACCGAGATCGCCAGGTCACCCTCGGCCCGCGCGGCATCGTCGTCCCCGCACTCCGAGGCGATGACGGCGCGGAAGCAGTGGGCCAGCACGCGGTGCACCGTGTCCGAGGGGTCGAGCTGGTCGACCGCCGCGAGCAGGGGAGTGGCCACCTGAGGGCCCTCGACGACGTAGGCCGCGCTCCCCGCGACGATCTGGGCCCTCGGGAGCCAGGGCCCCGGGCGGGGCATCGCGAGAACGGACCGCATGAGGTCGAGCAGGACGTCCTGTCGTCCGAGCAGGGCCAGGGCACGACGGCGGCTGCCCAGCAGTGCGGTCGCGCGGTCGGGTCGTCGGTTGCCGACCAGCTCTTCGACGACCTGCCGGAGGATGGGCAGGTCGTCCTGCACCCCGGCCACGAACTCCTCAGGGACGTGTTCCTCGAAGTCCACCCGCTCCGTTTCCTCGAGCCACAGGTCGGCCACGGCGAGGAGGGCGGCGTGGCGGCGCGCTGCTGCGGTCGTGACGCCACCGGGGTCGGCGGGGCCGGCCGTCTCGAGGTCGGTCAGGCACACCGCGCGCACGGTGTGCAGCAGGCCGAACCGTCGCCCCGACCGCGACTCGAGGGGCTGGACCAGGGCGTGCCGGACCAGCGCCTCGATGGCGAGCAGGGGATCCGCGCGCGTCGGCCCCTCGCCGGTCGCGGCAGCGACGACCGCTGAGGCGGTGCGCCGGTCCGGCGGGCCGTCGAGGACCGAGAGCGCCTCGAGGGCGACCCGTTCGGCTGGACGGAGCAGGTCGAGGCTCCATCGGACCAGGCTGGTCAGGGACGACTGTCGTCCGCTCGGCGTTGCTGAACTTACGTCGCCGGGGCGGGGGAGACGTCCGAGGAGCTCGGTGGGAGGAAGCGTTGCGACTCGCGCCGCAGCCAGCTCGATGGCCAGGGGTAGCCCGTCGAGGAGCTCACAGAGCTGCACCACCGCGTCGGCGTCCGAGGCGCCCGTGTACCCCGGGACCACCGCCCCCGCGCGCTCCACGAAGAGCTGCCGGGCCGTGGTCCGGGGGTCGAGCAGTGGCACCGGCACGACGTGTTCACCGGGCAGGCCCAACGGACCCCGGGATGTCGCCAGCACCCTCGTCGTGCGGTGCGCCTCCAGCAGTTCCCGGATCTCCTTCGGCGCGTTGACGACGTGCTCCAGGTTGTCGAGCGCGAGCAGGGTCGGCTCCTCGTCGAGCCGGTCGCCCAGGGAGTCCGGCGCGACCCCCAGCGCGCGTGCGACGTTGTCGGTGACCGACGCCGTTCCCGGCTCGGCGGCGAAGGACACCCATCGCACCCCGTCGGTGTCCCGCCGCGCCAGCGCTTCCTGGGCGGTGCGGGTCTTGCCGACCCCGCCGGGCCCGGTCACCACGACCAGGCGGTGGGAGTCCAGGGCGTCCGCCGTGGCGGTGATGACCTCCTCCCGGCCGATCGACGGGGACAGGGGAACGGGGACCGGCTCAGCCCGGATCGCCGGGGGTCGGCTGCCCATCAGGGCCGGATCCTGGTGGAGGACGCGCTCGGCCAGCTCAGCGAGCGCGGGGCCCGGGTCGAGCCCCAGCTCCTGTGACAGGTAGCGCGTGGCTCGACGCAGGGCATCGAGGGCATCGGCCTGTCGACCCGCCCGCGCGAGAGCGGTCACCAGCAGCTCCCACAGGTGCTCGTGATCCGGGTGCTGCTCAACGAGCTCCTCGAGCTCGGGCAGGGCGGCCTGGTGCTGGGCCAGCGCCACGTTGGCCTCCGCCCGCAGCTCTCGTCCGCGCAGTCGGTCGCGGTGCAGGGGTTCGAGCCACTCAGCAGCGAAGGGCACTCCCACGAGGTCGGCCAGCGGGTCGCCCCGCCACTCGTCGAGGGCTGTGGCGCAGTGCTCGGCGGCTGCCTTGGGGCGACCGGCGGTCAGGGCGTCCGCAGCCTCCGTGAGCAGGCCGCGGAAGCGGGACACGTCGATCTCCTCCACGGCCGCGACGAGCTCGTACCCCTCGCCGTGGCCGACGATGCGGCTCGGGGAGCCGGCTGGCCGGTCGGGTTCGAGGGCCCTGCGCAGGGTCGAGACGTAGACCTGGAGGTTCTGGCGGTAGTGGGGCGGGACACGTTCGCCCCACACGCCTTCCGCGAGACGGTCGACGGACACGGTGTGGTTGGGGTCGAGGGCCAGCTGGGCGAGGACGGCCCGCTGCTTGGGCCCTCCACAGTCGACGGGGGAGCCGTCGTCCGCGACGACCTGCATGCTGCCCAGGAGCTTGACCTCCACCGACCCTCCGGCTGCTCAGCCACCCGGCCCGCGCCGGAGCGCCTCATCGTAGGCAGGAGGCATGGTGGCCGGACACCGCCAAACAACGCAGAGCCGCCGACAGGTGGGCCTGTCGGCGGCTCTGCGCTGGTCCGTGGTCCGTGTGGACTACTGCACGCGGCACCAGGTCGCGGACGGGGAGACGTAGATCCCTGAGACCGAGTGGATCTCGGACTGGTACTGGTAGCCCTGGTAGATGCCGTTGTAGTACCAGTACATCTCGATGCTCACGTTGTACGCGTAGCCGGAGCGGGCCGAGAAGGTGAAGACGTCGTTGCCCATGCCCAGACCGCTGCGAGTCGAGAGGTAGCCGGACGAGGGGTAGACCTGACGGAGCACCCAACCCGACGTGTTGTACTCCCAGACCTTGAACCGGTAGGAGACGGCCCAACCGGCTCCCCACCAGTGCAGGTCCGGCGCCTCGGCCGAGATCGAGCGGTAGTTGCAGTTCGCCGAGAGGGTGATGCTGGGGGTCGAGGCAGATGCCGAAGTTGCCGTGACGGTGCCGAAGCCAGCGACGCTGGCGAGGACGAGGACGAGGGCGGCGAGACGCCGGCGGAGGCGACGCGGAGCCCGACGAGCGGATGCCGGAGCCGGGGTCGCGGCGGAGGTGGGCTGGGCAGTCGGGGTGGTCTGGGTGGTGGTCGTGGTGTTCATCGTTCTCTCCTCCTCGGGGAGTCGGTCCGGGTGGTTTCTTGCTGACAGGAGAACCGTCCCAAGACCCGCTTCAGGATCACTTCAGGCCGGACCCGGCCGCCCTGAAGCGAGGTATGCCGCGTGGCCGGCCGCGCGGCATACCCACCTCCGCCCTCGGCCGCGACTTGTTGCCACTGGTGTGGCACGGGTGGCCCGGATGGGTGGGTTGGTGAGGTCCTGGTGGCAACAAGTCGCGGGGCGTCTCGACTTGTTGCCACTGGTGTGGCACGCGACGCCTGGATCGGGGGTCTGGTGAGGTCCTGGTGGCCAGAAGTCGCGGGGGGTGCCGACTTGTTGCCACTGGTGGG
This sequence comes from Phycicoccus sp. Soil802, assembly GCF_001429605.1. Taxonomy (GTDB): domain Bacteria; phylum Actinomycetota; class Actinomycetes; order Actinomycetales; family Dermatophilaceae; genus Pedococcus. The sequence continues at coordinate 184,167 of NZ_LMSS01000004.1, forward strand.
GCACGGGTGGCCCGGATCGGGGGTCTGGTGAGGTCCTGGTGGCCAGAAGTCGCGGGGGACTGGCGGACGGGACCTTCTCGGGTGGTCCCTAGAATCGGGGCACCATGACTGAGACGCCCAGCTCCGCACCCCGCCTCCGTGTCGCGCCGTCGCCCACTGGCGACCCGCACGTCGGCACCGCCTACATGTCGCTGTTCAACCTGGCCTTCGCGCGCCAGCAGGGCGGGTCGTTCGTGCTGCGCATCGAGGACACCGACCGGGCGCGGTTCAGGGAGGACAGCGAGCAGCAGGTCTTCGAGACGCTGCACTGGTTGGGGCTGCAGTGGGACGAGGGGCCGGACGTGGGTGGGCCCTTCGCGCCCTACCGCCAGTCCGAGCGGCTCGACACCTACCGCCCGTACGTCGAGCGGCTGCTGGCCGATGGTCGCGCGTACCACTGCTGGTGCTCGACCGAGCGTCTCGCCCAGATGCGTGACATGCAGCAGAAGCTCAAGCAGCCCACCGGCTACGACCGGCTCTGCCACGGCAAGACGCGCGAGGAGCGGGCCGAGCTGCCGGGCTTCAACGAGACCCCCGTGGTGCGGATGCTGATCCCCGACGACGTCGAGCTGACCTTCGACGACCTCATCCGTGGTCGCGTGTCAGCACCGCGTCCCGACGACCAGGTGATCCTCAAGGGCGACGGCTTCCCGACCTACCACCTCGCTGTCGTCGTCGACGACCACGAGATGGGGATCACCCACGTCGTGCGTGGTGAGGAGTGGATCTCCAGCACCCCCAAGCACATCCAGCTCTACAAGGACCTCGGGCTCGAGCCGCCGAAGTTCGCGCACATGCCGCTGCTGCGCAACACCGACAAGTCGAAGATCTCCAAGCGCAAGAACCCCGCGGCCCGCCTGACCTGGTTCAAGGAGCAGGGCTACCTGCCCGAGGCGCTGGTGAACTTCCTTGCGCTGCTTGCCTATCCGCCGAAGGAGGGTGCCGCCGGCGAGGACGTCGAGGTCTTCACCTTCGAGGAGTTCAGCGAGGACTTCGACTGGAAGAAGGTCAACCCGGTCGGCCCGATCTTCGACCTGAAGAAGCTCGACTGGCTCAACGGGGTCTACATCCGTGGGCTCGAGGTGGGTGAGCTGGCCTCGCGGTTGCTGCCCTTCCTGCAGGCCGACGGGGTGCTGGGTGACAACCCGAGCCTGGGCCAGCTGGCCCGGCTGAAGAAGGTCACCGAGCTGATCCAGACCCGCATGGTCCTGCTCACCGAGGCGAGCGCCCTGGTGCGCCCGTTCTTCCTCGGCGACGACGAGATCGAGATCGCCGAGGACGCGCGGGCCCAGCTCAAGGACGACTCCGGTGCGGTCCTGGCCGCGGCGACCAAGGCGCTCGAGGACGTCGACGACACCCGCTCGGGGGTGCTCGGGTCCGAGAGCGGCTGGAGCGCCTCCGCGATCGAGGCTGTCCTGCGCACGGCGATCGTCGAGGAGATGGGCATCAAGCCCAAGTTCGCGTTCGGGCCGCTGCGCACCGCCGTCTCCGGCCAGCGGATCAGCCCGCCGCTGTTCGAGTCGATGGAGATCCTCGGCAAGACCTCGACCCTGGCGCGCCTGCACCGGCTGCACGACGACCTCGCCTGAGGTCGGGGGCGTCGAGCAGGTCGTCGGCGCCTGCCGGCCACACGTGTCAGGCGCCACTCACAGCCGATTTGGGAACGCGACCGAGGGGCCGGTAGTATCGCGTCTCGGTTCACTCCCATGAAGGCCTTCGGGCGCGCTGGAAGTGATACCCCCTTGGGGTATGGTGTAATTGGCAACACTACGGTTTCTGGTACCGTCATTCTAGGTTCGAGTCCTGGTACCCCAGCTCAGGCGCAAGCCCTTGTGGCACACGCCGATTCGGAGAAATCCACTTCCTGCCGGTATGGTTCTCTCCGCTGCCCGCGCACTGCAGAGTGCACGGGCAACCAGCTAGGGCCCCGTTGTGTAGCGGCCTAGCACGCCGCCCTCTCAAGGCGGTAGCGCGGGTTCGAATCCCGTCGGGGCTACCAGTAGAAGCCTCCGTCCACGGACGGGGGCTTCTCCCATGTCCGGGTCCGGACGGGTGAGCCAGCCTAGGTGGCTCCGCTGCTGACGTGCTCCTGGGCGAGTCTGCGCAGTGCCGCCAGGACCGGGTCGACCAGGACAGTGCCGGCCACCACCCGGTGCAGGGCGGCGGCGAGGTCGTCGCGCGGCACCGCGGCCACGTCGACCGCGGCGATGCCCTCGGTGGCCCGCGCGTAGCCGGTCAGCGACTCCGGCTCGAGCGGCACGCCGGCGGACCTCGCCGCCGCGATCGCGCCGGTCAGCGAGCGCAGGGCTGGCGAGTCGGGTGACACCTGCCAGCCGAGCCCGGCCACCAGGTCGGTCACCTCGGCGCTGACGGCGACGTCGGGGTGGCTGGCGGGCAGCGCGTACTGCGCCTTGCCGAGGAGGTCGTGCCGGGAGGTCGGGGGAGAGTCGAGGGTCTCGACCACCCGCTTGCTCTGGGCGACGGAGACGCCCGCGTCGATCAGCGCGCGGACCAGCCGCACCCGCTGGAGGTGCATCTCGGAGTAGTCGGCCCGGGTGGCGCCGAGGCTCTCCCCGGCGGGGACGAGCCCCTCACGCAGGTAGTACTTGAGGGTCGCCACCGTCGTGCCGCTGCGCTCCGACAGCTCCGACATCTTCATGGATAGTCACACTACCCACGGCCAGCAGGGCGAGGTATGCCGCGTGGCCGGCTGGGCCACGCGGCATACCTCGTCGTCGTGGGAACGCGTGGAGCGCTCGCCTCAGGCGTGGTTCTGCTGCTGTTGCTGCGCGTGGTGGCGCGCGAGCACCTCGGTGAGCTTGTTGGCGCCGGCGATGACGGTGGCGGCGTGCAGCCGGCCGGGCTGGCGGGAGAGCCGCTCGATCGGGCCCGAGATGGACACCGCGGCGACGACGCGACCGGACGGGCCACGCACGGGTGCCGACACGGAGGCGACGCCGGCTTCCCGCTCGCCCACGCTCTGCGCCCACCCGCGGCGGCGCACGCCGGAGAGAGTGGTCGCGGTGAACTTGGCGCCGTGCAGCCCGCGGTGGAGCCGGTCGGGCTCCTCCCAGGCGAGCAGCACCTGGGCCGCCGAGCCGGCCAGCATCGACAGCGTCGCGCCGATCGGGATCGAGTCACGCAGTCCCACGGGGCGCTCGGCCGCGGACACGCAGATGCGGTGGTCGCCCTGGCGCCGGAAGAGCTGCGCGCTCTCGTTGGTGTGGTCGCGCAGCGCGCCGAGCACCGGGCCGGCAGCGGCCAGGAGCCGGTCCTCGCCGGCGGCGGCGGCGAGCTCGGCCAGGCGTGGACCGAGCACGAAACGGCCCTGGAGATCGCGCGTGACCAAGCGGTGGTGTTCGAGGGCCACGGCCAGCCGGTGAGCCGTGGGGCGGGCCAGCCCGGTCGCGGTGACCAGCTGGGCGAGGGTCGACGGACCGGCCTCGAGGGCGCCGAGGACGATGGCTGCCTTGTCGAGAACGCCGACTCCACTGGTTGTGTCCATGGCTTGATATTGACGTCTCATTCGCTGAGACGCAAATCCGTGGGCGTGTCCCGCGTGCGAACCTCGGATTGCAGCACAGCGCCGTGCTCACGACGGGGCACGGCCAAGCCGTGCCCGCGATGGGCCGCAACCAGGACAAGAGGGTGGAAGACGTGTCAGGAACGCTGGCCGAGAAGGTCTGGGAAGCGCATGTGGTTCGGCGCGCCGAGGGCGAGCCGGACCTGCTCTACATCGACCTCCACCTGATCCACGAAGTCACCTCACCCCAGGCCTTCGACGGGCTCCGGCTCGCGGGCCGCCAGGTCCGCCGTCCCGACCTCACCCTCGCGACCGAGGACCACAACGTCCCGACCACGCCCGGCCCGATCACCGACCTCGTGAGCAAGACCCAGGTCGACACGCTGCGCCGCAACTGCGAGGAGTTCGGGGTCCGGCTCTTTCCCATGGGCCACGCCGAGCAGGGCATCGTCCACGTCGTCGGTCCCCAGCGCGGCCTCACCCAGCCGGGCATGACGATCGTCTGCGGCGACTCGCACACGTCCACGCACGGAGCGTTCGGCGCGCTGGCGTTCGGGATCGGCACGTCCGAGGTCGAGCACGTGCTGGCGACGCAGACCCTGCCGCTCAAGCCGTTCCGCACCATGGCGGTCAACGTCGAAGGTGAGCTCCAGCCCGGGGTCACGGCCAAGGACATCACCCTGGCGGTGATCGCGAAGATCGGCACCGGCGGTGGCCAGGGTTACGTCCTGGAGTACCGGGGGAGCGCGATCCGGGCGCTGTCCATGGAAGCCCGCATGACGGTGTGCAACATGTCGATCGAGGCCGGCGCCCGCGCGGGCATGATCGCCCCCGACCAGACCACGTTCGACTACCTCCAGGGTCGCGAGCACGCGCCGACGGGCGCCGACTGGGATGCCGCGGTCGCCGACTGGAGCACGCTGCGCAGCGACGACGACGCGGTCTTCGACGCAGAGGTCGACCTCGACGCCAACACGCTCACGCCGTTCGTCACGTGGGGCACCAACCCCGGCCAGGGTCTCCCGCTCAGCGAGTCGGTGCCCGACCCCGAGACGATGGGCGACGACAACGAGAAGGCGGCCGCCCAGCACGCCCTCGACTACATGGGTCTGACCGCGGGCACGCCGCTGCGCGAGATCCGGGTCGACACGGTCTTCGTCGGCTCATGCACCAACGGCCGGATCGAGGACCTGCGCGCCGCCGCCGACATCGTCAAGGGGCGCAAGGTCGCCGACGGCGTCCGCATGCTCGTCGTGCCCGGATCCGCGCGGGTGCGGCTGCAGGCCGAGGAAGAGGGCCTCGACCAGGTGTTCACCGAGGCGGGTGCCGAGTGGCGCCTCCCCGGTTGCTCGATGTGCCTGGGCATGAACCCCGACCAGCTCGCCCCCGGTGAGCGCAGCGCCTCCACGTCCAACCGCAACTTCGAGGGCCGGCAGGGCAAGGGCGGTCGCACCCACCTCGTGAGCCCGCTCGTCGCCGCCGCCACCGCCTTGCGCGGCACGCTGTCCAGCCCGGCCGACCTCGTCGACGCCACCTCCGAGGGGAGCAAGTGATGGATGCCTTCACCACCCACACGGGCATCGGTGTGCCGCTGCGCCGCAGCAACGTCGACACCGACCAGATCATCCCGGCCGTCTACCTCAAGCGGGTGACCCGCACCGGCTTCGAGGACGGCCTGTTCGCGGCGTGGCGCAAGGACGAGACGTTCATCCTCAACAACCCCTCGTATGCCGCCGGGTCGGTGCTCGTCGCGGGTTCCGACTTCGGGACGGGCTCCTCACGCGAGCACGCCGTCTGGGCGTTGCTGAACTACGGCTTCCGCGTCGTCCTGTCGTCGCGGTTCGCGGACATCTTCCGCGGCAACAGCGGCAAGCAGGGGCTGCTCACGGCGCAGCTGTCCCAGGACGACATCGAGCTGATCTGGAAGTACCTCGAGAACGAGCCGGGTGCCTCCGTGACGGTCGACCTCGTGTCGCGCACCGTCACCGCCGGTGACATCGTCGCGCCGTTCGAGGTCGACGACTACACGCGCTGGCGGCTTCTCGAGGGCCTGGACGACATCAGCCTGACCCTGCGCCACGAGCAGGACGTGACCGAGTTCGAGACTCGCCGACCGGCATACAAGCCCTCCACGACGGTGGCCTGACGCGCGCGGCGCGCCGACGAGCACAAATTCCCCGAAAGTCGCCTTCCGGCGCCTGCCGGAGCGACCCCCGATGCGCCGCGTCGGGGGTCTTCTGGCGTCCCGCACCGTTGCGGCATCGTCATGCGTCTGCGAAAACCATTGACCTGCAACGCTTTCCGGCGCTCGGGCTCATCCGGACCCGGAATGGCCAGCGCAAGGTCCACGACCTGCTGCGGCCGCGCCGGCGCCCTCGAAGCGCGCCGCAATCCGTTGCGACACAACAGATCGGGCGCCGAGATGGTGGACTCACGAGCGCAACCGCCCTAACGTCGGACCCAAGTCGGGCACTGGCTCGGCCGCTCACCCTCGTCGGACTAAGGGGTCCGGCGTCACCAACCCTATGAAGGGGAAGACGTGAACAAGGCAGAACTGATCAAGGAGCTGGAGAGCCGCCTCGGCAGCCGGAAGGCAGCCAGCGACGCACTGACGGCCGTCGTGGACGTGATCATCCGCGAGGTGGCCAAGGGCGGCAGCGTCGCCATCACCGGCTTCGGAACGTTCGAGCAGGCCGCCCGGGCCGCGCGCACCGGCCGCAACCCGCGCACCGGTGCCAGCGTGAAGATCAAGAAGACCGTGGTGCCGAAGTTCCGCGCCGGCTCGGCCTTCAAGGATGTCGTCAAGAACCCGCGCTCGCTGCCCAAGGCAGCTGTCGCCGGTGCCCGTGCCGCTGCAGGGACGGCCACCAAGGCCGCCGCGGCCGGCGCCAAGAAGGCGGCGCCCGCGAAGAAGGCGGTCGTGAAGAAGGCGGCTCCGGCCAAGAAGGCGGCTCCCGCGAAGAAGGTGGCACCGGCCAAGAAGGCGGCGCCTGCGAAGAAGGCGGTCGTGAAGAAGGCGGCTCCGGCCAAGAAGGCGGCTCCCGCGAAGAAGGCGGCACCGGCCAAGAAGGCGGCGCCTGCGAAGAAGGCGGTCGTGAAGAAGGCGGCTCCGGCCAAGAAGGCGGCTCCGGCCAAGAAGGCGGCTCCCGCGAAGAAGGCGGCACCGGCCAAGAAGGCCGCGCCTGCGAAGAAGGCGGCACCGGCCAAGAAGGCCGCGACGAAGCGCGCGGCCAAGAAGGCCTGAGCCACACCAGCCCCATCACGGAGGCCGGCACCCAGATGGGTGTCGGCCTCCGTCACATGGCGGGAGGGCGGGGTGGGATGCTTGGGCCATGGCAGACATCCTCACCGTGAATGGCGGCGTACCGCTGGTCGGAGACCTCGAGGTCAGGGGTGCCAAGAACCTGGTCTCCAAGGCGATGGTCGCCGCGTTGCTCGCGGAGGGGCCATGCCGGCTCCGGGGGGTCCCGGAGATCTCCGACGTCAAGATCGTGTCGGGACTGCTCGAGCTCCACGGCGTCAAGATCGACTCCACCGACCGTGACGGCGAGCTGCTGCTCGACCCGACCAACGTCGAGCAGGCGCACGTGGCCGACATCGACGCCCACGCCGGCTCCTCCCGCGTGCCCGTGCTGCTGTGCGGCCCGCTGCTGCACCGCCTCGGTGAGGCGTTCATCCCCGACCTCGGCGGGTGCCGCATCGGTGAGCGCCCGATCAACTACCACCTCGACGTCCTGCGCCAGTTCGGTGCCGACGTGCAGAAGCGTCCCGAGGGACTGCGCCTCACTGCGCCCAACGGGCTGAAGGGCACGCGCATCAAGCTGCCGTACCCGTCCGTCGGCACGACCGAGCAGGTGCTGCTGACGGCGGTGCGCGCGCAGGGGGTCACCGAGCTGCGCAACGCCGCGGTCGAGCCGGAGATCCTCGACCTCATCGCCGTGCTGCAGAAGATGGGCGCGATCATCAGTGTGGAGACCGACCGGGTCATCAAGATCGACGGTGTCGACAGTCTCGGGGGCTACGACCACCTGTCCATCCCGGACCGCATCGAGGCCGGCTCATGGGCGTGCGCGGCGCTGGCGACCAGGGGCGACATCTACGTCCGGGGCGCCCAGCAGCAGGCGATGATGCCGTTCCTCAACGTCTTCCGGAAGATCGGTGGCGACTTCGACATCGACGACGAGGGCATCCGCTTCTGGCACGCCGGTGGCACCCTCAACTCGCTCGTGCTCGAGACCGACGTCCACCCCGGTTTCATGACCGACTGGCAGCAACCCCTGGTCGTGGCCCTGACCCAGACCAGTGGTCTGTCGATCGTCCACGAGACGGTCTACGAGAACCGACTGGGGTTCACGGAGGCACTGGGGGAGATGGGCGCGGTCGTCCAGCTCTACAAGGAGTGCCTGGGTGGTTCACCGTGCCGGTTCGGCCGGGCCAACTTCCGCCACAGCGCGGTCATCTCGGGTCCGACGCCGCTCAAGGGTGCCGAGATCACCGTCCCCGACCTGCGCGGTGGCTTCAGCTACCTCATCGCCGCACTGGCCGCCGAGGGACAGTCCAAGGTGCACGGCATCGAGCTGATCTACCGGGGCTACGAGCGGTTCTCCGACAAGCTCGACGGCCTGGGAGCCGACTACGAGGTCGGCTGAGCCCGCCTCACGACGTCGTCCGCCCGTCCGCCCGGCCGCCTGGCCGAGAGTCAGCCGATGGTCTGGTCGTCGCCGATCCCGACGATCCACAGGCGGTCGACCGTCGTGCCCTCACCCAGGTCGATGCTGAGGCGCTGGCCGACCCGCAGGTGGCGCAGCGCACTGGCCGCGAACACCGCGGAGCTGAAGCTGACCTCGCGCCCGTCGTCGAGCAGCGCGGAGCCGCCGCCGGTCGACTCGTCGAAGGTGTGCACGCTCGCCTGCATGGGCAGCAGCGTATCCGGCGTGGCGCCCAACACGCCCGCCGTGGCGGCGCCGACCCCGAGCGCGAGGGCGGCGCGCAGGGCCCGGTCGTCGTCGACATCGGTCCGCAGCCGGGGGAGGTCGAGTGGGAGCCGGTCGTGCCCCGCCGCCTCGTGCCTGGCGGCCGAGCCGTGGCCGAAGGACGAGACGAGGTCGGCCCCGTCGAGGGCGGTCAACAGGACCGTGCCGGTGCCCGAGGCGTCCGGGACCACCGCGCGGGGGTGCTGGGACGCTGCGGCCAGCGCCGCCACCAGGTCGGTGGGGCGCAGGGACGGCAGGTCGCCGAGCAACACCGCCACCGGTGCATGCGCGGACCGCGCCAGGGCGGCGTCGCGGCCCGCACGGACGGCGGCGTCGAGACCTGCGCCGGGGTCCGCCACGACCAGTGCACCCAGAGCACGCGCGACCCCGCGCACCCGCTCGTCGGAGGTCACGACGAGGACCCGGCCGGACGGCATACCGGCGCAGCAGGCGGTGAGGCAGTCGGTCGCGAGGGCGAGGGCGAGGTCCTCGCGTCCGACCCCGGCCGGAGGGTGCAGGCGCGACTTCGCGGTCGCCCCGCCCTTGACGGGGACGACGAGGTGCCAGTCGACGGGAGAGGTCATCGAGACGATCGTCGCAGTGCTGGCGCGCTTGCTCGACACCGACCCCGGGAGCCGCGAGGATGCTCACTCACACGCTCCCGTCGATATGGAGGACACGTGACCGCCCGCGGTGCACGAGCTCTGCCCTTCGCCTACCGGTTCGTGGTGGCGATCTTGCGTCCCGTGCTCATGGTGGTCACCAAGCGCGACTGGCGCGGCGCCGAGAACCTGCCAGCCACCGGTGGGTTCGTCGTGGCGCCCAACCACCTGTCCTACGTCGACCCGCTGGCTTTCGCCCACTTCCTCGTCGACCACGACCACCCGCCCTTCTTCCTCGGCAAGGAAGGCGTCTTCCGCGTCCCCGTCGTCGGCGCCATCCTCCGTGGCGCCGAGCAGATCCCGGTCTACCGCAACACCGGCCAGGCCGCGGACGCCTTCAGGGCCGCCGTCGCCGCGGTGGAGAGCGGCAAGTGCGTCGCGGTCTATCCCGAGGGCACGCTCACCCGCGACCCCGACATCTGGCCCATGGTCGGCAAGACCGGAGCCGCGCGGATCGCGTTGGCGACTCGCTGCCCCGTGATCCCGGTCGCCCAGTGGGGGCCGCAGGAGCTGCTCGCACCCTACGGGAAGCGGCTGCGGCTGTTCCCACGCAAGACGATGCGGGTCAGCGCCGGTCCGGCCGTCGACCTCAGCGACCTCTACGACAAGCCCGTGACGGGTGCCCTGCTGCGTCAGGCGACCGACCGCATCATGGCGGCGATCACGGCCGAGCTCGAGACCATCCGCGGCGCCAAGGCCCCGGCCGAGCGCTTCGACTCACGCAAGCACGGACTGCCCGAGACCGGGAACTTCCACCGCACGCAAGGAGATGGCGCATGACGACAGCTGCGGTGTTCGGGACGGGCAGCTGGGGCACGGCGTATGCCGCGGTGCTGGCTGACAGCGGCACGACCGTGCGCATGTGGGGGCGCCGACAGGCGGTGGTCGACCAGATCAACGCGGGGAGCAACGAGGACTACCTGCCCGGCATCCCACTGCCTACGGGCATCTCGGCCACGACCGACCCCGCCGAGGCAGCCGAGGGCGCCGACATCATCGTCCTCGCCGTGCCCTCCCAGACCCTGCGGGCCAACCTCGCCGACTGGGGTGGGGTGCTGCCCCGCAACGCCGCGATCGTGTCGCTGATGAAGGGCGTCGAGCTCGGCACCACGAAGCGGATGAGCGAGGTGATCGCCGAGGCGGGCGGAGTCGAGCCCCGGCGGATCGTCGTCGTGTCGGGCCCCAACCTGGCCAAGGAGATCGCCCTCAAGCAGCCGGCCGCGAGCGTGGTCGCGTGCATCGACGAGGCGGTCGCGGGCATGGTCGCTGAGGCCTCGAACCCGCCCTACTTCCGGCCCTACACCACGACCGACGTCGTCGGCGCCGAGCTCAGCGGCGCCGTGAAGAACGTCATCGCGCTGGCGGTGGGCATGGCCGAAGGGCTGGGTATGGGCGACAACTCCAAGGCCTCGATCATCACCCGCGGTCTCGCCGAGACGTCGCGCCTGGGCATGGCGCTCGGAGCCGACCCGGTGACGTTCTCGGGACTGGCCGGGGTCGGCGACCTCATCGCCACCTGCATGTCGCCGCTCTCGCGCAACCGCACCTTCGGGCTCAACCTCGGTCGCGGGATGGGGGTCGAGGAGGTGGTGGCGGTCACGAAGCAGACGGCTGAAGGCGTGAAGTCGTGCGAGTCGATCCTGCAGCTCGCCCACGACCACGGCGTCGACGTGCCGATCATCGAGCAGGTGGCGGCGGTCGTGCACGACGGTCGGCGGGCCGAGGACGTCGTCGGCGCGCTGATGGGACGGGCACTCAAGAACGAGGCGAAGTAGAGCAGTCAGGGGTCTGTTGTGAAGCTGCTTCTCACGTCCGGGGGCGTCACCAACGACAGCATCCGTGCCGCCCTGGTCGACCTGTTGGGCAAGCCGATCTCGGAGTCCAACGCGCTCTGCATCCCCACCGCCCAGTGGGGGCACCCGATGTGTGGGCCGACCTCGGTCCGTGGCTTCGTCAGCGGGCTGCCTCCGTGGGGCGGCATGTCCACGCTGGGGTGGAGGTCACTGGGTGTGCTCGAGCTCACCGCCCTGCCCAGCATCGGCGAGGAGCGCTGGTCCCGTGGGTCAGAGACGCCGACGTCCTGCTGGTGGACGGCGGCGATGCCACCTACCTGTGTCACTGGATGCGGCAGTCCGGACTGGCGGACCTCGTGCCGTCACTGCCCGACCTGGTCTGGGTGGGAGTGAGCGCCGGCAGCATGGTCATGACCCCCAGGATCGGCGACTACTTCGTGGAGTGGCCGTCCGCCCCGGACGACCGGACGCTAGGGGTCGTCGACTTCTCGATCTTCCCGCACCTGGACGTCTTTCCCACCAACACCCTGCCCAAGGCAGAGGCGTGGGCAGAGGGCATCCCGGGTCCCTCCTACGTCATCGACGACCAGACGGCCATCACGGTGGTCGACGGCACCGTCGAGGTCGTCAGCGAGGGCGACTGGAAGCTGCTCACCCAGGGATGATGACGCCCCGTTGCGTAGGGTCTCCGCGCCCCGAAAGTCAACGTTGGGGAGAGCAACCAATTCCTGTCGCAACGAGGGAGTCGGTGCGAGTCTCCGGAAACGCCTCCTTGACCCGGTCAGACCTGCTGGGCCAAACCGACGACATGACCCTGCGGGTCGGCGATCAGGGCGAACGACACTCCGGGAACGCTGACCGGCTCCTGGACGACGCGTCCGCCGAGGCGAGTCGTCTCGGCGATGGCCGCGGCCATGTCATCGACGCCGACGAAGAACGTGACCAGGTCGCCGTCGCCCTGGAGCGGGCTGATCGCGGTGTACAGCGCGCCGGGCACCCCTGTCTCGACAAAGGTGTAGCCGGGGAAGGCTCCTTCGGTGGGGTAGGTCCAGCCGAACAGCTCCCCGAAGAAGGCCCTTGTTGCGTCAGGGTCGCCCGAACGGATCTCGGCGTGCATGATGGGATGGCTCATGATGACCTCCGGTTGGGCGAGGCCACCGGGCGTGGCCTTCACCCAGATGACGTTCGAGCCCGCCCCGAATCGACAGCCGTCAGGTGGCGTCCGCGCCGTCCCTGAGGGCGCGGTCGAGGTCGCGCCACAGGTCCTCCACGTCCTCGATGCCGACGGACAGGCGCAGCAAGGCGTCGGGGACGGTGGCCGGCTCCGCAGGGTGGCGGCGACGGCGTTCGATCTGCGACTCGACCCCTCCGAGGCTGGTCGAGTGGGTCCACAGCTCGGTTGCCGCAGCGACGCGCTCGGCGCCGGCTGCGCCGCCCGGCACCTCGATGGCGATGATCGCCCCGAACCCGGGGTAGCGCGTCCTCTCGACCGCCGGGTGGGCGGCCAGGCGCTCGGCGAGCTCTCGGGCGTTGGCAGTGGCGCGTTCGATGCGGACGTGCAGGGTGCGCAGGCCACGCAGGGCCAGCCAGGTCTCCATCGGCCCGGCGATGGCGCCGTGCAGCAGTCGGGCGGTGGACAGCCGGTCGGCGAGCTCGCGACCGGCGTCCGTCGAGGGGGTGACGAGCGCACCGAGGATGACGTCGGAGTGGCCGGAGAGGTACTTGGTCACGGAGTGCAGCACGACGTCGACGCCGTCGCTGAGAGGCTGCTGCACCAGCGGTGTGGCAAAGGTGTTGTCGCACACCGTCAGGGCGCCGGCCTGACGCGCCATGGCGGCGAGCGCGCGGATGTCTGAGACCTCCAGCATGGGGTTGGTGGGGGACTCGACCCAGAGCATCGCCGCCCCCTGCAGCGCCTCGCGGACCTGCTCCTGGCCGGTGGGGTCGACGCGACGGACCGCCACCGCGCCGGTGGACGCGAGCTGGTCGAGCAGTGCGGTCGTGCCGTTGTAGGCGTGCGCCGGGACCACGACGGCCCCGCCGTGCGGCACCAAGGTGAGGGCGGCCGAGACGGCGGCCATCCCCGATGAGAAGACCTGGGCGTCGCCGCCCTCGAGGCCGCCGAGCGCCTCCTCGAACGCCGTCCAGGTGGGGTTGCCCCCGCGCGCGTAGTTGACCGGGCCGTCGGCGAGGTAGGTCGACGTGAACTCGAGGGGCGCGTTGACTCCGGCACCCGGCATACGGGGCTGGCGCCCGAGGGCGACGACGCGGGAGGCGGGGGACAGCTGCTCGTGGCTCACGTCGCCAGCGTAGGCGGGTGGCCGTGCGTGCCGTCGGGCTGCCCGACGAATGGGCGGGATACGCTCGTCCGCGATGAGCACTGACCAGCCCACGCCCTCCAAGCCTCGCGTCGCCATCGTCTTCGGCGGCCGCTCCTCGGAGCACGCCGTGTCGTGCGCTACCGCAGCGGGGGTGATGCGAGCGATCGACCGCGACGCCTACGACGTGATCCCGATCGGGATCTCGCGCGACGGTCACTGGGTGCTCGCCGACGGCGACCTGCGGTCGCTCGAGCTGACGTCGGACAGCACGCCCGAGGTCGCGCCGGACGGGGCTGCCGTCGTGGTGCCGCTCGCCACCACCGACCGCACGCTGACGACGCTCGAGCCGCAGCAGATCCCCGAGTCGCTCGGGGAGGTGGACGTCGTCTTTCCGTTGCTGCACGGGCCTTTTGGGGAGGATGGCACCATCCAGGGCATGTTCGAGATGGCCGACATCCGCTACGTCGGGTCGGGGGTCTTCGCGTCGGCTGCTGGGATGGACAAGCACTACATGAAGGTCCTGTTTGCGGGGGCCGGACTCCCGGTCGGCCCGTATGTCGTGATCACCGACTCCCAGTGGCGGCGCGACAAGGCGGCCGCGATGGACGCGGTCGGCGCGCTCGACTACCCGGTGTTCGTCAAGCCGTCACGAGCCGGCTCGAGCATGGGGATCTCGCGGGTGTCGACTCCCGAGGCGTTGGAGGCGGCGATCGAGTTCGCCCGCGAGCACGACCGCAAGGTCATCGTGGAGCAGGGCATCGTCGGTCGTGAGATCGAGTGCGCCGTCCTCCAGGGCCGCGGCACCGATGCACCCCGCGTCTCGCACGTCGGGGAGATCGAGGTGACGGCCGAGGGCGGTCACGAGTTCTACGACTTCGAGGCCAAGTACATCGACGACGGCGCGGTCCTGTCCTGCCCCGCCAACGTGCCGGACTCGATCTCGGCCGAGGTTCAGCGGCTGGCGGGCGAGGCGTTCGAGGCGCTCGGTTGTGAGGGCTTGGCACGGGTCGACTGCTTCTACACCGACACCGGCGACGTCGTCATCAACGAGATCAACACGATGCCCGGCTTCACCCCGCACTCGATGTATCCCCAGATGTGGGAGGCGACCGGGCTGCCCTACCCGCAGCTGATCGACGAGCTGATCCAGCTCGCCCTCACCCGGCCGGTCGGGCTGCGCTGAGTCGCGGGGGAGGGCGCCGCGCGGTTTGGTGTGATGCGCTCGAGTCGCCCTGACCCGGGGAGGTTCCGGACGCCGAACGTCCTGGATCCCGGGTAGTTTGCCGGCATGTCCGACTTCACGATCAAGGCGCTCACGCCGGAGACGTTCGACGACTTCGCCGCTCTGGTCGAGCGGAACAAGGGCATGTTCGCCAACTGCTGGTGCACGTGGTTCCACCCCGAGGACCGCGATCCGGACAGCACCACCGAGGACAACCGGGCGTTCAAGAAGCGCCGCGTCGACGAGGGGATCGCGCACGCTGCTCTGGTCTACGACGGCGACCTCGCCATCGCCTGGGCGGAGTACGGGACACCCGAGGAGCTGCCCGGCATCCACCACCGCAAGGAGTACCTCGCCACGGCCGAGCGGCTGCCCGACTATCGGGTCACCTGCATCCAGGTCGAGAAGGCCCATCGCGGCAAGGGACTGGCGTCGGTCGCCCTGCGCGGGGCCGTCGAGCTGATCGCGCAGGCCGGAGGCGGCGTGGTCGAGGGCTACCCGCACGACACCGGCGGGGTGCGGAAGAAGAACTCGTCGTTCCTCTACAACGGCACCCGCACGATGTACGAGCGGGAGGGCTTCACCTACGACCGGCCCAAGGGCCTGGGCAACTGCGTGATGGTGCGCTAGGTGGCCCCGAGCACCCCCGACTGACCGCACTCATCCGCCGCAGTCACGCGTGAGGGTCATCGGGCGCTCTCCAGTCGTCGACGCACCACGCGCCGACGCAGGGTGGGTGACGCCACGACCTGGTAACCCGCCTCGAGGAAGACCTGCAACAGTCCGACCGACGCCTCGTCCCAGATCACGGTCTTGCCCGGTGGCGGCTCGATCGGGTAGCCCTCCAGGACGCGGGCCCCGACCTGCTCGCCGTACTCGACCGTGGCGGTGGCCAGCTCGTAGGTCAGGCCCGACTGGCGCCAGCCCTTGCGCACCACGAAACAGGTGACCGACCAGACACCCTCGAGCTCGGGGTCCATCCGCATCCACGGCTGCTTTCGACTCCACAGCCTGGGGTAGTTCTCCCGCGGCTCGACGGCGACCCATCCGGCCGCTTCGCCGTCGACGTACCCGATGAGCCCAGAGGTCGGTCCCGCGGTGCCGCAGGCAGTCTGTTCGATGAGGGCGTTGTCCCTCTGCTCCTGGGTCGTGTCACGCCAGATCCAGCCCGGCACCTTCATGGCCTGGCAACGGCACTTGCTGGCACCCCCAGTGGCGAACACTGCCTCGACGTCCTCGCCCGTTGCCTGGTTGGCCGGCAGCCACGTGAACTCGGGCATGTGCTTCTCCCATCTCAAGCAGCTGTCGGTGGGTCTGCCCGCGATGGTGTCAGACGCGCACGGGTCTGCGCTGTTTGCATCTGCTCCAGGAGTGGGCCCGCTGTCATGTTGGCTGCATGGACGGACCGTCGGGAGAGGGCGTCCCAAGAGCCTGGGACGGGTCACGCGCCGAGTCGCGGATGGCACTGGGGCGGGCCCTGATCCTGGCCATGCTCACGTTGCTCGCGTGCGACGTGATCGGTGGCTTCATTGCCGTCGCGTCGGGCGTCGACACGTGGGACCACGCCTGGGGCTTTGACACCGAGTACACGGTGCCGCTCCCTGTCGGTGTGCTCGCCGTTGCCCAGGCCAAGCGGCTTCGCCGGCAGCGCTGAGACCCGAAGAGCAGGTCGCCAGCCAGGAGCCGGAGGTGGTCGAGGCCTGAGAGCCGTTTGTCCGGAAGGCCGGAACTTGCCGGATATTCAATGGCCCCAACGGCGTCCGTGGCCGTTGACGCTGTTGGCGCGCGGCGGGAGACTCGGCGTGAGGGGCAATTGGGAGGTCCGATGTCCTGGAACTTGGCCGGTAGCTACGTCGAGACCTGTTCGTGCGAGCTGATGTGCCCGTGCAACCTGTCTCTCGATCACGGAGCCACCTACGACTTCTGTCGCGTGACGCTCGTGTTCAACATCCGCGAGGGTGCCGTGGAGGGCACCGACATCGCGGGGTGCAAGGTCGCCCTGATCGCCGACACGCCCAAGGTCATGACCGAGGGCAACTGGCGGGTCGGGGTGTTCGTCGACGACGGCGCGACCGACGAGCAGTTCGACCAGCTCGTGCAGGTCTTCGGCGGCCAGCTGGGTGGGCCGATGGCGGGTCTCGCGCCGCTGATCGGCGAGATGCTGGGCGTCGAACGCGCCAAGATCGACGTCGAGGACGATGGCCTGCGACACAGCGTCCGCATCGGCGACGTCATCGACTTCGAGATCGCTGACATCGTGCCGTTTGGGGTGGAGTCCGGGGAGCCGATCAAGTTCTCCGGGATGTTCCACCCGGTCGGGTCGGACCTGACGATGGCCGAAGCCAAGCGGTCGAGGATCAGTGCCTTCGGCATCGAGTACGAGGGGAAGACCGGACTGTCGAAGTCGGACTTCGCCTGGACTGCCTGAAGGGATGACCGACATCAGCTCGGCGGCCCCATCGGCCCGCGGAGGTCTACATCCTGCACTCGTCGCCAGCCGCGCGCAGTGGGGGCTGGTCGCGCTGCTCTTCCTCCTCGCAGGTGCAGCCTGGTGGTGGACCTTCGAGCTCATGCGCGGCATGGACACCGGCCCCTGGACGGCCCTCGGCTCGTTCGGATGGTTCATCAGCGTCTGGGTGGTCATGATGGCGGCGATGATGTTCCCGTCGGTCGCGCCGACGATCGCCCTCTACGCGCGGATGAGCGGGAAGTCGCGCTTGCTGCCCTTCGTCTTCACCGGTGGCTACCTCCTGACCTGGGCTGGTGCCGGCGTCATCGCCTTCCTGGTCGGGGGAGTGGCGAGCCGCCTGGCTGGAGGGGCCCTGTCGTGGGACCGCGCCGGGCGGCCCATCGCCGGAGCCGTGTTGGTCATGGCTGCCGGCTACGAGCTGACGCCGCTCAAGAACGTCTGCCTCGGGAAGTGCCGTAGCCCGCTGGGCACGCTGCTCGGGTCCTGGCGGGGCGGGAGGTCGGGCGCCCTCCGGATGGGTGCCAAGAACGGCGCCTGGTGCGTCGGGTGCTGCTGGGCCCTGATGGCGTCACTGTTCGCGCTGGGAGTCATGAGCGTGGTCTGGATGGCAGTCGTCGCAGGCTTCATCGCGGTCGAGAAGGTCCTGCCGTGGCGGCGAACGGCGACGTACGGGACGGCGGTCATCCTGCTCGTGCTCGGCGTACTCGTCTTGGTCGCACCGGAGGCGCTCCCCGGTCTGACGGTGCCCGGGAACGACTCCATGACCATGACCTGAGGGTGGAGCTGGGGCTCGTCCTCGACGGTTGGCGAGAGGAGTGCCGCGATGAAGACGATGGCAGGTAGCGGCTCAGAGCGCGCCTGGGTGTGTTCGGCCCTCTGCGCGGTCCTGCTCGGCACCGGTTGCTCTGGTGGAGACAGTCCGACGAACCCAACCAGCAGAACGGCCACGGCCACGAAGCCCGCGTCTGCGTACACCGGTTACCCGGACTCCGTTGCGGCGATCGGCCACTCGGCGGTGACTGGCGAAGGCACCCAGCCGGGCGGCCAGGAGGTCAAGGCCAACTCGTGGGCGACAGGGAGCAATCCTGAGGTGAACAGCGTCTACCTGCGCCTCCTGCAGGCACACCCTGCGATCAAGGGCCACGTCGTGAACTTCGGCTCGGGGAGTGCCGACGTCGAGTCGCTTGCTGGGCAGGCCGAGGGCCTGATCGCGCAGAACCCACAGCCTGAGCTGGTCCTCATCGCGACCCTGGATGCCGACATCGCCTGTCCGGCCACCCAAGGCGACTTCGCTGCGTACGGCCAAGCCATCGGCAAGGTCCTCGGAGAGCTGTCCACGAAGATGCCCGGTAGCCGATTCTTCATCACCACCCAGATCAGCACACCCAGCCGCGATGCCGCGGTGTACTCACGATCAGAGCGGGCGAGCGTCGGCGGCACGGGTCCGTGCGCCTTCCTCGACCCGAGAGGCAACCTCGTCCCCAAGGAGCTCACCCGGCTCGAAGCCGCGATCGCCGGATTCAAGACCGAGCTGACCAAGGCCTGTTCGGAGACCGACCGGTGCAGCACCGACCAGACCGGCCAGGGCTGGACCATGCGTCGATCCGACTACAGCGACGACCTCAACCACCTGAACCTGAGTGGTCAGGCCAGGTGGGCGGAGTACGTGTGGGGCCTGCTCCAGGAGGCCAAGCTCGTCCCCGCGCCGTAGCCGACCTCGGGGCGTCGCACCCGCCACAGGAATCGGGGGCGCGAGATCATCCCGATGGCAGCCGTGCGGCACTGTCCTCCACCGGGGAGCGTTGTGCTGTGTTGGTGACCGCGCTCCTGGCCCTGGTCGCCAAGCTCGCGCTCGCGGCCAGCACCGGTGGAACGTGAGTGGTCGCCGATGGGCTAAGCAGTGCGATGAGGAGCGCGCCTGAACCCGATGTGAACTATGCCGGCTGCGTGATGCTCTGTGGGGCGAGGGTCGGCGACGTGACGATGCTCCGACGCTTCGGCAGGCAGCGTCGCTCAAGCAGGAACCACGACACCGCCCCCGCCGCCAACGACAGGGAGATGGCGGCCGCGATGAACACGAACAGGCCCAGCTCATCGAGCTCCGCAATCAAGAGCAGCTGCTGGATAGGCCAGCCGTACAGGTAGGTTCCGTAGGAGATGTCGTTGGTCGTGAACCAGCGGGACGGCAGGAGCGCACCAGCCCCGAGCACCGCGTAGGACAGGGGGAGCGCGGCCAGCACGGGGTGGATCTGCGCCGCGCCGAGCGCGAAGAGCAACGCGATCGCCGTCGTGGCCTTGGTGGCAGTCAGCTGGCGGCTCCGGGTGGAGACGATCCAGCCAGCGGCGAAAAGAGCGACGAACCAGGCGAGCCCCTGCTGGCTGTCAGTGACGATGGCGGTCGTCCCACCGATGGCGTACGCACAGACCGCTGCGATTATGTGGTGTTTCCGAACGAGCGTGACCGTGAGTGCTGCACCGATGATGAGGTAGCACGTGATCTCAAAGGCGAGGGTCCAAGCCGAGCCGTTCCACATGATCAGGGTGGGCGGTGCGCCAAAGGTCTCGGTGCCGATGATGACTTGCTGCATGGACGTGGTGGCGTTGAGCACCACGTAGCCGGCGCCAGTGCGGGGATCGTAGGGACTACCAGTGAGGTGCGCGGCAAGGGGTGAGAAGCAGAAGGCGATGACAGCACAACAGGTCCAGAATGCCGGGTAGATGCGGCGGCCACGACGGAGCAGGAACGTCGCGAGGTCGGTGTGCAGGCGGGCGCGGGAGATGAGGTAGCCGGAGATGGCGAAGAACCCTGCGACTGCCCATCCGCCGAGGGGCACGCCCACGTAGCTCGGTTCGTGGCGTCCGGTCAGGGCAAACGAATGTGAAGCGATCACGAGCACGGCAAACAGGAGTCGGAGGGCGTTGAGGGCGTTGTTGCGGCCCTCGAGGCTTTCCCCCAGAGTCATCCTGGAAGGCTATGAGCTGCCGCAGGTGGGTGCCATCGTCCTTTTGGCCCCGACGGCATGACGAAAGGCCCCTTCCTCACGAAGAGGGCGGGGCCGTGGAGAATGCCAAGATCGGGCGCCGCGCCCGCCGACGACGCAAGAGGACCCACGATGCCTTTGACCTTCGACATGACCCGGGACGAGCTGGCTGCCTACGAAGGGACCAACCCTCGTCCGGAGGACTTCGACCGATTCTGGGACGCCAGTCTGCGGGAGCTCGACTCGTTGGACTCCCAACTGGAGATCGAGACGGCGGCCTTCCAGACGGAGGCGTTCGAGTGTTCGCACCTCTGGTTCAGGGGAACTGGCGGAGCCCGGGTGCACGCGAAGCTGGTTCGTCCCCGGCTCCAGACCGAACCACAGCCGGCGGTCTTGATGTTCCACGGTTACGCGCAGAGGTCCGCCGACTGGTCCGAGCTGCTGGGCTACGCGAGCCTTGGTTATACCGTCGCAGCGATGGACTGTCGTGGTCAGGCCGGCCTGTCCGAAGACGTCGGAGGGGTCACTGGCTGGACCTTGGAGGGCCACATCGTCCGCGGCCTGCAGGGCCCACCCAAGCAGCTCTACTACCGACAGGTTTTCTTGGACACCGCACTGCTCGCTCGGCTCGTCATGGGCATGGACCATGTGGACGAGTCGCGGGTCGGTGTCACTGGTCCCAGCCAGGGTGGTGCCCTCACCATCGCCTGTGCCGCCTTGGAACCACGGATCAAGCTGGCCGCGCCCGTCTTTCCGTTCCTCTGCGACTACCAACGAGTCTGGGGACTGGATCTCGATGCCTACAAGGAGGTGGACGACTGGTTCCGCCGCTTCGACCCGAGGCACGAAAGGGAGGGTGAGATCTTCACCCAGCTCGGGTACATCGACATCCAGTTCCTCGCCCCGCGCATCCGGGCGGATGTGCTCCTGGGCGTCGGCCTCGCTGATCGCACGTGTCCGCCATCCAGCCAATTTGCCGTCTACAACAAGATCGCGAGCCCCAAGAGCGTCATCCTCTACCCGGACTTCCGGCACGAGCTACCGCTAGCCGATCACGCAGACGCCGTGTTCGCGTTCCTGGCCCAACTCTGAAGAAGGCGCTTGAATAACGCGCCGCGGCCGTCTTTGGGTTCGAGACGCGTGTCGAGATCCGTCGCTGGCAGCAGCGGAAACGCACCTCCTCGGCGCGGGTCTGAGTCATTGGCACACTGCGGCACGTAGGTTGCCCCTGTGGAGCACGAAACGCGACTACAACTTCTTGGCTATACGACTGCGCTAGGCCATCAGCTCGAACTTGTCACGGCCCAGATATTGGCCCGGGCAATTCAGGTGACGGAGTCGACCGCCCGCCTGATCACGGGTTCGATGGGGCTGGCTTCCACGTTCGGAGTGCTCCAGACACTGGGAGCAAGGACGGAGTGTGGCTCGCTGGACCCCGCACGCGTGGGTGCTTGGTTGCCGTTGGCCAGAAGCGCCAACGAGTCGCGCAACCGCGTCATTCATTCGCCTTGGGTCGAGGGCGAGGACGGCACGGAATCTGTCCTCGCCAAAGGCTCGATGAAGTTGGAGGGTCGGACGGAGGGCGACCTAAGGCGTGACATCGAGCTGATGAAACGGGCAGTTCGAGGAGGATACGACTTGCTGCGTCAGGAGTAGTGGGATTGCCAAACCTCACCGAGGTTGACCCTCCGCCCATCTGTGGGTAAACGCCGACGACCACTATCTCTGCGCGTCCCTTCGACGACATTCGGGCTGGCCGTAAGATGTTTGCCCGACCGAAGGGGAACTGACCAAGTGCTTCCATCGGCCCAGCGTTCCAGAAAGTCCAGTAGGCCCCTGCCAAGGCGTCTTGAGGCGCTTGGTGGCTCAGTCGCACTTGCGGCCGTTGGTGGGCAGCGCCTTCGCGGCCGGACCGAAGGCGGGGAGCAGCAGCGGCTCGGGAGCATAGGCGTGGGGGACCAGGACCTCGATCGCCGGCTCTCGTCCGTAGGTCGTGAACCGCACGCCGTCGCTCAGGGGCTCGACGACCCAGTAGATGCCGTCGACGTCGAGGCACTCCTTGTCGGTGGGGCCGAGGGCGGGCCATCCGCAGGTGGCGATGATGGCGGGGTCACCCCACGCAGCCGCGTCTGCCTTCACGCCACCGTTGGGGTCGACCCCCCGCGCGGACTGACCACCAGCCTTCGAAGGCCACTGGGCGGTCGCCGGCTCGCACTCCGCCGTGTGTCGCGGCGGATAGATCTCCACGAGGGTGGAGCAGGCCGAAAGCAGACCACCGGCCACCCCGAGGACGAGGAGGCCGGTGGTCGTGGTGCGCACTGGGCGCGCAGCCCTCAGGCGGGCAGCGCGACGCACGTCGGTCGAACGCTCAGACGTGGACGACGGTGCAGGTCAGGGTGCGGGTGATGCCCGGGACGTCCTGGATCTTGGCGATGACGAGCTTGCCCAGCTCGTCAACGGTGTTGGCCTCGACGCGGGCGATCACGTCGTAGGGACCAGTGACGTCCTCGGCCAGCACCACACCGGCAATCTGGGCAATGGCCTCGGCAACGGACGCCGCCTTGCCGACTTCGGTCTGGATCAGGATGTAGGCCTGGACCACCACGTGGCACCTCACAGTTCTGTTAAAGGGTTCAGTCTGTTCAAGCGTTGAGCTCGTCTTGGTACTCAGAGTCCTGAGCGGGACATCGGTGTCCCGGAGAACTGCACGGCCGGGGCGCACCTCGGCCACGCCAGACGCTACCGTGCCCGTGTCCCGCCCGTCTCCCCCGACCCGTCACGAGGAGGTCAAGTCATGGTCACGGCCGCTCGCACCCTGGCTGACGTCTCCGAGTCCGAACTCCTGCGCGAGATCTTCCCGTTCTTCCCGTCGTCGGCAGCGCTGTCGGTCGGGCCGGGTGACGACGCAGCGGTCCTGCGCACCGGCCCGGCCACCGTTGCCACGACTGACTCGATGGTGCGCGGCCGGGACTGGCTCGACGAGTGGTCGACGGCGGGTGACGTGGCGACCAAGGTCCTCACCCAGAACCTCGCCGACGTCGCCGCCATGGGCGCGATCTCGACCGCGATCCTCGTGTCGCTGGTGGCCGAGCCCGCGACCCGGCTCGACTGGGCGGTGGACTTCGCCCGGGTGCTGGGGGAGCGAGCCTCCGCAGCGGGTGTCGTCGTCGCCGGCGGCGACCTGTCCTCGGCCCCGACCGGCGTCCTCATGGTGTCGGTCACCGCGCTGGGCGACCTCGGCGACCACCAGCCGGTGCTGCGCAGCGGCGCGCGCCCCGGCCACGTCGTGGCCGTCAACGGCACCCTCGGCCGCTCGGCGGCCGGCCTGGCGCTGCTGCAGGGTGGCGCCGACCCGCTGACCGTCACGGACGGCATACCTCGCTCGTGCCTGGCCCAGCACCTGCGTCCGGTCGCGCCGTTGGCGGCCGGACCAGAGGCTGCGCGCGCTGGTGCCAGCGCGATGATCGACCTGTCCGACGGGCTGCTGCGTGACGGTCACCGCATCGCCGAGGCGAGCGGCGTGCGCCTCGCGCTGTCCCCGACCGGTCTCCTCGACGACCACGCGGCACTCGAGCCGGTCGTCGGCGACGCAGCGTGGGAGTGCGTGCTCGCCGGGGGCGAGGAGCACAGCCTGCTGGCCACCTTCCCGGGCGACGTCCCCGACGGCTGGCGCACCATCGGCCTCGTGGAGGCCGGCGCGGGCGTCACCCTCGACGGGGCCGTCCAGCAGGCGCGCGGCTGGGATCACTTCCGGGCGTAGCAGGAAAATCGACACTTCCGGGCGTAGCAGGAAAATCGACACTTCGGCGGCCAGACGTGACCGGCCAGGCATGAAAGGAGCCGACCTCCCGGTGGGGAGATCGGCTCGTTTCGGTATGCCGCGGGGGCAGGGTCAGCGCTTGACCTTGCCGGCCTTGAGGCACGAGGTGCAGACATTGAGACGCTTCGGGGTCACTCCCGCGTCGCCCACCAGCGCCTTGACGCGCTGGATGTTGGGGTTCCAGCGACGCTTGGTGCGGCGGTGCGAGTGCGAAATGTTGTGACCGAAGCCCGGTCCCTTGCCGCAGACGTCGCAGTTGGCAGCCACGGGTGTTCTCCTGAAATCGATTGGTACAAGAATGGATGGCCCCAAGGTGTCTCCTCGCGCGGGCACAAGCCAGCGACGCAGAGGTCCACGGGAACCGGTCAAGCGTAGCCGAGGTGTGGCGCAACGGCCAAAACGGGGCTCGTGACGGCGTCTGCGGCTAGCCTGCCACCGTGCTCGAAGCCCTCACCGCTGTGGACGCGAGGCGATGGGCCGTGCTCACTCGCGCCGCCTTCGCCGCGCGGCGGGCCGAGATCGACGCGCTCAACGTCTACCCCGTCCCGGACGGCGACACCGGCACCAACCTCTACCTCAGTCTCGACGCCGCCCTCGACTCGGTCCGCACCGAGCACGAGAAGGCCGGCATCCTCGGGGCGGCCACCCTGGCGCAGGAGTGCTCGGCGCTGGCCCGCTCGCTGCTGCTGACCGCGCGCGGGAACTCCGGGGTGATCCTGAGCCAGCTCGTGCGCGGGTTCGCCGAGGCGATCGCCGAGTCCGGCAAGGACGAGGCGGGTGCCGAGACCATCGCCGACGGCCTCGAGCGCGCCAGCCAGCGCGCCTACGCGAGCGTCACCCGCCCCGCGGAGGGAACGATCCTGACGGTGGCCCGGGCGGCCGCGGCGGCCGGAGCCGCCGCTGTCGACCGCGGGCTCGTGGCCGTGGCCGAGGACGCCCTCGACGCGGCGACCGAGGCCCTGCGGGCCACGACTGCCCAGCTCCCGGCGTTGGAGCGCGCCGGCGTCGTCGACGCGGGCGCGGCCGGTTACCTGCTGCTGCTCGAGGCGCTTGCGCGAGTGGTGCACCAGGACGGCACGCACGTGGGTGAGCGCATGGAGGTGTTCGCCGACGACTCGATGCGCCGTCGCGAGGACTGGAGCCAGGTCGGTGGCGTGGTCGAGCCGATCGGCGCGGCGGGGGGAGCGCCCACCGGTGACGGCGACCTCGTCGTGGGCGGCCCGGCCTACGAGGTGATGTACCTGCTGCGGGACAGCGACGAGGAGCGGGTGGCCACCCTCACGGCGACCCTCGACGGGCTCGGCGACTCACTGCTGGTGGTCGGCGGACCGGACCTGTGGAACGTCCACGTGCACGTCGACGACGTGGGTGCGGCCGTGGAGGCGGGCATCGACGCCGGTCGCCCCTACCGGGTGCGGGTCACGCATTTTTCTGTTCAGGGTGGTGGCGCTGACCAGATCGCTCGCGCGACGCCAGCAGCCACGGTGGCCGTGGTCGCCTGCGCGGCCGGTCCCGGGCTGGCCGAGGTGTTCGAGGACGCCGGTGCGGTCGTCGTGTCCAGCGGACCGGGTCGTCGCGCCTCCGCCGGCCAGCTCCTCGACGCGGCCCGCGCGGCGCACGCCCTCGAGGTCATCGTCCTCCCCAACGACGGTGACACGGTGCTGGCGGCCGAGGCGGCCGCCAGCGCGGCCGAGCAGGAGGGCATCACCCTGCACGTCGTCCGCTCGCGGACGGCCGTGCAGGGCCTGGCCGCGCTCGCCGTCTTCGACGCGACGGCCTCCGCCTCCCGCAACGCCGCGCAGATGTCGCACGCCGCCGCGGCCACCCGCCACGGCGCGGTGGCGGTCGCCAGCAAGCAGGCCCTCACGAGTGCCGGCCCCTGCGAGCCCGGCGACGTGCTGGGCGCCGTGGCCGGTGACGTCGTCATCGTGGGGTCCGACCTCGAGGAGGTGGCCGTCGAGGTGGTGGCGCGGCTGCTCAGCAGCGGGGGCGAGATCGTCACCGTGATCGGGGGTGTCGACGCACCCGAGGGACTGGCCGAGGGCCTCGGGGCGCGGATCGAGCGGGGCCACCGAGACGTCGAGGTCAGCGTCATCGACGGGGGCCAGCCGCACTACCCACTGCTGCTCGGGGTCGAGTAGGCGTGGTCGACGAGCGCACCAAGCTGGACAAGCTGCTCGGCGTGCGGACAGCTGGCAACCTCGCCAAGCACCGTGACCTCGTGACGGTCGGCGACCTCCTGGAGTTCTGGCCGCGTCGCTACCTCGAGCACACCTCCGACCTGTCCGACCTGCACATGGGCAAGTACGTCGTGGCCGTCGCCGAGGTGAAGACCGCGGCTACGCGACGACCCAAGAGCGGTCGCGGCGAGATGCTCACGGTGACGATCACCGATGGTCGCAACGACGTCGACCTCGTGTTCTTCAAGGCATGGGGACACAAGGACGCGCTGGTGCCCGGTGTCCGGGCAGTGTTCGCCGGCACGGTCGGGATGTACGGCAAGAAGTGGCAGCTCGCCCACCCCGCCTACCAGCTCGTCGAGGGCGGCGACCTCGGCGTCGCCGCCACCGACCGCGGGCCGATCCCCGTCTACCTCCAGGTCAAGGGACTGCAGAACTGGACCGTCGCCGAGTGCGTGCGGATCGTGTTCGACCACCTCGAGGAGGTGCCCGAGCCGCTGCCGGCGAACCTGCGCAGGCGACACGGGCTGCCCGAGCGGCTCGAGGCCCTGCGCGGCATCCACGTCCCCAAGGCCTTCCCCGAGGTGCAGCGGGCCAGGCAGCGGCTGCGCTACGAGGAGGCACTGGTCTTCCAGACCCTCCTCGCCCAGCGGCGGGCACGGCAGGCCGCCGACCGCACCGTGGCGCGCACTCCTCGGGCGGGTGGCCTGCTCGCGGCCTTCGACGCGCGGCTGCCGTTCGAGCTCACCGACGGGCAGAAGGCCGTTGGCGCCACGCTGGCCGAGGAGCTCGCCAGGGATGTGCCCATGAACCGCCTGCTCCAAGGCGAGGTCGGGTCAGGCAAGACGATCATCGCGCTGCGCGCCATGCTCGCCGCGATCGACTCCGGCGGCCAGGCGGCGCTGCTCGCCCCGACGGAAGTCCTTGCGGCACAACACCATCGCTCGATCACGACGATGCTGGGCGACCTCGCCGAGGGTGGCCTCCTCGGCGGCAGCGACATCGGCACCAGGGTGGCGCTGCTCACCGGGAGCCAGGCCACCGCGGCGCGTCGCGAGAACCTCCTGCAGGCAGCCAGCGGCGACGCCGGCATCGTCATCGGGACACACGCGCTGATCCAGGAGAAGGTGCAGTTCCAGGACCTCGCGCTGGTCGTCGTCGACGAGCAGCACCGCTTCGGCGTGGAGCAGCGAGATGCCTTGCGGGAGAAGGGATCACAGCCCCCTCACGTGCTCGTCATGACGGCGACGCCGATCCCGCGCACCGTGACCATGACGGTCTTCGGCGACATGGAGACCTCGACCCTGGCCGAGCTTCCTCGGGGCCGTTCACCCATCGTGACGCACGTCGTGCCCGCCGACCGGGGCGCGTGGGTGCAGCGCACCTGGGAGCGAGTGGCGGAGGAGGTGCGCTCGGGGCGGCAGGCCTACGTCGTCTGTCCGCGGATCGGGGACGGCGACTCCCGGGCCGCCGGCTCCGCGGCCACGGCTGACGAGGAGGAGATCTCCGGCGTCTTCGCCCCCACCGACGAGGACGGCGACGAGGGCGAGGTCGCCGCTCCGCCGCGCGAGATGGCGAGCGTGTATGCCGTGGAGGCCACCCTGCGCGCGAACCCCGCCCTCGCGGGTCTCTCGATCGCGGTCCTGCACGGCCGGATGGCCCCGGAGGACAAGGACGCGGTGATGAGCGCGTTCACGGCGGGGCGCATCGACGTCCTGGTCTCCACCACCGTCATCGAGGTCGGTGTCGACGTCCCCAACGCCACAGTGATGGTCGTCGTGGATGCCGACCGGTTCGGGGTCTCGCAGCTGCACCAGCTGCGCGGCCGCGTCGGCCGTGGTGTCCACCCCGGACTGTGCCTGCTCATGACGTCGTCCGAGGCGGAGGCATCGGTCGAGCGACTCCAAGCGGTGGCAGCCACCAACGACGGCTTCGAGCTGGCCCGGCTCGACCTCGAGCTGCGTGGCACCGGCGACGTCCTCAGCGGACGGCAGAGCGGGGGCGGCCGGTCCGGACGGGCGATGGGTCGGGGGAGCTTCCGGTTCCTCTCGCTCGTGCGGGACGAAGAGGTGATCCTGCAGGCGCGCGAGGACGCCGCCGAGCTGGTCGCGGCCGACCCCGAGCTCACCGAGCACCCGGAGCTGGCGAAGGCCGTGGCCGAGCGGGTCGACGCCGAGCAGGCAGCCTTCCTCGACCGAGGCTAGGACTACGACACTGCTCGCCCGGAGCGAGCAGTGTCGTAGCAGCGCGCCAACGTCGAGATATGGAGGGGCGCGGTTGGCCCGCGGCGCAATACGCTCGATGGATGCTGCTCTCGCATGACGACGAAGGTTCCGGTCCCGCGGTCGTGCTCCTGCATGCGGGGGTGGCCGACCGCAGGATGTGGGACGCCATCACACCGGCGCTGGCGCACACGTTCCGGGTGATCAGACCGGACCTGAGGGGCTTCGGGCAGACCCCGCAGCCGCCCGGGCCCTACGCGGATGCCGACGACGTGGACGCCCTACTGGACTCGCTCGGGGTCGTCGACGCCGCGGTCGTGGGGTCGTCGTTCGGCGGGCGGGTGGCGATGGAGCTGACCACGCTTCACCCGGCGAGGGTGTCCTCGCTGGTCCTGATGTGCACCGCCTACCGCGGGCTGGAGCCGACCGACAGCGTGAAGGCGTTCGGCGCCGAGGAGGACCGGCTGCTCGAGGCCGGTGACGTCGACGGAGCGGTCGCCCTCAACGTCGACACCTTCCTGGGCCCCGAAGGCGATTCCGCGGCGCGGGCCCTGCTGACGCTCATGCAGAAGCGGGCCTTCGATGTCCAGATCGCCGCCGACCTGGCCGATCCCGGGCCCGAACCGCGCCGCGTCGAGGTGGATCCCACGGCCATCGCCGTGCCCACCGTCGTGGTGTCGGGGGCCCACGACCTCGACCACTTCGGTGAGGTGGCCGCGCTGTTGGGCGAGCAGATCCCCGGGGCGGAGACGGTCGAGCTCGACTGGGCCGGACACCTGCCCGCCCTCGAGCGCCCGGACGCCGTTCTCGCCCTGCTGCTCGACGTCCTGCGCGACGACCCGACGGTGCACGCACCCTGACCCACGCCACTGCTACCTTGCCGCCGTGACGCGCATCATCAGCGGCCGGGCCGGAGGCATGCGGCTCACCACCCCGTCGGGCTCCGGCACCCGGCCCACGAGCGACCGCGTCCGTGAGGCGCTGTTCTCGCGGCTGGAGCACCTCGAGGTGCTCGTCGGGGCGAGGGTCGTTGACCTGTATGCCGGTTCAGGAGCTCTGGGCCTCGAAGCAGCCAGCCGCGGAGCGGTGACGGTCCTGCTCGTCGAGTCGGACAAGGCTGCCGCGAAGGTGACCCGACAGAACGCCGACGCCCTCGGCATACCGGGAGCAACGGTCCGGCACGCGACCGTGCAGCGGGTGCTGGCGACGCCGCCCCCCGAGCCGCAGACCCTGGTCTTCCTCGACCCGCCGTACGAGCTCAGCGAGGAGGCGCTCACCGCCGACCTCACCGCGCTGACGACCGGTGGCTGGCTCGCCCCTGACGCGCTCGTGGTCGTCGAACGCTCGGCCCGCTCACCGGAGCCGGCCTGGCCCGAGGTCCTCGAGCGTGAGGGCGAGCGCCGCTACGGCGAGACGAAGATCTGGTTCGCGGGCCCACGCACCCCTGACGTCGTCGCCTGACGCAGTCGCCTGACGCAGTCGCCTGACGTGGTCGCCTCGCGGCGACCCGGACGCGGACGTGACAGAGCCCGACCGCACCGCGGTCGGGCTCTGTCAGGGTGCCGGGTCGGTCAGACCGTGGGGGAGGAGGACGGCAGGAGGCTGAACTGCACCCCGCCCGTCTCGTCGACCGCGGCGTCGAGCACCTGGTCGCCCAGGGCGACGGCGGCGGTCTCGTCGAGGTAGACCTTCGCGCCATCCTGCTCGACGACGGCGTCGCCGGGCAGCGCCTCCTCGGCGGTGGTGACGGTCAGGCCGCCGGAGTCGACGCCCTCCTGGCTGAACCGCAGACCAGCGTCCTCGGTGCTGAGGTTCTGGTCGACGAGGGTCTTCACGATCGTGCTGGCGTTCTCGGTCAGGGTGAGCATGGGGCTCTCCTTCGTTGCCGATGAGTCAGGCGATTGAGGTCAGGACCCCTCCACCGTGTCGCACCCACCGCGCGGACACCAAAACGGGTGTCCGCTGGGTGGGACCGCCACCTCGCACTACCCCCGAGATGTGACATCAGCGCAGGTGGGAGAGGGTATGGGGATGACGCACTACGAGATCCCCCGACCCATCGACGGCGATGTCGTCGAACTGATCCTCAACGACCACCGCCTCTTCGAAGCCCTCCTGCGCGACCTGCGGGACGCCACGGCCGACCGCGAGACCGCCCGCGAGGCTCTGTCCAACGTGCTCATCGCCCACGGTGAGGCCGAGGAGGAGAAGGTGTACAACCAGCTGAAGAGCAAGCGCGCCATCACCGCGCACGAGGCCGAGCACGGCGAGGAGGAGCACGCCGAGGGCAACGAAGCCCTCCTCGCCCTGCTGGAGTGCAAGGGCACCGACACGCAGAAGTTCGACGATGCGGTCGAGGCGCTCGCCAAAGCCCTCAACCACCACATCGGTGAGGAGGAGCAGACCATCCTCAACCCGGCCCGTGAGGACGTGTCGGAGCAGGTCCGCCAGGACCTCGGCGTCGCGTGGGCGACCCGCCGCAACGAGCTGCTGGACGAGGGGGCCGGGTCGATCACCAACGTCCGCAAGATCGTGGCCCGTGCCCACAAGGAGGGCCTGCTCCCCGCCGACGAGGAGGAGGACGAGTAGCCGGCAACGGAGCTCGACGG
Source organism: Phycicoccus sp. Soil802 (assembly GCF_001429605.1). Classification (GTDB taxonomy): domain Bacteria; phylum Actinomycetota; class Actinomycetes; order Actinomycetales; family Dermatophilaceae; genus Pedococcus. The sequence goes on from NZ_LMSS01000004.1 coordinate 214,982, forward strand.
GCAGGGCCGCGCTGCTAGCGTTCCCGTGTGAGCAGCGCTGAGACCACACAGGCCGGGCCCGTGCAGGTGGGGGCCCGGCGGTGCGTGTGCCCTGGCTCCTACGACCCGGTGACGCTCGGCCACACCGACGTCATCCGGCGGGCGGCGGCCCTCTACGACGAGGTCGTCGTCGCCGTGCTGCACAACCCGGCCAAGCGAGGCACGTTCAGCCCGCAGGAGCGCCGCGACCTCATCATCGACACGTGCGACGACCTCGGAAACGTCCGCGTCGAGCTCTTCGCCGGTCGCCTCCTCGTCGACGTCGCCCGCGAGGTCGGGGCGAGCGCGATCGTCAAGGGCCTGCGAGGTGGCACCGACTTCGCCTACGAGCTGCCGATGGCCCTGATGAACCGCCACCTCACCGGGATCGAGACCGTCTTCCTCCCGGGCGACCCGAGCCTCGAACACATCTCTAGCTCGTTGGTCAAGGAGGTCGCGGCGCACGGCGGCGACATCTCAGGGCTGGTCAGCGACCGCGTGCGGGACGCGCTGCTGGCCCGCCTGCAGGAGCGCTGACCTGACCTCGACGGACCCCCGGACGGCACGCTTCCGGCCCGACATCGAAGGGCTGCGCGCCGTCGCCGTCCTCCTCGTCGTGCTCTACCACGCAGGCCTGCCGCTCCCGAACGGCTTCCTCGGGGTCGACGTCTTCTTCGTCATCTCCGGCTTCCTCATCACCGGCATCCTCGTGCGCGAGCTGGTCACCACGGGCACGATCAGCTGGGCCCGGTTCGTCGGCCGACGGATCCGGCGGCTGCTCCCGGCAGCGATCCTCGTCCTCGTCGTGACCGCGCTGGTCGCCTGGTTCGTCGTGCCCGGCCTACGGCGGCGCGACATCGGCACCGACGTCGCCGGCGCGGCGCTGTACGTCGTGAACTGGGTGTTCGCCCGCCGCGCCGTCGACTACCTCGCCTCCGACAGCATCCCCTCCCCGGTCCAGCACTTCTGGTCGCTCGCCGTCGAGGAGCAGTTCTACGTGGTGTGGCCCCTCGCCCTGATCGCGCTCGCCCTGGTCCTGAAGCGGCTGGGCCGCCCACCCGGCGTGGGCGTCGTGGCCGGCCTCCTCGCCGCGATCGCCGTGCCGTCCTTCGGATATGCCGTGTGGCTGGGTCACGTCGACCCGGACCGCGCGTACTTCGTCACCACGACGAGGGCGTGGGAGCTCGGCGTGGGTGCGGCGCTCGCGGTCTGGTGCGCCGGCAGGGAGGCGAGCACCCGGCATACCGAAGCGCCCGAGGACGCCGACGGCGGGAAGGCCGCGGTGGCGTGGGCCGTGCTCGGGTGGGTCGGGCTCGCCGCCGTCATCGGGTCGGCGGTCTGGCTGCCGGCCGGTGCGACCACGCCCGGACCCTGGACCCTGGTCCCGACGGTGGGGGCGGCGGCGGTGCTGCTCGTCGGCTGGTCGGGTGCCCCGGGCGGGCCGGTGCGGGTGCTCGGCAGCGCGCCGATGGTGTGGGTCGGGGGACTGTCCTACTCGATCTACCTCTGGCACTGGCCCTCGCTGGTGCTGACCGAGTGGGCCCTCGACGGGATCACGACGACCCAGCGGGTGCTGGTGCTGGCCGTGTCGTTGCTGCCGGCGTGGGCCAGCCACCGGTTCCTCGAGAGCCCGATCCACCACAGCCGGGCGCTGGCCGCCCGCACCCGTCCGGTGCTCGCGCTCGGCGTCGCCCTGTCGGCCGTGGGGGCGTTCGCGGCCCTGCCGCTCGTCGCCGCGGCATCGCCGTTCCGCACGACGCCGGTGGCCGGCGCCCGACCCTCGGTCGACGCGCTCGGCGCCATGACCCTCTCGTCACCGCCGAGCACCGACCCAGCGGCGTATGCCGTCGACGACTGGGGCTGGCTCACCCCTGACCCGCAGCTCGCCGGCCAGGACCGCCCCGCCGCCGACGTCGACCGCTGCCAGGTGGACCGGCTGGTCGAGGAGCCGGTGGCCTGCGAGTTCGGCGTCGCCGACGGCCAGACCACGGTGGCCCTCGTCGGCGACTCCAAGGCCATGCAGTGGCTGCCCGCGCTGGAGCGGCTGGCCTCCGACCGTGGCTGGCGGGTCGTGACCTACGGCAAGTCCTCCTGCGCGCTGGCGGCCGGTCATGCCCAGAACGAGGGCCGGCCCTACCCCGCCTGCGACGAGTGGAACCGGCGGGTCGCCGACCGGTTGCGCGCGGACCCGCCCGACCTCCTCCTCACCTCCGGGTATGCCGCGTCGGCCTGGGACGGCGCGCACGCCACCCGGACGGCACTGGTCTCGGGGCTCGCGACCCGCTGGGGGCAGCTGCGCGACGACGGCGTGCCGGTCGTGGTGCTGGGGGACAGCCCGCTCTCGCCCGACGACCTCGACGTGTGCACCGCCCGCCACCCGCGCCAGCTGACCCGGTGCGCCTTCGACCGGGCGTCCGCCGTGGCCGGCAGCGGGCTGCCCGCCCAGCGCGCGGCGGCGGCCTCCTCGGGCACCCCGCTGGTCGACCTCACCCCGTGGATCTGCCCGGTGGAGCGGTGCCCTGTGGCGATCGGGAACGTGTCGATCCACCGCGCCGGCGACCACCTGACGGCCACCTACGTGCGGACCCTGGCCCCCGTACTGGGGGCAGCGCTGGACCGCGCCGTCCCGGCAGCTGTGACACGCTGAACCGGGCCCACGATCAGCCCCTCTGTTGGAAGCGAAACTTCCGGGATTCCGGCAGTTTCGCTTCCAACAGGGCGGCTGCGGGTGGGACGGCCTACCCGCGCATTTGGGGGAGTGGCCCGTGCTCCGGTAATCTCGTGCGTCGGTCTTGTCCTCGCCCGAGGTGAAGTCCGAGTCACTCGACGTCTGCTGGAGCCATGGAACACCTGAACCCCCGATCGCCGCTGGTCTTCGACACCACGGACCTCGGTCGGCGACCCGGTTCCATGGAACGCCTCCAGCGCACCGTCGAGGCACCTGCCGACTTCGGCACGGACGTCATCGCGGTCCCGGAAGGGTCCCCGATCGAGCTGGAGCTCCGGCTCGAGTCCGTCGTCGAGGGCGTGCTGGTCACCGGCTCGGCCCGAGCCACGGCAACCGGCGCCTGCGTGCGGTGCCTGGATCCCGTCAGCCACGAGGTTGACGGACACTTCCAGGAGCTGTTCGCCTACGCCGATCGCGCGGCCCACCACCGTGAGGTGGGCGCGGACGACGACGAGACCGAGGAGCACGTGCTGGAGGGCGACCTGTTCGACCTCGAGCCCGTGCTCGTGGACACGGTGGTGCCAGCACTGCCGTTCCAGCCCGTGTGCCGGGAAGACTGTCCGGGCCTGTGCTCCGAGTGTGGAGCCCACCTGGCGGACGACCCCGAGCACCACCACGAAGTGCTTGACCCCCGGTGGGCCGCGCTCAGCGCGCTGTCCCCCGACACCACCCAGAGCAACACCGAAGAGAAGAGGAACTGACGTGGCTGTCCCGAAGCGGAAGACGTCGCGCTCCAACACCCGTTCGCGTCGTGCGAACTGGAAGGCGACGGCGACCACGCTCACCACGTGCCCGCAGTGCAAGGCTGCCATGCAGCCCCACATCGCCTGCCCGTCCTGTGGCACCTACAAGGGCCGTCACTACACGCCGGCCGAGCGCACCGAGCACCAGGGCTGAGTCGGTCTGAACCTCGCGTGAGTACTCCTCAGTCCCCGACCGGGGACAGCGCGATGCAGCGGCCCGTCGACGGCTTCGTCCAGCACCTCACCGAGGTGGTGGGTGGGACGATCGACGAGTCGCTGCTTCTGCGTGCCCTCACGCACCGCTCGTACGCGTACGAGAACGGCGGACTCCCCAACAACGAGCGCCTCGAGTTCCTCGGCGACTCGGTGCTGGGGCTGGTCGTCACCGACACCCTCTACGCCACCCACCCCGACCTGCCCGAGGGCCAGCTCGCCAAGCTGCGTGCCGCCGTGGTCAACATGCGTGCGCTCGCCGACGTGGCCCGCACCCTGGGTCTGGGCGACCACGTGATGCTGGGCCGGGGTGAGGAGAGCACCGGGGGTCGCGACAAGGCCTCGATCCTGGCCGACACGATGGAAGCCGTGATCGGGACGGTCTACCTGTCCTGCGGCATGCCCGCGGCGGCCCGGCTGGTGCACCACCTGCTCGACCCGCTGATGGCCGCCAGCGCCACGCTCGGCGCCGGGCTCGACTGGAAGACCAGCCTCCAGGAGCTGTCCGCCGCCACGGCCAAGGGCGTGCCCGAGTACCGCGTGGACGAAGAGGGTCCCGACCACGAGAAGACGTTCCACGCCCGCGCCGTCGTCGGCGACGAGGTCCTGGGGGCCGGCAGCGGCCGGTCCAAGAAGGAAGCCGAGCAGCGCGCCGCCGAGCTGGCCTGGCGGGCCCTGACGGCGCGCGCGGCCGACCTCCCCGGCGACCCCACCGCGTCGGTCGACGAAGAGGCCGTGGCGGGCTCGCCCTCCTAGGCGAGCACGCGGCATACCCCACGGCATACCCCACGGCATACCCCACGTCAGACCAGGCCGGCCCGCACGGGTGTCGGGCCCGCATGCTTGAGTTGCCCCATGCCCGAGCTGCCCGAGGTCGAGGTGGTCCGCCGTGGTCTGGCCGACCACGTGGTCGGGCGCACGATCGATGTCGCGGAGTTCCGCGGCGAGCGAGTGGCCCGCCGCCACCTGCCCGGCCCGCTCGACCTCGCCGACCAGCTCGCCGGCAACCACATCGAGCAGGCCCGTCGACGCGGGAAGTACCTGTGGCTGGTGCTGCGCGCCCCCGACGGCCACCGACAGGGGCTGATCGCGCACCTCGGCATGAGCGGGCAGCTGCTCGTCGAGGCGGCTGACGCGCCGGAGGAGAAGCACCTGCACGCGCGGCTCACCTTCGCCGACCGCGGACCCGAGCTGCGCTTCGTCGACCAGCGGACGTTCGGGGGGATGGCGCTGGCCGAGCTGACCGACGACCTGGTCCCCGAGACGATCGCCCACATCGCCCCCGACCCGTTCGAGGCGGGCTACGACCAGGCCGCCGTCGTGCGCCGGATGAAGTCCCGCGACTCCGCCGTGAAGCGGGCGCTGCTCGACCAGACCCTCGTCGCCGGGATCGGCAACATCTATGCCGACGAGGCCCTCTGGCGGGCGCAGGTGCACGGCGAGCGGCTCTGCTCGTCGCTCACCAAGCCGACCCTGTCGCGGGTGCTCGACCACGCCCACGACGTGATGCTCGCGGCCCTGGGTGAGGGCGGGACGAGCTTCGACGCGTTGTACGTCAACGTCAACGGGGCGTCAGGCTACTTCGACCGGTCGCTGCACGCGTACGGGCAGGAGGGTCGTCCGTGCGACCGCTGCGGCACGCTGATCCGGCGCGAGGCCTTCATGAACCGCTCGTCGTTCTCGTGCCCGAGGTGCCAGCCCCGTCCCCGACCCCGCCGCGGCTGAGCCGGCTGCAGACCCTGCTGCTGACAGCGGGGGTCGCGCGGTTGTACAACTGAACCGAGAGGGTGGTGAGCATGGATCACAACGGTCCGGCCAGGGCGGTCGTCTGGGTGCACGGTCGGGTGCAGGGGGTCGGGTTCCGCTGGTGGACCCGCGCCCGGGCGCTCGAGCTCGGCCTCGTCGGTCACGCCCGCAACGCCGGCGACGGCCGCGTCGAGGTGGTCGCCCAGGGCGACGAGGAGCGGATCCGTGAGCTGGTCGCGCTGATCGAGGAGCGTCCCTCCCAGCACCTGCGGCCCGGCGAGGTCCACCAGTGCGTGACCACCTGGGGTTCGCCCAAGGACGGGCTGGTCGGCTTTGTGGAGAAGTGACCGTGTGGAGGAGCGCGTCGCGAAACCAGCGCGTCGAGAAGTGAGCGCGAAATGAGCGCGGTTGCGGCAGTTTGCCCGCTGCGGCATTGACCGGCTGTGGTCCGGATGTCACTCTGAGAGATGCCCGGACGAGAAGCCGGATGAGATGCCGGAATCGGGCACCCGCCGGACGCGACCCCCACGTCTGCGGAGAAGGAGTCGACATGGCCAAGGCCCTGGTGGGCTATCGCGTGGCGTCTGACCCGCGACTGATGCTCGAGACCATCGAACTGCGTCGCCGGGTGCGGGACCTCGAGTTCCTCGTCGAGCGACTGCAGCTCGAGAACGACAAGCTGCGTGAAGATCTGAGACACCCCGACGCCGTCGCAGCCGGCGTGCCTACGATTGCCGGGTGAGCTCGACCGCAGCGACGCCCGGTTCGTCCCGTTCCACTGGTTCGACCCCTGACGATCTGCTGCGCCTGCGTGCGAGTATCGACAACATCGACGCGGCCCTGATCCACCTGCTCGCCGAGCGCTTCAAGTGCACCCAGCAGGTGGGTGAGCTCAAGGCCCGCGAGGGTATGCCGCCCGCTGACCCCGCGCGCGAAGAGGCCCAGATCGCGCGGCTGCGCGACCTCGCCGACCAGGCCGGGCTGGACCCGACGTTCGCCGAGAAGTTCCTCAACTTCGTGATCGCCGAGGTCATCCACCACCACGAGGCCATCGCCAGCTCCTGACTCTGCCCCCACTTCTGGCCACTGGTGTGGCAGGGAGCCGGGGTCTGGCGGGTCCGGTGCGGCACGGATGGCCAGAAGTCGGAGAAGAGGGGCGCGCGGCATACCTCTGGGGCCACTCCTGTCACATGAGGCACAGGCAACGCAGGGCGACGGAAGGTGCCGGGACCACGCCGCGACCGCAGGTAAGGTGGCCCAGACCTCGACGGTCCCGTCAGACAGCCCCGCATCTCACCAGGAGCCGACCCGCTCGTGTACGTCAAGAGCCTCACCCTGAAGGGCTTCAAGTCCTTCGCCTCGGCGACCACGATGCGTCTCGAGCCGGGCATCACCTGCATCGTCGGGCCGAACGGCTCGGGCAAGTCCAACGTCGTCGACGCGCTCGCCTGGGTGATGGGGGAGCAGGGCGCCAAGAGCCTGCGCGGCGGCAAGATGGAGGACGTCATCTTCGCCGGGACGTCCGGCCGTGCGCCGCTGGGTCGCGCCGAGGTCGCGCTGACCATCGACAACTCCGACGGCGCGCTCCCGATCGACTACACCGAGGTCACGATCGCGCGGACGATGTTCCGCAACGGCGGCTCCGAGTACGCCATCAACGGCACGTCCTGCCGCCTGCTCGACGTCCAGGAGCTGCTCTCCGACTCCGGCATCGGCCGCGAGATGCACGTCATCGTCGGCCAGGGCCAGCTCGACGCCGTGCTGCGCGCCACCCCCGAGGAGCGGCGCGGCTTCATCGAGGAGGCGGCCGGCGTCCTCAAGCACCGCAAGCGCAAGGAGAAGGCGCTCCGCAAGCTCGAGTCGATGGAGGCCAACCTCACCCGGGTCAACGACCTCACCGGTGAGATCCGCCGCCAGCTCGGCCCCCTGGGTCGCCAGGCCGAGGCCGCCCGCAAGGCCGCCGTCATCCAGGCCGACGCCCGGGACGCCCGCCTGCGCCTGCTCGCCGACGACCTCGTCCAGCTGACGTCGACCCTCGAGCAGGAGGTCGCCGACGAGACCGCCCTGGTTGCCAAGCGCACCGAGGTCGAGGAGGGGCTGGCCACGCTGCGCAGCCGGCTCGCCACCCTCGAGCAGCAGGCCCAGGACGCCGCGCCGGAGCTCGCCAGGGCGCAGGAGCGCTGGTTCAGCCTGCAGCAGCTGCGCGACAAGCTCACCTCCACCGAGTCCCTCGCCGCCGAGCGCGTGCGCCTGCTCAGCCAGGACACCCACGACGAGCAGACCTCGGGCCGTGACCCCGAGGAGCTGCGCGCGCAGGCTGCCGAGGCGCGCAAGCAGGAAGAGGCCCTGCTCGCCGAGGTGCGCGAGGCCAAGACCGAGCTCGAGGTCGCCGTCGCGGCCCGCGAGGCCGCCGAGCAGGCGTATGCCGCGGAGCAGCAGCGGCTCCAGCGCCTCGCCCGCGCGGCCGCTGACCGACGAGAGGGACTGGCCAAGCTGGCCGGTCAGGTGGGCGCCCGCCGGAGTCGGCTCGAGGCCGGAGAGGCGGAGATCGGCCGCCTGCGCGGTGTCATCGAGCAGTCGCTCCAGCGCGCCGCCGCGGCGGAGCAGGAGTTCCGGACCCTCGAGGCCTCGGTCGCCGTCGACGAAGAGGGCGAGGAGGGGCTCGACTCCGCCTACGAGAAGGCCGCTGCCGTCCTCGAGCAGGTCGAGGCCGAGGTCGAGCAGCACCGCGAGGCCGAGCGGCTCGCCGAGCGCGACCGCACCAGTGGCGCCGCGCGGCTCGAGGCCCTCGAGCTCAGCCTGTCCCGCAAGGACGGCGCGGCCACCCTGCTGGCCGCCGCCGACTCCCGGCACGGGATCGTCGGGTCGGTCGCCTCCCTGCTCCAGGTCAAGGGCGGCCACGAGGCCGCCATCGCGGCGGCGCTCGGCTGGGCCGGTGACGCCCTCGCCGTCGAGTCCGTCGACCACGCGGCTCGCGCCCTCACCACGCTGCGGGCCGACGACGCCGGCCGGGCTGCCTTCCTCGTCGGGCAGACCGCCCGCTCCAGCGACCCGTCCACCTGGCCCGTGCTCGAGGGTTCGGCGGTCTGGGCCCGCGAGGTCGTCGAGGCACCCGCCACTGTGCGGCCCGCGGTGGAGCAGCTGCTCGACCGCGTGGCCCTCGTCGCAGACCCCGCCCTCGCAGCGGCCCTCGCCTCACGCGGTGAGGGGATCACCGCGGTCACCACCGACGGCGACGTGTTCGCCCCCGGCTTCGTCCGCGGCGGCAGCAGCAGCGCCCCCAGCCTCATCGAGATCCAGTCGGCCGTCGACGAGACCCGCGACCGCGTCGCCGACGCGACCCGGCGCGGCGAGCAGGCCCGCTTCGCGCTGACCGCTGCGCAGGAGCGCCAGCGGGTGGCCAACGACGACGTCGAGGCCGCCCTCGAGCGACTCCACGACTCCGACGCCAAGATGGCAGCCGTGGCCGAGCGCCTCGGCCACCTCGGGGCCACCGTGCGCTCCGCCAAGGCCGAGGCCGAGCGCACCGAGCGCACCATCGCCGACGCCACCGCGGCCCTCGAGAGCGACCGGGTCGAGCTGGCCGGGCTCACCGAGCGCCTCGACGAGGCCAGCGCGGAGCCGACCGAGTCGCAGGACCCGAGCACCGACGAGCGCGACCGGCTGGAGCTCGAGGCGAGCCGCGGCCGCACCGCGGAGACCGAGCTGCGACTCACGTTGCGCACCAAGGAGGAGCGTGCCCGCGCCCTCAAGGGTCGGGCCGACTCGCTCGAGGGCGCGGCTCGCAACGAGCTCGCTGCCCGTCAGCGGCTCGCAGCCCGCCAGGAGCGGCGCAAGCGCGAGGCGACGGTGGCCGAGGCCGTCCGGCGCGGCGCGGCATACGCGAGCACGCTCATCGCGACCGCCCTCGACACCGCCGCCCGCCAGCGCGCCGCCGCCGAGCAGGAGCGCGCCGAGCGCGACCAGGCCCTGACCCAGGTGCGACGCGAGGTCTCCGTCCTCCAGGACGACCTGCGCGAGCTGACCGACACCGTCCACCGTGACGAGGTCGCGCGCACCCAGCAGCGCCTGCGCATCGAGGCCATGCAGGCCAAGGCGGTCGAGGAGCTGGGCATCGACCCCGACGCCCTGATGGAGGAGTTCGGCCCCCACCAGCTCGTCCCCTTCGTGGCCGGTCCCGACGACGACCCCGACGCTCTCCCGGAGCCGGCGCCCTTCGTGCGCGAGGTCCAGGAGAAGCGGATGCGCAAGGCCGAGCGTGCCCTCGGTGCCCTCGGCCGCGTCAACCCGCTCGCACTGGAGGAGTTCGCCGCGCTGGAGGAGCGCCACAAGTTCCTCACCGAGCAGCTCGAGGACCTCAAGAAGTCCAAGCGCGACCTGCTCGACATCGTCCGCGAGGTCGACGAGCGGGTCGAGCGGGTGTTCACCGAGGCGTTCCACGACACGGCCGCGCAGTTCGAGGGCGTCTTCAGCCGACTCTTCCCCGGTGGCGAGGGCAAGCTCACCCTCACGGACCCGGCCAACATGCTCACCACCGGCATCGAGGTCGAGGCCCGCCCGCCCGGCAAGAAGATCAAGCGCCTCTCGCTGCTCTCCGGTGGCGAGCGGTCCCTCGTGGCCGTGGCCCTGCTGGTGTCGATCTTCAAGGCGCGGCCCAGCCCGTTCTACATCATGGACGAGGTCGAGGCAGCGCTCGACGACGCCAACCTGGGCCGTCTGATCACGCTCTTCGAGGAGCTGCGCGACTCCAGCCAGCTCATCGTCATCACCCACCAGAAGCGCACCATGGAGGTCGCCGACGCCCTCTACGGTGTGTCGATGCGTGGTGACGGCGTGACCACTGTGGTCTCGCAGCGGATCCGGGACGTGGCTGCCCAGAGCGCGTAGCACCCCGGCGCTAGCGCGCCGATTTGAGCAAAGGCGCTCGGGCAGGGCACCCTTGGAGGCATGGTCCCCCTCATCATCGGCATGCTCGTCTGCGTCGTCCTGGCCGTTGCCGTCGTCGCCGTGGTCGCCATCCCGGCACGACGCGAGGGTCGAGAGCTGCTCACGCCGCAGGGCGAGGAGCTCATCGCGACCGTCAAGGACAAGACGGTGTCGACCATCGAGTCCACCGGCGACGCCATCGTCACGGCCAAGGACAAGGTCGCCGACACCATCACCCCCAACGCCACCGCCGAGGACATCGGCAAGCACCGCGCCAGCTGACCGCCGGGTCACCCGCGCGTCGGACGCGCAAGGTTTTCGGAGCCGCTTCCATCACGAGGGGAGCGGCTCTCGTCGTCGGGTGTCTGCGCAGGTCAGGTACGTCGCGCATGGCCCCACCCATGACATTTGTCATGGGCCGCTGACTGTCCGCACGAGGATGCTGGGGCGCGGTCCCAGACCCCGGGGCCACCCCGCCCTGGAGGAGACCCACCGATGGCATCTCTCACGTCCCGCACCCGCCGCACCATCGCCGCCGGCTGCGGCCTGGCCCTGGTCGTCGGCGGTGCCGCCGGCTTCCTCGGCCGGCACGAGCTGAACGAAGCCTGGCTGAAGTACCAGTGGCGGGACCGTCACTACAACGCCGCCGTCATGGAGAAGGCCCTGATGATCGCCGGGGGCAACCCGACGGAGGCCCAGAACGAGTCCAAGGAGGCGGTGACGATCGCCGAGCAGTTCGCCCAGGCGCGCACTGCCCCCGGCGTCGTCGCACCCGGCGCCTACGGGAACGCCTTCACCCAGATCCAGGGCCTGACCCACTCGGCCGGCACCTGGAAGGAGGTCACCGGGGTCCCCTACAACGCCGACGACCCGCGCTACCGCGACTACTACTCCAACTCCTCCGGCGGGGCCGGCCACGTGACCGGCCGGATCACCGGCCTGGCGGCCGACAACGCCAACCACGTGTATGCCGCGGGAGCCGACGGCGGCGTCTGGCGCTCCTCCCAGGGTGGTGGCGCGTGGACGTCGATCGCCGACACCCTGCCCTCGCTGAGCGGTGGCGACCTCCAGCTGGCCGGCGACGGCTCGCTGTGGTTCGCGACCGGGGAGTCCAACACCGGAGCCACCTCGTTCGTGGGGGCCGGGGTCTACCGGCTCGGTAGCCCGACGTCCGCCGCGTTCGCCCCGACCGACCGGGTCGGCGGCAAGGAGCTGGAGTCGACCACCATCGGCCGGATCCGGTTCGGTGGCGGCTCGACCGTGTTCGCCGCGACCAACCGCGGCATCTGGTACCACGCGGCCGGGAGCAAGGCCGGCGCGTGGACGTTCGGCTTCGCGCCCAACCCCAGCTGGATGCCCGAGATCAAGGACGACGCCGGCAACGTCCTCGTCCCGGCGGGGTCGAACTGGGGAGGCAACACCGCCTCGGGACCCACCGACGCGGCATACAAGAACATCGTCAACGACATCGCGGTCGACCCGAAGAACCCCAAGCACGTCGTGGCAGCCATCGGCTGGCGGTCCGGCGACGCCTACAACGGGTTCTACGAGACCAACGACTTCACCACCGGGCCGTCCGGCTGGCACAAGCTGTCGGTGACCCTCGGCAGCATCACCAACACCTCCGACGTGGGGTACACGACGTTCGCGTTCAGCAAGACCGGTGACCGGCTGTACGCCTTGGTGCAGCAGCCCAGCAAGATCAGCGGCTCCTCGTCGCTGGCGGGGATCTTCGTGTCGAAGACCGGCTCGCCCAAGGGACCGTGGAACAAGATCGCCGACGCCGCGCAGCTGCACAACAGCGGCTCGGCGCTGGACCGCAAGGGCTACGGCGTCGGCGTGCAGGCCTGGTACAACCAGTTCCTCACCGTCGACCCCGCCAACCGCGACCACGTGTGGGCCGGTCTGGAGGAGGTCTTCGAGACCAAGGACGCCGGCAGCCACTGGTCCGCGGTGTCGCCGTACTGGAACTTCTACTTCCCTTGCTGGAACATCGCGGACTCCAAGAACACCTGCCCGCTGGCCGGTCACCCCGACCAGCACTCGGTGGCCGTCGGCACCCGCAACGGCACTCCAGTGGTGTTCTTCGGCAACGACGGCGGCGTCTACCGTCGTCCGGTCAACGGCCAGGTGAACGCCAACGGGAACGCCACCGACCTCGAGTCGACCTCGACCGACGGCACCCTCGACGCGCTGCAGTACTACTCGGTCTCCGTCGGCACGGAGACCGCCGGCAGCGGGGTCGTCGTCTCCGGCGGTCTGCAGGACAACGGCACGTCGAACCTGCGGAAGGTCGCGCCGAACGGCACGAACGGCGACACGGAGATGGGATCGGGCTTCGGCGGCGACGGTGGCGACAGTGCCGCCGACCCGCGCCAGGGCTGCAACCAGCTGCAGGAGTACGTCTACCTCGCCGTGAAGGTCACCAACAACTGCGCCACGAACCCCGGCGCGCTGAGCGAGGCCACGGCGACCAGCTGGTCGCTGGACCCCGGTGACCCCAACCCACGGTTCATCGCCCCGGTCGGGCTCGACGGTGCCGACCCGGACACCGCGATCTTCGGCGGCCAGTTCGTCTACACGGTCCCGAAGGTGTGGGCCGCCCGCGACGCCTCGGCGGTGAAGAAGGTCTTCGACCTCGGCGCCGGGCACTCGGCCACGGCGGTCTCGATGCAGGACGGCACCGCATACGTGTCCTGGTGCGGACCCTGCAACAACACCGGATTCACCCGTGGTATCGCCACCAACGCCGGCGGGACGTGGCACCAGCTCACGCTGGCGTCCACCTTCCCCAACCGGTTCGTCCAGGGCCTGACCATCGACCCGGCCAACACCCAGCACGCGTATGCCGCCATCAACGGCTTCTCGCGCAGGTTCACCGAGGGCCCGGGGGCCGGCGTCGGTCACCTCTACGAGACGACCGACGGTGGAGCCACCTGGACCGACACGAGCGGCAACCTGCCGGACGTGCCCGCGAGCACGGTGAAGCAGCTGGCCAACGGTGGGGTCGTCCTCGGCACCGACCTGGCCACCTTCTACCGGGCCAAGGGTGCGACCACGTGGCAGGTGCTCGGCACCGGCCTGCCGCTCACGGTGGTGATGGACCTCGAGTCCGCGCCGGACGGCAACCTCTACGCGGCGACACACGGTCGGGGCATCTGGAGCATCCCGGCGCCGCAGTAGCGCTGCCGCACGAGGCGGGGTGGGCGTGCCGGGTCGCTGGGGCGCCCACCTCGAATCGTGTCGCGGGGCGGTGATGGGGGAGGATGGCGCGCGTGATCGATCAGCTGTGGGAATGGATTGCCGTCGCCGTCGGGCTCCTCGTCATCCTCGGAGGGGTGCTGCTCGGACTCGTTCGGGGCCGCGGAGGCCGCCCGAAGTCCGCGCCGTCACCGACGACACCGACGCGCGACCGCGACGTCCTGCCCGGTGTGGGCGACGACGCGGAACCGCCCCGGGACGCCCCGAAGCGGTCCATCGAGGACGCCGGCTCGGTCGACACCCTCCCCACCCCGGTCGACGAGGCACTGCCCTCGCCCGCGCCGACCCCGACGCTGGACCGCCCCGACGCGCCGGCTGGTCGCCTGCAGCGGCTCCGGGCCCGCCTGGCGCGGTCGAACACCGCCCTCGGGCAGGGCCTGCTCGCCCTGCTGTCGCGGGGCCGGCTCGACGAGGAGGCCTGGGAGGAGGTCGAGGACACCCTCATCGCGTCCGACCTCGGCGTCGAGGCCAGCACCGAGCTCGTCGAGTCGCTGCGCGCCCGCGTGAAGGTCGAGGGCACGACCGACGAGGCGACCGTCCGCGGCTGGCTCCGGGAGGACCTGCTGCGACTCGTCGACCCCACCCTCGACCGCACCGTCGTCAGCTCCCGCGTCGACGGGCGCCCGGCGGTGGTCATGGTCGTCGGCGTCAACGGCACCGGCAAGACCACGACCGTCGGCAAGCTGGCCCGCGTGCTCGTCGCCGAGGAGAAGGACGTCGTGCTCGGCGCTGCCGACACCTTCCGGGCCGCTGCCGCCGACCAGCTGGAGACCTGGGGTGCCCGCGTCGGCGTGCCCACCGTGCGCTCCGACCGGGACGGCGCCGACCCGGCAGCCGTCGCGTTCGACGCCGTCAAGGCGGCTGCCGAGCTCGAGGCCGATGTCGTGCTCATCGACACCGCGGGCCGGCTGCACAACAAGGTCGGCCTGATGGACGAGCTGCGCAAGGTCAAGCGCGTCATCGAGAAGCAGAGCCCGATCGACGAGGTGCTGCTGGTCCTCGACGCCACGACCGGCCAGAACGGCCTGCGGCAGGCGGAGGTCTTCGCCGAGGTCGTCGACGTCACCGGCATCGTGCTCACGAAGCTCGACGGCACGGCCAAGGGCGGCATCGTGGTCTCCGTCCAGCGCAAGCTCGGGGTGCCGGTCAAGCTGGTGGGCCTGGGCGAGGGGCCGGACGACCTCGCGCCGTTCGACCCCGAGGCCTTCGTCGACGCGCTCCTTGCCTGAGCTTCGCCTGCTCGTGACCGCCGTGCTCGCCGCTGCGGCGGTGGGTATGCCGTGTGCCGCCGCCCCGGCGGTCGCGGCCGAGCAGCCGCGCGTGGACTTCCGGTTCGAGGACGCCCGGATCAGCGAGTCGTCCGGGCTGGCCCTGAGCGTGCGCCACGCTCACACGGTCTGGACCGTCAACGACTCCGGCGACTCCGCGAGGGTCTTCGCCGTCGACACCCGCACCGGCGCGACGGTCGGGGCGCACACCTTCGACGCCCCGGTCCGGGACGTCGAGGCCCTTGCGGTCACGCCGCAAGCTCGGATGCTGGTCGCCGACATCGGTGACAACAGCGCATCCCGCACGGTCGTGCGGATCTACTGGTTCGACGAGCCGGAGCTGGGGAAGACGTCCGGCTCACGTGGTGGACCGGCATCGTGGGAGCTGAGCTACCCGGACGGGCCGCACGACGCCGAGGCCCTCGCCGTCGACCCTCGGACCGGTCGCGTGCTCGTCGTCACCAAGGGTCGGCCGGGCGGCGTCTACGCCCTCCCGACCGCACCGAGCCGTCAGGGGGTGAACCGGCTGACCCGCGTGGGGCCGGCACCCTCGACCGCGACCGACGCCGTCTTCCTGCCCGATGGCTCCGCGCTGGCCGTCCGGACCTACACCTCGCTCCACCTGCTCGACCCCCGTACGTGGACCGAGCAGCTCACCACCCTGCTCCCGCTCCAGCCGCAAGGGGAGACCCTGGCCATCGCCCCGGGAGGGGCCGGCCTGCTGGTGGGCAGCGAGGGCAAGGACTCCCGCGTCCAGGAGATCGCCCTGCCGCAGCTGCCGAGCACCTCGACCGCCACCGCCACCCCGACGACCCCGTCGTCCGACCCGGCGGCCATTCCGTCGACGGTCCCGACCGGGCCAGCGGCCACTCGCCACTCCGGCACGGCCGGCGACGACGGCCTGCCGCTGATGGTGAACCGTGGGGAGCTGGTCGCCGGTCTGGCTGCGCTGGCCGGCCTGGTGCTGATCGCCTTCCTCGTCACCCGCGTCCCGAGGCGGCGCCGGCGATGACCAGCGGTCGCCGGGACCCCGCGTCCCAGGAGGAGATCCTCGGCGGCGGCAACACCGGCGTGGTCGTCCGGGTGGGTGACACCGTCCGCAGGCAGGCCGGGCACTGGACGCCGGCCGTGCACGCCCTGCTCGACCACCTCGAGTCGGTCGGCTTCGACGCCGCACCGCGAGCGCTCGGCACCGATGCGCAGGGACGCGAGGTCGCGGCATACCTGGAGGGGCAGGCGGGGACGCTGGGCCCGGAGGCGCTGGCACCGCCGTTCCGGACCGTGGCGGCCTGCCGCGCCATCGGCGCCTGGCTGCGGGCGTTCCACGAGGCGCAGGCGGGGTTCGAGCCCGACCCGGCCCTGCCGTGGCGTGTCGTGCCCGGTCGCGCCCTGGCCGCGGGTGAGGTGGTGGTGCACCACGACGTGGGCACCTACAACACCGTGCTGCGACCCGACGACTCGTTCGCGGTCATCGACTTCGACTTCGCCTCCCCGGGTCGGCCGGTCGAGGACCTCGCCTACGTGCTCTGGTCCTGGACACCGCTGTGGCACGACGACGCAGCGGTGCGTCGCGAGATGGGCGGGGTGCCGTTGTCCGAGCGGCTGCACAAGTTCGCGGCGGTGCTCGACGGGTATGCCGCGGACGCGTCCCTGCGGGCGGAGGTGCCCGACGCGGTGCTGCGCCGCATGACAGAGCAGTCGCGCACACTGGAAGACCTTGCGGCGCAAGGGGACCCGGCCTTCGTGCGGATGGTCGCCGAGGGGCACGCCGAGCGACCCCTGCTCGATGCCGAGTGGTTCGGGCAGCGGCGCGAGCTGTTCGCGGCGGCGATCTCGTAGGTCAACGGGTCGCGCGGGCGCCTCGGATCGCGAGGTAGGCGACCCCGGCGAGGACCGTGGCGCCGGCGGCCACGAGCGGCATGCGCATCGCCGGCAGCTCACCACGGGACTGTGCGGAGCGCACGCTCCGCCCCGACTGCCACGAGAGGAGCGAAGAGCTCGACTGGCCCGACAGGACCGACCCCGTGCTCTGGAACGACAGCGCCGAACCCATCGACATCGCCGACCCGACCGAGCCCAGCGAGGCGAACGAGCCGATGCTGGCGATGGACGCGACCGAACCGATGCTGCCGACCGAGAGGATCGACCCCTCGGAGCCGATCGACAGGATCGAGCCGGGCGAGCGGATGGACCACAGCGAGCCGTCGGACATGCCGCCATCGTGCCACCGTCGGTCGCGGCTGTCGGGGTCGTGGCTGTCGGGGGTCGTGGCTAGCGTGGCGGGATGGCCCAGACACACCACACCATCGACTACATCGAGCTCGCGGCCCCCGACCTCGGCGCCGCGCGTGACTTCTACTCCGCCGCCTTCGGCTGGGAGTTCAACGACTACGGCGGCGAGTACGCCGGCATCCGCGCCCCGGCTGGGGAGGGGGAGGTCGGCGGGCTCAACCCCGAGGGACAGCCCGGCCCCGGCGGCGCCCTCGTGCTGCTCTACTCCGACGACCTCGACTCGACCGTGACCCGGGTCCGCGAGGCCGGCGGCACGATCGCTCGCGAGCCCTACGAGTTCCCCGGTGGGCGGCGGTTCTACTTCCGTGACCCCGCCGGCAACGAGCTCGGGGTGTGGTCGACCGCCTGACCCGGCCTCGGTCGTCGGGCCGTCGCGGGTCGGCCCGCAGGTCGGCCGGACGGCCAGCCCAATGGCCTAGCCTGAGCGCGTGCAGACGGGGGTGGATCGACTCGGTCGGGTGGCGAAGGCGTGGCGCGCAGCTGTCGTCCTCGCCCTCGCCGTCCTGTTCTGTGCGGGGTCGCTCGTGGGCGACGACCACTGGTGGCCGTTCGGCCCGTGGCGGATGTTCTCGACCTCGCAGGCTGCCACCGGATCGGTCTGGTCGACCGGAATCGAGGTGCAGACCGCCGACGCCCCGGGGCAGTGGGTGCGGGCGCCGCTGACCCCCGAGAACGTCGGGCTCAACCGGGCCGAGGTCGAGGGGCGGATCCCGCAGATCGAGGCCGACCCGTCGCGCCTCGGCACCCTCGCCCGCAGCCACGCCCAGCTCCGGCCCACCTCCGCGGAGTGGACCGCCCTGCGCGTCGTGCGTCGGCTCATCGTCGTGGTCGACCGCAAGCCGACCGGCGAGGTGCGCACCGAGGTGCTCGCGCAGTGGGAGGCGCCGTGAGCACGGGGACTGCCGGGTCGGCCGTGACCGCCCTGACCCGGCTGGGGCGGGGCGTGGGTCGGCGGTTCTCCGGCTGGCTGTTCGCGCCGATGCCGCTGTCGCGGGTCGCGGCGCTGCGGGTGCTCGTCTTCGCGTTCGTCATCGTCGACGTGGTCCTCCTGCACACCTCCGGCTGGTACCACGGCTACGCCGACCCGGTCTGGTACGAGCCACTCGTGATGGGGAAGGTGCTGCACCTGCCTGCGGCCTCAGTGCTGCTCGTGCAGGTCCTCAAGTGGGGCTGTGTCGTCGCCGCCCTGGCTGCGATGACCGGTCGCGCGCCCCGGGTGCTCGGCTGGGCCGTGGCCGTCGGGTGGGTCTGGTACCAGTACGTCGCGTTCTCCTACGGCAAGGTCGACCACGACCGGGCCGACTTCGTGGTCGCCCTCGCCCTGCTGCCGACGGTCGGGTTGGCGCACCTGTCCGACCAGCGACGCAGCGAGGCGGCCGGCTTCGCCCTGCGCGCGGTGCAGCTGGCCGCGGTGGCGACCTACTTCCTCTCCTCGTGGGCCAAGGTCCGCTTCGGCGGCTGGGACTGGGTCAACTCGGCGACCATGGTCCGGGCGGTCGTCCGACGCGGCACGCCGATGGCGCAGTGGCTGCTCGAGGTGCCCTGGACCCTGCACTGGTTCCAGTGGGTGCTGATGGGGGCCGAGCTCACCTCGCCGGTGATCTTCCTGCTGTCCGAGAAGTGGCGACGCCGTGCCGTGGGTGGCTGGTTCGTCTTCCACGCCATGACCTACGGCGCCATCACCATCGCGTTCTGGCCTCACCTCGTGATGATGCTCGCCTTCCTCCCCCTCGAGCGGTATGCCGCGTGGCTCGGCGAGCGGTTCGCGCGCCTTCGTGGCGGACCTGCGCCCACGCCACCTGAAGGGGACTCGTCGCCCCCTCGCGACGCCGACCGCTCGAGCCGTGCCCCCGTCGGTGCCGCCGGTTAGGGTCGTCCCGTGAGCCGAGCCGAGCGCGTCGCCGCCTTCCTGTCCGCCGTCGACCTGAGCATCGACCTCGCTGCTCGCCCGGAGGTGCGCGACGCTTGGGGCCGCGAGAGCGCCTGCGCCGGGATGACCGTGGGGGGGCTCGCGCACCACCTGCTCAAGCAGGCCGGCAACACCGTGACGGGGTTGCGGACGGCGCCGGACGCGGCCCCTGCGGATGCCCCGGTGATCCGGCTGCAGGAGCACTACGCGCGGGCCGCCTGGGTGGAGGCAGCCCCGGACGACGACGTCAACGTGTCGATCCGCGAGGGCGACAACGAAGCAGCTGGGGTCGGTCCCGACGTGGTGCTCGAGCTCGGCCGCGAGTGGGCCACGGACCTCCCGGCCCTCCTCGCTGCCCCGCGCCGACCCGACACGATCTTCATCCCGTGGCAGGGCTGGGCGCTGTCCACCGAGGACTTCCTCACGACCCGGATGATGGAGATGGTGGTGCACGGCGACGACCTCGCAGCGAGCGTCGGGGTCGACACCCCGACCTACCCCGACGACGTGGTCGGCCCGGTGCTGGCCCTGCTCACCGGGGTCGCCGTGCGTCGACACGGGCAGACCGCCGTGGTCCGCGGCCTGAGCCGCCCGCAGCGGGCCCCCGGCACGATCTCGGCGTTCTGACGCGAGGGCACCACGCGGCATACCCCGGCGGTCCGCGCGCTATCGTCGACGCCGTGCAGCCAGACCAAGAGCGCCTGCCCGCGGCCGTGCTGGCAGAGGCCGCGGCGTCCCTCCCGGACGATGTCACGGGCTACCACGACGCCCTCCTCGCGGCGGCCGACGCGCACGACCCGATCCGGATGGACCACCTCGTGCACGGCTGGGCGCAGGCCCGCGCCGAGCTGCTGCCGCTGACCGACCCGGCCGAGCTGACCATGCAGGCCGTGCTCGACCGGCGCCTCGGCCAGATCCTGTTCGGGGCCGGCCACCCCGCTGCGGCGCAGGTGCTGAGCGACGCCCTGGGCGCGGCGGTGCTGGCCGACGACGAGATCGAGACCCTGCGCTGCCACGTCGCGCTGGTGCCGGTGGAGGTGCTGCTCGGCGACCCGGACGCACTGGCAGCCGGGCGCGGCTACGTCGAGCAGCTGCAGGCCCTGGGGGAGCCTGGCCATGCCGCTGGCGGACTGATGGGACTGGCCCAGGTCGCGCCGCCCGAGGAGGGGCCGGTGCTCGTGTTGCGGGCCTCGCACCTCTACGAGCAGGCTGGCGACCCGGGCTGGGCGGCCGAGGCGGCAGTCCTGGCCGCACGGGCACTGTCAGCGGCCGGAGACCCTCGGGCCCCGGACGCCCTCGACCGGGCTCGCCGACTCGTCCATGCCCACGCGACCGTCGAGCTGCGCGTCGCGCTGGCCGAGGTCGAGGCGATCGTGCTGTGGCAGGGCGGCGACTCGACGACGGCGGCGGCCCTGCTCGGGGAGGCCATCAGCGCGTCCGAGCGCACCGGCCGGCCCGTCGCGCCCGACCTGCAGATCATGTTGTGCGACATCCTCGTGGACAGCGAGCAGTGGGAGGCGCTGCGGGCCCCGGCCACTGCCCTGGTGCGGTTCGGCGAGCTGGTGGAGGACGACGAGCTGACCTCCCTGGGTCAGCGGTACCTCGCGCGTGCCGCCGCTCCCACGATGTGAGACCGGCTGCGGTCCGAAACCTGATCCTTACGGATGTGAGGATCCGCTAACACGGCTGTAACAAACTCGGGCACGCCCTGAAACGCCCGCCGGTCAGAGTTCTGGCCATGACTCCAGCACTTCTGCCAGCGGCAGACCCCACGATCAACGAGGCCGCGACCGCGTTCATGCTCGTCGCCGCCTCGATGGTCCTGCTCATGACCCCCGGTCTCGCGCTGTTCTACGGCGGAATGACGCGAGCCAAGTCCGTCCTCAACATGATCATGATGTCGTTCGGGGCGCTCGGCGTCGTCGGTGTCATCTACGTGTTGTGGGGCTACTCCATGTCCTTCGGCAACCTGCAGGACGGCACCGGCGACGTCGGTGGCCTGTTCACCAACCCCTTCCACCTGTTCGGCCTCAAGAACGTCATCGGTGCGGACGGCTCGCGCCTGATCGACGTGTTCGGCGTGGACGTGTTCATCCCCGAGACCGTGTTCGTCGGGTTCCAGCTCACCTTCGCCGTGATCACGGTCGCGCTGATCAGCGGCGCCGTCGCTGATCGCGTCAAGTTCTCCACCTGGCTCGTCTTCTCCGGCATCTGGGCCACCATCGTCTACTTCCCGATCTCCCACATGGTGTGGGGCGGTGGCGTCCTCTCCGGCGCCGAGGGCGGCCTGTCCTCGAAGATCTTCGGTGCGACCGACGGCGTCGCCAACGTGCTCCCGATCGACTTCGCCGGTGGCACGGTGGTCCACATCAACGCCGGTATCGCCGGCCTCGTGCTGGCCCTGATCGTCGGCAAGCGGCTCGGCTTCGGCACCCAGGCGATGCGACCGCACAACGTGCCGGTCGTCATGCTCGGCGCCGGCCTGCTGTGGTTCGGCTGGTTCGGCTTCAACGCGGGCTCCGAGCTCGCCGCG
Source organism: Phycicoccus sp. Soil802 (assembly GCF_001429605.1). Lineage (GTDB taxonomy): Bacteria > Actinomycetota > Actinomycetes > Actinomycetales > Dermatophilaceae > Pedococcus. The sequence goes on from NZ_LMSS01000004.1 coordinate 236,619, forward strand.
GACGGCCTGGCCTCGACGGTCTGGCTGAACACCACCGCCGCCACCTGCGCCGCGATGCTCGGCTGGCTGCTCGTGGAGAAGATCCGTGACGGTCACGCCACGTCGATCGGTGGCGCCTCGGGCGTCGTCGCCGGCCTGGTCGCCATCACCCCGGCCTGTGGCGCGCTGTCGCCCGTCGGCTCCCTGATCCTCGGTGTGGTCGCGGGTGGCCTGTCCGCCCTGGCCGTGGGCCTGAAGTACCGCTTCGGCTACGACGACAGCCTCGACGTGGTGGGTGTCCACCTGGTCGCCGGTCTCTGGGGCACCATCGGTGCGGGCCTGCTCGCCACCGGGTCTGGCCTGTTCTACGGCGGTGGCGCCAAGCAGCTCGTCGTGCAGGCCATCATCGCCATCGCGTCGCTGCTCATCAGTGGCATCCTGACCGCAGTGATCGCCCTGGCCCTGAAGTACACCCTGGGCTGGAGGGTCACCGAGGACGTCGAGTCCGACGGGATCGACCAGAGCGAGCACGGTGAGTCGGCCTACGAGCTCAGCGGCTTCACCGGCGGCCGGTTCGGCTCCCCCGGTGCAGTCTCGACCTCGTCCGCCAAGCCTGCCAAGACCCCTGAGGGAGCGTCCGCATGAAGCTCGTGACCGCCATCATCAAGCCCCACCAGCTCGACGAGGTGAAGGAGGCCCTGGAGGCCTACGGAATCTCCGGAATGACCGTCAGCGAGGCGTCCGGCTACGGCCGCCAGCGTGGCCACAGCGAGGTCTACCGCGGCGCCGAGTACACCGTCGACTTCGTGCCGAAGGTGCGGGTCGAGGTCCTCGTGGACGACATCGACGCCACCTCGGTGGCCGACGTCATCCTCAAGGCCGCCCAGACCGGCCGGATCGGTGACGGCAAGATCTGGACCGTCCCGGTCGAGGACGTGGTCCGGGTCCGCACCGGAGAGCGTGGAGTCGACGCCCTCTGACCGACCAGCCGCACCGTCGGTGCCCGGGACCGCGCGCGGTCCCGGGCACCGTCGCGTCCACGCGGCATACCCACCACCCCCGACTTCTGGCCACGGGTGTGGCAGCGGAACCAGGAAACGGGGTTCTGGTGAGGCACCCATGGCCAGAAGTGGGCCGCGTCGAGCACAGGTGGCCGGACGTGAAACGCGGCGACCCAATGCAAATGACCTCAGACGTCTAACACAGGCGTAACACGGAGGCGCACGTTCGGAAACGTCGAGAGGGCACGGTGGTGATGTGACGATCGAGGAGACCGACCTGGCGGCCCGCCGCCTGGACCTGGCGGGGGCCAGGGGCTTCGATGCCCCGGGAGCGGGCCCTGTGCGCCGTGACGCCATCGCCAGCCTGACCCGCGACTGGCTCTCCCAAGTGTGGACCCAGGCCCTCGACGGCAAACCCACCGAAGGCATCGCGCTGGCCTCGGTCGGCAGCCTGGCCCGCGGTGACGCCGGTCCCCTCAGCGACGTGGACCTGGTGCTCCTGCACTACGGCCGCTCCCTGAGCGGCGACGACCTGCGGGGCCTGGCCGACCGCGTCTGGTACCCCGTGTGGGACGCAGGCGTGAAGCTCGACCACGCCGTCCGCACGGTCAACCAGTGCCGCACGGTGGCTTCGGGCGACCTGACCGCGGCCGTCGGGCTGCTCGACCTGCAGTGCGTGGCGGGCGACCCCGAGGTCGTGGCCGCCGCACGCTCGACGGTCTCGCACGACTGGCGCGCGAACGCCCGCCGCCGGCTCCCGCAGCTGGTCGACATCCTCAAGGCGAGGCACGCCCGCCACGGCGAGCTGGCCCAGAGCCTCGAACCCGACCTCAAGGACGCCCACGGCGGCCTGCGCGACATGACGGTGCTCAGCGCCCTCGTGGCCGCGTGGCTGACCGACCGGCCGCACGTCGGGGTGGACGAGGCGCACCAGACCCTCCTCGACGTGCGCGACGCCGTGCACGTGGTGACCGGCCGGGGTCGCGACCGGCTCACCCGGGAGGACCACGACGCCGTCTCCGCGCTCCTGGGCCACACGGACTCCGACGAGCTGATGACGTCGGTGGCCGATGCCGGTCGCACGATCGCCTACGCGCTCGACGGCACGGTCCGCCGCGCCGGGCAGTCCCAGCGGGCTCGTACCCTGCGGGTGGGACCGCGCCGACCGCAGCTGAACCCCTTGGGGTTCGGCATGTTCGAGCACGACGGGGAGGTCGTCCTCGGCCCGCGCAGCACCCTCTCCACCGACGCCCTGCTGCCCCTGCGTGCCGCCGTGGTTGCCGCACGGGCCAACCTGCCGATCGCGCCCACCACGCTGGCCAACCTGGCCGGACAGGCCCCCACCCTCAGCGAGCCGTGGCCCGAGATCGCCCGTGACCTCTTCGCCGACCTGCTCGCGACCGGCCCTGGGCTGATCGGGGTCTGGGAGGGCCTCGACCAGGCCGGCATCATCGACCGCTGGCTGCCGGAGTGGGCGGCGGTGCGGTCCCGGCCGCAGCGCAGCGCGGTTCACCGCCACACCGTCGACCGGCACCTCATCGAGACCGTCGTCCTCGCCGGCGGACTGGTACGCAGCGTCACCCGCGCCGACCTGCTGCTGCTCGCCGCACTGCTGCACGACATCGGCAAGATCCGCGGGGCGCACGACCACTCCGCCACGGGCGCGCCGCTGGCCAAGGCGATCGCCACGCGTCTGGGTTACCCCGCCGCGGACGTCGAGGTCGTCACGACCCTGGTCCGTGAGCACCTCACGCTCATCGACCTCGCCACCCGCCGCGACCACCAGGACGCCGGCACCGTCACCGCCGCGCGGGCCGCCGTGGGCGGGTCGCGCGAGGTCTTCGACCTCCTCGTCGCCCTCACCGAGGCCGACGCCAGTGCCGCCGGGCCGGCGGCCTGGACCGACTGGCGGGCGACCTTGTTGAGCCAGCTCGCCGAGGGGGCCCGCAAGGGCTGGGAGGAAGGTGCCGTGCCACCGCCGGCCGAGACCGCGACTGTCGACGAGGACGACCTGCGCTCCGTGGCCTCGGGCGACCCTCGGGTCATCATCCGGCCGCAGGGTGGGTCCTACCGCATCGACGTCTTCGACCGCGACCGGCTGGGACTGTTCGCCGACACCGCAGGGCTGCTCGCGGCATACGGGCTGGTGGTCCGCACCGCGATCCTGCGCACGATCGACGGCGTCGCTGCCAACGAGTGGCACGTCGAGAGCCCGAGCGGTGAGCCACCGCACGAGGAGCGGATCGTCCGCGGCCTCGAGCGGCTGGCGCAGGGCGACCGGGCCCCGCTCGGCCTGCTCGAACGGCGCCGCCAGTTCGCCGCCCGCCCGAGCGCCGAGTCCGGCACCGGGTCGCCCGGCCAGGCTCGCGCCCTCGTGGTGCCGCACGCGTCCGAGGAGGCCACCGTCATCGAGGTGCGCGCACAGGACCGCCCCGGCCTGCTGCACGAGCTCGGCATGGGGTTCGCCAAGGCCGGCCTCTCGGTGCGCTCCGCGCACATCGCCACGTATGCCGGTCAGACGCTGGACACCTTCTACGTCACCGAGTTCGGTGGTCGCCTCCTGTCGCCGGCCAAGGTCGCGCAGACGGTGGCCATGGTCATCGACACCTGCGACGGCGCCACTCCCGGCTAGGAGCCGCCGTCCCCGCGTGCAGGTATCCGTCCAATTGGAGGGATACCTGCACGCCGACCACCTTCTGGCGCCGTGTCCGGCACGCGACCTGGGGTCGATTAACCTTGGGCGCGTGTTCACCTCACTCTCCGACCGCCTGACAGCCACCTTCAAGAACCTTCGGGGCAAGGGGCGGCTGTCCGAGTCCGACGTCAACGCGACGGTCCGCGACATCCGGCTCGCGCTGCTCGACGCCGACGTCTCGCTGCCGGTGGTGAAGAAGTTCACCTCCGCGGTGCGCGAGCGCGCCCTCGGGGCCGAGGTGTCCGGCGCCCTGAACCCGGCTCAGCAGGTCGTGAAGATCGTCAACGAGGAGCTCGTCGACATCCTCGGCGGTGCGACCCGGACGATCCAGTTCGCCAAGAACCCGCCCACGGTGATCATGCTGGCGGGTCTGCAGGGTGCCGGTAAGACGACCCTGGCGGGCAAGCTCGCCCGGTGGCTCAAGGAGCAGGGCCACACCCCGATCCTCGTGGCGGCCGACCTCCAGCGTCCCAACGCGGTGACCCAGCTCGAGGTCGTCGGTGAGCGGGCCGGCGTGCCGGTGTTCGCCCCCGAGCGCGGCAACGTCGGCGGGCACGACGCCGTCGGCCCGACGGGGGAGGGGACGCGCTCGTTCGGCGACCCGGTCTCCGTCTCCCGAGCCGGCATCGAGCAGGCTCGTCGCGCCCAACACGACGTCGTCATCGTCGACACCGCCGGCCGCCTGGCCGTCGACGAGAACCTCATGCAGCAGGCCGCCGACATCCGCGCTGCCATCTCGCCCGACGAGGTCCTCTTCGTCATCGACGCGATGATCGGCCAGGCCGCGGTCGACACTGCCCTAGCGTTCCAGGCGGGCGTCGACTTCACGGGTGTCGTGCTGTCCAAGCTCGACGGCGACGCCCGCGGTGGCGCAGCGCTCTCGGTCGCCTCGGTCACCGGGCGCCCGATCATGTTCGCCAGCACCGGCGAGGGTGTGAAGGACTTCGAGGTCTTCCACCCCGACCGGATGGCCTCCCGCATCCTCGACATGGGCGACGTGCTCACCCTCATCGAGCAGGCCGAGAAGGCCTTCGACGCCAGCCAGGCGCAGGAGATGCAGCGCAAGTTCCTCGCCGAGGAGGACTTCACCTTCGACGACTTCCTGCAGCAGATGTCGGCGCTCAAGAAGATGGGCGGCATGAAGGCGATGCTCGGCATGATGCCGGGCATGGGCCAGATGAAGGCCCAGCTCGACAACCTCGACCCGCGCGAGTTCGACCGCATCGAGGCGATGGTGCGGTCGATGACGCCGTTCGAGCGCACCCACTCCAAGCAGATCAACGGCTCGCGGCGGCTGCGCATCGCCAAGGGTTCGGGGGTCGAGGTGTCCGAGGTGAACGCCCTGCTCGAGCGGTTCACCGAGGCCCAGAAGATGATGAAGCAGCTCGCCCGCGGCGGTGGCATCCCGGGGATGCCCGGGATGCCCGGCATGGGCGGTGGCAAGAGGGGCCGCCAGCAGCAGCCCCAGCGCAAGAAGTCCAAGTCCGGCAACCCCGCCAAGCGCGCGGCCGAGGAGCGGGCGGCCGCCCAGAAGGCGTCGTCAGCCCGGACCGGGGGCGGTGGCTCAGCGTTCGGCGCACCGGCCGGGGACGGCGGCCTACCGGCTGACCTCGACCCCAACCAGCTGCCCGCGGGCTTCGAGAAGTTCCTCGGCAGGTGAGCCAGGCAGCGCCGCTGCACACCCTGTCGATCGGCACGGCCGGACCGCGAATCGCCTTCCTGCACGGGCTTTTCGGACAGGGCCGCAACTGGTCACAGATCGCCAAGGCGCTCGCGGGACCCGACGGCACCGGTGCGCGCAGCACCCTGGTCGACCTCCCGGACCACGGCCGGTCCCCGTGGTCGCAGGAGTTCTCCTTCGAGGGCTATGCCGCGGCTGTCGCCGACACCCTGCGCGGCATCGACGCCGAGACACCCTGGGTCGTCGTGGGTCACTCGCTGGGTGGCAAGACCGCGATGCTGCTCGCCCTCCAGCACCCGGAGCTGGTGTCGCGCCTGGTCGTCGTGGACATCGCGCCGAAGAGCTACGGCAGCCTGGAGCGGTTCAGCGGCTACATCGAGGAGATGCAGCGGCTCCCGTTGGGCGAGCTGGCCAACCGCGCCGATGCCGAGGTGCGGTTCGAGGAGCCGAACCCCGGCGTGAAGGCGTTCCTGCTCCAGAACCTGCGCCGCGACGGCGACTCGTGGCGGTGGCAGGCCAACCTCGAGCTGTTCGCTGCCGACGCGGCGAAGGGGACCGGCTCGGTGATCGCGGCGTGGCCCGACCTCGCGGCCGGGCTCCGGCCCTACCCGGGTCCGGTGCTGTGGGTCTCGGGGTCGGAGTCGACCTACATCATCGACGAGGACCTCCCCGCCATGCGCGCGCTGTTCCCGAAGGTGCGGCAGCTGACGGTCAAGGGGGCCACGCACTGGGTGCACACGGACGCCCCGGAGATCATCGTCGAGGCGTTGCGCCGCTTCGCCCACACCGGCCCCACGTAGGCCGTCTTGTTGCTTGGCCCTGTTGGAAGCGAAACTTCCGGGTATCCGGCAGCTTCGCTTCCAACCGGGCGAAGCGCCGGTCGTGAGGTGGGGGGCGAACCGGATCGCGCGGCATACCCGGTCGCGCCACAGTCGAGTCATGACCGGACCTGGTGGGGGAGCTGTCTCGAGCCCGGTGGGTGCCCTCTTCGACGCGCGGGACGAGGACGGGAACGTCGTCGTGTGGCAGGACATCCGCTACACCCCGGGGGTCGCTCGCCAGCCTCGGCGCCTCTAGGGTCGGCGCATGGCATCGGTGCTGCACCTGCAGGGGGAGGTCCTGGTCGGGCCCGAGGACGTGCGACCCGAGGCGTGGGTGGTCGGCGGTCGGCTGACCTTCGAGCGCCCGACCGCGCCGGACGGCGACGTGGAGACGCTGCGCGGCTTCGTCCTCCCGGGCCTGGTCGACGCCCACTGCCACGTCGGGCTGGACGCGCACGGTCCGGTCGACGACGCGACCGCGGAGGCGCAGGCGCTCGCCGACCGCGAGGCCGGCACCCTGCTGATCCGGGACGCGGGGTCGCCGGCCGACACCCGGTGGATCGACCAGCGCGACGACCTGCCGAAGGTGATCCGGGCCGGTCGACACATCGCTCGCACCCGGCGCTACATCCGCAACTTCGCCCACGAGATCGAGCCGGACCAGCTGGTCGAGCGGGTCCGGCTCGAGGCCCGCGCCGGCGACGGCTGGGTCAAGCTCGTGGGGGACTGGATCGACCGGGATGCCGGCGACCTCACGCCGTGCTGGCCGGTCGACGTCCTGACCGACGCCATCGAGGCGGCCCACGAGGAGGGTGCCCGGGTCACCGCGCACTGCTTCGGGGAGGCGTCCCTCTACGACTTCGCCGCGGCCGGCACCGACTGCATCGAGCACGCGACCGGCCTCGAGGCGGAGACGATCGCGCAGTTCGCCGAGCAGCAGATCGCCATCGTGCCGACGCTGGTCAACATCGCCACCTTCCCCGCCCTCGCCGAGCCGGCCAAGGAGAAGTTCCCCGAGTACCACCGCCGGATGGTCGCCCTGCACGACCGCCGCTACGCCACCATCGGCGCGGCCCGCGACGCCGGCATCCCGATCTACCTCGGCACCGATGCTGGCGGCTCGCTGCGACACGGCCTGGTCGCCGACGAGGCGCTGGAGCTGACCAGGGCCGGGCTGTCCACCGACGAGGCGCTGCACGCCGCGACCTGGGGAGCCCGGGCCTGGCTCGGTCGGCCGGGGCTGGAGGAGGGCGCCGACGCCGACCTCGTCGTCTACGGCGCAGACCCCCGGCGTGAGATCCGCGCCCTGGCCGCCCCTGAGCACATCGTGCTGCGCGGCGTCACCCTCTGACCCGAGTCACACCTTTATCGGGTCTAGGGAGAACCGTCAGCTTCACCCCGGAACCGTTTCGGGGTGAAGCCGCCCTTTGTCCCATGACCCGATAAAGGTGAGGTCTGGGCGAGGGGGCGGCGTGTCGGGTGTCGGGTGTCCCAGGGCTTCCACGATCTGAGACATAAGGTCGTGTTATTTGACCGATAACCAAACGCTATCCAAACTCCTAGTTGTCACATAGGAGATGCGCACCCCGCGCCACCACGCCGTCCCGGCGAAGAAGGAGCCCTCGATGAGCCGTCACACCCGCCTTGCTCTGGCCGCAGCCGCGACCGTCGGAGCACTGGTGATGACCGCCTGTGGAGGCGGCGGAGCCAGTGACACGGTTGGCGGCGACGCCCAGAACGCCGGCGCCAAGACCGGCACCATCAACCTCTACGCGTATGCCGTGCCGAAGGTCGGCTACGACAAGGTCATCCCCGCGTTCAACAAGACCGAGGCCGGCAAGGGCGTGCAGTTCCAGCAGTCCTACGGCGCCTCCGGAGACCAGTCGCGCAAGGTCGAGGCCGGCGCCACCGCGGACTTCGTGAACTTCTCGGTCGAGCCCGACATCACCCGCTTGGTCGACGCCGGCCTGGTCGCCAAGGACTGGAACGCCAACCAGTACAAGGGCATCCCGTTCGGCTCGGTCGTCACCATCGTGGTGCGCAAGGGCAACCCCAAGGGCATCAAGGACTGGGACGACCTGCTCAAGCCCGGGGTCGAGATCGTTACCCCGAACCCGTTCAGCTCGGGCAGCGCCAAGTGGAACCTGCTCGCCCCGTATGCCGCGAAGAGCGACGGCGGCAAGAACCCGCAGGCGGGCCTCGACTACATCGAGAAGCTGGTGACCGGTCACGTCAAGGTGCAGCCGAAGTCCGGCCGCGAGGCGACCGAGACCTTCCTGCAGGGCACCGGCGACGTGCTGCTGAGCTACGAGAACGAGGCGCTGTTCGCCGAGCGCAGCGGCGACCCGGTCGAGCACGTCACGCCACCGACCACGTTCAAGATCGAGAACCCCACCGCGGTCCTGACCAAGAGCAAGAACTACGCCAAGGCCAAGGCGTTCAACGACTTCCTCTTCACGCCGGAGGCCCAGAAGCTGTGGGCCCAGGCCGGGTTCCGCCCGGTGGACCCGACCGTGGCCAAGGAGTTCGCGGCCGACTTCCCGCAGCCGACCAAGCTCTGGACGATCGACGACCTCGGCGGCTGGAAGACGGTCGACGGGACGCTCTTCAAGAAGGAGACCGGCGCGATCGCGCTCATCTACGACAAGGCCACGTCGTAGGACGGCGATGACGACGACAACCAACCACGCGCGCAGGGGCGACACCTCCACCGAGGGGTCGTCCCTGCCGCCGCGCCCACACCTGCCCCTCGGCGACGGCGCGGACTCCCTGCCGGCCGCCCCGCCGTCCAGTCGCCGCACCGGCGTGGCCCGTCCGCTCGGCGTCGGCCTCGTCGGTCTGTGGCTCAGCGTGCTCGTGCTCCTCCCGCTGGCCGCCTTGACCGTGACCTCGCTCGGAGAGGGGATCGGCGGCTTCTGGCACGCCGTCTCCGCCCCCGTCGCGCTCGCCTCCCTGCGGGTCACCGTGCTGGTGGCCGCCATCGTCGCGGTCGTCAACGCCGTGATGGGCACCCTCATCGCCTGGGTCCTGGTGCGCGACGACTTCCCCGGCAAGCGCATCGTCAACGCCCTCATCGACCTGCCGTTCGCGCTGCCCACGATCGTGGCGAGCATCGTGCTCCTGTCGCTCTACGGCCCCAACAGCCCGATCCACATCCACCTCAACGCCACCCAGCCGGGCCTGCTGGTCGCCCTCGCGTTCGTCACCCTGCCGTTCGTCGTCCGCTCCGTGCAGCCCGTCCTGATCGAGGTGGACCGCGAGGTGGAGGAGGCCGCGGCGTCGCTGGGTGCCTCGAACTGGACCACCTTCCGCCGCGTCGTGCTGCCGACCCTGGCCCCGGCCGTCATCAGCGGCACCGGCCTGGCCTTCGCCCGCGCGATCGGCGAGTACGGCTCCGTGGTCCTCATCGGGGGCAACATCCCGCGCAAGACCCAGGTCGCCTCGCAGTACATCCAGCAGCAGATCGAGATCGACCGGCCGCTCAACGCCGCCGCGGTCTCGGTGGTGCTGCTGGCGATCGCCTTCGTCACGCTGTTCGTCCTGCGGCTGTTCGCCGGTCGCAGCCTGCGCCGCGAGGAGGACGCCCAGTGAAGACCTCCACCACGGCCCGGATCGGTCTGCGGACCGTCGCCCTCGGCTACCTCGTGCTGCTGATCGCAGTGCCAATCGTGCTCATCCTCTGGCGCACCTTCGGGGAGGGGGTCGGCGCGTTCGTCGACTCCATCCGCACCCCGGCGGCGATCTCCGCCCTGAACCTGTCGCTGCTCATCGTGGCGATCGTCGTCCCCCTCAACGTGGTGTTCGGGGTCGGCACGGCGCTGGCCCTGGTGCGTGGCCGGTTCCGCGGGCGCGGGCTCGTGCAGGCCGTGGTCGACCTGCCGTTTGCGGTGTCGCCCATCGTGGTCGGTGTCTCGCTGATCCTGCTGTGGGGCGTCGACGGCTGGTTCGGAGGCCTCGAGCGACTCGGCATCAAGGTGATCTTCGGCCTGCCCGGCATGGTGATCGCCACGCTGTTCGTGACGCTCCCCTTCGTGGTGCGCGAGGTGGAGCCGGTCCTCCACGAGATCGGCACGGAGCAGGAGCAGGCCGCATCGACCCTCGGGGCCAGCACCTGGCAGACGTTCTGGCGGATCACGCTGCCGGCCATCCGCTGGGGCCTGACCTACGGCGTCGTGCTCACGATCGCCCGGGCACTCGGTGAGTTCGGTGCGGTGATCATGGTCAGCTCCGGCTTCCCCGGTGTCTCCCAGACGCTCACCCTGCTCGTCCACTCGCGCTACATCGACGACCACAACACCTACGGCGCGTACGCCGCGGCCACCCTGCTCATGGGGCTGGCCGTGCTCACGCTGCTCGGCATGACAGCACTCGACCGCAAGAGGAGCAAGACATGATCAGCGTCATCGGAGCCCGCAGGAGCTATGGCGACTTCGCCGCGCTCGACGACGTCACCCTCGACATCCCGGCCGGCTCGCTCACCGCCCTGCTGGGCCCGAGCGGCTCGGGCAAGTCGACCCTGCTGCGCTCCATCGCCGGGCTCGAGCAGCTCGACGGCGGCCGCATCGTCATCGCCGGCCGCGACGTGACCGGGGTGGCGCCCCAGAAGCGGGGGATCGGGTTCGTCTTCCAGCACTACGCGGCGTTCAAGCACATGACGGTGCGCGACAACGTGGCGTTCGGGCTCACCATCCGCAAGCGGCCCAAGGCCGAGATCTCCCGCAAGGTCGACGACCTGCTCGAGATCGTGGGCCTCGACGGGTTCCAGCACCGCTACCCGGCGCAGCTGTCGGGTGGGCAGCGCCAGCGGATGGCGCTGGCCCGGGCGCTCGCGGTCGACCCCGAGGTGCTGCTCCTGGACGAGCCGTTCGGCGCCCTCGACGCCAAGGTGCGGGCCGACCTCCGGCAGTGGCTGAGGCGGTTGCACGACGAGGTCCACGTGACCACCGTCCTGGTCACGCACGACCAGGAGGAGGCCCTCGACGTGGCCGACCGGATCGCCGTGCTCAACAAGGGGCGGATCGAGCAGGTCGGCGACCCGGTGACCCTCTACGACCGCCCGGCCAACGACTTCGTCATGTCGTTCCTCGGCTCGGTGGCCCGGCTCGGCGGCGCCCTCGTGCGCCCGCACGACATCGCCCTCGACCGCGACCTCGAGCGAGCCCGAGCCGCCGACGCGCGGGTCGGCGGGTCGCCCGGGGTCATCGAGGCGGTGGTCGAACGCGTCGTCCGCCTGGGCTTCGAGGTGCGGATCGACCTGCGCGCCGACTCGGGCACCCGGTTCGCCGCCCAGGTCACCCGCGCGGAGGCCGACGCCCTCGGGCTCGTGGAGGGTGAGACGGTGTACGCGCGGGCCACGACCGGACCCGACGCGGCCGAGATCCACCCCGCCCTCGCCATCTGAGTCGCGGCCCACCCGGGGCCGCTGGAGCGGCGCCCGCCCACAGCCATGGGTATGCCGCGTGCCCCGGCTCCGCGGCGGTGCGACAGAATGCGCTCGTGGACATCTCGGCACGCACGGAGTACGCGGTCCGGGCCATGCTCATCCTCGCGGAGGCGGCGACGACATCGGCGGGCCCGGTGAGTGTCGAGACGCTCTCCTTCCGCCAGACCCTCCCGCGCAAGTTCCTCGAGGCGATCGTGGCCGACCTGCGCACCGCCGAGCTGGTCAAGAGCACCCGCGGCGCCCGGGGTGGCTACTCGCTGGCCCGCGAGCCCCGAGACATCTCGCTGGGCGAGGTGTTCCGGGCCGTGGACGGGCCGCTCGCGGAGGTGCGGGGCCTGCGGCCGCACGAGACGGCATACGAGGGCGTGGCCACGCACCTGCCCACCGTGTGGGTGGCGCTGCGCGCCAGCCTCCGCTCGGTGCTCGACGAGACCAGCCTCGCGGACGTGCTGTCGGGGGAGCTGCCCGACCGGGTGGTGACGCTGGCTGCGGACCCGGACGCGTGGCGCAGCCGATGAGCGAAGGCGCCCCGATCGACGAGACCCCGGCCGAGGTGGGCCCGGGCATCGACCCCGAGGACCTCGCCATCGCCCTGCGCGTCCTCGAACAGCTCGCCGAGATCGACGGCGACCACCCCGACATCCAGACGGTCAAGCGGGCGACGGGGCGGATGTACAAGCGGGTCCGCAAGGCTCGCCGCCGCGAGGCCAAGCAGCCCCAGGTCGACCACGACGAGGCGATCCTCGCGCAGACCGCCACCGGCTCACCGATGCGGATCGACGACGAGACCAAGGGCATCCCGCTCGTCTCGACGACCCGGGGAGCCCACGCGGGGGAGCTGATCAAGCCGCGGGGCTGCTACATCTGCAAGAGCGAGTACACCCTGGTCGACGCGTTCTACCACTGGCTCTGCCCCGACTGCGCGGCCCTGAGCCACACGAAGCGTGAGCAACGGACTGACCTCACCGGCAAGCGGGCCCTGCTCACGGGTGGCCGCGCCAAGATCGGGATGTACATCGCGCTGCTCCTCCTGCGCGACGGCGCGCACGTCACCATCACCACGCGCTTCCCGCATGACGCAGCGAGACGCTTTGCGGCACAAGAGGATTCGGCTGACTGGATCCACCGGCTCAAGGTCGTCGGCATCGACCTGCGCGACCCCACCCAGGTCGTCGCGCTGGCCGACGAGGTCGCCGCCGCAGGTCCGCTCGACATCCTGGTCAACAACGCGGCCCAGACCGTGCGCCGCTCGCCGGGCGCCTACTCCCACCTGGTCGAGGGTGAGTCGGTGCCGCTCGAGGGCGACGTCGTCTACCCCGAGCTCGTCACCTTCGACCGGATCAGCGAGGCCCACCCGGCCAACCTCCTCGGCACGTTGCAGGAGCAGAAGGTCGCGCACCACGAGGGTGAGTCCGAGCAGGAGGCGGCGCGCGCGCTCGCGCAGCGCTCGGCCGCGTCGATGACGTCGCTCGCACTGACGGCGGGCCAGGCGAGCCTCGAGGCGCACCTGGCCGGCACGGCGGTGGACGCCGGCGGACTGCTGCCGGACACCCAGCTCAACAACTCGTGGACGCAGAAGGTCGAGGAGGTCGACCCGCTCGAGCTGCTCGAGGTGCAGCTCTGCAACTCGACCGCGCCGTTCATCCTCGTGTCGCGGCTGCGACCGTCGATGCGCGCCGCCGTCGCGGCCGGCGCCCGACGCGCGTACGTCGTCAACGTCTCGGCGATGGAGGGCCAGTTCTCCAGGCGCTACAAGGGAGCCGGGCACCCGCACACGAACATGGCCAAGGCGGCGCTCAACATGCTGACCCGCACGAGCGCCGGCGAGATGTTCGAGACGGACAAGATCCTAATGACCGCGGTCGACACCGGCTGGATCACCGACGAGCGGCCGCACCACGAGAAGCTGCGGATCGCCGCCGAGGGCTGGCACGCGCCCCTCGACCTCGTGGACGGCGCGGCCCGCGTCTACGACCCCATCGTGCGGGGCGAGGCCGGCGAGGACGTCTACGGCTGCTTCGTCAAGGACTTCGAACCCAGCCCCTGGTGAGGCCGGCGCCGTGGACGAGCTGACCGCATACCTGCTCGACGCCTTTGGGCTCGGTGGCGGCGGGGCTGCGGCCCGACTCACCTTCGTGGCCCGCGGTGCGGAGGGCCGGGTGAGCCTCCTGGAGTGCCACGGACTCCGGTATGCCGTGAAGCAACCCTTCGCGGCATACGCCGGCTTCCCGGACCTGGCGGCGGGTGAGGAGGTGGTCCGCCGCGAGGCCGGTCACCTCGCGCACTTCGCGCAGGCCGGCATACCCGTCCCCGTCCCCGTCGCCGACCGGGAGGGGCGCTTCCTCGTGCCCGTGCCCGCGGAGCTGGGTGGGGGTCTCGTTCGGCTGAGCACCTGGGTGGACGGCACCGCACCGCGGGCCGACTTCGTGCCCGGCCTGCACGCGACCGAGCTCGGCACGCTGCTCGGGCGGCTGCACGCTGCGGCGCGCGCGACCGACGACCCGATCGGCTGGTGGTACCGGACCGTCCCCGAGGCGCAGGTCTGGGCCGACCTGGTGGAGCGGGGGACCGACCAGCCGTGGCACGACGCCCTGGTGAGGCGGGTGGCGGACCTCGACGGGCTCTGCGACCTCGTGCGGGCGGTGCCGGCCCCGACCGGGCCGTTCGTGGTCGGCCACCGCGACCTGCACCCCGACAACCTCCTGGTGACCACCGACGGCCAGCTCGTCCCGGTGGACTGGGAGGACGTGGGCCCGGTGCTCCCCGACCGTGAGCTGGCCAAGGTGCTGGTCCAGTGGCACGTCGACGGGGAGGAGGTCGACGCGTCGGCCGTGCGCCGGACCGTCACCGCCTACCGCGCAGCGGGCGGCACCGGTGCCGTGCACGGGCTGGACTCGTTCACCATGCTGCTCAGTGGCGAGCTCAACTTCCTCGCCCGGCAGGCGGCCGAGTCCCTGGATCCCGCCACGGAGGACGCGCACCGCCGGCACGCGGTGGCGGAGGTGCAGGAGTGCCTGCTGTGGCTGCCGTCGCCGAGCACACTCCAGCACGTGCTCGACGTCGTGCTCGACCTGATGGCCGCCGGCTGACCCTGCATGGTCGGGGCATCCCCACAGATCTGGCAGAATGGTCGGCTGTACCCGTCCAGGCACGGGCCCGGTCACAGGACTGCGGCCTCCTGGCTGGAACGCCTACACCGAGTTCCGGTACCCCGCGTGAATCCTGCGCGGTCTTGCCGTGCTCACAACCAGAAACAGGAGACACCACCACTGTGGCCGTCAAGATTCGTCTGAAGCGCATGGGCAAGATCCGTGCACCGTTCTACCGCGTCGTCGTCATGGACTCGCGCGCCAAGCGCGATGGCCGGGCCATCGAGGAGATTGGCAAGTACCACCCCACCGAGGAGCCCTCGGTCATCGACATCAACTCGGACCGCGCGCAGTACTGGCTGGGCCAGGGCGCGCAGCCGACCGAGGCCGTCGCGGCACTGCTCAAGGTGACCGGCGACTGGCAGAAGTACAAGGGTGAGCCCGGCGCCGAGGGCACGCTCAAGGTCAAGGCTGCCAAGCCGTCCAAGAAGGAGCTGTACGACGCGGCCATCGCCGCGGCGGGCAAGTCCGAGGCCGGCACCGACGGGGCGACCACCCCGAAGAAGCGCGCTGCCAAGAAGGCCGACGAGGCCCCCAAGGCTGAGGAGCCCAAGGCTGACGAGGCCCCCAAGGCCGACGAGCCCAAGGCCGAGGCCACCCAGGCTGTCACCGATGCTCCCGTGGCCGACGAGGCCAAGGCTGAGACCGAGGAGGCCCCCGCGGCCGCCGAGGCCGACGCCGCGGACAAGGCCTGACCGTGCTGGAAGAGGCGCTCGAGCACCTCGTGAAGGGCATCGTCGACCACAAGGACGAGGTTGCCGTGCGACGCAAGGAGCTCCGCCGTGGTGAGGTGCTCGAGGTGCGGGTGCACCCCGAGGACCTCGGTCGCGTGATCGGTCGCTCCGGTCGCACCGCGAGCGCCCTGCGCACCGTCATGGGTGCGCTGGCCGGCGGCCAGAACGTCCGGGTCGACATCGTCGACACCGACAAGGTCCGCTGAGCGCTCACCCGCGCTGACACGCACACCGAGCACATCGAGAAGGGCCACCGGGTTTCCCGGTGGCCCTTCTCTCCCACCGTGGAGCCAACCCCTGAGAGGATCACTCCATGCCTGCCGACTCCAGACTGCTCGTCGCCCGCATCGGCAAGCCACACGGCCTGCGCGGTGAGGTGACGGTGCAGACCCACACCGACGACCCCGAGGCACGCTTCGCGCCGGGTGTCGCCTACGCCACGGAGGCCGCACCCGGGTCGGGCGTCCCGCGCTCCCTCACCCTGCGCACCGCGCGGCTGCACCAGAAGGTCTGGCTGCTCGGCTTCGAGGAGATCCCCGACCGCACCGGCGCCGAGTCGCTGCGGGGCACCCGCCTGTTCATCGACGCCGAGGCCGCGGCCGAGGCTGCGGCCGACGAGGACGACGCGTGGTACGAGGACGAGCTCGTCGGGCTCACCGCCGTCGACCCCGCGGGGACCACCCTCGGTGAGGTCACCGGCCTGCGCACCGGCGCGGCGCAGGACCAGCTGGTGCTGCGGCTGACCGGCGGCGCCGAGGCACTCGTCCCGTTCGTCGAGGCCATCGTCCCCGAGGTCGACGTCGACGGCGGCCGGGTCGTCGTCGACGCACCGCCCGGGCTCCTCGAGCTCAACGCCGACTGACGGCGGACCCCCCGTGATCCTCGACGTCGTCTCGATCTTCCCCGAGTACCTCGCGCCGCTCGACCTCTCGCTGATCGGCAAGGCCCGCCGCGACGGGCTGCTCGACCTGCGCGTCCACGACCTGCGCGACTTCACCCACGACCGGCACCACTCGGTCGACGACACCCCCTACGGCGGTGGTGCCGGCATGGTGATGAAGCCGCAGCCGTGGGCCGAGGCGCTCACGCACGTGGTCGCCTCGGGTGCCGACGGGGCCCGCCCGCGGCTCATCGTCCCGGGTCCGGGAGGTAGGCCGTTCACGCAGGCCCTGGCGCGCGAGCTCGCCGAGGAGCCGTGGCTGGCCTTCGCCTGCGGACGCTACGAGGGGATCGACGAGCGGGTCTACGAGTACGCCGCGGACGAGCTCGGGCTCGAGGTGTCGGTGGTCTCGCTCGGCGACTACGTGCTGAACGGGGGCGAGGTGGCGGTGCTGGCGATGGTCGAGGCGGTGGCCCGCCTGCTGCCCGGCGTCATCGGGAACGCGGAGTCCCTCGTCGAGGAGTCCCACGAGGACGGCCTGCTCGAGTACCCCGTCTACACCAAGCCCGCCGCCTGGGAGTCGAGTGGCGGCGTGACCCGGGCGGTCCCGCCGGTGCTGCTCTCGGGGGACCACGGGGCGATCGCCGCGTGGCGCCACCAGCAGCGGCTCGAGCGCACGGCAGCTCGCAGGCCGGACCTGCTGCACTCCTCGGCGGCGCTCACGACCGAGGGCCTCACGATCACCGTCGCCCAGCCGTCCGATGCCGCAGAGCTGACCACCCTGCAACGGGCCTGCTGGGTGAGCGAGGCCAGGGCCAACGCCACCCACGACATCCCGCCCCTGATCGAGTCCGTCGACGACGTCGCACGGGGACTGCGGGAGTGGCAGACCTGGGTGGTGCGCGTCGGCGGCCGGCTGGTGGCCTCGGTGCGGGCGCGGTCACACCCCGACGACGCGGCCACCTGGCAGATCGGCCGGCTGATGGTCGCTCCCGACCTCCAGGGCCGTGGCCTGGGGCGCGCGCTGCTGGAGCACGCGGAGGCGCAGGCGCCGTCGGGCACGGCGGCATACTGGCTGAACACCGGGACCGGCAGCGAGCGCAACCTGCGCACCTACCGCAAGGCCGGCTACCGGGTGCAGCCCGGAGCGGGCGCCTTCCCCGGCACCGTGGACCTGCTCAAGCGGCGTCGCTGACGCGCTCGCTGGCGTAGAGCCGGTAGAGGCAGTAGGCGGCCACGGCGCACAGCAGGTGCCAGGCGGCGTGGCCCTGCAGGAGCGAGCCGGGGTGGCACAGTGACGACCCGTCCTTGGCGAGGTTCCAGATCGCGAACGCCAGGGCGAGGGCTCCGGCCGACGCAAGCCCCCAGCCGGCCTGGCGTCGCGCGGCGCCACGCCGCCACAGCACGGCCTCACCGGTGAGGGCCACGAGCAGGAAGAGCCCGAACGCGAGGTTGGCGGCGATGTCGACCACCGGGACGTGCCCCGGGATGCGTTCGACGAGCTCGCAGACCAGCACGACACCGACGAACGACGCCGCGAAGAAGCCGATGCCGCGGCCCAGCACCCGGGTGACCGCGTAGGACGAGGCGAAGGCAGCAATGAGGTACATGCTGAGCAGGTCGAGGTGCCCACCGAGGTCGCTCTGGGTGGCGTGCATCGCCGCGCTCGCCGGCCCGAGCAGCACCACGACCACGCCCAGGGCCGCCGCGAGCCGCGGGTTGGCCGCGATCGTCGTGCGAGGTGCTCCCGCCCTCCACCCGATGGCCAGCCCGGCGAGGATGAACCCGGCGTTGCTGAACGTGTTGGCGGGCTGGCGGACGACGGCGTCGCGCGCCGCCTCGCAGAACCGGTCGCCGCGACCGACGTCGGGGCCCAGCCAGCCGTGCAGCACCGCGAGCCAGAGCAGGCCCACCGAGACGACCGCGACGGCGCCCGCCAGCGCCAGCGGTCGCAGGTCGCGCTGCGCGTGGGTCGCCATGGTGGCGAGTATGCCGCCGCAGGTCACCCCGGGCGGGTCGGTGCCTCAGTCGACGAGGCTGGTGGCCAGGTCGTCGGGGAGCAGCCGGCGTCCGGCGAGCAGGTGCTCGGCCACGAGGACGGTGACGGTCTGCGCGGCCATGATCCCGAAGAGCACCAGCACCTGGGCCGTCGCGGCCTGCGCCGGGGTGCCGCCGCCGAGCATGACCCCGATGAACGCGCCGGGCAGGGTGACCACCCCGGTCGTCTTCACCTGGTCGAGCCCGGGGAGCAGGGCTTCGGGGGCGCGGCGGTGGACGATCTCGCGGATGGCCTGGCGGGGGAGCAGGCCCACCGAGAGGCTGGCTTCGTACTGGCTGTGCTCCTCGCGCAGCGCGGCGAAGGCGCGACGGCCGACGAGGGTGTGTGCGGTCATCGCGTTGCCGACGATGATGCCGGCCACCGGGATGACCGCGATCCCGGTCGCGGGGATCGTGCCGGTGGCCAGCACGATCGCCAGCACGGGGAGCACGCCCGAAGCCATCGCCAGCGCGGCCCAGGACCAGGCCCTCGGCGCCTCGACCCGGCTGGACGTGGTGAGCACCCCCATCGCGAACATCACGCAGACCAGCGCCACCGACCACGGCAGGCTGTCGACCACGGCGGCGATGAGCACCGCGGCGAGCCCGAGCTGGGCGATCGCCCGCACCGCGGCGACGAGGACCGGGCGCTCGAGGCCGTAGCCGGCGAAACGGTGCGCGGCCAGCGCGACCGCCAGCAGCAGGGCCAGTGCGAGGCCGACAGGCCAGCCGGGGTCGATGCTCACAGCGTCACGGTATGCCGCGGCGCCGCGGCGAGGGCGCAGGCGGGTGCAGCGGGCCCGCGAAAAAAGCTCGCGAGAGCGGGAATGTTTTCTGTATCGTTCTACTTGAACGATTTAGTACAACGATCCAGAAGCCAGTTCAGAGCGTCGAAGGAGGCCGGGAGCCGTGGGAAACGTCACCCTCAGGTCCGTCGCCGAGGCCGCCGGTGTCTCCGTGTCCACCGTCTCGAACGCCTACAACAAGCCCGACCAGCTCTCCGCCGAGGTGCGCCAGCGCGTGCTCGAGACCGCCAAGACGCTCGGGTATGCCGGCCCCAACCCGGCCGCGCGCAGCCTGCGGTCCCAGCGGGCACGGGCGATCGGGCTGGTCTTCACCGAGCGGCTCAGCTACGCGTTCTCGGACCCCTACTCGGTCGGCATGCTGGCCGGGCTCGCCGAGGTCGCCGAGGAGTTCCAGACAGGGTTGCTGCTCATCCCGCTGCGCCCGTTCGACCCCGAGCGTCCCGAGGAGGTCGAGGCCAGCGCCGAGGCCATGCGAGCCGCCGTCGTCGACGGGCTGCTCGCTTACTGCCTCGACATCGACCACCCGGCCCGCGAGATCGCGGTCGACCGTGGCCTGCGGATGGTGGCCACGGACGACAAGGACCCCCGGATGGACGGGCTCGTCCTCATCGACGAGCGCGGCGCCGCCCGGCAGGTCGGCGAGCACATCCGCAGGCTCGGCCACCGCAGCGTCGGCATCGTCGTCGACAGCAAGGTCGACTCGTCCGCCGTGGTCGAGGTCGACGACGTGCAGCACCGGTCCATGTCGTTCTCCTGGGACCGCTACGACGGCTTCCGCGAGGGACTCGGCCCCGACGTCAGCGTGCAGACGGTCGCACCCCCCGGCCACAACTCGGTCGAGGCCGGTCGCTCCGCCGGGGCTCACCTGCTCGACCGACAGGACCGACCCACCGCGATCATCACGGTCAGCGACGTGCTGGCCCTCGGGGTCCTCGACGCCATGCGCCAGCGCGGCCTGACGCCGGGGCGCGACGTGTCGCTCTCCGGCTTCGACGACATCCCGGCAGCGGCCGATGCCGGCCTGACGACCGTGCGCCAACCGATCGCCGAGCGCGGGCGGATCGCCGGCCGGATGCTCCTCGACCCCGACTACACCGAGCGCCGCATCGTGCTCCCCACCGAGCTCGTCGTGCGGTCCAGCACCGGACCCGCCACGACGTCACCGACGCGCTGACAGATCCGTCAGCGTCCACAGCGCCACCGCACCCTGAAGGGAGAAGGACATGAGCGACTACATCGCCCTCACCATCAACAGCAACGCAGGCGCCGCCCTGGCCCGGTCGGCCCGCCCGGACGCCCCCGTCGTCGACGACGGCTTCAGCGCCAGTCCGGCTCGCCGGCCCGTGCGTCGTTCGTTGGCGAGCACGCTGCGCACCGCCGCAGCGGGTCAGCGCCGCCTGGCCGACCGGCTCGACCCGGCCTGCCGTCCGGCGCACGCCGGCGCCTGACGCCCGAGGCGGGTGTGCCGGGTGGCCCGGCCACACGGCATACCCGGTCGTCCAAGGGTCGCGACGATTTCTGTCGCGACCCCTGTGCGTGGCAGAATGGCTCCTCGCGCCCGCGTGAACCAGCGGCCCCTGCCACAGGGGGAGTGTCCGGACAGCATCTCCGGCCACGTGGTCGGTCCACGCACACGGCGCACCATCATCAGCAGCACCACCCAACACCCTGGGCGACCTGTGGCGCCGAGAAGAAAGCGAATCTGCCATGCAGCGTTTCGACGAGATCGACAAGGCGTCCCTCCGCGACGACATCCCGGCCTTCCGCGCCGGTGACACCGTCAACGTCCACGTCAAGGTCATCGAGGGCACGCGCTCGCGTGTCCAGGTCTTCAAGGGCGTCGTGATCCGTCGCCACGGCGGTGGCCTGGGCGAGACCTTCACGGTCCGCAAGGTCTCCTTCGGCGTCGGCGTCGAGCGCACCTTCCCCCTGCACACCCCGGTGATCGACCACATCGAGGTCGTCACCCGCGGTGACGTCCGTCGCGCGAAGCTCTACTACCTGCGCGACCTGCGCGGCAAGGCCGCCAAGATCAAGGAGAAGCGCGAGACGACCCCCGCCAAGTAAGGCGGAATCATCTCCCCCTCAGCGCGTCCCGGCGCTCGTCGCCACAGCCCTGAGGGTTAGGCTCCGGAGCGATGAACCCCGGACCGGAAGCACCCCAGCAGGACCCGGCCGCCGCACCAGTCGAGACTGACGCGGCGGCCGAGTCCGAACGCCCCCGAGGCGGCCCGTCGTGGCTGCTGCTCGGCGGCGTCGCCCTGCTGGTGATGCTGCTGGTCCGGGGTTTCCTCGTGCAGTCGTTCTACGTGCCGTCGGGCTCCATGGAGCCGACCATCGAGCCGGGCGACCGGATCTTGGTCAACAAGCTGGCCGACGGCGACTCGGTCCGCCGCGGCGACGTCGTCGTCTTCGACGGCACCACGACCTTCGCCGCGGCCGACCTCACCCCGCACCAGGACAACGGCGCGATCGGCAGGGTCCTGGGCGACGCGGCGTCGTTGGTGGGCGTCCACCTCGGCGAGCAGGACTTCGTCAAGCGGGTCATCGGCCTGCCGGGCGACCACGTGGTCTGCTGTGACCGAGGCAGCCTGACGGTCAACGGCAAGGTCATCGACGAGACCTACGTCATGCCCGGCGACAAGCCGAGCGAGCTGGAGTTCGACGTCACCGTCCCCGCCGGCCGGCTCTGGGTGATGGGCGACCACCGCAGCGACAGCGCCGACTCGCGCTCGCACCTGGGTGACCCGGGTGGCGGCACGGTGCGGCTGTCCGACGTCATCGGCCGGGCCAGCGCCACCTACTGGCCCCTCTCGCGGCTCGGCCGCTTCGAGCGCCCGGACGCACTGGCCGACCTGCCCCGCGTGGGTGAGCCGTGAGCGGCACCCCGCGCGAGGGTGACAGCGGCTGGCTGAGGTACGAGGCCGACCAGCCCGACCCGACCCCCGCCGAGGCCGACTCGCACGACTCGGCCTGGCTGCGCAACGACCTGCCCGACCCCGGCGTCGCGCCGACGGTCGCGGCCCAGGCCGAGGACTCCACCCCGGCGCACCGGTCCTCGGCGACGCAGCCGCTGCCCAAGGAGGGCGAGCAGGGGGTGGCCGGCGACCAGCGCTCGGAGCGCCGAGGCGGCGACCACGAGGAGTCGGTCGGAGGGCTCGCGGTGCTCGGCGCGGCCATCAAGGAGTTCGCCATCGTCGTGGGGATGGCCCTCGTGCTCTCCTTCATCGTCAAGACCTGGCTGCTCCAGGCGTTCTACATCCCGTCGGGGTCGATGGAGGACACGCTCGTCCTCAACGACCGCGTCATCGTCAGCAAGCTGACGCCCGGCCCGGTCGACCTCAAGCGCGGCGACATCATCGTGTTCGCCGACCCGGGCCAGTGGCTCGACGAGGCCCCGAAGGCCCAGCAGGGCCCGGTCGCGACCGTGGTCACCGAGACGCTCACGTTCGTGGGCCTGCTGCCCGACAACGCCGAGAACCACCTCATCAAGCGGGTCATCGGGCTGCCCGGTGACCACGTCGTCTGCTGCGACGAGGGCGGCCGGATCACCATCAACGGCACGGCGATCAAGGAGCCCTACCTCAAGCCGGGCGACGCCGCGAGCGAGCAGGACTTCGACATCACCGTGCCGAGCGGACGGGTGTGGGTCATGGGTGACCACCGCTCGAACTCGGCCGACTCGCGCGTCCACGACGGGCCGGAGAACAACGGCAGCCAGGGTTCCGTCGACGAGCGGCTCATCGTCGGCCGTGCCGTGGCCCTCGTCTGGCCGCTCGACCACCTGACCTGGCTGTCCAACCCCACCACGACCTTCGCGAAGGTCCCGGCTCCCTCGCCCGCCACCGCCACCACCGACTCCCAGGGCACCGGCACCACTGGCGACGAGGGTGACGGTCCCGGCGGCGGCGAGGTGGGCGGCACCGACACACCGACCGGGTCGGGCTGAGCGATGGCCCAGCCCGTGCGCAGTCGCAAGCCGAACCTCAGGGTGGAGCGCCAGCTCCAGCGTGACGGTCACCGCGTCCTCGCCGGCATGGACGAGGTGGGTCGCGGTGCGCTCGCCGGACCGGTGACGGTCGGCGTGGTGCTCATCGACGAGACGTGCCGCAGCGCGCCCACCGGGGTCAAGGACTCCAAGCTGCTGACCCCGGCCGCGCGGGTGGCCATGGTCCCGCGGATCCGGCGCTGGGCCCTGGCCTACGCGGTCGGGCACGCCTCGCCCCGGGAGATCGACGAGATCGGCATCATCGCCGCCCTGCGGCTGGCCGGCTGCCGGGCCCTGGCCGCGGTCGACGTGGTCCCCGACCTGGTCATCCTCGACGGCAACCACGACTGGCTCACCGCTCCCGACGAGGTGGGGCTGTTCGCCTTCACGTCCCACGACGCTCCCGTCACCCCGCCGGTCACGACCATGATCAAGGCCGACCTCAAGTGCTCGTCCGTCGCCGCCGCGTCGGTGCTCGCGAAGGTGGAGCGGGACGGGATGATGGTCGACGTGGCGCCGGAGCACCCGGCCTACGGGTGGGAGGAGAACAAGGGGTATGCCGCGCCGGAGCACCTCGCGGCACTCGAGGCGTTCGGGGCGACGGACCTGCACCGACGGTCGTGGCGGCTGCCGGGAGTGACGATGGATGATGAGAGCGTTCGGCAGGGTGAGCAACCGGAGATGAGCACGCGATGAGTTCTGAGGACCTCGAGAAGTA
Source organism: Phycicoccus sp. Soil802 (assembly GCF_001429605.1). GTDB lineage: Bacteria > Actinomycetota > Actinomycetes > Actinomycetales > Dermatophilaceae > Pedococcus. The sequence goes on from NZ_LMSS01000004.1 coordinate 260,551, forward strand.
CGAGTCGGAGATGGAGCTCCAGCTCTACCGCGAGTACCGCGACGTGGTGGGCCTGTTCTCGCACGTGGTCGAGACCGAACGCCGGTTCTACCTGTGCAACTCCGTCGACGTGAAGGTGCGCTCCGACGGCGGTGAGGTCTACTTCGACGTCACCATGCAGGACGCCTGGGTCTGGGACATCTACCGACCTGCGCGGTTCGCCAAGCAGGTCCGCGTCGTGACGTTCAAGGACGTCAACGTCGAGGAGCTCGCGAAGGCCGACCTCGAGCTGCCCAAGGGGCAAGGCTTCTAGCTGTGCTGTCGAGGCACGGTGGTGCGGTTCTGGCGCTGCCAGCTGCCGGATCCGCGGCCGTATCCGGGTCGGCTGTCCCCGGTAGGGCGGCTTTGCCGAGCCTGTCCACAGGGGCGGTCCCGGCCCATGTCGGTCTCCGCCCACGCGGGCTTGGGTTGGGCGCATGGCAGACAGGGCGGATCCGCGCAGGGCGTTGGGGGAGTATGGCGAGCGGCTGGCCGAGCGGTACCTGACCGACCGCGGGCTGGCCGTCGTCGACCGCAACTGGCGCTGCGCTCGCGGCGAGCTCGACCTCGTGGCCAGGGACGGCGACTGCCTCGTCTTCTGCGAGGTCAAGACCCGCCGCACCGAGCGCTTCGGTTCGCCGGTGGAGGCAGTCACCGCGCGCAAGGTGGCGCGGCTGCGCCGGCTCGCGGCGGCCTGGCTGCAGGAGAACGGGGAACATCCCGCGCACATCAGGATCGACGTGATCGGCATCCTGCGACCGGCCGAGGGACGCGCTGTGGTCCGACACCTGCAGGGGGTGGAGGGATGACGTTCGGCCGCACCCGATCGGTCACGCTGGAGGGGCTGGCCGGGTCCGTCGTGGAGGTCGAGGCGCACCTGTCCGGGGGCCTGCCCGCCTTCATGCTGGGCGGGCTGCCCGACGCCGCGTGCGCGCAGTCGCCCAACCGGGTCAAGGCGGCGGCGGCCAGCATCGGGCACTCCCTGGCGCAGAGCCGGATCACGGTCAACCTGTCGCCCGCGTCGATCCCCAAGAACGGCAGTGGATTCGACCTTCCCATCGCCATCGCCGTGGCGACGGCCCTCGGCCTGGTCCCGCCCGAGCGGGTGGGTGACGTGGTGCACCTGGGGGAGCTCGGGCTCGACGGGTCGATCCGCTCGGTGCGCGGTGTCCTCCCGGCGGTCCTGTGCGCCGCCCGGGCCGGGTGCCGAGACGTGGCGGTCCCGGTCGACAACGCTGCCGAGGCGCGCATCGTGCCCGACATCCGGGTGCATCCCGTGGCCCACCTGGCTGATCTGATCGCGGCGCATGCAGCCGGGGTCGAGACCTTGGGGGTCAGCGCCCCGGAGCGGGCACCACGACTGTCGGTTGCGAAGGTCACGCCCGACCTCGCCGACGTCGTCGGCCAGGAGGAAGCCCGGACGGCGCTCGAGCTGGCGGCTGCCGGTGGACACCACCTGTTCCTGCTCGGACCACCCGGCTCCGGCAAGACGATGCTGGCCGAGCGACTGGTGTCGATCCTCCCGCGCCTGAGTCGAGAGCAGTCGATCGACGTCCTCGCCGTGAAGTCACTCCTCGGGGTGACTGCTGCCGAGCTGTCCCTCGAAGGGCTGCCGCCCTTCGTGGCACCACACCACAGCGCCACGCAGGCGGCCATCATCGGGGGCGGGAGCTCGGCCGTGCGTCCCGGCGCGATCACGCTGGCGCACCACGGCGTGCTCTTCCTCGACGAGGTGCCTGAGTTCAAGGCGGCGGCCCTGCAGTCGCTGCGGCAGCCGCTGGAGTCCGGTCGGGTGGTCGTCTCCCGGGCCAAGGCGAGTGTGCAGTTCCCGGCCCGGTTCCAGCTGGTGATGGCCGCGAACCCGTGCCCCTGCGGTCTCGGCTTCGGCAAGGGGGTCGGCTGCTCGTGCACTCCCTTGGCCAAGCGCGGCTACCTCGGTCGGATCTCGGGGCCGCTGCTCGACCGGGTCGACCTCCAGGTGCAGGTGCCCGCCATCACGCGTTCCTCGCTCGCGGGCCACGCGGGAGAGAGCAGCGCGACCGTCGCCGAGCGGGTCCTTGCCGCGCGGAAGGCCCAGGCCGAGCGATGGGACGGCACGCCGTGGAGACTGAACAGCGAGGTGCCCGGTTCGAAGCTGCGGCGCGGCCGGTGGCGTCTGTCTCCCTCGGTCACCACCGACATCGACCGGTCCCTCGACCGGGGCCAGCTGACGTTGCGTGGGTATGACCGGGTGATGCGGGTGGCGTGGACCGTCGCTGACCTCGGCGGTCGCCTGACCCCCACCCGCGACGACGTGGGCACTGCCCTGACCCTGCGCAACCAGGGCCCGGTGGCGGCATGATGTCGGGGATCGCGCCGGTGCGCGGTGACCGTGCCGCGCGGGTGGCCTGGGCCAGACTCGTCGAGCCGGGCGACGAAACCGTCGCGGCCCAGATCGCCGCAGTGGGAGCGGAGGAGGCACTGCACGCAGTGGCTGCCGACACCACCCTGGGTGCCCGGATGGCCGAGCGCGCGGGGGAGCTCGATGTCGACCGTGACCTGGCCATCGCCCGGCGCTTGGGCGCCCGGCTCGTGGTGCCGGGCGACGAGGAGTGGCCGCTGGGCCTGCTTGACCTGGCGGCTCCACCGATCTGCCTCTGGGTGCTCGGCCGCGCCAGCCTGGGTGAGGTGGCGGCCCGGAGCGTCGCCGTGGTGGGGGCTCGCGCGGCCACCGGCTACGGCGTCCACGTGGCGAAGGAGCTCGGCGCCGGGTTGGCGGAGCGGGACTTCGCCGTGGTGTCGGGCGCCGCCTACGGCATCGACGGTGCGGCGCACGAGGGCGCGCTGGCGGTCGACGGGGTGACCATCGCCGTGCTCGCCTGTGGTGTCGACCGGCCCTACCCAGCGGGGCATGCCGGGCTGCTGCAGCGGGTGCAGGAGGACGGCCTGGTGGTCAGCGAGGTGCCGCCCGGCTCGGCCCCGACCAAGTGGCGGTTCCTGAGCCGTAACCGGGTGATCGCGACGTTGACCCAGGGCACCGTGGTGGTCGAGGCGGGCCTGCGCAGCGGTTCGCGCAACACCGCCCGGCACGCGGACGAGCACCTCAGGGTCGTGTGTGCCGTGCCGGGCCCGGTGTCGTCGGCGGTGTCGGCGGGATGCCACGAGCTGGTCCGTGCCGGCGCGACCCTGGTCACCGATGCCGGGGAGGTCGCGGAGGCCGTCGGGCCGATCGGTGAGCTGGCCCCGCGCAAGGAGGGGGAGGCGCAGCCCGGCGACGACCTCGAGCCGAACCACCGGGTCGTCCTCGCGGCGCTGCCGGCTCGCAAGCCCGCGACGACCGAGGAGCTGGCCCGCCTGAGTGGGCTCAGCAGCACCGAGGTCCGGGGTGCCCTCGGTGCCCTGGACCTTGCCGGCCTCGCCCAGCGGCAAGGGGACGGCTGGCGCAGACCGCTAGGACGGTGAACCTGCGGAGGCTCGGCGCGCCCGTGCGTCCAAGACCTCTGCGCGGGAGCGGACGGCTGGCACAATGACGCCGTGCTCGCAGCCGAGGTCGCCTCCTCCCAACAGGCCCAGTGGGACCTGGTGCGCGACTACCTCGCCTCGTACGCCGAGAACCGGCCGGTCCGGAAGGTGACCGTGGTCGGCAACGCGCCGCTGGGCCCCAACCCCGAGCGGGTGGCGCAGATCGACAGCAGCGACTTGGTCTTCCGGATGAACTCGATGGCCCTGGACGACCCGGGCACCCCGCCGTGTGTCGGCACCAAGTGCCACGTCCTGGTGGTGTCGCGGTACGCGCCGGTGACGCCGTGGATGTTCCAGGACTACCGGCAGCGCGCCTACCTGATCCCGCAGGCCGGCTACGGGCTGCGCTACATCCTCCATCCGCAGCCGACCTTCTGGCCCTCGGACCTCGGCACCATGCCGGTCCCCAACGCCCCGGTCATCACCCGGCTGCTCGACCAGCTCGACCCCGACCACGTGCCCAACCAGCTGATCCCCACTTCCGGGACCATCTCGTGCTTCCTGGCGCACGAGATGTTTCCCGAGGCCGAGATGTTCGCGACCGGCTTCTCGTTCCTCGACGGGGTGCAGCGGGACTCGTGGCGCTACCAGAGCGGCGGAGGCAGCCCCGTCATCCCCGCCCACCAGCTGGGCCTGGAGGCACGACTGCTCCGCTCATGGATCGACGACGGCACCATGCGGATGCTGCCGTGAAAGAGGAGAACATGTCCGGAACAGATGCGCGGCCCGACGGCGCAGGAACCCCGACGCCCGGCGCCTACCGACGAGCCCGGCGTGCCTTCGGGCGGTGGCGCCGCAGCGTCGCGGACCCCAACAACCTCGCCGCGAAGGTGGACAAGCAGCGGGCCCAGCTCGACCGGCAGGCCACCCAGATCGCCGAGCTCAAGTCGTCGGTCGCGGCCCTGGGCAAGCGCCTGCACCCCGTCGAGCACGCGTCGGCCCACCGCGAGGTGGAGCACGGTGGGCTGGCCATCCAGATCGGCATCGTCGAAGAGCGCCTCGGCAAGATCGAGGAGGGCCTGCGCAGTGCCGAGTTCGTGGGCGACGACGCCGAGCGGGCCGAGGCACGCAGCCTGGTCGAGGCGGTGCGGCGCGAGCACGAACAGGTCCGCGTCCGCATGCAGGTGATCGCCCAGTACGAGGAGCGGCTCCGGCGTCTGGAGGACGCCGTCGTCAAGACGTACGACGGAGACGTGCGCCACCCCTTCTGATGCGACCCGTGGCGTGCGGGGTGGCGGCTTGTGTGCCGCTCGTGCGTTTGCGACGGTGACGGCGTGAGTGAGTCCCTGCTGCAGACGTTGGCGGCCTTCGAGCGCCACCTGCGCAGCGAGCGCGGCCGCTCGGAGCACACGACTCGGGCCTACCTCGGCGACCTCCGCGGACTCCTGCGCTTCCTCCAGGACGAGTGCGGCATGACCGACCTGGCCGACGTGGGGCTGCGCGAGCTGAGGGCGTGGCTCGCGGCGCAGGCTGAGTCGGGGGCGGCTCGGTCGACCATCGCCCGGCGTTCCGCTGCCGCCCGCACCTTCCTCGGGTGGGCGACCAGGACCGGGCGGATCGCCCAGGACCCGTCACTGCGTCTGGCTGCTCCCAAGCGCGCGGGTCACCTCCCGGAGGTGCTGCGCCAGGGCGACGCCACGGCGCTGATGGACCTCGCGGCGGTGGCCAGCGACGACCAGGACCCGATGCACCTGCGCGACCGCGCCGCCGTCGAGCTGTTGTACGCCAGTGGGATCCGGGTCGGTGAGCTGACCGCCCTCGACGTCGACGGCCTCGACCTCGCGGGAGGCGTGGTGCGGGTGATGGGCAAGGGCGGCAAGGAACGCACGGTGCCCTTCGGTGCGCCGGCCCGCGAGGCCGTCGAGGCCTGGCTGGCCCTGGGTCGCCCCCAGGTGGTCGTCGCGGGCAGCGGCCCGGCCCTGCTGCTGGGCCGACGTGGACGACGAGCCGACCCCCGGCAGATCCGGGCCGCTGTCCACGAGCTGCTCTCACACCTGCCTGACGCCCCGGACCTCGGGCCGCACGGCCTGCGGCACAGTGCTGCCACCCACCTCCTCGAGGGCGGGGCGGACCTGCGCCTGGTGCAGGAGCTCCTGGGCCATGCCTCACTCGCGACGACGCAGATCTACACGCACGTCTCCGTGGACCGGCTCAAGGCCTCCTACCGACAGGCCCACCCGCGTGCGTGAGCACCGCGGTGACGCCGGGTTCGGGATCGTCGTCGGGCGTGCCGTGCCGGCGGGGGCCGCCCGAAGGGGGGAAGATGGGCGCCGAAGACGTTCATCCGACCCCCGGGGTCCGCGACCCGAGAGGAGCTGTGCAGCGCGTGCGTGAGGATCTGCCGGCAACCCGCAGGGCCCGCCGGCACCGACGTCGGCCCAGCCGTCAGGTGCGCCTGCGCCGCACCATCACGGGAGCCGTCATCCTGGTCCTCGTCGCCGTCGTCACCGTGCGGCTCACGAGCGGGGACGACACGACGCTGATCGAGGCCGCGGGCTCGTCCGGGAAGGCAACGACCTCGGCATCGAGCACGACCCAGAACCCCGACAACGAGGACGGCTCGCCCAGCACCGAGACCGCGAAGGCCGGCACCACCAAGGTCCCGCAGAACGGCAACGGCAAGATCACCGTGGTCGCCGTGCCGCAGGCCGCTGTCGCGGACACCGGCCGCACCGTCAAGTACACGGTCGAGATCGAGGGCGGCCTCGGTGTCGACCCGGCCGAGGTCGGCGCCACCGTCGAGTCCGTCCTGCTGGATCCCCGGGGCTGGCAGAAGGTCGACGGCGTCCGCTTCGTCAACGTGACCCCCGCCCAGGCGGCCAACGGCGCCCACGTCGACGTGCGGGTCACGCTCGCGAGCCCCGGCCTGACCGACAAGCTCTGCGCGCCGATGCGGACGCTCTCCCAGGTCTCCTGCTGGAACGGCGAACGCTCGGTGCTCAACTACCGCCGCTGGGCCCTGGGCGACGACAGCTACGGCTCCGACGTCGCGCGCTACCGGATCTACCAGGTGAACCACGAGGTCGGTCACGGCCTCGGCCAACAGCACCGCACCTGCCCCGGCACGGGCAAGCGCGCCCCCGTGATGGTGCAGCAGACCCTCGACCTCGGTGGCTGCAAGGCGTGGCCCTACCCGTCGGGGGCCTGAGCCAGCGGAAGCAGTCGCACCCGACGCCCGCCCGTGAGGAACACCAGCGGGTCGAGGTAGGCCCGGCCGCGGACGGCGCCGAGGTGCAGACAGGCCGGCCGGCAGTGGGAGCCGATGGCCTCCAGCTCGCCCAGGGGTGACCCTCGCGCAACCACCTCACCGACGGTGACCGACGCGTCGACCGGCTCGTAGGTCGAACGCACGCCGGACGGATGCAGGACCGTCACCGTCCCGCGACCGGCGATCCGGCCCACGTGGGCGACGGCGCCCGCCTCGACCGCCAGCACCTCCTGTCCCGTCGACCCGGCCAGGTCGATGCCACGGTGGCCGGCGCCGTACGCCGACACCGGCGGCACGAACGGCCGCACGACGGTCGGCCTCGGCGCCAGCGGCCACCCCCATCGGCCCCGGAGCGACGGGGGAGAGCGCGGCACCGCCACGGCGGCGGACCCGGTCTGCGCTTGGTGCGTTTCGGCCGGGACCCGGTGTGCTCCGGCCGAGGGGGAGCCCGGAGCGACGGACGCTCCCGCCGGCTGGCCGGCGCCGGGCTGTGCGGGCCACCTCAGTCCGGGCGGCGCAGGGAGCGACAGCCCGATCGAGGCCGCCACGACAGTCGAGACCGGGAGGAGCAGTGCGCTGCGCATCCCGCCACCCTGCTGGGTCCGCCCTCGTCCCGCGACGGAGCGCTCGCCGCCCTGTGGACGGCCATGACCTCCCTGGTCGCCTGTGGACGCAACGGGGTCCGACGCGGGCGGATCCCGGCTCCTCGAGTCAGAGTCGGCTGAGCCGGCTCACGGCCTCGTGCAGCACCTCGTCGCGCTTGCAGAACGCGAACCGCACCAAGGTCCGGGCGGCGTCCGCGTCGTCGTGGAACACCGACACCGGCACCCCGACGACCCCGGCTCGCGCGGGCAGCTCTCGGCAGAAGGCCAGGGCGTCGACGGCCCCGAGCGGTGCGGCGTCGGCGACGACGAAGTACGTGCCGGCCGGAACCGACACCTCGAGCCCGGCTGACCGCAGGCCCGCCACGAGCAGGTCGCGCTTGGCCTCCAACGAGCTGGACAGGCCGGCATACACCTCGTCGTCGAGACCGAGGGCGACGGCGACGGCGGGCTGGAACGGGCCGGAGCCGACGAAGGTGAGGAACTGCTTCACGGCCCGCACCGCCGCGACGGCGGCCGCCGGGCCGCTCACCCAGCCGACCTTCCAGCCGGTCGCGGAGAACGTCTTCCCCGCGGACGAGATCGTCAGCGTGCGTTCCCACATCCCCGACAGGGTGGCGACGGGGACGTGCGTCGCGCCACCGAAGATCAGGTGTTCGTAGACCTCGTCGGTGACGACCCAGGCGTCGAACTCCCTTGCGAGGGAACAGATCAGGTCGATCTCCGAGCGGCTGAACACCTTGCCCGTGGGGTTGTGCGGGGTGTTGAGCAGGACCATCCGCGTGTGTGGGGAGAACGCCGCGCGCAGCGACTCCTCGTCGACCGCGAAGTCCGGGAAGCGCAGCACCGAGGTGCTCCGCACTGCGCCCGCGAGGGCGATCGACGCGGCATACGAGTCGTAATAGGGCTCGAAGGTAACCACCTCGTCGCCGGGCTCGCACAGCGCGAGGATGGTGGCCGCGATGGCCTCGGTGGCGCCGACCGTGACCAGCACCTCCGAGCGCGGGTCGACGTCCAGCCCGTAGAACCGGGACTGGTGCGCGGCCACGGCAGCGAGCAGCTCCGGCACCCCGGGGCCGGGTGGGTACTGGTTGCGTCCGCCGTCGATCGCGGCCTTGGCGGCCTCGAGCATCTCGCGGGGGCCGTCGGTGTCGGGAAAGCCCTGCCCCAGGTTCACGGCGTCGTGCTCGGTGGCCAGCGCCGTCATCTCGGCGAAGATCGTGGTGCCGAACGGGGCCAGTGCGGGTTTGCCGGGTGGTCGAGCCATGCGCCCGAGCGTATGCCGCGCGGCCGGGTCCGCGGCGGACCTAGCCGCGCTCGTCCGAGTGGGCCTCGTCGGCGTGCGCGATGTGCCCGAGCTGGCGCCAGATCAGGACCAGGGTGATGCCGGACCCCACGAACGCGAACCAGAAGGGAGCGGCGAGGCCCCACTGCTCCGCGACGACCCCACCCAGCCCCTGGCCGACGACGAGCCCGAGGAACAGGCCGACGACGTAGACGCTCCCGACCCGTCCCTGGAACTCCTGCGGCACCGCGCGTTGGCGGACGGCTTGGGAGACGGTGCCCCAGACGAAGGCGTAGCCCCCGAAGACGACCATGATGGCGATCGCCAGCCAGCCCACCGTGGTCAGTGCGAGGGCGAGGTGGGTGAGCACCTCGAGCAGCAGGCAGCCCCGCATCAGGGTGGCGAGGGGGATCTTGCGCTCCAGCCAGCCGTAGGCGCTGGTGCTGACCAGCCCACCCGCAGCGGCGGCGGTGGTGAGCAGGCCGAACCCGACCTCGCCCAGGTGCAGCCGGTCGAGGGAGTAGAGGACGAGGACCGACCAGGCGGCCCCCCAGGTGATGTTGAACGCGAAGATCACCAGCGCCAGCGTGCGGACCGGGGCGTGGCCGCGGATCCAGCGCAGTCCGTCGGCGATGTCGCGGCGGACGTGCGTCTCGGGGACACCGCGGACCCCGCCGCGGGGCGTGGCGATGCGGGCCACCAGGACGACACCGAGGGCCACGCACGCCACCTGCACGACGAACGGCCAGACCATCCCCGCCGCGAAGAGGAAGGCCCCCAGCGGGGGACCGACGAGCTGGTTGGCCGTGAGGAAGCCGGCCTGGAGGCGGGCGTTCCCGATGCCGAGGTCGGCCCTGTCCACGAGCATCGGCAGCAGCGTCCCGGTGGTCGTGTCGGCGAACACCTCGGCAACGCCGTAGACGAACATCGTCGCCAGCACCAGCCCGATCGAGATCTGCCCGGTCACGATGGTCACGCACAGGACGGCGACGACGGCCGCCCGCAGGAGGTCGGCCACGATGACGACCCGGCGCCGGTCGAGCCGGTCGGCCACCGCCCCGGCCCACAGCCCGAAGAGCAGCCAGGGGAGCCGTTGGAGCACGGCGGCCAGGGCCACCAGCACGGCGTTGCGCGTCTGCGAGGCCACCAGGAGGGGACCGGCCGCCAGGGCGATCCCGTCACCGATGTTGCTGACCCACGACGACGCGAGCAGCCACCGGAAGCTGCGCCCCAGCCGTGGCGGCGCGACGACGTCCAGAACCCTGCTCACAAACGGGCGAGCCTACCCGGGTCCGCGATTTCTCGATCACCACCGTGAGCACGTACGATGGTCGGCGGTCCACGTGTGCTCGCACGCGCAGACCTATTTCGCGCGTCTTCCACCCGCTGACTCGGCTCGCCGACGAAACGGGGGCGCACCACAGCAGTCCGGAGAGTATGCCGGTGGGGTGCGTTGCAGGCGCCAGGCAGGTGGTCGCACCTACGCGGCACACCGACGCAACTGACAACGACACAAGGAGACACGGCATGGCCGTCGTTACCATGCGCCAGCTCCTCGAGAGCGGCGTCCACTTCGGGCACCAGACCCGTCGCTGGAACCCCAAGATGAAGCGCTTCATCATGACCGAGCGCAATGGCATCTACATCATCGACCTGCAGCAGTCGCTGACCTACATCAACAACGCCTTCGAGTTCGTCAAGGAGACGGTCGCCCACGGTGGGTCGATCCTCTTCGTCGGCACGAAGAAGCAGGCCCAGGAGCCCATCGCCGAGCAGGCGACGCGCGTCGGGATGCCCTACGTCAACCACCGCTGGCTCGGTGGCATGCTCACCAACTTCAACACGATCTCCAAGCGGCTCACGCGCCTCAAGGAGCTCGAGGAGCTCGACTACGACAACGTCGCGGGCTCGGGCTACACCAAGAAGGAACTCCTGATCTTCAAGCGGGAGAAGGACAAGCTCGAGAAGACCCTCGGCGGCATCCGCAACATGGCCAAGGTCCCCTCGGCCGTGTGGATCGTCGACACCAAGAAGGAGCACCTCGCCGTCGACGAGGCGCGCAAGCTCGGCCTGCCGGTCATCGCGATCCTCGACACCAACTGCGACCCCGACGAGGTCGACTACAAGATCCCGGGCAACGACGACGCGATCCGCTCCGTCACCCTGCTCACCCGCGTGATCGCCGACGCCGTCGCCGAGGGCCTCATCGCCCGCAGCTCCGGCAAGTCCGGCGAGCCGGCCGAGGGTGTCGTCGCAGGCGACGAGCCCCTGGCCGAGTGGGAGCGCGAGCTGCTCGGTGGCGACGCTGCCCAGGCCGCGGAGTCCGCAGCACCGGAGGCCGGCGAGACCGCCGCTGCCGACGCGACCGAGGCCGCCCCGGCCGAGGCCGCTGCGGTCGAGGCTCCCGTCGAGGCTGCTCCGGTCGAGGCCGCAGAGGCCCCCGCCGCGGAGGCCACCCCGGCCCCTGCCGTCGAGGAGACCGCTGTTCCCGAGGCTGCTGCCGAGACGCCGGCCGACGCCGACGCCAAGGCCTGAGCCGCACCTGCCCTCCAGTCGGACGGCTCCGGCCAGACGCGACCACGTCTGGCCGGGGCCGGTCCGGCCCAACCGTGAGAGAAGAGCTGAGAATCACCCATGGCGAACTACACCGCCGCTGACATCAAGGCCCTGCGCGAGTCCACCGGCGCGGGCATGCTCGACGTCAAGAAGGCGCTCGACGAGGCCGACGGCGACCGTGCCAAGGCCACCGAGATCCTTCGTGTGAAGGGCCTCAAGGGCGTCACCAAGCGCGAGGGCCGCACCACGTCCAACGGACTGGTCACCGCCCAGGCCGGTGACGGCGTGGGCACCCTCGTCGAGGTCCTGTGCGAGACCGACTTCGTCGCCAAGGGCGAGAAGTTCATCGCCCTGGCCGCCCAGGTCCTGGCCCAGGCCGTGGCCTCGGGTGCGGCCGACGCCGACGCGCTGCTCAAGAGCTCGCTCGAGGACGGCTCCACCGTCCAGGAGCTGCTCGACGGCGCCAACGCGACCATCGGCGAGAAGATCGAGGTCAAGCACGTGGCCCGTGTCGAGGCCCCGGTCGTCGTGTCCTACCTGCACAAGACCAGCCCCGACCTGCCTGCGCAGATCGGCGTGCTCGTCGGCGCAGAGGGCAGCGACGAGCAGGTCGCGAAGGACGTCGCGATGCACATCGCCGCGTTCAGCCCGACCGTGCTGACCCGTGACGAGGTCGACGCCGAGACGGTCGAGAACGAGCGTCGCGTCGCCGAGGCCACCGCGAAGGAGGAGGGCAAGCCCGAGGCCGCCCTCCCCAAGATCGTCGAGGGTCGCGTCAACGGGTTCTTCAAGGAGAACGTCCTGCTCGAGCAGGCCTTCGCCAAGGACGCCAAGAAGACGGTCGAGAAGGTCCTGGCCGAGGCCGGCACGAAGGTCACCTCCTTCGTCCGCTTCCGGGTAGGCGGCTGACCGCGCTCCACGCACCACACGACGAGGCCCCTCACCGGTTGGTGAGGGGCCTCGTCGTGTGTGGGGTATGCCGCGGGCCTGCCCTCGCGGCTAGCTCGCCGCCTTCTTGACCAAGGTGGCGATCTGCTTCTCGAGGGCGGGAGTCAGCTTCCTGAGTGCATAGCCGATCGGCCACATGTCGCCGTCGTCCAGCTTCGCGCTGTCGTTGAACTCGAACGTCGCGTACCGCGCCTTGAACTTGCTGGCGGGCTTGAAGAACGCCACCGCTTTGCCGTCGCGCTTGTACGCGGGCATGCCGTACCACGTCGAGGGCTCGAGCTGCGGAGCCGCCTTGGTGATGATCTCGTGCAGGCGCTCGGCCAGCTCGCGGTCCTCCGGGGGCATCTCGGCGATCTTGTCGAGGAGGTCCTGCTCGCCACTGGCGCTCTTGGCCTCCTTGGCCCGCTCCTTCATCGCGGCGCGCTCGTCGGCGGTGAACCCGCTCTTGCTCCCCGCGGTCCTGGTGGTGGTGGCCTTCGTGGCTGTCGCAGTCTTTCTGGTGTTACTGGTCGCCGTGGTCGGCATGATGGGTCCCTCCCGGGTCGTCGTGGTCTGTCCTGACCATTCTGGGAGTCCGGGGACCTCCGGCGCTTCTCGAAAACTGATCACTTGTACCGCATACTCGCTTCATGGGGAGACGAGCGAAGCAGACGCCACCGGCACCCGAGCAGACCAGGGTGCAGCCCGACTTCACCCACCTGCCCGAGCGGATCGCACCCGAGGACATGACCACGACGCACGACGTGGACCCGGGTCCCGACCCCCGCGGGGGGCGCGACACCGACACCGAGTTCATGCTCCGCAACGCGGGTTTCTGACCCTCCGCGGGCGCGCCGGGGCGCGTCGGGTCAGAAGATGCGCACCCGTTCCTGGGGGGCGAGCCACATGCCGTCACCCTCGGTGACCCCGAAGGCGTCGTGGAACTCGTCGCAGTTGCGCACCGCGTTGGCCCGGACCTCGGTGGGGGAGTGCGGGTCGATCGCGAGCAGCCGCTTGGCCTCCTCGGTCCTTGCCTTGCCGGACCAGACCTGGGCCCACCCGAGGAAGAACCGCTGGGGTCCGGTGTAGCCGTCGAGGTCGGGCACGTCCTGGCCCTCGGTGGCGATCCGGTAGGCGGAGTAGCCGATGGCCAGGCCACCGAGGTCGCCGATGTTCTCGCCGACGGTGAGCGCGCCGTTGACCTTCTCGTCGGGGGCCGCGATGGGCGAGAGCGTGCTGAACTGGGCGATGAGGGCCTGGGTGCGCTCGTCGAACCGGGCTCGGTCCTCCTCGGTCCACCAGTCGCGCAGCGCGCCGGTGGAGTCGTAGCGCGACCCCTGGTCGTCGAAGCCGTGGCCGATCTCGTGACCGATGACCGCGCCGATGCCGCCGTAGTTCACTGCGTCGTCGGCGTCCAGGTCGAAGAACGGCGGCTGCAGGATCCCCGCGGGAAAGACGATCTCGTTCATCAGCGGGTGGTAGTAGGCGTTGACCGTCTGCGGCAGCATCAGCCACTCGTCGCGGTCGATCGGACCGCCGAGCTTGGCGAGCTGGCGGCGCAGCTCGAACTCGTTGGCGCGACGGACGTTGCCCACGAGGTCGTCGTCGATGGTCAGCGAGGAGTAGTCGCGCCAACGGTCGGGGTAGCCGACCTTCGGGGTGAACGAGGCCAGCTTGGCCAGGGCCTGCTCCCGGGTCTGCGGGCCCATCCAGTCGAGGCCCTCGAAGGAGCGCCGGAACGCCTCGACGAGGTTCGCGACCAGGTCGAGCATCCGCTGCTTGGCCTCCGGCGGGAAGTACTCGGCGGCGTAGAGCTGGCCGACCGCCTCGCCGATCGAGCCCTCGACGAGCGAGACCCCGCGCTTCCAGCGCTCGCGGTTCTCGGGGAGGCCCGAGATGACCCGGCCGGTGAAGTCGAACTCGGCGTCCACGAGCTCCTTGGACAGCAGCGGAGCGGCGGAGCGGACGACGTGGAAGGCGAGCCAGTGCTTGAGGTCGTCGAGGCTCGTGTCGTCGAGGAGGGTCGACAGCCCCTCGAGGTAGGAGGGCTGGCCCACGACGACCTGCGCGAAGGCGTCACGGGCGCCGAGGGAGTCGACGAAGGTGTCCCACCCGAGGGTCGGAGCCAGACCCTGCAGCGCGGCATACCCGAAGGGGTTGTAGCTCTTGACCGCGTCGCGGGTCGCGACGTTGTCCCAGTGGTGGCCGGCCAGCCGGGTCTCGAGGGCGACCACTCGCGCCGCGGGTGAGCCCTCGTCCGTGGACCCGCCGCCGATGCCCGCGAAGTCGAGCATGCGGGCCACGTGCGGGAGGTATGCGGCGAGGATGGCCGCGTGCCGCTCCTCGCGGTAGTAGGACTCGTCGGGAAGGCCGAGCCCACCCTGGCCGAGGTAGAGGACGTACTCCTCGGGGTTCTTGGCATCCGGCGCGACCCCGAAGTCGAAGAGGCCGGGGCCCCCCTCGCGCTGGAGACGCCCGAGGACCCGGGACAGGTCGTCGAGGCTGCCGATCTGCTCGACTGCGGCGAGGTCGTCCGCGATCGGCGCGAGGCCCAGCTCGTCGGCCCTGGCCTCGTCCATGAACGACCGGTAGAGGTCGCCCACCTTGCGGGTCGGCGAGCCGGGGGGTGCGTCCGTCTCGGCCGCAGCACGCTCGATGATGGTGCGGACCCGCTCGTCGGACTGCTCCCGCAGCATGTCGAAGGTGCCGTAGCGACCCCGGTCGGACGGGATCTCGGTGTCGCGGACCCAGGTGCCGTTGGCGTGCCCGAACAGGTCGTCCTGGGGGCGGACGGAGTCGTCACGGTGACCGGGGAGGATGCCTGACCTCATGCGCGTGTCTTCCTTCACTGCGTCGATGACCTTGCGATGGGGACACCCTGCCACGCAGCACGGACAGGCGTGCAACCGGCGGCGTGTGTCCCGCGGGAGTGTGGAAGGATTCGGTGACCGCCCCACACCTCCAGGAGGATCTGTCGTGACTTCTGCCCCCGAGCAGACCGCCCCAGCCGGATCCACCACCCCCCGCCGGCGGGTGCTGCTCAAGCTCTCCGGCGAGGTCTTCGGCGGTGGTCGGGTCGGACTGGCTCCCGAGGTCGTGCGGGGGATCGCCCAGCAGATCGCGCAGTCTGTCAACGAGGGCATCCAGGTGGCCGTCGTGATCGGTGGCGGCAACTTCTTCCGGGGCGCCGAGCTGCAGCAGCAGGGCATGGACCGCACCCGCGCCGACTACATGGGCATGCTGGGCACGGTGATGAACTGCCTCGCGCTCCAGGACTTCCTCGAGAAGGAGGGCATCGAGACCCGGGTCCAGACCGCGATCACGATGGGTCAGGTCGCCGAGCCGTACATCCCGCGCCGCGCGATCCGCCACCTCGAGAAGGGCCGCGTGGTCATCTTCGGCGCCGGCGCCGGGATGCCGTTCTTCTCGACCGACACGGTGTCGGCGCAGCGCGCGCTGGAGATCAAGTGCGACGCGGTGCTGATGAGCAAGAACGGTGTCGACGGGGTCTACGACTCCGACCCGCGCACCAACCCCGACGCCAAGAAGCTCGACGAGATCAGCTACGCCGAGGCCCTCCAGCAGGGTCTGCGCGTCGTCGACGCCGCGGCCTTCAGCCTCTGCATGGAGAACAAGCTGCCCATGGTCGTCTTCGGCATGGAGGGCGAGGGCAACGTCGTCCGGGCGCTGCGCGGTGAGAGGATCGGGACGCTGGTCACCCCCGGCTGAGTCGGCGGCACGCCGACCCACCCACCAGACTGACCACACCACGACCGGCGCAGCCCCTCCGGGGAGCGCCCGAGAAGGAGCGGGACATGATTGAAGAGACTCTCCTCGAGGCCGAAGAGAAGATGGAGAAGGCCGTCGAGGTCGCCAAGGAGGACTTCGCGGGCATCCGCACGGGTCGCGCGACGCCGGGCATGTTCAACAAGCTCATGGTCGACTACTACGGCGCCCCGACGCCGCTGCAGCAGCTGGCGTCGTTCCAGACCCCTGAGGCCCGCACCATCCTGATCACGCCGTTCGACAAGTCGGCGATGGCGGAGATCGAGAAGACCCTGCGCGACTCCGACCTGGGCGTGAACCCCAGCAACGACGGCAACATGATCCGCTGCGTCCTGCCCCAGCTCACCGAGGAGCGGCGCAAGGACTACATCAAGCTCGCCCGGCACAAGGGCGAGGACGCCAAGGTGTCGATCCGCAACATCCGCCGCAAGGCCAAGGACGAGCTCGACAAGCTCGTCAAGGACGGCGAGGTCGGCGAGGACGACGGCACCCGCGGCGAGAAGGAGCTGGACGCGACGACGAAGAAGTACGTCGACAGCGTCGACGAGCTGTTGAAGGGCAAGGAGGCCGAGCTGCTCGAGGTCTGAGCCGCTCGCCCCACCACGAAGGAATGAACACGCCATACTCCCGTAGCTCACGGCGCGAGGCCGCCCACCCGGTCCCCGATGCCGGGGGCTCCGGCACGCCCGCCGGGCCGCCCACGCGTCGTGGTGCCGCAACGGCCCCGGCCCAGCGGCCGTCGAAGGCGGGCCGCAACCTGCCCGCCGCCATCGGGGTGGGTGTGGGCCTGGGCGTCCTCATCATCGGCTCGCTGATCCTGCGCAAGGAGCTGATGCTCGGCATCGTCATCGTGGCCATCGTCGTCGGCGTCTGGGAGCTGCGGCGTGCGCTCGCCCAGGTCTCGATCCACGTCCCGCTGGTGCCGAGCCTGGTCGGCAGCGTGAGCATGCTGGTGTCCGCCTACGTGGGTGGGGGAGAGGCCCTGATCATCACGGTCGGGCTGACCTGCGTCGGCATCCTGCTGTGGCGGATCGCCGACGGGGTGCTCGACGCGGTGCGCGACATCGCGGGTGGCTTCTTCGTCGCGGTCTACCCGTCGTTCCTGGCCGGGTTCGCCGCCCTCATGCTGGCTGCCGACGACGGGGCCCGACGGATCGTGGTGTTCATCCTGGTCACGGTGCTCAGCGACGTGGGTGGCTACGCGTTCGGCGTGCTGCTGGGCCGGCACCCGATGGCTCCCTCGGTGAGCCCCAAGAAGTCCTGGGAGGGTTTCGCCGGGTCGGTGCTCACCTGTGTCGTGGGCGGCGCGATCGCGGTCGTGCTGCTCCTCGACGGGCCCTGGTGGGGCGGTGCCGTGCTCGGGGCCTGCGCGGCGATCGCTGCCACGGTCGGCGACCTCACCGAGTCGACCGTCAAGCGCGATCTCGGCATCAAGGACATGAGCACGATCCTCCCCGGCCACGGCGGGGTGATGGACCGGCTCGACTCCCTGGTCGTCGTGGCTCCCGTCGCCTGGGCCCTGCTGGCCTGGGTCGTCCCCCCGGGCTGAGGTCACCGCACGTCGAGCGGGTGTGAGGTCACGGCCGACACCTGAGAGACTGGGTGCACCATGACCACCGACCTCCCTGCGCCCACCAGCGAGCGTCCCCAGCCGGGACAGCTGACCTTCTCCGCCCCGCGTCGGGGCAAGCCGCCGCGCCACCTCGCCGATCTCTCTCCGGCGGAGCGCAAGGAGGCGGTCGAGGCGTTGGGGCACAAGGGGTTCCGGGCCAAGCAGCTGTCGACCCACTACTTCGAGCGGCTGGTCGAGTCGCCGGAGGAGATGACCGACCTGCCCAAGGCGATCCGCGACGACCTCGTCGCCGACCTGCTCCCGACGCTGCTCACCCCGCTCGTGCAGCGCACCGCGGACGACGGCATGACGATCAAGTCGGCCTGGAAGCTGCACGACGGAGCCATCGTCGAGTCGGTCCTGATGCGCTACCCCAAGCGGGTCACGATCTGCATCTCCAGCCAGGCGGGCTGCGGCATGAACTGCCCGTTCTGCGCCACGGGTCAGGCCGGACTGACCCGCAACATGAGTGCCGCCGAGATCGTCGAGCAGGTCGTCAGCGGAGCCAGGCTCCTGCGCAGCGGTGACCTCGCGATCGGCGGCGCGGCTCGCGGCGCGGCCACCGGCCCGGCGGCACAGGACGACCACGTGGCCGAGCTCGGCGAGGAGGACGACACCGAGGGCGGCAGCGAGGGTGACACCGGGCCGACCGGTCCCACCCGCATCTCGAACGTCGTCTTCATGGGCATGGGCGAGGCGCTGGCCAACTACAAGGCGGCGATCGGTGCCATCCGCCGGCTGACCGATCCCGCGCCCGACGGGCTCGGCATGTCCGCGCGTGGCATCACCATGTCGACCGTGGGGCTCGTCCCGGCGATCGACAAGCTGGCGGCAGAGGGCATCCCGGTCACGCTGGCGCTGTCGCTGCACGCCCCCGACGACGAGCTGCGCAACGAGCTCGTCCCGATCAACACCCGCTGGAGCGTCGACGAGGCCCTCGACGCCGCCCACCGCTACTACGAGGTCACGGGTCGCCGGGTGAGCATCGAGTACGCGCTCATCAGGGACATCAACGACCACGCCTGGCGCGCTGACCTGCTCGGGAAGAAGCTCAACGCGCGCGGCCGTGGCTGGGTGCACGTCAACCCGATCCCGCTCAACCCCACCCCCGGGTCGAAGTGGACCGCGTCCCGGCCGGGCGTCGAGCAGCAGTTCGTCGAGCGCCTGCGCGCCCACGGCATCCCCACGACGATCCGGGACACGCGGGGCCAGGACATCGATGGGGCCTGCGGCCAACTCGCTGCCTCCACAGCGTGATGCTGCCTAGACTCGACAGGTGAGCTCACGCCGACTGGCGATGGTGGTCTCTGCCACGGCTGTCACGGCCGTCGCGGTGACCTTTGCCGTGGTGCTCACGGGCGCGTTCGCCGGTCGGGAAGGCAAGGCGGTCCCCGCTGCGCTCACCACGTCGCCGCACGGCCACAGCGTCGCCGTGACGGCGCCACCCGAGGCCCCGCTGCGCGCGGGGGAGCGCTTCGTCACGCTCCGGATGCCCACGGCATACACCCCGAAGGCACCGGCGGGGCCGGGCACCGACGACTACCGCTGCTTCCTGCTCGACCCCCGCCTCACCGCCAAGTCGGTGGTGACGGGCATCAACGTCCTGCCGGGCAACCCCGACGTCGTGCACCACGTCATCCTGTTCCGGGTGCCGGCCGAGAAGGTGGCGCGGGCCGAGGAGATGGACCGCCTCCAGGTCGGCCAGGGCTGGACCTGCTTCGGTGGCACCGGTGTGGAGAGCCAGGGCGCTGGACTGAACAGCGCCCCGTGGCTGGGTGCGTGGGCCCCCGGCGGTGGCGAGCGGGTGCTCGCCCCCGACCTCGGTATGCCGGTCGAGGCCGGTTCGCGGATCATCATGCAGGTCCACTACAACCTGCTCGCCGGCCGGACCCCTGACCAGAGCGCCGCCAAGCTGCGGGTCGCGGCCGACGACGGGAAGCGCAAGACGCTCCAGACGGTGCTGCTGCCGGCGCCGGTCGAGGTGCCCTGCCGACCCACGCACCCCGGCCCGCTCTGCGACCGGAAGGCCGCGATGGCCGACGTGCAGCAGCGCTTCGGGATCGCCGCAGGGCGCACCGGCGATGCGCTGCACCTGCTCTGCCCCGGCAACAAGGCCGGCCCGACCCAGACCTGCACGCGCCCCGTGACCCAGGCGTCGACGATCCGTGCCGTGGCCGGTCACATGCACCTGCTTGGCACGAAGATCTCGGTCACGGTCAACCAGGGCAAGGCCGACGAGCGCACCATCCTCGACATCCCGATCTGGGACTTCGACGACCAGGGCAGCCGGCCAGTGCAGCCCGCGGTGAAGGTGGGACCGGGCGACACCCTCACCGTCTCCTGCACGCATGACCAGCGGATGCGCGACCTGCTGCCGTCGTTCGAGGGGATCCCGGAGCGCTACGTCGTGTGGGGCGAGGGCACGACCGACGAGATGTGCCTCGGCATCGTCATGGTCACCCGGCCCTAGCACCACTGCTGCGCACCTAGGCTGACCCGCGTGAGAGCCAACCCCGTCGGAGCCGTCGAGCCGGGACGCGAGTTCGTCCTGACCGTCTCGTGTGCCGATCGCCGGGGCATCGTGCACGCGGTGTCGGGGGTGATGCTCGAGCTGTCGATGACGATCCTCGACAGCCAGCAGTTCGCCGACACGACGGCGGGGGAGTTCCACCTGCGGATGCACCTGGCGCGCGAGGGTTCGGCGCTCGCGGTCGAGGACCTCGACGCCGCGATGCACGAGGTCGCCACGGAGTTCGCCATGACGTATGCCGTGCACGACCTGTCCCAGCGGCGGCGGGCGCTCGTCCTGGTGAGCCAGCAAGGGCACTGCCTCAACGACCTGTTGTTCCGGGTCGAGAGCGGGTCGCTGCCGCTCGACGTGCCCGCCATCGTCTCGAACCACGAGGACTTCCGCGGCCTCGCCGAGTGGCACGGGATACCGTTCCACCACGTGCCGGTCACGCCCGAGACCAAACCGGCGGCCGAGTCGGAGCTGCGCCGGCTGGTCGAGCTCTACTCCGCCGACACCATCGCCCTGGCGCGCTACATGCAGATCCTGTCGAGTGGGCTGTGCGCCGACTTCCCGGGGCGGATCATCAACATCCACCACTCGCTGCTCCCGAGCTTCAAGGGCGCCAAGCCCTACAGCCAGGCCCACGACCGCGGGGTCAAGGTGATCGGCGCGACGGCCCACTACGTGACGGCCGACCTCGACGAGGGGCCGATCATCGAGCAGGACTTCCGCCGCGTCGACCACCGGATGAGCCCGACCGAGCTCGCCTCCGTGGGGCAGGAGCTGGAGGCGATGGCGTTCGCGAGGGCGCTGCGCTGGCATGCCGAGCACCGCGTGGTGTTGCGAGGCCGCCGGACCATCGTCTTCGACTGATCTCTCCGACTGCGCTCAGCTGTCGGCGAGGGCGTACGCCCTCGGGCCAACCATCCGCACTCCGCTTCGCTCCGCGCTCCCGCCAGGCCCTCCACGGCCCTTCGGGCGCGCCCCCTCACCTCCGCGCTGTTCAGGCGGGTGGGACGAGGGCTTCCAGGGCTGCGGTGGTCTGCGCCGACGGGATGAAGCCGGTGCGGGCTGCCCCGGTGACCCAGAGCTCATCGAGGCACCCGGTGGCGAGCATGCGCTCGTCGCCAGCGCTGGTCACACCCACGACCGTGTAGGTCCACGGACCCTCGGAACTGCAGGCGCCGTTCCCCGTGAAGAAGCCGCCCCAGTCCGAGGTGAGGTCCGAGTTGAGCGCGGCGAGCGTGTCGCTGGGCAGGGCGATGGAGCGGTAGCTGCGTGTCGTCATGGGTTGGATCGGGCGCATCGGGTCCCCGGCGACGAAGTTCGGCTTCAGGCAGAACGTCGCAGCGACCAGTGGGGAGTGCAGCAAGTGGGTGCGGGAGGACGTGTGGGTCCGCAGCCAGGTCTCGTCCGTGCGGCAGTCGAGAGCGGCGCTCGGTGTCGAGGCAGGGAGCGCGTCGACCTCCTCCCCGGCGAGGAGGTCGAGGAACGAGGCCAGCGCATAGGCGCCACCGCACGTCATCTCGGTGCTGCGGTAGGCCTCGACGCGACCCGACTCGTCCTCGAGCGCGAGGGTGAAGGCGGGGCCGGGGCGGATCTGGCCGCAGGCCTGGCCGTTGGTGCCGGACACCGCGAGGCCGCGCAGGCGTGAACCGGTGACCTCGGTCGCGGGCAGCTGCCAGCCGTCGTCGGTGCCGACGACAGACGACGTGGTGGCCGTCGAGGCTGGCTGCCGGGGCGACGGGTCGGGACACACCCAGGCGGCGACTGCGTCGGCCGTGTCAAGGAGATCGCTCCCCGGCAGGTTGGTGATGGTCGCGGGCCGCGTGCAGTCGGCCGGGGTCAGGAACGGCCCGGCTGGCACCACCCGTGCCGGCGGGTCGAACGAGGCCACGAGCACGGTGGCGAGGACGAGGGTGGCCGCGGCCGCGGTGGCGATCCCGAGCTGGCGGACCCGTCGAGCGCGGGTTGCGTAGCGGCGTGCGCCGTCGGCCAGTCCTTCGGTGGTCGGGTCCTCCGGCGCGAGGTCGTGGAGCGCCTGGCGGAGCCGGGTGTCGAGGTCGCTCATCGGAGTTCTCCCTCGGTGACGGCGAGTGCGGGGCACTGGCGCAGGGTCGCCAGCGCCCTGGCGGCCTGGCTCTTGACGGTTCCCACGGTGCAGCCGAGCAGCTCGGCGGTCTGGGCCTCGGTGAGGTCCTCGAAGTAGCGGAGCACGACGACCGCGCGTTGCCCCTTGGGCAAGGCAGCCAGGGCGGTAAGGAGGTCTCGCCGCTGGTCCAGGTCGCGGTCGGTGGTCGGCTGCTCGGGCAGTGCGGCTGTGGGGTACTCGCCGTTCCAGCGCCGGCGCCACCAGGCGATGTAGGTGGTGAGCATGACCTTGCGGACGTAGGCCTCGCGGGGCCCGGCGGCGACGGAGTCCCAGCGGGGCCAGGTCTTGCCGAGCGCGGTCTGGACGAGGTCCTCGGCCCGCTGGCGGTCGCCGGTGAGGAGGAACGCGGTGCGCAGCAGGCTCGGGCCGCGTGCGGCGACGAACGAGTCGAACTCGCTCGTGTCGGCAACCGTGGCTGCGCGGGGTACTTCGCCCATGCCGTCCTCCTCTCGCTCACACAGGAAGAGCGGCGAGACCACCTCCAAGGTTGTCACCGGCGGCCTGAAATCCGGCACCACGGGGTCAAGGCAGGTGAACGACGCCGAGATGGCGAGGGGTCAGCGGGGCTGGATGAGGTCCCAGGCGTTGCCGTACAGGTCCTCGAAGACCGCCACGCTGCCGTAGGTCTCGTGCCGGGGCTCCTCACGGAAGCGCACTCCGGCGGCGAGCATCCGGGCATGGTCGGCCGCGAAGTCGTCGGTCGCGAGGAAGTGCATCACCCGGCCACCGCCGGGGTCGCCGACCCGGGCCACCTGCTCCGGAGTGCTCGCCCGCGCCAGAAGCACCTGCGTGCCGTCGGACCCCGCTGGGCGGATGACGACCCATCGGGTGCCGTCGCCACGGTCGGTGTCCTCCACCAGCTCGAAGCCCGCCCGGTCGCGGTACCAGTCGAGCGCCTCGTCGTAGTCGCGGACGAGCAGGGTCACGAGGCTCAGGCGCTGGGGCATTCAGCCATCCTCGCGCACGGCTCGCTGGAGGGCGCGCAGGTACCCGACGGCGACGACCCGCTGCAGCCGCCACGTCAGCGGTCCGCCCAGTCGGGTGAGCCAGCGGTCGGCGCGCGCGTAGGCCCGGATCACCGCCCACACCTCGCCGCCGCGCCGTTCGACCAGGAAGCCCTCCTCGCCGCTCTCGACGTGCCCCTCGAGCGTGCCGTAGCCGAAGCCGGTGCGGTCGGCGGTCTCCAGCGTCCACACGATGCGACAGGGCACGCCGAGAAAGACCAGCCGGCTCAGCACGTCGACGCCCACCGCCGCGCGCGGAGCCGTCGCCCGCGGCCGGAGTCCGACACCGCGTTGCGGCGCATAGGCCATCAGCGCCTCGCTCGCTGCTCGGTATGCCGCGTCGCCGGCTCCCAGCCGCCGCTCGACCTCGAGGTGGTGGAAGCCGGGAGGAAGAGGTCCGTCGAGGGTCAGCCCGCGCGGCTCGTAGGTCAGCTCCAGGTCGGCCAGGTCCGCCAGCCTCACGACGAGTCACCCAGCGTGCCCGGGTCGGGAGCTGGGTGAGGAGCGTCGTCGATCGCTCGGTCGAGGATGATCGCTGCCGCCTCCTCGGGGGTGTCGACCAGGTGCACCACGGCCTCCATGCCTCGCTCCTGACCGAGGGCTCGCACCGCGGCCCAGACCGGCACGGTCTCCGACCAGTACTCCTGGCCGACCAGCACCAGTGGGGCGAGGGTCGACTCGGCGGGGGCGTAGAACAGCGGCGTGACGGCCTGGAAGATCTCCTGCACCGTGCCCGCGGCACCCTCCAGGACGACCAGCCCGGCGGCCGCGCGGGCCAGCAGCCCGTCCTCGCGGATCGCGTTGGAGAAGTACTTCCCGATCCCGTCGCAGAAGATGTTGGGCGGCTCGTGCCCGTAGAACCAGGTCGGGATGCCGAGGCTGCGCCCCTCGTCGGAGGCGGGGAGGGCGGAGCGCACCTCGAAGGCCAGGCTGACCCAGTCGGCGACGGACGGGCGGAACGTCGGCACGGCGGCCAGTCGGTCGAGGGCCGTGCCGAGCGACTGTTCGTCAGCGGCCAGCGCGCCGAGGTTGGCGGCCTCCATGGCGCCGGGCCCGCCACCGGTGGCGACGACCAGTCCCGCCGCGGCAAGCGACCGACCGAGCCGCGCCGCCGCGGCATACGCCCTCGTGCCCCGCGCCAGCGCGTGCCCACCCATCACCCCGGCGACCGGGCGACCTGCCGTGAACTCGTCGAGGGCGTCGCTGATCGAGTCGTCGTGGATGGCGCGAAGGAGCGTGACGAACGCGTCGTGGTGCACGGCGCCGTCGCGCATCCACTGGTAGGCAAGGAAATCCGGGGTGGACTCGTAGCCGCCGGCGTCGAGGCCGGCGTAGAGCTCGGCGGCGGTGTAGAGCGTTGCCCGGTAGGGGTCGACCGGCGCATGCGGGTCGGTGGGGAAGACCAGCGCGCGGTGCGCACCGAAGTGCGCGCTGAGCGTGGTGGACAGGTGACCGCCCAGCACCACGAGCCCCTCCACGTCCGTGCGGGCGAGCAGGCGGTCCTCGTATGCCGTGAGGTCGAGGTCCTGGAACCGCAGCCCGGTCAGGGGGCGGCCGGAGTCGAGCACCGCGTCGAGGTCGGCGAGGTCCTCGACCTCAGGGTCTGGGGTGCCGCCGTCGCCCTGCATGGTGCCGACTCTAGACAGGTCGGCCGTGCGCCTGGCGGGGTCGGGCCTCCTAGAGTCGGGCCATGGCAGACCTGTTCTCGCAGACGGTGGCGACCGACGCCTGGCGTGCCGAGGCGACGCGCTGGATCAGCGACGAGCTCTCCGGCGTCGGACGCCGGGTGACCGGCGACATCGTCCAGCGGCGGATCAGGCCGTGGTCGACCCAGCTCGTCGTGCCGAGCGACCAGGGCACCGTGTGGTTCAAGGCCAACTGCCCGTCATCGGCCTACGAACCCGCCGTGCACCGGGCGCTCGCGGACCTCGAGCCGGCCGAGGTGGAGGCGCCGTTGGCGGTCGAGGCGGCCCGTGGCTGGATGATGACCGCCGACCGCGGCACGACGCTCGGCGACAGCCACGATGCGAGCCTCTCGGAGTGGCAGGCAGTGGTGGCGCTCGCCGCCCGGGTGCAGCGCCAGGTCGCCGACCACGGGGATGTGCTGGTCGGCGCGGGGCTGCCCGACTGCTCCCCGGCCACTGTGCCGGCGCGCTACTCCTGGCTCGTCGACCAGCTCGCCGCGCTCCCGACTGACCACCCGTCGCACCTGCCCGCCGATGAGGCTGACACGCTCAGGGCGAAGACAGCGGTGGTCCAGGAGGCGGTGGCGGCACTGCTCGCGGCGCCGCTCCCGGCCAGCCTGCAACACGGGGACCTGCACCCGGGCAACGTCTTCGTCGTCGATGGGAGCCTGCGCTTCTTCGACTTCGGCGATGCCCAGTGGGCCCACGTGCTGGAGGTCCTCGCCGTGCCCTACGGCTACTCCACGCGCGTCACCCACCACCCGTGGCCGGACCTGTTGGACGCCTACGCGCAGGTGTGGGCGGACCTGCTCGACCGCGACGCGCTCGAGGCCCTGATGGTGCCGGCGATGGTCACCCACGCGGTGAACCGCTCGTTCACCTGGCTCGGCGCCATCGAGGGTGCCCAGCCGGAGGAGCTCGCCGAGTGGGGCGACTCGGCGCTCTACTACCTGCGGCTCACCCACGAGCCGTTTCCGCCCGAAGACCCCGAGAACGGGCCGTGACGAGCCCTACCCTGAGACCATGACGAAGGTCCTCGGGTGGGTGGTGCTGCTGGCAGCAGGTGTCATCAGCCTTCCCCTCGCTGCCACCTTCCTCGACGACCAGGGCAACGAGAACTGGATCCTGCCCGTCGACGTGGCTGTGGTGGCGCTGCTCGGTGCACTCCTCGGCGCGAGGCTGCCCGGCTTCGTGGGCGGAGCAACGCGAAGGCGGGTCCTCGTCGGGGCGGCGTACGGCGTCGCCGCGGCCGCCGTGGGCGTGCTGCTCTTCTTCCTCCTGCTCAGCGGTTTCGAGGGTGCCTGACCCTAGAGGTTGCCGAGCACCCGGTCGACGGCGATCTCGATGACCACGCGCTCAGGGTTCTCGCGCGGCACGCGGTAGCGCGCGGCATACCGGAGCTCGGCGTCGGCCACCGACTCCCGGTCGGTGAGCACCCTGGCCGGGCCCTCGAACGACAGCCAGTGCCGCCCGTCGACCTGGCACACGACGGCGCGCCCGCCACGGGCGGCGTTGCGCGCCTTGCGGCTCGGACCGCTGGTGATCACGCGGACGACCAGCGCCTCGCGGTCCCACGTGAAGCCCACGGGCACCACGTGGGGCGACCCGTCCGGGCGCAACGTGGTCAGCGTGGCCAGGTGCCGTGCCGTCACGAAGTCGAGGGCGGCGGGGGACAGGTCTGCGGGCGCGGTCGACACGGACCGAGTCTCCCGCATCCCTTCGTGTCTCAGTGCCCGGTCACGGCGCCGAGCAGTGCCGCGAGCCGCGCAGGGTGGCCGGTGCGGGCTTCCTCACGGTCGGCGGCGTGCGCCAGCCGCAGCCCCGCGTTGATCCCGGCCCAGCGGGCGGGCTCGGGCTCCCACTTGCGGCTGCGGTGGCCCACCCACGGCAGCTGGGTCAGTGCCGTCGAGCGGCCGGTGACCAGGTCGGCCAACGTCCGTCCCGCGAGGTTGGTGGCCGCGACGCCGTCGCCGACGTAGCCGCCGGCCCACCCGAGCCCGGTGCTGGGGTCGTGGCCGACCGAAGGGTGCCAGTCGCGCGCGATGCCGAGCGGGCCGCCCCAGGCGTGCGTGAACTCCACGTCGCCGAGCTGGGGGAGGAGGTCGGTGAGGGTCGCGCGGAGATCGGCGAAAACCGTTGCCTCGTGGTCGAACTCAGGCTTGATCCGCGATCCGAAGTGGTACGGCGCCCCCCGACCGCCGAAGGCGAGTCGGTCGTCGACGGTCCGCTGGCCGTAGATGATGACGTGCCGGTGGTCGCTGAAGACCTCACGCTCCGCGAGCCCGATCCTCGACCACTGCTCCTCGCTCAGGGGCTCCGTGGCCACCATCAGCGAGTAGACCGGGGCGACGGTGCGGCGCTCGCCGGGCAGCAGGGGGGTCCACGCCTCGGTGGCCCGGATGACGTGGGGCGCCGAGACCTGCTCGCCGCCCTCGAGCACGACGTGTCCGGGCCCGATCGCCTGCACCCGCACACCCTCGTGCACCTGGGCGCCCTGCGACCGGACCGTGGCTGCGAGACCGTCGACCAGACGCCGGGGGTGGACGCGAGCGCAGTGCGGGGTGAACGTGGCCCCCACGACCCGGCTCGCGGCCAGGCGTTCGGAGGCTTCGGACGCGTCGAGCCAGCGGGTGCCGAGGCCCCACTCCCGAGCCTCGTCGACCTCGGCCCGGGCCCTGGCTGCCTGTGCGGGTGAGCGCGCGAGGGCGATCGCCCCGCCCTTGCGGAATCCGCAGTCGATCGCCGCGGATTCCGTTGCCCTGCCCACCTCGTCGACGGTGTTCTGGAGCTCGGCAACCATCGCCCGAGCCGCCTGCGCGCCGCCGCGGCGGGCCAGCGTCCGAGGACCGACCGGCCAGAGGGCCGACACCCAGCCACCGTTGCGTCCGCTCGCACCGAAGCCGACGTGCTCCGCCTCGAGCACCACGACGTCGAGCGCAGGGTCGGCCAGGAGGAGGTAGTGCGCGGTCCACAACCCGGTGAAGCCACCACCGACGATGACCACGTCCGCCCGCGCAGGTATCTCACCCAATTGGAACGTCGTCTGCGGGCGGCGCCCACCCCCGGGCGGGACGGCCGCAGGTTTCGTTCCATCTGGGTGGGAAACCTGCGGTGCGGAGAGCCCGTCTGCCTGCGACGCGGCATACGGGCTCTCCCACCAGAGCGGGTGGCTCACGAGGTGCTGGTCTGGCTCAGAGGTGCTTCTCGGCGCCGGTCAGGACCGACCGCAGCCGCGACTCGATGTCGTCGAACTCCGGCTGGCCGATGATCAGCGGCGGCGCGAGCTGGATCACCGGGTCGCCACGGTCGTCGGCGCGGCAGTAGAGGCCGGCGTCGAAGAGCGCCTTGGACAGGTACCCACGCAGCAGCCGCTCGGACTCCGCGTCGTTGAAGGTCTCGCGGGTCTCCTTGTCCTTGACCAGCTCGATGCCGTAGAAGTAGCCCGCCCCGCGCACGTCGCCGACGATCGGCAGGTCGAGCAGCTTCTCGAGCGTCGCCCGGAACTTGGGGGCGTTGTCCTTGACGTGCTGGTTGAGCCCCTCACGCTCGAAGATGTCGAGGTTGGCCATGGCGACGGCCGCGCTGACGGGGTGTCCACCGAAGGTGTAGCCGTGCGGGAAGTACGTGGTCCCCTTCTTGAAGGGTTCGAACAGCCGGTCGCTCGCGATCATCGCGCCGATGGGGGAGTAGCCGGAGGTCATGCCCTTGGCGCAGGTGATGATGTCGGGGACGTAGCCGAAGTCGTCGCACGCGAACATCGAGCCGATCCGGCCGAACGAGCAGATCACCTCGTCGGACACCAGGAGCACGTCGTACTCGTCGCAGATCTCGCGGACCCGCTCGAAGTAGCCGGGCGGGGGCGGGAAGCAGCCGCCAGAGTTCTGCACGGGCTCGAGGAAGACTGCGGCGACCGTGTCGGGGCCCTCGAACTCGATGGCCTCGGCGATCCGGTCGGCGGCCCACCGGCCGAAGGCCTTCTCGTCGTCGCGCAGGTGCTCCGGCGCGCGGTAGAGGTTGGTGTTGGGGACCTTGAACGCGCCCGGCACGAGCGGCTCGAACATCTCCTTGGCCGCAGGGATCCCGGTGATCGACAGCGCACCCTGGGGGGTGCCGTGGTAGGCCACCGCCCGGCTGATCACCTTGTGCTTGGTGGGCTTGCCGGTCAGCTTGAAGTACTGCTTGGCGAGCTTCCAGGCCGTCTCGACGGCTTCACCGCCGCCGGTCGTGAAGAACACGCGGTTGAGGTCGCCCGGGGCGCCGTTGGCCAGCCGCTCGGCCAGCTCGATCGCGCGGGGGTGCGCGTAGGACCAGAGGGGGAAGAAGGCGAGCTCCTTGGCCTGCTTCGCCGCGGCCTCCGCCAGCTCTTCCCGCCCGTGGCCGACCTGCACGACGAACAGCCCGGCGAGGCCGTCGATGTACTCGTTGCCGCGGTCGTCCCAGATCTTGTGGCCCTCACCGCGCGTGATGATCGGCACGCTGTGCCCGAGACCGCCGTCGGGGCGGTCCTCGAAGACCGAGTGGCGGGTGAAGTGCATCCACAGGTGGTCGCGTGCGGCCTCGCTGTGCAACGTGCCGAGTGGCGTGTGCGAGTCGCTGGACGGTTCGAAGATGGACAGGTCAGTGGTCATCGAGTACCCCAGTTGTAGTGCTGCTTGTTGAGTTTCAGGTAGACGAACGTCTCGGTGGTCTGCACCCCGGGAAGGGTGCGGATGCGACGGGTGAGCAGGTCGAGCAGCTCGGCGTCGTCCTCGCAGACGACCTCGGCCAGCAGGTCGAAGGACCCCGCCGTCGTGACGACGTAGGACACCTCCGACATCGCCGTGAGGGCGTCACCCACCGGCAGGAGGTCGCCGTCGACGCGGATGCCGATCATGGCCTGCCGGCGGAACCCCACCTGCAACGGGTCGGTGACTGCGACGATCTGCATGACCTCCTGGTCGAGGAGGCGCTGGACGCGCTGGCGCACCGCCGCCTCGGACAGTCCCACCCGCTTGGCGATGGTGGCGTAGGACTGCCGACCGTCCTCCTGCAGCAGCTCGATGATGGCCTTCGACACGTCGTCGAGGCGCACATCGGCGCTGGTGCTGGGGAGTCGGGTCACGCTGGTCATGGTGGTCCCCAGATGCGGATAAAGCAAGTCCCCACACGACGGAATCAGTCGCACCCGATGGCTTTCGACAATGTTTTCCGTATCTTGACAGGCCGAACCTATTGAAATCCATCGTCAGGCGGCTACAGTGCCAGACACCGGAATCAGCACCCGATCCGCATTGGAGCACATCAGTGACTGCCACGTCCGCGGCCCCCCGCGTCCTGCGCAACTTCATCAACGGCGAGTACGTCGAGGCGCAGACCGATGCGACCACCGACCTCGTCAGCCCCGTCACCGCCCAGGTCGTCGCGAAGGCCCCGGTCTCCACGGCTGCCGACGTCGACGCCGCCTACTCCTCGGCCAGCAAGGCGTTCGCCGAGTGGGGCCAGACCACCCCGAGCGAGCGCCAGCAGGCGCTGCTCAAGTTCGCCGACGCGATCGAGAAGCGGGCCGACGAGTTCGTCAAGCTCGAGTCCGAGAACACCGGCAAGCCCTGGGCCCTCACCGCCTCCGAAGAGCTGCCGCCGATGGTGGACCAGATCCGGTTCTTCGCCGGCGCGGCCCGCGTGCTCGAGGGTCGGGCGGCGGGGGAGTACATGAAGGGCCACACCAGCTGGATCCGGCGTGAGCCGATCGGCGTCGTGGGTCAGGTGACCCCGTGGAACTACCCGATGATGATGGCGGTCTGGAAGATCGGACCCGCCCTCGCGGCAGGCAACACCATCGTCCTCAAGCCGTCGGACACCACGCCCGAGACCACCCTCCTGCTGGCGGAGATCGCCTCGGAGTTCATGCCGCCCGGCACGTTCAACGTCGTCACCGGTGACCGTGAGACCGGCCGGGCGGTCGTCGAGCACAAGACGCCGGCGCTGGTCGCCATCACCGGTTCCGTGCGGGCCGGCATGCAGGTCGCCGAGAGCGCCAGCCGCGACCTCAAGCGGGTCCACCTCGAGCTCGGCGGCAAGGCACCGGTCATCGTGTTCGACGACGCCGACATCGAGGCCGCCGTCGAAGGCATCGCCGTCGCCGGGTACTTCAACGCCGGCCAGGACTGCACCGCCGCGACGCGCGTGCTGGCGGCCCCCCACATCCACGACGACTTCGTCGCCGCCCTCGGCGAGTACGCCAAGAACTCGGCGAAGGTCGGCCTGCCGGACGACGAGGACGCCTTGCTCGGGCCGGTCAACAACCGCAACCAGCTCGAGCGGGTGCAGGGCTTCCTGTCCCGCCTGCCTGACCACGCCTCGATCGCGGCCGGTGGCCACCGGCTCGACGCCCTGGGTGACGGGTTCTTCCTCGAGCCCACCGTGCTGTCCGGCCTCAAGCAGGATGACGAGGCGATCCAGGACGAGATCTTCGGGCCAGTCATCACCGTGCAGCGGTTCACCGACGAGGCCGAGGCGATCGCGTGGGCCAACGGGGTCGACTACGGGCTGGCCTCCAGCGTGTGGACCAAGGACTTCGGCCGCGCCATGCGGGTCTCCAAGGCCCTCGACTTCGGCTGCGTCTGGATCAACACGCACATCCCGATCGTCGCCGAGATGCCCCACGGCGGCTTCAAGAAGTCCGGTTACGGCAAGGACCTGTCGATGTACGGCTTCGAGGACTACACCCGCATCAAGCACGTCATGGCCAACATCGACAGCTAGGCCCGCCCACCCAGGCCACCGACACCGTCGCCGGCGGCCACTGACCCAGGAACCCGGAACACCCCTGACCCGGACTTCTCCGAGAACGCCACCCTCACCCGCAGGAGCACCCCCATGAACGACAAGATCCCGACCCCCATGCAGGCCGCCTTCCTGCGCGGCGCCCTCAGCCGCCGGACCCTCATGACCGGCGCTGCCGGGCTGGGCGTGACGGCGCTGGCTGCCTGCGGATCGAAGGGCCGTAGCCCTTCGAACAGCGCGAGCGGCTCGGCCACGCCGACGGCCAAGGCCGCGCAGGACATGTCCGACACCGACAAGCTCATCAACTGGTCCAACTGGCAGCAGTACATCGACGTCTCGGACGACGAGAAGAGCCGCCCGACCCTCGACGCCTTCACCAAGGCGACCGGCATCAAGGTCAACTACACCGAGGACTACAACGACAACGACGAGTTCTACGCGAAGGTCCGTCCGCTGCTCGCCGGTGGACAGGACACCGGCCGCGACGTCTGGTGCTCCACCGACTGGATGGTGGCGCGGCTCATCCGCCAGGGCTACGTGCAGCCGCTGGACAAGGCCAACATCCCCAACGCCAAGAACCTCGAGGCTGCCTTCCAGGACGTGTCGTTCGACCCGGGCCGGAAGTACTCCCTGCCGTGGCAGGCGGGCTTCGCCTGTATCGGCTTCAACACCAAGGCGACGGGTGGCAAGAAGGTCACCACGATGACCCAGCTGCTCACCGACCCGGCGCTCAAGGGCAAGGTGACGCTGCTTTCCGAGATGCGCGACACGGTCGGTCTGGTGCTGCTCGACCAGGGCAAGGACCCGTCGAACTTCACCAAGGCGGACTTCGAGGCCGCCATCGCGATGATCCAGAAGGCCAAGGACGCCGGCCAGATCCAGAAGTTCACCGGCAACGACTACACCGACGGCCTGAGCGCCGGCGACATCGCCGCCTGCGTCGCCTGGTCGGGCGACGTGGCATCGCTCAGCCTCGACGCCCCGGAGCTGGAGCTCACCCTCCCGGAAGCCGGTTACACGCTGTGGTCGGACAACTTCGTGATCCCCGCCATGGCCAAGCACAAGAAGAACGCCGAGAAGCTCATCAACTACTACTACGACCCCAAGGTGATGGCCGAGGTCGAGGCCTGGGTCAACTACATCTCCCCGGTCGCCGGCACCAAGGAGGCCGTCGCGGCCATCGACAAGGACCTCGGCTCCAACCAGCTCATCTTCCCCTCCACCGAGACCCTGTCGAAGGCGAAGAAGTTCCGGGACCTCAGCGCCCAGGAGGAGTCCGAGTTCACCCGCATGTTCACCAACCTGGCGACGGGCTGATGGCCACGCAGACCACGGGAGACCTGAAGCTGTCGGGTCTGACCAAGGAGTTCGACACCTTCACCGCGGTGCACCCGATGGACCTCGTCATCCCGCAGGGCTCGTTCTTCGCCCTGCTCGGGCCGTCCGGCTGCGGCAAGACGACGACGCTGCGGATGGTGGCCGGCCTCGAGCAGCCGACGGCAGGCCGGATCCACATCGGGGACACCGAGATCACCGACACCAAGGCGCACCAGCGCAACGTCAACACGGTGTTCCAGTCGTACGCCCTCTTCCCGCACATGAGCGTGCTGGAGAACGTCGAGTTCGGGCTCCGTCGGCGCGGCGACAAGAACGCCGTCGCCAAGGCCAAGGAGGCGCTGGAGCTGGTCCAGCTCGGCGAGGTCGCGAGGAAGAAGCCGGCCCAGCTGTCCGGCGGGATGCAGCAGCGGGTGGCCCTGGCGCGGGCAGTGGTCAACCGCCCGGACGTGCTCCTGCTCGACGAGCCGCTCGGCGCCCTCGACCTCAAGCTGCGACGGCAGATGCAGATCGAGCTCAAGCGCATCCAGCAGGAGGTCGGGCTGACCTTCATCCACGTGACGCACGACCAGGAGGAGGCCATGACCATGGCCGACACCATCGCCGTGATGAACGCCGGGCGGATCGAGCAGCTGGGTGACCCGGCCACCCTGTACGAGCGGCCGGCCTCCACCTTCGTCGCCAACTTCCTCGGTCAGTCGAACCTGCTCAAGGCGACGGTGACCGGTCCCGCCCAGAACGGCGAGGTGCCGGTCACGGCATACGACACGGCGCTCACGGTCGCGGCCGACCACGTGCCGGACGGCGTCAAGGAGGTCTGGCTGGGCGTGCGGCCCGAGAAGCTGCGCATGGGCGAGCACGGTGGGCCGAACCGGCTGCACGGCACGGTGACCGACGTGTCCTTCACGGGCGTGGCCACGCAGTACCTGGTCCGTATGCCGTGGGGCCGCGAGCTCACCGTCGTCCAGCAGAACGACGGGTCCAACCGCGCGCGCCCCGGCGAGGACGTCACCGTGTCCTGGGCCGCCGAGCACGGGTTCGCACTCGACGCCTCCCAGGCGGCGGACGCGGGCGTCGAGGAGGAGGGGTAGTGGCCGAGGGGGCCGCGGTCGTCGGCACCGGCGCACCGGTCCGCAAGCCGGTCCGCCGCGGCCGCTGGGTGCCCTACGCCCTGCTCGCCCCCGGCCTGTTGTGGCTGGTCGTGTTCTTCGTGGTCCCGATGATCACCCTGGGCTCGCAGTCGCTCCAGGAAGGCAACATCGACGAGGGCTACGTCTTCACAGGCAACGTGTCCATCTACGCGGACGCCGTCCAGCGGTACTGGCCACACCTGCTCCGCTCGGTCGGCTACGCGGGGACGGCCACGGTGCTGGCGCTGCTCCTCGGATACCCGCTGGCGTACTTCATGGCGCAGAAGGCCGGACGCTGGAAGAACATCCTGCTCATCCTCGTCATCGCCCCCTTCTTCACGAGCTTCCTCATCCGCACGCTGGCCTGGCGCAACATCCTGTCCGACGACGGGCCGGTGGTGGCCTTCGCCCAGTCGATCGGGTTCACGAGCCTGCTGCAGGCGATCGGCCTGACCTCCAACGACACGTTGCTCGCGTCGAAGTTCGCGGTCATCTGCGGTCTGACGTACAACTTCCTGCCGTTCATGATCCTCCCGCTCTATGCCTCGTTGGAGCGCCTCGATCCCCGCCTGGTGGAGGCGGCTGGCGACCTGTACGCCTCACCGCGAGAGGCGTTCCGCAGGGTCACCTGGCCGCTGTCCCTGCCGGGAGTGGTCGCTGGCACGCTGCTCACCTTCATCCCTGCTGCGGGCGACTTCATCAACTCGAGGCTGCTCGGGAACACCGAGACCGTGATGATCGGCCAAGTCATCGACAGCCAGTTCCTGCGGGTGCTCGACTACCCGCTCGCGGCGGCGCTGTCGTTCATCCTGCTGACCATGATCGTCGTCCTCGTCACGTTCTACGTGCGCAAGGCCGGCACCGAGGAGCTGGTCTGAGTGGCCGTGCTGTCCTGGATCCGCCGGCACCTGCTGGCCTTCGCCGCCCTGGCCGTCCTGACGCTGCTGCTCGTGCCCAACGTCGTGGTGGCCGTGTTCTCGTTCAACGACCCGGTCGGCAAGTTCAACTACAACTGGGCCCGGTTTTCCACCGACGCGTGGACGCACCCCTGCGGCTCGCCCGGCATCTGCGAGTCGCTCGGGCTGAGCCTGCGGATCGGGGTGACCGCCTCGCTGATCGCCACCGTGCTCGGCACGATGGTGGCCCTCGCGCTGGGTCGCTACCAGTTCCGGGGGCGTGCGGCGACCAACCTCCTGATCTTCGTGCCCATGGCCACCCCCGAGGTGGTGATGGGGTCCAGCCTGCTCACGCTCTTCCTCATGCTGGGCATCCCGGCCGGGGCGCTGGCGATCCTCATCGCCCACATCATGTTCTGCGTCTCGTTCGTCGTGGTGGCGGTCAAGGCCCGGGTGGCAACGCTCGACCCACGCCTTGAGGAGGCGGCCGCTGACCTGGGGGCGACCCCAGCCCAGACGTTCCTGCGGGTGACGTTGCCGCTCGCGGCTCCGGGCATCGCGGCCGGGGCGCTGCTGGCCTTCTCCCTGAGCTTCGACGACTACATCATCACCAACTTCAACGCCTCACCCAGCTCGATCACCTTCCCCATGTTCGTGTGGGGTGCGGCCCAACGCGGGGTCCCGGTGCAGGTCAACGTCATCGGCACGGTCGTGTTCCTCGCGGCCCTGCTGTTCGTGATCGCCGGCCAGGTCCTCAGCAACCGACGACAGAGAGCAGTCTGACTCCGTGCGCATCCTCATGATCGGCGCCGGTGGCGTCGGCGACGCTGCCGCGCGCATCGCCGTCGAGCGGGACTTCTTCGTCCAGCTCGTGGTGGCCGACTACGACCTGTCGCGGGCCGAGGCGACCGTGGCGGCGGCGGCCGCTCGTCGCCCCGGCGAGTCCCGGCTCGTGGCGGCGCAGGTCGACGCCTCCGACGAGGTGGCGGTGGCCGCCCTGGCCGGGCAGCACGGTGCGACCCACGTGTTCAACGCCGTCGACCCGCGGTTCGTCATGCCGATCTTCCGAGGCGCCCTCGCGGCGGGGGCGAGCTATCTCGACATGGCGATGAGCCTCTCGCGGCGCCACCCCGACGAGCCCTACGCGAAGGTGGGGGTCAAGCTCGGCGACGAGCAGTTCGCGATGGCCGACCAGTGGGAGGAGTCCGGCCAGCTGGCCCTGCTGGGCATGGGGGTCGAGCCCGGGCTCTCCGACGTGTTCGCCCGCTATGCCTCCGACCACCTGTTCTCGAGCATCGACGAGCTCGGCACCCGGGACGGTGCCAACCTCGCCGTCTACGACGAGGACGGCAACGAGACCTTCGCCCCGGGCTTCTCGATGTGGACGATCATCGAGGAGTGCCTCAACCCGCCGGTGGTGTGGGAGAAGGCGCGCGCCAGCGCTGGGGGAGGGGTCGAGTCGGGCTTCTTCACCCTGCCCGCGTTCAGCGAGCCGGAGGTGTTCGACTTCCCGGAGGGCATCGGCCCGGTGGAGTGCGTGCACGTCGAGCACGAGGAGGTGCTGCTCATGCCCCGCTGGCTGGATGCCGAGCGGGTCACCTTCAAGTACGGCCTCGGCGACGAGCTGATCACCATCCTGCGCACCCTCCACACGCTGGGGCTCGACGGCACGGACCCGGTGCGGGTCAAGGGCGTCGAGGTGTCACCCCGCGACGTGGTCGCGGCGGTCCTTCCCGACCCGGCCACCATCGGGCCGCGGATGAAGGGCAAGACCTGTGCCGGCGTCTTCGTCACGGGCACGGGGAAGGACGGGAAACCTCGCCGCACCTACCTCTTCCACGTGTCCGACAACGAGGAGACCATGGCGGAGTACGGCGCGCAGTGCGTCGTCTGGCAGACCGCCGTCAACCCCGTCGTCGCTCTCGAGCTCGTGGCGACCGGGGTCTGGAGCGGTCGTGGTGTGCTGGGTCCGGAGGCGTTCGACGCGAAGCCGTTCCTCGACCTCCTCGCCGCCCCCAAGCCGGTCGGCTACGGTTCCCCCTGGGGCCTGGAAGACCGCTGATTCCCATGGCCCGCAACGGGACTAGGTTGGCTCCATGACGAGATACGGCCAGCAGTACGGCCCGGACTTCACCTTCCTCGGCGTGGACCGCTGCGACCTCGACGACGAGGCCACGTATGCCGGGGCCGACGTCGTGATCCTCGGTGCGCCGTTCGACGGCGGCACTTCCCACCGGCCGGGCACGCGCTTCGGTCCGCAGGCGATCCGGATGACCGACTACCTGCCCCACGACGGTTCGCGTCCGTCGCTGGCGCTGCGCACCGACGGCCTGGTCGACCTCAGGGTGGTCGACGCGGGCGACGTCGAGATGTACTCCGGCGACATCGAGCGGTCCCTGCCGAAGCTCGAAGCCGCCGTCGAGCGCGTGACCCGCGCGGGCGCCATACCGGTGGTCCTCGGAGGTGACCACTCGATCGCGTTCCCGGACGCCAAGGGAGTCGCCAACGTGCTCGGCCACGGCCGTGTGTCGATGATCCACTTCGACGCCCACGCCGACACCGGCGACATCGAGTTCGGGTCGCTGTGGGGGCACGGCCAGCCGATGCGCCGGCTCATCGAGTCCGGAGCGCTGCGGGGCGACCGGTTCCTCCAGATCGGGCTGCGCGGCTACTGGCCGCCGCCCGAGACCCTCGACTGGATGGCCGGGCAGCAGATGCGGTCGTTCGAGATGACCGAGATCGTGCACCGTGGGCTGGACGAGGTGCTCACCGAGGCCTTCACCATCGCCACCGACGAGTGCGAGGGGGTCTTCCTCTCGGTGGACATCGACGTCTGCGACCCCGGCCACGCGCCCGGCACGGGCACTCCCGAGCCGGGTGGGCTGTCGGCCCGACAGCTCCTCGACGCCGTGCGGCGGATCTGCCTGGAGCTGCCGGTGGTCGGCGTCGACGTCGTCGAGGTCAGCCCGCCCTACGACCATGCAGACATCACCGCAGCCCTCGCGAACCGCGTCGTCCTCGAGGCGCTGTCGGCGATCGCACGCAAGCGTCAGGACGAGCGCGACGGCACCCGGTGGGACCCCTCGCAGCCGCTGCTGTCGGGGCGCAACGCCGCCATCCCGCAGGGTCACATCCCGCACCAGCACACCCACCAGACCCACGACCAGTCACCCGAACAGGCGCGCGACCACACACCGGAGGAACAGGGCTGATGGCCACCACGCAGAAGTCCCTCATCGACTCGGTCCCCAAGGGGCTGTTCATCGGCGGCGTGTGGCGTGACGCCACCGGGGGTGCCACCCTCGCGGTCGAGGACCCCTCGAGCGGGAGCACCCTGACCCACGTCGCCGACGCGACCGTGGCGGACGGCAAAGCCGCCCTGGACGCGGCCGTGGGGGCGCAGGCGGAGTGGGCGGCGACCCCGCCGCGCGACCGCGGTGAGATCTTGCGCGCGGCCTTCGAGCTGATCACCGAGCGGGCTGAGGACTTCGCCACGCTGATGACACTGGAGATGGGCAAGACCCTGGCCGAGTCGCGCGGCGAGGTGACCTATGGCGCCGAGTTCTTCCGCTGGTTCTCCGAGGAGGCCGTCCGGATCCACGGCCGGTGGTCCACCGCACCCAACGGCGCGACGCGGTTGCTCACGATGAAGAAGCCGGTCGGGCCCACGCTGATGATCACCCCGTGGAACTTCCCACTGGCCATGGGCACCCGCAAGATCGGCCCGGCCATCGCGGCCGGATGCACCATGGTCGTCAAGCCGGCCAGCCAGACCCCGCTGACCATGCTCGCGCTCGCCGAGCTGCTGCGGGAATGCGGCCTGCCCGCCGGCGTGCTGAACGTCATCACGACGAGGCACACCGGTGACGTGATGGAGCCCCTCATCCGCGACCCGCGGTTGCGCAAGCTCACCTTCACCGGGTCCACGGGAATCGGTCGCAAGCTCGTGGAGCAGTCGGCCGAGCAGCTCCTCCGGGTCTCGATGGAGCTCGGCGGCAACGCGCCGTTCATCGTGTTCGAGGACGCCGACCTCGACCGCGCTGTCGACGGGGCCATGCTCGCCAAGATGCGCAACATCGGAGAGGCCTGCACGGCGGCCAACCGGTTCTTCGTGCACGAGAGCGTCGCCGAGGAGTTCGCCCAGAAGTTCGCCGCCCGGATGTCCGGCCTCACCATCGGCAAGGGCACCAGGAAGGGGGTCGACGTCGGCCCGCTCATCGACGCCAAGGCGCGCGACGGGGTGACCGAGCTCGTCGAGGACGCCAAGGCCAAGGGCGGCACCGTCGTCACCGGCGGCGGCCAGGTCAAGGGCCGCGGCTACTTCTTCGAGCCCACCGTGATCACTGGGGTGCCGATGAACGCGCGAATGATGAGCGAGGAGATCTTCGGGCCGGTGGCACCGATCACGACGTTCGGCACGGAGGCCGAGGCCATCGCCAAGGCCAACAGCACCGAGTTCGGGCTGGCGTCGTACGTCTTCACCAACGACCTCAGCCGGGTGATCCGGGTCAGCGAGGCGCTCGAGTACGGGATGATCGGGATCAACCAGGGCATCATCTCCAACCCGGCCGCTCCCTTCGGCGGGGTGAAGGCCTCCGGCTTCGGCCGTGAAGGCGGCTTCGAGGGGATCGACGAGTACCTCGAGACGACCTATGTCGGAATTGCCCCGTAACGGCGGAACAAAGGGTCATCCTTTTGGATGCGAACCGCGTCAAACTCCCCCACTGGGGGTCGTGGGGTTGTTGAATCGGTCACATGACCACGGACCCGGCCCCCGTCCTGTCGGTCGCGGACAGCATGCCGTCTGACCCCGCGTCCGAATCCGAGGACTTCGCCTCACACTCCCGCAACGTCGGGCGCCTGCGCTCCCTGAGCGACGTGCTCGTCGAGACCGACGAGAAGCTCCGCCTGGGGGAGACGGCCGGGGCCAGGGTCTGGCCCACCGGTTTCGAGGCACTCGACCTCGCCCTGACCGGTGGCTTCCGCTCGGGTGAGCTCGTGCTGATCGGCGGGCCGCAGGGCCTCGGCAAGACCGCCATGGCCCTGCAGATGCTGCGCAACGCCGTGGCCGCCAACCGCAGCGCCGTGCTGTTCACCTACGAGCACGACGCCCACAGCATCCTCGAGCGGCTCATCGCCATCGAGGCCGGCGCCATCAAGGGCATCGAGGGCGTCGGGCTCACCAAGATCCGGGCAGGCTTCGAGGCCCGGCACAGTCGCGCCCGCTCGATGCGCGAACGCTTCGCCGACACCGTGGGCGGGGCCGAGGCCGTCGAGGCGCTCGAGGGCTACGCGCAGCGGCTGCACGTCCACACGTCCAGCGGCATGCACACCACCATCGACGCCATCCGTGCGGCCGTCGCCGAGGTGGTCGAGTCCGACGGGCGGCCACCGCTGGTGCTCGTGGACTACCTCCAGAAGGTCCCCGTGCCGGGCGTGGTCAACGAGGAGGACCGCATCTCGGTGGTCGTCGAGCGCCTCAAGGACATGTCGCTCGAGCTCGGCGTGCCGGTGGTCGCCATCGTCGCCGCCG
The DNA here is from genome assembly GCF_001429605.1 of Phycicoccus sp. Soil802. Taxonomy (GTDB): domain Bacteria; phylum Actinomycetota; class Actinomycetes; order Actinomycetales; family Dermatophilaceae; genus Pedococcus. The sequence continues at coordinate 301,055 of NZ_LMSS01000004.1, forward strand.
ACAAGTCCAGCCTGGTCGCCGGCCGCCGCATGCGGGTCAACGACCTGCGCGGGTCGTCCGCCCTCGCCTACGAGGCCGACGTCGTGCTGATCCTCAACGACAAGTACGACATCGTCGCCAAGCACCACCTCGTCTACCACCTCGGCAACGCCGAACGGTTCCGCCACTGGGTCGTCATGTCGATCGAGAAGAACCGCAACGGCGCCGACCACCTCGAGCTGGAGTTCCAGAAGCGGTTCGAGCAGGGCCGGTTCGAGCCCGAGGGGCGCGTCGTCGAGGAGCAGCTCATCGAGGAGCGCGTCTTCCAGCAGTAGCCCTACGGCTGTAGGACCTCTGCCGGGTGCGGGGCGGCGAACGCCCCCCTAGGGTCGAACCCATGCCCGCCGACCAGCGCCGGACCGCCAGGCTCGCGGTGGCCCTGCTCGCCGTCGCCGTGCTCGCGCCCGGCGAGGACGGCCGGGGAGGCGGCCCGTGATCCGTGTTCTGGGGCCCGAGGTGTCCATCGCCGACGTCGTGCGTGAGGCCCAGCGCCACGGGGGAGAGGTGTCGGTCGTGCCGGCCGGGTCGACCAAGGCGGAGAGCATCGACCTGTTCGCCGAGGTGCTGGACTTCCCCGACTGGTTCGGTCGCAACCTCGACGCGCTCGCCGACTGCCTGCACGACTACGCCGAGGAGCCGCACGAGGACGGCCTGACCCGGCACCTCGTCTGGGACGGCGTGGCGCAGCTGCGACGCGAGCACCCCGACGGCTACGAGGACATCACCAGCGTCCTGGAGGAGGTCACTGCCGACCACGACACGTTCGTCGTGACCGTGCTCGACCGCTGACCCTCCCGCTAGCGTGACCCCGTGAAGCCCACCACCGCCCGAGCGATCCATGGCGTCGTCGCGGTGGTCGCGGCCGTCGCCGTCGTGTGGCAGCTCGCCCTGATCGTCAACGGGGAAGCCGTCCTGAACGAGTCGTCGCGACCCGACCTCGGTGTGCGGCTCGCTCGCTTCGTGTCCTACTTCACGGTCCTGTCCAACCTGCTCGTGCTCGGCTGCTCCGTGGTGCTGGCGAGGAACCCGCTGCACGACGGGCTCCGGTGGCGCCTGGTGCGGATGGCCACGATGGTCGGCATCACCGTGACGGGCGTCGTGCACTGGTTCCTCCTACGGCCGCTGCTCGACCTCTCCGGCAGCAGCTACGCGGTCGACAAGCTCCTGCACGTCGTCGTGCCGGTGCTGGCGCTGGTCGCCTGGGTGGTGGCTGGTCCGCGCGGGCAGGCGGCTCGGCCCCAGGTGCTGGGTGCCCTGTTGTGGCCACTGCTGTGGAGCGCCCTCACCCTGCTCCGGGGGGCGGTCACGGGGTGGTGGCCCTACCCGTTCATCGACGTCGACGAGCTCGGCTGGGCGCGGGTCCTGGCGAACCTCGTCGGCGTCGCGGTCCTCTTCGCGCTCTGTGGGTTCGCCTTCGTGGCGGCCGACCGGGCGCTGGCGCGGCGGTCACCACGCGCTGCATGAGGGACAATGGGGCAGTGACTTCCCCGCGCACCGTTGCCGTCCTCGGCTCGACCGGCTCCATCGGCACCCAGGCCCTGGACGTCATCGCGCGCAACCCCGACCGCTTCCGGGTGGTCGCCCTCTCGGCCGGCTCCAACCTCGAGCTCGTCGCCGAGCAGGCCGTCACCTTCGACGTCGACCTGGTCGCGGTCGCGCGTGGCACCCACGAGCAGGTGGCCGAGGCGATCGGTGCGTATGCCGCGCGGGCCGGCCGCGCGGCATACCGGCCGCAGGTCGTGGTCGGGGACGACGCCGCTGTCGCGGCGGCGGGCTGTGGCGCCGACGTCGTGCTCAACGGCATCACCGGAGCGATCGGCCTCCGGCCGACCCTGGCGGCGCTCGCGGAGGGCTCCACGCTCGCGCTGGCCAACAAGGAGTCGCTCATCGTCGGCGGACCGCTGGTCAAGGCGGCGGCCAGTCCCGACCAGATCGTGCCGGTCGACTCGGAGCACTCCGCCATCGCGCAGTCGCTGCGCGGCGGACGCGCGCAGGAGGTGCGCAGGCTCGTCGTGACCGCGAGTGGTGGGCCGTTCCGCGGGCGCAGCCGCGAGTCGCTGCGCGACGTCACACCGGCCGATGCGCTGGCGCACCCGAACTTCTCGATGGGGCGGGTCATCACGACCAACTCCGCGACGCTGGTCAACAAGGGGCTCGAGGTGATCGAGGCGCACCTGCTCTTCGACATCCCGTTCGACCGGATCGACGTCGTCGTGCATCCGCAGCAGATGATCCACTCGATGGTCGAGTTCGTCGACGGCTCGACCATCGCGCAGGCCGGTCCGCCGCGGATGCTGGTGCCGATCGCCCTCGGCCTGTCGTGGCCGGAGCGGCTCGCGGACGTCGACGTGCCCGTCGACTGGACCCGGGCCCAGTCGTGGGACTTCGAGCCGCTCGACGACGAGGCCTTCCCGGCGGTGCGGCTGGCCCGCCAGGTGGGGGAGGCCGGCGGCACCTACCCGGCGGTCTACAACGCGGCGAACGAGGTCGCGGTGGACGCCTTCCACGAGGGTGCCCTCGGGTTCGTCGAGATCGTCGACACGGTCGCCCGAGTGGTCGAGGAACACGCATCCGGCAGCGCGGCAGGGATCGAATCAGGGACACTGTCCGTTGAGGACGTGATGCGCGCTGATCGCTGGGCGCGCGACGAGGCACGGAAGGTGCTGGCTTTGCAGACTGGACGGATGGCCGCGACACCGCTGGCGGACACCGAGGGGGCGATGCACCGATGACCGTCCTCCTCTACGTGCTCGGGGTGCTCTTCGTGGCACTCGGGGTGGGCCTGTCGATCGGCCTGCACGAGATCGGCCACCTGGTCCCCGCCAAGAAGTTCGGCGTCAAGGTGACCCAGTACATGGTCGGCTTCGGACCGACCCTCTGGTCCACGCGGCGCGGTGAGACCGAGTACGGCATCAAGGCCATCCCGCTCGGCGGCTACATCCGGATGATCGGGATGTTCCCGCCCCGGCCGGGCGACGCGGAGGGCACGATCCGGGTCTCGAGCACCGGGCGGCTCAGCCAGCTCGCCGACGAGGCGCGTCAGCTGAGCCTCGAGGAGATCGAGCCGGGCGACGAGGACCGGGTGTTCTACAAGCTCTCGGTGCCCAAGAAGGTCGTCATCATGATGGGTGGGCCCGTCATGAACCTCGTCATCGCGGTCGTCCTGCTCACCGGCCTGGTGACCCTCTACGGGCAGCAGGAGGTCAAGGACGGAGCCGTCGTCGCGTCAGTGAGCGAGTGCGTCGTCCCGGCCAGCCAGGCTGCCGCCAAGACCACCTGCGCCCCCAGCGACCCCAAGACCCCGGCCTTCCTCGCCGGCATCCAGCCCGGCGACAAGATCGTCTCGGTCGCCGGCCAGCCGATCAAGCGCACCGTCGACGTGGGCAAGCTGATCCGGCCTCGCGTCGGGGAGCAGATCCCGATCGTCGTGGTGCGCGACGGCGCTGAGCAGACCCTCCAGGTCACGCCGATCCGCAATACCGTCCAGCAGGTCGGCCCCGACGGCACGCCCCTGGTCAACGCCGATGGCGAGCCCGTCGTGATGGACGCTGGTTTCGTCGGTGTCTCGTCGGCACCGGTCACGGCCCTGGAACGTCAGTCCGTCGCCGTCGTGCCGGGCATCCTGGGTGAGCAGGTGCAGCACATCGCGGGAGTCCTGCTGCACATCCCGCAGCGGATGACCGATGTCGCCCAGGCAGCCTTCGGCTCGGAGGCACGCGATCCCAACGGGCCGGTCTCGGTCGTCGGCGTCGGACGGATGGCTGGCGAGATCTCGTCGGGGTCGATCGACGGTTTGGACACGGCCGCGAAGTTCGCGACCCTGGTCAGCCTGTTGGCCGGACTGAACGTTGCGCTGTTCGTCTTCAACCTGATCCCGTTGTTGCCGCTCGACGGCGGTCACGTCGCCGGCGCGCTGTGGGAAGGGCTCAAGCGCAACGCCGCCCGCCTGCTCAAGCGCCCCGACCCCGGTCACGTCGACGTCGCCAAGGCCCTGCCAGTGGCGTATGCCGTGTCCTCGGTGCTCATCGTCATGTCCCTGCTGCTGATGTACGCAGACGTCGTCAAGCCCGTCAAGCTCGGCTGACCCGGCTCCGGCCGGCGTCCGCGCCACCATCCCACTGGGAGATACTGCAACCATGACTGTTGGACTCGGTATGCCGGCCCTGCCCCCGCCCGTCCTCGCGCCCCGCCGCAAGACGCGCAAGATCAAGGTCGGCAAGGTCGAGGTCGGCGGTGACGCCCCCATCTCCGTGCAGTCGATGTGCACGACCCCGACCACGGACATCAATGCGACGCTCCAGCAGATCGCCGAGCTGACCGCCTCGGGCTGCGACATCGTGCGCGTCGCGTGCCCGAGCCAGGACGACGCCGACGCGCTGCCCGCGATCGCGCGCAAGTCGCAGATCCCCGTGATCGCCGACATCCACTTCCAGCCGAAGTACGTCTTCGCCGCGATCGACGCCGGCTGCGCCGCGGTGCGGGTCAACCCCGGCAACATCCGCAAGTTCGACGACCAGGTCAAGCAGATCGCCGCTGCGGCCAAGGACGCCGGCGTCTCGATCCGGATCGGCGTGAACGCCGGCTCGCTCGACCCCCGACTGCTCGAGAAGTACGGCAAGGCCACCGCCGAGGCGCTCGTCGAGTCCGCGGTCTGGGAGGCCTCCCTCTTCGAGGAGCACGACTTCCACGACTTCAAGATCTCGGTCAAGCACAACGACCCGGTCGTCATGGTCAAGGCCTACGAGATGCTGTCCGAGCGCGGCGACTGGCCCCTGCACCTCGGCGTCACCGAGGCCGGACCGGCCTTCCAGGGCACGATCAAGTCGGCGACGGCCTTCGGCGCGCTGCTGTCCAAGGGCATCGGTGACACGATCCGGGTGTCCCTGTCGGCTCCGCCGGTCGAAGAGGTCAAGGTCGGCAACCAGATCCTCCAGTCGTTGAACCTCAAGCCGCGCAAGCTCGAGATCGTCTCGTGCCCCTCGTGCGGCCGCGCCCAGGTCGACGTCTACAAGCTCGCCGACGAGGTCACCGCCGGGCTCGAGGGCATGACCGTGCCGCTCCGGGTGGCCGTGATGGGCTGCGTCGTCAACGGACCGGGGGAGGCCCGCGAGGCCGACCTCGGCGTGGCCTCCGGCAACGGCAAGGGCCAGATCTTCGTCAAGGGTGAGGTCGTCAAGACCGTCCCCGAGAGCCAGATCGTCGAGACCCTCATCGAAGAGGCGATGCGCATCGCCGAGGAGATGGGCGAGCCGATCGACGAGGCGAGTGCCGGGGCACCGTCGGTCACCGTCGGCTGACACCCACGCCCCGCAAGACGGCAGTCGCGTCCGCTTGCGCCTAGCTCCAGGCGGGCGCAAGCGGACGCAACTGCCGTTTGCGGTGATGGCTCGGGCCACGCGGCGAGCGGATCTGGGGACAATGGTGCGCAGATGGCGGTCGCACGACCTAGGCTGACGGGGTGCTGCGCACCCGTAATCCGGTCCACGCGCTGTCGCCCTCGGACCGCGACGCCGCGTTGGAGGTGTGCGCGCAAAACCTCCCCGCGAACGTCTTCGTCGCCGCGCGGCTCCTGGAGGGCGTCCTCAGCACCCAGCCCGGCACGGTCCTCGGTCACAAGGTCGGCGGCACCCTCCAGTCCCTCTGCTGGTCGAGCGCCAACCTCGTCCCGGTCGAGGCCGACGACGAGACGATCAGCTTCTTCGCCGACCGGGTGCGTCGGTGGCGTCGCCACTGCGCCTCGGTGCTCGGGCCCTCCGACCAGGTGCTCGAGCTGTGGCGCCACCTCGAGCCGGCCTGGGGCCCCGCCCGGGCCGTGCGCGCGCGGCAGCCCCTCATGAGCACCATGGACCGGCCGTCAGCGCTCGGCCTCGAGCTCGACCCCAGGGTCCGCCCGGCCACCGAGTCCGAGGTCGATCTCGTCATGCCGGCGGCCGCGCACATGTTCGAGGGTGAGATCGGCTACCCGCCCTACACCGGCTCCGGCGCGGCCTACCGTTCCGCACTCCTGTCGCTCATCGACCGCGGCCACACGTTCGTCGCGATCGAGGACGGCGCCGTGATCTTCAAGGCCGACGTGGGGTCGGTCGCCCTGGGCTGCGCCCAGCTGCAGGGAGTCTGGCTCGCGCCGCACCTGCGCGGCCACGGGCTCGCAGTGCCGCTCATGGCGTCAGTGGTGGAGCAGGTCATGGAGACCCGTGCGCGCTGGGTCACGTTGTACGTCAACGACTTCAACGAGAGCGCCCGGGCGACGTACGCCAGGGTCGGGTTCGAGGACGTCGGTACGTTCTCGACCGTGCTGCTCTGACTGCCCCGTGAGGAGAGCCCGCTGATGGACCCGGCGCTGGAGTCCGAGCCCCGGCCGGACACCCCTGCGGCAGGCAACGCCCTCGTGTGGATGACGTTGTCCCTGTTCGCGTTCGGCGTGTTCCTCGTCGCCGTCCCCGGGCGTGACCCGGCCGGCCGCACGTGGCTGTGGGTCGGGGTGGTGCTGCTCGTGGTGGGCGGGGTCGCGTCCGCGTTCGCGGTCCGGGCCAGGTGGGCCTACCTCCGGGAGCACCGCGCCGACTGACGGAGCCCTGGGCCGACCCACGCTCCGCACCGACTGACAGGATGGCGACATGCCCCGCACCGTCGCGCCCCTGACCAAGGACATCATCGGCCTCGCCGGGCTGTTCCTCACCTCCGGGACGACCCACCTGGTCAAGCCCGAGGTCTTCGAGCCCCTCGTACCGAGCTCGCTGCCGCGACGTCGTGAGCTGATCTACGCGTCCGGAGTCGCCGAGCTCGTCTGCGCGGCGGGGCTCCTGCACCCCCGCACCCGTCGGTATGCCGGGTGGGCCAGTGCCGCCCTCCTCGTCGCCATCCTGCCGGGCAACGTCCAGATGAGCGCGAACTACGGCAAGCGGGCGCAGCGCAAGGGCACGCCGTCGGCGCAGGCCGCCTTCGCCGGCACCGTGGCGCGGCTCCCGCTCCAGGTGCCCCTGATCCGCGCCGCGCTCAGGGCCGCCGGACGCAGCTAGCCGCACCCAGCCGGCCACACGCACCAACGGGTGCCGCCGGCAGGGCCGGCTGGCGCGACGCTGCTGGCAGGGGCTCAGTACAACCCGGTCGAGTACTGCTCGCCGTAGTAGCGCTCGAGCTCCTCGATGGAGTCCTCGGGCCGCTCGAGGGCCTTGGCGATCTCGGGGCGGGACCCCACCGCCATCGGGTCCCAGGTCTCCGGGTGCCACAGCTTGCTGCGCATGAACGCCTTGGCGCAGTGCCCGAACACCTCGTCGATCTCGACCACCAGCGCCAGCACCGGCCGGTGTCCCTTGACGACCATCTCGTCGAACCACGGTGCGTCCGACACCAGGTGGGCGCGGCCGTTGACCCGCAGGGTGTCGCCGCGCCCGGGGATGACGAACAGCAGCCCGACGTGCGGGTTCGCGAGGATGTTCCGGTAGCCATCGGCCCGCTTGTTGCCGAGCCGCTCGGGGATCGCGATGGTGGTGTCGTCCAGCACCCGCACGAAGCCGGCCGGGTCACCCTTCGGGGAGACGTCGCACCGGCCCTGTGCATCCGAGGTCGCGACCAGGCAGAACGGCGACGCGGCCAGCCAGTCCCGGTCGAGCTCGTGCAGCGCGGGACGGGCCTTGTCGCGGACGCGGGGGAGCGGCTCCCCGAGCAGTTCCACCAGCTGGTCGACGGTCTCGATCCGGGTCGGCTGCACCATGTCGCCCACTCTGCCACGCCCCACGCGGAGTCTTTGCAGGATCTGCCACGCCCGGACGGGGTGGATCCCCCAAAGACTCGCCCGGTGGCGGCCACGGAGGCGGGGCGGGAAACCGTGGTGAGCACGCGGCATACCGACGGATATCCTCTGGGGGTTGTCCGCCAACCGAGGAGTGCCACGTGGCCCTGCGCATGTCGACCCTGTTCCTGCGAACCCTTCGCGAGGACCCGGCCGATGCCGAGGTGCCGAGCCACCGGTTGCTCGTCCGCGCCGGCTACATCCGGCGGGTCAGCCCGGGCATCTACACCTGGCTGCCGCTGGGTCTGCGGGTGCTGCGCAAGGTCGAGACGATCGTGCGCGAGGAGATGGACGAGATCGGCGCCCAGGAGCTGCTCTTCCCGGCCCTGCTGCCCAAGGAGCCCTTCGAGGCGAGCGGTCGCTGGACCGAGTACGGCAACAACATCTTCCGCCTCAAGGACCGCAAGGGCGCCGACTACCTGCTCGGGCCGACGCACGAGGAGATGTTCACCCTCGCGGTCAAGGACATGTTCTCGTCCTACAAGGACCTGCCCCTCGCGATCTACCAGATCCAGACGAAGTACCGCGACGAGGCGCGTCCGCGGGCCGGCGTGCTGCGCGGTCGTGAGTTCGTCATGAAGGACTCCTACTCCTTCGACCTCGACGAGGCCGGCCTGGACAAGGCCTACCAGCTGCACCGCGACGCCTACATCCGGATCTTCGACCGGCTCGGCTTCCACTACGTCATCGTCCAGGCGATGGCCGGCGCGATGGGCGGCAGCAAGTCCGAGGAGTTCCTCGCCACCGCGGAGAACGGCGAGGACACCTACGTGCACTGCCCCAACTGCGGCTACGCGGCGAACGTCGAGGCCGTGCGCGTCCCCGTCCCCGACGCCCTTCCGTATGCCGATGTGCCGGCTGCCCACGCGGAGTCCACTCCGGACACCCCCACCATCGACACCCTGGTGGCCCACCTCAACGCGCACTTCCCGCGCGAGGACCGGCCCTGGGCGGCCGGCGACACGCTCAAGAACGTGCTCGTCGTCCTGGTCCACCCCGACGGCACGCGCGAGCCGCTGGCGGTCGGCGTGCCCGGCGACCGCGAGATCGACGAGAAGCGCCTCGGCGCCCAGGTCGAGCCCGCCGCAGTGGAGGCCTTCGAGGAGAAGGACTTCGCGGCCAACCCCGCGCTGGTCAAGGGCTACATCGGACCGGAGGCGCTCGGCTCGGAGTCCGCGTCGAAGGTCCGCTACCTCCTCGACCCCCGGGTCGTCGAGGGCACCCGCTGGGTGACCGGCGCGAACGAGGCCGGCAAGCACGTGATCGACCTGGTCGCGGGTCGAGACTTCACTGCTGACGGCACCATCGAAGCGGCCGACGTGCGCCCCGGCGACGCCTGCCCGAGCTGCGGGCACGGGCTCGAGTCGGCCCGCGGGATCGAGATGGGACACATCTTCCAGCTCGGCACCAAGTACGCGGAGGCGCTCGACCTCAAGGTGCTCGACCAGAACGGCAAGCTCCAGACCGTGATCATGGGCTCCTACGGTGTCGGGGTCTCCCGGGCCGTCGCCTGTGTCGCCGAGGGCAACCACGACGAGCTCGGCCTGCGCTGGCCGCGTGAGATCAGCCCGGTCGACGTGCACGTGGTCGCCACCGGCAAGGACGTCACCCGCGACCCCGAGGTGTTCACCAAGTCCGAGGAGATCACCCGTGCCCTCGAGGCAGCCGGGTTGTCCGTCCTCTACGACGACCGCCAGAAGGTCAGCCCCGGTGTGAAGTTCAAGGACTCCGAGCTGATCGGCGTGCCGACCATCGTCGTGGTGGGCAAGTCGCTCGAGCACGGGATCGTCGAGATCAAGGACCGCGCCACCGGCGAGCGCCGCGAGGTCTCGGCTGACGACGTCGTCACCGAGGTCATCCGCGAGGTCCGCGGCAGCGCGTCCTGATGGGCGGCACCTCAACCGCGCCCCTCCGGGCGGTCATCTTCGACTGGGGCGGCACGCTCACCCCGTGGCACGACGTCGACCTCCCGCAGCAGTGGCGGGTCTTCGCCCGTGAGGTGCACGGCCTCCCGGTCGAGGACCCGGCGATGTTGCCCGAGGACCTGGCCGAGGCCGACTCGCTGGCGGTGCGGATCCACGCCGCGGAGGAGCGGGCCTGGTCGCGCGGCCGCGAGACCCACGAGAGCGCGTCGATCGAGGCGATCCTCGCGGACGCCGGGGTCGACGCAGAGCACGACCGGCACCTGCTGGCGCTCGCGGCATACCGGAGGTTCTGGGAGCCGCACACCCACACCGACCCGCAGGTGCGCCCGCTCTGGGAGGGGCTGCACGACCGCGACCTGAAGGTCGGCGTGCTGTCCAACACGATCTGGAGCCGCGACTACCACCGCGAGGTGTTCCAGCGCGACGGCGTGCTCGACCTCGTCGACGGCGACGTCTACTCCTCCGAGATCCACGTCGTGAAGCCCCACCCGGAGGCGTTCCTCGCGGCCTGCGCTGCGGTCGGCGTCGAGCCGGCCGAGGCGGCCTACGTCGGCGACCGGCTGTACGAGGACGTGCACGGCCCCCAGCAGGTCGGCATGCGCGCGATCTGGGTGCCGCACAGCGATCTCCCGGCCTCGCAGGTGGTGCCGGTGGACGTCACCCCCGACGCGCAGGCCCACGAGCTGCTCGACATCCTCGGGATCGTCGACGGCTGGTTGGGCCGGTAGGTGCCCGACCTCGACCTCACCACGCTCCTCCTCATGGCCCTCGCGGGTTTCGGGGCGGGGTGGGTCGACGCGGTCGTCGGTGGCGGGGGACTGGTGCAGCTGCCGGCGCTCCTGCTGGGCTTCCCGGGCGCGACGCCGGCCCAGCTGTTGGCCACCAACAAGATCGCCAGCATCTTCGGCACGACGACCAGCTCGATCACCTACTGGCGCAGGGTCCGGCCCGACCTGCGGACCGCCCTGCCGATGGCGGCAGTGGCCTACCTCGGCGCGGTCGGCGGGGCGCTGCTCGGCCTGCACATCCCGAAGAGCGCCTTCAACCCGGTGATCCTCGTGATGCTCGTCGTGGTCGGCGCCTACACCGTGGCGAAGCCGTCGCTCGGCCACGAGACCGCCCTGCGGTTCGACGGCCACCGGCACACCGTGGTGGCGATGCTGACCGGCTTCGTCATCGGCGTCTACGACGGCGCCCTCGGTCCCGGCACCGGGTCGTTCCTCGTCTTCGCGCTGGTCGGGCTGATGGGCTACGCCTTCCTCGAGGCCAGCGCCAAGGCCAAGATCGCCAACTTCGCCACCAACCTCGGGGCCCTCACCGTGTTCGTGCCGGGTGGCCACGTGATGTGGAAGATCGGGCTGGTCATGGCGGTCGCCAACATCGCCGGCGGCTACGTCGGCGCGCGCACGGCGGTGGCGCGGGGGAGCCGGTTCGTGCGGGTGGTCTTCGTAATCGTGCTGGTCGCCTTCATCGTCCGGATCGGCGGCTCGGTGCTCGGCGTCTGGAGCTGACCGGAAGGGCGGACCGAGCCCCCCGGACTCAGTAGGCCAGTCATGGCTGGTGCACAGCAAACACCCAGACTGCGACCGCACAGTCTTCCTGTGACCACGATCGACCTGCCCCCAGCTGCGGTGACTGCCGCGTCCCAGCCCGCCTCGGCGCACGCGCGCCGGGTCCCCGGCGCGCGACGGGTCCCGCGCTGGTGGCGTGATGCGTCGGTAGCGGCGTTCTGGCTGGTGCTCCTGTGGGTCACTGCGCTGTGGGTCGCCCATGGCGGCGTCCAGGACCTCGGCTCGCTGTCGGGAGCGCTCACCTCCGTCGGCCGGCTCACCGGGCTGGTCTCCTCGGCGCTGCTGCTGGTCCAGGTGTTCCTCATGGCGCGCATCCCGTGGTTCGAGCAGGCCTGGGGCCAGGACGAGCTCGCCCGCACCCACCGGCTGGTCGGCTTCACCTCGTTCAACCTGCTCTGGGCGCACATCGTGCTGATCACCCTCGGGTATGCCGCTGCGTCCACGCTGGGCCTGTGGGGCACGATCGTCGACTTCGTCCTCAACTACCCCGGCATGCTGCTGGCGGTGGCGGGCACGGTGGCGCTCTGCCTCGTCGTGGTGACCTCCGTGCGCAGGGCACGTCGCCGGCTGCGCTACGAGTCGTGGCACCTCATCCACCTCTACGGCTACCTCGGCGCCGGGCTCGCGCTGCCGCACCAGCTGTGGACCGGCCAGGAGTTCCTCGCCTCCACCGCCTCGACCGTCTTCTGGTGGAGCCTGTATGCCGCGTGCGCGGCGGCCGTGCTCGTCTTCCGGGTCGGGGTGCCGCTGGTGCGCTCGCTGCGCTCGCCGCTGCGGGTCGTCGCCGTCCACGAGGAGGCTCCCGGCGTCACCTCGGTCGTCATCGGCGGGCCCGGAGTGGCATTGCTGCGACCGGCTGCCGGCCAGTTCTTCCAGTGGCGGTTCGTCGACGGGCCGGGCTGGACGCGAGCCAACCCCTACTCGCTCTCCGCGGCTCCTGACGGGAAGCACCTCAGGGTGACCGCCGCGCACGTCGGTGACGGGACCCGTCGGGTCGCCGACCTGCGACCCGGCACCCGGGTGCTCGTCGAGGGCCCCTACGGCCGACTCCACGCAGGCGTCCGCACCCGGCAGAAGGTGCTCCTGATGGGTGCGGGGATCGGGATCACGCCGATCCGCGCCCTCCTGGAGGACCTCGACCAGGCCCCTGGCGACGTCGTGGTCGTGCACCGCGCCAGCACCCGCGAACAGCTCGTCCTCGGGCAGGAGCTGTTCGACCTCGCCAGCAGCCGCGGCGCGCGCTACGTCACCGTGGAGGGGCCCCGCGTCCCCGGTCGTGACACCTGGCTGCCGGCCTCCGCCGCCCACCTCAGCGATGCCGAGGCGCTCGCGCAGGTGGTGCCCGACGTCGCTGAGCGGGACGTCTACCTCTGCGGCGCCCCCGCCTGGATGGCTGCCGCCCGGGAAGCCGCCCTCGCCTGCGGCGTCCCGCCCACTCATGTCCACCTCGAGCGGTTCGAGTACTAGGAGCCTCCATGCGACGGATCACCCTGTGGGCGCTGTCCACCCTGACCACCCTCGTGCTGTTGTTCAGCTACCACACGTCGACCGGCGGCTCCGGCACGGCATCGGCCGCCGGCACCTCGGTGCAGGCCCCCGCGGCGGCCGGCTCCGGGACCACCGACTCGGGCACCGCCAGCACTGACTCGGGGACGACTGACTCGGGGACGACGGACTCGGGGACGACGTCGGGGAGCGCCGCGAGCAAGACCTATGACGGCGACACGGTGCAGACGCGGTGGGGACCGGTGCAGGTGCGGATCACGGTGGTCGACGGCAAGATCACCGCGTCGGAGGCGATCGTCTACCCCAACGGCAACCACGAGGACGAGCAGATCAACTCGTTCGCCCTCCCGGTGCTCAACCAGGAGGCGGTCTCGGCGCAGAGCGCGTCGATCGACATGGTGTCCGGCGCGACGGTGACCTCAGAGGGCTACCTCAGCTCACTGCAGTCCGCGATCGACCAGGCCCACCTGTGAGCGCCGTGACCACTCGCGTCGACAGCGGGCCCTCGGCCCGCTCGACCGCCCAGCCGGGCTCCGACGGCGCACCGCGCCGGGCCTTCGTCGAACAGGCGATGGGGCTGCCGGTCTCGGTGCACGTCCGAGGCGACGTCGACCGGCCCGAGGTCGGGACGGCGGTCGACCAGGTGTGGGGCGTCCTGCACAGGGCCGACGCGGTGTTCAGCACCTGGCGGCCGGACAGCGAGCTGATGCGACTGCGCCGCGGCGACCTGTGCGCGGCGCAGGTCCACCCCTGGCTGGCCGAGGTCGAGCAGCTGTGCGTCGACGCGGAGCGCCGCACCGGTGGGTTGTTCAGCGCTTCCTTCGACGGCGCGCACCACGACCCCACCGGGCTGGTGAAGGGCTGGGCGGTCGAGCGGGCAGCCCTGCACCTGCGCCACGTCCCCGGCATCTCCTGGTGCGTCAACGCCGGCGGCGACCTGTTGGCCGGCGCGGGCCGGCAGGCCGCGGCCAGCACCTGGACCATCGGCGTCGAGGACCCGCGGGTGCCCGGATCGGTGGCGGCGACCATCCCGCTCCGGGTCGGTGGGCTGGCCACGTCGGGAGCCGCGGCTCGGGGCGCGCACGTGGTCGACCCCCGCACCGCCACGCCCATCGGCCGCGACGGCTCGGCCACGGTCTGGGGTCCGACCCTGCTGTGGGCCGACGTGTGGGCGACCGCCCTCTTCGTGGACCCGGACGAAGGCGCGGTGACGCTGGAAGGTGCCGACCCGGCATACCGCTCGCTCGTGCTCTGACCTGTCTGGGACAGTGGAGGTGTGGCGCAGGTCTGGTACGCGAGCTACGGCAGCAACCTGTCGCGCGACCGCTTCCTGCACTACCTCGACGGAGGTCGGCCCCACGGGGCGAGCCGCACCTACCCGGGGGCACGCGACAGCAGCCAGCCCGAGGACGACCGGGCCCTGACGCTGCCCGGGGAGATGTTCTTCGCGTGGACGTCACCGACCTGGGGCGGGGCGATCGCGTTCTACGACGCGGACCACCCGGGGCCGACCCTGGCTCGGGCCTACCTCGTGAGCGAGCAGCAGTTCGCCGACGTGGCAGCCCAGGAGCGGCGCGAGCTGCCGGGGGAGGACCTCGACCTCACCCACGTCCTCACGCACTCGCGACACCACCTCGGCCCGGGTCACTACGAGGCGCTGCACCTGGTGGGGGAGCTCGAAGGCCTGCCGGTCCTGACCTTCACGACACCGGACCCAACTGTGCTGCAACGGAACTCGCCGACCCCTGCCTATCTCGCGACGCTGGTGACAGGGTTGCGCGAGACGTACGACCTGCCCGACGACGAGATCGCCGACTACCTCCTCGGCCGACCCGGCATCGGCCCGGAGTGGGACCGGGCCAGCATCGTCGACCTGGTCAGCGACCCAGCGCCGCGGTGAGCGCGGCGACGTCCGTCACCGGTGCGTCGCAGACGAACCCACGACACACGTACGCCGCCGCGCGGCCACCCACCAGCGGCCGCTGGGCCAGCAGCGGGATGCCCGTCGCATCGGGTTCGCCGTGCACCAGGACCAGACCGGGGGAGACCGACTGCCGAGCAGCCGCCACGAGGGCGTCTGCCTCGCGGCCGCTCCCGACCAGCGCGACCTGGAGCGGTCCGGCCAGGGCGGCCTCGGCCACGGCCAGCGCCCAGCCGCCGAACCTCGGGTCGCGTGCGGCGAGCTGTCCCGACGCGGCGAGCGCCGCCTCGGCCCGATCCCGCATCGACGGGTCGCCGGTGAGGGCCGAGCAGGTCAGCAGGGCGCCGGCCAGGGCCGACTGGCCGGACGGCTCGGCGTTGTCCGCCGCACTGCGCGGACGGGTGAACAGCGCCTCGGCGTCGTCGCTGGTGTCGTGGAAACCGCCGTCGTCCGCACCGAACCGCTCGACGGCGGTGGCGAGCAGGTCGCCCGCGGTCGCGAGCCAGCGCTGCTCCCCGGTGGCCTGGTGGAGTGCGAGGAGGCCCTCCGCGAGGTTGCCGTAGTCGTCGGCCACGGCGTTCGCGGTCCCCACCGAGCCGGCGCGCGAGGTGCGACGCAGCCGGCCGTCGACCACGTGGGTGCCGACCACGAACTCGGCGCACCGGGTGGCGGCCTCGACCAGGTCGGGGCGGCCGAGCAGCGTGCCGGTGTCGGCGAGGGCCGCGATCGCCAAGCCGTTCCACGACGTGACGACCTTGTCGTCGCACCCGGGCTGGGGTCGCAGCAGCCGCGCGGCGAGCAGACGGTCGCGCGTTGCGGCCCACCAGCTCTCGTCGTCCGGGTCGGTGAGCAGCTGGAGGGTGGACGACCCGTGCTCGAAGGTGCCCTGGTCGGTGACCGAGAGCAGCGCCGCGGCCCTCCGGCCGTCCTCCTCGCCCAGCACCTCGGCAAGCTGGGCAGGGGTCCACGCGTAGGTCAGTCCCTCGATCCCCTCGGTGTCCGCGTCGAGCGCCGAGGCGAACCCACCTTGGGGCGTGCGGAGGTCGCGCAGGAGGAACTCCGCGGTCTCGAGCGCGACCCGCCGGGCCAGCACGTCGCCCGTCGCGCGGTGCAGGTGGGTGAACACCCGCAACAGCTGGGCGTTGTCGTAGAGCATCTTCTCGAAGTGGGGGACCACCCAGCGGGCGTCGACGGAGTAGCGCGCGAAGCCGCCACCGAGCTGGTCGTAGATGCCACCCCGCGCCATCGCCTCGCAGGTGCTGGCGGCCATGGTGAGCGCGTCCGCCGAGCCGGTGCGGGCGTGGTGGCGCAGCAGGAACTCGAGCACCATCGACGGGGGGAACTTCGGCGCGCCACCGAATCCCGCTGCGCCGTGGTCGAACTGGCTGCGCAGCTGGGACGCTGCGGCATCGAGGGCGGCCGCGTCGAGAGGGTGGCCCGTGACTGGCGCGGAGAGCTCACGCAGCCGGGAGGCGATGTGGGCCCCGCTGTCGAGGACGCGGTCCCGCTGGGTGGTCCAGGCCTCCTTCGCCCCGGCCAGGAGCTGGAGGAACTGTCCCTTGGGGAAGTAGGTGCCCGCGAAGAACGGGTCGCCGTCGGGCGTCAGCAGGCAGGTCATCGGCCAGCCGCCGTGCCCGGTGAGGGCGGTCGTCGCCGCCATGTAGACCGCGTCGATGTCGGGCCGCTCCTCGCGGTCCACCTTGACCGCGACGAAGTCCGCGTTGAGCGCTCGCGCGACGTCCTCGTCCTCGAACGACTCGTGCGCCATGACGTGGCACCAGTGGCACGCGGCATACCCGACGCTCAACAGGACGGGAACGTCACGCTCGCGCGCCTCGGCGAACGCCTCCGGTCCCCACTCCTGCCAGTCGACCGGGTTGTCGCGGTGCTGGAGCAGGTAGGGCGAGGTGGACTCGGACAGGCGGTTCGGCATGCCACCCACTCTCCCTCACCGCCCAGCGCAGCGGCGAGGGCGGGCTTGACAGGCTAACGCCGTTAGCCCATCATCGACCCCAGAGGCTAACGCCGTTAGCCTCATCGGGAGGAGAGCAGCCATGAAGCACGTCACGACCGTCATCGACATCCCAGCCACCCCGGAGCAGGTGTGGGCCACGCTCGTCGACACCGCTGCCTACCCGGCCTGGAACCCGTTCATCACCAAGCTGTCCGGCGAGCTCGCCCACGGGCAACGCCTGGACGTCCGGATTGCGCCTCCCGGCGGGCGCGCCATGACGTTCAAGCCCACCGTGACCTGTGTCGAGGCCGGCCGACGCCTGGAGTGGCTCGGCAGCGTCGGAGTCAGGGGCATCTTCGACGGCCGGCACACCTTCACCCTGGAGGCCCTGGGTGACGAGGGCACGCGGTTGACCCAGGCCGAGGAGTTCAGCGGCCTGCTCGTCCCGTTCACCGGCACGATGCTGGCCCGGACCCGAGCCGGCTTCGAGGCCATGAACGAGGGCCTGCGGCGGCGAGTGGTGGCGGGCGCGAGGGCATGAGCCGGCTGGAGGAGATCGTCGACGCCGCCCAGCGCCTGCTGGAGGACGAAGGGCCGGGAGCTGTGTCGATGCGACGCCTGGCGGCCGAGCTGGGCATCCAGGCGCCGTCGCTGTACAAGCACGTCGACGGCAAGGACCGCATCGAGGCCGAGCTCCAGGAGAGGGCGCTGACCGAGCTGGCTGCCGCCCTGCAACCCGCTGCAGATCTCCGCGACCTGGCCCACGCATACCGGCAGTGGGCGCTGCTCCATCCACGGCTGTACGAGCTGACGGCGCGCCGGCCCCTGCGCCGAGACCAGCTCAGGGACGGAGTGGAGACGGCTGCGTCAGCACGTCTGGTGGCGCTGAGTGGTGGGGACGTCGACCGGGCGCGCGCCCTCTGGGCTGCGGCCCACGGGCTGGTCGACCTCGAGCTCGCGCACCGGTTCCCCGAGGGGGCGGACGTCCAGGCAGCCTGGGACGCCCTGGTGGCGGCGTTCGACCGCGTCGCCGACCGCGAGGACGGTGAGCTGGACTCCCTCAGCGGGCAGCCCTGATGGGCACGATCGCGAAGGCGCCCACGACCGCACACCCGGCTGCCACGGCATACCGGAGCGGGTGACCGCCGCCTCCGGTCGCGAGGACGGTCGGTGCGGCACGGGTGCCACGGCGAACGTCAGCTGCTGCAGAGCCAGATCATCAGGGCCAGCAGGTGCTTGCTCGGCGGGTCGGGTATGCCGCAGTGCTGGGTTCCGTACGGGATGCGTGCCGTCAGGCGGGGAAGCCTTGGTTGAAGTAGGTGACGGCCGTGCGCACGTCGTCGCCGACGAGGTCGGCGTTGATCGCGATGGCCGCCGCCGACCCTTCTCCGGCGGCGGTGATGACCTGTGCGCGCGCGTTGGTGACGTTGCCGGCAACCCACAGCCCGGGGACGCTGGTGGTGCCGCTGGCTCCGGTCACGACCCAGCCCTCCTCGTCCAGGTCGCAGCCCACACCGGCCAGCAAGGCGGCGTTGGGGACGAACCGCGGGGGGACGAACACGGCCTGCCTCGGGATGATCCGACCGTCCGCCAGCTCGACCGCGGTCACCCGGTCGTCCTGCACGACGACCCGCTCCAGCGGACCCTCGACGATGCCGATGGCCCGGGCGACGAGCTGGGTGCGGTCGGCCGCGGTGAGCGTGCCGGTCGGGGCGAAGAGGACGAGGTCGTGGGTCCACTGCCGGACGACCTGGGCGTAGCGGACGCTGTCAGGACCGTTCCACAGCACGCCGAGCTGCTGGTCGCGGACCTCCCAGCCGTGGCAGTAGGGGCAGTGCAGGACATCCTTGGCCCACCGCTCGGCGAGCCCCGGGACGTCGGGCAGCTCGTCGTGCAGGCCGGTGGTGACCAGGACCTTGCGCGCCCTCAGTCGCTGCCCGTCCTCGAGCAGCGCCTGGAACCCCGACTGACCGCAGTGGACGAGCTCCGTGACCGTGCCCCCGACGATGACGGCGCCGTAGCCCGTGGCCTCCGCCCGGCCCGCCTCCAGCAGGTCCGAGGGAGCCATTCCGTCGCGGGAGAGGAATCCCTGCAGGTGCGCAGCGGGTGCGTTGCGCGGTACTCCTGCGTCGACCACCACGACGTCCCGCCGGGCGCGACTCAGGACGAGGGCTGCGGAGAGTCCGGCCGCCCCGCCGCCGACGATGAGGATGTCGTGGGTGTTCATGAGCCGAGGATGATCCTCGGGACAGGCGAGTGGCAACATCCGTTGCTGTTTCCGGGACGGAATGGGTCAGAATGTCGGGATGGACGACACCGCCACCACCATCGCGAAGGCCTTGGACCAGGTGGGCCCCCGGCTCAAGCAGCTGCGCGCTCACCGGGGCGTGACCCTCAGCGCCCTCGCCGAGACCACGGGCATCTCCAAGAGCACCCTCTCGCGCCTGGAGACGGGACAACGCCGCGCCAGCCTCGAGCTGCTGCTGCCGTTGGCCCAGGCCTACCGGGTCCCGCTGGATGACCTCGTGGGCGCTCCCGAGGTCGGCGACCCCAGGGTGCGGCTCAAGGCGAGCACCCGGAACGGCCGCACGGTGCTGCCCCTGACGCGCCAGCCGGGTGGGGTCCAGGCGTGGAAGATCATCGTCCCCGCGAGCAACAGCACCCCGAAGCCGAAGGCGCACGAAGGGTACGAGTGGCTGTTCGTCCTGTCCGGTCGGATGCGACTCGTCCTGGGCGACCACGACCTCGTCCTGACGGCGGGTGAGGTGGCCGAGTTCGACACCCGGGTGCCGCACTGGTTCGGCAGCGACGGCAGTGGGGTGGTCGAGGTGCTGAGCCTGTTCGGTCCCCAGGGCGAGCGGGTGCACGCCAGGGCACGGTCGAGCGCTACGGGCGGCTGAGCCGGTAGAGCCGGTGCCGCCTGACCGGGCTCCCTTCCGGGATGAGGGGGTGGTCGAAGTCGGCCGCCTCGTCACGGGTCATGCCGAGCTTGCGCATGACGCCCTGTGACCGGTCGTTCGCCGGCACGACCATCGCGACGATCTCGTCGAGGCCGAGTGGGCCGAAGCCGTGACTGACGGACGCGCGGGCCGCCTCGGTCGCGTAGCCGTGGCCCCAGGCCGAGCGGGCCAGCCGCCAGCCCACCTCGACACAGGGAGTGAACGGCGCCTCGAACCGGGGGACGGACAGCCCGGTGAAGCCGATGAACTCCCGCGTCTCGGCGACCTCGACCGCCCAGAGCCCCCCTCCGTGGTCGTCGAGGAAGGCCGTGATGCGGTCGACCATGGCGTCGCTGGCCGTGCGGGTCAGGTGCGAGGGGAAGTGCTCCATCACGAGCGGGTCGTCGTTGAGCGCCGCGAAGGGCTCGCGGTCCTCGTCGCGCCACTCGCGCAGCACCAAGCGCTCGGTGTGCAGCCGGGTCACCTCGGTCACGCGTCCCACCCTTCCGTCCCGCACCGGCGAACCCCCGGTCTTGTCCGGGCCCGCGTGCGCGTCCTACTGTCGGCCGTGGCACACCTTGCCGTGTTTCCAGGTCTCCGGGAAGGGCGAGAGACGGACGTCGACGACCCGGAAGATGGGTGGACAGTGACTGCAGTGCACGACGCTCGACCCGCACCACTCCAGCTGGCCGAGCCCTGGGGCGGCACCGGCTGGCTCAGCGACTTCGACGGAGACGTGCACTGGGTCGACTACGGCGGACCCGACCCGGACGACCCCACGCAAGGGGTGCCGGTGGTGATGGTGCACGGCCTCGGCGGGTCGCACCTCAACTGGGTCGGCCTCGCGCCCGAGCTCTCGAAGCGCCACCACGTGTATGCCGTGGACCAGGCCGGTTTCGGGCTGACGCCCGGCACCGCGCGGACCGCATCGGTGCACGCCAACGCCGACCTCGTCGCCCGCTTCATCAGGGAGGTCGTCGGGTCGCCCGTCGTGCTGGTTGGCAACTCGATGGGCGGGATGGTCTCGATCCTGCTGGCTGCGGCCCACCCGGAGCTGGTGGCCGGCCTCGTCCTGATCGACCCGTCGATCCCCGTCCCGCGACAGCGACCCGACCTGGCCGTCAGCGCGACGTTCCTCGTCTACGCCACGCCGTTCGTGGGGGAGCGCTACCTGGCCCTGATGACCAAGCGCACCACGGACCGCCAACGGGTCCAGGGTGTCGTGAACCTCTGCTTCGCCGACCCGCGTCGGGCCAACCCCGACGTCGTCGACGCCGGTGTCGTGCTGGCCGCGCACCGACGCGGTGTCCCCGGGCAGGAGGCGGCCTTCCTCGGTGCCGCTCGGTCGCTCATGCGGGTGCTGGCCAACCCACGGCGCTACCACTCCCTCATGCACAGCATCGACCGGCCGGTGCTCCTCGTGCACGGCGAGCGCGACCGGCTGGTGTCCGTCGCCGCGGCCCGCGCGGTGTCGGCGCAGCACCCGGACTGGGAGACGCACTTCCTGCCCGGGGTCGGCCACACCCCGCAGCTCGAGGTCCCGGACCAGGTCCGCGCCCGGGTCATCCCCTGGCTCGAGGCCCACGCCCTCGCGCCCAGGGCGAGCTCGACGCGCTCGCCATGAGCACGGCATACCTGACCTGTCCGCTGTGCGAGGCGACGTGCGGCCTGGCCGTGTCCTTCGACGGCGACACCGTCACGTCGGTGCGCGGCGACGACGACGACGCGTTCTCGCACGGGTTCATCTGCCCGAAGGGCGCCTCGCTCAAGGCGCTGCACGAGGACCCCGACCGACTGCGGACCCCCATGGTGAAGCGCGACGGGGAGTGGCGCCAGGCCACCTGGGACGAGGCCTTCGCGGAGATCGACCGCCGCCTCGTGCCCCTGGTCGCCGAGCACGGCCCGGAGTCCGTCGCGTTCTACCTCGGCAACCCCTCGTCCCACAACCTCGGCGTCACCCTCTACGGGCGGGCGTTCTACAAGGCCGTGGGGACGCCCAACATCTACACCGCCGGCAGCGTCGACCAGCTGCCGCAGCACTACTCGTCGGGCTACCTCTTCGGTGACCCGTTGAGCATCCCGGTGCCGGACCTCGACCGCACCCAGCACCTCCTCCTGCTCGGTGCCAACCCGTTGGTGTCCAACGGATCCCTCATGACGGTGCCCGACGCGCGGGGCCGCCTCAAGGCGATCCGCGAGCGGGGTGGCAAGGTCGTCGTGGTCGACCCGCGCCGCACCCGCACGGCGGAGGTGGCCGACCAGCACCACGCCATCAGGCCGGGCACCGACGCGCTGCTGCTCTTCGCGCTCGTCGAGGTGATCCTGCGCGAGGGGCTGGCCGACCTGGGTCGCCTGGCCGACCACGTGAGCGGGTTCGACGACCTCGCGGAGCTGGCCGCGCCGTTCACGCCGGAGGCGGTGGCGCCGCACACCGGGATCGCGACGACCGAGATCGAGACGATGGCGCGTGAGCTGGCCGCCGCCGGCAGCGCTGCCGTATACGGACGGATCGGCACGACGACGCAGGAGTTCGGCACCCTGGCGAGCTGGCTGGTCGACGTCCTCAACGTCATCACCGGCAACCTGGACCGCCCGGGTGGGGCGATGTTTCCTCTGGCTGCCGCGGGACAGACGAACAGCACCGTGCCGGTGAGAAACCCTGCGCAGCAAGGCAGCTCGCCGGGAAAGGGTTGGCGGCACGGCCGGTGGCACAGTCGGGTGCGTGGGCTGCCCGAGGTGATGGGCGAGCTCCCGGTCGCCACCCTGGCCGACGAGATCCTCACCCCCGGGCCGGGTCAGGTGCGCGCGCTGGTGGTCGTGGGCGGCAACCCGTGCCTGAGCACGCCCAACGCCGACCGGCTCCGCGAGGCGGTCCAGACCCTCGACCTCATGGTGTCACTCGACGTCTACCTCAACGAGACCAGCGAGCACGCCGACGTCATCCTGCCGGGCCCGACCCCGCTCGAGCGCGACCACTACGACGTCACGTTCACCCAGCTGTCCGTGCGCAACATGGCCAACTGGAGCCCTGCCGCGCTGCCGACCGACCAGCCGCAGGAGTGGGAGACCATGCTGCGGCTCGCCGGCATCGCCGCAGGGCAGGGGCCGACCGCCGACCTGGGGGCGCTCGACGACCTGATGGCCACCCAGACCGCCGCGAGGTACGGCTTGGACGTGACGGTCGCGGGGGAGCGTCGTGGACCCGCGCGGCTGCTCGACCTCATGCTGCGGGGCGGCCCCCACGACCTCACCCTGGCCGAGCTCGAGGCTGCTCCGCACGGACTGGACCTCGGGCCGCTGACCTCCCGGGTGCCGGAGCTGCTGCGCACCGTCAGCGGGCAGATCGAGCTGACCCCGGAGCCCATCACCCGTGACGTGCCGCGCCTCGTGGCGGCCCTCGGTCGCCCGCTCGCCGGGCCCGACGAGCTGGTGCTCATCGGGCGCCGACAGCTGAGCTCGAACAACTCGTGGATGCACAACCTTGCGCCGCTGGTCCGCGGGTCGAACACCTGCACCCTCCAGGTGCACCCCGACGACGCCGACCGGCTCGGGTTGCACGACGGCGGAGTGGCAGCGGTCCGCTCGCGTGCGGGGTCGGTGACCGTGCCCGTCGAGGTCACCGACGGGGTGCGCCCCGGTGTCGTGAGCATCCCGCACGGCTGGGGCCACTCGAGCCCGGGCACCCGCACCGAGGTCGCGTCGGCGCACGCGGGGGTCAACAGCAACGTCCTCGCCGACGACCTGTTCGTCGACGCCCTCACCGGGACCGCGGTCCTCAACGGCATCCCCGTCACCGTCACCCCAGCCGAGGAGCAGTCATGGACCGGATGAGCGCGATGGACGCGATGTTCTACTACATGGAGGGCGAGAACACCCCCATGCACGTCGGCGGTGTCTCAGTGCTCGAGGGGCCCGCCCCCGCGTACGGCGACCTCGTCCGGCTCCTGGCCGCCAAGATGGACCAGGTCCCGCGCTACCGCCAGGTCATCAGGACCGTGCCGTTCCAGCTCGGTCGCCCGATCTGGGTGGACGACCCGCACTTCCAGCTGCTCTACCACGTGCGACACACGTCGCTGCCCAAGCCGGGTGGGCCGGAGCAGCTGCGCAACCTCGCCGGTCGGGTCTTCGCCCAGCGCCTCGACATGACCAAGCCGGTCTGGGAGGCCTGGCTGGTCGAGGGTCTCGCGGAGGACCGGTGGGCCCTGATCTCGAAGGCGCACCACTGCATGATCGACGGCGAGGGCAGCACCGACCTCATGCAGGTGATCTTCGACCTCGAGCCTGAGCCGGTGCGGCGCGAGCCCTCCGACTGGACGCCGTCCCCGGCGCCGTCCACGGTCGCACTGACGGCCGGGTCGGTGGTCGAGACAGTGCGGGAACCGTTGCAGGCCATCGGGATCCCGAGCCTCGACGACCTGGCCAAGCTGCCGACGGCCTTGGCAGGGGTGGCCGTGGCCGCCAAGGAGCTCGTCCCGCAGCAGATCGCCCAGCTCGTGCCCGGGCGTGGTCAGCCGACGCCGAAGAGCCTGAACGGTCCGCTGGGACCGAACCGTCGGTGGGTCTGGACCGACGCGACGATGGGTGAGGTCAAGACCATCCGCACCGCCCTGGGCGGCACCGTCAACGACGTCATCCTCGCGGCCGTGACCCGTGGCTACCGCGACCTCGTGCAGGGCCGTGGGGAGCTGGTGCCCGAGATGGTGGTGCGATCTCTGGTGCCCGTCTCCACCCGGCAGGCGTCGGGTCGAGGGCAGGTCAACAATCAGGTGACCAGCGTCGTCGTCGACCTGCCGGTCGCCGAGGACGACCCCGTGCGACGGCTCCAGCTGATCCGCGAGCAGATGGACCGCAACAAGCGGGGGATGGGCGCCGTCGACGCCGCGGCCATCGTCGGGCTCGCGGACTACGCAGCCCCCACCCTGCTGGCCCTCGGCGCGCGCTCGATGTCGCGGATGCCCAACAAGCTCACGCAGACCGGGACGACCAACGTCCCGGGCCCGCGGATCCCGCTCTACCTCCTGGGGCACCAGCTCCTGGAGTCGCACCCCTACGTGCCCGTCTTCGCCGGGGTGCGGGTCGCGACCGGGATCTTCTCGTACCTCGACACCTTCAGCTTCGGGATCACCGCCGACTTCGACAGCTTCCCCGACGTGGAGGTCATCGCCGATGGCATCCGAGCCGGCTTCAACGAGCTCGTCGCGGCTGCGGTGTCCGCGGCCGACGCACCCCGACCGTGACACCGACTCAGCCGTCCGAGCCGTCCGAGCCGACCCAGCCGACCCGGCCGACCCGGCCGACCCGGCCGACCCGGCCGACCCGCAAGGCTTCAGCGGGGCGCCCGTCGTCGTTGCTGCTGCTGAGCGAACCCTGGCGCAGCGTCCTCGAGCTCGGCGCCCTCACCGTGTCGGCACCCCAGCTCGCCCGCGCACCCAGGGGCGATGGTCATCCGGTGCTGGTCATCCCGGGCCTGCTGGCGTCGGACACCTCGACGGTCGTCCTGCGGCGCTTCCTGGACCGGCTCGGTTACCGCACCGCCGGCTGGGGCCTGGGGGTCAACACGGGCCCGACCAGCCGAGTCGTCCGGAGGCTGCCGCTGCGGCTGCGCGAGCTGTCCGACCGGCACGGCCAGCCCGTGTCGGTGATCGGCTGGTCGCTCGGGGGCATCTTCGCCCGCGCCCTCGGCGTCCGGTCGCCCGAGCTGGTCCGACAGGTCATCACGCTCGGAAGTCCCTACGCCTCATCGGTCCCCGGACAGACCCACGCCGACGCGGCATACCGGATGCTGTCCCGGCGGCACTACGCCCAGGCGACCAGCCGGGGGCCCGACGTGACCACACCACTCGGGGTGCCCACCACCTCGCTCTACTCGCGGATGGACGGGATCGTCTCGTGGCGGATCTGTCGCGAGGACGTGGGGGAGCGGCGCGAGTCCATCGCGATCCCGGCCTCACACCTGGGTTTCGGGCACAACCCGACGGCCTTGTGGGTGGTCGCCGACCGGCTCGCCCAGGACCCCGAGGAGTGGCAGCCGTTCGCGCCCCCGCGGCACCTGCGTGGGCTGTTCACGGTCGACCAGCGCGCCTGACAGCCTGACGGCCCCGCCGAGGGCGGGGCCGTCAGCTCACGTTCAGTGCCCGGCAGTGACCGAGGCGGGGTCACCGACGAGGTCGGGTTGGGGGTCGTCGTCGATCATGCTCGACTCGTCGAACGGCAGGTCACCCGCGAGCACCGCGTCGAGCCGTGGCCGGTCGAGCTCGCCGACCCAGTGCCCGATCAGGATGGTGGCGATCGAGTTGCCGGCGAAGTTGGTCAGGGCCCGGGCCTCGCTCATCATCCGGTCGATGCCGACGATGAACCCGACGCCGTCGACCAGGTCGGGGCGGTGCGACTGCAGCCCACCGGCCAGGGTCGCGAGCCCGGCGCCGGTCACACCCGCTGCACCCTTCGAGGCGATGATCATGAACACCAGCAACGAGATCTGCTGCCCGATGGAGAACGGCTTGTCCAGCGCGTCGGCGATGAACAGCGAGGCCATGGTCAGGTAGATCGCGGTGCCGTCGAGGTTGAACGAGTAGCCGGTCGGGACCGTGATGCCGACCACCGGTCGGGACACCCCGGCGTGCTCCATCTTGGCGATGAGGCGGGGCAGGGCCGACTCCGACGACGAGGTCGACAGGATGAGGAGGAACTCGCGGGCGAGGTAGCGGAACAACGCGAAGACGTTGACCCCGGTGACCAGCTTGAGGATCGAGCCGAGGATGACGAAGACGAACAGCGCACAGGTGATGTAGAACGCGATCATCACCTGGGCGAGGCTCTTCAGGGCATCGAGCCCGGTGGCGCCGACGACGGCGGCCATCGCGCCGAATGCACCGATCGGCGCGATGTACATGATCATCGCCATGAGGCGGAAGACGAGCCGCTCGAAGTGCTTGATGCCCACGAGGATCGGCTCACCCGCACGACCCATCTTCTGCAGCGCGAAGCCCACGAGCAGCGCGACCAGCAGAGCCTGGAGCACGGAGCCGGA
This sequence comes from Phycicoccus sp. Soil802, assembly GCF_001429605.1. Classification (GTDB taxonomy): domain Bacteria; phylum Actinomycetota; class Actinomycetes; order Actinomycetales; family Dermatophilaceae; genus Pedococcus. The sequence goes on from NZ_LMSS01000004.1 coordinate 327,732, forward strand.
CGTCAGCGCCGACACCAGGGTGTCGGGGATCAGCCCGAGGATGAAGTCAACCGTCGTGGTGTGCTCCTCGCCGACCGCCTTCTGCCCACTGGCCGCGAGCTCGTCGGTGAGGTGAAGTCCGGCACCGGGCTTCACGAGGTTGCCGACCAGCAGACCGATCGCGAGGGCGAAGGTCGACATGGTGAGGAAGTAGCCGAGCGCGAGCCCGCCCACCTTGCCCACCTGGGTGGCCTTCCGAACGGAGCCGATGCCCAGCACGATCGTGCAGAAGATGATCGGCGTGATCATCATCTTGATGAGGTTGACGAAGCCGGTGCCGAGCCACTTGAGCTTGACCCCGAATTCGGGGAAGGCGAACCCGACGATGATGCCGAGGACCATCGCCACGATGACGGCGATGTAGAGGTAGTGCGTGCGGTCCCGCTTCGGTGCGGGGCGGTCGACGACGCTGTCGGCGCTGGTGCTCACGGTGCTCTCCAGGGGGATCGGGTCCCGGACGTGGCCCGGGACGGGTGAACAAGCACGAGGGTGGGCCCTGGAGTGACTAGGGTCACGATTGTGTTCATTGAGTTCTGCGTGCGACCCGCCCTCGCGCGACGGTTCGGCGTGCAGCCTCCTCCGGTGTGCCGGTGAGCGCATCTCGGTGGCTCACCGCACCGGGGCGGTGGAGCGTGGCAGCGCAGACCTTCGCGCTGCAGGTGCTGGTCGCCCTGCTCGTGGTCGGGGTGGGCACCGCGGCTGCCTATGCACAGGCGCAGCGGGCCGGCACCCAGGAGGCGACGGCGCGGGCCACCGCGGTCGCGGAGACGGTCGCGAGCACGCCCTCGGTGGTCGCCGGGGTGCGCAGCGGCGCTCCCGGGCCGGCCCTGCAGGAGTTCGCCGAGGACGTCCGGCGGGAGACCCGCACCGACTTCGTGGTCGTGATGAGCCCGACCGGCACCCGCTACACCCATCCCGACCCGGCCCAGATCGGTGGCCAGTTCCTCGGGCACATCGCCGCCGCCCAGGCCGGCGGCACGGTGGTCGAGGACTACACCGGCACGCTCGGGGCCTCGCGGCGGGTCGTCGTCCCGGTGACCGACGAGTCGCAGTCGGTGGTCGGGCTGGTCGCGGTCGGGATCCGGAAGTCCGCGGTGAGCGAGCGCCTGCGCAGCCAGCTGCCCGCGCTGCTGCTCGCGGGCCTGGCGGCCGCTCTGCTGTCCGGTCTCGGGACGGCGCTGGTCAGCCGTCGCATCCGGCGCCAGACCCACGGCCTCGGCGAGCGCCAGCTCCGCGAGATGGTCGAGTACTACGACGCGGTGCTGCACGCCGTGACCGAGGGCCTGCTGCTGACCGACCTCGACGGCCGGCTGCGGCTGGCGAACGACGAGGCGGTGCGCCTGCTGGGGCTGCCCGACGACGCCCGCGGCCGACCCGTCGCCGAGCTCGGCCTGTCCTCACCGCTCGTGGCCGCACTGACGGACGGGTCGCCTCGCGAGGACGAGCTGCACGTGACCTCGGCCCGGGTGCTGGTGCTCAACAAGGCCCGGGCGCAGTGGGACGGACGGCCGCTGGGGTTCGTCGCGACGGTGCGCGACCGCACCGACCTCGAGCACCTCACCGGCGAACTCGACTCGGCCCGGGGACTCACCGAGGCGCTGCGCTCGCAGGCCCACGAGTCGTCGAACCGGCTGCACGCGATCGTGTCGCTGATCGAGCTGGGCCACCCGGAGCGGGCGCTGGCCTTCGCCACCGACGAGCTCCAGGTCTCGCAGCGCCTCACCGACAGCGTGGTCGGCTCGGTGGGCGAGCCGGCGCTGACCGCGCTGCTCCTCGGCAAGGCGGCGCAGGCGGCCGAGCGCGGCATCGACTTCCGGATCGCCGAGGACGCCACCTGGCCCCAGGACACGACGCCAGTGCGCGACGTCGTGACCATCGTCGGCAACCTCATCGACAACGCCTTCGACGCGGTGACCCCGGAGTCCGGCGAGCGTCGCGTCGAGGTCTCGTCACGCGTCGAGGGCGACCACGTCGTGCTCAGCGTGGTCGACTCCGGCCCCGGTCTTCCTCCCGACGCCGTCGACCAGGCGTTCCGCCGCGGGTTCTCGACCAAGGAGCAGGGGAGTGCCGGCCGTCGGGGGATCGGGCTGGCCCTGGTCGCACAGTCGGTCGCCCGGCTCGGTGGGGAGATGGAGGTCTCCGGTCCGCCCGGTGCCCGGTTCACGGTGCGGTTGCCCGTGGAGTCGAGGACACATGCCTGAGACCGCACCCCCGTCGATGGACGCGACGGCGACCACGTTCCGGGTCCTCGTGGTCGAGGACGAGCCGGTCGCGCTCGAGGCCCACGCGGCATACGTCGAACGCGTGCCCGGCTTCGCGGTGGCGGCGACGGCCGCGACGAGCCACGAGGCGCTGCGTGCGCTGCAGTCGACCGAGGTCGACGTCGTGCTCCTCGACATGAACCTGCCCGACCGGCACGGGCTCGACGTCATCCGCGCGATGCGGGCCGGCGGCCACCGGGCCGACGTCATCGCCGTGACGTCCGCCCGCGACCTCGACGTCGTCCGCGCCGCGGTGTCGCTCGGCGTCGTGCAGTACCTGCTCAAGCCGTTCGTCTTCGCCACCCTGCGCGACCGGCTGGAGGCCTACCGGGCGTACCGGGCCCAGCTCGGCGACAGCCAGCAGCTGTCCACGCAGGCCGAGGTCGACCAGGTCGTGGCCGGGGTGCGCACCAGCGCCCCTGCGGCGCTGCCCAAGGGGATGGGTGCGGACCTGCTCGCGAAGGTCACCCGGGCGCTGCGCGACGCCGGTGCCGGCCTGTCCGCGAGCGAGCTCGCGGAGGCGGTCGGCGTGAGCCGGGTGACGGCGCGGCGCTACGCCGAGTACCTCTCCGAAAGTCGCCTCGCCGTGCGCTCCCAGCGGTATGCCGGGGCCGGGCGCCCCGAGGTCGAGTACCGCTGGGTGAACTGACCGGACCACCACTTCTGGCCAGGGGTGGTGCCCGAGCAGCCCACGTGTGGTGTCCGGTGCGGGACCGGTGGCCAGAAGTCGGTGACGTGGTCGTCAGCTGTCGAGGGCCTTGAGCAGCGCGACGTTGAAGGACACCGCGTCCCGGTCGCCGTCCCCGGCCGCCCAGCCCGCCTCCATGGCGGTGTGCACGTAGGTCCAGGCCAGCGCCTCGTCCTCGTCGACTCCCGCTGCCTCGCAACAGATCTCGAGCCGTCGACGCACGAGGTAGCGGAACGTCGAGCCGGTGCCGAGCTCGTCGGTGCGGTTGCGCAGCAGGGGCTGGACCTCGAACCCGGGGTGCCCGGCCATGGCGTGCGGGTCGATGGCCAGCCAGTCCGGCCGACCCGAGCCCGGCCGGCTCGCGAGCACGTTCTCGTAGTGCAGGTCGGTGTGCACGAGCGTGGCGTCGCAGAGCTCGTCGGCGGTGAGGTCACGCACCAGCGTCGCCGTCCGCTCGAGCATGCGTCGGGGGAGCGCGCCGTCCGCCGACTCCAGCTTGACGAGCTGCTCGTGCGCGACGGTCGACAGGCGACGCAGCCCCGCGGGCGCCGGCACGTGGAGCTGACCCATCAGCTCACCGGCGACGGTGCAGGCGGTGTCAACGTCCAGGGCGCGCAGGTCGCGGTCCGGGTCGAGGGCCTCGAGCAGCAGGACGCTCCGGCCCGGGTCGGCCGCCACGAGCCGGACCGCACCGCGACCGTCCCAGTGCCGCAGCACCAGGGCCTCGTCGCGGGACTCCACATGGGGCCACACCAGCCTGAGGGCCAGCCGCTCGCCGTCCCGGCGCACCGGCACGACGACCGCGGTCCAGCCCGTGCGACCGGTGCCGAGCGGCTCCAGCCCCCATTCGTCGAGCACGTCGGCCAGCAGCCTGGGCAGCCGGGCCGCCCAGTCGGCGCCCGACGGGCCACCGACCCCACCGTCCTGCGCGGAGAAGCGGTGGACGAACGCGCGGAACTCGTCGGGGACGAGCTCGACGACGTCTTCCGGTCGGGTCACGTCAGGCCGGGGAAGGCGGCGAGCGGCACACCCCAGCGCGATCCCAGCACCTCGGTGTCGGCCAGCCACTGCACGAGGGCACCGAGCGGTCCGAGGTCGCCGTTGGTGGAGCCGAGGTCGCGCGCGACCGAGGCACGCAGGTCGGTCAGCACCCGGGCCGCGAGCCGGCGCGCGGCGGCCGGGGTGGTCACGGCGAACGGCAGGGGGTAGCCCAGGGCCGGTGGCCCCGCCGAGGCGCTGGCGAGGGACTCCTGCTCGCTCGCCCGCGACTCGAGCGTGGTGAGGGTGGCCAGCGCGAGGGTCCGCTGGGCACCGGTGGGGGACTGCGCCGCCACCACCTCGAACGCGTAGACGGCGGCGCGGGTGCTCTCGAGGTACGACGCCGCGAGCGAGGGGGCCGACCAGGCCGGCTCGGGCCAGGTGGCGGGCGCGCCGAGCAGGGTCGCGGCGGCGGCGCGCTGGGCCAGCACGCTGCCGATGAGCGGGACCGCGCTCGAGGGCACCGTGGCGAGCGACGCGATCGCGGTCGGCCCCAGGTCGCTGGCCTCCTCCGCCGCGAGCGCCTTGGGTCCGGCGACGGGCGCAGTGCCAGTGCCAGTGCCGGTACCAGTGGCCGTGCCCGTGGTCGGTGCCCCCGTCGTGGGTGGGGTGGTGGTCGTGGGGGTGGCCGACGGAGCCGAGGCGTCGTCCAGCACCTTCTGCGGCACGCCGAGCCGGAGCAGCTCGGCCTGCAGGACGCTCACCTGGCGCCGGTGCAGCCCGGCCAGCCTGGCCGGCACCCCGGTGGCCGCCCCTCCGAGGCTGGTGGCACGCTCGGCGAGGTCGTCCGAGTGCCGCCACAGCGCGATGAGGAACGCCTCACCCGAGATCGGTGCCCGGGTCGGGATGAGCGGCACCCTCGGGGCGTCGTCCTTGAGCCGGATCCCGCACGCCGCCAACGACATCGCCGCGACCGACCCGAGGGCCAGGCCGACGCCCGCGGTGAGGACGCCACGCCGGGTGGGGCACGGCGGCATACCGGGGTCGACCTGTGGCATGCGCCGATCATGGCATGCCGACCGGTGCGGGCATGCGGCCCACTCGGGGCGCCGATAGAGTGGCGGTGCACCACCACCAGAACTTCAGAGAGGACGAGTCAGTGAGCGTCAAGGAACAGATTCGTCCCGCCGTCGAGGCGCCGCTGAGCGACCTCGGGCTGCTGGTCGAGGACGTCGCCGTGACCCCTGCCGGCAAGCGCCGCCTCGTCCGCATCTGGATCGACCGGGTCCTCCAGGACACCGGTGACACGACCTCCGTCACGCCACCGCTGACGCTCGACGAGGTGGCCGACGCCACCCGAGCCGTGAGTGACGCGCTCGACGAGACGGGCGCGATGGGCGAGCAGCCCTACACGCTCGAGGTCGGGTCACCCGGCATCGACCGGCCACTGACCGAGCCGCGGCACTTCCGGCGCAACGTCTCGCGGCTGGTCACGCTCACCCTCGTCGAGGGCGAACCGGTCACGGCCCGCATCACCGCCGCGGGTGACACCGGGGTCACCCTCGAGGTGCCGGCCACGAAGAAGGAGCCGGCCCGGTCGGTCCACGTCGCGTATGCCGAGGTGTCCCGAGCGGTGGTGCAGGTCGAGTTCTCGCGGCCTTCCGACCGCGCGGACGAGCACCCCGACCACCAGACCGACGACCACGACGAGAACGACGACCACGACGACGCCGCCGACGGCGTCGACCCCGCTGAGGAGCACTGACATGGACATCGACCTGGGCGCACTGAGGGCCCTCGAGAGGGAGCGCGACATCTCCCTCGACATCCTCATCCCCGCCATCGAGCAGGCCCTCCTCGTCGCCTACCACCGCACCGACGGCGCCTACCGCAACGCCCGCGTCGAGCTCGACCGCAAGTCGGGGCACGTCGTGGTGTGGGCCAAGGAGGAGCTCGAGCAGCCCGAGCCGGAGCCGGCCGACCCCGAGGACGGCGACTCCGACACCCCGCCGGCGCCGGCGGAGCGCGCACCGCGTGAGTACGGCCCGGAGTTCGACGACACCCCGACCGGCTTCGGCCGCATCGCCGCCGCCACGGCGCGACAGGTCATCGTGCAGCGGCTGCGTGACCTCGAGGACGACGCGATCATGGGTGACTTCAAGGGTCGCGAGGGTGACGTCGTGGCCGGCGTCATCCAGCAGAGCCCGGACCCGCGGGTCGTGACCGTCGACTTCGGCACCGTCGAGGGCATCCTGCCGCTGGCCGAGCAGGTGCCGGGGGAGCGCTACGTCCACGGGGAGCGGCTGCGCTGCTTCGTCGTCTCCGTGCGTCGCGGCCCCAAGGGCCCGCAGATCGGGCTGTCCCGCACCCACCCCAACCTCGTGCGCAAGCTGTTCGCCCTCGAGGTGCCCGAGATCGCCGACGGCTCGGTCGAGATCGCGGCGCTGGCCCGCGAGGCCGGCCACCGCACGAAGATCGCGGTCCACTCCAAGGTCGCCGGCCTCAACGCCAAGGGCGCCTGCATCGGGCCGATGGGTGCCCGCGTGCGCGCCGTCATGACCGAGCTGCACGGCGAGAAGATCGACATCGTCGACTACTCCGAGGACCCGCGCACGTTCGTCGCGGCCGCGCTGTCGCCCTCACGGGTCCAGTCAGTGACGATCGTCGACCAGACGCTACGGTCGGCCCGCGTGGTCGTGCCGGACTACCAGCTCTCGCTGGCCATCGGCAAGGAGGGCCAGAACGCCCGCCTGGCGGCCAAGCTCACCGGCTGGCGGATCGACATCCGACCCGACACCGCGCCCGTCGACAGCCCCCGCGAGGCGCGTGCCGAGGCCCCCGCCAGCGGTGCTGGTGACGCAGCCGAGCGGCAGTAGGGGCTAGACTGGTGGTGACCGACCGGACTGGACTCCGGCCAGCGGCATCGAGCACGACCATCCACACCTCGCACGGGCAACCGACCCGGACGTGTGTGGGGTGCCGCAGGACGGATAGCCGGTCGGCACTCCTGCGAGTGGTCGCGGAGACGGATGAGGCCGGAGTGATCCGACTGAGCCCCGACCCGCGGCGTTGCCTGCCGGGGCGCGGCGCTTGGCTGCACCCCACGGGCGACTGCCTCGAGCAGGCCCTGCGCCGCCGGGCGTTCGGTCGTGCGCTGCGTGTCGGCGCCGCCCCGGATCCGGCAGCCGTCACGGCATACGTCGAGGGCCTGGACCAGACCACGAGCTAAGCACAGCCCCTCCACCAGAGGGGACCGTCCGCTTCCATGGGCGCCGTCCAGGGAAGCAGCTATGTCCATCGAACCGAGATTGGGTTTGACGCTGATGAGCATCCGATGAGAACTCAGCAATGAGCTCCAACCAGCTTTAACGACGGTCCGCGCCTGTCACCTGACTGCGGACCAGGAACAGGAGAAACGTGGCCAAGGTCCGTGTAAGCGCGCTCGCCAAAGAGCTCGGCACCGACAGCAAGACGCTGATCGCCCACCTCAACAGCATTGGTGAGTACGTCAAGACCGCCAGCTCGACCATCGAGGCACCCGTCGTCCGCAAGGCGACGGAGACCTTCCCGGAGGACCTCAAGAAGGCCCCCGCCAAGAAGGCAGCTGCCAAGCCTGCCGGTCCGTCCGCCCCGGCGGCCCCGACCGCAGCCAAGACCGCCGAGCCGACCGCACCTGCGGCGGCCCCGGCTGCTGCCCCCGAGGCGCCTGCTGCTCCCGCAGCAGAGCCCACCCCTGCGCCGGCTCCCGCAGCCGCCGCTCCGGCTGCGCCCGCCGCAGCCGCTCCCGCCGCTCCGGCACCTGCTGCTCCGGCTGCTCCCGAGGCCCCTACGGCCCGGGCCGACGTCCAGTCAGCGCGTGACGGTGGTCAGCAGGGTCCCGGCGTGCCGGCCTCCCCGCGGCCCGGCAACGCGCCCCGTCCCGGTGGCCCGGCCCCCCGTCCCGGCGCCCCGCGTCCGGGCAACAACCCGTTCGCGCCCAGCCAGGGCATGCGCACCGGTCGTGACGGCGGCCCGGCCGCCCGTGAGGGTGCCCCCCGCGAGGGTGCTCCCCGTGAGGGTGGCGGCCGCGAGGGTGGCGCCCGTCCGGGCAACAACCCGTTCGCGCCCAGCCAGGGCATGCCCCGCCCCCAGAGCCGTCCCGGCGCAGCCGGTCCGCGCCCGGGTGGCACGGCCGGCCCCGGTGGACCGCGCCCCGGCGCGGCCCGTCCCAGCCCCGGCATGATGCCCGACCGCAGTGCGGTCGGTCGTCCCGGTGAGCGTCCCGCCCGTGGTGGCGGCCGTGGGCCCGGTGGCCCCGGCGGTGCCGGTGGCGGTCGTGGCCCCGGTGGTCCCGGTGGCCCCGGCGCTGGCGGCGGCGGCGGCTTCGCCGGTCGCCCCGGTGGCGGTGGCTTCCGTGGTGGCGCCGGTCGCGGCTCGACCGCGGGTGCCTTCGGCCGCGGTGGTGGCCGTCCCGTGCGCGGACGCAAGTCCAAGCGCGCGAAGCGCCAGGAGTTCGAGCAGATGCAGGCCCCGTCGCTGGGTGGCGTCACCGTCCCCCGCGGCAACGGCACGACCCTCATCCGGGTCCGCCGGGGCTCTTCGCTGAGCGACTTCGCGGACAAGATCAACGCCAACCCCGGTGCCCTCGTGACGGTGCTCTTCCACCTCGGCGAGATGGCCACGGCCACCCAGTCGCTGGACGAGGACACCTTCAAGCTGCTCGGCGCCGAGCTCGGCTACGACATCCAGGTCGTCTCGCCCGAGGAGGAGGAGAAGGAGCTGTTCGACGCCTTCAACATCGACCTGGAGACGGGCATCGAGGGCGAGGACGACGAGGACCTGGAGGCGCGTCCGCCGGTCGTGACCGTCATGGGTCACGTCGACCACGGTAAGACGCGACTGCTCGACGCGATCCGCAACGAGGACGTCGCCGGTGGCGAGTCCGGTGGCATCACCCAGCACATCGGTGCCTACCAGGTGCACAAGCTGCACGAGGGCGTCGACCGTCCGATCACCTTCATCGACACCCCGGGTCACGAGGCGTTCACCGCCATGCGTGCCCGTGGTGCCAAGGTGACCGACATCGCGATCCTCGTGGTCGCGGCCGACGACGGCGTCATGCCGCAGACCATCGAGGCGCTCAACCACGCCCAGGCTGCGGACGTGCCGATCGTGGTGGCGGTCAACAAGATCGACGTCGAGGGTGCGAACCCGGCCAAGGTGCGCCAGCAGCTGACCGAGTACAACCTGGTCGCCGAGGAGTACGGCGGCGAGACGATGTTCGTCGACGTGTCGGCCAAGGCCGGCCAGAACATCGACGCGCTGCTCGAGGCCGTCCTGCTCACCGCCGACGCCGCGCTCGACCTGCGCGCCAACGCCGACCGCGACGCCCGCGGTGTCGCGATCGAGGCCAACCTCGACCGTGGCCGTGGCGCCACGGCCACGGTGCTGGTCCAGGCCGGCACGCTGCACGTCGGTGACGCCATCGTCACGGGTTCGGCCTACGGCCGCGTCCGCGCGATGCTCGACGAGCACGGCAACAACCTCACCGAGGCGGGTCCGTCCCGTCCGGTGCAGGTGCTGGGCCTGTCCTCGGTGCCGCGCGCCGGTGACACCTTCGTGGTGGCTCCGGACGACCGCACGGCCCGCCAGATCGCCGAGCGCCGCGAGTCCGCGGACCGGCAGGCGTCGCTGGCCAAGGCCCGCAAGCGCATCTCGCTCGAGGACCTCACCGAGGCCCTCGCAGCAGGCAAGGTCGAGACCCTCAACCTCATCCTCAAGGGTGACGTGTCCGGTTCCGTCGAAGCCCTCGAGGACGCGCTGCTGCAGATCGACGTCGGCGACGAGGTCGACCTGCGGATCATCGATCGTGGTGTCGGTGCGATCACGATGAACAACATCAACCTGGCCATGGCGTCCAGCGCGGTGATCATCGGGTTCAACGTCCGCGCGGAGGGCCAGAACGCCGACTACGCCGAGCGCGAGGGCGTCGAGATCCGCTACTACTCGGTGATCTACCAGGCCATCGAGGAGATCGAGGCGGCCCTCAAGGGCATGCTCAAGCCGGAGTTCGAGGAGATCGAGCTCGGCACCGCCGAGATCCGCGAGATCTTCCGCTCCAGCAAGTTCGGCAACATCGCCGGATCGATCGTCCGCAGCGGCGAGATCAAGCGCGGCACCCGGGCGCGGATCACCCGCAACGGTGTGGTCGTGGCGGAGAACATCGAGATCGCCGGTCTGCGCCGGTTCAAGGACGACGTCACCGAGGTCCGCGAGGGCTTCGAGTGCGGCATCAACCTGGGGTCGTTCAACGACCTCCAGATCGGTGACCTCATCGCGACGTCCGAGATGCGCGAGAAGCCGCGCGACTGACGGTATGCCGTGTGGGCCGGGGGCGGCGGTACGTCACCCCCGGCCCACAGGCTTCGCCTGAGTCACACCCTCACCACGAGCAGCAAGGAGTCCTCGCATGGCTGACGCCGGACGGGCCCGCAAGATCGCCGACCGCATCAAGACCCTGATCGCCGCGAACGTCGAGTCGATCGTCAAGGACCCCGACCTGGGCTTCGTCACCATCACCGACGTGCGCGTCACCGGTGACCTGCAGCACGCCTCGGTCTTCTACACCGTGTTCGGTGACGAGACCCAGCGCGCCAAGACCGCGGCCCTCCTGGAGAAGAACAAGGGTCGGCTGCGCTCGTTCGTGGGCGGGCAGATCCAGATCCGGCTGACGCCGAGCCTCGACTTCTTCGCCGACGCCATCCCCGAGACGGCCGCCCACCTCGAGGACCTGCTCCGCGAGGCCAAGGAGCGCGACGAGGCCGTCGCGGCCGCGGCCGCCGGAGCGACCTACGCCGGCGAGGCGGACCCCTACCGCAAGCCCGAGCCCGAGGACGACCTCGACGGGGTGGACGACGCCGGCGACGCGGACGACACCGCAACCGACGGCTCGCAGGACTCCGGCGCGGATGCCCGCGCCTGACGGCCTGCTCGTCGTCGACAAGCCGTCCGGCTGGACCAGCCACGACGTGGTCGGTCGGGCCCGGCGGCTCTGCGCGACCCGCAAGGTCGGCCACGCCGGCACGCTCGACCCGATGGCGACCGGGGTCCTCGTGCTGGGCATCGGCCGGGCCACCCGCCTGCTGACCTTCCTGGTCGGCTGCGACAAGGACTACACCGCCACCATCCGGCTCGGGCAGACCACCATCACCGACGACGCCGAGGGCGAGGTCACCGCGACGGTGGCCGCCGACGGCGTCACCCCCGACCAGCTCGACGCCGCCGTGCGCGAGCTCACCGGTGACATCCAGCAGGTCCCGAGCTCGGTGTCGGCGATCAAGGTCAAGGGGGAGCGCTCCTACCACCGCGTCCGTGCGGGTGAGGACGTCGACCTCCCGCCGCGACCAGTGACGGTCAGCCGGTTCGAGGTCCGGTCGACCCGCGCGGGCGACGTGGACGGCATACCCGTGCTCGACGTGGACGTCGAGGTGACGGTGAGCTCCGGCACCTACGTGCGGGCGTTGGCCCGCGACCTCGGCGCCGCGCTCGGGGTGGGCGGTCACCTCACCGCCCTGCGGCGCACGCGGGTCGGGGCGTTCACCCTCGACCAGGCCCACACGCTGGAGGCCCTCGGCGCCGTGGCCGACCCGGAACTGATCCCGGTCACCCCCCTGACCGACGCGGCCCGAGCCCAGTTCGCCGGCCGCGAGCTCACCGCCGAGGAAGCCACCGCTGTGGGCTACGGCCAGCGGGTGGACTCGGCGCAGCCGGGCCGCACCGATCCGGTTGCTGCGTTCGCCCCGGACGGGCGGCTGGTCGCGATGCTCGATGAGTCGGGTCACAAAGCCAGGGCGCACGTCGTGTTCGCCCCGGCCGGTTCGTAGAGTGTCCCCCGTGCACCGCTGGACCGACCCCGCCGCGACCCCTGCTGGTCTGCGCCCCTGTGTGGCCACCTTCGGCAACTTCGACGGCGTCCACCTCGGCCACCGGGCCGTGCTCGCGCGGCTCGTCGCCGAGGCGACCGAGCGCGGCCTGCCGAGTGTGGCCGTCACCTTCGACCCCCACCCGGCCGCGATCTTCCACCCCGACACCCTCGAGCTGATCTCACCCGGGCGGCTGCGCGACGAGCTGCTCGGCACGACTGGCATCGACGGGCTGCTCGTGCTCGACTTCACCGAGGAGTTCGCCCAGCAGACCGCCGAGGAGTTCATCGTCCACACCTTCGTCGAGACCCTCGGCGTGCGGGCGATCGTGGTCGGCGAGGACGCCCGGGGGTTCGGCCGCGGCTACACCGGCGACGTCGGCACGCTCTCCGCCCTCGGCGCGGCCCACGGTTTCGACGTCATCGTGCTGGAGGACCTCGGGAACGGCGAGCGGTGGTCGTCCTCCGCCGTCCGCCGCCACCTCGCCGCCGGCGAGATCGCGGAGGCCTCGGCCATCCTCGGGAGGCCGCACCGCATGACCGGCACCGTCGTCCACGGCGCCCACCGCGGGCGCGAGCTGGGCTACCCGACCGCGAACCTGTCGCCCGACTCGCTGGGGCTGGTCCCCGCCGACGGGGTGTATGCCGGGTGGCTCACCCGCGTGGCCAAGGCCGGGGACGACCCCGAGCGGACCCTGCCGGCAGCGATCTCGGTCGGCACCAACCCGACCTTCGACGGCACCCTGCGGACCGTCGAGGCCTACGTCCTCGACCGCACCGACCTCGACCTCTACGACGAGGAGGTCACCGTCGAGTTCGTCCACCGGATCCGGCCGACGCTGCGCTTCGACTCGATCGAGGAGCTGCTCGAGGCGATGGCCGGGGACATCGAGACGTGCCGACAGGTCCTGGCCTCGATCGTCCCGTCCTGACCCGGTCCCGCCACGGCGGGATGTGGGCCAGGGCGAGCGGTGGCGCTGCGCTGTGGGCGCGCAGCGACTGGGGCCTGGTCGTGGCCGCGCTGGGCCTGTCCCTGATCGGTGCCCTCCTGGTCTACTCGGCGACCCGCCACCAGAGCGGCACCGCCTACCTCGCCCGGCACCTGTTCAACACCTCCGTCGGAGTGGCCCTCGCCGCGGCGGTGACCCGCACCGGTTACCAGTGGCTACGCGCCGCAGCGCCGTGGCTCTACCTCGTCTCCGTGGCGGGCCTGGTGCTCGTGCTCACACCGGTCGGCTCGACGATCAACGGGTCCCACTCGTGGATCCTGCTTCCCGGCGGCTTCTCCGTGCAGCCGTCGGAGCTCGCCAAGGCAGCGCTCTGCCTCGGGCTGGCGATCATCCTGGGCGAGCGGATCGACCGGCAGGCCCAGCCGGACGCGCGTGACCTGCTGCTGGCGGTGGTGGTGGCGGCCGTGCCGATCGGGCTGGTCATGCTCCAGCCCGACCTGGGCTCGGCCCTGGTCCTCGGAGCCCTCGCGTTCGGCGTGGTGGCCGTGGCCGGCACCCCCAAGCGCTGGCTGGCGGCGGCGGTGGCGCTCGTGGCTGCGGGGGTGGTCGTCGCCCTCACCACGCCGGTGCTGAGCGACTACCAGCGTGACCGCCTCACGGCGTTCGCCAACCCCCAGGCCGACCCGCAGGGGATCGGCTACCAGACCCGCCAGGTGCGGATCGCGATCGGCTCGGGCGGGTGGCAGGGGCAGGGCCTCTTCGAGGGCCGGCAGACCCAGGGCGGCTTCATCCCGTTCCAGCAGACCGACTTCGTCTTTTCGGTGGCGGGGGAGGAGCTGGGCTTCCTCGGGTCCGCCGGCCTCCTGCTCCTGCTCGGCTTCGTGGTGCTCCGCGCGGTGCTCGTGGCGGCGCGGGCGCAGGACGCCTTCGGGCGGCTGATGGCGTCCGGGGTGGCGGTCTGGTTCCTGTTCCAGGTCTTCGAGAACGTCGGCATGAACCTCGGGATCATGCCGGTCACCGGCCTGCCGCTGCCGTTCCTGTCCTACGGAGGGTCCTCGATGTTCGCCTGCTGGCTGGCCATCGGGCTGGTCAACAACGTGCACCTGACGCCGCGACGGCGCTGACCCCTCGGGGCCGGGGCCAGGACGTCCAACCTTTTGGCCACAATCGTGCTCGTTCACCCCCACTGGGTGCCGGTGCATGGCACTATCCCCGGCAACCCCTGCACCGAGCCGAGGACGGTCAATGTCGACTCACACCCCCCTGTTCACCGCCCAGAACGAGCGCGTCAACGACGCGGTCCTGGAGCAGCGCCCCGAGACGGTCGCGCACCTGTTCCGCGACCGCGTCGCGAAGTCGCCGAACGCCGAGGCGTTCCGCTTCGCCGAGGACGACTCGTGGTCGTCGGTCACGTGGACCCAGGTCCGTGAGCGTGCCTACCGCCTGGCCGCCGGACTGGTCGCCCTCGGGGTGCACCCGGAGGACCGCGTGGCGATCGCGTCCTCGACGCGGTACGAGTGGGCCCTGACCGACCTGGCGGTGATGTGTGCCGGTGGCGCGACCACGACGATCTACCCGACGACGATCGCCCCCGACGTCGCCTACATCCTCGCCAACTCCGGCAGTGTGGTCGTCTTCGCCGAGGACGACGACCAGATCGCCAAGCTCTGGGAGCGCCGGATCGACCTGCCCGAGATCACCCGGGTGGTGACCTTCGACGGCACCGCTGACGGCGAGTGGGTGATCAGCCTCGACGAGCTCGAGCAGATGGGCGTCGAGCTGCTCGCCACGAACTCCTCCGCGGTCGACGACCGGATCGACGCGCTGACCAAGGACCAGCTCGCGACCATCATCTACACGTCGGGCACCACCGGTCGTCCCAAGGGTGTCCGGCTCACCCACGACGCGTGGACCTACGAGGCGGCCGCGGTCGACTCGATCGGGATCCTCAACTCGAACGACCTGCAGTACCTCTGGCTGCCGCTGGCGCACGTCTTCGGCAAGGTGCTGCTGACTCTGCCCCTGCAGGTCGGCTTCCCGACCGCCATCGACGGTCGCGTCGACAAGATCGTCGACAACCTGGCCGTCGTGCAGCCGACCTTCATGGGCGCCGCCCCGCGCATCTTCGAGAAGGCCTACGGCCGGATCACGATGATGATGAAGGCCGAAGGTGGTCTCAAGGAGAAGCTCTTCCTGTGGTCGGTGTCCGTCGGCCGCGAGGTCGCCGGCATGCGGGCCCGGGGTGAGGTACCGACCGGCCTGCTCGCCAAGAAGCTCGCGCTCGCCGACAAGCTGGTGCTGCACAAGGTCCGCCAGCGGTTCGGCGGCCGGATCCGCTTCTTCATCTCCGGCTCCGCGGCCCTCAACAAGGACATCGCCAACTGGTTCGACTCGATCGGCCTGACGATCCTCGAGGGCTACGGCCTGACGGAGACCAGTGCGGCGTCCTTCGTGAACCGCCCGGCCGGCAACGCGATCGGCACCGTGGGCTGGGCCCTGCCCGGCACCGAGGTGAAGATCGCCGAGGACGGCGAGGTGCTGCTGCGCGGCCCCGGGATAATGGAGGGCTACCACGACAAGCCGGAGGACACCGCCGAGACCAAGGACGCCGACGGCTGGCTGCACACCGGTGACATCGGCACGTTGGACGACCACGGCTACCTGCGGATCACCGACCGCAAGAAGGACTTCTTCAAGACGTCGGGCGGCAAGTACGTCGCGCCGTCCCTGATCGAGTCGACCTTCAAGGGGCTGTGCCCCTACGTCAGCCAGTTCATGGTCTACGGCGCGGACCACAACTTCGTCACGGCGCTGGTCACGCTCGACCCCGACGCGATCAAGGAGTGGGCCGACCTGCACGGGGTCACCGGTGACTACCGGGCCATCGTCACCTCGAAGGAGGCGCACGACATGGTGCAGGTCTACATCGACAACCTCAACGTGAACCTCAACCGGTGGGAGCAGATCAAGAAGTTCACGATCCTCGACCACGACCTCACGATCGAGGACGGCGACCTGACCCCGAGCCTCAAGCTGCGGCGCAAGGCGGTCAGCGAGAAGTACCAGGAGACGCTCGACGCCCACTACGCGGGCTAGGCGCTAGCCAGCAGGACCCGGGGCGGCACGCCCCGCCGGCGGGTCGGCGACGAGGGGCACGAAGCGGTACCACCCGTGCTCCTCGACCGTCGGCCCGCCGTCGTCTGCCCGCACGCGGAGCATCCGGCCCGCCACCGGGAGCACGAGCACCCCTGCCGCGGAGAGCTGGTCGACCAGCTCGGCCGGCAGCGCCGGCGCCTGCGCGGAGACGAGGATGCGCTGGTAGGGACCACCGGAGGGCCAGCCCAGGGTGCCCGGCACGGCACGCTCGACGTGCGCCCACGGCATACCGGCGGCGACCAGGTTCGCCGCTCCGAAGGCGACCAGGTCGGGCACCCGCTCGACGCCCGTGACGCTGCCGGCGGGGCCGGTCAGGTGCGCGAGGAGCGCGGTGGTCCACGCCGAGCCGGAGCCCACGTCGAGGACGCGGTCGCCGGGCTGGACGTCGAGCAGCTCCAGCATCTGGCGCACCGTCGTCGGCTGGCTGTTCGTCTGCCCGTGACCGATCGACAGCGGCGCGTCACGGTCGCTGTGGGCGCGCTGGGCGGGCGGCAGGAAGCCGGTGCGGGGCACCGCCTCCATGGCCGCGGCGACGCGTTCGGCCGGGCTCGGCACGGCTCCAGTATGCGACCGTCCGGGCTGGTCAGCGTGGGGACCCGGACGAGCCGACCGGGGTGGCGACCTGACCCGAGTGGTGGCTCGCGCTGGGGTGGCTCGACGGAGCCGGGTCGGGCCCGCCCCCGATCCAGTGCGCGGACACCGCCAGGGTCAGCAGCAGACCGAAGACGGCGATGATCCGGACCGAGGACGCGCGCATGGCGGCGAGGCTAGGACGCGATGCTGGGAGCCACCTGAGTCCCCTCGGGCAGCTCCCAGCCAACCCCCAGCGGAGTCGCAGGCACCGCACATCCGCGGCGCGCACGCTGGCTTCGTGCTCCGCGGTCGGGGCAGGTCGGAGGTCGCATGTCATGCCCCTGCTGGGTTGGCCCCTGCTGGTCACGCTGGGGGTCGCGACGTTGGGGTGCACGAGCCTGACCCTGCTGCTCTGGTCCCGCGTGCACGGACCACGGACGGCGCAGGTCGGGCAGCGGATCGGGCTGGTCGTGGCCGGCCAGCTGGCCGCCGTGCTCTTCGTCGCGGCGGCCCTCAACGACTACGGCTACTTCTACGGGTCCTGGTCCGAGCTCCTCGGCACGTCGCTCTCCGGCAGCGCGGTCGTCCACGCCGCGGCCACCCACGTCGGGCGGCACCACGGTGGACCTCCTCGCGCAGCCAGCTTCGACCCCTCGCTCGCCGGCATCGACTCCTGGTCGACGCCTGCGCAGTGGTCCACTCGTGGCCGGGTCGAGGCCCTGACCGTGGTGGGCGCCCACAGCGGCCTGTCCGAGGCGGCGGCCGTCTACCTGCCACCGCAGTACTTCCAGAAGGCCTACTTGCGGAAGCGGTTCCCCGGGGTCGAGGTGATGACCGGCTACCCGGGCGCGACGCGGGAGCTGGTTTCCAGGATGCAG
Organism: Phycicoccus sp. Soil802; assembly: GCF_001429605.1. GTDB lineage: Bacteria > Actinomycetota > Actinomycetes > Actinomycetales > Dermatophilaceae > Pedococcus. Next base: position 345,155 of record NZ_LMSS01000004.1, read on the forward strand.
TACCCCCAGGTCCTCCTGTCGCAGCTCGACGCGCACCTGGCGAAACCGATGGTCCTCGTGATGCTGCGACCGACCGCTGCGCCGCCGCGTGACACCGAGTGCACCGACGTCCCGGCCGGCCCCCAGGTCCTGACCTTCCTCGGTGAGGACGTCCCGCGGGCGATCTCGCAGGACCTGCGGGTGTCGCCGGTGGGGTGGGGCGCGATGGGTGACTCGACCGGTGGCTACTGCGCCGCCAAGCTGGTCCTCACGCACTCCTCGGTCTTCACCTCCGGTGCGTCGCTCTCCGGGTACTACCACACGCTCGAGGACGACACGACCGGCGACCTCTGGGGCGGCTCGGCCGTGCTGCGCGACCTGAACGACCCGGAGTGGCTGCTGCGACACCAGCCGGCCCCGCCGGTCTCGCTCTTCGCCTCGATCGGGACGGGGGAGGTCAGCGGCACGGGGCTGCGGGACACCCGCCGGTTCGTGGCCCTGGTGCACGCACCGATGTCCGTGACGACCGAGGTGGTCCCCGACGGTGGCCACAACTTCAGGGCGTGGTCGGCGGTGCTGCCGCGCGCCCTGGACTTCCTGTCCGCCCACCTCAGCCGCTGACCTCCCGGCCGTCAGCGCGGGGTGGCCGCCAGCAGCGCGCGGGCGATCAGGGCGTGACCAGCGGCGTCGGGGTGGTCCCCGTCGGAAGACAGCAGCGGCGTGGGGTTGCGGTTGCCGTCCGCACTGAGGAACGGCGCGTAGAGGTCGACGCAGGTGTCACCGAAGGTCCGCGTCGTCGCGCAGATCGCCCGGTTGGCAGCCACGGTCACGCTGTCGCTCCAGTCGGCGAAGCCCGCTCCGCGCTGCCGGTCGGCGACGTCGCCGTCCTCGAAGACGTTCCAGTAGGTCGTCACCTCCACCCGCTGGCCCGAGCCGCCGAGTGCCTTGACCCTGGCGAGATCGGTCGCGAGCCCGCGCGCCATGGCGGCCACGGCGGGCGCCAGGCAGGCCGGCCCGCAGCCGCCCTGCTCCCAGCGGTCCTCGAGCGGTCCGAGGTCGTTGGCCCCGATGGTCACGACGACCAGGTCGGCGGCGGCGACCGACCTGGCTGGTCCGGCCTGGGTCAGCTGGGTGGCGAGCGAGTGAGTGGTCAGGCCGGGGACGCCCAGGTTGGTGGCCGTCGCGGGCCGACCATCCCGGGCGCCGAGCAGCTCGGCGAACCGCGCCACGAAGGGCGCGCAGTCGCAGTTGGTCCCGGCGGTCACCGAGTCGCCGACTCCCACGACGGACCGTGGGCTCGAGGCGGACGAGGTCGTCGTCCGGGTGGGCGTGGCGGCGCTCTCGGCCCGTGCGGAGTGGTCCGGCTCCGGTGCCGACCCGCTGGGCGCCCACCACCCCACCACGCCGACCACCGCCACGAGGGCGACGACCGCGGCTGCGAGGGCAGCTCCGCCGGCCAGGACCGTGCGTGGCAACCGGTGACGAGACACCCGCGCGATGCTAGGAACCGATGCTGGGAGAAGGGTGAGAGGGGAGGCGCCCCGGGCGGGTGGGAGCCCTGCGCCCCGGCGATGGTGACCGCTCGTATTCGGTGCCCAGCGGCACCGCCGTTACCCTTGTCCCACCATGAACCCCACCCCCGGCACCTCCGTCTTCCCGCTGCTCGAGCCGTTGCTCGAGCAGGTCAGCAAGCCCATCCAGTACGTCGGGGGCGAGCTGAACTCCACGGTGAAGGACTGGAACTGTGGCGGCCACGGCCCGCAGGGGCAGGAGCTCACCACCCGCTGGGCGCTGATGTACCCCGACGCCTACGAGGTCGGCGTGCCCAACCAGGGCGTGATGATCCTCTACGAAGTGCTCAACGAGCGCCCCGACGCCCTCGCCGAGCGGACCTATGCGGTCTGGCCCGACCTCGAGGCGCTGATGCGCGAGTCCGGCGTCCCTCAGTTCACCGTCGACGCGCACCGCTCGATCCGTGACTTCGACGTGCTCGGCCTGTCGTTCTCGACCGAGCTGGGCTACACCAACATGCTCACCGCCCTCGACCTCGCCGGCATCCCGCTGCACGCGGTCGACCGCTCGGACGACGACCCGATCGTCGTCGCCGGCGGCCACGCCGCGTTCAACCCCGAGCCGGTCGCCGACTTCGTCGACGCCGCGATCGTGGGCGACGGTGAGGAAGCCGTGCTGGCCGTCACCCACCACATCGGCGCCTGGAAGGCCGAGGGTATGCCGGGTGGCCGGCGCGAGCTGCTCCTGCGCCTCGCGCGCACCGGCGGGGTCTACGTGCCGTCCCTCTACGACGTGTCCTACCTGCCCGACGGGCGGATCCAGCGGATCGCGCCGAAGCCGGATGCGCATGGCGTGCCGTGGCGGGTGTCGAAGCACACCGTGATGGACCTCGACGCGTGGCCGTACCCGAAGCAGCCGCTGGTGCCGCTGGCCGAGTCGGTGCACGAGCGGATGTCGGTCGAGATCTTCCGCGGCTGCACCCGTGGCTGCCGGTTCTGCCAGGCCGGCATGATCACCCGCCCCGTGCGCGAGCGGTCCATCACCGGGATCGGTGAGATGGTCGAGCGTGGTCTGGCCGCAACGGGTTTCGAGGAGGTCGGGCTGCTGTCGCTGTCCTCGGCCGACCACTCCGAGATCGCCGACATCGCCAAGGGGCTGGCCGATCGCTACGAGGGCACCCAGACCGGGCTGTCGCTGCCGTCCACCCGCGTCGACGCGTTCAACATCGACCTGGCCAACGAGCTGACCCGCAACGGGCGCCGCTCCGGGCTCACCTTCGCCCCGGAGGGCGGGAGCGAGCGGATCCGCAAGGTCATCAACAAGATGGTGTCGGAGGACGACCTCATCAAGACCGTCTCCGCCGCCTACGGCGCCGGCTGGCGCCAGGTCAAGCTCTACTTCATGTGCGGCCTCCCGACCGAGACCGACGAGGACGTGCTCCAGATCGCCGAGCTCGCCAAGAAGGTCATCGAGACCGGTCGCCAGGTCTCGGGCCGCCGCGACATCCGGTGCACCGTGTCGATCGGCGGTTTCGTCCCCAAGCCGCACACGCCCTTCCAGTGGTGCGCGCAGCTCGGTGACGAGGAGACCGACGCGCGGCTCGCCAAGCTGCGCGACGCGATCCGGTCCGACCGTCGCTACGGCAGCTCGATCGGCTTCCGCTACCACGACGGCAAGCCCGGCATCGTCGAGGGACTGCTGTCGCGCGGCGACCGCAGGGTCGGCCGGGTCATCGAGCAGGTGTGGCGTGACGGCGGCCGGTTCGACGGCTGGAGCGAGCACTTCTCCTACGACCGCTGGATGACGGCGGCCGAGACCGCGCTGGCCGACCTGCCGGTCGACGTCGCCTGGTACACCACGCGTGAGCGCGGTGAGACCGAGGTGCTGCCCTGGGACCACATCGACTCCGGCCTCGACAAGGAGTGGCTGTGGGCCGACTGGCAGGACGCCCTCGACGAGACCGAGGTCGACGACTGCCGCTGGACGCCCTGCTTCGACTGTGGTGTCTGCCCCCAGATGGGCACCGACATCGAGATCGGGCCGACCGGCAAGACCCTGCTGCCGCTCACCGTCGTCGGTGCCGGTCGCGAGGGCATGCTCGCGTCCACGGTGGCTTCCCACACCCACTGAGCGACCCACCGCGAGAGTGTGAGTGATCCGACGGGCTCTGGCCCGGCGGATCGCTCACACTCCCTCGGGGTCAGGGGACGACGACCACGTCACCGACCATGCCCATGTCGTCGTGGATGGCGCAGATGTAGTGGAACGTGCCCACGGTGGTGAAGGTGACGTCGAACGGCGCACCGGGCGCGAGCACCCCACTGTTGAGGTCCCCACCGGCGAAGTGGGTCGGGTCGCCGGACGGAGCCAGGATGGCGAGCCCCGGGGGCTCCTGACCGAAGGTCACGGTGTGCGGCGCGCCGGGTCCGGCGACGTAGAAGGACACGGTGTGGCCCACGTGCACGACGATCCGGTCACGGACGAACCGCGACACCCCGAAGCCCTCGCCGTCCACGCCGACGAGCACACGGGAGCCGGTGGTGGCATGGGCCAGCTTGGCCTCGCGCCAGGCGGTGCGTCCTCGGTGGAGGGTCGCGTTGGCCTGCTGCGTCCCCACCCGGTCGTAGTCACGCTGGGTGTAGGGGTAGGCCGTGCCCGCCGGACGCACGTGCACCGTCCCCGTCATCATCAGGCCGTGCAGCAGGCACACGTACGTGAAGTCGCCCGTGGCCGTGAAGGTCAGGTCGTACGTGGCGACCGGGTCGGTGAAGACGAAGATCGGCTGCGTGGCCATGATCCCGGAGTTGGCATAGGCGGTGCCGTCATACGTGGAGGATCCCTGGACCGTGGTCTGGGACGGGTCGAACGGGTTGAACTCGGGCAGGGCCGTCCCCGGCGCGAGGAAGGTCACGGTGTGCGGCTCTGCGCTGTTGGCTGTCCAGTGGACGGTGTCGCCCGCGTCGACCCAGACGTCCTTGGGCAGGAAGGCCATCGCGGTGACGGCCATGTCGGGGGTCTCGGCGCCGACGCGGACGTGCCACGTGACGGGTCCGGCGATGGCCGCCGAGGCGGTCGAGCCCACGGCGACGGGGATGACGAGGACGGTGACGGAGACGACGGCCAGCACGAGCCGTCGCAGCATTGACTTCCCAGACATGGGTGCTCCTCAGGGCAGAACTCACGATCGCGGTCGCGACCGCGTCGGACTGCTCGTGGGCCCCTTCAGCGCGGGCACTCCACGACAAGAGTGCCCCTCGTGACCGTTCGTGGCGTCATGCCTTAGGACGATTTCCGGGGGCAACACGGCGATGCTGGCGAGCCGTGCGGCCCGGCAGCATCGCCTTTCAGGAGGTGACGCGCGGTGCGGGCGCCACGGGCTCACATCCGCGCCATGGAACGCATCCGAAAGCCCTGACATTTGTCATCGGGTCGGGGTGCGAAATGGTTGTCGAATGAAACCGCTCCACCCGGCTCAGCCGAGACCCGGCTGCGTCGCCACCCCGTTCCGGAGGTTTCATGTCCCGTCTCTCGAGAACCGCCTGCGCCGCCCTCGGTGCAGCAGCCCTGGTCACCGCAGCATCGGCCGGCTCCGCGCTGGCCACCACTGCCGGGCCCCACGCCCTGCCCGGCAGCGTCCCGTCGTGGGCCGCCGCGAAGAACCGCACCGGCTCCACCGACGCCACCCAGCAGGTCACCTTCCGCGTGTACCTCAACTACCGAGGAGGTGACGCGGCCGCGGCCTACGCGAACGCGGTCTCGACCCCCGGCAGCGCCAGCTACCAGAAGTTCCTGACCCCCGCGCAGTTCCGCGCCAAGTTCTCGCCGGCCCAGGCTGACGTCGACAGCGTCTCGTCGTGGCTCAAGGGCCAGGGCTTCACCGTCGGTGCGGTCCCGGCCAACCGCAAGTACGTCGAGGCCACCGGCACCCTCGCCCAGGCCGCCAAGGCGTTCGACACCTCGTTCGCGGAGTACCGCACCGAGGGCAAGACGGTGCGTGGCAACGCCACCGCGCTCAAGGTGCCGGCGAACCTCACCGCAGTGGAGGGCGTGGTCGGGCTCGACGAGTCGCAGACCCTGGCCCACCAGGACAAGGTGACCCCGGGTCCGGCGCTGTTCCGCAACGCCCAGCCGATGAGCGACTACTGGGGCCAGAAGACGGTGCAGAACACGCCCACCCCCGATGGCACCCCGCTGCCGTCCTCGCCGAGCGCCTTCGCGCCCAAGGGGTATGCCGGGGCGCAGCTCCAGGGCCTCTACGGCATGACCGGGGCGATCGGCTCGGGCAACGACGGACGCGGCGTGAAGGTCGGCATCATCGACGGCTACGCCTCGCCGACCATCCTGCAGGACGCCAACACCTACTCCGCGGCGCACGGGCTGCCCTCGCTCAGCGGGCACTTCAGCCAGGTCGTGGCCCCGGGCACGTACAACCGCCCGGAGAACCCGAGGCAGGACCCGCAGGGCTGGGCCGGTGAGGAGACCCTCGACGTCGAGGCCGTCCACACGATGGCCCCGGGGGCGGACATCACCTACATCGGTGCGCCGAACAACTACCGCGACCTCGACGCGATCATGAACCGGGTGGTCGACGGACACCTGGTCGACATCGTCACCAACTCCTACGGCTACGGCGGCGAGGCGCTCCCGACGGGCACCATCAAGCCGTCGCTGGACACCCAGGTCCAGGCCGCTGCCGAGGGCATGACGCTGTTCTTCTCCTCGGGCGACGACGCCGACGAGACCGGTGGTGTCGCGGGCGCGAGCCCGACGCCGGACTGGCCGGCCTCCAGTCCCTACGTCACGGCAGTGGGAGGCACCAGCGCTGGTGTCTCGCAGTCGAACGGCCGGGTCTTCGAGCTCGGGTGGGAGACGGCCAAGGGCACGCTGAACAAGGCCACGAGGACGTGGAACACTCCTGCGTTCCTCTACGGGAGCGGCGGTGGCACCTCGCGGCTGTTCGCCCAGCCCTCCTACCAGGCGGGTGTCGTGCCCGGCGCCATCTCGCAGACCTACGGTGGCGGCGCGATGCGTGCGGTGCCTGACGTCGCGGCGCTCGGTGACCCGAACACGGGCATGCTCGTCGGGGAGACCCAGACCTTCCCGGACGGCTCGCAGCAGTACTCCGAGTACCGGATCGGCGGCACCTCGCTGGCCTCTCCGCTCTACGCAGGCATGTTCGCCCTCGCCCAGCAGAAGGCCGGACACGCCTTCGGCCTGGCCAACCCGGTGCTCTACGGCGCGCGCGGCTCGAGCATCGACATCACCAAGACCGACCTCGCCACCTACCCCGGTGACGTCCGGTCCGACTACGTGAACGGCGTGGACGCCTCCGCGGGCTACGTCTACAGCGAGCGGACCTTCGACAGCGATGCCGCCCTGACCATCCACGTCCGCCCCGGGTACGACGACGTCACCGGAGTCGGCGTCCCCAACGGACAAGCGTGGTTGAACGCGGTCGCCTCCTCCTGACCGCCGGGCACCGGCGGGCGGGTCCCTTCACCCGTCCGCCGGTGCACCACTCTCAGGGAACTCACATGAAACCGGTGACATTTGTCATCGGAGGATGACCCCGCAGCGTTGTCCAATGGCAGTGGCCGCGGTCGCCTCCTCCAGACCGCCGCGCACCAGTGGTCGGGTCCCCTTCAACCCGCCCGCTGGTGCCACCCCCCAGCCGCTCGTGCGGAGAGGGCTGGGGTATGCCGCCCGCTCGCCTAGGCTTCGCGCCATGGCTGAGCGGGCGGCATACGTTTGCCTCTCGGCAGCGTGTGGGTGGACGTCGAGCATCGCCGCCGCGGGGTGGGCGCGGCGCTCATGTGGTCCAGGTCCTGAGGGCTTAGCCCATCCGGCTCGCGAACCACGGCTGGTGCAGGTCGAGGTACCGCATGTCGCTGACCTGCGACATCTCGTCCTCGAACTCGCGACGACGGTCCTCGGGCATCTCCTTCTTCTCGCCGATCCGGGCCTCTTCCTCGCTCCGGAAGGCGATCGTCTCGGTGAAGAAGCCGTCCTCGTCGATGGCGATGGTGCCGCCGATGATCTCCGGGCGTTGCTCCTGCAGCATGTCCATCGGCTGGTCCATGAACCGGCGGAACCGCTCCGGGTCGCTGAGCCGGCCCTGCATGACCTGCACGAAGCCGGCGTCGTCGGACCCGCCGTTGAGGAACATCTGGGCGTTGTCGCAGTCGTGGAACGTGACGTCGCCGTCGAAGCACTCCTGCATCTTCATGAACCACTCACCCTGCTCGGGCCTCGTGGAGTTGCGGGCGGCAGCCTCCCGGCTCTCGAACCGGACCACGCCCACGAACTCGTTGTCGTCGGTGATCCCGTAGGTCCCACCCAGCCAGCCCTCGGCCTTGGGGCCCTGTTCCTCGCGCCACTCGTCGGTCAGCCGGCGCATTCGGTCCGCGTCCCGACACTTTCCCTGGATGATCTGGATGAACACCTCAACCCTCCGCTTTCTCTCGCAGGGGCCGCTTCCCAGCGAAGTGGTCCACCTCCCGAAGTTACGCCGGGTGCTCGGCACCGTCACCCGGACATATCGGTCCGTGCGCCCAGCGGTCAGGCGAAGAGGGCGCCGACGACCTCGCGGAAGACCCGGGTGTGCAGGTCGACGTCGTCCCGCGAGGTCTCCGGGCACATCAGCGCCATGTTGTGGAACGGCGTCATGAGGATGCCCCGGTTGGCCATCGCGAGGTGCAGGTAGGCGTCGAGCGCGTCGTCGGCTGCCGCGGCGGACTCCTCACCCGAGCGCGGTGCCGGGCGGGCGAAGCGGTACTCCGCCCGCGCACCGAGCCGGCTGATCGACCACGGGACGTCGAGCTCGTCGAGGGTCTGCTGGACCCCCGTCGTGAAGGCGGTCGCGAGCTCGGTCATGTGGGCGAAGGCCTCGCGGGTCAGCACCTCGCCGAGGGTCGCTCGCATGGCAGCCGTCGAGAGGGCGTTGCCGGCGAGGGTGCCCCCGACGCCGCCCACGTCGACGATGTCGGCGTCGCCCGCCTCGGTGTGCCGGGTGATGGCCTGCGCGACCTCGCGCGACAACCCGTAGGCGCCGCACGGGATCCCGCCACCGATGGACTTGCCGATGACGAGCATGTCGGGCTCGAGGGACCACGCGGTCGTCGCGCCGCCCCAGCCCGCCGAGAAGGTGTGCGTCTCGTCGACCATCAGCAGCGCGCCGTACCTCGTGGCCAGCTCCCGCACGCCCTCGAGGAACCCGGGCTCGGGCAGGACGATCCCGATGTTGGTGAGGGCGGGCTCGGTGAGCACCGCCGCCACGTCGCCGTGGGCCAGCGCCGCCTCGACCGAGGCGAGGTCGTTCCACGTCGCGACGCGCGTCGTGAGGTCGAGGTCGACCGGGGGAGCGACGTTGCCGGGACGGCTCTGGGCCTTGCCGTCGGGTCCGGGCAGCGCGAACGCCTCGTCGACTGAGCCGTGGTAGCAGTAGGCGAAGACGAGCACCTTGGGCCGCCCGGTCGCGAGCCGCGCCAGTCGGATCGCCCACCGGTTCGCGTCGGTGGCCGACAGCGTGAAGCTCCACAACGGCATACCGAACCGTCGCTCGAGCTCGGCGCCCACCCACTGCGCGTCAGCGGTCGGGAGCATGGTCGTGATCCCGCCGAGCTCACCGGCCCGCTGCTGCACCGCGGCCACGGTCGCGGCGGGAGAGTGCCCCGCCATGGCGCCGGTGTCGCCGAGCGCGAAGTCGACGTAGGTGTGGCCGTCGACATCGGTCACGCGGTTGCCCGAGGCGTGGTCGAGGTAGAGCGGGAAGCCGCCCGACCACATGTTCATCCACGTCATCGGCACCCGGCCGAAGAGGTTGCCGGCTTCCTCGAAGAGGGCGCGGCTGCGTGGGTGCCGTCCGGTGTATGCCGCCTGCTCGGCTTGCAGGAGGGTGGCCAGCCGGGCGCGGTCGAGGTCTGCCATGGGGACACGCTAGGACCGCGAGCCGGCCGCCCGCACGAGACTGCGGATTCCGTAGGTGGGGGGTCTCAGCCCTTGACGTAGGAGAGCTTCTCGCAGATGAGCCCGTCCCGGAACCGGATGACGTCGACCCCGCGGATGTGGCCGGGAGCGCCCTGGTCGTCGGTCCAGCTGTAGGACCACCGGACCACGGCCCGGTCGCCCGCGACGAACTGCTCCTCGGTGGAGAACAGCGGGTTCGTGGTCTCGGCGAACATCTGGGTCCACACGGAGTGGGCGGCGTCGGCTCCCTCGTGGCGGACCCCGTCGGGTGCCGGACCGGTCGCCTCGAACACGCAGTCGGCGGTCATCTCGAGCCGGGCCGCGTCCATGTCGCCGCTGCCGAAGGCGCGCAGGAAGCGGGCGGCGCAGGCGTGGTTGGGTCCCCACTCCGCGTCTCGACCGAAGGTGGCGAGCAGGTCGCCCTGCTGGCCGCCGTGCGAGATCGCGCGCGCCCCCACCGCTCCACCGTCCCGGTACAGCTCCTCGCGGTCGGCCCACCAGCGGGCCACCCCTGCCATGAGCACCGGGTCGAGGCGTCGGTCGGTCCCGGTGGCCGCCGACAGGTCCCAGGAGTGGATCAGGTGGTCGGCGGCGAGCTGCCAGACGTACTCGGACACCTCCGTGTCGCCGAACGAGAGCGGCACGGTGCCACCCCGGGGGAGCCGGTCCGCGACCGACGTCGTGGCCGCCTTCGCCGCATCGATCGACCGACCGACCGGGTCGTCACCGAGCAGGTCGCCGTCGAGGCTGGAGCCCACCTCCTCGATGGTCCGCCCCTCCAGGAGGGCGGCGGTCCACAGGTCCTCCGAGGTGATGTGGTTGACGAGGTCGCGCACGGTCCACTCGCTGCAGGGGGTGGGGGAGTCCCACTGGTCGTCACGGACGGCGACGACGACGTCGGCCCAGCGCTCGACCGTGCGGTGGTACAGCGTGTTGAGGTCCATCAGATCGCTCCGCTCTCCAGTGCCGTTCGGGTGGCGTCCACCCACCAGGCGAGGTCCGTCCTCTCCCGGGCCCGGATCGCCGGATCCGGGTGCTCGACCGCGTCGAGCGCCTTGTTCCACCCCAGCCAGACCATGGCCGACAGCAGTCCGAGGTGCATGGTCCGGTCGTCGCACGCCGGCCCGGCCGCCGCGCGGTACCACCCGATCAGGTCCTCCCTGGTGGCGTCGACCACCGAGGAGCACCCCGCGACGAACCGGGCGACGTCGAGGGCTCCCGGTCCCTGCGTCGCCATCGCCCAGTCGAGGAGGACGAGGTCGTCACCGTCGAACGCCATGTTGACGGTGGCGAGGTCACCGTGGGCCAGCGTGGCCGGCGCGTGGTGCAGGGCCGTCACGAGCGGAGCGGGATCGTCGAGCAGGCCGAGCACGGCCTCGGCGACGTCGGTGGGGACGGCGTCACCAAACAGCTCCCACCCGCGCAGCGCCAGCTGCATGAGCTCGACCTCGGCCAGCTCCGCCGCCCGGATCCGGCGCGGCGTGAAGAGCGTCAGGACGAGGTCCAGCGGAGCCAGGTCGGGCGGCGCCTGGCCGAGGAAGGCGCGGTGGAGGGAGGCGACTGCCGTCATCGTCCGGGCGGCCCGGTCGGGCGAGAGCCGGTCCGCCCAGCTCAGGACGTGGTCGCCGAGGTCCCGCAGGACCAGGACGGTGCTGTCGCCCTCGACCCACCCGTCCACCACGGCGTGACCGATGCCGGGGGGCAGCCGGTCGAACGCGCCGTCGCGCCACAGGAGGTACTCCCTCGACGGCCCGCCACCCGTCATCGCCAAGGTCACGTCGTGCTGGGGGTCGACCCGCTTCACCACGAGCGCACGCCCGTCCCGGAGCCGGACCCGCTCGAGCCCCGCCCCGGACTTGCCCACGTGGTCCGAGACCACCGTGCGTTCCACGACCTCGCGCAGGACGTCGCCCGCTGCCACGAGTTCACCGTGGCACCTTCCGCGACGGCCCGCCATGGCCCGTTGGAGCCACTCGCACGGAGGTGCCTAGGCTGCCCCCATGGCCCGGCAACGCGTACCCGAAGGACCCCCACCCGCCCTGGCGGTGCAGAAGCTGCGGATCCGGTACGCCAAGCGGGGCCGGCTGCGGTTCTCCTCGACGCGGGACTTCCAGCGTGCCCTCGAGCGCGCCCTGCGTCGGGCTGGGGTGCCGATGGCGTTCTCGGCCGGGTTCCACCCGCACCCCAAGATCAGTTACGCGAACGCGGCGCCGACGGGGACCGCCAGCGAGGCGGAGTACTTCGAGATCTCGGTGACCGAGCGGGTCGACCCCGAGTCGGTGCGCCGAGCCCTCGACGAGGCGCTCCCCGAGGGCCTCGACGTGCTCGAGGTGGTCGAGGCCGCTCCGGGCGCCCTCGCCGACCGCCTCCAGGGCAGCGACTGGGTGCTGGACTTCCCGGGGGTCACGGCCGAGCAGCTGCAGGCCGCCGCAGACCAGCTCCTCGCGCTCGACCGGGTCGAGGTGACCAGGACCTTCAAGACCGGGCCCAAGACGTTCGACGTGCGGTCTGCCGTCGTGTCGATGACCACCGAGCCGTCGCAGCGGCCCGACTGTGCGATACTTCGGGTGGTTGTACGGCACACCACACCGGCCGTACGCCCCGACGACGTCCTGACCGCGCTGCGAGCAGCCACGGAGCTGGCGCCACCGACACCACCCCTGGTGACCCGACTGGCGCAAGGCCCGCTGCGACCCGCAACCGCTGGGGTGGCTGATCCACTGGCTGCCGACAAGGACGACGACGGCGCCTGACCTGGTGCCGCGCGACCTGCGCGAGCCTCGACAGGCGTAGCCCAACCGACTTCCGTGCCGACGGCACCCGCCGCCGACACGAGCAACACCGCGCACCACGTGGCCGAGGGAGAGTCCGATCCGGACTCTCGGTGTGGCCTTCGCCCGTGGGTGACGGAAGGACGCCACGGATGGCCTCCACGGAAGACCTGTTCAACCCCGACTCCTCGTCGCAGGACGCTCCCTCGGAGAGCACCGAGAGCGCCGAGAGCACCGAGAGCGCCGAGAGCGCCGAGAGCGCCGCTGGGGGCGATAGCGCCGCTGGCGCCGACAACGCCGGGGGCGCCACGAGCGCTCCGGCGCCGGCCCGCAAGCGCGCCCGTCGGGCCACCAAGAAGGCCTCCGCGCCGGTGGCACCCGCCGAGGGCGAGGCCGACCAGCCGGCCACCACCGAGTCCACTACCGCTGAGTCCGCTACCGCTGACTCCGCGGCACCGGCCGAGGGCGACGCACCGGCTCCGAAGACGGCCAAGAAGGCCGCTGCCAAGAAGACCGCCGCCAAGAAGGCGACGGCGAAGAAGACCACCGCGAAGAAGGCCACCGCCAAGAAGGTGAGCAAGGCCGCCCCCGCGGACGAGCCCGCGGCCGAGCCGACCGCCGAGGACGCTGCCGCAGCCCTGCTCGCGGCCCCGACCGACGCCGCCGGCGATGCCGCCGCCATCGAGCCCATCCCGAGCGAGGACGAGGACGAGCTGGGCGCCGACGGGCAGCCCACCGCGGCCACCGTCCCCAGCTTCGGCGTGCTGTTCCAGGCGCCCGACCCGGCCGCCGCCCGGCCGACCCGCCGTCGCGCCGCGACCAAGGCCGCCGGCCCGCCGCAGGTCGCCGCGCCCGCTTCCGACACCGCGGACTCCGCCGAGACCGCTGAGGCGTCCGGCGCGGACGCCGCCACGGACCTGCCGGCCGCCGAGGACAAGGCCCCGGCGCCCCGGCGTCGTCGTGGCCGAGGCCGCGGCGCCCAGGCTGACGCGCAGTCCGCCGAGGCCGACGACACCGCCGCCGAGCCGGCCGACCAGGACGACCAGGACGACGCGAGCCAGCACCGCGACGACGAGACCGACGGTGGCGGCGAGGGCGGTCGCCGTCGTCGTCGCCGCGGTGGCAAGGGTCGCGGCCGTGGTCGCGGTCAGGGCGAGTCCGACGCCGCCGCGTTCTCTGACGAGGACGAGGAGGCCGGCTCCGACACCCAGGACGCCGAGGCACCGGACGACCAGGGCCTCGAGGGTGACGGCTCGTCGAGCCGTCGTCGCCGTCGTCGTCGCCGCAGCGGTTCCTCCGCCGAGGGCGACGACCCGCCCGGCACCGTGACCCGGGTGCGTGAGTCGCGCCGCGACGAGCCGCAGAGCGTCAAGGGGTCGACCCGCCTGGAGGCCAAGAAGCAGCGTCGCCGCGAGGGCCGCGAGGCCGGTCGTCGCCGCACGATCATCACCGAGGCCGAGTTCCTGGCCCGTCGCGAGAGCGTCGAGCGGGTGATGGTCGTCCGTGAGCGCGAGGGCCGCACCCAGATCGGCGTCCTCGAGGACAACGTCCTGGTCGAGCACTACGTCTCGCGCGAGACCAACGCGTCGATGGCCGGCAACGTCTACCTCGGTCGGGTCCAGAACGTGCTCCCGTCGATGGAGGCCGCCTTCGTCGACATCGGCAAGGGCCGCAACGCCGTGCTCTACGCCGGTGAGGTCAACTGGGACGCCGCGGGCCTGGAGAACAACCAGCCGAAGCGGATCGAGAACGCCCTGAAGTCGGGTGACACCGTCCTCGTGCAGGTCACCAAGGACCCGATCGGCCACAAGGGCGCCCGCCTGACCAGCCAGATCTCGCTCCCGGGCCGTTACCTGGTCTACGTGCCCGAGGGCTCGATGACCGGCATCTCCCGCAAGCTCCCCGACACCGAGCGCAGCCGCCTCAAGGGGATCCTCAAGGAGGTCGTCCCGGACAGCGCCGGCGTGATCGTGCGCACCGCCGCCGAAGGGGCCAGCGAGGAGGAGCTGCGCGCCGACGTCGAGCGGCTCACCAAGACCTGGGACAAGATCAAGGCCAAGGCCGACTCCAAGAGCAAGGGCAAGGGCGGCGCGCCGTCCCTGGTCCACGGCGAGCCCGACCTGACCGTGCGGGTCATCCGCGACGTGTTCAACGAGGACTTCACCTCGCTCGTGGTGGCCGGCGACCAGGCCTGGGGAGAGGTCAGCGAGTACCTCGGCGACGTCGCCCCCGACCTCGCCGAGCGGCTGAAGAAGTGGACCTCCGAGGAGGACCTGTTCACCCACTACCGCGTGGACGAGCAGATCGCCAAGGCCATGGACCGCAAGGTCTGGCTGCCCTCCGGTGGCTCCCTGGTCATCGACCGCACCGAGGCCATGACCGTGGTCGACGTCAACACCGGCAAGTTCGTCGGGTCGGGTGGCAACCTCGAGGAGACGGTCACCAAGAACAACATCGAGGCCGCCGAGGAGATCGTCCGCCAGCTCCGGCTGCGCGACATCGGCGGGATCATCGTCATCGACTTCATCGACATGGTGCTCGAGAGCAACCGTGACCTCGTCGTGCGACGCCTCCTCGAGTGCCTCGGCCGCGACCGCACCAAGCACCAGGTCGCCGAGGTCACCTCGCTCGGCCTGGTCCAGATGACCCGCAAGCGGGTCGGGTCCGGTCTCATCGAGGTCTTCTCCGAGAACTGCGAGCACTGCGGTGGACGCGGGATCATCGTGCACGCCGACCCGGTCGAGAAGCCGTCCGGCGGTGGCGACGGTGGCCGCGACAGCGGTCGCGACAACGGTGCCAACGGCGGCGGTGCCGGCGCCGGTGGCCAGGCCGCCCGTAGCGGTCGCGGTCGTCGTGGTCGCGCCGGTGCGGCCGGCACGACGCCCGAGCCGGCCCCCCAGCCGGTGCACTCCGGGCCGACGCCGGCTCAGATCGCCGCAGCGGCGCACGCCGCGGCTCTGAAGTCCGCCGACCACCACCACGACGACCTGCACGGCGACCACGACCTCGACGACGCCCAGGACGCTCCGGCCCTCGAGGTGCACGAGGACGTCGAGCAGCAGCAGCCCGACCGCGGCGACACCGAGTCCGTGGCCGAGTCCGTGGCCGAGCCCGTGGCCGAGGAGGCCCCCGAGCCGGAGCCGGCCCCTGAGCCGGAGCCCGAGCCGACCCCGGAGCCGACCCCGGAGCCGGAGCCCACGCCCGAGCCCGTCGCGGCCGCCCCCAAGCGGCGTCGGCGCGGCCGGGTCGTGGCACCCGCCGGACCGCCTCGTGCGGTCGCGGGCGACGACGCCGGCTCAGGCGGCGCGGAGGCGCCCGCCGAGCACTTCTGAGCCGGGCGGCATACCGGTGGGTTGACTGCTGGTGTGCCGCACGACCGCCGGTTTGGTCGGCACGCCCTCCACCCGGTAATCTTGTGCCTTGGTGCGCCCACCGTCCGGCGTCCGCGTCTGTGTTCGCTCACTTCGGTGTTCGATCGCAGCGTGGGTAGCTGCCGGCCGGTCCAGACAGAGAGCGCGTGCCACCCGAAGTAGGAAAGAGAGTTCCACGTGTACGCGATTGTTCGCGCTGGTGGTCGCCAGGAGAAGGTTTCCGTCGGCGATGTCCTCATCATCGACAAGGTCAGCGGCAAGGCCGGCGACAGCATCGACCTCGTCCCCCTTCTCGTCGTCGACGGGTCGACCGTGACCAGCGATGCCGACAAGCTCGCCAAGGTCTCCGTCAAGGCTGAGGTCGTCAAGGCCGCCAAGGGCCCCAAGATCACGATCATGAAGTACAAGAACAAGACCGGCTACCGCAAGCGTCAGGGCCACCGTCAGCACCTGACCCAGGTCAAGATCACCTCGATCGACGCCTGAGTTTCGGACCAGAGACCCAGAGAAGGCAGGTACTGACATGGCACACAAGAAGGGTGCGTCCTCGACCCGTAACGGTCGCGACTCGAACGCACAGTTCCTCGGCGTGAAGCGCTTCGGCGGCCAGCTCGTCAACGCGGGCGAGATCCTCGTCCGTCAGCGCGGCACGCACTTCCACCCCGGCGACGGCGTCGGCCGTGGCGGCGACGACACGCTGTTCGCGCTCGTCAAGGGCAACGTCCAGTTCGGCACGAAGCGTCGGCGCAAGGTCGTCAACATCGTCCCGCTGGAGACCTCGGACGCCAGCTGAACTTCCGGGCGAAGCAGGAGATCAAGAACTTTCGGTATGCCGCGTGGCCTGACCACGTGACGCACCGCACCGGAGGGGGCGGGCCCGACACGGGCCCGCCCCCTCCGCACGTCTTTCCCATGATCGTCTTTACTTGAGTACGTCCTCACCGACCAGAAATGAGAGCCCCATGACCACGTTCGTCGACCGCGTCGTGCTGCACGTCGCCGCCGGCGATGGCGGACACGGCGTGGCCTCGGTCAAGCGCGAGAAGTTCAAGCCGCTCGGCGGCCCCGACGGGGGCAACGGCGGGCGGGGTGGCAACGTCATCCTGCGGGTCGACCCGAACGTCACCACGCTCCTCGACTACCACCACCACCCCCACCGCAAGGCGACCAACGGCAAGCCCGGCGCCGGTGACGAGCGCAACGGCGCCGACGGCGGCGACCTCGTGCTGACCGTGCCCGAGGGCACCGTGGTCAAGGACGGCTCCGGGGACGTGCTGATGGACCTCGTCGGGCTCGACGGGGAGTTCGTCGTCGCCAAGGGTGGTCGCGGTGGCCTGGGCAACAAGGCCCTCTCGTCGGCCCGTCGCAAGGCGCCCGGCTTCGCCCTGCTCGGGGAGCCCGGCGACGCCCTCGACATCGTGCTCGAGCTCAAGTCCCTGGCCGACGTCGCCCTGATCGGCTTCCCGTCGGCGGGCAAGTCCTCGCTCGTGTCGGTGCTGTCGGCCGCCCGGCCGAAGATCGCCGACTACCCGTTCACCACCCTGGTCCCGAACCTCGGTGTGGTGCAGGCCGGCGAGAGCCGGTTCACCATCGCCGACGTGCCGGGCCTGATCCCCGGCGCCAGCGAGGGCAAGGGCCTGGGCCTGGAGTTCCTGCGCCACGTCGAGCGGTGCTCGGTGCTGGTGCACGTCATCGACTGCGCGACGCTCGAGCCCGGTCGCGACCCGATGACCGACCTCGACGTCATCGAGCGCGAGCTCGCCCAGTACGTCCCGGACGCGACGCTGGGTGGTCGCCCGCTGGCCGAGCGCACCCGCATCGTCGTGCTCAACAAGTCCGACGTCCCCGACGCGCTCGAGCTGGCCGAGATGGTCAAGCCCGACCTCGAGGCGCGCGGCATCGAGGTCTTCGTCGTGTCCGCCGTGGCCCACACCGGGCTGCGTGAGCTGACCTTCGCGATGGCCCGACACGTCGCTGAGGCCCGCGCCGAGATCGAGGCGGTCGCCGCGGCCACGCCGCAGCGCATCGTCATCCGGCCCAAGGCCGTTGACGACTCGGGTTTCAAGGTCATCCGCGAGAACACCGCCGACGGTGAGGTCTTCCGCATCGAGGGGGAGCGCCCCACCCGCTGGGTCCGCCAGACCGACTTCTCCAACGACGAGGCCGTCGGCTACCTCGCCGACCGGCTCGGCCGGGCCGGCATCGAGGAGGCCCTGTTCAAGGCCGGTGCGGTGGCCGGGGCGACCGTGCTGATCGGGCCGAAGGACAACGCGGTGGTCTTCGACTGGGAGCCCACCCTCGTGGCCGGGGCCGAGCTGCTCGGCGCCCGCGGCACCGACCTGCGGCTCGACGAGGCCACCCGCCCCACCCGAGACGACAAGCGGGCCGACTACGCCGAGCGCCGGGTCGCCCGGACCGTCGCCCGCGACGAGCTGGCCGCCGAGCGGCGGGCCGGCCACTGGGCCACTGCGAAGGACGAGGACACCGAGGAATGAGCGCGGTCGACCGCCGGGGCGACGTGGCGCGCGCCCGGCGCCTGGTGGTCAAGATCGGCTCCTCCAGCCTGACCGACGTCGGCGGAGGGGCGCTCGACGAGCAGCGGCTCATCGCCCTCGTCGACGTGCTCGCGAAGCGCCGCAACGCCGGCCACCAGGTCGTGCTGGTGTCCTCGGGTGCCATCGCCGCGGGCATCGCACCCCTGGGGCTGACCAAGCGGCCGTGGGACCTCGCGACGCAGCAGGCGGCAGCCAGCGTGGGGCAGGGAGCCCTCGTCGCGGCATACCAACGTGCCTTCGGCGCCCACGGGCTGACGGTGGGGCAGGTGCTGCTCACCGCCGACGACGTGACCCGGCGCTCGCACTACACGAACGCCCGCCGCACCCTCGACCGGCTGCTCGAGCTCGGGATCGTGCCGATCGTCAACGAGAACGACACCGTGGCCACCCACGAGATCCGGTTCGGCGACAACGACCGGCTGGCGTCGCTGGTGGCCCACCTCGTGCACGCCGACGGCCTCGTGCTGCTCACCGACGTCGACGCCTTGTACGACGGGCCCCCGACCAAGGCGGGCAGCAAGCGCGTCCCCACGGTCATCGGGGGCGCGGGGCTCGACGACGTCGTCATCGGCGGCACCGGGTCGAGCGTCGGCAGCGGCGGCATGGTGACCAAGGTCGAGGCGGCCTCGATCGCCAACGCCGCCGGCATCACGACGGTGCTGACCAGCGCCGAGCAGGTCGAGCGGGCGCTGGCAGGGGAGGACGTCGGCACGGTCTTCGTCCCGACCGGCTCGAAGCGCACCTCCCGCAAGCTCTGGCTGGCCCACGCCACCACCCCGATGGGGCGCCTGCTGCTCGACCCCGGAGCCGTGCGCGCGGTGACCGAGCGTCGGACCTCCCTGCTGCCGGCCGGGATCACCGGCGTCGAGGGCACCTTCTCCGACGGCGACCCGGTCGACCTCTGCGCGCCCGAGGGCCGCGTGATCGGCCGTGGTCTCGTCAACTACACCTCGGCCGAGCTGCCGGGGATGCTGGGTCGCTCGACGCGCGAGCTGGCCAAGGAGCTGGGTCCGGAGTACGAGCGTGAGGTCGTGCACCGCGACGACCTCGTCATCCTCTAGCCCGCACCCTGAGGTGTGCCGCGTGGCCGGGTCAGCGCAGGGGCGGCCCGATCGTGCGGGCCGAGCCCTGCACGACCTGCTGTCCGTCGGCGAGGCTGAGCACGGTGCGGTCGCCGAGCTCGCGGTGGAGGGTCACGTCGACCATCCGCACGGCGCCGATCGCCGCGCAGGCGATGTCCTGACCACTGGGCTCGCGCGGGATCTGCACCACGGCGACGACGACGGCCTGGTCCGACTCGAAGGCCTCGCCGCGGTAGTCGGCACCGCACGCCCCCGGCTCGTCGGGCGCGCCGGTGAAGACCAGGGTCATCGTCCGGCCGTCCGGAGCGAGGTCGAAGGACTCCGGGCGCAGGCCGTCGCCGGGCGCGGGCGTCCAGTCCACGGGGGTGCGGACGAGAGCCGACGCGGGGATCGCCACCCGGAGCAGGGTCACGGCGGTGCCGTCCAACGAGAACCGCCAGCCGGGCACGGTGACGACCCCTGCCGAGGTCCGCACGTCCATCGTGGTCAGCACCGCTCCGGTGACCCGCAGGTCGGTGCACCCGTCGCAGTTGCTGCGCCGCGAGGTCATCGCCGCGAGGGCGTCGTCGGCGGAGACGACGGTCGTCGTGACGCCGCCCACCGTCCCGTCGAGCACCCGACCCGGCCCGGGGGCGTCGGGCAGCGGGGCGACCGCCACGAGGTGACCGGTGAGCCAGGCCAGCTTGTTGTTCTCGCCGACCGCGGGCTCCCAGTCGCCCTCCTGCTGCTCGAGCTGGTCGCCGAGGTCGAGGGCGGGGGAGTCGCTGGTCTTGCGGGCGTCGGCGTACCGGTCGAGCAGCTGGGCCGCCCGCTGCGCCCGGTCCCGGTCGTCCATGGTCGGCGAGGCGGAGCCGCCACCTCCCGCGCCACCGCCCACCGATCCGCAGGCAGCCAGCAGCGTGGCGGCCAGGACAGCGGCGACGGCGGGGGAGAGCCTGCTCATACCGGTGGGACGTCCACGCCCGGAGAAAGGTTGCGTGCGCGGGCCGTGTGGTCTCACGGCAGCCGGGTGACCTCGAACTGCATCTGCGGCTCGGCGATGGTGGCCTGCGACTGGACCAGCTGGAGCTCGCGCTCGCCCGACTCCAGGGTGTTGGCCAACAGGTCGAAGACGCTGCTGGCCGTGCGGGCCAGGGCGACCGCGGGGTCGCCGGTCGCGAGCAAGTGGGCGGTGAACAAGGCCGCGGTGACGTCACCGGAGCCGTTGGCCTTCATCGGCAGCCGCGGGGTCTGCACGATCCACGCGCCGTCGTCGGTGACGGCCATCATCTCGATGGTGTCCGCCGGTGCGTCCGGACGTTCGACGCTGGTCACCAGGACGATGGAGGGCCCCATCGCCCGGGCCAGCTCGACGGACGCGAGGGTCTCCTCGACGGTGTGCGGCTCGGTGCCGGTGAGGAAGCCGAGCTCGAACTGGTTCGGCGTGATGAGGTCGGCGGCCGGCACGACCCGCTCCCGCAGCAGGACCGGGATCGCCGGGTGCACGAAGCAGCCGCTCTTCGCGTTGCCCATCACCGGGTCACAGGCGTAGATGGCGGCAGGGTTGGCAGCCTTCACCTTCGCGACGGCGTCGAGGATGACGTCGCCGATGTCCTCGCCGCCCTGGTAGCCCGACAGCACCGCGTCCACGCCGGGGAACGCCCCGCGCTCCTCGACCCCCCGGATCACGGCGCGCACGTCATCGGCGGGCAGCAGCGGGCCGCGCCACTCGCCGTAGCCGGTGTGGTTCGAGAAGTGCACCGTGTGCACCGGCCACACCTCGACCCCGAGGCGCTGGAGGGGGAAGACGGCGGCGCTGTTGCCGACGTGGCCGTACGCGACCGAGGACTGGATCGACAGGATGCTCACCCCAGCATTCAACCAGCGAGCCGTCCGGGGCAGGGTGGGCAGGCCATGCACTGCCCCAGCCGTGGGGGGCAGTGCATGGCCTGGCGAAAGGGACCCACCCGGCTGCTGGACCGGCGGGTGGCGGGGTGGCCACGCGGCATACCCTTGGAGCATGGCTGAGATCGACCCCGCCGCCGTCGAGCAGGTGGCCACCGCGGCACGCGCCGCACGGGTGGCTTCGCGCCGCCTGGCGCTGCTGTCCCGCGCCGACAAGGACGCCGCGCTGCTCGCGCTCGCCGACGCCCTCGACGCCGCCACCGACCGCATCGTCGCCGCCAACGGCGACGACCTCGAGCGCGGACGCGCATCGGGTATGCCGCAGGGTCTGCTCGACCGGTTGGCGCTCGACCCGCAGCGGGTCGCCGACGTGGCCCAGGCGCTGCGCGCCGTCGCGGCGCTGCCCGACCCGGTGGGGGAGGTGGTCCGCGGCTCGACGCTCGCGAACGGCCTCCAGATCCGTCAGGTCAGGGTGCCGATGGGTGTGGTGGGCATGGTCTACGAGGCCCGCCCGAACGTCACCGTCGACGCGGCCGGCCTCGGCCTGAAGTCCGGGAACGCGGTCATCCTGCGCGGCGGCTCGGCTGCCGAGTCGACCAACCGGGCGCTGGTCGAGGTGCTGCGCACCGGTCTGGAGGCGCAGGGCCTGCCCGCCGACTCCGTCACGCTGCTCGAGGGTGGCCGCGACGCGGTGCGGGCTCTCCTCACCGCCCGCGGGCTGGTCGACCTGATCATCCCCAGGGGCGGGGCCGGGCTGATCCAGACCGTCGTCACCGAGTCGACCGTGCCGGTGATCGAGACCGGCATCGGCATCGTGCACGTCTACGTCGACGCCGCCGCCGACCTCGACAAGGCGCTTGCGATCACGGTCAACGCCAAGACCCATCGTCCGAGCGTCTGCAACGCCGCCGAGTCCCTGCTCGTGCACGAGGCCGTGGCGGCGGACTTCCTGCCCAAGGTGCTCGCCGAGCTGTCCGGGGCGGGGGTGGCGCTGCACACCGACGACGCCTCCGGTGCCGCCGCCGAAGCGGCCGGTGTGCCGCACCAGGCCGCCACCGAGCAGGACTACGGCACCGAGTACCTCGCGCTCGAGATGAGCGTCCGGGTGGTCCCCGACCTCGACACCGCGCTCGAGCACATCCGCACCTACAGCTCGGGCCACACCGAGGCGATCGTGACCGAGGACCGGGCGGCCGCCCGGCGGTTCACGAACGAGGTCGACTCCGCGGCCGTGATGGTCAACGCGTCCACCCGGTTCACCGACGGTGGCGAGTTCGGGTTCGGCGCGGAGATCGGCATCTCCACCCAGAAGCTGCACGCCCGCGGCCCGATGGCGCTGCCTGAGCTGACCACGACCAAGTGGATCGTCGAGGGCGACGGACAGGTGCGCGCCTGAGCCGGCCGCGCGGCATACCGGGGGCCGGTCACGCGGGTCCACGCGAACTGGCAGGATGAGCGCCCGTGGAAGGCACTGAGTAGTTTGGAAGGCACCGAGGTCCGCAAGCTGGCCGCGCTCGAGGATGCGCACTGGTGGTACCGCGAGCGGCGCCACCTGTTGGGCCGGATGATCGGCGGGCTGCGTCCCGGCACCGCGCTCGACATCGGCGCGGCCGGTGGCGGCAACACGCGCGTGCTGCGCCGGGCCGGCTGGTCGGTCAGCGCGCTCGAGTACGGCGCCGACGGGGCCGAGGTCGCTGCCGAGCGCGGTCTCTCCGTGGTGCGGGGTGACGCCACGGCGTTGCCGGTGAGCGACGACAGCCTCGACCTGGTCGTGGCCTTCGACGTGCTCGAGCACATCGTCGACCACGACACCGCCGTGTCCGAGGTGCGCCGGGCCCTGCGCCCAGGTGGGATGTTCCTCATCGCGGTGCCCGCCGACCCCAGGCTGTGGTCGGACCACGACGTGGCGGTCGACCACGTGCGCCGCTACACCCGCGACACGCTGCGTGCGGTCCTGGAGCGGAACGGGTTCGAGGTCGCCTCGATGACGTCCTGGAACGTGCTGCTGCGTCCGGTCGTCGCCCTGCGGCGGCGCAAGGCGAGCGGCTCGGACCTCGAGACCGTGCACCCCCTCGTGAACCTGGGCCTGCGCGCGATCGTGACGGCCGAGCGCTACCTGCCGCTGAAGGCTATGCCCGGCGTGACGCTGATGGTGCGGGCTCGTCCGCGGCGGTGACCGGCCCCGTGAGCGAGTCGTAGGCGACGAAGTAGGTCGGTCGGGCCTGCAGGTGCGCGTACATCCGTCCGACGTACTCGCCGAGGATCCCGACGCACAGCAGCTGGACCGCCCCCACGCCGGCAACCGCCACGACCGTGGACGTCCAGCCCGGGAGGGTGTGGCCCAGGGAGGCGGCGACCAGCGCGTACGCGAGCAGGCCCAGCGCCGCGAGGCCGCCGAGCAGGCCCAGCCAGGTGGCGGCGCGCAGGGGAGCGGTGGAGAAGCCGGTCACGCTGTCGAGTGACAGCCGGATCATCTTGGACAGCGGGTACTTCGAGCTGCCCGCCGCCCGCTCGTCCCGCCGGTAGGTGACCGAGGTCGACGGGAAGCCCAGGGCCGGGACCACGAAGCGCAGCACCCGGTGGTGCTCGGGCAGCGAGTTGATGGCGTTGACGGTCGCCCGCGACATCAGCCGGTAGTCGCCGGCGTCGACCTGGGCGTGGGTGCCCGACAGCACGCGGATCACCCGGTAGAAGGCCTTGGCGCTGAGCCGCTTGAAGGCCGAGTCGCTGGAGCGGTCGGACCGCACGCCGTAGACGACGTCGGCCCGCTGGGCGCGCGCCTGGGCGAGCATCTCGGGGATCACCTCGGGCGGGTCCTGCAGGTCGGCGTCGAGCGTGACGACGTAGTCGCCACGGGCGCTCGCGAGCCCGGCCGAGATGGCGGCCTGGTGACCGGCGTTGGCCCGCAGCCGGACGATCCGCAGCTGCGGCCAGTCACGCATCAGCCGCTGGAGGACTGCGGGGGACAGGTCGTCGCTGCCGTCGTCGACGGTGATCACCTCGTAGGTGGCGCCGAGCCCGTCCGCCACGGGTCGCAGCCGCGCGGCGAGCAGGGGCAGCACGTCTTCCTCGTTGTACACGGGGATGACGATGCTGAGCTCGGGGGCCATGTCCCAAGGTTACGGGGACAGGCCACGTCGACACGCAAAGGTCTCTAGAAGCAAAGGTCTCTAGAAGCAAAGGTGAGGGCCCCTCGAAGTATGAGTTCGAGGGGCCCTCGGGTGGAGATCCTCCCGGCCGCTGGCAGAACCAGCAGCTGGGCGGATCGCCGGGTGCGGAGTCCGGCGCCACCGAGGTGGTGCCCTGTCCGCTGCGGGACACCCGGCCGCCGAAGCGGCCTGGTCTCCCACGTGTGGTGTCGGTGTCACCCCGCCGAAGCGGGTGCGGTGTCAGCCACGGGGTGCGGGTCCTGTCGTCACCGAGGTGACGGCACTTCCCACGTGCGGGTCCTGTCGTCACCGAGGTGACGGCACTTCCCACGGTGCGGGGTCGCTCGCCACCGAAGTGGTTCACGGCTCCACGTGTGGTGTCGGTTTCCCCACCGGAGTGGGTCTGTTGTCGGCCACGGGGTGCGGGCTGCCCGGTCACCGAAGCGACCTGACGTCCCACCAGCAGGCTTCGTCCTCACCGAGGTGACGGCGACCCCCACTGTTGGTGCAGCTCCCTGGGCCGGCGAACCGCCCCACGGTGCTGCCCCGTTCGACCGCCCACGCCCCCCGGCGAACCGGGTGTTGTGGCCACTGCGACGGTGGCGCCTGGTCGCTCCGGCGAACCGGTGCGGCCAAGGCGATGCGATCTGGCCAACGGGCCCGGCGTTCCTCCGCGGCGTCGCCCGCGAACCTGTCTGCCCGAAGGCTTCGAGGACCTCGTCCGAGCGAACCCGGTCGAGGCGGTCGTCCGTTATCCGGTTGACCTGTGCTCCTGCCTCGTGGCCGTCCGAGTCTCCTCGTCTCGACCCTCCGACTGGAGCGCGTGAGAGATTTCTAGTGGCCCGATCCGTTGTGCCGCAATAGGTTTCGCGCACCTTTTTCTGTCCACGGGTTTCCCACACGGTTGTCCACACCCGGGTGTGCGCAACGCACAGGTTGTGCACACCCCTGTGCACAACATCCGTGGACAGCGCGGGCTTGCGCAGCCCGACGGTGATGGTCGCGGGGAGGGGGTCGGCGGCAGGTACGCTGTGGGGCATGTCGTCGTCTGCCTTCACCCTGGTCACTGCCGCCGAGGAGCACACCCGCGAGCTGCCGATGTCCCCCTACGCGTTCGGGGCCATCGCCATGGTCGCGTTCCTGGCCCTCCTGGGCGTGCTGTGGTTCTTCCGCGGCGTGGCGACCAAGGTCGCGACCGGCGGAGCCCACGGCACGCATGCGTCGGCCGGCCACCACGACGCCCATGCCGACCACCAGGGCAGTCACCACTGACCATGCGCCTCGGAGTGATGGGCGGGACGTTCGACCCGATCCACCACGGCCACCTCGTGGCCGCCTCCGAAGTCCAGACCCGGTTCGGGCTCGATGAGGTCGTCTTCGTGCCCACCGGCCAGCCGTGGCAGAAGGACGCGCGCGAGGTCAGCCCGGCCGAGCACCGTTACCTGATGACCGTGGTCGCGACGGCCTCCAACCCCCGCTTCACGGTGAGCCGGGTCGACATCGACCGCCCCGGCCCCACCTACACGATCGACACCCTGCGCGACCTGCACACCGAACGGCCCGATGCCGAGCTGTTCTTCATCACCGGCGCCGACGCGCTGGCCCAGATCCTGTCGTGGAAGGACGCCGACGAGCTGTTCCGGCTGGCCCACTTCATCGGGGTGACCCGTCCGGGCTACCTCCTGTCGGAGTCGGGCCTCCCGGCCGACCGGGTCACCTTGCAGGAGGTGCCCGCGATGGCGATCAGCTCCACCGACTGCCGGGCGCGCGTCGAGCGCGCCGAACCCGTCTGGTACCTCGTGCCCGACGGCGTCGTCCAGTACGTCAACAAATACCGCCTGTATGCCGCCGGCTCACCCGCCGGCGCACCGGCACGAACGTAGGAGAGCAGTGCCCGCCACCGAACGATCCCTTGACCTGGCCATGACGGCCGCCAAAGCAGCAGACGACAAGCTCGCCACCACCGTGGCCGGCATCGACGTGAGCGAGCAGCTCGCCCTGACCGATGTCTTCGTGATCGTGTCGGCGAGCACCGACCGACAGGTCGGCGCCATCGTCGACGAGGTCGAGGACCAGCTCCGCGAGAAGGGCGCCAAGCCGATCCGCCGCGAGGGCGAGCGGGACGGCCGCTGGGTGCTGCTCGACTTCGGCGACATCGTCGTCCACGTCCAGCACGACGAGGAGCGGGAGTTCTACGAGCTCGAGCGGCTCTGGAAGGACTGTCCCGAGATCGACCTCGGCGTGCCCAAGCGCCGGGACGCATGACCGCTGCGCGACGCGTCCTGCTGGTCCGGCACGGCGAGACCGACCACAACGCCGGTGGCGTCTGGCAGGGGCAGCTCGACACCCCCTTGTCCGACCTCGGCGTGGAGCAGGCCCGTGCCGCGGGCCGGGCCATCGCGGCATACCGGCCCTCGAGGGTGATCTCCTCCGACCTGGCACGGGCGGCGGTCACGGCCCAGCACGTGGCGGAGGCGGCCGGGGTTCCGGTGACCCTCGACCCCCGCTGGCGTGAGATCCACGTGGGGCAGTGGCAGGGGCTGCACACCAGCGAGGTGCGAGCCCGGTATGCCGACCTGCTCGTGGAGATGGACCGGGCCGACGTCCGCCGCGGCGTCGACGGCGAGACGCTGGCCGAGGTCGGCAGTCGTGCGGGGGAGTCCTTGCGCGAGGTGCTGGACGACCTCGGCGACGACGAGTGCGTCGTCATCGTGGCGCACGGGGTCTCGAGCCGGGCCGCCATCGCCCACCTGCTCGGGATCGACCAGCACCTGGCCACCCATGCGCTGGCGACCATGGGCAACTGCCACTGGGCGGAGCTCAGGCAGAGCCGGATCGGGTGGCAGCTGAGCGCGTGGAACGCGCACGCCTGACGCGGTGGACCCCGGTCCACCCGCCGATTTGGAGATTGGGTGGGGGTACTGGGTAAACTTCCGCAGTCCCCTCCGGGGGACATCCCCCTCGGGAGATCCGGGGCTGTGGCGCAGTTGGTAGCGCACTTCCATGGCATGGAAGGGGTCAGGGGTTCGAATCCCCTCAGCTCCACAAATACGGAACGGCGCCTGACCTGCGAAATCGCAGGTCAGGCGCCGTTTTCGCTGGCCGTCGCCAGTTACTAGTTCCTGCGCCGGAAGCGCGATGCTTGACTGACTGCTTGACTTACACGTCCCGGGAGGGCGCGTTTCGCCAGTCTCCACGGTCCCTGGGGGTCCCCTCACGTGCTTGGACGTCCGAAGTTCTCGCTGTCACTTCCCATGCCGGGAAGATGTCGGTCTGCGGCACCAGGGCGTCCGTCTCTAGGCCGAACTCGCTTTGCCTCGCCCGGCATACCGCGCCCCATCAGGGACGACGTCACTGGAAGCCCACCGACGAGTCGTGGCGCAGCAGTGCTCGCCCGACCACTGCCATGCCCACGGCGGTGAGGGACCACGCCACGAAGTCGACCTGAGGGCTTCCCAGGATGACCGTGGCCACGAAGTGCAGCGGCTGCGAGACCGCGGTCACCCAGCCGGCCCACGCGGGGATCCGTCCAGAGCGCACGAGCGCGATCCCGAGCAGGACCGTCCCCGGGACGTGGCCCATGACGAAGATGCCGATCGCGATGTCGATGGTCGGATGTGCGGCCAGGAAGAGCGCAGTGGCCTGAGTGGTAGACAGGTCGGCTTCCTGCGCGCTCCACAGGACCTGGTCAGAGGCCAGCATGATCCCTAGCGCGAGATAGCCGGGAACGGCGAGGCCCAGGGCCCACGTGGTGAGGCGAGGCGACGCGGCGCGACAGAGGCCGGCCGCTGTCATCACGCCTGGCACCAGGGTGAACACTGCGATGAACCCGAGCCACAGGACCGCGGACTGTGCACCGGGGTGGCGCCCGACCTCGGCGACGGTCTCCTCGGGTGATCCTGCGGTGTAGTAGGGAAGGATCAGGCGCAGCACGGCCACGGCCGCCGGTCCGAGCGGCAGGAGCAGCGCCGTCGCCCAGGTGCTGAAGGCTGGGGACGAGCGGCGGACAGGTGCGGCAGCGACGTCCGACGTGCGGGTGCTCATGACGTCACGATCCGGGCGTCGGTACGACCGATGAGCAAGATGCCCATGACGGTCAGCACCACCGTGGCGGCGGCAGCGGCCTGCGCCGTTGCGGGTACGTCGTCGACCAAGAACGCAGGCAGGGCGGCGACGGCGGAGAGCGCCCGCAGGCCCACGAGGAGACGGATCGGGCGGCTGCCGTCTCGGAAGGCCCGGATCACGAGCGCCAGGCTGATCAGGCCCAGCGCTGTAACCAGGGCGGCGACGGAGTAGGGCGGGGTGTTGCCGTCAGTGAGCAGGAGCATCGAGCAGTCGGCCAGCGACAGCAGGCCGAGGATGCCTAGTCCCGCGCGACGGCTGGTGGCGGTCGAGGAATGCATGGTGGTTCCTTTCGAGAGAGGTGGTGCTCTCGACGATCCGCCGACGGCCTACCCGTCCAGAAGGGCAGCCGTGCCCCCGTGACCGGGTGATTGCCCGGACAGGTCGGGAAGATTTCCCGACCTGCCTGGATGGTCACTCGGTATCGTCGTTCACGGCGCGAGCGAGGAGATGCCGATGGGCGTGCGATGGCTCGGGGCGGGGCTTGGAGCGGGGGCTGTCCTGGCGTCCGCCGGGGCCGTCGTTGCGACGACGGCAGCGCACTGGTCGTTCGCCCAGGCCCTCGATGCGTTCGTGGTCAGCAACGTGGTCATCGGGGTGAGCTTCGCCCTCTGTGGTGCGCTGATCGCGTGGCACCGTCCGCGCCTGTTGCTCGGGTGGCTCTACGTCGTGGGTGGCTCCTGCCAGGTGCTGTCCGGCCTCGCCGCACCGCTCGGTCAGGTTCTCCACGATCAGGGCGCGCCGGTCTGGATCGTGCGCCTGGACATGACGGTGTTCAACTGGGCCTGGCCGGTCAACATCGGACTGGCCATCCCGCTGTCGTTGTTCCTGCTGCCGGATGGGCGGCTGAGGTCGGGGCGCTGGTTCCAGGTCGCCGCGGCTGTCGCGGTCACCTCGCCGCTGTTCCTGCTGGAGGTGGGGCTGGGAACGGAAACACCACCGGGTATGCCGCCTGCTTACCTCGCATTGGCGCGGTACGACGAACTTGCCTGGCTCTGGACGGTGAGCGAGGTGCGCTGGGTGCTGTCGGTGTTGATTGGCTTGGGCTGCATGGTGTTCCGCTATCGCAGGGGAGACGAGGTGGTTCGTCGTCAACTGCTCTGGCTGGTCCTCGCGGCCGCCGTGATCGTCGTGGCAGTGACGCCGTGGGCGCTGGTCGCCGGGACGCCGCTCCTCGTCCTCTTCACGATCCCGCTGCTCCCAGCGGCGGTGGCAGTCGCCGTGCTGCGCCACGGACTGCTCGACATCAAGCTCGTCGTCAGCCGCGTCGTCACCTACGCGCTGCTCTCCGGCCTTGTGCTGGCAGCCTACGCCGGGCTCGTCGTGGTGCTCTCGGGAGTCGCGTCGGCGCTGCTGGTGGCACTGCTCGCACTGCCCGTCCGCGCCACGCTCCAGGCCGCGATCGACAGGCTGCTCTACGGCGAGCGCGGCAACCCGGTCCGCGTGGCGTCCCGCGTCGGCCAGTCACTCTCCGGTGGCCTGTCCGAGACCCTAGAAGAGGTTCGCGCCGCATTGCGGCTGCCCTACGTCGCGGTGGTGGTCGGCGATGAGATCCGCGCGGCAGGCGGCACGCCCGGTGGGTCAACGGCGACACTGCCACTCGAGGGTGGTGTGTTGGTCGTTGGCCTGCGCGGCGGGGAGCGCCGACTCTCCGCCGCCGACGCGAACATCCTCCGGATGCTCTCCGGTCCGCTGTCGACCGCACTCCACGCCACCGACCTGCTGCGCGAGCTCAAGATCTCACGGGAACGGCTGGTCCTGGCCGAGGAGGAGGAGCGGCGGCGCCTGAGACGAGAGCTGCACGATGGTCTTGGGCCGTTGCTCACCGGGGTCGCGCTGTCCGCCGACATGGCCCACAACCTGGCCACCGCCACGGCGAGCCCCAGCGCCGATGCCGACGGGCGGCTGTTGGAGCGTCTCGACGCAGTGCGCAGCGACTCCCGGACTGCGATCCGGGAGGTGCGGCGCATCGTCGACAACCTGGGGTCCCCGGCGCTGGACGAGCTCGGCCTCGCCGAAGCGCTGCGGATCCGTGCGGCGCGGACGACCCGGCGGGCCGACGGCTCCGACCTGCTCGTGCAGGTCGAGATCCCTGCGGACCTGCCGCGGATGCCGGCGGCGGTCGAGCTCGCGGTGTACCGCATTGCCACGGAGGCGCTGACCAACGTGGTCCGCCACTCGAGCGCGTCAACCGTCCGTCTGCGGCTGGTCTGGGACGGGGAGCTGCGCTGCGAGGTGCTCGACGACGGCGCCGTCAACGGCAGCTGGCGTTCCGGGGTGGGCATCAGCTCGATGCGCGAACGGGCGGCGGAGCTCGGGGGACGCTGCGACGTGGGTTCGGGTCCCGATGGTGGACACGTACGGATCTCGGTACCCGTGGCGGCCCGATGATCAGCGTCCTGGTCGTCGACGACCACCCCGTCGTGCGCTCCGGGCTGTCCGGAGTGCTGTCGACCCTGGCCGGTTTCGAGGTCGTGGGGGTTGCCGGCGACGGAGCCGAGGCGGTGCGCGAAACCGTGCTGCACCGACCCGACGTGGTCCTGATGGACCTGCAGATGCCGGGGATGGACGGACTGGCCGCCATTCGCGAAATCGCCCGCTTCGCACCGACAACGCGGGTCTGCGTGCTGACCATGTTCGACGACGACGACTCGCTCTTCGCCGCGATGCGCGCTGGCGCCCATGGCTACCTGCTGAAGGGTGCCGAGCAGGAAGAGATCGCCCGCGCTGTGCGTGCGATCGCGGCCGGTGAGGTGATCTTCGGGCCCGGAGTCGCCGAGCGCGTCCTGCACCAGATCAACACGCCCGCTGCTCGCACGTCTGCTCCGTTCCCCTCGCTGACTGCCCGCGAGCTGGAGGTGCTGGAGCTGCTCGCGGCGGCGCTCCCGACCAGCACCATCGCGGACCGGCTGCAGCTCGCGCCCAAGACGGTGAGCAACCACGTCTCGAACATCCTCACCAAGCTGCAGGTCGTCGACCGGACCCAGGCGGCAGTCCTGGCTCGCGACGCCGGACTCGGATACGACCCGGGCAACCACCCTCGATGAGGCCAGCGTTCGCGAAGGATGAGCGACGCCGTCCGGACTGAGGGTGGGCGCGTCGACGAGGAGTGTTGACGACACCTGGCCGACGCCATGAGGCCCGGCCAGCCACCCGGCATACGACCCGGTGTGGTCCTAGGGCCTATTCGATGCACCGTGCGACATCGCGCGCACTTTATCCCCGCTGGTGTCTGCCCCCGCACTCCATGGGGCGCGGGTGGCCCAAACGGATACTTGACCAACTGCTTGACAACGGCGGCGGGTTTCGGCGCATTTTGGGGGACGTTGGGGGAATGCGTCGTGCTCAGGGTGGACGGTCTGGGACACCGGTGGACGTGCCGGAGGTGCATGGCATGGAAGGGGTCAGGGGTTCGAATCCCCTCAGCTCCACCGGACACGAGATGGCCCCTGGCCAGCGGAAACGCTGGTCAGGGGCCATCTCGCTTGCCACCGCTCATGAGATCCGACAGGAGCACGCGCAAAGCGAGCGATTCGGTGCTGACTGCCGACGCATCACGCGCGTAGCAGGACCCGGACCTGATCTCGTATCTCGTGCACGAGGTCGTCGGCGGGGTTGGCGATGTTGATGGTCGCGGCCATGCTGACGAACATGATCGCGGAGACGATGTGCGCGAGGGTGGCGGCCTCGTCGGAGTGGATGCGATCGTCCCGTTGCAGCACGTCGGCGATCGCCTTTTCGGTCTGCACGGTCAGGTTGAGCGCGTCGCGGTGGTGCGGTTCCTCGGGGTCGCCGAAGACGATCTCCCGGAGGTAGGTCCGTCCGTTGTCGACCTGTTTGCGGTTGCACTCCACGACCGGGCGGACGATCGCCATCACCGCGTCGAGCAGGTCGGGGGTGGTCTCGGCCGCCGTCCTGCCCTGGGTCAGCGCATCGGCGTAGGCCGAGTTCTGCACGAGCAGCAGGAGCTCGCCCTTGTTCTTGGCGTAGAGGAACAACGTGCCCGCACCGATGTCGGCCTTGTCGGCGATCTCCTGGGCGGTGACCTCGTCGACTCCGCGCTCGGCGAAGAGTTCCCGTGCGGCGGCGGTGATGCGGTCGAGCTTCTGCTGTTTGTTCCGCTCACGCCGTCCGACGGATTGGGAGGTGAGTGGCATGGCTGCCGCCCTTCTCTGCGGTGTGGGCTCCTGGGGGTGGGCTCGAATGTGCCGGCGCTCATTCTTCCACGGCGGTGAGAGGAGCCCTCATGTCGCGGAGCTCCGGGTAGAGCGCGCCGACCGGTCCGGCGAGCTTGGTCGCCCGGATGGTCAGCGGGCGAGGAACTCGAGGGCGACCGGGACGAATCTGTCGTGGAACTGGAAGATGCCACCGTGGCCGGAGTCGGGGTAGATGACCAGCTCGGAGCCCTTGATGCGCCGGTGCAGGTCTTCGGAGAGCACCGAGGGCACCATCCGGTCGTGGTCCCCGTTGGCGATCAGGGTGGGCTGGCTGATCTTCGACAGGTCGGCGGCGGGCGAGCGTCCCCACTTCTTGATCGCCTTGAGCTGGGTCTGGAACGCCTTGACCGCGACCGGCTTGTCACGGTCAGTGGTGCGCTCCTTGAGGCGCTGCACGAACGCGCGGGCGGCGGGCTTGCCCGTGGCGTTGCGGTTGAAGAAGAGGAACTCCTTCGGGTCCGACCGGGTCACGGCGGCCCGGAGGATGTCGTAGTAGGTGACGCCGGCGACCTTGTCCATGTCCTTGCCGCCAGCGGGACCGGTGCCGGTGAGGATGAGCTTGCGGACGAGGCCGGGGTGCTTCACCACCAGGGCTTGGGCGACCATGCCGCCGAGGGAGAAGGAGAAGATGTCGACCTGGTCGAAGCCGAGCGCCTTGATGAAGGTCACCGCGTCGTCGGCCATCGCCTCGATGCTGTCGGGAACGGTGCCGGTCGAGGCTCCGACGCCGCGGTTGTCGAAGGTGATGACGTGGTGCTGGGCGGCGATCGGGTCGATGATCCGGGGGTCCCAGTTGTCGAGGTTCGCGGCGAGGTGGACGAAGAAGACGACGGGGATCCCGCCCTTCGGCCCCAGCTCGCGGTAGGCGTAGGTCACGCCGCCGGCGTGGATGGTCTGGGCGGGCGCGTCCTTGTAGGTCGTGATGACGTCGTCCTGTGCGTGGTTGTTCGTGCTCATGATGTTCTCCGGTGTCCTGGTGGGTGATGAGATGGCT
Organism: Phycicoccus sp. Soil802; assembly: GCF_001429605.1. Classification (GTDB taxonomy): domain Bacteria; phylum Actinomycetota; class Actinomycetes; order Actinomycetales; family Dermatophilaceae; genus Pedococcus. Next base: position 378,756 of record NZ_LMSS01000004.1, read on the forward strand.
TGTCAGGCCCTGCTGATGACGGCCTTGCCGCGGATGCCGCCCTTGTCGAGCGACTGAACTGCCTGCACGGTCTGGTCGAAGTCGAAGACCCGTCCGACGACGGGCCGCAGCGCGCCGGCATCGACGACGTCGGTGATGTGGCGAAGCTGGTCGCCGCTGGCGCGCATGAAGAGGAACTCGTACGTGACGCCCAGGCCCCTCGCCTGGCGGCGGATGCGGCTGCTGAGGGCAGTCGTCGCCAGCCGGAGGATCGGGTTCGCGCCGAGCTCGCGGGCAAACGCCGCGTCGGGTGGCCCGGCGATCCCGATCGCCTTGCCGCCGGGACGCAGCACGCGGAGCGACTTCTCGAGGTTCTTCCCGCCGAGGCTGTCCAGCACGAGGTCGTACCCGTCGAGAAGCTGTTCGAAGTCCTGGCTGCGGTAGTCGACGACCACGTCCGCCCCGAGCGCGCGCACGAAGTCGACGTTGCCGGTGCTGACCGTGGTGGCGACCGTGGCACCGAGGTGCTTGGCGAGCTGGATCGCGATCGTCCCCACTCCGCCGGCGCCGCCGTGGATGAGGACCCGTTGCCCCGGTTGCAGGTTGCCTCGCTCGACGAGGGCCTGCCAAGCAGTCAAGGCGACCAGCGGTAGCGAGGCCGCTTCCTCGAAGCTGAGGGACGCCGGCTTGAGCGCCAGATCGGCCTCGGCCACCGCGATGCGTTCCGCGAAGGCTCCGATGCGGTCCTTGTCGGGGCGGGCGTACACCTCGTCGCCGAGCCTGAAGCCCTGCACCTTCGCGCCGACGCCGATCACCGTTCCCGCGACGTCGTTGCCCAGGATCTGCGGCAGCTGGTACGGGAGGATCTGCTTGAACTCGCCCGTCCGGATCTTCTCGTCGAGCATGTTGAGCCCGGCAGCCCGGACCTGGACGAGCACGTCGTGCTCTCCGACCATGGGCTCGGGGACATCCGCCTCCTGCAACGGACCCTGGTACTGCGTGATGACGAACGCTCGCATGCTGACTCCTGGACAACGATAATATGAGTAGCCTCAATAATGAACACACTCAGGTTTGTTGTCAAGCGAAGGTCGTCCAGGTTGCTGCTCACCGGGGGGATGAGCTCGGAATTCGCCCATCGCCTCGCTGGCCTCTCGACGGGTATCCTCCGAAACGGAGGCTCATCCCAGACCCCGATGAGCAGGTTTGGCAACCCACCTCCGCTCGGTGTCCACCGAGGCAGCGCCTGCTCGTCACGGCAGTTCAATGACGGTTGGAGGCACCATGGACAGCTGGCCCCCCGAGAACCTGGTCAACCACCGTTCGTGGTCATCCGTGTGGCGTGCCGAGCATGCGATACCCGTGTTGGACTCGATCATTGACGTGGCGAGAGAACTGGTGCCGGGGACCCACGTCGGCATCTGCATCGCCGAGAGCACCGGTGCCCTCAGCACCCTGGCCGGCACGGATCAGCTCGTGTTCGAGCTCGATGACCTGCAGTACGCCATGGACGAAGGTCCGTCCCTCACCACGGTCAGGGACGGCCACACCGTCATCATCGACGACGCCGAGAGCGAGCATCGGTGGCCCAGGTTCATCCCGCACGCTGTCAACCTGGGCCTCCGGTCGCAGCTGAGTGTGCCCATCGAGGTCGAGGAGCAGACCGTCGGCGGGCTGACCTTCTACTCGACGACGCACACCCACCTCGACACCGACCGCTTGGCGCACGCGAGACTGTTTGCTGCGCAGGCCTCCCTGGCCGTGACCCAGACCCGACGCGAGAGCCACCTTGCAGCGGCCCTCCAGTCGAGCCGGACGATCGGCAAGGCCACCGGGCTGATCATGGAGCGGTTCGATCTCGACGACGAGGACGCCTTTGAGCGCCTGTCCCGTCTCTCGCAGATGTCCAACGTCAAGCTCCGTGACCTCGCGGCTCATCTCGTCAAGCAGTCCAACGACCTGCGACACGTGGCCGACGCGAGCACGGGCCACGTTCACCAACCCTCGGCCGGCCACGCAACTCGGGACCAGGACGAAGCCACCGACCTCGTGGTCCGTCTGTAGGTGCCGGCTTTTCCTGGCCTGTCGCCCGTGACGCCTTGAGGGTGCGTTCATGACGCGAGCCGGTGGCCAGCGGCTACCCGCCTCCCGCACACCGTGGGGTCCTCCTGAGCGTGATGGAGGCCCCGCATGTCCCTTTTCTCCTGTCACGTCGGCCGTGGATGGGTGTCTTCAGTAGTGCCACGACCCGGCGACAGCACCTGCACGTGAAGTGAGCTGGCGAGCCGGACCGAGGTCGACATCGCAGGTCCATCAGCGGGCACCCCACAGGGCGCCCCGGAAGGAGAACTCGACATGTTGCACGCGAAGTCAGCAGGACACGGTGACGGCACGCCAGGCACGCTGCGCAAGACACTCAAGGCACGGGTCGTGGCCGTCGTCGCGGTAGCCACCGTCGCCACCACCGGTCCACTCCTCGTCGGCTCCGCGCAGGCCGCGTCGCCGCACAGTGGTGCGGCGAAGGCAGTCCACTCGTCCTCGAGCGCAGGCAAGGCCTGGAGCTACCAGGGGACGTGGACCGACAAGAAGGGCCGCACCGGCGCCGCCACGGTGGACATCGTGCCGCAGAAGTTCTGGAGCTCCGGCGACAAGCTGATGATGCGCAGCGCGGTCACCACCACCATGCAGGGCGCACGCGGCTCCGTGCCGCACACGAAGATGATGGACCTGCAGGTGAAGCAGGCGACCACCGGCGCCGTGGGCGCTGGGGTGACGGCCGCCAGCTGCGACATCCTCAACCTCGTGCTCGGGCCGCTGGACCTGAACCTGCTGGGACTCGAGGTCCACCTGAACCAGGTCGTGCTCGACATCATCGCCACGACCGGGGCGGGCAACCTCCTGGGCAACCTCCTCTGCGCGGTCGCCGGCCTGCTCGACGGCGGCGGTCCGCTCGGCCAGATCGCCGGCCTGCTGAACCAGATCCTCGCCATCCTCAACGGACTGGGGGTCTGAGCTCCCCAGCCTCGGACCACCGCTGACAGTGGCGCCGACGCGCGCGCCGCACGGCGCCACTGTCAGGCGGGGCGAGACCCGGAGGACCGGCGGGGGCCACACTTCCTCCGGGTTTCGCCCGGCCTGAGAGCGGGCAAGTACCTCACGGCGGTAGACCCCGTCCCAGGACCGGCCCGGAGCACTGGTGCACACAGCACCCATCCGGAGCCAAGCGGTCCTGACCAAGCCCTCACCAAGGAGGCACACATGAGCACCACACACGAACCGGGACGCCCCGAGCACGACGAACGACGCGTCACCGACCGGGACCTGGACGCCAGCGATCGGCGTGGGGACAGGCCCGGCGAGCCGCTGGGTGACCACACTCGCGCTGACCGAACAGCTGGCGATCGGAGCGACGACCGGGACCGGGCTGACGATGGCGAGCGAGTCGACTACCGGGACCGGGCTGACGATGGTGAGCGAGTCGACGACCGGGACCGGGCTGAGGATGGCGAGCGCGCGGCATACCGGGACCGCACGGAGGTGGTGGAGCGCGACCGTGTCGTCGACGGCGACCGGTTGGCCGCCGTCCAGGCGGACCGGTTCGGTGGGATGAAGCTCGGCTCGGCCTTCTTCGGGTGGCTCAGCGCCATGGGGATGGCCGTCATCCTCATCGCGGTGCTGGCAGCCGCCGGGACGGCCGTGGGGCTGGGCACCGGGACGGACGCGGACGAGGCAGTGGATGCCGCGTCCGACAAGGTCGCCACCGTGGGTGTCGTGGGCGCCCTCGCCCTGGCGATCATCCTCTTCGTCAGCTACTTCTGCGGCGGCTACGTCGCGGGTCGGATGGCCCGCTTCAACGGCCCCAAGCAGGGTTTCGCCGTGTGGCTGTGGGCCCTGGTCGTCGCGGTGGTGGTGGCGGTCATCGGAGCCGTGGCGGGTAGCAAGTACGACGTGCTCGGCCAGCTGAACAGCTTCCCGCGCCTGCCGGTCAAGACGTCTGAGCTGGACACCGCTGGTGTGGTGGCCCTGGTCCTGGCCGCCGTGACCAGCCTGCTCGGTGCGATCGCCGGTGGCGCCGCCGGCATGCGGTTCCACCGCCGGGTCGACCGGGTCGACCCCGTCGACGTCGCGGACTAGGCGAGCGACACTGCCACGTCGAGGTCTCTGACGACCATGGAGATCTCGGCGTGGCAGTGCGCCGTCACTCGGATGACGTCCGCAGGCGTCGGTGGGCCATGTCGAAGGTCGCGAGCACCTCGAGGAGGAAGTCGCCGGCGGCGGCGGTGATCCGACCCACGTCCTCGCGGGGAGTGTCGGCCAGCACCTCGCCCAGGACGACGTGGTGCACGTGCACCAGGTCGAGCATGCTGACTCCTCGGACGATGGCCCGGCGGCCGAGGTCGTATCCGTCCGTGAGGGCGGCTTCGCTGCGTCGCGGGAGGTAGCGCTGGAACGCGACGCGGTAGTCGAGGGTGACGTCCTCCAGGTCACCCACGGCGTCCGCCTGCCGCGCGGCCGTTGACCCGCGCCAGGTAGGCCAGCCCCTCTTCGAGGTCCAACGACGTCGGCACGTCGCCCATGTCCATGCCCAGGCGCACCATCGAGAAGGCGACCTCCGGTTGGATCCCCACGATGACCGTCACGGCTCCCCGCAGGCGCGCGATGTCAGCGATCGACCGGAGGGTGCGCGAGGCGAAGCTGTCGATCACGTCGAGGGCAGCCACGTCGATGATCACCCCACGAGCACGGTGCTCACCGATCCGGCTGACGAGGTCGTTCTGGAACCGGACCATCTCCGAGTCGTCCAGGGCAGTGTGGACCGACGCGACGAGGGTGTCACCCTGACGCAGGATGGAGACGAGAGCCGGTCCTGAGTTCACGAGCCGTCCGTCACCGCCTTGCGGGTGACGGTGAAGCCGAGCAGTCGTTCGGCCTCCTCGAGGCCGCCCTGCAGGTCGCCGATGGTGTTCATCTTGCTGAGGTCGACGCCGATGGTGACCAGGGTCTGGGCGATGGTGGGGGACAGGCCGGTGATGATCACGCTGGCGCCCATCAGCCGGGACGCATCCACGGTCTGGACCAGGTGGTTGGCGACCGTCTCGTCCACCTCCGGTGCGCCCGTGATGTCGATGACGACGACCTTGGCCCGGTGGGTGCGGATGCCGCTGAGGAGCTGTTCGGTGAGCTGTCGGGCCCGCTCGCCGTCCAGGACCCCGATGATCGGCAGGATGAGGAGCCGTTCGCGCACCGGGAGCACGGGCGTGGACAGCTCGCGGATGGCGTCCTGCTGCTGCCTGATGACGCGTTCGCGCTCGTCCACGAAGCTGACCGCGACGGTGTTGGCGATCCGGTTGGCAGCCGGCTCGTAGGCGTCGAGGATGCGGTTGAGGAGACCGAAGTCGCGCTGGTACTTCTCGAACAGCGAACGGGCCAGGACGTCGCGCAGGAGCAGCACGATGCCGACGACCTCGTGCGTCTCGACACCCCGCGGGATGATGCGTTCAGACAGGTCCCGTGCATAGTGCTGCAACGCCTCGACGCTGCCTGTCTCGAGCACCTCGACGTAGTTGTCGTAGACCGACGTGGTCTCAGCGGACATCTCCTGCGGGGTCATCGCCTCCAGCAGGTGGGCATCGCGGATGCGGGAAGCCCACTCGTCGCGGAGCTTCGCGCGGTGTTCCCGAAGGTGTGCCACCAGCTGGGGCAGCAGCTGGTCGCCACTCGACGACGCCTCGACCTGCTCCGAGCTCTCCTGCGTTTCGTCGTCCTGGCTCATGCTGTTCCCTTCTTGTCGAACCACTTGGTCATCGTCACGGTGGTGCCGTGTCCCGGCTCGGACACGATGTTGAACTCGTCCATGAGGCGTCGGGCTCCGGGCAGCCCGAGCCCCAGCCCGTCGTACGTGCTGAAACCGTCCTTGAGGGCGACCTCGACGTCGTCGATGCCGGGGCCGGTGTCGCGTGCCACCACGTGGATCCCGGCCCGCGGCCCGTCCACGAGCTCGATGGTCACCTCGCCGCTCCTCGCGAACCGGACGATGTTCCGCGCCACCTCCGAGACTGCCGTCGCGAGCATGGTCAGGTCTGCACCTGAGAAGCCCGCGCGGATCGCCAGCTCCCGTGCCGCCTGGCGGGCGGCGACGATGTCTGGGTCTGCGCTGATCGCCACGTGGATCTCGTTGTCGCGCAGCGGTCCTCGGCCGAGGAGGGGCTGGCTGAGCTTGGCGCAGAGGTCGCACTCGAGCAGGTGCCTGCCCGCATCCACCTCGCGCTGGCGGCGCCGGTCGGCGCTCGACAGCGCCAGCAGCACCGGGCGGCACTCGTCGGTCGGGGGTTCGGTGTGCTCGAGGGCCAGGAGGTACTCCACCCGCAAGCGGGCCCGGGTCCGCTTCAGCTGGGCGGCGACCGCGCCGGCGGTGCTGCCCGAGTCCTCGGCCAGGCTCCGCGTCGCCTGCCCACTGATCTCGTGGGCCAGCAGGACCTCACGCTCCCGGTCGGTCAGCCGGCGGAGGGCCTCGTTGATGGCGGACTGCTCCTCGGACGCGACGACCACGTCCTCGGCCTCGTCCGGCACGCTGGGATCGAGGGCCCGGTGGCGGTTGCGCGACTCACTGTCCTTGCGGCGCCACATGGTCGCCATGACGTTGCGGGCCGTGGCGATCGCGTACGGCTCGATCATCCCCGGCTCGATGCGGTCCTCGGCCTCGAGCACGCGCACGAGGGTCTCCTGCACCAGGTCCTCGGCGGCAGGGTGCTCCCCGACCCGCGCAGCCACGATCCGCCGCAGCATGGGGATCAGGGCTGCGACGTCGACCGCCCCACCCGGCTGCGCCGGCTCGTCGGGTACCCGCGCCGTGCTCACGACTGCGACACTACGCCCACAGCGCCTCTGACACGCCCCTGACCTGCACTGATGTATGCCGCCGCGGCGCCTTGGCCGCGTCCGAGCGGCACGGCTGGAGCCGGCGGCACCGCGCGGCGCCGAGAGAGGTACCTCGTATCCCAGCGCCGCGCGGCCGCCCCACACACCCCCGTCAGGTCGACGTGTGAGGCCGCTCTCCAGCCGCTCCAGCGGGCTCGGCTCGCTCGGGTGCGCCGGGATCGCGGGCCCTGCCCTGGTCGACGCGGACCTCCTCGAGGACCCCTTCCAGCACCGGGCTCTCGTCGAGGGGGTCGACATAGCCGGGCGGTGGCGGCGGATCGCGGGGGATGGGTCCCGGGATCGAGTCCCCATCGGTGGGGCCTGTGGGTTCACCCATGGTGCGATGCTTCCCCCTCCACGCGGCGCCGTGGCACCTCTGTTTGACGTATCGGCGCGGCTGCCCTCGACTCGCGGGGGCCGACTGCCTGGCGCCGCCTGACGGTGCGCTGGCTGGTGTCCGTCGCCCATACCTCCATGCGCTGGAGGACGGGCATCAGGGCGAGCACGACCACCGGCACCGCCAGGGCAACGCCCCTCATCGCAGCTCGCCGCCGCGTGCGCGCCCTGCCCCGGGACGAACATTCCGCCGCGCAGCACTGCGGGCTGAGGGAAAGACCTTGCCGGGCTCGATCGCGAAGGAGTGGACGTGCACCACCAGCCCCATGAGGTCCAGCTCGAGTGGCCGGACCACGGGGTGCAGGCCCAGCTCATCTCTGACCAGGTCCGCCGGGGCCGTCGTCCGCCTCGACTCCCGGCCGACGACCGTCCCATCGGGCTCCCGGAGCTCACCCGTGAACACACCCGTCACAAAGGCTCCCCGGGGGGCCAGGACCAGTCGTTGCAGCCGGAGGTGGCCGGTCATCACCCCTTCGTCCCCTCGAGGGGAGCGGAACGTGCCGGTGAGCGGTATGCCGTCGCCCTCCGAGGTTGGCGCCTCAGGGTTGCGACGGGGTCGGAAGGCGATCACGGTCATCAGGGGGCTCCAGTCGTGGGATTCGGCCGATCCAGGTGGGCCGGCAGTGGCGCTCCACGGGTGAGGGGAACGGGAGGGCGCCACTGCCGGGGTCTGTGGGTGATCGGCCCTTCACCAATGAAGACCCCTTCGAGCGTTCACGTGACGCGGCGCTCACGGCGCAACGGGGCTCCAGAGCGGCGTGGCGCGCCTCTGGGACCCCAACCGTCACACGCTCCTCGCGTCATGTCCTGGACCTCAAGGCGTCAGAGCTCAAGGCGTGAGAGGACCTCCAGGCGTCAGAGGACCCAGGGCGTCAGACCCGCCGGGCCCCCGCAGAGCCCCCGCAGGGGTCCCGCACGAGGCCAGCCGCTGGTCGCGGCCACGGACCAGCTGAAGAGTCAGTCCTGCTGCGCCGCGGCGCTCGCACCGGGCTCGGCAGCCCTCAGCCCGAGCGCCGCATCGATCTCCGCCTGGCTCAGCGCTGGTCCGGCCGCGGTGGCCGCGGCGATCACCTCGCCGAGCAGCGCGATCTCGTCGGCGAGGGCCGTGTCGACCAGCGGTTCGTCGGGATCGGTGGGGACCATCAGCATGGTCCTCTCCCAAGGCTTGGCAACCGGGACCGAGATCCCGGGTGACGCGTCCCCGCTCCACGTCCGTGGTTCGGTGCCACCGCCACCTGCGGGTCACAGGTGGCCAGTCGGCTTCGGGTGGGTGGCTTCTCGCCCTCACCTTCGATGGTGAGGTACCCCGTCGCCACACGCCATAGCCCATCCGTGTCATCTGTCGTCGACGAGCGCGTCGACTAGAGCCAGGCGTGGATCCGCACCGTGGTGCCGACCTTGCCGGACCGGACCTGTACCAGGTCGCAGAGCTGGTTGGCCATCCACAGGCCGTGGCCGAGCTCGTCCGCCGACGAAGGTGGGAGCCTGCCTTCCATGGGGTTGACGATGCGGCCGACTCCGCGCACCTCGCAGACCAGTGCGTGGTGCTCCTCCCAGATCCGGAGCTCACTGGCCCCGCGACCGTGCCGCACGCTGTTGACGGCCACCTCGTGGACGCCGAGGACGAGGTCGTCGGTCCGCTCGGTGTCCAGCCCCACGGACGACGCGTGCGCCCGGACGTCGGCGCGGACGTCCGCGTAGTCGTCAGCGCCGAAGGACCGGTGCGAGACCACCACCTGTACCTGGGTCCGCGGCAGCTCGGCCTTGAACATCTTGCGCAGGTGGTGCACCCCGCCGTAGGTGGTGCTGCCCCGGTGGGTCTCGACGTCGACCACCACGGGGTGGGACCGGTGGGCCTCCGCGACCACGTCCGCCGGCAAGGTGGCGGTGTCGTAGGGGCAGAGCAGCCACAACGGGGTGTCCGTGTCGACTGCCATGTTGAGCAGTGCCTCGTGCATCTGGCACTCGGCGAGCTCAGCCATCCGCCGGCCGTGCCAGATCGGCTCGCCGATGCCGCGCACGGGGCGACCGGGGTGCTGGTCGGTGAAGGCGCGCCACGCCGGGATGATCCGCGCCGGGTTCGCGCCCAGGCGCTCCATGTCGACGAACCTGACCGCGCCCGCTTCGCCGTCCAGCGCGTCGCGCAGCACGTCGATCCGGCCCGGGGTGACCGCCACCATCACTGCCTGACCGGCCTCGAGACCTTCCCGGATGAACGGCACGGTCCCGGCGACGAACTGGTCGTCCCCCTCCCAGAAGAACGCCTCGTGGCGATAGCCGTCGTGGGTGCGGTACCTGCCCGCGCCGGCCCCACCCGGCCCAGCAGTAGCGTCCCGCGCCCAAGCTGGAGCGGTGCCACCATTGGCTCTCTGGTGTGACGTGGGCGCCCCCCTTCGGAGAAGGTCACCGCGGCAGTGCGGTGAACCGGCGTGCCAGACGTCCTCACCCGAGGCTACGCCTGAAATGCGAGGTTGAACCCACCTGATCTCACGGAAAACTGCAGGTCACAGCCGAGAACTGCGATGAGCGCCCGCATCGGTCCCCGGGCGTCAGCGCTGCGGTTGCGGCCCGCGCAGCCCTGCCACACGACACACGGCGGACAGTCCCTCCGGGGTGCCGCGCCAGTGCCGCTCGAGGGCGCCCATCCCCGCGTGACGGACCACGGCGCGCAGCGCGACGGCGACGATGACGACGTCGTCGGCGTACCCGATCACCGGGATGAAGTCGGGCACCAGGTCGAACGGCATCGCCAGGTAGGCCAGCAGGAGCCAGAGCCGCACCCGGACCCCCCGAGGCAGGGTCGAGTCGGTGGCGAGGCGGCGGAGCAGGTGGATCACGTCGGGCAGGAGCCGCAGCGCGTCTCGCACGCCGAGCTCGTCGGGTCGGCCGGCCCACAGGGCGACCAACAGTCCGGCCCACACCAGGAGCAGCCCGCCGGCGAGGCCCACCGGCATCGACCACCACGACCAGTCCATGCGCGTCATCCTCGCATCCACGCCAGGCGGATGGCTGGGCGACGGGAGCCGTCCCATTCGTGCCGGGGTCGTCGTGCGACGATGCTGCGATGAGCGTGGGGTTCGACGAGGAGGTCAGGTCGTGACCGCGGGAGCATCCCCCGGGTCAGGGGTGGACGTCGAGGCATATCTCGCCAGGGTGGGCGCGAAGGTGGAGTCTCCCGACCTGGCCGGGCTGCAGCGGCTGCACGAGGCGCACGTCCGCACCTTCACGTTCGACAACATCGACGTCCTGCTCGACCAGCACCCCGGCGTCGAGCTGCCCGACGTGCAGGCCAAGTTCGTGGGCCGTGGGCGCGGTGGCTACTGCTTCGAGCACGCCACCCTCTTCGCCGCGGTGCTCGACGCGCTGGGCTACGACGTGGTGCGCATGCTCGCCCGGGTGGGTGACGTGACGGCGTCAGCCCGGACGCACTGCGTGGTGGCGGTGCGGCTCGACGGTACGCGGTGGCTTTCCGACCCCGGTTTCGGGCTGAGCCTGATGCACCCGATCCGGCTCGAGGACGGCGCGCGGGAGGACCACGGCGGGTGGGCCTACCGCATGGTCCGGGTCGACGGTGGCGCGAGCGGCCCCACCTGGGAGCTGCAGCGCCAGCGGGACGGCGCGTGGGAGCTGATGCACACCACCGACGAGCTGCCCGTGCAGCAGGCGGACGTGCGGTCCGGCCACCACTTCACGAGCACCTACCCCAGTTCCCACTTCCGGCACGGCCTGATGCTGACCCGCCACCTGCCCGACCGGCACGTGGCGGTCACCCACGAGACGCTGACCGTGCGGCGACCGGGAGAGCCCACCGAGCACCGTGACCTGGCCGAGGGTGAGCTGGAGTCACTCCTCGACGAGCTCCGGGTCGGCCTGACCTCCGACGAGACCGAACGCCTGCTCGCCGTCGTGGGGCAGCTGCGAACCGGCCGGGACGCTCAGTCGCCGTAGGTCGCGCGCACCGTCGAGTCCCAGCGCCAGTGCCCTTCGCGGTTGTCCTCGGTGCGGTGCGTGGCGGCGAGGAAGTCGTGCCAGCCGTCGTCCGTGCGCGTGGCGCCGGGGAAGAGCCGGTTGAGGACGCGGTGGCAGAGGTCGCCGTCGATGCGGAACTCGAGGTCGTGCGCGGTCAGCACGTCCCAGGCGTGCGCCGCCCCCTCGACGATGCCCATGGCGGCGAAACCGGAGGCATCGGCGTTCCCGCACCCGTGGTAGCCGAGGTGGCCCGGGGGAGCGGTGGCGGTGACCGCGACGAGGAGACCTCCGGCCGCGTCGACGCAGCGGACGATGGCCAAAGTCCCCTTGGCCGGGTCCGGCCAGACCAGGTTCGGGGGAGTGGTGGGCTGCCACTGCGGCGGGTCGACGAACGGGGTGTAGCCGTCCACGTAGACCTCGCGCCCGGACAGGTTCATCGCGTAGGCGGCGAAGTCGTCGATGAGGTGCGCGGCCGTGTCGCGACAGTCCCAGGTGAGGCCGTGGGCCGGGCGTGCCCAGCCGTCGTCCGGCACCTGCGCGAAGCCGGCCATGACGGCGTCGACCACGGTCCGGAGGTCTTCGGGGGTCGAGACGGGTGCGGTCATGCCGGCGAGCCTAGGCGGCCGCCCCGACACCGGCGGTCCGCGCCTCAGGAAAGCGGCCAACTGCCCGGTTCCACGCGGCATACCCGCTCGCACGCACGGGAAAGCGGGCGATTGGCCGGGTCTTCCGGGCGACCACCTCAGCGGGCGACGGAATATACCCCGAGGGGGTACGGGTTGGCCCCGTCATGAGCACTCACCCGCACGGCCACCTGACCGAGTCCCTGTGGCGCCAGGCGATCAGCGCCACCCTCCACTGCCTCACCGGCTGCGCCATCGGCGAGGTGCTCGGCATGGTGATCGGCTCCGCGCTGGGGTGGGGCTCGGTCGCCACGGTGGTCCTGTCGGTCGCGCTCGCCTTCGTCTTCGGCTACTCCCTGACGATGCGCCCCGTCCTGCGGGCCGGACTGCCCTTGGCCGCGGCCCTCGGGGTCGCGTTCGCGTCCGATACCGTGTCGATCTCGGTGATGGAGGTGGTCGACAACGCGTTCGTCGTGGCCGTCCCCGGCGCGATGGAGGCCGGGCTGGCGAGCGGGCTGTTCTGGGGCACGCTGGCCGCGTCGCTGGCCATCGCGTTCGTCGTCACCGTGCCGGTGAACCGGTGGCTGATCGCCCGTGGTCGGGGTCACGCCGTGATGCACGACTACCACCGCTGACCGTCTGTCACGCTGGGGGCGTGTCCGCCGCCGCCCTCACCAGCCTCGCCGCCGTCGCGCTGGTCGCGCCGCTGAACTGGTGGTCCGTCGCCATCCGTGGCCGTCGCCGCGAGTGGGTGTCCAAGCCGCTTGTCCTGGTCCTCCTGGTCATCACCGCGTGGGTGGGCGGAGCGAGCGACTCGGCCGCCGGCTGGTGGCTGCTCGTGGCGCTGGGCCTGAGCCTGGCCGGTGACGTCGCCCTCCTGTCGGAGAGCCAGACCAGGTTCGTGGTCGGGCTCGCCAGCTTCCTGCTGGCCCACGTCGCCTTCGTGGTCGCCTTCGCCCACCTCGGTATGCCGCGTTCCTCCCTCGCGCTCGTCGGGCTCGCCCTCGTCGTCGGGCTGGCTGCGGTAGTGGGACGTCGCGTCGTCCCGGCCGCCTGGCGCGAAGGGGGACCGGCGCTGGGAGGTGCCGTCACGGCATACATGGGCGTCATCGGGGTGATGGTGGTCTCGGCCTGGGCGACCGGGCACCTCCTGGTGGCGCTCGGGGCCACGGTCTTCATGGTCAGCGACGCGGTCCTCGCGATGGACCGGTTCGTGCGGGGGCGGCGGTTCGGGGCGCTCGCGGTGATGGTGACCTACCACCTCGCCCAGGTGCTGCTGGTGGTCGGCGTCCTGCAGGCACTCGGGAACCTGACCTGACGGGCGAGGGGGTCGGACGGCGCCGGTCGTCGGTCGGTGACAGAGTGGTGACACCGCCCTGACCTGCAGCGAAAGGACCGAACGCCCGTGAGCAGTGTGGACGCCGTCGTCATCGGTGCAGGGCCCAACGGCCTGGTCGCCGCCAACGCCCTGGCCGATGCCGGCTGGGACGTCGTGCTCGTCGAGCGCAACGACGAGGTCGGCGGTGCCGTGCGCAGCGCCGAGGTGACGGCACCCGGCTACGTCTCCGACCTGTTCAGTGCGTTCTACCCCCTGGCCGCCGCGAGCCCGATCATCCGCGACCTGCACCTCGAGGACCACGGCCTGGTCTGGCGCCGGGCCCCGCACGTGCTCGCCCACACGCTCGACGACGGCAGCGCCGCGCTGCTCTGCTCGCGCGCGGAGGACACGGCGGCCGGGCTCGAGGCCGAGGCGCCCGGTGACGGTGACGCCTGGCTGGAGCTGGTGCGCGGCTGGGACCGGATCCGCGACCCCCTGCTCGACGCGTTGTTCACCCCGTTCCCGCCGGTCGCGTCCGCGACCCGCATGGTGCGGCGGCTCGGCCTCGCCGATACCCTCGACTTCGCCAGGCTGGCCGTGACGCCGGTGCGTCGCCTGGCGCAGGAGCGCTTCCGGGGGCAGGGCGCCGGCCTGCTCCTCACCGGCAACGCCCTGCACAGCGACATCCCGCCCGACGCAGCGGGGAGCGGGATGTTCGGCTGGCTGCTGTGCATGCTGGGCCAGGACGTCGGTTTCCCGGTGCCCGAGGGCGGCGCCGGTGAGCTGGCGCACGCGCTGCGCCGGCGGGCCGAGAGCCGCGGCGTGCGCGTGCTGACCGGGACCCCAGTCACGGCGGTGACGACCGGTGGGGGACGCGCCACCGGCGTCCGGCTTGCCGACGGCACCCTCCTGCGAGCGACCAGGGCCGTCCTCGCGGACGTGCCCGCCACGACGTTGTACCGGGACCTGCTCGCCGACCACCGGCTGCCGCCTCGGCTGGAGCGCGACCTCGACCGGTTCCAGTGGGACAACGGCACCATCAAGGTGAACTGGGCGCTCGACCGACCCGTGCCGTGGACGGCCGACGCCGCCCGTGGCGCGGGGACGGTGCACCTCGGCGTCGACCAGGACGGCTTCGTCGACTTCGCCGCCGACCTGTCCGTGGGGCGGACGCCGGAGCGGCCGTTCCTCCTCTTCGGGCAGATGACGACGTCCGACCCGACCCGCTCGCCCGAGGGGACCGAGTCGGTGTGGGCCTACACCCACGTGCCGCACGACGAGTGGTCGGAGGATCGGCTCGCCGAGCACGTGGAGCGGATGGAGGTGGCGGTCGAGCGGGTGGCCCCGGGCTTCCGCGACAGCCAGGTCGCCCGGCACGTGCAGTCCCCGAGCGACCTCGAGTCGGAGAACCCCAACCTGGTCGGTGGAGCGATCAACGCCGGCACGGCAGGCCTGCACCAGCAGCTGGTGTTCCGACCCACCCCGGGCCTGGGGCGGCCCGAGACGCCGGTGCCGGGTCTCTACCTCGCAGGGGCGTCGGCGCATCCCGGGGGTGGGGTCCACGGCGCCTGCGGCTGGAACGCCGCCCGCGCGGCCCTCGGCGCGAACGGTCGCCTCACCGGCGGGGCCCGCAGGGTGCTCGCCCGCACGGCGTGGGACCGGCTGCTCAGGGGGTGAGGCCCTGCCGGTGCCGGCCCTCCGCCAGGTAGGCGAGGCGACGGAGCGCCTCGACGTTCCGCGGGCCGATGGCGAGCTGTCGCAGCGGTTGGGGCATGAGCGTGCCGGGGCCGGTGACCGCATCCTCCGCCATCGCGACGGTGCACGTGTCGTCGCCCGCCGGGGTGACCGTGATGACGACCTCGGCCTCGCCCGCCGGCCAACCCTTGGCCCTCAGGACGAGCTCGGTCGGCGGGACGCTGCGGAGCACGTGCGTGGTGTCGCTGACGACGGCTGGCCACACGCCGAACGAGTGGTGGATCCGGGTGCCCTCGGCAGGCCAGCCCTCGTCGACGCCTCGGACCCGGGACGCGCCGACGACCCACGTGGCGTAGAACCAGCCGTCGGAGAGCACGTCCCACACCGCTTGGGCTGGGGCCTTGAACTCACGGGTGACGGTGACGACGCCCTTGTCGAGCTGCTCCATGTCAGGTCCTCTTCCGTAGGGAGTGGGTGGCTGCGGCGGCCGCGGCGCCGACGCCGACCACGGCTGCGGGCCCCATCCAGTGTCGACCCCAGCGCCTGCGGGCCGCGTCGCCGGTCAGTGCCTTCATCCGTATTTCCCCTGTGTGCCTACAGCTGCAGAGACGGCGAGGGGTGGGCTCCTGCACCCACCCCTCGCCGAGCCGGGTGGGTGCAGGAGCTACTGCGTGGCGCGGACCGTGTCGGCGGAGTCCTGCGCCTGGGACTTGACGTCCTCGGCGGTGCTCTGGCTCTCCTGGACGACGGTGTCCTTGGCGTCGGTCGCGGTCTCCTTGATGCTCTGGGCCGCCTGCTTGGCGGGCTCCTTGAGCTCCTGGGCGGTGTCCTGCGCCACGCTCTTGGCCTCGTCGACCAGCGGCTGCGCCTTGTCCTTCAGCGCGCTCGCCGCCTGCTTCTCCTTCTCGCTCGCGGGGAGCATGGAGCCGAGTAGCCACCCGGCGCCGAGGGCGACCAGGCCGGCGGCGAGGGGGTTCCCCCGCGTCTTGGTGCGCGCCTTCGTGGCCGCCGCACCGGGGGCGTGTCCCACGGCGGACGCCGCGTCGGAACCCGTGCCGCGCAGGTCGTCGGCGGTGCCCATGACGTGGTCCTTGACCGACGTCGCGACGCCGGCCACCTTGTCGGCCTGACGCCGTGCGACGTTGGACGGGCTGACCGTCTCGGTGAGCGCGTTGACGTCGTCGCTCAGTCGGCCTCGGGTGTCCTCGATCTCACGACGGATCTCATCCGGGTTGTTCGTCATCGCTTGTCCTCGTTCCCTCTGAGCGCGTCCGGGATCTCCCGGGCCGTCTCGGTCGTCTGTGGAATTCCCTTGACCTGCTTGATCTCTCGTCGGCCGATGCTGGTCAGCACGGCTGCGATGACGGCCCAGACGACCGCCACCACGAGGGCCGACCAGGCCCGGCCGATCTCGTTGCCGAGCCCCCACCAGAGGGTGATCGAGAGGAAGAGCAGGACGAAGTGGCCTGCCATTGCCGCGCCGCCGAGCATGCCCGCACCCTTGCCGGCCCTGGTGGCCGACTGGCGCAGCTCGGCCTTGGCCAGCTCGGTCTCCTGACGGATCAGGGTCGACAGGTCGCGGCTGATGTCGGCGAAGATGTCGCCCACATTGCTCAGCGACCGCGGCGGTGACTCGTCGAGCCGTGGGTCCTGGCTCATGCCGGGAAGGCGTCCGGGTCGGCGATGGCCGTCGGACGGGTGTCGGTGTGGGCGCTGGAAGTCCCGCCGGTGGTCCCGGTGGTCCCGGTGGTCCCGGTGGTCCCGGTCCCGGTGGTGGTCCCGGTGGTCCCGGTCCCCGTGGTCCCCGTGGTCCCGGTGTGGGTGCCGCTGTAGGCGGCCGCGTTCGCGACGTGCTGGTCGTCCTCCGCTGCCTGGTCGTGGTGGTCGGCCACGAGACCGCGGCTCAACCGCCCGCCGACGACGCCGATGAGGGCTGCCGCGGCCAGGAACGTGCCGGGTCGCTGGCGGGCGAACTGCTTGACCTCGGTCACGAGAGAGCCGGGGTCGCGCTGGTCGAGCCAGCCCGCCACATCACCCATGCGCTGGGAGGCCTGCTGGGCGAGGTCGCTCGCGACGCCCTGCTGTTCGCTGCTGGTGGCCATGCCGGAGAGCTCCCGGCTCAGGGACCGCAGTCCCTCCGCCACCCGCGTCTGCTGCTGTGCGCTCTGGTCGAGGAGCTCGCTGCGCGTCTGCTGCCACAGCTGCTTGGCCTGCTGGCCGGTCTCCTGCACCACCTTCTTGGCTTCGTCCTTGCCGACCTCGGCGACGTGCTGCGCGCCGTCCTTGGCCTGCTGGCCCGTGGCAAGAGCCTCGTCCTTGGCGACCTGCTTCGTGTCGCTGTTGCTCAGGTCGCTGGTGCTCGTGGGACTGGTGCTCGTGGGGCTGGAGCCGATGGGGCTGTCGGTGCCGTGGCTGTCGGTGCCATAGCTGTCGGTGCCCGACGCGGGGGAGACATCCACCGTGCCGAGCTCGCGGGTGGCGTCCTCAGGCGTGCTTGTCGTTCCGTAGATGTCGCTCATGTCCATTCCTGTTCTGTCAACGAGTGCTGGACAGGCGGTCCTTCGCGACCGCCGGTAGAAGGGGGATGCCCGGTCCTGACCTGCGCAAACGTCGAAACGCCCGATTTATCGGATGGTCTCGGAATCGGCCTGCAGGAGGCCGAGCAGCGCCTTGGCGTCATGCGGGGCGTACCCGCGCGCGTCGTTGTCGAAGTAGACGTGGACGTCGAGTCCCTGATCGGCCCACGCACGGGTCCTGCTCGCCCAGGCCTCCAGCGAGGCCGGCGAGTAGCCGCTGCGATAGAGCTCGGTGTCTCCGTGGAGGCGCACGTAGACCAGGTCGGCGGTGACGACGTCGAACGTTGGCCAGGTGCCGGCGCTGTCCGACAGGACCATGGCGATACCGTTGCGCTGCAACAGTTCTCGTGCTGGTGACGAGTGGAAGCTCTCGTGCCTGGGCTCGAGCGCGTGACGGATCGGAGCGTCGACGAGGGGAGCGGTCAGGGTGCGCGCCTCGTCGAGCTTGGCGTCGTGCGTCCTGGCGAGCGCACCCGCGTCGTCGGTGGTTCGGGGGAGCAGCCGGAAGAAGTCGCTGAGGAGCTGCTCGTCGAAGGGCAGGCTCGCGGGCAGCTGCCACAGCACCGGGCCCAGCTTGGCGCCGAGGGCGAGCACGCCGGAGGCGAAGAAGTTGGCCAGGGCCGGCTGCACGTCGACGAGGCGGCGCATGTGGGTGATGAACCGGCCACCCTTGACCGCGAAGACGAAGTCGTCTGGCACCTGCTCGGCCCAGGCGGCGTAGCTGGTCGGTCGCTGCAGCGAGTAGAAGGAGCCGTTGATCTCGACCGCGTTGAGCTGGCTGGCCAGGTGGGCGAGCTCGTCACGCTGGCGCAGCCCCACCGGGTAGAAGTCACCCCGCCACGAGGGGTAGCGCCAGCCGGACGTGCCGATGCGGATCTCTCCGCGCCGTGACGCCTGCACAGCGGGAGCCCGATCGCCCTGCGGCCGAGCCACTGGTTCAGGAGAGGGGTTCGATGCTGCCCAGCGACGGACCGTGCCCGGACGCCTCCAGGTGTCCGACAAGGTCCTCGAGCGACTGGAAGTCCCGGGTCCTGGGAGCGACTGAGAGGCGCCACCAGAGGTGGCTGGGTGCATGTCGCTCGATCAGCGTCGCGGTCAGCCGGTCGTGCGTGGCGGGGAAGCATCCCGGACCCAGGTAGGTGGCCAGCTCGTCGGACCAGCTCGAGTCGGGGTGCGTGATGGAACCGGTCGCGGTGGTCATGCGCGTCTCCTCGGGTGGCGTCGCACCCGGCCTGCCCCATGGTGCTTCCTCCACCGATACCCGACCCGCCCGGATCCAAACGCGCACCACAGGTGGACGCGCCACCCGACCCGCGCTGTTGGAGCCGAGTGGCGCGCCTCAGGCAGCCCCTACCCCGGGGACGGCCGGGGAAACGGAGACGCGGCGGTGGGCGAGGTGGATCCAGCCCCCCCGGCGACCGCGCTGGTTTGTCGGGGAGCCGACCGGGTAGCAGGCAGGAAGACAGGCACATCCACCGGACACGGGAGCGGCCCACGCGGCGCTCGCGAGGAGGGAGAGCTTCGTGCTCGACATGCAGCGACTCGGACCGGCCAGCCTGGTCCTGGTCCGTCACGCCGAGAGCATCGGCAACCTGGCGGACCGCGCGGCCCGGCAGGCCGGGTCCGCGCGGCTCGACCTGCAGGACCGTGACGCGGACGTCCCCCTCTCAGACACGGGGCGCGAGCAGGCGGACGCCCTGGGCCGGCACCTCAGGGACCTGGACGCGACCGCGAGGCCCACTGCGGTCGTGAGCTCGCCGTACCGACGGAGTGCGGACACCGCAGAGCTGGCGCTCGCCAAGGCTGGGCTCGCCACCTCGGTGATGCGCGACGAACGGCTGCGCGAGCGCGAGCTGGGGCTGTTCGACGGTCTCACCGGCACCGGGATCCGTGCCGAGTACGGCGACGAGGCGCGCCGGCGCGAACACCTCGGGAAGTTCTACTACCGTCCGCCCGGCGGTGAGAGCTGGTGTGACGTCGCCCTGCGGGTGCGGTCGTTCCTGAGCGACGTCGGCACCCGGCCGGCCACCGACCGGCTGTGGATCTTCACCCACCAGGCCGTGATCACCTGTTTCCGCTACGTGCTGGAGGGGATGGACGAGACCGCGGTGCTGGAGCTCGACCGCACGGTGGACGTCCCCAACGCCTCGACCACCACGTACCGACGCGGGCCAGCCGGCGTCCCCGAGCTCGTCGAGTACGCGTCGTCCGCGGTGGTGCAGGCGCGAGGCGCGACGCCGACGAAGGAACCGGAGCACGCAGGGCGGGGCAGCGCGTCGTGAGCCGCACCGTCCGTGACCTCGACGCAGCGCAGCTCCGTGCGTGGCCGCTTCCGGAACCGGAGGGGGGCAAGGAGGGCCGCGGTCGGGTGGTCGTCGTGGGAGGTAGCCGGCGCACCCCCGGGGCGGTGCTCCTGGCGGCTGAGGCGGCGATGCGAGCCGGGGCGGGCAAGCCCCAGGTCGCCACCGCGGAGAGCGTGGCCGTCGCCGTGAGCGTCGCCCTCCCGGAGGCGCTGGTGACCGCCCTTCCGGAGAGGGGGGACGGTGAGATCGCCGCCACGTCGGTCGACCAGGTCGTCGACCTGGCCGCCGGGTGCGACGCCCTGTTGCTGGGGCCCGGGCTCCTGTCGCCGGACGCGGCCAACGAGCTGCTCGAGGCGCTGGTGCCGCGACTGGACTGCCCGGTGGTGCTGGACGCGTTGGCCATGTCCTACCTGACCGAACATCCCGACGGGGTGACCCACCTCCACGGGAGGGTGGTCCTGACACCCAACGACTCCGAGCTCGCCGAGACCCTTGGACTGGACGAGGCCGAGGTCGTGGACAGGGCAGCGGAGTGCTGCGCCGAGCTCGCGGACCGGTCCGGTGCCACGGTCGTCGCGGGTGGTGAGACCACCTACGTTGCAGCACCGCGGTCAGAGGTCGTCTGGCGCCACCCGGGAGTGCCCGGACTGGGGGTGGCAGGGTCGGGCGACGTGAAGGCCGGCGTGGTCGCCGGCCTCCTCGCCCGTGGCGTCCCGGCCGAGGGTGCTGCTGCCTGGGGCGCGGCGCTCCACCTCAGGGCTGGCAGGGCGGTCAGCGAGCACGAGGCGCCCCTGGGCTTCCTCGCGCGGGACGTGCTGCCCTGGATCCCGCACCTGATGGCGCAGCTGTCGTCGCCCGCGCACTGACGCACTCGTGCCGGGCGGCAACCGGTGGCGTCAGGTCTTGACGCGCCAGTGACCGGTGGCCGGGTCCAGCTCGGCGAGGTGGCGCGCCTCGAACTCGGCCAGCCAGCCCTCCATCGGGAACCAGCCCCAACGGTCCCGGAACACGTTGGCGTTGCGCACGATCGAGTGCAGGTGACGGACCGGCGGCACCTCGCTGCCGTGGTGTTGGTGGTATGCCGCGGCGCCGCCGACCCAGAGCAGCTCACCGTGGGCGGCCGCGAGCCGCTGGCCGAAGTCGGTGTCCTCCGCCCCGTAGCCGGAGAAGGCCTCGTCGAAACCTCCCAGCGCCCGCCAATCCGGAGTCCGCACGGCGAACGACAGCGACCAGAACAACCTGACGTCCGCTCCCGCCAGGACGGCGTCGCGCACCGGAGCAGGACGGCTCGGGTGCGGCTCGGCACGCTCGGCCAGCCCGGGGAGGCGGTAGTCGCGCGGGTGCGCCACCGCTGGCAGGTAGCGCACCTCGCCGCAGGCCACCACAGGCGCTGACGCGAGGTCGGAAGCCAGCACGGCGGCATACCGCTCCACCGTCGTCGGCTCGGGGATGCAGTCGACGTCGAGGAAGACCAGCACCTCCGCCCCCGCCGCGACGGCGGCCTCGGCGCCGGCGTTGCGGGCGCGGGCCAGGGGCAGGTCGGCGGGGTCCGCCGGCAGCTCGACCACGAGGGCGTCCGGGTGCTGCTCGTGTGCCACGTCGGCGATGTCGGGGTCGCCCATGGCGACGACGACGTAGTCGTCGGGTTGCTGGGTCTGCTGGAGCAGACCCCAGCCCTGTCCGCGCAGGTGCTCGTGGCGACCGTGCGCGATGGTCACCACCGCGGTGCGTGGGCGGCTCATCCGCGCACCGGGACGGGGAGGCCGACGGTGCTCAGCCGGGTGGCCGCGTCTGCGGCGCCGTGGCCGGTCGACCACCGCGCCCACCCCGCTCCGCCGCGCGACAGCGCGAGCCGCAGCAGCCCCGGCCAGGCGGCGGCGGGCGGCCAGGCGTCACAGCCCACCGCGATCCCGTGTGCCTCGACCTGGCGGGCGGTGGCGCCCTGCTCGTCGAAGGGCCGTGGCTGCGCGACGACGACCGCCGGACGCCGGGCGGCGGCCACCTCCGCCACGGCGTTCTGACCGGCGTGCGTGACGACCACGTCCGCCTGCTGGAGCTGCTCCCAGAGGGGCGTGTCGGAGGGGACGCCGGGGGAGCGCTCGACCCAGGTCCAGGACGGCGTCGCCGCCCTGGCTGCCTCGAGGTCTGCGGCCGTGGTCGTCCGACCGCCGGCGCCCCAGAGCACCAGCACCGTGCCACCATCGACGGGAGCACGTGGGGGAGGCGGTGACGGCCGGAGGTGGTCGAACCGAGAGATGCCGCCGACGAACCAGGCCTTCATGGCCCACTCGCTCGGCCACGAGGTGTCATGAGTCCCCTTGGGCCACGGGGCGAGCAGCGCGTCGGCGGTGTCGTAGGCGAGGCGGTGGGCGCGGTCGCGGCGTTCGCCCGGCATGGCGACGACGACCGTCGGCACGCCACAGAGCCGCACGAGCAGCGCGACCTCGACGGAGACGTCCACGACGACTGCCCGGGGCTGGTGCTCGACGACCCAGGCCGTGATCTGGGCCGAGCGCCGCGCCAGCCCGGCATCTCCGCGGGGCACCCAGTGGAGGACCCCGTGCGCGCTCGGGTCGCCGTGCCGGGCAACGACGTCCGGGTCCTGGTCGTCGTCACGCGCGAGCTGGGTCCAGCCCGAGCTCCAGCCCTCTGGTGCCGGCGCGGAGCTGAGACCCCAGACCGGTTCGTCCAGCGCGGCGGCGACGCACTGCAGACGGGTCAGGTGGCCCACGCCCTGGTGGTGGGCGTAGTAGCCGATCACGCCGCCCGGCCGATGGTCGAGGTCAGCCGCACGTAGTGGGCGAGGTAGGCGTCCACCATGGCGTCCAGGGAACAGTCGCTCTCGGCGTGCTCCCGGCAGCGCGATCGGTCCAGGCTGCAGACCCCGTCGACAGCCGCCGCGGCCGCGTCCACGTCGCCCGGCTCGACCAGCACCCCGCAGTGCGGAGCGACGAACTCGGGCAGCCCGCCCCGCCGGTAGCCCACCACGGGCGTCCCGCAGGCCAGCGACTCAGCGGCGACCAGCCCGTACGGCTCGTCCCATTCCGGCGTGACGACGAGGGCAGCGCTGGAGCCGACCAGGTCTCGCAGCGCCAGCACGTCCAGGTGCCCCAGGTAGTCGACCGTCGGTCCGAGCAGCGGCTCGACCTTCGACCGGAAGTAGTCCGCGTCGCCGACCGGGCCGGCGAGGCGCAGGTGGCGGCCGCTGGCCAGCGCGATGCGGATCGCCTCGTGCGGCGCCTTCTCGGGCACGATGCGGCCGACCCAGACGAGGGCGTCGCCGCCGGGTCCGGGAGCCCAGACCGACGTGTCGACACCGTTGTGCACGACGGCGGCCGAGGTCACGTGCGCCCACTGCCGTGCGGTGTGGTGGCTCACGGCCACGAAGCGGCTGCGGCCCTGGTCCATCAGGCCGATGGTGGGCTCCAGCCAGGGCGTCGGGGGCGTGTGCAGCGTCGTGAGCATCGGGGCAGCGCAGGACTGGGCCAGGGCGAGGGGCAGGAAGTGCAGGCTGTTGTTGTGGATCACGTCGACGTCCGAGCGGTCGCGCAGCTCGAGCATCACCTGGAGGTAGGCGTGGTGTTCGCGCAGCCACGCCTCGGGAGGCATCGACACGTCGGAGCGGGCGAGCTCGCTGAGCTCGAGCGGACGCACGGTGAGCTCGCGGGCCCCAAGGGCCGGGTCGCTCCCCGGGCCGGCGAAGAGCGTCACGTCGACACCTCGCTCGCGCAGGCCCCGGACGAGCGCCCAGGTGAGCGACTCGAGCCCGCCGGCGAACGGCTGGCGGAGCGGGTGCCTCGCGGCGGCCAGGATCACGACGTGCATGCGAGCCTCCGAGCCAGTGCGGCCGCATAGACCTGCTCGTGCGCGCGGGCGACGTGGCGGCGTTCGGTGTGCCGCGTGGCCACCGACGCGCGCGGTGCGGTCCCGCCGGCCAGCCAGTTGGAGTGGGCCGTGCGCACGGCAGTGACGAGGGAGGTGGTGCGCTCGGGGCCGTCTGCGGCATAGCTCAGGCAGGGACGCTGCTCGGCGTAGAAGCCGCAGTCCGGAGCGGCGACCCAGGTGCCCAGGTCGTGTCCCGCCTCCAGCCAGCCCGAGTGGGTGCCGAACTGGTAGGGGAGCACGGAGACGTCGAGGCCCTGGAGGTAGCCCCAGAGCTCGTCGTCGCTGAAGTAGTCGTGCACCTTCAGCTCCAGCGCGCCACGCTCGGCCAGAGCGGTGAGCCGCGAAGCGAACACCGGCTCGTGGCGCGGGAAACCGGCTGTGATGACGTCGGTGTGGGCGTCCACGCGGAGGCGGGCACCCGGCATACCCGGCATCGCCTGGACCAGCGCCTCGACGAGGGGCAGGGGGTCCATGTTGGCGCGCAGGCTCTTGGCGTGGAGCCCGACCACGAACGCCTCGCGCGGCGCGCGCGGACGGCGGAGCCACTCGTCAGGCACGACCTGGGGGTGGGGGAGGACGGTCGCGTCGCGACCCCACCGGGCCCGGATCGTCGCAGCCGCCCCGGGGGTGAGCGTGATCAGGGCGTCGGCTGCCGCCACGAGCACCCCCAGCTGCGCGTCGTGGAGCTCCGCAGCCTCGTGGTGGGGGTTGCGCAGGTCGTGCACAGTGAGGACGAGCGGCTTGTCGTGGCGGTGCAGGGCGTCGACGACGTCGCGCAGGTCGTCCGGCGACAGCGCGTCGAAGCCGAAGTGGACGTGCATCAGGTCGAAGTCGGCCGCGTGCTCGTCGACCCAAGCGCTCGTGAGCATGCGCGGCGGCCACCACGGCGAGTCGGGGGAGCTGTCTGCGGGCGGGTCGGGCAGACGCACCACGCGGGTGCGGTCGGGTGCGGGCGGCGACAGGTGCCGCACGTAGACGTGACCTGAGGGGACAGAGGCGACGACGAGGCTCAAGGCTGACCTTCGGAAAGGGGCGTCGAGCGCCATGGGCGACCCGACTGGGGCAGCAGGCGCATGGCTTGACCGGCTCTGGACTTCTCAGGTCAACGTAACCCGTCACGCCGACAATGGCGACCCCCTGTCGCCCCGGGTCGCTCAGGACAAGGTGGCGCGGTGGCTCTCGTTGATCTTCTCGGCCAGGGCAGCGAGCTTGGTGTTGGTGCGGCTCGAGGCGCTCCGGAGGATCTCGAAGGCCTCGGTGTCGCTGACCTGGTGGGCTGCCATCAGCAGACCGATCGCCTTTCCGATCTCGCGGTTGCTCTCAAGGCCCTTGCGGAGGTTCTCCGCAGTGGTCTGCCGCTCGGACGCCGCGAGCGACACGGAGGTGAAGGCGGCGAGGACGGCCCCGACGTCGACCGACTCCTTGGTGAGGGCGCCGGGGGTGTCGGAGAAGACGTTGAACGCGGCCCGGCTGCCGAGTCCGTCCATGAGCTGGTAGCCGATCATGCCGCGGACCGGGGTGCGCGCCAGGGTCAGCTCGGCCAGCCGCGGCCACTTCGAACCGGAGCTGATGTCGGAGTCGTGCTGGACGGAGTCCTCCACGATCGCATCCACACACGGTCCCTCATGTGCCTCGGACTCCAGTCGGTCCATCTGCCGTGCCACGTCGTCGGAGGCGGCGCGGGTCCGCAGCTGCTCGTTGGCGTCGAGGGTCGAGATGCACGCGTGGTCGGCCCCGGGGATGACGTCCACGGCCGTCTGGCAGATCGCTGTCAGGATCTCGTCAGAGCCTGACCCCGCGTACACGAGCTCGGCGAGGGCGGCGAAGGCCTCAGTGGCCTCGTGGGGGATGCGTGTCTCCATGGGGTCAGTATCACCCGAACCGCGCCCACCGGGTACAGCGTCCTCCACGAGCCCCACCTGCGGCGTGGGCAGGTCGCCGGTCATGCGCCGGCCTGCGCTGACGCTGGGGCTGCCCCGACCCCCGTCTCGCGCTCCCGCGTCAGGGAGAACTCGATGGGCTTGCACACGCCGCCGTTGGACTTCTCGGCAGAGCAGGCCGTCAGCCCGACGTGCAGATCCATCTCGGCGCGCACCACGAACCGGTCTCCCGCGACGGACGTAGGAGGGTCGATGTGCAGCTCACCACCGGGCTCGGGCCACACGTTCATGAAGATGTTGAGGGTCGTCCCGATCTCGTCCGGTCGGACCCCGAAGGGCGCCAGTCCCGTCGACAGGTTCTCCAGGCAGCTCGGGTGGTAGGCGCCGTCGAACTCCGGGTAGAGCAGGTCGAAGGTGTCCTGGCTGCACGGTGTGAGCAGGAAGTCGTGCCGGCCGCAGGTGTCCTCGACCACCGTCAGCATCGGGCGGCTCCGGTTGCTGTAGAGGGTGTGACCCGTCGTGAGGAAGATCGTGTTGGCGTAGTCGATCGTCCGGCCGCTCGACAGCTTCTCGTCGTGGTCGTCTGCGGCGAAGCAGAACAGGTCGCTGACCTGTCCGCCCTGCGGATCGACGACAGTCAGCAGCTCGCCCGCCCGGAGGAGGAAACCGGTGCCGGTCTGCGGTGCCAAGGTCGTCGTCTCACTCATGGGGTCTCCTCGTCATCGAAGCTGGCCGGCGCCGCCCAGTCCTCGGGCACGGACCGCCCGGAGTACTGCCTGGCCTCGGAGCTCCGTCCGTGGTCGGCGACCATCGGGTTCAGAGACCCTTGGAGCTCTGCGTCGCGGCGCCTGATGGTGTCACGCATCCGCCCGAACCGGTCCGAGGCGCGAAGCTCCTCGAACTGCTCGTGCAGGTTGAAGACCAAGGTGGGCAGGGGAGTCCTCCGGGCGATGCGGGACGACTGCGGGTGCAGACCGACGACGAAGAAGGCCGTTCCTCCGACGCTGAAGGCGAAGTGGGGGTTGTCGGGGTCGTCGGAGACCCGCGGGTCCCACGGCTGGCTGTCGGCTTCGTACAGCAGCTCCAGCTGGCGCCACAGGAGCGCCTCGAACTCGGGCTCGCCCGAGACCTCGGACGCCCGGAACACGGCGACGAGCGACGCGAAGCCGGCCGCGCAGTCGGTCTCCCGACCGAAGTCCGTCAGGGCGCGGAGCAGGGTCTGCGTGCTGGCCTCGGTGGCCAGCCGCTCGAGGACGACGACGGTGGCCCGGTCCCGGTTGAAGACCGAGCGGGCCCCCAGGCACGGGTAGTCGGGGTGGAGCACCATCGACTCCAGGGCCTCTGCGATCTCCTCGGGAGGGCTGGCGGCGTCGTGCGCGAGGGCAAGCTGGTCGAGCAGGTCCGGGAGATCCGGACCCTGGTGGGCGGGTTGGGCCACGTCTCAGGACACCACCGCGTCGACGGCCTTCGCGAGCGCGCTGGGCTGGGCGGGGGAACGAGGTGCCTTGCGCTTCGCCTCGAGCAGCTGGGCGCCGAGGTCACGGAGCTGGTTGCGCCCCAGTCCGTCGCGGACCTTCGGGAACCAGTCCTGCTCCTCCTCGTCCATGTGGTGCCGGACGTTCTCGATGAGCACGGTGGTCTTCGCCTCGAACCGCTCGTCGCCGGGCTTCAGAGCCGCGAGCTCCATCACGAGGACATCGGCGACGTGGTGCTCCTCGTACGACTCGAGCACGTCGTCCTCGAGCTGGGGCAGCAGGCGGCGCACCTCGGGGTACATCACCTCGTTCTCGATGTACGTGTGGACGGTCAGCAGCTCGATGACCTTCTTGACGATGGTCCCCTTGCGGGCCTTCGTGGTCGTGGACTTCTCGAACTCGCGGAAGAGGGCGCGGACCTCTTTGTGGTCGTCCTTGAGGATGACGATGGCGTCGCTGGACATGGGGACTCCTGAAGTGAATGGGGGCGGGGCGCAAGGCGGTTCGCGTCCCGAGCCTGTGCCCTACCCCGCGACCCCGCCGCCCAAACCTCACCGGGGTCAGGCGCCTCCGACGTGGCGGGGCTCCCCGAGGTGACCGTCCGGGTCGTGCTCCAGGAGGAGCAGGTCGACCAACGCGGCTGCGACACCGACCAGCGCGGCACCCATCACGGCCTTGGACACCAGGCCCAGGTCGGCGTGGCTGCGGTCGAAGCCGGACGAGTAGTAGACCGTCCAGAGGAGCGCGAGGCCGCTGGCCGCCAGGAGCGCCCCCGGCGCACGGGGATGGACCTTCGAGCGGGCGATGGAGATCCCGAGGAGGACGAATCCGAAGCACACGGCAGGGGGCGAGTACAGCAGACCCTGGAGCAACACCGTGAAGCCCGCCCAGCCGACCCAGGAGCCGGTGTCGAGTCCCTCGGCCAGCAGGTAGCCGAGGACGGCGGTGCCGAGGAGCAGGAAGGTCGCCACATCCAGCAGTGCGCCGGCGAGGGGTTGGAGGGTGACCTCGCGGGCCCGCACGGACCAGTAACCGAAGAAGACCAGACCGCCCACGGCCCCCGACACCGGTGCGACGCGTCGCAGCCAGGCCGCCGGGCCACGGGTGCTGTCCATGGCCCGAACGTACGACCTCGCATCGTCCACGGCATCGTCCGATCTGCGTAGCCCGAGGAGGACTGGCGGCCTCGTCGCGGGCAGTGGGCACGTGGCTGCTCCCGCGCTCGCTGCGGTAGCCTGAGCGCATGGCACGGTCGCTGCTTCTTCCCGAGCCGCGTTGACGCTTCGGACCACAGGTCCACGTCACCGCGGCCAACCCCTCCTGCGTGAGGGGTTGTTCTGTGTCAGGGGTCAGGTGGGCACCCGACACGACAGGGGAAAGCGACCAACAGACGTGAGGATGAGATGAGCGAGACGCCGCACCGCTACACCGCCGAGCTGGCCCAGCAGATCGAGCTGGCCTGGCAGGACCGCTGGCAGGAGGAGGGCACCTTCCACGCGCCCAACCCCGCCGGCCCGTGGGCCGAGCCGGAGAAGGTCGCCGGCCGCGAGAAGCTGCTCGTGCTCGACATGTTCCCCTACCCCAGCGGCGCGGGGCTGCACGTCGGCCACCCGCTGGGCTACATCGCGACCGACGTCTTCGCGCGCTACCACCGGATGACCGGCAAGAACGTCCTGCACTGCCTGGGCTACGACGCCTTCGGCCTGCCGGCCGAGCAGTATGCCGTGCAGACGGGTCAGCACCCTCGCAAGACGACCGAGGACAACATGGTCGTGATGAAGCGCCAGCTGCGCAGGCTGGGGTTGGGTCATGACGACCGGCGCACCATCGCGACGATCGACCCCGGCTACTACAAGTGGACGCAGTGGATCTTCACCCAGATCTACGACGCGTGGTACGACCCCGAGGCCGTGCGGCCCGACGGCGGCACGGGGCGGGCCCGCCCGATCACCGAGCTGGTGGAGCAGTTCGAGTCCGGTGACCGCCCGACCCCGGGTGGTCAGCGCTGGTCCGAGCTGTCACCGGCTGAGCGGTCCGAGGTCCTCGACGACTTCCGGCTGGCCTACACCTCGCAGGCGCCGGTCAACTGGGCCCCCGGGCTGGGCACCGTGCTGTCCAACGAGGAGGTCACCAACGACGGGCGCTCCGAGCGGGGCAACTTCCCGGTCTTCAAGACCAACCTGCGCCAGTGGATGATGCGGATCACCTCGTATGCCGACCGGCTGGCCGACGACCTCGACCGCGTCGACTGGCCGGACAAGGTCAAGGCCATGCAGCGCAACTGGATCGGGCGCAGCCAGGGCGCGCGCGTCGCCTTCCCCGTCGTGGGCCGCGATGCCTCGATCGAGGTCTTCACCACCCGACCCGACACGCTGTTCGGGGCCACCTTCATGGTGCTGGCGCCGGAGCACCCCCTGGTCGACGAGATCGTCCCGCAGGGCGAGTGGGCGGCCGACACCAACCCGGCGTGGACCGGTGGCGAGGCGACGCCGGAAGCCGCCGTCGCGGCATACCGGCTGGCTGCCTCGCGCAAGAGCGAGGTGGAGCGGCAGACCGAAGGCAAGGACAAGACCGGTGTCTTCACCGGAGCCTTCGCGACGAATCCCGTGAACGGGCAACAGATCCCGGTCTTCATGGCCGACTACGTGCTGATGGGCTACGGCACGGGAGCGATCATGGCGGTGCCCGGTCAGGACCACCGCGACTGGGAGTTCGCCGAGCAGTTCGGGCTGCCGATCATCCGCACCGTGCAGCCGTCGGAGGGCCACCCGGACGACGAGCCGTTCACTGGCGAGGGCCCGGCGGTCAACTCGGCCAACGACGAGGTGTCGCTCGACGGGCTGGGCGTCGCCGAGGCCAAGGCGGCGATCATCGAGTGGCTGGCGGCCAAGGGATCCGGGCAGCCGACGGTGAGCTACAAGCTGCGCGACTGGCTGTTCAGCCGCCAGCGCTACTGGGGCGAGCCGTTCCCCATCGTGTTCGACGAGGACGGCGTCAGCCACGCGGTCCCCGACTGGATGCTGCCGGTCGAGCTGCCCGACGTGCCCGACTACTCGCCCAAGACCTTCGAGCCGGAGGATGCCAGCAGCCAGCCCGAGCCGCCGCTGGGACGCGTCGAGGACTGGGTCAACGTCGAGCTCGACCTGGGTGACGGCAGGGGCGTGCGCAAGTACCGCCGCGAGACCAACACGATGCCCAACTGGGCCGGATCCTGTTGGTACTACCTGCGTTACCTGGACCCCGCGAACGACGAGGCGTTCGTCGACCCCGCGAACGAGGCGTACTGGATGGGCCCGCGAGCGACTCCGGTCGCGACGGCGCCCGCGGGTGCCACCGACCCCGGTGGCGTCGACCTGTACATCGGTGGCGTCGAGCACGCGGTGCTGCACCTGCTCTACGCCCGCTTCTGGCACAAGGTGCTGTACGACCTGGGCCACGTGACGAGCGACGAGCCGTTCCGCAAGTACTTCTCGCAGGGCTACATCCAGGCGGCGGCCTACCGCGACGACCGCGGCCAGCCGGTCGAGTCGTCAGAGGTCGTCGAGGCGACCGACCCGGACAGCGGCGAGGTGAGGTACACGTGGAACGGCCAGTCGGTCGCGCGCGAGTACGGCAAGATCGGCAAGTCGCTGAAGAACGTCGTCAGCCCGGACGAGATGTTCGAGCAGTACGGCGCCGACACCCTGCGCGTCTACGAGATGTCGATGGGTCCGCTGGAGCTGAGCAAGCCCTGGGAGACGCGTGCCGTCGTCGGGGCGCAGCGGTTCCTGCAGCGGTTGTGGCGCAACGTCATCGACGAGGAGACCGGCGAGGTGCGGGTCGTCGACGCGCCCCTGGACGACGCGACGGCCAGGGCGCTGCACCGCACCATCGACGCGGTCTCGAAGGACTTCCCGACGCTGGGCTTCAACACCGCGATCGCGCGGCTGATCGAGCTGAACAACGCGCTGACCAAGCTCGACGCGGTGCCGCGGGAGGCCGCCGAGAAGCTGGTCGTCATGGTCGCGCCGCTGGCCCCGCACATCGCCGAGGAGCTGTGGCAGCGACTGGGCCACGACGAGTCGATCACCTTCGGGACCTTCCCGGTGGCCGACCCGGCGCTGCTGGTGGAGGACACCGTCACCTGCGTGGTGCAGATCAAGGGCAAGGTGCGCGACCGCCTGGAGGTGCCCGCCGACATCACCGAGGACGCGCTGCGCGAGCAGGTGCTGGCGCTGCCCAAGGTCGTCGCCGCCACCGAGGCAGGCATCCGCACCGTCATCGTGCGGGCGCCCAAGCTGGTCAACGTCGTCCCCGCCTGACCTTTCGCCCCACCTGCCCCAGCTTTATCGGGTCTAGGGACAAGGTTGACCTTCACCACGGAACGGTTCCGGGGTGAAGGTCAACCTTCTGGGGTGAAGCCGACGTGAGGCCGGACCTCGTGGTGAGCGAGGTGTGCGCCCGCGGTATGCCGCCCGCACCGATAGCCTGCGCAGGTGAGCGTCGCGATCGTCACTGACTCCACGGCATACCTGCCGGACTCGGTCGTCGACGCGCACTCGATCCAGGTCGTGCCGCTGCACGTCATCGTCGGCGGCACGGAGTTCAGCGAGGGAGTGGACATCACCACCGCGGAGGTCGCGGCGGCGCTGCGCTCCTTCAAGCCGGTGTCGACCTCGCGACCGTCGCCGCAGTCCTTCCTCGACGCCTACGAGAAGGCGGCGGCCGGGGGAGCGGAGGGCATCGTGTCGGTGCACATCTCCGCCGACATGTCCTCGACCGTCGAGTCCGCCCATCTCGCC
Organism: Phycicoccus sp. Soil802; assembly: GCF_001429605.1. Taxonomy (GTDB): domain Bacteria; phylum Actinomycetota; class Actinomycetes; order Actinomycetales; family Dermatophilaceae; genus Pedococcus. The sequence continues at coordinate 410,554 of NZ_LMSS01000004.1, forward strand.
GCACAGCAGTCGCCCGTGCCGGTCACGGTCGTCGACTCCCGTTCCCTGGGCATGGCGATGGGGTATGCCGTGATGTCGGCCGCCCAGCTGGCCGAGCAGGGTGGGTCGTTGGAAGACGTGGCAGCACAGGCGCGTTCGCGCGCCGAGGCCTCGACCGTGGTGTTCTACGTGGACACGCTCGAGCACCTGCGCAGAGGTGGTCGGATCGGCTCCGCCTCGGCCTTCCTCGGGTCCGCCCTGGCCATCAAGCCCATCCTCGGACTCGTCGACGGGCACATCCGCCCGCTGGAGAAGGTGCGCACGTCGTCGCGCGCCCTGGCCCGGCTCGAGGAGCTCGCGGTGTCGGCCGTCGAGAAGTCCGAGACCGGAGTCGACATCGCGGTCCACCACCTCGACTCACAGTCCCGGGCCGACGACCTGGCCGCGCGGCTGACCGCTCGCCTCGAGGAGCTCCCGGACGACGGAGACGTGCGGGTCGTCGAGCTCGGCGCGGTGGTCGGGGCCCACGTGGGGCCGGGCACCATCGCCGTCGCGGTGTCGCCCCGGCCTGCGCCATGACCGCAGTCGCGGACGTGTCGACGGGGGAGCTGGTCGAGGCCGTGGTGGCGTCGCTGGCGGCCTTCGTCGTCGGTGCGGTCAACCCCGCGACGATCCTCGCCAAGCTCCTCGGCAAGGACCTGCGGCACTCCGGGTCGGGCAACCCCGGCGCCACCAACGCGGGTCGGGTGCTCGGCGCCCGCTGGGGCGTCGTCGTGGGGGTGCTCGACGTCCTCAAGGGCCTCGTCCCCGTGCTCGTGGCGCAGCAGCTGCTCGGCACCGTCACCGCCCTCTTCGTCGGACTGGCGGTGGTGCTCGGCCACATCTGGTCACCCTTCCTGCGGGGGCAGGGCGGCAAGGGCGTGGCGACCTCGCTCGGGGCGATCCTGGCCGTCCAGCCGTGGTTCGGGCTGGGGATGGTGGTGGTCTTCGGGCTGCTCGTCTGGCGGATGCGGTGGGTGGCCGGGGCGTCGGTGTCCGCGTGCCTGTTGCTGCTCCTGCTCGGGCTGCTGACCTGGTTCCGGTGGGTGCCGTTCGGGACGCGCGAGACCGGGGCCTGGTGCGTGCTCCTCGCGCTGGTCGTCATCTACCGGCACCGCCGCAACATCGAGCTGTGGATCTCGGCGCGACGCGACGCCTCGTCCACAGGCTGAGGTTCGCCGCCCAGTCGTCCACAGGTCGCTGACGGCGCGCTGTCGCGGTGCGGTTGGGCTTCCTACCGTGCCGGTATGCCGTCCCGTCGCCGACCGTCCGAGCCCTCCGCCCGCGTCCGGGCCCTGTTGGAGTCGACCGACCGACGGGCCGTTGCGCTCGACGCCGGCCGTCCGGTGGGCGAAGGGCTGCCGTGGCTTCCCGAGCGCAGCTGGGTCGAGACACCCGCTGCGGCGAGCGGGGGTCCGTTCGCCGCATCCGACGCGACGAAAACTGCTGTCCCGCGGCTCCGGAGGGGACTGGCGTTACGGGGAGGTCGCGCCCGCTGCGGTCGAGCCACCGAGAGCCGCGCACGGCGCTGACCGCTCGGGCCGCCCGGCGCAGCCTGCCCGACCGGGCCGGCACCGACGGCCCGTTCCGCAGGGGCCGCGGTTCCTGACGATCCCCGCGTCGCTTCGTGGGGCCCGCCTCAGCGGACCCCGCGCTGCCGCGGCGGGTCTGCTCCTGGTGGTGCTGGTGGCCGCGGTGGCCTTCGGGGTGCGGGTTGCCTGGGCCAAGGCGGCCAGCACTCCCCAGGTCGTGGCTCCCTCAGCGTCAGGATCGGCGCTCGGTGACCAGCACGCGAGCGGGAGTGTGTTCGCGTCGTCGAGCACTGCGTCGGGGGGTGGCGGACCTCCTGCCGTCGGGACGGTGACCGTGCACGTCGTCGGACAGGTGAAGCGACCTGGGGTGTTCACGATGCCTGTGGGGTCGCGGGTCGCCGACGTCGTGGCCAAGGCCGGCGTGCGCGGGGGAGCCGACCTGGCCGCCATCAACCTCGCTCGCCCGCTGGTCGACGGAGAGCAGATCCACGTGCCCAGGCCCGGGGAGGTGCTCGCCGGCGCTGCAGGGGGAGGCGCTGGTGCGGGTTCCGGCCCGGCCGGGTCGGGTGCCGGTGGGGCTGGTGCCTCCGGCAGCGGGGGATCCGGAGCCGGAGCCGCGGGTTCAGCCTCCGGGGGCGCCGGCCGGGTGAACCTCAACACTGCCTCGGCCGCCGAGCTCGAGGAGCTGCCGGGGGTCGGGCCCGTGCTGGCGCAACGGATCATCGACTGGCGCACCGAGCACGGCCGGTTCGCCTCGGTCGACGAGCTGGGCGAGGTCAGCGGCATCGGGGAGAAGATCTTCGCCGCGCTGCAGCCCAAGGTGACGGTGTGACCCGGCGTCCGGTAGCCGGTGCCGCCGAGGACCTCACGCGTGACCTGGACCTGAGGCTGCTGGTCCCCGCGCTCGCGGCGTGGGCGGTCAGCGCCGGCACTCTCGCCCTGCACCCCGCAGTCCTGGTGGGACTCGCCGCCGCGTGCCTCGTCACGGCCGCGCTCGTGCTCCGATGGGCGCGGGTGTCCCTGCCGCTCGCGGCGATCGCCCTCGTCCTGGCTTCGACCGCCGGTCATGCGGCTGCGCGAGAGGCCGGGCCGGTGCGAGAGCTGGCCCGCGAGCACGCCATGGTCGAGCTCACCGGGGTGGTGGCCAAGGACCCCGTGGTCGTCGGCGGCCGGCGGTTGGACGGTGCCACCGTGCGCCTGGTCCTGCGGGTCGACGAGGTGAGCGGTCGGGGGAGGCGATCCAGCGTGGCGACTCCCGTGCTCGTCATGGGAGACGCCAGCTGGCAGCGAGTGCACTGGCACGAGCGGATCGCGGTCAAGGGCACCCTGCTCGAGTCCGAGCCGGGCGACGACGTCGTCGCGGTGTTGCGGCCCCGTGGTGAGCCGCGGTCGCTGTCCCGACCCGGTGCGGTCGCCAGGGTGGCGGAGCACCTGCGCGCGGGTCTGCGCGACGCAGCGGCACCCCTGCCGCCGGATGCCCGGGGCTTGCTCCCGGCCCTCGTGATCGGCGACACCAGCCACACCCCGCCCGACCTGACCGACGCCATGCTCGCCACCGGGATGACCCATCTGTCAGCCGTGTCGGGCAGCAACGTCGCGGTGATCCTGGCGTTCGCGCTGGGTGGGGCTTCTCTCGTCGGGGTGCGGCGTCGCTGGCGGCCCTGGGTCGCAGCGACGGCCCTCGCCGGCTTCGTCGTCCTCGCCCGACCGGAGCCGAGCGTCGTGCGAGCCGCCGCGATGGGCGCCATCGGCCTGATCGGGCTGAGCCGCTCGCGGCGAGCGGCCGGCCTGCCGGTCCTCTCCGCCGCGGTCGTCGTGCTGCTCGTGGTCGACCCGTGGCTGAGCCGGTCCTACGGCTTCGCGCTGTCCACCCTCGCCACGCTGGGTCTGCTGCTCTTCACCCGCACCTGGGGTGAGGCGATCGGTCGGCGACTGCCACGGCGGATCCGGTCATCGGGGCCGGCGATCGCGATTCCCGTTGCGGCACAGGCGATGTGTGCGCCCGTCGTCGTGCTCCTGCAGGGCTCGGTGTCGGTCGTGGGCATCCTGGCCAACCTGCTCGCCGCGCCCCTCGTGGCACCCGCCACCATCGCCGGTGTGGCCGCGGCGGCCATGGCGCCACTCTGGCCGTTCGGCGCCCGGCTGCTCTGCTGGGTCGGGGCCCTGCCCACGCTCGGCATCGCCAAGGTGGCCCGCACCTGCGCGACCATCCCGGGCGGCACCCTGCCGTGGCCGGACGGTGCGGCCGGTGCGCTGCTGCTGACCGGGGTCACCCTTCTCCTGCTCCTCAGCGGCCGGTGGTGGGCGCACCGCGCCGGGGGCCACCCGGTGCTCGCCGCCGGCGTGATCGTCCTCGTCCTTGCCGGAGCGGCTCCCACCTCCGCCGTCACCTGGCCGCCGGAGGGCTGGCGTTTCGTGGCCTGCGACGTGGGGCAGGGCGATGCGTTGGTGCTGGCGACGACGCCGGGTCATGCCGTGCTGGTCGACGCCGGCCCCGACCCGACGACGGTCAACGCCTGCCTGCGGCGGCTCCACGTTCGAGTGCTCGACTCGGTGGTGCTCAGTCACTTCCACGCCGACCACGTCGATGGCCTGCCGGGCGCCCTCGCCGGCCGCGAGGTGCGCGAGATCCTGGCCACTCCCGTCCGCGAACCCGCCTACCAGTGGTCGCAGGTGCAGGCCCTGGCCCGGTCCCGCGGCATACCCATCCGCGACGTCGTCGCCGGTGACCACCTGAGCTGGGCCGGGGTGACGGGCGACGCCTGGTGGCCCGCCCGGCGGATCGCCGCCGGCTCGGTGCCGAACAACGCGAGCGTCGTGCTGGCGGTGCACTCGGGCCCGGTCGACCTGCTGCTCCTCGGCGACGTCGAACGCGAGGCGGCCCACGCCCTGCTGCTCCAGCTGCGTCGTGACCCGGCGATGACGGCCGAGGCGGCCGGCTTCGACGTGGTCAAGGTGGCGCACCACGGCTCGGGGAACCTCGACGAGGGCCTGATGGCGGAGGTGCGCGCGCCGCTCGCGGTGGTCAGCGTCGGCAAGGACAACGACTACGGGCATCCCTCACCCAAGGCGCTGGAGGTGTTGCGCCGCAACGGGTATGCCGTCCTGCGCACTGACCAGCGCGGCGACGTGGCCGTCGTCGCCGTCGATGACGACGTCGGAGTCACGTGGCGTCGCCGCTAGGCGAGAGGTGGCTCGGTCAGGTGCTGGCGAGGACGCGGGGCTTGGCCTTCGCGGCCTCGACGAGCGCGTCGATGGTGGCCTGGACGGCCGGCACGCGCTGGAGGTCAGCGGTGGTGACGACGCTGACGGACCGTCGCGATGCGGGGTTGATCGGCAGCGTGACGACGTCGTGGTGGTGGGCGGTCCGGAGGATGAGGTCGGGGATGAGGGCGACGCCCAGGCCTTCGGCGACCAGGCCCAGCACGGCGACGTAGTCCTCGGTCTCGAACCCGACGTGGGGGGAGAAGCCGGCGTTCGCGCACATCTGCAGGAGGTGGCCCCGACACCGCGGACACCCGGCGATCCAGTTCTCCTGCGCCAGGGCGGACAGCTCGACCATGTCCGCGGTCGCGAGCGGGTGGGCGCGGGGGAGGGCGAGGCGCACCTCGTCGTCGAGCAGCTTGTGGGTGACGAACAGGTCCATGTCCTCCTCCCCGCGACCCACGTCGGTGCCCTCGTAGGCGAACGCGACGGCCAGGTCGCACTCGCCCGCCTTGAGCGCGGCGAGCGACTCCGGGGGCTCGGCCTCGGTGAAGGTGACCTGCACGTCGGGAAAACGCTGCTTGACCAGGGCCAGGGCTCGCGGGACGAGGGTGGCCGAGCTCGACGGGAACGCCATCAGCCGCACTCGTCCGGCGCGCAGGCCGGCGATCGCCGCGACCTCCTCCTCGGCGGCGTCCAGGGCGGACAGCACGGCGACGGCGTGCCGCGCCAGCACCTGTCCGGCCTCGGTGAGGCGGACGTTGCGACCGATCCGCTCGACGAGCACGGTGCCGGTGCGCTGCTCGAGCCGCCGGACCATCTGCGAGATCGCGGGCTGGGAGTAGCCCAGCGCGAGGGCGGCACCGGTGAAGCTGCCCTCGTCGGAGATGGCCTTCATGACACGGAGACCTGCGGCGTCGATCATGGACAAAGCATAACTGCTCGTTATCCAGATGGTTAGTTGTTGAGTGCGTCGTGATGGATCCGGCCTCGACCCGGGCGGTCAGGCGCCCGCTCCGCCGACGGGCAGGTGTCACCCGCCTCTGCTTTCATCGGGAGCACGATGAAGCCCGAGCCGACCTCCACCACCCACGCCACCGAGGGCGACACCCTCGGCCCCGACGACCTTGCGGCTGACGACCTTGCCCCTGACGACCACGGGCACCACGCCCCGGCGACGAGTCGGCACGGGACCGCCCTGTGCCTCTCCGGTGGGGGCTACCGGGCCGCCCTGTTCCACCTCGGAGCCCTGCGACGGCTCAACGAGCTCGGCGTGCTGGCCCGGCTCGCGACCGTGAGCGGGGTCTCCGGAGGGTCCATCGTGGCCAACCTCCTGGCCGACCCCAGGCTCGAGTTCCCCCTGGGCGGCGGGGTCGTGGGTGGGTTCGAGGACTTCGTCGCCGAGCCGCTGGCCCAGCTGACCTCGCGCAACATCCGCACGCCGGCCCTGCTGGCCAAGGTCAGGCCGTGGAACTGGACGGCCCGCGACGCCGCCATCCGGGCGCTGGCCGATGAGCTGGCCGACGCAGTGACCTGGTGGTCGACGCCGTTGCGCGACAACGCCGGCGCGGGTCCGGCGGTGGTCACCTGCGCGACCGAGATCGGCTACGGCGTCGACTGGGTCTTCGAGGACGCGACCGCCCACCGTCCCCACGGGCGGGTCGGCGACTACCGCCTCGGGTATGCCGCGCCGCCGGCCGACCTGCGGCTGGCCGACGTCGTGGCGGCGTCCTGCGCCTTCCCCCCGTTCTTCGCCCCGATGGTCCTCGACGGGGTGGCCATGCACCTCACCGGCGGGAAGAAGGGCCTCGAGTCCGACGACGAGCGCGCCGCGATCCTGCGCCGCGTCCGGCTCACCGACGGCGGCGTCTACGACAACCTGGGCCTCGAGCCGGTCTGGAAGCGCCACGCCACCGTCCTGGTCAGCGACGGGGGTGGGGTGTTCCGAGCCCGCACCGAACGCACGGTCGTCGGCCGCACGCTGCGCATCCTCGGGATCGCCACCAACGGCGGCCAGTCGGTCCGCAGCCGCTGGCTCCACGCCGGCTACGCCCGTGGTGCGCTGCACGGCACGTCGTGGGCGCTCGACACCGTCGTCGACGGGTCCTACCCGCGCGGGACGACCGAGCTGGTCAACGCGGTCCGCACCGACCTCGACGTCTTCAGCAGCCAGGAGCAACACGTCCTGGAGCGCCACGGCTACCTCATCGCCGACGCCCAGGTCAGGGCACACTGCCCAGAGCTGGTCACCGAAGAAGCCCCGGCGGTCCCGCCCCACGACGACGTCGCCGACCCCGCGGTGGCGTCGGCCGCGCTCGTCGACTCGGCCAAGCGCCGGCTGCTCGGTCGGTCCTGACCTCCGCGACAGCTCGACGTACCCTTTCCCCGTGACCACGACCGCCGCCGCGAGCACCCAGCTGGACGCCGTCGCGGCGCTCCTCGAGCGCGGCGACGTGCTCGTCCTCACCGGTGCGGGCATCTCCACTGACTCGGGCATCCCCGACTACCGGGGCCCGGACGGCACCCGTCGGGTCACGCCCATGCAGTACGCCGAGTTCCTCGGGTCGTCGCAGGCGCGCCAGCGCTACTGGGCCCGCAGCTACGTCGGGTGGCAGCGGTTCAACCTGGCCAGGCCGAACTCCGGGCACGAGGCGGTGGCCCGCCTCCAGCGCTGCGGGCTGGTCGGACCCGTCATCACCCAGAACGTCGACGGGCTCCACCAGCAGGCCGGTGCCACCGACGTCGAGGAGCTGCACGGCTCCCTCGCCCGGGTGGTCTGCCTGACCTGCGGCGACCGCTCCTCCCGGTGGGACCTCGACGACCGGATGCGCGAAGCCAACCCGACTTTCACGGTGACCAGCGACGAGATCAGGCCGGACGGCGACATCGTCCTCAACGAGCTCGATGTCGACGCGTTCCGCACCCCGCTGTGCCTCGTCTGCGGTCACGACACCCTCAAGCCGGATGTCGTGTTCTTCGGGGAGTCGGTGCCGAAACCGTTGGTGGAGAAGTGTTTCCGGCACACCGAGGAGGCCAGTGCCCTCGTCGTGCTGGGATCGAGCCTCAAGGTCATGAGCGGCTACCGCTTCGTGCGCCGAGCCGCTGCGCTCGACATCCCCGTCGCGATCATCACCCGCGGGCCCACGAGGGGTGACGAGCAGGCCTCGGTGCAGGTCGACGCGCCCCTTGGCCCGACCCTCGCCGCCCTGCTCGACCGCGTGGCCGCCTAGCCCGAGCGACCGTCCCGGCCCTGGCCCAGCCCATGCCGGGCCCAGCCCATGCCCGGCTCAGGCCCGCCCGGGCTCAGCCCGGCCCGGCCCGGATCAGCCCAGGCCCATGGCCTTGGCCACCGACGGCCAGATCGCCGCCGCCCACTCCCGATGCCCGAGCACGGAGGGGTGACCGAGGTCGTTGCCCAGCTCCTCCAGCCGTTCGGCGTGGTGGCGGGCCAGGGCGCCGCCGTCGGTGTGGCACTGGGGAATCCCCGCACAGGCCCGGCCGAGCTCCGCCTCGTACGCCTCCATGATCGACGTCAGCCGCTTCACCTCGGCGGTGTTGATCTTCTTGTTGGCGGAGAACATCGCGCACGGCTCGTGCCCCACGAGGTCCACCGGCGTGGTGGGGAGGGTGGCCATCGCCTTGGCGTAGTCGGCCGGGCGACCTGCTCCGGTCGCCAGCACGACCGTCACCTTGGGGGAGGCCTCCACGATGGACTGGACGGCAGACCGGACCTGGGCCCGGAACTCCGGGAGGTGTGCGGAATCGGTTCCGTCGCACCGGATGTCGTTGTCCATGATCATGATCAGTGCCAGCGAAGGTGTCGGGACGATCGCCAGCGCGGACGGCACCTGGAACTCCAGCCCGTCGGCCTTCTCCCCGTTGCGCGACACGTTGGCCACCAGGCCCCGCGTCTTGGGACGGACCGCGACCAGCCGCTCGTAGACGCTGTTGACCTCGGGGTTGGTGCCCGTGGCCCACGAGTTGTCGACGACGTTCTCACCGGGGTGTTCGGGATCGGACTGGAAGCCGGTCATCCCCGAGTGGCCCAGGGCGATGACCCCCTCGGGGTGGTCCGCGTCCACGCCGGAAGGGGCGCCGGTCGCCGAGGTGGTGGTCGTCGTCACCGAGTGATCGACACTCGCCCCTGACGGAGTGGCCCCACCGCTGCACGAGCAGAGCGCGAGGGCTGCCGCCACCGCCGCCGCTGAGGATGACGATCGCAGGTGCATGGATCCCTCCTCGAGGACGACCCTGCGTTCCACGGTAGGACCGTGTCACGCGGCAGCCCTCCCGCACCTGGCGTAGATCTGCGCCGTGTGACCTCCCCGCCGCTGACTGGTGGGCGGCGGTCAGGCCGGCCGTCGGGCGACCAGCACCACGTCGATCGCGTCGCCGTGCTCGGTCGGGCGCAGGTACTCCTCGCAGCGCTCGATGGCCAGGTCGCCCGCGGCCGCGCGCAGCTGCTCGGGGGAGTGCAGGAGGGCGGGGTCGGACGGGCCGCCGACGCCCTCGGTGAGGTTGCGCAGGCCGTGCCCGACCACGACCAGCGCACCACCGGGCGCCAGCCAGCTGCGGGTGCGCGACACGACGTCGGAGGGCAGGTGCAGGTAGGAGACCAGCACCAGGTCGTAGAGGACGTGCGGTGCAGGGTGCCACGAGCGGGCGTCCGCGACGACCCAGTCGATCCGGTGGCCCAGGCGCGACGCCTCCTTCTCGCCCTTGGCCAGCCCGACCGACGAGAAGTCGACAGCCGTCACCCGCCAGCCGAGCGAGGCGAGCCACACGGAGTGGCGACCCTCGCCGGCCCCGAGGTCGAGCGCCCGACCCGGCCGCCACCCGCCCACGATCCGCTCGACCTCGGCGTTGGGGGTCGCGCTCCAGACGTGCTCGTGCGCGGCATACCGCTCGTCCCAGAGCGCCTGACGGGTGGTGGGAGTGCCGCGGTCGGGGTCGGGCAGGTCCCCTCCACCGGTCGAGCCGTGCCTGTCGGAGTGCTGGTGCCCGTCGCTCATCCCCCTAGCATCGCCGATATGAGCAGCATCGTCCCCGCGGGAGACCCGGCGATCGTGGTCCGCGACGCCACCCCGGCCGACCTGCCGGCGATGGCGGCGGTCTACGACGACCAGGTGCGCACCTCGCTGGCGACCTTCGACACCGAGCCGCGCGGCGCGGCATACCTGGGCGAGAAGCTCGCCGCCGCCGACGAGGGCAACGTGGTCCTGGTCGCCTGCACGCCGCAGGACGAGCTCCTCGGCTACGCCTTCTCCGGACCGTTCCGTCCGCGCCCCGCCTACGCGGGCACCAAGGAGGTCTCGGTCTACCTCGCCGAGACCGCGCGCGGTCGCGGTCTCGGCCGCACCCTGTATGCCGCGTTGCTGGCGCGGCTCGACGCCGCACCGGGCGTGCACACCCAGGTGGCCGTGGTCGCCCTCCCCAACGACGCGAGCGTGGCGTTGCACCTGGCGGCCGGCTTCGAACGGGTGGGGGTCCTGCGGGAGGTGGGGCACAAGTTCGGTCGTTACGTCGACACCGCGTGGTACCAACGGATGAGCCCGACGGATTAGGGCTGGCGTGTCGCGCCCGCGCGCGGCACTCTCGGAAGCGAACCCGTAGTTGCAGGCTGTGGAGGTTTCGAGATGGGCGCCATCGGAGCTGGGCCGTTCGAGAACGACGACGCACTAGACTTCCTCGACGAGCTCGAGGAGTCGGAGCAGGACGTGCGCCGCCGCAAGGTGGAGACCGCCCTCGCCCGGGTGGTCCGCGCGTCCGGCTACATCGAGGCGCCCACCATGTCGGAGGCCGTGGCGGCGGCGGCGGTGGTGGCAGCGTGCGACGACTTCGAGGCCGTGATCGGGGAGCGGAACGTGCCGCGCTGGATCGACGAGGACCCGATCGAGGTCGACGAGCGGCTCGAGGAGCTCGCGACGCAGGCCCTGCACCGCGCGCTGAAGTCCGACGACAACGAGCTCTGGGAGCTGTGGGCCGACGGCGACGGTGGCGAGCGGTTCGCGACCAAGGTCACTCACCTGCTCGACGCGCTGGGCGACTGACCGCCCCTCCTACGCACAACGGCAGTTGCGTCGCCTAGCCGGCAACTGCCGGGTTGACGACGCAACTGCCGTAGGGCGCGCGCCTGAGGGTCGAGGTCAGATGCGGCGCAGCACCGCGGTGACCTTGCCGAGGATGGTGGCGTGGTCTCCGTCGATGGGGTCGAACGCGGCGTTGTGCGGCATCAGCCACACCTTGCCGTCCTTGCGCTTGAAGGTCTTGACCGTGGCCTCGTTGTCGAGCATCGCGGCCACGATGTCGCCGTTGTCGGCGCTGGGCTGCTGCCGCACGACGACCCAGTCGCCGTCGCAGATCGCGGCCTCGATCATCGAGTCACCGACGACCTGGAGCAGGAAGAGCTGGCCCTCGCCCACGATCTGGCGGGGGAGCGGGAAGACGTCCTCGACGGTCTCCTCGGCCAGGATCGGCACCCCGGCGGCGATCCGACCGAGCACCGGGACGTAGGTCGCCTCGGGCCGCTGGTCGTTGACCCCGGTCTCGTCGTAGGTGGCGGTCTCGTCCTCGATGCTGGCGCCGCCGCGGTAGCCGCGCATGTCGGCGGGCGAGTCGGGCGAGACCACCTCGATGGCGCGCGGCCGGTTGGGGTCGCGACGCAGGAAGCCCTTGCGCTCGAGCGTCGAGAGCTGGTGGGCCACCGAGCTGGGGGAGGTGAGCCCCACGGCCTCGCCGATCTCGCGCAGGCTCGGCGGGTAGCCACGCCGGTCGACCGAGTTGCGGATCACCTCGAGCACCCGCCGCTGCCGGACGGTGAGCCCGTCGCCGCGATCGCGGTCGGGCAGTTCCTTGACGTTGTCGTCGCTCATGCCGCTTCCTCACTTGAGCAGTTCCGGGTGCTGGTGCTTGTCCACGTGCTGGTGCAGGTCAGGTGTCGTGCGCCGGGCGTCCAGAGGTGATCTGTGACAGGTGCGCCTGCTGTTCAGGAAGCGTTGTCAGTGGCCTCTGATGTGCTTGGGGCATGAACACAGCGTATGGCCTTCGAACGTCTGTGCCAAACATGTGTTCGACGCGTGTCTTGATTGGTTCGAACATGCGTGCTAGAAATCACCCAGGCAGTTCTTCGCACATCCGTTCGATGGACGCAACCACGAGCCCCCGGCTCACCGCCCCGATGGAGGACCAGATGAGTGCAGCAGTCGCTTGGGACGTCGCCCCCGCACCAGTGCGGGTCCCCGTTCGCCCGGCTCGCCCGCAGCTGGTCTCCCTGCCCACCGGGACGGCCGTGCCCGAGGTGCCGGCCACGCCGCTACGGATCACCCGGGCCGGTCGGTTGGCGCTCACCCTCTCCGTCGTCGTGGCGGCGGTCGCCCTGGCGGTCGCGCTGTTCTCCGGCGGCGCCTCGGCCACCGTCATCGACCACTCCACCACGGTGGGCACCGGCCAGACGCTCTCCGAGATCGCCACACAGCAGCTCCCGCAGCTGCCGATGGCCGAGGCCGTGGCCCAGCTCCAGATCGCCAACGACCTGACCGGCAGCGACATCCACGCGGGTCAGACGCTGCTCATCCCGCGGGTCGGCTGAGGTCGCTGACCAGTCGGTAGGTCCGACGTTGTCAGTTGGCCTTGGCCAGGTGCGTCCAGCGGATCGCCGAGGTGTCACCGGCCTTCGCAATGGCGACCTGGTCGACGCCGACGGCCGAGGCCGTCGTGGTGGTCCGGATCGGCACGCCGGCGGTGACCTGGTAGGACGCCGTCCCCGGCAGCGCCTTGATGAGGGTGCCGTCCTTGGGGTGGAAGCGCAGGTGGTTGAACTTCACGCCTGACCCGGCCTGGTCGACCGCCAGCTGGTCGACGTAGATGGGCGTCTTGTACCCACCGACGTTGGCCCAGGAGCTGATCGCGATCGGCGCCCCGCCGCTCATCCGGTAGGCCTCCAGCCGCTGTCCGGTCTTGATGAAGGTCCCGTCGGCGGGCACCGCGTTGAGGTGGTTCCACACCCCGCCGGTGCCGGCCTTGTCGATCGCGTTCTGGTCGACCACGACGGTCGGCTTGGTGCCGCCGAAGACCGCCCACGAGGTCACGATGACCGGAGCGCCGCCGGCGATGCGGTAGGCCTCCTTGCGCTGGGCGCCCTTGATGAAGGTGCCCTCGGCCGGTCGCACCGGCAGCGTGGCCAGCGAGGTGCTGGAGATCAGGTGGGTCGGCTGGGTGCCGCCGAAGGCCGCCCAGGTGGAGACATAGACGGGGGCCTTGCCGACCAGGCGGAAGGCCTGCGAGGTCTCGCGCACCTTGATGAAGCTTCCCGAGGGCGGGGGCTGGTAGGCCTTGTCCTTGAAGTGGATGAAGTTCGTGGGCCAGTTGCGGTCACCACGGGGCACCCGCCAGCGCGAGGAGTAGCCGCCGCCGTAGGACGAGTCGGAGATGACGATGTAGCCGGACGTCACCTCCTCCACGTAGCCGACGTGGCCGTAGCTGGGGGCGTAGGCGCTGCCGTAGCCCCACTGGGCCACCGAGCCGACGGTGGCGGTCTTGTCGACCTTGAAGCCGCGCTTGGTGGCGTTGGCCGCCCAGCTGCCGCCGTCGCCCATCGCGCTCTGCTGCGCGACGCCGTTGCGGGAGAGTCGGTAGGCCACGTAGTTGACGCAGTTGTTGCCCGAGGTGCTGACCGGGTAGCCCCAGATCGGCTTCCCGGCATACCCGGAGAAGGCGATGCACGAGACGTTCGACGCCTTGCACTCCCGGACCATCGTCTCGGCGTGCGCCGGCGCTGCCACGGTGCCGGTGAGGGCCACTGCTGCGCTGGCGGTGAGGGCGAGCGCGGCGAGGCGTGCGGCAGCGCGGCGGAGGTGACGTCGCATGACTTCCCGGGGGTAGGGGGGACCGGGCGGGGGTGCCGGATGGTGCTCGGCGCCAAGGGGCCCGGTCGGGGCCTTGGACAGGGTGCCCTACCTCGGATCGTCTTGTCCCATTTGCCCGGAGAACACCGCCGGTGTAATTCGACGGCTCGTGCTCAGGAGGGCCGGACCGCATCGGCCGAACGGGCTAGGCGGCTGGAGCGGTGGTTGTCCGACCTGGTTGGCTCAGCGGTCTGCCCTGCGCGGTCGCCGAGCCGGGTGCCCCAGCTCACCGCCCCACAGGTGCGGGGTGCCCTCGTTCTCGACGTAGGAGAGGTCGCGCCCCACGAAGTGCGCGAGCCGTTGGGCTGCCACGCGCACCTGCGTGCGGCCGTCCTTGGTGACCCCCGGAGCCAGCCGCACCTCCACCTCGACCACGTCGGGGCGCACGGTCCGCTTCCACAGGCCGACGTTCACCGAGTCGAGCACGACCCACGCCCAGAACGGGTCGTTGTGCTCGGCGTACGGATGGTCGGGGAGCGACGGGAAGTTCACCTGCGGATAGCTGAGCACCACCTCGTCATAGGTGGGGAAGAGGTATGCCGCGGGGGCGGCTGGGCTGCGCCGGCGCACCTGGGTGGGATCGAACCAGTGCGGGAGACCGTCGACCTCGACCTCCTCGAGGTCGTCGCCGATCTCGGCCAGGGCCGCCTTGGTGTCGCTGATCGTCAGGGTCGCCCAGCGGGTGAAGTCCTTGATGGTGGTCGGGCCGTGCCCGGCGACGTAGCGCCGGACCAGCTCGACCATGGCCTCTTCGCGGGTGCGCGGGGGAGTGGGCGGCACGACCTCGTCGACGAGGCCGTAGGAGTGGTGCACGCCCTTCATCGGCCCCGAGCAGACCAGGCCCTGCAGCTCGGCGACGAGCAGCAAGTGGCCGAGCTGCTCGCCCGGCTTGATGGGCGACCTGCGGTTGGTGAACTCGTCATTGAGCTCGGGGCGGGTGCGAAAGGTCTTGTCCTGCAACAGCTTGCACAGCAGGTCGAGGCCGTCGGAGATGCGACGCGGGTCGTCGAGCCCGAGCTGGCGGTGCCGCGCGGCCATGCTCGACAGCACCCGGGGAGAGGTGAGCTCGAGGATCCACCGCAGGTCCTCGGGCGCGACGAAGTGCCACGTCGGCCGCAGGATGTGCGTGCGCAGGAAGGCGCCGGAGTCGAACTCACGCTGCAGCGCGGCATACGTGTCCTTGCGCGAGCGCAGGCCGAGCGAGAAGAAGGCGTGGTCGCGCTCCTGGCTCTGCACGCAGGTGAGCAGCCGCACGACGTCGGCCGCCTTGGCGGCGGGCGCCGACGACAGCCGTTGCGTGGCGAGGCGCTGGGCGAGGACGCGGGAGGAGTCCATGGCGCCATCCTCTCGAAGACCGCCGACAGGTGCGCGACCATGGGGTGATGGAGCAGAGCACGACCATCGAGATCGCCGCACCGCCCGAGCGCGTCTGGGAGGTGATGGTCGACGTCGAGCGCTGGTCGGACTGGACCGACACAGTCACCTGGGTGCGCCGGCTCGACGATGGTCCGCTGCGCCCCGGGTCGCGGGCCAAGATCAACCAGCCGAAGGTCCCGGAGACCGAGTACGTCGTGACCGAGCTCGAGCCGGGGCGGTCGTTCACGTGGGTGGCCACCGGTCCGGGCGTGCTGACTACCGCTCGGCACACCATCGAGCCGCTCTCCGGCGGCGGCTCGCGGGTGCGGCTGTCCGTCGAGCAGGCGGGCTGGCTCGGGTCGTTCATGGGGCGGTTCTACCGGGGGCTGACCGACCGTTACCTCGCGACCGAGGCGGCCGGTCTGAAGGCCCGGTGCGAAGGGCACCGATGAGTTCGGGCGGTCGCGTGGGTCGGTACGTCTGACAGCACCTGGCGGCGACACCACGTCCCACGACAGCAGGAGGCAGACATGACCAAGGTGTGCGCGAGCATCACGACCTCGGTGGACGGCTACGTCACCGGGCCCGACGACGGCCCCGGCAGGGGGCTGGGGGAGGGCGGCGAGCGGCTGCACTACTGGGTGTTCGGCGGGCCGTGGTCCTACGACGCCGAGCCCGCAGGGGCACCGGGCGACGGTCTGGGCGGGGTCGAGAAGGAGTACCTGGATGCCGCCTTCGCACGGCTCGGGGCCTCGGTCGCCGGCCGGAACATGTACGAGGCGTCGGGGCACTGGGGCGACCAGAACCCTTGGGGCGTCCCGACTTTCATCGTCACGCACCGTCCGGAGGAGCAGCCCGAAGGCGACGCCTTCATCTTCGTCGACGGAGTGGAGGAGGCCATCGAGCGGGCCAAGGCCGCCGCCGGCGACAAGGACGTGAGTCTCAGTGGGGGAGCGGACGTCATCCGCCAGGCCCTCGCCGCCGGCCTGGTGGACGAGCTCAGCATCATCGTGGCGCCGGTGATCCTCGGCCGCGGCAAGCTCCTGTTCGAGGGCTTCGACCACGACATCGAGCTCACGCCGAAGGGCGTCCGGCAGTCACCGCTGGCGACCTTCATCGACTACGAGGTCGTCACCAAGCGCTGACCCGGCCACCCCTCCCCGACTTCTGGCCACCGGTGTGGCAGGGGACCCCCGGAACGGGGCTGACACCGAGCACAGGTGGCCAGAAGTGCCGAGTCGGCGCTAGCCGACCTTCGCGGCGTAGCGGCAGGTGGCCCACGGGTTCATCGCGGCCAGCACCCCGTCGGGGTTGTTCTTCCAGACCCAGGCGTGCAGGGCGTAGAACGCGGGCAGGTCGTAGCGGTTCGGCGCCGCGACGTACATGAACGTCTGGCCGAAGAGCTGCGGTGCCGGGCGGGTGCCGTGGGCGCCCCAGTCGGCCTCGAAGACCACGTACTCGAGCGCGACCAGCTCGAGCTGCCCGTTGCGCTTCGGCTCGTAGACCAGCACCTCGGGCTTGCTGACGTCGACGGTGCCGTCGAGCAGCGCGCCGTTGACCCAGTGGATGCCCATCGCGGGCTTGTCGTCCTGGTCGTCGAGGTCGACGTCCGCGTCGATGCACTCGTGCAACGGCGCGGGCGCGGGCAGGCGGGAGTAGCCGGCGGCCTCGGCGGTGCCCACGCCGTGGAACTGCGCGGTGGCGGCTCGGGCGGCGGACAGCCCGCGGAACTGGCCGTGGCCGTGGCTGTGGCTCGCGTGGTCGTCCCCCACCGCAGCCGAGGTCCGGTGGGTCACCGAACCCTGGTCAGGCGTGAGGGCGGCCGCCCCCGCGACGGTTCCCACGGCCGGGAGGAGGGCCGTCGCTCCCAGGGCCACCGCGGCGGCGGCCCTCATGACGCTTCTTCGCTCAGCTGGTCTGGGCATGTCGTGCTCCTCTGCGGGTGCGCACTGGTGTCAGTGCAGTTGGCTGATGCCAGAACGCTAGGAACGCCGGTGCCCCCGGACATCGGCAGCGACTGCCCATGTTGGCGTGGGTCGATCTGCCCATCCCGCCCGCCGCAGGGATGGGCGGTTCGCCCGACGCGGGCGACCCGCCTCGGTTCCTAGCGTCGAGGCATGAACACTCACCTCGAAACCATCGTGATCGGCGCCGGGCAGGCTGGGCTCGCCACGGCATACCAGCTGAAGCAGTCGGGGCACGACTGCCTGGTCCTCGATGCCGGCGCCCGCGTGGGCGACGGCTGGCGGCGCCAGTGGGACTCGCTTCGGCTCTACAGTCCAGCGAAGCACGACTCGCTGCCCGGCATGGCCTTCCCCGCAGACCCGTGGCACTTCCCGGGCAAGGACGAGGTGGCCGACTACCTGGAGACCTACTCGCGCGAGTTCGCCCTGCCGGTGCGGTTGGACACTCGGGTGAGCCGGCTGGCTGCGGCGTCGACGGGCGGGTTCCGCGTCGAGACCGACCGCGGCGACTACCTGGCCGACCACGTCGTCGTCGCCACGGGCACCTTCGGGCGCAAGCCGCACGTGCCCGACTTCGCCGGCGAGCTCGACCCGGGGATCCTCCAGCTGCACTCCAGCGCGTACCGACGTCCGTCGCAGCTGCCGGACGGACCCGTGCTCGTCGTCGGCGCCTCCCACTCCGGCTTCGACGTCGCCTACGAGGTGGCGCCCGACCACCCGACGATCCTCGCCGGCATGGGGCACGGGGAGATCCCCGTGCCGCACGGCTCGCGTCGGTTCCGGATGGCCATGCCGGTGCTGTGGTTCGTCTGGGGCCACGTCATCAACCGGCGAACCCCGGTGGGGCGCAAGGAGATGCAGGAGATCCGGTTCCACGGTGGGCCGGCCCTGCGGGTCAAGGTGGCCGACCTCGAAGGGCGCGGCGTGGAACGCGTGGAGGAGCGCGTGACCGGCGTCGAGGGTGGCCGTCCGGTGCTCGCCAGCGGTCGAGTCGTCGACGTGGCGACCGTCGTGTGGGCGACCGGGTTCACCCAGGACTTCGGCTGGATCGACGTCCCGGGCGTGATCGGCGAGGACGGCTGGCCGCGCGAGCTGCGGGGTGTGGTGCAGGACGCGCCCGGCCTGTACTTCTGCGGGCTGTCGATGCAGAGCTCGTTCCGCTCGATGTTGATCGGCGGCGTGGGAGCGGACGCGGCCTTCGTCGCCCAGGAGATCGCGGCACGGTCGGCTCGGGGGCTGCGGCCCGCGCGGGCCGCGGCGTGAGTGGGGGCGTGCGATGAACACCACGAGCACCACGGCGCCGGCCCCGACCTCGACGGCCCGCAGCGACGGGTCCCTGCGCTGGCTGGCCCGGGCCGGCATGGCCGGCCCGGTCCTGTTCACCGTCACCTTCGTGGCCCAGCAATGGCTCCGGCGCGACACCTACGACTGGGTCGGCGAGCCGGTCAGCAACCTGGAAGCAGGACCGCAGGGCTGGGTCCAGCAGGCGAACTTCGTGGTCTTCGGACTGCTCATGGCCGCCTTCGCGGTGGGCATGGCGCGCGAGGTGTCCGGGCGCCGGCTCGGCCGGTCCGGCCCGGCGTTCCTGGCACTGTCCAGTGCCGGGCTGTTCCTCGCCGCGGTCTTTCCTCTGGAGCAGGACGCGCAGGGTGTTGCCTACGACCCTGGCCTGCACTTCGTGGCCGGGGTGACCTTCTTCCTCAGCTCCGGGCTGGCACTGCTCGCACTGTCGCGCAGCTTGGCCGGGGACGCCCGGTGGGGCCGGCTCCCGGCCTACGCGCTGGTCGCCGGGTTGCTCGCCTTCGCCGGGTTCGTGGTCATGGGAACGCTCGTGATCCCCGACGGGGCGGCCTTGCACCCGTATGCCGGACTGGCCCAGCGCGTGGTCATCGTCGGCGTCACGTTCCCGTGCCTGGTCCTGCTCGCGGCGCGGCTGCACCGCCTGGCTGACGCGGGCGGCTGACGAACCGGGCCCGGCTGCACCGAGTCGCTGACGCGGGCGGCTGACGAAACCGGGTCCCGGGCGTCGTCCGACAGGCTGATCCGCGGTCGACCCGTCGCGCGTATCCTCCGAGATGGAGGTACCGCGATGGGCGTCGTGGATGAGCTGGTCCGGGCGCGGGAGACCTACGAGCGCGGCGACTGGGTCGCCGCGTTCCAGACCTGGTCCGACGTCGAACCCGAGGCGCTCGACGCTGCCGACCAGACCCGGTTGGCCTACACCGCCTACCTGCTCGGGCGCCGCGGGGACTGCGTGGCCGCGCTGCAGCGGGCGTTCAAGACGCACCTGGACGCGGGCGACTCAGCGGCAGCGGCCCACTCGGCCCTTTGGCTGGCGATGGTGCACGCGCGGGCGGGGGAGTTGTCGGTCGGCGGCGGGTGGGCGATGCGGGCGCAGGGCCTGCTCGCCGAGGCGGGTGACGTGGTGGAGCGCGGCTACCTGGCCAACCTCCAGATGCACCGCCACATCGAGCAGCACGAGTGGCCGCAGGCGCTGGCCTGCGCGCAGGAGACGACCGCCGTCGGGCGCCGGTTCGGCGATGCCGACCTCATCGCGCTGGGGCTGTCCGCGCAGGGCCGGCTCACGCTCATGTCGGGCGCCGTGCCGCAGGGGCTGGTGCTGTTCGACGAGGCGATGACCGGGGTGGCGTCGGGTGAGGTGTCGCCGGTGTGGGCGGGTGACATCTACTGCCTGATGATCGAGGGCTGCCAGGAGGTGTCCGACTTCGGGCGGGCCGCGGAGTGGACCGATGCGCTCACCCTGTGGTGCGACCGCCAGCCCGGGCTCGTGCCGTGGGCCGGCCAGTGCGCCGTGCACCGTGGCCAGATCATGGCGCTGCGCGGGGCGTGGACCGAAGCCCTGGAGGAGCTCGAGCTGGCGCTGCAGCGCTACGTGCGTGCCGAGGCGACCGAGGCGAGCGGGTTGGCGCTCGCCGAGCGCGGCGACGTGCTGCGACTGCAGGGGGAGTATGCCGCCGCTGACGCCGCCTACACCGAGGCCGGCACCTTCGGCTTCGAGCCGCAGCCCGGGCTGGCGCTGTTGTGGTTGGCCCAGGGTCGCCAGGAGGTGGCGCATGCTGCGGTGGCGCGGCTGCTCGCCGAGACGGAGGGGCCGGTCGGGAGGGCGAGGTTGTTGCCGGCAGCGGTGCAGGTGCTGCTCGCGGTGGGCGAGGTCGACCGTGCCCTCGAGTGCGCCACGGAGCTGGCAGCGATCGCGCAGGGCTTCGGCTGCGCCGCTGTCACGGCGGAGTCGCGGGACGCAGTCGGCTTGCTGCGCCTCGCCGTGGGCGACCCCGCAGGTGCGCTGCCCCACCTGCGGGCGGCCCGCAGCGGGTGGTCGCAGCTGGGCTGCCCCTACCGAGCCGCCCGCACCCAGGGGCAGCTCGGCCGGTGTCTCGCCGAGCTCGGCGACGCCGAGTCCGCGACCCGCGAGCTCCGGGCCGCGCTGTCGACGCTGACCGGTCTGGGCGCCGGGCCCGACGCGGAGTCGGTGCGTCGGCTTATGGCGCCGTCGCAGCTGCCCGGTGGGCTCACCGAGCGCGAGGCGCAGGTGCTGCGGTTGCTCGCCTCGGGTCGCAGCAACGCCGAGATCGCCGCCGAGCTGGTGCTCAGCCACAAGACCGTGGCCAGGCACCTGAGCAACATCTACACCAAGCTCGACGTGACCACTCGGACCGCTGCTGCGGCCTACGCGTTCGAGCACGAGCTGGCCTGAGGCCGCCACCGGTCACCGCGCACGCTCACGGCGCTCGCTCGACGGCGACGCGGTCGGCCCACGTCGCTGGGTAGAACGACCCACGGCTCCGTCACACAGGATGGGCCGACGCACCGATGAGGTCTCGCGACCCGCGCACCTACCGTCGATGGCATGCACACCACGCTGCCACTGCTCGCGGGAATGGTCTCGACGACCATCTTCGCCGGCAGCGTGCTGCCCATGCTGGTCAAGGCGGTTCGCAGCCGCGACCTCTCGTCCTACAGCCTGGGCAACCTCGCGCTCGCCAACGTCGGCAACGTCGTCCACTCGGTCTACGTCTTCAGCCTGCCTGCCGGCCCGCTCTGGGTGCTGCACTCCTTCTACCTGCTGAGCACCGGCCTGATGCTCGGGTGGTACCTGCGCTGGGGTCGCGGGGCAGGGCGCTCGCCGAACCCTCAGGACGTGAGGTCGCGACGCATCACCAGTCGGGGCAGCTTGCTGGCCACCGCAGCGGTCGTCCCCACCACCGAGAACCCGTTCCGCTCGAACATCGCCCTGGTCCCCACGAACGCCATGGTGAGGTCCATCCGCTGATCACCGGGGTCGACTGGGTGGGCCTCGACGGCGGGCGCGCCGTGGGCGGCGGCATACTCCAGCGCACCCTCGATGAGGTGGGCGGTGACGCCGCGCCTGCGGAAGCCGGACCGCACCACGACGCAGACGATGCTCCAGACCGGCACGTCGTCGACGGGCAGCATCAGCTTCGACTGCGCGAGCCGGGGGATCTCCGCGCGCGGGCCGATGTTGCACCAGCCGACCGGCTCGCCGTCGAGGTAGGTGACGACGCCGGGCGGGTGCTCGCGCTCGCAGAGGGCCCGCATCGCCTTCTCCCGGGCGTCCTTGCCGGTGCCGCCGAGCTCGGTGATCTCCTTGGTCTGGATGCGGTGCGACAGGCACCAGCAGTGAGTGGGGCGACGGTTCTTGTTGATGACGTCGGCGAAGTCCTCGAACCGGTCGGGCGTCACCGGGTGCGTCTCCCAGCTCGGCTCAGTCACGCTCATGCCCCCACCTTGGCAGCCCTTCCGGACACCCGCTGTCCGGTATGCCGCGCGGCGGCACTGCTACTGGCCGTCGAGTGAGCGCCAACCCACTCTCAGACCCCCGCGAAGATCGGTTGGCGCTCACTCGGCCATGGCGGAATCGGCCGGTTCGGTGGCAGCCGGCTGGGAGTCGACTACCGGGACGGCGGGCACTGCCTTGCGACGCTTGCGGCGCCGGACCACCAGCGCCACACCCGCGCCGGCGAGGAGCACGACGAGGAGGATGGCGGCTCCGGCCCGGGTCGACCACGAGCTGCGCGACAAGGCCGTCTCGAGCGCCCGGTCGGCAGCCTTCGTGTCGCCCTTGACGACGGCTGTGCGGGCGTCCGCGAGCGGCTCGGCGGGGCGCAGGACCAGCGCCCCCAAGCGAGCGAGCGGGTTGGGGGAGTCGGTGTCTGCGCGCAGCTTGGCGTAGCGGCCGGCCTGGCTGGTGAAGGCGGTCAGCTGGGCGGCGACCACCTTGTAGTCGTCCACATCAGCCGCGACCTCGTAGGCGTGCCGAACTCCGGTGACAGGGAGTCCGGACCGCGTGGCTGCCTGTTGCGCCGCAACGGCTTTCGCGGCGAGCTCTCCGGTCCGCGCCAGCTCCCGCTTGGCGTCGGCAAAGCTCCAGTCGTACATCGCGGACCGCACCCCGCGCGGAGGTGCCCACTCGCCATCGGCACGGTCGCGCGCGGCATACGCGGTGCGGGTGGTGCCGCGCAGCGCGATGGCGGAGGCGTCGCCCTTGCCCAACACCCACGTGGTCATGGACGCCTTGGTCGCGCGGTTGCCGCCCTCGACCTCGAAGGCGTCGTAGGCCTGCTTCCAGCTGCTCGCGTGGGTCGCCACGCTGCGGTCGCCCGCGGCGTCGTAGACGGAGTGGCTGGAGGTGAGCATCCGGACGACGTCCGGTCGCTGGGCGGCCGGGACGCCGGCCATCAGCTCGTGGACCGCTCGCCAGGACGCGGGGTAGCCGTAGGACTCGGCGGCGGTCGCGGAGGACGAGTCCCAGGCCCAGTCGTTGAGCGCGAAGGCGCCCTTCTGGGTCGGGCGGACGGTGGGGCGCGGGGAGTCCTTGGCCTTGAGCGCCTTGGTGGTCTGGGTGGCCAGCTCCTGGGCGAGGCCCTCGAGCAGCCAGCGCTCGTCGAGGTGCTCGGTGTCGACCCAGGCGTGCGCCAGCTCGTGGGCCAGCAGGGCGTGGTCGAGGGTCTCGTTGACGGTGATGCCGGTGGTGGTGAACTGGCCGTCCCAGCCGTAGACCTGGGCGCTGTAGTCCTCGGTGATGATCGTCCGGGCCTGCGGCCACTTCTGTCCGGTGAGCTTCTCGAGGGTGGTGACGGTGGTGGGCAGCCGGTCGGCGACGAAGGTCTGCCAGGCCCGGTCGCCGGGGAAGGCCTGGACGGTGAAGGTCGCCTTGCCGACGGTGACCTTGCGGGACGTCGACTGGGAGATGTCGCGCATCGAGACGGCGGACATCAGCCCGCCGGTGCCGCCGCCGGTGATGGTGGCGACGCGGGTGTCGCCGTTGGTCACCTCGGTGAACTTCTCGCTCACGTCGAGGGTCAGCCACCGCGGCGACTCGAGGTCGATGGTGGCCTGACCGGCGTCGCCCGGGGCGTAGGTGTCGATGGCGACGAAGCCGGGTCCGACCCGACCGGAGGCCTTGGAGCGGGGAGGGGCGCCCTTGACGCTGTAGGTCACCGTGATCGTGCGGCTCTGGCCGTAGAGCAGCTGGCTGGGGAAGTCGATCTCCGCGAACGTGAGACCACGCCGGGTCGCGACCTTGGCCGGCAGGGTGCTTCCCCGCGAGAGCGCCTTGAGCCCGGTCGCGCCGTTCGGGAGCCACAGCGCGTAGCCGGTCCAGTAGGAGTAGCGGCCACCGGACGGCGGCACCTGGTTGGTCACCGTCACGGTCGTCGTCACCCGGACGGGAGTGCCCTTGTCGGAGACGACGTAGCGGCTGTGCCCCTTCTCGCCCAGACCGTTGTCGGCCGCGGCCGGCGTGGCGGTGGCCAGGACTGCGGCGCAGCCCAGGGCCGTGGATGTGAGCACAGCGGCATGGAGCCGTCCCCCCGTTTTCATGCCGTGCAGTATTCCTGTGAGGGCCGACAGGTGCGTGCGGAACCGGGCGAAACGTCCGGGAAAACTGCCGGTTCGCGCCTCGTCCGGCGTCCACACCACATGTGGGGGAGGCAACGTTGGACAAACCCCAGATGTTGATGCCTCTGACGTCACATCAGTCACAGCAGCACCAGTTTGAACGTCACTGCGGCGTGTCGCGCCGCGCCCTCACAGGCCGCTGACCTGCGGCGATGCAGACTCAGCCAGCAGTTTCGGTGAACCGCTTGCGTCCTAGGTCACAGCGAGGCAGACTATCCCTACATCTAGTGGTTACACCGCTGTAGTTCGTCCACATGTAGTGCACAGGGCGAGGCGGGTTACCCACACGTTGTCCCCAGATCGTCCACACCGCAGTCCACAAGCACGGCGTCCCCAGCACGGGAAAACGCACGAGGGAGGAGAGCCAGCATGCACTGTCCGTTCTGCCGGCACACCGACTCCCGCGTGATGGACTCGCGCACCACTGACGACGGCAGCTCGATCCGCCGGCGTCGCCAGTGCCCCGAGTGCGGGCGCCGCTTCACCACCATCGAGACGGCCAGCCTGACGGTCACCAAGCGCTCCGGCGCGAGCGAGCCGTTCAGCCGCAGCAAGGTCCTCGTCGGGGTCCGCAAGGCCTGCCAGGGCCGCCCGGTCACCGAGGACGACCTCGCCCTCCTGGCCCAGCGGGTCGAGGAGTGCATCCGCCAGCAGGGACAGGCCGAGGTCGACGCCCACGAGGTCGGGCTCGCCATCCTCGGGCCGCTGCGGGAGCTCGACGAGGTGGCCTACCTGCGCTTCGCGAGCGTCTACCAGGCGTTCGAGAGCCTCGAGGACTTCGAGGGCGCCATCACCCTGCTCCGCGCCGAGCGCGAAGCCACCGGCACCGAGCCTGAACCGCGGCCCGACCATTCTTCTGAATCACATACCAGCGCCGGTATGCCGCCGGGCTGAGCCCGCGGCATACCCCACCGTCCGCATCGCCCGCGTCCGCAGCCCGATGCCGAGGACCACAGCACCACCACAGCGGGGATCACGAGCAGCACCGCGGCACTGTCAGTGCCGCACGAGACAATCATCAAGAAGAAACACCAGGGGCTAGGGAGGCCACCAGAAATGACTGAAACCGCAGGGGCACGTGCAGGTGCCCGGAAGACGTCCGGCAAGGGCGTCAAGGTAGAGCGGATCTACACCACCCCTGGTGTGCACCCGTACGACGAGGTGACGTGGGAGAAGCGCGACGTCGTCCAGCAGAACTGGAAGACCGGCGAGACGATCTTCGAGCAGCGCGGGGTGGAGTTCCCCGACTTCTGGAGCGTCAACGCCTCCACGATCGTCACCACGAAGTACTTCCGCGGCGCGCTCGGCACCGACAAGCGCGAGACCGGGCTCAAGCAGCTCATCGACCGCGTCGTGCTGACCTACGTCAAGGCGGGCAAGGACCACGGCTACTTCGCCAACGCGGAGGACGCCGAGGTCTTCGAGCACGAGCTGACCTACGCCCTGCTGCACCAGGTGTTCAGCTTCAACTCGCCCGTGTGGTTCAACGTCGGCACGCAGAGCCCGCAGCAGGTCAGCGCCTGCTTCATCCTGGCCGTCGACGACTCGATGGACTCGATCCTCAACTGGTACAAGGAAGAGGGCTTCATCTTCAAGGGCGGCTCCGGCGCCGGCCTCAACCTCTCCCGGATCCGCTCCTCCAAGGAGCTGCTGTCCTCCGGTGGCACGGCCTCCGGCCCGGTGTCGTTCATGCGTGGCGCCGACGCGTCCGCGGGGACGATCAAGTCCGGTGGCGCGACCCGTCGCGCGGCCAAGATGGTCGTCCTCGACGTCGACCACCCCGACATCGTGGAGTTCGTCGAGACCAAGGCGCGCGAGGAGGACAAGATCCGCGCGCTGCGTGACGCCGGCTTCGACATGGACCTCGGCGGCAAGGACATCGTCAGCGTCCAGTACCAGAACGCCAACAACTCGGTCCGCGTCAGCGACGAGTTCATGAAGGCGGTCGAGGACGGCACCGAGTTCGGGCTGCGCGCCCGCGACACCGGTGAGGTCATCGAGAAGATCGACGCCCGCGAGCTGTTCACCAAGATGGCGCAGGCCGCGTGGGAGTGCGCCGACCCGGGGATCCAGTACGACGACGTCATCAACGACTGGCACACCAACCCCGAGACCGGCCGGATCACCGCGTCCAACCCGTGCTCGGAGTACATGTCGCTCGACAACTCCTCGTGCAACCTGGCGTCGCTCAACCTGCTGAAGTTCCTCAAGGACGACGACACGTTCGACGCCAAGACCTTCCAGAAGGTCGCCGAGCTGGTCATCACCGCGATGGACATCTCGATCTGCTTCGCCGACTTCCCGACCGAGGCGATCGGCGAGACCACCCGTGACTACCGCCAACTGGGCATCGGCTACGCCAACCTCGGCGCCCTGCTCATGGCGACCGGTCACGGCTACGACTCCGAGGGTGGCCGCTCGCTCGCTGCCGCCATCACGTCGCTGCTCACCGGTGCCGCCTACAAGCGCTCCGCCGAGATCGCCGGTGTCGTCGGCCCGTATGCCGGGTACGCCCGCAACGCGGACGCCCACAAGCGGGTGATGCGCAAGCACCAGAGCGCCAACGACGCGATCCGTCCGCTCGACACCATGGACACCGCGATCCACCGTGCGGCCACCAAGGCCTGGGACGACGTGGTCAAGGTCGGCGAGAAGAACGGCTACCGCAACGCGCAGGCCTCGGTCCTCGCGCCGACCGGCACCATCGGCTTCATGATGGACTGCGACACCACCGGCATCGAGCCCGACTTCTCGCTGGTGAAGTTCAAGAAGCTCGTCGGTGGCGGGTCGATGCAGATCGTCAACCTGACCATCCCGCGTGCGCTCAAGAAGCTGGGCTACACCGGCGAGACCATCGAGGCGATCGTCGAGTTCATCGCCGACAAGGGTCACGTCATCGACGCTCCCGGCCTCAAGCCCGAGCACTACGAGATCTTCGACACCGCCATGGGCGCCCGGTCGATCTCGGCCATGGGTCACGTGCGGATGATGGCGGCGGTCCAGCCGTTCCTGTCCGGCGCGATCTCGAAGACGGTCAACCTGCCTGAGAACGCCACGGTCGAGGAGATCGAGGACGTCCACATGCAGGGCTGGAAGATGGGCCTCAAGGCGATCGCGGTCTACCGCGACAACTGCAAGGTCGGCCAGCCGCTGTCCGATGGTGGCTCGACCGCCAAGGACGCTGCGGCGGACAAGCTCACCGCGGCCGCCGAGGCCAAGGTCGAGAAGGTCATCGAGTACCGCCCGGTGCGCAAGCGCCTGCCGAAGCGCCGGACCTCGCAGACCACGTCGTTCGCGGTCGGTGGCGCCGAGGGTTACCTCACGGCCGGCACCTACGAGTCGGGCGACCTGGGCGAGATCTTCCTCAAGTTCGGCAAGCAGGGCTCGACCCTGGCCGGCGTGATGGACGCCTTCTCGATCGCGGTCTCGATCGGCCTGCAGTACGGCGTGCCGCTGGAGACCTTCGTCGAGAAGTTCACCAACCTGCGGTTCGAGCCTGCTGGTCTCACGGATGACCCCGACGTGCGGATGGCGCAGTCGATCATGGACTACGTGTTCCGTCGCCTGGCGCTGGACCACATGGACTTCGACACCCGGTCGTTCATGGGCATCCACACCGCTGCCGAGCGCGCTCGCCAGCTGGAGACCGGTTCGTACCAGGACACCGACACCGACTCCGAGTCCGCCGAGGAGCTCGAGGACGAGCTGGAGAACTTCAGCCAGTCCGCGCCCGTCACCAAGCCGGCCGCCGCTGCCTCGACCTCGACTGCCACGGTCGAGGGCAAGGCACTCGACGCCGACTCGGTGAAGTCCGGTGCCGGTGCAGCCTCTGCCCGTGAGGTCTCGGTCGAGGTCCACTCGTCCGCAGAGCTCCTGGAGAAGTTCCAGGGCATCTCCGCCGACGCCCCGATGTGCATGACCTGCGGCACGAAGATGCGCCCCGCCGGTTCCTGCTACGTCTGCGAAGGCTGCGGAAGCACCAGCGGCTGCAGCTGATGTGGTCGGTCAGGCAATGACGCGCTGAGGCGGTCATCGCTTGAACCGGAACGGTCAGCAATGTCCTGACCTTGGTCAGCGCGACATTGACGAGCGCGAGCAAGGGGTGTCCCGGGTTCCGGGACACCCCTTGCTCACGTCATGTCGCCAAGGGCCTCGGGATGGGACAGAAGAGTCGTTGTGTCGCTCTTGTCGCCAATATGGTCATAACCGCGAGGCACCGACCTCCACCTAGTTAGGATCGTGCAAAGCCGGCTAGAAGAGGATCGTTTGGGAGGGGCGTCGTCATGTCCGAACCTTGGCCGTCGACCGAGGAGAGCGCCAGGCGCTTGGGCGTAACAAAGGACAGTTCTACTCGTGAATCGCCGACAGAGCGATGCCCGCGCACAAGCTCGGGCGGCTTTGGAAGTTCCAGGCGGGTTGAGGTCGACGAGTGGGTCCGGCGGGGTGGATTCGGCGCCTCGGGCGTTCCCTCGACCACGCGATGAGGACGGCACGCGTCCAGCATGGGGATGTCGGTCCTTACCGATAGCCTGATCGACTTTGTTCAGACTAAGAGGAGGTGCGCATGACGACGGATGCCCCCCGCTACGCGTTGTCCTTCACCAGCGGCGCCCTTCTCATGCGCGAGGCCCTAGTAGTCGCGCCAATCTACTTTCGTGAGCGCGACTGGCCCGCGGTCCGAGCGCTAATCGAGTCGAACAATGTGCTCCAGTCCCGCACCCGCTCGTCTGGTCTGCGCCTGGCTCGTGAAGTAACCCAGAGACTCTCGGTGCTGACGGACGACGACATCGGGCTGTTGATCGACGCAACTCCATCAGAGCGTGGCCACCTCATGTGGGCGGCAGCCTGCCGCCGTTATGAACTGATCGGCGAGTTCGCCGAAGAGGTCCTGCGCGAGCGGTTCCTCGTCCTTGCCAAAACCCTGGACTACGACGACTTCGACAGCTTCATCCGGAGCAAAGCGCTCTGGCATGAGGAGCTCGCTGACCTAAGGGACTCCACGATGCGGAAGCTCCGCGCCACCACCTTTCGCATGCTCTTCGAAGCTGGACTGCTTTCGGAGGATCGCCGCATCCTTCAGCCTGTCCTGTCGGCCCGCGTGGCTGAGGCTCTTGCGCAGCGCACCCCAAGTGACATCCGATTCTTTCCAACTGGAGGCCCAGCATGAAGTCGGCTGACCTCGCCAAGCAGGAGCAGCACCTGTTCGCTGTGCTTAGCGGTAAGCGGTTCCTTCAGATGGAGGGCCTGGGCAATGAGGTGCCGTTCTTCATCTACCCCTACCCTCCTGAGGCGGCGCTCGACGTCACGCAGGTGAAGAAGCGGGTGAAGAACAAGCTCAGCCAGAAGGGCATTACGGTCCGCGAAGTCAACCTCTACGACCTGTCGGTCGAGATCCTTAAGGAGCGGGGCGTCTGGCAGCGGGTCCTCGAGGTCGAGCCTGACCAAGACAAGGACGACTTCCGCGAGATGCTCCAAGGAATGCTCGATCCGCAGCTCCATATCGCCCCGGCCATCCGCAACAAGATTGAGGACGGCGACTTCGACATCTTCATCCTCACTGGCATCGGTGAGGTCTTCCCGTACATCCGGTCGCACAACGTGCTCAACAACCTTCAGAGCGTCGTGACCGGTAAACCCATGCTCTTGTTCTTCCCCGGCCGCTACGAGCAGTCCGACATCCTCGGGTCCTCCCTCGTGCTCTTCGGACGGTTGAAGGATGACCAGTACTACCGAGCCAAGAACATCCTGGAACAGGAAGCGTGACCAGATGCTGTTGAACGAAATCTTCGCCAAGGACGTCCAGCGCCCGATTGAGGGGGTCATCAAGGCAGACGACGTTGCGCACCTGGGCACCGAAGTCGAGGAGTACGTCGTCACCAACGAGGCCGCCAAGGGCCTTGAGCTGCTGCTGGAGGAATACACCAATTACACGAACGCGAACGGCGTCTGGATTTCTGGCTTCTTTGGCTCGGGAAAGTCGCACTTGCTGAAGATGCTTGCGCACCTCCTCGGTGACGTCGAGGGCCAGGACTTCGACCGTACCCAGGTCGTCGAGAGCTTCCGGGCCAAGGCCACTGATGCCTTCCTTCCCCCCCTACTGGACAAGGCAGCGCGCATCCCTGCGAAGAGCCTGCTGTTCAACATCGACCAGAAGGCCACTCTCATTGCCAAGGACCAGACTGACGCCTTGCTGAAGGTGTTCGTCAAGGTCTTCGATGAGAGCCGCGGCTACTACGGAAACCAGGGGCACGTCGCCCGATTCGAGCGCGACCTGGACCTCGACAACCGCGGTCAGTACTCCGCGTTCAAGGAAGCCTTCGAGCGGATCGCCGGTATTCCGTGGACGCAGGGACGAGAGCAGAGCGCCCTGGAAGGGGCGAGCATCGACCGTGCTTTCGCAGAGGTCAACGGCGAGCCGGCCGACGGCATCATCAAGCAGTACCAGGCGTCGTATGCCGTCTCCATCGAGAACTTCGCCGACGAGGTTAAGAGCTGGCTCGACAAGCAGCCTGAGGGCTTCCGCCTCAACTTCTTCGTTGACGAAGTGGGTCAGTTCATTGGCTCCAACACCCACCTGATGCTCAATCTTCAGACGATCGCGGAGAGCCTCAACACCAAGTGCGGTGGGCGTGCGTGGGTGATGGTGACCTCGCAGGAGGACATGGACAAGGTCGTGGGTGACCGCACCAAGCAGCAGGGCAATGACTTCTCCAAGATCCAGGCCCGCTTCAAGACTCGTGTGAAGCTCACCAGCGCGGACGTCGAGGAGGTCATCCGCAAGCGTCTGCTGGAGAAGAATGATGCCGGCGCCTCTGTGCTTCGGGCGATCTACGCGAAGGAGTCGGCGAACTTCAAGACGCTCTTCGATTTTGTCGACGGCGCAAAGACCTACCGCAACTACACCGACGAACGGCACTTTGAGGGCACGTACCCATTCGTCAGCTACCAGTTTCCATTGTTCCAAGCCGCGATCGAAGGCATCTCCGATCACAACGTCTTCGAGGGGCGCAACAGCTCGGTCGGTGAGCGCTCGATGCTCGGTGTCGTCCAGCAGGTTGCCAAGGACATCGGCAACGTCGAGGTCGGCAGGCTTGCGACCTTCGACCACATGTTCGCGGGCATCCGCGCCTCGCTGAAGTCGGCCGCGCAGCGCTCCATCGACGTCGCGGAGCGCAATCTCGACAACCAGCTTGCTATCCGCCTGCTCAAGGCGCTCTTCCTCGTGAAGTACGTCGAAAGCTTTCAGGCGACCCCTCGTAACCTCACCGTCCTCGTTTACGACCGCTTCGGTCTCGCTCTGCCCGCGCTTGCAGAGGACGTGAAAGAGGCGCTGAGCTTGCTGGAGACGCAAACCTACGTCCAGCGCAACGGCACCGTCTACGAGTACCTCACCAACGAAGAGCAGGTCATCGAGGAGGAAATCAAGAACGTCGACATCGACGCCTCCGAGGTCAGCGCCCACCTTTTCAAGGTCCTATCCGGCGACGTCATCAAGACGAACAAGATCCGCTACGCCAAGAACGGTCAGGACTTCCCGTTCGGCTTCAAACTTGATGACCAGGTCCATGGCCCGCAGCGGGAGCTCTCAGTCCACTTCATCACACCCGAATACCCGTACGAAGCCGAGCAAATCCGTATGCACAGTGCCGGCAAGGACGAGTTGCGCGTAATCCTCGATCCAGACGAGCGTGCGTTCACGGACCTACGACTGCTCCTCAAGACCGACAAGTACACCAAGCGCAAGCGGACCTCCTCGATCTCCGCGGTTGAGGAGCAGATTCTCCAGTCCAAAGCAGCCCTGAACCGTGAGCGGGAAAGGGAGCTTGTGCAGCGCCTCCGGGGAGCAGTTGGCAGGTCCACGCTCGTCATCAACGCCGCGGACCTGCCTGTGTCCTCAATTGATGCGCTTAGCCGAGTGACCGAGGGGTTCCAGGAGCTCGTTAGCCGGACCTATACCCAACTCAAACTGCTCGGCGGCAGCACATACAGCGAGCAGCAAGTCGCGGGGGCAGCCAACCCCGACAACGGACTGTTCGATGCCGATGTCCTCCAGAGGCTCGACCAGCCCGGACAAGAGGTTCTGTCCACCATCCTTCGCAAGAACGCCCAGGGCGAGCAGGTGACGATGAAGACCATCGTCGATACCTTCCAAGCGAAGCCCTACGGCTGGGACCTCGCCGCCATCGAGGTCATCGTCGCATCGCTCATCGGCAACTCGAAGGTCACCTTGACGGTCGACGGCAACGATCTCAAACGCAGCGAGGTCGCCACCGCCCTGCGCAACACCCAGAAGCACGGACACGAGGTCATCGCCCCACAAAGGACCTTCGACGAGCGCGCGGTTGCCAACTTCCGCTCGTTCGTCACCGACTTTTTCGATGAAGGGAACGCACCGAAGGACCCGCTAGAACTGGCCCACCACGGCGCAGAAAAGCTCAAGGGCAGACTCGACGAACTGAAGGCGACGGTGAGCGGCTCTCGCTACACCTTCGTCGAGCAGCTCAGCGGCCCGATCCGGCTGTTGCAGCAAGCCGTTGGAAAACCCGACGACTGGTATCTCGGCGATTTCAAACTCGGAAACGATCTGCTCGAAGCCAAGGACAACGTCATTGATCCGATCCAGGCATTCCTCAACGGGGCCCAGCGATCGATCTACGACGACGCAGCCGCCCTTCTGTCGACACACAGCGGCAACCTGGGCTACCTTCCGCCCGGCAGCGACGAGAAGGTCGTGTCTGCGCTGGCCGATCCCAACGCCTTCCGCGGCAACAAGATGGCCCAGCTAAGACAGGCAGCTGAGGACCTGCGCGGTCAGATCGACGCCGTCGTCGCTGCCAACCGTGCCGACGTGGCAGCCGCGATCAAGGATCGTAAGACCGAGTTGCTCGCCAGCGACTTCTGCGCGAAGGCAACCCCTGAAGCGCAACGGCGCGTCACCCAGCGCATCGACCACACCCTTGCCCGAGTTGCCGGAGAGAGCCAAGTGGCACTCATTCTCCAAATCGGGTCGACCTTTGAGTCAAGCGACTACCCGGCTCTGCTTGACCTTCTTGCTTCCAACCCAGTGGCGCCCGACCCGGAACCCGCACCTCCGAAGCACACGGTGTCGGTGAAGACGATCCCGGTTCCCGGAGCATCGGGCGTCCTTGAAACCGAGGAGGACGTCGACACGTACCTCACCGCGCTGCGTAGCGCCCTCGTCAAGACCCTGAACGACGGAAAGCGAATCACGCTCTGATGGAGACAGTAGCTCTGAAGTCTTTCGCGGTGTGGGCGCGCAAGGAGCTCTTGCGCGAGGTCGGTGCGCGGGTGAGTGCTGTGTTGGCGCCGGGTTCTGCGGAGCGGGTTGAGCAGTCGCCGGCG
>NZ_LMSS01000005.1 GCF_001429605.1 Phycicoccus sp. Soil802
TCAGCAGTTCCACTCCACCGCGGGAGGCCCTCCCTCAGCAGTTCCACTCCACCGCGGGAGGCCCTCCCACGTCATCCCCTCAGATCGAGGAGTCACACTCCCTCAACCAACGTGCCCGGTCAGTACACCTAGCCGTCGTCGACGGTGCGCCGGCCGGACTTGAGCTGACCGCGACGCTTCTTGGCGTCGACCCGGCGCCGCTGCGAGCCCTTGGTCGGCCGGGTCGGCCGACGGGTCGGCGGGTCGGGGGCGGCCGCCTCGCGCAGCATCATCACGAGGCGCTGCCGCGCGACCACGCGGTTCTGGCGCTGGGAACGGTGCTCCGACGCCACGACGAGCAGCCGGCCGCCGACCAGCTTCGGCGCCAACCTCTCCAGCAATCGCTCGCGGGTGGCGTCGGGCAGGGCCGCGACCGCGCGGGACGCCGACGGGTCGAAGTCGAGCTCGACCCGGCTGTCCGTCGTGTTGACCCCCTGTCCGCCGGGCCCGGACGAGCGGGAGAACCGCTCGACCAGCTCGCCGGCGTCGATGACCAGGCCGTGGCGCAGGCCGGGACCCGCCGGCACGCGCAGGGGCGCCCCGGGTTGCGGCCTGCCGCCAGGAGCCGCGATCACGGCAGGAGGCGCAGCTCGTTGCCGTCGGGGTCGGCCAGGGTCGTGCCGCCGCCCTCCCGGCCCGCCAGGTCCCAGTCGTCCACCCGCGTCGCCCCCAGCGACAGGAGGCGGCCGACCTCCGACTCGTGGTCGTCCGTGGTGGCCAGCAGCAGGCGCTGGCGGTTCGTGGTGGGCTTGGGGGCCAGTGGCGGACCTCCCCAGGCGACCTTCGTCCCCCCCGCGGGCGACTGGATGGCGGTCTCCTCGTCCTGGTCCCAGACCAGCGGCCAGCCGAGCACCTCGCTCCAGAACACGCCCACGGCGCGCGAGCCGTCGCAGGCCAGCTCGCCGAGGAAGCCGCAGCCCGCGAGGAACGAGCTGTCCGGCGGGATGACACAGAGCTCGTTGCCCTCCGGGTCGGCCAGGACGACATGCCCCTCCTCCGGCAGCTGGCCGACGTCGAGGTGGCTGGCCCCGAGGCCGATCGCCTCCGCCACGACCCGCTCCATGTCGCCCTCGTCGGTGCTGGTGAGGTGGAGGTGGATCCGGTTGGGGCCGGTCTTCTCGCTGGGGCTGGCCACGAACCGCAGACCCACCTGGGTCTGGTCCCCTGCCAGGAGCAGGCCGCCGGCCCGCTCCTCCACCGGTCGGTCCAGCACCGATCCCCAGAAGCGGGCCAGCTCGGCAGGACGGTGTGCGTCGAAGTCGACGGCCACCAGGGTGGAGGACATGCCCGCACCGTGTCATGGGCCCGACGAGGGGGCAACCGGATTTGGCTGGCGGCTGGGCTGCACGGGCCTGCGCGTGTCGGTGCGCGGGACTAGGGTCGCGGCCGTGGGAGACGTCGACGACGATCTCGACCCGGCCCTGGTGGCCCGGGTCGCCGCGATCTGCCTCGCGCTGCCCGAGACCCACGAGCAGGATGCCTGGATCGGCGTGCGGTGGCGGATCCGCCAGCGCACCTTCGCCCACCTCGCCCACGTCGACCCGCGCGGCGGCTCGGTCTTCGGGCTGGCCGCGCGACTGCGCAGTCCGGCCGACGTCATCACGTTCCGTTCCTCCGGCGCGGAGCTCGAGGCCCTGGTCCGCTCGGGGCTGCCGTTCTACAAGCCGGACTGGAGCCCCCACGTCATCGGCATGGTGCTCGACGACGACACCGACTGGGACGAGGTCGCCGAGCTGCTGGCCGACAGCTACTGCCTGATGGCCCCGAAGAAGCTCGCCCGCCTGGTCCAGCCACCTCCCTGACCCCTCCGATGCCAAGGGCAGTGCGGCAGACTGGTGGCTTGTGACTCCACCTGTGCCGGGCGCCTTCTGCCTCGTCCTGCACTCCCACCTGCCCTGGCTCCCCGGACACGGCGTGTGGCCGCTCGGCGAGGAGTGGCTCTTCCAGGCCTGGGTGGAGTCCTACCTGCCCCTGGTCGCGGAGCTGGACTCGCTGGCGGCCGAAGGCCATCGCGACGTGCTGACGCTCGGGGTCACCCCCGTGCTCGCCGCCCAGCTCGACGACCCCCGGATGCGCCGGGACGCCGCGACGTGGGCGGGGCTGTGGGGCCTGCGGGCCCGCGAGATGGGCTTCGACCCCGACCCGCACCGCCGGTCGACCGCCGAGCGGGAGTATGCCGGTGCCACCGGTGCCGCACGCCTGCTCGGGTCGCGCTGGAGTGCCGGCGGGTCGCCGGTCCTGCGGGGGCTGCGCGACCAGGGCGTGGTCGAGCTGCTGGGCGGGCCGAGCGCCCACCCGTTCCTTCCCCTGCTGATGCCGGAGCTGGCGGCGCTCGCGCTGCAGGCGGGCATGGCCGACAGCGCGTGGCGACTCGGCGAACGGCCCCGCGGCATCTGGTCACCCGAGTGCGGGTGGCACCCGGCGCTCGCGCAGGCGTTCACCGAGGCCGGCGTCGGCCACTTCGTCGTCGACGAGCAGACGGTGCGCGACTCCGGCGGCCACCCGCATGCCGCGTGGCGGGTGGCCGGGACCGACGTGGTGGCCGTGCCCCGCAACCTCGAGGTCACCAACCTCATCTGGTCCTCGCGCAGCGGCTACCCCGCCTCACCCGCCTACCGCGACTTCCACGCCCGCGAGGAGCTCACCGGCATCCGGTTGTGGGCGATCACCGAGCCCGACGTGGACGTGGGGCGCAAACGGCCCTACGACCCCGACGAGGCTCGCGGCCAGGTGGACCACGACGTGGCGCACTTCGTCGACGCCGTCCGCGACCAGCTGCTGCACGCGCACGAGGTGCGCGGCGCGCCGGGACTGGTCGTCGCGGCCTACGACACCGAGCTCTTCGGGCACTGGTGGCACGAGGGGCCGGCGTTCCTCGGCAAGGCGATCCGTGCCCTGCGGCGCGCGGGGGTCACGGTGACCACCGTCGAGAAGGCGATCGCCCTGGGTCACGTCGCCGGCGACCTCGACCTGGCTCCGGGCTCGTGGGGCGCGGGCAAGGACTACTCGGTGTGGGACGGCCCGGCGGTGCGCCAGATCGCGCACGAGAACGAGTGGCTGCAACGGCGCTGGCTCGACGTGCTTGGCCGCGAGCGCGCCGCCGGTCGCCTCGACACCCGCCGACCCGACCTCGACCAGCTGCTGCAGACCTTGTGGCACGCGCTGTCGAGCGACTGGGCCTTCCTCGTCACGCGTGGGCAGTCGGTCGACTACGCCCGACGCCGGGCCGAGGAGCACCGCCGCGACTTCCACCTCCTCGCCCAGCTCATCGAGGACGGCCGCCGCGACCAGGCGCTCGACGAGGCCAGGCGACAGGGCTTGCAGGACAACGCATTTCCTGCGCTGGACGCCCGCCTCGGGTGACTCCCGAGCAGGGCGTCGCGCACGTGACAGGGCGCTGGCGCGGGCGTGCCTCGGCCGCTCACTCGCGGGTCTTGACGACCCGCCCCGGTATGCCGGCCACGACCGACCGCGGCGGGTAGTCACCTCGGGCGACGGCCGAGGCCGCGACCACGCTCTGGTCGCCGAGGTCGGTGCCACGCGTGACGACGACCTTGGTGCCGAGCCAGACGTCGTCACCGATGCGCACCGGCGTCTTGACGATGCCCTGGTCCTTGATCGGCACCTCCAGCGAGGTCGTCACGTGGTCGAAGTCGCAGATGTAGACGTCGTCGCCGAACAGGCACGCCTGGCCGATCGAGATGTCGATCCAGCAGTTGATGGTGTTCCGGATGCCGATGACCGACTTGGGACCGATCCGCAGCGTGCCCTCGTGGGCGCGGACGCGGGCGTGCGCACCGAAGTGGGTGTACGCGCCGACCACGAGCCGGCCGTAGCCTTCCCTGACCTCGAACCGCACGTCCGGGCCGATGAAGCAGGGCCCCTCGAAGCGCAGCGACGGGTACCGCGCACTCGCCCGCGCCATCCGCAGGTAGCTCAGCAGGTGGTGCCGGGTGAAGGCCCGGTTGGTCGTCGCCCAGACCACCCAGCGGACCCACGCGAGCGGCCGGGGCAGGCCGGAGGAACCGCGCTCGCCGTGGTCGGCCGGCGACATGTCCGCATTGGCTGCAGAGGTCACGGGTGGCTCGTCTCGGTGGGGTTCGGTCAGCCGGGCTTCACGCCGGTGATGCCGACGTTGTAGAACAGCCGTGCCGGCACCGCCTTGGCCAGCACGCGGTCGACGGCCGACAGCCGCTTCCAGGAGCCGTAGGCGAACATCGCCCAGCCCCAGCCGAGCGCACCGGGCTTGACGGCCGCCTCGAACGTGCGGATCGGCCACCCCAGGAACGCCGCGGTGAGCTCCTCGGTCTGGGTGCGGACGCCGACGGCACCCGCGCGCAGCGCCATCCGGGCCAGCTCGTCCGGGTCGAAGGTGTGCAGGTCGACGACGGCCTCGAGGGCCGCGGCGCGCGACGACTCGTCGAGCTCCTCCTTGTCCTTCGCCCACCTGTCGCGCAGCGCCGGCAGCCGGGTGACGGCCGTGGTCGCCTGCCAGGTCACCCGGCCGAGCCTGCGGGCGTACCAGTCGCCCACCCTGGTGGGCTCCCCCGCGACGACGAACCGGCCGCCGGGCTTGAGCACCCGCAGGACCTCGCGGAACGCCGCCTCGACGTCGGGGATGTGGTGGATCACGGCATGACCGACGACGACGTCGAAGGTGTTGTCGTCATAGGGAATTCGCTCGGCATCGGCGACCCTGCCCTGCACCGTGAAGCCCAGCGCCTCGGCGTTCGCCTTGGCGGCCTCGACCATCCCGGGCGAGAGGTCGGTGACGTGCACCTCGTCGAGGATCCCGGCCTGCTTGAGGTTGAGCGAGAAGAACCCGGTGCCGGCGCCCAGCTCGAGGGCCGTCCCGTACGGCAGTGGGTCGGGCGTGCCGGTGATGGCGTGGAACCGGTCGCGGGCGTAGTCGACACAGCGCTCGTCGAACGAGATCGACCACTTGTCGTCGTAGGTCTGCGCTTCCCAGTCGTGGTAGAGCACCTGGGCCAGCTTGTTGTCGGCGTAGGCGGCGGCGACCTGCTCGGCGGTGGCCGCGCGCACCGGGCCGGCCGCGCTCGTCGGCGTGGACGACATGGGTCAGGCGCCCTCGAACTTCGCCTTGCCCGGACCGTTCTCGACGAACGACCGCATGCCGATCTCGCGGTCCTTGGTGGCGAACAGGCCGCTGAACAGCATCCGCTCGATCTCCAGCCCGGTCTCGAGGTCGGTCTCCAGGCCACGGTCGATGGCCTCCTTGGCAGCGCGGATCGCGTAGGCGGGACCGCCGACGTACGGCGCGAGTCGCGCCTTCGCGGCGGCATACACGTCCTCGGCCTCGACCACCTCGTCGACGAGCCCGATCGCGAGCGCCTCGTCCGCGGAGACGAAACGTCCGGAGAACACGATGTCCTTGGCCTTGGCCGGGCCCACCAGACGGGCCAGCCGCTGGGTGCCGCCGGCGCCGGGGATGATGCCGAGCAGGATCTCGGGCTGGCCGAGCTTGGCGTTCTTGGCCGCGACCCGGAAGTCGCAGGCCAGGGCGACCTCGCAGCCACCGCCGAGCGCGTAGCCGGTGATGGCGGCCACGGTCGGCTTGGGGATGCGGGCCAGCGTGCGGGTGAAGTCCTGGAGGGCGCCGGAGTGGTCGGCCATGTCCGTGTAGGACATCCGCTCCATCTCCTTGATGTCGGCCCCGGCGGCGAAGACCTTCTCGCCGCCGTAGAGGACGACCCCGGCGACGTCACGTCGCTGGCCGGCCTCGATCGCCGCCGCCGACAGGGCGGACTGGACCTCGGCGTTGAGGGCGTTCATCGGCGGGCGGTTGAGCCGGATCGTGGCGATCCCACCCTCGACCTCGAGCGAGACCACGTCCGTGGCGGTGCCGTCGCTCATGCCGGGCCTCCCCCGGGCGCGGGCTGGCCCGCGCCGGGACCGGTGTCCTCGCCGCCGCCCATGATCCGCTCGTGCCACATCTGCACACCCGCGAGGACGAGCTGGATGGAGACGTTGACCAGGGCCGGGACGTCGCTGTTCTGGTCGACGATGTGCTCGCTCGTCACGACCAGGGTGTCGTTGGCCAGCCCGGCCTTCACGACGTTCATCTGCAGGGTGATCTCGTTGCAGGTGGCCAGGCGGGTCAGCGGGTCGCTCGGGACCGCGTCGCTGATCGCCCACTGTCCGAAGACGCGCATGATCTGGAAGTCGCCCTCGGTGCAGCGCACGAACAGCTGCTGGTCCTGCACCGTGAAGGCGACGTCGCCGTCGTTGTCCACGTTGGGCGCCAGTGACTGGTCGATCAGGGCGTCCAGGACCCGTCCGCGCAGGGGGTGCTCGTTCGCGGGCGGGGGGAAGTTGGGCAGCGAAGTCGGATCCGTCATGTGCCCAACCGTAACCACTGCCTAGGCTGAGGGCCATGTCGCCCGCCACGCGCCTGCGTGACCTTCCTCCCACCCTCGGCATGACGCTCGTCGAGGGCGGTGCCGAGTTCGCCGTCTATGCAGGTCACGCCGATTCGGTGGAGGTCTGCCTCTACGACGCGGACGACCTGGACGGCAGCTCGGAGCGTCGGCTGCCCCTCACCGAGCGCACCCACGGCATCTGGTTCGGCTTCCTCCCGGGGGTGGGTCCGGGCCAGCGTTACGCCCTGCGGGCCGACGGGCCGTGGCGCCCCGCGGAGGGCCTGCGCTACAACCCGGCCAAGCTGCTGCTCGACCCCTACGCCCGCGCCATCGAGGGTGACGTCGCCTGGACCCCCGAGGTGTTCGCCCACCGGGTCGACGAGCGGCTCAAGGGCGACGACCTCGTGCGCAGCCCCACCGACAGCGCGGGGTCGGTGCCGCGGTGCGTGGTGGTCGACGGGGCCTTCGACTGGGGCGGCGACGCGCCACCGCACACGCCGCTGGCCGAAACCGTCATCTACGAGGCCCACGTGCGCAGCCTCACGATGCAGCACCCCGAGGTGCCCGAGCACCTCCGAGGCACGTATGCCGGCCTGTGCCACCCGTCGGTCATCGCCCACCTGAAGGCGCTGGGCGCCACCGCGGTCGAGCTGCTCCCCGTGCAGGCCTTCACGTCCGAGCCCGAGGTCGTCCAGCGCGGCCTGACCAACCACTGGGGCTACAACACCCTCGGCTTCTTCGCCCCCCACGCGAGGTACGCCTCCACGACCGACCCACAGGGTGCCGTCGACGAGTTCAAGGGCATGGTGCGACTGCTCCACGCCGAGGGCATCGAGGTGATCCTCGACGTCGTCTACAACCACACCGCCGAGCAGTCCGGACGCGTCGGCGCCTCGTTGTCGTGGCGGGGCCTGGACAACCGGGCCTACTACCGGCTCGACGAACGCGGCCAGGACATCGACGTCACCGGCTGCGGCAACACCCTCGACCTGCGGCACGCGATGGTCTGCAAGATGGTGCTCGACTCCCTGCGGTACTGGGTCAACGAGTGCCACGTCGACGGCTTCCGCTTCGACCTCGCCGTCGCGCTCGGGCGTGGCCAGAACGACGACTACGACCCCAACCACCCCTTCCTGGTGGCCCTGCGCACCGATCCCGTGCTGTCCCGGGTCAAGCTCATCGCCGAGCCCTGGGACGTCGGCATCCACGGCTGGCGGACGGGTCAGTTCCCGCCCCCGTTCGCCGAGTGGAACGATCGGTTCCGCGACTCGGTGCGCACCTTCTGGCTCGACGACCTCAAGGCCCAGGCCGCCGGCCACCACCAGGGCCACGGGGTGCGCGAGCTGGCCACCCGGATGGCCGGGTCGCAGGACCTGTTCGGGTCCCGCGACCGCGGACCGGTCGCGTCGGTGAACTTCGTCGCCGCCCACGACGGCTTCACCACCAGCGACCTGACCCGCTACAACTCCAAGCACAACGGCCCCAACGGCGAGGGCAACCGCGACGGCAGCGACAACAACCGCTCCTGGAACCACGGCGTCGAGGGCCCGGACACCGGCCTCGCGGATCCCGAGGTCGAGGAGGTGCGGCGGCGCTCGGTGCGCAACCTGCTGGGCTCCACCCTGCTCGCCACGGGGGTGCCGATGCTCAACGCGGGCGACGAGTTCGGCCGCAGCCAGAGCGGCAACAACAACCCGTACTGCCAGGACAACCCGACGTCGTGGTTCTCGTGGGGGCTCGAGCCGTGGCAGCAGGACCTGCTCGCGACGACGCGGTTCCTCACCCGCCTGCGGGCCGACCACCCGGTCCTGCGCCAGCGCACCTTCTTCACCGGTCGCGAGGTGCACGAGGACGGCTCCACCGACCTCGCATGGTTCGACATCGAGGGCGAGCCGATGGAGAACGGCCGGTGGGAGGACCCGTCGACCCGCACCCTGCAGATGCTGCTCAACGGCGCGTGGGTGGGCCACGCCTCCGTGCTGGTCGTGCTGCACGGCTCCTCCGACGCCGGGAAGGTGACGCTGCCCGCCGTTCCCGGCCTCACGGCATACCAGCTGTTGTGGGACTCGACCGACGAGCGCCCGGGACCGCCCGGCGACTCGACGCCCCCGGGTCCGGTCGAGGTCGGGCCGACCTGCATCCGGGTCTACCGGGCGACCGACGCCACCTGACCGCGCGAGCCCTGGCGCCCTGGCTGCGCTCAGCCGGCGGGTGTCCCGAACCAGGTCGTGACGGCCTCGTCGAGCCCGGCTGCCGTCCCCTCGCCCACCCACGCCACGTGGCCGTCGGGTCGGACCAGGACTGCCGTCGGCGCCGTGACGGCCCCGACGACGGGCAGCACCCAGGGGCCGGGGCTCTCGGCGTCCACCCGCTTGAACCGGTCCGCCAGCCCGGCGGTCTCGAGGCTGCCCGGCTCGCCGAGGTCGAGCAGGAGGGGGCGGGCGTCGTGGAGCAGCTCGAAGACGCTGCGGGGGCCGTCGGCGGTGACCAGGTCCAGGTCGGGCATGCGTCGTCCCAGCAAGGGGTGTCCCTCGCCGAGGTCGTGGGCCACGTCGAGTCCGGACAGGAGGCCGGCGAGCTGGCTGCGTGGCTCGTCCGAGCGCAGCACGTCGGCGAACGTCGCCCGGAGGGCGTCGGTGCGCGCGTCGCTGCGCTGCAACAGCGCCTGGGTCACGACGTTGCTCAGGACGCGAGCCGTGGCTG
This sequence comes from Phycicoccus sp. Soil802, assembly GCF_001429605.1. Taxonomy (GTDB): domain Bacteria; phylum Actinomycetota; class Actinomycetes; order Actinomycetales; family Dermatophilaceae; genus Pedococcus. Next base: position 9,123 of record NZ_LMSS01000005.1, read on the forward strand.
GGTGGCGCTCGGCGACGTAGGTGTCGAGGAGCACCTCGGGTGAGTCGCCCTTGGCCACCTGGGCCAGCTTCCAGCCGAGGTTGACCGCATCCTGCACACCCAGCCCGATCCCCTGGCCGCCGGTCGGCGGGTGGATGTGCGCGGCGTCCCCCGCGACCAGGACCCGCCCACGCCGGTAGTCGGCCGCCTGGAGGGCCGCGTCGGTGAACCGGGAGATCCACGCGGGGTCGTGGATCCCGAAATCCGTGCCGTAGACGTCGGTGAGGGCGGCGCTGAGGTCGGCGAGGGTGGGCTCGGTGGCGTCGCCCAGCTCCCGCTCGGTCACGACCATGCCGAAGGTGGTGCCTTGGACGAGGTTGATGCCGTGGATCCCCACGTCGTCGTGCCGGATCCCGGTGGGAGGCTCCTCCGAGAGCTCGGCCTCGGCGATGAGGTGGCTGCGGGTGGCCCGAGCACCGACGAGCTCGATGCCGACCGCCTTGCGGACGACGCTGCGACCGCCGTCGGCACCGACGAGGTAGCCGGTCCGCCGCCAGGTGCCGTCCGCGAGGAGGACGTCGACCCCGTTGTCGTCCTGGCGGAGTCCGGTGACCTCCACGCCCAAGCTGATCGAGACCCCGAGCTCGTCGACCCAGCCGCGCAGGATGTCCTCGACGTGACCTTGGGACAGGCCGAGCGTGTAGGGATGGCGCGTGGGGAGGCTGGCCACGTCCAGCGGGATGCCGGCGAAGCTCATCGCCTGGAAGGTCTGGCCCTCGGCGAGGAAGCGGTCGGCGATGCCGCGCTGGTCGAAGACCTCGATCGTCCGCGAGTGGAAGCCTCGGGCGCGGGTGCCCACCAGGTCAGGGGTCGGGCGACGTTCGAGGACGACGACCGGCACGCCGGCCAGCGCCAGCTCTCCGGCCAGCATCAGGCCGGTCGGCCCGGCACCGACGATCGTCACGTCGTTCATGTCGCCCCCTCGCCCGAGTCGCCGTCGGTCATGTCGCCGTCGGTCATGTCGCCGTCGGTCATGTCGCCGTCGGTCATGTCGCCGTCGGTCATGTCGCCGTCGGTCATGTCGCGGTCCGGTCGCCGTCGATCATGCCAGCCCGGGCCATCGGCTCTTCCTCAGTGGGCGGGGAGCCCCACCGGCAGTGCATGGACCTCGTCGGCCTCTGCCGCGCCCTTCACGTGGTGGCGCAGGAACGGCGTCTCCACGACGAACCAGGAGGCCAGCGCCAGGGCCACGCTGACGGCCGTGATCGTGGTGGCGCTGACCCACAGCGGCAGGTCCCGCGACGCCACGCTCAGGGCCACCGGGAAGCTCCACAGGTAGAGCCCGTAGCTGATCCGCCCGGTCGCCACGAGGGGTCGCCAGGTGAGCAGTCGCGAGGTGCTGCGTGCCGCGTACGCGACCAGCACCACGGAGGCGACCGTGACGAGGGGCAGCAGCCAGGAGAGGGAGGACTCCGGTCGGGCCGCACACAGGCCCGCCACCAGCACTGCGCTCCCCGCCGCAGCCAGCCTCAGCCGGCCCACGGGGATGCTCGCGAGGGCGAACGCCAGGGCGCAGCCGAGCACGATCGCGTCGGCGCGGGTGTCCGGCCCGAAGTAGATCCGCTCGACCGGGGTCCCGCTCGACGACAGGAGCACGCGCCAGGCGACGACCAGTGCGGCCACGGCAGCCAGGATCACGGCAGGTCGCCGGCGTCGCGCCACCACCGGGAGCAGGAGCGGCCAGAGGAGGTAGAACTGCTCCTCCAGGGAGAGGGTCCAGGTGTGCACGAGGTTGCCCAGGTTGTGACCGGCGGCGCCCGCGATGTTCGAGGCGTAGCCCGCCGCCAGCACGACGTCCAGCAGCGACTGGTGCGAGACCAGCAGGTACGCACTCACGCCGATCAGGAGCAGCGCCAGTGCGGGGAGCAGGCGCCGCGCGCGCCGCAGGTAGAAGCCGCGGAGGTCGATCCGACCGGTCGCCTCGTGCTCGGCCCGGAGGATCGAGGTGATCAGGAAGCCCGACAGGACGAAGAACAGGGTCACCCCGACGGTGCCACCCTGCGAGAAGTACGGGAGGCCCGCGTGCTGGGCGAGGACGAGCAGGACTGCGACGCCGCGCAGCCCGTCGAGTGCCGGCCGGTAGCCCAGCGGTCCCGCTCGTGTCATGGGCGCAAGTGTGACCGGCCGCGGTTGGTCTCCGAATCCGCCGAATGGGCCAATCACGCGTGCCGGCGCCCGTGCCATTCAAGTCAAGCCCGGCGACTCTGGCGACTAGGGTCATCCGATGGCCGTCGATCTGAATTTCATTCTGACGCGGTACCTCCCGCTCACCACGGAACTCAGTCGACTGTTGGGCGAAACATTCACCCCGGGCACGAAGGCACAAGCCAGTCAGATAGGCCAAGCGGTAGCGCTCATCATCCGGCGTCAGAATGAAGGTGATTTCCAAGGTCGCGAGATCCACTTCAGGCGAATGGTGGACTTGGTCGACCAACTACGGTTGTTGGAACACGGGAACCCCGACGCCTTTCGCAGTTACCGCAAGAAGCTCTTGGATTCGGACGTCGGCAACTTCTTCGGCACGCGCTTCGAAATATTCATCGCTGCATTGCTTGTGGACAAGGCGATTGCCTTCAGACACCGGAGTCAGGGCGGCCCCGACTTGGTGGCACAAGGCGCGTTCGCGGGAGCCGGGATTGAGTGCGCGAGCGGCAACCTGCCCGATCAGGAGAAGGGTCCATTCGCCATGCAGAAACTCGCCGGTATCGTCCGAACCAAGTCAGGGAAGCCTTATTGCTCGACTGACAATGTGTTGGCCATTGACGTGACCAACCTGCATGCCGCGGTCAGGGACTCGGGCGGTACGCCGTTCCACCACCAATCGAAGGACCTGCGGGACATGGCGGACGCGTCCGGCTTTGGCTCAGTGGTCATCTTTTGGACCCAACACAACGTGCAAGATGACGGGACCTTTGAGCGCCACCACCGATTCGAACGGTTTGACGCTGCTGCATGCGCGGTCGCTGTCAATGCTCTCCTCGACGACCTGCTGGGCGATTCTTATCACGTGACCGATACCGATGACTGGCGCGTGCCCTTCTGGACCTAGCCCGCATGGCGCGCGCGTCGTCACCGAGGCTGCGGCGGAGGCTGGCCGGGACGTGGTGCTCAACGCCAACCTCAGCGCGGTGGGCGACGACATCCCTTCCTGGCTGCAGGAGCGGATGGGCCTGAGCGTCGAGAAGCTCGTCGCTGCAAAGGCTTTCAGCCACCTGCGCGGGACGCCGGACGAGATGGCCGAGACCTTGCAGCGTCGCCGCGAGGTCACCGGGGTGTCGTACGTCTGCGCCGGCGTCGACAACGCCGACCTGCTCGCGCCGGTGGTCGAGCTCCTCCGCGGGTCCTGACCACGAAGACAGGTATGCCGCGTGCGGACGTCCGCACGCGGCATACCTCACTGCCGTGTTGGGGTCAGGCGTTGGCGACCAGGCCGAGCTCGCTGGTGCTGGCCAGGCCGGCGTGCTTGGGCAGCACGCGGACCGTGTAGCCGAACGAGCCGGTGCGGGCCAGCGCGAGGTCACCGGCGAAGTGGTGGCGACCACCCTCGTAGGACTCCACGAAGTGCAGCGACTCGCTGACCACGTCGCGCAGCTCGTCGGAGTCACGGGCGGTGCCGTGCACGACCTGGACGTCGACCTCGTCGGGCTCCAGCCCACCGAGGGAGACGTAGGCGTTGACGTGCAGCGTCTCGCCGATCTCGGGGCTGTCACCGACGCCCGAGGACTCGACGTGGTCGACGCGGACGGTCGGCCACGCGGCCTTGACCTTGGCCTTGTAGGCGGCCAGGTCGCGGGCGCCCTCGAAGGTCTCGCCGTTGAGCGCCCAGCCGGCGCGGGCAGCGGGCCCGTAGAGCTGGGTCGTGTAGTCGCGCACCATCCGGCTGGCCAGGACCTTCGGGCCCAGCGTCGCGAGGGTGTGCGTGATCATCGAGATCCAGTTCTGCGGGAGGCCCTCGGCGTCGACGTCGTAGAAGCGCGGCGCCACCGAGTTCTCGATGAGGTCGTAGAGCGCAGCGGCCTCGATGTCGTCGCGACGCTCGGCGTCCTCGACGCCGTCAGCGGTCGGGATGGCCCAGCCGTTCTCGCCGTCGAACCACTCGTCCCACCAGCCGTCGAGGATCGACAGGTTGAGGCCACCGTTGAGGGCGGCCTTCATGCCAGAGGTGCCACACGCCTCGAAGGGACGCAGCGGGTTGTTGAGCCAGACGTCGCAGCCCGGGTAGAGGTACTGCGCCATGGCGATGTCGTAGTTCGGGAGGAACACGATGCGGTGGCGGATCTCCGGGTCGTCGGCGAAGCGCACCATCTGCTGGATGAGCTGCTTGCCGGTCTCGTCGGCGGGGTGTGACTTGCCGGCGATGACGAGCTGGATCGGGCGCTTCTCGTCGAGCAGGAGGCGCTTGAGCCGGTCGGGGTCGCGAAGCATGAGCGTGAGCCGCTTGTAGGTCGGCACCCGTCGGGCGAACCCGATGGTCAGCACGTCGGGGTCGAGGATGTCGTCCACCCAGCCGAGCTCGGCCGGGCTGGCTCCGCGCTTCTTCCACGAGGAACGGGTGCGGCGGCGGGCCTCCTTGACCAGCTGCTCACGCATCTCGCGCTTGGTGGACCAGATCGCCTCGCGGGGCACGTCACCGATGCGGTCCCAGGCGTTGTCGCGCTCGATGTCGGTGGTGCCGAGGTGCTTGGCCGCGACCTCGTAGACCTTGCGGTCCACCCAGGTGCCGGCGTGGACACCGTTGGTGACGCTGGAGATCGGGACCTCGTCGTCGTCGAAGCCCGGCCACAACCCATCGAACATCCCGCGGCTGACGACCCCGTGCAGCTGGGAGACGCCGTTGGCGCGCTGGCCGAGGCGCAGACCCATGACGGCCATGTTGAACATGCCCGCCTGACCGCCCGGGTAGTCCTCCGCGCCGAGGGCGAGGAGCCGCTCCACGGGGACGCCCTCGACGGCGCGGTCGCCGCCGAAGTGCCGGGTGATGAGGTCGGCCTCGAACCGGTCGATGCCGGCCGGCACGGGGGTGTGCGTGGTGAAGACGGTGGCGGCACGGACCGCCTCGAGGGCCTCGTCGAAGGTGAGCCCGGCCGACTTCGTCAGCTCGTGGATCCGCTCGACACCGAGGAAGCCGGCGTGGCCCTCGTTGGTGTGGTAGACGTCCGGGGTCGGCGCTCCGGTCAGTCGCGACCACAGGCGCAGGGCGCGGACGCCGCCGATGCCGAGCAGCATCTCCTGCTGCAGTCGCTGCTCGCCACCGCCGCCGTAGAGGCGGTTGGTGATGTTGCGCGCGGCCTCGTCGTTGTCGGGCACGTCGGAGTCGAGCAGGAGCAGCGGCACGCGGCCGACCTGCGCCTTGAGGACGTGGGCGTGCAGCTCCCGGCCACCGGGCAGGTCGAGGGTGATGACGCAGGGGGTGCCGTCCTCCTCGCGCAGCAGGCTGAGCGGCAGGCCGTCCGGGTCGAGCACCGGGTAGGTCTCCTGCTGCCAGCCGTCGCGGTTGAGGCTCTGCTTGAAGTAGCCGGTCTTGTAGAACAGGCCCACGCCGACGATCGGGACGCCGAGGTCGGAGGCCGTCTTCAGGTGGTCACCCGCGAGGATGCCCAGGCCGCCGGAGTACTGCGGCAGCACCTCGGTGATGCCGAACTCGGGGCTGAAGTAGCCGATCGCCTTCGGGGCGCCACCCTCGACCTCGTCGGCCCAGGCCTGGAACCAGCGGGGCTCGGTCAGGTAGGTGTCGAGGTCTGCCTTCGCGGCGGCGACCGCCGAGACGAACTCGGCGTCGCCGGCGAGGTCACTCAGCTCCTGCGGGGACAGCGCCGACAACAGCCGGACGGGGTCCTTGCGCACCTTGTCCCAGCGCTGCGGGTCGATGCGCTGGAACAGGTCACGGGTGGGTGGGTGCCAGGACCACCGAAGGTTGCTCGCCAGGTCGCCGAGGGCGGCGATGGGCGCGGGCAGGACTGTACGGACGCTGAAGCGTCGGATCGCCTTCACGTGGGGCATCCTAAGGCCTCGAGGGCAGAGTGAATGACGCGTTCTTGCAGAACTTTCAAGAATTTTCACGGGACCGTCCATCTCTGCACGTGGGGAGGTGCGCGAGGGGCCGACCGAGTAGCGTCGGGCGCGTGACAGCGAAGCCCCAGGCAGCCATGCCCAGCCCTCCTGACGCACCCAGTGCCGGCAGCACCGGCCAGAGACCCGCGGTGACCAAGGCACCGACCACCTCGCACCCGCAGGTCCCCATCGGCCGGATCCCGGTCCAGGGGGTCAGCCCCGTCGTCGACGACGGCGCCCGACCCGCCAAGGCGGTCGTCGGCGAGCAGTTCACGATCGGCGCCACGGTCTTCCGCGAGGGCCACGACGCGGTCAACGCGTCGGTCGTCCTGGTCGCCCCCGACGGGTCCGAGCGGGTCACCGCCATGACCCCCGTGAACCCCGGGCTCAACACCTGGGCGGCCGTGGTCGAGCCCGACGCCGTGGGCTGGTGGTCCTACCGCGTCGAGGGCTGGTCCGACCCCTACGGCACGTGGGACCACGACGCCACGATCAAGGTCGCCGCCGACGTCGACGCCGAGCTGATGCTCGAGGAGGGCGCCCGCACCCTCGAGCGCGCCCTGGCCGAGGTCAAGCGGTCCAAGGACCAGAAAGCCGTCCTGGCCGACGCGATCACGGCGCTGCGCGACACCCGGCGCCCACCCCTGGCCCGCCTGCACGCCGGCACCGACCCCTCCGTGCGCGCCGAGCTCGCCGCCCGCCCGCTGCGCGACTACGTGAGCCCGTCCGCGGCATACCCGTTGCTCGTGGAGCGCGAGCGGGCCCTGTATGGCGCGTGGTACGAGATCTTCCCGCGCTCCGAGGGTGCGGTGCGGGACCCCGAGACCGGCAAGTGGACCAGTGGCACGCTGCGCACGGCGGCCAAGCGGCTGCCCGCCATCGCCCGGATGGGCTTCAACGTGATCTACCTGACCCCGATCCATCCCATCGGGACCACCAACCGCAAGGGGCCCAACAACACCCTCGAGGCCGGTCCCGACGACCCGGGCAGCCCCTACGGCATCGGCAGCGCCGCCGGTGGCCACGACGCCATCCACCCGGACCTGGGCGACTTCGACGACTTCGACTTCTTCGTCGCGCAGGCTGAGGAGCTGGGCCTGGAGGTCGCGATGGACATCGCGCTGCAGGCCTCCCCCGACCACCCCTACGTGACCACGCACCCCGAGTGGTTCAAGCACCGTGCCGACGGCACCATCGCCTACGCCGAGAACCCGCCCAAGAAGTACCAGGACATCTACCCGCTCTACTTCGACAACGACCCCGCCGGGTCGTACGCGGAGATGCGCCGGGTCATCCAGGTGTGGATCGACCACGGGGTCAAGATCTTCCGCGTCGACAACCCCCACACCAAGCCGGTGGAGTTCTGGCAGTGGCTGATCGCCGACGTGGCGCGCGACCACCCCGAGGTGATCTGGCTGGCCGAGGCGTTCACCAAGCCGGCGATGATGCACACCCTGGGCAAGACCGGGTTCCAGCAGTCCTACACCTACTACGCCTGGCGCAACCAGAAGTGGGAGCTCGAGGAGTACGTCACGGAGCTGGCCGGGGACGCCGCGTCCTACATGCGGCCGTCGTTCTGGCCGACCACGCACGACATCCTCACCCCCTACATGCAGTTCGGTGGTCCGGCCGCCTGGAAGCTGCGGGCCGCGCTCGCCGCCACCCTGGTCCCCACCTACGGCATCTACGCCGGCTACGAGCTGATCGAGCACGTGGCCCGGCCGGGCGCCGAGGAGCAGATCGACAACGAGAAGTACCAGTACAAGAACCGGCACTGGGAGGACTACGAGCCCGGCGGGGTCAAGGAGGGCCAGTCGCTGGCCGGCTACCTCACCCGCCTCAACGAGATCCGGCGCGAGCACCCTGCCCTGCACTGGCTGCGCAACATCACGTTCCACCACGTCGACGACGAGAACATCATGGCGTTCTCCAAGCGACGCGTGCTGGCCGACGGCACCGAGGACACCCTCGTGGTGGTCGCGAACCTCGACCCGCACAGCACCCGTGAGTCCACCATGCACCTCGACATGCCCGCCCTGGGCCTCGACCACCACGACGGGATCGCCGCGCAGGACCTCCTCACCGGGGCCTCGTGGCACTGGGGTGAGCACGTCTACGTCCGACTCGGGCCCGAGACCGAGCCCGTCCACATCGTCGCTATCCGGAGGTTCTGATGCAGGGTCTCAACCTCGCCCAGCCCGGGCTGAAGAACGACCCCGAGTGGTTCAAGACCGCCGTCTTCTACGAGGTGCTCGTCCGCGGGTTCGGTGACTCCAAGGGCTCCGGCTCCGGCGACTTCACCGGGCTGATGGCCCGGCTCGACTACCTCGCCTGGCTCGGGGTCGACTGCCTGTGGCTCCCGCCGTTCTACGCCTCACCGCTGCGCGACGGTGGCTACGACATCGCCGACTACACCGCGGTGCTGCCCGAGTTCGGCACGCTGCCCGACTTCCAGGAGCTGGTGTCGCAGGCGCACGCCCGTGGCATCCGCGTCATCACCGACTTCGTCATGAACCACACGAGCGACGCGCACCCGTGGTTCCAGGCCTCGCGATCCGACCCCGAGGGCCCGTTCGGGGACTTCTACGTGTGGTCCGACACCGACGAGCCCTACTCGGACGCCCGGATCATCTTCATCGACACCGAGGTCTCGAACTGGACCTTCGACCCGGTGCGGCGGCAGTTCTTCTGGCACCGGTTCTTCTCCCACCAGCCCGACCTCAACTTCGAGAACCCGGCCGTCCACGAGGCGATGTTCGACGTCGTCCGGTTCTGGATGGACATGGGCATCGACGGGTTCCGGCTCGACGCGGTCCCCTACCTCTACGAGGAGGAGGGCCACAACTGCGAGAACCACCCGAAGACGCACCAGTTCCTGGCCAAGCTCCGCAAGATGGTCGACACCGAGTACCCCGGGCGGATCCTGCTCGCCGAGGCGAACCAGCCCCCGGCCGACGTCGTGGACTACTTCGGCACCGAGGAGGAGCCGGAGTGCCAGATGTGCTTCCACTTCCCCGTCATGCCGATGCTCTACTACTCGCTGCGCGAGGAGAAGGCCGCGCCGATCGTCGACGTCATGGCCGACACCCCCGACAAGCCGGCCGGCACCCAGTGGGGCACCTTCCTGCGCAACCACGACGAGCTCACCCTCGAGATGGTCACGCCGGAGCAGCGCACCGCGATGTACGGCTGGTACGCACCCGACCCCCGGATGCGCGCCAACGTCGGCATCCGGCGACGGCTGTCACCGTTGCTGGACAACAGCCGCGCCGAGATCGAGCTGATCCACGCGCTGCTGCTCTCACTGCCGGGGTCACCGTGCCTCTACTACGGCGACGAGATCGGCATGGGCGACAACATCTGGCTCAACGACCGTGACGCCGTCCGCACCCCGATGCAGTGGACTCCCGACCGCAACTCGGGCTTCTCCTCGGCCGACCCCGGCAAGCTCTACCTGCCGGTCGTGTCGTCGCTCGTCTACCACTACAACAACGTCAACGTCGAGGCCCAGATGGCGAGCAGCTCGTCGCTGCTGCACTGGGTGCGGGCGATGCTCGAGATCCGCAAGCGCCACCCCGTCTTCGGGCTCGGTGACTTCGAGGTCTGCCCGTCGGACAACGAGGCGGTGCTGTCCTTCCTGCGCGTGACGTGGGACCACGACGGCAACAGCGACTCCGAGGCCGTGCTCTGCGTGAACAACCTCGCGAGCCGACCGCAGGCGACGACCGTCCGGGTGCCGGACGAGTTCCGGGGCGCCCACCTCGAGGACCTCTTCGGTGGCCAGGGGTTCCCGAAGATCAGCGACGACGGCACCATCACCCTGACCCTCGGCTCCCGCGACTTCTTCTGGCTCCGCCTGGTGCCGGGTGCAGCGCATGGCTGAGATCCACGACGCCACGCTCTCCCCCACGAAGCTCGAGCTCGTGGGGCCGTGGATGGCGCGCCAGCGCTGGTATGCCGCCAAGGGGCGGCTCCCGGTGCTGCGCAAGCTCTGGTCGTGGCGGCTCGACGACCCCGCTGGGCAGGTGGGCATCGAGACGCTCATCGTCGTGGACGAGGGTGGGCCCGAGCCGGTGGTCTACCAGGTGCCGCTCACCTACCGCGGCGCGCCGTTGGAGGGCGGACAGCAGGCCCTCGTCGGGACGATGGAGCACAGCGTCCTCGGTCCGCGGTGGGTCTACGACGGGCCCCAGGACCCGGTGTACGCGGCGCAGCTCCTCGCGCTCGTGCTGGAGCAGGCCATCCCCCAGGCGGGCAGCGAGTCCGACACCGTGGAGCCCGATGTCGTGCCGCGCCGTCATCCGTCGTGGATGACCGAGACCGCCCTCCGCTCCTCGAAAGTGCTCTCGGGCGAGCAGTCGAACACCTCGATCGTGTTCGACTGCACCGACTCCGATGGTGCCGCGAAACCGTTGATCTGCAAGGTCTTCCGCATGCTGCAGTCGGGTGAGAACCCCGACGTGACGGTGCAGGGCGCACTCTCCGAGGCCGGCTCGTCCCGGGTGCCCACCATGGTCGGCACCGTGAGTGCCGCCTGGCCGGCGGTGACCGGGGGCGACGAGCCCTCCCGTGGCCACCTGGCCTTCGCGCAGGAGTTCTTCCCCGGCACCGAGGACGCCTGGCGGGTCGCGCTGCGCGCCGTCGGGGCGCACGAGGACTTCGCCGAGCCGGCCCGCCAGCTCGGCGCCGCCACCGCTGAGGTGCACAAGCGGCTGGCGGAGATCCTGCCCACCGAGGCCGTGTCCGCCGAGGCGATCGCCACGGTCGCGGCCGGCATGCGGGCTCGCTATGTCGCGGCCGCCTCGGAGGTCCCGGCGCTGGCCGCCTACGAGCACCGGATCGCCGACGTCGTCGACCGGGCCGTCAACGCGAGCTGGCCCGCCCTGCAACGCATCCACGGCGACTACCACCTCGGCCAGGTGCTCAAGGTGGACGGCCGCGGCTGGGTGCTGCTCGACTTCGAGGGCGAGCCCCTCCGCCCGCTCTCCGAGCGCATGCTGCCCGACCTCGCGGTGCGTGACATCGCCGGCATGCTCCGCTCGTTCGACTACGCCGCGGGCTCGTGGGAGCAGTCCCACCCCGGCGGCAGTGCCCGCGACTGGGCCGAGAGCGCGCAGCGCGCCTTCCTCGACGGGTATGCCGCAGAGTCCGGTCGCGACCCGCGCGCGGACGCCGCGCTGCTCATCGCCTTCCAGCTCGACAAGGCGCTCTACGAGGTCGTGTACGAAGCCCGCAACCGGCCCACCTGGCTGACCATCCCCACGGCTGCCGTGGTCCGACTGCTCGACGACGCGAGGAAGGACCTGACGTGAGTCCACGGTTCGGCAAGAAGAAGCAGAAGTCCAGCTCCGACGAGACCCCGGAGGAGCAGGTCACCCCCGAGATCGCTGCCACCCACGAGTCTTCGGAAGAGTCACCGGGTCCTGACCCCGCAGATCTTCCGCACGACGACGTGACGGCGACGGAAGAGGTGACGGCGACAGCGACGGAAGGGGTGACGGCGACAGCGACGGATGAGGTGACGGCGACAGCGACGGCGACTGACGAGAGCCCGGCCGCACCCCCAGAGCCTGCTGCGGCCGAGGAAGAGCCCGCCAAGGGCTGGTTCGGCCTGGCCGACCCGGCCGAGACGCCACCGGCCGAGACGCCCACCAGCCGTTCGGCTGCGCGGCGTGCCGTCGAGCAGCCCGTGGAGCCCCCGGTCGAGCGCGTCCCCGAGCCGGTCCCCACGCCGTCGACCCCGGAGGAGGCCATCCGCGCCCTCGCCGACGGTCGCCACCAGCAGCCGCACGACCTGCTCGGGCACCACCTCGACGAGGAAGGGCTGCTGGTCCGCACCTACAAGCCGTTCGCGTCGTCGGTCGGCGTCCGGTTCCAGGACGGCGAGCGGATCGAGCTGCTGCACGAGTCCGACGGCGTCTGGGGCGGCATGCGGGTCGGGGCCACCCAGACCCAGGACTACCGCCTCCTCGTCGCCTATGCGGACGGCATCGAGCACGAGATGGACGACCCCTACCGGTTCGCTCCCACCCTCGGGCCGATCGACCTGCACCTCATCGGCGAGGGGCGGCACGAGGAGCTGTGGACCGTCCTCGGCGCCCACGTCCGCGAGTACCCGGGGCCGATGGGCACCGTCGTGGGCACGTCGTTCGCCGTGTGGGCCCCGCGCGCCCAGGCCGTGCACGTGGCCGGCGACTTCAACGGCTGGGACACCCGCAGCCACTCGATGCGACTGCTCGGCGAGTCCGGCGTGTGGGAGCTGTTCGTGCCCGGCGTCGGTGACGGCACGCTCTACAAGTTCCTGGTCCGGGGCGCCGACGGCAAGGTGCGCGAGAAGGCCGACCCGATGGCGCAGGCCACCGAGCTCCCGCCCGGTCGGGCGTCCTCGGTCGTCCAGTCCCGCTACAGCTGGAGCGACGACGCCTGGATGGAGCAGCGGGCCGGCAACGACGCCCACAAGCAGCCGATGAGCGTCTACGAGGTGCACCTCGGCTCGTGGCGCAGCGGTCACGGCTACCGCGACCTGGCCGAGCACCTGGTCAACTACGTGGCCGACCTCGGCTTCACGCACGTCGAGTTCATGCCGGTGATGGAGCACCCCTACCCGCCGTCGTGGGGCTACCACGTGACCAGCTACTACGCCCCGAGCGCGCGGTTCGGCCGCCCCGACGACTTCCGCTACCTCGTGGACCGGCTGCACCAAGCCGGGATCGGCGTGATCCTCGACTGGGTGCCGGGACACTTCGCCACCGACCCGTGGGCACTGGCCCGCTTCGACGGGCTCCCCCTCTACGAGCACGCCGACCCCCGCAAGGGCTGGCACCCGGAGTGGGGCTCCTACATCTTCGACTTCGGCCGGATGCAGGTGCGCAACTTCCTCGTCGCCAACGCCGTGTACTGGATGGAGGAGTTCCACGTCGACGGGCTGCGCGTCGACGGTGTCGCCTCGATGCTCTACCTCGACTACGCCCGCAAGGACGGCGAGTGGGTGCCCAACATCCACGGCGGGCGGGAGAACCTCGAAGCGGTGGGCCTGCTCCAGGAGGCCAACGCCACGGCATACAAGCGGGTGCCCGGGATCGTCACGATCGCCGAGGAGTCCACCTCCTGGCCGGGCGTCACGAAACCGACCGACAGCGGTGGTCTCGGGTTCGGGCTGAAGTGGAACATGGGCTGGATGAACGACTCCTTGAAATACCTCAAGGAGGACCCGATCCACCGGCAGTACCACCACCACCTGCTGACCTTCTCGCTGATGTACGCCTACAGCGAGAACTACCTGCTGCCGATCAGCCACGACGAGGTCGTCCACGGCAAGGGCTCGCTGCTACGCAAGGCCCCCGGCAGCCGCTACGACCAGCTCGCCACGGTGCGCGCCTTCCTGGCGTACATCTGGAGCCACCCCGGCAAGCAGCTGATCTTCATGGGCAGCGAGTTCGCGCAGGAGGCCGAGTGGGCCGACGGCCGACAGCTCGACTGGTGGCTGCTCGACCACGCCGCCCACTACCGGGTGCACAACCTGGTCAAGGAGCTGAACCGGGTCTACCGGGAGAACCCCGCTCTGTGGGCGCTGGACTCCGACCCTGCGGGTTTCGAGTGGCTCAACGCCGATGACAACGCGTGGAACACCTACTCCTACCTGCGTTTCGGCACGCCGGACCGGCAGGGCGCCGTGGTTGCCGTGGCGGTCAACTTCGGCGGCCTGGCCCGCGACCCCCTGCGGATCGGGGTGCCGCGACCGGGCGACTGGAAGGTCATCCTCGACACCAGCGGCTACGACGAGTTCGGCACGCCGAGCCAGGCGGAGGTCGTCGTGACCGCACAGGAGCACGGCGCGAACGGTCAGCCCTGGTCGGTCGAGGTCCGCGTCGCCGCGCTGTCCGCCGTCTACCTCGCACCGGTGGACACCGACCGGAAGGCACTGGCCGATGAGTGACCCGCGCGCTGGACAGCTCGCCCAGCCCTCCGACCTGGTCGACGTCGCCCACCTGGTGACCGCCTACTACACGCTCGACCCCGACCCCGACGACCTCGACCAGCAGGTCGCGTTCGGCACCTCCGGGCACCGGGGCTCGAGCCTGCGGACGGCGTTCAACGAGGCGCACATCCTCGCGACCACGCAGGCGATCTGCGACTACCGGAAGTCGCAGGGCTACGACGGCCCGCTGTTCATCGGCCGGGACACCCATGGGCTCTCCGAGCCGGCCTGGGCCACCGCGCTGGAGGTGCTCGCCGCCAACGACGTCATCGTGCTCGTCGACGACCGCGACGGCTACACCCCGACGCCGGCGGTGAGCCACGCCATCATCCGCGCCAACGAGGGCCGCACCACGGGCCCGGTCCTCGCTGACGGCATCGTCGTCACCCCGTCGCACAACCCGCCCTCCGACGGCGGCTTCAAGTACAACCCGCCGCACGGTGGCCCCGCCGACAGCGACGCCACCAAGGTCATCGCCGCCCGCGCCAACGAGCTGATCGCGAGTGGTCTCGAGGGCGTCCGCCGGATGCCGTTCAGCCGGGCCCGCGCGCACGCGCAGCCCTACGACTTCCTGGGCACCTACGTCGACGACCTGCCGAATGTCGTTGACCTGCAACGAATCAAGGACGCCGGCGTCCGGATCGGCGCAGATCCCCTGGGCGGCGCCTCGGTCCACTACTGGGGCGAGATCGCCGATCGCCACGGGCTGGACCTCACCGTGGTCAACCCGCTGGTCGACCCGACCTGGCGGTTCATGACCCTCGACTGGGACGGCAAGATCCGGATGGACTGCTCGTCGCCGTCGGCGATGGCGTCGCTGATCGCCCGCAAGGACGAGTACGACATCGCCACCGGCAACGACGCCGACTCGGACCGCCACGGGATCGTCACCCCCGACGGCGGCCTGATGAACCCCAACCACTTCCTCGCCGTCGCCATCCAGTACCTCTTCGGCGGCGCCCGTCCCGACTGGCCCGCGGATGCGGCGATCGGCAAGACGCTGGTCTCGTCGTCGATGATCGACCGGGTCGCGGCCGATGTGGGCGGTCGACTCGTCGAGGTGCCGGTGGGTTTCAAGTGGTTCGTCCCCGGCCTCATCGACGGCAGCTTCGGCTTCGGCGGCGAGGAGTCCGCCGGGGCCTCGTTCCTGCGTCGCGACGGCAGGGCCTGGACCACCGACAAGGACGGCATCCTCCTGGCGCTGCTGGCCTCCGAGATCCTCGCCGCGACCGGCCAGAGCCCGAGCCAGCACTACCGCCAGCTCACGGCCCGGCACGGTGACCCGGCCTACGCCCGCATCGACGCAGCCGCCAACCGCGAGCAGAAGGCCAAGCTCGCGGCGCTGTCCCCCGGCGACGTCGCGGCGGACTCCCTGGCTGGGGAGCCGATCACGGCCAAGCTCACCGAGGCTCCCGGCAACGGCGCGGCCATCGGCGGCCTCAAGGTGACGACGGCGAGCGCCTGGTTCGCGGCCCGCCCGTCCGGGACCGAGGACGTGTACAAGATCTACGCCGAGTCCTTCCAGGGCCCGGAGCACCTCGCGCAGGTCCAGGCCGAGGCCAAGGAGGTCGTGGGCGCCGCCCTCGGCGGCTGACAGCAGGCTCACCGACGCCGGGTGCGTTTCGACCGGCGCACCGAAATTCGGAGGCATCCTCCGGAACAAACCGGAGGCACGCTCCGTTGGACCGGACATGACGCCCACGAACACGCACCAGACGCCCGGGCCTCGCAGTGTGCCTCGCACGGGCAGCTCCCGTCCCAACCTCGCCACCCTCGACCAGCTCCGCGGCCTGCGCCGCCCCCGGCTGATGCAGCCGGAGGCTCGCCGACACCAGATCGAGCAGGAGTGTCGGGCCTGTTGAGGCTCCTCCCCACCTGACCCGAACGGGCCCCGCCAGCTGGCGGGGCCCGTTCGTGCGTCTGGGCTCAGTCGATGATGCTCAGTCGATGATGCTCAGTCGGTGGTGACCGCCGGCGCGGGGCCGCTCACGACGGTCTCGTCCACCGCCGAGCTGCCCGAGCCGAGCCGGGACTGCTCGTCCTTGACCCACATGCGGGTCAGGCCACCGAAGTGCCCCTCGAACTTGTCCCACTCGTGCTTCGGGTAGGTCGTCTGGATGGTCTCGCTGAGCAGGCTGCGGAAGTCGTCGGAGTCGACCCACTCCAGCACCATCTCGTCGATGTGCGGCAGCGCCGCGTCGCAGAACTCGCGGTAGCGGTCGGTGTCGAAGTGCGCGTCGGCGAGCCCCTGGTAGGCGGACAGCTTGCCGCCGTAGTCGAGGTCGGCGTCGTCGGCCACGCTGAACCACGGGTCGGTGTCGACCTGGGTGCGCGCCTTGCGTCCCGTGGCCACGCAGAACACCGACCACTTGATCAGGGCCTTCATCGCCCAGGGGAAGTAGTAGTGCAGGGAGGTGACGGCCACGTCGGGGCAGGCGTTGGCGTAGTCGATCGGGTAGACCACGCCGTCCTTGACGAGCATCTCGCAGGAGTTGAACTCCCAGCGGAAGAACGCGTTGACGGTCTGCGCGATGGTGACCGCCTCGGTCCCGACGCCCTCGGACAGGAAGCCGTGCTGCACGGCATACCGGTTGTGCATCGGCTCGTCCGGCTGGAACTTCATCACCATCGTCTCGGGCCCGATGGTCAGCGCCCGCGCGAACACCTCGAAGTCCTTCACCGAGGCCTGCAGGTGCATGAGCATCTCGCCGGAGTCGTCGTAGGCACTGTGCAGGTCGTCGACGTTCTTGACCTGGGACACCCCGCGCCAGCCGCCACCGTCGAACGGCTTCATGAACAGCGGGTAGCCGATCTCCTCGGCGATCTGGTCGAGGTCGAAGGACTTGTTGTAGCGCTCGGCGGTGTAGGCCCACCGGACGTTGTCGATCGGGTTCTTGTAGGGCACCAGGACGGTCTCGGGGACGTGCATGCCCAGGCGCAGCAGCGCGCAGTACGCGGAGTGCTTCTCCATGGACTGGAAGGTGAACGGGCTGTTGAGCAGGTAGACGTCGTCCATCAGCGCGACCTTCTTGAGCCACTCGCGCGGGTGGTAGTACCAGTAGGCCAACCGGTCGATGACCAGGTCGTGTCGTGGTTTGTCGCGCAGGTTGAACGGCTCGATGGTCACGCGCTCGGTGTTGACCTGGTGGCTCGCGCCGTCGGGTCCGGTCAGGACGCCGAGCCTGCCCGCGAGGGTCTCGAACGCGCGCGGCCAGTCACCCTCCGCGCCCAGCAACAGTCCGATGAGGTGTTCCTGAGTCTTCGCCATGCGACCCATCCTGTCGGCTCAGCAGTCCGGCCGCGACCCCTCAGGGCCCGCTCGCTGCCCAGAGGCGTCAGAACAGGGCGCTCATCAGCGCGGTCCGCGCCTTGCGCACGCGCTCGTCGTGCGAGCCGACCACGGCGAACAGCTGCAGCAGGTGGTTCCGGGCCGCTTCGCGCTCGTCACCGGAGGTCGCTCGCACGAGGTCGATGAGGCGCAGGAAGGCGTCCTCCACGTGCCCACCGAGCACGTCGAGGTCGGCGACGAGTCCCTGTGCAGCGACGTCCGTGGGGCGGTCCGCCGCGGCAGCGCGGGCCTGCTGCAGGTCGGCACCTTCGGTGCGCTGCATCAGGCCCACCTGGGCCAGGCCCAGCTCGGCGTCGGAGTCCGTCGGGTTCTGCTTGAGCGCCTGCTGGTATGCCGCGGCGGCAGCGTCGAGGTCGCCGCGCTCGATGGCGTCGTAGGCCTCCTGGTGCAGGGGCGGGAGCTGCTCCTCGACCGCCTCACCGTCGGCCGCCGGCGCGGCGGCGGCGATCTCCACCCGGCCGGTCACGCCGTGTTGCACGGCCAGCGCGAGGAACTCGTCGAGCACCGGCCGCAGCGCCGACTCCGGCTGGAGGCCGGCGAACATCGGGACCGGCTGGCCCTGGATCAGCCCCATCGTCATCGGGACGCTCTGCACCTGGAAGGCGCGCAGGAGCGTGGGGTTCTGCTCGACGTCGATGCTGACGACCTGGAAGCGGCCTTCGTAGGTCCCGGCGACCGCCACCACGGTGTCGAGGTAGTCGCGCGACTCAGGGATCTGGGCGGCCCACAGGACGAGCAGCATCGGCACGCCCACCGAGGCGTTCGCGATCTCCTGGAAGGTGGCGTCGCTGCCCTCCACGACGACCCCGCTGCGGCCGGGGATCCCGGCGGACGACGGTCCCGCGGCGGCACCCGGGGCAGCAGGAGCCGAGCCGCCCGCTGGGCCGGCCGGCTGGCCTCCCGACGGGGGCTGGTTGCGCAGGGCGGTCAGGTCAACGGCGCCACGCAGGCCACCGGAGGTCAACGGCTGGTCACTCATGGCGGTGATTCTCCCTCACGAGCCCTTGGCCGAGAACAGCACCTCGTCCGCGGCGACCACGCTGGCCTTGCCCTCGGCGGGCACGGTGAGGACGACGGTCTCGTAGGTCCGCAGCGTGGCGCTCTTCGTGAGCGTCTTCTTGCGCACCAGCCGCTGGAAGTCGGTGCTCGGCGTGAGCGACTTCCCGCCCTTGCCCAGGGTGATCGTGTCGGTGCGCTCGACCAGCCCGAAGACCAGCGCTCCCCCGCCCCGCAGCGCGATGGCGACGGTGCTCTGCGGCTCCACGGTGTGGACCTGCTTGAGGGAGGCGAGCTTCCCGAACGCCTTGGCCTGCTCCGCCGCGTGGGCGCGGACGGCCGCGGAGAACGGGTCCGCGGGGTCGATGTCCTTGGCAGCGGCGGGCTTCGGGTAGGCGAGGCTCGCGGCATACTCCGTCATCAGCGCCGCGGGCGGCACGGGGAGGGTGCTGCCCGTGGTCACCACTGGCGACCCGGCGTTGAGCGAGTCGAGGGCGGCGACGCTCGCCCCCGGTTGCATGGGTGCGGCAACGCTGAGCCGGAACGGCGTCCTGGCGTCCGGCGAGACGAGCAGGTTGAGCACGGCTCCGCCGTCGGCGGTCGCGGTCTGCACCAGGATGAGCCGCGGCCAGGCCGTGCCGCGGGAGACCGCGAGGACCTTCGGGGGCTCGGTGCGGGTCAGCGGGGTCGGGGCGGCGGCCGCACCGGACTCGAGCCGGCTCGCAGCGTTGGCGACGGCGAGCGCGCTGCCGGTGAGCGCCTCGGTGCGCAGCTTCTGGGCATCGGCGGGCTTGGCCGCCGCGGCCTCGGCCGCCTTCGCGAGGACCCGGGCAGCGATGGCCTGGGCCGTGTCGGGGGAGATCGGTGCGGTGGTCGTCACCTGGGCGGGGGCGTCGTGCACCCCGGCCAAGCCGGTGCCGACACCGCACCCGGCGAGGGCGAGGCTGAGGGCGGCCACGGCGGCCAGCTGGGTGGTGCGGCGGCTCATGCGGTCACCTCCGGGGTCGGTGCGTCGGTGGTCGTGGGGGTCTCGGCCTGCTTCGCCGAGTCGGCCTGCTTCGCCGAGTCGGCCTGCTTCGCCGAGTCGGCCTGCTTCGGCGCGTCGGCCTGCTTCGGTGGCGCGTCGGTCTGGCGCCGGCGCCGAGGTCGGGTCTGCCAGAGGGTGGCCACCCCGGTGACCGCCGCGAGCAGTCCGACCAGCGTCACGAGCAGCGCCTGGAAGAACCACGTGCGTCGCTCGACCGTGACGGTCAGGGCGGTCAGGTCGACGGGGCTGCCGTCCGGTGCAGCGATGACGATGGACTCCGGGGCGCCGGTCTGCTCGACGCTGAGGTGCACCCGGCCCTGTCCGGTCGCGGTCTGGCGCCAGACGTCTGCACCGGCGAGGTCGGGGGCTGGCCCGGCCCCGGCCCGCGATGCGACGAGGCTCCAGTCCCGGAGGTGGGCACCGGTGACCGACGTGTGGTCGGCGCCACCCACGATCGCGTCGGCGTCGGCGGGGGTGGTCCGCCCCATCCAGATCGTCGTTCCGGGCGCGGCGACCGCCGTCACGGTGGCTGGTGCGTCGACCCGGTTGAGCACGGACGGCTCCACGACGACCAGGGCCCCGTGGGCAGGGGTGCTGTGCAGCGTGGCGCTGCCGGACGAACCGAGGTGCACGGTGAACCAGGCACCGAGGGACACGAGGACGAGTCCGATCACCGTCAGCGCCGCGGACAGCACGCGCTTGGCGACCATCGACACAGTAGAAATCCTTACGTGAGCGGGCCGGCCAACGGGGGTTCCCCGCAGCCGGCATTCACACCACCATGGCTCAGTCTCCCCCACGACGACAAATCCCCGACCCCATCCGCACCCCCCCGCAACACGGCGTGGTTCACCGGTTCGGTGGCATGATCACGCGTGATGACCACACGCCCACGGCAGGACCGAAGTCGCCGCCCGGGACGCCCCCGTGAGGAGGCCACCGAGCAGGCGATCACCGCAGCAGCACGTCAGGTGCTCGCGGACAAGGGCGTGGCCCGGATGTCCATGGAGCACGTCGCCGCCAAGGCGGGTGTGGCGAAGAGCACGCTCTACCGGCGCTGGCCGTCGAAGATCGAGCTCGCGGTGCACGCGGTCGCCGCCACCTTCGACGAGATCGAGATCGAGGACCACGGTTCGCTGGAGGCCGACATGCGTGCGGGTATCGGCGAGGCGGCCCGCCTGCTGCGCGACCCCTCCACCGGCGGTGCGTATGCCGCGTTGCTGGCCGAGTCGGCCCGGGACCCCGACGGCGTCGGCCAGCGCGTCCGCGCGTCGCTGTCGACGCGCCTGCACGCGCTGGTCGCGCTCTCGGTCGAACGCGCCATCGAGCGGGGGGAGATCCGCCGCGACATGATCGACGTCGACCTGCTCGCGGACGTGGTGGTCGGGTCGGTGATGCACCGGGCGCTGGCCACCGGCGAGCCCGACGCGGCGTTCGTCGACGGGCTCATCGCCCTGCTGGCCGATGTCGCCTACGCCCGACTCCGCCGCGAGCAGCGTGAGGTCGGCGAGGCCGGCTAGCGCTGCTGACAGCGCCGGCCGGCCACGCGGCATACCTCTGGTCTCTAGAAGCGGGCGGGCTCGCGGTAGACGCCCCACTCGTCGCGCAGCGCGTCGCAGATCTCGCCCAGCGTGGCCTCGGCGCGGACCGCGTCGAGCATGGCGGGCACCATGTTGTCGTCGGTGCGGGCGACCTCGACCATGTGCCGCACGGCGGCGCGCACGGCGTCCTCGTCGCGGTCAGTCTTGCGGGTCTTGAGGGTGGCTACCTGCTCGCGCTCGACCTCGTGGCTGACCCGCAGGATCTCCAGCTCGTGGGTCACGGAGGCGGTGTGGCAGTTGACGCCGACGACCTTCTTGTCACCCTTCTCCAGCGACACCTGGTACTGGAAGGCCGCCTCGGCGATCTCTGACATGAACCAGCCGTCCTCGATGCCGCGGAGGATGCCGGAGGTCATCGGGCCGACGGCGTGGTCGACACCGCCCTCGGAGTTGAGCGGCTTGCCGAGCTCGCCCATCGCCCTGATCTTGTCGAAGATCGCCTCGGCCTCGGCCTCGATCTTGTCGGTGAGCGCCTCGACGTAGTAGCTGCCACCGAGCGGGTCGGCGACGTTGACGACGCCGGTCTCCTCCATGATCACCTGCTGGGTGCGCAGCGCGATCTCGGCCGCCTGCTCGCTGGGGAGGGCCAGCGTCTCGTCGAGGGCGTTGGTGTGCAACGAGTTCGTGCCGCCGAGCACCGCCGCGAGCGCCTCTACGGCGGTGCGGACGACGTTGTTGTACGGCTGCTGCGCGGTGAGCGAGACCCCGGCCGTCTGGGTGTGGAACCGCAGCCACTGGGCCTTGTCGGTCTTGGCGCCGTAGACGTCGCGGAGCCAGCGCGCCCAGATCCGGCGGGCGGCGCGGAACTTGGCGATCTCCTCGAAGAAGTCGAGGTGGCTGTCGAAGAAGAACGACAGGCCGGGCGCGAAGGTCTCGATGTCGAGACCGCGGGACAGCCCGAGCTCGACGTAGCCGAAGCCGTCGGCGAGGGTGAACGCGAGCTCCTGCGCGGCCGTCGAGCCGGCCTCGCGGATGTGGTAGCCGGAGACCGACAGCGGCTTGTAGGCCGGGATGTTCTCGGCGCAGTACTCCATCAGGTCGCCGATCAGGCGCAGGTGCGGCTCGGGGGCGAACAGCCACTCCTTCTGCGCGATGTACTCCTTGAAGATGTCGGTCTGCAGCGTCCCGTTGAGGACCCCGAGGTCGACGCCCTGGCGCTCGGCGGCGACGAGGTACATGCAGAACACCGGGACGGCCGGGCCACTGATCGTCATCGACGTGGTGATGTCCTCGAGCGGCAGCCCGTCGAAGAGCACCTCCATGTCCTTGGCCGAGTCGATCGCCACCCCGCAGTGACCGACCTCGCCGAGGCTCATCGGGTCGTCGGAGTCGCGGCCCATCAGCGTGGGCATGTCGAACGCGACCGAGAGGCCGCCGCCGCCGCGCTCGAGGATCATCTTGTAGCGCTCGTTGGTCTGCACCGCGTTGCCGAAGCCGGCGAACTGGCGGATCGTCCAGGTGCGGCCGCGGTAGCCGGTCGGGTAGAGACCACGGGTGAAGGGGTACTCCCCCGGCCACCCGATCCGCTCGGGCACCTCGGAGCCGTCGGCCGGCCCGTAGACCGGCTCGACCTCCATCTGCGACAGCGTGGTGAAGTCGGCGTCCCGCACCTGTCCCTTGGCCTGGGCCGCGTCGTAGCGGGCCTGCCAGCGGGCGGCGCCGTCGCTCGTCGCGGGGGTGGTGGGTGCGGGGTTCTCGGCCATGCGCGCCAATTTACTAGGACGTCCTAGTAAATGTCCAAGCCGCCCGCCGTCGACACGGCTGCCTCACCTTTATCGGGTCTAGGGACAAAGGTCTGCTTCACCCCGAAACCGTTCCGGGGTGAGGCCGCTGTTTGTCCCATGACCCGATAAAGGTGTGACAGGTGAGGTATGCCGCGGGGCTGGGTCAGGCGTCGAAGTCGCTGGCCCCGAGCCGCACCTTGCGCAGCAGGTCGAAGAGCTGCTCGTGCTCGGCGGCGGAGAGCATCCCCAGGCCGAACTTGCGCTGTACGAGGTCGGCGGTGGCGGCCTCCATCGCGTCGCGACCCGCAGGCGTGATGATCGCCAGGGTGCCGCGCCCGTCGTCGGGGTTGGGGACCCGCTCGACGAAACCCTGGGCGTCGAGCCGCTGGACGATGTTCGTGGCGCTCGTGGGGTGCACCATCAGGCGCTGCCCGATCTTGCTCATGCCGAGCCGGCCGTCCCGGCTGAACGCGAGGAGCACCAGCGCCTCGTAGCGGGCGAAGGTGAGGCCGTGTCGCCCGACGATCGCGTCGTAGTCGGTGATCAGCAGCTGCTGGACCCGCATGATCGATGTCGCGCTGGCCATCGCCAAGGGCTGCGAGGTGCGCCCCCACCGGCGGGTCCACAGCTGCGCCGCACGCGTGATGGGGTCGAACGGCAGGCGGATCGGCTTCGGCACGCGCAGCAGGCTAGCCCTGGGGGGTGCGGACCGTCTCGAGCTGTCCATCATCGAGACGGATCTCGCCGTCGGCCTCCTCGGCGGCCTCGGGGTCGTGCGTCGCCATGATGACGATGGCGCCGCGGCGTGCCTCGGCCCGCAGGAGGGCGAGGACCCGCTCGCGGTTGTCGTGGTCGAGCTCGGAGGTGGGCTCGTCGGCGAGCAGGACGTGGCCGCGCAGGGCCAGGCCGCGGGCGACCGCGACCCGCTGCTGCTGGCCGCCGCTCAGCTCCTCGGCCAGGTGGCTGCCCGACTCGTGCAGACCCACCGACTCCAGGGCGGACTGCGCCCGGCGCTGGGCGTGGTCCGGCCGCACCCCGCGGGCCAGCAGGGGCAGGGCGACGTTCTCCTGGGCGGAGAGCAGGACGGCCAAGGCGCTGCCCTGCGGGATCACCTCGATCCCCAGCCGGGCCGCCTGCGCGCGGTCGCGCACGTCGTCGTCGCCGAGGCGCACCACGCCGTCGAACCCGACGGCGCCACCGATGGCCCACAGCAGCGACGACTTGCCGGCGCCGCTGTGGCCGGTGACGGCGATGAACTCACCCGGGTAGGCATCGAAGGTCGCCTCGGACACCGCGACCGTGGAGCCGTAGCGGACGGTCACGCCATCGACGCGCAGCGGCGGCGACTCAACGTCCTCGAGCAGCTCCGGGCCGTCGGCCCACCTGGTCCGGTCACCCACCGGTCTCACCCCTCCCCTGCGGGATCAGCGTCCACACGCCATCGACCTCCGCGACCCGCACCAGCGCACCGGGCGGGAACGCATCCACCGCCGCAGGCGGGAGGGGAAGGGACCCGTCGGCCGACACCACGGCATACGCCTCGCCGGACCGGCCCTCACCACCGACGCGGCCGTCGCGGATGGTGACGGTGCGCGGCAGGCGCGCGGCCACCTCGGGGTCGTGGGTGACGACGACGACGGTGGTCCCCCACTCCCGGTTGACCCGGTGCAGGGTGTCGAGCACGAGGTCCCGCGACGAGTGGTGCAGCTGGGAAGTGGGTTCGTCGCCGAGCAGGAGACCCGGCCGGCTGGCCAGGGCGACCGCGAGCGCCGCGAGCTGGAGCTGCCCCGGCGGCAGCGAGTCGAGGGGCGCGGTGGCCGCGTGGTCGAGCCCCACGAGCTCCATCACCTCTCCGGGAGGCGGCACCTCGCGGCCGGCCCGGCGGGCGGACCGCTGCGCGAACTCGACGTTCTGGCGGGCGGTCAGGTAGGGCAACAGGTTGCGCGCGGCGCCCTGGAGGACCAGTCCCACCTCGGCGGCCCGGAACCGGTCGAGATCGGCCTCGGTCATCGTCGAGAGCTCGTGCTCACCCACCAGCACCCGCCCTGCGCTCGGTCGCATGAGGCCGCCGAACAAGGTGAGCAGGGTCGACTTGCCGGCGCCGGACGGACCGAGCAGGCCGACCACCTCACCGGGGTGGACGGTGAGGTCGACCCCGGACAGGGCGGCCACGTCGTGGCCCTCGGCGCGGTAGATGTGGACCAGGCCACGGGTGCTCACCCGCAGCCCGCCGGCGCGCGTCGTCGCCGTCACGCGGCTGTCGGTGCTCACAGTGACTCCCTGATCCGGCGCAAGGTGATCCGTCGGCCCGCACCGACCGCGGCAAGCCAGCCGACGGCGACGAGCACGAGGGCGGCACCGACGGCCGAGCCGACGATGGCCAGGGCGTCCGGCGCCAGCTCCAGCGCGGGCACCGGGTCGGCGGCGCTGTCGAACAGGGGCACCAGCGGCATGGCCACCCACGAGCTGACCGCCCCGCAGACGACGCCGACGACCGTGCCGACGAGGACCAGCACGACCTGCTCGCGCACGAGCGACCGACGCAGCTCCTTGAGCGGCACGCCCGACATGTGGAGCGCGGCGAGGTCACGGGCCACCACGCGCCATCCGGTCACGGTCATGACCAGGACGACGAGGGCGGCCAGCAGCACACCCATCCCGCCGGTGAAGACGGCCAGGCGCAGCCCCCACGCGGAGGCCGACTCGTCGAGGCGGTCCTTGGCGGCGGCCGTGCTGTGCCGGGCGAGCACCCCGACGCCCTGGGCCTGCAGCTGCGTGGCCACGGAGTCGGCCTCGGCCGGGTCGGCGACCCACACCGAGAGGGTGCCGGCGTCGGGGAGGCGACCGCCGAGGCGGGCGAGCGTCTCATAGTCCACGAGGACGCCCTGGCTGCCCAGCACGGGAAGGGTGTCGACGGTCTGCTGCGCCGCCGCGACCATCGGCGCACCGTTGAGGCCGATGGCGTCGAACCCCTGTGCAGTGCCGCCCGGCGGCACCGGTCCGGCGAGCAGCCCGGGCACGACAGCCGGCACATCGGCGTGTGACAGCGCGACCGCGAACCCGGTGCTGTTCAGCTCGAGCGCCAGCGTGTCGGCCCCCGCGGGCACTTGCTCGAGCTTGTCGCTGGTGCTGGTCGGCGGGGCGACGAAGGGGTTCCACTGGTTCGGGGCGGAGATGCCGAGCGACTTCCCGTCGATGCCGAGCCCGGTGATGCTCAGCGTGCCGCTCACCTGGCTGACCTGCTCGTCGGTCTTCCGGAACTCCAGGCCGTCGAGCCGGCAACCGTCGGGGCAGAGGAGGAGCCCGTTGAGCTCGGCAGATCCCTTGCCGCGCAACGGGATCTGCGCGATGAGCCTGGTCAGTCGCTGGCCGGTAGGACTGGTCACCGAGACCCGCAGCTCGTTCGGCTCCTCGGAGCCGGGGCCGATCGTGGGCGACACCGGGGCGCCGGACTGCCCGGCAGGTCGAGGCGTCGAGTCGTCCCCGGGAATGGTGAGGTCCCACGCAAGCCGGCCGGTCACCCTGCTGCCGGAGAGCTGCACGGGCGCGATGTCGGGAGGGGCGAGCGCCCCGAGCCGGTAGGGCTCACCGGGAGGAGCGAAGGAGGTCTCCTCGAAGTCCTTCGTGACGACCGCCATCGTGGCGGTCGAGCTCCGGTCGGCCTGCCGCACGATCGCGACGGGGCTGGCCAGCGTGCCGGTCGGGTCGATGGCGCGGACGGTGGCGAGCAGGCTGGTCGGGTTGCGGCTGTCGGTGTCGATCACCGCCGGGGCACCGGTCTGGACCTCTGCCCGGGCCTGCCAGTTGCGGTCACCCACGACGAGGGCGTTCGCCGCGAAGACGGTGAGGGCCACCGCGACGCTGACCACCGTGACGACCTTGCGCAAGGTGGGTCGGCGCTCCAGCCCGAAGGCGGTGAGGGCCGGCCCGATCCGCCCGCGGCGCAGGTTCGCGCGTCCGCTGGCCCCGGCGACCGGGACCGCCAGCCGCGAGGCGACCAGCCCGGCAGCCAGGGCGACGAGGGTGGGGGTGACGAGCGCGAGCGGGCCTTCGAGCGAACCGGTCGCGAGCCCGATCAGGCCGAACACCGCGAGCGCCACGGCCAGGATGTCGACGATCCCGAAGGCCCGCGCGCGTTCCCTCGACACTCGGCGCAGGAGCGCCGACACGGTGAGCCGCTGGACCGGCCGCGCGGCCAGCCAGATGGCCACTGCACACACGACGGCCGAGGCAGCCAGCGCGACCACGGAGTACCAGGGCACCTCGAAGGGAACACCGTCAGGGAGGAGGAACCACCGCACCAGCGTCGTCAGCAGCAGCGCGAGGGCGAAGCCGATCGGCAGGCCGATCGCCACGGTCGCGGCCAGCTCACCCATGACGATGCGCCCGGCACCCTCACGGCTGCGGCCGCGGAGCCTGGCCAGCGCCACCTCGGGTCTACGCTGTTCCACGGCCGCCTGCGCGACCAGCAGCAGGATGGCGGCGGCGAGCAGACCGAGCTGGGCCATCAGCAACGGCACGATGACCCGCAGCTGGTGCTGGCCGACCCTGATGCCGTCGATGATCGTCGGCAGCTGGGTCTCGACGAGCGCGCCGTCGATGCCCTCGCCGGCCGACCGGTCGCCGCCCTTGGCCGCGAGCACGTCCGAGATCTGCTGCAGGTTGCCGAGCGTGAACAGGTCGCGCTTGAGGGGGAACGTCAGGGTCGCCTGCGCCACGCTCCAGTCGCGGGTGAAGGTGGCCTCGGTGGTGACGAAGTCGTCGATGCCCGGCACCTGCTCCAGGCCCACGGTGATGAGCGTGCCCGACTTGCCGTCGAGCTGGGTGCGTTGCCAGTACGCAGCGTCGGGGACGACCTCGTAGGCCCCGACGACCTTCAGGGTCGCCGTGGGTCGCTCGGTCTGGCTGATGCTCGGCACCGGCGTCGTGAGCTTGGTGCCGACCGGCCACTGCCAGGCCGCCAGGTCCTTGGCCGACACGAGGATCTCCCCCGGAACGCGCGGGCACGTCCCCGTGGTGATCTTCAGGTGCTGGCACACCTGGTCGCGAGCGACGAGGTCACCCGGCGACGGCTTCAGCCCGGCTCGCGGCACGATGTTGATCGAGTCGGCCAGCTGCCCGACCGGGGCGCCGTAGAGGACGCGCACCGACCCCGGCACGTTGCCGCTGAGAGCGGAGGGCCCGAACACCGGGTTGGCCGTGCCGCGGCCGGCGCGCACCACGAGCGCGGTGTCGGCGACGCTGGCCGAGCTGATGCTGGAGCGCAGCAGCGACTGCTCGAGGGCCCGCTGGTAGAGCGGTGCGAAGACGGCGCAGGTGGCGACCAGCGCGGCGAGCAGGACGAGCACGACCGCCTGGGCCCGGCGATATCTGATCGCAGCCCACATGCCGTCAGTGCCTCCGTGTGTCCGGCGGAAGAAACCCCCACGGGCCGTCCCGTACCCGCTCGACCCTAAGGCGGATTCGTCCGGGAGCGGGCCACATTCCGGCAACGATTCACGGTCCCGGACCTACGACGGCGCAGGTGTTGCGGCGGGCTACTCCTGCGCGTCGATGGCCGCCTCGAGGCGGTCGAGCTTGGCGGTGAGCTCACCGGCATACCCGTCGCGGATGTCCGCCTTGAGGACGAGGCTGACGCGCGGACCGTACCGGGCCACGGCGTCGACGGCGCCCTTCACGACGGCCATCACCTCGTCCCACTCCCCCTCGACCTCGGTGAACATCGACGAGGTGCGGTGTGGCAGCCCCGACTCGCGCACGACGGTGACGGCGGCGGCGACCGCCTCACTCACCGAACCGGTGGAGTCGGCGGGCATGGACGGGGCGACGGAGAAGGCGACGAGCATGAGCCCACCGTATGCCGCGTGCCTGAGCCCCGTCGCACCCCCCGGTGCGACGGGGCTGGGCCCCCGGTCTCGGCTCAGCCGTCGAGGTGGCGCTGGTAGGCCAGCAGGGCCTCGACGCGACGGAACCCGAGCTCGACGTTGACGCCGACCATGTGGGCGTTCTGCTCGGCGTTGCAGGTCTGCACCCGCTTCGCCTCGGGAGCCACCTCGGCCAGGCCCTGCAGGCCGCGCGCCTTGACCGCCATGCCGAGCCGGTGGCCCCGGTGGTCCTTGCGGACCAGGGTGCCCCACTGCATGACCTCGTCGGGGTCGTCGGCCGACACCACCAGGTCGTTGTAGGCCACGACCTCGCCCGAGGGTGCGATCGCCACGGTGTGCAGCATCGTGCGGCCCTGGGCCTGCAGCCGACCCAGCTCCTCGAGATAGGTCTCAGGGCTGAGCGCCTCCTCCTCGAAGTCGACCTCGCCGGTCGGGGCGTCGACGGCCAGCTGGTTCCAGCACTCGCAGTAGGACGCCTGCAGCTCCTCCGGGAGCGAGCCGCGGTGGAACTCGATGCGGTAGCCCTCGTGGTGCGCTGCCGCCCCGGCGGCGAGCTCGGTCAGCCGACCCGGGTCGAGCGGCAGGTCGAGGATGCGGCGGATCTCGGTGTTGGCGTAGGTGAAGCCGTGTCGCTCGGCGAACCGCGCATGGGGGTGGCCCTCGCGGGCGTCGTCGGGCACGTTGGTCTCGACGAGGACCGTCCGGCGTCCCTCTTCGCGGGTCCGCTCGATCATCCGCTCGATCAGGGCACCGCCGGCTCCCCGGTGGCGCAGCTCGGGATCGACGTCGAGCTCGGCCCAGGTGAACTGGGTGTTGTCGAGCAGCGGGAACCACAGCAGCGCGAGGCCCGCGACGCGACCGTCCACCAGCGCGACGATCGGCTCGAGACGCTCGACCGTGCTCTCCGACCGCAGCTGGACGGTCATCTCGCGCAGGGACCACGTCTTGCCCCACGGGCGCTGGTACTTCTTGGAGGCGTTGCTCGCCTCGTGGGCCGCCGCGACCTCCGCGTCGTCGTGGATGTCGAGCGGGCGGACGACGACGCCGTGCGCCACGTCGTCGCGCAGGGTCACGGGTGAGTCCGTCGTCGTCTCCATACCTCGAGTGTCCGACCTGGACTGGTCCCGCGACAACGGGTTTTAGCCAGCGGCGACGGGGTGGCCGTGGTGGGTGGCCCACTCGTGGTCGAGCACGGCCATCACGATCGAGTCGACCCACTCGCCGTCGAGGCGCAGCGCGTCGCGCCGGACCCCTTCGCGCACGAAGCCGCTGGCTTCGTCCGGCACGTCCGCAGTCCCGGCGCTGACGCAGCACCACGAGATCGCCGGTGAGGGTGGGCTTCTCGGCGAACGTGGTCGTGGCCTCGAAAGTCCTCTCGCTCACTCCGTCGCGCCCACGGGGACGCCGATGTCGTAGTCCCACCGTCCCGCCGACCGGCCGGCCTCTAGGACCCGGTCGAGCGCGCCGGGGTCCACGTCCGCCGGCACGTCGACGGCGACCAACCCGTGCTCGGTGCCCTGGGCCGCGCACCCGATGGCCTCCAGCTCGGCGACGACCTCCTCGAAGGTCGTCTCGGCGAACGGCACCACCCGGACCGTCCCGTGCCCGGACGCCAGCAGCACCGAGGTGACCCACCACCGGTCGTCGTCCTCGGTCTGGACCACCGACACGATGTCGTCCACGGCGATGCCGTTGGTGAAGACGGGCACGCCGACCACTGTGCAGGCACCGTCGTGGCGCAGCTCGACGTCGAGCTCCTCGCTGTCGAACGGCGGGTAGCCGTCCTCGTCCTGCTCGAGCGACACGTAGGCGTGCATGGGGACCTTTCCGGGTCAGGGGGCGAGGTAGGCGTGGACCAGGGCGACCGTCGCGGCGCCCTCACCGCTGGCGGAGGCGACCCGTTTCATCGAGCCGGCCCGGAGGTCCCCGGCCGCGAAGATGCCGGGCACCGTGGTCTCGAGGGCGGCGGGTGGGCGGCCGTCGGACCAGTGCTCCATCGGCACCTCCCGACCGGTGTAGACGAAGCCACGTTCGTCGCGGACGACCTCCGCGGGCAGCCAGTCGCCGCAGGGGTCGGCCCCGAGCAGCAGGAAGAGCCCGCCCGCGTCGAGCCGCTCGGAGCCGTCCGGTCCCCTGAGCTGGAGCCACTGGAGCGACGAGTCGCCTCCGCCACCGACGACCTGCGTGGTGGTCCGGACGCTGATCCGGGACGTCGAGGCGATCTCACGGATCAGGTAGTCGGACATGGTCGCCGCTAGGTCGGGGCGACGCACACAGAGGGTGACGCTCGCGGCATACCGGGCGAGGTAGACCGCCGCCTGTCCCGCGGAGTTGCCACCGCCGACGACGAAGGCGTCGCGCCCCTCCATCTCGCGGGCCGCGCTGGTCGCGGCGCCGTAGTAGACGCCGAGGCCGACCAGCTCTTCGAGCGAGTCGATGCCGAGCCGCCGGTAGGTCACGCCGGTGGCGACCAGCACGGCTCGCGCCTGCAGCTCACCACCCTCGGTGCGCACCACGTGGGGGTCGCCCGGCCCCACCCCGGGGACGATGCCCTCGGCGGCGACACCGGTGTAGATCCGCGCCCCGAACCGGGCCGCCTGGAAGCGCGCCCGCTGAGCCAGCCGCATGCCGGAGATGCCGCGGGGGAAGCCGAGGTAGTTGCGGATCATCGAGCTGGTGCCGGCCTGTCCCCCCACGGCGTCGGACTCGATGACGACGGTGTCGAGGCCCTCGGACGCGCCGTAGACCGCGGCGGCCAGGCCGGCCGGTCCGGAGCCGATGACGACGAGGTCGATCAGGTCGTCGGCGTCCATCGTCTGGGGCGAGCCGTAGACAGCGCGCGCCACCATGCGGGCGGTCGCGCCTTCGATGACCTGGTTGATCACCCCGGACGCCACGACGGGGAACGCCGGGGAAGCGCCGCTCTGCACCGACGGCAGCTCCGACAGCACCCGTCGGCCGACCTCGCTGTCAGGTGAGTAGACCCGGTGCGGGAGGCCCATCCGGTCGAGGAAGTCACGGATACGGGCGACCTCGGCCCGCGACCCACCCTCGATGATCTGCACGCCCTCGACCTCGGGGGTCGAGGCGGTCCAGCCCCAGTCGGAGAGGTACTCGGTGACGGCGGTGTGGAACTCCTCGTCGCGGGGTCCTTGCGGAATCAGCAGGTAGGTGTCGATCCGCCCGCGCCCCAACGCTTCCCGGAGCTTGGCCAGCGAGAGGTTGTAGTCGCCCCGGGTGGTGAGGCAGATCCTGCGGGCGGCCGGCAGCAGGGTGTGCAGCTCGTCGAGCAGGTCGAGCCCCACCTCCACACCCGGCAGGGTCCACCCAACCCCGAGCAACGCCACGGGCTGCTGGTCCTCGAGCGCTTGGCGCACCAGCTCGCGCCCACCGGCCGCGTCGTCGGCGCACAGGATGTCGTAATCCCTTGCGTAGCGCCCGAATTCACTGTCGACCACGGGGATGTGTTCGGCCGCGACGATGAGGACGATCGCCGGACGAACGCGAGCCGGGGTGGTCATGGCCTTCGCGTCACTGCTTGTCGCTGTCGATGAGCCACGAGTCGCCGTCCTGGACGAAGGTCAGCGTGTGGGTCTCGTCGCTCTTGTCGCCGTCCTTGGGCTTGAAGGTCAGCTCGACGACTGCCTTGTCGTTGGCCGAGTCGGCCTCGACGTTGCCGACGTCCACCGACTCGATGCTGTCCCAGAAGGTCTCGTACCCCTCGCGCCCGTCGGAGTCCTGCTGCATCTTCGGCGTCAGCTGGGCGAAGGTGTCGTCGCGCTTGTTCGCCTTCGTGACGTCGCGGTAGTAGGACTCGACGAACCGGGTCAGCCTCGCGTCGTCCTGGGCCGTGTCGGCGGTCGTGGTGGTCGTCGTGGTGGACGACGACGAGCTCGACGAGCTGCTCGACGACGACGTCTTCGAGGGGGTCTGCGTCTGCGTCTTGGTGGAGGTCACCGTGGTGGTCTGGCCGGGGGTCGGCCTGTTCGTGCCGAAGCCGTCGGTCAGCGCGTAGGCGATGCCGAGGGCGAGCAGCGCCAGCACGACGAGTGCCACGATCCAGGCGGTGGACCGCGAGCGCCCGTCGTCACGACGGTCGTCGTAGCGATCACGGCGTTCGTCGTAGGCCTGGTCCCGCGGGGGTGCAGGCGGGGGCGGCGGAGGTGTCTCGAGCCGCTGGGTGCTCTCGAGGGGTGTGCCGAGGACCTCGGTGGCGGCGGCAGCGGCCCCAGCCCCACCCAGCGCCGTCCCTGCCGGAAGCGCCATGGTGGCGTCGCCGTGGGCGATCCGGTCGAGCCGCTCGGAGGCGGTGGCCATGTCCCAGCGGCGCTCGGGGTCCTGGTCCATCATCGCCGCGATGGCGCCACCCATCGGTCCGGCCTTCTGCACGGGCCGCGCGTCGCCGCGCGCGATCGCCTGCAGGGTGGCCAGCGGGTTGGCCTGCGACTCGTAGGGCGGCTGCCCCTCGACGGCGTAGTAGAGCGTCGCCCCCAGGGCCCAGACGTCCGACGCGGGGGTCGGATTGCCGCCGCGGGCCAGCTCGGGCGAGAGGTAGCCGGGCGTGCCGGTCATGAACCCGGTCTGGGTCAGCTGGTCGTCGGCGTGGGCCCGGGCGATCCCGAAGTCGCTGATCTTCGGCGTGCCCGCCAGGTCGATGAGGATGTTGCCGGGCTTGATGTCGCGGTGCACGATGCCCCGCTCGTGGGCGGTCGCGAGCGCACTCGCCACCGCCGAGCCGATCTCAGCGACCCGGGTCGGGGGCAGGGCGCCGACGTCGCGGATCCGCTCGGCGAGGCTCTGCCCTTCGACGTACTCCATGACCAGCCAGTGCGAGTCGTTCTCGTCGACCACGTCGAAGACCCCGACGGCGTGCGGGTCGTTGAGCGACGCCGCGATCCGCGCTTCCCGCATGGCCCGCGCGGCCGCAGCCGGCTCGCCCGGCAGGGCACCGATCTGCTTCACGGCGACCTCTCGACCGAGCACCGTGTCGAGGCACAGCCACACCGTGCCCATCCCGCCGCTGCCGATGGGACGGACCACCTCGTAGCGTCCGGCGATGACCTGGGGCTGCACTGGGGTCCTTTCGATGGGGTCCGACGATCACCCTATTCGCCGCGGCTGTTCCTTGACACTCGGCGGGACCCCCGTGCCACGCTCCGGAGATGCGGCCGACCCTGTACGAGTTCGCCGGGGGCGACGAGGCGTTCCTCGCCCTCGCCCGTGCGCACCACGAGCGGTGCGTCGCCGACCCCCTCCTCAACCACCCGTTCAGCAAGGAAGACCTGAACCCGCACCACGTGGAGCGCCTGGCCGCCTACTGGGCCGAGGTGCTGGGTGGGCCGCCGCGCTTCTCCGAGCAGCTGAGCGACCACTCGTCGCTGCTCCGGCTGCACGCCGGCAACGGCCCCGGCATGCTGGAGCTCGGGCCCCGGTTCGTCGACTGCTTCGTGGCCGCCGCAGACGACGTGGGCCTGCCCGCCGACCCCGAGTTCCGCGCGGCCCTGCGGGCCTACATGGAGTGGGCGGTCGCCGACGTCAACGAGTTCCACGACGAGGGCGCCACCGTCCCCGACGGCTTCGGTATGCCGCGCTGGGACTGGGACGGGCTGGTCACCTCCGGCCGGTGATGACCCCACCCGCGCCCGTTGTTCGGAGGATCCGCCGTGCCTGGACCCGGTGGATCCTCCGAACAACGGCCGGGGGAGGTCAGGCGAGGGCGTCGACGACCTGGTCGGCGGCGGCATACGGGTCGGTCGTGCCGTCCACGACCGCGGCGGCGAGCTCCTCGACCCCGTTGCCGTGGCGCAGGTCGCCCATCTTGGCGCGCAGCGCCTGGAGGGCAATCGACTCGATCTCGTCGCCGGCCCGGCGGATCCGGCGCTCGCGCAGGGTGCCGGACTCCTCCATCCACGACGTGTGCTTCTCGATCGCCTCGATGACCTCGTCGATGCCCTGCCCCTGCTGCGCCACGGTCTTGATGACCGGTGGGCGCCAGAGCCCGGGTTCGGTGCGGTCGCCGAGCGAGATCATGTGGCGGATGTCGCGCACCGTGGCGTCGGCGCCGTCACGGTCGGCCTTGTTGACGACGAACACGTCGCCGATCTCGAGGATGCCCGCCTTGGCGGCCTGGATGCCGTCACCCATGCCCGGCGCCAGCAGGACGATCGTCGTGTCGGCCAGACCGGCCACCTCGACCTCCGACTGCCCGACTCCCACGGTCTCGACGAGGATCACGTCGCACCCGGCTGCGTCGAGCACCCGCAGGGCCTGCGGCGTCGTCCACGACAGGCCGCCGAGGTGTCCGCGGCTCGCCATCGAGCGGATGTAGACATCGGGGTCGAGGGCGTGGTCCTGCATCCGCACGCGGTCTCCGAGCAGCGCGCCGCCCGAGAAGGGTGACGACGGGTCGACCGCGAGGATGCCGATTCGCTTGCCCTGCTTGCGAAGAGCGCCGACGAGGGCATTCGTCGAGGTGGACTTGCCGACGCCGGGACTGCCGGTGATCCCGATGATGTGCGCCTGCCCGGAGTGGGGGGCGAGCGCTGCCATCACCTCGCGGAGGGCGGGATGGCCGTCCTCGACGAGGGAGATCAACCGCGCGACGGCGCGAGGCGACCCTGCCCTGGCCGACTCGACCAGGGCAGGGACGTCGACGGTGCGGGGAGCCAAGCGTCAGGCGCTGTCGGAGGAGGTCCGTGGGACGCGCACGATCAGCGCATCGCCCTGGCCGCCACCACCACAGAGGGCAGCCGCGCCGATCCCGCCGCCACGTCGTCCCAGCTCGAGCGCGAGGTGGAGGGCGATGCGGGCGCCGGACATGCCGATCGGGTGGCCGAGCGCGATCGCGCCACCGTTGACGTTGACCTTGTCGACGTCGATGCCGAGCTCCTTGGCGGAGGCCAGGCCGACGGCGGCGAACGCCTCGTTGATCTCGACGAGGTCGAGGTCGGCGGGCGTGATGCCCTCGCGCTCGCAGGCCTTGGCGATGGCGCGGGCGGGCTGCTGCTGGAGCGTCGAGTCCGGTCCGGCGACGACGCCGTGGGCGCCGATCTCGGCGATCCAGGTGAGCCCGAGCTCCTCCGCCTTCGCCTTGCTCATGACCACGACCGCGGCGGCACCGTCGCTGATCTGGCTCGCCGAGCCGGCCGTGATGGTGCCGTCCTTGGAGAAGGCCGGACGCAGCTTGCCGAGCGTCTCGGTGGTCGTGTCGGCGCGGATGCCCTCGTCGGTCTTGAACTCGAGCGGGTCACCCTTGCGCTGCGGGATGGAGACCGCGACGACCTCGTCGTCGAAGAGGCCGTCCTTCCAGGCGCGCGCGGCGAGCTGGTGGCTGCGGGCGCTGAACTCGTCCTGCTGCTCGCGGGTGAACGCCTGGTCGCCGGTGTTGGCCTGCTCGGTGAGCAGCCCCATGGCCTGGTCGGTGAACGCGTCCCAGAGGCCGTCGAAGGCCATGTGGTCGCGCATCGTGACGTCGCCGTACTTGAAGCCCTCACGGGACTTCTCGAGCAGGTGGGGCGCGTTGGTCATCGACTCCTGGCCACCGGCTACCACGACGTCGAACTCGCCGGCGCGGATCAGCTGGTCGGCCATCGCGATGGCGTTGATGCCCGAGAGGCAGACCTTGTTGATGGTCAGCGCGGGGACGGTCATCGGGATGCCGGCCTTGGCGGCGGCCTGGCGCGCGGGGATCTGACCCGCGCCGGCCTGCAGCACCTGGCCCATGATCACGTAGTCGACCTGGTCGGGGCTGACCCCGGCCTTCTCGAGGGCGCCCTTGATGGCGAAGCCGCCGAGGTCTGCGCCCGAGAAGTCCTTGAGCGAGCCGAGCAGGCGGCCCATGGGCGTGCGGGCACCCGCGACGATGACGGAAACGGGACGGTCAGACATGGTTGGAGGCCTCCAGCGCCATTGGGGATTACCTCCGTTCACTCTAATGCGGCGGGCCGCGCCCGGGTCCGCCCGGGCTGGTGGTGCTGACCACACTCGGGTATGCCGCGTGGTGGCCTCCCAGCCCACCCTGCCTGCGCTCGTGGGGCCTTGCGCGCCGGCACGCGGGCGGCCCTGGCTCGGGCCGCGGCCAGGCTGTCGTCGGCATACCCGAGCCCTGCGCAGCATGGCGAATCCGGTTGCGCGACAGC
Organism: Phycicoccus sp. Soil802; assembly: GCF_001429605.1. Taxonomy (GTDB): domain Bacteria; phylum Actinomycetota; class Actinomycetes; order Actinomycetales; family Dermatophilaceae; genus Pedococcus. The sequence continues at coordinate 45,911 of NZ_LMSS01000005.1, forward strand.
CGAATCGGTTGGTCGACAGGGGTTGACCAGTTGCCCCTCCGTCACCTAGACTTCGAACACACGTTCGAATGAATTGGGAAGCGACCCGGGGGGGTGATGGCTGTGGGAGGCGTGGTCAGGGCTGAGCGACTGGTGACGGCAGCACCGGCGGCGATCATCTTCGGTTCCGGGGTGGTCACCGCTGCCCTGGTGCGCGACGTCGACCCCGACACCCTGGCCGCAGCGGTGTGCTCGCTCTCGAAGTCCGACGTCGCAGGCCTGGACCGGGTCGAGGCGGAGGCCTACGTCATCGCCTGCGAGCGCGTCACGGCCGCCATCGAGGCGCGCCAGTCGCTCGCCATGGACACCATGGCCAGCCGCGTCGAGGACGACCACTTCCGACGACTCGAGGAGTCAGACCTGCCGGTGGGGGCCGCCGGGATCGACACCCACGGGCTGGTGGCCTCAACCCTGTCCCCCGCCCTGCACTGCGCGACCCGCACGGTGCAGCGGCGACTGGTCGCTGCCCGGTGGCTGGCCTGCGAGTTCGGCGCCACGTTCGACGCCGCCTGGGACGGCGACCTCGAGCGTCGCCGCACCGAGGTCGTGGTCGAGGCTGGTCTGTCAGTGCCGGCAGAGCTGCGCGGCGCCTTCGAGGCCCTGGTGCTGGAGTCCTCGGTCGACGAGGTCACCGGCGAGTACGTCGTGGTGTCCGACCGGGTCCGCGAGCTGTCGCGGTCCGAGCTGACGAGCCGGGCGACCAAGATCGCCCGCGAGCTCGACCCGAGCAGCGAGGAGACCTCCGAGGCCAGGGCCCGGGACGCCCGCCGGGTCGTCATCCAGCCCGACCGCGGCAACCCGGGCATGGCTCGTTGGGTGGTGACGCTCCCCGCCGACGCGAGCCAGCAGATGGCTGCGGCCGTCGACGCGCTTGCCGGGCAGTACGCGCGGGCCAACCCCGGCACCCCGATCGACGCCGCACGGGCGGATGCGCTGACCGACTTGGTGCTCTCCAGCGCCGAGGTGTCGACGGTGGTCGAGCTTCTGGTGCCGGCCCTCCCGACCGCGGCAGTGCTGGTCGCGGCGGAGTCCGGCGAGGAGGCGGCACCTTCGGACGTGGCGGCGACCTCGGATGAGGCGGTGACCTCGACCGGCACGGCAACCGCGGACGAGGTTCCTGGCGCCGAGCAGGGTCAGGGCGTCCGCTGGGTCATCCCCGGAGTCGTCGACGACCCCCGGCACGGCGCACTCGCTCCCGAGTCCGTCGCCCGACTCCTGAGCGACCCCGACGTCACGCTGCGGCTCACCCGTCTCGACCCTGACGGGTCGATCGTGCAGGACCCGACCAGCTACCGACCGAGCGCCTCGGTCAGGCGTCGGGTCAGGTCGAGGGATGGTGGGTGCCGCTTCCCCGGGTGCCACACGCCGGCGCGCAACACCGACCTCGACCACGTCATCGCGTTCCCCAACGGTCCCACCGACCCGGCCAACCTGGTCTGCCTGTGCCGCACCCACCACGGGTTCAAGCACCACGGTGGGTGGACCCTGGGCCTGGCCGGTGACGGCACGGCCACCTGGCGCGCGCCCGACGGCCGCAGCTGGGTCACCGAACCACGGCCGCACGGCATCCGCGAGGACCTGCGCCTCACTGACCGGCTGGACCCCGACCGGCTGCACGACCTGCGTCGGGGCTGGTTGCCGGGGCTGCCGGTGGGCATGACGCCGGCCGACCTCCTCCACGCCGAGCGCTGTCTCCCCGACGACCCGCCCGAGAGCCCGACGACGCCCTCGGCGCCGGCGGACTGGGCTCGCCTCGACCACGCCAACTCTGACTTCGTCGCCGCTGACCACGCCGAAAAGGCTGACACCAGCCCAGACCGTGCGCCTGCGCCGTCGGCACTGAGTGATCCGGCGAGCTGGCCATCAGCCCTCGAACGTCACCTCGAACGCCAGCTGGCCCTCGCCGCCTGACGTCACGCTGTCGGCGCCCGGTGTCAGTCTGTCCACCGTCCGACGTCAGTCGGTGTAGACGTCGGTGACCCGCTGGCCGTCCGGCGTGATGATGGAGACGGTGATCCGCAGTGGTCCGGCCAGCGGGATGAACGCCTCGTAGGGCGGCGGCGGGTTGAGTCCGCGGCGCAGCCGGTTGCGCACGACGACGATCTCCGTCGTCCGGGGGAAGCCATCGCCGGCCAGCGGGATCTCGTCGAGCGGGAACGACCCGCTGAGGGTCCGCGGCCGCAGGGCCGGACCGATCGGCGGCCGGAAGGGTTCGCGAGGCAGGAACGGACCACCGGGCCGGACCCCTTCGCCCGGGACTCGTCCGGGCGACCGTGCGGGTGCGCCGGGTCCGGCCGGCAGGGCTCCGGGGTCGAGCGGGCCGGGCACGACCCGCCGAGGTACACCGGGGCCGATGGGCGCGATGGGCGCGGGGTTGATGGGCATCGGGAGCGGGGCGAGCAGCCGCTGCTGGGCGACGATCTCCATCACGTAGGGCGGCCGGCGGCGATAGCTCGCGTCGGTGATGATGCCCACGTGGACGCCTCGCCCGACGATCGCGAACACGTCGACGATCGAGACCGTCACATCCGGGGGTGGGGGCACCCAGCCGGGCACGGTCAGCTCGCGGACGACCTCTCGGCCGAAGGGGTCCACCAGCCGCACGCGGACGTCCACCGGGTCGGCGGCGACCGGTCGGGTGAACCACAGCGCCAACGGTGAGCGGCCGGTCACCCTGGTCCCCTGCTCGAGCACCGGCGTGGTCGCAGCGGCCGCGGGGGCGCTCGTGAGCGGGGTCGTCGGCACCGCCTGCAGCTCGACCGACGCGATCGGCTGGGCGCCCGCGTCGCCGTCGATTCGGTGGACGCCAGCCGGCAGCACTCGAGGTGGTGCCGTCGTGGCGGTCCGCACGACCACGCCGCGGTGGTCACCGCCCCAGACGTCGGCGGCGAGCGGTTCGAGCTCGGGAGGTCCGGGTGGCACGAGCAGCCCGACCACGTCGGAGGCCGCAGACGGCAGCCCGCGCTCGCCCTTCTGCGGGACGACGTCGACGGGCACCGCGACGGCGCGCAGCAGCCACTGGTCCCACCGGCCTGGCAGGCTGCCGGTCCAGGTCGCGGAGTAGATCGGCTGGCCCAGCACCGGGTCGACCTCGGTCGGCAGCGGGACCGTGGTCACGACCGCGTCGGCGAAGGCCGGTCCCATCGTCGAGACCTCCCTGGCCGCCTCCTCGGAGGTGGTGCGGTAGATCCGGAAGCGTTGCACCGCAATGGAGCTCGCGGCATACAGAGCGATGGTGACGGTGCCGTCGACGGCGATGGACGGTCGCGTCACCGGGGGCGCGGGGCGGCGCAGCCGCGGTGCCATGACGGCTTGGAAGTGCTCGTGCGGAGTGCCACTCGACGGCCAAGGGCTCTCGATGCCGGTCTTCGTCATCGTGGTGACGATGAAGAGGTGGATGTCGTTGGACCCCTTCGGCAGCGTGACGTCGTGCGAGCGCACCGCCCCGTCGACCTCGACCAGCCGACGGAACGACGCGCGGCGCTGCGTGGGGGTCATCGCGTCGTACGCGGTCCGCAGGTCGACGAGCCGCTGGCCCGGCAGGGTCGAGTCGGGTGGGCGCGCGGGCAGCCCGGCCCGCTGGCGCAGCGACGTCTCGTTGACCTCCCAGATGATGCAGGTGCGCACGTCGGCACCGCCGGGCAGGGACCACGCAACGCGCACGTGGCTGCATCCTTGCGCGTCGACGGTGCTCCCGAGCGGCACGCCGGGCAGCGGTGGCGGCGGCAGCGGGAGGACGGGCACGGGGCTGGCAGCGCTGGTGCGCGCGGGGTTCGGGTCCACCGGCGACCACCGGGTCGGGCTCGACCCGACGAGCAGGTGCCGCCGCGCCCACACCTGCACGCCCCACCGGGAGGTGCTCCCGAAGTCGAGGGACGGGACGGCTGCCACCACGGCATACCGGCGTCCGCCGTCGCCCTGGCCCGGTCCGGGGGTGACCGCCTCGGTGCCGTCGGCGCTGAGGGGTTGCACCGTGCACCCACTCGGCACTGGCGTGTCCCCGGCGAAGGTGAAGCCGAGGTCGCGACGGAAGCAGCCGACCGGGGTCGGAGCGGCCGGCGACATCCCGAACGGCGGCACGTCGGTCGCCGCCGCCATGGGGAAGTACATCGCGACGATGTCGACCTGGGTGGGTGTGCGCTCGAGCCACTCGACGGCCACCTCGGCCTTGAGGGTGCCCGGGCAGCTGGGGCTCCCGGCGTAGTGGGTGTCGAGGGCGACCGAGATGAGGCGGGTCGGCTGCGGCGCCGGTTCGGTGCCGTCCCACGGCACGTCCTGCCACGGCGACCACATGCCGTGCACATCGCTCACCGCCACCGCGTAGCCGACGTGCCGCCCGCCGCTGCCGATCACGATCTCCTGGCCACCGTCGACGAGCGCCACCCGGTTGAAGCCGGTGTTGCCCTCGGAGCCGTCCGGGCTGATGAGCAGGGGTCGGTCTCCCCCGGCGTCGCGCTTGGGCAGCAGCGACTGGGCCGGGCTGGCATTCCCCAGCTCGTAGCGCGCGAGCGCCGACTCGGTGACCGGCGACGCGGCGGCGTTCTTGGGCACCCGGTCCCAGGTGAGCCGGATCGACTCGCGCCAGGGCGCGTCGGCGGTGATCGGGCCGACCAGACCGGCCCGCTCGGACAGCAGCGCGGTCGGCGTCGGCACCACGAGGTGCGGGTCCGGGGCCGGGGCGTAGGCCGCGAACTCGGCACCTCCGCGGTCCGGCGGGGCGAGCCGCGAGTACTTGCCGGTGACCAGGAAGTCACAGTGACCCACCGAGACCTGGAGGTCGTCGAGCCGCTCCATCGTGTACGACGCCCCGAACCCGGTGGCGAGGTTGAGGAACGGGTCACTCAGCGCGGGGAGCATGAGCATCGGCCACGGTCCGGTGTCGGCCTGGGTCGTCATCGACGAGTACTTCCCGTCCTGCTGCGGCGGGTCGACGGTGCGTGGGCTGGTGACGGCGAACTGCTGGTACTCGCGCACCGACAGGTCGTACATCGGTGGGAGCTCGGGGAACAGGTCGCGACGGACCTCCTCGACGAGGAGCTTGGGGTCGGGCGCGGCCCACGGCGGGGCGATCCGGCCGGCCTGGGTGACCGGCCCCCAGCCGATCGGCGGCCCGCCACGCAGGAGCCGGTGCACGGCGGCGTCGACCGGCGACATCGGGGTCGCGACCGGCCCCTGGTCGCTGGTGTCGTACTCGAACCCTGCCCCGGGCTGGTCGACGGGTAGGCCGACGACCTCGAGCGGCGTCCAGCTCGGGTCGTCGACGATGTCGGCCAGCGGCTGGATCGCCACGCTGATGTCGGTGCCGTTCCAGACCTTGGCGTAGGTCGCGCCCGAGGTGCGGACCGTGATGCTGAGCGGGTCGGCGTTGACGGGTTGGACCGACCCGGCCGCAACCGCGTAGTCCGCGTCCTCACCGGTGCGGAAGAGGTAGACCGCCACAGGTGACGACGGGTCCAGGGGCCGGCAGGTGACCCGCACGCAGCCGGCCTCGACCGGTCCCCACGTGACGAACGGGATGCTGTCGCCGGAGACCGAGATCCGCGCGCGCTTGGGTGCGTCCTTCGGGCTGCGCGTCCAGACCGTGAAGGGGCCACGCGGCACCCCGAGCGCCGGTCCGCACGCCCAGCTGAGGTGGATGTCGAGCGAGCGCAGCTTGAGCTGGCGGTCGTCGAACTCGGGAGCGAGGGCAGCGCGCGGGGCGACGTGGGTCAGGGCGTGTGTCCCGAACGCGCCCGAGTCGGCCACACCGAGGTCGAGGTCGAGGTCGAACTGTCGTGCCAGCTCCCGCTGGCGCGCGGCGAGGGTGGCCCAGGGCAGCCGGACGGCCTTGGCGCGGAACCGCGACGAGTCTGACCTGCGTGCCATCAGAGCTCCTCCTCCCAGGGTGCGCGCTGCAGCGGGACGTCCACGGCCACAGCCCGGGACTCGGCGCTGCCCGCGAGGGCGTCCGCGGCGACGACGAGGTCGAGGGCGGCGCGGGTGCCGCGGGCTCCGGGGGCGAGGAGGACGACGGCGCGCCCCAGGCCGGGCCCACGGATGATGCGGGTGATCCCGGCGGCGGGGAGCGAACCGGCCGGTGCGGGTGCCGTGCTGGGCTTGAGCGACAGCCAGTCGGTCATCCGCGCGGCCCACCAGTGGTGCGTCGGGTCGACGGAGTCGATCGGGCCCTGCACCTGCGTGGGCATCAGCCGCGACCGCCACAACGTCTCGCTGCACTCGACGACCAGCGCGAGCGGTGCGGGCGTGGCGTCGGTCGACCACAGCACCTGCACCATCGGCGCCACGGGCGTCTGGGGTGTGGTGAGCCCGGCGGCCTGGAAGGCCGTGTCGAGCTGGTCACCGGTGGGTGCGTCCGGCAGCGCCGTGAGTGGTCCGATCGCCGGCACCACGGTATGCCGCCAGCGCGCCTCCCGGAGCAGGTTCGCCAGCTGCGCGACGGTGCCGAAGGCGCTGGTGGTGAAGCCGATCCGGTGGACCAGGCCGCGGGCGCTGGCCGGTGATCCCTTCGGCACGGCGTGGACGTCGATGAGGTAGTCGGTGAGCGGCTCGAGGTCGTAGGGCAGCTCGAGCACGTCGTGCCGCACCCGCTCGCCGCTGATGTCGATGCACCGCTGGCCCTCGCCAAGGACCTCGAGGACGGCCTCCTCCCAGGGCGTCGAGACGGCCAGGCCCTTGAGCTTCTTGAGGTGGATGCCGTCCGCCTCCAGCGGGATCGTGAAGCCGGTGCCGGGGGCCCCGCCACCGGGAGGCGCGGGGTGCTTGCCGGAGGCCGACAGGACGATGACCCGCAGCTCCTTGTCGTAGGCGTCGAAGAGGGCCGCGACGTTCTGCGTGGCGAGGGCGATCCGGATCGGCTCGGCACACAGGACGCCGACGTCGTCCATGCCGGGCGCGGACGCGAGCAGCCACGGCGAGAGGTCCTTCGGCGACTCGTCGGCCCCGTCAGCGGTGAACCGGTAGCTGTCGGTGTGCCCGCCGTCCCACGACGGCGCGGAGGTCGGCTGGGTGTCCTGCTTGACCGAGGCGGCGCGCCAGTTGACGGCCACCGTGTAGGCCCGACCCGGGACGAGCAGCGCGTGGTCGTCGGGGTCCTGGGTGAGGGCGGTGGAGATGGCCTCCTGCTCGCTGGTGACGACCGAGGTGTCCCACGACCAGCGGGTGGCCTCGCTGGTGAGGATGCCCGTCATGGCGACGAGGTAGAACGCCGGCGGCTGCTGGTCCTTCGGGAAACGCGTTGCGTCCCAACCGATCTCGACCGTCGCCACACCTTGGACGTCGCGCGAGTGCACGAGCAGCAGGGTGTGCGGCCAGGTCGCCCGGGAGGCGACGCGCGCCGCGACCTGGCCGGCGCGGCATACCGGGTCGAACCACGGGCCGTCGCCGTCGACCCACGCGGCCGGCAGAGGGTTGTCACTGTCGAGGCGGTCGTCGCTGTCGAGCGCACGCTGGTCGAGGACGGTGCCCTTCTCGTCGAGCCAGCGCACCACGAGGCGTTGCATGAAGACTTCCTCGGGCACGAGCAGCAGCATGGTCAGGTCGCCCGCACCGCCGTCCGGGCGCACGCGCAGGGTGTCGCGCAGGTCGCTGGGGGTGAACTTGAGGCGGTCCCAGGCGCGCTTGACGCGGTCCATGTCCTCCTCGGTGCCCATCGGTGCGGGCTGGTCGGAGTCGCGCACCGGCGAGCGGAGGATGCGACCCTCGCAGCCGAGCCCGGTCGTCGCCGCCGCGGGGGTCACGGCGAGGGTCGCGCTGGCCGCGGTCGCCGCCGGGTTGAGCTGCGGGTCCCAGCCCTGCGCTAGCCGCACGGCCTGCACGTCGCCGAGGCTGGCACCGGCGGCGAGCGCCTGTGCGACCTCGCCCAGCGCGCTGTCGTCGTTGCCCGTCGCCCGGGTCGACCAGTCCGAGCCCGCGGTCGCGACCCACGCCTTGAGGGGGTTGGGGACGTCGCGGCCACGACGGGGCTTGCAGCAGCGCACCGAGTCGCCGACGACCACGGCGGGTGTGGTGCCCTGGAGGATGTCGATGGCCGGGTCGCCGGAGCGCCACGCCTCGGTGACGTCGCACTCGCCGTGGACCGGCCGGGTGCGCAGGGTGTCGGGCGGGTCAGGCCACGGGATGCCGTCGAGGTCCCACCCGACGCTGCTCGGACCGGGCGGCTTGCCGTCGAACGTCCAGAGCACCGGCGCGGGTGGGGCGGCCGGGTTGCAGACCGTCCCCCACCGGTCGGTGACGCTGGTGGTGAGCGCCTCGCCGTAGGGCAGCGCACGGCTGAACGGCGTGGGCAGCCAGTTGAGGAGGGCGAGCGCGGGGCCGGACGACGGGTCGGCGGGTGAGGTCTGCTTCCACCACGAGCTCGGGGTCTTGCCGGCCGGGGGTGCGGGCTGGAGGTCGCCGGTGAGCGTGACAGAGGTGATCTCGTAGGTCCACCAGCGGTCGCCGAGTCGCACCCACGGCCGGGCGCCGCTGTTGCCGAGCGGGGTGCCCCCCATGACCTGACCGCCGACGTTGGGGGCGGTGTTGAACAGCACGACCGGGATGGCGTCCAGCGGCACCGAGGGGGGTGTGCCGCTGACGCCGGTCCGCAAGGCGTCGGCGAGCTTGCCGTCGATGGCGCGCTCGGCCCCGGTGCCCTCGACGAGGGCGGGCGAGCGCGACACCAGGCTGACGCCGGCGACGAGGGGCGGTGGGGTGAGCGTCTCCGAGGGCTGGGTGCCGATCGTGAGCGAGACACAGCCCTTGACGGAGAAGAAGAAGAAGTCGACCTCGCCACAGACCTCACCGTGGACGTAGGTGATGTCGGGGCTGCTCGGGGTGGTGCGACCGACGAGGACGTCCAGCTCGGCGCTGGCCCCGATGCTGATGATGAACAGCCGCAGCTCGCCGCGCACGTAGATCTTGCCGGCCAGGAAGAACGGGTCGAAGCCGAGGATCGCGTCGAAGCCACCGGCCACCTCGAGGTAGAGCCCGATGCTCTTGCTGCCCATGAGCACGCAGCTGATGTGGAAGCCGGTGGCGATGGCCATGCCACCCGTGACCGGCGGGAGCACCGGGATGCTGATCCCGTTGCCGTGCACCATGAGGTAGCCGCTGCCCTTGATGACGTCGAGCACCTCGATGGTGACCCGGTCGTCGTAGGACCCGAGGTCGACCAGCCAGTTCTGGGGGTTGCGGGTGTCGAAGAACGCCGTGACCGGCACCCGGATCTTCAGCAGCTTCTGGATCTCGTATGCCGCGACGATGCCGAGCGTGATCGTGCCCCGGCCGAAGTCGATGTCGAGGACGGCGAGGAAGGTGGCGCTCTGGCTGGCGTCCTTGAGCACCGGCGGCAGCTTGAGGACGTCGGCCTTCATCACCAGCAGCAGCCGTGGCCCCGGCACCTCGATGAGGATGATGCCCTTGAGGTGCACCACGAAGCCGCCGTCGACGGTGCCGAGCAGCATGCCCGCCGCGAACGCGTAGGAGCCGGCCGTGTGGGTCCACCCGTCGGGGTGCATGACGTGGCCGCGCTGGAGCTGCGCCTGGAGCCAGTCGAGCGAGGGGACGGGCCTCGTGGCGTAAGGGGACTCGTCACGCGCGTAGTTGATGCCGACGCCGCCGAGGAAGCCGTAGATCCCCAGCCCCGAGTTGCCCAGCAGCAGCGGCACGGGCAGCTCGACCTCGGCGCCGATGAGCACGCCGGTGACACCGTTCTTGGTCTCGACCGCGAGCACCGCACTGGCGCGCAGATTGATCGGCGTGACGGTGAGGTCGAAGTAGCCCTTGAACCCGAACGGCGTGAACTCCAGCGACCCCTTGCCGTGCAGCACCCCCGGCACCTCGAGCGAGGCGGCCAGCTTGGTCAGGGTGATCTCGAACGGCCCGTCGAGCCGGGCCCTGACGCGGACCGTGTCGACGGTGACGATGCCGAGGTCGAGCCCGAGGCCGACCTCGACCTCCATGTAGGTGGGGTTGTCGCGGCTGACCCGGAAGCCCAGCACCCGCAGCAGCTCGTCGAGCGGCGGGCTGGCGCTGAGGGCACCGGCGGGTATGTCGAGGGTGTAGCCCTTGCTGGGGTCGAAGACCGGGATCGGCAGGTAGTCGATGTGGCCGGGGTGGGCTGGGTCGGGGGCGGTGTTCCACGACGACCGCACGCCGATCGCCTTGTAGCGCGTGGTGACCGGGTGCGCCGGGTTCACCTTGACGATGCCGAGGTCGAAGGTGAACGTGACCTCGATGTCGAGCAGCACGCTGACCGTGGTGCCGCGCGGGTCGACGGTGGCCGAGCCGTCGGAGGCGATGATGCCCTGGCTGACGACGAGCTCGCCGCCGCGCAGGATCAGCTTCTGGGTGTTGATCAGGCTGCTCGCGCCCAGGGCGATGCTGCCGATCGAGACGAGCGCCCCGGCGGCGGGTGACAGCTCGGCCGCAGCGGAGCTGAGCGGCGCGAGGACGCTGAGCGCGCCCAAGACGTTGAGGGCGTTGGGGTTGGAGTGCGCCAGGTCCATCTGGGCGAGTCCGTCGAGGTCGGCCTCGGCCGCGCGGAACTCGGCACTGACCAACCACGACTCGCGGTCCTCGGCGATCCGGAGCCGGACGAGGAAGTTGCAGATCCCGTCGGACGGGTTGCGGGGGCCGTTGCGCAGCGCGGGTTGGGAGTGCTGGCGCAGGGCGGTCTCGGCGGCCGTCTCGATGTCGAACTCGCCGTAGACCTCCGCCCGGATGAAGGTGCTGCGGAGCAGCTCGACCCGGACCCCGAGCTTGCGGAAGCAGTCAGGGCGACCACCGGTCGGCGGCGTACGGTCCACCTCGCGGGCCGGTGGCCGCACGACTCGCTCCACCCGGGCGGTGATGGTCTCCTGGCCGTTGCCGGCCGTGGTGGCGCGAGCCCGCCACCAGGCGCCGCTGCCGGCGGCTGGTGGCGGGGTGGTTCCCTCCGCCGAAGTCGTCTGGGCCTTGGCCTGGGTGAAGCCATCCGCTGCACCGGCCGTGACGTTGGTGAACCCCTTGTGCAGCAACAGCTCGACGAGCACGTCACGGCGTCGCTCGCTGAGCAGCCGGTTGTAGGTCGCGTCGCTCGCGGAGTCGTGCTGCGGCCCCTCCCACGAGGCGTACCCCTTGACGGTCAGCGCGGTGGCCGCGCCGATCTCGGTGACGACCTGCGCGGTGATCGCGTCGAGCAGGGCACCTCCGGTGGGCGCGGCGCCCTGGGCCGGTGCGCGGGCGGTGCCGACGTTGTCGGAGTTGGTGGCGAAGAGGTGCACCGGGGTGGCGGGGCGCCCACAGACGGCGCAGTTGTTGGGGGCGCCGGTGCTGGTGTTGAAGGGATCCGGCTTGGCGAACCGGAAGAACGCGTCGACCGCCTGCGGCTGGGTGGGCGGCAGGGTGGCCGTGACGTCGACCCGCGCGCCGGCAGCCACCGGCACGTCGGCCTGCACCGATGGGCCGGCCCCTCCACCGGCCCAGGTCCAGTTGGCGGCCACCGGTGGGTCGGTCGTCAGCTTCACGTGGGTGGCGGTCTCCGACACCCTGCGTATGCCGTGCGGCCGGCTGTTCGTCGGCGTGACCGTGACCGTCGACGAGCCCGAGCCGGCGCCTGTGGGCGCGCTGCGGCGGACCACGGTGAAGGTGCGGGTGGTCGGCGAGCCCGTGCCGGGGGTAGCCGTGACCGTGATGCTGAGGTTGCCGCTGGAGGGGACGGTGAGCTCGACCCGGTCGTCGGCGGTGACGACGCCGTCGACGCTGATGCTGATGGTGATCGGGGCCAGCCCCCCGGCCGTGTCGACGAAGAGGGTCGCGTGCTCCGGCAGCTCGGCGGCGCCGGTGCCGGGGTCACCGATCCACTCCCCTGACGCCGTCCGGAAGCTGACCGTGATGACCGGCGCCGCGCCGCGGTTGACCACCTCGGCCTCGAAGATGCCGGTGACGCCCGCGTGCACGCCGAGACCGATCCAGAGGCTGCGCACGCCGGCGCTGACGGCGAGGCCGGTCAGCCCGGTCGGGGCGACGAAGAGCCGTGCCTCGGGGAGGTAGAAGCCCTGCCAGTCGGCGGGCATCGAGCGGGCCTCGGCCGGGACGGCAGGGACGTTGGGGCCGGCCGTGCCGGACAGGTCGAGGACAGCGGTGCGGAAGGCGAAGCCGACGACGTCGGAGGGGCCGACGAGCGCGTAGGGCGGGTTCATCGAGATGAACTCGTAGATGTGGTCGACCGGGGTGCCACCGGTCTCGGCCGACAGCAGCTCGACGCCGACGGACTGGCCGGCGAGCTGCTTGGCGCGGATCCGCAGTGACGGCAGCGTGAACGTGACGGGGAGGCCGTTGGCCCGCAGCTGCCCTTGGCCGTCGAGCTCGGCGCCGCGCAGGAACGGCAGCCGCACCAGCACGATCGGCACCCGCAGGGTGACCCGCCAGCCGCCGTCACCGACCCCGCCGGTCTGGTGCAGGCCGAGCTCGACGCTGACGCTCGGGTCGGGGAACTCGATCGGGGTGGTCGAGGTGGTGCCGCCGTTGCCGAAGCCACCCGAGCCCGGGTCGAGGGTGATCGGGGTCGGCCAGGTGCCGGTGGCCGTGTAGACGTGCCAGGTGCCGTCGTCGTCGGTCTGCAGGCCGTCGTCGGTGCCGGTCAGGCCCTGCAGGAGGGGTCGCACTTGGTCGAGGGCACCGGAGTTCCGCGCGCTCGAGGGAACGTCGTCCCACAGCGTCACAGCACACCTCCCCGGGGGCGGCGCGAACCTCAGGAGGACGGCACACGGGTGCCGCCCGGTGCGAAGCTGGCTGCGGGTCCCCTCGTAGCCACTCCAAGCGAATGCAAGCCAGTGGTGCTCCCTGCAGGTAACCAGTGGCGAGACTCGACGGTCAACGACCTGTCACAGAACCGCCATCCCCCACGACGCAAACCTCGACATTCACGGCACCGAGCCTTCCCCGCCAGCGGGTGTCGAAAATCGTCAACGCCCAACGGTCTTCACGGCCGGCGCCCGACATGTGCCGTTGTGTCCCGATAACGCCCGTCGGCCTTTCGTCCCGGTCCTCTCACCTTTTTGGTGGACTTTCGGTGTCCCACCGCGGGGTGACGCGTGGCCTCGTTCGGCGTAGCTACCCTTCACGCATGCGCAACCCCAGCCACCAGAACGACGACGCCCGGACCCTCTCAGAGGTCGAGCGCGCGGAGCTCATCCAGCTGCTCCGCGGTGGCTCCTGGCGCGTCCTCGGCGGCGTCTCGCACGGCTGAGCGGCTACGAGAGGGCGTTCCCGACGATCACTCGGTCACGGACCGACCGGAGTATCGTGATCGGATCGCGCGGTGGAGCAAGAACCATCCCTTCTTGACCTCGGTGATAGCGATCTCTTCGGCCACCGTGGTGTGGGTGGTCGCGGCTCTGAGGGACCGCACCAGCGCTGCAGGGAGCGAGGGGCTGACCGGATTTCTGGTGGTGCTGCTGTTGGCCTACCTAGGGTGCGTGCTGGTCCTTGCCGCTGCCCACCACCGCATCCGACACAGGGGCGTCGGACATGCCTCGGAGCACCCCGGCATGGCGGGCTTGGTCACCGTGGGCGTAGGAACGGGTGCCCTGGGCTACGCCGATGGCGGCGGGATGTCCGGTGCGGTCCTACCGGGCGCTGCCGGCATGGCCGTCTGGTGGGTCCTCTACGTCGTCGTGCGCAGCCAGATCGGCAGCAGGAGCCTCACGCCGGAGCACTGGAGACAGGCCATGCCACCAGGGGTCGACCAGTTGGCGACCACCGTGCCGTCCAGCTCGTCAACGGATGCCATCTCGGAGGGCCAGCTTTCCGAGCCACCCGGACCGGACCCCGAGCCGGCTCCGAAGCCCGTGGGAAGCCGCATTGCTGCCGTCGTTGGGGCTGGACTCCTAGCCCTGGGCGTTGCGATCGCCAAGCACCTGGAATCATGGGTGGCCGTACCTATCGTGCTCATCGGCGCGATCGCCATCCCGCTCGTGGTCACCTGGCTCGACCAGCGGGCGAGACCTCCCGAATCGCTGGAGGCAGCCGGGCAGACCGTTGCCTCTGAGGATGGGTGGCCGCCAACTCGTCGCCACCACGGCGCCCCTCCCACGAGACACTTTCCGGGCTCGGACCAGGGGGGAGGTCAAGCGCCGCTTCAGCTATCCATACGACCCAGAGGGCCGCGCTGGTGGGGTGGCATCCTTCTTGCCCTGTCGCTCCTCATGGTCGCGATGGCCATCGGGGAATCGAGGTCGACGCTGGACACCTTCGCGCCCGTCGCGCTCGGCCTCGGCGGCGTCCTGCTCGCATGGGTGGCCGCGCTTCAGTTTCGGGTGGGGCTGGTGGCAAACCAGAGCGGTGTCATCATCACCAACACCTTCCGGGAGGTGATCATCCCTTGGTCTCACCTCGAGTCCATCGAGTTCGAGGGATTGCCCGCCAACGGGTTCGGTCTGGACTTCCACAAACTCGTCTTCGTGACACGTGAGGGCCGGCGGTTACCAGCAGAGTCACCCACCGGTGCCATCGACCCTGGGACCTATCTCGTCGATGTCCGTCACGCACTGACAACGATGCTGGATGGCCATCGGCAGCGTCAATGATGAGGTCCCGCCGCACCAACCGCTCGGCGCAGGGCTACTCCCGGACGCCCCGCAGCGCTCTATTGCTGGCCCCGTCGTCGTTGGGGTCGAACACGAGACACACCACCGTACGGTCTCCGACCTGCCAGCCTTCGCGGTCGGCGGTGAAGTAGTCCATGTCGAGCGCCGACTCGTCGAAGCTAAGTCCGATGTATGGCTCGAATGCCTCCCTACACTTCTGCAACGCCATGGTGTCCATCGCCTCGTCACCCGGCCACTTCTTGGGACCAGACAGCGCAGCGCGACCCATCACCTCAGCCTGATGTTCCGCACGGCAGTCGACCACGGTGACGTTGATGAAGCCCTGGTCCTCAGGCACACGGATGCACATGGTGGATCTCAGGTCATGCCACCAGACCTTCTTGGGCTTCAGGAGTATCGCCGTCGGCTGGTTGGAGCCTGACGCAGACCTGTCCGTAACAGCGACAGATGCAGTCTGCTGACCGACGGTGGAGCTCGTGCCCAGGTCACCAACTGGCAGGTCGGGAGCCGCTGTCTCAGGGCCGCCTCCTGCCACCAAGACGTAGCCCAGGACGCCGGCGGCGATCCCCGCCGCACTGGTCGCGAGTTGTTTGAGGCCGCGTGGCCGCACTCGCACGCCCGGCGTCTGCTGGCCTTCCGGCTCAGGCGAAAGGGATGGATCGCGGGGCATCGTCTGGCTCCTTCCGGCTCAGACCATTCCCTAGCCGCAACTTTAGTGAAACGCGGGTATCCGCACGTACTGCAATCGACTGAGGCGCTACGGCTGCCTCCCCCTCCTTGCGTCGCGGCGCACCACTGGCGTCGCCCTCCCGACGGGGATCATGCTCGTGGCTAACCCAGGTCTGCTCGGGCCCGTGACTCCACGGTGATCGTGACCGAGCCGCCGACCGACTCCAGCAACCCGCCGACCAGCGGCACCCTCGCCTCACCCGAGATCCGCACCACGGCGGTCTCCCCGTCCGGGCTTCCCGTGCCGCCAACCACCTCCCAGCCGAGCAAGCTCTCGGGTCGCGGTCGCTGCGCGAGGTAGTCGACCGCGGTGTGGCGGACGGTGCTGTCGCTGAGTAAGACAGCACCCCCGAGGCCCTGGTGGTAGGCGCCGACGTCGAGCGAGTCGGCGGCATCGAGGGCCGCCCCGTCGGCGACGTCGAGCAGGCGCATCCGCGACAGCTGGACGGAGGTCACCGCCACCGTCCCCACGATGAGCAGGATCGCGACGACGCTGAAGCCCAGGACCAGCAGCGTCACCTGGCCGGACTCGGATCGCCCATGACGGCCCCGGCGGACCGACCGGGGCCACCACGGCCGATCGGCGGCACCCGGCCTCACCGCTCGCCCCGGAAGCGGTCGACCACGGCCAGGTGGCTGGCCGTGATCGGCACGTCGAGCGGCACCACTCGTCGCGCGAACGACGGCACCAGCGGCAGCGGGACCACGATCGTCGTGGTCACCTCCACCCGTCCTTCCGGTCGCAGGCAGGGGTCCCCGTCGCAGACCATCGCCAGCTGCGCGTCAGCGGGGCCGAATCCCTGGTCCTCGAAGGCCACCCGGGCTGCAGCGTGGGCCCGCTCCTCTGCCGAGTCCTGGGCGCGAGCCGTGAC
Source organism: Phycicoccus sp. Soil802 (assembly GCF_001429605.1). Classification (GTDB taxonomy): domain Bacteria; phylum Actinomycetota; class Actinomycetes; order Actinomycetales; family Dermatophilaceae; genus Pedococcus. Next base: position 62,118 of record NZ_LMSS01000005.1, read on the forward strand.
GTACGCGCGCCCGGCCTCGCGCGCCGCGGTCGACGCGGCATACGAGCCGGCTTGAACTCGCGAGACCGTCATCACGAGGTAGAACAACGGCACCATCAACAGCACGGTGAGGAACACGAACTCCACCACGGCACTGCCGCTGTCGGGCGGGCCGCAGCGTGCGGCCAGCCGACGACGCATCGCAGTGCTCACTGCGCCTCTATGAAGGCATGCCCGACGAGGTCGAAGCCGTCGTCGACACCGAGGGGTCCGAGGACCGGCAGCGGCGCCCGGACCCGGACCGCCACCACCTGCACGCCACCGTCGACGGTCACGCCCGCGGACACGTCCCTCGCGAACCGTGCCGACAGCGACGTCGAGATGAGCGCCCGGGTCCGGGCAGCCCCCTCCTCCGGGCTGGACCCGTCACGCGCCCCGAGGCGCGCACCCTCCGAGGCGCAGGAGATCAACGTGTTCCGCACGTGGAGGGTGAGCCCCACCTGGAGGACCGCGACGAACAGGACCGACACCAGCGCCGAGACGAGGACGAAGTCCGCCACCGCCGACCCGGCCTCACCGTGCGGCCGGAGAGCAGGTACAGGTACCACGACGGTCAGCGACGCGCGCTGTCGAGGGCGTCCGTGAAGAGCGCCTTGAGCTGGTCCTCGGCCACAGCCCACAGCACCGCCACGAGCCCGGCGGTCATCAGGGTGATCAGCACCCATCCGGGGACGTCGCCGCGTTCACCTCGGGCATAGACCCGACGGGTGGCTCGGGCCAGGGCGAGCTGCGACCGCAGCAGGGTTCGGTGGAGACGGGTCATGGCGTTCCTCTCGTGGGCTGCAAAGGCGTCACCGGGGGTCAGATCTGGAACCGCAGGAAGGCGAATCCGGGGAAGACGGCGAAGAGCACGGTGATCGGGAGCACGAGGAAGACGACCGGCACCATCATCGCGATCTCCTTCTTGCCGCCGGCCTCCAGCACCGCTCGTCGGCCGTCCTCCCGCACGTCCTGGGCCTGCGCGCGGAGGACCTCGGCGAGCGGGGTGCCGCGCTCGACCGCGATGACCATGCCGTCCACGAACCGCGCGAGGCTCACCAGCCCGGTCCGGTCGCCGAGGCCCTGCAGAGCGGTGGGTAGCGGCGCCCCCGCGCGCGCGTCGGCGAGGCACCGCCTGAGCTCGGCGGACAGGTCGCCCTGGGACAGCCGACACACGCGCTCCAGGGCTCCCACCGCGCCCTCGCCAGCGCCGACGGCGAGGGCCAGCAGCTCGGCGATCGTGGGGAACTCGCTGAGCATCCGTTGCTCACGGACGGTGGCCTCGTGGCTGAGCCACTGGTCGCGCGCCACCACGCCCGCCCCCGTCCCGCTGACGACGATGAGGAGGGGACGCACCACCGAACCGCCCTGTCCCAGCCAGACCATGCTGCCGAGGGCGAGTCCGACGCCCATGCCCGCCGCACCCCACACCACCTGCTCCGCACGGAACCGGTCGACGTCCGGAGCCTTCCCGGCGCGGAGCAACCGCCTCGCGACCGAGGCCGACCCGCCGAGCACGGACTCGACGCGCCTGGCCAGGTCGGTCACCACCGGCCGGGCGAGGACGTGGAGGACGCCGCCGCCGCCCACCTGCCGCGCGGCGAGCAGCCGGGACGGCTGCGGAGCATCGCGCAGGTAGGGGAACAGTCGGTCGTCGAGCGTGGCGCGGCGGCGGGTCGGGAGCCGCGCCCAGACCAGGACCAACCCGATCCCGAGGGTCAGCCCCAGGAGCGCACCGGCCAGCGACGGGCTCACCGCAGCACCCGCTCGTCCTCGGGCAGCCGCCCGACGAAGATCATGATCCGGTATGCCGCGACGGAGGCGACCGCGCCCGCCACCAGGACCAACGTGCCGGTCGAGCTCGCGTACGCCTGGATGGACTCCGGTCGAGTGCACAACATGCCGAGCACGACCCAGGGCGCGGCGACCGCGAGCCTGGCCGCATTCACCGTCCAGCCTTGCCGCGCTTCCAGCTCGGAGCGGGTGCGGCTGTCCTCGCGCAGGAAGGTCGACAGCGTGCGGAGGAGCGTGCCCAGGTCGCTCCCGCCAACCTCCCTCGCGATCCGCAGGGACTCGACCAGCCGATCACCGACGGGGTCGCTCAGGCTCGCCTTCAGTCGGTCGAGGCAGTCGTGGAAGCGCCCAGTGGATCGATAGTCCTCGGCAAAGACCTGGAAGGCCGGCCGGAGCTCCTCGGGTCCCCGGATCGCCAGCTGGCTCAACGCCTCCGGGAGCGCGAGGCCAGCCCTCACCCCCGAGGTGATGTTGTCGACGGCGTCCGGCCACAGCTCCCGCAGGTTGGCCCGGCGCCGGCGCGCACGCGTCCGCACGAGGGCAACCGGCGCGTACCCGGCCATGGCGGCGAAGCAGAGGGCGACCGGCGCAACGCGCGTCGCGGCATACAGGAGGAGTCCGACGAGACCGAACGCCAGCAGGCACGCGGCCAGCAGCCCCCGCGGCCCGAGCGTCTCGTAGCCGGCCTGGGCGAGCTGGTCGCGCGTGCGGCCCACCAGCGAGACCCGACGGGCGGCTCGGGGCGTGGCACCGGGCACCCAGCAGGCCCACCACACGCAGAACAGCCCGCACCCCAGCAGCAGGCCCACGACGATCCCGCTCATCTCATCACTCCGGGGCCAGAAGAGCCGCGACGTCGTAGCCGGCCCGCCGAAAACGCTCGGCGTGCGGAGGGAAGCCGTCGGCGCGGCTGAGGACGCCCTCGCGCTGGGTGAAGATGTCGGCGGTCTCGACCACGTCTCCCTCGACCCGACCCGGGATCGCCACGACCTCCCGGACCCGCCGGACCCCGTCGTGCTCGAGGGCTGCGTGGACGACGAGGTCGATCGACCCCGCGACCGTCGGGACGACGAACCGGCTGCCGACGTTCTCGCCTGCGAGCAGGGGCAGCGTGCACATCTTCGTGATGGCTTCGCGAGCACTGTTCGCATGGATGGTGCACATGCCCGGCAGCCCACTGTTGAGCGCGATGAGCAGGTCGAGGCTCTCTCCCTGACGGACCTCGCCGACGATGATCCGGGATGGGCGCATCCGCAGCGCCTCCTTGACCAGCCGCCGCAGCGGGATCTCACCCGTCCCCTCGAGGCTGGGCTGTCGACACTGCATGGAGGCGACGTCACGCAAGGGGATCTTCAGCTCGAAGACCTCCTCACAGGTCACCACGCGTTCCCGGGGCGGGATCGCGGCGCTCAGGCAGTTGAGCAGGGTGGTCTTACCTGCCTGGGTGCCACCGGCGACGAGGATGTTCAATCCCGACGCGACTGCTGCGCCGAGGAACCGCGCCGCGTGGGCGGTCAGGGTCCCGAGGCCCACGAGGTCGTCCAGATGGGCTGCGCGGACCACGAACTTCCGGACGTTGACCGACCAGTGCCTCCTCGTGATGTCGGGGATGACGACGTGCAGCCGCGAACCGTCCGGCAGGACGGCGTCGACGAAGGGGCTCGACAGGTCGACCCGGCGCCCGCTGGTCTTGAGCATGCGCTCGACGAGGTCGCGCACGCCGTCTGCCGTGAGCATGGTCGTGGTGAGCTCGGCGACGCCCCCACGGGCCACGAACACCTTCGACGGCTCGTTGATCCAGATCTCCTCGACGGTGGGGTCGTCGAAGTACTGCTGCAGCGGACCGAACCCGGCGACAGCGTCCTTCACCGACTTGACCGCGTCGTCGATGCTGGGCAGCGCCGGGAGGCTGCCGTGCAGTGACCGCTCGTCGTAGTCGGCGACCGCGTCACGGACCAGGCGATCGAGCTCACCGACATCACGCGCCGGGTCCACCCCGGAGCGGCGGATGAGCTCCCGCACCTCGGACTCGACCGTCACGAGCGCGTCCATGACCTCACCCCCCTTCGATCGCCAGTCATCACGATCACGTTCGTTTGCCTTTGTTTGCGGAATGATAGGTGCGGTGAGCATGCGATGCGGTCCTTTGTCCACAGCTGTGGACGACGTGGCGGTGCGCCGGTCGCCCGTCCCTACCGTCGCCGGATGCGTCTCCAGCTCACCGTCCTGCTGTCGGCGTCCGACGGCGAACCTCCCGCCGCGCCGGTGGAGGTCGAGGTGGAGGCCGCTCCCGGGGCCACGGCCGGTCAGCTGGCCAGGGCGCTCGCTGCTGCCTTCGTCGACCCCGCGACCGTCGACCGCACCCCTCCCCCTGGTCCGACCCTCTCGGTGGGCGGAGCCATCGTCGGGGCGGGGGCGGCGCTGGGGCGGTCACCCCTGGTCGACGGCGCAGCCGTCACCCTCCTCCTCGGCCCGGCTCCGCTGCCACCACCACGTCCGACGAACCCTCGGGCGCCCGTCGCGGTGGCGATCACCCACGGCCCGGATGCGGGGCGCACGATCGAGCTGGTCCTCGGCGCACACACACTCGGACGCGGCTCGGAGGCCGCGATCGTGATCGACGACCCGCGGATCTCGCGAGTCCATGCCGTGCTCACCGTCGCCGCCGACTCCATCACGGTCGCCGACCTGGGGTCGACGAACGGCACCGAGCTGGACGGCGTGCCCGTCTCGGCGCATCCTCACCCGACCCGGATCGGAGCCACCGTCCGGGTCGGCGACAGCTTGGTGGTGCTCCGCGCGGGAGGCGGCGAACCGGCTGCCGTGGTGGCGCGGGACGACGGCACGTTGACCGTCAGCCGCAGACCACGACTCATGGGGGCACCAGGTCGACGGTCGATCTCGCTGCCGGCTCCGCCCGCGGCGCCCCACGCCACTCGCGTGCCGTGGCTACCCATGCTGCTGCCGCTTCCGATCGCGGGGGTCATGGCGCTGGTCTTCGGCCCGATGATGCTCGCCTTCGCCCTCATGAGCCCAGTTCTCATGGCAGGCAACGTCATCGGCGATCGGTTGACCACCAAACGCCGGTATGCCACGGAGCACGCGGCCTACAGGCATCGCCGCCGAGAGGCCGAGGACCAGGTGCAAACCGCCTGCCGCGATGAGGCCGACCTGTTGGCCCGTACGTTCCCCGATCCGGCGCAGGTCTTGGTGGCCGCCACGACGCCGACGGTGCAGGTCTGGGAACGACGGAGCACCGATCCGGACGCACTCACCGCGAGCGTCGGGTGGTGCAACAAACCGGCCTCCGTGCAGGTGGTCAGCGAGATCGGCGCGGACATGCCGGAAGCCCCTCTGCTGCAACGGGTTCCCTGCGCCCTCCCCCTGGCCGAGCTGGGGGTCACGGGCATCTGTGGTGAGCGCACCGCCGTGATGGGTGCGCTGCGAGCCCTGGTGGGCCAGCTCGTCACGCTGCACTCCCCTCGCGACCTCGAGCTGGTCCTCGTCACGGGACCGGGTCCCGCCGACCCTGCCTGGTCCTGGGTCGGCCGGCTGCCCCACGTCCGCACCGCCGACGGGCACCCGCGCCCCGACTGGCTGCTGGCGTTCGAGCAACCCCACACCACACGGGCCGACGCCGCACGGGCCGGCGTCGCCGCGCTCGCGGCCGTGGTCCGACACCGGATCGCCCACCGCGACGTCGTGGCCGAGGCCCGGTCGGGGGCGCGGACCCTCGTCGTGCTCGACGGGTCCGGCCTGGATGGGCTGCCCGACCTCGCCACCGTGCTCGAGCACGGCCCATCCGTGGGGATCGTCGTCGTGGCCGTCGCCGACCAGCGGCCCCGACTGCCCTCTGAGTGTCGGGCGGTCCTCGACCTCGACCTCCCCACATCAGTGCTGCACGTTCCCGGCGCCGCCCCCACCCACCTCGTGGTGGACCGGGTCGGGCCGTGGTGGGCGGACCGGCTGAGCCGTGGCCTCGCGCCACTGCGCGACGCCACCCCCGCACGCGCGGCCGGCGCGCCTCCGGTCGGGCTCGGGCTCCGCGAGCTGCTCGGTCTGGAGGACCCCGAGTCGATGGGCGCGACCATCGGCCGCACCTGGTCGGAGAGCCCGGGGAGCACCTCGGTGCCGATCGGTCACACCGGAGAAGGCGCCTTTCGTGTCGACCTCGCGTCCGACGGCCCGCACGTGCTGGTGGCCGGCACCACCGGTGCCGGCAAGTCCGAGCTCCTGCGCACCCTCGTGGCCTCGCTGGCGGTGCACCGCCGCCCGGAGCACCTGTCGCTCGTGCTCGTCGACTACAAGGGCGGGGCCGCCTTCCGCGACTGCTCCGCGCTCCCCCACGTCGCCGCCGTGGTCACCGACCTCGACGAGCACCTCGCCGCCCGAGCCCTCACGTCGCTCCGGGCCGAGCTCAAGCGGCGGGAGCGAGTGCTGGCCGCCGCCGAGGTCGCGGACTTCCGGTCGTACCAGTCAGCTTCGGCCTCCGCCTCGAGTCCCCTGCCCCGGCTGGTCGTCGTCATCGACGAGTTCCGGGCTCTCGCGGAGGAGCTGCCCCAGTTCATCGACGGCATGGTGGCCTTGGCGGCACTCGGACGATCCTTGGGGATCCACCTGGTCCTTGCCACGCAACGACCAGCCGGCGTGGTCACGGCGGACATCAAGGCGAACATGAACCTGCGGATCGGGCTGCGGCTGCGCGACCGCTCCGACTCGGTCGACGTCATCGACGCCCCGGATGCCGCGGCACTGGATCCGGGTGCGCCCGGACGCGCGCTCGCCCGGGTGGCGGACGGAGCGGTCGTTGCCTTCCAGACGGCGTTCGCCGGGGCCAAGTCCGGTGGCACGCGGGAGGCCCCCGACGGCATACGGGTGAGGCGACTGCCGTGGGGTGCGGCGCCGCCGCCGTGGCCGGGGCCCGCACCCGGCCACGGCGATGCCGGCGGCTCCACGGACCTGGCAGCCGTGGTCGCTGGCGTGTCGGCCGCCGTCGCCAGGACCGGGGCGCGTCGGGCCGCGAGTCCATGGCTCGCGCCACTCCCCCAACGGGTTGACGCTCAGTCCCTGCCGCGGTCGGGGGACGCCATGCGACTCCCGATCGGCCTCGTCGACGAGCCTGCCCTGCAACGGCAGCGGCCGCTCGAGGTAGCCCTGGACGAGCCAGGTCACTGGGGTTTCGTCGGCGGTCCGGGGAGCGGGCGCAGCACGGCCCTGCTCACGGTGGCGGGATCGGCGACCGTCTCGCACGGCCCGGGAGACCTCCATGTGTATGCCGTGAGCGGTGGTTCGCTCACGGCGGTCCAGTCCTTGCCCCACTGCGGTGCGCACGTGGGAATCGACGACCTCCCCCGTCTCACCCGGCTGGTCGCCCGGATGTCGGAGGAGCTGGCCACCCGGCGCGAGCGGCTTGCCACCGCTGGCCACCCGTCGATGGCCCACTGGCGCCGGGTCGACCCGACGACCGCTCCCGTCCCGGTGGTGCTGTTGGTCGACGACTGGGACCTGCTCGTGCAGCGAGCCGACGACCAGCACGGCGGCCAGGTGGTCACGAAGCTGCTGGGCCTGTTGCGGGAGGGCGCCGGCCTCGGCCTCACCTGCGTGCTGGCCGGTGACCGGGCGCTCCTGGTCGGTCGGGCCGCCTCCGCCCTGGCCCACCGGGTCCTGCTCCGGCTGAACGACCCCACCGACCTGCTCCTGGCCGGTCTGCCGCCGCGAGCGGTCCCTGCCGAGCAGCCGGCCGGCCGCGGACTGCTGCTGGACGGCACGGAGGTCCAGGTCGCAGTATCCGCGGCGTCCGCACAGCAGCCGGCGACGCTCGGGAGGTCGATCGGCGGCGCCGCCGACAGCGGACACAACCGGCCGTGGCGGGTCGACGCCTTGCCGGAACGCGTGTCCCTGCAGTCGTTGCGGCAGTCGCAGCCACTCGGGACCGACGCGGACGACCTCGTCCTGGTGGGAATGGGTGGCGACGAGCTCGCTCCCCGAGGGCTGGGTCCGGGTCGCGACGGGCGGCGGTGGGCCGTCATCGGCGGGAACGGTTCAGGAGTCAGCTCCACCCTCGCGACGGTCGTGTCAGGCCTGGTGACCACGGGCCGCCAGGTCTGCGTGGTCGCGGTCCCGTCCGCTCCCTGGGAGGTGCTGCGCCAGGACTCGCGAATCCTCTGGTGCGAGGATCCGGGTCGCATCGACGAGCTCGTGGAGCTGCGGCGGCACGTGCCCGATCTCGCCGTGGTGGTCGACGACGCCGACCAGCTGCTCGACACACCGCTCGACGCGGCCGTGCGGGGCGTGGCTGCCTCGGTCGACCGCGACCGAGGGCTGGTCGTGGTGGGGGCCAAGGACGACGCCGTGTCCGTGCAGTACCGAGGGGTGGCGGTCAGCGTGGCACGACACCGCACGGGCATTCTGCTCGGCCCTTCCGGCGCGACGGCTGCCGACCTCCTCGGCGTGCGGGTCCCGGTGGACCGGCAGGCGCCGCCGGGGCGTGGCTACCTGGTGCGGTCAGGGGCCGCGCTGCCGATCCAGGTCGCCTCGCGTACGGTCAGGAGGTGACCCTTCCCCCTGACCTGGCCGCCCTCGGTGACGAGAAGTTCGTCTCCCTCACCACGTTCCGCACGTCCGGCGAGGCCGTGGACACCACCGTGTGGATCGGTCGGGACGGCGACACGCTGATCGTCACGACCCCGAGCGGCAGCGGGAAGGTCAAGCGGCTGCGGAACGACGAGCGCATCTCCCTGCGCCCCTCGAGCCGCCGGGGCAAGGCCGACACCTCGGTGCCACCGGTCGCCGGCGTGGCCGAGGTCGTCGAGGGCCGGGAGGCGATGTACCGGCTCGACTCGGTCATGGGAGCCAAGTACCCCCTCGAGTACCGCCTCGTCATGGGAATCGAGCGACTCATCCGCCGTGGCGCACCCGAGCGGGTCATGCTGCGCATCACGGCAGCCGACGAAGCTGCCTGACCCGAGCGGCCTGAGCGAGGCTCAGTCTCTGCCGGTGTCCTCCGCCGTGTCGTCGTCCCTCGTGTCCGCCCGGATCGCCGCGAGGATGCCGACCAGGGCGATGACGATGACCAGGGCACCGACCAGCCCACGGTCGCTCTGGATGAGGCTCCAGCCGACGGGTAGCAGCAGCGCGTTCCAGACGGCCGTCGGGGTGCTGGGCCAGTTGTCGCCACGCACCCAGCCGCGAGCGAGTGCGCCGATGCCCACCGCGAAGACGAGGATCAGCAGGGCCGACATCACGACCCGGGTCGCGTCGTCCGAGGAGTCCTGGGTCAGCTCCCACAGGTAGAACCCGACGAACCCGAGCAGCGCCAGCGCCTGCAGGGCGCAGATGCCAGCCGCGACGGCACGGAACAGGTCGCGCGGACGGGACGGGGCAGGGGCCGGACTGGTCACGGCACTCAGGCTAGGCCCGGGCGCGGAAGGCGCGCACGCGGCATACCGAGGTCTGCGGGTCGGTCCTGCGCGCGGGGACGCGTGGTCCGAACTGCATGGAGGTGACGCGGTTCGTCCGACATGTGACCAACACCTCACTGTTACCCCGATGAAATGTCGTGCCGAGGGTGTCCATTCGAGCGTGGATGCGTCAGGCTGGAACAGAAAGCCGCGGCAACCCGTTGGCAGAAGTGCGTCCACCCCCTCAAACTGGGTGCGCACGCGTTTCACCCTGTGCGCAACTGGGTCGGCTAGTGTTTGCCGTTGGCCCCTGACCAGCTCAGGCGCACGACCCCCTGCACACCCCCGCAATGACGCGTCCGTGCTGTGAGGTCCGCACCCCAGGGCCCACACCGCGCGGATGCGACCCCCTGCACTACAAGGAGCACCCTTCATGGATTGGCGCGATCGCGCTGCCTGCCTCGACGAGGACCCCGAGCTGTTCTTCCCGATTGGGAACACCGGCCCGGCCATCCTCCAGATCGAGGAGGCCAAGGCCGTCTGCCGGCGATGCACCGTCGTCGACGTCTGCCTGAAGTGGGCCATCGAGTCCGGCCAGGACGCCGGCGTCTGGGGCGGCATGTCCGAGGACGAGCGCCGCGCCCTCAAGCGTCGCAACGCCCGCGCCCGCCGCGCCGGCTGACCGAGCCCACGGGTTCACCAGGCTCAGGCCGCCGACCCCCGTCGGCGAACCCCGCACCACCACAACTCAAGACGACCGGGATCCCGCCTCAGGCGGAGTCCCTCCCCAGTGGTCGAAGCCGCGCGATGAAACGCACCCGCGTACCGCGCGGCTTTGCTGCGTCCCAGGCGATCCGGCCGCGCAGGTCCTGCACGAGCGACTGCACGATCTGGGTGCCGAGCCCCGACCCGCCCGGCTTGAAGTCGGCGGGCAGGCCCGCGCCGTCGTCGGTGATCGTCACCGTGAGCAGCTCGTCGCCGCGGTCGTCGGCCGACCGCTCCGCCTCGATGTCCACGGTGCCGCCACCGGTCTCGGCGAGGCCGTGCTCGACGGCGTTCTGCACCAGCTCGGAGAGCACCATCGCGAGCGCCGTCGCGTCCTCGGCGCGCAGCGTGCCGAACGACCCCCGCACCTGGGAGGTGATCGGGTGCTCGACCTTGGCGACCTCGGTGATCGCCTGCAGCCCGCGCACCGCGATGTCGTCGAAGTCCACCAGCTCGTCGAAACCCTGGCTCAGCGTCTCGTGCACCAGCGCGATCACCCCGACGCGACGGACCGCCTCGTCCAGCGCCGCCCGGCCGGCCTCCCCCTCGGGGAGCCGCCGGGCCTGCAGCCGCAGCAACGCCGCGACGGTCTGGAGGTTGTTCTTCACCCGGTGGTGGATCTCGCGGATCGTCGCGTCCTTGGTGAGCAGCTCGAGCTCGCGCCGACGCAGCTCGGACACGTCGCGCAGGAGCAGCAGCGCCCCGACCCGGATGCCGCCCTCGGTGATCGGGATGGCGCGCATCGAGACGCTCGCCCCACGTGAGGTGACCTCGGTGCGCCACGGGGCCCGGCCGGTCACCACCAGGGCCAGGGACTCGTCGACCGGCGACTCGTCACGCAGGAGGTCGGCGACCACCTTGGCCAGCAGCTCCCCGATGACGTCGCCGACGTGGCCGAGCCGGTGGACGGCGGAGAGCGCGTTGGGGCTGGCGTAGGACACGATGCCGTTGACGTCGAGGCGCATGACGCCATCACCGACCCGCGGCGCACCACGCCGCTGACCAGTCGGGGCGGAGCTGTTGGGGAACTCGCCCGCCGCGATCATCCGCGCCAGCGCGTCGGCGAGGGCCTGATAGGTCAGCTCGAGCCGGCTCGGCGTCCGCATCGCCGCAAGATTGGTATGCCGCGTGATCACCGCGAGCGCGCGCCCCTCCCGCACGACGGGGATGGCCTCCTCGCGGACTGGCATGTCGTCGCGGAAGATCGGGTCCTTCTCGCGCACGATCCGCTGGTCGAGGTAGGCCTGGTCGAGCAGCGACTGCCGGCCACGGTGGGTCCGGCGACCGACGACGTCCTCGAAGAACACCATCTGGCCGGTGGTGGGCCGCACGTGCGCGACCGCCAGCCAGCCCTCGAGGCCACCCGGCACCCACAGCACGAGGTCGCCGAAGGAGAGGTCCGAGATCAGCTGCCAGTCACCGACGAGCAGCTGCAGCCACTCGACCTCTGCGGGGGCGAGGTCGGTGGCGGACTGGAGCACCTCGTTGAGGGTGGGCACGCGGGAAGCCTAATAGCGGGCACGGAGCGGGCTGTTCGACGGGTGGGCGGCACCTGTCTGCGGCGCCGATCGTGCACGACACTGGGTCGGTGACCGACTTGCTGCGTCTCGCCGCCGACCTGCCGTCGGAAACCGTCGACGCCGGTGACGTGCTCATCGCAGAGGGCTCACCCGCCGGACGGATGCTGGTGCTGGTGTCCGGCTCGGTCGTCATCGAGCACGACGGGGTGCCCTTCGCACGCATCGACTCCCCCGGCGCGGTGTTCGGGGAGATGTCCGCCGTGCTGGGTCGCACCGCGACGGCGACGGTCCGCGCGGTCGAGGACGTCGTGGTGCACGTCGTCGAGGACCCGCTCGACTTCCTGTCCGAGCGACCGGGAGCAGCGCTCGCCGTCCTGCGGACCACTGCCTCGCGCCTGGATGGGATGACGCACTACCTCGTCGACGTGAAGAGGCAGTTCGCCGACCAAGCCGGTCACCTGGGGCTGGTCGACCAGATCCTCGACGTGCTCGTCCACCACCAGGGCCCGGCGGCCCGCACCGGCTCCGCGCGCGACCCCGAGGGCGACCACCACGGCGACGACGCCGGTGGCCACCGCGATGACCACGAGCACCCGTCAGGCGAGGCTGAGCAGCTCTGAGTCGAAGACGCCGAACCAGGTCGCGGTGGCGGCATCGGTGTCGAGGGTGATGTGCGCCGGCACCTTGCCGATCTGCTTGCCCGCGTTGAAGACCCACGTGTCACCGAGCCGGGCGTGCCACGAGCCGCCCTTGGCCCACGGCGCCTGGTGGATGTGCCCGCAGAGCACCACGTCAGGGCCGTGCAGCGCGATCCAGGCGGCCAGCTCCTCGTCGGGGAAGGTCCGGCGGCCGTCGAAGCAGAGCGGCGTCCCCGCGGGCGGGGCGTGGTAGAGCCACACCCAGCGGGCCGGGCGGTCGACCGCAGCGGCGGCGAGCTGGGCAGCCACCTCGTCACGGGTCACCGGGCCGTCCCACCAGGGGCAGACGGTGAAGCGGGTGTCGCCGAGGTCGACACTGGTGCCGTCGACGTGCACCGACTCGGGCTGGGGCAGCCGCAGCCACGCGGCCACCTGCTCACCGTGCGCCCCCGGCCCGTCCAGGTCGTGGTTGCCGGAGGCGACGAGGACCGTGCCCCGGGCCGCGAGGAGCGCGAGGTAGCGGGTCAGCACCACGGTCTGGACCGCGTGCGGCACCGGGCTGACGACATCGGCCAGGTCACCGACCACGGCGACCACGTCCACGTCGGAAGCCGCCTCCACGAGCCAGTCGTAGTGCGGCAGCCGGTAGTGCAGGTCCGACACCACGAGGATCCGCATGGCCTGATCCTTGCGGGTCGACCCCCCTCGGCGCGCCCCCGGTGTCACCCGCTGGACCGTGCTGTCCGATATGCCCAGCTGGTGACCCGATCAGTCGACGTGAACGCTGTCGCCCACGGTGATCGTGCCCGGCTGGAGCACCGACGCGTAGATCCCCGCGTTGAGGTCGTGGTGGTCGCTGATCGCCTTGAGCATGCCCGGGCGCTCGGCCAGGTCCACCTGCGCGACCCCCACCATCCGGCACCGCTCGATCGCCTCGGTCACGCGCAGCCGCACCGTGCCGATGGTGACCTCGCGCCCGATCCACGACTCCTCGGCATACGGCTCGGTCGTGGTGACGACGAGGTTCGCGCGCAGGTGCCGTGGGTCGAGAGGGCGTCCGTCGCCCTCGTGCCGACCGAGCTCGGCGAGCGTCGCGCTGCCCACGAGCGAGAAGGTCGCAGCGTCCTGGTGCGGCACCTCACCCTCCTGCCGCACGGTGACCGGCTGTCCGAAGTGGCGCGACACGGTGGCGTCCGCGCCGTCCCGCCCCAGCGTGACCTCCGAGCCGTCCGGCAGGGTGACCACGGTGTCGGCGGCCCGCTGCGCCGCGACCAGCTCGAAGACCGGGTCCATCCTGCGGAAGCGCCGTGAGTGCTTGCCGCTGGCGAGCTTGCCGTCCGCCGCGTAGACCGCCCACGCGCGGTCGCCGACCAGCCCGGTCGGGCCGACCTCGACCGAGGTGAGGGTCTCCCCGCCCATCGACTTGACCGGGTAGCGGGTCACGAGCAGGACCTGCGGTTGCGTCGTCTGGTCGGCCACGCGCTCACTGTATCCGCGCGGTTTCGCCCCACTCCGGACCGGTTTCGTCCTACCCTCGGCGACCATGACCGTGCCACCGTCCCAGCCACCCGTGCCACCCGTGCCACCCGGGCCACCCGGGCCACCCGGCCAGTCGATGCCGCCGGCCCCGCCGTCGCAGCCCGCCGTGGGCACGATCCGGCTGACCATCCAGGGGTCCATCTGGACGGCCAACGCCATCACCCCGCGGGTGCGGATCAACGGCTACCCGGTGCCGTCGCGCTACGGCGTGCAGGACCTGCCGGTCTACGCCGGGCCGAATCACCTCGACATCGACACGCAGTGGATGCGCACCTACGGCCAGGCCTGGATCGACACGAGCGTGGCGCCCGGGCAGGTGGTCGAGGTCTGGTACGCCTCGCCGGTGCACCAGTTCGCGCGCGGCAACATCGGCTTCACGAAGCAGCCCCGCCCGGGCACGGGCTGCCTGTGGGTGGGCCTGGCCGCCGTCGCCGTCTTCTGCGTCCTCGCCCTGCTGGCCGACGTGCTCGCCGGCTGACGCGACACTCGCCGACTGACGCGACACCTGACCGCCAGGAGACTCGACCGCTAGGACGTCGCCGCCCCCGAGCGGATCACCGAGCGCAGCGTGCGCAGGGCGACCGACAGCGCCGCGATGTTCGGCTTGTCGAGCCGCTCGATGCCGCTGAGCGCCGTCTTGGCCCGGGCCAGGCTCTCGGCGTTGGCCTTGGCCCACTCGTCGTACCGCGCCAGCGGCGTGGCACCCGAGGTCGACGCGTCGATGACGGAGCGCACGAGGCTCTCCAGCACGGCGTACAGGTCGTCGCGGAGGGCACCACGCGCCAAGGCGTCCCACCGGTCGTCACGCGGCAGGTTGGTGACCCGGGTGAGCATGCCGTCGATCCCGAACCGCTCCGAGAGCACGAAGTAGAGCGGTGCCACGTCGGCGGGCGACTCGCCCGTGTCGGTGGCGATGTCGACGATGTCGAGCAGCGAGAACTGGTCGAGCAGGCTCGCCGAGCGCAGGGCGAGGTCCTCGGGCACACCGAGCTTCTCGAGCCCGGAGGCGTTGTGCTGCAGCCGCTTCAGCTCGGCGCCCTTGAGCAGGTCGGTGATCTGGGGAGCGAACTCACGGACCACCGCACCGAAGCGCGTCACCTCGTTGGCGACGTCGAGCCGCGACGGGCGTGAGGTGAGGAACCAGCGCATCGAGCGGTCGATCAGCCGTCGGAACTCGAGGTAGAGCTGGCTCTGCACGTCGGTGGACACCACGTTGTCGAGCGCCTCGACCTCGTGCACGAAGCTCGGCAGGTCGAAGATCTCGCGGCAGACCACGAAGGCGCGCGCGATCTGCTCCGGGGTCGCGCCGGTCTCCTCCATCGCCCGGAACGCGAACGTGATGCCGCCCCGGTTGACCATCGAGTTGACCACCGAGTTGGTGATGATCTCGCGACGCAGCGGGTGCTGGGCCAGCTCGCCGGCGAACTGCTCGCGCAGGGCCGCCGGGAAGTAGTTGGTCAGGGTTGCCTGGAACCACGGGTCGTCGGGCAGCTCGGACGGCAGCAGGTCCTCCTTGAGGGCCAGCTTGGCGTAGGCCACCAGCACCGAGAACTCCGGCGACTTCAGGCCGAGGCCGTCGGCGAAGCGCCGGTCGATCTCGGTGTCGGTCGGCAGGAACTCCAGCGCCCGGTCGAGGTCGCCGCGCTCCTCCAGCCAGTGGATCAGCCGCTGGTGGACGGGAAGCATCGGGTGCTCCTGGGCCCGGGCGTTGCCCAGCAGGACGTTCTGCTCGTAGTTGTCGCGCAGCACCTGCGCGGCGACGTCGTCGGTCATCGACGCGAGCAGGGTGTTGCGCTGCTTGAGCGTCATGTCACCGCCCTTGACCAGGGAGGTGAGCAGGATCTTGATGTTCACCTCGTGGTCGGAGGTGTCGACGCCCGCGGAGTTGTCGATGGCGTCGGTGTTGACCCGCACGCCGTGCAGGGCCGCCTCGATGCGGCCGAGCTGGCTGAGCCCGAGGTTGCCGCCCTCACCGACCACCTTGCAGCGCAGCTGGGCACCGTCGACGCGGATCGCGTCGTTGGCGCGGTCGCCGATGTCGGTGCTGCTCTCGCCGGCCGACTTCACGTAGGTGCCGATGCCGCCGTTCCAGAGCAGGTCGACCGGCGCCTGCAGGATCGCCTTCATCAGCTCTGCTGGAGTCATCGACGTGGCGCTCTTGGGCAGCCCCAGCGCCGCGGTCATCTCGGGGGTGATGGCGATCGACTTGAGCGAGCGGTCGAAGACCCCACCACCGGTCGAGATGAGCGAGGTGTCGTAGTCGGCCCACGAGGAGCGCGGCAGGTCGAACAACCGCTGGCGCTCCGGGAAGCTCGTCGCCGCAACGGGATCCGGGTCGACGAAGATGTGGCGGTGGTCGAACGCGGCGACCAGTCGGATGTGCTCGGACAGCAGCATGCCGTTGCCGAAGACGTCGCCGGACATGTCGCCGATGCCGACTGCGGTGAAGTCCTGGGTCTGCGTGTCGTGACCCATCTCGCGGAAGTGCCGCTTGACCGACTCCCACGCGCCGCGGGCCGTGATACCCATCGCCTTGTGGTCGTAGCCGGCCGAGCCGCCCGAGGCGAACCCGTCGTCGAGCCAGAAGCCGTAGGACTGTGCGACCCCGTTGGCGATGTCGGAGAAGGTCGCCGTGCCCTTGTCGGCCGCCACCACGAGGTAGGAGTCGTCGGGGTCGTGCCGCACCACCGAGGGAGGCGGCACGATCTTCGAGCCGTCGCGGTTGTCGGTGAGGTCGAGCAGCCCGGAGATGAAGACCTTGTAGGAGCCGATGCCCTCGGCGAGCCACGCGTCCCGGTCGACCGTGGGGTCGGGCAGCTGCTTGGCGTAGAACCCGCCCTTGGAGCCGGTCGGCACGATGACGGCGTTCTTGACCATCTGCGCCTTGACCAGGCCGAGCACCTCGGTGCGGAAGTCCTCGCGGCGGTCGGACCAGCGCAGCCCTCCACGAGCCACCGGCCCGAAGCGCAGGTGCACGCCTTCGACGCGCGGCGAGTAGACGAAGATCTCGAACTGCGGCCGCGGGGCCGGCAGGTCGGGCACCTTCTTCGGGTTGAGCTTGATCGAGACGTAGGTCTTGGCAGCCCCTGCGGAGTCCGCCTGGTAGAAGTTCGTCCGCAGCGTCGCCGTGATCACCCCGAGGAACGCCCGGATGATCCGGTCGTGGTCGAGGCTCTTCACCTCGTCGAGGTCCTTGGTGATCTGGTCGCACAACGCGCCCTGCTCGGCCTCGCGCTCGGGACCGGCCGCACCGGCATACCGGCTCGGGTCGAACCGGGCCTCGAAGAGGGCCACCAGCTTCGCGGCCAGCCGCAGGTTGGAGACCAGCGCCGACTCGACGTAGTCCTGGGAGAACGTCGAACCGGTCTGGCGCAGGTACTTCGCGACGGTGCGCAGGATGACGACCTGTCGCCAGGTCAGCCCGGCACCGAGGACGAGGGCGTTGAAGCCGTCGGACTCGGCCTCGCCCCGCCACACGGCGCCCACCGCGTCCTGGAACAGCTCACGGAGCCGGTCCCGGCCGCCATCACCGGTCCACACCTTGTCGTCACGCACCCGCAGGCCGAAGTCGTAGACCCAGAGGCCGACGCCGTCGCCCCGCGAGATCTCGTAGGGCCGTTCGTCGACGACCTCGACGCCCATGTGGGTGAACATCGGCAGCACCTGGGTCAGCGACAGCGGGCTGCGGCGGTAGAGCTTGAACCGGCGCTCGTTCGCGGGGGCGCCGGGCTCCTGGTACATGTTCAGGCCGGTGGCGTCGTCGCTCTCGAGCGCGTCCATGTGGCGGATGTCGGCCACGCCGATCCGGGAGGTGAAGTCCTCCTTGTAGGCCTCGGGGAAGGCCCGCCCGTAGAGGCCGACCAGCCGCGCGGCCGCCTCCTCACCGTGCTCCGCGCGGGCTGCCTCGCCGAGGTCCTCGTCCCAGGTGCGCGTCGCGTCGACGAGCTGACGCTCGAGCACCGCCTCGTCGATCGAGGGGATCGACTCACCTGGGGGGACGCGCACGACGAAGTGCAGGCGCGCCAGCACGGACTCGGAGACCCGTGTCGTGAAGTCGACCGTGGCACCCGGAAATGCTTGCCGCAGAATGGATTCCATCTTGAGCCGGACGCCGGTGTTGTAGCGGTCGCGGGGGATGTAGACGAGGCAGGACACGAACCGGCCGAACCGGTCACGCCGCAGGAACAGCTTGGTCTTGCGCCGCTCCTGCAGGTGGAGCACTGCCGTCGCGTTGTCGTAGAGCGACTCCTCCTCGGCCTGGAAGAGCTCATCCCGCGGATAGTTCTCGAGCACCTCGAGCAGGTCCTTGCCCGAGTGCGAGTCGGGCAGGAAGCCGGTGCGCTGGAAGATCGCAGCGACCTTGTCGCGCAGCACCGGCACCCGGGTCACGGACTCGGTGTAGGCGCTCGAGGTGAACAGCCCGAGGAAGCGCTTCTCCCCCGTCACCTCGCCCGCGTCGTCGAACTGCTTGACGCTGACGTAGTCGAGGTAGGTGTTGCGGTGCACCGTCGCCCGCGAGTTGGCCTTCGTGATGATGAGCAGCTCGCGCGCCCGCGCCACGGCCTTGGCCTGCTCGCTCAGCAGCACGCCGTCACCGGTGCGGTCGTAGCGCAGGAGACCCAGCCCGGTGCCCTGGACGGCCTCGAGGGTGTCGGCGTCCGGCCCGCGGTGGAGGGCGTACTCGCGGTAGCCGAGGAAGGTGAAGTGGTTGTCCGCCAGCCACTCCAGGAGACCGCGGGCCTGCTCCACCTCCTCCTCCGGGATGCCGGTCGGCGGCGCGTCGGCGAGGTCGCGCGCCAGCTGCGAGCAGGTGGCCTTCATCTTGGGCCAGTCCTCGACGGCCTCGCGCACGTTGCCGAGGATGCGGCGCAGCCCGTCGGCGATGGCGGCGCGCTCGGAGGCGCTGCTGTCGCGGTCGATCTCCAGGTGCATCCAGGACTCGCGCACCAGGCCGAACCCGTCGTCCTGGCCGGGCTGCCCGGCCGCAGCGGCGCCGTCGAGGACGACCTCCTCCAGCTGGCCCGCGGCGTTGCGGCGCACCCGCATCGTCGGGTGCACGACGAGGTAGACGGCGCGCTCCATCCGCTGCAGCTCGGCACTCACCGAGTCGACGAGGAAGGGCATGTCGTCGGTGACGATCTGAACGACGGTGTGCCCGCTGGCCCACCCCTGCTCCTCGACCGCAGGGTTGAAGACCTCGACCTTCGCGGTGCCGACCGGTCGGTTCGTCGCGAGCTCGCGCTGGGCCATCGCCGCGCCGAGCAGGTCCTCGGGGGCACGGGCGAGGAGGTCCTCGGTGGCCACGTGGCGGTAGTAGGTGCGCAGGAACTCCTCGACCGCCTCACCACCGGCGTGGTCCGCGCGCTCAGCGGCGGTGTGCAGGAGTTGCTGACGGGACTGCTCCAGCGACGCAGACATGGCTGTCGACTTCATCCTCACTAGGTTCGTCGGGCAGTGCGGGTGGTCGTGCACTGCCGTCGCACCACGCTGTGCGACCCAGCCGAGACTATCGCTCACGTGTCGCAGGCGGCACACCCCGCCCCTCGTGCCCCATACAGGGAACGTTTTCGCAGGTCAAAGTGCATTTTTGCCCCAATGTGTGGTGAGGTGGAGTGTTTGCATCCCCTGATCAAAAGGAGTTCCACGTGATCGTCCTCGGCATCGTCTTGCTGATCCTCGGTCTGCTCGTCAGCAGCCTCAAGGTCCTGGTGACCATCGGCGCCATCCTCATCGTGATCGGGCTCGTCCTGGCCATCCTGGGTGGCACCGGTCGCGCCATCGGCGGCAGGAAGCACTGGTACTGATCGGACCTCGTTCGTGACGAACGGCCCTCGGAGTGCCCCATGTGGGTATCTCCGGGGGCCGTTGCCATGACCTCACTACAGTGAGGGGTATGCCGCCCGCCCGGGTCGACCCCGACCGTCTCCGTTCGCTCGGTGCGGCTCTGGGGCCGCTGCGCGAGTGCGCGAGGGATGGCGCCGAGGAGGTCCTCGAGCAGTTCCCCGAGGTGGGTGACCGGGAGACCCAGGCCGTCCTCGACGGGTGGGTCGAGCAGCTCGCCGACCTGTTGCGCGAGATCGAGGCGACCGCCACCGACCTCGCCGGTCAGCTGCACGTCGCCTCGCTCGCCGAGCCCACCGGACCTACTGACCCTGGGGGACTCCCTGACCCGGCCGGACGCGACGATCGGGTGCGGTCGTGAGCCTCGTCGCCGGCGACCCGGCCTCCTGCTCGCGCCTGGGCGGCACCCTGCGCCAGCTGGCCACCCGGCTGCGGACCACTGGCCGCGCTGCCCACGACGCCTTCGACCATGACTGCTTCGACCACGACGGCTTCGCTCGACCCGGCGCGGTGCTGCGGCCGGCCCGACGACGCGTCGCGGCGCTCGACGCCGCCACGGCCGCCGCGGCCCGCGAGGTCGACCGGGTCGGCTCGGCCCTGCAGGCCCACGCCGCCGACCTGTCCGAGGCGGTCGCCGACAGCCGCCGAGTCGCCGCCCGCGCCAGCCAGGCGGGTCTCCGGGTGGGTGACGACGGGGAGGTCGGCACGGCCTGGGGCGTCAGCGGGGTCGCCGACGGCGAGGTGAGCGCCCACCAGCTCGCGTCCGCCGAACGCATCCAGGCCGAGCTCGACGCCGTCACCGGCCTCGTCGCCCAGCGCCGGCACCGCCTGGCCCTGGTGCTGCGCGAGTCGCAGCACGTGCTGGCCACCCACGCGGAAGCCCTGCGCCGGTGACGACCGTCGACCTCAACGCCGACCTGGGCGAGTCGTTCGGGCGGTGGACCCTGGGCGACGACGAGGCGATGCTCGACGTCGTCAGCAGCGCCAACGTCGCCTGCGGCTTCCATGCCGGCGACCCCCGGGGGCTGTTGCGTGTGTGTGGACAGGCCGCCGAGCGCGGCGTCGTCATCGGTGCGCAGGTCGGCTACCGCGACCTCGCAGGCTTCGGGCGCCGGTTCATCGACCTCGACCCGGCCGACCTGCTGGCCGACGTCGTCTACCAGCTGGGCGCCCTCCAGGGCATCTGCGCGGCGGTCGGCGCGAAGGTCCGCTACGTCAAGCCGCACGGCGCCCTCTACAACGCGGTCGTCCACCACGAGGCCCAGGCCGCTGCAGTGGTCGAGGCGGTGCGTCGGGTGGACCCGTCGCTGCCCGTGCTCGGACTCCCCGGCTCGGTCCTGCTGGCCGTCGCCCAGGCCGCCGGGCTGCCGACGGTGTCCGAGGCCTTCGCCGACCGCGCCTACACGCCGCAGGGCCGGCTGGTCCCCCGCAGCGAGGACGGCGCCGTGCTGCACGACCCCGACTCGGTGGCCGCACGGGCCGTGCGCATGGTGGTCACCGGCCGGGTCGACGCCTCCGACGGTTCAGCGGTCCCGGTCGCCGCGCGGTCCCTGTGCGTCCACGGTGACAGTCCGGGCGCCGTGTCGATGGCCACGGCCGTGCGGACCGGCCTCGAGGCGGCCGGTGTCACCATCCGGCCGTTCGTCGCGGCTGACTCCTAGGCCGTCGTGACCGGTCGGCTGCTGCCCAGCGGCGAGCAGGCCCTCCTCGCCGAGGTCGACACGCTCGAGGAGGTGCTCGAGCTGAACCGACGCCTGTGGGTCGACGACCGCGCCCCTGGCCTCGTCGACGCCGTGACCGGCGCCCGCACCCTCCTGCTCGTCGTCGACTCGGCGGGTGCCCTGGGCCGGGTCCGCTCGGCCGCCGAGACGGCCATCCGCACGCTCTCGGGCTCGTCGGGTACAGCGGTGGCCGAGGCCGGGGACGCCGCCGACGTCGAGATCGCGGTCCACTACCACGGCCCCGACCTCGCCGACGTGGCCGAGCTCACCGGACTGTCGCCCGAGGAGGTCGTCGCAGCCCACACCGGCCGGGTCTGGCGGGTGGGGTTCAGCGGCTTCGCGCCGGGCTTCGCCTACCTCGTGGGTGGCGACCCTCGCCTCGACGTCCCACGCCGCGCCTCACCCCGCACCCGCGTCCCCGCCGGGGCGGTCGGGCTGGCCGGGGAGTTCAGTGGCATCTACCCGCGGTCCTCCCCCGGCGGCTGGCAGCTGATCGGCCGCACCGAGCAGGTCCTGTGGGACCTGGACCGAGACCCACCGGCACTGCTCCGACCCGGGCTGCGGGTGCAGTTCGTCGATGCTGACCGTGTCGATGTGCACCGTGTCGATGTCGACAGTGTCGATGGTGACCGGGCCGATGGTGACCGGGTCGATGGTGACCGGGTCGATGTGGTTGGTGTCGACACGGACGGAACCGCCATGACTGGTGACCGGGCGGCCACCGCCGGCCAGACGGCATACGCACGGCTGGAGGTGCTCGCGACCGGCCCCCTGGCCCTCGTCCAGGATCGCGGTCGCCCCGGGCTGTCCGAGCTCGGGGTCGGCCCGTCTGGGGCCGCCGACCGCGGGGCCCACGCGCTCGGTGCCCGGCTGCTCGGACAGGACACCGACCGCGCTGCCATCGAGGCCCACCACGGCGGCCTGGCCCTGCGCGCCCACGGCGCGGTCACCGTGGTGCTCACCGGCGCACCCACGACCGCGACCGTCGACGGCAGCCGGGTCGGTCATGCCGCCCCGTTCACGGTCGGCGACGGAGCGGTCCTGGACCTGGGCCGACCCACGAGCGGACTGCGCACCTATCTGAGCGTCCGTGGCGGCATCGACGTCGAGCCGGTGCTCGGATCACGTTCGTACGACACGCTTTCCGCGATAGGTCCGGCACCCTTGCGCCAGGGCGACCTGCTTCGGGTCGGCTCCCCCGTGGGCCAGCCGACGGTCGACGTCGCCCCTGTCCCCACTCC
Source organism: Phycicoccus sp. Soil802 (assembly GCF_001429605.1). Classification (GTDB taxonomy): domain Bacteria; phylum Actinomycetota; class Actinomycetes; order Actinomycetales; family Dermatophilaceae; genus Pedococcus. Next base: position 84,595 of record NZ_LMSS01000005.1, read on the forward strand.
GTCGAGCGGCACCGTGGTGCTCGACCTCCTACCCGGCCCGCGTCGCGACTGGCTGCGCGACGTCGCGGAGCTGACCTCGTCGCCCTGGACCATCGACCCGGCCAGCGACCGCGTCGGGCTGCGCCTCGACGGTGCCGTCCTGACGAGGTCGCCACAGTTCGAGGACCGCGAGCTCCCCAGTGAGGGCGTGGTCAGGGGTGCCGTGCAGGTCACCGCCGACGGGCGCCCGGTGGTGTTCCTCGCGGACCACCCGGTCACCGGCGGCTACCCCGTCGTCGCCGTGGTCACCGAGCGCGCCGCGGACCTCGCCGCCCAGCTGGTGCCCGGCCAGCAGGTGCGCCTGCGGATGGCCTCGTCGCGGCCCTGAGCCCCGATGGCTACGCTGGCGAGGCGACGTCCCGCCGCTTGGTGGGCAGCACCCCGGTGACAGGAGAAGACGCATGAAGATCGCCAAGACGATCGAGTACGCCGCCACCCCTGAGGAGGTCTTCGCGGTCCTGTCGGACGTGAAGTTCCAGGAGGCGAAGTGCGCGGCCACCGCGGCCATCAAGCACTCGGCGGACGTCGAGACCGTCGGCGACCACACCGTCATCACCACCGAGCGCATCCTGCCCAGCGACGGGCTGCCCGACTTCGCCAAGTCCATGGTCGGCGACACCCTGAAGGTGACCGAGACCCAGGACTGGGGGCCGGCCGCCGCCGGCGGGGGCCGGCGCGGCACGGTCGAGATGGCGGTCGCCGGCGCACCCATCGCCCTCAAGGGCACCCTGATGCTGGCCCCCGGCGCGGGCGGCACGGTGGAGACGCTCGAGGCCGAGCTCAAGGCCAAGGTGCCGCTGATCGGCGGCAAGATCGAGAAGGCCGCCGCGCCGCCGATCGAGGAGGCCATCGACATCGAGGCCACCACCGCCAAGACCTGGCTCAAGCGCTGAGGCGACCCGGCGCGCCCGCGTCAGCCCATGTGCGGGTAGGCGTGTGCCTTCGGCGGGTTGAAGGTCTCCTTGATGGAGCGGGCGCTGGTCCAGCGCAGGAGGTTCTGGGCGGCACCGGCCTTGTCGTTGGTGCCCGAGGCCCGGCCACCGCCGAACGGCTGCTGGCCCACCACCGCACCGGTCGGCTTGTCGTTGATGTAGAAGTTGCCGGCCGCGAACCGCAGTCGCGACGTCGCGTCGGCGATCACGTAGCGGTCCTGGGCGATGATCGAGCCGGTCAGGCCGAACGGCGCGAACGACTCCATCTGATCGAGCACCTTGTCGTACTGGCGGTCCGGGTAGACGTGCACCGACAGGATCGGGCCGAAGTACTCGGTGCGGAAGGACTCGTCGGTCGGGTCGTCGATCTCGAGGACGGTCGGGCGGATGAACCAGCCCTCGCTGTCGTCGTAGGTGCCACCGGCCACGACGTCGACGCCCGGAGTGGCGTGCGCGCGGTCGATGGCGGCGGTGTGCTTGGCGTAGGCCCGCTCGTCGATGACCGCGCCCATGAAGTTGGACAGGTCCGTGACGTCGCCCTGGCTCAGGCCGTTGGTGATCGACACGAGGTCGGCCTTGATCTTCTTCCACAGCGAGCGCGGCACGTAGGCACGCGAGGCGGCCGAGCACTTCTGCCCCTGGAACTCGAAGGCGCCGCGGATCATGGCCGTGCGCAACACCTCCGGGTCTGCGGACGGGTGGGCGAGGATGAAGTCCTTGCCGCCGGTCTCGCCGACCAGGCGCGGGTAGGTGCGGTAGCTCGGCAGGTTGGCGCCGACCTCCTGCCACAGGTGCTGGAAGGTCGGGGTCGAACCGGTGAAGTGGATGCCGGCGAGGTCGGGGTCGGCGAGCGCGACCTTCGAGACGTTGAGTCCGTCGCCCGTGACCATGTTGATGACGCCGGGCGGCATCCCGGCCTCCTCGAGCAGCGACATGGTCAGCTGCGCCGCGAACTGCTGGGTCGGGCTGGGCTTCCACACCACCGTGTTGCCCATCAGCGCCGGCGCGGTCGGCAGGTTGCCGGCGATCGCGGTGAAGTTGAACGGGGTGATCGCATAGACGAACCCCTCGAGCGGGCGGTGGTCGGTGCGGTTCCAGATGCCCTTGGCGTTGAGCGGCGGCTGCTCGGCGAGGATCTGCCGGGCGAAGTGGACGTTGATCCGCCAGAAGTCGATCAGCTCGCAGGCCGCGTCGATCTCGGCCTGGTAGGCGGTCTTCGACTGGCCCAGCATGGTGGCCGCGTTCAGGTGCGCACGCCACGGGCCGGAGAGCAGCTCGGCCGCCTTGAGCAGGATCGCGGCGCGGTCGTCGAACGACGTCTCGCGCCACTGCGGCGCCGCCGCCTTGGCCGCGTCGACCGCTGCCTGGGCGTCACCGAGGGTCGCGTTGCGCATCGTGCCCAGCACCTTGCGGCGGGCGTGCGGCTGGCGGACCTCGATCTTCTTGCCCGTGCCCATGACCCGCTTGCCCGCGATGGTGTGGGGCAGGTCGACGCGGGAGCTGCCCAGCTCGGCGAGCGCCACCTCGAGGGAGGCGCGTTCGGGGCTGCCCGGCGCGTAGTCCAGGACGGTCTCGTTGACGGGGACGGGCACCTGGGTGACGGCATCCATGTGGGCTGGCTCCTCGGGGTCGCTTCGGTGGCTCGGGCGCGGCTGCCGCACAGCTCCGGTGGCAGCGCAGCGCGGACCTATGGTGTCACGTATGCCGCCTGCCCTCGACGCCCCCGAGCTCGCCTACCGCTGGTCCGGCCCCGCCGACCCGAGCGCCCCCACCGTCGTGCTCCTGCACGGACTGGGTGACTCCGGCGACTGCTGGCCGGACGCGGTGCGCCGCTGGTCCGCGGACTACCGCGTGGTCGGCGTGGACCTGCTCGGCCACGGCAGCTCACCGCGGTTCACGCCCGTGCAGCTGGCCTCCCCCGACCCGATGGAGGCGATGTATGCCGCGGCCGAGGCCACCGTCTCGCAGGTCGCCGCCGCGCACGGCGGCCGGGTCCTCGTGGTGGGCCACTCGATGGGCGGTGGCATCGCGGGGGCGCTGGCCGCGCGACGACCGGACCTCGTGGCCGGCGTCGTGCTCGAGGACCCCGCCTGGCGCGACCCGGCCGAACGGGTGCAGCCGCGCGGCATCGTGCGTGAACGGGTCGCGGAGTGCCGCGCCTTCGCCGACGACCCCGCCGGGCAGCTCGAGAAGGGTCGCGCCGACAACCCGACCTGGCCCGACGTCGAGCTCGCCCCGTGGGTGGAGTCCAAGGCCCAGGTGGACCTGGCCTTCCTCGACCTCGGCATCGCGAACCTGCTCGAGCCGTGGGACCAGCTCGTCGCCGCCATCGAGGTGCCGACGCTGGTGCTGCTGGCCGAGCGTGGCGGGCCGGTCACCCCTGCCGTGCGCGGGCGCGCCGCCGAGCTGGCCAACCCGCAGGTCGACATCAGGGTCGTCGACGGCGCCGGGCACTGCGTACGCCGCGACCGCACCGAGGAGTTCCACGCGATCGTCGACCCCTGGCTCGCCGCCCTCGCCTGACGGCCGGCACCGGAGAGGTCGGGGTCAGGCCGTCACGAGGGACCGCACGGCTCGTTCGGTCGCCTCGTAGAGTCGCTCGACCTCGTCGGGATCGGCGGCGATCGCGGTCACCCCGAGTCGGCCGTCGACGCGCAGGCAGCTGAGCATGTGCAGGACGACGCCGACCCGTCGCGCCGGGTCGAACTGGAGTCCCGCTGCGGCAACGGCCTCGATCACCGCGGTCGGGGAGAGTCGGGTCCACGCCGGGTCCATGAGGCCGTCCGTGGAGCGGTAGCACCGTGCGCCACTGCCGTCCGCGAGCTCGTACCTCCCGGTGGCCGCGTCGTAGGTCCCGGGGGCCAGGTGACGCAGGGCGGTGAACGGATGGGTCGTCCCGCCCTTGCGGAGGTTGACCTCCAGCGCGCGCACGTCCCAGCCCTCCCGGTGCCGGACGGCGAGGAAGTCGATGCCCAGCCGGCCCCGGGCGCCGCGGTCAGCCAGCCACTGGCCCACGGCCACGGCGTGCGCACCCAGCCGCGCGGCATACGCAGGGTCGGCGGGGAAGCGGCAGCCGGAGTAGACCTGGCCGTTGTCGCCACCGAGGATCTGCTCATGGGTCGCCAGCACCCGCACGGAGCCGTCCGGAAGGACGTCCACCTGGGCGCTGGGGCTGCGCAGGTCGCCGCCCTCCAAGAGCTCCTCCACGACTCCCCCGGCCCGGAGGTCCGCGACGTACCACGGCGGAAGGCTCTGCTCGAGGGCGCCGACGAGATCGGCCGGGTCCAGGGGACGACCGGAGGTGTCGCGGACCGGCACCACGACGTTGCCGTCACCCGCACCGCTGTTGTCGTGCTTGACGACCACCGCGGTGACCTCGGGGCGGGTGCGCCGGATGGCGGCCACGGCCCGTCCCACCCCCTCGACGTCCCGGACGTCCTCCACGCCCGCGGGCGTGGGCACTCCCACCTCGCGGAACAGCCTGCGGCCGGCGCTCTTGAACGCGAGCGGCCACAGGTCCGGTGCGGTGCCGTTGACGGGCGCGCCGACCCTGCGCGCGACCTCGATCTCGGTGTCCGTCACGTTCCACGGCTCGAGGAGGGTGAGGCGGCCGTCGGTCAGGCTGCTCAGCCGCTCGAGGAGGTCAGGACGGTCGAGGAGCTTGGCCGACACCGCGCGGGGCGAGTGGTCCTCGACCGTCAGGACGTGCAGCCGCTCCAGCAGGCCACCCGGGTGGCCGGGTGAGCCCAGCCGGTCGTAGTAGTCGAGGACCTCGGGCTCCGGTGCCTGGCAGGTGACGAACACCAGCTCGCAGCCGGGGATCCTGGGGATCATCAGGGTGGCGAGCAGGTAACGGTGCTCGTACGCGCCCAGGCGGGTGGCGTAGTGCGCCAGCAGGCTCTCGCCGAGGCTGAACGCGGGCAGGACCACGACGACGTGCGGCGTCGCCGAGCCGGCCAGGTTGGCGGCCACCGCCTCGGCCAGCCGGCCCTGGCGCTGCGTGTCGGTCTCCACACCACCTCCGGACTTCCCGCCCTGACCTCGAGCATCGAGGTGGTCGACAGGTCCGGGGAACCAGCGTTCTCCGTAGTGGCAGCGGAACGGCCGTGTGGCAGTAGGCAGCCGACCGGGTCAGAGCAGGCGGAGCACCTCGTCGAGCTCGGTCGCGTCGTACCAGAGCAGGTCCTCCATGCCCTGGTCGCCCGCCTCCTCGTCGACGTGGAACGACACCACCTGTCGCAGCGAGACCGGGCTGGCGACCGTCACGGCCGCGAGGGACTCACGGGTGCCGTCCGACGAAACCGCGCCGGGGTCGACGTCCGCGGCGGCGACGACCCGCTTGGCCACCGTGGTGCCCTGGAGCAGGGCTGCCGCGTCCGCGGCCTCGGTCAGCGCGGCATACTCCCACTCCTCCTCGAGGCCGGTCGGGTCGGCGCGCTCGATGCGTTCGGTAACGCCGAAGGCGGCGACCGGCGCAGGACCGATCTCGCGGTCTGCGGCCAGCCGGCGCACGGCCTCCGGGAGCAGGGGAACGTAGATCCTGGTCTGGGTCATCCCACGTCCTCACTGAGTGATCCGACATCGTCGAAGGCGGCACGGTCGGGTAGGGGTGCCGGGTCGTGCAGGGCCACGGCCGACGTGCGCAGCGAGGTAGCGATCACGGCCGGCCGGCGGCTGACGTCCATGAGGTTGGACCCGAACGCCTCGAGGTCCTCCTCGCCGGGGCCGAGCACCGTCACCTCGGCACCGTCGTCGTGCACCTTGCCCAGCTCGCGCAGCACCCGGAGCGTCACGCGGTTGCGCCACTGCCGCTCCACGCGGGTGCGCCAGTGGGTGGGGGCGTCGCGGACGAAGCTCACCTGGGGGGCGAGCACGTAGACCTCGTCGAGGCCGAGACCGGCCATCAGGTCGAGGTTCGTCGACGACCAGGCGCCGCCGTCGATGTAGCGGTGCGCACCGATGCGCACGGGCTGGTACCAGCCGGGGATCGCGCACGAGGCCATCACCGCGGCCGGGAGGTCGACGACCGGAGCACCTTCCCGACCGAAGGCCACCCGCTCCCCCGTGTCGTAGTCGAGGGCCACGACGGTGACCCCGCCTCGGGGCGGCCACCCGTCCGGGACGACGTGGCCGACCATGGCACCGACGGCCTCGATGCTGCCGCGACCCTCGGGCAGGATCGCGGAGAGGACGGCGGTCGGGGGCAGGTGGCGGAGGTGGAGTGCGTTGCGCCGCAACAGCTCTCGCGACCCGAGCCCGACCTTCGGGAGACCCGGTCGGTCGCCGCCGGTGTCCTTCTCGTAGTCCCAGGCGTACCCGGCCAGCGGCCCGACGTCGATGCTGCCGTCGAGCTGGTGGGTGAGGAGGTCGGCGACCGAGACCCCGGCCCCGAGCAGCCCGGCGAGGACGGAGCCGGCCGAGGTGCCCACGAGCTCGTCGAACTCGCGCACGTCCACCCCGAGCTCGGCCTCGAGCGCGGTGAGGGCACCGACCATCCACGCGGCGCCCAGCACCCCGCCGCCCCCGAGCACGAGGCCACGCCGCGGGCCGCCACGACGGCTCGCCGCACCGGGCGCCGCGGGCGGTGTCATCGCGCCTTGGACCGGTGGCTGTCCAGCAGCTCACCGAGGGAGTCGACGATGCTCTGGCCGAGGACGTCGATGTCGGGCATCGAGTCGCGGTCGGCATTGAGGCCGTAGTAGACGCCACCGTCGTAGGACGTCAGCCCGATCGACAGGGCCTGTCCCTTGGCGAGCGGCATCACCGGGTAGGTGGACAGCATCCGCGCGTCACCGGCATACAGGGTGTGCTGGGGGCCGGGCACGTTGGTGATCACGACGTTGAACAGCCGCCGGGACACCGCGCTCCCGAGCCGGGCACCGAGGGAGTGGAGGGTCGGCGGCGCGAATCCAGCCAGTCCGGCAAGGGACTCGGCACCGACGGCCTGGCCGCCCTCCATCTGCTGCCGCATCGCGAACGCGATCTGGTGCAGCCGCATCGACGGGCCGGGTTCTCCGACGGGCAGGTCGACGAAGCAGGCGGTGAGCCGGCTGCCGACGTGTCGGGCGTCCTCGTCGTAGACGCTCACGGGCACCATCGCCCGCACCGTCGTCCCGGAGTGGACGGACTCGCCACGGGTCAGCAGCCAGGTGCGGAAGGCACCGGAGATGGTGGCGAGCACCACGTCGTTGATCGACACGTCGTCGGCGTAGTTGCCCCGGGCGAGCCGGCTGCGGACCTTGCGGTAGTCCTCGAGGTCGGTGCCGATCATGACGTAGCGGCGGGCCTCCCCCACCGGCGCGTTGAGCGGCGAGTGGGGGGCCGGTCGGGCGGCCGTGCGGGCCAGCGTCGACACGACATCGCCTGCGGCAGTAAGGGCGCGCGTGCCCACGGCCTTCACGTCGACCATGCCGCCGCGGATGTTCTCGACGACCTCGCTGGGCCGCCGGACCGCGTCGACGAGGGCGCCGGTGAGCAGCTCGATGTCGCTCGGCTCGCGGGAGGGTCGCCAGGTGTCGGTGACCAGTCCCTCGGCTGCCGGGTCGCCGTCGACGATGACGTGCGCGATGTCGACCGCGTTGATGCCGTCGACCAGCGCCTGGTGCGACTTCGTCACGATCGCGAAGCGCCCCTCGGCCAACCCCTCGACGAGGTAGACCTCCCACAGGGGGCGGTGCCGGTCAAGGGCGCGGGGCTGGATCCGGGCGACGAACTCCTGCAGCTGCTCGTCGCTGCCCGGCCGCGGGAGGGCGGAGCGGCGCACGTGGTAGGTCACGTCGAAGTTCTCGTCGTCGACCCACACCGGGTTGGCCAGCCGGCCGGGGATCTGCCGGATCCGCTGCCGGTAACGGGGCACGAAGGCGATGCGGGTGGAGATGAGCTGCACCAGCCGGTCGTAGTCGAACCCGTCGCTCGGGGGGTCGAACACCATGACCGAACCGACGTGCATCGGCGTCGTCGCCTCTTCGAGGTAGAGGAACGACGCGTCGAGGGAGCTCAGGCGGTCAGGCACCCGCTCATCGTGTCAGAAAGCGCTGTTTAGACTCGGGTTCGTGACGAAGATGACCCTGCGCAGGCCGATGACGTGTGCCGCCGGACTGGCGCTGAGCCTGCCCCTCGCCCTCGGTCTGGCCGCCTGTGGGAGCTCCGGCGACGAGTCCGGGACGGGCGGGTCCACCTCCTCCTCGACGACGTCCTCGAGCTCCTCGAGCAGCAGCTCCAGCTCGTCCAGCAGCAGCTCCAGCGCGAGCGGCCGCACCATCGCCATCACCGTCACCGGCTCGAAGGTCACTCCCGCGCCCGCCACGGTCGACCTCGCGGTCGGCGAGCAGCTGACCCTCACCGTGACCAGCGACCACGCCGACCAGCTCCACATCCACGGGTTCGAGATCGAGAAGGACCTGGTCGCGGGCATGCCGTTGAGCGTCACCGTCACGGGTGCGCAGCCCGGCGTCTACGAGGTGGAGACCCACCACCCGGAGCTGCGGCTGATGAAGATCGCGGTCCGGTGACACCCGGCGCCCTCGCCGCCCTACCCGCAGCCACGGCCCTGCCCGCTCTCGTGCCCGGCCTCGTGCCCGCCCACGGCGTGGGGTCGCGAGAGGACCTCCCGCTCCCCTTCACGCTCCTGCTCGTCGGGGCCGGGCTGGCCCTCGTGGTGTCGTTCGTCGCGCTGGGGCTGCTCTGGAAGCAACCGCGGCTCGATGCCCAGGACGGGCGCCTCCTCCCGATGCCGGTCGCGCTGGCCCTCGACAGCGGCGCCATCCGGGGGCTGTTCGTCATCCTGTCGCTCGCCATCACGGCCTGGACCCTGCTGGCGCTGGCCTTCGGCAAGGACGACGCGAACAACCCGGTGCCCTCCGTGGTCTACGTGTGGCTCTGGGTCGGGCTCGCCTTCCTGTCCATCGTGTTCGGCGGCATCTGGCGGTTGCTCAACCCGGTGCGCTGGATCCGCACCGGGATCCTGCGAGCGGCCCGCATCGACGACGACTTCGCCCTCGCGGACTACCGCCTCGGCTTCTGGCCGGCCGCGACCGGCCTGCTCGCCTTCGCCTGGCTCGAGCTGATCGCCCCCGACAACGCCGACCAGCCGGTGCTGCGCATCGCGGTGCTCGGCTACCTCATCGTCAGCATCGTCCTGGCCCTCACCTTCGGCACGCCCTACCTGCGTCGAGGCGACCCCTTCACCTCCTGGTCGTCCCTCTACGGCACGCTGAGCCCCCTCGGCCGGCGGGCCGACGGTCGCTGGGTGCTGCGGACCCCCCTGCACGGACCGCTCCAGCTCGACGCGGCCCCCGGGCTGCTCGCGGTCACGTCGGTGATGCTCGGCACCACCGCGTACGACGGCTTCTCCGGCGAGACCCGCTGGTACACGTTCGTCCAGTCGTCCAGCCTCCCCGCCCGCCTGTGGGAGACCGGGGCGCTGGTCACCTTCAGCCTCGTCGTCGCCGGCTCCCTGTATGCCGCGGCCGTGCTGTCGGCGCGCCTCGCCGGCGTCAGCGTGCGAGGAATCGCCACGGCCTTCGCGCCCTCGCTCATCCCGATCGCCGCGGGGTACCTCGTCGCGCACTACTGGTCGCTGTGGGTGTGGGAGGGCACCAACGGCCTCGCCAAGATGAGCGACCCCCTGGGGACGGGGGCCAACTGGCTGGGCACCGCCGGCGTGTCGCCCTCGGCCGCGCTCATCGCCCCCGGCCTCGTGGCCGGCATCCAGGTCGTGGCCATCATCACCGGCCACGTCCTCGGCGTCGTCGCCGCCCACGAGCGCGCGATCACGCTGTTCCCGCGCCGGGCCGCCGTGCTCGGCCAGGTGCCTCTGCTCGTCCTGATGGTCGGCTACACCGTGGGCGGGCTCACCCTGCTGTTCAGCTCCTGACCCGACGGGGCCGGGCCCGTCAGCGACGTCGGCGACGACGCTCGGGCAACGGCGCGGCATACCCGTCAGCGAGCGTGGCGAGCGCCCTGCGCAGCGCGGACTGGGGCGCGGACTCGGCCAGCGTGGTCCCGGCGAACACGGCCGCGTCGAGGCTCGGCTGGTCCAGGGGCAGGAAGGTGAGGTCGTCCATCCCGGCGAAGCGCCCGAGCGCCTCGGCGATCCGGCGCTCGGGGCGCGGCCCCACGGACGTGGGCCGGACCCGGTTGACCACCACCCGGGCCCGGGGCGACGGCACCGAGGCGAGGTCCTGGACCGCCCGGACCAGCCGCTGCAGCCCGATCGGGTCGGCCGTGCCCACCACGACCAGCTCGTCCGCCTCCTCCAGCGCCGTGAGGGTGGCGGCGTTGCGCCGGGGGGCCAGGGTGTCGTAGGACAGCTCCTCGTCGTCCTCGATCGCGAAGCCGCAGTCCACGACGACGAAGCGGACCAGTCCCCGGGCGGTGGCCAGCACGTGCGCCACCGAGGGCGCCCGGAGCTCGGTCCACCGCCCGGCCCGCGGTAGGCCGGTCAGCACCCGCAGCCCGGGGCTCACCTCCGGAGCCACTCGCGCCAGCCCCGCGAGGTCGAGCCCACCCTGGTCGGCGGCGCGGGTCGCCGCGGCGACCCCCGGCGCCTCGTCGAGCAGCCCGAGCACCTGGGCGATGGACGAGCCGTAGGTGTCGAGGTCGACCAGGAGGGTCGGCTCGCGGAGGGCGAGCTCGGCGGCCAGGTTGACCGCGACGGTCGTGCGACCCGGCGCGCCGGTCGGGCCCCAGACCGCGATGACGGTCGCCGGGGTCGGCGGTGCCGCGCCGTCGTCGAGGTGGCCACCGGCCAGCCCGTCGGGTCCGGTGGGGGGCGGCCCGCCGTGGACCGCCTCGAGGGAGTCGAGTGCGTCATCGATCTCGTGGCTGGCCAGGTCGGCGCGCAGGACGACTTGGAGGCCGAGCTGGCGCAGTCGGAGCTCACCCGGCTCGTCGCCCGGCCCCACCACCCCGGCGGCCTCGACCCCGTGGCTGGCCAGCTCGTGCAGCGCCGGACGGTCCAGGGCGCGCAGGTCGGCGGAGACGAGGGCGATCTCCCCGTGCCCCGCCGCTGCGGCGGCCAGCAGGTCGGCGAGGTCGGCGCACCGCCGCGCGACGGTGTAGCCGGCGGTGCCCTCGACCGCCGCGACCAGCTCCGACTCCCAGGACGCGTCGAGGGCGGCGATGACCTGACGCGTCACTGCTCCACCCGGAGGGCCGAGCCGGCCACCGGCACCACCGTCACCCGCGCCCCCAGGTCGACCGCGGCGATGATCTCCTTGATCCGCGGGGTCGGGGCCATGACCTGCACGGCGCGGTCACCCGCCGAGCCACCTCCCAGCCCGCCCGTGCTGCGGGGCAGGCTCGACACGGAGACGGCCTGCAGGGTGAGCTCCGGCCCGAGGAAGCCCCCTGCCGAGCCGCTGCCGGCGGCCGGGTCGACCCGGTTGACGTAGACGTCGACGGTGGACCCCACCTGCAGGGCGGCCGCGGAGCCGGCATCGACGGTGAGGACCAGCGGCTGGACCCCGACCTCGTCCCGGTCGCCCACCGCGGCGGCCGGGACGAGCTCTCCGGCGGGCACCGGCCGGAGCACGAAGCGGTCGGGCGCCAGGCCACCGGTCGCCGAGAGGTAGGCGGTCAGCTCCGCCCCCAGCTGGACGTCGACCCGGCTCAGGTCGTCGTCGGTGAGCCGCTGGCCCGGCACCAAGGCTCCGCGGGCGGCATACACCGCGGTCCGGTCGTCGACGTGGGCCACGACGAAGGCGCCGAGGCCGACCGAGGACAGCACGAGCAGCACCCCCACCCCGAGGCGGGCGTCGCGCCACCCCGGGCGCTGGAGCCGGACCGCCTTGGGCGCAGCGAGGTCAGTCATGGCGAGGTCCCCCTTCGTCAACACGTCTTCATCGGCTCCTGACCGGGGCAAACGAGCGCACCGGAGCGGTCATCATGGCGCGCCGGGAGGGGCCAGACCCGCTCAGTCCACAGGTTCGCGGGTCATCCACAAGGTCGGGAGGCCAACTCCCCCAAACGGCTATAGATGCCAGAATCTGTCCAACGAACAGACGCAGCCACAAGAACATGGTAAAAATTCGGTCAAGGAAAGGTCTGCTCCCAGTCAAGGCGACTGGCGGAAGAAGAGGGGAAGAACGTGGCAAAGCGATTCATTCAGCTTTCCGAGGTCTCGGAAGTTCTCGACATCTCGTCAGCCCAGGCATACGCACTCGTCCGCTCCGGAGAGCTGCCCGCCATCAAGGTCGGCGGCCGCGGTCAGTGGCGCGTCGAGGTGGCCGAGCTCGAGGGGTACATCCAGCGGATGTACAGCGAGACCAAGACCTTCGTCGCCGCCCACCCGTTCGGCCAGGGTCAGGACTGACCCGGCTGCGCCCCGGCCGGTCGGGCGGGGCGCACCAGCACCACCGCGGAGAACGGCACGAGGCGACGCCCGGTGACGTTCCCCGCCCTGCGGGGCAGGTCCGGGGCGTGCTCGCTCAGCTCTAGCACGTCGCGACCCACCGCATCGATGGTGCCGCTCACCACCACCCCGTCGAGGTCGGTCACGAGCACGGTGGCGCGGTCGCGGCTCAGCCCGCGCAGGGCGTAGCCGAGCCCGAAGCGACGTCCTGGACCGGCCTCGTCGACCCGAGCCGGGAGCCCCGTCACCCCGGTCACCGCGGGGAACGGCACGAGCGCCAGGCCGCCGGGCTCGGTGGCCAGCAGAAGCCACCCGTCACCCACCTCCAGGACCCGCCCCGGCAGCGAGCCGACCACGCGCACCGTCAGCGCCACCCGCCCGCCGAGGGCCGCCGCCAGCCGCTCCTGCAGGCCCACCTGCGCCCGCTCCCGCCTGGTGCGGTCGGCGACCTCGCCGTCCAGCTCGCGCCGCGCCTCGGCGTCCCACTGGGCCCCCAGGTCTGAGAACAGGTCGTCCCAGCGCATCGTCCTCCCCTTGCCACCATGGCTCCACGTTGTTACCGTCAAACCGCATCAAGCAGACGCAACCACATGGAAACGATACAAGGCAAGTCGCCACGGGGGGTGTGGATGGTGCTCAACGAGTCCGTGAGCCGACGCCGCGGGATCGGCGCAGGCCTGAGGCCGGTCGCCGCGATCGGTGCGCTGGCCGGGCTGGAGCTGCTCGCACTGGGAGGGGCACGGAGTGCGTGGCGGGTCGTGCGGGCCCCCGGACCAGCGAGCCTCGAAGAGGCGGTGCTGGTCGTCGTCCTGGCCGCCTGCGTGCTCCTCGCTGGGTGGCTGGTGGTCAGCACCACCATCGCCTGCGCGGCCCACCTCCCGGGCCGGCTCGGCGACCGGGCTCGACGGTGGTCGCGCACAGTGGCGCCCGCGGCGACGAGACGGGTCGCCGCGATCCTGGTGGGTGCTGCCGTCGGTGCCACCCTCGCGCCGGGCACCGCGACCGGCTCGGTGGGCGGCGTGGGCGGGCCCGGCGCACCCGCGGGACGCTCCCCCGGGTTCGTCCTGACCCTGCCGGCGGCCACGCCCTCGCCTTCGCCTTCGGCACCCACACCAGCCGCCCCGGAGGCCTCCGCCACAGCAGCCTCCGTCACCGCGCCCTCCGTCACCGCGCCCTCCGTCACCGCGCCCTCCGTCACCGCGCCCTCGGTCACCGCGCCCTCGGTCACCGGGCCCGGCTGGACCCCGTCGCGACCGGTGCACCCGCCCGCCCCCGTCGCGCGCCTCGTGACCGGCCCGAGCGCCCCGGCCTCGACCGAGGTCGTCGTCCACCGCGGCGACTCGCTGTGGACGATCGCGCGTCGCCACCTCGGCCCCGGGGCGACCGACACCGAGGTCGCCGCTGCGTGGCCGCACTGGTACGCAGCCAACCGCGACGTGATCGGTCCCGACCCCGACCTCCTCCGGCCCGGACAGCGGCTGCGCGCACCCGTGGGAGCCCACCCGTGAGCCCCGCGCGGGGCGCCTCCCCCACCCCGACGGCGCCCGGACGGCTCACCCCGCTGCGGATCGTCCCGGCTCCCCGCACCCGGCCCCCGGTGCTGAGCGAGCTCGAGTCCTGGGTGCCCGAGGACCGCGTCCCGCCGCGCTACATCCAGGACGCGCTCGCCGTCGACTTCGACTCGATGACCGACGAGCAGCTCTTCGGCGAGCGCCCGACCCGGCGCGACGACCTCCCCGACCCCCGCGAGTGGGCCGGCCACATCGCCCAGGGGCTCGTCGAGGTGATGGCCGGAGCCCGTCCGGCGCCTCAGGTGCTGCGCTGGACCACCCCGGAGGTGTATGCCGCCGTGGCCCGCCGCGCGGCCGTGTCAGCCCGGCGCGGGGCCGGGTCGACGCGGCGCACCGTGGTGCGTGGCGTCCGCGTGTGCGAGCCGGCCGACGGAGTGGCCGAGGCCAGCGCCGTCGTGGTCGACGGCGGCCGGGTCCGCGCGCTGGCCTTCCGGCTCGTGGGCATCGACGGGCGCTGGCGGGTCGAGGCCCTCCAGGTCGGCTGAGGTCAGGACGTCGGCGTCACGGCTTCCCGTGGCACATCTTGAACTTCTTGCCCGAGCCGCAGGGACACGGACCGTTGCGTGACGCGCCCTTGAGCTGGTCCTCGGTCAGCGTGTCGTTGACCGAGCCCACCGCCCGGTGCTCCACGTCGCCGGTCTCGCTCGGCGCGGAATACTGCAGCTGTTGCGGACGACGCTCCGGCTGCTCGAGGCCCTTGGCCCGGAACGTCGGATGCCGCTCCGCCGCCAGGGCGGACTCGGCGGGCACCAGGTCGGCGTCCGCGGCCCGGCCGCCGTTGCTCGACCCGGCCGAGGCGTCGACGGTCTCGTCGACCTCGGTCGCGGCCGAGGACAGCCCCGACCCGGCGAGCATGTCGGACACGCTGACCGGCTGGAGCGCCGGAGCGGGCTCCTCGGGCTGGTCGACGTCGACCTGCACGTTGAACAGGTAGCCGACCGACTCCTCCTTGATGGACTCGTTCATCGCCTCGAAGAGCTGGAAGCCCTCGCGCTGGTACTCGACCAGCGGGTCGCGCTGGGCCATCGCCCGCAGGCCGATGCCCTCCTGGAGGTAGTCCATCTCGTAGAGGTGCTCGCGCCACTTGCGGTCCAGCACGGACAGCACGACCCGGCGCTCGACCTCACGCATGACCTCGGCGCCGAGCAGGGCCTCACGCTCGTCGTAGGCGTGGTGCGCGTCGGAGGTGATGACCTCGCGCAGGCTGTCGCGGGTGAGTGACCCGTCCGCCGCCTCGAGGACGTCCTGCGGGGTCACCGACACCGGGTAGAGCGTCTTGAGGGCGGTCCACAGGCGGTCGAGGTCCCAGTCGTCGGCGAAGCCCTCGGCGGTCTCGGCGTCGACGTACCCGCCCACGACGTCGTTGATGAAGTGCCGGATCTGCTCGTGCAGGTCCTCGCCCTCCAGGACGCGACGACGCTCGTCGTAGATGACCGTGCGCTGGCGGTTGAGGACGTCGTCGTACTTCAGCACGTTCTTGCGGATCTCGAAGTTGCGACCCTCGACCTGGCCCTGCGCGCTCTGGATCGAGCGGCTGACCATCTTGGACTCGATCGGGACGTCGTCCTCCATCTTGGCCGTGGTCATGAACCGGTCGACCATGGCGGCGTTGAACAGCCGCATGAGGTCGTCCTGCAGGGAGAGGTAGAACCGCGACTCGCCCGGGTCACCCTGGCGACCGGAGCGGCCACGCAGCTGGTTGTCGATGCGGCGCGACTCGTGCCGCTCGGTGCCCAGCACGTAGAGCCCACCGAGCTCGGTCACCTCGTCGTGCTCGGCCTGGACGGCCTCCTCGGCCTTGACCAGGGCGGCGTCCCACGCGGCTTCGTACTCCTCCGGCGTCTCCACCGGGTCGAGGCCCTGCTGCTTGAGGGTGGCGACGGCCATGAACTCGGGGTTGCCACCGAGCATGATGTCGGTGCCTCGGCCGGCCATGTTGGTGGCCACCGTGACGGCCCCCTTGCGACCGGCCTGCGCCACGATCGCGGCCTCACGCTCGTGCTGCTTGGCGTTGAGGACCTCGTGCGGGACACCCTTGCGGCGCAGCTGGTCCGAGAGGTACTCGCTCTTCTCGACCGAGACGGTACCGACGAGCACGGGCTGCCCCTCGGCATACCGCTGCGCGATGTCGTCCACGACGGCGGTGTACTTCGCCTCCTCGGTGCGATAGACCAGGTCGGCCTGGTCCTTGCGCACCATGGGGCGGTTGGTCGGGATCGGCACGACGCCGAGCTTGTAGATCGAGTTCAGCTCGGCGGCCTCGGTCTGGGCCGTACCGGTCATGCCGGAGAGGGTGTCGTACATGCGGAAGTAGTTCTGCAGGGTGATCGTGGCGAGCGTCTGGTTCTCGTTCTGGATCTCGACGCCCTCCTTCGCCTCGATCGCCTGGTGCATCCCCTCGTTGTAGCGACGGCCGGCCAGCATGCGGCCGGTGTGCTCGTCGACGATGAGGATCTCGCCGTTCATGTTGACGTAGTCCTTGTCGCGCTTGAACAGCTCCTTCGCCTTGATGGCGTTGTTGAGGTAGCCGATCAGCGGGGTGTTGACGGACTCGTAGAGGTTGTCGATGCCCAGGTAGTCCTCGACCTTGGCGATGCCGGCCTCGAGGACGCCGACGGTCTTCTTCTTCTCGTCGACCTCGTAGTCGCCCTCACCGGACTCGAGCTCACCGCGGGTCAGCCGGTCGGCGATCTTGGAGAACTCGGTGTACCACTTGGTCGCCGCGTCGGCGGGACCGCTGATGATGAGCGGCGTGCGCGCCTCGTCGATGAGGATGGAGTCGACCTCGTCGACGATCGCGAAGTTGTGGCCGCGCTGCACGAGCTCGTCGACCGACCAGGCCATGTTGTCGCGCAGGTAGTCGAAGCCGAACTCGTTGTTCGTGCCGTAGGTGATGTCCTTGGCGTACTCGGCGCGACGCTGCTCGGGCGTCATCGACGCGAGGATGACACCGGTCTCGAGGCCCAGCAGGCGGTGGACGCGGCCCATCAGCTCGGACTGGTACTCCGCGAGGTAGTCGTTGACCGTGACCACGTGGACGCCCTTGCCCTCGAGGGCGTTGAGGTAGGACGGCAGGGTCGCGACCAGGGTCTTGCCCTCACCGGTCTTCATCTCCGCGACGTTGCCGAGGTGGAGCGCGGCCCCACCCATGAGCTGGACGTCGAAGTGACGCTTGCCGAGGGTCCGCTTGGACGCCTCGCGCACCGCCGCGAAAGCCTCGGGGAGGAGGTCGTCCAGGGTCTCACCGTCTGCGAGGCGCTTGCGGAACACATCGGTCTCGGCCCGCAGCTCGGCATCGGTGAGCGCGGCGAAGTCCTCCTCGATCGCGTTCACCTGGGCGGCGATCCCGTGGAGCTTCTTGAGGATGCGTCCCTCACCGGCACGCAGCAGCTTTTCGACGATCTTGGACACGCAACATCTCCTGAAGTTTTCTGATCTCCTGCTACGCCCGGACGACCGCAGCCGTGGTCATCCGGGTGGCAAGGCCCGACCTAGGCTAGTCGAGTCGACGCGACGCCGTGGACCCGCGGGCGGGGAACGCTCCCCACGGCCGAACGCGCCGGGCGCATTCGGGGTTCCGGTCGACAACACAGCGGGGTTCCGGTCGACGGCACAGTGCGGTTCCGACGAGGAGCCCTAGTGGGCGACGAGGTCCTGGTAGTCGGGGTGCCGGGCGATCCACGCGGAGATGAAGGGGCAGAGCGCGACGACGTCGTGCTCGGCCCGGGCCCGGACGTCGTCGAGCGCGCCCCTGGCCAGCACCCCGCCGACGCCCTGCCCGGCGAAGGCGTCGTCCACCTCGGTGTGCGTGAAGACGATGTGGGCGCCCTTGAAGCGGTAGGCCGAGAAGCCTGCGAGCGCCCCGTCGATGCGGGCCTCGTACCGGTGCTCGGCCGGGTTGTCGGTGACCACGATGTCGGAGGTCCGGAGGTCCGTCATGCGCCAAGCCAAGCACGGCTGTCAACGCAGCCGACGGGTGGGCTCACCGCCGCCGACCGGTGGGCCCGGTCAGGCCACCGCGCCCACCTCGGCGTCCTCCCCCTCCGAGCTCCACGAGCCGCGTTCGGGGGACCGGGAGATCGCCAGGCAGGCGAGCGCCGCGAACAGGCACAGCCCGCCGGCCGTCAGCCACGCGGTGAAGTAGTCGCCCGTGCTCTGCCGCACCCAGCCGGCATAGCTCGCGGCGACTCCGGCGCCGACCATGTGGGACGCGAAGACCCAGCCGAAGACGACCCCCGAGCGCGCGACCCCGAAGTGTCGGCGGCACAGCGCGATCGTCGGCGGCACGGTGGCCACCCAGTCGAGCCCGTAGAAGACGATGAAGATGAAGAGGTTGGGGTGGATGTCCGGCCCGAGCAGGGCGGGCACGAACAGCAGCGAGAGCCCCCGGACCCCGTAGTAGCCGCAGAGCAGCAGCCGCGGGTCCACCTTGTCGGTGAGCCAGCCCGAGGCGATCGTGCCGACCAGGTCGAAGACGCCGATCAGCGCGAGCAGCCCGGCGGCGGTGGTCTCGGGCATGCCGTGGTCGTGCGCCGCGGGGATGAAGTGCGTGCCGATCAGCCCGTTCGTGGACCAGCCGCAGATCCAGAAGGTGCCGACAAGGATCCAGAACGTCCGCGAGCGCGTGCTCTCGCGCAGCGTCCGCACGGCGAGCCGGCCCGGCCCGACCTGCGACCCGGTATGCCGCGTGGCCGGCTCGTCGAGCGGCTCACCCGGGTGCGCCCCCAGGGGCCGCAGGCCGAGGTCGGCCGGTCGGTCGCGGACGACCAGCAGGACCAGCGGCACCAGGAGCAGGGCCGCGCCGGTGACCACGAGCGCCGACCAGCGCCAGCCCGGCCCGGTGGCCAGGGCGGCGATCCCGGGGAGGAAGACCAGCTGTCCAGCGGCACCGGCTGCGGAGAACACCCCGGTGACCAGGCTGCGGCGCGACTCCACGAACCACCGGTTCGCGACGACGGCCCCCAGCACGAGGGCCATCGCCCCGGCCCCGACGCCCACGAACACCCCCCAGAGCAGCCACAGCTGCCAGGGGGCGGTCATCACGGTGGTGAGCCCGCTGCCGAGCGCCACGAGGACGAGGGCGAGGCAGACCACCCGGCGCAGGCCGAACCGCTCCATGAGCGCGGCCGCGAACGGCGCGGTCAGCCCGTAGATCACCAGGTTGGCCGTGACCGCGCCGGAGGTGGTGGCCCGCGACCAGCCGAACTCGGACTCGAGCGGCTCGAGCAGGGCCCCGGTCGACGACCGGAAGCCGGCTGCGGCCACGAGGGCGCCGAGGATCACGAGCGCCACCCACCAGGCCCGGTGGATGGCCGGCCGTCGGGTCGGGGTCGTCACCTGGGTAGCGGCAGGAATCGTCACTGTCGCAGGCTATCTGCCAACCGTCGGCGCCTGACAGCGCATTCCGGACAACCCCCGGCAGGATCCCGCCACGGGGGCGCCCCGCCAAGGAACGCCTGTCAGGCGACGCCGGCCAGGCCCAGCCAGCCGGCCATCAGGGCCAGCTCGTCGTCGAGGGCGGCCCGGGCCGCCTCGGGGGCCCCTGGCTCCCAGTGCACAGCCTGCACCCGCAGCACCCCTGCCGCTCGGTCGGCCTTGAGGTCACAGCGCGCCACGAGCGCGTCGCCGAACAGGAACGGCAGGACGTAGTAGCCGTGCACCCGCAGGTGGGCGGGCACGTAGATCTCCAGCCGGTAGTCCATGCCGAAGATCGCGGCGGTGCGGTCCCGCTGCCAGACCAGCGAGTCGAACGGGCTGAGCAGCGCCTGGGCGTGCACCTTCCGGGGCCGGCGCGCCTCGGGGTGCAGGTAGGCCGGCCGTTTCCAGCCCTCGATCGTGGCCGGCACGAGCGCCCCCTCCGCCACGAGGGACTCGAGGGCCGGCCGGGCCTGTTCCGGCTTGAGCCGGAAGTAGTCGCGCAGGCACTGCTCGGTGCCCACCCCGTGGGCCCGGGCCGCGATGAGGACCAGCTCCCGGAAGGCGACGTCGTGCGGCGGCCTGGCTGCGGGGTCGGCGACCTCGGCGGCGAGGTGTCCGGGCAGCACCCGCTCCAGCGCGGCATACCGTCGCTCGAACTGGCTGGTCCGGCCGGCGCTGGTGATCTGGCCGGCCCAGAAGAGGTGCTCGAGCGCGCTCTTGACCAGCGACCAGTTCCAGCCCCACTCGTCACGCTGGCGCGGGAGGTCGTGCTCGAGCGCGGCCTCCAGGCCGCGTGACGTGATCGGACCCCGCGCGCCGACCTCGGCGAGCACCGCCGCCACCAGCTCGGGGTGCTCGCGGGCGACCCGCTGCATGCCGCCCCACGAGTCCTGCAGGGCGCGTTGCATGCGGAAGTCGAGCAGCGGCCAGGTCGTGGGCGGGATCAGGCTCGCCTCGTGGGCCCAGTACTCGACCAGCCGACGCGGGGCGCGGTCGCGGGCCCGGTCGAGCAGGGCGGTGTCGTAGGGGCCGAGCCGGGAGAAGAACGGCAGGTACTGACTGCGGGTGAGCACGTTGACGCTGTCGATCTGGACGATCTGCACGCGGTCGATGACGCGCTGGACGTGCCGCATCGTGGCGCTGCCCGGCGCCGGGCGCGGCTCGGCGAAGCCCTGGGCGGCGAGGGCGATCCGCCGTGCCTGGGCACGCGTCAGCCGCACCGGTTCAGTGGTCACGCCACGTCCTTGGTCAACCAGGCCTGCAGGTCACTCGCCGGGTTCGAGGAGGTTCTCGCGGACGGCGTACATGGCCGCCTCCATCCGCGAGTGGAGCTGGAGCTTCTCGAGGATGTTGCGCACGTGGTTCTTGACGGTGTTCTCGGAGATGAACAGCTGGTGGGCGATCTCCTTGTTGGCCAGCCCGCGCGCGACGAGCCGCAGCACCTCGAGCTCGCGGTCGGTCAGCCGCGGGGCGCCGACGCCGCTGGGGCGCTCGCCCTGGCGCTTGCTCATGTGGGCGAACTCGGCGAGCAGCTTGGACGCCATCGAGGGTGACAGCAGTGAGTCGCCGTTGAACACCGCGCGCACGCCGTCGGCGATCTCCTCGCCCGGCACGTCCTTGAGCAGGTAGCCGTTGGCACCGGCCTTGACCGCCTCGTAGAGGTCGGACTCCTCGTCGGACATCGTCAGCATGATGATCTTGGTCGACGGCACGAGGGCCTTGATCGTCTGGCAGGCCTGGATGCCCGAGGTGTGGGGCATCCGCACGTCCATCAGCACGACGTCGGGAAGCAGCTCGACGGTGCGGTCGACGGCCTCCTTGCCGTCACCCGCCTCGCCGACGATCTCGATGTCGTCGTCCTGCGACACCACCATCTGCAGGCCCCGGCGGTAGAGGACGTGGTCGTCCGCGATGACGACCCTGATCGGGTCGGCACCGCTGCCCAGCACACCATCCCCATTCGACACGAGGCACATACTGTCACGGACAGCGACGACACCGGACGAAACGCCCTCTGGGCTCGCCCGGTGTCGTCGTCGTCGCAGGTCAGGAGACCTTGCGCTCCGCGCCCTCGTCCTCGGTGACGTCGAGGTGGATCACGCCGTAGGACCAGCCCCTGCGGCGGTAGACGACGCTCGGCTGGCCGGTGTCCTCGTCGTGGTAGAGGTAGAAGTCGTGCCCGACGAGCTCCATCTCGCGGACCGCCTGGTCGAGCGCCATCGGCACGGTCGCGTGGATCTTCTCGCGGATCTCGACCGGCGAGTTGCCCTGGGCGCCGAACCGGTCGCCGTCACCGTCGAGGCCGTCGTGCACGTGGTCCTCGCCGGTCGATGCGCCGGGCTCCTGGATCCGCGCCGTCGCAGCGGCCACCGACTCGGGTGCGTGCCTCCCGCGGTGCACCCGCTTGCGGTCCTGGGCCCGCCTGAGGCGTTCCATCAGCTTGTCCAGCGCCAGGTCGAGCGCGGCGTACTTGTCGTCGAGACATGCCTCGGCCCGCACGATCGGGCCCTTCACGTGACAGGTGATCTCGACCCGTTCGCAGGACTTCGCCTGCCGCTTGTTGGGCTCGTGGCTCACGATGACATCGACGCGCTGCACCCGGGGGGCGAGCTGCGGGATCTTGGCGAGCTTTTCGTCGAGGTGGTCACGGAATCGGTCTGAGACCTGCATGTGGCGTCCGGTGACGACAATCTCCACGGTGTTCCTCCATGGGTTCGGCGGGAGTGTGGGTCGGGCTGCGCAGCCCGGTGGTCAGCCGCGGCAGCACCTCCACGCGGGCGTGCGGGAGCACCCGGTGGTCGGCGTGTCCTGCTGCTCCGCTCCCTGCCGCAGAGCGCCCTTCGGACCGCGTCCGAGGCGCCCTGTTCGCGTGACGTGCACGGGGGCCAGGGGGGCCATGTACCGACGGTAGACCACGCCGGAGGTTTACGACACAAGGATTGGTTCAGCGTTTGCCCGGAGTCCGTGGTGTGCCACCTGTATGCCGTGCTCAGGCGGTTCGTGGACGGGGAAACCCGGCCCCGGGTGCCGTTCCAACCCGTGGGACAGCGACCCGGTCCGGCCGCCGGAGCGCCGCTGGGTGGCGCAGATGGTGGCGGCCACGACCACGGTCGCGCCCGCCGCACGCAGCGCGCGGGCGGCCTCGACCAGGGTCGACCCGGTCGTCAGGACGTCGTCGACGACGACGCACGCCGCCCCGTCGACGACGGCCCCCCAGCGTGGTCGAACCGCCATCGCGTGCTCGAGGTTGACGGCCCGCTCCCGCGCCCCGAGGCCGGCCTGGTCGGCCACCCGGCGCCGGGCGCGCAGCGCGTCGGCGAGGACCGCCTCAGTCGGGTCGAAGCCGGTGACGGCGCGCTCGGCCAGGGCCCGCAGCGGCGCGTCACCCCGCCGGCGACGGGCGGCTGCCGAGGACGGCACCGGGACGACGAGCACCGGCCCGTCGCCGCGGCGCCAGCGCGCGACCACCTCCGGACACCCCACCACCGCGGCATCCAGCGAGCCGGCGAGCAGCCCGCCCAGCAGGCCGGTGCAGTCGCGGCGGCCGTCGTCCTTGTAGGCCGTGACGACGGCAGCCAGCGACCCGGCATACCGGCCTGCGCTGTGCACCGGCGGCAGCCCGCGCGGGACCGGCCGCGGACGCACGGCCCTGGGGCCGCTCGGCCACAGGGAGGCCGCCACGTCGGCCTCGCAGGCGGGGCACAGGAGGTGGTCCGGGCGCCCGCAGGCGGCGCAGCCGACGGGGAGCGCGAGGTCGGTCAGGGCACGGAGAGCGTCGACGGCTCCGACCGGGCTGGACCATGGGCGCTCGCGCGACATGGGCCACATCGTGGGCTCGACGGTGTGTTGCCGCTGATTGGGGGGCGCAAGCGTGGGGACACGACTAGTCTGGGCCTCGGCCTGTGGACAACTGCTGGGCGCCGGGGACGTGAGACGGGAGGCGTGTATGCGTTGGCTGCCCCATCTGGCCGTGTCCACCCGGCTCCGCCTGTCGATGGCCGCAGTGGCCGGACTGTTCGCCTACATCGACGGAAGCTTCGTCACGGCCCTGCCGTGGATCCTGCTGGTGGTGACGCTCGACCTCGCCGCGGCCAGCCTCGGGTACCTCACCGTCATCCAGGGCGCCTTCCGGAACACCCAGCTGATCGCGCTGCTGGTCGTCGGGGTCGTCTCCGCGGGGATCGGCATGGGGAGCGAGGGATCGTGGTCCAAGCTGCTCATCCTCATCCCCGCCTACCACGCCGGATCGCGGTTCGCCCGCACCGGCGCCTTCTCCGCGCCGCTGGTCGGCCTGGTCGTCGCCTTGGCCACCTCGCAGTGGCTCAAGCAGCTGACGCCGCCCGAAGCCCAGCTGATCACCCTCGCCTCGCTGTTGGCCGTGCTCTTCGGGCTGCTCGGGGCCTGGTCCCGCGAGCTCGAGCCGGAGGAGGTGCTCCCCGACGCCAACGTGGCGGCCGAGGCGAGCCTGCTGCTCCGCCGGCTGCACGAGCTCGCCGACACCCTCGACACCGGCTTCGACGCGCCCGGGTCCGCCGAGATGGCGCTCCAGGACCTCAGCAACCAGATGCGCTCGGCCCGCAGCGCGATCCTCGTCGGCTACGGCGACGACCCGGCCGTGCCGCTGGCCATCCGTGGCGCTGACCGCACGCCCTGGCCCGACCCCATGGAGCAGGACTCCGTCCTCGCGTGGACCTGGCGACGCGGCGAGGCGACCCTCGCGGAGTGGAAGGACGACCTCGTCGCCCGCTCGGTCATCGTCGTGCCCCTCAACGACGACAAGGGCGACCGCCTCGGCCTCCTGGTCGCCGACCGCCCCCTGGTCACGCCGTTCCGCGAGGAGGACCTCGTCGCGGCCCAGGGCGTGGCTGACCGCCATGCGGCCAACATCGACCTGTCGGTGCTCTTCGCCGGGCTGCGCGAGCGCGCCGGGCTGGAGGAGCGCGAGCGGCTGGCCCGGGAGATGCACGACGGGATCGCCCAGGAGATGGTCGCGCTCGGCTTCGGCATCGATGCCGTGCGGCGCAAGGCACGCGGCGCCGACTCCCCCCTCGCCGACGAGCTGGACGCCCTGCGCGTGGACGTGTCGCGGGTCCTGGGTGACCTGCGGCTGCACATCGCCGACCTGCGGATCGCGGTGCGCCCCGACACCGGGCTCGGCGCGATGATCGGCGCCCGGCTCCAGAACTTCGGGTCGTCGTCGGGCGTGACCACCCGGATGCACCTCAGCGAGACCGGGTTCCGGCTGCCCGCGCACACCGAGGTCCTCATCTACCGACTGTTCCTGCGGATGCTGGCCGACGCCCGGCACTCCCTCAATGCCGAGACCGTCGAGGTGCGGCTCAACGTCGCAGCCCCGAGAGTGGAGCTGTGGATGGCTCACGACGGCACCAGCACCCTCACCGAACGCGACTTCGGCGACCATCCCCTGCTCAGCCTCGGCGGGGAGATCTCCATCGAACCCTTCGGCGTTGAAGGCGTCGCCCTCCGCATGCGCATGCGTGCTCGTGGCGCCGCTCCCTCAGCAACGCTGTCCAACGAAAGGATCCCCCAGCCCTCATGACCATCAACGTCGTGGTGATCGACGACCACACCCTCGTCCGCGAAGCCGTCTGCCGCATGATCGACAGCGAGCCCGACCTGGCCGTCGTCGGCCAGGCGGGAGGCATCGCAGAGGGACGCACCGTCCTCGCCCAGAACCTCATCCACGTGCTCGTCGTCGACGTGTCCATGCCCGACGGCTCGGGACTGGTGCTGGCCCGCGCCGCGCGCGAGGCCTCGCCCCGGCTCGGCATCGTGGTCCTGACCATGCACAACGACGACGAGACCCTGCTGGAGGCGCTCGACCTGGGCGCGTCGGCGCTGGTCCTGAAGTCGGCCCCCTCCGACGAGGTCATCGCCGCGGTCCGCCGGGCCGCCGTCGCGCCCGACGCCTTCATGGCGACCGGGCTCGCCGAGGCGCTGCGCCGTCGGGACTCGAGCGACAAGCCCCGCCTCACGCCCCGTGAGGCCGAGGTCCTCGACCGCCTCGTCGCCGGTGACTCCATCGCGGCCGTCGCCAAGAAGCTCTACATGAGCGAGTCGACCGTGAAGACCCACGTCTCCAAGGTCTACGAGAAGCTCGGCGCCCACAACCGCGCCTCCGCGGTGATGTCCGCGCTGCGCCTCGGGCTGGTGAAGGCCGAGTCGGTGGGCCACGCGCGGCACTGACCAGCACCACGCGGCATACCCACCACAGCGACCGGGTGTGCCGCGGACGCACCGCATGCAGAAGGACCCCGCCGGTGGCGGGGTCCTTCTGTCGTACCGGCTGGTGGGGTCAGCTCACATGTTCCCGAAGGTGTCGGCGATCCGGATGGCACCGGGGCCGATGATGACGATGAACAGGGCGGGGAAGATGA
Source organism: Phycicoccus sp. Soil802 (assembly GCF_001429605.1). Lineage (GTDB taxonomy): Bacteria > Actinomycetota > Actinomycetes > Actinomycetales > Dermatophilaceae > Pedococcus. The sequence goes on from NZ_LMSS01000005.1 coordinate 110,306, forward strand.
ACAGGAGCATCGGGAAGAGGATCTTCACCGGCACCTTCATGGCCTTCTCCTCGGCCCGCTGACGGCGCACGAGACGCATCTGGTTGGACTGCTCGCGCAGCACGTTGCCGATGGGCAGACCCAGCCGGTCGGCCTGGACCAGGGCGCTCACGAAGGTCTTGGCCTCGGAGACCGTGGTGCGGGCGGCCAGCGAGGAGAACGCCGCGCCTCGCGTCTTGCCGATCTGGATCTCCGACAGCACGCGGGCGAACTCACCCGAGATCGGGCCGGTGGTGGAGCGAGCGACCTGCAGCAGCGCCGCGTCGAAGCCCTGACCGGCCTCCACACAGACGGTCAGCATGTCGAGGGCGTCGGCGAGGCCGCGCTGCAGCTCCTCCTGGCGCTTCTGGCCGGTGTTCATGAGCAGCAGGTCGGGCAGGAAGAACCCGGCTGCCGCGGCGGCGGCGCAGATGACCAGGCCGCGGATGCTGAGCTGTCCGCCCAACAGGAAGCCGAGGACCGCTCCCACCAAGAGGCCGATGCCCTTGGCGCCCATCACCCGCTCGACCGTCCAGGAGCCGGGGTTGCCGGCCAGGTTGAGCCGACGCACGATGCGGTCGTTGGCCCCGGTCGGCGACAGGCGCTGCGCGAGGGCGCGGGTCTGGTTGAGCATCGGGGCGACGAGCCGCTCCATGGCCGGGAGGTCGGACTTGCCCACCTCGTTCTTGTCGATGGTCCGCTCGATCAGGTCGAGGGACCGAGCGACCCCGGTGGGCTGGCCGGCGCCGAGGCCCGTGGCGAGCACCAGAGTGCCCAGAGCTCCACCGATGAAGACGAGCGCGAGGACGAGCAGAATTGTTCCCATCAGACCTTCACATCCACGACTTTGCGCATCCAGGCCATGCCGATGCCGAGCGAGATGACGCCGCCGATGATCATGGCTATACCCATCGGTCGGGTCCAGAGGAGTTCGATGTACTCACGGTTGGTCTTCATCGTGTAGAGGAAGACCCCGATCGGGAGCGCGACGAGGATGTAGGCCGACAGCCGGCCCTCGGCCGAGAGGGCGCGGACGTGGCGACGGAGCTCCTCACGCTCACGAAGCGTCTTGGCGGTGGTGCGCAGCGTCTCGGCCAGGTTTCCACCGACCTCACGCTGGATCCGGATGGCCATCGAGGTCCAGCGCATGTTGTCGCTGTCCATCCGGTCGGACATCCGCTCCAGCGAGTCCGCGATGTCAGAGCCGATGCGGGTCTCGGCCAGGGCCCGGGCGAACTCCTTCGCGGCCGGCTCGGCGGCGTCCTTGGCCACGGCGTCGAGCGCCTGCGGCAGGGAGAAGCCGGTGCTCAGGCTGCTGGCCACCAGGGTCAGCACGTCGGGCAGCTGGCTGTCGAACTTCTTGCCCCGACGGTTGGAGAGGAAGCGCAGGACGAAGGCCGGCCCGAAGATCCCGACCACCAGACCGCCCAGGGCAGCCGCGATCGTCGCCAGGAGGCCGCCACGGAAGAAGATCATCGAGGCGGCGACCGTCGCGACGACAGCCACGATGCGCAGCACCCACCACTCTCCTGCGCGCAGGGGCAGGTCGGCACGCTGGATGTGGGCCATCGTCTTGCTGGTCGACGAGCGACCTTCCATCATCCGCTCGCCGAGGAACACGAGGTTCTCCGACATCACGTTCGGGCGGGACTTGGCCTTGCCGATCGCGGCGGTGCCGGCGGCCACGTAGCGGTCGATGTTCTCGACCCGGGTGCGGCGACCGGACTTGAAGGACGAGCTCGCCAGCGAGATCACCAGCACCATCAGGGCCAGGAAGACCGCCCCGATGGCGATGCCGAGGATCGGGGAGACCCCGAGGATCGGCAGGACCGCAGGCTTGGGTGCCGCCTTCACGACGTCCTCGGTGGGGCCGACGACCGGTGAGTTGTCCGAGGTCGCCTTGGTCGGGGCGGCCACGCCGGCTCCGAAGTCCACGAGCGCGGTCGTCGCGAACGGCTTGCCGTTCGACTGGCCGGAGATCTTGACGTTCTGGGCGCCACCGACGCCCACCGGGAGCGGCATCGAGAAGCTGAGCTGCGAGGCGAGGGTCTTGGCAGCGGAGGTGAAGGCGTTCTGCACACTGCCTGCGTTGGCCGCGGAGACGACGCTGCCGCCGCCCGCCTTGGCGAAGCTCTGGAGCACGCTGACGTTGCTGTCGGTGGACTTGAACGAGACGGCTTCAGCGCGGACCTTGGCACCCTTCAGGGCGGCCACGGTCGAGGCCTGGGTGGCCGTGCTCGCGGTGTCACCACCGTCGCTGAGGATCAACAGGCTGCGCTCGCCCTTGCTGCCGAGCGACTTCACCGCGAGGGTGACCCCGTCGTACAGCGCGGTCTCACCGTCGGCGGTCAGGGCGTTGACCGCGGTCTGGACCTTGCCCTGGTCGCCCGTGGGCGGGAGGTTCAGCTTGGCCTTGCCGGAGAACGACACGACGCCGATCCGCACGTCGTCGGGGACGCTCTTGAGGAACGCCCCGACGGCGGAGCGCACGGTGGCCATCCCCGTCGTCCCCATCGAGCCGCTGGTGTCGACGACGATGATCGCGGTCCGGGCCACTGGCGAGCCGGAGCCGCTGGTGATCGCGTCGACCGGGTAGGTCTTCCCGGCCACCGTCACGTCGAGCGAGGGGTCGATGTCCGACCCGGACGTGGAGGAGATCAGGCCGATCAGGTTGCCGGACTTGACCTCGATCCCGGTCACCGTGACCGAGCTGTCCGCGGCCAAGGCAGGCACTGCGGCGAGGAGCCCGACCAGTCCCGCGGTGAGCAGCGCGCGGCCGGCGCGCTGGGTACCACGCACCATCACAACCCCTTGATGAAGAGGTCTGCCGGCAGCTCGATGCCCTGGTCACGCAGGTCGTCGGCGAACTTGGGCCGGAGCCCGTTGCTCTTGAGCGCGCCGCGGAAGCGACCCTGCTCGTCCCGGCCGGCGCTGTAGTCGAAGGTGAACAGATCCTGCATGGTGATGATCTCGCCCTCCATGCCGATCACCTCGCTGATCGCGGTGACGCGACGCGAGCCGTCCTTCATACGGGCCTGCTGGATGACCATGTCGACGGCGCCGGCGACCTGCTCGCGGATGGCTCGCACGGGCAGGTCGACGCCGGCCATGAGCACCATGGTCTCGAGGCGGGACAGGCTGTCGCGCGGGCTGTTGGCGTGCACGGTGGTGAGCGAGCCGTCGTGACCGGTGTTCATGGCCTGGAGCATGTCGAGGGCGGCGCCGTCACGGCACTCACCGACGACGATGCGGTCGGGGCGCATACGCAGCGAGTTCTTGACGAGCTCACGGATGGCGATCTCGCCGCGACCCTCGATGTTGGAGGGGCGGGACTCCAGCCGCAGGACGTGGTCCTGGTGGAGCTGGAGCTCCGCGGCGTCCTCGATCGTGACGATGCGCTCGTCGGCGGGGATGAACGACGACACCACGTTGAGCAGGGTCGTCTTACCCGAACCGGTACCACCGGAGATGATGATGTTGCGGCGACCCCGGACGCAGGCCGAGAGGAAGTCGCGGACCTGCGGCGTGAAGGTGCCGAAGGCGATGAGGTCCTTGTCCGTGAACGGGTCGGTCGCGAACTTGCGGATGGTGAGCAGCGACCCGTCCAAGGCGATCGGCGGGATCACCGCGTTGACACGCGATCCGTCGGGCAGGCGGGCGTCCACGAGCGGGCTGGCCTCGTCGACGCGGCGACCCACGCGGCCCACGATCTTGTCGATCGTGCGGCGCAGGTGGGCGTCGGAGGCGAAGTGGGTCTCGACGGCATACAGCTTGCCGGCGCGCTCGACGTAGATCTGGTCGGGCCCGTTCACCATGATCTCGGTGATCTCGCTGTCGCGGAGCAGCGGCTCCAGCGGACCGTGGCCGAGGATCTCGTCCGAGACCTCCTGGGAGATCCGCGTGCGGTCGGCGAGCGAGAGCGGCGTGTCCTCGTGGTCGATGACCTCCTGCAGGGTGTGCCGCACCTTCTGCTCGAGCTCGTTCTGGTCGAGGTGCGGGTCGTACAGCTGCGGACCCAGCGAGTCCATCAGCGCCTGGTGGACGCTGGCCTTCACCGTGGCGAACGGGTCGATCAGGCGCGGCCGGTCGTTGGCCGAGGGCGCACTCGCACTGGACTCGGTCGCAGACGCCTGACTGCGACGGACGCTCTCGAGCCGGTCGGCCAGGCTCATCGGTTACCTCCACGCGACAGGGACCAGCGGCTGGCCTTGGGGGACTGCTGTGACGTCCCGGGTGCGTCGGCCGCACCCGTCGGGGCGTCGGGGACACGGATGAAGCGGTCGGCGAGGTCGCGCAGGGCGACGCTCACCGCGTGCTTCGGCTCGTCGAGGATGATCGGCACCCCACGGTTGACCGAGGCCGGCACCGCGGTGCTGTTCGGCACCATCACGGCGATGTCCTGCTTGATGGCCGCGACGACGTCCTCCGGTCGGAGCCCGACCTTCGCGTCGGAGCGGTTGAGCACGACAAGGCGTGACTCCTTCTTGTTGCCGAGGAGGTCGAGGGTGTCGAGGGTGAGGCGCAGGTTCTTGACCGCGGGGATGTCGAGGGTGGCGATCAGGATCAGCAGGTCGCTGTCATCGAAGGCCGCCAGGACGTGCGAGGTGAAGGCCGGCGGGGTGTCGAGGATGACGTAGTCGTAGTGCCGCTTGGCCACGCGGACGAGCTCGGCGACCGTGGTGCCCGGCACCCGGTCCGCGTCACTCGGCTCGGCCGGCGCGCTGATCGCCTCGAGGCCGCTGTCGTGCTTGGTGACGACGGCCTTGATGGCCTGCTCGTCGATGTTGCCGGCCATGCTGACCAGGTCGATGATCGAGTTCTGGGGCAGCATCTGCAGGCTGATGCCGACGTCGCCGAAGGCGAGGTCGAGGTCGATGAGCAGCACTCGCGAGCCGGTAGAGGCCAGGTAGGCACTGAGGTTCGTCGCGAACGTCGTCTTGCCGACGCCGCCCTTCGCCGAGAACACCGTCACGACCCGGGCCGTCTTGGCGCCGACGCCCCCCGACTCTCCGGCGTGCCCGTGCACGCGGGTCGAGAGGTCGCGGCTGCGGCGCGCCGCATCGGCCAGACCGGTGACGTCGTCGGAGGTGATGACCTCGCGGATGCCGGCGCGCAGGGCCTGGCCCAGCACGGCCACGTCGATGCGCCGGCGCAGGAGGATGACCCCGAGCTCGGGGCGCTCCACGCGGCAGAGCTCGGCGAACTGGCAGGCGGCATCCATGTCGACGTCCGGACCGATCAGGACGAGCAGCTCGGTCGGGTTGTCCTCGAGCGCCCGGACCATGGTGGCCTGGGTCTCGAAGCGGGTGATCGCACCCACCGCGAAGTCGTAGCGCTCGGTGGCGCCGGGGTCGGCGTCCCACAGGAGGGTCATGACGCACTCCTACTTGGCGGAGAAGAGGGTGGCTTCGGAGATGACCTTACCGAGGTCGATCTTGGGGTCCGTGCCACGCAGTGCGGCGTACAGGTTGCCGGTCTGGATCCCGTGCACCAGGCGGGTGGCGTCAGCGGGCGACACCGCGACGGTCATGAGGGCACCCCGGACCGGAGCCGAGCCGGCGGAGTCCTCCCCCGCGTCGGTGGGGGCCTGCGTCGGGGTGAGCGAGGCCTCGCCCATCGCGATGACCAGGACGTCGTCGAGGAGGACGCGGGTCTGCTGGCTCAGCTTGGTGGCGTCGGCGCCGTCCTTCACTGCCGTCTCGGTGGGCGTGTAGGTGTCGAACAGGACGACCTTGGACCCGGGCGTGAGGAAGGTGCCGACGCGGGCGGGGTCAGCCAGGGCGATGGACACCGCGACCTGACCGGCCGGCACGTCGATGGCCTTGGTGCCCACGGGCTTGGTGCCGAAGCGGTCGGCGAGCACGTACTCGCCGGGTTGGATGTCCGAGAGGGCGTACAGCCCACCATTCGAACCGGTGACGCCCTGCAGGGCACCGAGCGGCACACCCTTCGCGGCGACCGAGGTCTTGATGATCAGGCCGCTCTGCACCGAGTCCTTGAGCGTCGTGCCAGCGGGCACGACGGACTTGACCACATACACGGACGATGGGTCCTGCGCAGCGATGGCCCTGTCGTCAGCACCCTTGGCGTACATCAGCACGGCGACCACGCCGAGCAGTGCCACGACGGCGGCCGCGAAGATGGCGACGATTCTGCGTCCCACGATGTGATTCCCTTGCTTGAGGTCAGACGGTGGAGGACGCGCCGGCGGGGCGCGTCCTACGGGTTGAAGATGCTCGACGGCACGTTGTAGAGGTCGCTCACGTTGTGCCCGAAGGCCACGACGGAGACCACGATGACGATGGCGATGAGGCCCACCATCAGGCCGTACTCGACAGCGGTGGCTCCGTGGTCGCCCCGGTGGACTCCGGGGCGACCACGGTTCAGCCAGCTGTCGGAGGAGCGCAGCCGCACTCCCGCGGCGGACCGGCCGAAGGGCGCGATACGAGCGAGTCGTGCGGTCATGCTTCCTCCTGGGTTCGGCGGGCTGAAGTTGTGGCCCGTCGGATTTTCTTGGTTACGTCAGATGCTGGTGGCGGTGTTCTTGAACAGCGTGCTGAGGTTCGTGCCGAGCAGCGCAACGGCGACGATGATGACGATCGCGATGAGGGCAACCATGAGGCCGTACTCGACGGCGGTCGCACCCTTCTCGCGGGAGACGAGCTTGGTGTGAAGCTTGGCGGCGAACTTGTGCATGTGAGTAGTCCTTTCGAGACCAACGGGCGCGGTGGCCGTGTGCCCCGCGGTGAGAAGACTCGCAGTTCCGAGGACGGTGGGTAATCGTCCGTCATGCCATCCCCAACCGGCACCTTCGACTCCACTCTCTCCCCCGAACGGCCGATACCCGCCACCGAGTCACGCGCGTAGGGGACGTGCGAATCGGCCGCCTCCGGTGCGGGGCTGGACGCGGGTTGCGTCGTGGTCCCCTGGGTGGAGGCGGCCGATCACGGTCACGAGTGGGCGACCGGTGCGCGCGGTCGCGAGGAAATGGTCAGACGCTGTTGGCGGTGTTGTTGAACAGCGTGCTGAGGTTGGTGCCGAGGAGCGCCACGGCGACGATGATGACGATGGCGATGAGGGCGACCATCAGGCCGTACTCGACGGCGGTCGCACCCTTCTCGCGAGCAGCGAGCGCGGTGTTCAGCTTTGCCACGAACTGGAGCATGAGATGAGCCCCTTTCTGGGTAGAGCGGTGAGCGCGGGACGATTTCCCTTGGCGTCAAGCACACGGTCCCAGTTCGTAGGCGCCGCGATAATCGCCCAACGTGCCAGCCCCGACCGGTACTTTCGACTGCTCCCGCTCCCCCGTACAGCCGATGCCGGTGCGCCTGCGTGCGCCGCTATGGGCAACCTGCGAAGAATGAGGACATGCCCAGGCGAACCCCACTTCTCCGTGGCTGGGCGATCCTGCTGCCTGCGGTGGCCGTGGCCCTGGCCCCCCTCGCGCTGACCCGACCGGTGGGCGACCCCAGCCCCTGGCTGCACCTGCGCGTGGGGCAGTTCCTGCGGGAGGGCGGCCGGTTCGGCCTGCCCGACCCGTGGGCACCCTTCGCCACGCACGCCTACGTGCCCACCCAGTGGCTGCCTTCCATCGTCGTCTCGGACCTGACCGACCGGTTCGGGCTCGGCGCGGTGGTGTGGACGCGGGACCTGGGCATCGTCGCGCTGTTCGTCGCGGTCCACCTCGCCCTGCGCGCCCTTGCGGACGTACGGATCTCGCTGGTGGTCAGCTCGGCGGTGATGCTGGCCGCCTGGCCGGCGCTGACCGAACGACCCCAGCTGCTCGGCTTCGTCCTGTTGGCGCCCGTCGTGGCGCTGTGGCAGGCCAGTGCGCGTGACGGGCGGGCCCGCTGGTCCCTGGTGCCCCTCAGCTGGCTGCTGGCCTGCACCCACGGCATCTGGTCGCTCGGCCTGGCCGTCGGTGCGGTGTGCGTCGTCGCCACGCCTTGGGGCCGGGCCGGGCACCGCCGGATGGCGGGGGTCTGGGTGGCGAGCCTGGCCGCGACGGCCCTGACCCCGCTGGGCCCCAGGATCCTCGCGACGCCGTTCGCAGCCGGCTCGAACGGGCGCCAGTTCGTCGAGGAGTGGCTGCCGTCCTCGGCGCGCGACCCACACGTGGCGGTGGCCCTCGGGCTCTGCGCGGTGCTGGTGGCGCTCTGGCTCTTCCAGCCCGACCGGCCTCCGCTCTGGCAGGTGCTGCTCCTCCTGCTGTCGATCGTGTTGACGCTCTCGATGCAGCGGACGGTGCCGGTCGCAGCGCTGGTCCTCGCGCCGATGGTGGCGGCCGCCGGCACGCTGCGCTGGGGTTCGCTCGACCGCGAACGCCCCGCCCCTGCCACGGAGCGGTGGGCCCTGCTCGCCGCGGTCGTGGTGGCGGCGCTGGTCGCCCTCCCGCTGTCCGCGAGCGCGGCCCGCCAGGAGCCGGCCTACGTGCCGCAGGCCCTGCAGGCCCCGCTCGACGCGCTGCCGGCCGGCACCCGCGTCCTCGCCGAGGGCGACGTGACCGGCTGGTTGCTCTACACCGCGCCCCAGCTGCGACCGGTGTTCGACCTGCGGATCGAGTCGTACGCCCCCGACCACGTGCGCGACTACATCGACGCCCGCGCCGCCGAACCCGGCTGGCAGTCCTTCATCGCGAAGACCGCGCCGAGGGCCGCCCTCCTCCTCGAGTCCGCTCCCCTCGCCGGCGCGCTGCAGGATGAGTCCCACTGGACCGTGCAGGCCCGGGACCGGGGCTTCGTCCTGCTGGTGGCACCGTGACCCGGTCCTTCTCCCGCGCCCTGGGCATTTTCGGGTATGCCGTGGCGCTCCTCGTCGGGTTCGGTTTCGGCACGGGGCGGTACCAAGAGGTCGACACCTGGTGGCACCTGCGGGTGGGCCGGCACATCCTCGACACCCACCAGCTGCGCGGCACCGACCCGTGGGCGGCTTTCGCCGTCCACCCCTACACGGCCACCCAGTGGCTGCCCGAGGCCGTCACCGCGTGGCTGGTTGACCTCACCGGGATGGGGGCAGTGGTCTGGCTGCGCTCCCTGGCCAGCCTCTCCCTCGTCGTGCTCCTCTATCTCACGGCGCGGCAGTCGGCCGGGCGGCTGGCCTCCTCCGCGGCGGCGGCCATCGGCGTGCTGGGCTGTGGGGCCGGGCTCAACCCCCGTCCCCAGCTCGTGAGCTTCGTCTGCTTCGCCGTCGTCGTGCTCGCCTGGTCCCGCACGGTGCGCGACGGCCGTCCTCGCTGGTGGCTCATCCCGGTGTTCTGGCTCTGGGGGTGCAGCCACGGCCTGTGGACCTTCGGCCTCCTCGTCAGTGCCGTGTTCCTGGCTGCACTGGTCGTCGACCCCGTGACCCGGCCCGACCGGCGACGCACGGCGCAGCTCGCCGGGCTGGTGGCCGCGTGCGCCGCAGTGGTCGCGCTGACCCCGCTGGGCCCGGCCCTCCTGCTCACCCCCTTCGACGTGGCGGCCAACGCCGCTGGGCTCGCCGAGGAGTGGCGGGCGACACCGGTCAACAACGTCTTCGCGATCGCGGCCCTGGGCATGGGGGTCGCCACGCCGCTGGCCTGGCTCGTGACCCGGCACCGCCCGCGGGTCTGGGAGCTGGCCCAGCTCACCCTGTCGCTCGGCCTCACCCTGGTGATGTGGCGTCTCGTGCCGCTCGGGGCGATCCTGGCGGCGCCCCTGCTCGCCACGGCGATCCAGCCGCTGGTCGGTCGAGCCCGCGAGGGCTGGTCGAGGCGCGAGCGCCGGGCCGTGCTGGCGTCGTGGGCCGCCGCACTGGCGCTCGCCACCGCCCTGGCGGCCGGCTCCGCCGGCCCCACCGCGCAACAGTTCCCCGGCAAGGTCGGCGCGGTGGACTCGGCGCTGGCGGAGCTGCCGGCCGGCACCGTGGTGCTGGACGACTTCGGCCTCAGCGGCTGGCTCCTGTGGAAGCACCCGACGCTCGAGCCCGTCATCGACCTCCGGGTCGAGCTGTACTCCCCCGAGCACATCGCCGCCTACCGCCGGACCGAACGCGTCCAGCCGGGCTGGCAGGACCTGCTCACCGAGACCCGGCCCGCCTACGCGGTGCTGCGCACCGACTCCGCGCTGAGTGGCGCGCTGCAGGACCGGCTCGGCTGGGCGACCGTCGCGACCGGCGGCGACTACACGCTGCTGCGCGCCCCGGCCGGACCCGGCTGAGCCGAGCCGCGCGTCCTCAGCGCGCCGCGACCAGCAGGTCGGTCCCCTCGCCCACCCGCTGCCAGCGGCTGCCGGCGCGGATCAGCACCTCGTGGTCGTCGGTAGTCACGACCAGCCCCCGCTCGCCGTTGACCGTAGTGATCGTCCGCGCGCCGGCGATCTCCGGCCCGGCCGCAATGGGTCCGCCCAGTGGCACCAGCCAGGGCCGGATCACCTGGCTGGACGTCAGTCGTCCGAGGACAGCCACCGTGGCGTCGTCGACCCAGACCAGGTCGCGCGCCAGGGACAGCGTCGGGGCCAGCCGCAGCGGCGTGGAGAGCGAGGCCGGGAGTCCGTTGGGCTGCCGCACCACCCCCGCGACGTCGACCCGCGGGCTCGAGCCGTCGCGGTCGGTGGTCACGACCGCCACCCGCTGTCCGTCGGGCGAGAGCCGCAGGCTGACCACCGTACGGCCGCTCAGCCAGTCGGCCGAGACGGTCTGCGGGGTGGACTTGGAGGCGTCTCCCGGGTCGGCCGCCGCGTTCACGACCCAGACCCTGGTGGCGCCGTTGGCGCGACCCGCGACCCACAGGACGTCCTCGCGGTCGTAGGTCGGATGGGTCAGCATCGTGCCGGGCGCGGTGAGCTGGACCTGGGTGGTCCCCCGCCAGCGGATCAGCTGGGCCCGGTCGCCTCCCACGGCAGCGATCTCCTGGCCGTTGCGCGACATGGCGAGGTAGGCCCAGCCCGGTTGGACCGTCGGGAAGCTGGCGGCCTGGGGTGGTGGTGGGCGCTGCCCGTTGTCGCCGACGTCGTCCGGGTCGACCGCGACCAGCGTGGTGCCGACCCGCAGGACCGGCTTGACCAGGGGGTCCGACGGTGTGGGGAACCCGAGCAGGGACAGGCTGTCGACCGTGCTGTCGCCATTGGGCATCTGCAGGTCGGCGCCCTCGAGCTGGAGGGCCACCCGTTCCACCCCTGGGGCCTGGGTGACGGTGGCGAGGAACTGGGCGCCGAGGTTCTGCCGCTGGCCGGGGTCGTTGCCAAGCTTGGTGGCCGAGAGGTCCACCTTGGCCGTGCCCGACGCGACCGTCACGGCGTCGACCGCGAGCTTCGTGCCGGCCGGGATGTCGGTGCGCACTGCCCCCTTGAGGTAGTCGGGCACCCCCGCCAGGAGGGAGCGCGCGAGCCGGGTCGCCAGGCCGGTGCCGAGGGGCAGCCACCGGATGTCGGGGACGAGCCGGTGGTCGCCGGCCGACACGTAGTAGATCCGGAACGGGTCGTAGAGCCGGTCGAGGTCGGCCTGGCTCAGCCAGGTGCCGAAGTTGTCGGGCATCTGGCTGATCCGCCACTCGCCTCCCGTGCGCTCGAGCCGGAACGTCACCTGCACCCTCGACCGAGGCGACAGCTCCTGGTAGCGCCCGGCGCCGTCGATGCGGGCGATGGCCTTGGCGACGGCCGTCACGGTGTCGTCGTTACTGGGCTTGTAGGTCACTTCCGAGTCGGACCCGAAGACGACGACCGACGAGTCGGGCCGCCAGGTGCTCTGCGGTCCGCTCGCGAGGTAGGACCGGGCGACCTGATAGGAGTCGTCACTGGCCGCGGCGGCGCGGATGAAGCCCTGTACCACCTGCTGCGGTGAGGAGCCCGGCGCCACCGGGTTGACCTCCACCCGCACCTCGTTCTCCTGCACCGACCCGACCTCGAGCCCGGGCTGGATCGCCGAGCTGGTGGACAGCCCGCCGCAGGCGGTGACGGCGAGCACCGCGCCCGTAGCCAGCGTCGCGGCATACCGGCGCCTCATCGGGGACGCCCCGGGGCGGTGGGGGTATGCCGCGTGCTCCCCACCGGGCGCGCGGCGCCGGTCTGGACGATGGGGCGCACCGGGGCCTGGGGCTCCGCAGGAGGTTCGGTGAGGTCGTCGGGGCGCAGGGGTAGTGGCGCCTCGACGATCGGGACACCGGCGCGGCGCGGCAGGGTGAGCCGGAAGCAGGACCCCTCTCCGGGCTCACCCCACGCCTGCAGCCAGCCGTCGTGCAGCCGCGCGTCCTCCAGCGAGATCGCCAGGCCGAGCCCGGTGCCGCCGGTGGTGCGGGCCCGCGCCGGGTCGGCCCGCCAGAACCGGTTGAACACCAGGGCGCCCTCGCCAGGGCGCAGGCCGACGCCGTGGTCGCGGACCGTGACGGCCGCGGCGGTCTCGTTGACCGCGATGGCGATCTCGACCGGACGGCCCTCGCCGTGCTCCAGCGCGTTGACCACGAGGTTGCGCAGGATCCGCTCGACCCGGCGGGCATCCATCTCGGCGTCACACTGCCCGTCCGAGGAGACCGTGATGGTGCTGCCCCAGCGGTCGGCGATCGGCTGGGCGGACTGCACGGCGCGCGCCACCGTGGCCCGCAGGTCGGTGACCTCCGAGTCGAGCGCGGCGGCCCCGGCGTCGAATCGGCTGATCTCGAGCAGGTCGGCGAGCAGCTCCTCGAACCGGTCGAGCTCGTTGTGCAGCAGCTCGGCCGACCGGGACACCGCGGGGTCGAAGCCGGTCCGCGAGTCGTGGATCAGGTCGGCGGCCATCCGGATGGTCGTCAGGGGGGTGCGCAGCTCGTGGGACACGTCGGAGACGAAGCGCTGCTGCACCCGCGAGAGGCCTTCGAGCTGGCGGATCTGGGTCTGCAGGCTGTCGGCCATCTCGTTGAACGACTTGGCCAGCCGGGCCAGGTCGTCCTCGCCGCGGGCCCGCATCCGCTCGTTGAGCCGGCCGGAGGCGAGCCGCTCGGCGACCACGGCGGCCCGGCGCACCGGGGAGACCACCTGACGGGTCACCACCCAGGCGATCACCCCGACGAGGAACACCAACGCGAGCCCGCCGATGAGGAAGGTGCGGGTGATCAGGTCGAGGGTGGCCTGCTCGCGCTGCATCGGGAACACCACGTACATGTCGTAGCGGCCGGCCAGGGGCGGCTCGACCTGCGAGCCGACGATGACGGCCGGCACGGTGTTCTCGGTCTGCGGGTCGGTGATGCCGATCAGCGTCACCTGCTGCCGTCGGGGGTCGTCCCGGACGGCCTCACGCAGGGCGAGGGGCACGACGGTCAGGCCGATCTCGCCGCTGGAGATGGTGCGAATGGTCGTGTTCGAGGTGTTCTCGAGGCCCCGCGTCAGCACGAGGTAGCGCTCGTTGTCGCCGCCGGCCGAGGCGGCGCTCTTGATGGCCTGGCTGGCCAGCACGTTGAGGTCGGCCTCGCTGCTGGTGCGGTCGCTCTCGTCGAAGGTGGCCTGGACCTCCGTGGTCAACCGGGAGGTCTCGGTCTGCGCCGACTCGATGCGGTCCTGCTCGAGGCCGTCCGAGATCGAGGAGAACAGGTAGGAGCCGAGCAGCAGCACGACGACCAGCCCGAGCAGCATGGTCGTGGACACCACGCGGAACTGCAGGGAGGCCCGCCACATGTGGGCGGCGGTCCGCGCCCAGCGGGCGGCATACCGGCGAGCCCGGCCGAGGAACGACCGGAGTGCACGCGCGCCCTGGGCGCGGTGGTCGGAGAACCGCGGTGTCGGCGTCCGACCAGGCCTCGGACCGGCCGACTCGGACATGGCTAGCTCGGGCCCGCCTTGTAGCCGACGCCGCGGACGGTGACGACGATCTCGGGGTGCTCGGGGTCGTGCTCGATCTTCGAGCGCAGCCGCTGCACGTGCACGTTGACCAGTCGGGTGTCACCCGCGTGGCGGTAGCCCCAGACCTGCTCGAGCAGCACCTCGCGGGTGAACACCTGCCACGGCTTGCGGGCCAGGGCGACCAGGAGGTCGAACTCGAGGGGGGTGAGCGACAACGAGTCGCCGTCGCGCTTCACCGAGTGGCCGGCGACGTCGATGACGAGGTCACCGATCTCCAGGCGCTCCGGCTCGGGCTCGTCACCACGACGCAACCTGGCCCGGATGCGGGCGATCAGCTCCTGCGGCTTGAACGGCTTGACGACGTAGTCGTCAGCCCCTGACTCGAGGCCGACGACGATGTCGACGGTGTCGGTGCGGGCGGTGAGCATGACGATCGGCACGCCGGACTCGGCCCGGATCCGCCGGCACACCTCCATGCCGTCCAGGCCGGGCAGCATGACGTCGAGGAGGACCAGGTCGGGACGGTGCTCGCGGAAGGCGCCCAGCGCCCCCGCGCCGTCGGCGACGTGCGCGACCTCGAGTCCTTCGTTGCGCAGGACGATGCCGAGCATCTCCGCCAGCGCCAGGTCGTCGTCGACGATGAGCACGCGACCGTTCACCTGCGCCTACCCTCTTTCTGCAGTGAGTGGAGAATCCCTCCTGAATCATCACACACGGGTGCGCTCCGCACGGGGACCCGGTGTCATCAGCCGTTCGGTCAAGGTGGGACCGGTCCGAACGTCCCATCCTGCTGGCCCGGCGCGTGCCGGGAGCCGCGCACCTGCGGATTCAACCGTTTGGACGATTCAGGACGGTGGGCGCTCCCCCGAGGATGTGCTTGGCAGCACGCCGATGGGGTGTGTGATGAGCAGGGAGAGCAGCACGCATGGCACTGAAGCGACCCATCCGTGGCAGCCGCCCTGAGGGCGGGGCTGCGGCTGTCGAGTTCGCCCTGGTCATGCCGATCCTCGTGCTCCTGATCAGCTCGATCGTGGGCTTCGGCGTCGTCCTGGCCCAGCAGATGGCCCTCGGCAACGCCGCCCGCCAGACGGCCCGCTCGGCTGCCGTGGAGGCCTCCTTCTGCGGCACCGGCGGCGGCACCGGCTCGCCCGGCACGATGCTGACCGCGGAAGCCAAGCTCAACGCCACCACCCTCTTCGTCACGAAGAACAACGTGCAGGTCGAGATCAAGACCGGAACCACCTCCCCCACCGACCCCTACTCGACGGCGTGGACCAACACCTGCAGCGGCGACACGACCCAGCCGTGCACGGGGACCACCTTCGGAGACAACGTCTACGTGCGGATGCGCTACACCTCCACGCTGTCCCTGCCCTTCTTCCAGCCGTCCTTCAACCTCTCCGCGATTGGGGCCTTCCGATGCGAGTTCAACTCATGAGCCGCCTGCGCTCCCGCCGTCGTGACGAGCGGGGCGCCGTCGCCGTGACCGTGGCGATGTTGATGGTGGTGCTCGTCGGCATCGGCGCCTTCACCGTGGACTTCGGCGTCTCCTACGTCAGCACCCGACAGCTCCAGACGGCCTCCGACTCGGCCGCCCTCGCCGCAGCCACCAAGTACGGACAGCTGCCCGGCAGCTGCGCAGTGCTCGCTGCCGACACCGCGGCGAAGGCCGCGGTGCAGTCCGGTGTGACCTCCTACCGCGAGGAAAACCGGGCCGGCAGCACTGGCTCGATCACCTCGGTGGCCTGCTCGCCTGACGGCAAGGCCCTCGACATCACGTACAGCTCGGCCGGGTCGACAGAGTCCTTCCTGGGCGGTGTCTTCGGCCACAGCAGCGGATACAACTCCACCAAGAGCGCCACCGCCCGGGTGCAGGTGCCGACCCAGGGGATTGGCGTGCGGCCCTACGCCCTCTGCGGCTCGATCCTGCCCTCCGTCACCACGTTCCCCTCCCCCGTGTTCCAGATGGACCTGCCCTCGACCGGCAACTCGCTGTGCCCGGGGGCGGCGTCAAGCGGCAACTGGTGGTCGATCGACTGCCCCGAGGCCCCGAGCAACAGCAACACCTACCTGGGTGAAGCGACCCTGAACGGCTGCACGGACCCGATCAGCATCGTGCCCAACCAGGGGACGCGCACCGGTTCCGACCTGCGCAACTACCTGAACAACAGCTGCCCGGTGAAGTCCAGCAGCTGCCTCGGCGCCAACACCGGAAACCTCGGCGGTACCCCGATCCTCAATGCCTGGTCCAGCCTGGTCCAGGAGCGCAAGCGGATCCTGCTCCCCGTCTTCTGTGGCACGCCCAGCCCGTGCGACCAGGCCGCCGTGGTCAACGCCGGGGGCAACAACGCCATCTACCCCGTGCAGGCGCTCGTCGGCGTCATCGTCTGCGGCTACCACTTCGGCACGAACAACAACCAGAACAGCGCGGCGATCCCGATGGACGGCGACTGCGGCGGTCTCAACAACCCGAACGGCCTGACTGCGGCTCCCGGCGGCAACCAGGACAACTACCTGCTCCTGCGAGCGGTCCGGATACAGGTCTCCGGCAGCAGTGGTGACCCGCAGTGCGCCATGGGCGACACCTGCGACCTGGGCGCCCGCATCTACAAACTCGTCAAGTAACCATCATGCAGATCACCCGCCCCCGCACGCTGATCCTCATCGTGGCGTACAACGCCGAGACCACCCTGCGGTCCGTGCTCGACCGGATCCCGCAGACCGTCCTCGACGACTACGACTGCGAGGTGCTGGTCATCGACGACGCCTCGTCCGACGAGACGTTCTCGACCGGCCTGGCCTACCGCCAAAGCCGGCCGGACCTGCCCCTCACGGTGCTGCGCAACCCGGAGAACCAGGGCTACGGCGGCAACCAGAAGCTCGGTTACTTCTACGCCATGACCCACGGCTTCGATCTCGTCGCGCTCGTGCACGGCGACGGCCAGTACGCCCCGGAGGAGCTGCCCCGCCTCCTCGCGCCGCTGCGCGACGGGGTGGCTGACGCCGTCATGGGCAGCCGCATGCTGACGCCCGGGGCGGCCCGCAAGGGCGGCATGCCGCTGTACAAGTTCGTCGGCAACCGGATCCTCACGACCGTCCAGAACCGCCTCGCCGGTGCAGACCTCTCGGAGTGGCACAGCGGCTTCCGCCTCTACACGGTGGACATCCTGCGTCGGCTGCGGTTCGAGACCAACCCCGACGACTTCAGCTTCGACACCAAGATCATCCTCCAGCTGCTCGGTGCCGACGCGACCGTCCTGGAGCTGCCCATCCCGACGTACTACGGCGACGAGATCTGCCGGGTCGACGGCATCCGCTACGCCGGTCAGGTCACCCGGGCCAGCGTGACGGCGCTCTTCCACCGGGTGGGCCTGATGCATCGACGGGACCTCTCCCCCGTCGATGCCGGCTCCATCGAGCGCTACGACGTCAAGCTGCACGAGCGCAGCAGCCACACCGAGGTGCTGGCCCGCGTCGACGCAGGCAGCCGAGTGCTCGACCTCGGCGCCGGTCCCGGCGCATTCGCCAGCGCCCTCGCCGACAAGGGTGCCGTCGTGACGACGGCCGACCTGCACCGCTCCACCGTCATCGACCCGCGGGTCGCCACCCACGTGGTCGACCTCAACCAGCCGCTCGAGCTCCCGCTGGACGACTACGACCAGGTACTGCTGCTCGACGTCATCGAGCACCTCGCCGATCCGGAGACCTTCCTCGAGGACCTGCGGTTCGCCCTGGGCAGCCAGCGCCGCGAGCTCGTCCTGACCACGCCCAACATCGCCTTCGCGGTGTCCCGCCTGATGCTCGCCCTGGGCCAGTTCAACTACGGCGAGACCGGCATCCTCGACCGGACGCACACTCGCCTGTTCACCTTCCGCACGATCCGCACGGCACTGCACCAGGCCGGCTGGGACGTGCAGGAGGTGGTCGGCATCCCCGCCCCCTACGCCAAGGCGATCGGCCACGGGCCGCTGGCATCCCTGCTCACCCGGGTGAACAGTGCCCTGATCCGAGTCGCTCCCCGGCTGTTCTCGTACCAGATCCTGGTGACCGCGAGGAGCCGGCCGCACGCGCAGCACCGACTCGCCTCGACGACCGCCCTCTCCGCCCAGCTCAGTGCGTGACCTGAGCTCACGTCTGGGGAGCAGCCAGGGCCAGGGCGCCGCTGCAGTGCTGCTGTTCGCGGTGTACGTCGGCACCGCCTTCATGAACCTGCGCCCCCTGGCGCTCGTGGCCGTCGTCGCAAGCCTCGCGCTGGCGCACGCCAGCCTGCGCAACCCGACTCTGCACGAGAGCTCCTACGCCCGCCTCCCGATGGGCCTCATCGCGGCTGCCGCCCTCACCGGGGCACAGCTGCTGGCCACGGCCGGGCTCTACCTCCTGACCCCCGTCTTCGTGGCGGTGGCCGTGCTCGCCACGCTGCCCCACCGGTTCGCCGTCGCCCGGGCAGCCCGGATCGTCCTGCCCCCGTTGCTCGCCGCGCTGGCCGTGTGGTGGCTGGCGCGGGACGAGCCGCGCATCGACGTCCACGTCTTCCTCACCGACGGCGCCCGTGCGCTCCTGCACGGCGTCAACCCCTATTCCATCGACTTCCCCAACATCTACGGACCCGAGGAGACCGCCCAGTACTACGGCCCCGACGTCGTGCAGGACGGGCGATTGGCGTTCGGCTTCCCCTATCCTCCGTTGCTGCTTCTCACCGCCCTCCCGGGCTATCTCCTCGGCGATGTCCGGCTCTCCTCGGCCATCGCGGTGACCGTCGTGGGCGGGTGGCTGTTGTGGCGGTCGCACACGACGAGCGGCCGCCGGGCGGCCGTGCTGCTCCTGTGCCTACCCGGCCTGCCGAGCCTGTTCGCGGGGGCCTGGGTCGAGCCCGTCGTCGTGGCCCTGCTGGCCGTCGTGGTGCTGGCCGCCCGGCGCGAACGGTGGGTCGTGGCCGCGGTGGCGCTCGGGCTGCTCTACGTCTCCAAGCAGTACTTCCTCGTCGCGCTCCCCTGCCTGTGGCTGCTGCGGCCGTACGTCACCAGGGGCCGACTGCTGGCCTTCGTCGGCACGGGCGCCGTGGTGACGCTGCCCTTCATTGCCTGGAGCCCGGCGTCCTGGTGGAGCAGTGTCGTGACGCTGCAGTTCCAGCAGCCGTTCCGCCCCGACTCCACCAGCATCGTCGCCGAGCTGGCCGAGGTGTTCGGCTGGGCCGACCCGACGTGGGCGGGCCCGGTGTCCCTCGCCGCGGGCTTCGCCGTGGCGCTGGTACTCGCCCGGACCCTGCGGCCCGGGGTCGCGACGTTCAGCCTGGCCCTCGGTCTCTGCCTGGCGGTGACGTTCCTGCTCTCGAAGCAGGCGTTCCTCAACTACTACCTCGTCTGTGCGGGAGCCTTGGTCCTGGCGGCCTGGTGCCGTGCGGAGGAGGCACCCTCGGAGACGGGTATGCCGCCCGCTCACGGTGAGCGGGCGGCATACCCGGTGGTGCGTGGTGGCGCCGAGGCACCGGTGGGGTCGGCGCCTCAGTAGCGGTAGTGCTCCGGCTTGTACGGGCCGGACACGTCGACACCGATGTAGGCGGCCTGCTCCTTGGTCAGCTCGGTGAGCTCGGCGCCGAGGGCGTCGAGGTGCAGCCGTGCGACCTTCTCGTCGAGGTGCTTGGGCAGCACGTAGACCTGCTTGTCGTAGTCGTCGTTCTTCGTGAACAGCTCGATCTGGGCGATCGTCTGGTTCGCGAAGGAGTTCGACATGACGAAGCTGGGGTGGCCGGTCGCGTTGCCGAGGTTCATCAGGCGACCCTCGGAGAGCACGATGATCGAGTTGCCGCTCTCGAAGGTCCACTCGTGCACCTGCGGCTTGATCTCGGTCTTGGTGACGGCGACCTTGGCCAGGCCGGCCATGTCGATCTCGTTGTCGAAGTGACCGATGTTGGACACGATCGCCTTGTTCTTCATCTGCGTCATGTGCTCGGCGGTGATGATGTTGAAGTTGCCGGTGGTGGTGACGAAGATGTCGGCGATGCCGACGACGTCGTCGAGGCGGGCGACCTGGTAGCCCTCCATCGCGGCCTGCAGCGCGCAGATCGGGTCGATCTCGGTGACGATCACGCGAGCGCCCTGGCCGGCCAGCGCCGAGGCGCAGCCCTTGCCCACGTCGCCGAAGCCGGCGACGACGGCGACCTTGCCGCCGATGAGGACGTCGGTGGCGCGGTTGAGGCCATCGAGCACCGAGTGGCGGCAGCCGTACTTGTTGTCGAACTTGGACTTGGTGACCGAGTCGTTGACGTTGATCGCCGGGAACAGCAGGTCACCGGTGGTGGCGAGCTCGTAGAGGCGGTGCACGCCGGTCGTGGTCTCCTCGGTGACGCCCTTGATCTCCTCGGAGACCTTGGTCCACTTGGTGGGGTCGGCCTTGAGGGTCTTGCGGACGAGCTCCTTGAAGACCCCGACCTCCTCGGAGTCGGCCTCGTCGGTGGGGGGCACCTGACCGGCCTTCTCCCAGGCCCGCCCGTTGTGCACGAGCATGGTGGCGTCGCCACCGTCGTCGAGGATCATGTTGGCGCCCTCGCCACCGGGCCAGGTGAGGATCTGCTCGGTGCAGTCCCAGTACTCGGTGAGCGTCTCGCCCTTCCAGGCGAACACCGGGACACCCTGCGGGTCCTCGGGCGTGCCCTTGCCGACGACGACCGCGGCAGCGGCCTCGTCCTGGGTCGAGTAGATGTTGCAGGAGGCCCAGCGGACCTCGGCACCGAGCGCGGTCAGCGTCTCGATGAGCACGGCGGTCTGCACGGTCATGTGCAGGGAACCGGCGATGCGGGCGCCGGCGAGCGGCTGGGCCGCCGCGAACTCCTCGCGCAGGGACATCAGACCGGGCATCTCGTGCTCGGCCAGGCGGATCTGGTGACGGCCGGCCTCAGCGAGGCTCAGGTCGGCAACCTTGTAGTCAAAAGGCATGGAAGAACTCCTGGAGTTGACTTGCTGGTTTGCGGACCCGGCGTAGCCCATCTGGGCGCACATCGTTGGAGCGGGGTATCACCCACGCCGGCGGTGTCCCACTCTACCGGAGTCGGGGGCCGGGACCCGCTCGGCGTGACTCGAGGTGCGCTTGGGACTCAGGGTGCGCGTGACCCGGTCCGGCGCTAGGAAGGGAGGCCCCAACCACGGACGGAGCACCATGAGCGAGCCCAGCAGCGGAGTCCCCGGAGAGATCGCCGACGCGCAGGTCGAGGAGCCGACGACCGACGAGCCCGACACCCTGGAGCTCGAGGTCGACGAGGAGAAGGTCGAGGCCTGGGACGAGGTCAAGGCCGACTACCAGGTCGAGCCCGGTGGTGCGCCGGTGCCGAACAGCATGGACCAGGCCGACGTGACCCTGGCGGATGAGGACGACGACGAGGACGACGACGACGAGGACGACGACAAGGACGACGACGAGGACGACGGGGCGGACGACGACCGCGCCTGAGGTCGGCCGCAGGTAGGCTCGCCGGGTGGCCGCACCCATACCTTCCGCCCTGCCCGCACGACAACCCAGGTCGCGGCCATGAGCGGCGGGTTGTTCGCGTTGCTCGACGACATCGCCGTGCTGGCGAAGGCGGCCGCCGCCTCCGTCGACGACGTGGGTGCCGCGGCGAGCCGAGCCAGCGTCAAGGCGGCCGGCGTGATCGTCGACGACACCGCCGTCACCCCGCGCTACGTCGAGGGCCTCTCCCCCACCCGCGAGCTGCCGATCATCAAGAAGATCGCGATCGGCTCGCTGCGCAACAAGCTGCTGTTCATCCTGCCCGCGGCGATGTTGCTCAGCCAGTTCTTCCCGGTCGCCCTCACCCCGCTGCTCATGATCGGTGGCACCTTCCTGTGCTACGAGGGGGTCGAGAAGATCTGGGAACGGATCTCCGGCCACGGCGAGACCGAGGCCGACGCGGCCCACGAGCGCGGCGAGGTCGCCAGCGAGGACGACATCACCAGCGGGGCGATCCGCACGGACTTCATCCTGTCGGCGGAGATCATGGTCATCTCGCTCAACGAGGTCGCCGACGAGCCGTTCCTCAGCCGGGCGATCATCCTGGTCGTCGTCGCCTTCGCGATCACAATCCTCGTCTACGGCGTCGTGGCCCTGATCGTGAAGATGGACGACGTCGGGCTGCACCTCTCGGGCCGTGAGTCCGGGGTCAGCCGCACCATCGGGCGCGCCCTCGTGGCCGCCATGCCACGCCTGCTGACGACTCTGTCGGTGGTCGGCATCGCCGCGATGATCTGGGTCGGCGGCCACATCATCCTCGTCGGCCTCGACGACCTGGGGCTGCACGCCCCCTACTCGTGGGTGCACCACGCCGAGGAGTCCGTCCACGACGCGACCGGCGCGCTCGGTGGCGTGTTCGGCTGGCTGACCAACACGGTCGGCTCCGCGGTCCTCGGGCTGATGGTGGGTGCGGTCGTCGTGGCCGTCATGCACGTCATCCCCCGCCGAGGCGCGTCCAGCAGCCACTGACTCGTCCTTTTGGCCGGAATCAGCGTGCCAACCGGAAACCGCACGCTGCACGCCGGATACTCCTGTGGTGGCGCAGACCCAGCTCACGTCGGTGGAACCCACCACCACGTCTCACGCGACGCCGCGCCACCCCCGGCCGGCCGGGCGCGCGTGGGTCGCGAGCGCGGCCGGCCCAGGCCTCTCGGCCGTACTGTCGCTGCTGGTCGCGGTCCAGTCCCTGCGGCTGTGGGACTGGCGTCCCGGGGTGCCGCTCAGCCTCTCGGGCGACTCCCCGCAGGTGCTCATGCAGGTCCGGGCGATCATGGAGGGCGGCGGGTTCGGCTCGACCGACCGGATGGGCGCGCCGTTCGGCCTCAACGCCGCCTGGTTCGCCACCGGCGACCAGCTCAACTTCGCAGCGATCCGGGTCATCGGCCTCTTCACCGACAGCCCGGCGACCGCCTCGGCCGTCTTCTTCGTGGCCGGCTACCCCGCCGCCGCCCTCGCGGCATACTGGCTGGCTCGGCAGGTGGGCATCGCCCGTCCTGCCGCGGTCACGGTGGGCGTCCTCTTCTCGGCGCTCCCGGGCCACCAACGGTGGTTCCAGCACCTGTGGCTGTCGGCCTACTGGGTGCTCCCGCTCGGGGTGTGGCTGGCCCTGCAGGTGGCCACCGGACGCTCGGTGTGGCCGGCCAGGCGGGCGCTGCGGGCCGGGACGGCCGGGCGCCGACGGGCCTGGCTGCACGTGGCCCGGACCGTGGCCATCGCGCTCGCCGTGGGGCTCTCGGACGCCTACTACGTCGCGTTCGTCCTGATCCTCGTGGGCGTCGCGCTCGTCGTGCGGTGGGCCACCGACCGCACGCTCAGGTCGCTGCTCCCCGGGGTGGCCGCAGCCGCCCTGGTGGGCGTCAGCTGCGCGGTCTCCCTCGCCTTCGCCGTGGTCGCGAGAAGTGGTGACGTCGTCACCTCCGACGTGCCCGCGCAACGCACCATCGGCGAGTCGGAGCGGTATGCCGGTCGGCTGATCGACCTCCTCCTGCCCTGGTCGGAGCACCGGCTGCCGCCGTTGCGGTTCATCACGACGGCCTACGGCTACGCCGCGCCGCCGACCGCCGAACGCCATGCGCTCGGTGTCGTGAGCGTCTGTGGGCTGGTCGTGTTGGTGCTGGTGCTCCTGCGGTCGGTGACCGGTGGTCGTCGACCCGACCAGGTCGTCGGCGCCCTCGCCGCGTTCGCCCTCGTGAGCCTGGCCTTCTACACCCGCGGTGGCCTCGGGTCGGTCGTCGCGCTCTTCGTGACCCCCCAGATCCGCACCTGGGCGCGGCTGGGCACCGTCATCGCGCTCCTCGCTCTCCTGGCCGTGGGCCTCTGGATGACCAGGGTCGCCCGCCGCCGAACGGCAGCCTGGGCGCTGGCCGCCGGGGTGCTGCTCGTGGGGTGTCTCGACCAGACCAACCCCGGTGCCGCACCCGACTACGCGAGGCTGTCGGCCACCTCCGCGCAGCTGAAGGGATACAGCGCGCACCTCGCCGCGGCGACGTCTGCCCCGTGCGCGGTCTTCCAGCTGCCGGTCACGCCCTACCCCGAGGAGCCGGGCTTCGGTCAGATGGGCGACTACGACCACGTGCTGCCCGGGGTGGCCGCCCCGAGCACGCTGACCTGGAGCTACGGCGCGATCCGGGGCACCGCGAGCGCAGACTGGCAGCTGGCGCTGCCGGTGGACCGGATGGCCGCGCTGGTGCCGGACCTGCGGGCTGCGGGCTTCTGCGCTGTCGAGGTGGACCATCGGGGCTACGTCGGCGCAGCCGACCCGAGTGACGGGCTGGCGTCGTTGCTGGGTGCGCCCCTCGCGCAGACCGACCGGCTGGTCGCGTTCGACCTGGCCACCGAGCGCCCCGACGCGACCCCACCGACTCCACCGACTCGGGACGACGTCCTGCGCCCAGTCCTCGCCGGCCTCGACTCGGCTCGGCTCCAGCGTGACGACCGGGGTCGCCCGTTCCAGCTCCTCGGTCCGACGGCAACCCTGACCGTGAGCAACCTGGGCGACACACCCGTGCCGGTCACCCTGACGTTCAGCGTGCGGACCCTGAGCGGCGCCGAGGACGTGCTCGTTGCCACCGGTCTCCCCGGCGCCCCGCTGCGGTCTCCCATCAGCGGGGTCGACCAGCCGGTCCGGCTCGAGGTCACGGCCCCGCCGGGGTCGACGAA
This sequence comes from Phycicoccus sp. Soil802, assembly GCF_001429605.1. Classification (GTDB taxonomy): domain Bacteria; phylum Actinomycetota; class Actinomycetes; order Actinomycetales; family Dermatophilaceae; genus Pedococcus. The sequence goes on from NZ_LMSS01000005.1 coordinate 134,746, forward strand.
GATCGAGCTGGCCAGCACGGCCGAGCCGGTGGACGTCGGCGGCGGGGTGGCCTCGGCGCTCCAGCTCACCGACCTGCGCGCGAGCAGCACGGCCGGCGTCAACGTGGCCAGCACCCAGCAGTTCTTCGCCGCCAGCCCGGTCCCGAGTCGCTAGGGTCGGCGCGTGGTGAACTCAGACGTCCGTCCGGCAGCGAGCCGGACTGCCGGGGCGACGCCGCTGCCGGCCCCTGAGGGCATCCTGCGCTGGGCTCCGGTGGTCGCCTTCGGCCTCCTTCTTCTGGTCCTGTCGCGCAACGTCGGCACGGGGATCGCCGACCCCGACACGCTCTGGCACGTGCTGGCCGGCGACCACCTGCGCGACACCTGGCAGTTCAGTGGCCCGGACCCGCTGTCGACGTTCACCAGCCAGCCCTGGGTGCTCACCCAGTGGCTGCCCGAGCTGGCCCTCTCGCTGGCCAACCAGTGGGGCGGCCTGCCGGCGGTGGCGTTCCTGGCGCAGCTCGGTCGGCTGGCCGTGTGCGTCGCGGTCTACGTCGCCTGCCGCCGGACCAGCGGTCCACTGGCGGCCACCCTCGTCACCGGCATCACGGTCCTCGCCACCGCAGCGAGCCTGAGCCCCCGGCCGCAGCTGGTGGGCTTCGCCCTGCTGGCCGTCACGGCGAGCGCCTGGGTGCGGGTGCTCAGCGACCACCGGGCTCCCTGGTGGCTCGTCCCCCTCACCTGGGTGTGGGCTTCCAGCCACGGCACCTGGGTCGTCGGGATCATGCTCGGCCTCGTCACGACCGCGGGCCTTCTGCTGGACCGCAAGGTCTCGGTGCGACAGGCCATCCCCCTGGCCCTCGTGCCGGTGGCCAGCGCGGCCGCCGCGCTCCTGACTCCCCTCGGCCTGGGGATCCTCACCGCCTTCGGTCCGGTGCGTGCGGTGAGCCCCTACATCCAGGAGTGGCGGCGCCCCGAGCTGACCGAGCCCTCTACCCTCGGCCTGCTGGTGCTGGTGCTCGTGGTGGCGCTCGGCTGGGCCCGACGGCACTCCCTGGTCAGCTGGGGGGCCGCCGGGATCCTCGTCGTCGGCGTGGGCTGGGGCCTGACGTACTCCCGCACGGTCGCCGTCGGCGCCATCATCATCGCCCCCCTCGCCGCGAAGGCCCTCGACGCCGTCCTCGGCCGGGCCCGACCGGCGCGCGGGCGCGAGCCCGTCGTCGTGGCCGGCCTGGTCGCCGTCGTCGTGATGGTCTGTGGCCTGCTCGCCGCCAACGGACCCGACCAGCCGGTGTCGGTCCCCGACGGGACCACCGCCGCGCTGCGGGCCCTGCCCGCCGGGTCCGTGGTCTACAACGACGACTCGCTGGGTGGCTGGGTGATGTGGACCTTCCCGTCCCTGCGCCAGACCGCGGACACCCGGGCCGAGCTCTACGGTCCGGCCCAGGCGCGGACCTACCTGCGGGTCATGGGCGCCGAACCGGGGTGGCAGGAGGGGTTCGACCAGCACCAGCCGGTCGCGGCCCTGCTCCGGGAGGACGTGCCGCTGGCGACGGCCCTACAGCGGGATCGTGGCTGGACGGTCGCTGCCCGCGACGACGGCTTCCTGCTGCTCCGCCCCTAGCTCCTCGGCCTGCGACCGCTGCCAGAGCAGGAGGCGCGGCACTGCGCCGAGCACCGTGTAGGGGCTGAAGGCCTGGAAGACCGGGCAGGCGAGCAGCAGCGCGGGTGCCAGCAGCCAGGCGCGCCCGGTGCGCGCGGCGAACACCACGAGGGCTGTGGCGACCACGAACCGGACCAGGAACAACGGCCCGCCGGTGCCCGCGTTGGACGCGAGGAACTCGAACCACCGCGGCCAGGCCTGCGGGTCCAGGGCCACCGAGACCCCGACCACGACGGCCAGCGCGACGGCAGCGGAGCGCACCGCTCGCCAGTCGCCTCGCACGACGAACCAGAGCCCGACGACGGCAGGGGTCACTTTGGTCAACAACGGCAACACCAGGGCACCCGGCCGCCCCCTGACCGCGAGGACCAGGACGGCGGCGAGGAAGAGGTAGACGTTGCCCAGCAACAGCTCGGCCACGAAGAACGGGGCCACGGTCAGCCCGCGACGCCACCCGAGCGGCGTGAGCAGCCAGGCCAGCACGGCGGCCTGCGCGGCGAACCACACGCCCTGGAACACCGGCCACGGGAGGAAGCCCAGCGGCCAGAGGAGCTGGGCGAAGGCCGGCGAGTAGAGGTAGGCGTCGACGTGGTCGGGCGGCGTCGTGTACCAGGTCTCCGGCGAACCCGCCGCGACCCAGTAGGCGTGGGAGTCAGCGCCGACCATGCCGTGCGAGAGGTGCACCGCGACCTGCATGGCGCAGAACAGGACGGCGCCGGGGACCATGGCGAGCCACAGGGCTCGAGTGAAGAGCTCGAGTCGCGTCGGGCGAGGCATGGCAGTGAGGTCCTTCGGGCAGGGGTCGGCGCATCCAGCATGCCGAAGGGCCGAGGAGGCGGGCATCGCCCGTTTGGTCGGCATTCGCTCGGTTAGTCTGCGGTGGTGAGCAGCGCTGAAGGCACCTTGGGCTGGGAGCCCGCGACGCGGCATACCGAGCTGTTGGCGGCACCGGTCGCCGGCGCGATCGGCACCACCCCCTCCGCGCTGGTGGCGCCGATCGACCCGACGCTCGCCGACACGGCGGCCTTCTGCGAGGCCTACGACGTGGCCATGGAGCACTCGGCCAACTGTGTGGTCGTCGCCGGCAAGCGTGGTGGTGAGCTGCGGTATGCCGCGGTGCTGGTGCTGGCCTCGATGCGCGCCGACATCAACGGCGCGGTGCGCCGGCACCTCGACGTGCGCAAGATCAGCTTCGCCCCGATGGACCAGGCGGTCGAGCTGACGACCATGGAGTACGGCGGGATCACCCCGATCGGGCTCCCGGCCGACTGGCCGGTGCTCGTCGACGACGCCGTCGTGGCCGCCGGGCGCGTGGTGATCGGCAGCGGCATCCGCGCCAGCAAGGTGCTCGTGGACACCGCCGACCTCGTGGCCCTCCCGACCGCGCAGGTGCTCAGTCTCGCGCAGTGACGTCCGTGCGCCGGTGGTCCGTGGACCGCGCTGAGCTGCGCGCGGTGGTCGGCCCCGGCGACAGCGCGAGCGCCACGAGGAACGCCAGCGCCAGCAGCACGTAAGTGGACGCCACCAGCTGCTCGGCGGGCGAGAGCTTCAGGGGGTCGCCGTCGGCAGCCCACATCGGGGGCAGGTACATCAGGAGGGCGACCACGACGGCTGCGACCCGCCAGCCCCTCCCGGCCAGGACCACGAGGGCGGGCACCACCCAGACCCAGTGGTGGGTCCACGAGATCGGCGAGACCAGCAGCGACCCGGCCGCGACGGCCGCGAGCGCGGCCAACGGGTCACCGGCGCGGGTCAGCCGGATGGCCACCCACGCCACGAGGACCACGACGACCGCGGCGCTGAGGAGGTACCAGGGGCCGGGGTCGCCACCCAGCAACCGCACCCACAGCGCCCGCAGCGACTGGTTCGTCGGCTCGAGCGCGTAGCCGCCGAACTTGCCCATCGTCGTGAGGTCGTCGAGCCAGTAGCGCACGGACTCGGACGGCAGGACCACCCACCCGATGACCACCGAGAGCACGCCGGCCGCGGCGCTCCGGGCCACCGCGGGCCAGTCGCGTCGCACGGCGAAGTAGAGGACGAAGAAGGCGGGGGTCAGCTTGAGGCCCGCCGCCAGCCCCGTCAGGTAGCCACGGAAGCGCGCTGGGACGACGAAGACATCCAGCATCACCAGCGCGCAGAGCACGAGGTTCACCTGACCGAAGATGAAGGTGCGCTGCACCGGTTCGAGCACCCAGGCCACGAGGACCAGGACCGCCAGCCAGCCGAGTGACGCAGTCCGGCTCAGGCTTTGGGTCGGCGTGGCCTCGCGAAGCGAGAGCCACGCGATGACCACGAGTGCGGCCAGCGAGAGCGCCGACATCACCCAGACAGCGGCACCCCCGAGGAGCGCGAGCGGGACGAAGACGACCGCGGCGAAGGGCGGGTAGGTGAACTCCAGGGCGTCGGCCGGGCCGCCGTAGGGGTCGCCGCCGTGCAGGACCGCCTCCCCACCGCGCACGAAGACGTCGAGGTCGACCAGGTTCCAGGTGGACGGGTCGATCCAGCGCAGCCAGGCGAGGACGACCGCCACCACACCGATGACCGTGGGCAACAGCCACACGGGGGCGGGTCGGTTCGTGGCCACGAGCGGACCCTAGCCGGACGGGTTCGGGGTAGGGGCCGGACCGCGCTACTTGAACATGTTCAAGATGATCTGCTACGGTCAGGAACATCAACTTGAACACGTTCAAGGAGCCCTTAATGGTGGCTCCCCGGAACGTCCGTCCTGAAGGAGCCTCCGTGGACAACGCGGTCATCGCCTACCTGCTCTACCTGCTCATCGCCGTGCCCCTCACCATCTGGGTCGGGTCGACCTTGTCGCGCAACGGCCGGGTCTTCCTCGTCGACGTGTTCGACGGCAACGACGACCTGGCCGAGGCGGTCAACAAGCTGCTCGTGGTCGGCTTCTACCTGCTCAACCTCGGCGTCGTGGCGCTCTACCTGCGGGTCGGCGACACCCTCGCCGACGCGCGCGACATCGTCGAGGTGCTCAGCATGAAGCTGGGGGTCGTGCTGCTGATGCTCGGCGTCGTGCACCTGACCAACGTCTACGTGTTCAACAAGATCCGTCGCCGTGGCCGCCTCGACGCCATGACCGCTCCCCCGGTCCCTCCGCAGGGCTGGACCCAGCCCTTCCCCGCCCCGATGGGCTGAGGGACGTGAAGACCGCCCGGATCGCCCTGGCCGGCGCCACCCTCTGGAGCCTGGCGCTGGTCGTGGCAGCCCTCACCGTGCCGGTCTACTCCGGGGAGTCGGAGAGCACGGACTCGACCGGCGCGACCGTCACCACCTCCGCCTCCGCCACCCTCGTCGGGGAGAACGGGTGGTGGGGGCTGGTCGTGGCCGGTATCCCGCTGGTCGCCTGCCTGGTCGTCGCGGCGTCGCTGCTCGGGCCGGGCGGTCGTACCGCCAGGGTCGCCGCGGTGGTGGTCGTCGTGCTGCTCGGCATCGGGACCCTGCTCGGCATGCTGAGCATCGGGATCTTCGTGCTCCCGGTCACGGTGGCGCTCGCCGTCGCCGTCGCCTCGGCCTCAGCCGACCGGCGCCCCGTCGCCGCCCCCACCGTCTGAAGGCCTGGTCGTGAACAAGCTGGTCGTCCTCTACGACGCGGGCTGCCCGATCTGCTCGCGGTTCGGGTCGTGGCTGGTCGAGCAGCCGCACCTCGTGCCGGTCACCGCGGTCCCGGCGGGCTCCGCCGCCGCGCGCGAGCTGCTCCCCCACCTCGACCATGCCGCCACCCTGCGCGACATCACCGTCGTGGCCGACACCGGCGCGGTGTGGACCGGCGCCAGCGCGTGGGTCACCTGCCTGTGGGCCACCGTCGAGCACCGCGACCTCGCCCTCCGGCTGTCCACGCCCCTCGGCCTGCCGGTGGCCCGGGCGATGGCGTATGCCGCGGCCGGACTCCGCGCATCCCTCACCACGACGCACGTCCCCGAGGCGCGCGGACCCGAGGCGCGCAGCTCCGGCGCGCCCGTGCCCGAGGCGCGCGGACCCGAGGCGCGCGGACCCGAGGCGCGCAGCTCCGGGGAGACGGGAGGGGGTGGTTACGCTGACGACTGTGACGGACTCTGCGCACCGGTCTGACCCAGCCAACCGGTCCGACCGAGGCGAGCAGACCCGGGCCGCGATCGCGGCGGCCGCCCAGGAGCTCTTCCTCGAGCGCGGCTACGACAAGACCACCATGCGCGCCGTCGCCGACCGGGCCGGCGTGAGCATCGGCAACGCCTACTACTACTTCGCCTCGAAGGAGCACCTGGTCCAGGCCTTCTACGACCAGATCCAGGTCGAGCACGCGGCGGCGGCGCACGACTCGCTCGAGCGCACCGACAAGTTCGCCGAGCGGCTGCGCGAGGTGCTGACCACATGGGTCGACGTGGCGGAGCCGTTCCACGGGTTCGCGGGCAAGTTCTTCAAGGTCGCGGCCGAGCCCACCAGCCCGCTGTCACCCTTCAGCACCGAGTCGCGGGGTGCGCGAGAGGCGAGCATCGACCTGTTCCGACGGGTGGTGGAGGGCTCCGACCTCAAGGTGCCGGCGCCGATCCGGGCCGAGCTGCCCGAGCTGCTCTGGCTGCTCCAGATGGGGGTCGTGCTGTTCTGGGTGCACGACCCCAGCGACGGGCAGAAGCGCACCCGCGCGCTGGTGCGTCAGGTCGTACCGCTGGTCGACAAGCTGGTCCGGCTCAGCCGCCTGCCCGGTATGCGGGGCGTCGTCGGCGACGTGGTCGAGCTGATCCGCTCGGTCCGCCCCTGACTGGCTTGAGCGCAACACAGTGTCGGGCCCAATCACTCGTCGGGGAAGACGCGGATCCGTCTGAAATCAGGGCTGGGCCATGAGCTTTCGGACGACCCACTGGTTGATGCTCAGGTCTTCCTCGGCCGCTCGAAGGGCTACCTCTCGGTGCAGCTTCTCGCCGAGACGAAGGTTGAATTTTCCCGAGTAGCTGCGCTCTGAGATCGGCTCTGGCACCTCCTCGCCTTGTTCCTGCATGTCGACGACTACCTCAGCCAGCAGCGCTCGGAGCCCTTCCAAGGCCTGAATCTGGGAAGAAGCTAGCCAGGAGAGGGACGGAAACTCAGCGACGGTGGCGACGAACTCGCCGTCCTCCGCGGACCAGGCAACGCGGTACGTGTAATGCGACACCTCAACCTGAGGCCGCTCCATCGTGTCCATCACTTGCCCTCCTTCTTGTCGATCGCCTTGAGCACTTGACGTACTTGGTAAGCCTTGGCCTTGCCCTTGTCGTTCTGGATGTTCACGCGTGGGTCGCCGGGCCACGGCGTCTTGAACACCGCGTGGGATGAGCCCGTTTGGCGGGGCTTACCGAAGAAGTGTTCGCAGACTTTGTGGAGGTCGTTGTAGGAGATGTTCTGCTGGTTGTTGCGCATCGCCGCAACAAGCAACTCCACCGAGGCCACCCAACCATGGTACTACAGGCAGTACCATTCAACAATCCGCGCCTAACGAATGGTCCAGGTGTCTCCGTTGCAGGCGCGACCCAGCGTTGCGAGTAGGCGGCCATCTGGCGCGTACGCGGAGTAGCCAACGTCGGTATTGCATCCATCACCGCCGACCGGAAGACCGACGCGGTTGCGACTGTGGGCGGGAAAGTCGCCGATCCGCACGTCACTGTTCACCGTCAGCTGCACCCGGACGACATCATCGGTGCTGTTCTCCCTCAGCCAGTCCGTCCGCGCAGGTCGGCCACGTGGGGTGAGACCGCCGGGTCGAGTCCCAGCCCGAGGGCAAGGTAGGTCGCGGCGAAGTCGGTGGTGGCGATCTGGCCGGCCAGCCGGGTCAGGGAGTGGCCGGGCTCTGCGGTCACCTCGCTGACCCGCACGCCAGCCTCGCGGGCGGCGGTGGTCACGGCCTCGGCGAGGATCCGCGCCTCGTCGGCCTCACGCGTCAGCGGGTCGGGCAGCACGTCGCGGAGCATCAGCAACGACAGCCGTGGCGCGGCGGGTCCGTCGAGGAACGGGTCGGCGAAGATGTCGTCGCCGCGCTCCTGCCCGCCCGCCGCCATCGACGACGCCCCACCGGAGTAGGCCGCCGTGAACGGTCCGTCGAAGCACGCCACGATCTGGGCGGCATCGTCGGGCAGCTCGCCCGAGGTGGCCGGCACCCGGGCGGTCCGGGCCAGCATCGACGTCGCGCGGGCCGCGGCGACCCCGTTGAGGGGGCCGTCGCCGAGGACCACCGGCACCCCTTCGGCGAGGTCGGCGGCGAGGACCTTGGCCGGGTTGACGAACGACTCCGAGGACGGCCGGCAGGTCTCGGCCACCTCGTCGAGGCGGTCGGCGGTCTGGGTGAGCACGCGGGCGTCGACGTCGACGATGCCCAGGTGACCGGCCCCGAGCAGGACCGGTGCGAGCAGGGTCCACAGGGCGGTCCGTGAGGTGCTACGGCCCCGGCCGATGCCGATGTGCACTCCCCTGGCCTGGGCGGCCACGTCGGCCAGTGGCGAGTCCACGGCCCCGACCGTGAGCAGCGAGGCGCCCCTGCGGGCGGCCTCGGCAGCCAGCGCCAGCGGTCCCGGCGCCCGACCCGAAAGGGACACCGCGATGACCAGGTCGAGGGGTCCCACCCACCCGGGCAGCGGCACGTTCCTGCGCACGCTCACCGGCACCGGCGACCCCGGCTCGGCCAGCAGCTCGAGGACGTCGCACACGACGGCGGACCCGCCCAGCGACGCGACCAGCACCGAGCGCGGCCGCTCACCCCCGGCGACGCGCTCGATCCCCGCCTCCTCGGACAGGGCGACCGCCTCGCGGACCTGGGCCCCGGACGTGGCGAGGGCCCGGAGCGTCTGGTGTGAGTCGAGAGCGGTCAGCGCCTCGTCACTGTCGACACGCGACTCGTCGAAGTAGGGAGACATCGTCGCGCCGGCAGTCCGTCAGACCGGCTTGCGGGCTTCGTCGACCAGCAGCACCGGCACACCGTCGTCGATGCGGTACTGCAGTCCGCACTCGCTGTTGGTGCAGTGGAGCTCGGGCTTGCCCTCCACGGTGGCGTCGGTGAGCACGGAGCGGCAGGCAGGGCACCTCAGGATCTCCCGCAGCCACGGCTCGATCCGGACGTCCTGTCCTTGCGACATCAGCGTTCTCCTCTCACCAGTGCGAGAACATCGTCTCGCACCTGGGTCATCGTGTCTTGGTCGGCTGCCTCGACGTTCAGTCGCAGCAGCGGTTCGGTGTTGGACGCGCGCAGGTTGAGCCACCACATCGGGCAGTCCGGGGTGACCGCGTGGGTCGCCGTCAGCCCGTCCAGCTCGTCGAACTCCGCGCCCTGGTCGGCCGCCCACTCCCGCACCCGCGCGGTCGCCGCCGGCGCATCGGTGACCGTCGAGTTGATCTCGCCGGACGCGGCATACCGGCTGTATGCCGCGGTGAGCCGGCTGAGCGGCTCGGCCTGCTCGCCCAGGGCGGCGAGGACGTGCATCGCGGCGAGCATGCCGGTGTCGGCGAACCAAAAGTCGCGGAAGTAGTAGTGCGCGCTGTGCTCGCCGCCGAAGACGGCGTCCTCCCGGGCCATCTCGGCCTTGATGAACGAGTGCCCCACCCGGGTGCGGACGCCGCGGGCACCCTGCTCCGCGATGATCTCCGGGACTGCCGCGGACGAGATGACGTTGTAGACCACGGCGACGTCGGCAGCGGACGTGCCGGCCGCGACCTCCTTGGCGACCTCGCGGGTGGCCACCAGCGCGGTCACGGCGCTCGGGCTGACCGGCTCGCCGCGCTCGTCGATGACGAAGCACCGGTCGGCGTCGCCGTCGAAGGCGAGCCCGAGGTCGGCGCCGTGCTCGACGACCGCCGCCTGCAGGTCACGGAGGTTCTCGGGCTCCAGCGGGTTGGCCTCGTGGTTCGGGAAGGTGCCGTCCAGCTCGAAGTAGAGCGGGACGACCTCGAGCGGGAGCTCGGGCAGGCCGGCCGCGGTGCCGAGGACCGCCGGCACGGTGTGGCCGCCCATGCCGTTCCCGGCGTCGACGACGACCTTGAGCGGGCGCCCACCCGAGAGGTCGACGAGGCCGCGCAGGAACACCGCGTAGTCGGTCAGCAGGTCGCGCTCGACGACGTCACCCACGGGCCCGTCGACCGGTCCGGCGCTGGTGCCGGTGTCGAGGAGCTGCTGGGCCAGGGCGCTCACGTCAGCCAGGCCGGAGTCCTGTCCGACGGGACGCGCGCCCGCTCGGCAGAGCTTGATGCCGTTGTACTGGGCCGGGTTGTGCGAGGCCGTGAACATCGCACCGGGGAGGTCCAGGGCGCCGCTGGCGTAGTACAGCCCGTCGGTGCTGCACAGCCCGATCAGGGTGGCGTCGAGGCCCTGGGCCGTGACCCCGGCCGCGAAGGCTCGGGAGAGCTCCGGCGACGATGGGCGCATGTCGTGGCCGATCACCACACCGGACGCCCCCTCGGGGGCGATGACGGTCTGGGCGAACGCAGCCCCGAGTGCCCAGGCCACGTCCACGTTGAGCTGGTCGGGGACCAGACCACGGACGTCGTAGGCCTTGACGAAGTCGGACAACACGGGTTTCGGCACGCCCGAAACCCTAGCGGTCTCAGGAGTCGCGCAGCACGCGCAGGTGTCCTCGGCGGCCGGTCTCGATCGCGCCGGAGGCATCCTCGTCGGCCGGCTGGCGGCGCGCCTGCACAGCGGCCTCGCCGAGCCGGGGACGGCCGGCCTCACGCACGGCGTTTGCCAGCGCCAAGAGGTCGTCGTGCGACGGCTCGGGCTCGACGTACTCACCCGACAGGCGCACGATCTCCCAGCCCCGTGGGGCGGTCAGGCCCTCGGCGTGGGTGGCGCACAGGTCGTACGTGTGCGGCTCCGCGAACGTCGCGAGCGGGCCGACCACGGCGGTCTGGTCGCCGTAGACGTACGTGAGCGTCGCGATGGCGGGCTTGGAGCACGCGGTGCGGGAGCACCTCCTGGACAGACTCACGTCGCGGACTCTATGCCAGCACCGCGGGGCCGACGCGTCGGCACGCCGTAGGCTGCGGGAGTGACTTCGGCCGGCTTCCCCCAGCGCCCTTCGGGGCGGGTCCGGCGGGACCGCCGAGGCCGCGGTGTGCGTGGTCCCCTGGCGTGGCCGGCCGTGCCCGCCATGACCACCCGGCGGCAGCAGTTCGACGACCTGGTGCTGGACAGCGCGGCCCGCCTCGAGGGTCGCCTCGGGCCGCGCTTCGAGCAGCTGGAGTTCGCGGTGGAGGACGTCCCGCCGACCGACCCGGCGCCGTGGGAGCGCGAGGGCGCGCCGCTCGGTCGGGCCTTCCCCGCCCGCGGCCGGCAACCCGCCCGGATCGTCATCTACCGCAGGCCGATCGAGGCCCGCGCCGAGAGCCAGCGCGACCTCACCGCGATCGTGCAGGACGTCGTGGTGGAACAGGTCGCGGGGCTGTTCAACGTCCCCCCGGGCGACCTCGACCCGCGCTACGACGACGACGGCGGCTGAGGGTCCCCCGGACCGACGGTCGAACGCCGGACCAGCGCACCGACGCTACTGGGTGACCTCGCGCAGGCCGACCGACGTCGTCCGCAGGACGGTGTCCCTCAGTGGGGTGACCGAGATGAGCAACCCCTGGTCGTCGTGCAGCAGGGAGATGACGCCGGCTCGCACCTGACCGTTGCCCGACACGCGGTGCACCCAGACGGACGCGGCACCGGTGACGTCGATCGTCGAGGCGGCATCCACGCCGACCTGTGGCCTGCGCGAGGTCTCCACGCCCTTGGCGTCGACGGTCACGACCTCCACCCCGGCCGTGTCACCGGACGAGGTCAGCGACAACAGGCGCTGGACGCCGGTGGCCGTGCCGGGAGCGACGAGCGGCAGGCCGGCCACCCCTGTGATCGGTGGGGTGGACGAGGCCCAGGCCAGGTCGCCGGGCTTGGCAGGGTTGGCACGGGTCACCATCGCGGCGGCCACGACGGGCACGTCGGCCCGGACCTGGATCCCCACGTTGGAGGGCGGGAGCTTCGAGAGGTCGATGTCGCGCACCGCGGCGCCGTTGATGCGGATGACGCCGCCACCCGGCAGGGCGCGGGCGCCCTGGGCGGTGAGCACCCTCGCCTGGACGACGGCCTCGGAGCCGCCGGGCACCGCGACGCGCAGCACCGACCGGCCGGTCACGGAGACCGCTGGGATGACCTGGTCCCGCGACGGCTGCGCGGCCGGCACGGCATCGTCCGACCCTCCCGCCCGGGTCCCGTCGAGCCAGGTGTCGTTGACGACGGCGGCGATGACGCCACCTTCGGCGACGACGTGCACGACCGGGTTGGCGAGGTCACCCGAGATCGAGTCGAGCAGGAACGAGGTGCGGCCGTGGGCCGGCACGACGATGTCCTTGCCGTTCGGGGAGGAGACCGGCCCGTCGGCCCCGTGCAGTGTCGCGTCGACGGTGACCGGGTTGCCACCCGGGTTGGTGAGCACGAGCCGCTCCTGGCGGCCGGGGTCGCCCCCACCCGCCAGGATCCAGAACTCGGCACCGGGCTGGCTGCACGGCGCCCCTCCGAGGGAGCGCAGGTCGCCCGAGGGCACCAGCCAGCTCTGGGCCGCGGCCACCCCGGCCGCCATCGACTCGGACCCGGACACGAGGACACCAGCCGCCGTCCCCTGGTCGACGGAGAGGTTGGCCCCGCGAGCGGTGACGGGGGCGCCGAGGGCACCACTCGGCATACGGGTGACGCTGAGCTTGCCTGCGGCAGTAGCGGGTTGGAGGCCAGTCAGGGCACGGAGCGGTGCCGCGGCGGCGGCGACCCGCACTGGCACGTCGGCGTCGTCGACGCCCTTGATGCCCTTGAGCTCGGGGCCGGGGCAGACCAGCGACGAGCTGCGCACCGGGTTGGTGACGGCGGTGTCGGCCCGGTCGGCAGCGGCACCGGACCCGAGCGCGAGGGCACCCTGGCTGTGGGTGGCCGCGACGACGATGCCCGCGCCGGCGAGGGCCACGAGGGAGGTGCGGACCAGTCCGCTGGCCGACACGTTCACGGGCGACTCCTCCTCGAGGAGCGGTTGCCGAAGGGCACGGCGAGGAAGGCGACGAGCAGCAGGAGGATGCCCTGCGCGTAGCGCCACGTGGCGCTGGTGGGGAGCACCTCGACGGAGATCGTCGCCGGGCCCGCGGGCAGCGCGTATGCCGCGTGGTCACCACTCGGCGCCAGGATCCGGCCGTCGACGGTCACCCTGGCGTGGCGCACCCAGGCGTCGGGTTCGGCGAGGACGAGCGAAGCGCCTTGCGGCACCACGGCCCGCACCTCGAGACGGGCGTGCGAGCCGCTCACCGGCAGCGCCTGCTCGGAGGACTTGGTGACCAGCCGGGCCCGCGACGGTGCGACGGCGTCGTCGGCCGTGCCTCCGCCTCCGGGAAGCACGCGCCAGAACGTCACGCCGTCGTGCTCGCCCAGGCGGCTGAGCCCGGCCGTGGCGTCGAGCGCCCGGATCCGCGGGTCGGTGGCCTCGGTGCGCAGGCCGACGAAACCCACGGCCTGGTCGGACAGGTCGGCGGCGGGGGTGAGCGCGCCGGGGGCAGCGCCCTGCTCGAACAGCGCCCCGACCGAGGTGGCGAGCGCGGTGCTGCTGGTGCGGTCGGCGGGGGGCGTGGGCAGCGAACGCGCCACGTCGCGCACCTCGCGACCGAGCAGCTGGTAGGTCAGCCCGTCACCCTCCGGGGTGAGCAGGAGCATGCGGTTGCCGATGCCGCTCTCGGCCTGGTCGACGGCCACGGCGGGCCGTGGGTCCTGCCAGGCACGGAGGTCGCTGCCCACCGTGCGCCAGGTCAGCCAGGCGCCGCTGAGCAGGACCGAGCCGATCAGGGCGGCGGCGACGGGCCAGCGCGCGAGCGCCTGCCAGCCTCCGCGGGACCGGCTCACCGCGAGGCCTTCGGCCCCCAGCAGGGCTGCCGCGACGAGGGCTAGGGCGAACACCAGCAGGCCGGTGCCGGCCCAGGCGGTGATCGGCCGGCCGGCCTCTGGGAGGCCCTGCGGCACGACCCCGAGGGAGATGCGGGGTGCCACGACGGCGTACCCGAGACCGAGGAGGGCGACGACGGCCAGGACGCTGGCGGCCGGGCCGCGGCGTCCCGCACGGAGCAGACCGAGCATGCCGGCCAGGACGAGCGGCACCGAGAGCAGGACGGGGTAGGAGCCTGCTCCACCCGGGTGGAGCAGGGCGATCTGCCAGGGCAGCGCCTGGTCGGTGCCCCAGACCGAGAGCCCGGGACCGGTGAACACCAGCGCGGGCCGGGCGACCAGCGTCTCCACCCAGGGCCCGAGCAGCAGCACGGGACCGAGTGCGATCGCCAGGCCCCGCACGCGAGCCCAGCCGTGACCGGCCAACAGCACGACGACACCGGCGACGACGACGAGGGCCAGGAGCGCCGGGGCGAACGCGCCGAGGACGGCCGCCCCGAGGACGGTGGCCGCGGTGGCGGTCGTCGTGCCGGCCCGGCGACCGGCGAGCACCACACCGGCCGCGACCAGCGGCAGCACGACAGCAGCGACGATGGCCCCCAGCCGGCCGGAGCCAACCGCGGTGGCCAGCACCGCCGTCGTGGACCAGGCCAGGGCCGCGAGGGCCCGTGGCAGCCGCGAGTGGGTCACCACGCGGGCGGCGAGGTATGCCGCGAGCGTGGCCAGCGGGAGCGCGAAGGTCACGAGCATCGTGACGACCGCACCGGCCGGCGATGCGGGAGCGCTGAAGAGGGGGAGGTTGGCGGCCAGCCACGAGAGCCCGGCCAGCACCACGAGGTGGGGCCCCTGCTCGGCGCCGGACCCGAGACCGGAGCCGTGCCAGCCGTCGAGCCAGGCGTGCCAGAGCGTGCCCGCACCGGCCCGGACCCCGACCGTCTCGCCGCCGGTGAGCCCGTTGTCGAGGCGGTCGCCGAAGCTGCCCCCGAACCGCCTGGTCGCGAGCACGGACACGACGGTCATCGCGAGGACCACGAGCACGCCGGGGTTGCGGGTGGCCCGGGACGCCCAGGTGGCCCCGAGGACGTTGAGGTCCTGCGCCTCGTCGGCGACCGGACCAGACTCGATCGCCGCCGCACGGGCGGAGTCGAGCTGTCCCGGCTCGAGCGCCACCTCGTCACGGATGAGGTCAGTGGTGTGGCGCAGCACGGTGCGCGACGGGACGAACAGTCCTTGCAGGTCGCGGCGACGCACCTGACGCGTGCCGCGCGAGCGCCACCGCGCGCCCAGCACCCGGCCGGGCGTGAGCACGGCACCGATGTCGGAGAGCTCCGCCCAGGCGGCGCGGGGGCGCTTCGCGAGCATGAGGGCAACCGCCGCGGTCGTGCTCGAGAGGACGATCCACGCGGCCAGGAACGGCAGCGTCCACCAGGCGCAGCGCGACAGCGCCACCCGGCGGGCCTGCCGCCGCATGCGGGTCGCCGAGTCGCTCGGCACGAGGTCGTCAGGGGCCGGCTCGGCGCCGGTCCGCAGGGTGGCGCGGGGCACCACGACCACGCGACGACCGGACTGCTGGGCCCGCCAGGAGAAGTCGATGTCGGCACCGAAGTCGCCGAACCGGCGCTCGGGACCACCCAGCTCCGCGAGCAGGGCCCGCTCGACCAGCATGCCGGTCGCGGGGATGGCGAGGACGTCGGTGCGGCGGTCGTACTGGCCCTGGTCGGGCTCGCCGGGGGCCGGCGACGGGATCACCCGCCCGCTGCGGGTCAGCTGGAGACCCACGGAGCGCAACGCCCCGGCGCGGGTCCAGTCGAGGAGCTTGGGGCCGGCCGCCCCGACCGACGGGCTACGCCGCACGGCGTCGAGCAGGCGGGCCAGGGTCGTCGGCGCGGCGGCGCTGTCGGAGGTGAGCACCCACACGTGGCTGGCCGGGTCAGGCCCCGCGGCACCGGTGGCGAGGTCCTGCGCGAGGGCCGAGCACACGGCATACGCGAGGGAGGCGGCGGCGGGGACGGTCACGACGGTGATCGAGGGGATGGCGTCCGCGACGCCACGGTGGGCCCGCACGGTCTCGACGGCGTTGCCGTCCACACCGGGGTCGACCACCACGAGGCGCTCGGGGGTGCGCGTCTGGCGCGCGAGCGAGTCGAGGGTCTCCGGGAGCGCCGAGGCGGGGCCCCGGAGGACCAGAACCGCCGTCACGGTCGCGACCGCCGCAGGAGGTCCTGCGGGGTCCGTCACATCATGGGGCGGGGCAAGCGTCATGCGCTGGTCACGAGGGAGTCGCCACGCGGGCGACTAGACCGCACGCTTCTTGAGCTTGCGGCGCTCCCGCTCGGACAGCCCACCCCAGATGCCGAACCGCTCGTCGTGCGCCAGGGCGTACTCCAGGCACTCGGCCCGGACCTCGCACCCGACGCAGACCTTCTTGGCCTCCCGCGTCGACCCGCCCTTCTCAGGGAAGAACGCCTCGGGGTCCGTCTGGGCACAGAGCGAACGCTCCTGCCACGACATCTCCACCTCTTCGCCACCTTCGAAGGTGACCAACTGAAGCTCTTGCACGGCTTCCTCCTCGACCCGGTGCGCCGCCCTGTGTGTGATCAAGCGCGATCACAACAATGGAATTACACGCGTGTCATACGTGGTTAGTCAAGCGGAAGTCTGATATTTGCCCGATCGGACGAACCTTGATAACGCCTCTTCCCCGAGCGCTAGAGGTGCGGTAGAAGTGCGGTGCGCGTGCCTGGCGCGGCTCGGACCGCGGTGGGCGTCCGTCCTGGGAGCCACCGATGGCCGCGCAGGGTGGGACTGCAAGACTGCGGGACATGCGCATCACGGCACTGGCCGGCGGTATCGGCGGGGCCCGCTTCCTGCGTGGCCTGCGCGCCCACCTCGACCGCTCCCCCGACCTCGCGGACACCGAGCTCACCATCATCGGCAACACCGGTGACGACATCAGCCTGTTCGGCCTGCGGGTCTGTCCCGACCTCGACACGTTGATCTACACCCTCGGCGGCGGCAGCCACGAGGCCCAGGGCTGGGGACGGGCCGACGAGAGCTACCGGGTGCTGGGCGAGCTGGCGGCCTACGGCGCCGTGCCGCAGTGGTTCGGCCTCGGCGACCTCGACTTCGGCACCCACATCGTGCGCTCGCAGTGGCTCGGCCAGGGACTGTCCCTCTCCGAGGTGACCGCCCGGCTCGCCGCCCGGTGGGGGCTGCCCGACCAGCGCATCACCCTGCTGCCGATGAGCGACTCCCCCGTCGAGACCCACGTGGTCGTCGAGGACGAGCAGGGACAGCGGGCGATCCACTTCCAGGAGTGGTGGGTCCGCCACCAGGCGTCGATCCCGGCCCAGCGGTTCCAGGCCGTCGGCATGGACCGCGCGACCGCTGCCCCGGGCGTCCTCGACGCGATCCGTGGGGCCGACGTCGTGCTGCTGCCGCCGAGCAACCCGGTCGTGTCCATCGGGATCATCCTCGGGGTCCCCGGCGTGCGAGATGCGTTACGTGGCACCGCTGCTCCCGTCGTCGGAGTGTCACCGCTCATCAACGGTATGCCGGTGCGTGGCCACGCCGACGCGTGCCTGCGGGCGATCGGCGTGGACTCCACCACCTCCGCCGTCGCGGGGCTCTACGAGGACTTCCTCGACGGGTGGCTCGTCTCCCCCGAGGACGAGTCATCGGTGAAGCTGCCCCGAGCGGTGGTGCGCGGCCGGCCGCTGCTGATGACCGACACCGACGCGGCTGCCGAGATCGCGGGCGCCGCCCTCGACCTGGCGCTCGAGCTGTCCTCCCGGACCAAGGGCGCCTGAGCGTGCCGACACTCTCGATCGTGCCGCTGACCGGCATACCCGAGGTGCGGGCCGGCGACGAGCTGGTCGGGCTGCTGCTCGACGCCGCGGCGGCCGCGGACCTGACGCTCGCGGACGGCGACGTGCTCGTGGTCTCGAGCAAGATCGTCTCGAAATCCCTTGGCCTGTGGGCCGATTCGACGGTCAAGGGCGCTGCCGTGGTCAGCCAGACGGTGCGCGTCGTGGCCGAGCGGATGACCGGCGACAAGGTGACGCAGATCGTCCGGTCGACGGCCGGCCCGATCATGGCCGCCGCCGGCGTCGACGCCTCCAACACCGGAGGGCGCGATGCCGTGCTGCTGCTGCCAGCTGACCCTGATGCCGAGGCGGAGCACCTGCGGGTGGCACTGCTCGCCGCGACCGGCCTGCGGCGCCTGGGTGTGGTGTTGAGCGACACGGCCGGGCGACCGTGGCGGTTCGGGCAGACCGACTTCGCTCTGGGGGCCGCAGGCATCGAGGTCGTCGACGACCTGCGTGGTGGCGTCGACGCCGACGGTCGACCGTTGTCGGTCACCGCCCGAGCCGTCGGCGACGAGCTGGCTGCCGCCGCAGACCTGGTGAAGGGCAAGGCCGACGCGATCCCCGCCGCCGTGGTCCGCGGGACCGAGTGGGCGCTGGCCGACCGCGGCCCGGGCGCCCGCGCGCTCATCCGCGCAGGCCGAGAGGACTGGTTCGACTACGGCCGCGCGGAGGCGGTCCGGGCCGCCCTCGGCATCGAGCCCGGCGAGGGGATCGCCGAGCAGATCGGCATCCCGACCGTGGGCACCGAGGACGTGGCCAGCCGCCTGGGTCGGGCCGTCGCGGTGGCGCTGGTCGGCGCCCCCGACGTCGGCATCGACGTGGGTGGGTCGGTCGTGACCGTGTCCAGCCCCTCGTCCTACCAGCTCGGCGTCGCCGTGGCCCGGCTCGAGGTGGCGCTCTGGGGCGAGGGGCTCACTGCCGAGGTCCCCGACGACGTGGCCGGGCTCGACCTCCGGCTCGAGATCCGCGACCGCTGAGGGAGCTCAACGTCGGGTCGGCAGGTGGGTCCTCGGGGCCATCCGCGGGCCCCGGCGCGGACGAGCCGCCCCGGACAGCTCCAGCAGGTGCTGGACGCGGTAGCGGTGGCCCCGGTAGGGCTCGAGCAGCTCGGCGAGGACGTCGTCGTCGCGAGCCTCGCCCAGCAGCGCCCAGGTGAGGTTCTTCGCCACGTGGTAGTCGCCGAAGCTGACTGCGTCGGGATCACCCAGCGCGCGCTGGGCGACCTCGGCCGCCGTCCAGACGCCGATGCCCGGCACCGACCGCAGCCGTCGGTGGGCGGCGTCGAGCGGCAGCTGGGCGCTCTCCTCCAGCCGACCGGCCACCTTCGCCGCCCGCATCACCGTGCCGGACCGCGCGCCGTCGACCGAGGCCGCCAGCCAGTCCCAGGACGGGATGGCCGCCCACTCCTGCGCCGTCGGGGCGACCCAGAGGCGGCGCTGCTCGCCGGCGCCGGGAGCGCGCGAGCCGAACCGGTGGACCAGCGTCCGGTAGCCGCCGAACGCCTCCTGGCCGGTCACCTTCTGCTCGATCACGCCCGGCACCAACGCGTGCATGACCAGGCCGGAGCGCGGCACATGCCAGGCGGCATACCGTCTCCACGCCGTGGCCACCTGCGGGTGGTGCGCGACGAAGTCACGGTCGTCATCGCCGTCGCCGAGCAGCGCCGGCACCTGGTCGAGCGCCCACTGCGCCCCGTCACCCCAGGCCGTCGCCACCACCTCACCGACGTCGCGACGCTGGACGAGCCGCAGGGTCGCCGGCCCAGCGGGCGTCGGCAGGCCGAGCCACCAGCCGTCGCCACGGTCGGGCTGGAAGGTCGGGTCGCCTCCCCCGCGACGGAACGCGGAGATGACCAGCCCCACCGCTGTGGCCCTGCCGGGACGCCACACACGGGTGGTCTCGGCGGTCGGGGACATGTCGCCAGTGTCGCGCGCCGGGGTGACAGGGTCCGCAGGCGGGCCACGTAGACTCTCCGCGACCCGCCCCCGAACGACCCCGAGGAACCCGTGGCAAACAAGCGCGCGAGCCAGGACCGCAAGGCCCGACTGGCCGAGATCCAGAACCAGCAGAAAGCCAAGGAGCGCAAGGTCGTCGCCGGCATCGTGGTCGGTTGCCTGGTGCTGCTGGCCGGGCTCACCGGGGTCGTGCTCTACGCGATCAACGACGCGAAGGGCAAGCAGCTGCCGGCGCTCGGGGTCTCCGTGGCGGCCGCCAAGTGTGACCCCGTCACCACCGACGCCGCCACCGGCTCGGGTGAGCACGTCGGGCCGGGCACCGCGAAGCCGGACCAGACCTCGGTGCAGTACTCGACGATCCCGCCGAGCAACGGCGCCCACTTCGCCACCCCCGACGTCAGCGGGCGGGACTTCTACACCGCCACCGACCGCCCCGAGCTCGAGACGCTGGTCCACAACCTCGAGCACGGCTACACGATCCTCTGGTACGACGGCACCAAGGTGAAGGACACCACGCTCCTCAAGGACGTCGCCGACCAGGCCAACAAGGTCGCCGAGACCAGCGGCAAGTTCAAGGTCGTCGAGTGGGACCCGAGCCGGGGCGCCTTCCCCGCCGACAAGCCCTACGCCCTCTCACACTGGGCCAAGGACGCCGGTCACCGCCAGCTCTGCGGCGACCTCTCCGGCCAGGTCATCATCGACTTCGTGAAGAAGTACCCGAAGGACGACACCCAGGAGCCGGGCGCCGCCTGACCCCAACGGGTTTCGGGACCCGACCAGCAGACGGAGCCGGCCAAAGACCGGGGTATGCCGCCCGCTCGCCCACGCGACCGTGGGACCCGCCGAGCGGCGGCAAACCTGTCTGCGGGCTCAGAGGTGGACGGGGCTGACGCGCAGCGCAGGGCCGGCCGGGGCGGCGTCCTTGAAGGCGGCCCAGATGTAGGTCGGCGCCATCGGTGCGGCCGCCTCGAGGACGCGGCCGGGCACGCGGGACACCCACGCCGGGATCTGGTCGGTGCCGGCGAAGGCCGTGCTGTCCGCGAGCACCGGGAGCGTGTAGTCCCAGACGTCGAAGGCGCCGAAGAGCCGGCGCAGCCCGGCCCGCGAGTAGTAGTGCTCGTAGTAGTGCTCGCCGCGGCCGGTCAGCCGCAGGTAGCGGTCGGCGGCACCCTGCGGGAGCCAGGAGAGGAACGGCAGCTTGTAGTGCGGTTCGAGGACCTGGTGGCGGTGGCCGACGCCGAGGTAGAGCACCCCGGTGGGGCTCAGCACGCGGTGGATGTCAGCGACGACCGACTCGGGGTCGACGACGTGCTCGTAGATGTGGTTGAAGACGACGACGTCCATCGACCCGTCCTCGAACGGCAGCGCCTCGCCCCGGGCGAGGCTGAACTCGACGCGTTCGCCGAACCGCTCGCGCGCCGCGACCAGCCCGGGCTCGTCGATGTCGACGCCGGCCGTGTGCGCCCCGGCCAGGGCCAGCTCGTCGGCGATGAAGCCGGCCGAGCAGCCCACGTCGAGGGCCCGCAGGCCGGCCAGGTCGGCCCGGCCCAGCGCGTGCCGGACGACGGCCAGGATCTTCTGGGCCTTCTGCCGGCGCTTGCGCTCGTCGAGCATGGCGCCCATCAGCTCGGAGTAGGCGAGCTGCTCCTCACGACCGGACCCGTCGGAGGTCACGAGCGGGACTCCTCGGCGGTCACGTCGGGGTCGACCTCGATGTGGTCGTGCTGCCGCTCCTCCGGGGAGGTGACCAGGTGGTGCGACCGCGCGTAGAGCCAGCCACCGAGGGCGAACACGACGTCCGCGGCCACGGTGAGGAAGCGTGAGATGACCACCACGGCGGTCGCGGCGGACGTGGAGGTCACCGGGGCGAGGATCAGCACCAGCACGCCCTCGCGCACCCCGACGCCAGCCGGCAGGACCACGCTGAACATCGCGATCGACGACGCCAGCGCGAAGCCGGACAGGCTCGCCAGCACGAGCTGACCCGTGCCGGTGTCGCCGCCCGTCGCCCGGGCCAGCACGAGGATGTGCAGGCCGGACGAGACCCACGCGCCGATGAAGAAGAGGGTCGCGGTGAGGACGGCCCGTCCGGAGAGCCGGTGCTCGAGCTGCTCACGGCGGAGCACCCGCAGGACGGTGGCGATCCCCCAGTTGAGCAGCGGCGGCCAGAGCACGACGGCCAGCAGCGGCACCGCGAGCAGCAGCGCCCAGCCGGTCCGCGCCGCCGAGTCGTCGCGGGTGATCAGCAGCGGCAGGGCGGGCGCGCCGACGATCAGCCCGCAGATGGCCGCCATCGCGACCGAGACGAAGGCGACGACCGCCGAGCGCTTGCGCGGGATGTGCAGCCGGGCGCCGATCTCGGCCTGCGCGACGATGCTCCAGACCGCCCCGGGCACGTACTTGCCCAGCTGGCCCACGAAGAAGATGCCGCCGGCCGGCGCGACGTGCAGCGGCGACCCGAGGTCGGCCATCAGGACCCGCCAGCCCAGCACGGTGAAGACCGGGGGCAGGCAGACGAGGACGGCAGCCAGCGCGAAGGTGCCGGCGTCGATGCGCCCGATGTCGGCGGACACCTCGCGCCAGTTCTTGGCGACCGCCACGGTCACGGCCGTGACGACCAACAGCGCCAACAGGATCCGCAGCCCGCTGAAGATGCGGGTGCGGTTCGTGGCGGTGGTGGTCTTGGTGCGGCCCGGGGCCATGTCAGCGCCTCCGCAGGGTGAGCCGGAGCAGCCCGTATGCCGCGTCGGTGCGGGTGGACGTGTCGGAGGCCGACCGCATCCGCCCGGTGATGTCTCCGTCGAGGTCGCCGACGAGCACGAACCCGAAGTCGTGGGAGCGCGCCAGGACCGCCCGCACGTCGGCCGGCCCGAGGGCGCCCTCGGCTCCGGGGTGGCCGATCGGCAGCGTGACGCAGAGCAGGCCGCCGGACTTCAGCGCCCAGGACGCCTGGCTCATCGCCTCGTCGATGTCGTCGGCGTCGCAGCCGCCCGGGTGCAGCCGCACGATCACGTCGAGCGAGGCGGTGTCGACGTCGAGCACCTCGACGCTCGACCGGTGGCCGGTGAGCTCGAGCTCCACCGGGGCGAACCCGATCGCCCGCGCCCACCGCGACAGGGGCGACCGGCTCCCCGACTCGTCGACGATCACGGCGCTGCGACGCCCGTCGTCGCGGACCCTGACGATCGCCGCGAGCGCACCGAGGGCGGCCCAGGCGGCGATCCCGTCGCTGCAGCGCGGGAGCCCGAGGCTGCGCGCGAGCGCCTTCGCGTCGTCGGCGTCCTGGCCGTCGGCGAGGACGTCCGAGGCGCGCACCCAGTCGGGCAGGTCTCCCCGGGACAGCTCGACCTCCGGCCGGGACGCCGCGACCACGGCGCGGACGGTGTTCGAGATCCGGTGCCGCAGGTGACCTGCGACGGCTGCCGCTCCGGTGGGGACGTCGGCCACGTCGTCGTCGTCCGGCTCGGTGGCCGTCTCGACGGCGGCCAGCGCCTCGATGGTCCCGACGTAGCGGGCCCAGGGCCCGGACAGGTCGGGCGGGCGCACCTGGGCCCGGAGCTGGTCGGCGACCCCGGGCTCCGCGAGCCGCTGGAGGGCGGCCACCAGCGCGGCCTTGTCGCCCGGTGGCACCAGGATCCCGTCGACGCCGTCGCGCACCTGGCCGCCGAAGGTGCCGACGTCGGAGGCGAGCACCGGCAGGCCGTGCTGCTGGCCGAGCAGGGCGTTCTGGGAGGCGGTCGCGCTGCGGTAGGTCAGGGTCAGCACGTCGTGCGAGGCGAACAGCGGCGCCAGTCGGTCGGCCGGTACGTAGCCGCCGTGCACCTCCACGCGGTCGCGCAGCCGGGGGTCCTGGGCGAGCTCCTTGACGCGTTCGCCGCTGGAGCCCCACATCTCCCCCGCGACGGTCAGGGTCGGACCGGGCACGTCGGCGAGCGCCTCCATGAGCAGGTCGACGCCCTTGTAGTCGCGGACCATGCCGATGGCGAGCAGCCGGGGCGGCCCGTCGTGCTCGACGCGGTCCACCGGGGCGCCGCCCGGCAGGTGCGGCGGCAGGTCGGTCACCGACACCCGCGGCGCGCCCAGCTCGTAGGCGAGCCGCGCCTGCGCGTCGCTGTGCACCAGGACCGAGTCGACCCGCTCGAGGAACTGCCGCATCAGCTCCCGGTCACCGGGGTGCGTCTCGTGGGGCAGCACGTTGTGGGCGATCACCACGGTGCGCGGCCCGGGGTGCCGGGTCGTGCGCTGGACCGACCGGCGGCCCACACCGGCCGCGCGCAGCAGGGCGAGGTGGGCGGGCACGACTGCCGGGATGACGTGGACGACCACGACGACGTCGAAGCCGCGCAGCCGGCGCCCGGTGCGCACCCACGTGTCGGGTCGGGCCCAGCTCAGGGCCCGCACCGTGCGGGGGAACGGCTCGACGTCGGGGGCTCCGCCGGGCACGGCCTGCTCACCCGGGTAGAGCTTCGAGGGATAGAGGTGCGACCAGGACACCAGCGTCACGTCGTGGCCGGCCTCGGCCAGCTCGTGCGCGAGGCTCGTGGTGTGCGCGGCCACCCCGCCCTTGTAGGGATGCGTCGGGCCGACGACCGCGACCTTGAGGGCCGCGCTGGGGCTCATCGGAGGCCTCCGGGCCGCCGGCCGCGCGAGGCCACGCGAGCCGGCCACCCGGCATACCCGATCGTGCTCACACGCCGGTCCGCGAACGCACGACGAGGTCGGACAGCAACGCCAGGGAGCCGATCATGATGCCGCTGACGATGAGGAGCACCGTGCTCGCCGGGAAGTAGAACGGGTGGCGCACCATGTCGACCACGGCCTTGAGGACCCCGATGACGATCAGCCACAGGGCCGGCGGCATGAGCACCTTGAGCGGGTCGAAGTACATCACCATGCGCAGCACCTGGAGGATGTAGCGGTAGGCGTCGCGGACGAAGTGGAACTTGCTGACCCCGGCCCGCTTGGCGTAGCTCGTGGGGACGTACTTGACGTCGTGCTGGTTGGACAGGAACGCCAGCGTGATCGTCGTGACGCAGCTGAAGCCGGGCGGCAGCAGCCGCAGGTAGGGCAGCGAGACCTCGCGCCGGAACGCCCGCAGACCCGAGTTGAGGTCGGGGATGGTCTGGTTGGTGAGCTTCTCGGCGATCTTGCGGATCAGCCACTTCGCCGGGACGCGGGCCCACTTGTGCGTGCCCTCCTCGGTGGTGCGCGCGCCGACGACCTGGTCGTAGCTCGGGTCGTCGCGCAGGATCCGCACCAGCTCGGGGATCCGCTCGTTCTCGTAGGTCATGTCGGCGTCGGTCCACACGACGATCTCGCCGTGCGCCTGTTGGGTGCCGATGCGACGCGCCGTGCCGCTGCCACCGTTGCGGCGGAACGGCATCACGCGGATGTTGGCGTAGTCGCGGCTCGCCTGCTGGAGCACCTCGAGGGTGTTGTCGGTCGACGCGTCGTCGATGCAGAGCACC
This sequence comes from Phycicoccus sp. Soil802, assembly GCF_001429605.1. GTDB lineage: Bacteria > Actinomycetota > Actinomycetes > Actinomycetales > Dermatophilaceae > Pedococcus. Next base: position 159,582 of record NZ_LMSS01000005.1, read on the forward strand.
TCGTAGGTGAACTCGCTGGAGTTCATCGCCGCGGTGATCCGGTCGATCTCCTTGAGCACGTGCTCGCCCTCGTTGTAACAGGGCAGCACGATCGTGACGTACGGCTTGCCGTGACCGGGTTCGCCGGGGAGTGGTGCGGCAGCGGGCTCGACCGCCGGCAGGTAGGCCGCGTCGGCCGGGTGCACCGGCGCCTGCGCTGCCGGGGCAGCAGGTGCGGCGGGCGTGGCCGGTGGGCTGCTGGCTGGTCCGCCGGTGCCGATCACCTCGGTCGCGGGGTTCGACACCTGCGGGGGGTCGACGGGAATGCGCTCCGTGACGGGGGCGGCTGGGCCGGTGCTGGGGTGCTCGCTCATCTCGCGAGGAGCCTACCCGTCGCCCCACTCCCCCGTGCCCACCCTCGCCGTCCCTGCGACTCTGAAGGATCGTCTGGGTCTGGGTCCGGACGATCCTTCAGAGTCGCGGGTTCATCCGGCCGGGACCGAGCAGCCGCTCCGCCTGCAACGGCGCAGCCTGCCCCGCCACCCGCGCGCGCGCAGGACCGCTCCGATGTCGGCGGCCGTCTCACAGGGCATGACCGCGACGTCGGCCCAGAAGACTCTGGTGGTGGCGCGTGCGGTGGAGAGCAGCTGACGGTCGCGCCGTCCATCCTTGACCCGGTCCTGCCACTGTTCGTGCCCGAGCCGTCCGTCCACCTCGACGATCAGGCCGAACTGTGTGTACTCGTTGTCGTGGTAGCGACGGGCACCACGATCCGACGGTGCCTGCCTGGTCGCTGCCGGGAGCCCGTGCGCCCGCTCGACGTCGCGGACGTAGAGCACCTCAGCGCCGCTCTGCGCACCGTCGCCGACATCCGCGAGGGCAGGCCCAAGGACGCGACTGTGCCGATGCCCCTGTCGCGCGGCCAGCTCGGCCCGAAGCTGGCCGACCGAGACGAGCTCCTTCTGCACCGCGCGGGCGACGGTGGCGAGCGCGTCCGTCGCCGAGCCCTGGGCAGCCACGTCCAGGAGGGTGGCAGGGAGCGTGGTGCGCCACGGGTATGCCGTGTCGTGAACGAGGTCCTCCCAGCGCACCGACCGGCGGACCTTCAGCCGAGGCCCCGAGGCAACAGCGCGCTCGTAGGGCACAACCACCTCGGTGATGACCGGTGGCTTGCGCTCCAGGCCCCAGAGGTAGTGGGCGGAGCGACCGCAGAACGCTGCGTCGGCCGCGGGTGCGCCAGACAGGCAACCCAGGAGGTCGGCGGTCGCCGTGACGTGCCAGTCAACACGACCAGGCTTGGTGAGGAACACTCCAGCGCGCATCCGCACCCATCTCCCCGACGAGACCCGCCACTGCAGCGCATCGTCCGTCATCCCGGCCCCGAGGCACTGCAGACGGGTCAGCAGGTCGAACTGGCGGTTCGCGTGCTGACGAAGCGTCGCCCAGTCGACCGGCATCCGACCACTGTGGCCGCTCGGCCACGCGCAACCCGGCAGTCATCCACAGCCCCGCGACTCTGAAGGATCCTCCGGGTCTGGGTCCGGACGATCCTTCAGAGTCGCGGCAGGTAGGGCCGTGGACCGGGTGACGGGGGTCGGCTCGGGTGTGGAACGGTGGGGTCGTGGACACCCAACAGGTGCTTGAGCTGATGCAGACCGTCGCCGCCGAGGTCATCACGCCCCGGTTCCGTTCGCTGGCCGACGGCGAGGTGATGGAGAAGAACCCGGGCGACCTCGTCACGATCGCCGACCAGGAGTCCGAGGCGATCCTCACCCGCGAGCTGTCGGCGGCCTTCCCCGGCGCGTTCGTCCTCGGCGAGGAGCTGACCTCGGTCGACCCGACCACGCTCGACCGCTACGTCGAGGCCGAGCACGCCTTCACGGTCGACCCGGTCGACGGCACCAAGAACTTCGTCCACGGCTCCCCCGACCATGCGGTCATGGTCAGCGAGGTCGTCCGCGGCGAGACCGTCCGCGCGTGGATCTGGCAGCCGGAGCACGAGGTCGCGTGGGTCGCGGAGAAGGGCGCCGGGGTCTACCGCAACGGCGAACGCGTCGTCCGCGAGCCCGTGCCGGACGACGTCGAGCCTCGAGGTGTCACCTCCATCTGGCCGTTGCGCGGGCACTCGCTCGGGTCGATGCCCGCACTGGTCGGCTCGTGGGTCTGCTGCGGGGTCGACTACCCGCGCCTGATGGAGGGCGCCACCGACTACATCCTCTACGCGCGCAACAGCCCCTGGGACCACTCCCCCGGCACGCTGATGGTCACCGAGGCCGGTGGTTTCACGGGCTTCGCCGACGGAACGCCTTACTCACCAACGCTGCTCACGCCCGGCATCGTCGTGGCCGCCGACCGTGGCACGTATGCCGCGGTGCGCCGCCACGCAGCCGACGCGTTCGCCAAGCGCAGCTGACGACGAGCGGCCGTAGCCTCGTCCCATGACGTCGCGCACCTGGGACCACACCGAGGTATGCCGCGTGCTCGCCCTCGCGGGCGACCCCGCCGCCCTGGGTGGTGCAGTGTCCGTGGCGCTCTGCGGCCACTGGGAGCACGCCGGTCCGTGCCGATGGGAGCACCACACCAGCTCCGAGGCCGACGGTGACGGCGCGGTCGTCACGGTCTCCTTCGACGCCAGCGCCGAGGACGAGCAGCAGGTGCGCGACCTCATCCGGTCGGCGCTGGCCGCAGGGTCGCTGGTCGGCCCCGACGGCACGGCCACCACCTGGCAGCTCGCACCCTGACGCAGGGACGGGACCTCAGCCGAGGCGTCCGAGGTACACGCGGATCGGCAGCTCCACCAAGGAGTTGGGGCGTGCTTCGAGCAGCCGGTCGTCCTCCCGGACCCGCGCGTCCACCGCCACCACGGCACCCTTGAGGCCGAGCCGCTGGAGTCCCTCGGGAGAGTCGGCCGCCACCAGCACGAGCCGACCGCCCCGGGCCTCGACCGCGCGCTGGACCTGTTGGACCGCGGCGCCCAGCCGGCTCGGGTCGCTGCGGAGCGTGGACGTGGTCGACAGGGCGCTGACGCCGCAGTAGCCGCGCAGCACCTGGGGCCATTCGTTGGCGGCCCTCGAGTCGACCATCAGGGCGACGTCACCCGGGTGCATGGCGGCACAGACCGTGTCGACCGCGGCCCACTCCCCCCGCTCGACCCGCTCGTCGAGGTGTGGACGGGTGGCCAGGGCCGTGGGCACGAGCAGGGCCGCCGCGATCCCGACGCTGACGGCGACGTTCACGGCATACGGGAGGCGCCGGGTGGACCACCGCGAGACCACCGCCGCGCACGCCACGGTGAGGACCACGACGGTGGGCAGCGCGATGACCAGCCGGCGGTCCGCCCATGGGTGGTCGGGCGTGATCCCCGGACGGTAGAGGGTGAGCAGGGTCGAGCCGACCGTGATGACCGCCGGTCCGCTCCAGCCCGGCAGCGCGCGGCCGTCCACCCAGGCCGACGCGGCACGGTGGGCGAGCACCGCGGTCGCCACGAGGGCGAGGCCGAGGGCAGCCGGGCCGACCCACCACGACATCCAGACCAGGGTGTGCTCGGCATACGTCCGGCCGCCGTCGACGGTCAGGCCCTGCCGCGCCTGCAGCCCCGCCACCACCCGGGCCCCGGAGTCGGCGGCCGACTGGCGCACGACCTGCCACCAGGGACGGCTCGCGAGCACCAGGCCCACGACGACGAACCCGCCGGCGAGGATCCGCGGCAGCCACGCCTGGACGATGGTCGGCAGCGCCCAGCCGCGCGCCGAACCCCACAGCAGGACGACGCCGAGCAGGCACGCGGCCACCCCCATCGCGACCAGTGGGAGGAGCGAGCCGGCGATGCTGCCGAGGTACTCGCTCGACGTCAGCCAGGTGACGCCGAAGGCGATCGCGGTCGACACCGCGGTCGAGACGGCGAGCGCCCGGGCGTGCGTCTGGCGTTGCAGGGCAGCCAGCACCACGACCGGGACGCCCAGGACCACCTCGCGCAGGGCATCGACGCGGATCGCGATCGCGCCACCCATCAGCACCCCGGCCACGACGGCGGCGCGGCGGGCCGACACGACATCGGGGAACGCCGCGCTGCGGGCCGCCAGCACCAGGGCGAGGAGACCGGCGGCCAGCACGGGGAGGGACACGGGTTCGGAGTAGGTCGAGCGGGCGACGTGGAGCAGCGGGAAGAGCAGCCCGGCGCCCAGCGCGGCCAGCGGTCCCCACCGCGGACCCACGACCGTCGCGGCGAGCAGCCCCACGCCCAGGACGGTGAGGCCGAACAGGATCGCGGGCGCCCAGGCCGTGCCCGCGGGACCGGCGACCCACCACGCGACGGAGTACCAGGCCGAGGCACCCACCGGGAACTGCGGCTGGATGCTCGGGTGCTGAGGGGTGCCCGTCGCGTAGAACGCCGGACTCGCCAGCGTGATGCCGTCTATGGCCAGGACGTCGGGTCCGCCGACCGAGTCGGGGCTCACCGCGATCGGACGGGCATGGCCGGCGGCCAGCTGGATCGCCGACTGGAGGTAGGAGCCGGAGTCGCGCCGCGGGAGCACCTGCTCGGAGTGGGTCGCGCCGGCCCAGACGACGGCTCCGACCGAGAGCACCACCAACAGTCCTGCTGACCAGACCGGGAGCGGGCGCACCGGCACCAGCGCGGCGCCGAAGCCGGCCACCACCGCGAGCACCAGCAGCACCGGTCCGGCGACCCACGGGCTCCAGACCCCACCGAGCGAGAGGAGCGCCGCGGCGACCGAGCCGAGGACCAGCCACAGGCCGGCCCAGACGACGGTGCGGGTCACCAGCCAGCCGCCCCAGGCCTCACCCCTCAGCAGCGGGAGGTCGCCGGGGTCCGGGGCATAGGGGTAGCGGCGGGGCTCGCGGCTGCTCACAGACGGCAACGCTACTGCGCGGGAGCACCTCGGCCGCGCACCGGTGCGCGCCCTCGCGATAACCTCACGGCCATGCCTGACGACACCACCCAGTCCGGGGACACCACCGCTCCGCGCACGGTCATCACCTTCGGGACCTTCGACGTGCTGCACGTCGGGCACATCCGGATCCTCAAGCGCGCCGCCTCCCTTGGCGACCGGCTCGTCGTCGGCGTCTCGGCCGATGCGCTCAACGAGGCCAAGAAGGGCCGGGCCCCGGTCTTCTCCCAGGACGAGCGGCTCGAGATCATCGGCAGCCTGAAGTTCGTCGACGAGGTCTTCGTGGAGGAGAGCCTCGAGCTCAAGCGCGACTACATCATCGAGCACCGGGCCGACGTCCTGGCGATGGGCGACGACTGGAAGGGCCGGTTCGACTTCGTGTCCGACCTGTGCGAGGTCGTCTACTTCCCGCGCACGCCGTCCGTGTCGACGACCGAGCTCATCGAGCACATCGCCAACACCGCCTGATGCCCGCCACTCCCGCGGAGGTGCTCGCGGCGATGCTGCGGTCGGACCCGGGCCGTCCCCGGGTCACCTTCTACGAGGACACGCCCGGCGCCACCCGCGGTGAGCGCATCGAGCTGAGCGCCAAGGTGCTCGCCAACTGGGTGAGCAAGGCCGCGAACGCGCTCCAGGAGGAGTGGGACCTCGCGCCCGGCTCGCGCGTCCGGCTGGCGCTGCCCCCGCACTGGCGCTCGCTCTACTGGGCGCTGGCCGTCTGGTCCGTCGGCGCGACGGTCGTCCTCGACGACGCTGACGCGGACCTCGTCGTCACCGACGACCCCGCGAGGGCCACCCCGGCCCCGACGCCCTCCGTCCTCGTGACGCTGGCCGCCCTGACCCGCGGCGCCGCCGGGTCCGTGCCCGCGGGGGTGATGGACGAGGCCAAGGAGCTGGCGACGTATGCCGACCAGTTCAGCCCGTGGGACGAGCCGGCTCCCAGCGACCTCGCCGTGGTCGGCGCAGGTGCCGACGCGGCATACGAATCCGTTGTCCCCCAAGGCAACTGGGCTCCGGGTAGTCGCGTGCACACTGCGGCCGAGTCCCTCTCGAGCGTGCTGGCGACGGCCCTCGGCGCCTGGTCGGTGGACGGCTCGCTCGTGCTGTCCCGCGGGCCGGAGCCCGAGGGTGGCCGCGCCGCTCGACTGGCCTCCGAAGGCGTGACCGTCGAGGCCTAGCCCCTCTGCCCTGCGCTAGCGGCGGCGCAGCTCGGCCTCGAGGGCCTGCCACGTGAGGGTCGCGACCACACCGGTCCGGGCCAGCTTGGCGCGGCCCTGGAGCGCCTTGACGGCCGTGGCGGTCGCCGGGCCGAAGCTGCCATCGGCCTTGACGCCCAGCGCCTTCTGCAGCGCCGTGACGGCCGTGCCGTGCGAGCCCGCCTTGAGGACGGTGCCGTAGTAGGCACGCAGCGGGTAGTCGCGGTTCTCGAGGGCCTGCCAGACCTTGCCGTCCACGACACCGGTCTGGGCCAGCTGGTGGGACTTCTGGAACGCCTTGACCGCGGCGGTCGTGCGCGCCCCGAACGCCCCATCGACGGCCAGGCCGCCGAGGGCCCGCTGGAGGGTCTTGACGGCGGTGCCGCGCGAACCAGCCTTGAGGACCGTGGACTTCAGGGCGGTGTAGGGAGTGGCGACGCGCGTGGTGCTGCGCGAGGCCGAGTCGGTGCTGCCGGTGCCACCCATCAGCGCGGCCCACGTGCTCGGGCCGACGATGCCGGTCGCCGGCAGGTTGCGGCGGGCCTGGAAGGCCTTGACGGCGGCCTCGGTCTTGGGACCGAACGCGCCGTCCGCGGTGATGCCGAGCGCCTTCTGGAGGGCGACGACCGCGGCCCCGGAGGAGCCCTTCTTCAGGGTCAGCTTGGCGTAGGCCGCGAGCGGGCTGGCGGGGGACTTCACCGGCGGCTTCGTCGGGGTGGTGACCGGGGGCTTGGTCGGGGTGACCGGGGGCTTGGTCGGGGTCGACGGCGTCGTCGCCGTGCCGCGCGGGGGGATCAGCTTGAGGGCCACCATCTTGGCCCAGGTCGCCGGGTCGAGCTGGCCGGTCACCTTGACGCCGTGGGCGGCCTGCCAGGTCTTCAGGGCGGCCGCCGTCTTCGCGCCGAAGATGCCGTCGGGCGTCACACCGATGACCTTCTGCGCGAGCACCACGTCGGGACCCGTCGCGCCCTGGATGAGCAGCGAGTAGACGGCCGACGGGGTCTGCGGCGGCGTCGTGGGCTTGGGGGCCGAGGCCGGGCCGGGGCTGACCGTCGTCAGGGCCTTGCCGGTCCACCAGGAGGTGCGGGCGTAGGCGCCGTCCCACGAGAACGAGAAGTGGATGTGGTCGGTGTGCGGCACCGGCCCGGTGTAGGGGGCCCAGCCACGCGCCGGGTCGTAGGCGCGCCACATCTTGTGGTTCCAGATGATGTACATGATCCCGAACCGGCGGGCCATGGCACCGGGCCGACCCTGCGCGTCGGGCGCCGACAGCCACTGGGTCACCGAGTCGGCGATGGCCTTCTCGTTGGGCTTGTTGGCGCTGAGCATCCAGTCCCAGGCGCGACCCTCGGAGTGCTCGGTGAGGCCGCTGTTGCAGTTCCGGACGATGCCCCACTCGGAGGTGCCGACCTTGTAGTGGCTGGACATCAGCTTGGCGAAGGCCACGACGCCCGGCTTGGCCTGCGGGTCGCAGAGCCGTTGCGCCTGGTAGGGCGGGGCCACGTCGAGGGCGGACGGCAGCGTCTTGGTCGGGGGCTTGGGCAGGGTGGCCGCGTCCGCGGTCGCCATCCCGACGGGGACGGTGAGCACAGGGATGGCCAGGACGCCGAAGGCACGCACGACACGCGACACGAGAAACTCCACGGGGGGATGGCGGCTCGGAGCCCGAGCCGCAGTACGAGTTGGACACCTGCCCCACAGGTGACCAGACGTCACTTGCGGAGCAGGCAGGACATTTGTCCCACCAGTACTCACCCGTCACAAGCGGTTCGAGCGAACTACAACCACGGAATTCGCTCCCGCCTCCCCCGAACGGCCAGCCGCGCTGGGCGGCGCCCGGCCGGCATACCTCAGCTTTATCGGGTCCAGGGGGAACGTTGAGCTTCACCCCGGAACGCTTCCCGTGCGAAGGTCAACCTTCTTGCTTGACCCGATAAAGCTGAGGCGAGGACGGTCGGAGACCGGGCTCGTCACGCGGTGCACCGTCGGCATGTGGGGCGGGCACGCGGCATACCGAGGACTGTGGGGAGGGACCACGCAAGGGGGCCCGAGGGGTCCGGCTAGAGTCCACGCCATGGACAAAGTCGTCTCCACCGCGGCCGAAGCCATCGACGGGATCGTCGACGGCTCCTCCCTCTCGGTGGGCGGGTTCGGGCTCTGCGGCATCCCGAGCGTGCTCATCGCGGCGATCCACGATGCGGGGGTGACCGGCCTCGAGGCGATCAGCAACAACTGTGGCGTCGACGACTGGGGCCTGGGCATCCTGCTCAAGGACAAGCGGATCGCCCGGATGGTCTCCTCCTATGTCGGGGAGAACAAGGAGTTCGAGCGGCAGTACCTTTCGGGCGAGCTCGAGGTGGAGCTGACGCCGCAGGGCACGCTGGCCGAGCGGCTGCGCGCCGGCGGCAGCGGGATCCCCGCGTTCTACACGGTGACCGGCGCCGGCACCCAGGTCGCCGAGGGCGGGCTGCCCTGGCTGTATGCCGCGAACGGCACCGTCGCGAAGGCCTCACCTCCCAAGGAGGTCAAGGTCTTCCAGGTCGACGGGCACGACAAGGAGTTCGTCCTCGAGCGCGCGATCGTCGCCGACTTCGGGCTCGTCCGCGCGTGGAAGGGCGACCGGCACGGCAACCTGGTCTTCAACCAGTCCGCCCGGAACTTCAACCCGCTGGCCGCGATGGCCGGCCGCACCACGATCGCGGAGGTCGAGCAGCTCGTCGAGCCCGGCGAGCTCGACCCCGACCAGGTGCACCTGCCCGGGATCTACGTGCACCGGGTGCTGCCGCTGACCGCCGAACAGGCCAAGGAGAAGCGGATCGAGCGCCGCACCGTCCGCCCCCGCCCCGACACCACCAGCACGACGCAGGAGGCCTGAGATGGCACTGACCCGTGAGCAGATGGCCGCCCGCGCGGCCGCGGAGCTGTCCGACGGCTCGTACGTCAACCTCGGCATCGGGCTGCCGACGCTAGTGCCCAACTACGTCCCGGACCACGTCGAGATCGTCCTCCAGTCCGAGAACGGCATCCTCGGCGTCGGTGCGTATCCCGTTGACGGGGAAGAGGACCCGGACCTCATCAACGCCGGCAAGGAGACCGTCACGCTGCGTCGTGGCTCGTCGTTCTTCGACTCGGCCACGTCCTTCGGGATGATCCGCGGCGGCAAGGTCGACGCCGCGATCCTCGGCGCGATGCAGGTCTCGGCCCAGGGCGACATCGCCAACTGGATGATCCCCGGCAAGATGGTCAAGGGCATGGGCGGGGCGATGGACCTGGTCCACGGCGCCAAGAAGGTCATCGTCCTGATGGAGCACAACGCCAAGGACGGCTCCTACAAGATCGTCGACGAGTGCTCGCTGCCCTATACCGGCCGCGGGGTCGTGCAGCGGATCATCACCGACCTGTGCGTCTTCGACGTCACCGAGTCGGGCCTGGTGCTGCGCGAGCTCGCCGACGGCGTGACCGAGGACGAGGTCCGCGAGAAGACCGAGCCGGCCTTCACCGTCGACCTCGCCGGGTAGGGCGGTCCGTCAGCGCAGGATGTTCGAGAAGATCTGCCAGCCGTTGCCCACGACCACGCGGGGCTTCCAGCCACCGGTGCCGTTGCCCGGGTAGAGGTAGAGCAGACCCGACGACGTGCGGGCGAGGACGTCGGACTTGCCGTCGCCGTTGAAGTCCCCGCCGCTGGTGAGCGCGGTGAAGGTGTCCCAGCCGCTGCCGACCTTCACCCTCGGCTTCCAGCCACCCGTGCCGTCGCCGGCATAGAGGTAGAAGGTGCCGTCGGCCGTGCGGGCCAGCACGTCGGGGTGGCCGTCACCGGTGAAGTCGCCGGGGCTGAGGATCGAGGTGAAGATGTTCCAGCCCCCACCGATCGTGCTGTGGCCCTTGAAGCCGCCGGTCCCGTTGCCGGAGTAGAGCCAGAGCGCGCCGTCGCTCGCGCGACGGGCGATCAGGTCGGTCAGGCCGTCGCCGTCGAAGTCACCGACGGGCAGGACCAGGTTGTGGATGGTCCAGCCGGCGCCGATCTTCTTGGCGGCTGCGAAGGTCCCGTTGCCGGTGCCGCTGCGCAGGAACAGGTTGCCAGCGGTGTCCTGCACGATGACGTCGCTGATGGTGTCGGCGTCCCACGTGCCGGCCGTCAGCGCCTTGGCGTATGAGTTCCAGCCACTGGGCTCGGCGACCGTGGTCGGGTTCCACCCGCCCTTGCCGTTGCCGGAGTAGACGCGCAGGGCGCCACTACCGGCCTCGACCGCGAGGACGTCCATCTTCGCGTCCCCCGTGACGTCGCGCGGGAAGGAGGAGGCCGACTCGAGCCGGGGGGCGAACCAGTCACTCCAGGTGTTGCCGAAGACGCTGCGCAGCGACGAGACGCTCGGGCTGACCGATCCCTTGGACCCGGTGATGGTGGCGGCGAGGACCCGGCCACCCTGGTCGCCGAGCCCGTTGCGCTGGGTGATCGCCAGCGACTTGAACGACCCGATGCTCGGGTAGCTGGCCTCGATGGTCGAGGTCGAGAGCGTGTGCGTCCACGTGTGGTACGGGTTCGAGGGCGTGGCGTCGTAGTCGTCGCGCTTGGCCACGAGGTAGGGCTTGCCGCCGTCGGAGGACCAGCCCCCGTCGGACGCGCTGAACTGGGTGAAGGCGGCCTTGCCGCTGTAGAGCACGGCCATCTTCGCCGTGACGCTGATGGCGTCGTTGGTCGACGCGAACTCGTTCGAGGTGCTGCCGGTCTTGGTCGGCTTGAAGACCTGGCTGCGGGTGTCGTCGTAGACGTCGTACCAGGTCGAGACCGGCGCATTGGTGCGGTGCCACTCGGCGAACGAGCGGGCCGCCACAGCCTGGGCGCGCAGGGTGGCGGCCGGCCAGGAGGCGAAGACCTCGCTCGGGACCACGGTGCGCAGGTAGCTGTCCATCGGCAGCGCCACGACGGGCACGAGGGACTCGGCGCCGGGGCTGCCGCTGAGGATCCCGCGGACCTGCCCGCGGTACTGCACCTGGGTGGTCCCGCGGTAGGTCGTGACGATCCCGGAGGTGCTGTTGAGGAAGGCGCCGGTCAACGGCACGCTGGCGGTGGCGTAGGTCGTCCACGTCGGGGACGGGACATCGGGGAGGTACTGGAGGCGGAACTTCGTGGGCGTGCCCGACACCTTGGGCGCGGGGATGAGCCGCCACCGGGTGATGGCCTTGCCGTCCTTCTCGGTCGGCAGGACCGAGGAGTCGGTGAGGTTCCAGGTGACCCGCAGCCCGGTGGCCGGCACGGCCTGAACGGTGCTGCCGAGGTCGGCCACCCGCACCCGGATCGTGGGGTTGCCCATCGAGCCAGGGGTGGTGCCGGGGTAGTAGAAGCCGACGATCTGCTGCCACGTGAGGCCCGCCTCGGCCGCCCCGAGGGCGCCGTACTGCGACATGCCGTGGCCGTGCCCGTTGCCGTGGCCGGTGATGGTGAGGGTGCCGTCCGCGGGACGGGGGTAGACCTCGGCTGCGCCCGCCGGACCGGCTGACACGACGAGGCCGACTGCCACGGCGACCCCGGCGGCGGTCAGTGACCGCAGCCGGCCCGACCTAGCCCAGGACATTCGCCGCACCTGCAGGAGCGGTGACGGGCTGCCGAACGGAGCTGAACCCCTTCGTCCCGTCGCCCGCGTAGAGCCAGAGCTTTCCACCGTTGTCCTCTGCCAGTAGGTCATTCTTGCGGTCTCCGTTCAAGTCTCCCACCCCCATGATCCGACGCAGGTCGGTTTGCCCCGAAATGGCCACCACATAGTCGTTCAGCGTGCCCGGCCCGCTGCCGCGGTAGAGCAGGACCGCCCCGTCGCTCTTGCGCAGCCCCACGACGTCTGCGTTGAAGTCGCCGTTGACCGCGCCGGCGGCGGTGACACTGCTCATCACCTGCCAGCCGAGCCCCAGCTGGATCCACCACGCGAAGGTCCCGCTCCGCGTCATCGTGTACATCCGCAGCTCGCCACCAGTGGTCCGGGCGATCAGGTCCGGCACCCCGTCGTTGCTCAGGTCGCCCGCGGCTTCGATCAGGTCGAAGACCTGCCAGCCCTTGCCGATCGGGGTGCTGGAGGCGGCGAAGCCACCGGCGCTCTGACCGCGCAGCAGGTAGAGGTTGCCGTTGCCGGCACCCCTGGCTACGGCGTCCGTGCGACCGTCGCCGTCGAGGTCGCCGACCACGCGCACCAGGTCCATCCCGCTCACCTGGACCCCGGCGGGCACCGGCGCGGAGCCGAAGTCGCGTTGACCCGTGCCGCGGTAGAGGCGCAGCGTCGAGTCACCCGGCACGCGGGCGATCACGTCGGCGTGGCCGTCGCCGTCCCAGTCGGCCCCACTCGTGACGTGGTCGAGCGAGGACCAGCCCTTGCCCCAGAAGTTGTAGCGGGTCAGCTTGCCCGCGGCATCCGCGTAGTAGGTGCGCATCACGCCGTCCCGCTGGCGGACGACGAGGTCACCGGCGTGGCCGTCACCGTCGAGGTCGGGACCCGCCGTGATGCTGTCGAGCGAGCCCCAGCCGCTCCCCCAGGTCCGGGCGGCGCCCAGGCCTCCCGACGCCGTGCCGGGGTAGAGCACCAGCTGGTTGTCGGAGCTGCGGATGCCCAGCAGGTCGGGGTGACCGTCGCCGGTCAGGTCACCGGCACTCGTGAGCGTCCGGACGCCACCGAACCCGGTCCCGATGGCCACACCGGAGGTCACCCACCCACGGCCGTCGCCGGCATACAGGAGCAGTGCTCCGTCGTTGCGCACTGCGAGCAGGTCGGCACGGCCGTCGCCGGTGCGGTCGCCCGCGGCGACCAGCCGGCTCATGACGTTCCAGCCGCCACCCTTCACGGCCATCGTGCCGAACCCGCCCCGACCGTTCCCCGCGTAGACGCGCACGGCGTTGCGGGCGGGGTCGCGGGCGACGATGTCGGCCCGGCCGTCACCGGTGAGGTCGGGGCTGAGGACGATGTCGTCGAGGGCGTTCCACCCCTTGCCGATGGTCTGCGCCGAGCTCACCGGCTGCGGTGCGGCGCTGGTGAGCCGCTGCACGGACCCGCTCATCGTCGGCGGGCTCAGCGTGCCCGGGTACGTGAGCAGGTCGGGCGTGCCCCCGCTGTCGAGCGACCGCGAGATGCCCGACCGCTGCAACGTGCCGATCATCGACGCCACCGCGCTGCGGATCGTGGGCAGGCGGTTGTACATCTGCTGGCCGGGGCAGCTGGTCGAGCCGCCGTCGCGGTGCCCGGAGATCCGGTTGAACGTCTTGTCGCGGGCGAACACGGTGCCCGTGGCGGGGTTGCCGTGCAGGGTGAACTTCCAGGCGATGGTGCGCTCGATCGCCGTGAGCATCGCCGCTGGTGGGGTCGCGGAGGTGAAGTCGCCCATCGCGGCGACGCCGAAGGACCACGAGTTGTAGTTGGCCGTGTGCGCGCCGATGACGGCCTTGTCGACCCCGCCGTAGCGCCCCTCCCAGATCCGGCCGAACCGGTCGACGAGGAAGTTGTAGCCGATGTCGTTCCAGCCCTGACCGTTCACGTGGTAGTCGTAGATGCCGCGGATGATGGCCGGCACCTGGGCGCTCGAGTAGGTGTTGGTGCCGGCGGTGTGGTGCACGAACGCGATGTGCGCCTGGCCGTAGCCGACGCTCCCCTGCCGCATCGACTCGTCGGCGCCCCACTCCTTGCGGGTGTGGATGGTCGGCCGAGCTGCAGCAGCCGTCGCCGCCCCGGGGGCGGCTGCGCCCGGTGCGCCGTCCGCGTCCGACGTGCCGGGGTCGACGACCGACACCTGCACGGTGGGCGCCACGGCCTTGCGGCTCAGCACCCGCACCTGGGTCTGGTCGCCGTCCACGACGTAGGCGCTGGTGCCCTCGCGCACGACGCGACGGCCCTCGGCGCCGCCCGGCCCGTCGACGTCCGGGGCGTGGTCGTCGTCGCGGTCCATGGTCTGCCACGCGTCCCAGGCGCCGTCCTTGTGGATGCGCACCTGGACGACGTCGTCCGCCCCCAGCTGACCCTTGACCCAGGTCGCGCCGACCACCGCGAGGTCGCGGTGTACCGGCTGGGCCGCGGTGACCGCCCCCGAACGGGTCGACGACGGTCGCGCCCCGCCGAGCTGGTCGACGGCCCGGGGAGTGGCGGTCACCTGCACCCGGCTCGACTTCACCGGGTGGGTCTGCGCGGCGGCGGCGCTGCCGGGGAGCGGCCCGACGGTGACGACCGAGGTCGCGACCAGGGCCAGGCTCAGGCCGAGCGTCGGGGCGGCGGTCCGGTGCAGCACGGTGGACCAGGTCAGGGATGGCACAGGCATGGCAGATCTCGCAGGAGTCGGGTGCGGGGGAAAGGAGCGTCAAGGGCGAGTTACCCGACACCATGCCCCACAACCGGTGCACAAGCAGCACGAGTTCCCAACTTTCACAGCAGACACAGGCATTTGTTACCGATCCGCGACTGCAGCCGCCGCCCGGACCACGAGTCGGGGCTCGGCCGGACCGTCGCCTAGGCTGGTCCCATGACCAGCCCTGCACCCATTGAGATCGACGGCCACCAGGTGGGGCCGGGACAGACCCCGTTCGTCATCGCGGAGGTGTCCGGCAACCACAACGGCTCGCTCGAGCGGGCCCTGGAGATCATCGACGCGATCGCCGAGTCCGGCGCGCAGGCGGTCAAGTTCCAGACCTACACGGCCGACACCATCACCATCGACGCCAAGGGCCCGCAGTTCCAGATCCGGGCCGACCACGGCCTGTGGGGTGGCCGCACCCTCCACGACCTCTACCAGGAGGCGCACACCCCCTGGGAGTGGCACGCCCCGATGTTCGAGCGGGCCCGCGAGCGCGGCCTGACGCCGTTCTCCAGCCCGTTCGACCCGACGGCGATCGAGCTGTTGGAGTCGCTCGACGCCCCGGCCTACAAGATCGCCTCCGCCGAGGTGGTCGACCTCCCGCTCATCCGCGAGGTCGCCGCCACCGGCAAGCCGATGATCATCTCCAGCGGCATGGCCACCCTCGGCGAGATCGACCGGGCGCTGTCGGCGGCGCGCGACGGCGGCTGCACCCAGATGGTCCTGCTCGCCTGCACGGCGTCCTACCCCGCTGCCCCCGAGGACGCCCGCCTGCTGTCGATCCCGACGCTCCAGGAGGCGTTCGGCATCCCGATCGGCCTGTCCGACCACACCGAGGGCATCGGTGTCTCGGTGGCCGCCGTGGCGCTCGGCGCGGTCGCCCTCGAGAAGCACGTCACCCTCGCGCGGGCCGACGGAGGGGTCGACTCCGACTTCTCGCTCGAGCCCCACGAGCTCACCGCGCTGGTCCGCGAGTCCGCCGCCGCACGCAAGGCCGTGCAGCCCCCGCGGTTCGGGCCCACCGAGTCGGAGCGCGACACCCTGGCGCTGCGCCGCTCGCTCTACGTCGTGGCCGACGTCGCCGCCGGCGACGCCGTCACCCGCGACAACATCCGCTCGATCCGTCCCGCCGGTGGCCTGGCGACCGACGAGATCGAGAAGGTGCTCGGCCGCACCTTCACCAGCGCCGTGGAGCGCGGCACGCCGCTCACCTGGGACCTGGTCTAGGCCACATTCCGGGCGTAGCAGGAGATCAGAACTTCCGGGCGCAGCAGGAGATCAGAACTTCCGGGCGCAGCAGGAGATCAGAACTTGACGAACCTCTCGAAACCGTCGGCGTCCGCCGGCCGGTCGGGCAGGTAGCCACTCCCGAGGAACAGTCGCCTCGACGCGGCGTTCGCGGTGTGCACCGCAGCGAGGTATGCCGCGACGCCGGCTCGGTCGCCCGGCCCGCCGGAGGGGGCGGCCGGGTCCTCGCGCGTCGCCTCGTGCGACAGCCAGACCTCTCCGGCGGCCAGGAGGCCGCCCGCGACGCCGCGCCCGCGACTGTCCGGGGCGACCGTGATCGAGACCTCCCACTCCCCGGTGGCCTCGCGGTCCCAGCGGACCGTGCCGACCGGACGGCCGGCGACCTCGCCCACGAGCAGGTGCCGGTCCGCACGGGCCAGGCTGGCCTCCAGCCAGGCGAGGTGGGACTCCAGGGGCACCGGCTCGTGCGAGCGCGAGTTCTCGCGGGTGGCCGGGTCGTTGCGCCAGTGCCAGAGCAGCTCGGCGTCGGCCGGGGTGGCCGCCCGCACCGAGACCTCGCCGGGTCCGCGCGACGCCCTCGCTCCGCCGACGACCTCCTCCAGCGACGAGACCAGCCGCCACGCGCCCAGCCCGTCGACCATGCGACCGGCCGCGGTCGCGAGGTCGCGCCTGGCGGTGGCGTCGGTGAGCACCGCGGTCAGCGCGCCCGCCATCGCCGCCGGGTCCGGGACCTCCGTCGGCGAGCCGAGCCCCACTGCCGCCCCTGCTCGCAGCAGCGCGAGGTAGCCGGGGACCTGGTTGTCGACCACGGCGAGGACGGCCATCGGACGGGCCATCGCGCAGAGCTCCCACACCGACGTGCCGGCCGCGGTGACCACCAGGTCGGCGGTCGCCATCTCGCGCGGCAGGTCGGCGACCGGGTCGGTGACCGTGAGGGTGCCGTGGCGCCAGTCGTCGGCGCGGGCGGACAGCGGCGACCTGGTCTGCTCGTTGGCCACCACCACGACGTCGAGCTCGAGGCCGGTCGCCGCGAGCGCATCGACCACCCGCGGCGCGGCGCCGGTCGGGTCGACGCCGCCCATCACCACGAGGACCCGCTGGGTGGAGCCCGCGGCCCGCGACCCCGGAGCGCCAGGCGCTTGCGCACCGCTGGGCTCCCCCGTCGGGTCCACACTGCGTAGGGAGGTGACCGACCGCCGCAGCGCCACGTAGCGCCCGCCGCCGAGGTACCACCGGGCCGGCGCCGGGGGGTCGGACCACTGCGCGTCGACCGTGGGGTCGACGACGAGGTCGGCCGCGCGGGCCCCGAAGGTGCCGTCGGCCATCGTCGACAGCACCGGGGCCGGCGAGTCCGGACCGTCGGGTCGCAGGGTCGGCCGCTGCAAGGCACCGAGCAGGCCCTCGGGGAGGTCGTAGTGGTCCACGTGGAGGACGTCGTAGCCAGCCGCCGCCCGCGCCAGGTCGGCCGGCTGGTCCGACGGCGACGGCCCGAGCAGGGACAGGCCGGGACCGACCGAGGCGGCCAGCGTGGTGAGGAACGGACCTTCGACCCGGCCCAGCAGGGCCACCTCGTGGCCCCGCGCCGTGGCCTCCTCGGCCAGCGCGAGGCTGCGCACGACGTGGCCCACCCCGATGCCCGGCCCTCCGTCGCACCGCAGGAGCAGTCGCATCAGCCGGCTTCCAGCGACTTCTGGGCGATCTCGGCGTTGATCGCGGCCAGGTCCGGCCGGGCCCTCAGCAGCGCGACGATCTCGCGTCGCTCGGCGATGTCGGTGCCGCGCTCGGCCACGATCGCGCGCAGGGCCTCGAGGTCCTGCGGGGTGTCGAGGGTGATCCGCAGGTCGGTGGTGTCGGGGGCGAAGCACAGGCCCATCACCGCGAACTCGTCGGGCGCGGTGTAGATCCCCGAGGTGACGTGGATGCGGTGGTGGTCGGTCGCCGTCGCGGCGACCCGGCGCAGCGCCTCCGCCGTGACCAGCTCGACGTCGAGGCCGTGCGGCAGGGTGCGCACCACCACCGTCGAGACGTAGTCGAGGGTGGGGTCGGCCAGCCACGCGCCGACCACCGTGTCGATGACGGCCGGGTCGGTGAAGGGGCAGTCGGCGGTGATCCGGACGAGGGCGTCGGCGGGCTGCTCGTCGAGTGCCTGCACGTAGCGGGACAGGACGTCGTCCTCGCTCCCCCGCACCACGGGTGCGCCGAGCTCGCGGGCGAGGTCGGCCACCGCGTCGTCGCCGGGGAGGGTGCTGGTGGCCACGACGACGTCGTCGACGAGGCGCGCGGCCCGACAGGCACGGACCACCCACGTGAGCACGGGAAGGCCCCCGAGGTCCTCGAGGACCTTGCCCGGCAGCCGGGTGGATCCCATCCGGGCCTGGACGACGACGATGACGCGCATGCGGCTCCTACCGGGGGTGGGGGGACGTGCCATTATTGCGCCCATGCCTGACGTCTCCGCTGCACCCTCGTCCGTTCTCGCCGGCTCCTCGATCCTCGTCACCGGTGGCACCGGCTCGTTCGGCAAGGCGTTCATCACCGAGGCCCTGAAGAACCACGACCCCAAGCGGATCGTGATCTTCAGCCGCGACGAGCTCAAGCAGTACGAGTGCCGCCAGCTGTTCGGCGACGACCCGCGGCTGCGCTGGTTCATCGGCGACATCCGCGACCGCCACCGCCTCAACCGGGCCATGCACGGCGTCGACTACGTCGTCCACGCAGCCGCGCTCAAGCAGGTCGACACCGCCGAGTACAACCCGTGGGAGTTCGTGCAGACGAACGTCGTCGGCTCGCAGAACGTCATCGAGGCCTGCATCGACGCCGGCGTCAAGCGCGTGGTCGCGCTGTCCACCGACAAGGCGTCCTCCCCGATCAACCTCTACGGCGCGACCAAGCTCACCGCCGACAAGCTCTTCATCACCGGCAACCACTACGCCGCGGCCTACCCGACCCGCTTCTCCGTGGTCCGCTACGGCAACGTCATGGGCAGCCGCGGCTCGGTGATCCCGTTCTTCCGAAAGCTCGCGGAGGCCGGCCAGTCCCTGCCGATCACCGACCTGCGGATGACCCGCTTCTTCATCACCCTGCCCCAGGCGGTCAAGTTCGTCACCGACTCGTTCGAGATCATGCAGGGCGGCGAGCTCTACGTGCCCAAGATCCCGTCGATGAAGATCACCGACCTCGCCCAGGCGGTCGCCCCCGGTGCGGAGATGCACGAGATCGGCCTGCGCCCCGGTGAGAAGCTCCACGAGGAGATGATCAGCCCCGAGGAGGGCCGCCGGGCCCTGCGCCTCGGCGACCGGTTCGTCCTCCAGCCCGACCTCGCGTCCTGGGGCTACACGGCTCCGGAGCACGGCGAGTCGGTCCCCGAGGGCTTCCACTACACCTCGGACAACAACACCGAGTGGTTCACCAGGGAGGACTTCACCGCACTGCTCGAGACGGACGTCTGAGCGTGCTCCCCTACGGCCGCCAGTCGGTCGACGACAGCGACGTCGCCGCGGTCTCGAAGGTCCTCACCAGCGACTGGCTGACCACCGGGCCGTGGGTGCGTTCCTTCGAGTCCGAGCTCGCCGCGCTCGCCGGCACCCAAGGGGCCGTCACGGTGACCTCGGGCACGGCAGCCCTGCACACGGCATACGCGGCGATCGGGGTCGGCCCCGGCGACGAGGTGGTCACCACCCCGCTCACCTTCGTGGCCACGGCGAGCACCGCCACCATGCTCGGCGCCACGGTCGTCTTCGCGGACGTGACGCCCGACACCGGCAACCTCGACCCGGCGTCCGTCTCGGCGGCGCTCACCGACCGCACCCGCGTCGTGTCGGGGGTCGACTACGGCGGCCACCCGATCGACGCCCCCGGCCTGCGCGCGGCGGTCGCCGGCCGCGACGTGCTGCTCCTCGAGGACGCCGCCCACTCGATCGGTGGCAGCCTCGACGGCACCCCGGTCGGGTCGCTGGCCGACGTCACCACGTTCTCGTTCTTCCCCACCAAGAACCTCACCACCGCCGAGGGTGGCGCGGTCGTGGCCACCGACGCGGAGGTGTTGCTCCGCGCCGCGACGTTCCGCAACATCGGCATGGTCAAGGACCCCGAGCGCCTGCAGCGCACCGACGAGGGCGCCTGGTGGTACGAGGTCCACGACCTCGGGGTCAACTACCGCCTGCCCGACGTGCTGGCCGCCCTTGGGTCCAACCAGCTCACCCGGCTGGGCCACTTCAAGGACCGCCGCACCGAGCTGCACGCGCGCTACACCGAGGGACTGGCCGGGCTCGACGAGCTGCTGCTGCCCCCGACCCGCGATGGAGCCGACCCCACGTGGCACCTCTACTCGCTGCGGATCCGGGACGGGCGCCGCCGCGCGCTCTTCGACCACCTGCGCGACAACGGGATCGGGGTGCAGGTCAACTACATCCCGGTCTACTGGCACCCGCTGTACGCCGCGCAGGGCTACCAGCGCGGCATGTGCCCCGTGGCCGAGGAGTACTACGAGCAGGAGATCTCGCTGCCGCTGTTCCCCGACCTGCTGGACTCCGACGTCGACCGGGTCATCGAGCTGATCCGTGAGTTCCTGGGTGGCTGAGCCACTCCCGTCCGACCCCGCGCTCACGGCCGGCTCCACCGGCAGCACCGCGAGCAAGGCGGTGCTCGGTCGTGGGCTCCTCTACACGATGGGCACGGCCGCGCCGGTGCTCAGCAACGCCGTGGTCACGCCGTTCGTCACCCGCCAGCTGGGCAGCACGGAGTACGGCTCGGTGGCGACCGGGCTCGTCGTCGTGCAGGTGGGCATGATCGTGGCCGGGCTCGGCCTGGCGGCCGCCATCACCCGCCACGGCATCCTCGAGAGCTCCGGCGTCTCGGGCGCGCGGAGCCTGGTGCTGCGGGGCGCTGCGGCTGCCGTGCTCCTCACCGCCCTCGGCGCCCTCACCGCGGGGTGGAGCGCCGGCTGGCTGGGCATCCGGGAGCCGATCGCGCTCGTCCTCGCCCTCGCCTCGGCGGCCGGCTTCTCGATGGTCGTCAACGTCCAGTCCTACCTCCGGGTGCTCGACCGTCCGCTGCCCTTCGTCCTGCTGTCGCTCGGCAGTGCGCTGGGCGGTCCGCTGCTCGGCATGGTCCTGCTCCTCACGGGTGAGCCGACCGCCGCGCGCTACCTGGGCGGTCTGGCCATCGGCTACCTCGCCGCCGCCCTGTGCGGCCTCGCGATGGTCGTGCGCGGGGTCGAGCACCACCGCGGCGACACCCGGCGCGCCCTGCGCGTGGGCGTGCCGACGGTGCCGCACCAGGTGGCCATCTTCCTGGCCAGCGGCATCCTCGTCCTGGTCGCCGGCTGGCTGTTCGGGTCTGCCGAAGCCGGTCGGCTCCAGCTCGCCGTGCTCATCGGGTCGGCCCCCGGGGTGCTCACCTCGAGCCTCAACAACGCGTGGGCGCCGATCGTCTACCGCACGCCCGAGCACGACCGGGCCGAGGTGCTCGAGCACACCGGTCGCGACATCGCCGTGCTCACCGCCCTGGCGGCGGGGTTCGTCGCAGCGGCCGCGCCGGTGCTCCTGCGGATCGTGGCACCGGCCTCCTACAGCCCCGGCGAGATGACCCCGGCGGTCGGCCTCGTCGCGGCCGGCACGGTGCTGTCGGTGCTCTACCTCTGCAACGTCCACCTGGTCTTCGCCTCCGGGCGCAGTGAGGGCCTCGCCCTGGTCACGCCGTTGTCGCTGGTGCTGGGCACGGCCGGGGCGTGGCTCGCGGGCCACTTCTTCGGCGTCGCCGCCGTGGGCGTCGGCATGACCATCACGTATGCCGCGATGGCCGTGGGCGTCGCGCGCCTCGCCCGACGGGTCAGCCCGACCCGCTGGCACGAACGTGCGCTGGTCCCGGCCCTGGGCCTCGGCTTCGCCCTCTGCGCGCTGGGCGCCGCCCTGCCCGTCGAGGGGTCGTGGACCGTGGTCCGGATCGCGGTGGCAGCGGTCGTCTTCCTGGCCAGCCTGGCCATGCTGCGCCGGGTCCTCACCCGCTGACCGGCCTCAGCCGGCCCACGCGCTGGCCGGCTTCAGCCGGCCCACGCCGCGGGCCGGACCTCGATCGGCTCGACGAGCTGTCCGGCAGCCGGCAGGGTGCGGGGCAGCGGCCGCGGCAGGTAGGACATCGCCGCCCGCAGCCACGGCCCGAAGGCCAGACCCGTGGGCGCCTCCTCCGTGGCGGCAGGGGGTGCGGCCGGCGCATCCGCGCGACGACGCAGGTTGATGACCGCCCGCGACACGACCGAGGTGGTCCAGAACTCCGTGGCAGGGATGGCCGGGCCGAGGCCGCGCCAGCCCAGCAGCCGCTCGAGCTCGCCCGGCGGCAGGAGGTGCTGCACGCCCAGCTCACGGTCGACCACCGGGCCTGCGGTGGCCGGGTCGAGGTGCTGGCCGTGCAGCTCGGGCCAGGTCTGCCGGACGCGCTGGTTCATCGCGTCGCTCTCGCCGTCGATGCGCAGCGCGTCGCCGTAGACGCCGAGGTCGGCGCCGAGGTGCCCGCCGTAGAGCACCGGGGTCGAGAGCCGGTTCGAGACCACCCGCCGGGCTCGGCCGAGCATCGTCCAGAGCCGCCACAGGAACTCCGCGTCCATCCGCTCGCCCAGCACGACGACCCGGTGGCCGGCCCCGGTGTAGGCCCCGAGGATGTCCGGGTCTGCGGCGTCCGCGGCATACAGGCAGGCGGTGGCCGGACCCTCCTGCTCACGCCACAGCCTGGCCAGCCCGGCGTGGTCGCCGCGCACCCGCTGGGTCTGGATGCCGTGCACCGGCATGAGGACGACCTCGTCGCGCTCGTCCCGCGGCTTCGGCGTCGGGCCCGCCGCGCGGGCGAGGTAGGCGAACTGGGCACCGACCGGGGTCGTGGTGTGCCGCTCCTCCCGGGGGTCCCAGGCGCGCGACTCGTGCGACCAGACCAGCAGCCGACGCCGGCTGCCGGCGTCGAGGCCGACCTTGGGGAAGTCGCGGAAGTGGGTCTGCACCGGGGACACCGCGGTCCAGCCGTGTTGCACCAAGCCGTGGATGTGCCGTGGTCTCGGCCGACCGGCATACACCGCGAAGGCGGCGCTGTGCCCGTAGAAATGGTTCTGCGACTCCATGCCGGAAGGCTATCGGGGCGGCTGCGGCACCCCACCGGCGGCGACCACTAGGCTGGGGCGCGATGAACGACGACGTCTGGCTCGTGGTGCCTCTGTACAACGAGGCCGAGGTGATCGGCGATGTGGTCGCCCAGGCCCGCGAGACGTTCCCCAACGTGGTGTGCGTCGACGACGGTTCCCGTGATGGCGGCGCGGCCGCTGCGGCAGCGGCCGGAGCAGTCGTGGTCCAGCACCCGGTGAACCTGGGGCAGGGCGCTGCGCTGCAGACCGGGTTCGAGTACGCGCTCACCCGGCCCGACATGAAGTGGGTCGTCACCTTCGACGCCGATGGGCAGCACCAGACCTCGGACGTGCTGGCGATGCTCGAGAAGGCCCGCGCCGAGGACCTCGCGGTCGTGTTCGGGTCGCGCTTCCTCGACGACCGCACCGACGCCGGCGTGCTCAAGAAGCTCGTCCTGCGGATGGCCGTCGGCTACACCAACCTGACCACCCACACCCGGCTGACCGACGCCCACAACGGGTTGCGGCTCATCTCGCGCGAGGTCGTCGAGCAGCTCGAGATCACCCAGAACCGGATGGCGCACGCCTCCGAGCTGGTCCAGCAGATCGGCGCGCTCGACATCCGCTATGCCGAGAGCCCGGTGCACATCCTCTACACCGACTACTCCAAGGCCAAGGGCCAGTCGCTCTGGAACGCCGTCAACATCCTGGCCGAGCTGATCCTGCGATGAGCCGGTCGACAGGAGCCCGCTGACATGAACATCGTGCTGATCCAGGTCCTGCTGATCGTCGTCGTGGTCGTGGTGGCCGCACGGCTGTTCCGGTCGCGCGGGGCCCGCTCCCAGGCGGTGCGCCGACTGGGGCTGATGCTCTTCGCCGCCTTTGCCGTGGTCTCGATCCTCTTCCCGAACCTGTGGAACCGGATGGCCGCCGTCGCCGGCGTCCGGCGCGGCACCGACCTGGTCCTCTACGCCCTCGTCGTGGCCTTCCTCAGCTTCACCGTGACCACCTACCTGCGGTTCCGTGACTTCGAGGCCCGCTACACCCGCCTGGCCCGCCGGCTCGCGCTCGACGAGGTCCGCGCCGAGTCGACCCCGAGCCAGACGGGTCCGACCAGCAGCCCGACGGCGGGCACGACGGCGAGCCCCACCGTGCCGCCGCGCCGTGACGAGGGCAGCAACGCGGGCGGCGACGCCCCTCCCGCGACCGAGCAGGCCTGACGCGCGTCGGTCCGTCAGGTCTCGAGCGTCGCCAGGGCCGCCTCGGCAG
The DNA here is from genome assembly GCF_001429605.1 of Phycicoccus sp. Soil802. GTDB lineage: Bacteria > Actinomycetota > Actinomycetes > Actinomycetales > Dermatophilaceae > Pedococcus. The sequence goes on from NZ_LMSS01000005.1 coordinate 183,608, forward strand.
CCACCAGCAGGGTGTCGACGGCCAGCCCGCTTCCGTCACTCGGGCGGCCACCGCGCTCCAGGGCCACCGCCAGGGCAGCAGCGTCGAGGGCGGAGAGCTCCACCCCGAGCGGGCGGGGCGCGGTGTCGCTGGCGACCACGCGGGCACCGGCGTCGAGCGCCTCGCGCACGGTGACGGAGTCGCCGTCCCAGTCCGTCGGCCGCAGGAAGACCCCGGACGACGCGAGGACTGCGCGGACCTCCTCGGCGGGCGAGTCGAAGGTCAGCGTCACCCAGTCGAGTGGAGCCACGGCGGCGCGCAGCCGACCCAGGTGCTCGCCGTCGTGGCCGTAGGCCAGCACCCGGAGGGTGGCGTCGGGCCAGGCGGCCGCGCGGACGAGGCGCACCGCCTCGACGGCGAGCTCGGCGTGGTAGTGCGCGAGCCCGGCGTTGGTCGCCACGGACACGGCGTGCGGGTCACGCCGGGGAGCCTCGACCGCCGGGTCGGCGGGGGTGGGCACGAACGGCGTCACCACCCGCACCCGGTCGCGGAGCGAGTCGGGCAGCACCGCGCGGATCTCGTCGTTGACGGCCCAGATCTCGTCGTAGGCGTGCAGGGCGAGCCGCAGCACGGCGCTGCCGGCCCCACCCAGGCGCTCGATCTGGCGGAGCGTCGAGCCCGAGTGGAGTACGACGGCGCTGCGGCCGGGCAGCACCGCGAACAGCGGCGCCAGCACCACGGCGCGCCAGAGCCGGGTGATGTGGAACAGGTGCAGGGTGCGACGACCCCACCACCCGGGGACCGAGCGGACCGCCCGGGCGGCGGCACCGGTGTCGACGTAGCCCACGGCATACCCCTCGGCGCGCAGCGCCTGGGTCAGCTGGCGGTGGCTGGCGTGCACCCCACCCACCTCGCCGTGCTCCTGCGCCCACTGCAGGACGCGGGCCGACCGGTGGGGTGCGCTGCCGCCTGCCATCAGTCCAGCCGCGAGCTCGTGAGGACGCCGACGAGGTGCCCGCCCGCGGTGACGAGCGCCAGCGGGACCATCACGGCGACCAGCACCTGCGTGCCGAGCAGGTCGCCCCGCACCACGTCGACGATGCCTGCTGCCAGCGCGAGGAGCGAGGCCTCGACGGCGACGAAGGCGCGGAAGATCGGGAGGTAGCCCATCGCGCGCCGGACCGCCGCGAGGCCGGACACCTTGGAGCGGGTCGTGGCGGCCACGTCCTCGAGCACCGGGCGCCCGGTCTTCGCGCGCGCCACGTGGACCAGGTCGGTGAACGCCTTGTTGAGGAGGACCACCAGCGCGACCAGCAGCCCGAGCACCGTCCAGCCGCCCACGTCGCCCGGGTCCGAGAGAGACCAGCCGTCGGCCCGCAGCCCCAGCGCCGCGGGGATGGCGGCCTCCGTGGCGTAGTGGCCGATCCGGTCGAGGTAGATGCCTGCGGGCGAGAACCGCTGTCGCCAGCGGGCCACCTCGCCGTCGCTGCAGTCGAGCAGGATCTGCAGCTGCATGGCCAGCACGCACAGCAGCGGGCCGACGACGCCGGGCAGCGGGAGCAGCAGCGCCCCGACCACCCCGACGAGGATCATCAGCCAGGTGACGCCGTTCGGCGAGATGCGGGTGGGCAGCAGGGCACGCGTCGCGTAGACGGACAGGTGGCGGATGTAGAGGGCCCCGGCCCAGTGCTCGGCGTTGTAGCGCGCGATGTGCTCGGGGGGTTGCGCCACGGCGCGCAGCTCGGCGAGCGACGGGTGGTTGTCCGAGGGGTCGTGGTTCACGCCAGCACCTCCTCACCCGAGGTGACCGGGCCGGCCTCGGTGCGCGCCCAGGCGCGCCACCCGAGGGCTGACTCCACGGCATACACGGCGATCAAGGCCAGGGCACCCCACGCGAGGACGGCCTGCACAGGTCCGCCCACGGCCCACACGAGGACGAGGAGCAGCATCCGGCCGTCGACCCCGAGGGTCACCAGCGCGACCCACGCGCTCGCGGGTGACCCGGTGTCGCGCAGCCGGTAGACCACGTCGTAACGGTGCCACGCGACGGCGGCGAGGTAGGCGAAACCGGTCCAGCGCTCGACGCCGGGGGTGGCCACCAGGAGGCCGATGACCAGGACCGACTCAGCGGCCCAGAGGAAGGTGGGCAGCTGCCAGGCCAACGGGCTCTGCAGCGGGGGGTGCGCGCCCGCGCCGATGAGGAGCACGCCGACGGCGACCAGCGCGACCGCCACCCAGGGCTGTTGCGTGCGCCAGGCCACCACCGCCGCGCCGAGCAGGACCACCACCCCGAGGAGGGCCACGGCGAGCGGCGCCGGCAGGATGCGGCCCGCGAGCCGGGCGACCGGCCCGAGGTCGGCCTGGTGGTCGAGGTGGCCCCAGTGCTCCGCGGACAGCGTGTCGTCGGCGCGGTGGTCGTCGAGGCCGAGCACCGCCTTGACCGTGCGCCCGCCCTGGGTCCAGACCAGCGCGAAGGCGACGGCGAGGGTGATCGCCCACAGCAGCCACTGCGGGTGGAAGGTCAGCAGGCCGACGGAAAGGAGGAGGTAGCGCTCGGCGATCGGCAGGTGGAGCACCTTCTTGGTCCAGAACACCGCCTCGGCGAGCCCTCGGCGCGCCGGGGGGATCGCCAGGCGGGCGCCCTCCGGCCCGAGGTCGCGGGGTGCGTCGACCGGCAGCAGGTCGGGCGTCTCGTGCGCCCTGGCCACCCGGCTGCGGTGGACGTAGGCGTAGTCCTCGAGGTGGCGGGCCGTGATGAGCACCATCGCGAGGATCGCGAGCACCCAGAGGTCGGTCCCGCGGCGCTCGGCCACGACGGCCACCGCCGCGATCAGCGAGTACTCCTTGATCCGGTCACCGACGGCGTCCAGCCAAGCCCCGAGCGCGCTGAACCTGCGGGTGAACCGGGCGATCTCGCCGTCGACGCAGTCGATGACGATCGCCACCTGGAGCAGGACCGCCGCGGCCACCCAGGCCCAGCGGTTGTCGACCGCGGCGAGGCCCGACGCCACGAGCCCGACACCGAGGCTGGTGACGGTGACCGCGTTGGGGGTCCAGTTCTGGCGCAGGCCGACCGCCGTGACGCGACGGGACATGGGTCGGATCACGCGGGTCGAGAAGTAACCGTCACCGCCGCGGGAGGCGCCGCGCAGTCGTTGCTGCCAGGCCGACCCCCGGGCGCCCGGCGCTTCGTCGCTCCCCCGCCGGAAGGCGAACGGCCCCAAGGGGGACGAGCCGACCGGCATCCCGCCGCGCACCAGCACGAGCAGCGCCAGGTCGAAGGGGTCGACCGTGGGGTCGGCCGCAGCGGGCGTCGAGGAGGCGGCCCGCCAGAGCTGCGCGGCCCGGGCGCGGTGCGCGCCGGAGAGCCGCACGACGCCGAGGCCGAGGTGGGTGGGCGCCGTGACCGTGTGGTGGGTGGTGCCGACCGAGTGCACGAGCTTCTGCTCCGGGTGCACCCGGAGGAGGGTCAGGTCGGTGCCCTGGGTGCGGAGCGCGGGCAGCTCGACGGTGACGGCTGCGGTGGGGTCGCCGGGGCGGTCGAGCAGGTCGAGGAGGGCCACCGGGCTGATCGTCAGGTCGGCGGCCACCAGCACCAGTGGCGCGGCGTCGTCGCCCTCGGCCAGCGAGGCCAGCGACGCCAGCCAGTCGGGGCGGGCCGGACCCCATGGACCGGCCAGGGACAGGCCGAACGGGTCGAGCGACTCGCGCAGGTCGGCCGACGGCTCGTCGGTGCCGAGGAAGGCGACCGACCCGCCCGCCGAGTGTCCGTGCACGGCGCGGGCAGCCACGCTGCCGACGAAGGGCTGCTCGTCGAGCCTCACGCCCCGGCATCCAGGTCGTGGTTGTAGCGGTCCAGCACGTCGGTGATGGGGCCGTCCATCTCCAGGTGTCCCTTGCGCAGGTAGAGACCGCGGGTGCTGAACCGCTTGAGGTCGCTCTCGGAGTGGGACACGAGGAAGAGCGTGCGACCGTCGGCGAGCAGGGCCTCCATCCGCTTGTAGCACTTCTCGCGGAACGCCCGGTCGCCCACGGCCAGCACCTCGTCGACCAGGACGATCGGCTCGTCCAGCGTGGTGACCACGGCGAAGCCGAGCCGCACCTTCATGCCCGAGGAGAAGTGCCGGTAGGGGGTGTCCAGCCCGGCCCGGACCTCCGGTCCCGCGAAGCTGACGATCTCGTCGAAGCGCTCCTCGATCTTCTCCTTGCTCAGGCCGTGCAGGCCGGCCGTGAGGTAGATGTTGTCGCGGGCCGAGAGCTCGCCGACGAAGCCACCGGTCAGCTCGATGAGCGGGGCGACGCCCCCGGTCACCTCGACCGAGCCCTCGTCGGGGAGCAAGACTCCGGCGATCATCTTGAGCAGGGTGCTCTTGCCGCCGCCGTTGCCGCCGACCAGGCCGACCGCCTCGCCGGCGTGGATGTCGAAGCTGATGTTGCGCAGCGCCCAGAAGGACTCCTTGGGCGCGCTGTTGCGACCGTGGAACAGCAGCTCGCGCAGCTGCATCCGGCGACGACGCGAGCGGTAGAACTCCACCCCGAGGTCGTGCACGGAGATGACGGGATCGGCCATCAGATCTCCTTCAGGACGGCGCGCTCGAGCCGGCCGAAGATGGTGTTGCCGATGAACAGCAGCACGACGCTCACGACCAGCGAGGCGATGATGGCGCCCCACGAGATCGCCTGCTTGCCCTCGTGGGAGAAGAACCCGGCGCGCATCATCTCGAGGATGCCGGTCATCGGGTTGAGCCAGGTCACCTTGTCGTAGGGCTTGGGGACGACGTGGCTGGCGTAGATGACGGGGGTCGCGTAGAAGAGCATCCGCATGAAGATGCGGATCACCCGCTGCATGTCGGTGACGAGCGCCGTCACCGGGGCCAGCAGGAGCCCGAGCCCGGTGAGCGCCACCGCCTGCACGACGATCGCGAACGGGAACATCAGCAGCCACCAGTTGAGGTGGGTGTCGTGCTTGACGAAGTAGATCGCGGTGAAGGCCAGCAGCACCGGCAGCGACAGCAGGTACTCGATGCCCTTGGAGAAGACCACCCGCAGCACCCAGATCTCGCGCGGGAGGTTGGTCGACCGGACCAGCTTCGCCTCCTGGATCAGGGCCCGCGAGGTGTCCGTGAGGCAGCCGGAGAACCACTGCCAGGACAGCAGCCCGATCACGAGGAAGAGGAAGTACGGCTTGTGGCCGATGTCGCCGCGCTTGAAGATGTAGACGAAGACGAGGAAGTAGATGAGCGACATCAGGAGCGGGTCGAGGACGGTCCAGACGTAGCCGAGCACGCTGCGCGAGTAGCGGACCCGGAGGTCACGCACGATGAGGGTCCAGAGCACACTCCGCTTGGCCGCGATGGCCTGCGTCCGGGAGATGAGTCTCATTCGTCCTTGCCTGTCGTGTGCCGCGCCCGCGGCGGTTCCATCGGAGGCCATCTTCTCGCGGCGAACCCGCCGACCGAGCGTACGCCACACGGCATACCCGGCACTGCACTGCTCCGCACCGCTCAGCCGCCCTGGCCGCGGAGCCGGCGCAGCAGCGCACCGACCTGCTGCTTGCGGCGCTCGGGGAGGAGGGCCTTGAGCGTGCTGGTCGTGGCCCGCCGGACCAGCTGCACGGTCGTCGCGGGACTCACGTCGCGCTCGATGGCGAAGCTGGCGAGGTTGTCGCGGGCCCGCTCCAGCCGGCCCCGGTCGTCGTCGGCCCAGGCCTTGCGGCCGCGCCGGGCGCGGACCACCTTGACGAGGTCGTCCATCCGGCCCGCGTCGGCCAGCGCGACGTAGAGCCGCAGCGTGGGGGGCTGCGCGTCCAGGAGCCGCTGCGGGAGCCCGGACACCACGTGCCGGAAGAACGTGAGGTATGCCGCGCGGTACGCGCCGTCCGACTCCGGCAGGGCCGCGGTGTAGAGCGGGAGGTCGAGCTGGAGCACCTTGACGTCGTGGTGCTCGCGCAGGTCGAGGAGCTGCTGCTCCTCGAGGAACTCGTCGACGTCACGCACCGCCGCGAACCGGTCGGTGAGGTTGACGAGCTCGTTGCGCCGCTGGGTGATCGAGCGCTCTCCCTGCCGGCTGCGCCAGCGGTAGACCGGCTCGTGCACGACCGCCACCGGGCCCGAGAAGTGCAGCGCCCGCACCGTGACGGGCAGGTCCTCGTAGAGCACGCCCTCGGGGAAGCGCAAGCCGTGCTCGAGGAGGAAGGACCGCCGGTAGACCTTGTTCCAGGCGGTCGTGTCGAAGATGAGGGACGGGTCGTCGACCAGCACCACGTGGTCGCCGACGTCCTGCAGGGCCCGGGCGTGCAGGCTGCTCGGCCAGTCGCGCTCGCCGTCGGTGCGGTTGACGGCACCGGTCGCGACGTGGACCCCGTCGACGACGGCACGACGGACCAGGTCGGCGTAGGCCGGCAGCAGCACGTCGTCGCCGTCCACGAAGCCGACGTACTCCCCCGTCGCGAGGTCGATGCCGACGTTGCGGGCGGCGCCGAGCCCGGCGTTCGCCTGGTGCACGACCCGCCAGCCGGGGCGTCCGGCGGCGATCTCGTCGCAGATGGCGGGGCTGGAGTCGGTGGACCCGTCGTCGATGACGATGACCTCGGTGTCGCGCGGGACGACCTGCGCCACCGACTCGAGGCACTCACGGACCCAGCGCTCGACGTCGTAGACGGCCACGACGACGCTGAGGAGGGGCGTCCGGCCCGGGAGCGCGGTCACCGAACGCGGTAGAGGGTCAGGTTGCGTGCGTCGGACTCGAAGACGGGTTCCCAGGTGGACGGCGGCCCCGAGGGGTTCCGGATCGTCCACGGGTACAGCGCGGTGAGGCAGAAGCCGCAGGTGCGCGAGCCGGGCTGGAACAGCAGGACGTAGTCACCGCTGACCGGCTTGGCCCCCTTGCCGGTGATCGACTCGGGCTTGCCCTGCCAGACCTTGTCTCCGCCGAAGAAGTCCCGCTGGTAGGCCGGCAGGATGCGCGCGGTCTCCCAGTCGGTCCAGACCTTCGGGGTGCTGAAGTCCTCCGCGTCGAGGTGGTCGCGCAGCTCCTCGAGGGCGTCGCCGCCCTTGACCGCGAAGGCCGTGCTGGCCACGCCCGTCGTGGCGTAGCGCGCCCCCTGGAAGACCGGGACGGCCACGACGAGGACGGCCACGAGCGCGGGCAGGGCCGCGGCGACCACGGGCCGCGCCCCGGCCGACGAGAGCCGCCGGACGACCCAGGCGGTCGCGAGGGCGGCCATCCCGGCCACCACCAGGGACTCTGCGGGAGCGAACGGGATCCAGTAGCGGGCGATGTCGAGCCGGCCACGCGGGTGGGCCGGGTCGAGCCCACCGGCAGCCAGCACGGTGAGCAGGTAGACGCCCAGGAACCACCAGGCCATCAGCCGGATGCCGCCGTTGCGCACGAACACCCCGAGCGCGGCGACCACCCCGATGATCACCATGGCGGGACCACCCGCCATCGCCCAGGCCATCTTGGGGATGAAGGTGAAGTAGGTCAGGCGGGGCTGGTTGACGAGGTTGCCGTTGGCCAGCTCGCCGGTCGCCGTCTTGGTCGCGCTGATGTCGGTGCCGCTGAGGACGTGCAGCTTGAGCAGCGGGTCGCCGTACGCCACGGCGCTGATGCCGATGTCGACCGCGGCCCAGAAGGCCAGCGGGAGCAGCAGGAAGAGCGCCGTGCGGACCAAACGCCCACGCCGCCAGAGGATCACGGCGATCAGTGGCCAGGCCAGCATCGAGGTCTCGCGGGTCTCGAACCCCCAGCCGAGCAGGAAGCCCACGCCGAGGACCAGGCCGACGGTCCACCGGTCCCAGGACGCCCGGTCGCGGGAGACGAGGGCGACCACGATGGCGAGGGTGAAGATGGCCATCGACATGATGTCGGGGTAGCCCCGCGAGAGGTTGTAGAAGACGACCGTGTTGGAGACGAAGAGCAGCACCGCGACCAGTCCGGCCAGCCGCCCCCACCACCGGCGACCCAGCAGGAAGATCGCGCCCGAGAGCACCCCGGCCGACAGCAGCGGCCAGAAGTAGTAGGTCACCTGGGCGTTGCCGAACACGTAGGCCGGGGCCATCGACGCCAGGATGATGCCGTAGCGCGTGTAGCCGAGCGGGACCCAGTCGTCCGACGGGAACTCGAGGGCGGACCGGACGTAGTGCCACGGGTCGGTGGGCACGACGATCGACCGGAACACGTAGGCCAGCACCATCACGGCCACCCCGACGAGCACCGCCATGAGGACGTCGACGCGCGACCACGGCGTCCCGGCGAGCCAGTCGCGCCGCCGCTCCGGCTGCCCCGGCTGCTCCCGCGGGTCGGTCGGCTCGGTCGGCTCGGTCCGGTCGGGGTCGTCGACCACGTCTCGGGACGCCAGGGCGCGCTCGCGCCCCGGGTTCTCGATGTGGGTCAAGGGTTCCTCCGGAAGGTCGCGCGGGGTGGGGGCAAGGGTATCGGCTGGGCCTGCCTGGTCGGTCACGCCACTCAGCCGAGCACCCGTTCGATGAACCGCGCCGCGGCCCGGCCGTCCTCCAGCCCGGTGAAGCGCTTGCGGAACGCCTCGTACCGCGCGGCATACTCCGTCGTCACGTCGTCGAGGCGCCCGAGGGCGTCGATGACGGCGGAGGACTCGGTGAGCAGTGGTCCCGGCGCGTCCTGCTCGAAGTCGAAGTAGAACCCGCGCAGGTTGTCGCGGTAGTCGGCGAGGTCCCAGGTGAAGAAGAGGATCGGCCGACCGGTGTTGACGAAGTCGAACATCACCGACGAGTAGTCCGTGATGAGGACGTCCGACACCAGGTAGAGGTCGCGGATGTCGGGGTAGCTCGACACGTTGCGGACGAAGCCCCCGAACATGGCGGCGTCGATCTCCGACGACACCAGCTGGTGACCGCGGATCAGCAGCACGCTGTCGTGGCCGTAGGCGCGGTAGAGCGCCTCGAGGTCGAGCTTCATCGTGAACTGGTAGCGACCGCTGGCGTTGTAGTCGTTGTCGCGCCAGGTGGGGGCGTAGAGGATGACGCGCTTGCCCTCGGGGAGGTCGAGCCGTCGTCGGGTGGCCTCGGTCTGCTCCTGCGCGAGCTCGGGCCGGTGGAAGATGTCGTTGCGCGGGTAGCCGATCTCGAGCACCTCCCCCGGGTACTGGAAGGCCTTGCTCAGGATGGCGGTCGAGAACTCGTTGGGTGAGACCAGCGCGTCCCACTTCGCGACGTCGCGGGCGAACTGGGTGAGGTAGTTCTTGTTGGACATCTGGATCGACTCGATGTCGAACCCGATCCGCTTGAGCGGGGTGCCGTGCCAGGTCTGGGCGTACGTGCTGCCATCGCGCTTGACGTAGTGCACCGGCATCGAGTCGTTGCTCACGACCCAGCGGGCAGTGCCGAGGCGGCGGTAGTAGTCCCGGCTGCCGGTGATCACCCGGGTGACGCCCTCGGGCACCTCGACCGCGTGGTCCTGCACGGCCCACACGCAGGAGCGCGGGTCGCCCTGGCGCTGCAGCTCCTCGAAGATGGCCCGCGGGTTGTCGGAGTACTGCCGGCCCTTCCAGGCCTCGAAGAAGATGGTGTCCTCGAGCGGCCGGCGGCGCTGCAGCCGGTAGTAGTACTTGCGGTTGCGCATGCGGTGCAGCGCGCCGCGGTCCTTGTAGTCGCCGGAGGCGTCGACCACGAGGGACAGCTCGTGGGCGGAGTCCGAGCGCAGCTGGTAGGTCAGGCCGTCGACCACCCCGGTGCTGCCGAGCAGTGCCTCTGCAGTGCTGGCCGTCCGCACACTGCGTTCGCGCTGGCCGTCGTCCTCGGTCGTCAGGTTGACGAACCAGCGACCGTCCTCGAGCCACCGCAGCACCGCGGAGCCAGGCTCGCCGCGGGCCGGGATGGTGGCCCGCCAGCGGGTGCCCTCGGCAGTCACCGGGATCTGGTGGCTGGCGCCGCTGCCGGTGGTCAGGGAGAGCGCGTCGACCCGTGACCCACTCGCGTCGCCCTCGAGGTGCAGCCCCTCGTCGTCCCAGGAGAACGACGTGAGGACCGGGCCGGGGCGCGCGTCCCAGAGGCGCGCGCCGCCGTCGGCGCCCTCGCGCACGACGACCGAGCGGTTGCGGACGGTGACGAAGGCGTCCTCCATCTCCGGCGCCAGGTGCAGGAGGGTGCGCGGCGGCGCGTCGAGCGGCTGGTCCGGGTCGGCGAGGCCGAGGACCCACTCGCGCGCGGCGAAGGACGCCGCCCGCACCTCGAGCTGGTCGGCACTGACCACGGCGGTGGCGGTGCGGCCCTCGACGGTCAGGGGGATGCTGAGCCCCCGGAGGGCATCGGTGCGGCGCAGGTAGAGCGCCGCGTCGTCCCAGTCGCCGACGGTCCGGCGCAGGGTGAAGCGGAGGTTGTCCCCCTCGGCGGACACCGACTCCAGGAGGGCTTCGGTCCGGTACACCGTGACGGTCAGCTTGCGCGCGTCGTAGCCCGGCACCGCGAGCTGGTCGGGGGCGATCAGCCGGCGTCGGGGGTGGCGGCCCGCCCCGAGCTCGGGGTTGCCCACGCTGGAGCCGCGGCGCGCGGCGGGGGTGGCGAGCTGCACCAGCAGCTCGTAGCTGGCCTCCTGCTGGTCGGGGGCCAGGTGCAGCCGGCTGCTCGGGATCCGGGCGCTGAAGCCACCCGCGTCGTAGGACACCGCCGTGCCGGTGGTGTTGGCGGTCAGGTCGGGACGGCGCACCCGGCGGGCGCGGACGGACGTGCGCTCGCCGGCTGGGGCGCCCACGCGGCGCAGCTGGAAACGGCGCACCGAGGAGACCGAGGTGGCCTCCGGGACCCGGTGGATGAAGGCGTGGCCCTCGACGACGAGGGAGTCGCCGTCCCACTGCACGTCGCGGACACCGGTGCGCAGCGGCTGGGAGCGGGTCGTCTCGTAGACCGAGGCCGGGATCCCCTTGCTGGAGTCGGTGCGGAAGGGCAGGTCGGCGTAGAGCCGCACGCCCGACCGGACGAAGTTGCCGCGGTTCGCGGGCACGCGGTAGTAGTCCTGCACCTCGAGCAGCTCGGGCAGCATGCCCTTCGAGATGAGGTGGTACTGCAGGCGCCGGATCGGCGGGAGCTTGGCGACGGCAGCCGCCGGGATGCGCTCGAGGTAGCTGCCGACCAGCTCCACGACCCGCTGGCGGAACTCGTCGTTGCCCTCGTGGAGGACGTCGATGAACAGCGGGATGTCGATCGACAGCACCTTGGCGTCGTGGATCGCCTTGCCCTGCTTGTCATCTCGCGCGACGAGGAAGTCGTCGACGGCGGCCACGGCCGAGAGGCGGTCCACGAGGTTCTTGGTCTCGGCCCGACGCTGGGTGATCGACTGCACGGCGGTCTGCCGCTCGCGCCAGAGGTAGACGGGGTCGACCAGCACGTCGACCGACCGGGCCAGGAAGTGCGCCGGGAGGGTGAGCGGGATGTCCTCGTAGTAGACGCCCTCGGGGAACCGCAGGTCGTGCTCCGCGAGGAAGGCCCGCCGGTAGACCTTGTTCCAGGCCGTGGTGTCGAAGATCAGCGACGGCGTCTCACGGATGTGGGTGCGCATCTGGTTGCGCTTGATCGCCCTGCGGTGCAGCGGGGAGTTGAAGGTCTTGGCGCCGTCGAAGCGCAGCACGCCACCGCAGACGATGTCGGAGCCGCTCTCGGAGACGGCGTGCAGCATCAGCTCGTAGGCGTCGCGCGGGATGAGGTCGTCGGAGTCGACGAAGGCGACGAACTCGGAGCTCGAGTGGTCCATGCCGATGTTGCGGGCCCGGCCGAGGCCGCCGTTCTCGACGTGGAGGACCTGCCAGTGCGGGCGGTCCTTGGCGAAGGCGTCGGCCAGCTCGCCGGAGCCGTCCGTCGAGCCGTCGTCCACGAGGATGACCTCGAGGTCCTCCAGCGTCTGGGCCACCAGGGAGTCCAGGCACGCCACGAGGTAGTCGCTCACGTTGTAGATGGGCACGACGACGCTCAGCGAAGGCATGGAGAAGTGGGTCTCTCTCTGTGGGGTCGGTCCGCAGCAGGTCTGCAGGGTCTGTCGGTCGGGGTCAGGCCATGCTAAACGCAGGTGGCACTCCCCACCCCAATCGGCGGCGGGCCGTTCAGGGCCTTCTCAGGTGACGCCGCGGACGGGTCAGGCCTGCTCGATGCGCACGCGGCTGGTGAGGAACCCCCAGCCCCACGCCAGGTGCATCGTGGGCAAGATCACGGGCAGCCAAGCCCGGTCGCGCGGCTCCAGCCGCGGGTCACGGACGCTGAGTCCGCCCGCAGTGGTGAGCACGAGGTATGCCGCGGGCACCAGCCACAGGGGCCACCACAGCACGCCGCCGACGAGGCCGGCGACCACGCCCACCAGCGCGACCGGCGGGGCGAGGTAGCGCGCGTTGATGGTGCCCGAGTGGGTGCGGGCCACGACCCGGCGCCAGCGCCCGTAGTCGCGGTACTGCCGCGCCAGCGCGGCCAGGGTCGGCCGCGGGCGGTAGGCGACGCGGAGCCGGGGTGAGAACCAGACCAGCCCACCGGCCTCGCGGATCCGGTGGTTGAGCTCCCAGTCCTGCGCCCGGACGAACCGCGGGTCGTAGCCCCCCAGCCGGGTGAGCCACTCCCGCCGGAAGACCCCGAGGTACACGGTGTCGGCGGGTCCGGCCTCACCACCGGTGTGGAAGCGCGAGGCCCCGACGCCCAGCCGTGAGGTCATCGCCGCCGCGACCGCACGCTCGAAGGAGGTGACCCCCTCGGCGTCCATCAGGCCGCCGACGTTGGCCGCCCCGGTCTCGGCGAGCAGCTCCACCGCCGTGCGCACGTAGTCGGGGTCCAGCACCCCGTGCCCGTCGACGCGGACGACCACGTCGGTGTCCCCCAGGGCGGCGATGGCGGCGTTGAGCGCCTCCGGGGTACGCCCCGACGGGTTGGTGACGCTGCGGACGGCAGGGTGCTCGGCGCAGAGCTGCGCGGCGATCTGGTCGGTGCCGTCGGAGCTGGGCCCCAGTGCGAGCACGAGGTGCAGGTCGCCCGCGTAGTCCTGGCCGAGCACGGCCTCGACCGCCTCGCGCAGGTGCCGCTCCTCGTTGAGGATCGGCATGACCACGCCGACGGCCGGCGGCGTGCTGCGGTCCGCGGCGGAGGGCGCCGTCTCGGCTGGCTGAGGGGTTTCGTCGTGGTGCTGGGTCGTCATGAGGCTGCTGAGCATACGGAGGAGAGGTCGTTCTCCGCCGCGTTGCCTGCTGCCTTGTTCGGGTCCTGCACCGCTGTGCCGGGCTGGGCGGCCGGCTTCTTCTTCTTGCTGACCTTGGGCTTGGCGCTGGCGGTCTTGCTGGCGCTCGAGGTCTTGCCCTTGGCCGCCGCAGCCTGCTCGGACGCCTTGATGGTCTTCTGGACCGTCGAGGTGACCAGGGTGGCGTCGTAGTCCCAGGGCTTCATCAGGGGCGGGACGAAGTTGACGCCACGGATGGGGTGCTGCCGCGTCTTCATGGCCAGGTCCGCGAACCGGCCGAGTTCCGACTGCGGCAGGTCGGTCTGGATCAGCCCGGAGCTGGCTCCGGCGATCTTCTGGAACCGGACCAGCACGGTCTGCGGGTCGAGCTGGTCGGCCATCGCGGTCATCACACAGCGCTGCCGCGCCATCCGCTCGTAGTTGGTGGACCCCTGTCGGGACCGGGCGTACCAGAGCGCGTGGAAGCCGTCGAGGTGCTGCTCCCCCGGCTCGATCCAGCCGACGATGGGCGAGGTCCCGCCACCGATCGGGGTCCGGTACTTGACGTTGATGTCCAGCCCGCCGACCGCGTCGACCATCTTCTTGAAGCCGCGCAGGTCGATCATCACGTAGTACTGGATGTCGAGGCCGCTGAGCGCCTCGACCGCCTCGCGGGTGGCGAGGACCCCCGGGTTGGTGGTGCCGGGCGGGAACTTGGCGGCGTTGTCCTGGGCCCAGGTGTAGAGGCCGTTGAGCAGGCACTCGTCGCCGCAGTTCCAGCCCTCGGGCATCAGCCGCGCCATCGTGGAGCCCGGCCGGAAGTTGATGTTCTCGGTGTCGCGGGAGAAGCCGAAGGTCACGGCGCTGCCCGTGTCGGCGTCGATGCTGACCAGCTGGATGCTGTCGGGTCGGGTCCCGACGCGGTCCCGACCGGAGTCCGCCCCGAGCATCAGGATGTTGTAGCGGCCCTTGACCGCCCCCACCGCCTCGTTGCCCTGGAAGAGCGCGTTCATCGCGTCGCGTCCGGCACCCACCGAGCTCGCGGCATACACGAGGCCACCGGAGGTCACGACGAGCAGCGCCGCGGTCACGCCGGTGAGCCAGCGCCGGGTCGTGAGCAGGAGGGTCCCCGGGCGACCCAGTCGCCACGCGTCGACGAACAGGACCGCCCACAGGACGGCGAAGCCGGCCAGCAGCCACTGCAGCACGGTCAGCACCCACCCGCGCCCGAGCATGCCGATCGCCAGCGACTGGCTGAGCATGAACACGACGGCGACCAGCACGGCCAGCGCCGCCAGCGAGGCCCAGACGCGCAGGGCGAACCGGCCGAGCCCGCGGCGACCGGCCACGAGCTGGGCGCTGCCGGGGACGAGGAGGGTCAGGAGGACCAGCGTGAAGGCGCGCCGGCGGCGCATCCGTGGCGTCAGCGAGTCGGCGTCGCCGAGCCCACCGCCCGACCGCCGGGACAGGTAGACCCCGGCGTCAGCGCTCGCGGGCGCGGCATGGGAGGGCCTCATGGTGGACCAGTATCAGGCAGCACCAGTGTGATTCCTGTGACGCGTGGGATTTCCCGAGTGTCGCCCCATCCGTGCACCGGGGGGTGGTTCGTCCCGTTCTGCGTGCTTTGCGTGGCTCGCGCGCTGACCCGGGCGAGTCCGTGCGGCGTTTTGCCGGTCCACAGCAGCGCACTGGACACTGGACGACATGACTGGACGCCGCAACGGCCCCGACGACGCCCGAGCCATCCCCCAGAGGGGGTCCGGCGACGACGCGTCGCGCCCGGGCGACGGCTCCGGCGGCGACTCTGACGGCGAGGGCGTCTACACCGTCGACGTCCGGGGCCGGCGTCGGCCGCGCTCCGGTGACGGCTCGGGAGCGACGCGGGCGATGCCCGTCAGCGCGGCCCCTCGCGCTACCTCCGACCGCCCGCCTCGCGCCACCCCGCCACCGGTCGACCACGGCGGGTACGACGACGGGTACGACGCGCCCCGCCGCCGGCGCCGGTTCCCCGTCGGTCGCGTCGTGCTGCTCCTCGTCGTCGCGTGGGTGGCCTTCATGGTCTTCACGCCGCTGCACGCCTGGAACTCGGTGACCAAGGTCGACACCACGCCGGCCGGCACCCGCCCGGCGGACTCCAAGGGCTACAACTACCTGCTGGTCGGCTCCGACAGCCGGGCGGGGCTCACCAAGGAGCAGCGCAAGAAGTACGCCACCGGCAACGCGGCCGGCCGGCGCACCGACTCGATCATCCTGGTCCACGTCCCGGCCAGCGGTGGCAAGCCCGCGCTCATCTCCCTGCCCCGCGACTCCTACGTGCCGATCCCGGGGCACGGCAGCAACAAGATCAACGCGGCATTCGCCTTCGGTGGCCCGAACCTCCTCGTGCAGACGGTCGAGCAGGTGACCGACCTGCACATCGACGGCTACGTCGAGATCGGGTTCGCCGGCTTCGCCTCGGTCGTCGACAGCGTCGGTGGCGTCAACATCTGCGTCCCGTTCACGATGAACGACAAGAAGGCCGGGATCAACCTCAAGAAGGGCTGCCAGGTCCTCGACGGGGCGAACGCCTTGGGCTACGTCCGCGCCCGCTACTCCGACCCGCGTGGCGACATCGGTCGCGCCGAGCGCCAGCGCCAGTTCCTCGCCGCGATCATGAAGAAGGCCCTGACCCCCTCGACGGTGCTGATCCCCACGCGCTACTGGTCGTTCAGCCACGCGGCGGCCCAGGGGCTCATCGTCGGTGAGGACACCTCGATGCGCGACGCCAGCCGCGTGCTGCTCGCCATGCGGGCCGTGTCCAACGACGAGGGCCTCAGCCTGGTCGTGCCGCTGTCGAGCCTCAACTACCAGACCAGCGCCGGCAGCTCGGTCAAGTGGGACACCGCCCGTGCCAAGGCGCTGTTCACGTTGCTGCGCAAGGACACCCCGCTCGAGGCGCCCCCCGAGGGCACCGACGGCAAGCCCTCCGGCAACTGACCCCACGCGCACGGCCTCCCCTCCCTGCCCCCAGACCCCGGCCCCAGCTTTATCGGGTCTGGCAACAACATTGACCTTCGCACCGGTTCACAACCTGTGCGAAGGTCAACGTTCCCCCTTGACCCGATAAAGCTGGGGAGGGGGTATGCCGCATGGCTGGCTACCGGCCGGCCAGCAGGTGGCGGCCTATCACCATGCGTTGGATCTGGTTGGTGCCTTCGTAGATCTGGGTGATCTTCGCGTCGCGCATCATCCGCTCGACGGGGAAGTCGCGGACGTAGCCCGCGCCACCCAGCAGCTGCACCGCGTCGGTGGTCACCTGCATCGCGACGTCGGAGGCGTAGCACTTGGCCGCAGCACCGAAGAATGGCAGGTCCGTGTCGCCGCGCTCGGACTTGGCCGCCGCGACGTAGACCATCTGCCGCGCCGCCTCGACCGCCATCGCCATGTCGGCGAGCATGAACTGCACACCCTGGAACTCCGCCACGGC
Source organism: Phycicoccus sp. Soil802 (assembly GCF_001429605.1). Classification (GTDB taxonomy): domain Bacteria; phylum Actinomycetota; class Actinomycetes; order Actinomycetales; family Dermatophilaceae; genus Pedococcus. The sequence goes on from NZ_LMSS01000005.1 coordinate 200,211, forward strand.
CTTGCCGAACTGCTTGCGCTCCTTGACGTACGACACCGCGAAGTCCAGCGCACCCTGGGCGATCCCGACGGCCTGGGCCCCGATCGTCACCCGGGTGTGGTCGAGGGTGCGCAGCGCGATCTTGAGGCCGTCACCGACCTCGCCGACGACCCGGTCGCCGGGGATCCGCACGTTGTCGAAGTGCAGCTCGCGGGTCGGGGAGCCCTTGATGCCGAGCTTGCGCTCCTTCTCCCCGAACGTGAAGCCCTCGTCGGACTTCTCCAGCACGAACGCGGTGACGTTGCTGCCCCGCTTGCCGTCCGGGTCGGTCACCGCCAGGACGGTGTAGTACTCCGAGACGCCGGCATTGGTGATCCACGACTTCTGGCCGTTCACGACCCAGTCGTCCCCGTCGCGCCGGGCCCGCGTCCTCATGGCCGCGGTGTCCGACCCGGCCTCACGCTCGGACAGCCCGTAGGAGAACGTCGTCCGCCCCTCCGCCAGCGGCGTGAGGTAGCGCTTCTTCACGTCCTCGTTGGCCGCGAGGATCAGCGGCATCGTGCCGAGCTTGTTGACCGCCGGGATCAGCGACGCCGAGGCGTCGACCCGCGCCACCTCCTCGATGACGATGCACGTCGCGAGCGCGTCCGCGCCCACACCGCCGTACTCCTCGGCGATGTGCGGGGCGAAGAAGTCCGAGGCGACCAGGGCGTCGTGCGCCTCCTGGGGGTAGCGCGCCTCCTCGTCCACGGCCGCGGCATACGGGGCGATCTTGTCCTCGGCGACGGCTCGGACGGCCTCGCGCAGGGCCTCGTGGTCCTCGGAGATCTTGAACAGGTCGAAGGCGGGGTTACCAGTGCTCACAGTCCCTCAGGTTACCCGCTGGTATGCCGCGTGCGAACGGCTCCGCGTGTGGGTTTGCCGACACTGCGGGTCACCGACAAACCGGACACGGTTCACAGCGTTGCTCCCCCGTGGTCGCCGCGAACTGGTATGAAACTCCCGACCCATGCTCCTGGCCTCGTCAGCCACTTCCTCGGGGGGACCCCACCCATGACCAGCCCTGCCCGCCTCCGCGCGGGACTCACCCTTGCCCTGACCACGGCCCTGGCCGTCAGCGCCGTGCCGGCGACCCAGGCCGCCGGCCCGTCGACCACGCACGACGGCGAGGCCTTCAAGGTCCGCGCCGTCAACGCGATGGTCCACGCCGCGTCCGCTCGTCGCGCCACGGCGTCCGGCGACACCAGCCGGCTGGTCGCCTCTCCGGCGGCCCGCAAGGCCGCCGCCATCGACCAGGCGCCGGATCCCCAGCTCCCGGCCACCCGGACCCTCGCGGCGCCCGACGAGGTCGCCGTCGCGGCCACCTGCGACGACCTCGAGCTCGACTGGACCCCCACCAACGACCGGGTCTGGATCCACTGGAAGGACCTCGGCCTGTCCGGCTACACCATCTCGCGCCAGCGCGACGGGGGCGCCTGGAAGCAGATCGGGTCCGTGGGGGCGGGCAAGAGCTCGTTCCTCGACCGCACCGTCAACCCGCGTGGGCTCGCGACGTATCGGCTCGACGCGGACAACCTCAGCTGTCAGCTCGGCTCGTGGGTGACCATGGCGACCAACGACGGCTGGGGCGTGCCGGATGCCGTCTTCGGCACCGTGGGCGCGGGCGACGGCACCGGCGCCCTCCTCATGCAGGACCTCTACTCCTACGCCATGCCCAGCACGCTCACCGGAGCCGACCCGGCGTACTCGCCCGACGGTCGCCTGCTGGCCGCCGCGGACAGCGCCAACGGCACCAGCTGGACCCTCCAGATCAGCGAGATCAGCCCGCGTGGGGTCGAGGGCGGCTACCGCAGCAGCAGCCAGCCCGCGGGCACCCTCGCCGCCGAGCCCAGCTTCTCGCCCGACGGCCGACGCCTGGTCTACACGCGCTACACCGTCGACGCCGTCACCGGCGACGTGACCGGCTCGGCGCTGCGGATGATCGACGTGGTCACCGGGGTCGACAGCGCGGTGAGCGGGTCGACCGGGCTCGTCCAGGCCGACTGGCGGTCCGCCACGACCCTCATCGCGGCCGGCGGCGCGCAGGGCGAGGGCCTGTTCACCCTCGCCGCGGCCGGCGGCACGAAGGCGCCCGTGGCGGGGACCTCCAACGCCGGGTTCCCGGAGGTCGCGCCCAACGGCAAGACCTACTTCACGACCGGCGACGGCACCGACTTCGCCCTCAACGTGCTCTCCACGACCGGCGCCATCACTCCCCTGCAGACCAGCACCAGCCACTACTTCGAGCGCCCGCGGGTCTCGCCCGACGGCACGCTGTTCTATGTGGACGTGGACCTCATGGTCCTGAGCGACCCGACCGACAACGAGTTCACGGTGATGTCGTCGACGAACGGGACCGGCACCCCGGAGCCGACCGCCATCGGCGCGCGCCGCGCGGACGGCCCGGACGGGTTCTACGGTTACGACGTGCGCCAGCCGAAGTCCAAGGGCACCTCCGACTTCGTCGGCAACGCCGGCCCGGACATCCTGGCCCGCGACGCGAGTGGCAACCTCTATGCCTACCCCAGCACCCCGGACAAGATCGCCGGCACGCGCGTGAAGATCGGCAGTGGCTGGAACATCTACAACGCGTTCCTGGCCGCCGGTGACTTCAACCGCGACAACCGGGCCGACATCCTGGCGCGGGACACCAGCGGCAAGCTGTGGCGCTACGACGGCAAGGGCGGCGGCAAGCTGGCCGCCCGGGTCCAGGTCGGCGCGGGCTGGGGCAGCTACCTGCCCCTGGCGCCGGGCGACTTCAACGGCGACGGCCGGGCCGACCTCATCGCCCGCTCGTCCACCGGTGAGCTCTGGCTCTACCCCGGCACCGGGCTCGGCACCTTCGCCACCCGGACCCGGCTCGGGACCGGCTGGCAGGGCATGAACAGCATCGTCGGCGTCGGCGACTTCGACCTCGACAACGACGCGGACCTCGTCGCCCGCGAGGCCTCGACGTCCAGGCTGTGGCTCTACCCGGGCAACGGCACGGGTGGCTTCAGCGCCCGCCGCCTGGTGGGCAGTGGCTGGAACACCTTCAAGGGGATCGCCGGTCCGGAGCTCCTGGGCACGAACCCGTTCGTCTACGCCAAGACCGGCGACGGCAAGCTGCTCGCCTACCTCGTGGTGGGTGACGGCCGGTTCGACGGCAACGAGGTCTACCTGGTCGGCACCGGTTGGGGGCCGTACTCGTTCACCTCCTGACCCCGGGACACGGAGGACCGGGACACCGGCAACCGAGACACCGACGGGCGGTGTGCGGCGTGGTCACCACGTTGCACACCGCCCGTCCTCGTGCGGGCTGCGTCAGCGGCGACGCGGCAGGTGCCAGAGGTGGCCGTGCTCCGCGCGGTCGAGGAGCTCGGGCATCACGTCGCGCTCGAACAGCGCCATGCCCGTCGTGTCGTAGGCGCCCTCGGGGAAGTTGAGGATCGCGTAGGTCATGCCGAGCCCCTCGAGCGCCTTGAGCTTCTCGACCACCTGCTCGGGGGTGCCCACCGTGGCCTGCTTGCGGTAGTCGGCGAACAGCTGGTCGACCCGCGCCTCGGGAGAGCCCACCGACAGCAGCCGGTCGCGCAGGCTGGCGAAGCGGTCCTCGACCTCCCGCTCGGTGCTGCCGATGAAGACGTTGAGGTTGCTGCTGCGCACGATCTCACCGAAGTCGCGACCCACGTCGTCGCAGTGGCCCTTGAGGATCTCGCTCTTGGCCGCGAACACCTCGGGGGTCGGGTCGAAGTTGGTGTAGTCGGCGTACTGCGCGGCGATTCGCAGCGTCTTCTTCTCGCCACCGCCGGCGATCCACATCGGTATGCCGTTGTGCTTGGACCCGGGGACCGCCGTGCCCTGCAGGGGCTGCGGGTAGCAGCGGGCGCCGTCGACCTGGAAGTGCTTGCCGGCCAAGGTCGCCGAGCCGGTGGTCCACATCTGGCGGAAGATCTGCACGCCCTCGTCCAGCGCACGGAGCCGCTCCCCCGCCCGGGGGAAGCCGTAGCCGTAGGCCCGCCACTCGTGCTCGTACCAGCCAGCGCCGATGCCCATCTCCACCCGACCCTCGGAGATGATGTCGACCGTCGCGGCGACCTTCGCGAGGTAGGCCGGGTTGCGGTAGGCCATGCAGGTGCACATCTGACCCAGCCGCACGCGCCCCGTCACCGCGGCGAAGGCAGCCATCAGCGTCCACGCCTCGTGGGTCGCCTCCTCGCTGGGGACCGGCACGGTGTGGAAGTGGTCGAACACCCAGATCGAGGACCAGTCCTCGTTGGCGTCGGCGCGTCGCGCCAGACCAGCCATCACCCCCCAGTGCTGGCTGGGGTCGATGCCGACGAGGTCCATGCGCCAGCCCTGTGGCACGAAGAGTCCGAACTTCATGGCGCCGACGTTACTGCCTCTCCCCACTGCCCCTCCCCAAGGCAGCTGCTCCGTGTGATGCTGAGGCCATGAGCTTTCGCCACCGGAACGACCCCGACCTCATTCGCGAGCTCCTCATCGACCCGGGCATCTGGGTCGTCGTGGGACTCTCGAACAACCAGGAGCGAGAGGCGTTCGGCGTCTCCCGATGGCTCAAGGTCGAGCTCGGCAAGGGCCTGATCCCCGTGCACCCCAAGGCCGAGACGGTGCACGGTGAGCAGGGTTACGCGACGCTCTCGGACATCCCCGACGGCACCGACATCAAGGTCGTCGACTGCTTCGTCAACTCCGAGCACGTCGGCGCGGTCGTGGACGACGCGATCGCCAACAAGGACCGGCTGCTGATCGACGCCATCTGGATGCAGCTCGGCGTAGTCGACGAGGCCGCCGCCGACCGGGCCCGCAAGGTCGGGCTCGACGTCGTGATGGACACCTGCCCTCGCATCGAGTGGCGTGGGGTCCGCTCGGCGGGCATGGCCCGCTAGGAGCCAGGCCCGCTCGGCGGGCATGGCCCGCTAGGAGCCAGGCCCGGCGCCGCGTCGGTCGCGAAGCGCCGCGCCCTTGGCGTGGGCCTGGTCCCTCAGGTCCGCCTGGAAGGCGGTCATCCGCTCACGCAGCCCCGCGGCATACCCACCCTCGCCGGCGGCGAGGATGCGGGCGGCGAGCAGGCCGGCGTTCCTGGCCCCGCCGATCGAGACGGTCGCCACCGGAACCCCGGCCGGCATCTGGACGATCGAGAGCAGCGAGTCCATGCCGTCGAGGTACTTGAGCGGCACGGGCACCCCGATGACGGGCAGCGGCGTCACCGACGCGAGCATGCCGGGCAGGTGCGCGGCACCGCCGGCGCCGGCGATGACCACGCGCAGCCCGCGCCCCGCAGCGTTCTGCCCGTAGGCGATCATCTCCTCGGGCATCCGGTGGGCGGAGACGACGTCCGCCTCGTAGGGGACACCGAACTCGTCGAGGGCCTGCGCGGCGAGCTCCATCACGGGCCAGTCGCTGTCGCTGCCCATCACGAGCCCGACGAGGGGTTGCTGGTCGCTCATTCGGTGATCACTCCTGCGAGGTAGTCGGCGGCGTGACCGGCGCGCTCCCGCAGCTGCGCGAGGTCGGAGCCGGAGACGTTGACGTGGCCGATCTTGCGGCCGGGGCGGACACCCTTGCCGTAGAGGTGCACCTTGAGACCGGGGTCGCGTGCCATCACGTGGCGGTAGGCGGGGTAGAGCTCGGGGTAGTCACCGCCGAGGACGTTGGCCATCACGGTGTGCGGCTCGCGGGGCGTGGGGGCGCCCAGCGGCAGGTCGAGCACCGCCCGCAGGTGCTGCTCGAACTGGCCCGTCACCGCGCCGTCCATCGACCAGTGCCCACTGTTGTGCGGGCGCATGGCCAGCTCGTTGACGACGTATGCCGCGGCACCGGTCCCCGGGTCGCGCACCTCGAACATCTCGACCGCGAACACCCCGGTGACGCCCAGCTGCTCGGCGATCCGCAGCCCGGCCTCCGTGGCGACCGCCGCGAGGGTGGGGTCGAGGTCCGGCGCGGGCGCGAGGACCTCGGTGCAGATGCTGTCGGTCTGGACGGTCTCGACCACCGGCCAGGCCGCCGCTTGGTTGGACGGGCTGCGCGCGATCAGGACGGCGAGCTCGCGGACGAACTCGACTTTCTCCTCGACCAGGACCCCGTCGGCCAGGGCGCCATCGCTGCCCACGGCCTCGAGCCAGTCGCGCACCTCGTCCGTCGAGTGGATGACGCGGACCCCCTTGCCGTCGTAGCCGCCGCGGGGCGTCTTGGCCACGATCGGCCAGCCGACCCGTGCCGCGAAGGCCTCGACGTCGTCGGCCGTGCGAGCCCTCGCCCACGCGGGACAGGCCACCCCGATCTCGGTGAGCCGTTCGCGCATCGCCAGCTTGTCCTGCGCGAACCGCAGGGCCTCGGGGGTCGGGTGCAGCGGGATACCTTCTGCCACAAGGGCTTCCAGCACGTTGGCGGGCACGTGCTCGTGGTCGAAGGTGACGACGTCACAGTCCCGGGCGAAGGCCAGCACGGCCTCGACGTCGGCGTGGTCGCCCACCGGCGACGAAGGGATGACCTGGGCCGCAGCGGCATCCGGCGCCTCGGCCAGCACACTCAGCGTGATGGCGAGCTCGGCCGCCGGGGCGGCACACATCCGGGCGAGTTGTCCGCCCCCGATGATGCCGACGACCGGGAAGCCTCCGGGGGCGCGCTGCGGTGACGTCACGCGGCGAGGATATCGGCCGCCCGGAGGGCGCGTCGCAGCGCTCCACGGCGGGCGTCCCACCACAGCCTTTCGGCCACGGCATACCTCTGCCGCGGCTAGGCTCCTCGCGTGTCCGAGAGCCCCTCCCTCGTCGCCCGCCTGCGTGGCACCGTCGACGTCCTCTACCGCGAGATGATCAAGTTCGGCATCGTCGGCGCGGTCGCCTTCGTCATCGACCTCGGCCTGTTCAACATCCTGCGGGCCACGGTGCTGGCGGGGTACGGCAACGGCCTCCTGTCGCGCGCGGTCATCGCGACGATCATCTCCGCGGCCGTGGCCACCTGCGTGGCATGGGTGGGCAACCGGGCGTGGACCTTCCGGCACCGGCGCAACCGTCCGGTGCACTACGAGGCGCTGCTGTTCGCGCTGACCAACGGGGTCGCCCTGCTCATCCAGGCCGGCTGCGTCGGGTTCGCGCACCACTTCCTCGGCCAGGAGAGCCTCGTGGTCGAGAACGTCGCCAAGCTCGTCGGCATCGCCCTCGGCACCTTGTTCCGGTTCTGGGCCTACCGCAGGTTCGTGTTCAGCCACGAGCCGCTGACCGACACGTCGCCGCTGGCCGAGACCAAGGGCTGAGCGCCCGGCGTCAGACGCCGTCGGACTCGCTCAGGAAGAGCGCGAAGATCGCCGGCTGGGCCTGGATCAGCTCGAGCCGCCCACCGTTGGACTCGGCCAGGTCGCGGGCCAGGGCGAGCCCGAGCCCGGTGCCGGTCGTGGTCACCGACCGCTCGAAGATGTGCGGGGCGATGGTGGCGGGGACGCCCTCCCCCTGGTCGCTGACCTCGACGACCACGGAGGGGCCGCTGCGTCGGGCGTGGACGTCGACCGTGCCACGGCCGTGCGCGAGGGCGTTCTCGAGGAGGGTCGAGAGCACCTGGGAGAGGTCGACCGGCTTGGCCTGGACGACCAGTCCCCGCTCGCCGTGAACCCGGACGCTGCGCCGGGCCTGCTCGAAGGCCGGCTGCCACTCGCGCTGCAGGGCGGCGATCACCGAGTCGAGCGACACGGTCGCCTTCGACTCGTCGCCACCCCGGCGGGTGCGGGACATCAGGTCGTCGACCACCCGGGTCAGCCGCTCGACCTGGTCCATGGCGATGCTGGCCTCCTCCTGCGCGACCTCGAGGTCGTCCGTGGCGGCGATCTCCTCGAGCCGCATCAGCAGGGCGGTCAGCGGGGTGCGCAGCTGGTGGGAGGCGTCGGCCGCGAAGTCGCGCTCGGAGGCGAGTGACTTGGTCAGCCGCTGGGCGCTGCGCGCCAGCACCTCCGACACCTGGTCGACCTCGGAGATGCCGGAGTGCAGCGGCTGGATCCGGGACTCACCCGCACCGAGGCGCTCGGCCCGGTCGGCGAGCAGCGTCATCGGCAGGGCCATCCGCCGTGCCTGCCGGGTCGCCACGAAGACCCCCGCAGCGAGCGCCAGCACGGCCAGGCCGACCACGACGAGGAACAACCGGACGGTCGTGGCGGTCGGAGTGCCCTCGTCGAGCCACTGGGCCACGGCACCGCGGCCGTTGACGCTGGAGTTCCAGATGGCGATGACCACCGGCGCCATCGTGATGACGATGGCCAGACCCACCGCGAGCACGGTGGAGCGAATCAGCTGTTGCCGCATGGTCAGCGGTCAGATCTCGTCGCCGCGCTCGAACCGGAAGCCGACCCCACGGACGGTGGCGATGTAGCGCGGCTGGGCGGCGTCGTCGCCGAGCTTCCGGCGCAGCACGGAGATGTGCATGTCGAGCGTCTTGGTCGACCCGAACCACGCGGTCTCCCAGATCTCGCGCATGAGCTGCTCGCGCGAGACGACCTTGCCCTGCTCGCGCACCAGGACGCGCAGCAGGTCGAACTCCTTGGCGGTGAGCTGGAGCTCCTCCTCCTTGAACCACGCGCGACGCCCCTCGGGGTCGATGCGCACGAGCTCGTGGGCGGAGGGGGCGTCCGTGGGGTTGCGCCGCAGGAGCGCCCGCACCCGCGCCAGCAGCTCGGCCAGCCGGAACGGCTTCGTGACGTAGTCGTCCGCGCCGGCGTCGAGGCCGACGACGGTGTCGACCTCGTCGGCGCGGGCGGTGAGGATCAGCACGGGCACCGTGCGGCCCTCGGCACGGATCCGGCGGCACACCTCGAGCCCGTCGACGTAGGGAAGACCGAGGTCGAGGACGACCAGGTCAGGGTTCTCCGCAGACGCCTCGAGGGCCGCCCGCCCGTCGGCGCGCACGTCGACGTCGTACCCCTCACGCCGCAGTGCGCGGGCAAGCGGCTCGGAGATGGCAGGGTCGTCCTCAGCGAGGAGCACACGGGTCATGGGGGTGATCGTATGTAAAACGGACCCCCACTAGCGACCGGGCCACACCGGTAGGCGCTTTTCATTGAATGCGGCGACTCCCTCGGCGCGGTCCGCCGAGAAGGCGGTGGCGGCCCAGTGGTCGTCCTCGATGCGCAGGCCGGAGGCCAGATCGGTGTCGAAACCCTGCCGCATCGCGGCCTTCGCGTTGCGCACCCCCACGGGGGAGTGACCGGCGATCGTGGTCGCCAGCTCGAGCGCACGGTCGCGCGCGGACCCGGCCGGCACCACCTCGTCGACCGCACCGAGCCGGCAGGCATCCTCCGCGGTGTAGCGCTGGGCGGTGAAGATCATCTGGGCCGCCCGCGACCAGCCCACCCGCCGGGTCAGCAGCTGGGTGCCACCGCCGCCGGGGATGACGCCCACACTCACCTCGGGGAGCCCGACCAGCGCGTCCTCGCCGCAGACCACGAGGTCGCACGACAGCGCGATCTCGAAGCCACCGCCCAGCGCGAAGCCGTCGACGGCAGCGATGGCGGGCACCGGGAGGTCCAGGACGCCGCGGTATGCCGCCTGCGCCAGGGGGCGCTGGGCGCGCAGGTCGTCGTCGGTGAAGGAGTTGCGCTCCTTGAGGTCGGCCCCGACGCAGAACGCCTTCGGGTGGCTGGAGGTCACCAGCACGGCCCGGACGCCGGGGTCCTGCGCGAGCTCGGTCGTCGCGGCGGCCAGGGCCCGCGCCATGGCGGTCGAGACCGCGTTCATGGCCTCGGGCCGGTCGAGGACCAGCTCGGCGACGTGCCCGCCCTCTCCGTGACGCTCGATCCGGACGAGGTCGGTCATGGGGAGGCCTTTCGGTCTGGGGTGGTCTTGCGGCCGCCGGCGGAGCGGCGCAGCTCGCTCGGCGTGACCTGGCCGATGCCCCGCAGGGTGCGGCGGCGCAGGGCGGTCGTCTCGAAGCCGGACAACGCGGCCAGTGACGTGGCGAGGGCATCGTCGACGAGCACCCCTCCAGCGGGCGCGACGCTGGTCAGCCGCGAGGCCCGGTTGACCGTCGTGCCGAACACGTCACCGAGCCGCGACAGCACCGGACCGACGGCCATGCCGACCCGCACGTCGGGGAGGAGGTCGTCCTCGGCCATCGTCTCGACGAGGTCGAGGGCCACGGCAGCGGCGGGCGCGGCCCCGATGGTGACGAAGAGGATCTCGTCGCCCACCGTCTTGATCACCCGGCCGCCGTGGGCCGTGACGATGTCGGTCGCGAGCGCCTCGAACCGCTGCACCATGACGGCGAGCTGCCGCTCGGTCATCCGGCGCACGAGCGAGGTGAAGTTGACCAGGTCGGCGAACCCGACGACCCGGCGCACGCCCTGGTCGGACTGCTCCGGGTCGGCATCCGCGAGCATGCGCGAGATCGCGGCGGTGAGGTGGCGGCGCCAGGCGTAGATGAGGAGCGGCTCGAGCTCGTCGGCCATGTCGGTCAGCTTGCGGGCGGCAGCCTCGGCGGCGGCGAGGTCGGGGACCGCCCTGGCGTCCGCCTCGTCGAGCGCGGCCTCCAGCCCGGGCGCCGCGAGCGCCTCGGCCATCAGCTGGGTCTGCCAGACCGCCAGGCGGTCGGTGGTGCGGGCGAACGCGCGGGTCATCGCCAGCGCCGTCGTCTCGTCGAGCTCCTGCTCGCGGACGAGCCGGGCGACGGCCATCAGCGCCATCTGGTCGGCCTCGGTGAACATCGCGTCGTCGTCCTCGACGTTCGGGAAACCCAGGGCGTGCCAGAACTTGCGGGCCGACAGCAGCGAGACCTCGGCGCCCCGGGAGACGTCGCGCCGAGCCATCGTGGCCGGCTTGCCGAGCAGGCGGGCCTCGAGGTCGTCCGGGCGCAGCGCCGCGAAGTCCTCCGGGCGCACCACCCGGTGCCGGCCAACCTCGGTCATGCGGTCAGACTAGGGCGTGCCGCTGCGCACGTGGACCACGTCGCCGGCGGCCACGGCATACTCCGTGCCCGCGCTGGCGACCACGAGCCGGCCCTCGTCATCCACGCCGACGGCGCGCGCCCTGCGCACCTCCCCACCGGCCAGGTGCAGCTCCACCTCGCGTCCGATGGTCAGGCAGGCCTTCCGGTATGCCGCGTGCACACCTGCGCGCTCGTGCGCGGTGCCGCTGAGGGCGCCGTGCCAGCGCGCGAGGTGGGTGAGGACCGCCACCACCAGGCGCTGCCGGCTCACCTCCGTGGCACCGGCCAGCCGCAGCGAGGTGGCCGTGTCGACGGGCAGCTCCGCGCGGTCCTGGTCGACGTTGATCCCGAGCCCGACCACGATCCCGGCCGGCTGCAGCTCGCAGAGGATCCCGCACACCTTGCGCTCCTCGTCGGCGGGCAGCAGCACGTCGTTGGGCCACTTGAGCCCGCCCTCGACGCCGGCGACCTCGGCCAGCGCGTCACGCACCGCGAGCCCGGTCGCGAGGGGCACCCAGCCCCGGCCCTGCTCTGGTGCGGGCACCAGCACCGAGAGCGTGACCGAGGTGCGGGCCGGTGTGTCCCAGGCCCGACCGAGCCGCCCCCGCCCGGCCACCTGGTGGTCAGTCACGACCACCCGCCACGGTTCGGCGAGGCGGGCTGCCTCGAGGTTGGTGGAGCCGAGCTCCGGGTGGACGTCGACTCCCGTCCACGGCTGACCCGGCGTGACCAACGCCTCGTGCAATGCCTCACGGTCGAGCGATTCGCGCATGCAGGCAAGGCTAGGCTCGCCGACATGGCGCAGACCACCGATTCCGTCGCTGATCCGCTCTCCGTGGGTGGCACCGACGTCCCCGACCCCCAGTCGGGCATCGACATCCACTCCACCGCGGGCAAGCTGGCCGACCTCAAGCGTCGGGTGGCCGAGGTCGCGCACGCAGGGTCCGAGCGCGCCATCGAGAAGCAGCACGCCCGCGGCAAGAAGACCGCCCGCGAGCGGCTGGAGATGCTGCTCGACGAGGGTTCGTTCATCGAGATGGACAAGTACGCCCGGCACCGGTCGGTCGCGTTCGGCCAGGAGGCCAACCGCCCCTACGGCGACGGGGTCTGGACGCTGCTCGACGAGGGTTCGTTCATCGAGATGGACAAGTACGCCCGGCACCGGTCGGTCGCGTTCGGCCAGGAGGCCAACCGCCCCTACGGCGACGGGGTCGTGACCGGCTACGGCACGGTCGACGGGCGCACCGTGGCGGTGTTCGCGCAGGACTTCACCGTCTTCGGCGGGTCCCTGGGCGAGGTCTTCGGGGAGAAGATCTGCAAGGTCATGGACTTCGCGATGAAGGTCGGCTGCCCGGTCGTGGGGCTGAACGACTCCGGTGGCGCCCGCATCCAGGAGGGCGTCGTCTCCCTCGGGCTCTACGGCGAGATCTTCCGCCGCAACGTGCACGCCTCGGGGGTCATCCCGCAGATCTCGCTGATCATGGGGCCGTGCGCCGGCGGAGCGGTCTACTCCCCCGCGGTCACCGACTTCACCGTGATGGTCGACCAGACCTCCCACATGTTCATCACCGGTCCCGAGGTCATCAAGACCGTGACCGGTGAGGACGTCTCGTTCGAGGACCTCGGCGGCGCCCGCGCGCACAACACCAAGTCCGGGGTCGCGCACTACATGGGCACCGACGAGCAGGACGCGATCGACTACGTCAAGGAGCTGCTGTCCTACCTGCCCTCGAACAACCTCGAGGAGCCGCCCTCGTTCGCCGACGATGGTGAGCTGCCGTCGCTCGAGGTGACCGAGGAGGACCGCGAGCTCGACACCCTGATCCCGGACAGCGCGAACCAGCCCTACGACATGAAGGTCGTCATCGAGCACGTCCTCGACGACGGCGAGTTCCTCGAGGTCCAGCCGCTGTTCGCGCCGAACATCCTCGTGGGCTACGGGCGGATCGAGGGTCGCTCGGTCGGCGTCGTCGCCAACCAGCCGATGCAGTTCGCCGGCACCCTCGACATCGACGCCTCCGAGAAGGCCGCCCGGTTCGTGCGCACCTGCGACGCGTTCAACATCCCCGTCCTCACCTTCGTCGACGTGCCCGGCTTCCTGCCCGGCACCGACCAGGAGTGGGACGGCATCATCCGCCGCGGCGCCAAGCTGATCTACGCGTATGCCGAGGCGACCGTCCCGCTCGTCACCGTGATCACCCGCAAGGCGTACGGCGGCGCGTACGACGTGATGGGGTCCAAGCACCTCGGCGCCGACATCAACCTCGCCTGGCCGACCGCGCAGATCGCCGTGATGGGCGCCCAGGGCGCGGTCAACATCCTCTACCGCAAGCAGCTCGCCGCAGCAGCCGAGGCCGGCGAGAACGTCGACGAGGCCCGGGCCCGGTTCATCGCCGAGTACGAGGACACCCTCGCCAACCCCTACATCGCGGCCGAGCGCGGCTACATCGACACCGTCATCACGCCCTCCAACACGCGGATGAACGTCACCAAGGCGCTGCGGGCACTGCGCACCAAGCGCGAGACCCTGCCGCCCAAGAAGCACGGCAACATCCCACTCTGATGGCTTCCTCCGAGACCGACCTCCCCGCGGACCGGCCCCCCATGCGGCTGGTCCGCGGCGACGCGACGCCCGAAGAGGTCGCCGCCGTCATGGCGGTGCTGTCCGCGGTGGCCGGGCCGGCACCCGAGCCGGCCCCGCGGCATACCTCGCAGTGGGCCGCGCGCGCGCCCGCGCTGCGGCGGACGCTGTCCCCCGGACCGGGCGCCTGGCGCGCCTCCGCCTGGCCCCGCTGACCCTTCAGTCGAGCTCGGCGCCGGAGCTGCGGCGACGCGCGACCGTCTCGCGCAGCTCGGCCGCCTCGACCTCGACCAGGCAGTCAGCCGCCAGCACCCGCTCCGCCAGGTCGAGATCACCCATGAACGCGCGGAACGTGTCGGGCACGGTGATGTCGTGGGCGGGCCGGGCGACCACCTCGATCGCGTCACCGGGTCGCACGGTGCCGCTGGTCACGACGGACAGGTAGGCGCCGGTGCGCCCCACCTCGCTGAACCGCTTGACCCAGCCGCGCTCCCCCATCCGGGCCGCGAAGGTCGCGCACGGGATGCGTGGGCCGCAGACCTCGAGCACCACCTCGTCACCGACCGCCCAGCGCTCGCCGACCAGCGCCGCGTCGACGTCGAGACCGCTGGTCGTGAGGTTCTCCCCGAACATCCCGTGCGGCAGCTCGCGACCCAGCTGGTCGCCCCACCAGTCGAGCTCCTCGCGGGCGAACGCGTAGACCGCCTGGTAGTCGCCGCCGTGGTGGCGGGTGTCGCCGAGGAAGTCGCCCTCGACCCCGCTGCCGAGGCCCCCGTGCTTGGGCCCCGGAGCCCGCAGCACGGCCGAGGCCACCGGACGCTTGGCGATGCCGGTCACCCCGACGTTCTTCGCGGTGCTGGGCTCGGAGCGGCCGACGTTGAGGGACAGCAGGTGGGCAGCCATGGGACCAGCCTAGGGACGCCGGCAACGCAGGGCCGGGGGATATTGCGGGGACGCCGTCAGGACGCTGGGGTACGTTCGCTCGGGTGAGCACCGAGACGACCTCCGCAGCGCGCCCCGCGACAGACATCGACCGCATCGCCGACGACTACCTCGCCCGGGAGGTGCAGCTCAGCCCCATCACGGCGACCTACCTCGGCATCACCGGTCACGACGAGGAGCTCGACGACTACTCCCCCGCGGGTCACGAGGCCCAGGCCGCCTTGCGGGCCGAGGTCCTCGACCAGCTCGACCGGGCCACCCCCGTCGACGACATCGACCGGGTGACCCTCGCCGCGATGCGCGAGCGCCTCGGGCTGGCCGAGGAGATCCACCGGGCCGGGATCGACGAGATGGCCCTCAACGTCCTCGCCTCGCCCCTGCAGTCGATCCGGGGCTGCTTCGACCTCATGCCCACCGCGACCGACGAGGACTGGGGCGTCATCAGCCGCCGCCTCGAGGCCGTGCCCGAGGCCCTCACCGGATGGCAGGTGAGCCTGCTCAGCGCGTCGGCGAAGGGCAACATCACTCCGCGCCGGCAGGTGGAGGCGTGCATCCAGCAGTGTGCCGACCTGGTCGCCGCCGACGGCTACTTCGCCACCCTGGTGGCGCACGCCCGCCTGAGCGAGGACACCGGCCCCGGCGAGCTGGCCGACTCCACCAAGGAGGCGCTGACCGGCGCTGCCGAGAGCGCGTCGGCGGCCTACGCCGCGCTGGGCACCTGGCTCAAGGACCACCTGCTCGACGACGCGCCGCTCGAGGACGCCTGCGGCGAGGAGCGCTACGCCCTGCTGTCCCGGTACTTCCTGGGCGCGAAGGTCGACCTCGCCGAGACCTACGCCTGGGGCCAGCAGGAGGTCGACCGGATCACGGCCGAGATGGAGCAGGTCGCCGAGCAGATCAAGCCCGGGAGCACGGTCAAGGAGGCCATCGCCGCCCTCGATGCCGACCCGACCTACCAGCTGCACGGCACCGACGAGCTGCGGGCCTGGATGCAGAAGCGCGCCGACGAGGCGATCGCCGAGCTGGCCGGCACCCACTTCGACATCCCCGACCCGGTGCGCACCATCGAGTGCCTCATCGCCCCGACCCAGACCGGCGGCATCTACTACACCGGCCCGTCGGAGGACTTCTCCCGGCCGGGTCGGATGTGGTGGTCGGTCCCCAAGGGCGTGACCGAGTTCGGCACCTGGAAGGAGCTCACCACCGTCTACCACGAGGGAGTCCCGGGCCATCACCTCCAGGTCGCGCAGACCGTGTTCCGGTCCGAGCGGCTCAACAAGTGGCGTCGGATGGCGGCCTGGACCTCCGGTCACGGCGAGGGCTGGGCGCTGTATGCCGAGCGGCTGATGGACGAGCTCGGCTTCATGGACGACCCGGGCAACAAGATGGGCCTGCTCGACAGCCAGTCCCTGCGGGCCGCCCGCGTCGTCATCGACATCGGGGTGCACTGCGGGTTCGAGGCGCCGGCGGAGGTCGGTGGCGGCGAGTGGACCTACGACAAGGCGTGGCAGTACCTCAACGACCACGCCAACCAGGGCGAGGCGTGGCTCCGGTTCGAGCTCGACCGCTACCTCGGCTGGCCGGGGCAGGCGCCGTCCTACAAGATCGGCGAGCGGCTCTGGATGCAGCTGCGTGACCAGGTCGCCGAGCGCGAGGGAGACTCCTTCTCGCTCAAGGACTTCCACCGCCGCACGCTCGACCTCGGTGGCGTGGGGCTCGACACCCTGCGCGCGGCGGTGCTGGGCGAGCTGACCTGACCGTGCTGACCTGACCGTGCTGACCTGACCGTGCTGACCTGACCGTGCTGACCTGACCACGTGCCTGCAAGGATGAGCCGGTGAGAACCGCCGGCGCGATCGTCGCCATCATCGGGACCGTCATCCTCGTCGCGGGGTTCGCCCAGCGGTTGCGGGTGGCCGCACCCCTCGTGCTGCTGGTCGTGGGGGTGGCAGTCAGCTACGTGCCGTTCATCCCCGAGCCCGAGCTGAGCTCGGAGATCGTCCTCGTCGGCCTCCTCCCGCCCCTGCTGTATGCCGCCGCGATCCGCACGTCGCTCGTGGACTTCCGGGCCAACTGGTTCCCGATCCTCGGCCTGTCCGTGGGGCTGGTGCTGTTCACCGCCGGCGGCGTCGGCCTGGTCACCTACTGGCTCCTGGGTGTGCCCTTCGCGGTGGCATTCGCGCTGGGCGCGATCGTGGCGCCCCCGGACGCCGTCGCGGCCACTGCGGTCGCGAGACGCATCGGCCTGCCCCGGCGGATCGTGACGATCCTCGAGGGCGAGTCGCTGGTCAACGACGCCACCGCCCTGGTGTCCCTGCGCACCGCGATCGCGGCGTTTCCCCTGGCTGCCGCTGCCGCAGGTGGTCACGCCTCCGACGTGACGCTGGGGTCGGTGGCCCTCGACTTCACCCGGGCCGTCGTGCTGGGCGTGGGCTTCGGGGTGCTGGTCGGGGTCGTCATCGCCTACGTCCGGCGCAAGGTCACCGAGTCGGCCATCGACACCTCGATCTCGTTCATCGTCCCCTACCTCGCCTACCTGCCGGCCGAGCACTACCACGGGTCCGGGGTGCTCGCCGTGGTCGTCGCGGGGCTGCTCCTCGGCCACAAGTCCCCGATCGTCCAGAACGCGTCGTCGCGGGTCAGCGAGCGGATCAACTGGTCGACGATCCAGTTCATCCTCGAGAACGTCGTCTTCCTGATGCTCGGCATGCAGATGCGCCGCCTGGTCTCCGACGCCAACGAGACCGGTCCCGGGTGGGGCACCATCGTCTGGACCTGCCTGGCGGTGCTGGGGACCGTCATCATCCTGCGGCCGGTCTGGGTCTTCCCGTTCAAGTGGCTGCAGCACAGGTTCATGGAGGGCGAGGGCAAGTTCCACCCCAAGGCCGCCGCCGTCATCTCATGGGCGGGGATGCGCGGCGTGGTCACCCTGGCCGCCGCGTTCGCCCTGCCGCCCAACACGCCACTGCGCTCGACGCTGGTGCTGGCGGCCATGGCCGTCACCGTCGCGACCCTGCTCCTGCAGGGACTCTCCCTTCCCTGGCTGGCCAAGACCCTCGGCGTGCGTGGCCCCGACCCCCGCGAGGACGCCCTCCAGGAGGCCACGATCCTGCAGTCGTCGGTGGCCGCCGGTCTCAAGGCCCTGGAGGACCACGACGACGTCGAGGGCGACATCATCGAGACGCTCCGCAGACGCGCCGAAAACCGCACCAACATCGTCTGGGAGCGGCTCGGACAGGGGCGGGCCGACGCGGTGGAGACGCCGAGCGCGACCTATCGCAGGGTGCGCATGATCATGCTCGACGCCGAGCGCGCGGAGCTCCTGCGGATCCGGGACGCCGGCACGGTCGACCAGGAGGTGCTGGGCCACGTCTTCGCCCAGCTCGACATCGAGGAGTCCATGCTCGACCGGATCGAGGAGCGCTCCGACGAGCTGCGCGAGGACCCGCTGCTTCCGCCGGAGCGGGGCGAGGACGAGTGCGAGCACCTGGCCGCCCACCACGACCGCTTCGTCGCGCCCACCAGCCCGCACGGCTGCGAGGAGTGCCTGCGCGACGGCACGACCTGGGTGCACCTGCGGCTGTGCCTCGACTGCGGCCACGTCGGCTGCTGCGACTCGTCACCCCACAAGCACGCCTCCGCTCACTTCCGGGAGGACGGCCACCCGGTCATGCGCAGCTTCGAGCCCGGGGAGTCCTGGCGCTGGTGCTTCGTCGACGAGCAGCTCGGCTGAGCGCCCGCTCCCGGGTGGGTAGCCTCACCTCGTGACCACCCTCGTCCTCGCCTCCGCCTCCCCCGCCCGCCGCAAGCTGCTCGCCGCAGCCGGACTCGAGCCCAGCATCGTGGTGAGCTCGGTGGATGAGGACGCCGTGACGGCGGCGGCCCGGGAGACCTACGGGGAGCTCGTCGCCGAGGACGTCGCCCTGGTGCTCGCGCGGGCCAAGGCCGAGGACGTCGCCGACCAGATCGACGACGCGGTCGTCATCGGGTGCGACTCGGTGCTCGACCTCGACGGCGAGATCCACGGCAGGCCCTCGTCCCCCGCGGTGGCCATCGCGCGCTGGCGCCAGATGCGGGGCCGCTCGGGCATCCTGCACACGGGGCACTGGGTGGTCGACACCCGCGCCGAGGCCGACGGCGGCACCGGGGCCACCCTCGGTGCGACCGCCTCGACCACCGTGCACTTCGCCAAGCTCACCGACGACGAGATCGACGCGTACGTCGCCACCGGTGAGCCGCTCCGGGTCGCCGGGGGGTTCACGCTCGACGGGCTCGGCGGTCCGTTCGTCACCGGTATCGAGGGCGATCCCAGCAACGTCGTGGGGCTGTCCTTGCCGCTGCTGCGTGAGCTCCTGCTCGAGCTCGGGCTCCCGTGGCACGAGCTGCTCAGCTCGGCCCACCGCGGTGCCCAGGGCGAGCGCCACTGAGCGACAGAGCGACTGAGCGACCCCCGAGACCCCGCTGGTCAGACCGGCGGGATGTCGCGGCGCTTGGTCGCGAAGTGGCGCTCGCGGGTCTTGGCGTAGCGCAGCCGGAGCAGCAGCTCGGCCCGCAGCGCGTCGGCCTCGATGATCTGGTCGAGCACGAGGTCGGCCGCGAGCCGCTCGAGGTCGACGTCCTCCTCATACTCGCGCCGCATGTCCTGCACGAACTGCTCGCGCTCGCCCGCGTCCTCGATCGCCGCGATCTTGTTGGCGTACACCGCGTTGACGGCGGCCTCCGGCCCCATCACCGCGATCCGTGCGGTCGGTAGCGCGATCGTCGCGTCGGGCCCGAAGCCCGGCCCACCCATCGCGTAGAGCCCGGCGCCGTAGGCCTTGCGCACGATCACGCAGAACTGCGGCACGGTGGCCGAGGAGACGGCCGAGACCATCTTGGCGCCGTGCCGGATGATGCCGCCGCGCTCGACCTCGGAGCCGATCATGAAGCCCGGCACGTCGGCGAGGTAGATCAGCGGGATCGAGTAGGCGTCGCACAGCCAGATGAAGCGGGCGGCCTTGTCGGCGCTGTCGGTGAAGAGCACGCCACCCTTGACCATCGAGTTGTTGGCGACGATGCCGACCGTCTCTCCGGACATCCGCCCGAACCCGATGACCAGCTCGGGGGCGAACAGCGGCTTGATCTCGAAGAACGACTCGTCGTCGACCAGCCCGTCGATGACCTCGTGGATGTCGAACGGCTGGCTCTCCCGCTCGGGCACGGTGTGGCGGGTCAGCGGCACCGACGGCTCCTCCGGCGCGTAGCTCGGCAGGTCGGTGCGCCAGCTGGAGGGCAGGTAGGAGAAGTAGAGCCGCGCCATCTCGATGGCCTCGGCGTCGTCTCCGACGAGCAGGTCACCCACACCCGACACGGTGCAGTGCATCCGCGCGCCGCCCATGTCCTCGAGCGAGACCTTCTCGCCCACCACCATCTCCGCCATGCGCGGGCTGCCGAGGTACATCGAGGCGTTGCCCTCGACCATGATGATCAGGTCGGTGAACGACGGGATGTAGGCCCCACCGGCAGCGCTCGGCCCGAACAGGCAGCAGATCTGCGGGACCTTGCCCGACAGCGCGACCTGGTTGTGGAAGATCCGACCCGCGCCGCGTCGGCCCGGGAACATCTCGACCTGGTCGGTGATCCGGGCCCCCGCGGAGTCGACGAACCAGAAGACCGGCAGCTCCTCGCGCAGCGCCATCTCGGTGGCCCGGACGATCTTCTCGACCGTGCGCGCACCCCACGACCCGGCCTTGACGGTGGGGTCGTTGGCGATCACGATCGCCGGTCGGCCGTCGACCGTGCCCCGCCCGGTGACGACACCGTCGGCCGGCAGCCCCGTGGCCGTGGCGTTGGCGTAGCGCGCGTCCTCGACGAAGCTCCCCTCGTCGAACAGCAGCGCGATCCGCTCGCGGACATAGAGCTTGCCCTGGTCGTCGAGCTTCGCCTGCGCCTTCGCCGGCGCGGTCGCAGAGGCCTGGTATGCCGCGGCGAGCCGCTCGCGGACGTCGGTCACCTTGGGGTCGGACCCGCTGTCGCCGCCCACGGCGAACGGGGGCTGGCCCGAGGGACCTGACGTGGACGCGGAGGCGCCTGCCCCGTGCTTGCCTGACGACGTGGTGGAGGTCACCCGCATACCCTCTCGCACTCCCGCGCTCACGCGGTCGGCAGGCCGAGGTGGCGGGCGATGACCATGCGCTGCACCTCGGAGGTGCCCTCGCCGATCTCGAGGATCTTGGCATCGCGGTAGAACCGGGCCACGGGGTACTCCTCCATGAAGCCGTTGCCGCCGAAGACCTGGGTGGCGATGCGGGTCGCGGTGACGGCGGCCTCGGTCGAGTAGAGCTTGCAGATCGCGGCGGCCTGCTTGACCTCCTTGACCGAGCGGCGGCCGTGCTCCAGCTCGTCCTTGAGCCAGGCGGCCTTGTAGGTCAGCTGGCGCGACGCCTCGACCATCACGGCCAGGTCGGCGATCTGGAAGGAGACGCCCTGGTTCACGCCGATCGGCTTGCCGAACGCCTTGCGGGTCCTGGCGTACTCGGTGGTCTCCTCGAGCATCCGCTGGCTCATGCCGACGGCGAGCGCCGAGATCGCGATGCGGCCGTCGTCGAGGGTCTTGAGGAACTGCTTGAAGCCCTCGCCCTCGTTGCCGAGGAGGTTCCCGGCCGGGACGCGGCAGTCCTCGAAGGTCAGCCCGTGGGTGTCGGAGGCGTGCCAGCCAAGCTTGTCGTAGGCCGGCTCGACCGTGAATCCCGGTGTGCCGGAAGGGATCATGATCGCGCTGAGCTGGGCCGAACCGTCGTCGTTCGTGCCGGTGCGGGCGGTGACCGTGACCACGGAGGTGATGTCGGTGCCCGAGTTGGTGATGAACGCCTTGGAGCCGTTGACGACCCACTCGTCGCCGTCGCGGACCGCCTTGGTGCGGGTGGCACCGGCGTCGGAGCCGGCGTCGGGCTCGGTCAGGCCGAACCCGGCGAGCGCGCGACCGGCCACCAGGTCGGGCAGGAAGCGCTCCTTCTGCTCCTGCGAGCCGTAAGTGAGGATCGGGTTGATGCCCAGGCCCACTCCCGCGGACAGGGTGATGCCGATGGACTGGTCGACGCGACCGAGCTCCTCGATGGCGACGCAGAGCGAGGTGAAGTCGCCGTCGTCACCCATACCGCCGAACTCCTCGGGCACGACGAGGCCGAAGAGCCCCAGGTCGCCCATCTTGGGCACCAGGTCGCTCGGGAAGTGGTGGTCCTTGTCCCACTTGGCGATGTGCGGCTCGACCTCGGCCTCGGCGAACTCCCGGACGACCTTGCGGAAGTCCTCGTGCTCCTTGCTCAGCTCGAACATCGCTTCTCCTTCGTGGTGCGCGCCCGGGGGTCGCCCGGCCACGCGGCATACCGTGGGGATGGGGTGTGCTTGACGTTGACGTAAACGTAAAGCAATACTCACGGGTATGCCAGCCCCCGCCGCCACCGAGGTCGACCGGCCTGCCGACCGGACCGCAGACGAGGCCGCAGACCAGGCGGTCGCCCGGACGTGGACGATCCGGGAGATCGCGGACGAGTTCAGGGTGACCCACCGGACGGTGCGGCACTACGAGGAGCTCGGGCTGATCACCCCCGAACGGCGTGGCACCACCCGCATCTACCACCGCCGCGACCGCACCCGCCTGGCCCTGATCCTGCGGGGCAAGCGCCTCGGGTTCCCGCTCGAGGAGATCCGCACGATCATCGACCTGTACGACCGGCCGCGGGGCAAGGCGAGCCAGCTCGAGTACGTGCTAGGGCAGATCGACGAACGCCGCACCGACCTCGAGCAGCGCCGTCGCGACCTCGAGGACGCGCTGACCGAGCTGGCCGAGTTCGAGCGCCGCTGCCGGACCGACCTCGACCGGCTGGGCTGACCCGCACGACGAAACCTTCGGGGCGTCAGCGCAGCAGGAGCTGGGCGAGCAGGCGGTTCCACCAGGCCTCGACGGCCTCGGGGCTCCAGCCGCGTTCGCGCACCGCGATGTCGTAGGCCTCGAGCGAGACCACCATCGCGTAGGTGTCCAGGGCGGTCTGCACGTCCACGCCCTTGGCCCACGCCTTGGCCGGCCACGACTCGAACAGCCGGCGCCGCTGGGTCTCACCGCGCCCGCGGCCTTCCTCGTAGGCCGCCGCGAGATCGGGCTCCTGGCGGCGGGCCTCCGCGAGCACCCGCAGGACGTCGCCACCACGCTCGAACAGGCGCCGGTCGAACCCGACGAAGGCCCGCAGCTGCGCGGCGGGATCGCCCACGAACGAGGCCAGCTCCGCGATCACGCGGGCGACGTCGGCGCTCTCCTCGGCTGCGTCGATCAGCGACGCCGCCAGCCCGGCCTTGCTGCCGTAGACGTGGTAGATGGTCGCCTCCGAGACCCCGGCCCCGGTGGCCACGGAGCGCACGCTCGTGCCCGACCACCCCTTCTCGAGGAAGCGCTCGCGGGCCGAGCGGGCGATCAGCAGGCGGGTGCGTTGGGCCTGCTGGTCGCGCAGCTCGGAGCGGTAGGTGCGGGAACTGGTCACGGAAACCACTGTACAGGTTGACTGAGCGGGTCTATATTCACTGAGCAATGCTTGAATGAATAGGCAGACACTCAACGAAAGGATCGATCGTCATGACCACCATCTCCACCACCACCACCGCCGCCACCACCACCGCCACCGTCGCCAGCGAGGTGCTGAGCCGCCTCGAGGGCGCCTGGAACCGCGCCGACGGCGCCGCCTTCGGCGCGGTCTACCAGCCCGCTGCCTCCTTCGTCACGGTCCAGGGCCAGCACGCCCAGGACGCGGCGGCGATCGGGGCCGGGCACGCCGGGATCTTCGCCACCATCTACGCCGGGAGCGTCAACACGATGGAGCTGGTCTCCGCCCGTGAGCTCGCCGACGGTGTCGTCCTCGCGGTCTCGCGCAACACCCTCCAGGTCCCGGCCGGACCGCTCGCGGGCACCCACCAGGCGATGTCCACCAGCATCCTGGTCCGCGACCCCGACGGTGGCTGGAGCGTCGCGGCCACCCACAACACCCTGATCGGGCGCTGACATGGCTACCGCGACCAGCCGGTCCACCGCGACGACAGCCCCGTCCGGCGCCGCGACACCCTCCGTCCCCGCCCATCGGGCCCCGTGGCGCACGGCCGCCCTGCTCGGCACCGCAGGCGTGCTGCTCGGCGCGGGTGGCAACCTGCACCCGCACGGCCACGGCGAGACCGTCGAGGACTACCTGGCCTCCATGCTCGGCGCGCCGACCTGGCCGATCGCCCACCTACTGCTGCTCGCCGGCACGGTGCTCGCCGCGGCGGCGTTCACGGTGCTGTCCCGCACCGCGGTCTCCGGCGCGGTCCGCCGGTGGGCCCGGGTCGCCGCCGTCGGGTGGGTCCTGGGTGGTCTGGAGGGCATCCCGCACCTGCTCGCCGACCGCGACCTCGACGGGCTCACCCACCACCACGAGACGCCGATGCTCGACCTGCACGCCATGCTCCAGGTCGGCGCGACGCCCCTGCTCGGGCTGACCGGCGCTGCCCTCGCGGTGGCCGCAGCCCGTGCGGTCCGGACCCGGTCCGCCTGGGTGCTCGCCATCCCCGCGGTGGTGGGCGGCCTCGGGTCTGCCGTCGCCGGACCGTTGGTCAACCTCACGCACGACGTCGGCGTGGCCGGGTTGTTCCCCCTGCAGGCCGGTCTCGCCCTGTGGCTCATCGGGGCAGCCGCGCTCACCGCTCGTGGCCGGCTCACGACCTCGACGACCACCGCCTGACCCGCCGACCCCGCCGCCGCGTCCTGGGGCGTGACGTGGACGCGAGCGGCGAGCCGGTGGTCAGCGGCCTAGGCTCGCGACATGGCCAGTCACAACGTCCTGTTCATCGGTGGCACCGGCGTGATCAGCTCGGCCTGCGTCGCCGAGTCGGTCGCCCAGGGCTGGGACGTCACGATCCTCAACCGTGGCACCAGCACCACGCACCCGGCCCACCCCGACGCCGAGGCGCTGACGGCCGACGTGCGTGATGCAGCAGCCGTCAGCGACGCCGTCGGCGAGCGCGAGTTCGACGTGGTGGTGGACTTCCTGTCGTTCACTCCCGACCAGGTGCAGCAACAGCTCGACCAGTTCGCCACCCGCACCGGGCAGTACGTGTTCATCAGCTCGGCCTCGGCCTACCAGACTCCCCCGGCCCGCCTGCCGGTCACCGAGTCGACGCCCCTGCGGAACCCGTTCTGGCAGTACTCCCGCGACAAGATCGCCTGCGAGGACCTGCTCGTCGCGGCCTACCGGGACGACGAGCTCCCGATGACCATCGTGCGACCTTCGCACACCTACGACCACACCCTGCCGCCCTTCGAGGGGCGCTGGACCACCATCGAGCGGATGCGGCAGGGCAAGGAGGTGCTGGTCCACGGTGACGGCACCTCGCTGTGGACGATCACCCACCACACCGACTTCGCACGGGCCTTCGTCGGCCTGCTCGGGCGTCGTGAGGCGATCGGCGAGGCGTTCCACATCACCGGCGACGAGGCGCCCAGCTGGAACCGCATCTACCGCGACATCGCCGAGGCCGCGGGCGTCGAGCCCCGGCTCGTGCACGTGCCGTCGGACGCGGTCGCCGCGGTCGACGAGGAGTTCGGGGCGAGCCTGCTCGGCGACAAGGCGCACACGATGGTCTTCGACAACAGCAAGATCAAGGGTCTGGTCCGCGGCTGGCAGGCCGTCGTGCCCTTCCGCCAGGGAGCGCAGGAGATCGTCGACTGGCACGACGCCGACCCGGCCCGACGCGTCGTCGACGCCGACCTCGACGCGCTCTACGACCGGCTCGTCGCCGCACACCGGGTCTGACCGCCCCTCGGGCCTCAGCGAGCCGTTCATGCAGGTCACAGTGATGTCGGCTAGGTTCGCCGCCGTGGACTGGGACGAGCTGCACACCCGGATCGTCACCACCTCCGGCGAGGTGGCGATGGGCGCGCCTGCCCTGACGGTGGCGGTGGTCGCCGCGCTCCTCGTGGTCGGGGTGCCACCGGTCTGGCAGGTGCTGCGGCTCGTCGTGACCCTCGTCCACGAGCTCGGGCATGCGCTCGTGGGCCTGGCCGTGGGTCGCCGCTTCACCGGGTTCGTGCTCCGTGGCGACATGTCGGGCCACGCGGTCACCGTGGGTCCCGCCCGCGGCCTCGGGCGGGTCGTCTCCACGTGGGCCGGCTACCCGGCCCCCGCGGTCGTCGGCGCCGCACTGGTCTGGGCGGCCGGCAGGGGGTGGGCCGCGCCGGTCCTCACCATGCTGCTCGGCGTCTGGCTGCTCGCCCTGGTGCGGGTGCGCTCGCTGCTCACCGCTGCGGTCATCCTGGTGGCCCTCGCGGCGACCGGCGCGCTGTGGTGGTGGCGCGACGACGGTCTGCAGCCGCAGGTGCTGGTCGCGACCGGGATCGTGCTCCTCGTCGGGGGTTGGCGGCACCTCGGCGCGGTCATGGCGTCGCGCACCGCGGGCAGCGACCCAGGCGTGCTGGCCTCGCTCACGCACGTGCCACCGGTGGTCTGGAACGCCTCCTTCGTCCTCGTCTGCGCCGCTGCCACCGTCCTCGCCGCCCTCCAGCTCGCCGTCGCCTGGGGCTAGCCGCGCTGCCGGGCGAGGCCCTGCTGGTCCAGGCCGCGTTGGTCGAGAAGTGTGTCGATCTCAGCCGCCGTGGGGGCCGTCGCCGGGCCACGCCTGGTCACCTTGATGGCGCCGGCTGCGTTGGCCCGCCGCGCAGCGGTCTCCCAGTCGGCACCCGCAGCGCGGCAGGCCACGAGGACCCCGGTGTGGGTGTCGCCGGCCCCATTGGTGTCGACGGCGTCCTGCGGGAACCCGGGCAGGTAGGTCGGCTCGCCCACGACGTCCACCTCACGGACCCAGCAGCCCTTCGGACCGTCCCGGACGATGGCCACCGCACCGGCCGGCAGCCGGTCGGCCACCGCCCCGGTGGCTGCGACCGGGTCGGACAGCCCGGTCAGCTGGGCCGCCTCGTCGGCGTTGCTGGTCCACACCGTGGTGCGGGCCAGCGCCCGCTCCCGGAGGTCGTCCGTGAGGTCGGCGAACGCCGCGCCAGGATCGAGGACCACCACCACCCCGTGGTCCAGGCCGTCGAGCCAGGCCAGCAGCGGGTCACGGGTCAGCCCGACGAGCGAGAAGCCACTGACGCACACGAGGTCACCGTCCACCGGAGCCGCGGTCCCGAGCGACTCCACCGTGATCCGTCGCTCGGCACCCTGGGTCGTCACGAAGGTGCGCTCGGCGCTGGGCTCGATCATCACGAAGCAGATCCCGGTGTCGAGGTCCGGCACCGGGGGGCTGCTCACGGCCACGCCCTCGGCGGCCAGGGCCGCACGCACCAGGTCGCCGTTCGCGCCGGTGCCGACCGCCCCGGCGAGGACCGCGTCCGCGCCCGACCGGGCAGCGGCGACGAGGATGTTCACGGCGCCGCCGGCGTACCGCGCGTAGGACAGCGCGACGGCATTGCCACCACGCACCGGCAGCGCGTCGACCTCCACCACCTCGTCGACCAGGGCCTGCGCCGTGTGGATGACTCGGGGTCCGCGCCGCTGCCCCTCGTGCGTGGTCATGCTGAGGGAGTATGCCGCGTGGTCACCGACCACGCTCTCCGCACGCCCCGGGCTCCCCCCGCGTCGTCCAGGTGCCCGTGGAATGCTGCGAGACATGGCGCCCCCTCCCGAGACCACCCTGCTGATCCTCGGCGCCGGTGGTGACCTGACCCACCGGCTCCTCCTGCCCGGGCTGGCCAGCCTGCTGGCCGTCGAGCCGGAACGCGCGGTCCGCGTCGTCGGCGCCGACCGGGTCGACATCTCGGCCGCGGACTGGAAGGCCCGGGTCAAGGACTCGTTCGCCGCAGCCAAGCCCGCAGCCCGGGTGACCGCCGCGATCACGAAGCACACGGCATACATCCGCACGGACCTGCTCGACGAAGGCGCCCTGCGCGCGCTCGTCGAGGGGTGCGGCGACGGGCCGCTGGTCATCTTCTTCGCCCTGCCGCCGCAGGTGACCATGAAGGTCTGCGGCCTGCTCCAGCACGTCGACCTGCCGGACACCACGCGGCTGGCGCTCGAGAAGCCGTTCGGCACCGACCACGCGTCGGCGGTGGCGTTCAACGCCCTCCTGCACAAGGTGGTGGCTGAGGAGGACATCTTCCGGATCGACCACTTCCTCGGCGTGGCAACGGTTTTCAACCTCGTGGGACTTCGTTTCGCCAATCGCGTGCTGGCCCCGATCTGGAGCGCTGAGCACATCGAGCGCGTGGAGATCGTCTACGACGAGGACCTCGCGCTGGAGGGACGGGCGGGCTACTACGACGGGGCCGGCGCGCTGAAGGACATGTTGCAGAGCCACCTGCTCCAGGTGCTCGCGCTGTTCGCGATGGAGTCGATCGCGACCCTCGACGCCCGGGAGCTGCAGGACCAGAAGGCGCAGGTGCTGCGGGCGACGAAGGTCTGGGGCGGCTCCCCCAAGCGCTCGTCGCGGCGGGCCCGCTACACCGCCGGCACGATCGGTCGGCGGAAGGTGCCGGACTACGCGAAGGAGGTGGGCGTCGACCCGAAGCGGTCCACCGAGACGCTCGCGCAGGTGACCCTCGAGGTCGCGAACAGCCGCTGGGCCGGGGTGCCGTTCGTCGTCCGGAGCGGCAAGGCCCTGGGTGCGCCGCGCAAGCAGATCGTGGCCCACTTCCGCGACGTCCCGCACCTGCCGACCGGCTTCGTCGGCGGGTCCGACGGCGACCGGCTCACCATCGACCTCAAGCCGGGCGCTGTCTCCCTCACCCTGACGATGAATGCCGAGGGCGACCCCGTCGACCTGGAGCAGAAGGCCCTCACGGCCAGGTTGGCCGCTCCGCGCATGCAGCCCTACGGCGAGGTGCTGGCGCAGATCTTCGACGGCAGCCAGCTGCTCACCGTGCGGGGCGACGCCGCCGAGGAGTGCTGGCGGGTGATGGAGCCGGTGATCAAGGCCTGGGCCGACGGGCGGGTGCCGTTGGAGACGTATGCCGCCGGCTCCGACGGCCCCGAGGGCTGGCTCGTGCCCTAGCGAGGCGCGTCAGACGCGGGTGCGCACCGTGTAGAGCTCGGGGAAGAAGGTCAGGTCGAGGGCGCGGCGCAGGAAGTCGACGCCGGACGAGCCGCCGGTCCCCTTCTTGTGGCCGATCGTGCGGGTGACGACCTGCAGGTGGCGGAACCGCCACTGCTGGAAGTTGTCCTCGAGGTCGACGAGCTCCTCACAGGTCTCGTAGACGCCCCAGTGCTCGGTCGGGCGGGCGTAGACGGCGGCGAAGGTGTCGACCAGGGCGTCGTTCTCCCGGTACGGCTGGGTGACGTCACGCTCGAGCAGCTCGGCCGGGATGGCGTAGCCGCGGCGGGCGAGGTAGCGCAGGAACTCGTCGTAGAGGCTGGGCTCACCGAGCAGCTCCGCGAGCATCGAGCGCGCGGCCTCGTCGTGCTCGAAGACCTTGACCATGTCGGCGTTCTTGTTGCCGAGCAGGAACTCCACGGCGCGGTACTGCCACGACTGGAACCCCGAGCTGGTCGCGAGGAACGGGCGGATCTCGGCGTACTCGCTCGGCGTGAGGGTCGCCAGCACCGACCACTGGTCGGTGAGGATCTCCTGGATCCGCTTGACCCGCGCCAGCCGCTTGAGGGCCGGGGCGAGCTCGTCGGCCGTGAGCAGCGCGCGGGCCGACCGCAGCTCGTGCAGCATCAGCTTGAGCCAGAGCTCAGAGGTCTGGTGCTGGATGATGAACAGCAGCTCGTCGTGCTGCTCGGGCTGGCTGCGTGGGTGCTGTGCCGACAGCAGCTGGTCCAGCCCCAGGTAGTCGCCGTAGGACATCGCCGCGGAGAAGTCCCGCTGCACGCCCTCTTCGATCTCACGCACCGACCGCGCGTCGTCACTGCTCATGCCGCCACCCTAGGGCCGCCCCCCGCGTCACATCTTTATCGGGTCTAGGGACAAGGTTGACCTTCACACGACTTCGCTTCCGGTGTGAGCGTCAACGTTCCTGCTAGACCCGATAAAGCTGGGACTGGTGGGGTGCGCAGGTGTCAGCCAGGCCACACCGGCTGGGTGGGGGTGACGTCACGGAAACGGGCTAGGCTCCGGCGCATGGCGCCCATCTCCGAGACGACGACGAAGCCGATCTCCAAGGTCCTCATTGCCAACCGCGGCGAGATCGCCGTCCGCATCGCGCGCGCGTGCGCCGACAGCGGCATCGGCTCCGTTGCCGTGTATGCCGATCCGGACCGGGACGCGCTGCACGTCAAGGTCGCCGACGAGGCCTACGCGCTCGGTGGCGCGACCCCCGGCGACTCCTACCTCGTGCAGGAGAAGCTGCTCGAGGTCGCCCGCAAGTCCGGGGCCGACGCGGTCCACCCCGGCTACGGCTTCCTCGCCGAGAACGCCTCCTTCGCCCAGGCCGTGATGGACGCCGGGCTGAGGTGGATCGGCCCCTCCCCCGAGGCCATCGACTCCCTCGGCGACAAGGTCAAGGCCCGCCACATCGCCGCCCGCGCGAACGCCCCCCTGGTGCCCGGCACCGCCGACCCGGTCGCCGACGCCGACGAGGTCGTCGCGTTCGCCAAGGAGTACGGACTGCCGGTCGCGATCAAGGCGGCCTTCGGTGGCGGCGGTCGCGGCCTCAAGGTCGCGCGCACCATCGAGGAGATCCCCGAGCTGTTCGACTCGGCCACCCGCGAGGCCGTCGCCGCGTTCGGTCGCGGCGAGTGCTTCGTCGAGCGCTACCTCGACCAGCCCCGCCACGTCGAGACCCAGTGCCTGGCCGACACCCACGGCAACGTCGTCGTCGTCTCCACCCGGGACTGCTCGCTGCAGCGTCGCCACCAGAAGCTCGTCGAGGAGGCCCCGGCGCCGTTCCTGTCCGACGAGCAGAACGCCGAGCTGCGCCGCGCCTCCAAGGCCATCCTCACCGAGGCCGGCTACACCGTTGCCGACGATNGCTCGTCGAGGAGGCCCCGGCGCCGTTCCTGTCCGCTCGTCGAGGAGGCCCCGGCGCCGTTCCTGTCCGACGAGCAGAACGCCGAGCTGCGCCGCGCCTCCAAGGCCATCCTCACCGAGGCCGGCTACACCGGCGCCGGCACCTGCGAGTTCCTCGTCGGCCAGGACGGCACCATCTCCTTCCTCGAGGTCAACACCCGCCTCCAGGTCGAACACCCGGTGACCGAGGAGGTCACCGGCATCGACCTGGTCCGCGAGCAGTTCCGCATCGCGAACGGTGAGCCGCTCGGCTACGACGACCCCGCCCCGATCGGCCACTCCTTCGAGTTCCGGATCAACGGCGAGGACGCGGGCCGCGGCTTCCTCCCGGCCCCCGGCGTCGTCGCCGTGTTCGAGCCGCCGTCCGGCCCGGGCGTGCGCCTCGACTCCGGCGTCGTCGCCGGCGACGTCATCGGTGGCGCGTTCGACTCGATGCTGGCCAAGCTGATCGTCACCGGCCACGACCGCCACCAGGCGCTCGAACGGTCCCGCCGCGCGCTCGCGGAGTTCGTCGTCGACGGCATGCCGACCGTCCTGCCGTTCCACCGCGTCATCGTGTCCGACCCCGCGTTCGCCCCCGAGGGCGACAAGCCGTTCACGGTGCACACCCGCTGGATCGAGACCGAGTTCGACAACCAGATCCCGCCCTACTCCGGGGTCGTGGCGGAGGCCCCCGAGGAGACCGGCGAGCGCCAGAGCGTGGTCGTCGAGGTCGGCGGCAAGCGCCTCGAGGTGGTGCTCCCCGGCGGGCTCTCCCTCGGCGGTGGCTCCAGCGCCGCGAAGAAGAAGGCGCCCCGACGCTCCGGCGGTTCCAAGGCCGGTGCCGCCGCCTCGGGCGACTCCCTCACCGCGCCCATGCAGGGCACCATCGTCAAGATCGCCGTCGAGGAGGGCCAGGAGGTCGCCGCCGGTGAGCTGGTGGTCGTCCTCGAGGCGATGAAGATGGAGCAGCCGATCAACGCCCACAAGGCCGGCACCATCACCGGACTCGTCGCCGAGGTCGGCCAGACC
Source organism: Phycicoccus sp. Soil802 (assembly GCF_001429605.1). Lineage (GTDB taxonomy): Bacteria > Actinomycetota > Actinomycetes > Actinomycetales > Dermatophilaceae > Pedococcus. The sequence continues at coordinate 231,667 of NZ_LMSS01000005.1, forward strand.
GTGACCAACGGCGCCGTGATCGCCGAGATCAAGGACTGACGTCAGCCGAGGAACTCGAGGACGTCCTCGCAGAAGTCCCGCTCACCGAAGGTGCGCGTGCCGTGGTCCCTGGTGATCGTCTCGCTGAGGACGGTGTCGTCCTCAGGATCCTCGGGGTCGCCGAGGTCGATGACCAAGGTGCCCGCAACGGTGCCTGCGTCGAGGCCGACCAGCTTGCCGTCGCTCGCGAACAGCTTGGACGAGAACCGGTCCATGAACTCGACGGTGAGGGTGCCGTCGGCGTTCAGGGTCAGCTTCTGGTCACGGCCGTTGAAGGTGTTGACAGACCGGAACGAGGCCCCGGACTCCACGTTGGTGAAGGTGTCCTCCGCCGAGACGTGGAACGAGAAGTACTCCAGCTCCCCACCTCCGCGGGCGATGCCGGTCTCGGTGATGGTGACCCGACCGTCCCAGCGGACGAGGAAGGAAACCTCCGGGCACCACTCGTCGCCGTGCTCCTCCTGCTCGATGTGGCTGTCCTTCAACGTCTCGTGGGACCGGAAGACCACGTTGCCGGAGGCTGCTGCGGCCGGCGCGAGCGCAATGGTCATGACCCCCGCACACAGTGCGGCGAGCAGGGGACGGACGCCGGTGTGGATGGACGCGATGGTGTGGAACATGGGACCTCCCAGGTGCGGCTGGTGTGTGTGATCCCTGCTGACCCCATCGTGGCAACGACCCGGGTCGCCGCCCACCGGCAAAGTGCCTACGTCGCCGGGCGGCCCTACTCACGACCTCGCCCACGACGGCGGCGCCGCCTCCCAGCCGGGAGACCGCGCCGCTGTCGTATGCCGTGTGCCTGGCCTCAGCGACCGAACGGCGGGAGCTCCTTGGTGCCTTCCTCGCCGGTGTCCGGACCCGGCTCGGGGACGGTGCTGGATCCCGGCGCGTCGGTCGGGATCTGTGCCGGGCCGTCGGTGTCCTCGCCGGACTCCGCGTCGGGGCGCAGGGCCGGGTCGAGCGGGCCGCCGGGCTGTCCGGGTTGCTGCGGCTCACCCGGGATGAGCGGCCCGTCGGAGGAGCCCGGCTGGGGGTCACCGGTGGACGGAGACGGGTTCGGGGCCGGCGTGGTGGGCGCCGGCTCGTCCCAGCTCGGGCGGTCGGGGGCCGGCTCGGACGGCACGGGGTCACCGGGCGCGGGGAACGGCTCGGGGGTGGGCGCGGGCCCCGGTTCCGGTGACGGCACCGGCTCAGGGGCGGGCGCCGGAGCCGGCTCGGGTGCGGGCGCCGGAGCCGGCTCGGGTGCAGGTGAGGGGGCAGGCTCGGGAGCCGGCTCGGGTGCCGGGGCCGGCTGCTCCTCGGGCAGGCCCAGCTTGTCGCGCAAGGCATCGCTGCCCTGGTCGATCTGGTCCGAGTACTTGCCCCCGGTCTGCTTGTCGATCACGTCCTCGACCTTGTCGAGAGCCGAGTCCGCTTGCTGCGGGTTGCCCTTGACGTAGTTCTTCACCTTGTCCAGCCAGGAGCCAGCCATTGATTCGCCCTTCCTAGGGAGCCGTCTCGGAAGTCTCCGAGTCCGCGCGCCACAGCACGCTCAGTGGGGACATTACCCACCAACCCGGGGGAAATGCCGCCGGAGCGCCCGACAGGTCAGTCGCGCTGGTGGAGCTGGCGGGCGGCCTCGGCCACCGAGCCGGAGAGCGAGGGGTAGACCGTGAAGGTCCCGGCCAGCTGGTCGACGGTGAGCCCGTGCTGCACCGCCAAGGTCACCGGGTAGATCAGCTCGGAGGCCCGCGGCGCCACGACGACGCCGCCGACGACGGTGCCGCCACCCTTGCGGGCGAACAGCTTCACGAACCCGTCGGTGATGCCCTGCATCTTGGCGCGGGGGTTGGTCGACAGCGGCAGCATCACCGAGGTCGCGTCGACGGTGCCCTCGTCGAGGTCCTTCTGGGAGAACCCGACCGTGGCGATCTCGGGGTCGGTGAAGATGTTGGCCGAGACGGCCCGCAGGTTGAGCGGAGCGACCGCGTCACCGAGGGAGTGCGCCATCGCGATGCGTCCCTGCATGGCGGCCACGGATGCCAGGGGAAGAACGCCGGTGCAGTCGCCCGCGGCATACACACCGCGCACGGAGGTGCGCGAGACCTTGTCGACCACGATGTGGCCGGACTCGCTCACGGCCACCCCGACGTCCTCGAGGCCGATGCCGGAGGTCTGCGGGACGGATCCGACGGCCAGGAGCGCGTGGCTGCCCTCGACCTCGCGACCGTCCACGAGCCGGACCACCACGCCCGACTCCGTGCGCGACACCGAGGCCATCCGCGAGCGCCCGAGCACGTCCATGCCGCGCTTGCGGAAGACGTCCTCGATCACGGTGGCGGCGTCGGCGTCCTCGCCGGGGAGCACCCGGTCCCGCGACGACACGAGCGTCACGCGCGAGCCGAGACCGAGGTAGGCCTGCGCGAGCTCGGCACCGGTGACACCGGAGCCGACGACGACCAGGTGCTCGGGGAGCTCGGCAAGGGAGTAGATCTGCTGCCAGGTGAGGATCCGCTCGCCGTCGGGCTGGGCGAAGGGCACGACCCGGGGCGTGGCGCCGGTGGCGACGAGGACGACGTCAGCGCTGAGGGTCTGGGTCGTCCCGTCGGCGAGAGTGGCCTCGACCGACCCCGCCTCGAGCAGCCGGCCCGTGCCGGCCAGCACCTGCACGCCGTCGGCCGCGAGCCGGGCGCCGATGTCGCGGGACTGCGCAGCAGCGAGGGCCAGGATGCGGCGGTTCACCGCGGTGAGCTCGGCGACCGAGTCGGAGACCTCGTCGCCCTCGTGGTCCTCGAGGTGCACGCCGAGGTCGGAGGCGGTCTCGAACTGGCTCATGAAGTCGGCCGTCGAGATCAGCGTCTTGGACGGCACGCAGTCGGTGAGCACCGCTGCGCCACCGACGCCATCACGGTCGACGACCGTTACGCGGGCACCCAGGTGGGCAGCCACCAGGGCGGCCTCGTAGCCACCGGGGCCACCGCCGAGGATCACCACTGAGGACTGGGGCGCGTTCACGCGACCATCCAACCACCCCGGCGGAGGCGAACGGTCTGGCGTCCGTGCCGGAACCCGTCCACTCCGTCGCCGTCGCCGCCCGGTCCGGGCCTCGGTAGTCTTCGGGAGTGAGCGAGCAGAGCAGCCCGTCCCCGGGCGTCCCCGACCTGTCCGACCCCGCGGCCGACCCGTTCGAGGTGGCCAAGGCGGCTGCCGCGGTGATCGCCGAGCGCAGCGGCACCGACCGGCACGACGTGGCCCTGGTCCTCGGCTCCGGGTGGGGCCAGACCGGTGACCTCATCGGCGAGACGCTGGCCACGATCGACAACGCGGACGTCCCCGGCTTCGCGAAGGCCGCGGTCGCGGGGCACAGCGGCACGATGCGCTCGGTGGCGATCGCCGACACCGGCCGTCGGGCGCTCGTCTACGGCACCCGCACCCACTTCTACGAGGGCAAGGGCGTTCGAGCCGTCGTGCACGCCGTCCGCACGGCAGCAGCGGCCGGGTGCCGGGCCATCGTGCTCACCAACGGCTGCGGCGGCCTCAACCCCGCGTGGGGTCCCGGCACCCCGGTACTGATCAGCGACCACCTCAACCTCACGGCCGCCTCCCCCATCGAGGGCGCCAACTTCGTCGACCTCACCGACCTGTACTCACCGCGGCTGCGCGACCTGGCCCGTGCGGTCGACCCCGGTCTCGACGAAGGGGTCTACGTGCAGTTCCGTGGCCCCCACTACGAGACCCCCGCCGAGGTGCGGATGGCCAAGGTGCTCGGAGGTGACCTGGTCGGCATGTCGACCACGTTGGAGGCCATCGCGGCCCGCCAGGCCGGGCTCGAGGTCCTGGGCATCTCGCTCGTGACCAACCTCGCCGCGGGGATCAGCGACCAGCCGCTGTCCCACGAGGAGGTCATGGAGACCGGCCAGGCTTCCGCCGAGCGGTGCGGGAAGCTCATGGCCGCGGTCGTCGCCACCATCTGAGAGGAGCCCAGCCATGACGTATGCCGCGCGGCACGGCCGCGGAGCCGACTCACCTGCGAGCATCGAGGCACGGGCCGCCCAACACGCCCAGGAGCTCATCGACGCCGCCCAGGCGTGGGTGGACGACGACCCCGACCACGAGACCCGGGTCGAGCTCGGCGACCTCCTCGCGCAGGCCAAGACCGGCGACCAGGCTGCCATCGACGACCTCGGCGACCGGTTCTCCGGGATGCTCGAGTTCGGCACCGCAGGGCTCCGCGGCGCCATCGGCGCCGGTCCCAACCGGATGAACCGCTCCGTCGTGATCCGCGCGGCCGCCGGCCTCACGGCATACCTGCAGGCGAGCAAGCCCGCGCCGTTCGTGGTGGTGGGCTTCGACGCGCGCCGCAACTCCGACGTGTTCGCCCGGGACACCGCCGCGGTCGTCGTGGGCGCCGGCGGTCGCGCGGCGATCCTGCCGTCACCATTGCCGACTCCCGTGCTGGCGTACGCGATCCGCTACCTCGGCGCCGACGCGGGCGTGATGGTGACGGCGAGCCACAACCCGCCCGAGGACAACGGCTACAAGGTCTACCTCGGCGACGGCTCGCAGATCGTGCCGCCGTCCGACGCCGACATCGCGACCCAGATCGCGCGGGTCGCCGCCGTGGCGGACGTGCCGCGCGCCGACGACGGCTGGGAGACCCTGGGCGACGACGTGCTCGAGGCGTACCTCGACGACGCCGTCACCGTCGTGGCGAAGGACACCCCCCGCGAGGTCACCGTGGTCCACACCGCCCTGCACGGGGTCGGCTCCGAGACCGTGGCCAAGGCCTTCGTCCGCGCCGGGTACGCCGCGCCGATCCCGGTCGAGAGCCAGGCCCAGCCCGACCCGGCGTTCCCGACGGTGCACTTCCCCAACCCCGAGGAGCCGGGGGCCATGGATGCGGCCCTCGAGCTGGCCGAGCAGACCGGACCCGACGTGGTCATCGCCAACGACCCCGATGCCGACCGCTGCGCCGTCGCGGTGCCCGGCCCCGGTGGGTGGCGGATGCTCCGCGGCGACGAGGTGGGTGCCCTGTTGGGCGCGCACATCCTCGCCCGCGGCGTGGGCAACGGTGACGTCTTCGCGAACTCGATCGTGTCGTCCCGCTTGCTGGCGGCGATGGCGAAGGCTGCCGGCGTCCCGCACGAGGAGACGCTGACCGGCTTCAAGTGGATCTCGCGCGTGAAGGGTCTGCGGTACGGGTACGAGGAGGCGCTGGGCTACTGCGTCGACCCACCGCACGTGCGCGACAAGGACGGCGTCAGCGCCGCCCTGGTGGTGGCGGAGATGACGGCCAGCCTGAAGGCCGAGGGACGTTCACTCACCGACCTGCTCGACGACCTCGCCGTCGAACACGGTGTGCACGCGACCGACGCGCTGTCCGTGCGGGTGGCCGACCTGGCGCTGATCGGGAAGGTGATGGCGCGACTTCGCCAGGACCCGCCCCAGGACGTGGCCGGCACCGCTGTCGTGCGCACCGACGACCTGGCCGAGGGAAGCGAGGCACTGCCGCCCACCGACGGGCTGCGCTACTTCCTCGCCGACGACTCGCGGATCATCGTGCGACCGTCCGGCACCGAGCCCAAGCTCAAGGTCTACCTCGAGGTGATCGAGCCGGTCTCCTCCGACCTGAAGACGGCGCGGCAGACCGCCGCCACGAGGTTGGCCGGCATCCGCGCCGCCATGGAGGGCCTCGTCCAGGTCTGAGGTGCGTCCTCGTCCGTCGTCCCTCGTACCGGCCTACTTCTTCCAGAAGCGCTTCTTGGTGGTCGGGGTCTCGGTCTCCACGGGAACCTCGCTCGGGGAGCTGGACCTGCCCTCGAAGTCCTGTGGCGCGCCCTCGACGGCGATCAGCTGCAGGCTGAGGTAGTAGCCGGAGTCCTGGTCCCCGGTGGCGGCCTCGAACTCGACGTGGCCGTCCTCCACGAGGAAGTTGAACACGTCGAGACCGTCCAGGCGCAGCTCGGTGATCCACACCGCTTCGAGGAAGCTGGCCACCTGACGCTCCGGGGTGCCCGGCCGGAACCGGACCATGGCGATCAGCAGGCGCTCGGGGTCGTCCGTCGCCTCGACCTCGACCGCGGCGAACATGACGCTGGACACCAGTCGTCGCCGGAGCTTGGCGGCGGCGTCAGCGGTCTGTGCGCCGGAGGCCGGCGGCAGGTTGACCGTCATCGCCTCCCTGAGTTGCACGAATTCGACGCGGTCCATGCGGGTGAGACTGTCCCACGCGAGTCGAATCGGCAATCCGGGCCTGCGTCGTGAGGCTGGGCCCCACCCGCGCGTGGGCTCGTCGTCAGAGTCTTCGCGCCGTAGGGTGCGGGTGAAGCGTGCGGCAGATCACCCGCCGCCGCGACGGTCCGCTCAGGAGGGATCCCCGATGAAGGTTCTCGTGGTCGAGGACGACCTCGACATCCAGGACCTCGTGGTCGCCCTGCTGAGTCGGGCCGGTTACGACGTCGTCGTCCGGGACAACGGCGACGCCGGACTGGCCGCCGCGACGACTCACGTACCTGACCTGGTGGTCCTCGACTGGATGATGCCGGGCCTGAGCGGGGTCGAGGTGTGCCGGGCCATCCGGGCCGACCCTCGGACCAAGGGCGTCGCGGTCCTGATGCTCACGTCCAAGGCCCAGGAGGGCGACATCGACCAGGCCTTCACCGCCGGAGCCGATGACTACATGGTCAAGCCGTTTCGGGGGCGCGAGCTGGTCAGTCGTGTCCAGTCCCTGACCGTCAAGGGCGCCAGGCCGCAGTAGTCGCTGCCGCTGCCCGCTCGCCGGCTGTGGTGTGGCGGTGGGTGAGCCAGTGGTCGTAGGCGCCGGGGGTCAGGTCCCAGTGCACCCCGTCGTGGGTGAGCTGGGCGTGGTAGCCGTGCTTGTGGACGATGGTGTGGTGTCGCCCGCACAACAGGGCGGCGTTGTCGGCTGATCGCTAATATGACCCCTTGTGACGACACCTCGCGCGGCGGCGATCTACGCACGGATCAGCAGTGACACCGAAGGCACGGGCTTGGGTGTCACACGGCAGGTCCAGGACTGCGAACGTCTTGCCGAGCAACTGGGGTGGACAGTGGCTGAGGTGTATACGGACAACGACTTCTCGGCCTACTCGGGCAAGAAGCGACCCGCATACGCGCAGATGTTGGACGACATCCGCGACGGCATCCGCGACGCCGTATTGGTGTACCACGTGGACCGGCTGACTCGGCGGCCTGTGGAGCTTGAAGAGTTCCGCGAAGCGTTGGATACGGCCGGGGTCAAGCATGTGCGGTTCGTCGTCGGTGACAGCGACATCATGACCGGCGACGGCCTGATGGTGGTCCGCTTCCTGGCAGCGGTCGCTGCGAACGAGTCGGCGTCCAAGTCACGACGGGTCAAGCGGAAGTTCCAGCAGAAGGCAGAGCGGGGTGAACCTCACGCCGGAGGACCCCGCCGACCCTTTGGGTACGCCGACGACAAGGTGACCGTGCGTGAGGACGAGGCCGTCGTGATCCGAACACTGGTCGCGCGGTTCTTGGCCGGAGAGTCGCTGCGGTCGCTGACGGTGTGGCTGGACCAGCAGGAGGTGCGAACGGTCGCAGGTGGACCGTGGAAGACGCCAACGCTGCGGACCTTGATTGCTTCGGGGCGCATCGCCGGTCTGCGTGAGCACCAGGGACAGGTCATTGGTCCTGCGGTGTGGGACCCGATCATCAGCACCGACGAGCGGAACCGGGTCCTCGCGCGGATCGAGAGCCGCAAGACGAGTGGACGCCGAGCGCCGCGTCGGTATCTGCTGTCGGGTCTGCTCAGGTGTGGCAAATGCGGAAACCGGTTGTACTCCGCGGCCCGAGCCACCACACGCCGGTACGTCTGCAATTCCGGGCCTGACCACGGCGGGTGCGGGCGCTTGACCGTCGTCGCGGAGCCTGTGGAGCAGATGATTGCTGACGCGGTACTGATGCGCCTTTCCTCCCCTGCCCTGTCCGAAGCGTTGGCGGGTAGGGCAGCCGCCGACGAGCAAGCATCGAGCCTTGCTGACCAGGTCGACTCCGACCGGGAACAGCTCGACGAACTGGCAGGACTCTACGGGCGGAAGGCGATCAACGCGGCGGAGTGGCTTGCCGCTCGCAACCCCATCGAGGCCAGGCTGCGTGAGGGACAGCGACGGCTGAACCGGATGACCGCCAGCACCGCCCTTGACGGTTTGACCGGACTGGATGGGGACCTAGGACCCAAGTGGGCGGGGTTGAACCTCGACCGGCAGCATGCCGTGATCAGCGCACTCCTCGAGCACGCCGTCGTTGGTCCGGGGACCCCAGGAGCCCGCGGACTGGACCCGAGCCGAGTCCAACCCGTGTGGCGACTCTGAGGGCGGCAGGGTGGAGGCGGGCGCGCGCTTCGCTTGCCGCGGCCGCCTCCCACCCACGCCGCCGATCAGGGCAGCCACCTCGGACAGGATCCGCGGATCGCCCACCAGGACCGGAACGCCTTGGGCTGCACACGAATCCATCAGCCAGCGGCGCACCACCTCCTGCGGCACCTGCTGGGAACCTGTCCCTGTCATCTCAGCCGGCCCACTGCACCCAAACGGCCGGCGGACCTTGCCAGTCTTCGACCTCATCGGAGGACCAGGACGTCGCGGGGAGTCCACCCATCAGGTCCGCAGCCTGAGCTAGAACGTCCTCACGGGTGGCACCACGCAACCGGATCACCTCCGGGGTGTAGCCCTGTGCGACGTCGAACCGGTGCAGCCCACGGGGACGGTGGCCAGCCTGCTCATCCATGAAGGTTTTGGCCACGTACTTCGACAGGTAGCCCGCAGCCCGTCGTGCCTCTGCCAACTTGCCCGACCCCACCGGCAGGTCACCTAGCAGCTTGATGTGGACGAAGCCGCGACCCCATGCGGTATCGAGGTCCTTGCGGGCGATGTAGCGTCCTGCGGCGAAGTGGACGTGGAAGTGCACCCCGTCCTTGTGCAACTCGGGCACCCACGCGTAGGGAAACGGCTCCCCGACTTGCTCCCGCAGATTCCGGAAGAACACCCCGACGTCCTGGCGCACCTGGCGGGCGTCAGTGCACCGCGGCGGGCCGTAGGTCAGCGTGCCCAGCCTGTTCAACAGGTTGGCCGCGCAGTAGCGGCGCAACCTGGCGCGGGCGCGACGACCCGCCTCGACCGCCGCACGCTCAGGGTCCGCAGCGGGACCACCCACATGCCCGGAGACTCGTTCACGGGCGGACTGGAAACAACCCCCGGCCTCACCGGCACCGGGGTACAGCGTGAGCATCCAACCGCGTTGCAGTTGCGGCTCAGGGACACAAAATGACGACATCGAAACACCTCTTGGGATAGCGCCAATGGGAAGCGCGCTCACCCCCGAGCCGGGGCAGAACAAAAGGCCGGGAGCGAGTGCTCGACCGGCCCTAAGTGAGGTGGCACCTTTCAGACGGCAACCACGAGGCGCGCTGCGGACCGCGCTCCGATTCCGTTACCGCATCCCTGCCGCACGACTGCGACTACTTTTTCCCCCGGGACCAGGGGCGTGATGAGTGAGTTATGGGTGGTATCGCCACCGGTCTGTGACGTCCGCAGACCCCATGACTATCAAGGCGAATCACAACGATGCAATACCCGCTAGCGAAGATCACCCGAACGGACGAGCCCCCACGAAAACGGGCGCGGTGGCTGCAGCCCAGCAACGTCTACGCATGCTGCCGATGAGCGGACGTCTCGCTCTAGGGCTGGCATGCTTCGGCCCATGACCTCCGAGAGCCGCAGACCACCCGCTTGGATGGTGTGGTGCCCATGATCTGCTGCTTCTGTGGTGAAGCCTTGAAGGCCGCATGGGCGACAACCTTGGCCGTTGCCCCACCACGGTCGGAGGGCGAAACCCAAGGGCTCTACTGCCATGGTCGTTGCCTGCTGGACAGGCTTCACCCGTCGATCCCGTTCCTCCCCAGCATCGAGGACGCCTAGCGAGACGCCCTTTCATGCCGTAATTCGATCCAGCACGAGCGGCTGCTGTGCCAACAGGAGAGGATGCTCCCGTGGACCAGACCCAGGAGAGAAGGCTGATCGGTAGTCTGGCTTTGGCTCTGGAACAAGTGGCCAACGGGGAACTGAAGTTCATGGCCGCAGTCCAGTCGGCAGATCAGGCCGACCTTGGGAAAGCCGCTGCGTCTCTGCCACACACATTGATCCTGACGGGGGCAGCGACGGCCGCCGTGCTCGGAGACCTGCTCGATGGCTCGTGCGCGTGGCAGGACGCTCAGGCGTGGGCGTTCTTCGTGCGCCGAGGCTACGTGCCTAGTTGGCGAAGTCCGATCCTGCCGATTGCCGTCGACTATGAGGACTTCTACGAAGACGCCATAGTCGAGGCCGTCTCACGTATGGACGAGCTTGGAGACGAGGTGGATGGCCACATTTCCGAGGCCGAGGGACGCCTGTTGCTCCAACTCTTGGGAGTGCCGTAGTCCGGAAGGTCCCAGTGAGAACGTCCCCTCATGCCCCGAGGCGGAGTCCGAGTTGTGTTGCTATTTCAAGTGAAGAGCGCGGTCGGGCGTATAGCCTGCCGTGATGCTGCACTCGCAACGGAAACGACGCGCCGACCGTGACGCTCGTGAGGCGGAAGGCGAGAACCTCTGGGTGGAGGACGTCCCCCAAGCAGCTCGCGTCAAGATTGCTACTTTTTGGGCACTCCTACAGGAGAAGTCCTCTGAGTACGTCGGCACCATTAATCGAGAAGTCGCCGACCTGATGCGACTCGGCGGGGGTTACAACGTCCGATCCATTGATGGGGACTCGCTCATCAAAGCGACGAACGCCGATGTGGCTCTCGACGTTATTGGATCCTTTGCCCTCTACGTTAAGGACGGTCGGTCCATCTCGCGGTTCGCTTCCGACTTTGATCAGTTCGTTAATACCGTATTCGAGGACTACCGGGTCGCCTATCGAATGGTGGATCAGGAGGTCATCCCCATCGGTTCGGATGAACTGCATACCGAGGTCGTCGCCCCCGCTTTGCGCTTGCTTGTTGGAGCGCAGTTCAGTAAGGCCCACGCCGCCTATTTGGACGCACTCAAGGAGATTCCGGCCAGCCCTGCCAACGCTATAACCGATGCGGGCACTGCCCTCCAGGAAGTCCTTACGGCCGTGGGCTGCGCCGGAAACGCGCTTGGCCCTCTCATCAAAAGCGCCAAGAAGAAGGGTCTCCTAGCGCCGCATGACGATGCGCTCAACAATGGGCTCGAGAATTTCTTGAATTGGGCTTCGGCTGACCGTAGTCAAACTGGCGATGGCCACCACGTCTCCGATGCCACGCGGGCGGATGCCTGGCTAATGGTCCATATAGTTGGCGCGCTTATCGTCCGACTCGTGGACCCGTCGAAGAGATCGACGTCGGGCATCTGATCTCGACCCGTTGACCGTCGATGATCCGCAGGCGAACCAAATGGGCCTGCTTACCTGCCACGCCTACTCAATTGGCGGCAGGAAGCCAGCCTTGTCGAGCCTCTTCGAGTTCGCCCGCGCGACCACGGAACCAACTGGGGTGACGCTGAAGAAGACTGCGAACTCATCCCACCACCCAGCGATTTGGTTCAGGGTTGGGAGCGTGCAAAGGCGTTCGCGGTAGGCAGGCACTAGGGAGTCGTCGCGCTCGTCCAGTTTGTAGGCCGAACTCGCCACCGCCGCGGCGGCCTCCGCTTCCGCATCGGACTTGCCCGCTCCCACCAGCAGCGACCTAAAGCCGTTGCTACCCGTGAATGGCAATCGCTCGTAGCCTGGCTTGAAGGTGTGTGGCACCGGCGCGACGCTGATCCGGTGGACGTCCCGCAGCTCTGCAATCGCGGCAGTCCCCTCCTCGGCGCCCGCAGGCAAGCCCACGGACAAATAGCCTGGTGTCTTTTCAGTCCAGTAGTCAGCGAGCTTCTTGAATGACTGTATTGAGTCCTGCCGTACTGCGCCGAGTACATCCAGATGTTCGATCCACGCCCGCCCCGACGGCAGTTCCAAACCCTCGGACAACTGTTCAAGCATTCGATCCATCGCGCCGAGACCCTCATCCACGTCCCCGTTCAGAGGCGAATACTGGGCCGCTGCGGCATAGACGGTGAGGCCACGGAGTGCCTGCGAATCCATTTGGTCGACGATCTCGATCGCCCGATTAATTCCCGCCCGAACCGGCCGATCGTCTGCACGTTTGGCACGATCCTCAATCAAAGCAGCAAGGATGTCGTAGTCGTTGTCGCGCTCGGTACTCGCTGCGCCGATTTGAGCCTTTCGCAGAGCGACTTGGAACGCCGGGTCCGCCATAGCGCCAAGTAGCCCTTGCCTCGCCAAACCATCAATAAGGATGCCGTCGAACCGCGCGATGCGTTCCGCCGCAATAGTTTGCGCCTCTACCGTGTACCCATCTATTGCCTCACGTGCGCTCTCTCGCGCAATTTCCCGAGCACGATCTTCTGTCACCCCTTGGACAATTACCAAATCGCCAGAGACTTGGACCTGGCTCGAATTGTCGCCAGCCTTTTGCCCCTGTCCCCGTACGATCACTGCTTAGGCCCCTCGGTGTAGTCCCGCCCGACCTGGGTTTGCCTCGACCGGTCACCCCCACGCTGCGATTGGCGGGTGCTATTGATGCCGACTCGCCACCCAATGAAGCCGCCAGCTGACCCTCCAAGAACCAAGCCGATGAGCATGGTGCCTAGACCATCAAAGAACCAATCCATGGCCCCTCCCTTCTTAAAAGCCATCCTGCCATGGCCTGCACTCCGACGTCGGGGCCATGCCCCGCCGATCGCGGGCAATTGGACGCGCGTCAACGAGGCTTGGTTGCTGCAGCCTCACAGAGGGCTGGTTTAGGAGTAGCCGCATTGGTCAGGTCGGTGGGGCCGCCGTCGGCCCAGTGCCACAGGTGGTGTGCGTCGCACCAGGTCGCGGGGACCGAACAGTCGGGGAAGGTGCAGCCGCGGTCGCGTAACCACAAGGCCCGGGCCTGGGCGGAGGTGAAGAGCCGGAACCTGCGGCCGAGGTCCAGGACCTGCCCGGCCTTGCTGAGCACGACCGGGAGGATCCCGGCGTCGCAGGCGATCTTGCGGGCGGTCTGCGGCGGCAGCAGGGTCCCGGCCTCACCGGACCCGACCACGGTGGCGGCGCGGGTGCGGCCGGTCAGGCCCTCGAGGGTGACGGTCACGAACAGCTGCGCCTTGTCGGTGGTGGCGACCCCGTCGGCGGACGCGACGCCGCGGCGGACGACCTCGAGCAGGACGTCCATCCGGCGTTGCCCGGACGGGCGCCGGTCTGGCTCCCCCTGCGCGGGGCGGGGCGCGGACAATCCTTGGACGGCGGCCTCGATCACGGTCTTGGCTTCGGTGTCGACGACCATCGTGTACTCGAACAGCCCGGTCCCGTCGGCGAACGGCTGCGACAACGACCGCCGCTCACCCGCCCGGTCGTGCTCGGCCTGCAGCTCCCCGGCCGCGCCGTGCTTGGCGACCAGTCGTTCCCGCAGCCCGCGGACGTCCTTGGGCCGGCCCCACGACGCGACGTCGACCAGCCCGTCCATCACCGGGCCGTGCGCCCCGGGGGCCAGCCGCGGGGCGAGCCGGTCGAACTCCTCGACCACCACGACCGCGGTCACCAGCGGCACCCGCGCCTCACGCACCGCCGCCACGAGGGCGGCATACCGGTCGTCGGTGGCGGCTTCGGCGACCCGGACGACCCGCGCGGACCCGCCCGCCCGCAGGGCCGGGCAGTGGTCCAGCAGCCACGCGGACCCGCCGGACCGGCCCGCCCCGGTCTCACCCCGGTCGGTGGCCTCGCGGAGCACGTCCACCCGGGCCGCGTCGGCCCGCACCGCGAGCTGGTCGAGCAGCCCCGCGAACTCGCCCAGCCCGGCACCGTCGGCGGACCACAGCTCGGCGTCGATCCCGGTCAGCGCGGCGCAGGCGTCCTGGACAGCCGTGCGGCGCTGTTCGAATGTCATCCCCCGATCCATGCCACCGAACCTACCGGCCGGGTCTGACAACCCACCGGCTACGAAACCTGTTGGTACACAATCCGATTCGCACGCCGGGATGGCCACCAGATCCGGCGCCGATACCGCACGCGCTGTCCACAGGGCGAGGCGCGCGACTCCGATGTCCACAGGATCCGGCCCGGCCGACTGAGCAGGCCGGCCCGGCCGACTGAGGACGCCGAAGCCCCTCCGACCAGGGGAACATCCGGGGACTCCCCCCACCCGGGCACACGGATAGGATTGGTCGGTGAGCACCCCCACAGCTGCGGCCCCCTCCGTCGACGCGACGGCCAGGGCGCGCGATCTCCTCGGCGTCTCCCGCCTCACCAACGCGGCCCTCACCAGCTGGTTGCACGGGCTCCCGGGCGTCGACCAGGTCGGCTGCGAGGCGCGTGCTGCCGGGCTGGGCACGCGGTCGATCAAGACGACCTCGAAGGCGTGGGGCATCGACCTGGCGATCTCGATGATCGACCTCACGACGCTCGAGGGCGCCGACACCCCCGGCAAGGTGCGCGGCCTGTGCGCGAAGGCGATCACTCCCGACCCCACCGACCTGGCCACTCCTCGACCCGCCGCGATCTGCGTCTACGGCGACATGGTCCCCACCGCCAAGGAGGCCCTGGGGCAGAGCGGCGTCAAGGTCGCTGCCGTGGCCACCGCCTTCCCGAGCGGTCGGGCACTCATGCCGGTCAAGCTGGCCGACACCCGCGACGCCGTGTCGGCCGGGGCCGACGAGATCGACATGGTCATCGACCGTGGTGCGTTCCTCTCCGGCGACTACCTCACGGTGTTCCGCGAGATCGCCGAGGTCGCCGAGGCCTGCGTTCGCACGGACGGCACCCGCGCCCGGCTGAAGGTCATCATGGAGACCGGCGAGCTGGTCACCTACGACAACGTCCGTCGGGCGTCCTGGCTCTCGATGCTGGCGGGCGGCGACTTCATCAAGACCTCCACCGGCAAGGTCTCCCCTGCGGCCACCCTGCCGGTCACGCTGATCATGCTCGAGGCGGTCCGCGACTGGCGCGACCTCACCGGCGAGATGGTGGGCGTCAAGCCGGCCGGTGGCATCCGCACGAGCAAGGACGCGCTCAAGTTCCTCGTCACGGTCAGCGAGATCGCCGGCGACGACTGGCTCGACCCGCACTGGTTCCGGTTCGGCGCCTCCAGCCTGCTCAACGACCTCCTCCTGCAACGCCAGCGGATGGCGATCGGCGCCTACTCCGGCGCCGACTACGTCACCGACGACTCGCCCAGCCTGTACTGACCGTGCGAGCCCCCAGCAGCCCCCAGCAGCCCCCCGCACCCGACGGATCCTGAGGAACCCCAAGCCATGGCCAAGTTCGAGTACGCACCGGCGCCGGAGTCCCGCGCCGTCGTCGACATCAAGCCCTCCTACGGGTTGTTCATCAACGGTGAGTTCACCGAGTCGCAGGGTGGTTCCGCCTTCAAGACGATCAGCCCCGCCACCGAGGAGGTCCTCGCCGAGGTGACCTCGGCCAGCGAGGCAGACGTCGACCGCGCCGTGGCCGCGGCCCGCCGCGCCTACAACGGCGCCTGGGGTCGGATGTCCGGTGCCGACCGCGGCAAGTACCTCTTCCGCATCGCCCGCATCCTCCAGGAGCGCGCCCGCGAGTTCGCCGTCCTGGAGAGCCTCGACAACGGCAAGCCGATCAAGGAGAGCCGCGACGTCGACGTGCCGCTGGCCGCGGCGCACTTCTTCTACCACGCCGGCTGGGCCGACAAGCTCGACTACGCGGGCTTGGGCACCAACCCCCGGCCCCACGGGGTCGTGGGCCAGGTCATCCCCTGGAACTTCCCGATCCTCATGCTGGCCTGGAAGATCGCGCCCGCCCTGGCCACCGGCAACACCGTGGTCATCAAGCCGGCCGAGACCACGCCGCTGACCGCGCTCCTCTTCGCCGAGGTCGTGCAGCAGGCCGACCTACCGCCCGGCGTCGTCAACATCATCACCGGCGCCGGCGCCACGGGACAGGCGATCGTCGACCACCCCGACATCGACAAGCTGGCCTTCACCGGCTCGACCGGCGTCGGCAAGATGATCGCCCGCTCCATCGCCGGCACCCGCAAGAAGGCCACCCTCGAGCTCGGTGGCAAGGCCGCCAACATCGTGTTCGACGACGCACCGCTCGACCAGGCCGTCGAGGGCATCGTCAACGGCATCTTCTTCAACCAGGGCCACGTCTGCTGTGCCGGGTCACGCCTCCTGGTCCAGGAGAACATCGCGGACGACGTCGAGAAGCGGCTCAAGCGCCGCCTCGAGACGCTGCGCGTCGGCGACCCGCTGGACAAGAACACCGACGTGGGAGCGATCAACTCCAAGGCCCAGCTGCAGCGGATCGTCGACCTCACCGCTGCCGGCGAGGCCGAGGGTGCCGAGCGCTGGGACAACGGCTGCGCGCTGCCGAGCAAGGGCTTCTGGTTCCGGCCGACGGTCTTCACCGGCGTCAGCCAGACCCACCGCATCGCGCAGGAGGAGATCTTCGGGCCGGTCCTGTCGGTCCTCACCTTCCGCACCCCGCACGAGGCCGTCGCCAAGGCCAACAACACGCCCTACGGCCTGTCCGCCGGCATCTGGACCGAGAAGGGCTCGCGCATCCTCTGGATGGCCGACCAGCTCCGCGCCGGTGTCGTCTGGGCCAACACCTTCAACAAGTTCGACCCGACCAGCCCCTTCGGTGGCTACAAGGAGTCCGGCTACGGCCGCGAGGGTGGCCGGCACGGCCTGGCCGCCTACGTCACGACGGGAGACAGCAAGTGAGCCCCACCGCCACGCGGTCGACAGGCACTGACGCACGCGTCGACGTGCGCAAGACCTACAAGCTCTACATCGGCGGCAAGTTCCCCCGCTCCGAGTCCGGCCGCTCCTACGAGGTCGTCGACGGCCGCGGCAAGTTCCTCGCGAACGCCGCCCAGGGCTCACGCAAGGACGCCCGCGACGCGGTCGTCGCCGCCCGGGGTGCCTTCGCCGGCTGGGCCGGCGCCACGGCATACAACCGCGGTCAGGTGCTCTATCGCGTCGCCGAGGTGATGGAGGGCCGTCGGGCCCAGTTCGTCGCCGAGGTGCGCGCCAGTGAGGGCGTGGCCGAGCGCCGGGCCGAGACGATCGTCTCGCAGGCCATCGACCGCTGGGTCTGGTATGCCGGGTGGACCGACAAGCTCGCGCAGGTCCTGGGTGGGTTGAACCCCGTCGCAGGCCCGTACTTCGACATCTCCGCGCCTGAGCCGACCGGTGTCGTCGCCGTCCTGGCCCCCCAGCGCTCCTCCCTGCTCGGCCTCGTCTCGGTGCTGGCCCCCGTGGTCTGCTCCGGGAACACCGCGGTCGTCCTCACCAGCGAGCTGCGACCGCTGCCGGCCATCACGCTGTCCGAGGCGCTGGCCACCTCCGACGTCCCGGGTGGGGTCATCAACCTCATCACCGGGCGCACCGCCGAGGTGGCCCCGTGGCTGGCGTCGCACCGCGATGTCAACGCCATCGACCTCACCGGTGCCGCCGACGCCGACGGCGTGAGCTGGGGCGACCTCGAGCTGGCCGCTGCGGAGAACCTCAAGCGCGTCGTCCGACCCGCAGGTGAGGGTTCCGGCGCGGTCGAGCCCGACTGGTCGACCACTCCGGACCTCGGCCGGATCACGTCGTTCCTCGAGACCAAGACGGTCTGGCACCCCAAGGGTCGCTGACCCTTGACCCCAGGCACTCCGTCCGTTCGATGTGAACGCGCCGGCAGACTCCGGCGCGTTCACATCGAACCGGCGACGAGAGGGGCGGCATGACCACCACCACCGCCCGGGTGGTCGTCCTGGCCGGTCCCAGCGGCGCCGGGAAGTCCCGGCTGGCGGCCCGGCTCCAGGGCGCGCACGGCTGGCCGATCGTGCGGCTGGACGACTTCTACCGGGACGAGGACGACCCGGCGATGCCGCGCAGCGAGGAGCTCGGCATCGTCGACTGGGACCACCCCGACTCCTGGAACCGGCAGGCCGCGGTCGACGCGCTGAGCACCCTCGTGGCGACGGGGGAGGTCCGGACCCCGGTCTACGACATCTCCCTGAGCCGGGCGGTCGACACCACGACCGTGCGGGCGGACCCCCACGACCTGGTCCTCGCCGAGGGCATCTTCGCGGCCGAGATCATCGCCGACCTGCGCGAGCGCGGCCTGCTCGCGGGCGCCTACTGCGTCCACCACCACCGGGTGGTCACCTTCGTCTGGCGCCTGCTGCGTGACCTGTCCGAGCACCGCAAGCCGCCCTGGACCCTGGTGCGCCGCGGCCTGGCGCTGATGCGCGACGAGCCGCGGGTCGTGGCCCGTCAGGAGTCCCTGGGCGCCGTCTCCGCGCGGGCCAAGGACCTCGAGCCGCTGCTGTCCGCCCTGGCCCGCTGACCCGCCGGCCGGGCGACCACCACGCCCCGGTATGCCGCGTGGCCACCGGCCGTCCGAGCCTCGCCCAATCTCGCGGCTCGGCACCCGGACGACACCTCCGTCGGTTAGGGTTCCAGCACGTCAGCGAGGGGGAGACTACGCACATGACCGACCCACAGTGGGTGGCTCCGGGCACCGGTGGCCCCGCGGAGCCGCAGGGCACCACGCCGGGTGTGCACCCGACACACCAGGCGGTGCCCACGGCACAGCCCCTGACCGCGCCCCAGCCGCCCCCTGGACCAGGGATGGCGACGCACGGGCAGCAGCCGTGGGGCGGGCACCCCGCGATGGAGTTCCGGCCCGGGATCATCCCGCTGCGCCCGCTCAACCTGGGCGACCTCTACGGAGCCGTCATCAAGGCGATCCGGGGCAACGTCGCCGCCACCATGGGACTGGCCTTCGTCACGACGTTGATCTTCCTCGTGCCGACCACCGCGCTCGGTGCCTGGGTGGCCTCGAAGGACTCCCTCGACATAGAGCTCGACCCGTCGTCGGCCTCCGACCCGGTGCCGCTGGCCGGCGCGCTCGGCTCCCTGGTCCCGTCCCTCGGCACGTCGGCCTCCGCCGTCCTGCTGACGGGGTTCGTCGCGTTCGTCATCAGCCAGGCCGTGATGGGGCGCAAGGTCACCGCCGGCCAGACCTGGGAGGGCACCCGAGCTCGGCTGCTGCCGCTCGTGGGGGCCACCCTCGTCACCGGCCTGGCCATCCTGCTGGCCCTCGCCGTCATCCTCGTGCTGCCGGTGATCGCGGTGGTCAGCGCGGCCACCTCCTACGACAACTCGGGGCTCGTCGGGGCGATCCTCTTCGCGGTCCTGGCCGGCCTCGTGGCCGTCCTGCTCGTGCTGTTCCTGTCCACCCGGCTGGCCTTCGTCGGGGTCGCCGTGGTCCTCGAGAAGGTCGGCGTGGGACAGGGTGTCGCGCGGTCGTGGCGACTCACCTCTGGGAGCCAGTTCTGGCGGGTCTTCGGCATCCGGCTGCTCACCAGCTTCATCGTGGGCCTCGCAGCCCAGATCGTCGCCTTCCCGCTGGGCCTGATCGGCGGGGTGGGCGCCGTCGCGACGGGAGACCCGGAGAACCTCTACGTCTTCCAGGCCATCGTGGCGGGCCTTACCGGGCTGCTCACCGGCGCCCTCACCACGCCGTTCACCGCCGGCGTCGACGCCCTGCTCTACGTCGACCAGCGGATCCGCCGGGAAGGTTTCGACGTCCAGCTGATCACCGCAGCCCAGGCTGACGCCGCCGGTCAGGCGCCGGGAGCCACCGCCGCGAGATGACCCCATCCTCCGTGTTCGCCGGGCCACCGCTCGACCCGAGCTCGCCCGAGGCCCGGCAGTGGGTGCTCGACGAGCTGGCCAAAGGGCGGTACACGACCGAGCCCTCGGTCTGGCAGCGGTTCGTCGAGTGGCTGCAGCACCTCCTCACCGGCCAGCCGGGGGCGGGGCTGATCCCCGCCTGGGGCGCCGCCCTCGTCGTGGTGGTGCTCCTCGCCGTCGTCGCGCTCGTGGTGGCCCGCCTGCTCAGGGCCGAGCCGTCGACCCGAGGCGGCCGCGCAGGCAAGGCGGTGCTCGACGACGAAGGGCTCAGCGCCGCCGACTACCGGGCCCGCGCCGCCGCGGCGAGGACCCGGGGCGACTGGGACGCCGTCCTGCTCGACAGCTACCGCGCCCTGGCCGCCTCCGCCGTGGAGCGCACCCTGCTGACCGACCTGCCCGGACGCACCGCCCACGAGGTCGCCCTCGCGCTCGAGCTGGTCTTTCCCGCCCACGCCGAGTCGCTGGCCGCGAGCGCGACGGAGTTCGACGCGGTCCGCTACGGTCACCGGCACACCACGCAGGCCCGGGCCGTGGCCGCCGCCGACCTCGACACCGCCCTGCTCGCGTCCCGCCCGACCCTCGGCCAGCTGGTCGGCCCGTGACCGACTCCGGCCCCGCCGCCACCTCGACGGCACCGACGGACGCGGTGACCGACCTGCCGGCCCGCGCCGGCCTCGCCACGCGGGTGCGCCGCCGGGTGGTGTGGGCCCTCGTGGTCGCGATCGGGGTGGCGGCCCTCGCAGCCATGGCCCTGTCCACCAGTGCTCCCGACCAGGTCCTCGACCCTGACGAGGCCGGACCCCAGGGCGGCAGGGTCCTCGTCCAGGTGCTGCGCGACCACGGGGTGGAGGTCGAGGTGGTCCGCTCCGTCGACGAGCTCCTCGACGTCGACCCCGGGCCGGGCACGACGGTGGTCGTGGGCAATCCCGCCCACCTCGGCAGCGACAGCACCGAGCTCCTGGGGGAAGCGACGTCCGAGGCCGACCGGCTCGTCCTGGTCGCGCCGACGGCGGAGCAGCTGGCCACGCTCGACCTGCCCCTCACCTCCAGCGACCTCGGCGCGCAGGTGACGGTCACGGCCGGCTGCCGCTCCACGGTCGCCCGCCCCGACGACACCGCGTCGGTGGTCGACACCCGCTTCGTGCCCGTCAACCGTGGCGGCGGTCCTGCGGCCACGCTCTGCTTCGCCCTGCCCAACCCGCGGGGCGACGACGAGGCCGCCCCTGCCGACTTCGGCTTCGGCGCCGCCCTGGCCACCGTGCCCGCTGGCGCCGAACACCCCGAGGTCGTCGCCGTGGGGGTCGGCAGTGGCCTCACCAACCGGTTCGTGGGCGAGGAGTCCCATGCCGGTCTGGCCGTCCGGGCGCTGGGCCACTCGCCGCGCCTCGTCTGGTACCAGCCGGGTATCGGCGACCTCGCGAGCGCGGGCGGGGCCGGTCTGTCCGCCTGGCCGGACTGGCTCACCCCGGCGGCGGTCATCCTCGGCACCGCGGTGGTCGTCCTCGCGTTCGTGCGCGGACGCCGGATGGGCGCACTGGTCACCGAGCCGCTGCCGGTCGTCGTCCGCGCGGTCGAGACCACCGAGAGCCGCGGGCGGATCTACCGCCGGGCCCGTGACCGGGGCCGCGCCGCGGCGGTGCTCCGGCTCGGCAGCACCGAGCGGCTCGCGCGACGGCTCGCGCTGCCGCCGCACGCCGTGGAGGCCGTGCAGGCTGCTGCCGCAGCCGCAGCCGGTATGCCGCCGACGCAGGTCGCGGCGCTGCTCGCCGGCCCGCCGCCCACCACCGATGTCGAGCTGCACACCCTGGCCAATGCCTTGGCCGACCTCGAGGAGAGAGTCCGTACGTCATGACCGACCAGCACGAGTTCCCGCCGCCAGCCCACCTCGACGCGCCCGCAGCGGGCGCGGCACCGGCCCCCGCCGTCACTCCCCCGTCGGCGGCGGCCGGTCCCCCCGCAGCCGCCCCGGACGCGCGAGCCGCCCTGCTCGCCGTGCGCGCCGAGGTGGCCAAGGCGGTCGTCGGGCAGGACGCCGCGGTCGCGGGCCTGCTGGTCGCCCTGCTGGCGCAGGGGCACATCCTGCTCGAGGGCGTGCCCGGCGTGGCGAAGACGCTGCTCGTGCGCAGCCTTGCCGCGGCCCTCGACGTCGAGACCAAGCGCGTGCAGTTCACCCCCGACCTGATGCCCGGCGACCTCACCGGCTCACTGGTCTACGACGCCGCGAACAGTGACTTCACCTTCCGCCCGGGCCCGGTCTTCACCAACCTGCTGCTGGCCGACGAGATCAACCGCACACCCCCCAAGACGCAGTCCGCCCTGCTGGAGGCGATGGAGGAGCGCCAGGTCAGCGTCGACGGCCGGGCCCACCCGCTCCCGCAGCCGTTCATGGTCGCTGCCACGCAGAACCCCGTCGAGTACGAAGGCACCTACCCGCTGCCGGAGGCGCAGCTCGACCGGTTCCTGCTCAAGGTCACCCTCCCCCTGCCGCCGCGCGAGGACGAGATCGCGGTCCTGCGTCGGCACGCCACCGGCTTCGACCCGCGCGACCTGCACTCGGCCGGGCTTCGTCCGGTCGCCTCGGTCGCCGACCTCGCCGCCGGCACCGAAGCGGTCCGCACCGTCGAGATCTCCGACGAGGTCACGGCATACATCGTGGACATCGCCCGGGCGACCCGGCACTCCCCGTCGCTCGCCCTCGGGGTGAGCCCCCGTGGTGCCACGGCGCTGATGGCGACGTCTCGCGCGTGGGCCTGGATCAACGGTCGCGGGTTCGTGACCCCCGACGACGTCAAGGCGCTCGCCCACGCCACCCTCGCGCACCGGCTCTCGCTGCGCCCGGAGGCCGAGCTCGAAGGCGTCAGCGTGACCGCCGTCCTCGAGAGCGCGCTCGGAGCGGTGCCGGTCCCGCGCTGATGTCCCTGACCTACCGCGCCGTCGCGCTGGCCCTCCTGGGGCTGGTGCCGGTCGCCGTGTGGCCGGAGGGGGACACGGTGCGGTGGGGGTGGGTCGTCATGGTGGTGCTCATCGGGCTCGACGTCCTGCTCGCGCCCTCGCCGCGCGGGCTGACCCTGACCCGCGAGGGGCCCGGCCAGGTGCGCCTCGGTGAGGACACCGCCACCTCGGTGCTGGCCACCAACAGCGGCCGGCGCAGGGTGCGCGGGGCGATCCGCGACGCGTGGCCGCCCTCGGCCGGAGCCGAGACCACCCGGCACCCCCTCGACCTCGCCGCTGGCGAGCGCGTGCGGATCACGACCGCCATGCACCCCACCCGCCGCGGCGACCGGGTCGCCCACCGGGTGACGGTCCGCTCGGCCGGGCCGCTGGGGCTGGCAGCGCGACAGCGCTCCTTCGAGGTGCCCGGACGGCTGCGGACCCTGCACCCGTTCCCGGCCCGCAAGCACCTGCCCAGCCGGCTGGCCGTGCTCCGCCAGCTCGACGGCCGGGCGGCGCTGCGCACCCGCGGACAGGGCACCGAGTTCGACAGCCTGCGTGACTACGTCGAGGGCGACGACGTCCGCAGCATCGACTGGCGTGCCACGGCTCGCCGCCAGCACCTCGTCGTGCGCACCTGGCAGCCGGAGCAGCACCGCCGGATCGTCATCGTCGTCGACACCTCGCGCACCTCCGCCGGCCGGGTCGACGACGCACCGCGACTCGACGCCGCCATGGACGCCGCCCTCCTCCTGACCGCCCTGGCCGGCCACGCCCGCGACCGCGTGCAGGTGCTCGCCGGTGACCGCGTGGTGCAGGCGCGGGTCGCCGGGGCCGACCGGGCCACCCTGCTGCACGACACCATCAGCACGCTCGCTCCGGTGGAGGCCAGGCTGGTCGAGGCCGACTGGGGTCTGCTGGCGACCGAGATCCAGCGGCTCGGCACGCAGCGGGCCCTCGTCGTGCTGCTCACGCCGCTCGAGTCCTCAGCCGTCGAGCAGGGGCTGGTGCCCGTCCTGCCGTCCCTCAGCGCTCACCACCGGGTCGTCGTCGCATCGGTCGCGGACCCGGCCGTCGGACGGATGCGCACGGCCCGCAGCACGGTGGCCGAGGTCTACGACGCGGCCGCCGCTGAGCGGACGACGGCGTTGCGCCGACGCACCGCCGCGGCCCTCGCCAACCTGGGCGTCGACGTGCTCGACGAGCCACCGGAGCTCCTACCGGTCCGGCTCGCCGACCACTACCTCATGCTGAAGCGGCAGGGACTGCTCTGACCCAGGCGGGTCTGACTCAGGCGGCGACGATCTCGAGGTCCCCGACGTCGCGGGCGTCGAGGTCGCCGGTCACGCCCGCGACGTGGGCGCGGCGGCCGACCACGAAGACGTAGGCCAGGAAGGTCGACTCGGCCACCACGCCGATCCCGATCCGCGCCCAGGTGGGCAGGTCGGACGGCGTGACGAAACCCTCGATCGTGCCGCTGACCAGCAGCACGGCCACCAGCCCCAGCGCGATGGCGACCGCGGTGCGACCCTCCGCGGCGAAGGCCTGCAAGCGCGTCCGCGGGCCGGGCTCGACCCACGACCAGAACAGCCGGAGGCCCACCGCGGCGGCGACGAACACGGCGGTGAGCTCGAGCAGCCCGTGCGGCAGGATCAGCCCGAAGAACAGGCTGGTGCGGTCGTTGGCCATCATCAGCGCGGCGATGACCCCGACGCTCTGCACGTTGCTGAACAGCACGTAGAGCACCGGCAGGCCCAGCACGCCGAGCGCGATGCACTGGGCCGCGACCCAGGCGTTGTTGACCCACACCAGGGTGGCGAACTCGTGGTGCGGGAACTCGCTGTAGTAGTGCTCGAAGTCGGTGCCGACGTAGGCGTTGATCTCGGCCGGGGTGAGCTGGCTGGTGTAGACCTCCGGGTGCCGGAGCGTCCAGGCCGCCACGAGCGCGATCACCAGCACGCTGGACAGCGCCGTCGTCACCCACCACCACCTGGTGCGGTAGAGCGCAGCCGGGAAGGTGCGGGTGAAGAAGCCGAGCAGGTCGGACCAGGTGGTGGTCTTGGTGGCCACCATGGTGACCCGCGCCCGGGTCAGCAGCATCGACAGGTACGAGACCACCGAGGGGTCGGGAGTGGCTGACCGGACCACCGACAGGTCGGTCGAGACCCGCTGGTAGAGGTCGAGCAGCTCGTCGCCCTCGGCGCCGGTCAGGCGACGTCGACTGGCCAGCTCCTCCAGGCGCCCCCAGTAGCGGCTGCGTGCGGCGACGTACGCATCCAGGTCCACGCCGCCACTCTATGCTTCGGCCATGAGCACGGGGGCCGGTTACCGCAGCTACGCGGGCGACGACATGGTGACCGGCGAGGGGGTCGCCGTCGAGCTGCCGATCGCCGGGGTGCCCTCGCGGGCGGCCTCGGGAGTCATCGACCTGCTCGTCGCCGCGGTGGTCCTGGTGCTGGGCGCGATCCTCGTCGGCATCGTCTTCGGCGGCACCTCGTCGGCGGTGGCCCGCACGGTGTCGATCCTGCTGGTGGTCGGGGTCACCGTCGCCCTCCCCGCCGTCGTGGAGACGCTCACCCGCGGGCGCACCCTGGGCAAGCTCGCCCTCGGCCTGCGCGTGGTGCGTGACGACGGCGGACCCATCACCGCGCGACACGCCCTCACCCGCGCCCTGGTGGGGTGGCCCGAGATCTACCTGCTCCTGGGCTCCGGTGCCCTGGTGGCGGCCCTGGTCAGCCCGCGGGCCAAGCGGCTCGGCGACATGGCGGCCGGCACCTACGTGGTGTCGCAACGGGCGTCACTGCGGCTGCTCCCGCCGCCGGTCATGCCGCCGCCCCTGGCCCAGTGGGCGGCCGGCGCCGACCTGGCCGCCCTCCCGCCCGGCCTGGCGATCGCCGTCCGGCAGTTCCTGGGGCGGGCACAGGGCCTCAACCCGGCCTCTCGCCACGAGCTCGGCCAGGCCCTGCTGCGCTCGGTGCTGCCGCACGTCTCGCCCCCGCCGCCGGTGGGCTTCCACGCCGAGCACGTGCTCGCTGCCGTCATCGCCGACCGTCGTCGCAGGGACGCCGAGCGGCTGGCCCGCGACGACCAGCGGCTCGCCCGGTTGCTGCCCCCGGACCAGTTCGCTCCCTGACGCGGACGCGCCTCAGTCCTGCTGGACCGGCTCCATCAGGGCCGCATAGCCGGGCTTGACGATGCCCTCGATGATGGCGAGGCGCTCGTCGAACGGGATGAACGCCGACTTCATGGCGTTGATCGTCACCCAGCGCAGGTCCTCGACCGTCCACCCGGCGTCCTGGACGAGCAGGCCCATCTCCCGCGACATCGAGGTGCCGCTCATGAGCCGGTTGTCGGTGTTGACCGTGACCCGGAAACGCAGTCGCTTGAGCAGCGAGATCGGGTGCAGCGCAACGGATTCCGCGGCCCCCGTCTGCACGTTGCTGCTGGGGCACATCTCGAGCGGGATGCGGGTGTCCCGCACGTATGCCGCGAGGCGGCCCAGGTGCACGTCGTCCAGGTCGGCGGCGACCGAGGCCGCGACGTCGTCGCCGAAGGCCTTGTCACCGACGGTGAGGTCGTCGACGATCCGGACACCGTGCCCGAGCCGGTCGGCGCCGCACCACTGGATCGCCTCCCAGATGCTCGGCAGGCCGAACGCCTCACCCGCGTGGATGGTGAAGTGGGCGTTCTCGCGACGGAGGTACTCGAACGCGTCGAGGTGCCGGGTGGGAGGGAACCCCGCCTCCGCCCCGGCGATGTCGAACCCCGCTACACCCTGGTCGCGGTAGCGGACCGCGAGCTCGGCGATCTCGGTGCTCTTGGCGGCGTGCCGCATGGCGGTCAGGAGCGCGGTCACCCGGATGGGGGTGCCCGCCTTGGCGGCCAGCTCCTCGCCCTCACGGAACCCGGCGTTGACGGCCTCGACGACGTCCTCGAGCACCAGCCCCTCGGAGATGTGCTGCTCCGGGGCATAGCGGCTCTCCGCGTAGACGACGCCGTCAGCCGCGAGGTCGAGCACGCACTCGCGAGCGACCCGGCGCAGGCCCTCGGTGGTCTGCATGACCGCCAGGGTGTGGTCGAAGGTCTCGAGGTAGCGCACCAGCGACCCGGAGTCCGCGCTGTCCCGGAACCACGCGCCGAGGCTGTCGGCGTCGGACGCCGGCAACCCGGCATACCCGACCTGGTCGGCGATCTCGATGATCGTCTGGGGGCGCAGCCCACCGTCGAGGTGGTCGTGCAGCAGCGCCTTGGGGGCGCGCAGGACCTGGTCCTCGAGGCCCGAGGTGTCGTCGTCGTCCTTGGACCCCTTGCGACCGAAGATCACGCGCCCTCCTCCTCGTCCCGGTTGACGGTCTCGGGGCTGAACGCCGGCAGGCACACGGCGACGTACTCGGCGCCCTCGGACCCGGTGGAGTAGCGGATCCGCTCGCCGGCGCGGGTCACGATGCTCTGGCCGGCCTCGACGCGGAGCTGACCGCCGTCGTGGTCGACCAGCACGGTGCCCGAGATCACCAGGGTGATCTCGTCGAAGTCCGGCGCCTGGAACGGCTCGGTCCAGGCGGCCGGCGCCTTCATGTGGGCCACCGAGACAGCCTCGCTGCCGGTGTTCACCCGGCCGACGTGCTCGTCGATGATCTTGCCGCCGGGGACGGGGATGGTCGTGGGGGTCGCGATGAGCTCAGGCACCAGGCCAGCCTAGTGCCGCCTCTCCACCCGGGCCTGGCGCCCGCGAGGCCAGCCTCGGAAAGGCGGTTGACCAGTGCGAACGGTCGTGCTTTTATTGGCTGGTGAGCAAAGGCGACGAGACCCGCGACTCGGTGCTTCGCGTGGCGCTGGCGCAGTCGAGCCGGGTGGGCCTGCGCGGCATCACCATCGGCGGCCTGGCCGAGGCCATGGAGATGTCCAAGAGCGGTCTCTTCGCGCACTTCGGGTCGAAGGAGGGGCTGCAGACCGCCGTGATGGACTACGCGGCCGACGCCTTCACCCAGCTCGTCATCCGGCCAGCCCTCAAGGAGCCCCGGGGCGAGCCCCGCCTGCGCACGCTGTTCGACCGGTGGCTCGGCTGGGGCGGCTACGCCGACTACGCCCTGCCCGGCGGGTGCATCTTCATCTCGGTGGCCAGCGAGTACGACGACGAGCCCGAGGGCCCGGTCCGCACCAAGGTCGTGCAGATCGAGCGGGACCTGCTCGACACCATCGAGACGATCGTCCGCGGCGGCGTGACCGAGGGTCAGTTCCGCGAGTCGACCGACGCGGCAGCCTTCGCCCACGACCTGCTCGCCATCATGCTCGGGTACGCCTTCTCGGCGCGCCTGCTCCACGACCCGGCCGCCGCGGCTCGGGCCCAGGACGCCTTCGACCGCCTGCTCGACCACATCCGCAGCTGAGCACCCACCCACAGAATCCCGGAAACGCAGAGAGGTCCAGACATGTCCGTTCAAAAAAGCACGATCGATCGTTTCGTGACGCTCCCCCAACCCGCTACCGCCTTCACTCCTGAGGTCACCCAGCCGACGGTCGACGCAGCGGTTCCGGCCACGGGTCTCCCGGGCTCGCCCGCCCTGCGGAGGGTGTTCGCCCAGCTCGAGCGACGGTCCCCCGCGCTCGGCGGGCTGCTGGCCGAGCGCCTCTGGTTCCGGCTGCCGGCGAGCCCGGCCGCAGCGGTGCGGGCGGCCCGGACCCCGGCCGGCGGTGAGCCCTTCGCCGTGCAGTGGGCCCACGGCACCGTGCGCGGACGGGTGTACGGCGACTGGGGCAACCCCACGGCATACCTCGTGCACGGGTGGGGCGGCTGGTGGCAGCAGCTCGGCGCCCACGTCCAGCCGCTGGTCGACCGCGGCCTGTGCGTGGTCGCGTTCGACGCGCCGAGCCACGGCGACTCCGGACCCGGGGTGCACGGGGGTCGCTCGACGACGTTCCTGGAGATGGCCGAGGGACTGGCCGCGGTCGTCGCCGAGTTCGGCCGCCCCACGCTCGTCGTGGCGCACTCTGCCGGAAGCCTTGCCGCGGTGCACGCGCTCGGGCTGGGCGTGCAGCCCGACTCGCTCGTGCTCGTCGCGCCACCGGACGGCGTCGAGGCGATGCTGCCCGTCTTCTCGGCGGCGCTGGGGGTCGGCCCCCGGTCCCAGCAGGTGATGGTGCGTCGCGCCGAGCGGCGGGTGGGCACACCGGTGGCCGAGCTCGACCTGCTCACCATGGCGGCCCGTCGCCCGTCCCTGCCCCACCTGCTCGTCGTCCACGACCGCAGCGACCAGGAGGCGCCGTTCGCCGCGGGCGTGCGGATCACCGATGCGTGGCACGACGCCCGGCTGATGGCGACCGAGGGTCGCGGTCACCGCCGGGTGCTGTGGAGTCCCGAGGTCGTCGAACGGGTGGCGGCCTTCGCGGCCGCGGCCGCCGACCGCGTCAGGCGATCTTCTCGATGACCAACGGCAGCAGGTCGGGTCGCGAGCCCTCGGGGGCGATCGTGAAGGCGCCCTCCAGTGACTCCATGGCTCGGTCGAACCGGTCCGGCGTGTCGGTGTGCAGGGTCAGCAGCTTCTCGCCGGCCCGGACCGTGGCTCCCGGCTTGTAGTGCATCTCCACGCCGGCCCCGGCCTGCACCGGGTCCACCTTGCGGGCCCGGCCGGCACCCAGCCGCCACGCGGCGACCCCGACCTTGAGGGCGTCGAGCTGGGTGAGGACCCCGTCGGCGGGGGCCAGGATGTCCTGGCTCTCCCTGGCCACCGGCAGGGTCGCGTCCGGGTCTCCGCCCTGGGCGCGGATCATCGCCGTCCACGCGTCCATGGCGCGACCGTCCTTGAGGGCGTCGGCCGGATCGACGTCCTCACGACCCGCGCACGCGAGCATCTCGCGGGCCAGTGCCAGGGTCAGCTCGACCACGTCCTCGGGTCCGCCGCCGGCCAGCACCTCGACCGACTCGCGCACCTCGAGGGCGTTGCCTGCGGTCAGGCCGAGCGGCACCTGCATGTTGGTCAACATCGCCACGGTCTTCACGCCGGCGTCGGTGCCGAGGTCGACCATCGTGCGGGCCAGCTCGCGGGCGTCGTCGACGTTCTTCATGAACGCGCCGCTGCCCACCTTGACGTCGAGCACCAGTGCGCCGGTCCCCTCGGCGATCTTCTTGCTCATGATCGAGGAGGCGATCAACGGGATCGCCTCGACGGTGCCGGTCACGTCACGCAGGGCGTAGAGCTTCTTGTCCGCCGGGGCCAGGCCGTCACCCGCGGCACAGATGACCGCACCGACGTCCTCGAGCTGCTGCATCATCGCCTCGTTACTCATCGCCGCCCGCCAGCCCGGGATCGACTCGAGCTTGTCGAGGGTGCCGCCGGTGTGGCCGAGGCCGCGCCCTGACAGCTGCGGCACGGCGACGCCGCACGCCGCGACGAGGGGCGCCAGCGGCAGGGTGATCTTGTCGCCCACGCCGCCGGTCGAGTGCTTGTCGGCCGTCGGGCGGGACAGCCCGGAGAAGTCCATCCGCTCACCGCTGGCGATCATCGCGCCGGTCCAGCGGGAGATCTCCCGGCGGTTCATGCCGTTCAGCAGGATGGCCATCGCGAGGCTCGACATCTGCTCGTCGGCCACGGCACCGCGCGTGTAGGCGTCGATGACCCAGTCGATCTGCGCATCGGACAGCTCGCCCTTGCCCCGCTTGGCGATGATGACGTCGACGGCATCGAAGGCTTCACTCATGGGGCCATCGTGTCAGACCGGCGACGGCCCCGACCATCCGCGCGGGCGTCCCACGTCCGCCCCGGACTGGACGCGGCCAATTGGCCGAGTTCGACGTCACGAGGCGCAAAGAGCCCACAGAACCGGGCGATTGGCCGAGTTTCTCGGGGGGCGCCGAGCCTCTCGGGGACGCCGAGTCCTTCGGGGAGGGCGGCGCGCGGGGTCAGGCGGGGTGGCGCGCCGCGGTCAGGTTGTCGGGGCCGAACGCCTGGGGCAGCACCTCACGCATCGGCAGCACGCCCTCGGGGGTGAGCAGCAGGCACTCGGGGCCGCCGTTCTCCCAGAGCAGCTGGCGGCAGCGCCCGCACGGCATCAGCGGCTGCCCGTCACCACCCACGCACGAGACCGCGACGAGCGTGCCGCCACCGGTCGCGTGCAGCTCGGAGACCATGCCGCACTCGGCACACAGCCCGACGCCGTAGGCGGCGTTCTCGACGTTGCACCCCACGACGACCCGACCGTCGTCGACGATCCCGGCGACCCCGACGGGGAAGTTCGAGTACGGCGCGTAGGCCTTGCCCATGATCTCGATCGCCTTGGCGCGCAAGGCGTCCCAGTCCACGTCCTCCGGAGCAGGAGGTGCGGTATGCCGCGCGGCCAGCTCCGCGGCATACCCCTCCGTCCCTGGGTCAGGGCACACCTAGTGCCCCTCGCCCTTGCGGTAGATCTGGCCGTCGGCCGCGGGCATCCGCAGTCGCTGGGAGGCGAAGGCGAGGACCAGCAACGTGGTGACGTAGGGGGTGGTGCCGGTGAGCTCGGCGGGCACGGCGTCAACGGCGAAGTACCACCAGCCGACGAGGACGCCGACGACGATCGCGAGACCGCCCTGGACGACCCGCTGGTTGCGGACGATCTGCCAGACGCCGATGGCCACGAGCAGGACCGCGAACAGCAGCAGGAACGCGTGCACCGTGGCGCCACCGCGGAGCTGGACCGCGTCGGTGTAGCCGAACAGCGCGGCGCCGGTGAGCAGCCCGCCGGGACGCCAGTTGCCGAAGATCATGGCGGCGAGACCGATGTAGCCACGGCCACCGGTCTGGCCGTCGCGGTAGATGTTGGCGGCGACGAGGGCGAGGAACCCGCCACCGAGACCAGCCAGGCCACCGGACACGACCACGGCGAGGAACTTGTAGCGCAGCACGTTGACGCCGAGCGACTCCGCCGCGACCGGGGACTCACCCACGGACCGCAGCCGCAGCCCGAACGCGGAGCGCCACAGCACCCACCAGGTCGCGACGAAGAGCAGCACCGCGATGATCGTGAGGATCGAGACGTCGGTGCACAGGGCCCGCAGGACCGCGGCGACGTCGCTGACGAAGAACCAGTCCTTCTTCTCGATCGTGCCGAGCCCGTCGGACACCCCGGGGATGGTGAAGTCCGGGAGCGAGTCGATCGGGGGCGACTGGGTCGGTCCACCACCGGGCAGCCCGTTGAAGAACCGGGCGGCGAGGTACTTGGCGACGCCGAGGCCGATGATGTTGATCGCGACACCCGAGACGATGTGGTCGACCCCGAAGCTGACGGTGGCGACGGCGTGGATCAGCCCACCGAGCATCCCCATGACGATCGCGCCGAGGGCGCCCGCCCACGGGCCCATGTGGTAGCCGAAGAACCCGGCTCCCCAGGTGCCGAGGATCATCATGCCCTCGAGCCCGATGTTGACCACACCGGCGCGCTCCGACCAGAGACCACCGAGACCGGCGAGGCCGATCGGCACGGCGAGGCCGATGGCGGCCGCGAGGGCACCGGACGAGGCGATGTCGTCGGCGCCGGTCACCAGGCGCAGCACCGAGATCACGGCGATCGCGCCGATGGCCACGATGGACCACTCGCGCAGGCCGAACCGGCGGCGCTTCGGGCGGTCGGCGACGGCCTGGGTGCCGACCTCGAGTCCGGTGGCGCTCATGCCGGGGCTCCTTCCGTGGCGGGGGCGGCTTGCCGCTGTGCCGCCAGCTCGCGCGCGACCCTGGTCTGCTCGATCCGCTTGTCGGCCCGGCGGATCAGCTCGTAGGCGATGACGACGGCGAAGAGGATGACGCCCTGGATGATGTTGACGAGCTCCTGGGCCACGTCGGCCTGGATCTGCAGCGCGTTGGACTGCACGTCGAGGAACGCCCACAGCAGCGCGGCGAAGCCGATGCCGACCGCGTTGTTGCGCCCCAGCAGGGCGATCGCGATGCCGGCGAAGCCGAGTCCCGACTGGAACGTCGTGCCGTAGTTGTGGTCCTGTCCGAACAGCAGCGGCATGCCCACGAGCCCCGCGAGCGCGCCGGACGCGATCATCGCGGTCATCACCATGCGGGGCACGTTGACGCCGCTCGCGACGGCGGCGCTCTCGGACCGGCCGGTGGCGCGCAGGTCGAAGCCGAACCGGGTCTTGCTGAGCACGAACCAGTAGAGGAAGCCGACGAGGACTGCGAGGATCAGCAGCGTGTAGACCCGGTTGGTCGCCCCCGGGATCAGCTTGAACCCCTCCAGCTGGGAGGACTCGGGGATCGTCTTGGTCTCGATGCTGTTGGAGCCCTCTCCGCGGCTGGACACCTTGAGCAGGAGCCAGCTCACCACGCCGGTGGCGATGGCGTTCAGCATGATCGTCGAGATCACCTCGGAGACGCCACGCTTCACCTTGAGGTATGCCGCGATGCTGGCCCACAGCCCACCGGCCACCATCGCGACGAGGATGGCGACGAGGATGTTGAGCCACCCGGGGAGCCAGGCCTGGCCGGCGAAGATGGCCGCAGCGAAGGCTGCCACGCGGTACTGGCCGTCGACCCCGATGTTGAAGAGGTTCATCCGGAAGCCCACCGCGACCGCGATGGCCGAGAGGTAGAAGACCGACGCGGCGTTGATGATGTTGACGGTCTGGCGGGGCTTGGGCACCGCGAGGATGGTCTTCCAGACGTCGCCCACCGGGTCGCCCACGGCGACGAGGACCAGCGAGGTCACGATGAACGCAACGACGAGCGCCAGCACGGGGGCGGCCAGGCTCATCAGGATGCGACGCACGTTGAGCGACTTCACCGCGACTCCTCCTTCTCGCCGGCGCCCGTCATGGCGGCACCGAGGTCCTCTGCCGTGACGTCGTCGGGGTCGAAGTCACCCGAGAGCCTGCCTCGCAGGATGACGCGGATCGTGTCGGACAAGCCGATCAGCTCCTCGAGGTCTGCGGAGATCAGGAGCACGGCCAGGCCCTCGCGACGGGCGGCCCTGATGTGGTCCCAGATGCTCGACTGGGCGCCGACGTCGACCCCCCGGGTGGGGTGGGCGGCGATGAGCACCTTGGGCTTGTGGCTCATCTCGCGGCCGATGATGAGCTTCTGCTGGTTGCCGCCGGAGAGCGAGCCGGCGGTCACGAAGATCGAGGGGGTGCGGACGTCGTAGTCCTTGACGATCCGCTCGGTGTCGGCCTTCGCGGCGGCCGCGTCGATGAGCTGGCCCTTCACGTTGGGGGACTCGGTCTGGTGGCCCAGCATCCGGTTCTCCCACAGCGGGGCCTCGAGGAGCAGCGCGTGGCGGTGCCGGTCCTCGGGGATGTAGCCGACCCCGGCCTCACGGATCTCGCGCACGTGCCAGTCGGAGATGTCGGTGTCGCCGAGGAACACCTCGCCGGCGCTCGGCTCGCGCATCCCCATGATCACCTCGACGAGCTCGGCCTGCCCGTTGCCCTCGACCCCCGCGATCCCGAGCACCTCGCCGGCGTGGATCGTCAGCGAGATGTCGTCGAGGACCGGGCGGCCGGTGCCACCGCCGAGGGTGATGCCCTCGAGCCGGAGCAGCACCCGGTCGGTGACCGTGGACTCCTCGGTCGTGGGTGACGGGAGCTCGGAGCCGACCATCAGCTCGGCGAGCTGACGGGCGTTGACCGCCTTGGGGTCGACCGTGTCGATGGTGGTGCCGCGGCGGATCACCGTGATCGAGTCGGCGACCTTGAGCACCTCGTCGAGCTTGTGGGAGATGAACAGGACGGTGAGGCCCTCGTCCTTCAGCTCGGCCAGCTGGTCGAACAGCTCGTCGACCTCCTGGGGCACGAGGACGGCGGTCGGCTCGTCGAGGATGAGGGTCCGCGCCCCGCGGAACAGCACCTTGAGGATCTCGATCCGCTGGCGGGCGCCCACGCCGAGGTCGGCGACGAGCGCGTCGGGGTCGACGTCGAGCTTGTAGGCGTCGGAGATCCGCTTGATCTCGCGGCGCGCGCCGTCACCGATGCCGTGCAGCTTCTCGGCGCCGAGGACGACGTTCTCGAGGACGGTGAGGTTGTCGGCCAGCATGAAGTGCTGGAAGACCATGCCGATCCCCGCCGCGATGGCGTCCGACGGCGAGTGGAGGTTGACGACCTGCCCGTTGACCTTGATGGTGCCCTCGTCCGGGCGCTGCACGCCATAGAGGATCTTCATCAGGGTGGACTTGCCGGCGCCGTTCTCCCCGACGATCGCGTGGACCGTGCCACGTCGCACCGAGAAGGTGATGTCCTTGTTGGCGACCACACCCGGGAACCGCTTGGTGATCCCCTCCAGCTCGACGGCCGGGGCACCACCTTCCGAGGTCGAGGTCGGGGTCAGCGCTGGGGAGGCGGTGATGGCTCACACTCCTGGTCCGGGCCCGCGGCATCGCGGGCGGGTGGCGCAAACTGGGGCGCATCCGACAGCGGTGGCCGCCGGGTGCGGTGGGCGATCAGACAAGCACACGGCCCGGGTCTGACGCTACCGCGCCGCCCGGGCCGTGTGTTGCCCACTTGCCCTACAAGGGGGGTTGATCAGGGGGTGACTGGCACCTTGATCTCGCCGGAGACGATCTTGGCCTTGTAGTCGTCGAGCTTGGACTTGATGTCGTCGATCTGACCACCGGTCGTGGAGTAGTCCACACCGCCGGCCTTCAGGTCGTAGATGTTGTTGCCCGTGAGCTCCTTGCCCTCGGACGCCGACTTGATGAAGTCGTACACCGCGACGTCGACCTTCTTGATCATCGAGGTCATGATCACCGAGCGCACCGCCTCGGGGGCCGTGAGGGCCTGGTCCGAGTCGACACCGATCGCGAGCTTGCCGGCCGCCTTGGCCGCCGTGAAGACGCCACCACCCGAGCCGCCGGCGGCGTGGTAGACCACGTCGGCGCCCTTCTGGTACATGCCGTCAGCCGCGGTCTTGCCCTTGGCCGGGTCACCGAAGCCGCTGAAGTCCGGCGGCTGGGTGAGGTACTGCGAGTCGATCTTGATGGCCGGGTTGACGGCCTTCGCACCGGCGATGTAGCCAGCCTCGAACTTCTTGATGAGCGGGACGTTGACGCCACCGACGAAGCCGATGTGGCCCGTCTTGGACTTCAGGGCAGCCGCCGCACCGACGAGGAAGGAGCCCTCGTTCTCGGCGAAGGTGATCTGGTCGACGTTCGCGCCCTTGGAGTCGTCCGACGCGTCGTCGACGATGGCGAAGTGGACCTCGGGGTTGTCCTTGGCGGCCTTGCCGACCGACTTGGCGTAGGCGAACCCGACCGCGACGACGTGGGTGTAGCCGGCGTCGATGAGCTGCTGGAGGCGCTCCTCGCGGGCTGCTTCGTTCTCGCCGTTGACCGCGGCGGCTTCCTTGGTGTCCACGCCGAGCTCGGACTTGGCCTTGTCCAGACCCGCCGCAGCGGAGTCGTTGAAGGACTGGTCACCACGACCACCGACGTCGTAGGCCATGCCGACCTTGACGTCGCTCTTCTTGGTCGTGCTCGAGCTGGAACTGCTGGACCCCGAGCCGTTGCCCGAGTCACCACATGCGGCGAGGGTCAGTGCTGCCACCGACATCACCGCTGCAACCTTCATCGTGTGACGCAAGGCTGTCTCCTGTTCTTTGGTATGCACGAGGCGCTCTGGTGCGCCACTAGGCCGTGAGGATAGCCCGACGAATCGACAGGTTGGTCAGCCTTGACGGTGTTGGGGCACAAACCGTTACCGATCCGCGACTGTCCCTCATACAGCTGCAGGAGCACCCGCGCGGGTCTTGACCACACCAGCCACGACCGCCCCGGCGAGCAGCCTCGCCCCCTGGACGACCGAGCCGTCGTCGACCACGAGGTCGCCCTGGTGCAGGTCGTAGGTGGGGCCACCGGGGGTGCGGGTGCCGAGCCGCGCCATCGCGCCCGGCACCTGGCGCAGGTACCACGCGAAGTCCTCGCCGCCGAGGGACTGGGGCGTGCCGACGGCCACCAGCCCGGCACCCTCGGCAGCGGCCCGGAGGACCTCGATCGCCTCGGGGTCGTTGACCACGGGCGGCACTCCCTGGACGTGCTCGAGGACTGCCGTCACGGCATACGGGGCGACGACGTGCTCGACCGCCTCGGCGAGGAGGGGTCCGATCGTGGTCCAGGCCTTCGCGTCGAGCATCCGCAGGGTGCCGGCGATGGCGCCGCTGGACGGGATGACGTTGGCCGCCTGGCCGGCGTGCACCTCGCCCCAGACCAGCGCGAACGCGGTGCGCGGGTCGAGTCGTCGGGAGAGCACGGCGGGGAGCTCGGTCACCACCTTGGCCAGGGCGAAGGTGAGGTCCTCGGTCAGGTGGGGACGCGAGGTGTGGCCCCCGCGACCGCTCAGGTGGACGCTGACCCGGTCGGCGGCCGCGGTGATGGCGCCGTCACGCAGGCCCACGGAGCCGACGTCGAGGCTGGGGTCGCAGTGCACGGCGAAGATGGCGTCGACCCCGTCGAGCGCACCCTCGGCCAGCAGGTCGACGGCGCCGCCGGGGATGACCTCCTCGGCGGGCTGGAAGAGCAGTCGCACGCCGATGCCGCGCTCGCGCAGGGCTTCCTCGTGCTGCTTGAGGGCGAGTCCCGCGCCGAGCATGGCGGCCACGTGGACATCGTGTCCGCAGGCGTGGCAGATGCCTTCGGTGGTCGAGGCCCAGGGCAGTCCCGTGCGCTCCCCCACCGGCAGGGCGTCGAGGTCGGCGCGCAGTGCCACCCGGTAGGCCGGCTGCTCGGCTCCGAGGTCGGCGACCAGGCCGCTGACGGGCAGGGTGCGGTGGGTGATCCCGGCCGCGGCGAGTCGGCGAGCGACCGCTGCCGTCGTGCGGGCCTCACCCCGGGACAGCTCGGGGTGGGCGTGCACGTCGTGCTGGAGGTCGAGAAGCTCCGGGGCGAGCGCGTCGATGCTGGCGCACAGCGCCATCAGGAGGTTGTCGGTCATGTCAGCGCGCACTCTACTCGCGCGAACTCGACGCCCCGGCCAGGTCAGAAGGTCTCACGCGGGACGTAGAGGCCCCAGACGTCGCGCAGCGCGTGGCTGACCTCGCCGCCGGTGGCCCGCAGCCGCAGCGCCTCGCGCATCGGGTAGAGCAGGTTGTCGGTGCCCCTCGCCGCCTCGCGGACCGCCTCGAGGGCCGCCTCGACGGCGGCGTTGTCGCGCTCGGCCCGCAGCGCGGCGAGCCGCTCGCGCTGGTCGTGCTCGATCTGCGGGTCGACGCGCAGCGGCTCGTAGGGCTCCTCCTCGTCGAGGGCGAACCGGTTGAGGCCGACGACGGTGCGCTCCTTGCTGTCGATCTCGAGGGCGATGCGGTAGGCCGAGCGCTCGATCTCGGACTTCTGGAAGCCCTGCTCGATCGCGGCGACCGCTCCCCCGCGGTCCTCGACGGCCTGGATGAGGTCGAGCGCGGAGGTAGGCCGAGCGCTCGATCTCGGACTTCTGGAAGCCCTGCTCGATCGCGGCGACCGCTCCCCCGCGGTCCTCGACGGCCTGGATGAGGTCGAGCGCGGCGGCCTCGACGTCGTCGGTCATCGACTCGACGACGTAGGAGCCGGCGAACGGGTCGACGGTCTTGGTCACGTCGGTCTCGTAGGCGATCACCTGCTGGGTGCGCAGGGCGAGGCGGGCGGCCTTCTGCGTCGGCAGGGCGATCGCCTCGTCGAACGAGTTGGTGTGCAGCGACTGGGTGCCGCCGAGCACCGCGCCGAGGCCCTGGAGGGCCACCCGGACCAGGTTGACCTCGGGCTGCTGGGCGGTCAGCTGGACCCCGGCGGTCTGGGTGTGGAACCGCAGCATCTGGCTCTTGGGGTTCTTCGCGCCGAACTCGTCACGCATGACCCGCGCCCAGATCCGCCGGGCGGCACGGAACTTCGCAACCTCCTCCAGCAACGTCGTCCGCGCCACGAAGAAGAAGGAGAGGCGCGGCGCGAAGTCGTCGACGTCGAGCCCGGCAGCCTGGGCCGCGCGCACGTACTCCTTGGCGTTGGCGAGCGTGAAGGCGATCTCCTGCGCGGGCGTCGCCCCGGCCTCGGCCATGTGGTAGCCGCTGATGGAGATGGTGTTCCAGCGCGGCAGTTCCTTGTGGCAGTAGGCGAAGATGTCGCTGATCAGCCGCAGCGACTCCTTCGGCGGGTAGATGTAGGTGCCGCGGGCGATGTACTCCTTGAGCACGTCGTTCTGGATCGTCCCGGCCAGCCGGGACGCGTCCGCGCCGTTCTCCTCGGCCACCAGCTGGTACATCAGCAGCAGCGTCGCGGCGGGGGCGTTGATGGTCATCGACGTCGACAGGTCACCGAGCGGCAGGCCACCGAAGAGCGTCCGCATGTCGTCGATCGAGTCGATCGCGACCCCGACCTTGCCGACCTCGCCGCTGGCGATGGCCTCGTCGGAGTCGTAGCCCATCTGGGTCGGCAGGTCGAAGGCCACCGAGAGCCCGCCGGTGCCGTTGGCCACGAGCTCGTGGTAGCGCTCGTTCGACTCCTTGGCGGTGCCGAACCCGGCGTACTGCCGCATCGTCCACGGGCGTCCCGTGTACATGTTCGGGTAGACGCCCCGCGTGTAGGGGAACTGCCCGGGGTGACCGAGCTGGGAGTCCGCGTCGAAGCCCTCGAGGTCGCCCGCGGCATACACGGCCTTGATCGGGAGGTCGGACTCGGAGCGTGCTTCGGGGACATCGGCGGCCATGCCGCCCACGATAGTGAGCCGGTATGCCGTGTGGTCGCCGCTCGTGGCCCACCTCACCGTGGCCTCGGTCACCCCACCCCGCCACCCAGCCCCCGCCCCCTCCCAGCTTTATCGGGTCAAGGAGGAAGGTTGACCCTCACCCCACTTCGGAAGTCGAGTGAAGGTCAAGGTTCTTGCCAGACCCGATAAAGGTGTGGCGCTCAGTAGCCGAGCTCGGCCCGGCGCTTGTCCCACCGCTCGGAGAGCTGGTGCATCTCCTCGGTCACGAACTCGAGGAACGCCACGCTCAGCGCCAGCCGGTCGCCGGCCGTCGTGCCCCGACCGCCGACCTGGTCGACGCCTTCGCTGAGCGACTGGGTGAGGGGGGCGTAGATGTTGGCCGAGTTCATCATCATGTCGTGCCAGGCGTCGTCGGCGACGACGTAGACGTCGCGCCGGGTCCCCTGCTCGCGCTCCCGGTGGATCATCCGCATCTGCTGCAGCGAGCGCACCGCACCGGACACGGACGCCGGGCTGACCGCGAGCACCTCCCCGATCTCGGCCGCCGTCATCCGCCCGTCGTCGTCGGCCAGCAACGCGGCGAACACGCGCGCCGGCAGCCGCTGCATCCCGGCCGCGGTGAGCGCCGACCCGAAGCGCTCGACGAAGCGCGAGGGGTCGGCAGCAGGAGTGGGCGTCATGAGGGAAGTTTAGATCATTCAGAGTTTTCTGAAAACAGTGTATGGTCGGAGTCATGGCTCCTGTCATCGAGGCCGTCGGCCTCACCAAGAAGTTCGGCACCACGACCGCCCTCGACGGTCTCGACCTGACCGTCCACGAGGGCGAGGTCCACGGCTTCCTCGGGCCCAACGGCGCCGGGAAGTCCACCACCATCCGCGTCCTCCTCGGGCTGCTGCGCACCGACGGCGGCACGGTGACCCTGCTCGGCCGGGACCCCTGGGCGGACGCCACCGAGCTGCACCGCCAGCTCGCCTACGTGCCCGGCGACGTCGTGCTCTGGCCCAACCTCACCGGCGGCGAGGTCATCGACCTGCTCGGCCGGCTGCGGGGAGGCATCGACGAGGGCCGTCGCGCGGAGCTGCTCGAGGCCTTCGAGCTCGACCCCACGAAGAAGGGTCGCTCCTACTCCAAGGGCAACCGGCAGAAGGTCGCCCTCGTCGCGGCGTTCGCCTCCGACGTGCCGCTGCTCGTCCTCGACGAGCCCACCTCCGGCCTCGACCCGTTGATGGAGAAGGTGTTCCAGGAGCACCTGGCCCGGGTCCGCGCCGAAGGCCGCACCGTCCTGCTCTCGAGCCACATCCTGTCCGAGGTGGAGACCGCCGCCGACCGGGTGAGCATCGTGCGCGCCGGTCGGATCGTCGACTCCGGCACGCTCGCCGACCTGCGCCACCTCACCCGCACGAGCATCTCCGCGTCCCTCGCGCGGCCGCTCGCAGGGTCGGAGGCGGGCGGTTGGCCCGGGGTCGACTCCGCGCGGGAGGACCGCGACCGGATCGTGCTGTCCGTCGAGACCAGCGCGGTCGGCGACGTGCTCCAGCGCCTCGGTGCGCACGGCATCGAGGCACTGACCTGCCAGCCGCCGACCCTGGAGGAGCTGTTCCTCTCGCAGTACCGCGACACCCTCACCGACCCGGCCCCGCGGGAGGAGGTCCCGGCATGACGTCGCTCGCCGGCACCGGCACCCTCCTGCGACTGGCCTGGCGGCGCGACCGGTGGATCGTCGTCGCCAGCGTGCTCGCGCTCGTGGCCACGGCCTACGGCTCGATGGCCGCCACCCTCGACCTCTACCCCAGCGACGCCGCGGCAGCGAGTGGCGCCTCCGCGATGGTCGACAACCCGTCGCTGACCGCACTCTACGGACCGCTCCCGTCAGCGACGGTGGCCGGGATCGGCGTGCTCAAGACCGTGATGATGGGCAGCCTGGCCACCGCGTTCCTCGCCTTCGCGCTGGTCCGCCGGCACACCCGCAGCGAGGAGGAGGACGGCCGCCTCGAGCTCCTCGCCGCCGGGGTGGTCGGGCGACGCGCGCCCCTTGCCGCAGCCTTCGCGCTCGCGAGCCTGACCGTCCTCGCCACCGGCCTGCTGTCCGCGCTGAGCCTGCTCGCCACCGGCGTCGACGCGGTGGGGTCGTTCGCGCTCGGCGCGGTCGAGGTCGTGGCCGGCCTGGTCATGACCGGTGTCACCGCGGTCGCCGTCCAGCTGACCTCGACCACGCGGGGCGCCGGCGGCATCGCGATCGGAGTGCTGGGGCTGGCCTTCGTCATCCGGGCCACCGCCGACACCGCCACCGGCGCAGGCCAGGACCTTGCGTGGCTGTCGTTCCTGGGCTGGGCCGAGAAGGTCAGCCCCTATGGCGCCAACCGGCTGTGGCTCGTGGTCCCGGCCGTGGTCGCCACCGCCCTGCTGCTCGCCGTCGCCGACGCCCTGCTGCACCGCCGCGACCTGGGCTCGGGGCTGTGGGCCGCCCGCCCGGGACCGGCGCGGGGTGCCGCCCGGCTGGGGACGCCCTACGGGCTCGCCTGGCGGCTGCAGCGCGGCTCGCTGCTCGGGTGGACCATCGGGTATGCCGTGCTCGGCCTGGTCATCGGCAACATCGCCTCGTCGGTGGACCAGATCGCCGACAGCCCCGACGTCGAGGAGATGCTCCGAAAGATGAGTGGCGGACAGGGCTCCCTCCTCGACGCCTTCTTCGGCACCGAGCTGCGCTTCCTCGCGGTGGGGGCAGCGGCCTACGGCATCGCGACCGCGCTACGGCTGCGGTCGGAGGAGAACGCCGGGCGCGGCGAGATCGTCCTGGCCACCCCGGTCAGCCGCTGGCGCTGGCTCGCCAGCCACCTCGTGATCGCGGGCGCCGGGTCCGTGTGGCTGCTCGCCGTGGTGGGCGTCGCCGCAGGTGTCGCCGCAGGATCGGTGAGTACGACGGGCGTCGCCGAGCTGCTGCCTGCGGCGCTCGCCACGGCACCTGCCGTGCTGGTCTGCGTCGGCCTCACGCTGCTGCTGTTCGGCCTGGTCCCGCGGCTCTCGACTGCTGCGTGGGCGGTGCTGGCGGAGTTCGTGGTGCTGGGCGAGTTCGGCGCGCTGCTGTCACTGCCGGGCTGGGCCCTCGGGCTGTCGCCGTTCGACCACCTCGGGAGCCTGCCCGGCGGTGACCCGAACGCAGCCGGGCTCGTGGGGCTGCTGGTCGTGGCCGCGCTGGTGGCCGCCGTCGGTGCCACCGCGTTCCGGCGCCGCGACCTCGCCACCTGAACGGGCCGGTCAGAGCAGGTCGGTGCGGCCCTCGGCCCGGAGGGCGTCGACGACCGCCTTGACGTCCTGGGCGCGGTCGCGCGACATCACCAGGAGCGCGTCCGGGGTGTCGACCACGACCACGTCGTCGAGCCCGACGACCGCCACCACGCGGTCACCCCCGGGGACGACGACCCCGCTCGCGTCGACCACCCGCACGGCGGAGGCGTCACCGAGGACCCGCACCCCCGGCATACCGTCGGCGTCGGGGAGCAGGGCACCCAGCGAGCTGAAGTCGCCCACGTCGTCCCAGCCGAACCCACCGGGCACCACGGCAACCCGGCCCTCGGCGGCCGCCGGCTCGGCGACCGCGTGGTCGATCGCGATCTTCTCGAGGCCGGGCCACACGTCGGCCAGCCGCGACGGGTCGGCCGCGAGCGCCCGCAGGCCGGTCGCGAGCTCGGGGTGCCACTGCGCCAGCAGGTCGAGCAGCACGGTCGCCTTGACGACGAACATCCCGGCGTTCCAGCGGAACCGGCCGGTGGCGAGGTACTCCTCGGCCCGGGCCCGGTCCGGCTTCTCCACGAACTGGGTCACGGCATGGGCGGAGCCCGACCCCAGTGCATCGCCCAGCTCGATGTAGCCGAACCCGGTCGCCGGGTGGGTCGGCTCGATGCCGATCGTCACGACGTACCCCAGCTCGGCGGCGGCCACCGCCTCGGCGACACAGGCCCGGAAGGCGTCCTCGTCGCCGATCACGTGGTCGGCCGCGAACGACCCGAGCACGGCCGACGGGTCGCGGGCCTCGAGCACCGCCGCGGCCCAGCCGATCGCGGCCATCGAGTCGCGTGGGGCCGGCTCGGCGAGCAGCTGGTCGGCGGGCAGGTCCGGCAGCTGGTCGGCGACGGCAGCACGGTGGGCGACGCCGGTGACGACCAGCACACGCGGCCCGGTCAACGGGGTCAACCGGTCCCAGGTCGACTGCAGCAGCGAGCGCCCGGTGCCGGTGAGGTCGCGCAGGAACTTGGGCGAGCTGGCCCGCGACAGCGGCCAGAGCCTGGTGCCCGCCCCGCCGGCCGGGACCACCGCCCAGAAGTGGTCGGTCCGTGGTGCAGCCTCCGTGGTCGCCGGCGATGACATGGCCGGAACGCTAGCCCACGCACCAGCCGGTCACCTGCCGCTCACCCGACACACCCCTGGCCGTGGCCGTCCCCTCACCCGGGGTGCGGACGCTGGAGTCGTGCGAGTCGCCATCGTGACGGAGTCCTTCCTCCCCTACCTCAACGGCGTGACGACCAGCGTCTGCCGGGTGGTCGAGTGCCTGCGCGACGGCGGCCACGAGGTGGTCGTCATCGCCCCCCGTCCCGCCCCCACGAGCTACGCCGGGTATGCCGTGCACGGCCTCGCGTCCGTGCCGGTGCGCCAGTTCCCGGTCGGCCTCCCGCTGGGTGGCGAGGTGGAGACCCTGCTGCGCGGCTTCGCGCCCGACGTGGTGCACGTGGCCTCACCCTTCGTCCTCGGCGCCAGCGCCTTGTCGGCCGCCGACCGCCTCGGCCTCCCCACCGTCGCGGTCTACCAGACCGACATGCCGAGCTACATCCGCCAGCACGGTCCCGGCGCGGTGGGCCGCGGGGCGGCCCGGGCGGCCTGGCGGTGGATCCGTCGCATGCACGAGCTGGCCGACCTCACCCTGGCCCCGTCGTCCGCGACGCTGGCCGAGCTGCGCGCCCACGACATCCCCCGCGTCACCCTCTGGGCCAGGGGGGTCGACGCCGTGCAGTTCCACCCCGGGTGGCGGCTCGACGCGGGCACCGCTGCCCTGCGCCGCTCGCTGGCCCCGCACGGCGAGGTCCTCGTCGGCTACGTCGGGCGGCTCGCCCCCGAGAAGGAGCTGCAGCGACTCACCAGCCTCGCGGGACTGGCCGGCGTGCGCGTGGTGCTCGTCGGCGACGGACCCACCCGCGTCCAGGACGGCGCCGCGCTCACCGCGGCCGGTGTCGACACCGTCTTCCTCGGCCGGCGCGAGGGCGACGACCTCGCCCGGGCGTATGCCGCGTTCGACCTCTTCGTGCACACCGGCACCCGGGAGACCTTCGGCCAGACCCTCCAGGAGGCCGCCGCGACCGGGCTGCCGGTCGTGGCACCCGGCCGCGGTGGCCCGCTCGACCTCGTCGACCACT
The DNA here is from genome assembly GCF_001429605.1 of Phycicoccus sp. Soil802. Lineage (GTDB taxonomy): Bacteria > Actinomycetota > Actinomycetes > Actinomycetales > Dermatophilaceae > Pedococcus. The sequence goes on from NZ_LMSS01000005.1 coordinate 276,395, forward strand.
CCCGCACCGGACTGCTCTTCGACCCCGACGACCCGACGGCGCTGCGCGACGCGGTCGCCCACCTCGCCGGCGACCGGGTCAAGCGCGAGGCGATGGGTGCCGCCGGGCGGGTGCAGGTGACCGGCCGGTCGTGGGCCACCCTCACCGACCAGCTGCTCGGGCACTACGCCGATGCCCAGCGGTCCCGGACGCTCGTCGGGTAGGCAGTCCGTCAGACGCCGTCAGGACTGGACGCGGTGCGGGCTTGACTTGCAGCGCGCTCGAAGCGGAACGGTCGTTCGCACCAGAGCGAACAGGAGCGCACCATGAAGTACCGCACGATCGGCACCCAGCCCGCCCGCCAGCGCGAGGTGAGCGTGCTCGCCCTCGGCGCCATGTGGTTCGGCACCGCCACGGACGAGCCGACCGCCTACGCCCTGCTGGACCGGTTCGCAGAGGCCGGGGGCACCTTCGTCGACACCTCCAACAACTACGCCTTCTGGGCCAACGGGACCCAGGGTGGCGAGAGCGAGGCGCTGCTCGGCCGCTGGTTGGCCAGCAGCGGCAAGCGCGACAGCATGGTCGTCGCCACCAAGGTCGGGGCCCGCCCGCTGGCACCGGCCCGCGACTTCCGCAGCATCGAGGGGTTGTCCCCCGCCGTGGTCCGGGAGCAGGTGGACCGCAGCCGGGACCGGCTCGGGATCGAGCAGATCGACCTCTACTACGCGCACCTGCGCGACCCCGGCACGCCGCTGGCCGACCAGGTCGACGGGCTCGCCGGCCTGGTCGAGGACGGCGCGGTCGGCATGCTCGGCGCCAGCAACTTCTGGGCGTGGGAGCTGGAGCGCTCGCGGAGCCTTGCGGGCGGTCGGCCGTCCTACGACGTCGTGCAGTTCCAGCACTCCTACCTGCGGCCGCGCACCGACCAGCCCGGGCTCGCGTCGCCCGAGGGCACCGTCGGCGTCGCGGACGGTGCGGTGCTGAGCTGGCTCGCCGACGACCCGAGCCTGAGCCTGGTGGCCTACTCGCCGCTGCTCAAGGGGGCCTACACCCGTGCCGACAAGCCCCTTCCGGAGTCGTTCGACCACCCGGGCACGCCCGCCAGGCTCGCGGTGCTGGACGAGGTGGCCAGGCAGACCGGGGCGACCCGGAACCAGGTGGTGCTCGCGTGGATGCTCGGTGCACCCGTGCCCGCCATCCCGCTGGTCGGCGCCTCGGCGGTGGCCCAGCTCGACGAGAGCATCGAGGCAGTCGACCTCGAGCTCACGGCGGAGCAGCAGGCCATGCTCGACGGCGAGCGCGAGCGGGTCTGGTGACCACTCCGCCGTGAACCGGCGTCGCGCCGGCGCCGGGTCACGCCGGGCGACGGTCACGTCTTCAGTGGCAGGTGTCGGCCTCGCCGAGGTAGACCGCGATCTTGCGCTCGATGGCGGCCAGGTGCCGGGCCTCCGCCTCGAGGCGCGCGCGGACTGCGTCGCGATGGCGACAGAGGATCTCCAGGCGCTCGGCCTCGTTGCCCTCCCCGGCGCGCACCAGCTGGGCGTAGCGACGGACGTCCCGGATCGGCATGCCCGTGGTGCGCAGCCGGGTGATCAGCTCGATCCAGCCCAGGTCACCCTCGCGGTAGCGGCGGTGCCCGCTGGTGGATCGCGGCACGTCGAGCATCAGCCCGTCCCGCTCGTAGTAACGCAGCGTGTGGGCGGTGAGCCCGGTCCGCTCGGCCGTCTCGGCGATGGTCAGCTCCGTGGTCAGCTCCATGGTCCCAGCGTGGGGGTTGGAGTGTGCTCGAAGTCAAGCCCCGGAGCAGCGCGGCCCACACGTCGGCAAGGACCGGGCCACCGGCCACCACGCGGCATACCGACTGGTAACCCGGCCTGTCTGCTTTCTCACAGCAGGGGCGTTCACGGTGCACGCTGCCGGGCCGATAACCTGACGGGCGTACTACGGCCCTCGACGCTGGACGACGACTGCCGTGACATCTGCTTCGAAAGGGACGCGCAGTGGCGCAGGCAGCCAACGGGACCCTCTACCGCGGCCGCGAAGGCATGTGGTCGTGGGTGGCCCACCGCATCAGCGGCGTACTCCTCTTCCTCTTCCTCTTCGCGCACGTGCTCGACACTGCGCTGGTGCGGGTCTCCCCCGACGCCTACAACGAGGTGATGGAGGCCTACAAGAACCCCATCGTCGGGCTCGGTGAGGCCGGCCTCGTCGCCGCGGTGATCTTCCACGCGCTCAACGGCCTGCGCATCATCGCCGTCGACTTCTGGGCCAAGGGCCCGAAGTACCAGCGACAGCTCTTCTGGGCGGTCGTCATCGGCTTCGTCGTGCTCTTCGCGCCCTTCGCGATCCGGCACCTGACCATCGTGTTCACGCGCTGAGAGGCCGGGGGAAGTCATGAGCGCCACCACCGAGACCAACTACCACGCCGGCCCCGACGCCGTCTCCAAGAAGAAGTCCCGCTACCGCCGGGTCTCCAAGGGCCGCGGCAACTTCGAGCTCTGGTCGTGGGTGTTCATGCGGGCCAGCGGCGTGCTGCTGCTCGTCCTCGTCTTCGGCCACCTGTTCGTCAACCTCATGCTCGGCGAGGGCATCCACGGCATCGACTTCGCGTTCGTCGCCGGCAAGTGGAGCAGCCCCTTCTGGCAGACCTGGGACATGTTGATGCTCTGGCTGGCCGAGCTGCACGGGTTCAACGGGGTCCGCACGATCATCAACGACTACACCGAGAAGGACCGCACCCGGTGGATCCTCAAGGGTCTGCTGGTGGCAAGCGCGCTGCTCGTCATGGTGCTCGGCACCCTGGTCATCTTCACCTTCGACCCGTGCCTCGACCCGTCCTCCACCCTCTCCGTGTGCGCACGATGACCACGGACGACCCAGGAACCCGAAGGAACCAGCACTGATGCAGACGCACAAGTACGACGTGGTCATCGTCGGCGCGGGCGGCGCAGGCATGCGCGCCGCGCTGGAGTCGAGCACCCGCACCCGCACGGCGGTGCTGACCAAGCTCTACCCGACCCGCTCCCACACCGGCGCGGCGCAGGGCGGCATGTGCGCCGCCCTCGCCAACGTCGAGGAGGACAACTGGGAGTGGCACACCTTCGACACCGTCAAGGGTGGCGACTACCTCGTCGACCAGGACGCAGCCGAGATCATGTGCCGCGAGGCGATCGACGCGGTCATCGACCTCGAGAAGATGGGCCTGCCGTTCAACCGCACGCCCGAGGGCAAGATCGACCAGCGCCGCTTCGGCGGGCACACGCGCAACCACGGTGAGGCCGCCGTCCGCCGGTCCTGCTTCGCGGCCGACCGCACGGGTCACATGATCCTGCAGACGCTCTACCAGAACTGCGTGAAGCAGGGCGTGGAGTTCTACAACGAGTTCTACGTCCTCGACCTGCTGATGAACACCGGCCCCGACGGCGTCGAGCACACCGCGGGCGTCGTCGCCTACGAGCTGGCCACCGGCGAGCTGCACGTGTTCCAGGCCAAGTCGGTCGTCTTCGCGACGGGCGGCACGGGCAAGGTCTTCAAGACCACCTCGAACGCCCACACCCTCACCGGCGACGGCATGGGCGTGGCCTTCCGCCGCGGCATCCCGTTGGAGGACATGGAGTTCTTCCAGTTCCACCCGACCGGCCTGGCCGGTCTCGGCATCCTGCTGTCCGAGGCGGCCCGCGGTGAGGGCGGCATCCTCCGCAACGCCGACGGCGAGCGCTTCATGGAGCGCTACGCCCCCACCATCAAGGACCTCGCCCCCCGCGACATCGTCGCCCGGTCGATGGCCAACGAGGTCCGCGAGGGTCGCGGCGCCGGTCCCAACAAGGACTACGTGCTGCTCGACCTGACCCACCTCGAGCCGGCCCACATCGACGCCAAGCTGCCCGACATCACCGAGTTCGCGCGCACCTACCTCGGCGTCGAGCCCTACACCGAGCCGGTGCCGGTCTACCCGACCGCGCACTACGCGATGGGTGGCGTGCCGACCAACGTCGAGACCGAGGTGCTGCGCAACAACACCGACATCGTCCCCGGCCTCTTCGCCGCCGGCGAGGTCGCCTGCGTCTCCGTGCACGGGTCCAACCGCCTCGGCACCAACAGCCTGCTGGACATCAACGTCTTCGGGCGCCGGGCCGGCATCGCCGCCGCGGAGTATGCCGCGAACGCACCGTTCGTGGACCTGCCCGCCAACCCGGCCGCGCTCGTCGAGGGCATGGTCGAGACCATCCGCACCCGCGACAGCGGCGAGCGCGTCGCCGACCTGCGCCGCGCCCTGCAGGAGACCATGGACCGCAACGTCCAGGTGTTCCGCACCGAGGCCTCGATGAAGGAGGCCCTCGGCGTCATCGACGAGCTCAAGGAGCGCTACGCCGCCGTCGTCGTGCAGGACAAGGGCAAGCGCTACAACACCGACCTGCTCGAGGCCGTCGAGCTCGGTTTCCTCATCGAGCTGGCCGAGGTGATCACGCTGGGTGCGCTGGCTCGCAAGGAGTCGCGCGGCGGACACTTCCGGGAGGACTACGAGGCCCGCGACGACGTGAACTTCATGCGCCACACGATGGCCTACCGCGCGCCGGTCACCGACGTCGAGCAGGGCCCGAAGTTCGCCGACGAGGTCCGCCTGGACTACAAGCCAGTGACCGTCACCCGCTACCAGCCGATGGAGCGCAAGTACTGATGACCGCGACTGCCGAGAAGACCGACCAGACCGGCGGCCAGGACTCCCCCAAGGCCGGGGTGGTCCCGTCCTTCACCGTCACGCTCAAGATCTCGCGGTTCGACCCCGAGACCGACAGCGAGCAGCACTGGGAGACCTACGAGGTCACCGCGCACGCCACCGACCGCGTGCTCGACGCGCTGCACCAGATCAAGTGGGACCAGGACGGCTCCCTGTCGTTCCGCCGGTCCTGCGCCCACGGCGTCTGCGGGTCGGACGCCATGCGGATCAACGGCAAGAACCGGCTCGCCTGCAAGACGCTGATCAAGGACGTCAACCCAGACAAGCCGATCACCGTCGAGCCGATCAAGGGCCTTCCCGTCGAGAAGGACCTGATCGTCGACATGGAGCCGTTCTTCGACGCCTACCGCGAGGTCATGCCGTTCCTCATCACCGAGGGCAACGAGCCGACCCGTGAGCGGATCCAGAGCCAGGCCGACCGAGACCGGTTCGACGACACGACCAAGTGCATCCTCTGCGCGGCCTGCACGACGAGCTGCCCGGTCTTCTGGAACGACGGCCAGTACTTCGGTCCCGCGGCGATCGTCAACGCCCACCGGTTCATCTTCGACAGCCGCGACGACGGCGGCACGCAGCGCCTGGAGATCCTCAACGACAAGGAGGGGGTGTGGCGCTGCCGCACCACCTTCAACTGCACCGACGCGTGCCCTCGTGGCATCGAGGTGACGAAGGCGATCCAGGAAGTGAAGCGCGCGCTCCTGACCTCGCGTTTCTGACCTCTTGGCCCTCGTGACAGCGTCGTCGCGCGCACTCCTCGCACTCCTGGTCGCGACGAGCGCGCTGGCGCCCGCTGCTGCCCACGCGGCGACGACACCGAAGCCGACACCGACGGCGACGACCAAGACGCTGCCGGTGCCGCGGGCGACGGTGGAGCCGCTGTTGTCGATCGGGGGGCCGCAGCTGGCCTCGATGGGGGTCGTCACCGACCTCCCCGCCGGGGTGCCTGCTCCACCGCCGCTCAAGGACGTGTCGTGGGTGCTGGCCGACCTCGACTCGGGCGAGGTCATCGCCGCGAAGGCGGCCCACGCCCGCCTGTTGCCGGCGAGCACGCTGAAGACGCTCACCGCCCTCACGCTGATCCCCGAGGTCCCTGCCACCCGCAGGATCGTCGCAACGCAGCAGGACGCGAACGCGGACGGCACCCGGGTCGGCATCGTCCCCGGGCTCCCCTACACGGGACGCCAGCTGTTCCAGGGCTTGCTGATGTCGTCGGGCAACGACGCCGCCTACGCGCTGGCCGAGGCCGGCGGCGGACGCGAGGCGACGCTGGCCGCGATGAACGAGCACGCGGCATACCTCGGGGCGCACGACACGGTCGCGAAGGACCCGTCGGGGCTGGACGCACCGGGGCAGACCTCGAGTGCGTACGACCTTGCCCTGATCGGCCGGGCTGCGTTGGGGCTGAAGGACTTCCGCACCTACGTCGCAACCAAGCAGGTCGACTTCCCGGGTCGGGTCGACCCCAGGACCAAGAAGCGCGCGAGCTTCAAGATCCAGAACCACAACAAGCTCCTCTACAACTACGAGGGCACCATCGGGATCAAGAACGGCTACACCGAGAAGGCCAACCGCACCTTCATCTCGGCCGTGACCCGTGGTGGGAAGACCTACCTGCTGAGCGAGATGTACGGGCTGGACTCGTCGTGGCGCCCGCAGGCGGCGATGTACGACTGGGCCTTCGCCTACGGCGACCGTGCGGGGTCCGTCGGTGAGCTCGTGCAGCCCGGCACCGTCACGACGCCGCCCAGCCCGCTGCCGAGCAACTCCGACAGCCTCGCCCCCGCTTCCCCCACGGCCCCGGCGACCGGTGCCGCCGCCAGGGCTGCCGCCGTCCCGGAGGCCGGAGCCGGGTTCTGGCCGAGCAGCCGGCTGGGCCAAGCCGGCCTGGTCGGTGCGGTCGTCGTGCTGCTGGCCCTCGCTCTCGCGGTCCGGGCCCGGCGCCAGGTCGTGCGAGCGCGCGCCGGCCGGCACCGCTGAGCCGGCCGGCAGCGCTGAGCCTCACCTACGGCGCAGCAGGCTCCGTATGCCGCGGCCGATGGTGCCGAGGGCGACCGCGCCCACCGCGCCGAGCACCGCTCCCGCTGCGACGCTGGTGCGGTCGGCGGCGCGCTGGCCGAAGGTGGGCAGGCCCGCGTCGGTGCGCTGGCGGATCGTGACGAGGGCCTCGCTGTCCGGGCCCTCGACGAGCTTGTCGACCTGCCCCGCGGTCAGGCCGGAGGCGGCGGCGCCCGTGTCGAGGTCGTTGGCCGCCCAGGCCGCGGAGATGAGGATGACCCGCGACATGAAGTTGAGCCACACGAGCAGGCCGACGACCAGGGCGAACCCGAGGTAGAGCTTGTTGTTCGTGGTGCTCGAGAGGAGGAGGGCGCCGAAGGTCTTGAGCACGGTCAGCCCCACCCCACCGAAGATCGCGCCGTTGCGGACGGCCCGCCAGGGCAGCGGGAGCCCCGACAGGATGCGCAGCATGACGGCCACGATCGCGCCGTCGAGGACGACACCGACGACGAAGGCGACGACGCCGAGCACCCACTCCTGGCCGCCGAGACCGACCAGGTCGGCCACCCAGGTGGCGGTGGATCCGGCGACGGCGCCGACTGCCGCCGAGAGCAGGATCGCCACACCCAGCAGCAGGAGCACCCCGAGGTCACGGAGCTTGGCCAGCACGGCGTTGCCCGGCGAGCCCTCCACGCCGAAGATGGCTCGGATGCCCTCACGCATCGCCCCCAGCCAGCCGGTGCCGGCGAGCACGAGGCCGACGACCGAGATGACACCCTGCACCGACAGCGCGGCGCCCGTCGGCGCGCTGACGTCGATGACGCCGTTGGGCTGGCTGGGCGTCTTGACGAAGCCCGGCAGCAGGTTGTTGATGGCGTCCTTGGTGTCAGCGAGCAGCTGCGGCTGGCTGCGCAGCAGGATCCCGAACACCGTGAAGGCCAGCAGCACCGCGGGGAAGACCGAGAAGAAGGCGAAGTAGCCGACGCCACCCGCGATGAGGTTGCCCCGGTGGTCGCTGTACCGCTTCCACGCCCGCCAGGCGGGGGTCGCCTGGATGCGCGCCCACCAGCCCCTGAGGGTCTGCACCCTCAGGCCCCGTCCAGCTCGAACGACCGGACCGGGCGCCAGACGCCGTCGGTCCCGTGCTCGTAGAGGTGGAAGTCCGTCACCTCGAAGGTGCACTCGAAGTCGGCCAGCTCGTGGAAGGCGCGGTCGAGGTTGTCGTCGGAGACGTGGTGGGCCACCGTCACGTGCGGGTGGTAGTAGAAGTCGAGCTTGCGCTTGAGCGGCCCGCGCCGCACCGACTTCTCCAGCAGCTCGCAGTCGGCCAGCCCACCGGAGACCTGGACGAACACCACCGGCGAGATGGGCCGGAACGTGCCGGTGCCCCGCAGCACCATCGGGAACGAGCGGCCTTGGGCGGCGACGTCGGCCAGGTGCTCGACCACGTCTGACAGGTCGTCGCCCTCCACCTCGGTCGGCGGCAGCAGGGTGACGTGGGTGGGGATCGAGTCGGCCAGGGGGTCGCCGAAGGAGGCACGCTTGGACTGGAGCATCTCCGCGTGGGGGGACGGGATGGCGATGGACACACCGATGGTGGGCACGACGGCGACCCTACCCAACGCCGTTCTGGACCAAGCTCTGTGGGCGCACTGTCGGCTCAGCGGGCACTGGGCAGCAGTCCCGCGGCGTCGCGCACGCGGGCCATCGTGGCCCGGGCGACCTCGCGCGCGCGGTCGGCGCCGTCGGCTAGGATCCGGTCGAGCTCGGCCGGGTCGTCGAGCAGCTCGGCCAGCCGCTCCTGGAACGGGGTGAGGCACTCGACCACGACGTCGGCCACCTCCTTCTTGAAGTCGCCGTACCCACGACCCGCGAAGGACGCCGCGACCTCCTCGACCGGGGTGCCGGACAGCACCGAGTGGATGACGAGCAGGTTGGAGATGCCCGGCTGGTGCTCGGGGTCGTAGCGCACCTCGCCGTCTGTGTCGGTGACGGCCGAGCGGATGTTCTTGGCGATCTTGGCCGGGTCCTGCATCAGGTCGATCAGGCCCTTGGGCGAGGACCCGGTCTTGCTCATCTTCGAAGTCGGGTCCTGGAGGTCCATGATCTTGGCCGAGCCCTTGACGATGTACGCGTCCGGCACGACGAGGGTCTCGCCGAAGCGGGTGTTGAACCGCTCGGCCAGGTCGCGGGTGATCTCCAGGTGCTGGCGCTGGTCCTCGCCCACCGGCACGTAGGCCGCGTCGTACATGAGGATGTCGGCGGCCATCAGCATCGGGTAGGTGAGCAGCCCGACGTTGGCGTTCTGGCCCTTGGCGACCTTGTCCTTGAACTGGGTCATCCGCCGCGCTTCACCGTCACCGGTCAGGCAGTTCATCACCCAGCCCAGCTCGGCGTGCTCGGTGACGTGGCTCTGGCAGAACACCGCAGACCGCTTGGGGTCGACGCCGCCGGCGATGAACTGGGCTGCCGTCGCGCGGGTGCGGTGGCGCAGCACCGCCGGGTCGGTCGGGACCGTCAGGGCGTGCAGGTCGGCCACGAAGTAGAAGGCGTCGAACTCGTCCTGCAGCTTCACCCAGTTGACCAGCGCCCCGAGGTAGTTGCCGAGGTGCAGGGAGTCGCTGGTCGGCTGCATCCCGGACAGGGTCCGGGGCAGCGCAGCGGGAGCGGACGCTTCAGGCATGGCCGCCATTCTGTCAGGTCAGGTGCAGGAGGAAACCTCGGGCGGGTGAGAGCACCGGCAGCGCCAGGCCGACCTGTCCGAGCGCGGCTCCGCTGACCCGGATGCCCGAGTCCAGTGCGTCGTCCCACCAGCCCGGGCCGCGCACCTGGATCCCCGCGGGCAGGCCCGCCTCGGGGCGGACCCGGACCGTGTAGGTGCGCTCCGGGTCGAGCCCGGGGAGGGTGAGGAGTCCGGGCGTCACCGACGGACCCGTGTGGGTCCGCAGCACCGTGTATGCCGCCTGCTCGCCGCCCGGCGCGACGGTGCCGGTCACGAGCAGCCCCCGCTCCTCGGGGAGGTCGGCGCGCACGAGGTCGCCCGTGTGCACCAGGGGGCGGAGCTCGCGGTAGAGCCCCGACCAGGCGGCCAGGGCGGTCAGCTCGTCGGGGGTGCACCCGGTGATGTCCCACTCCAGCCCTGCGTGACCCTGGAGCGCCACGAGCATCCGGAAGGACAGGTCGAGGGTGCGGTGGGTGGTGTGTGCGGTCGCCGGGCCGATGTGGGTGCCCATCACCTCGGCCGGCACCAGCAGCGAGGTCCAGCGCTGGATCTGCGCTCGCTCGAGCGCGTCGTTGCAGTCGCTGGTCCAGATCCGGTCGGTGCGCGCCAGGACGCCGAGGTCGACCCGCGCTCCCCCGCTGGAGCAGGACTCGATCTCCAGGGCGGGGTGAGCCGCCCGGAGCCGGTCGAGGAGGGCGTAGAAGCCGGTCGTCTGGGCGTGCACGGCCGGTCGGTCGACGCCGTCGGGGCCGGTGCGCACCGCCTCGTGCAGGTCGCGGTTGTGGTCCCACTTGATGAAGTCGATGCCGAGCTCGGTGACCAGCGCGCTGATCTGCTGCTCGACGTGGGCGGCCGCGTCGGGGTTGGCGAGGTCGAGGACGTGCTGCTGCCGGGACGGACGCGGAGGTCCCGCCTGCGGTCCGAGGACCCAGTCGGGGTGGGCCCGCACCAGGTCGGAGTCGAGGTTGACCATCTCGGGCTCGAACCACAGCCCGAACTCCATGCCGTGGCCCTTGACGTGCTCGACGAGCGGCCCGAGCCCCTGCGGCCACGCGTCGGTGGACACCACCCAGTCACCCAACCCGCTGGTGTCGTCGCGGCGGCTGCCGAACCAGCCGTCGTCCAGGACGAACCGCTCGACCCCGATCGCGGCGGCGGTGTCGGCGAGCTGCTTCAGCCGGTCGAGGTCGTGGTCGAAGTAGACCGCCTCCCAGGTGTTGAGGACGAGGGGCCGCGGGTCGTTGCTGTGCGGCGCAGTGCTGCGCTGGCTGCGGTGCAGCCGGCGGGACAGGCCGTCGAGGCCGTCGGTGGCGTGCACGAACACGACGTCGGGCGCCGTGTAGGTCTCCCCCGGCGCGAGCCGGACCTCGCCGGGCTCGAGCAGCTCACCACCGCCGAGCACCGCCGCGTGGATGCCGGCGCCCTCGGGGAGTCGCTCGGTGAGGTGCTCGTGGTTGCCACTCCACGCGACGTGGACCGACCAGACCTCACCCGTGCGGAAGCCGAAGCCGGCCGTGCCGACGGTCAGCAGCAGGGTCGCGTCGTGGCCGGTGCGACCACGCCGCGAGGCGCGCAGGTGGGTGCCGTCCTGGAGAACCGAGCGCTGCGGCGACCGCTCGCGGCACCAGCGGCCGGTCAGGTCGAGCACCTCGGTGGCCCGCGCAGGGAGCGGGAGCAGCGCCCGCAGCGCGCCGACGTCGAGGGGCGTCGCGGCGTCGCTGCCGGTGTTGGTCACCGAGCTCGAGACCCGGAGCACGCCGTGCTCGTCGAGGGAGTGCCGCAGCACGACCTCGGACGCGCCGTCGGCCGCGGTGGTGACCAGGGCACGCTCACCGTCCAGCTCCGAGGTGACCACCCACCGCGGGGCGGTCGCGCCACCGGCTCGGTGCGCGGCATACCCGGGGGTGCCCAGCCAGCCGTCACCGCTGGTGGGCAGGACGGTCAGCGGCCAGGGCTCGTCCAGGGCGTTGTTGGCCACGGGGCCGACCACGAGGGCGGGGAGCTCGGCGACCACGGCGTCGGTGAGGTCGGCGCCCCAGTGCACCACCCTCGGGAGCCCTGCCCCCGAGGTGTCGAGGACGAGGCAGGTACCAGCGGACCGGAGGGTTGCGGTCGGCGACGTCATCCCTTGGTTGCTCCCAGGGTCAGGCCTGCGACGAACTGCTTCTGCAGGAGGAAGAAGACGATCAGGGTGGGCAAGGCTATGACCACGGAGCCGGCGGCCACCAGGTTGTTGTCGGTGAAGAACTGGCCCCGCAGGTTGTTGATCGAGCTGGTGACGGGGTACTTGTCGCCCGACTGGAGCAGCACGGTCGCCCAGAAGAACTCGTTGTAGATCCAGGTCACCTCGAGGGTGGCCAGAGCGGCGAGCGGGGGGCGGCACAGCGGGAGGGTGAGCTGGAAGAACTGGCGGAGCACGCCCGCGCCGTCGACGACGGCCGACTCGTAGAGCTCGCGGGGCAGCGTCTTCATGTAGTTGGACAGCACGAACGTGCAGAAGCCGGTCTGGAACGCCACGTTGACGAGGATCAGGCCCCAGTAGGAGTTGAGCAGCGTGCCCGAGTCGCTGAACCAGAACGGCACCTCGATGGCGCGGAACATCCGGTAGACCGGGATCAGCAGCGCCTGGGGCGGCAGGAGGTTCGCCGCCGTGAACAACCCGAGCAGGGCCAGGTTGAACTTGAAGGAGAACCGCGCGACGACGAACGCCACGCAGGCCGACAGGAAGAGCGTCAGCACCACGGCGGGGACCGTGATGTAGGCCGAGTTGAGCATCGTGTGGGAGAAGTTCGCCTGCTCCCACGCGTTCTTGTAGTTGGCCAGGGTGAACCCGCCGAACGACAGGTAGCCGTGCTGCGACGTGTAGGCGTAGTCGCGGAAGCTGTTGAGGACGGCGTAGGCGACCGGGAAGATCCACACGAGCGCCACGACGGCCAGGAAGACCTGGATGCCGCGGTTGCCCTTCTTGGACCCGGCGCCCTGGGGACGCTTGGGGCTCAACGGGTTCCGGCTCCTCGGCGCAGCCACCTGGGGCGCCTCGCTGCTGGCGGTCATCGCTGCTCCCTCATGACGATCCGTAGGTAGATGACGATGAAGATCGAGGAGATGACGAGCATGAAGGTGGCCAGTGCCGACCCGAAGCCGATCCGGCTGGCCTCTCCCACGATGTTGCTCGTCACCAGGGTCGAGATCAGCTCGAGGCCGTTGCGCCCCTTGTTGATGACCCAGACCAGGTCGAAGGCCCGCAGCGACTCGATGACGGTGACGACGAGCACGATGATGTTGATCGGGAACATCACCGGGAAGACGACCTTGAAGAACGTCGTCCGCTCGTTGGCCCCGTCGACCTTGGCCGCCTCGCGCAGCGTCGGGTCGACGCCCTTCAGGCCGGCCAGGTAGAGCAGCATGATGTAGCCGACGTGTCGCCAGCTCGACGCCAGCAGGGCCGCCCAGAGGTTGTATCGGGTGTCGCCGTACCAGTCGATCGAGCCACCGGTGACCTGGTTGATGAAGCCCTGGTCGCGGCTGTAGATGAGCTGCCAGATGAACCCGACGAGGGCCAGCGACAGCACGACCGGGAGGTAGATCGCGGTCTGGTAGACCCGCGAGCCGCGCACCTCCCGGTCGAGCAGGATGGCGAGGAACATGCCGATCGGGGTGGCGATGAAGAACATCACCGCCAGCCAGATCAGGTTGTGCTGGAGAGCCGGCACGAACGGCGGGTAGATCGTCAGGACGTCCTTGTAGTTCTGGAGCCCCACGACCTTGGCCGAGGAGATCGGGCCGATCCCGTCCCAGTTGGTGAAGGAGAGCAGGACCGACCCGACCGCCGGGACGACGACGAGCCACAGCACGAGCAGCGTCGGGACGCCGATCATCACCGAGACGACGACCCGGTCCACGGGGGACAGGTGGTCGATGCCCTTGTACTTCGAGCGCTTCAGCTTGGCGGGCTTGGGCCCGGCGGGCTTCGGCGTGGTGCGATCTGGCGTGGTGCTTGTCGACACGGTGACTCCTCGAGGCGTCGTCGCGGGTGGTCAGCTCGCGAAGATGCTCTTCTTCTGCTTCTCGATGCTGTTGACGAGTCCGTCGATGTCCTTCGGGTTCTTGAGGAAGGACTGGATGGCCGGGATCATCACCGTCGAGGCGAAGTCCGGCCGGGTGTCGCGGTCCATGAACTGGGCGATCGACTTGGCCTGCGAGACGAACTCCACCGACTTCTTCTGCAGCGACGTGTAGGCCGCCTTGTCGGCCTGGTCGTTCGTCGCGATGACGCTCGGGTCGGCCTTGACGACGATGTTCTGCGCCGCGGCGGAGCCCACGTAGCCGAGCAGCTTCTTGGCCCCGGCCTCGTTCTTGGGCCGCTTGGCCATCATGTAGCCGTCGATGGGCGCCTCGATGGCGTCGGCGCCGATGGTGGAGTCGATCTCGGGGAAGTTGAAGAAGGTGAGGTCCTCCTGCTCCGCCCCCTTGGCGAACTGCTGGGCGACGAAGGACCCGAGCAGGTAGGTGCCGGCCTTCTTCTGCTGGAGCGTCTGGGCGGCCTCCTGCCAGGTGCGTCCGAGCGAGTCGGGCTGGTGGAACTCGAGCAGCCCGGCCCAGGTGTCGAAGACAGCCTTGACCTTGTCGCTGTTCCAGGCTTCCTTGCCGGCCATCAGGTTGACGTGGAAGTCGTAACCGTTGACCCGCAGGTTGAGCTGGTCGAAGGTGCCCATGGCGGGCCAGCCGTCCTTGTCGCCGAAGGCGATCGGGACCAGGCCGTCCTTCTTCATCTGCGTGCCGAGGGTCTTGAACTCGTCGAGCGTCTTGGGCTCGGCGTAGCCGTGCTTCTCGAACACGCTCTTGCGGTAGAACATCGCCCACGGGTAGTAGGTCGACGGCACGAAGTACTGCTTGCCGTCGTCACCCGTCGAGGACTTCTTGAGCGCGTCGGACATCCCGGCGCCGGACAGGTCCTTCCAGACGTCGGAGACGTCACCCGCGAGGCCCTTGGAGGCGAAGAACCGCATCCGGTAGCCCGCGAACCACATCCACACGTCGTCGGGCGAGCCCTGGAGGTAGTTGTTGATGTTCTCCTGGAAGGAGTTGTGGTCGATCGTGTTGACCTTGGCCGTGAGGCCGGCGTTGGCCTTCTGGAAGGCGTCCATGACGGCCTGGATCGCGGCCTTCGGGACGGCGTCCGACTGGTTGGAGCCGACCGTCACGGTGCCGGTGGCGGCGCCACCGGAGCCACCGCTGCCGCCGCCGCCACAGGCGGACAGCAGCGTGGGGGCTGCGAGCAGGGTGCCGGCGCCGAGGGCGCCGCGCAGGAGGGTCCGACGGCTCACACCGCGGACGGAGGCAGGGACGAGGCTGGCAAGGTACTCGGCCTCGGAGGCGGGGCGGGACATGCGGTCTCCTTTGAACGCTGATAGCACCGGCGTGGTGAGGTCGCTGATCTCGACAGATTCGATCAAAAACCACCAACAAGAAACGAGGATGACCGCCGGGGGGACTGCTGTCAAGCGTTTCGCGTGAACGGTCTTCCATCGTGATCTGTTTCAGGATCCGCTCAACAGCAACGGCATCCGCGCACGCACACGCCTCGCGACGCGCCTTCGAACTATCTCGACGTCAACATGTTGATTTTTGTTGACATGGCTTCCTGAGCAGCGCAACACTGTCGCCCATGCGTCAGTGGCCGACAGACCGGATCGCCTTCGGAGGCGACTACAACCCCGAGCAGTGGCCCCGCGAGGTGTGGGCCGAGGACATGGAGCTCATGCGGGAGTCCGGCGTCTCGTTCGTGACACTCGGCGTCTTCTCGTGGTCCTGGCTCGAGCCCGCCAAGGGCGAGTACGACTTCGGCTGGCTCGACGACATCATGGGCCTGCTCCACGAGAACGACATCGCGGTCGACCTCGCCACCGCGACCGCCACCCCTCCCCCCTGGCTGTCCGCGGCGCACCCCGAGATCCTGCCCGTCGACCACGAGGGCCGGACGTTGTGGCCGGGCAGCCGGCAGGCCTGGTGCCCCAGCTCACACATCTACCGCGACCACGCCCTGGCGCTGACCGCCCAGCTGGCCCAGCGCTACCACGACCACCCCGCGCTCGCCCTGTGGCACGTCTCGAACGAGTACGCCTGCCACAACATCCCGTGCTACTGCGACACCTGTGCCGCCGGGTTCCGGGTCTGGCTGGAGCGCCGCTACGGCGAGCTCGACCGCCTCAACGACGCCTGGGGCACCGCCTTCTGGAGCCAGCGCTACACCGACTGGGAGCAGGTCCTGCCCCCGCGGCTCACCACGACCTTCGCCAACCCGACCCACGAGCTCGACTACAAGCGCTTCCAGTCGGCCACCCTGCTGGACTTCCACCGCAGCGAGAAGGCGGTCCTCAACGACCTCTCCCCCGGGGTGCCGGTGACGACGAACTTCATGACGCTCGCGCACTTCGACCACCTCGACTACCACCAGTGGGCGCCCGACCAGGACGTCGTGAGCACCGACCACTACGTCGTGGCCACCCTCGAGCACCCCCGGGCCGAGCTCGCCTTCAGCGGCGACCTCACCCGTGGCCTCGCCGGCGGCGCGCCCTGGCTGCTGATGGAGCACTCCACGAGCGCGGTGAACTGGCAGCCGGTCAACCCCGCGAAGGACCCCGGCCAGACCGTGCGCGACAGCATCGCGCACGTGGCGCGCGGCGCCGACACCATCGGCTTCTTCCAGTGGCGGCAGTCCCGCTCCGGGTCCGAGAAGTTCCACTCCGCGCTCGTCCCCCACGCGGGCCGCGACAGCGCGCGGTTCCGCGAGGTCTGCCAGCTCGGCGCCCTGGCCGGCCGGCTCGGGGCACTCAAGGGCTCCCGGGTCGAGGCCGAGGTCGCGATCCTGTGGGACTACCAGGCCCAGTGGGCCGCGCACGGTCCCGCCATGCCGTCCAGCGAGCTGCGCTACCCCACGACGGCGCACGCGATCCACCGCGTGCTGCGAGACCAGGGCATCACGGCCGACGTGGTGCACCCGAGTGCCGACCTCACGGCATACCGGGTCGTCGTGGTCCCCACCCTGTACCTGGTGACCGACGAGCACGCGGCGGCGATCGCGGCGGCCGCCGCGGCCGGCGCCCAGGTGCTCGTCACCTTCTTCTCCGGCATCGCCACCGAGGACGACCACGTGCGGCTCGGCGGCTACCCCGGCGCCTTCCGTGACCTGCTCGGCGTGCGCGTCGAGGAGTTCTTCCCCCTCATGCCCGGTGAGACCGTCGCGCTCGCCGAGGGAGGCGCGGGTCGGCTCTGGAGCGAGGACGTCACCGCCGTCGACAGCGAGGTGCTCGACCGGTATGCCGCCGGCCCCCTGGCCGGGCGACCGAGCCTGACCCGCCGCGCCACCGGAGCGGGCGCCGCGTGGTACCTCAGCACGCTCCCGGACGACGTCTCGTTGGCGGCGGTCCTCGACCGGGTGACCGGGGCGGGCGGGGTCTCCCCGGTCGCCGACGTCCCGCCGGGCGTCGAGGCCACCCGCCGCCGGGGCCCCGAGGGTTCGTGGCTGTTCCTGCTCAACGACACGGACCAGCCCCAAGAGGTGCCGGCGACCGGCCATGATGTGGTGGGTGATGGCCCCGTGGGCCCGACCGTCACCCTCCTGCCGGGTGGCGTCGCCGTCGTCAGGGAGGACTGATCGAGATGCTCGCGAGCCAGCGCCGCACCACCATCCTCGGGCTCGTCGAGGAGAGTGGCGCGGTTCGCGTGTCCGAGCTGGTCGAACAGCTCGGCGTCTCCGACATGACCGTGCGTCGCGACATCGAGCAGCTCGCGGGCGAGGGCCTCGTGCAGCGCGTGCACGGCGGGGCCCTGGCCGTCGGCGCCCGGAGCAGCGAGGAGCCGGGCTTCACGGCCAAGTCCGGGCTCATGCAGGCGCAGAAGATCGCCATCGCCGAGGCGGCCGCCCAGCTCGTCGAGCCGGGTGCGGCCATCGGGATCTCCGCGGGGACGACCACCTTCGAGTTCGCCCGCGCCGTCTGCGCGGTCCCCGACCTCACCGTCGTCACCAACTCGGTGCCGGTCGCCCAGCTGCTGCACGAGTCCGGGGCGCCCGGCCAGACCGTCGTGCTGACCGGTGGCGTCCGGACCCCCTCGGACGCCCTGGTCGGACCGGTGGCCGTGACCGCCCTGCGGATGCTCCACGTCGACCGGCTCTTCCTCGGCGTGCACGGCATGGATGCCCGGGCCGGTCTCACCACCCCGAACCTCGTCGAGGCGGAGACCAACCGCGCCATGGTCGAGACCTCCCGGCAGGTCTGCGTCCTGGCCGACCACACCAAGTGGGGCACCGTCGGCCTCAGCACGATCATCCCCCTCTCGTCGGTCGACCTCGTGGTCTCCGACGAGGGACTCGGGTCGCGCGCCCGCACCGCCCTCACCGAGGCCGGCGCCGAGGTCACGATCGCCACGCAGCCCCGCACCCGGTTCGACCGACGCCGACGAGGAACCCCATGAGCCTGACCCGCACCAGCCGTCGGCTCGCGGACGGTCGGGAGATCATCTACTTCGACGACACCTCCGACGCCCCCGTGCGCACCGCCGAGGACCAGCGTCCCCTCGGTGAGCGTGCCCGGTCGGGCGAGATCCGGCACGACGCCCTCGTGGGCGACTGGGTCGCCGTCGCCGGGCACCGGTTGAACCGGACCTTCCTGCCCCCCAAGGACGAGTGCCCGCTGTGCCCCACGGGCACCGGGAGCGTCCCCTCGGAGGTGCCCGAGGCGTCCTACGACGTCGTCGTGTTCGAGAACCGGTTCCCCTCCTACGCGCCGGTCTCCGACCACCAGCCGGACGACGAGCCGACCGACGACCTGGACCGGACCGGCCCCGCGCTGGGCCGATGCGAGGTGGTCTGCTTCACCAGCGACCACGACTCGACCTTCGCCGACCTCTCCCCCAGTCGGGCCCGCACCGTGATCGACGCCTGGGCTGACCGCACGGCCGAGCTGGGTGCGCTCCCCGAGGTGGAGCAGGTGTTCTGCTTCGAGAACCGTGGCCAGCAGGTCGGCGTCACCCTGCACCACCCCCACGGTCAGATCTACGCGTATCCCTATGTGCCGCAACGCTCCGCGGCCATCCTGGCGCAGGCGACCGAGCACCACGCCCGCACGGGTCGACTCCTCGGCGCCGACATCCTCGCCGCCGAGCTCGAGGCCAAGGTCCGCATCGTCGCCGAGAGCGAGCACTGGGTGGCCTACGTGCCCTTCGCGGCGCGCTGGCCGGTCGAGGTGCACCTGGCGCCGCGGCGCGACGTGCCCGACCTGCCCTCCCTCACGTCGTCCGAGCGCGACGACCTGGCCACCGTCTACCTCGACCTCCTGCAGCGGCTCGACCGCTACTACGTCGCCAAGGACGGCAGCCCGATCCGGTTGCCCTACATCGCGGGCTGGCACCAGGCCCCCAGCAGCCGGGGCCGCGAGGTGTCGCGACTGCACCTGCAGGTGATGTCGGTGCTCCGTTCTCCGAAGAAGCTGAAGTACCTCGCCGGCTCGGAGTCCGGCGTGGGCGGCTGGGTCAACGACGTGCCACCGGAGCAGATCGCGGAGCGCCTGCGGGACGTGGCCCTGTGAGCGCTGCCAGCGCCGCAGAGCTCTTCCGCGGGACCTTCGGTGCCGAGCCGTCCGGGGTCTGGTCGGCGCCGGGCCGGGTCAACCTGATCGGGGAGCACACCGACTACAACAGTGGGCTCTGCCTGCCGATCGCGCTGCCGCAGCGCACCTTCGCCGCCCTGCGGCGTCGCGACGACGACCTCCTGCGCATCGTCTCCGCGCAGGGCGACGGCGTGGTCGAGGTCGAGCTCGGCGACGTCGGCGCCGGGCACCCGACCGGCTGGGCCGCCTATGTCGCCGGGGTGCCGTGGTCGCTGCGCACCGCCGGGTATGCCGTGGACGGGCTCGACGTGGCCGTGGACGGCGGGGTGCCGCTCGGCGCCGGTCTGTCCAGCTCCGCCGCCCTGGAATGTGCAGTGGCGGCCGGCGTCTCCGACCTCCACGACCTCGCTTTGCTGGCCACCTCGTCGGGCCGCTCGGCCCTCGCTGCGGTGTGCGTGGAGGCCGAGAACACCGTCGCCCAGGCCCCCACGGGTGGCATGGACCAGTCCGCTGCCCTGCTCGCCGAGGCCGGCCGGGCCCTGCTGCTCGACTGCCGCGACCACAGCACCGAGCAGGTGCCGTTCGACCTCGCCGCCCACGGGCTGGCCCTGCTCGTGATGGACACCCGCGCCGAGCACGCGCTCGTCGACGGCCAGTACGCCGAACGCCGTGAGTCGTGCGAGCAGGCCGCCCGCGAGCTGGACGTCACCAGCCTGCGCGAGGTCTCCGTCGACGACCTGTCGGAGCGCCTCGCCCAGCTCTCCTCCGACCTGCTCCGGCGACGGGCGCGACACATCGTCACCGAGATCGAGCGGGTGCGCGAGACGGTCGAGGCGTTGCGCCACAACGACTTCCCGACGGTGGGCAGCCTCTTCGTCGCCTCGCACGCCTCCATGCGCGACGACTTCGAGATCTCGGTCGCTGAGCTCGACACCGCCGTCGAGGCGGCTGTGGCCACCGGGGCCCTGGGCGCCCGGATGACCGGCGGCGGTTTCGGCGGGTCGGCCATCGCGCTCGTCCGGGCCGACGCCGCGGAGGCGACCATCGCAGCCGTGGAGTCAGCCTTCGCCGACCGGGGCTTCCGCGCGCCCGACTGCTTCGTCGTCACCGCCTCCGGCTCCGCCACCCGCGACGCCTGAGCTCAGCGGGTCGCCCTGTCGATGCGGCCGTCCGCGTAGCTCCTCGGGAGGCGCCGCGTCATGCAACCCGACCAAGAGGCCTCGCAGACGCGCACGTACGCCGTGGCCGTCGTCTGCCTCTGCAGCTGAGTGCCGCACTAGGGTGCCGACCATGGCCGACGAGACCCCGCAGACCTCCCCTGCGCCCACGACCCCAGCCGAGTCCTCCCCGTTGACCGCGGGCGCCCCGGTCGGAAGCAAGCCGAACGCCGAGCCCCCGCCCGTGCCGCCGAAGGACGACCTGGTGACCACGCGGCATACCCTCAAGGTCGGTCGGCGCACCCTGCGCTACACCGCCACGGCGGGGCGCATCGTGCTGCGCGCGGAGGTGTTCGAGGACGGCGTCTTCAAGGGGCACAAGGCCAAGGCCGAGCTCAGCGTCACGTCCTACGTCCTCGACGCACCTGCGGGCGCCCGCCGCCCCGTGACCTTCGCGTTCAACGGCGGGCCGGGCTCCAGCTCGGTCTGGCTCCACCTGGGGCTGCTGGGCCCACGGCGGGTCGACTCCGGCGACGTCGGCCGGCTCACGCCACCGCCCTACGACCTGGTCGACAACACCGAGTCCCTGCTGGCCGTCTCGGACCTCGTCTTCATCGACCCCGTCTCGACCGGCTACTCACGCGCGGTCGAGGGCGGCAAGCCCAAGGACTACCACGGGTTCAAGGCCGACATCGAGAGCGTGGGCGAGCTCATCCGCCTCTGGACCACGCGCCACAACCGTTGGCTGTCACCGAAGTTCATCGCCGGCGAGTCCTACGGCACGATCCGCGCCGCGGCCCTGGCCGAGCACCTGCAGACCCGGCACGGGCTCTACGTCAACGGCATCATGCTGATCAGCTCGGTGCTCGACCTGGCCACCGTCGACTTCGAGTTCCGCAACGACCGCGCCCACGTCGACTACCTCCCGACCTACGCCGCCACGGCGCACTTCCACGGCAAGCACGGGCGCAAGTCACTCAAGACCGTGCTCGCCGAGGCGGAGGAGTATGCCGCGCGCGACTACCCGTGGGCGCTGTCGCGGGGGTCCCGGCTCAGTGCCGCAGAGCGGGCCGAGCACGTGACCCGCCTCGCCGCCCTGACCGGGCTGTCGGAGGAGTACGTGGACCGCGCCAACCTGCGGATCGAGCACGTGCGCTTCTTCACCGAGCTGCTGCGTGACCAGGGCCTGGCCGTCGGTCGTCTCGACTCGCGGTTCACCGGACCCCTGGTCCGTGGCAACGCCGAGACGTGGGACGCCGACCCGTCGATGGACGCGATCAGCGGCCCCTATGCGGCGGCGTGGAACCACTACGTGCGGGACGAGCTCGGCTACCAGAACGACCTGCCCTACGCGCAGATCTCGGAGCTGGCCTCGACCGAGTGGTCGTTCAAGGAGTTCGAGGGCAAGCCGGTCGACGTCAGTGCGCAGCTGGCCCGGGCCATGCGGGGCAACCCCCACCTCAAGGTGCACATCGCCTACGGCTACCACGACGGGGCGACGCCCTACTACGGCGCGCAGGACGTCGTGGCGCACCTGGAGGTCCCGGAGTCGTTGCGCAGCAACATCGAGCACGCCTACTACGAGGCCGGCCACATGATGTACGTCCACGAGCCAAGCCGGCTCCAGCAGTCCAAGGACCTGGCGTCGTTTGTTCAAAAGTCCAGCGTTCAAAGGTCCAGTGGTCAACGGTCCGGCGTCGAGAGGTCCAGTGGCCGCTGACGCGGGGTCCGCGGCCCGGGACATCGTCGTCGACGCGTTCGGGGTACCCGTCGGGGTCAGGGTGTCCGGCGACCGGGCCCACCAGGTGCTGGACCGCCTCGCGGACCTCTGGGAGTGCTGCCGGACCGCGGTCGGGACGCCGGCCGAGGTGCGCGTCGACGTGCTGTCCGACAGCAGCCTCGAGCTGGATGACCTGCTGCAGGTCGTGACGCAACGGATCACCGAGACGGCGGTCGACGCCCGCGCCGGTCAGTGCCTCATGCTCCACGCCGCCTGCCTCGCCGACCCGACCAGTGGCGCCGCCGTGGCCTTCGTCGCCCCGGGCGGGACCGGCAAGACCACCCTGGTCCGCACGCTGGGCCCGGGCCGGTGGTACGTCACCGACGAGACGACGGTCGTCCTCGACGACGGCACCGTGCTGCCGTATCCCAAGCCCCTGTCCCTCCGGCGCCAGCCCGGCAGCCTGTTCAAGGACGAGACCGCCCCGGGCAGCATCGGCCTGGTGCCCGCCGCCGGACGGCTGCACCTCGCCGGCCTCTGCCTGCTGGCGCGCGACGACGCCCACGACGGCCCGCCGGTGGTCGAGACCTTGCCCACCCTGGACGGCCTCGTGTCCCTGGTCCCCCAGACCTCACACCTGCCGGACCAGCCCCGGCCGCTGCGCCGCCTCGCGGAGCTGAGCGAGTCACTGGGAGGCGTGCGCCGCATCCACTACCGGGAGTCCGCCGACCTCGAGGGCATCCTTGACGACCTGCTGGCGGCCGCGCCGTGAGGGTGCGACGCCTGCCCCTGACCGACCGCGTCGACCGTGACGGCGAGTCGGTGGTGCTGGTCGGGCACACCGTCGTGCGGCTCTCGCCGGTGGCAACCGTCCTGCTCGACCGCTGCGAGGCCTGGACCGACCTCGACGTCCTGACCGACCAGGTCGTCGCAGCGCTCGGCCCGGCACCTCGGGGCGTGGACCCACGGCGGGCGGTCGAGTCCGCTGCCGAGGCCCTGGTCGCCCAGGGGCTCCTCGAGCGAGGCTGAGGGCTCAGCGCCGGCCGGACGACCGTGACCGGCGACCGCCGCCGACTTCGGCATCCCTGCTGCCGAAGTAGACCGCGACGTCGTGTTCTCCGTGGGGCGGTGCGGGTGCGGAGGGTCGGAAGGCTTCCGGACCACGGCGGCCGCCCCCTGCAACGGCCAGCCGTGACCCTTGACCTGAAGGTAGGTGACCGCCGCCGCGCGCCTCGGCAGATCGCGAGAACCCGGTGTCCGTTTCGCGGCTTGCGCCCGGTCTGGGGCCACCCTTCGGACGGATCCGACGAGGTCGGCCTCATCCCTTCGGCGGAGGGACGGCGCGGCGGGACGATCTGGGTGTCGCACGTGTGCAAACCGCGAGAGTGCGGGAGAGTGGGCACGGCATGGGCCGGGTGGGCCCCTTTCTGCACAAGGAGAGCTGCGCATGCGCACACCTGCACTGACCTCACGCCTGGGCGCCGAGGCGCTCGGCACCTTCTGGCTCGTCTTCGGGGGGTGCGGAAGCGCCATCTTCTCGGCCAAGTACCTGGCCCCCAACGTCGTGACCGGACAAGCGGTCCAGCTCGGCATCGGCTTCCTCGGCGTGGCCCTCGCCTTCGGCCTCACCGTGCTGACGATGGCGTATGCCGTGGGGCACGTCTCAGGGGCGCACTTCAACCCCGCGGTTACCATCGGCATCGCCGTGGCCAAGCGCTTCCCGTGGAGGGACGTGCCCGCCTACCTGGTCGCCCAGGTCGTGGGTGGCCTGGTGGCCGGGCTCGCGCTGTGGGGCATCGCCCGCGGCGTCTCGGGCTTCGACGCCACCGGTAACCTCGCCGCCAACGGCTACGGCGACCACTCCCCCGGCGGCTACACGCTCGTCGCGGTGCTGTGCGCCGAGGCGATCCTCACCGCGTTCTTCCTCTACGTCATCCTCGGCGCGACCGACGACCGGGCCCCGACCGGGTTCGCCCCGATCGCGATCGGCCTCGCGCTGACCCTCATCCACCTGATCTCGATCCCGATCAGCAACACGTCGGTGAACCCGGCCCGCTCGACGGCGGTCGCGTTCTTCAACGGCAACGGCGCGCCGGCTCAGCTGTGGGCCTTCTGGGTCGCCCCGATCATCGGTGCGGCGATCGCAGGGGCGACCTACCACCTGGTGACCGGCGTCGACCGTCGCGACGAGGACATCACCGGCGTGGTCGACCCCGAGGACCTCAAGCCCACCACCTGAGCCCACCACCTGGCGAAGCCCGCCACAGACGACCGGCCCCCACACCGCACACCGGGTGCTGGGGGCCGCTCCGTCGTGGGGCCCGTCGGCGGGCGGCTTCGCCGGTGGCCGGCTTGGACAGGTATCTTGATATCAAGATACTGTGGTGACAGCGCAGGGACGGCGGCACCACGGGCCGATAGCCTGAACACCGTCCTCGCAGCCCGACACCCGGACCCCACCTCAGGAGAGAGTCGCCTCCATGACCAAGATCATCTACACGCTGACCGACGAGGCGCCCATGCTGGCGACCTACTCCTTCCTCCCGGTGATCGAGGCCTTCGCCGGCACCGCGGGGGTCGCCGTCGAGACCCGCGACATCTCCCTGTCGGGCCGCATCATCGCCGCCTTCGACGACGTGCTGCCCGAGGACCAGCGGCTCGGTGACGCCCTCGCCGAGCTCGGGGAGCTGGCCACCACGCCCGAGGCCAACATCATCAAGCTGCCCAACGTCTCGGCCTCCGTCCCCCAGCTCAAGGTGGCCATCGCCGAGCTGCAGGCCAAGGGCTACGCCCTGCCCGACTACCCCGACGAGGCGACCACCGACGAGCAGCGCGACGCGCGGGCCCGCTACGACAGCGTCAAGGGCAGCGCCGTGAACCCCGTTCTGCGCGAAGGAAACTCCGACCGCCGCGCCCCCGCCGCCGTCAAGAACTACGCACGCAAGCACCCCCACTCGATGGGCGCGTGGAGCACCGACTCGAAGACCAACGTGGCGACCATGGGGGAGGACGACTTCCGGTCCAACGAGCAGTCCGTGGTGATCCCCGCCGCCGACACCCTGACCATCCAGCTCGTGACCGACGCCGGCACGACCGTCCTCAAGGACGGCCTCAAGGTCCTCGAGGGCGAGGTCGTCGACTCGACCGTCCTGCGGGCGGCCGCCCTCGACACGTTCCTGGCCGAGCAGATCGCCCGCGCCAAGCGCGAGGACGTGCTCTTCTCGGTGCACCTCAAGGCCACCATGATGAAGGTGTCCGACCCGATCATCTTCGGCCACGTGGTGCGGGCCTTCCTCCCCGACGTGTTCGCCCGGTACGGCGCCGACCTCGCTGCGGCTGGCCTCTCCCCCAACAACGGCCTCGGCTCGATCATCGACGGCCTGGCGGCCCTCGGCGACCAGGGCGCGGAGATCAAGGCCGCCATCGACCAGGGCCTCGCCGACGGACCGCGGCTCGCGATGGTGAACTCCGACAAGGGGATCACCAACCTGCACGTCCCGAGCGACGTCATCGTCGATGCGTCGATGCCGGCCATGATCCGCACCTCCGGCCACATGTGGGGCCCGGACGGCGCCGAGGCCGACACCCTGGCGGTCATCCCCGACAGCTCCTACGCCGGCATCTACCAGGCCGTCATCGACGACTGCCGCGCCCACGGCGCCTACGACCCGACCACCATGGGCTCGGTCCCGAACGTCGGCCTGATGGCCCAGAAGGCCGAGGAGTACGGCAGCCACGACAAGACCTTCGAGATCGCCGAGGCGGGCACCGTCCAGGTGGTCAACGCGGCCGGCGACGTGCTGATGTCCCACGACGTCCAGCCCGGCGACATCTGGCGCGCCTGCCAGACCAAGGACGCCCCGATCCGCGACTGGGTCAAGCTGGCCGTGACCCGCGCCCGGGCCTCCAAGACCCCCGCAGTCTTCTGGCTCGACGAGTCGCGCGCCCACGACCGCAACCTGATCGAGAAGGTCAACGCCTACCTCCCGGAGCACGACACGGAGGGTCTCGACCTCCAGGTCATGGCCCCGGTCGACGCGGCGACCTTCTCGGTCGAGCGGATCCGCAAGGGCGAGGACACCATCTCGGTCACCGGCAACGTGCTGCGCGACTACAACACCGACCTCTTCCCGATCCTCGAGCTCGGCACCAGCGCCAAGATGCTGTCCGTCGTCCCGCTGATGAACGGCGGCGGGCTGTTCGAGACCGGTGCCGGCGGCTCGGCGCCCAAGCACGTCCAGCAGCTGGTGCAGGAGAACTACCTGCGCTGGGACAGCCTCGGTGAGTTCCTCGCGCTGGCAGAGAGCCTGCGCCACATGGCCACCACCACCGACAACGCCCGGGCGGAGGTGCTGGCCGACACCCTCGACCGCGCCACCGAGCGGCTGCTCAACGAGAACAAGGGCCCGGCCCGCAAGGTCGGCCAGATCGACAACCGCGGCAGCCACTTCTACCTCGCGCTGTTCTGGGCCCACGAGCTCGCGACCCAGACCGAGGACGCGGAGCTCGCCGCGTCGTTCGCCACGGTGGCCGAGACCCTCGCCGCGCAGGAGTCGACGATCACCGACGAGCTGCTGGCCGTGCAGGGACACCCCGCCGACATCGGGGGCTACTACCGCCCCGACGAGGACAAGACGGCTGCCGTGATGCGACCGTCCGCGACCTTCAACGCGGCCCTGGCCGCCCTGCGCTGACCCGGCGACTCCCTGCCCTGACCCAGCCCCGCCGCCGCCCGGAATGACCCGCGCGCCGGCGGGGTTGGCTCATACATGAGCGACTGGAACGAATCGGTCATTGCGGAGTTCCGCGCCAACGAGGGTCGCGTCGGCGGCTACTTCGAGGGCGCGCCCATGATCCTGCTGCACCACATCGGCGCCAGGACCGGGACGGTCCGGGTGAACCCGCTGGTCTACTTCCCCCAGGACGACGGCTCGATGCTTGTGGTGGCGTCCAAGGGCGGCGCACCGACCAACCCGGACTGGTACCACAACCTGCTGGCCAACCCCAGGTTCGAGGTCGAGGTCGGCACCCGCACCTTCACCGTCGAGGCGAGCGAGCTGGACGGCCCCGAGCGCGCCGCGAAGTGGCCCGAGATCGTCGCGGCCCGACCGGGTTTCGGCGACTACGAGACGAGGACCAGCCGGACCATCCCCGTCCTGCGCCTGCGCGAGGTCGCCTGACCGTCGCGTGATGGTCGCCGTCGTCGGCGGCCCGTGACCCCGCAGCGGTGCCGGGTCAGGTGGCGCGCATCCGGTTGTTGCGCGCGTTGTGCTCGACTTCTGCGAGCCCCAGCTCCTCGAGCAGTGGCGGCAGGTACATCCCCACCCGGCCCCGGTAGCCCTTGCGCAGGCCGTACCACCCACCGAGCGGGTTCGACTCGGAGCGACCCCAGGCCTCGACCGTCCCCTCCTTGGCGGGCTTCTGCTCGTCGGCGCTGCCGAGCGGCACCCAGTCGCCCTGCTCGCGCAGCCAGGCGGCGAGGTCCTCGATGACACGGGCGTCATAGAGGAGCCTGGTCGAGCCGACCTGGCAGACGATCTGCGGCGGGTCCGCGGTGTCGTCGCGCCACATCGTGTAGTCACCACTACCCGGCGGGGTCTTCAGGGCCCAGGGGTCGTCCTTCGTGCCGCTGCCACTCATCGGTGCTCCTCGCCTCGTCGGTCGGTCCCCACGTCCAAGGACATCTTGAACCCCTCGTGCGAGGCCGTGAACCCCAGCCGTTCGTAGAGCCGGTGGGCGTCGGCCCGGCTCTTGTCGGTGGTCAGCTGGACGAGCCCGCAGCCCCTGCGGGCCGACTCGTCCACGGCCCAGCGGACGAGCTGCTCACCGAGGCGCCGGCCGCGGTGGGTCGCCGCGACCCGCACCGCCTCCACCTGCCCACGCATGGCGCCCCGGCGCGACAGCCCGGGGAGGAAGCTCAGCTGCAGCGTGCCCACGACCGTGCCGCCGTCGTCGAGGACGACGAGGAGCTGCGACGGGTCCGCGTCGATCGCCGCAAAGGCCCGCAGGTATGCCGTGAGGTCACCGGGGTCCTCGCGGGTCGCCCCGAGCTGGTCGTCGGCGATCAGGCCGACGATCGCGCGCACGTCGTCCGCGCCGGCCCTCCGGAGCACCACGTCTCCCGGATCCAGCACCGCCAGCGGCGGCCGAGCCGCAGTGCCGGGCCCGGCGGCATACCCGCCTCCGACGCCATCGCCCTCGAACCTCGTCCTGCCGTCGAAGGCGAGGGCGGTCGCGAGCTTGTGCCGGGAGTTCGGGGCCAGCCCCTCGGGCAGGGCGTCGACCGGGAACCAGCCGACCTCGGTCGACTCGTCGTCGTTGACCCGCGCCTCCCCTGAGACGTGCCGGGCGAGGAAGCAGAGGTCGAGGTACTGCGCGCGGTCGCCGTTGGGGTAGGTCACCTCGGGCTGCGTCCAGACCCCCGCGAGCGCCTCGATCCGCGCGACGACGCCGGTCTCCTCCTCGATCTCGCGCAGGAGCCCGTCGGCCGGCTGCTCACCGGGCTCGAGGATGCCGCTGACCAGCCCCCACAGACCGTTGTCAGTCCGTCGGCCGAGCAGCACGTGACCGCGCTCGTCGCGCACCACCGCCGTGACCCCGGCCATCCACAGCAGGTCGTGTCCCAGCCGTTCGCGCAGGGCCAGGACGAAGTCGGGCGTCGGCATGCCCCGACCCTAACCACCGGGCCGGGTGCTGCGTGGCGCCTGCTAGCGTCGGACGCAAGGCACACCCCACCAGAACGCGAAGGGTCCCACCGTGAGCACTGCCCCCGTCAAGGTCGCCGTCACCGGCGCCGCCGGCCAGATCGGCTACAGCCTCCTCTTCCGGATCGCGAGCGGTTCGCTCTTCGGCCCGGACACCCCCGTCGAGCTGCGGCTCCTCGAGATCACCCCGGCCCTGAAGGCGCTCGAGGGCGTCGTCATGGAGCTCGACGACTGCGCGTTCCCGACGCTGGCCAAGGTCGAGATCGGCGACAACGCCGAGAAGGTGTTCGACGGGGTCAACCACGCCCTCCTCGTCGGCGCCCGTCCGCGCGGCCCGGGCATGGAGCGTGGTGACCTGCTCGAGGCCAACGGCGGGATCTTCGCCCCCCAGGGCAAGGCCCTGAACTCCGTGGCCGCCGACGACATCCGCGTGACGGTGACCGGCAACCCGGCCAACACCAACGCCCTGATCGCGATGAGCAACGCCCCCGACATCCCGCAGGAGCGCTTCTCCGCGCTGACCCGGCTCGACCACAACCGCGCGATCAGCCAGCTCGCGGCCAAGACCGGCGCCTCGGTCACCGAGATCACGCACATGACCATCTGGGGCAACCACTCCGCCACCCAGTACCCCGACCTGTTCCACGCCGAGGTCGGTGGCCGCAACGCCGCCGAGCTGGTCAACGACGAGGCCTGGCTGGCCGACACCTACATCCCGACCGTGGCCAAGCGCGGTGCGGCGATCATCGACGCCCGTGGCGCCTCCTCCGCGGCTTCGGCCGCCTCCGCCACCGTCGACCACGCCCGCGACTGGGCGCTCGGCACGGCCGAGGGCGACTGGGTCTCGATGTCGGTCCGGTCCGACGGCTCCTACGGCGTGCCCGAGGGCCTCATCTCGTCATTCCCCGTCACTACGAGCAACGGCGACTGGCAGATCGTCCAGGGCCTGGAGATCAACGACTTCTCCCGCGCCCGCATCGACGCCTCCGTCAAGGAGCTCGAGGAGGAGCGCGACGCGGTCCGGGGTCTGGGGCTGCTCGGCTGACCCAGCCCTACGGCATACCTCGAAGCGGCCGTCCCCCACTGGGGGACGGCCGCTTTCGGGTGTCCCTCAGGGACGAGGTGTCGGGGTCAGCCCCGCGGCCTCAGGTCGAGCACGGAGGTGATGAACGCCAGGGCCACCCCGAGGATCGCCATGGTGGCCACGTCGACGCCCCGCGAGCGCACCGCGAGCCCGCCGCTGCGGGCCGTCGGCAGGACCAGGCGCAACAGCGCGGCCAGGCCCAAGCCGGCCGCGATGGTGTAGCCCGCGAGCAGCACCTCGTCGAAGAGGAAGAACACCACGCCGGCCAGGAGGACCGGGGCGGCGACCCACCACCAGCCCAGGCGCGGCGCGGTCACCGGGTCAGGCCGAGGTCTCGACGAGCTGGCGCTCGGCGGCTGCCACGATGTTGGACAGCAGCATCGCGCGGGTCATCGGGCCGACGCCACCGGGGTTCGGGCTGACCCAGCCGGCCACCTCGGCGACGTCGTCGGACACGTCACCGGCCACCTTGGACCTGCCGTCCTCGGCGACGATCCGGCTCACGCCGACGTCGAGCACGGCCGCACCGGGCTTGACCATGTCGGCGGTGATGAGCCCGGGCTGTCCCGCTGCGGCGATGACGATGTCGGCCTGCCGCACCTCGGCGGCGAGGTCGCGGGTGCCGGTGTGGCAGAGCACCACCGTGGCGTTCTCGCTGCGACGGGTGAGCATGAGCCCGAGCGGGCGGCCGACGGTGATGCCGCGACCCACCAGCGCCACGCGGGCACCGGCGATCGGCACGTCGAACCGGCGGAGCAGCTCGATGCACCCGGCCGGCGTGCACGGGAGGGGTGCGGCCTTGCCGAGCACCAGCCAGCCGAGGTTCGTGGGGTGCAGGCCGTCGACGTCCTTGGTCGGGTCGACCCGCGAGAGCAGCGCGAACTCGTCGAGCCCGGTCGGCTGCTGCACGAGGAACCCGGTGCACTCGGGGTCGGCGTTGAGCTCGTCGATGACGGCCTCGACCTCCGCCTGGGTCGCGGTCGACGGGAGGTCGCGGCGGATGCTCGTGATGCCGATCTCGGCGCAGTCCTTGTGCTTGGCGTTGACGTACCACTGGCTTCCGGGGTCCTCCCCCACCAGCACCGTGCCGAGCCCGGGGACGATGCCGTGCTCGCGCAGCACGTCCACCCGCCCGCGGAGCTCGTCCTTGATGGTCGCCAGGACCGCTTTGCCGTCGAGGATGCGTGCCGTCACGGTCGCCCATCCTGCCACGCCGCGTCGACCCGTCCGCACGGGCGTGCGGTCACCCGTCGCCGGGCACCGCCGCCGCGAGCGCCGCGATCGCCTGGGTGAAGCAGGCTGCGGGCGGAGTGACGAGCCCGGCGCCGACCTGACCGGTGCCGGCGACCCGTCCGGCCATGCCGGTGTTGATCTGGGGCAGGATCCCGGTCCGCGCCACCGCGGAGACGTCGATGCCGGTCGGCGTCCCGCGGAACTCGAGGATGGGCACTTGGTATGCCGTGTGCTCACCGACCGTGATCTCGTACATCGTGCGGGTGGCCCGGAGCGCGAGCGGCACGTCGCCGCCCACGAACTTCACGATGGCAGGGGCCGCGGCCATGGCGAAGCCACCGATGCCGGCCGTCTCGGTGATGGCCGAGTCGCCGATGTCGGGGTTGGCGTCGTCCGGTCCGTAGGAGCCGAGGAACAACCCTTCGGGGGTGTTGGCCGGTCCGGTGAACCACTGGTCACCGGTGCCTGCGGTGCGGATGCCGAAGTCCGTGCCGTTGCGGGCCATGGTGGTCACCACCGTCGACCCCGGGATGCCCTCGGCCGCCAGTGTCGAGAGCTTGCAGGCCGGCATCCCGAGGTTGAGGAAGAAGTGCTCGTTCGCCCCGGAGAAGCGCACCGCCTCGGCGATGTCGCTGGACGACCCGTCGGCGGTGATGAGGGTGGGCAGCAGCTCGCGCAGGAGCATCAGCGACCCGGCCCGGTTGCGGTTGTGACCCTCGTCGCCCATCTGGAGCATCTGGCTGATGATCGACTTGACGTCGATCGGGCCCGCCGCGCGAATCGCCTGCTGCAGCAACGGTCCCAGCACCGAGTTCATCCAGTGCAGCCGGTCGATGACCTCGGGGCCGTAGGCGCCGTAGCGCAGCACCTTGCCGAGTCCTTCGTTGAGGGAGCACCACGACGTGTGGTCGTGCACCTCGTCGCGGAGCTCGTAGACCCACATCGACGGGGAGACGACGCCGGCCATCGGGCCGACTGCGTCGCGGTGGTGACAGGGCTCGAGCTCGACGTCGCCACCGGCCAGCGCAGCCTCGGCCGCCTCGGCCGTGTCGGCCATGCCCTCGAAGAGCATCGCGCCGATGAGGGCTCCCCGCAGCGGACCCGAGGCGCGTTCCCACTCGATCGGGGGGCCTGCGTGCAGGAACGTCCCGCGCTCCAGCCCGAGCGCCTCGCTGGCCGGGCGCACGTCGACGAAGTCCGCGCCGGCAGCGGTCATCCGCTGCCAGGCGAGCTCGTTCGCCTCGCGCCGGCGGGGATCTCCCGCGACGCGGGCGAGGTGGGGCGCACTGCCGTCGAGCGGCGGCTGCCAGTCGGTCTCGGTCACCTCGACGGCCTGGTCGCGCAGCGCGTCGGCGAACATCGAGGCGCCTGCCGTGGCGACCACCGGGTCGGCCTGCAGGAGCCCGCGCAAGGGGGTGCTCATCGGGTCGCTCCGTCCCGGTCGACGCCGAGGAGGGCGAGGGCATGCCTCGTCGCCTCGGCGTTGGAGAGGTGCACGGCTGCACCGGCTGCGGACAGCTGGGCGCCGCTCGTGTCGAGTCCCTGGGGGTCGCCGCGCGTGCCCGTGAGTGACACGACGACGGGCAGGTCACGTCCGGCGGCGGTCGCCACGGCCCGGGCGCCGCGGATCGCCTCGGCCAGCTCGGGAGCCGGGTCGGGGTGTGCGCCGTGGCCGAGGACCAGGTCGAGCAGGAGCACGCCGCAGCCCGGGTCGGCTCCTTCGGCCGCGATCCGCTCCAGCCGCAGGGTCGGGTCGATCATCGGGTGCGCCCGCCCGCGGGTCAGCTCGTCGTCACCGAAGTCGATGACCAGGTGGGCCTGGGCGCGCAGGTCGGCGTCGAGGGCCAGGTCGGGCGAGAGCGGGATGTTGGACCTGAGCCCGACGCCCAGCTCCTGGGCGGCGACCAGCATCGCCTCGTCGGCCAACGTGCCGCCGCAGAACAGCCCCCGCAGGAAGCGAGGCTCCCGCCGCGAGCCGTCCGACTCTGAAGCATCGTGGGGGTCCTGGTCCGGGGGATCCTTCAGAGTCGCGGAGATGGGTAGTGCGTCCCAGTGTGGCCACGGCGGGACCTCGCGACCGAGGGCGCCCAGGAACGACTCGACGGCGGCCGTGAGGTCGGGCCGCCCAGCCCCGAGCGTCGCCCAGTGGACCGGCTTGCCGAGCCCCGCGGCATACCCCTCCAGGTCGGCGAGCACCTCGGCAGCCGGCGGCTTCGAGACCACGAGGATCGACTCGGTCGCCTCGTCGGCCGCGAGCGCGGCGAGCGCCTGACGGGTCGACCGTCCGCCGACGGCTGACGACAGGTCGCGCCCCCCGACGCCGAGGCAGTGGCTGACCCCCAGCCCTGCGGCGTCGAGCAACGCCATCACCTGCTGGGCACCCGTGCCGGAGGCCGCGACGATCCCGACCGGGCCCCGCTCGACGACGTTGGCGAAGCCGAGCGCGACGCCGCCCACCACGGCCGTGCCGCAGTCGGGGCCCATCACGAGGACGTCCTGCGCTGCAGCGGCGTCCTTGAGCCGGACCTCGTCCTCGACGGGGACGTTGTCGGAGAACACCATCACCGAGACCCCTTGGGCGATGGCGTCGAAAGCCTCCACGGTGGCGTGCTGGCCGGGCACCGAGACCAGCGCGAGGGTGGCGTCGCCGGCGCGGACCGCCCGGCCGAGAGTCCGTGGTGGTGGGGCCGCACCGAAGCCACCCGCGCCCGACCCGGCCGACCGCAGACCGGCCAGGGCGGCGTCGAGGGCGGCCAGCCCGGCGGCGACCCCGTCGGCGTCGTCGGCCCGGATGGCGACCACGAGCTCGTTGGGCTGGACGCCCTGCGGCACGGTGAACCCCATGGCGCCGATCACCTCGAGGTTGAGCTCGGTGGCCATCGCGACCTGGGCCGCTGACACACCGTTCCCGCCGGCCACCTGGCGGGAGACCTGCATGAGGCTCACGGAGTCGTAGTATGCGCCGCTGCGCAGCTCGAGGTGGTCGGTCACGGCAGGCTCCTCGGGGTGGCGGACAGGGAGGTCGCGGTCAGTGGGTTCACCGTGGTCGAGGCAGACGGTGTGGTCTGGCCGCTCTGTGCGGTCAGGGCCTCGAGGCAGCCGGCCAGGCCGCCCAGGAGGTCGGCTCCCGAGGTGTGGCCGATCGCGAGCACCTCGTGGACCGCCTCGGTGACTGTGGCCCCCTCACCGACACCGGAGGAGCTGTCGGAGCCGGCCGACGCGAGGCGCTGGAGCAGCCGCGTGACCGGCTCGGCGGCATACCCGTCGGCGGCCTCGCGCAGCAGCGACGCCGACAGGCTCGTCGTCACGGTGAGGCGGGGTTGGACGGCCCGCCAGAGCTCGTCGACGGACGCGCTCGTGCCGCGCGGGTGCAGACGGAGCCCGAGCAGAGCGCCGCACAGCACGTCGTCGCCGCTGGGGGTGAGTCCCGGCCCCGCCCCGACGAGCGCGCCCACGCGGTCCGCGAGCGCGGAGGGCGCCGGCGCGCCGCTGAGGAGCAGCTCGGCGACGCCACGGGCAGGGACCCGCCACGGCAGCGGCAGGGTCGCGAGGTGCCCGCCGACGGTGGTCGCGGCCGCGCGGGGGGCCGGGTGGGGGCGCCAGGTGCGCACGGCCCGGACCGTGACGCCGGGTAGCCGCACGGCACCCCCGCCGACCACGACCTCGTCGCCCGGCTG
Source organism: Phycicoccus sp. Soil802 (assembly GCF_001429605.1). Taxonomy (GTDB): domain Bacteria; phylum Actinomycetota; class Actinomycetes; order Actinomycetales; family Dermatophilaceae; genus Pedococcus. The sequence continues at coordinate 311,012 of NZ_LMSS01000005.1, forward strand.
GGCCCCCCAGCCCACGGTCGGGAGGGTGGTCGCGACGGCGAGCGCCGTGGGGAGCCGCAGTCCGTCGCGGGTCACGACGGGCAGGACGTCGGCGTGCCCACCCACCTGGAGGTAGAGGGCGGTCGGGAAGGCCGCCAGGACCGTGCCGCGGCGCGGTGCTCCGTGGACGAGCTCGGCCGATCGCTCGGAGACCGCGGCTGGCCAGGTCGTCGCTGACGGTGTCATCGCCGACCTCCTCCCGCGTGCTGTCCCGTCGTGATTCGCCGGACTGACGCAGCGACGCTATCGAGTGCGATTACAGTCACCTCATGGTGAATGTTGCCAAGGATGGCGGCCTGGTTGACGCGGAGTTGCCATCGGTCGGCGCCCCCGCCCCCAGTCGCGACCTCGTGGGGGGCGTGCGCCTCGAAGGGCTCCTGACGTTGCCCTCGCTGGCGGGCACCGAGCTCGTCCACGGGCCCGACCAGCTGCTCCGCGGCGTCCTGCGGGCCTCTCTGCTGGGCGCCACCCCCACCCCTCGGCACCACCTCGTCTGCACCGACGCCGAGACCGTCGAGGCCTGGGAGGCAGCCGGCCAGGACCCCCTCGAGCAGAGTGCCCTCGACGGTGCCGCGGCCCTGGCCATCGCGGGCGGCTCCGCGGAGCAGGTCCGCCGGTGGCGGGAGCGCGCGACCGCGGTCGGGCTCCCGCTCGTGCTGGCTCCGCACGGAGTCCGGGCCGAACGCATCGTCACCGAGGTGCTCGGAGCGGTCCTCGACCAGCAGTCGGGGATCCTCGAGCGCGTCGAGGAGGCCCACCAGATCCTGGTCGGTGTCGTGCTCGCCGGCGGTGGCCTCGAGGACCTGTGCCAGCGCTTGGCGGGCTTCCTCGGCGGCGCGGCCATGGTGACCAGCAGCGACGGACGGGTGATCGCGCAGGCCGGGAGCGACGCGGACCTCGGCGCGGCGCTGGCGCTCGACTGCTTCGACCGCACCGGCCGGCTGATCACCGAGCACGAGCCGGTGGGCATCCGGCCGAGTCAGGGCGCCCAGGCCCGGCGGGCCATGGTGCGGATCGTGGCCGGCAACCTCAACCACGGCCTGCTGGCGGCGTTCGTGGGCGACCGTGCGCTGACCGCCGACGACGTCCACCTGCTCGAGCGCGCCGCCACCGTCGCGGCCCTGGCCATCACCAAGGAGCAGGCCGTCTCGGCGGTGGAGAGCAAGTACCGCGCGGAGTTCCTGCGCGACGCCCTCGCCGGCCGGGCCGGTGCTCCGGCCGAGGCGGTGGCGCACGCGGCCGCGCTCGGGTGGGACATCGACCGCCGCCTCGTGGTGGTGGTGGCCGAGACCGACGAGGACGACGCGCACTCCTCCCGCCCGCCCGAGGAGGTGGGGGTCCTGCAGGAACGCTTCGCCCGCGCGTGGAACCAGGCGATGGCGGTCCGCGACCCGCGCGCCCCCGTGATGGGCTTCAGCCAGGAGGTGGTCGCCCTCTGCGGCGTCCCCGAAGGGGCCGACACGGAGTCGATCATGCGCACCGTCACCGAGATCGTGCGGGTCATCAGCGGCATCGGCGGCGGCGGCCGGCGGACCTTCTCGACCGGCGTCTCGCGCCCCGTCGAGTCCGTCGCCGACCTGCCCCAGGCCTACGAGGAGGCCCTCTCGGCGGTCAGCGTCGGACGCCAGCTGCACGGCGACTCCGCGGTCACGCACTTCGACGGCCTCGGGGTGTTCCGGCTGCTCGCGCTGATCCCCGACAGCGCCGACCTGCGCCGGTTCGTCGACGAGGCGCTCGGGCCGCTGTCCACTGACGACACCGCCGAGCACGCCGACCTGCGCCGGACCCTGTCGATCCTCATCGACACCAACATGAACGTCGCCGAGACCGCGCGCCAGCTGTTCTTCCACTACAACACGCTGCGCTACCGCATCGTGAAGCTGGAGAAGATGCTGGGCCCCTTCACGACCGACCCGCAGCTGCGGCTCAAGCTCGCCCTCGCGCTCAAGGTGCACCAGATGCGTGGCATCTGACCGAGCAACATCGGTATGCCGCGGGGGCACGATGGCGCCGCGCCCTCTGGCGGGAGGGACGCGGCACAGCCCATTGCACTCCTGCGCGACGCGGAATGCGAGCGCGCCACTCCGCATACTCTGCCGAAAGGCGCGCGGGACTCGATAGCAACAATTGCCCAATGCAGCGGGCGGTGGGGCCGCTAGTTTTCGCCTATCCCGGAAGGGACTGTGGGCCGCCGGCTGGGTGGCCACACCCGTGGAGAAGGAGTCCGCATGTCACTGGGCCTGGGTTGGAAACTGCACGGAGACGGCAACCTCTCCGGACCGGACGACGTCGTCGCCCCGGACGAGCGCCTCGGTTGGGGCAAGACCGTCGGGCTGGGCGCGCAGCACGTCGTCGCGATGTTCGGGGCGACCTTCGTCTTCCCGTTGATCATGGGGCTCAACCCCCAGCTGGCCATCATGATGAGCGGCATCGCGACCATCGCGTTCCTGTTGATCGTGCAGGGCAAGGTCCCGAGCTACCTGGGCACCTCCGCCTCGTTCGTCGGTGGGGTCGCCGCGATCCGCGCGCAGGGTGGCGAATCCAAGGAGGTCACCGGCGCGATCCTCGTCGCGGGCCTGGTGCTCGCCCTCGTCGGCCTGCTGATCCACTTCCTCGGATCGGGCGTCCTGCACAAGGTGCTGCCGCCGGTCGTCACGGGCGCCGTCGTCATGCTCATCGGGTTCAACCTCGCGCCGGTCGTCGCCAACATCTACTGGCCGCAGGACCAGTGGGTGGCGTTCTTCGTGATGGTCTTCACCATCGTCTGCGCCGTGGCCTTCCGGGGCTTCATCTCGCGCATCGCGATCTTCCTGGCGCTGATCTTCGGCACGGTCCTGTCGTGGGTCCTCGACAAGACCGTCGGTGAGATCACCTCCGTGCTCGGTGGTGCCACCGAGGCGACCAGCCACTTCCGCACGAACTTCTCCGGCGTCAAGGACGCCGCCCTCTTCGGCTTCCCGTCGCAGACGACCGTCGCCGCGGACGGCAAGGAGGTCGTGGGCTGGCACACGCCGAGCTTCTCGATGGCGGCGATCCTGCTCGTCCTGCCCGCCGTGATCGCTCTGATCGCGGAGAACACCGGTCACGTCAAGGCGGTGGCCGAGATGACCGGCCACGACCTCGACCCGGTGATGGGTCGCGCCATCGCGGCCGACGGTGTCGGCACCGTGCTCGCCTCGGCGGTCGGCGGCTCCCCCACCACCACGTACGCCGAGAACATCGGCGTCATGGCGGCGACCCGGGTCTACTCGACCGCCGCCTACTACGTGGCAGCGGTGGTGGCGATCATCTTCGGCCTCTCGCCCAAGTTCGGGGCGCTCGTCGCCTCGGTCCCCGGTGGTGTGCTCGGCGGGATCACCGTGGTGCTCTACGGCATGATCGGCCTGCTCGGCGCCAAGATCTGGAAGGAGAACGGCGTCGACTTCGGCAACCCGATCAACCTCGTGCCGATCGCGGCCGGGATCATCATGGGCGTCGGTGACGTGAAGCTGAAGTTCACCGACAACTTCTCCCTCACCGGGATCGCGCTCGGCACCATCGTCGCCGTCGGCGGCTACCACCTCGCCAAGGCCCTCGCCCCACGCGAGCTGCGCGACCGCGCCGCCGCCGGACCAGGTGGGACGGTGCTCACCGTCGGTGGCACGGACACCTACGGCGACAGCGACGGGGTCGACGACCTCTACCAGGGCGACGACCGCCGCTGACCCAGCCTGACGAACCACGGTGTGGGCCCCTGATCCAGTCGGGGGCCCACACCCGTTCCAGCCCGGCCCTAGCCCCCATTGACTCCAGACGGCAGGATCAGTCCGTGAAGCCAGCCCCCTTCGTGCACCACGCACCCCGCTCCGTCGCCGAGGCGGTCGGGGTGCTGGCGCAGGTCGGCCCCGAGGGCAAGGTGCTCGCGGGCGGGCAGAGCCTGATCCCGATCCTCAACATGCGACTGGCCTCCCCGGCCCACCTCGTCGACATCAACCAGGTCGCCGGGCTCGCCGACGTGGTCGTCACCGGCACCGAGGTGCGCATCGGTGCGCTGGTCCGCCACGCGCAGCTCGAGCACCACGACGAGGCGTATGCCGCGTTGCCGCTGCTGCGCCAGGCGCTCGTCAACGTCGCCCACCCCGTCATCCGCAACCGCGGCACCACCGTCGGCTCGATCGCGCACGCCGACGCCGCTGGTGAGATGCCGGCCGTGCTGGCCCTGACCGAAGGCGTCGTCGAGGCGGTGTCCGCGGGCGGCACGCGGGAGATCGCGGTCGCCGACTTCTTCGAGGGCGCCCTCGAGACCTCCCTCGGCGCCGACGAGCTGGTGGTGGGTGTGCGGTTCCGTCGCTTCGCGGAGGGCACGGGCACGGCGTTCATGGAGCGCGCGCGGCGACACGGTGACTACGCCATGGCCGGGGTCGCGGCGGCCGTGCGCGTCGAGGACGGGGTCGTCGCCGACGCCCGGCTCTCGTTCGTGTCCGTCACGGACGTGCCGCGCACCCTCGACGTCACCTCCGCCTTCGCCGGCCAGGAGCCTGACGCCGTCGACTGGTCCGCGGCTGCCGACCTCGTCGCCGGCGCCATCGAGCCCGACGGCGACATCCACGCCACCGCGGCCTACCGCGCGATGCTCGCGGCCGAGCTGTCGAGGCTCACCCTGGCCGCTGCCGCTGCGCGATCCGTTGCCCTGCAACAGCATCTGTCCGACAGCGAAGGACCTGCCGCATGACCGAGCCCATCGCCGACTCCGCGACCGAAGAGCTGCTCGACCTCACGGTCGTGGTCAACGGTGTGCCGCGGCACGCCAAGGCGCCCGCGCGTCGGCTGCTGTCCGACTTCCTGCGCCACGACCTGCGCCTGACCGGCACCCACGTGGGCTGCGAGCACGGGGTGTGCGGTGCGTGCACGGTGCTCGTCGACGGCCAGCCGATGCGGTCGTGCCTCATGTTCGCCGTGACCGCCCAGGCGCACGAGGTCACCACGGTCGAGGGCCTCGGGGCGATCGACTCGATGGGTCCGGTCCAGCAGGCGTTCATCGAGTGCCACGGCCTCCAGTGCGGGTTCTGCACGCCCGGCTTCCTCACCACGATCACGGCCTACCTCGAGGACCACCCGCACCCCACCGCCGACGAGGCCCGCGAGGCCATCTCGGGCAACCTGTGCCGCTGCACCGGCTACCAGAACATCGTGAAGTCGGTGCTGCGGGCCGCCGAGCTGCGCGCCGAACGCGCAGGTACGACGACATGACCAGCCAGATGTTCGGCGCCCCGGTCAAGCGGCGCGAGGACCCGCGGCTGGTGACCGGCGGCGGGCGCTACCTCGACGACCTGGGCCACAGCGCCCTCGCCGCGGCGTTCGTGCGCAGCCCGCACGCCCACGCCCGCATCGTCGACATCGAGGTCAGCGACGCGCTCGACGTCGACGGCCTGGTCGGCATCTGGACCCACGAGGACCTCCCCGGTCGCGTCGGCGAGCCGCTGCCGCTGCTCATCCCGCACCCGACGCTCACCCACGGACGCACCCAGTTCGCGCTCGCCCGCGACGAGGTCAACTACGTCGGCGAGGCCGTCGTCATGGTCGTCGCGCGCGACCGCTACGTCGCCGAGGACGTCTGCCAGCGGATCAGGGTCGACTACGAGCTGCTGACCCCGGTCGTCGGCATCGCGAACGCCAGGGACGGCTCGGCCCTGGTCCACGACGACGTGCCGGGCAACGTCGCGTGCCGGATGCTCCAGGAGGTCGGCGACGTGGACGCCGCGATCGCGGCCGCACCCCACACCCTCGAGCTCGACCTCGACATCGAGCGCAGTGCCTGCATGCCGATGGAGGGCAAGGGCGTGCTGGCCCGCTGGGACTCCGACAAGGGTGAGCTGCGCATCTTCTCCTCGACGCAGACCTCGACCGGGGTGCGCGCGGCCGTCGCGGCCAAGCTCGACCTGCCCCTGGCGAAGGTCGAGTGCATCGCCCCCGACGTGGGTGGTGGCTTCGGCGTCAAGATCAACCACCCCTGGCCGGAGGAGGTGCTGATCCCTTGGGCTGCAAGGCTTCTCGACCAAGAGGTGAAGTGGACCGAGGACCGGCGCGAGCACTTCATCTCGAGCGCCCACGAGCGCGGCCAGCTCCAGCAGATCCGGGTCGGGTTCGACGACGACGGGCGGGTGCTCGGGCTGGACGTGAAGTTCTGGCACGACAACGGCGCCTACACGCCCTACGGCATCATCGTCCCGATCATCACGTCGACCCAGCTGCTCGGCCCCTACAAGCCGGGCGCCTACCGGTGTGAGTTCTGGTCGCTCTACACCAACACCGTGCTCGTGACGCCCTACCGGGGCGCCGGACGGCCGCAGGGCTGCTTCGCCATGGAACGCACCATGGACGCCATCGCCGACCGGCTCGGCCTCGACCGCGCCGAGGTCCGGTCCCGCAACTTCATCCTCCCCAGCGAGATGCCCTACGACCACGGGCTGCTCTTCCAGGACGGCCGCCCGCTGAAGTACGACTCGGGCGACTTCCCGGCCAGCCTGGCCAAGCTCAAGGCCCTGGTCGGCTGGGACGACTTCGCGGCCTACCGCGAGCAGGCCGAGGCGGAGGGCCGCAGGGTCGGCCTCGGCATCGGTTGCTACGTCGAGGGCACCGGCGTCGGGCCCTATGAGGGCGGGCACATCCAGATCGAGACCAGCGGCCGGGTCAACGTCTCGACCGGCCTCACCTCGCAGGGGCAGGGCCACGAGACGTCGTTCGCGCAGATCGTGGCACAGGAGCTCGGGGTGTCGATCGAGGACGTCTTCGTCACGACCGGCGACACCCGCCGGATGCCGTACGCCGTGGGCACCTTCGCCTCGCGCGCGGCGGTCATGAGCGGCAACGCCATCGCCCTCGCTGCGCGCAACGTGCGGGCCAAGGCGCTGCGGATCGCGGCCGATGCGCTCGAGGTGTCGGCCGAGGACCTCGAGATCGTCGACGGTGACATCCGGGTGAAGGGCGCCCCTGGGACCCACATGACGCTCGGCACGGTCTCGGTGATGTCCAACCCGCTGCGCTACGCGTTCGACGAGGCGGCCAAGGCGGCCACGCAGTTCGCCGGCACCGCCGACTACTCCAAGCCGCCGGTGGCCGACGACGACGAGCCCGGGCTGGAGGGCAAGGACTTCTACTCCCCCACCCAGGCGACCTTCGCCAACGGCATGCACGCGGCGATCGTCGAGACCGACCCGGTCACCGCCGAGGTGAAGATCCTGCGCTACTGCGTGATCCACGACTGCGGCACGATGATCAACCCGATGATCGTCGAGGGCCAGGTGCACGGCGGCGTGGCCCAGGGCGTCGGCGGCGCGCTCTACGAGCGGATGGTCTACGACGACTCCGGCCAGCTGCTCAACGCCAGCTTCATGGACTTCCTGATGCCCTACGCCTCGGAGGTCCCCCACATCGAGACCGACCACCTCGAGACGCCGTCGCCACTGAACCCGTTGGGCATCAAGGGCGCCGGCGAGGCCGGGTGCATCCCGGTCACCGCGGTCATCGCGTCGGCGATCTCCGACGCCGAGGGTTTCGCGATCACCTCCATGCCGATCTCGCCGGTCGAGCTGTGGGAGCTGCGCCAGCGGCACGCCCGCGGCGAGATCCCCTCGCTCCGCGGCACGCGGCATACCCCGTCCGCGCCTGTCACGTCCGCGCCCGTCACGTCCGCACCGTCCACGCCCTCCCGGGAGGCACCATGAAGATCTCCGGCACCGCCGCCCTCAAGGCGACACCGCAGCAGGTGTGGGACGCCTTCCACGACCCCGAGGTGCTGGCTCGGTGCCTCCCCGGCTGCGAGTCGCTCACCGAGGTGGGGCCGGACGAGTACGCCATGACGGTGACCGCCGGGGTCGCCGCGATCAAGGGCACCTACGACGGCAAGGTCGCCCTGCTCGACCCGCGGCACCCCGAACGGTTCACGATGAAGGCGCAGGGAGCGGGCGGACCCGGCACCGTCGACGCCGACGTCGTCGTCCACCTGGCCCCGTCGGCGGCCGGCGGGACCGACCTGTCCTACGACGCCGACGCGGCGGTCGGCGGCATGATCGGCGGCGTCGGCCAGCGGATGCTCTCGGGGGTGACCAGGAAGATGGCCGGCCAGTTCTTCGAGGCCGTCGACGACGACATCGCCGGGGTGCGCAAGGAGAAGAAGACCAAGCCGGTCGAGGTGCCCTCCGGTCCGCGGCCCATCGAGGCGGTCGGCACGTCGACGGCCGGTCGCGGCGGACCGCGCGACTTCGGCTGGGGTGTCCTGACCGGTGGGGCCGTCGCGATCGCGGGGGTTATCGTGGGATGGCTGATCGGAGGACGATGATGCGCGCATTCACCGCGGCTGCCATCCAGCTCGCACCGGTGCCGGGACCCCTGTCGCCGGAGTCGGTGCGCAAGAACCTCGACAAGTGCGTCGACTTCACCCGTCGCTGCGTCGACGCGACCGGAGCCGAGCTGGTCGTGCTGCCCGAGTCGGCCACCACCGGGTTCACGCCGGACTGCTCCGTCGAGGAGCTGTGGGACCTCATGTCCGAGATCCCCGGCCCCGTCACCGAGCCGGTGCAGCAGGTCGCGCGCGACCTCGGGGTGTATGCCGTGCTGGGCACCTACGAGCGGGGCCCCGAGCGGGGCGTCATCTACAACTCGTCGGTGCTGGTCGGGCGCGACGGCGAGGTGCTCGGCGTCTACCGCAAGACCCACCCGTTCTGCACCGAGCACGTCGACGGCGGCGGCTGGGTCACCCCGGGCAACAGCGTGACGGTGGTCGACACGGACCTCGGCAAGATCGGCATGATCATCTGCTTCGACGGCGACTACCCCGAGCTCACCCGCATCCAGGCGGTCCAGGGGGCCGAGGTCATCTGCCGCCCGAGTGCGCTGCTGCGGTCGGCCGACATCTGGGAGCTGACCTCGCGGGCGCGGGCCTACGACAACCACGTGTTCGTCGTGGGAGCCAACGCCACGGGGATCGACCCGGCCGGGGTGCTCTACTTCGGCAACTCCCACATCGTCACGCCCACCGCGCACATCGCGGCCAAGGCGGCCTCGCACGAGGGCTGGGTCTCGGCCGTGCTCGACCCCGCCACGGCCCTGTCGTCGCTCACCCCGGGCTCCAACATCGGGCAGGGGTTCGACCACCTCCGCGACCGCAACCTCGACCTGATCCGCGCCCACCGCGACGAGCTCGAGCGGCCGGCGGAGACGTCCTTCCCCCACTGACACCGCGTCGATCCGTGGCGCCCGGGTCACGGATCGACGTCGCCGGCCGTCCGAGGCGCCCATCCGTGGCCCTGCTGGCACGAATGCGCTCCGCCGACAAGACTGGCCCGATGCCGCTCCCGACCAGCACGCCCTCGGCCCAGGGTGTCGATGCCCTCGGCATCCTCGCCCTCGTCGACGCCCTCGAGTCCGGCGGTCACGACCCGCACAGCCTGCTGGTCGCCCGGCACGGCCATGTCATCGCCCGCGGGTGGTGGGCCCCCTACGCGCCCGAGCGGGTCCAGCTCGTCTACTCGCTGAGCAAGTCCTTCACCGCGACGGCGGTCGGGCTGCTCGTCGACGAGGGTCGGCTGTCCCTCGACCAGCCCGTCCTCGATCTCCTGCCCCCCGGCGACCTGGCGGAGGGGGTCGAGGTCCCGGACCGCTACCGCCGGCTCACCCTCGGCCACTGCCTGACGATGGCGACCGGCCACGACGCGGAGGGCTGGGGTCCCGACGTCCTCCGCGCGGCCCACGAGCCCACCGGCGACGACGACCACGTCGACCCGGTGCTGGCCGCGATCCTGGCCACACCGCAGGAGCACGAGCCCGGCAGCGCATGGGCCTACAACCAGGTCGCGACCTACCTCGCCGCCGGCGCGGTCCGCGGGGTGACCGGCTCGTCCGTGCTCTCCCTCCTGCGCGAGCGGGTCCTGCCCCTGCTCGACCCGTCCGGTGGGGCGGACGTGGCGTGGCACCGCACCGCCACGGGCCGCGAGCTCGGCTTCTCCGGCATCCACGTCGGCACCGACGCGATCCTCGGCCTGGCCCAGCTCTACCTCGACCACGGCCAGTGGGACGGGTCCCCGCTCCTGTCGCCCGAGTGGGTCGACACCGCCACCACGTCGACGGGGCTGCCCAACCGGGAGGCCGACCCCAACCCCGACTGGCGCGAGGGCTACGGCGGCTCGTTCTGGATGGCCCGGCACGGCTACCGCGGCGACGGCGCCTACGGGCAGTACGCCATCGTGTTGCCGGAGCAGGACATCGCCCTCGCGATCACCAGCGAGACCCTCGACATGCAGGCCGTCCTCGACCTCGTCTGGGACCACCTGCTGCCAGCGGTCGGCCAGGCGGACGAGGTCGGTGACGAGCTCGCCGATGCCGCCCTCGAGGAGCGGCTCGACATGCTGACCGTGCCGACCCCGTCGTCGTCCGGGCCCGGACCAGAGGCGGCGCGCTGGGTGCGTGCCGAGGACAGCACCCTCCCCGAGGCGTATGCCGCGATGAGCCTCGCGCCCGGCGGCGCGGCATACGAGGTGGTCCTGGACTGCCACGACACCCAGGTGCGCCTGGACGTGGGCGACGGCGAATGGGTGTTCTCGACCTTCGCCGTGGGCGGCGTCGAGCTGCCGGTGATGTCCGCGGGCGGCTGGGACGCCGAGGGTTGCTTCAGCGCGGACCTGCGCCTGGTTGAGACGCCACACACCCTGCAGCTGCGGACCCGGACCGACGGGACCGTCCACCTCGGCTGGCGCGAGGTGCCGCTCTACGGCGCGGAGCCGCTGGACCTCGCCGTGCACGGTTCGGCCCTGCCCCGCCAGGACTGACGTTCGGAGGCAAACCGGGCCGAGTGGACCCACTCATCGTCAAACTCGCGCAGTTTCCTTGACTTGCCGTTCACGCCCCTATAGAACTGCCCATGAACATGGGGAAACAGACATGGGGAAATGAACACCTAGGGGGAGATGTGCATACAACCATTCGTAGGGCCGCGATCGCCACGGTGGCGTCGATCGGGCTGGCCGTCGCGACCATGGTCAGCGCGGGCGCCAACACCAAGACCTCGACCTCGTCGACCGGGTCGATCATCGAGTGGAAGCTGGGTGGGACCTACTACTACCAGCAGCACGACCACGACGACTTCGGGCTGGACGTCATCTCCGGCATCGCGATCGACGCGCGCTGGGCCAGCTGCAGCATCAGCGGCGGTACGGGCGCCACCAAGTACAACATCACGGTTGCGGAGGGCCGACGGGTCCTGGGCACCGACTTCCTGGCGGGCAGCTGTGTGCGCGTCCAGTACCGCGGCTACTCGACGACCGGGACCTTCTCGTCCACGCAGTACTGGAACTACAACTTTGCGTGAGCACGGCCGGCCCGGGCGCGGAACGGGCGTGGCCCTGGGTGCGGCGACAGCACTGTTCGCGCTGGTGACCCTGAGCGCGTGCAGCAGCACGGACGAGCCCAGCGCGACGACCGAGCAGAAGCAGAGCGCCGACGCCAACGCTCCGCAGTCTGCCTCCGCCGACAGGCGCGAGCAGTTTCTTCCGTTGCTGCGCAAGTACCACGACCAGCTGACGTGGCCGCCAGGGCGGGACGTCACGCCGGACGAGATGTGGCAAGGCATCGCCCCCAACTCTGGGCAGGTCGTCCTCGACGACACCGCGGCACAAGGTGAGGTGGGCTTCCGCAACCTCTGCGCCTGGGCGCTGACGGCCATCGACACGGTCAAGGCCGCGAAGGACACGGCCGATGTCCGCAAGGGCCTCCTGCAGTCGCAGAAGCTCATGCCCGGCGGCGAAGCGTTCTCCCAGGCGATGGCCGACGAGCTGGTCCTGGACAACATCGAGAAGACCCAGCAGTTCGTCGCGGCCAACAAGTGCGACGACTCCAGCTAGCGTCGGGACCACGCGGACCGGTGTCGCCGTCCCGACGCCGGGTGGCGGTGGCACGCCTCACCCTGTGCCTGGCGGTCACTGCGTCGGCTGGGTGCTCGGCGTCGAACGGCTCGCCTGCGGGGGAGACCGCTGTGGTGCGCGCCACGACGAGCGCACCCGAGACGGTCGGGGTCGAGCAGGCCGACCTCTACCGGGCCCGCGAGGTCGCCGGCGTGGTCGAGCGGCGTCCGGAACGCACGGTCCGGTCGCGCTGGACCGGCACGTTCACGCCGGCCCGCGGACTACGCAAGGGCAACGGGGTGGGCAAGGGGGCGCGAGTCGGCGCCATCCGCACCTGCGCGACCACGTCGGGCACCGACCCGGCGGCCACGGGCACCGACCCGGCGGCCACGGGCAGCGACTCCGCGGCGACGGGCAGCGACTCCGCGGCCACCACCCCCGCGTGTCGCGTCGAGTGGCACGTCGTGCGGGCGCCGGTGGCCGGCGCGATCACGGCCCTGACGGGGGCGGAGGTCGCCGAGGGCGGCACGCTCGTCAGGATCCGGCCGCCCGGCTACGTCATCCGGGCCACCGTCACCGACCCGGCCGCGCTCTACGACCTGATGCGACCACCGCGGACCGCCAAGACCAGGATCGTGGGCGGGCCGGCCGGGTTCACCGTGCGGTTCGAACGCCGGGTCTACAACGCCGCGGACGGGTCGGTGGTGCTGGTCCTCGCCGTGCCCGACGACGTCACCGTGGTGGAAGGGCTGCGCACCTCCACCGCCTTCGTCGTGAGCCGACGCACCGACGTCCCGACCCTGCCGGTGACGGCGGTCCAGGGCACGACGGGCGCGGGGCAGGTGGTCGTGGTGGAGGGAGGGCGCACCGAGGTGACCTCCGTCGAGCTCGGCCAGCACGACGGGTCCCGGGTCGAGGTGACCGGCCTGCCGGCGGGGGCTCGAGTGCTCCGCTTCTCACTGGCCTCCGACTTCCTGGTCGGGCCATGAGCTCAGGACCCGAATGGCACGGCGGGTTCGTCATCGACGCCGTCGGCCTGGCCAAGTCGTTCCGGGCCCGCGGTGGCGGCGTGACCGAGCTCTTGTCCGACGCGTCCTTGCAGGTGGCGCCGTGGACGAGCGTCGCGGTGATGGGCCGGTCGGGGGTGGGCAAGAGCACGCTGCTGCGGGCGCTCGGCCTGTTCCAGCCGCTCGACGCGGGCAGCTACCGGCTGCTCGGCTCCGACGTCTCTGGGCTGTCCGAGCGCGCCTGCTCGGCGTTGCGGGCCAAGCACATCGGCTTCGTCTTCCAGGAGTTCCGGCTGCTCCCCCACCTCACGGCGACGGGCAACGTCGAGACCGCCGCGGCGATCGCCGGGATGCCGGTCAGGACGCGCCGTCGCGAGGCGCATCGCGCGCTCGAGCTGGTGGGCCTGTCCCACCGGCTCCGGGCCAGCCCGCGCACCCTGTCGGGTGGGGAGCAGCAGCGGGTGGCCCTGGCGAGGGCGCTGGTCAAGCGTCCGTCGCTGATCCTGGCCGACGAGCCCACCGGCGCCCTCGATGACACGACGGCTGCGGCGGTGCTCGAGATCCTGCGCGACGCCGTCGCCGTCAGCGCGGCGGCCCTGGTGGTCGTCACCCACGACCCGGTGGTCGCCCAGGCGTGCGACCGACAGCTGCGCCTGCACGACGGGCAGCTGGTGCCGCTGCTCGACCACACCGTCGTCGGGTCCACCGCATGAGGCGTGCCGTCACGCTGGCCGGCCAGGAGGTCAGGGGCAACTGGCGTCGCAACCTGGTCAAGGGGGTGATCCTGTTCGGCGCCATCGGCACCCAGCTGTTCACCTCGCTCGCGGCGGCGGCGAGCGAGGAGGCGGTGACCACCTACGGCGCCGCGGTCTTCGGCTACGAGCAGACCTTCCGGGCCGACCTCGAGACGCCGCCGTCGTTGGCCCAGCTCCAGACGATGGACGCGACCCTCGACAGTGAGACCACCGCGCACCCCGGGGCCGTGGTGGTGCTCCAGGCCGACGTCAGCGCCGGGCTGACCTCCTCGCAGGCACCGGTCGCCGGCCCCGCGACGGCCACGTCGCTCACCTCCTTCCACGGACCGTGGGCCGAGATCAGCGCCACCACGGCGGCGTCGACGAGCTTCGCCGAGGTGGACGGACCGACGGCGCTGCCCCGCCTGGTGGTCAGCGGCCCGATGGCGGACCGGCTGGGGGTGACCCCCACGCGACTGGTCACCGTCAGCGTTGCCGCCACGGCGCCGAGCACGGCCGAGTCAGGTGACGCCGCCGCCGACGCGTCCGAGTCGGGTGACGTCGCCGACGCGGCCGAGTCAGGTGACGCCGCCGCCGACGCGTCCGACGCCTGGGCCCAGAGCCCGCGCGCCCTGCCCGACATCCCGGCCCACCGCGGGCCGGTCGAGCGGAACAAGGCCCTGGTCAACGACGTGCTGGCCAGCCGCAGCCTCCTGCACCTGATCGGCGCGGCACCCGAGAGCGCCTCGATCTACTGGCGCTGCAGGGCTCCGGAGTGCACCGATGTGGCCGGCATCGCCGCGACCATCGCGCGCACGGCCGGGCTGAGCCTGGCCGCGGGCAACCGGGTCGACTCTCACGACGAGCTGACGCCGGTCCTGCGCCAGCAACGCGAGCAGGGCGCCTTGTTCGCGTGGGTGGCCCTCGGTCTCGGCGCCGTCGCGGTCGCCGTCGTCGCCACGGCGATGGTGGAGGTGCGCACGCCCGAGCTGGTGACCCTGCGCACGCTGGGAGCCACCCGCTCGACCCTCTTCGCGGCCGCCCTGCTCGAGGGACTGGTGGTGGCGGTGGTCGTCGGCATCGTCTCGATGGCGGCGAGCCTGGCGCTGGCCCGCCTCGACCCCGACCTGCTCAACCACATCGACGCGGTGGAGCTGACCCGGTTCCGGCCACCGCTGGCGGTCTACCTGCGCACCGGCGCCCTGACGGTGCTGGTCGGCCTCCTGACCGGACTCCTCCCGGCCCTGCGCGCCTACCGGCTGGTGCGGGCCAACTGACACCGGGCCAACTGACGACACAGGCCTGACGAGGGCTGTTGGCAACTTGTGCCAAGGCGACGCAGCCGCGCGACCGGTTGAATCTCACGCATGGCGCAGCGACGGATCAGGATCGGGATCGACACCGGAGGCACGTTCACCGACGTCGTCGCCTTCGAGGAGGACACCGGCGAGCTCGTCACGACCAAGACACCGTCGACACCCAGCAACCCGGCGGACGGCTTCATCAACGGCGTGACCAAGGTCCTCGACCTGATGGGGGCCACCGGGCAGGACGTCACCGCCGTGGCCCACGGCACCACCGTCGCCACCAACAAGCTCCTCGAGGGCAAGGTCGAGCGGCTCGGGTTCGTCACCAGCGAGGGCTACGAGTTCATGCTCGAGATCGCCCGGCAGGCCGTCCCCGACGGCTACGGCAACTCCTACTTCTGGGTGAAGCCCCCGCGCATCGTGCCCGCCGACGCGGTCCGGACCGTGGGCGGCCGGATGGACTTCCAGGGCAACGAGATCCGGCCCTTCGACGAGGCCTCGGCCGTCGCCGCTGCGCACTGGTTCCGCGACCACGGCATCACCACGCTCGGCGTCTGCTTCCTGCACTCCTACGCCGACGACTCCCACGAGCTGGCCATGCGCGAGGTGCTGCGGCGCGAGCACCCCGAGGCGATCGTGTCGATCAGCAGCGAGGTGCTGCGCGAGTACCGCGAGTACGAGCGCTCGATGACCACCCTGGTCGACGCCGCCGTGAAGCCCAACGTCAGCCGCTACGTCACCAACATCCAGCAGCGGCTGGCCGAGATCGCCCCGGACGCCGCCTTCTCGATCATGAAGTCGAACGGCGGCGTGCTGTCCGCCGACGAGGTCGTCCACCAGCCGATCACCACGGTGCTGTCGGGCCCGGCGGCCGGCGCGCTGGGGGCCGGGCTGATCGCCAAGCGGGCCGGCTTCCCCAAGGTCCTCACCTGTGACGGTGGCGGCACCTCGACCGACGTGTCGGTGGTGCTCGACGGCGAGCCGACCCTGACCACCGAGGGCACCGTCGGCGCCTACCCCAGCAAGATCCCGATGATCGACGTCGTCACGGTCGGCGCGGGCGGCGGCTCGGTCGCCTGGGTCTCGCCCGAGGGCACCCTCAAGGTCGGACCCCACTCGGCCGGCGCCGACCCGGGTCCGCTCTGCTACGGCAAGGGCGGCACCGAGCCGACCATCACCGACGCCCACGTCGTGCTCGGGCGGATCCCGCCCCACCTGCTCGGCGGCGAGATCCCGCTCGACGTCGAGGCCGCCCGCACCGGCATCGACGAGCTGGCGGCCAGGCTCGGCATCGACCCCGTCCGCTGTGCGACCGGCATCCTCGAGATCTCGGCCTGGAACCAGGCCAACGCGCTGCGCCAGGTGTCGGTGAAGCGCGGCCTCGACGTCCGTGACTTCATGCTCACCACCTTCGGCGGGTCCGGCTCGTTGCTCGCCTGCCGGCTCGTCGACATCCTCGACCTGGCCGGGGTCGTCGTCCCGCAGAACCCCGGCAACGTCAGCGCCTTCGGGCTGCTCACCGTCGACGTGAAGAACGACTACGTCCAGACCATGGTGTCCAAGCACGCGGCGCTCGACCACGCAGCCGTCCAGAAGACCTTCGACCACCTCACCGACCGGGCCGCGAAAGCCCTTGACGGAGAAGGCTTCCCACGCGACGCCCACCGCTACACGCGCACCGTCGACCTGCGCTACTTCGGCCAGGCCTTCGAGGTGCGCGTCACCGCCCCCGACGGCCTCGTCGACGAGGCGTATGCCGCGCACGTCGCCGAGTCGTTCCACGAGGCGCACCGCACCCTCTACGGCTATGACTTCTCGGCCGACCCCAGCCAACAGGTCGAGTGGGTGAACCTGCGCGTCACCGGGATCGGCCCGATCACCCGACCGGAGCTGCGCGACCTCCCCACCCGGGGCGCCCGGTCTTCGGAAGATCCGCCGGGTCAGGGCACCGCCGATCTTCCGAACAACCGCACTCGACGCGAGGTCTGCTTCGACGCGGACCAGGGCTACCGGGACACGCCGGTGCTGTGGCGTCCCGACCTGCGCGCCGGCGACACGTTCGACGGGCCGGCCATCGTCGAGGAGTTCGGCTCGACGGTGCCGGTGCACCCCGGCTTCACCGTCCGGGTCGACTCGATCGGCAACCTGGTCATCACCAGAGCCACCACCACGACGACCACGACGGAAGGTGCGCGATGAACACCGCTGGCCTGCCCACGGCATACGAGCACGGCAACCGGCTGACCCCGCTGGGCACGCAGGTCGACCCGATCCTCGTGGAGATCGTCCAGGGCACCCTGGCCAGCGTCGAGATGGAGGTCGAGACGGCGATCGCCCGCACCAGTCGCTCGCCGATGATCCGCGACGCACACGACTTCCGCGCGGGTATCCACGACCGGCAGCTGCGCAAGCTGACCGGCCGGTCCTACAGCGCGCTCGTGCACCCGATCGCCCGCGACTTCCCGCTCGACGAGATGTCCGAGGGCGACGTCTTCTTCCACAACGACGTCTACGAGTCCGAGGGTGGGATCGGGCACCTGCCGGACCTCTGCGTGACCGTGCCGGTGTTCAGCGGTGGCGAGGTGGTGGCCTTCGTCCAGGCGTTCGGCCACCACGACGACATCGGTGGGGCTGTCCCCGGGTCGATGCCGAGCAACGCCTCCAGCGTCTTCGAGGAGGGGCTCGCGGTCCCGCCGATCAAGCTGTGGGACAAGGGAGTTCCCAACAAGGCGGCGCTGCGGATCATGACCCGCAACAGCCGGATGCCCGACTCGCTGGCCGCCGACCTCGACGCCGAGTGCTCGGCCTGCCTGATGGGGGCGCGCCGGCTGTCCGAGCTGTTCGAGCGCTACGGCCGCGACACCATCGAGGCGACCTTCGACACCATCCTCGACCAGACCACCGAGACCTACCGTCGCGAGATCCTGTCGAAGATCCCCGACGGCACCTACGTCTGGGAGGACTACGCCGAGCACGACGGCGTCGACGACCCCAAGCTGCACACCCAGCGGATCACCCTCACCAAGGAGCCCACCGGCGGCCCCGGACCCGGTGACGGCGGCCCCCGCCTCATCATCGACTTCACCGGCACCGCGCCGCAGGCCAAGGGACCGATCAACCACTGCGGCGACTACGTCGGCGGCAACTTCCTGAAGAAGTGGCTGGCCCCGATCCTGCGCAACCTCGCCGACAGCCCCGAGCGGATGGCCGAGCTCGACGTGAACGAGGGCGTCGTGCCCCTGATCGAGATGCGCTTCCCCGACAAGGGCACCCTGCTCACCCCGATCTTCCCCGCCCCGACGAACGCCCGGACCTTCGTCATCCTGCGCCTGCTCGGGGTGCTGGCCGGCGTGGTGGCCAAGGCGGTGGACGGCAAGATGCCCGCCGACCAGGAGACCATCCGCTACACCGGCGTCTACGGCAAGGACCGCGACGGCAACGACTACCTCATGCGCGAGGTGCTCGGTGGCGGTTCGGGCGGCCGCTACTACGCCGACGGCGAGGACACCATCCACGTGGTGCCCGACTCGCGCAACCTGCCGACCGAGTTCACCGAGAGCCGGTTCCCGTTCATCGTCGAGCGGCTGGGGCTCGCCGTCGACTCCGGCGGCGCGGGCCGGTACCGCGGCGGGCTGGGCTACGAGAAGCAGATCCGGATGCTCAAGGACGCGCACTTCATGTCGATCGCCGACCGCTCGATCCTCGCGTGCTGGGGCGTCAAGGGCGGCAAGGCGGGCAGCTCGTTCAGCGTCATCATCGACGTCGGCGGTCCCGAGGAGCGCGAGGTCGACGCCCTGGCCGACGCCGAGCCGGTCAAGGCCGGCCAGGTGATCCGGATCCGCACCACCGGAGGCGGCGGTTGGGGCGACCCGCTCGAGCGCCCCTACGAGGACGTCGAACGCGACCTGCGCTGGGGCAAGGTGTCCTTTGAAGGTGCGCGCACGGCATACGGGGTGGTCGCCTCGGGGACCAAGGACGCGCCGGTCGTCGACACGGCAGCGAGCGACACGCTGCGCCAGCAGCTGCGCGACGCGCGGCCCGAGGCGGCACCGTTCTTCGACCGCGGCCCCGGTTACGCCCGCCTCGCCGACGGCAAGGACGCCGCCGACGTCGACTGGCTCTGACCGGTGTCGGATTCCGCGAGGTGTGGCAGCCTGCTGCCGTGACCCTTCCCCGCGCCGACGTCGACCCCGATGGCCTGCTGGAGTACTCCGTCGTCTTCACCGATCGCTCGCTCAACCACATGTCGAAACGCTTCGTCGGGGCGATGCAGGACATCATCGACGTCCTGCGCACGACGTACTCGGCACACACGGTCGCGGTCGTCCCGGGTGGTGGCACCTACGCCATGGAAGCCGTCGCCCGACAGCTGGCCACCGGCCGCCGGTGCCTCGTCGTGCGCAACGGCTTGTTCTCCTACCGCTGGTCGCAGATCCTCGACGCCGGTTCCGTCGCCGAGGACGTGACGGTATGCCGTGCCCGTCCGGTCACGGGCGCGCCGCAGGCGCCGTGGGCCCCGGCCCCGGTCGCCGAGGTGGTCGAGGCCATCGAGCGCGACCGTCCCGAGGTCGTCTTCGCGGCCCATGTCGAGACCGCGGCCGGCATCCTGCTGCCGGATGACTACGTCCGGGCGATCGCCGACGCGACGCACGCCGTCGGTGGTGTCTTCATCCTCGACTGCATCGCCTCGGGAGCCCTCTGGGTCGACATGGCCGACCTCCATGTCGACGTGCTGCTCAGCGCTCCCCAGAAGGGCTGGAGCGGGTCGCCGTGCGCCGGCTTCGTCATGCTCTCGGAGACGGGCCGCGACCGCGTCATGGCCACGACGTCGACCAGCTTCGCGGTCGACCTGCAGAAGTGGCTGACGATCACCGAGGCCTACACCGAGGGCCAGACGCCCTACCACGCGACGCTGCCCACTGACTCGCTCGCGCGCGACGCCGCGCTCATGGTCGAGACCCGCGCGCTGGGCCTCGACGTGCTGCGCGACGCCCAGACCTCACTCGGCGCCCGGGTGCGCGCGTTGCTGGCGGAGCGTGGCTTCCCCTCTGTCGCCGCCGAGGGCTTTGCTGCGCCGAGCGTCGTGGTGTCGTTCACCGATGACCCCGAGATCCGCACGGGGGCGAAGTTCAAGCGGGCCGGGATGCAGGTCGCTGCGGGCGTGCCGCTGATGTGCGGCGAACGTGACGACTTCTCGACGTTCCGCCTGGGCCTCTTCGGCCTCGACAAGCTGACTGACGTCGACGGCACGGTGGAGCGCTTGGCTGCCCACCTGAAGCACTAGCCCGTACCTGTCGGGCTGACGCCGAGGCGCAGAACCCTCAGTGGACCTCGGCGCCCAGGGCGAGGTCGAAGCCGGCACCATTGCTGGCCAGCCCGACCAGCAGGAGGCCGGCCGACTCGAGGATCGAGGCTGCCTTCAGCCCTCCTGCGTCGAGGGTCCTCAGCTCCAGGCTCTCCAGGAACGCCGTGACGGTTGACTTCGCCTCAGCGCTGTCGCCGGCGATGAACGCGTCCAACGGTGTGCCCTTCGCAAGGACCTGGCCGAAGATCGTGTTCAGCGCCTTCACGACGAGGGCGCTCTCGGGAGCGGCAGCCGCGATCTCCTGAGCAGCCGAGCTGGTGGTCACCAGACCGCTGGCGTCGGCGTTGAACGGGTTGGAGATGTCCACGAGGATCTTGCCGGCCAGTGCATCCCCGTACTTCGCGACTGCATCAACCGCGCCGCTGTACAGGACGGCCAGGATGACGATGTCACCTGCCGGCGGTGCGCCGAACGTGCCGACGGTGGCCCCGTGGCCGATCTGGTCGGCGAGCGCCTGAGCCTTGGCGGTGTTTCGGCTCAAGAGCTCGACCGTGTGGCCGTGTCGTGCTGCCCGGGTGCCGATGGCGGAGGCCATGTTGCCCGAGCCGATGATGCTGATGGTGGTCATGATGATGGTTCCTCCTGGATTGGTGGGCGGGTGCCAGGTGAGGCACCGCGGCTTGCATGGTTCACAACCGGAGGCACCCCTCATTCTATTCCGGAGGGATCCCTCAACTTGACCGGAGGTGCTTCGGTTTCCGAGAACGGGACGCGTGAACGGCTTCTGAACAGCGCAGAAGCGGAGGCTGCCCTCAGCATCGTCGGTAGACTGGTGGAGTGAGCCAGAGCGACGTCGAGCAGCTGCGGAGACCGCTGCGCCGGGATGCCCGGGAGAGCCGCGACAAGCTCATCGCCGCGGCGCAGGCCGAGTTCGCCGCCCACGGCGTGGATGCCTCCTTGGAGAAGATCGCCCGCGACGCCGCCGTCGCCATCGGCACCCTGTACCGGCACTTCCCCACTCGTCTTGACCTGCTCATGGCCGCGCTCAGGCCTCGGCTCCAGGAGTTCGTCGACGGGGCAGACCGGGCCGTGGAGATGGATGATCCGTGGGACGGGTTCGTCGCCTACCTGGACAACCTGTTCGCGGTCCAAGCCGGAGACCGAGGCTTCAACGACTTCCTCTCCCGCCGCTTCCCCGGCAACTCTGAGACCGAGCACATCCACGACGTGATGTGCCAACAGATCGATGACGTTCTGGCCCGGGCCCAGGAGGCTGGCAAGGCTCGCCCCGACATCACCCGGGCGGACATCATCAACCTGATCTGGTCCAACGGCCGCATCATCGATGCCACCAGCGCCAAGGCGCCCGCGGCGTGGCGGCGCCAGCTCTACCTCATGCTCGATGCCTACCGGACCGAGCGGGCACACTCGCTCCCCGAACCACCCATGACGGACGACCAGCTCTACGACGCCATGGTCCATCTCAGCAAGGTGAAGTAGCGACGCGCTGGCGTTGTTGACCGGCGAAGCAGGCGTGGTTTCAGGGGGCGACGGCGAGGGCCAGTGCGGTCATCGCTGAGACTGCAGAGGCGTTCGTCAGTCCGTTGTCGAGACAGAGGGACCGCCAGGTCCAGAAAGACACCGCGTGCCCCACGGCGCCGACGAGCTGTTTGGATCGTCGTGAGGTGCCGAACGATTCGAGGAGCACGTCGCGGAAGGCGTGGTCTCGCTGGGACAGCTGGGCCTGGATCGTTGCCGGCAAGTAGTCCCAGTCGCCGTAGATCTGACGGAGCATGGGCTCGCCGGACCGGTAGAAGCGGTACAGGTCGGTCAGCCCGACGCGCAACCGCTCCTCGGGGTCAGAGGCGTTGGCCCATGCTGACGGCTGGGGAAGACGCTGTTGGGCAGTCCAGTGGGCCGAGCAGGCCGCGAAGAGGGACTCGTCGTCGGGAAAGTGCCGATACACCGTCAACCGTGTGACGCCCGCGCGCTCGGCGATCCCGGAGATCGTCGTGTGTGCCGGCCCCACGCTCTCGTGGAGCAACGAGGTGGCCTCGACGATGCGAAGGCGTGTCTCCTCGATGCTGCGGGCGCGCTGTCGCATCCGGTACGCGCGACTTTTGGATGAACGCTCGTGTTCAGTCAAAGTATTGACACCACTTCGGGCTGGGAGGACATTGGCTGAACACCAGTGTATTTCCATATCCGTCGGTCCACGTGAAGAAGAGGTGTTCCATGCCAGGTGTCGAGGCCCCGCCGCTGACCGTGATCCAGCCCGGCGAGGGACGGGAAGGGTCCCTCGGCTCGATCGGGGTGGTGTTCAAGCTGTTCGGGGAGCAGACGAACGGCCAGGTCTCCGTCGTCGAGCACCCGTTCCCGGTAGGCGCTCTCGTGCCGCCGCACCTGCACACGCTGGAGGACGAGTACTCCATTGTCACCGAGGGCGCGATCGGTTTCCGGTCCGGTGATCGTGAGGTCGTCCTCGAGGCGGGTGGGTACATCACCAAACCGCGTGGCGAGCTGCACACCATGTGGAACGCCGGTAGTACGCTGGCAAGGATGATCGAGATCATCAGTCCGGCAGGCTTCGAGCACTTCTTCTGGGGACTGGCAGACGAGCTCACGGACGGGCCACCCGACCCCGACGAGCTCGCTCGTCTCGCCGAGAAGCACGGCCTGCTCTTCCAGGACGCGCCGTGGCTGCCCGACCTGGTCGAGCGCTACGGCCTGACGCCCCTACCGCCTCGATAACCAGCGCAACGCCGCGGAAAGCGCCCCGTCCAGAAGACCACGCAGCCCCGGCGCCTCTCCGGGCCGGGCTGCCTCGGCTAGTCGTCGAACAGGGCACCAATCTCGGGCGACCTGCGACGGTAGCCATCGAGCAGGGCGCGGGCCGTGCTAACCGAGTCGACCAGAGGGTGCAGGGCGAAGGCCTTGAGCGCCGCGCTTTCGGACCGAGTGGTCACGGCTTCGATGACGAGCCGCTCGACCGCCTTGACCTGCTGCATCAGACCAAGCATGTGTTCCTCAGCCGCTGGCACGTGGCGGGCGTGGGGGCCGGCGCGGTCCACGGTGCACGGGATCTCGACCACGGCGTCCTCGGGCAGACCCGGGACCGCTCCAGCATTGCGGACGTTGAGGATCAGGTCGGCTACCTCGCCGCTCGCGATGGCCGCCATGACAGCCAGGGCCACGCCCTCGTACCCCCCGCCGGCCATGTCGGCGTCGTCGCGTGACTCGTCCTCCGCCCGCGCCTCCTTCATGTAGGTCAAGTCCCGCTCGGCGCGCACCCGCTGCCATACCTGCAAGGCAGTCCCGGGGTTGGCAGTCACGGCGGCGTAGAAGCCACCCTGCTGGTCGTGGAGGAACTCACCCCGGGTCTGGTCGGCCGTCTTGATGGCGGCCACCGCCTCCCGCGTGAAGTAGTAGTAATAGAGGTACTCGTTGGGGACCGCCCCAAGCGCGCGCAGCCACTGCGCACCGAACAGCCGACCCTCCTCGGTGTTCGCCAGCAGGTCGGGCGAGGACAGCAGGCGCGGCAGGTGATCGGTGCCGTCGTGGTGCAGAGCGCGCAGCCACCCGAGGTGGTTGAGGCCGACGTAGTCAATCGTGGTGCTTTCCTGCGGGAGCCCCAGAGCGTCAATGGCTCTGCGCGCCAAGGCGATCGGGGAGTCACAGATGCCGAGGACATGATCGCCGAGCACGCCCTGCATCGCCTCGGTGACAATGCCGGCGGGATTGGTGAAGTTGATGAACCACGCGTCGGGCGCCAATTCGGAGGCCCGCTGGGCGATGTGCAGAGCGACTGGCACCGTGCGCAGGGCATATGCCAGTCCACCCGGACCGGTGGTCTCCTGTCCCAGCACGCCGAGGTCGAGGGCGACGCGCTCGTCGACAATCCGGCCCTGCAAGCCACCAACGCGGATCGCCGAGAACACGAAGTCGGCCCCCCGCAGGGCTTCGTCGAGGTCAGTGGTCTCGGCCACCGACGGCGAGCCGTCGACTCCCTGGGCCATCTGCCGCACGATCTGTCCGATCGCGGCCAGACGCGTGACATCGAGGTCGAACAGGACGACCTGGTCGACCCGGTGCAGCGAGGCGTCGCGCAACAGCGCGCCGAAGACCAGCGGCACGCGAAAGCCTCCGCCGCCCAGAATCGCCAGCTTCACTGCCGCACCACCTCCACTCTTTGCTGGGCAGGCTACCCACCTCCATCGCGAGCCGTACCTCAGGCTCGTCATGAGGGTGGTTGCATCGTTGGGTCCGGTCGCGTCACCATGGCCCGGACTCGCCAAATACGGGGCTTCCCCTGTTGCGTGGCCGGGTCCGGGGGTGAGAGGAGGACAATCATGGGCGCCCACGTCTTCGACCCCCTCGCCGGGCTGCGAGCGCCCGGGGACCCGGAGGTCGACGTCTTCCTGCAGGGCACCGTGTTCCTCGACATCATCTTCACCGGACTCGCGAGCATGCCCAAGAACGGCACGGAGGTGTTGGCCGAGGGGATGGGGTCCTCACCGGGCGGCATCGCCAACCTTGCCGTCGCCGCCTCGCGGCTAGGGATGCAGACCGCCCTGGGCGCGGCGTTCGGTGACGATGACTACGGCGAGTTCTGCTGGCGCACCCTTGAGGAGCAGGAGGGCATCGACCTGTCCCGCTCGCGTCGCTACTCCTCGTGGCACTCGCCCGTCACCGTCTCCATCGCGGTCGGTCGGGACCGTCGCATGGTCACCCACGGCCATGCGGCCCCGGAGAACGCCAGCGCCATGATCGGCACCCCGCCCAGGGCTCGGGCTGTGCTGCTCGACCTCAAGGCCGACCAGCCGCTCGGTGCCGGCCACGCTGGTCGCGAGTGGGCCGACCAGGCGCGCAAGGACGGCGCGTTGATCTTTGCCGACGTCGGGTGGGATCACACCGGCAAATGGCCGACCCACGTGGTGGACCAGCTCGAGCACTGCCACGCCTTCATGCCCAACGCCGTCGAAGCGATGTCCTACACCCGCACCGACACCGCGCAGGACGCCCTCTTCGCCCTCGCCGACCGGGTACCGCTGGCAGTCGTGACCAACGGCAACGACGGCGCGCTCGCGATCGACGGCTCGACGGGCGAGGAGGCCGCCGCGCCAGCTCTGCGCGTCAAGGCGATCGACCCGACGGGTGCCGGGGACGTCTTCGACGCCGCGATTACGCTCGGCACGCTCGCCGGCTGGCCGCTGGCCCATCGCCTCAACTTCGCCAGCCTCTGCTCCGCGCTCGCGGTCCAGGAGTTCGGGGGCTCGCTCGCGGCACCCGGGTGGGGAGACATCGCCGACTGGTGGCACCGCCTCCGCGACAGCGACGACCGCAGCGCGGCCGCGGCGTCCATGCGTCGTCGCTTCACCTTCCTCGAGGCGCTGGTACCCGTCGGGCCTTCCAACGCGGTCCGTCGCGCCGCCGCCACCATTGCCAAGCAGTCGGATGTCTGACGCACCAAAGGACGCAGGACACGATCTGCGGCGTCAGATGGTGGTCGTCGAGACGTCCGATCTCAGGCGGCGGGCTGACAGATGCTCTCGAAGCTCTCGAACTGCCAGACACCGTTCACGGAGTGCAGCCTCAGCTCCACGAAGCAGGTCTCCCCACTACTCACGCGTGCTTCGCTGAAGAGCCGGAGACTCACCTGCGAGAAGTCCTGACCGTCCTTGCGGAACTCATGGGTCACTGACCGGAACTGGCTGGTGAAGGAATCCGACTCGGACTCTCCCGTGAGGGTCACGCTGCCGTGAGAGATCAGCGTCAACACCACGTTGCCGCCCGGGGTCGCCGCCAGGTTGCCGACAAGGACCACGTCGCTGCAGAACGTGCCCAGACCCTCCTCAACCGCGCAGCCCTGAAGGCGTTGCACGTCAGCCCCTGAGCTGCTGGAGGCCGCGGCGGGGCCAGTTGAGCCCCAGGTGACGGCGCCGATCAACGCCGCGGTCGCAATGGCTCCGCGCATGGCAACTCGCCTCGCTCCAGAATCGCTCTCCATGAAGTCAAGCAGCCCCTGGCGCCCGCATACATCGCCAAACGACGTAGGCGTTCTGCTCGGGCCATCTGATCTCGCTGGCGCCGTCGACACACCCCTAGGCTGCTGCCATGTCGATGGCCCACACCGACGCGGTGTTCTTTGAGGACGGCAAGGCGTTCGAGTCCTGGCTCGACGAATACGCGTCGACCGCCACGCACGTCTGGATTCGGATGGCCAAGAAGGGCACCGGCGTCACGTCGATCAATTGGACGACGGCCGTGGACGTGGCGCTCTGCTTCGGCTGGATCGACGGCATCGCCCGGCGGCTCGACGACGAGTGGTACGTGCAGCGGTTCACCCCACGGCGCGCGAAGAGCGTCTGGTCGAAGATCAACCGCGAGCGCATCGAGCGGCTCACCGCCGAGGAGCGGATGCGCCCCGCTGGGCTGGCCGTGGTGGAAATGGCGAAGGCGGACGGCCGATGGGACGCCGCCTACGACAGCCCGGCGACCGCAGTGGTGCCCGACGACCTTGCCGCCGCCCTGGCTGCGCGCGACCTCACCGACGTCTACGCCGCGCTGGACGGCCGCAACCGCTTCGCCTTCCTGAATCGCATCCAGACCGCGGTGCGCCCGGAGACCCGCACCCGTCGCATCGAGCAGCTCACCGACGCCCTCGCCCAGGGCAAGACCCCGTTCCCGGCGCCGACGAAGAAGTCCGGTACCTAGGGCTCGGACACCAAACTGCCGGAACGTGGTCGATGCACCCCCATTGGGCGCCTGAACGTCGTAGCCCTCTCTGGGCGGCGTGACGCAGGGTGTGGCGGCTGGTGATCAGCGCAGCGCTGGTGTGGCCGGCATGACCCGCCGCGGGCCTCTCCCGTGTGGGCGCAATGCCCTGACAGGATGAGGCGGTGAGCGCACCGCTGGAAGACATCGTCGTCATCGACCTGTCGCGGGCCCTGGCCGGGCCACACGCGGCAATGATGTTGGGCGACATGGGCGCTCGCGTCATCAAGGTCGAGTCACCCGGCACCGGGGACGACACCCGCGGGTGGGGGCCGCCGTTCGTCGGACCCGACGACGAACCCATCTCCACCTACTTCCTCGCGGCCAACCGCAACAAGGAGTCGATCACCCTCGACCTCAAGTCCGACGACGGCCGCGACGTCCTGACCAAGCTGGTGCAGCGCGGCGACGTGCTCGTGGAGAACTTCCGCCCGGGCGTCCTCGACCGGCTGGGCTTCTCGGCCGAACGGCTGCACGAGCTCAACCCACGGCTGGTCCTGCTGAGCATCAGCGGCTTCGGCCACGACGGGCCACAGGGCGGACGGGCCGGCTACGACCAGATCGCGCAGGGCGAGTCCGGGCTGATGTCGGTGACCGGCCCCGACGCCGACACCCCGCAACGGGTCGGCGTGCCGATCGGTGACCTGCTGGCGGGCATGTACGGCGCGTACGGCGTGGTGACCGCTCTCCACGAGCGCAACACGACCGGCGTCGGCCGCGTGGTGCGCACCAGCCTGCTGACTGCCCTCGTCGGCGCCCACGCGTTCCAGGGCACCGCCTACACCGTGGCCGGGCACGTCGGCCGCGCCCAGGGCAACCACCACCCGTCGCTGTCTCCCTACGGCCTCTTCCACTGCCAGGACGGCGACATCCAGGTGGCCTGCGGGAGCGAGTCGTTGTGGCGCAAGCTCGCCGAGGCGTTCGACATCGACCCCGCCAGTCCCGGCATGGCCACCAACCGCGAGCGCACCGTCAACCGCGACCTGGTGACGGCCGCCCTCAACGCCGCCTTCGCGGCATACCCCCTCGCCGAGCTGCTTCCCCGGCTGGCCGAGCTCGGGATCCCTGCGGGCGAGGTCCGCACCATCGACCGCGTCTACGACTGGGACCAGACGCGGTCGCAGGGCCTGGTCCTCGACGTCGATCACCCCGTCCTCGGCCACATCGAGCTGCCCGGCCCACCGATCCGCTTCGACGACAACCGGTATGCCGGTGGGCGCAGTGAGCACGACGCGCCGCCGACCCTCGACCAGCACGGCGCCAGCATCCGCGCGTGGCTCGACGAGCCGGACGCCTGACGGCTCAGCCCCAGACGAGGCGTTCGAGCCGGCGGATCCCCGGGTGGGCAAGGCACCGGCCGCCCCCCGACAGCCGGTAGCTCCCGGGCGCGACTCCGTGGGTCGCGTCGAACCGGTGCGAGAAGTGGGCGACATCGGCATACCCGCACTCACGAGCGACCACGGCCAGGGTGAGGTCGGGCGTGGCACCAGGACGAGGCGCACATCCCGACGCGCGACCGCTCGCTGACCGCGGCCTGGATCGCCCTGGACGATGCCACGGTCGAGAACGGCTGCCTCTGGGTCATCCCGGGCTCGCACCGGTCCGGGGTGGTCTTCCCGACCCGACCTCAGGACGACGACCGGTTCGACTGCACCGACGAGGCCTACGACTTCGGTTACCGCGAGCAGGACGCGGTGCCCGTCGAGATCCCGGCCGGGTCGGTCCTGCTGTTCGACGGCTACCTGCTCCACCGGTCGCTCCCGAACTCCGGGCGGCACGGCATGCGGCGTGCGCTGGTCAACCACTACATGAGTGCGGAGTCGCTGCTGCCGTGGTTCCCACCTCAGCCGGGCGAGGCGATGGCCTTGCTCGACCATCGCGATATCCTCATGGTCGCCGGACGGGACCCCTACGCTGCCGCCGGCACCACAGACGTGATGCGCCCGCACATCAGACCTGATCGTGAGGGTGGTTGCCTGCGCTGAAAGGTCAGGACAACGCATCACGAAAGGCCACCCCGTGACCGGGGTGGCCTTTCGTCGTGCACCGGGTTCCGGGGTGGACCTCAGACCGCGCGCAGCGGCTTGCGGTTGCGCAGCTTGCGGCGCACCTGCTTGCCGATCTCCTCTGCCGCGATGCCCAGGCGGTTGCGGCCCGGCTCGGGGTTCGGCAGCGCGAGCGAGATGACCTGGCTCCACGCGGACGCGACCTGCTTGGGCAGCGGCCCGGTCGTGTAGGTCAGGCCGTAGCGCTCACAGATCTCCTGCACCTTCGGCGCGATCTCGCCGTAGCGGTTGCTCGGCAGGTCGGGGAAGAGGTGGTGCTCGATCTGGTGGCTCAGGTTGCCCGACATGATGTGCAGGGCCTTGCTGCCCGAGATGTTGGCCGAACCGAGCATCTGGCGCAGGTACCACTCGCCACGGGTCTCGCCCTCGATGGACCCCCGGGCGAAGGTCTCGACCCCGCTCGGGAAGTGGCCGCACATGATGATCGAGTGCGTCCAGACGTTGCGCACGAAGTTGGCCGTCGCGTTGGCCGCGATGGTGTGGAAGAACGACGGGCCCGAGAGCAGCGGGTGGATGAGGTAGTCCTTGCGGGCCTGGCGACCGACCTTGCGCAGCACCATCTTGCCGTTGCGCTTGAACTCCTCCTTGTCGCCCCGGCCGGCCAGCTGCTTGCCGATCTCGAGGTCGTAGGCGGCGATGCCGTACTGGAAGAAGCACATGTTGACGAAGTTGTAGATCGGCTGGCCGAGGTAGGCGGGCGTCCAGCGCTGGTCCTCGTCGACGCGCATGATGCCGTAGCCGAGGTCGTTGTCCTTGCCGATCACGTTGGTGTACGTGTGGTGCAGCTCGTTGTGGCTGTGCTTCCACAGCGCGGCCGGGGTGGCGCTGTCCCACTCCCACGTCGTCGAGTGGATCTTGGGGTCGCGCATCCAGTCCCACTGGCCGTGGAGGATGTTGTGGCCGACCTCCATGTTGTCGAGGATCTTCGCGACGGACAGGCCGGCGGTGCCGACGATCCAGGCCGGCGGGAAGATCGAGAAGAGCAGCACGGCGCGCGAGGCCAGCTCGATCTTGCGCTGCACGTCGATCACCTTGCGGATGTATGCCGCGTCGCTGGCTCCGCGGGACTCCAGGACTTCCTGGCGCAGCGCGTCGAGCTCCATGGCGAGCGCCTCGACGTCCTCGGCGGTCAGGTGCGCCGTGGGGTCTGCCTTGCCGGAGCGCTTGGGCACGTGGCGACGCTCGGCGATGGCGGTCGAGAGCCGGCTGTTCGTGGAGCGGGGCGACGGGGTGCCAGGAGCCTTGGGGGTCGAGGCGGCCGAACCGTCGATGGTGAGGTCATAGGTCTCTGCAGTGGCAGTCATGAGGTCTCCTTAGAGGTCGATCTCGCAGTGGCCGGCAGCAGCCGACACACACGTCTGGATGCGGATGCCGTCGCCCTCGGCGGCAATGGTCAGGTCGCCGTTGCGCAGGTCGCGCACGGCACCTTCCTTCAGGGGCACGACACAGCCGAAGCAGATGCCCATCCGGCAGCCGGAGGGCATCAGGACACCGGCGGCTTCGCCGGCGTCGAGGATCGGGGTCGAGCCGTCGGCATCGACGGTGATGCGCTGTCCGCCGAAGGTGACGGTGCCACCCTCGCCCTCGGCGATGATGACCGGGCGGAAGCGCTCGGTGTGGAGTCGGTCGGTGATCTCGGCGTCGGCCCAGGCCGCCTCGAAGGCGTCGAGCATGCCGGTGGGCCCGCAGGCCCAGGTCTCGCGGAAGCGCCAGTCGGGCACGAGCTCGTCGAGGGAGTCGGCGCCGACCATGCCCTCGGTGTCGGTGTGCCGCTCGACGAGGCGGATGCGTCCGGCCTCGGCCCACTCGCGCAGCTCGGCCGCGAAGATGACGTCGGCCTCGGTGGGCGCGGAGTGGATGACGACGACGTCGTGCAGCTCGTCGAGGTGGTTGCGCAGCATGCCCATGACGGGCGTGACGCCCGAACCGGCGGTGACGAACAGGGCCCGCGCCGGACGGGGCGTCGGGAGCACGAACTCACCGGTCGCCTGGTCGAGGTGGATCAGGGTGCCGGGCTGCAGGGCCCGCACCACGTGGTTGCTGACCTTGCCGTCCGGGATCGCCTTGACGGTGATCGAGATCAGCCCGTCGGGCGAGTTGAGCGGGGAGGTCAGCGAGTAGGCCCGCCAGTTGCGGACGCCGTCGACGTCCACCCCGATGCGGATGTACTGGCCGGGCACGAACCCGGCCCACGAGCGGCCCGGCCTGATGTGCACCGTGGCGGCGTCGCGGGTCTCGGGGGTCACCGACACGACCCGGCCGCGCAGGTCCGCGCCGGCCCGCATCGGCGCGATGAGGTCGAGGTAGTCGTCGGGCAGCACGGGGGTGGCGACTGCTTCGGCGACTCGGCGGAGGACCGTACGCAGGGACGGCAGGGGGCTCGTGGACCCTGACGTCGTGCGAAGTGGGAGAACTGCGCTCATGGTTCCACTATGAGCGATCAGGTAGGCTAATTTCCTGACCTGCCCGAGTGAGTTCTCTCCAATGCCTTGTTCGCTAGGAACAATATGAGTCCCGATTCGCCCCTGAAAGCCCCTTCAGCCGCCGCAGCAGTCACCGACGCCACAACCGCCACCTCCGTCACCTCCGCCACCGAGCGGGCCGCCGGTCTCACCATGTCGCCCGAGGTGCTGGCCCGCCTCAAGGGCGCCCTACCGGCGGTGGCCAGCCACGCGGTCGAGGCGATCATCGAGGAGGTGCCCAGCTATGCGAGCGCTCGCGACTACCTCGTGGGCAACATCGAGGCCGCGGTGCAGGTCGCCCTCGGCTCGTTCCTGTCGATCGCCGCCCGCTCCGACGACCCGAGCACGCCGCTCGGCCCGGCGCGGGAGGCGTCGTACAACCTGGGTCGGGGCGAGGCCCGCAGCGGTCGCAGCCTGGATGCCCTGCTGTCGGCCTACCGGATCGGCGCGCGCGTCTCGTGGCGGGGCCTGTCCGAGGAGAGCGTGCGCGCCGGCATGAGTGCCGAGCTGCTCGCTCGGTTCGCCGAGCTCGTCTTCGCCTACATCGACGAGCTCTCTGCAGCGAGCGTCGCCGGCCACGCGGACGAGCTCGCGACGGCCGAGCGGGTCCAGCAGCGCCAGCTCGAGCGGCTCGCCCTCGAGATGCTGCGCGGGGCCTCGGACGAGCTGGTCACGCGCCGGGCCGAGCGCGCCGGCTGGGACCTGCCCAGGTCGGTGACCGTGCTCCTGGCGCCCGACTCCGAGCTGCACCACATTCGGTCCCTGGTGGATGGGCGGTCGCTGGTCCTCACCGAGGACGTGCCCGGCGTCGACGCCCGCGACGACGTCGCTGCGCTCATCGTCCCCCGGCTGACCCCGACAGCCCGGCGCCGCCTCGTCCAGGCCCTCGACGGCCACGACGTGGTCCTCGGCCCCACCCGCCCCTGGCACGAGGCCGCCACCTCCCACCAGCGCGCCCTGCGGGGGCGGGCGACGCGCACGGGCCGGCGCACGGCATACGACACCGATGCGCACCTGGCCGAGATCGTGCTGAGCGCCGACCCCATCGCGCTCGCCGACCTCCGCGCCCAGGCGCTGGCTCCGCTGGACGACTCCACCCCGGCCAGCCGCGAGCGCCTCGAGGAGACGCTGCGGCTCTGGCTGCTGCACCGCGGGCGCCGCGAGCCGGTCGCTGAGGCGTTGTTCGTCCACCCCCAGACCGTCCGCTACCGCGTCGGCCAGCTGCGCGAGCTCTTCGGCGACGCCCTCGACGACCCGATGCGGGTGGCCGACCTCGTCATCGCGCTCGGGGTCACCCAGGCACCGGTCGCGGAGGCGAGCGAGGCTCCGGCCTGAGAGACTGCTGCCGCAGCACCGCCCACTGTCCGCTCTCGCAGATGTGACAACGCGACCCACGCCATTGGGCAGGTCCTGACAACGTCACGCGGCGCCGGGCATCCCTAGGCTCGCCGCACGGACGACGAACGGAGGTGGCATGCGGGTCCTGATCGCGCTGGGCGGCAACGCCATGACCGGTCCCGACGGCAGCGCCACCCCGCAGGCCCAGCGGGAGGCCATCGCGCAGGCGATGGAGCACGTCGCCACCGTCGTCGCGGCCGGGCACGAGGTCGTCCTCACCCACGGCAACGGCCCCCAGGTCGGCAACCTGCTCGTCAAGAACGAACTCGCGGCCCACGTCGTGCCGCCCGTGCCGCTCGACTGGTGCGGCGCGCAGACGCAGGGAACCATCGGGTTCACGATCCTCGACACGCTCGAGCCCGCCCTCGCCGCGCTGGGGGTGGACCGGCGGGTCGCCGCCATCGTCACGCGCACGCTGGTGGCGGCTGACGACCCGGGCTTCGCCAAGCCCACCAAGCCGATCGGGCGGTTCCTCGCCCACGACTTCGCCCTCCCGCTGATCGCGCACGGCGAGACCTGGGAGGACCGCGGCCACCAGGGCTGGCGCCGCGTCGTCGCCTCCCCCGAGCCCCTCGAGGTGCTCGAGACGCACACCCTCCGCACCCTGCTCGGCGCGGGTTACGTCGTCGTCGCGGCGGGTGGCGGCGGCATACCCGTGGTCCGCGAGGCCGACGGCACGGTGCACGGCGTCGAGGCCGTGATCGACAAGGACCTCACCGCAGCCGTGCTCGCAAGCGCCATCGGCGCGGACGTGCTCATCATCGCCACCGACGTCGAGAACGCCGTCCTCGACTACGGCACCCTCGGCGCGCAACCCGTCGGCCGGGTGCGCCTCGCCGACATGGAGGCGTATGCCGCGGACGGCCAGTTCGCGTCGGGCTCGATGGGCCCGAAGGTCGAGGCTGCCATGCGGTTCGTCCGCCACGGCGGCCGCCGCAGCGTGATCACGGCCCTCGACCGCATCGCCGACGCCTTGCACGGCGACGTCGGCACCGTGATCGGAAACGCTGCAGTCCCCACCGACCCTTCCACGCCAACCGAATTCGACCCTGACCGCGACGTCGTCACGTCAACCGACGACTCGCCACCAGCCGTCAGCCCAACAGAGAGGTGACCGCCATGCCCGAGCCCATCGAGGTCCGCAAGGTCCCGATCCACAGCGTGTCCGACGCGAGCGAGCTGGCCAAGCTCATCGACGACGGCGTGATGGACGCCAGCCGGGTGATCGCCATCATCGGCAAGACCGAGGGCAACGGTGGCGTCAACGACTACACCCGGATCATCGCCGACCGCGCCTTCCGCGAGGTGCTGGTCGCCAAGGGGGCTCCGGCCGACCAGGTGAAGCAGGTGCCGATCGTGTGGTCCGGCGGCACCGACGGGATCATCAGCCCGCACGCCACGATCTTCGCCACCGTGCCCGCCGACCAGGCCGAGCAGTCCGACGACCTCAGGCTGACGGTCGGGTTCGCGATGAGTGAGCCGATCCTGCCCGAGGAGATCGGCTACACCGGGATGATCAGCAAGGTGGCCGACGCCGTGAAGGTCGCCATGGAGCGCGCCGGCATCACCGACCCGGCCGACGTGCACTACGTGCAGACCAAGACCCCGCTCCTGACCATCCACACCATCCGTGACGCCGAGTCGCGCGGCAAGTCCGTCTGGACCCACCACACCCACGAGTCGATGGACCTCTCCAACGGCACGACCGGCCTCGGGATCGCCGTCGCCCTCGGCGAGATCGAGATGCCGACCGACGCCGACGTGATGAACAACCGGTCGCTGTTCTCGGCGGTCGCCTCCTGCTCGTCCGGTGTCGAGCTCGACCAGGCGCAGGTCGTGGTGGTCGGCAACACCAAGGGGATCGGCGGTCGCTACCGCATCGGCCACTCGGTCATGCGCGATGCCCTCGACGCCGACGGCGTGTGGTCGGCCATCAAGGACGCCGGGCTCGACCTCCCCCAGCGGCCGCACTCCTCCGACCTGCAGGGCCGGCTGGTCAACGTCTTCCTCAAGTGCGAGGTCAGCCAGACCGGCGAGGTCCGCGGCCGCCGCAACGCGATGCTGGACGACTCCGACGTGCACTGGCACCGGCAGATCAAGTCGGCCGTCGGCGGCGTGACCGCCTCGGTGACCGGCGACCCGGCCGTGTTCGTCTCGGTGTCGGCGGCCCACCAGGGTCCCGACGGCGGAGGCCCGGTCGCGGCCATCGTCGACCTCGGGTCCGGCGAGCCGACCGGTTACCGCGCCCCCACCCCCGACTGACCGGGCTGCACCCCGCACTTCTGGCCACCCATGCGTCACGACGGGCGGCTTGCGCCGTCCCCGTGCGACCTTGGTGGCCAGAAGTGGGCGAAGGGTCAGTGGGCGCTGGGCCTAGTGGGCGAAGTGGCGGGTGCCGGTGAAGTACATCGTGATGCCGGCGGCGTCGGCCGCGGCCACCACCGCTTCGTCGCGCACCGACCCACCCGGCGCGACGACAGCGCGCACCCCGGCGTCGAGCAGCACCTGCAGCCCGTCGGCGAACGGGAAGAACGCGTCGGACGCGGCGACCGCACCGCGAGCCCGGTCGGCGTCGTCGGCGTTGGCCCGGGAGACCGCCAAGTGGCAGGAGTCGACCCGGTTGACCTGGCCCATCCCGATGCCCACCGATCCGCCGTCCTTGGCGAGCAGGATCGCGTTGGACTTCACCGCCCGCACCGCCCGCCAGGCGAACTGGAGGTCGGCGAGGGTCGCCTCGTCCGCGGCCTGGCCCGCGACCAGCCGCCAGCGGGACGCGTCGTCCCCGCCGGGCGTCTCGCCCTCGACCACGGCGTCGATCCGGTCGGGCACCTGGACCAGCAGGCCCCCGCTGATCGGCCGCGTCTCGATGGGGTCGCGGTGCGCCGCCAGGTCTGCCGGGAGCTGGAGCAGGCGACGGTTCTTCTTCTCCCGCAACACCTCCAGCGCGTCCGCGTCGAACGACGGGGCGGCGATGACCTCACTGAAGGTCTCGTTGGCGGCGAGCGCCATGGCCCTGGTCACCGGCACGTTGGTGGCGATGATGCCGCCGTAGGCGGACACGGGGTCGCAGGCGTGCGCCGCGGCATACGCCTGCTCCACGGTGGCGCCCACGGCGATGCCGCACGGGTTGGCGTGCTTGATGATCGCCACGGTCGGCTGGTCGCCGTGGTCGTACGCGGCGCGCACGGCGGCATCGGTGTCGATGTAGTTGTTGTACGACATCTCCTTGCCGTGCAGCTGCTCGGCCGACGCGACGCCGGGGCGCCAGTGCGTGTAGAGCGCGGCCGGCTGGTGCGGGTTCTCGCCGTAGCGCAGGACGTTGGCGCGCTGGAAGGTCGCGCCGGTCCAGGCCGGGAAGCCGGTGCCGTCACTGGTGTCGGTGTAGGCGTTGCCCATCCAGTTCGCGACCGCGTTGTCGTAGTCCGCGGTGTGCACGAAGGCCTGAGCGGCCAGCCGCTTGCGCTCGGTCAGCGTGAACCCTCCGCCCGCGACCGCCGCGAGCACTGCCGGGTATGCCGCGGTGTCGGTGACGACCGCGACGCTCGGGTGGTTCTTGGCCGCGGCGCGCACCATGGACGGTCCGCCGATGTCGATCTGCTCGATGACCTCGTCGGGCCCGGCGCCGGAGGCCACCGTCTCGCGGAACGGGTACAGGTTCACCACGACCAGCTCGAACGGCTCGACCCCGAGGTCGGCCAGCTGCGCGACGTGGTCGGCCTTGCGGGTGTCGGCGAGGATCCCCGCGTGCACGCGCGGGTGCAGGGTCTTGACGCGACCCTCCAGGCACTCGGGGAAGCCGGTGAGGTCCTCGACCTTGGTGACCGGCAGCCCGAGTCCCTCGATCAGGGCGGCCGACCCACCGGTCGACACCAGGGCGACCCCGGCGTCGTGCAGGCCACGGGCCAGCTCCTCGAGCCCCGTCTTGTCGTAGACCGACACCAGTGCCCTGCGGATCGGCCGACGTCCGGCCTGGTCCACGGCGTCGGGAGTGGGGGCGGAGGCTGACTGCTCGGTCACGGAATGGTGGCCTTCCCATCGGAAACGGTGATTCCTTCGCGGGCCGCGCGGCCCACGATCTCGACGAGCAGCGGGTGCTCGACAGCTTTGATGCGCTCGTGGAGCGTGTCCTCGGTGTCGTCGGGCTCGACGTCCACGGTGGCCTGGGCCAGGACCGGGCCGGTGTCGATGCCCGCGTCGACGACGTGCACGGTGCAGCCGGTCTGGCGCGCGCCGGCCGCGAGGGCGTCACGGACGGCATGGGCGCCCGGGAACGCCGGCAGCAAGGCCGGGTGGGTGTTGAGGACCGTCCACCGCCCGAGGACCTCGGGTCCCAGGAGCTTCATGAACCCCGCGGACACCACGAAGGCGGGCTGGTGGTCGCCGATCCGCTCGGCCAGCGCGGCGTCCCACTCCGCCCGGGTGTCGTAGTCCTCGACCCGGCAGACGAACACCGTGATGCCGGCCGCCCCGGCCCGGTGGAGGCCGGCGATGCCCGCCCGGTCGCCCCCGACGGCGAGGATCCGCACGCCGTAGGCAGGATCCGCGGTGGCGTCGATGAGGGCCTGGAGGTTGGTGCCCGATCCGGAGACGAGCACGACGATCCCGGTCGGCTCAGGGGCAGTCACCCGGGAGACGATACCGAGGTGCCCAGCGACCACAGCACCCGCGTCCGTCAGCGACGCAGCTTCCAGCGATCCCAGGCCAGCACGAGCGCCGCGCCGAGCCCGAGCTCGACCAGCAGGGCCAGGGTCATCGCGCCGGCAGGGGCGCCGATGTCCCTGAGCCGGGCCATCCCGAGCGAACCCCCGCCGAGCACGTCGAGGAGGCCGACGGCCCCTGCGGCGACCACCACGGCGGTGCCGGCGACGGTCAGCTTGGTGCGCCCGGTCGAGAGCCGGGCCACGGCTCGCAGCGACCGCCAGCCCACGAGGGCCCCGACCGCCACGGGCAGCAGCACGATGAGGGGCAGCAGACCCGGGAACGCCCCGGGCTGCGGCAGGGCGCCGAACGCCGGCACCATCGGCATCAGCGAGGTGCGGCTGCCGGTCCAGGTGGCCGAGGCCCCCTCCACCGCCGAGAAGCCGGTGCCTGCGACGAACGACACCGCCCACAGCGCGAGGTTGGGCAGCACGGCGACCTGCGCGAGGGTCAGCGCCACTCCCCCGACGATGCCGGGTGCCAGCTCGCTCTGCAGGTGGCGCACCTCGCCGAACCGGACCACGAGCAGCACGAGGCAGATCAGGGTGCCCGCACCGACCAGGACGGCGGCACCCTCGAGGCCGGGTCGCACCGCCCGTCGGACCGGCTCCGGCAGCCAGGTCGGACGGCGCAGGGCGGGGCCGGCGAGCTCGGGCCGGCCCTTGAGCAGCCGGGCCAGGGCCAGCCCGGCCGAGACGACGGGCACCACGAGCACGGGGAGCACGAGGGTCCACACCACCGGGTGGGGACCGGCGAGGAAGGCGACGGCGACCCACAGCAGCGCGCACGCGGCATACCCGAGGGTCCACGCGAGGAGGTCGGCGGCGAGGGGACGGTGCAGCGTGTCGCGGGCGAGGCGAATGGTGCGCGCGTCGGCGGCCTCGCGCGCGGCGCGGGTCGCGGACCACACCCCGATGACCACGCTCAGCGCGAGCGCCAGCAGCGGGACGACCGTGAGGTGGGTCGCGCCGACCGTGAGGTGGGCGCCGCCGGCGAGCAGCCACAGACTGGCGCCGATGCCCAGCGAGCTGGTCCAGGAGACGGTGCTCTCGGAGGCGGCGACCCAGACGAGCAGGGCCGGCAGCACGAACACCATGGCCGACCCGGCCGCGGCCAGGGCCCCGGCCAGCAGTGCTCGCCGGTGCACGGCAGAGCCCGGCCCGTCACCGGTCGACGAGGTCCCCGCCCTCAGCATGTCCATCACAGTCATCGCTGCCCCATCGTCGCCGACGCCCCAGCCCGAGCCGGCGTGCAACGCCGAGGACCGGCGAGAAATGTCCGAACGCGCCGCAACCCAACCTCGCCTGAGCGCGTCTGCTGCGGTGTGATGGCCTTGGTGGATCCGACGGGCGCGAGGGCGCCGATGCAGGGGGTGACGATGGACGCGCAGTCCGCTGAGGCGGAGTTCGACGCGTTCTACCGCGACACCTCCCGGCGCGTCGTCCACCTGGTCTACGCGTTCACCGGCGACCTCACCGTCGCGCAGGACTCCACCCAGGAGGCCTACGCGAGGGCCTGGCAGCAGTGGCCCAGCGTGCGCACCCACGACGACCCGCTCGCGTGGGTCCGCACGGTGGCCCGACGGGTCGCGATCTCGGGCTGGCGCAGGAAGACCAGCCAGGACCGCGCCCACGAACGGCACGGGGCCCGCGACACGACGGGTCCACCGACGGAGGACCGGGTGGCGGTGGTCGCAGCCTTGCGCACCCTGCCCGAACCGGTCCGCGAGGCCGTGACCATGCACTACATCGGCGACCTGAGCATCGACCAGATCGCCCACGAGACCAACACCCCGGCAGGCACCGTCAAGGCGCGCCTGCACCGGGGCCGGGCGCAGCTCGCCCAGGCCCTGCAGCACCAGGAGAACCCCCATGGCTGAGCACGACGACTGGACCGCGGCGGAGGACGCCCGCCTTCGGGCTGCCCTGTCGTCGCTGCGCGCCGACGTCGAGGCCACTCCCCTGCCCGACGTCCGCTTCGTCAAGGCAAGGGGTATGGCGCGTCGTCGCCGTCGGTTTCTCGCGGTAGGGGCGGCCGCGGCTGCGGCCGTCGTCGTGGCCGGCACCGTCGGCTATGCGCAGCTCGCGGGTGACCCCGTGCTCAAGCCCGTGCCGGCCGACCGCAGCGGCACCACGACCGTCGCGCCTTCGCCGACCACGACGTCGTCGCTCGACCAGGCCGGTGCGCTGCCCCTGCTCCAGGAGTGGAAGAAGGCCCTCGACCTCAAGGGCGACGCGCGGATGACGACCCAGGACCCGAAGTCGAGCGACTACCGGTCGTTCGAGTGCCTCGCCACCGTGCCGTCCGGCCAGCAGCTCCGCCAGGAGATCACCCTCGACGCCGGGGGGTTCCAGGGCGGCCAGACCCAGTTCGCCGTCTCGTCCGGTCAGGATCCCCAGACGGTGGCCGAGGGACTGACCAACGACATCTCGCAGTGCCAACAGGGACCCGACTTCCACGTGAACCGGCTCGACGAGACCGACGCCGGGTCGCTGTACTCCTACACCGCGGGCGATGCGGGATCAGGGTGGTTCGCCGTGGTCACCGGTGCGTCCGACGTCACGCTCATCCAGGTCACCGACCCCACCCCTGGGAAGTCGCAGTACAGCCTCGCCCAGGTGACTGCCCTCGCTGAGATCGCGAAGGAGCGGCTGGCCCGCTACGGCACCACCGTCACCCCGGCACCCAGCACGTCGGGCCCCCAAGCCATCGACGAGAAGATGGTGGTCTCCGGGCCCGATCCGGTGCCGTCGTCGAACCTCTTCGTCGCCGCGTCGCAGTGGGCCTCGGACGCCCTGACGGGTGGGGCGAAGACGACTGCCGGTCCGGGCGCCCTCGAGGGGTCGACGGCGATCGCCAGCTGCGAGACCGACGACCAGCAGTCCGGCATCGGTGGTCAGGTCGGCGTCGTCTCGATCCGCACGGGCACCGGTACGGCGAGCTACCTCGGCCGGCAGCGCGTGCAGCTCGACGACGCCACGGACGCCACGCTCCAGAAGGCCTACGTCAGCGCCCGGATTGCCGAGGCCAAGGCGCTGTACGCCAAGGGCTGCGACGGCGCCAACTACACGGTGCAGTCGACGCCCGGCCCGACGGACGGGACGTTCCGCCTCGACACCGTCTTCACCGACGGGTCGGCCACCCTCTCCGAGTGGGTGGGGGTCACCAGCCAGCGGACCCCCGGCGCAGTCAGCACGGTGGTCATCACGGCGGCGGCGAACCCCGACCAGGGCTTCGCCGAGCTCGATCGCCTGCTCGCCCTGGCCCGCCAGAAGTAGCCGACGGAAGCAGACCTCCGCGGGACCGCACTCAGCACCCCACGGCATCCCGCAGACAGCGCGACGGCCGCCACCCACCAGGGTGACGGCCGTCGTGAACTGCGTTGGGGCAGAAGCTACCTCTGCAGGCGCTCAGCTCTGAAGACTCCGCATGACCTCGCGCATCAGGTCGGCGGTCGCGGAGGGCGTCTTGCCGACCTTCACGCCGGCGGCCTCGAGGGCCTCCTGCTTGGCAGCAGCCGTGCCCGCGGAGCCGGAGACGATGGCGCCGGCGTGGCCCATGGTCTTGCCCTCGGGAGCGGTGAAGCCGGCGACGTAGCCGACGACCGGCTTGGTCACGTGGTCCTTGATGTAGGCCGCGGCACGCTCCTCGGCGTCGCCACCGATCTCACCGATCATGACGATCGCGTCGGTGTCAGGGTCCTTCTCGAACGCCTCGAGGCAGTCGATGTGGGTGGTGCCGATGATCGGGTCGCCACCGATGCCGACGGCGGAGGAGAAGCCGAAGTCCCGCAGCTCGTACATCATCTGGTAGGTCAGCGTGCCCGACTTGGAGACCAGGCCGATCCGACCGGCGCCCGCGATGTTCGCGGGGATGATGCCGGCGTTGGACTTCCCGGGGCTGATCAGGCCGGGACAGTTCGGTCCGACGATGCGGGTCGCCTTGCCCTTGCTGTAGTTGAAGAACTCAGCGGAGTCCTTGACCGCGATGCCCTCGGTGATGACGACCGCGAGCGCGATCTGCGTGTCGATCGCCTCGACCACGGCGGACTTCGCGAAGGCCGGCGGCACGAAGATGACCGACACGTTGGCGCCGGTCGCCTCGATGGCCTCGGCCACCGTGCCGTAGACCGGCACGGAGACGCCGCCGTCGAAGTCGACCGTCGTGCCCGCCTTGCGCGGGTTGACGCCACCGACGATGGCGGTGCCGGACGCGAGCATGCGCTGGGTGTGCTTCATGCCCTCGGAGCCGGTCATGCCCTGGACGATGACCTTGGAGTTCTCGTCGAGAAAAATAGCCATTGGTATGCCGTTCCTTCGGTCAGTTCGTCGCGGCCGAAGCCAGCTCGGCGGCCTTGCGGGCCGCGCCGTCCATGGTCTCTTCGATGGTCACCAGTGGGTGGTTGGCCTCGGCGAGGATGCGCCGGCCCTCCTCCACGTTGTTGCCGTCCAGCCGGACGACGAGCGGCTTGGTGGCCTCGTCGCCGAGGTTCTTGAGCGCGCCGACGATGCCGTTGGCGACCGCGTCGCAGGCAGTGATGCCACCGAACACGTTCACGAACACCGACTTCACCTGCTCGTCACCGAGGATGATGTGCAGGCCGTTGCTCATGACCTCGGCCGAGGCGCCGCCACCGATGTCGAGGAAGTTGGCCGGCTTCGGCTGGCCCGGGAACTCCTCACCGGCGTAGGCGACGACGTCGAGCGTGGACATGACCAGCCCGGCGCCGTTGCCGATGATGCCGACGGAGCCGTCGAGCTTGACGTAGTTGAGGTCCTTCTCCTTGGCGGCGGCCTCGAGCGGGTCGGCCGCGGCCTTGTCCTCGAGGGCCTCGTGGTCGGGGTGGCGGAAGCCGGCGTTCTCGTCGAGCGTCACCTTGCCGTCCAGTGCGACGATGTCGCCCGCCTCGGTCTTGACCAGCGGGTTGACCTCGACCAGCGTGGCGTCCTCGTCGCGGTAGACGGTCCAGAGGGACTGCAGGACGGGGACGATCTTGGCGCCGGTCTCGTCGTCGAAGCCCGCCGCGGACACGATCTCCTGCGCCTTGGCCTCGTCGATGCCGGTGTTGGGGTCGACCTCGATGCGGGCGAGGGCCTCGGGGCGCTCGACGGCGAGCTGCTCTATCTCCATCCCGCCCTCCTTGCTGCACATCGCGAGGTAGGTGCGGTTCGCCCGGTCGAGCAGGACCGAGAAGTAGTACTCCTCGGCGATCTGGGCGCCCTGGGCGATCATCACGGTGCCGACGGTGTGGCCCTTGATGTCCATGCCGAGGATCGCCTCGGCGTGCTGCTGGGCCTCGTCAGCGGTCTTGGCGACCTTGACGCCGCCGGCCTTGCCTCGGCCACCGGTCTTGACCTGGGCCTTCACGACGGTCACGCCGCCGCTCTTGGGGCCGATCTCCTCGGCGGCCGCGCGGGCCTGCTCCGGGGTGGTCGCGATGGCGCCGGCGAGCACCGGCACGCCGTGCTTCTCGAACATGTCTCGGGCCTGGTATTCGAACAGATCCACGTCTGACGTCCTCGTCTACGGATGGGTTTGGTTCGACGCCGAGACTAGCCCTGTCAGGGGCGTGTGGCCCCCTCGGGTGCGGGCCCGTGGGCCCAATGGGACCAATCTCACCACCAGGAGGGGGGCGACGTCGCTCAGCGGACGGTGACGCCCTGTCCCGGCGCGACGAGGAGGACCCACACAGGACCCTTGGGGTTGAACGTCAGGGGCTGCGCACCCACGGTGAAGCTGGTCGGGGCGGTGACACCCTTGCGCGACCACCGGCCGGTCCACTGCTTGCCGTCGCGGAGTACCACCGTCTTGCCGCTGCCGACCACGTCGACGACGGGGGTGGGCTGGCCGTTCACGTCGCGGTTCCCCGACTTGTGGGTCGCGACGTACTGGACCACCACGGTGCCCGCACCGTACTGCCGACCGCTCGGGCTGACGTCCGGGCGGCCGTCGGTGGTGACGAGGTACTGCTTGCGCTTGGCGTTCCAGGTCAGCGTGACTCTCGAGGAGGGCCACCGGGCGGCGACCGAGGTGCCTGCCTTGCCGCCGTCTGCCGCGGGGCCGTAGCGGAACCCGATATCGGCCGGCTTGACGCTGCCACCGGCGCGCGCGAGCAGCTCCTTGGGGTTGCCGATCACGTTGTAGGGAGCCGGCCGGGAGTGGTCACGGTGGTAGCCGCGACCGTTCTGGTCGAAGCTGAGGTTGACCTGCTTGCCCCGGTCGAGGATCCGCTTCGTGTAGCTCGACGACCCGGAGAAGGCGAGCGCGACCTTGCCGTAGTTGGCGACCAGGTCGACGTCGGACTCGCGACCGCTGCGGACCGGGCCC
The DNA here is from genome assembly GCF_001429605.1 of Phycicoccus sp. Soil802. Lineage (GTDB taxonomy): Bacteria > Actinomycetota > Actinomycetes > Actinomycetales > Dermatophilaceae > Pedococcus. The sequence continues at coordinate 355,002 of NZ_LMSS01000005.1, forward strand.
ACCTCGGGCGGCTGGGTGCGGCTGAAGATGGCGAGCAGCCGGGTGAGTCCGCCCTCGACCGGCTCGACGTAGACGACGTCGGCGACGTCGAGCCCGATCCGCGGGTGAGCAGCGGGGGTGTTGTCGATCTTGACTGCGAGCACCGGGCCACCGACGAGGGGCTGCGGTCCGGCTGGGGTCGGCGCTGCCGTGGTGGTCGTGGTCGTCGTCGACGGGGACGGGGTCGTGGGCGCGGCCGACGGCTTGTCGCCCGAACAGGCGGCGAGCCCCAGGGACATCACGGTCAGGGCAGCAAGGGCAGGCAGGAGCGCGGGGCGGGGCACGACCTCGAGGATACGAGCCGCGGACTCGGCAACCGTCGTCCCGACGCCCGACGCGCCGGATCAGGCGCTGGGAGTGCGTCCGGCCAGGACGGTGGTGAGCAGGTCGGCGTCGCAGTTGCCGCCGGTCATCACCACACCGACGCGCTGGCCGACCTGGCCGTCACGCTCGGCGAGCAGCCCGGCGAGCGCGATGGCGCCCGCGGGCTCGGGCAGCTGGTGGGTGGTGCGCAGGAGCACCCGCATCGCCTCGGCCGTGTCGTCCTCCGCGACCGTGACCACGCGGGCGGCACCGCGCACGATCTCGGCCACCGCCTCAGGCACGGGCGCCCGACAGGCCACCCCGTCGACGAACGTGTCGGCGCTGGGCGTCGTGACCACGGTCCCCGCCTCGAAGGAGAGGGCGGTGGCCGGCGCGCGGTCGGACACCACGCCCACGATCTGCGTCGACAGCCCCAGCAGGTCACGGACGCCGATCAGCCCGCAGATCCCCGAGCCCATGCCGACCGGCACGTAGACCGTGTCGAGCGGCCCGGCCTCGTCGAACAGCTCGAGCGCATAGGTCCCGACGCCGACGACCAGGTCGGGGTGGAACGGCGGCACGGCCTCGAGCCCCAGCTCGGCCTCCAGGCCCATCGCGTGCTCGCGCGCCTCCTGGTAGTCGCGACCGTGCACGACCAGCTCCGCACCGAAGCCGCGCATCGCGGCGTTCTTGTCGGGGCTGTTGCCCTCCGGCACCACGATGACGACGCGCAGCCCGGCCGCCCGACCGGCATACGCCAAGGACTGCCCGTGGTTGCCGCGGGTGGCGGACACGAAGCCCTGCACGTCCGGTCGCTCACGGCTGGCCCGGTCGGCGTAGACCAGGCCACCTCGCACCTTGAAAGCCCCTGTGGGAGTGGCGTTCTCGTGCTTGACCCACACCTGTGCGCCGACCTGCTCGCTGAGCAGGGGCCACTCGAGCTGGGGCGTGGCAGGGAAGTGACGACGCACGACGGCGGTCGCCGCGTCGAGGTCGGCGAGGGTGAACGACATGTCCGGCAGTCTGCCCGAGCCGCGACGACACCGCGTGAACCCGCCGGTGGCCGGGATCGCGGCACCCGTGGCGTCGCGGCAGATCTGCGCTTGGCCAGAAGGCACGGCAGGATGGGCGGTATGTCCAGAACCTCACCGTTGCCACTGCTCGCCGTGCTCGCTGCGGGAACGCTGTCGGCTTGTGGCGCAACGGATCCCCCGATCCCCCAGGCGTCGTCGACGACCGCGACTAGGCAGGCCAGCTTCCCCCTCACCATCCAGCGCACCGGCGGCATCGCGGGCTTCCGCGACACCATCTCGATCGACGCCGACGGGCACGTGCTGGCTGGGACGAAGCAGGGTCAGGTCAGCTGCGACCTCGACCGCGCCAGCCTCGCCCTCCTGAACGAGGCCGCGCTGCAGGTCCACGACACCGACCAGCCGACCGGGCCACCTGCGACCCACTCCGACGCGATGACGGTGACGTTCGGGGCCGGGACCGGGGTGCTGACCATCGACGACGCCCGCCTCGTCATGGCGGCACCCGTCGTCAACCAGGTCCTCGCCGACGTGACCGGGACCGCGGCCAACCGCAAGCTCTGCACCTGAGGGGTCGCTCCACCACGACGACAGTGCGCCGCCGGCCCGAAAGGCCGACGGCGCACTGGTCACTGCACGCGTCGAGTCGCGATCAGCAGGTGGCCGAACCGGCCGGCACCGCGATGGCGTCGAACGCGCCCTTGACGGCGAGGCAGGTCGGCGACCCGGCGCCATACAGCTCCTTGGCGGAGGTGATCGCACCTTCGCGAGCGGCCTTGTAGTCGCTGCGCGAGGTGAGCTTGGTCGAGAGCGTGCGGTACCAGACCTTCTCGACGTTGCCGCGACCCGCACCGGTCACCGCCGCGGCGGTGCCGCAGACGGGGCTGTTGTAGCTGACCCCGTTGACCGTCTTCGCGCCGCTGCCCTCGGAGGCGAGGAAGAACCAGTGGTTGAGCGGACCCGACGAGTAGTGCGGGTCGAGGTTCTTCAGGGTGCTGCTCCAGCAGTCCTTGGAGACACCGTCGCGGTTCGGCTTGTCCATGTAGCGCAACGGGGTTCCATTGCCACGGATGTCGATCTTCTCGCCGATCAGGTAGTCACCGGGGTCGGCGGCCGAGTTGGCGTAGAACTCCACGGCGGTGCCGAAGATGTCCGAAGTCGCCTCGTTGAGGCCACCGGCGTCGCCGCGGTAGACGAGACCAGCGGTGTTCTCGGTGACGCCGTGGCTCATCTCGTGGCCGGCCACGTCGATGGCCGTGAGGGGCTTGGCGTTGCCGGCGCCGTCCCCGTAGGTCATCTGGGCGCCGTCCCAGAAGGCGTTGTTGTAGGCGTTGCCGTAGTGGACCCGGCTCCGTGCGCCGACGCCGGTGTCCCAGATGCCGTTCCGGCCCTGCACGTTCTTGTAGTAGTCGAACGTCTGCTCCGCGCCGTACTGCGCGTCGACACCGGCGGTCTGGCGTGAGCTGGTGGAGCCGTTGCCCCACAGGTCGTCGGCGTCCGTGAACAGCGTGCCGGTGCCCGTGGTGGCGCCATTGAGGTCGGTGGTGAAGTTCCCGACCGTGTCCTTGAGCTGGTAGCTGCCGCCGGACAGCGTCGTCCCCAGCGCCACGGTGCCGCTGTACATCGAGTCGCCAGTGCCCTCGACGACCTCGTCCCACGAGTCGAGGGCGGCGCCGGTCACCGCGTCGACGACCGTGTGCAGACGGCTGGGGGTCTGGTCCGCCTTGGTGCCCACGGTGAGGACGTCGTAGGCCAGCCGCGGTCCGGTGTCGCCCGCGAAGACGACCAGGCCCGACGCTGCACGGCTGTCGGCCTTCGCGGCGTTGCGCGCCTGCCCGACGGTGAGCTTCGGCGAGGTGGACACCTCGATGGCCTTCGTGGCGTTCCAGCGGACCGACTTCGTCGCCCCCGCGGCGCTGCGCTCGACGACCAGGTCGCCACCGATGACCTTGAGCCCCTGGAAGGTGCGCTCGTACCGAACGTGCTTGGTGCCGTCGGCGTCGGTCACGACGCTCTTGACCTGCAACCGCTGGCCCGAGCCCAGGCCCAGCGCGCGGGCGGCGTCGCCCACCCTCGACTGCTCGGCCGTGGCGGCCGGCGAACGGTGGGCGTCCGCGGTCGGCGCGGCTTGCGCTGCCGCGAGCGGGGCGGCGACCGCGGTGGCCACCGCGATGCCGAATGCGAAACCTGCTGAGAGCTTCTTCACGTGATCTCCTTCGTGGGACGTGCATGGTGCGGACATGCGCCCGGGGGCAGCGCGGTGGTGCCTTGCTCCTGCAGTGGTGGTGCTGTCCCCGCAGTGGTGGCGGCGGGTGCCGGGCCTGGAGGTGCCGGGACCCGCCGCCACCCGTTGGGGGGCCGCAGCGAAGGAACCGGGCCGGCGCTCAGGGGGAGCGCCGGCCCGGTTCGGCCGGCGACTAGCTGGTCGCCAGCGCGGTGTCGTCGACGACGAACGACGTCTGCAGCGAGGAGTCCTCGTTCATGAGGAACTTCACCGTGATCGTCTTGCCCTTGTAGGCCGTGACGTTGAACGACTTCTGCGTGTACGTCGCGTTGGTGCCCACGTTGGAGTACGTGGCGAGCGTGGTCGTCGTCGCGCCGTCGACCACCTGCACCTTCATCGTGTCGTATGCCGTGCTGCCGGACTCAGCGGTGTCAGTGCGGAGCCAGAACGACAGGGTCGCGGCGGTGACGGTCGACGGGATCGCCACGCTCTGCTGCACGGTCTCGGTCGAGGTCGTGCCGTTGCCACCGAGCCAGGCCTTCCAGCTGCCGGTGCGAGCCGGACGGCCGGTGTTGTTGGTGATCGGACCCGCGGTGCCGGTCCAGCTGACCGCACCGGACTCGAAGCCCGCGTTCAGCAGCAGGTTGCCAGCGGGCGGAGGCGTGGTGCCGCACGTGGCCGAGCCGGCGGGGACGGCGATGGCGGTGAAGGCCGCCTCGACGGACTTGCAGGTCTGGCTGGTCGCCCCGTAGAGCTCGATGGCGGAGTTGATCGCCCCGTTGCGCGCTGCGGCGTAGTTGCTGTTGCTGGTCAGCTTGGTCGACAGCGTGCGGTACCAGACCTTCTCGATGTTGGCCCGACCCGCGCCCGTCACCGCAGGGGCGGTACCGCAGACGGGGCTGTTGTAGCTGACACCGTTGATGGTCTTGGCCCCACTGCCCTCGGAGGCGAGGTAGAACCAGTGGTTGAGCGGTCCCGACGAGTAGTGCGGGTTGAGCTGGCCGAGGGTCGAGGACCAGCAGTCCTTGGACGCGCCGTCCTTGCTGGGCTTGTCCATGTAGCGCAGCGGCGTCCCGTTGCCGTTGATGTCGATCTCCTCGCCGATGAGGTAGTCGCCGGGGTCGCTCGGGTTGTTGGCGTAGAACTCGACGGCGGTGCCGAAGATGTCCGACGTCGCCTCGTTGAGGCCGCCCGCGTCGCCGCTGTAGACCAGCCCTGCCGTGTTCTCGGTGACACCGTGCGACATCTCGTGGCCGGCGACGTCGATCTCGGTCAACGGCGCAGCGTTGCCCGCCCCGTCGCCGTACGACATCTGGGTGCCGTCCCAGAAGGCGTTCTCCATCGCGTTGGCGAAGTGCACCCGGGAGGGGGCGCCGCGGCCGTCGTTCCAGATCCCGTTGCGGCCCAGGACGTTCTTGTAGTAGTTGAACGTCGTGGTGGCGCCGTAGTGGGCGTCCACGGCGGCCGAGGCGCGGTCCGAGACTGCGCCGTTGCCCCAGACGTCGTCGGAGTCGACGAAGAGATTGCCGGCCGGGCCGACCCCGGTGTTGGGGTCGCCCTGGTTGAGGGCATCGCGGGTGTTGTTGCCGTGGGTGTCGGTGAGCTCGTAGCCACCGCCGGTGTGCGCCTTGGTCTCGAGGGAGGCGTTGTAGAAGATGCCGCCGCCGGTGCCGGTCTGCACCTCGTCGTAGCTGATCAGGGCAGCACCCGACTTGGCGTCCACGAGGGTGTGCAGCCGCGAGGGCACCTGGTCGGCCCGCACGCTCTTCACCAGCACGTCGTAGGCCAGGACGGGCTTCGCGCCACCGGCCCAGACGACCAGCTCGCCGGTCGGGGACTGCGTGTGCTTGCCGGCGGACCTGCCCTCGGACAGCGCCCTGGCCTTCGTCACCGACGGAGTCGTCGAGGTGACGGCGACCTTGCCACTCGCGTTGTAAAGGACTTCCTTGGTCGCTCCCGCCTTGGACTTCTCGACGATGAGGTCGCCACCCACGACGCGCAGGCCCTTGAACGTGCGGTTGTAGCGGACGTGCTGCGTGCCGTCGGCGTCGGTGATGACGTTGCGCACCACCAGCTTCTCGTCCTTGGACAGGCCGAGAGCCGCGTGGTCCCGGTCGGCATTCGCCTGTGCGGAGGCGACGCTGGTGGTGGCCTGGCTCGGCGCGGACTGGGGGGAGGCTGATGCAGCTGACAGTGGAGTGGCCACGGCCGCGGCGACTGCGACGCCAAGTGCGGCGCCGGTAGACAGTCGGATCACGAAAATCCTCTTCTCGGACATGCGCAGGTTTGGTTGCCTGCACGTCGGGCGGCGGGATCCCCCTCCAGGGGCGGCACAGGGTTTGCCGTGGGCTCGCGCCGTGCTGACCTAACCCGCCGCCCGAAGCGAAGGTCAACGTTTCTTGCGAAGACTTGACCAAATGCGTGGGAACCTGCGAAATGTCACGTTCCACACCGGGTTTTCTTCTGCTGTTGCCCAAGATCGCGTCATCGCCGCGCCGTCGCCGCCTCCTGTCCGTCCAGTCGCTGGACCCAAGAACTCACCATGCGGACACCTGCGCCGAACGTAACCGCAGGGTCTCCCCCGTCGTTGTCAGTCCACTGCAGCGGCGCCATCCCGGCCCGCCCGCCACCGTGGAGGCCCGATGTCGCGCCGCACCTCATCCCAGCCCTGGCCGGTCGCCGCCCTCGCGGTCGCCGCCCTGGCCCTGCCCCTCGTCGCCTCCGGGGCGTCCGCTGCGTCAGCGACCCCTGCCGCGTCGGCGACCGGCGCTCCGCTCGACAGCGTCGACACGTACTCCGGCTTGACCTTCACGGTGCCGGCAGGCAGGAACGACCTCGGCCAGCCGCAGACCTGCACCATCGACGCCGACCTCTACAAGCCCCACTCGGCGAGCCGCGCCGCGCGGGTGCCGGCCATCCTCACGACCAACGGCTTCGGCGGCAGCAAGGCCGACCAGGCGGGGTTGGGCGCAGCGTTTGCCAAGCGTGGCTACGCGGTGCTGTCCTACACCGGCCTCGGTTTTCCCAACAGCGGATGCAAGATCTCGCTCGACGACCCGGGCGTCGACGGAGTCGCCGCGAGCTCGTTGGTGAGCTTCCTCGGCGGCGCCGGCTCCGCGGCATACACCTCCTCGACCGTGGGCGGGACGACCGGCGGAGCGGGCAACGTAGCCGTCGACTTCACCGTCCTCGACAACGCTGCGACGCACGACCCGCGTCTCGGGATGATCGGCGGGTCCTACGGGGGCCAGATCCAGTTCGCCACTGCCGCAACGGATCCCCGAGTCGACACGCTGGTCCCCCTGATCACCTGGAACGACCTGCGCTACTCATTGGCGCCCAACAACACCAGCTTCACGAGCGGCGTGACCTACGTCGGCTCCAACCCGGGCACCGAGAAGATCGGGTGGGCGGGCCTGTTCTTCGGGGTCGGCATCGTCGACGGGATCCAGGGAGCGGCCATCGACCCGGCCCGCAACGTCGGGTGCCCCAACTTCGTGTTGGAGGCCTGTCGTGCCAAGGCAACGCTCGACACGCTCGGCTACCCGACCGCGTCGACCACTGCGCTGACCGACCGCGTGTCCGTGGGCCACTACATCGACAAGGTGAAGGTGCCGACCTTCCTCATCCAGGGCGAGAACGACACGTTGTTCAACCTCCAGGAGGCCACCGCCACCTACAAATCGCTGAAGGCGCGCGGCGTCCCCGTGACCATGGCCTGGCAGTCGTGGGGTCACTCCGGCGGGACCGGCGCCAACAGCGGTGCGGCTCCCGGCGAGCTCGACCTGACCGGTGAGCACATCGAAGACACCTACCTCGGCCTGCGGATCAAGAACTGGTTCGACCACTACCTCAAGCGGTCCTCGGTCTCGACCGGTCCTGCCTTCTCGTACTTCCGGGACTGGGTCCCCTACAGCGGCAGCGCTGCCCCGGCCTACGCCAGCTCAGGCAGCTACCCGGTCGGCACCCGCGCCAGCTGGTACCTGTCCGCAGCCGACCAGCTCGTCTCGTCGCGGTCCGCGATCCTGCCCGGGTCGAAGTCCTGGGCCAACCCGGGACTCGGGGCGCCCGCCTCCTACACCGAGGTCTCCGGGCTCGAGGGTCAGGTCGACCTCCCGGACGGCCTGACCGTCCCGTTCGACACCCCGGGCACGTTCGGCGCCTGGTCGACACCCGCGCTGACCAAGCCGCTCACCGTCGTGGGGGCCCCGACCCTGGACGTGCGGTTCGAGTCCCCGACCGTCGCGCTGACCCAGGCCGCCGGTCCCAGTGGGCAGCTCCAGGTCTTCGCCAAGCTGTACGACGTGGCTCCCGACGGCTCGGTCACGTTGGTGCACAAGCTGATCAGCCCGGTGCGCGTCGCCGACGTCACCCAACCGGTGCACATCGAGCTCCCGGCCATCGTGCACCGGGTCGAGGCCGGGCACCGCCTGCGGCTCGTCCTCGCCAGCACCGACGCGGCCTACAAGAACGCGTATGCCGTGCAGCCGGTCACGGTGCGCGCGTCACCCACCGCGCCGGCCACGCTCAGCATTCCGGTCGTGCCGTAGGGAGTTCTGCTCTGAGCAGCCTCGCTGCTCCGAGCAGGCTCGCTGCTCTGAGCAGCCTCGCTGCTCTGAGCAGAAAGTGCTGGCCACCGTGGGACCGTCGGTCCCACGGTGGCCGCATGCGCGAAACCACCAGCTCCCCGCTCGCCCCGTCCGACCACCTCACCACCCGGCTGCTCGAGCAACGGATCATCGTCCTCGACGGCGAGCTCGACGACCACGGCGGCACCCGCCTCTGCTCGCAGCTCTTCCTGTTGTCCGCCGAGGACCCGCGGGCCGACATCAGCCTCTGGATCAACTCCCCCGGCGGCTCGGTGCCGGCCATGCTCGCGATCCACGACGCGATCCGGCTCATCCCCAACGACGTGTCGACCCTCGCCCTCGGACTCGCCTGCAGCGCGGGCCAGTTCCTCCTCACGGCGGGGACGCACGGCAAGCGCTACGCCCTGCGGCACTCCCGGATCCTCATGCACCAGGGGTCGGCCGGCATCGGTGGGACCGCCGTCGACATCGAGCTGCAGGCCGACGACCTGCGGCACACCGTGGAGACGGTGCTCGGGCTGATCGCCGAGTACACCGGCCAGCCGATCGAGCGGATCCGCGACGACTCCGCCCGCGACCGCTGGTACTCCGCGGAACAGGCGCTGGAGTACGGGTTCGTCGACGGCATCCTCGACTCGCTCGACAGCATCCGACCCAGACGGGTCGCCCGCACCGGGCTCGGGAGCACGCAATGAGCACCTACACGATCCCCAACGTCATCCGCAGCCATCCCCGGGGCGACCGGGTCATGGACGTCTACAGCCACCTGCTCAGCGAGCGGATCGTCTACCTCGGCACCGAGATCGACGACGGGGTGTCCAACGCGCTGATCGCCCAGATCCTGCACCTCGAGTCCGAGGCTGCCGACCAGCCGATCGACCTCTACATCAACTCCCCCGGTGGGTCACTCACGGCGACCTTCGCGGTCTACGACGCGATGGAGTTCGTGCGGGCGCCGATCGCCACGACCTGCATCGGACAGGCCTGCTCCACCGCAGCGATCCTGCTCGCGGCCGGGGCTCCGGGAAAGCGCAGCATCCTGCCGCACGCCCGCGTGTTGCTGCACCAGCCCTCGGCCCGCAGCCAGGGCGCCATACCCGACCTCATCCTGGAGGCGGACGAGGTGATCAGGTTGCGCGCGGAAGCCGAGCGGGTGCTCTCCCACCACACCGGGCAACCGCTGGAGGCGCTGCGGCGCGACACGGACCGCGACCGGATCTTCACGCCCGAGGCGGCGGTGGAGTACGGGCTGGTCGACCGGCTGGTGTCCTACCGGACGCCGTCCGAGCCCTAGGCCGACAGCCGGATCTCGCCGGGAGGGGGCGCCGCCAGCCCACTGTGCTGGCGGCGCAGGTCGAGCGTGGCGAGGTGGGTGACGTCGACGAGCTGCTCGCCGAGCGCGCCGGTGATGGCCGCGAGCACCTCGGACGACGGGTCCTTGCGGCCCCGCTCGACCTCGGAGAGGTACTGCGGGGAGATCCCCGCACGAGTGGCCGCCTCGACCAAGGTGAGCCCATGACGACGCCGCAGGTGTCGCAGCCGGGCGCCGACCACCTCACGCCACAGCGGTTCGGGACCGAGGGGCTCCCGACCGAAGGACTCGGACCGGGTGTCGGGCTCGGTCTCCGCCGGCGGCACCAGATGGAGTGACGGGGCTGCGCTCATGGAGCCACGCTAGGCGCGGGACCAGGCCGCCGGAAGGAGGGTTCGCCGACGGCAGAACGAGCGGGACCAGCACCGGACGTGACGCGGCAGACACGGTGACGACTCTGCGACGGGACCAAGGACCCTCCTGTGCACCCCGGCTCGGTTCGAGCATGGAGGTGCAGGCAACCGGGCAACTCGGCCCACCAAGGAGGAAGTAGTCATGACAACGATCCAGCGCCACCCCAAGCTCGATGTGCTCGTCGAGCACGACGTGGTGACCCACTCCACGGCCCGCAGGGCGCTTGCGGTGCTGCGGGTCGCCTTCGGCCTCACGTTCCTGTGGGCCTTCTTCGACAAGCTGTTCGCCCTCGGCTTCCACACCGGCGTCAACGCTGACGGCGTGACCGACCGCTTCGGTCCGGCCGCGTGGATCAACGGCGGCAGCCCCACCACGGGGTTCCTGAAGTTCGGGGTCCCGGAGGACAACCCCTTCCAGGGCTTCTTCAACGGCATGGCCGGACAGGCCTGGGCCGACTGGCTGTTCATGGCCGGACTGCTCGGCATCGGCCTCGCGCTCACGCTCGGCATCGGTATGCGGATCGCCGCAGCCACCGGCGCCCTGCTCTACGCGCTGATGTGGGCAGCCTCGCTGCCGCTGGAGAACAACCCGGTCATCGATGACCACATGATCGGTGCCATCAGCGTGGTCGCCCTCGCGGCCCTCCTCGCAGGCGACACCTGGGGCTTCGGCCAGACGTGGGCACGCACCGGGATTGTCCGCCGCCACGGCTTCCTGCGGTAGCCCGGACAGAGCGAGGGGTCAGACGCAGGCGTCTGGCCCCTCGGTTCGTGGGTGCGTGCCCCGCTCCGTGGCCGCTACCCGCTACCCCGATCGGACGGCCGCCCCGGCGTCAGGCGTCGTCGTCCTGGCGGACCGCTCCGCGGACCCACTCGACGATGTCGGTCGTGGTCGCACCCGGGGTGAACACCTTCGCGACGCCGATCTTCTCCAGCTCGGGGATGTCGGCCTCGGGGATGATGCCGCCACCGAAGACGACGATGTCGGTGGCGTCGCGCTCCTTGAGCAGCTCCATCACCTTGGCAAAGAGGGTCATGTGCGCGCCGGACAGCACGGACAGCCCGACGAGGTCGGCGTCCTCCTGGATGGCAGCCTCGACGATCTGCTCGGGCGTCTGGTGCAGCCCGGTGTAGACGACCTCCATGCCTGCGTCACGCAGGGCCCGGGCCACCACCTTCGCGCCACGGTCGTGGCCGTCGAGCCCGGGTTTGGCCACGACGACGCGCAGTGGGGAGTCAGTCATGGCCGCAGACTAGCCACTCCGGGGCCCGGACACCGCCCCCGGGTGGCGCACGCCACGAGGGTCGCGCAACCGGACCCGCGTGTCGCTTGGGCCACAACGCTCGAAACTGGTCGTTTCACCCACTAGGTTCAGTGGGATGTCGCAGAGCGTCCCGCGCCCTCGCCGACCTGCCGCACCGAAGCGGCGACCGTCGGGTGAGGAGGCACGCCCGGGCCCGCTCGCCCGGGCCACTCGTGGGGTGCGGACGGCGACCGGCCTGGCCGGCGACATCGTCGGTGGGGCCGCGAAGGCCCTGGCCACCCCGACCGGAGCGCTCGGGGCCGCCGTCGAGGCAGCCTGGGTGACCACGCACCTCGCGCTCTACCCGTGGGGCCTGATCGGGCGACACGGCCGCGACAGCCAGCTCGGCTTCCGGGTCGAGCACCTGCCGCCGATCCAGCGCGGGCTGGTGATCTCCGACGTCGAGGCGGCCGGCACCCCGATCCTGCTGGTGCACGGCATGGTCGACAACCGGTCGATCTTCACCCTGCTGCGCCTCGGCCTGCGCCGACGCGGCTTCGGTCGTGTCACGAGCATGAACTACTCGCCCTTCACGGCGGACGTCCGGGTCGCCGCCGCGCAGCTCGCCGAGGAGGTCGAGGCGCTCGTCGCCGAGACCGGGTACGAGCGGATCCACGTCGTGGGCCACTCCATGGGCGGGCTCATCGCGCGCTACTACGTGACCCGGCTCGGTGGTGACGAGCGGGTCCACACCCTCGTGACGCTGGGCACACCCCACCAGGGCACGTACACGGCATACGGATGGCACAACCAGCTGACCCGACAGCTGCGACCCGGCAGCGGACTCATGCGTGAGCTCGACCAGCCGGTGCCGGAGTGCCGCACCCGCTTCGTCGTCTACTGGTCCGACCTCGACCAGATGGTGTTCCCGCAGCGCAACGCCGCGCTCACCCACCCTGACCTGCAGGTCCGCAACATCGACCTGCACGGCGTGGGTCACATGTCACTGCCGATCATCGGCAGCGTGGTGCACGGCATCTCCAGCACCCTGGCCCACCTCGACTCCGAGGGTCACACCCTCACGCCCGGAGTGACCGAGCTGCGGCGACGGACCCCGTGACTCAGCCGTTCGGCCCATTGAGCGGACATTCAGGTAAAGATTCACCCAAGAGCGATTTTGGATAACGAAAAGATCACGCTAACCTCTGTGCTTCCGTGTCCCCCCGCACGCAAGGTTTCCATTCTGTGAGCAACGCTTCCTACTCGGGCCGTCACCGCGCCCCGGGCCGCCACCGTGCGCCTCGAAGAGGTGTCCGCCTCGCCAAGAGCGGCTACCTGCTTCCGAGCGCTGCCGCGGCGGCTCTGGTCGTGACCGCCACGGGGGCAACCGTCGCCGAGTCGTCACCGGCGTACTTCGACCTCACGGGGGCCACGGCCAAGGCCAGGGCGAACGACGCGGCGACCGCACGGTTCGAGCGGATCGAGGCGTCCCAGCAGCGCGAGGTGCAGGCCACCGCCGCCCAGGCGCGCGTGCTGGAGGCGGCCCGCATCGCTCGCACCGCCGAGCGCCAGGCCGTCGCGAAGAAGCGTGCGCTGGCTGCTGCCCTGAAGAAGGCCGAAGCAGAGCGCAAGGCCCGCGAGAAGTGGCTGCTCCCGATCAAGGGCGCGACCTTCACCTCCGGCTTCGGCTGGCGCTGGGGCCGGATGCACGAGGGCAACGACTTCGCCACCCCGGTCGGCACTCGCATCGGGTCGATGTCGACCGGCACGGTGATCTTCGCCGGCGTCGAGGGCGGCTACGGCAACAAGGTCGAGATCGAGTACTGGGACGGCACCGTCTCGGTGTTCGGGCACATGAGCGAGATCGACGTCGTGGTCGGCCAGAGGCTGGCCCCGGGCGACCTGGTCGGCCTGTCCGGCAACACCGGTCACTCGACCGGGCCGCACCTGCACCTCGAGATCCACCCCGACGGCGGCGCGGCGATCGACCCCGCCCCGTGGCTGCACAACCACGGCCTGCAGTAGCAGTCCCGCTCCACCACCGAGCACCGCACCCAAGGCGCCCTCCGGGGCGCCTTTCGGGTATGCCGCGTGGTGAGCCCTCGGGTCAGAGCTTCTCGAGCGGGGCGTAGCGGAGCAGGAACCGCTTGACCCCGGTGTCGCCGCCGAAGTCGACGTGGGCCTGCGTCTTGTCGCCCTCGCCCTCGGTCTTGACGACGGTGCCCATGCCGTAGCTGTCGTGGGTGACCTTGTCGCCCGGGTGGAGCGAGATGAGCGGGCGGTTGCCGGGTGACCGCACCCCGGGCCGGGCGGCCAGGGTCGCGACCGCGGGCAGTCCCGGTCGGCGGGTCGTGGTCGCCGCCTCGGCGCGCTGCCACTCGACCAGCTCGGGCGGGATCTCGTCGAGGAAGCGACTCGCCGGGTTGTACTGCGGGGCACCCCACGCCGAACGCACGGCGGCCCGCGACAGGTGGAGCCGCTCGCGAGCGCGGGTGATGCCGACGTAGGCGAGCCGGCGCTCCTCCTCGAGCTCCTTGGGGTCGCCGAGGGCGCGCAGGTGCGGGAAGGTGCCGTCCTCCAGGCCGGTGACGAAGACGACGGGGAACTCCAGGCCCTTGGCGGTGTGGAGGGTCATCAGCGTGACCACCCCGAGGTCCTCGGCCTCCTCGGAGTCGGGGATCTCGTCGGCGTCGGCCACCAGCGACACCTGCTCGAGGAAGTCCTCGAGCGAGGCCACCTCGCCGGTCGAGGCGCGGGTCTCGTCGAACTCCTGCGCCACGGCGACGAGCTCGGCGAGGTTCTCGATGCGGGTCTCGTCCTGCGGGTCGTGGCTGGCCCGCAGCTCGGCGAGGTAGCCGGACCTGTCGATGACGGCCTCGAGCAGCGCACCGACTCCCTGCTCGTCGTCGGCGTGGATCTGGCCGAGCTGCTCGAGCAGGCCGGTGAAGCCCTTGATCGCCGCGACCGACCGGGTGGCGATGCCGGGGGCGTCCTCGGGACGACCGAGCGCCGCGATGAACGGGATCCGCTCCCGCTCGGCGAGCGCCGCCACACACGCCTCGGCCCGGTCGCCGATGCCGCGCTTGGGGGTGTTGAGGATGCGCCGCAGGTTGACGGTGTCGGTGGGGTTGGAGATGACGCGCAGGTAGGCCAGCGCGTCCTTGACCTCGCGACGCTCGTAGAACCGCGTGCCGCCGACCACCTTGTAGGGCAGGCCGACCCGCACGAAGACCTCTTCGAGCGCCCGTGACTGGGCGTTGGTGCGGTAGAAGACCGCGACATCCTTGGGCTTGACGCCGGCGGAGTCACCGAGCTCGTCGATGGTCTTGGCCACGAAGGCCGCCTCGTCGTGCTCGTTGTCGCCGACGTAGCCGATGATCGCCGCGCCGTTGCCGCTGTCGGTCCAGAGGTTCTTCTTGCGGCGCTCGGGGTTCTTGGCGATGACCGCGTTCGCGGCCTGCAGGATGGTCTGGGTGGAGCGGTAGTTCTGCTCGAGCAGGATGGTCCGCGCCGTCGGGTAGTCCTCCTCGAACTCCACGATGTTGCGGATCGTCGCGCCACGGAACGCGTAGATCGACTGGTCGGCGTCGCCGACCACCACGAGCTCGGCCGGCTCGACCGCGGGTCCGTCGCCGACCGGCATACCGGGGCTGCCGGCTGCACCACCCACGAGCTCGCGGACGAGCTGGTACTGGGCGTGGTTGGTGTCCTGGTACTCGTCGACGAGCACGTGGCGGAACCGGCGCCGGTAGTGCTCGGCGACGTCGGGGAAGGCCTGGAGGATGTTGACCGTGGTCATGATGAGGTCGTCGAAGTCGAGGGCGTTGGCCTGCCGCAGGCGGCGCTGGTAGCCGGTGTAGGCCTCGGCCAGCATCCGCTCCTGGTGGGTGCCCTCCCCCACCCGCGAGGCGAAGGTCTCCTCGTCGACCAGCTCGTTCTTGAGGTTGGAGACCTGGTGGCTGAAGGACCGGGGCGGGTAGCGCTTGGGGTCGAGGTCGAGGTCGCGCATGACCATCGCCATGAGCCGTTGGCTGTCGGCGGCGTCATAGATCGAGAAGGTCGACTTGAGCCCGACCTTCGCGGCCTCGCGGCGCAGGATGCGCACGCACGCCGAGTGGAACGTCATGACCCACATGGCCTTGGCCCGCGGCCCGACCAGGGCGGCGACCCGCTCGCGCATCTCGGCGGCGGCCTTGTTGGTGAAGGTGATGGCCAGCACCTGGCCGGGCTGCACCCCGCGCGCGGCCAGCAGGTAGGCGATCCGGTTGGTGAGGACGCGGGTCTTGCCCGACCCGGCCCCGGCGACGATGAGGAGGGGTCCGCCCTCGTGCAGGACCGCCTCGCGCTGCTGGGGGTTGAGCCCCTCGAGCAGGGTCTCGGGGTCGGCGCGGTGGGAGTCGCCGTCATCCGGACCGCGCCCCTCGGCGGCCGCCTGGGCCCAGGTGGGGACGCCTCGGTCGTCGACCGCGGTCGCGCGAGCCGCCGCAGCGCTCGGCCGTGTGCCGGAACTCGGGTCAGAAGGACGGTGCTTGTCGAAAGGCGCAAGGTCGTCGAAGAGCGTGCTCATGTTGGTCCCAGCCTACGTGCCGCGGGCGACAGGACGGTTATCCCGTGGCCGGCCGTGGACAGCCCCGGCTAGCGTCGGGGCATGACCCGGCTCGTCGACCCGCACGTCCGCTACCAGGCGGGCTACCTGGCCGCGTCGGACGAGTTCGCGCGGTCCGGGGAGCAACGGGACGGCGACGGCGACCTCGCCCAACCGGCCGAGCCGGGCTATGCCGGCTACCACTTCACCCGGGAGGGCCTGGCCGACCCCGAGGAGTTCGCCCGGTTCGTGGCCCAGCGGGTCGCGGCCCGGGACGAGGACGCACCCCGCAGGTCGGGCTGGACGGCCTGCCACTTCTTCTGGGTCGTCGACGACGAGGACGACTACGTCGGCTCCCTGGCCCTGCGGCACGAGCTCACCCCGTTCCTGCTGCGCGAGGGCGGGCACATCGGCTACAGCATCCGCCCGTCGGCACGGCGGCGCGGCCACGCCCGTGAGGCCCTGCGCCTCACCCTCCCGATCGCGCGCGTGGAGCTGGGTCTCGACCGCGTCCTGGTGACCTGCCTCGAGTCCAACGAGGGCTCCCGTCGGGCCATCGAGGCCAACGGCGGCGTCTACGAGGACTCCCGCAACGGCACCCGGCGATACTGGGTCCCGACATGAGCCTCGACGCCCACCCGGTCACGGGCCTGCTGTTCGAGTCGCCGGTGCCGCCCGGCACCGGCTGGCCCGGCGATCCTGCGACGGCCGCGACCCCGGTGGCCCGCACGTCCGGCCAGGTCGACGCCCTGGCCTGCACCTCGCCCGACATCGCCGAGCTCGACGCGCGGATCACCGTCTGCCGCGCCTGTCCACGGCTCGTCGAGTGGCGCGAAACGGTGGCGACCCAGGGCCGTCGGGCGTCGTTCGCCGACCAGCCCTACTGGGGCCGGCCGGGGCCGGGCTTCGGCGACCCCGAGGCGGAGGTGCTCGTCGTGGGGCTCGCTCCGGCTGCCAACGGCACCAACCGCACCGGCCGCATGTTCACCGGCGACCGCTCGGGCGACTGGTTGTATGCCGCGTTGCACCGCGCCGGGTACGCCAGCCAGCCGCAGTCGGTCGCCAGCGGCGACGGGCTGACGCTCCGAGGGTTGCGGATCATCGCCGCGGTCCGCTGCGCGCCCCCGGCCAACAAGCCCACGACCGTGGAGAAGGCCGCTTGCTCGCACTGGCTGGACCGCGACCTCGAGCTCGCCGCACCACGGCTGCGGTCGATGCTGGCGCTCGGGTCGATCGCGTGGGACGCGGCGCTCGGCAGCGCGCGGCGGCTCGGCTGGGACGTCCCGCGACCCAAGCCCCGGTTCGGGCACGCAGCGGAGGCCGTGCTCACCACCCCTGAGGGACGCGTGGTCAGGCTGGTCGGCAGCTACCACGTCAGCCAGCAGAACACCTTCACCGGCAAGCTCACCGAGGCGATGCTCGACACCGCCATCGCACGGCTGGGTCGGGACTGACCGTGGTGCTGCTGGCCACACCCCACGTCAGGTTCCACCGGTCCTTCCTCGCCGCTGCCGACGAGTTCCGGGCAGCCGGCCAGGAGGTCCACGACGGCATCGTCAACTGGCCGGCGGAACGCGACTTCCCTGGGGTGGTCTTCACCCGCGAAGGGCTGGAGGAGCCGGCGGAGTTCGCGCGGCTGGTGGCCAACCGGGTCGGCGACGCCGAGGACGGCGGGCCGCGTCCACCGGGCTGGACCTCGGCCAGCCACTGGTGGATGGCTGACCCGGACCAGCCGGACGAGTTCGTGGGCTCGATCTCGTTGCGTCACAGCATCGTCCACCCGATGCTCGCCTCCGTCGGTGGGCACGTCGGCTACGGCGTGCGCCCGAGCGCCCGGCGCCGGGGTTTCGCCAGCGACGCGCTGCGGCAGGTCGTCCCGCTGGCCGCCGCACGCGGCATACCGAGGCTGCTCGTGACCTGCGACCTCGACAACGTGGCGTCGGCACGGACCATCGAGGCGAACGGTGGGGAGCTCGAGGGCGAGCTGCGCGGCAAGCGGCGCTACTGGATCACCACCGGGGCCTGAGTCGGTCGGGACGACCAGGTGGGCCTGTCGACCCGGACTCAGCCGAGCGGCAGCTCGACCCGGAAGCAGGTGCCGCCCTCCGCGGGCGCCTGGTGAGCTGCGACCGTGCCGCCCAAACCGTCGACGAGGGCCTTGACGAGGGCGAGCCCGAGGCCGGTGCCGACCCGGCGCACCCCGCGGTAGCGCTGGTAGAGCTCGGACCGCTCGAAAGCCACAGCCATGTCGTCGGCCGTCAGCCCCGGGCCGCCGTCGCGCACCTCGAGCACGGCACGGTCGCCCTCGACCCGCAGGGCCAGCACCAGCGGTGCCCCGACCTCGGTGACCCGGAGGGCGTTCTCGGCCAACCCGTCGATGACCTGGCGCACCCGCACCGGGTCGGTGCGGACGAGCACCGCAGCCTCGGGGCGCTCGACGGCGAACCGGACGCCGTCCCGGCGACAGCGCTCGTCCCACACCTCGGCGGCCTGGTCGACCACGTCGCGCAGGTCGAGCGGCACCGTGTCGAACCTGAAGTCGTCGGCCCCCAGCCGGGCGAGGTCGAGCAGGTCGGCCACGAGGCGCTCGAGCCGGGCCGACTCGGCCACGATCGTGCGACCTGCGGCGGGCACGGCGGGCCCGGTGATGACGCCGTCCTGCAGGCCCTCGGCGAACCCCCGGACCGCCCCGAGCGGCGTGCGCAGCTCGTGCGAGACCGACATCAGGAACTCACGCTGTCGTCGTTCGCTGTGCTCGAGGGCCTCCGCGAGCGCGTTGAGCGACTCCCCCGTCTCAGCGACCTCGGTCGGACCCTCGGGCACCACGCGCACCGATCGCTCACCGGATGCCATCCGGTGAGCCGCGGCGGCCGTGCTGCGCAGCGGTGCGGCCAGACGTCGGGCGAAGAGGACGGACGCGAGGACCGCGAGGACCAGCCCGATGACCAACGCCAGCAGCACGCGGTTGAGCATCCGCAGGCTCTGGCCCGTGGCGAGGCTGGTTCGTTCGGCGAACACCACCGTCGCGCCCGTGGAGAGCGGCCGCACCTCCACGAGCACCTGTCGGCCGTCGATGCGCAGCGTGTGCGAACCGCTGACCGTCCGCTCTGCCTGCGGCAGCTGGGTGTATGCCGTGCGAGCCAGCGCGTCTCCGGCGAGCCGCCCGCCCGGGCCCTCCCACGCGACCGGGGTGTCCTGCTGGCGCACCACCCTCAAGGCTGGTGCGATGTCGACAGGGCGGCTTGCCTCCAGCACCGCACTGACGAGATCTGCCTTGCTGCGCAACGCTTTTCGCGCCTCGTCCTGCGCTGCGCCACGAACGAGGCCGACCGACACCAAGCCGGCGACGACGACCGCGATGGTGACGACCACCGCCATCAGGGCGGCAGTACGCCGCTCCAGCGAGCCCCGGCCGACCGGGCCTGCGACACTCACGGTCGCTCGACGCTGTAGCCGACGCCGCGCACGGTGCGGATCGGGCTGTCGTCACCGAGCTTGGCGCGCAGCTGGGCGATGTGGACGTCGACCGTGCGGGTCGGGTCGTCAGCCGGGTAGTCCCAGACGGCCATCAACAGCTCGCCCCGCGTGTAGACCCGGCCGGGCCTGGCCATGAGATGGGCGAGCAGGTCGAACTCCGTTGTCGTCAAAGGCACTGGGCGGTCGTGGAGCCGGCCACGTCGGGTGTCCGTGTCCAGGACCAGCGCTCCGACCGCCAGCGTTCGCGGCCGCTCCGCCGCCGACTGGATGGCGCGCTGCTGTCGGCGCAGCAGGGCGCGCACGCGGGAGGCGAGCTCTCGCGGCGAGTAGGGCTTGGTGACGTAGTCGTCCGCGCCGAGCTCGAGGCCGATGATCCGGTCGACCTCGTCGTCGCGGGCGGTCACGAAGATGACCGGGGTCCAGTCGTCACCGGCGCGCATGCGGCGGCACACCTCGATCCCGTCGACGCTGCCGGGCAGGCCGATGTCGAGCAGCACCAGGTCGTGGGTGCGGCGGTCGAGTGCGGCCAGCGCCGCGTCGGAGTCGCCCACGACGTCCACGTGGTGGCCGTCGCGCTCGAGGTAGAGGCGGGCGAGCTCGGCCAGCGCGGGCTCGTCCTCCACGAGCAGCACGCGCGAGGTCGCGCCCGGCGGTGTGGTCATGGCGCAACGGTCGCGGACCCGGGGGTGCGACGGCAAGCGGCCCCGCGGCATACCGGGCAATCGGTGCTCGGTCGTGGCCGAACCCGAACATTCCCCGAACACTGCGGTCACGCCGCTCGCACATCGACGGGCCATGGTCGGCGCATGGACACACGAACTCTCCTCATCCGCTGCGCGGCAGTGCTCACTGTGGGCGCCGCGCTCATCCACGTCGGGGTCAGCGCCGACCACTTCCGGGAGTGGTGGGCCGCGGGCCTGTTCTTCCTCGTCTCAGCGGCTGCCCAGCTCGGGTGGGCGCTGTGGTGCTGGTCGCGACCGTCGTCGCGGCGCGTCCTCCTGGCGGGGGCCGGGGGTTCGGTGGCGCTGGCGCTGGTCTGGGCGGTGTCGCGCACCAGCGGCCTGCCATTCGGTCCGGGCGCCGGCGTCGCCGAGCCGGTGGGTGTCGCCGACACCGTCTGCGTCGCGCTGGAGGTGCTCAGTGCAGGACTGGCCGTCGTCGGAGCCACCGCCTGGGCACCGATCCGGCTCAAGGGTCCGTCGACCCCGCGCCGGGCCGCCGCGCTCACCGGCGCCGTCGCCGCCCTCACGCTGGTCGCGAGCGGTGCCGCGATCGCCGCTCCGGGCCACGACCACGGCGCTGCGGAGGTCGCCGGCGCATCGGCAGGGCACAGCCACGCCGACGGCACGGACGGCGAGGGCGACGACACCGACGGCGACGACACGGGGGCCACCGCGCACGACCATTCCGACGTGCCGAACCTGCCAGACGCCGCGTCGGCCACGCCGGCCCAGACCGCGGCGGCCAAGGACCTGCTGGAGAAGACCATCGCGGCGACCACGGCCTACCGAGACCCTGCCGCCGCGACGAAGGCGGGGTTCGACGTGCAGGCCGCGTGGGACCGCAAGCAGAAGAAGCTCGCCGCCCTCGGCACGGAGGCCAGGCGCAAGTCACCACGGACTGGCGCCGTCCACGTGCCCAACGAGGCCAACCGGACCGACGGCAAGGTCCTCGACCCGAGCGCCCCGGAGACCCTCGTCTACCGCCGCAACACCGACGGGAAGTTCACCCTCATCGGCGTCATGTTCACGGCGGAGAAGAAGGCCCCGCCGACGAGCTACCAGCCCTACGTCCGCTGGCACACCCACGAGGCCTGTATCGGCGGGGGGCTGAAGAAGCTCAAGCCGGTCAACGGGGTGTGCGCCGATGGCACCACGCTGCGGACCTCAGGAGCGATGACCCACCTGTGGTTCGTGGACTCCGGGCAGCTGGCCCAGGCCTACGCGGTCAAGCCGCCGGTCAAGGCCATGGTCGCCTACCAGAAGTCACTCCCCTAGGCGCTGCCCGTGGTCCTCGTCCTGCCTCTCGGCCTCGGCCGGGAGGCAGGACGTAGGGTCGGAGCATGGCTTCCGACACCACCACTGCCGACGCTTCCGCCCGCGCCCTGGTCGTCCCCCGCACCGGCGACTCCTCGGTCCTCGAGGTCCGCGACGTCGAGGTCGCACCCCCCGGTTCGGGTGAGGTCCAGGTCGAGGTCGCTGCCGTCGGCGTCAACTTCATGGACGTCTACCAGCGCCAGGGTGTCTACCCCCTCTCGACGCCGTTCGTGTCCTGCTCCGAGGGGGCCGGCACGGTGACGGCCGTCGGGTCCGGGGTCAGCGACCTGGCCGTCGGCGACCGGGTCGCGTGGGGCTCCGGCCTCGGCGCGGGCGCCTCCGTGGTGAACCGGGCTGCCGACAGCCTCGTCCCCGTGCCCGAGGGCGTCGAGCTCGACGTCGCCGCCGCGGCGATGCTCCAGGGCATGACGGCGCACTACCTCGTCAACTCCACGTATGCCGTGGGGCCGGGCACCACGGCGCTCGTCCACGCCGCGGCGGGCGGCGTCGGCCAGCTGCTCGTCCAGATGGTCAAGGCCAAGGGCGGCCGGGTCATCGCCACCGCGGGTTCGGCCGACAAGCTGGAGATCGCCCGCGGACTCGGCGCCGACGCGGTGATCAACTACCGCGAGGCCGACGACCTCGCCGGCCAGGTGCGGTCGGCCAATGGTGGCAACGGAGTTGACGTCGCCTACGACGGCGTCGGCAAGGCGACCTTCGACGCCTCGCTGTCGTCGCTGCGGCCGCGCGGCATGCTGGTGCTGTTCGGCGGGGCCAGCGGACAGGTGCCGCCGTTCGACATCCAGCGGCTCAACGCCGCCGGGTCGCTCTTCCTCACCCGCCCCACCCTCGGCAGCTACACCGCCACCCGCGAGGAGCTGCTCGAGCGCGGCACCTCGGTGCTCGCCGACATCGCGGCCGGACGGCTCGTCGTCGAGGTGGGCGGGCGCTACCCGCTCACTGACGCGGCCGCGGCATACGACGACCTCGAAGCCCGCCGCACCACCGGCAAGCTGCTGCTCATCCCCTGAGCCTGCCCTCGCCGAGGCACTGATCCGCGCACGCTGACACCGGCACGCGGCAGGATGGGCCCGTGACGTCGGAGCCGACCGGGGACCAGGCGCCTGTGGCCAGGCCGTGGGTGCTGCACGTCGACATGGACCAGTTCATCGCTGCTGTCGAGATCCTGCGCCACCCGGAGCTGGCCGGGGTGCCCCTGGTCGTCGGGGGCCGCGGCGACCCGACCGAGCGCGCCGTGGTGTCGACCGCGTCCTACGAGGCACGCGAGTTCGGGGTGCGGTCGGGTATGCCGCTCAAGGTGGCCGTGCGGCGGTGTCCGGAGGCGGTCTTCCTGCCGGTCGACGGGCCTGCCTACGAGGAGGCGTCCGCCCGGGTCATGGAGACCCTGCGCAGCATGCCCGGCGCGGTCGTCGAGGTGCTCGGCTGGGACGAGGCGTTCGTCGGCGTGACCACGGACGACCCGGTCGGCTACGCCCAGGCGATCCGGGCGGCGGTGCTGGAGGCGACCGACCTGCACTGCTCCGTCGGCGTCGGTGACACCAAGGTGCGCGCCAAGATCGCCACCGACTTCGGCAAGCCCCGCGGGGTCTACGTCCTCACCCGCGACAACTGGTTCGAGGTGATGGGCGACCGGCCGACGATCGCGCTCTGGGGCGTCGGGTCGAAGATCTCGCAGCGGCTGGCCTCCCACGGCTACCAGACGGTGCGCGACCTTGCCTCGGCTGACGAGGCGACCCTTGTGGCGGAGTTCGGGCCGTCGATGGGCCCGCACTACGGCCGGCTCGGCCGCGGCGTGAGCTCCGCGACCGTCGACGACACCCCGTGGGTCGCGCGGGCGCACGGTCGGGAGACGACCTACCAGACCAACCTCGTCGACCCTGCCGAGATCGCAGAGGCGATCCGGCTGCTCGCGACCCAGGTGGTCGAGGACATCCGGCGGGAGGAGCGACCGTGCCAGCGGGTCTTCCTCAAGGTGCGGTTCGCGCCGTTCTTCACCACGAACCGGGTGCGCAAGCTGGGTGAGCCGACGTTCGACGCCGAGGTCGTCGCGCAGACCGCCCTCGACCTGCTCGCCGCTCTCGAGGACGACCGGCCGATCCGCCTCCTGGGGGTGCGGGCCGAGATGGTGCCGCCCGAGGGTGGCTACGTCGACCCCCGCACGACCGGTCGCGGCGGTCCGAGCGCGCGGGCCGCCGGCACCGGTGGCGGCACCGAAGACATCGCCCCCTAGCCGACCAGGGCCAGGCGGCTGGCCCCGGCAGGAGCTCAGAGGAGGCGGCGGCCCATGGCCCAGGCGGTCAGCTCGTGCCGCGAAGACAGCTGGAGCTTGCGCAGCACCGACGACACGTGGGTCTCGACGGTCTTGACCGAGATGAACAGCTCCTTGGCGACTTCCTTGTACTGGTAGCCGCGAGCGATCAGCCGCATCACCTCGCGTTCCCGGGCCGACAGCCGGTCGAGCTCCTCGTCGACCTGGGCGACCTCACCGGCGGCGGCGCCGAACGCGTCGAGGACGAAGCCGGCCAGCCGGGGGGAGAACACCGCGTCGCCATCGGCCACCCGCTGGATGGCGCGGGTCAGGTCGGTGGCGCTGATGGTCTTGGTGACGTAGCCGCGGGCACCGGCCCGGATGACGGCGATGACGTCCTCCGCCGCGTCCGAGACCGAGAGCGCCAGGAACCGCACCGGTTGGCCGTCGACGGTCTCCAGGCCCTTGCAGCCGTGGATGACGTCGATGCCACCGTTCCCGTTGCCGCCGGGCAGGTGGACGTCGAGCAGCACGACCGGCGGCTTGGCCTGCCGGATCACCGCGATGGCCGCGTCGACGTCAGGCGCCTCGCCGACGATCGACACCGCTTGCCCGAGCTCGGCCCTGACCCCCGACCGGAACATGCGGTGGTCATCGACGAGGACGACCTCGACGGGCTTCTTCTCAGGCGTGTTCACGGGTTTCCTCCGCTGCGGGTTGGACGTTAGTGGGCGGTGTGGTGGGCGGCTGGGCGTTCGTGGTGTGGTCGTTCTCGGCCACGGGCTGGGGCGGACGCAGGTCGGGCGGCAGGCTGAGGCTGACCTCGGTGCCGTGCTCGAGCCGGCGGACCTTGGCTGCGCCACCGTGGCGCTCCATCCGGCCCAGGATCGACTGACGTACACCGAGCCGGTCCTCCGGGATCTCGCCGACCTCGAACCCCGGGCCGTGGTCGCGCACGAACGCCTCGACGCCCGACGGGCCGACCTCGAGGTAGAGCGACACCGGCGGCGCACCGTGGCGGACCGCGTTGAGCAGCGACTCCCGCACGGCGCGGACGAGCGCCTGGCCACCGTCGTCGAGCGGCCGGTCGCCGGTCGAGACGACTTCGATGGGCGTGCCGTGCAGGTCCTCCACCTCGTGCGCAGCCTCGACCACAGCGGTGGCGAGCGTCGCATCGGAGTCGGAGGGACCGGCATACAACCACGAGCGCAGCTCGCGCTCCTGGGCGCGGGCGAGCTGGGTCACGGCGCCCGGGTCACCGGCCTTGCGCTGGATCAGGGCCAGCGTCTGGAGCACGGAGTCGTGCAGGTGCGCGGCGATGTCGGCGCGCTCGGTCGCCCGGGCCAGCTCGGCCTGCTCGTGGCGCAGGTCGGACCAGAAGCGCAGCGCCCAGGGAGCGGCGATCAGCGCGACGCCCGCGAGGACGGCGAGCACGGCGGCGCCGATGTCCCAGATCGCGGCGAGCGACCGGCCACGAGTCGCCATGATGACGAGGCCAGTGAGCGCCAGCACGCCACCGAACGCGAGACGCGCAACACTGAATCGCCTAGTGCCAGTTTCGGATCCGAGCCAGCGACCGCGTTGGGAGTCGTCGAGCTGGGACCACGCGAGGACCGCACCGGCGGCCACGACGAGGAGGGGCACGAGGATGCCGAGGCGCGCGTTCAGGCCGGCGTTCTGGGCCACCACGACGAGTCCGATGCCCAGCATCAGCCCACCGACCAGCAGCACCCTCGTGGCGTCACGCTCGCCCGCACCGGTGACCGGCTCGGGGACACCTCCGGCCTTGGCGAGGGCGTCGGCGTCGGCCGGGTCGACCGCACGACGACCCCGACCGACCACCCCGCCCCGCGACTGCGGCGTGAGCGCCCAGAGGAAGACGTAGGCGACCAGACCAGCACCCGTGGGGATCGAGATCAGCACGAACGCCAACCGGATCCAGCGCACCGGCCAGCCCAGGTGGTGGGCCAGCCCGATCGCGACCCCCGCGATCACCTTGCCCTCAGCGGGGCGGGTGAGCTGCGGACGCGCGGCACGGCGTTCTGCGGCCCTCGCCTCCGCTGGGGGGACGGGCCGCTCGTAGGGAGTCGGCATGACCTCATCCTGACGCACGAACGCGTGGATACCGAACCTATTCAGGGTGGTCTCGGCACCCTTCAGGGTCGGTTCAGGGTCGACCCTCATGGCAGCGACCTCCCGGCACGGACACCATGGATGACATGACGCAGAACCCTGGGCCGACCGCAGGCCCGACCAACCAGACCAGCTCCGACGGCCACGTCAACGGGCTCGACCGCTTCTTCGGCTGGATCCGCTCCGTGGACCTGCGCCGCGACGGCGACGACAAGTGGCTCGCGGGTGTGTGCTCCGGCATCGCCACCCGCCTGGGCGTCGACCCGATCGTGATCCGCGCGGTCCTGGTCCTCCTGGTCGTGCTCGCCGGCGTCGGCATCACCGTCTACCTCATCGCGTGGGCGTTCCTGCCCAACAACCGCGAGGAGATCATCGCCGAGAAGGCGCTGCGCGACGGTGACGTGCTCGGCATCATCCTGCTGGTCGTGATCGGGCTGTCGCTCATCGGCGCCAACGGCCTGACCGGCGACTCGTCCGGGCTCGGCTGGATCTGGTGGGTGGTCGTCCCGATCGGGCTCGTCGTGTGGCTGGTCACCCGGAACCGCGACGGCCGCAAGGCCCGCGCCGGCCAGCCCGCCTACGGTCCCCCGCCCGCCTCGTACACCCCACCATCAGCCCCGTATGCCGCACCGGCCCCCTACGCCGCCGCACCAGCTGCGTATGCCGCCCCCGGCGCCACTCCACCCGGCGTCACCTCGCCCGCTGACCAGACGCAGACGAGTCCCGTTCCCGAGTCCACCGCTTCCCCGACGCAGGAGTATGCCGCCGTGTCCACCACCACGTACGCCCCCGCCCCCGGAGCCACGGCTCCCGTGGCCACACCCCCCGGCGGGGTCTACGGACCGCCGCCCACCCCGGTCGCACCGCGGCCCAGGCCGCCCAAGGTCCCCCGGCGTCGTAGCGGAGGCTTCGTCGCCACCCTGCTCGTCGGCGGCCTGGCCCTGGCGGCCTACGGCGCGACGCTCTCGATCCACGACGCGGCCAACTGGCCGGGCAGCGACGAGACGGTGGCTCTCGCAGCCGCCCTCGGCGTGCTCGGCCTCGGCACCCTCGTCCTCGGCCTGCTCGGTCGGCGCGCCGGGTTCACCGGCTTCCTGGCGATCGTGCTGGCCCTGGTCACCTGGACCGCGTCCGTGGTCCCCGACGTGACCTTCGGCGGGGGGATCGGCGAACGCACCTGGCGTCCGTCGGCCACCGACACGTCCGAGCGCTACCGGCTGAGCATCGGGTCGGCAGAGCTCGACCTCGCGAACGCTCCGGACAACCCCGGCACCGCCCGCGAGATCGAGGCCCGGGTCGGCATCGGTGAGCTCCGGATCTACATCCCGGAGAACCTCACGGTCGAGGTGCGCAGCTCCGTCGGCGCCGGCGACATCTCGCGGATCGACACGGCCGACCTCGGCCCCATCGCCCCGCGCGGGACCAACGGAGACGGCGACCCGATCCAGCTCGACGGCCGCGACGGGCGCAACATCAGCACCGTCGAGACCTTCGGCACCGGCACGCCCGACGTCGTCGTCGACGCCCACGTGGGTCTCGGCCAGATCCTGATCGGCAAGGAGTGAGTCCCATGACCAAGCCCGACGCGACCCAGCCCGGCGACCCGCAGGACGACACGACGTTCGCCACCACGGCAGACAACACCACGGCAGACAACACGGCAGACAACACGGCCGACGACACGGCCGACGACACCACCGACGAGACGACCGCCGACGACACCACGCAGTTGGAGCAGACCGTGCACAGCGACACCACGGAGCAGTTCGACCGGACCGAGCAGCTCGACACCACCGAGGGCAACCAGGTGCAGCGAGCCGACACCCCGGCCACGGCTGCCCGTGCGGACGAGCACGGCATCGCTCCCCTGCCGGAGCGGCCGAGTGGACCGCACGCCCCGGCCATCGTGCTGGGACTGGTCTGCCTCGCCGTCGCGGGGATCATCCTCGCCCAGGAGCTCGGCGAGCTCACCGTCGACTGGGGCGACGTCGGCCCGGTCGGCATCGTGCTCACCGGTGCGGTGCTGGTGCTCTTCGGCCTGGTCGGCCTGGTCACCTCACGCCGCAACAGCAAGACCAGCTGACCCCGCGGCATACCCCACCTTTATCGGGTCTAGCAGGAACGTTGACCCTCACCCCGGAAGCGAAGTCGTGTGAGGGTCAACGTTGTCCCTAGACCCGATAAAGCTGTGAAGAGGCGCGCGTCAGGAAGCGAGCCAGCGTCGCATGTGGGGCGCGAACGAGCGGCTCAGGTGGTAGCGCTCCAGCTCGTCGCGAGGCACCCAGCGCACGTCGGCGGTGGAGCCGCCCACGTCGTGGACGACCGGGTCGGACGGCTGGGGGCACCACGCGGCATACACGATCCGGACGGCGTGGAAGTCCTCAAGGCGACCGCTGGGGGCCCGGCCGATCCAGTGCGAGGTGTGCGCTTCGAGCAGGCGCACGGACTCGACCGACTGACCGCTCTCCTCCCAGACCTCGCGGTGCAGCCCAGCCACCGGTTGCTCGCCGGGGTCCAGGCCACCACCAGGAAGGGTCCACCGACCGGGGGCGGAGGTGAGCTCGGAGAGCTCGGTGAGCAGCACTCCGCGGGCGCTGGTGACGACGCCGTATGCCGCGGTGCGCTGGTAGGGGCTCGCCTCCTCCCCGGGTGCGAGCACCAGACCGGGGTCGGTGGGCACCGGCGCCTGCGTCGGCGCGACGGCCGAGGCAGGCGTCACCGTGAAGTGCAGGACGAGTGAGCCGTCGTCGTCACGGCGTGCGTCGTCGAGGTGGGGACGCGACCAGCCGAGACTCGCGAGCTCGCGCACGGGGTCGGCGCCGTGGGCCAGGACGAACTCGGCCACCCGCCGCCCGGGGGCTGCGTCAGCACGAACGACGATCGGATCGCTCTGGGGGCCAAGGGAACTCGGTGGGCCAACGGATTCGGTCACGACGCGCCCGCTCTGCGGTACTCGTCCTCTGCCAGGGCCGCCACCGAGGGCCAGTCCTGGTCGGGCCCGACCTCACGGTTGTGCGTGGCGATTCGCAGGCGCAGCGCGGGATCGGTGACCAGTCGGGCCAGCCCTTCCGCGAGCGCCACGTCGTCCGCGCCGAGGAGGCCGTTCACGCCGTCGACGACGAAGTCCCCCACCCCGGTGTCGAGCCGGGCGACGACCGGCAGGCCAGCCGTGCGAGCCTCAAGCGCCGCGATCCCAAAGGCCTCGAGCCGGGCGGGGGTGAGGTAGATGTCGCTGTGCCAGTAGCGATCTCGCAGCGCGGCACGCCCGACCCGGCCGGGCATCGATACCCAGTCCGTCATGTCGTGCCGCTCGGCGAACCGCTCGAGCCGCCTCCGCTCCGGCCCCTCGCCGAACAACGTCAGCCGCATCGGCAGGTCACCCCCCGCGACGTCGCGCGCGCGGGCAGCGACCTCCAGCACGGCCAGGGGGCGTTTGCGGGCGGCGAAGCGCATCGCGGCCACGACCTCGACCGGTGCATCGTGCGACCGTGCGCTCCGGGGCGGCGGTCGCCACAGCGCGGTGTCGATGCCGTTGGGGAAGACCCGCACCTCGGTGCCGCGCCCCACGACCGACTGCACCGACGTCGCCGCCACCCCGGACACGGCCGACAGGGCAGCACCGCGCGCACCCCACCGCCGGGCGTGGCCGAGCGCCCGGAAGACGGGCTGCGAGCGCTCCATGAGGCAGTGCCACGTGATCGCGGTGGGCATCCCCAACCCGAGGGCGACCCGAGCCAGGTCGGTGGCGAAGGGGCTCACCACCCCCATGTGCACGTGCGCCACGTCGAACCCTCCCGCGGTGAGCCGCCGCCGCACCTCGGGTGGCGCGAAGGGGTTCACGGGCAGCTGCCACGGGAGCTGGATCGCCATCCGGTGGACCGGCACACCGTCGACGTCCTCGACGAAACCGTGCCGCTCCCCGTGCTCACCCAGCGTGGCGGTGAACACCTCGACCTCGTGACCGCGCGCCTGCAGCTGGGCTGCGAGGTCATGCGTCTGGACCTCGATCCCGCCCAGCCTGGGCAGGTAACAGTCCGTCAGCAGGGCCACCTTCACAGGCAAGAGCCTGCCATGCGACAGGATGGCCGGTGATGACCCACACGCTCGTGGCCTTCCACGCCCACCCCGACGACGAGGCCCTGTTGACCTCGGGCACGTTGGCGCGCGCGGCAGCAGAGGGCCATCGCGTGGTCGTGGTCGTGGCCACCGACGGCGACCTCGGGCTCGCCGCCGATGCCTACGCGGCCGACGGCGGGCTCGGTGCGCGCCGGCTCGAGGAGCTGCGTCGCTCGGCCTCGGCCCTGGGCGTCGCCCGCGTCGTCTACCTCGGCTACGCCGACAGCGGGCTGGGCCCCGAGCTCCTCCCCGACCCCCCGGACCGCGTCCGCTTCGTGCGCGCTCCCGTCGACGAGGCGGCCGGCCGACTGGCCGAGGTCCTGCGCGAAGAGGGTGCCGACGTCCTGCTCAGCTATGACCGCAACGGTGGTTACGGACACCGCGACCACGTCCGCGTGCACGAGGTCGGTGAGCGGGCGGCATACCTCGCGGGGACGCCACGCGTGCTCGAGGCCACGGTGCCTCGCGACACCATCGCGCGTGCGGTCGGCCTGGCCGCGAAGGTCTACCGCTTCCCACCCGAGTTCGACCGCGCGGCGTTCGGCCGCGCGTTCAGCGCCCGCTCCGAGATCACCCACCGCATCGACGTGCGTCGGTATGCCGCCGCGAAGCGGGCTTCCATGCGCGCCCACGCCTCCCAGGCGAGTGCGGAGGACGGCGCCGACCGGACGCTCGCGGCGTTCCTGCGGATCCCGAGGCCGCTCTACGACCTGGTGTTCGGGCGCGAGTGGTTCGTCGACCGCGCGCGTCCCGTGGGTCTGCCGGTGTCGCACGACGTCTTCGAAGGGTTGTCGTGACCGTCGAGGCCGCCGACGGCCGCGCGGACGGTCCGGGCACCCGCCCGCCCCGCTCTCGGCTCCGGACTGTCGTGCAGGGCGCATTCGGACTGGGGCTGGCGGCCTTCCTGCTGGCCTGGGGTGTGCCGCACTTCGCCAAGACCTCGTGGTCGAAGATCTGGGACGTCCTGACCCAGGTCCCCACCGGCACCGCACTGGTGCTGCTCAGCGGGGTCGTCGTGGGACTCTACTGCTACACGTTCACCCTCACCGGGTCGATGCGAGGCCTGCGGCACTGGCAGGCCCTGATCGTCAACGTCGCCGGGTCGTCGGTGGGCAACCTCCTGCCCGGTGGTGGCGCGGCCGGGCTGGCTGCCACCTACACGATCTGCCGCTCGTGGGGCTTCTCGCGCCGCGACATCTCCACGTCGGCGATCGTCACCGGCGTCTGGAACGTCCTGGCCCGGATCGCCCTGCCGGTCCTGGCCATCCTCGGGCTGCTGGCCGGCAACGACCAGGACGTCCCGAACAAGCTGGAGGACCTCGCCGTCGCAGGGGCGCTCACCGGGTCGGTCATCCTCCTCGTCTTCGTCTCCATCCTCGCCTCGGAGCGCGCAGCCATCGCCATCGGTCAGGGCCTCGACAAGGTGATCGGGCGCCTGTGGAAGCGACGCAGCATGGGCGTGCGCACCCTGGTCGTCGACCTGCGCGCCCGCATCAACGACGTGGTCCGCACCGGCTGGCTCAGCATGACCTTGGGGTTGTCCGGCTTCTTCGGGGTCTACTACCTGCTCTTCCTGCTGTGTGCGCACACCACCGGGGTCGACCTGCCCTACGGCCAGCTGTTCGCGGCCTACGCGATCGGCCGGCTGCTCACGGCGGTCGGCGTGACCCCCGGCGGACTGGGCGTCACCGAGGCCGCGACGACCGTGGCGCTGGTCGGGTGGGGTGCCGGGAGTGCCGAGGCCGGCGCTACCGTCGTGCTGTTCTCCCTCTTCACGCACTTCATGGAGATCCCCCTCGGCGCACTCGGCTGGCTGGCGTGGTCGATGAGCCCCAAGAAGGCACCGGTCGAGGAGACCGCAGCGCCCGCAGAGGAGGAGTCCCTCGATGGCTGACCCGGAGGACGTCGAACGCGAGAAGGCCGAACGTGCCGAGCGCGCCGCCTACCACGTCGACGCGGACCGCAAGCGGCGCGAACGCGAGTCGGCGAAGGCCCAGGTCCTGGTCGACGCGTTCGTGGCGAGCGCCCGCGAGGCGGGGTTCCCCACCGAGGAGCTGACCGCGAAGCCGTGGTCCGGAAGTGGCCGCTACCGCACCGGCGTGCAGGGCTGGTACCTGCGGCGCGACCTCTCTATCGGTGTCGGGACCGACGGCGGCTACTACGTGCTCGTGACCGCTCCGCAGCGGTTCGGGCGGTGGCGCACCGTGGGGCTCGAGCCGAGCCCGCCCCCGCTACAGGTCGGTGCCGGCGCCCGGGACGGTGAGTCGATCGCCCTCGACGCCCTGTTGAAGCTCCGGCTCGACGCCGGCCCCACCTTCATCTGAGCGGTGTGGCTGGCGGGGCTCCGGGGGGTCGACGGTGAGCACCGCCGCGTCCTCGCGTGCCACCTCGTGGCGGCTCTCGGCTGTCAGACCCTCCTGCCATGATTGGTACACCAGTTCGAAGCGGCTGCCCCGGTTCATCGCAGGGGGGACCGACGGGGCGTTGGGGGGTGTGCGATGACAGTGTCAGTGGCTGACCGACGAGCCGTGCCGTCCGCCTTGACCACTGCCGACCTGCGTGAGGTCCTGGGGCGCCTCCCCTTCCTCGACACCGAGGTGGACGACTCCGAGCGGATCGACCAGATCGGTCTGCTGGAGTCGATCAAGGCCGCCGCTGCGGGCGCCCAGGCGCGAGCGGCAGCGGCCTTCGCCGGGTCCCAGCGCGAGTCGCAGGCAGCCGCGGGCGTGCCGGCTCGCGAGCGAGGCAGGGGTGTCGCGGCGCAGATTGCCTTGGCGCGCAAGGACTCTCCCGCTCGTGGCTCCCGGCACCTCGGCCTGGCCGAAGCCTTGGTCCGCGAGCTTCCGCACACGACGGAGCACCTCGAGACGGGATCGGTCAGCGAGTGGCGGGCCACCATCGTCTGCCGTGAGACCGCCTGCCTCAGTCCGGAAGACCGCGCCACGGTCGACGCGGCACTTGCCGCCGACCTCCCGCAGCTCGGCGACCGTCAGGTCGAGGCCAGAGCCAAGGCGCTCGCCTGTCGGCTCGATGCGGCCGCGATGGCCAAGCGCGCGGCGAGGGCTCACAGCGAGCGCCGCGTGACCTGCGCCCGGCTCCCGACACGATGACCCACCTGACGGCACTGCTGCCGGTCGCCCAAGGCGTAGCGGTGCTCGCCGCATTGGAGCGGGCCGCCGGATCGGCGCGGGCCGAGGGTGACGAGCGCGGGCGCGGCCAGGTGATGGCCGACACCCTCGTCGAGCGGCTGACCGGTCAGACAACCGCAGCCGCGGTTCCGGTCGAGGTCCAGCTGGTCATGCCTGCAGCGCTCGGCGATGAGCCGTCCCGGCTGGGCGGGCACGTGCTGCCGGCGCAGACCGCACGCGACATCGTGTCCAGCGCAAGGCGGGCAGGCGCCCGCCTGACGATGCGCCGGGTGTTCACCAGCCCCGAGGGAGTCGACCTGGATCGCATCTCGTCACGCCGAGAGCCACTCCCGGATCACGTCGCCGAGCCCCCGCTCGACCAGCCAGACCGGCCCGGCGCGCCCGAGCCACCAGGCACCGACGTCAGCGCGTCAGGTCGACGGTTCACCGGCACGGTGCGGCGCTTCATCCTGCTGCGCGACCAGGCCTGCCGCACGCCGTGGTGCGACGCGCCCATCAGGCACGTCGACCACGCCATCGCCACCCGTGCCGACGGCGCCACGACCACGACGAACGGGCAGGGGCTCTGCGAGGCGTGCAACTACGCCAAGGAGGCGCCCGGCTGGCGGGCCAGGACGGTGCGGGCCGGACCCGGCCACACGGTGCGCACGACGACACCCACCGGTCACAGCTACGACTCGACTGCTCCGCCCCTGTTGCCTGCGCGGGTCCGCGCGGGGCCCATGGTCAGCGCACTGGAGAGTCATTACGGCGCGCTGCTGCTCACCGCCTGAGGCGGCTCAGGACGCAGTCTGCTCAGCGCCTGAGTCCACTCGGCGCCTGAGTCCACTCGGCGCCTGAGCCTGCTCAGCGCTTGACGAGGCGGCGGACCTGGCGCGAGCGCGCCTCATCAGCGATGGCGTCGTCCTGCGGCGCGGGCTCGAACGGCCTGCCGGTGGCCTGCTCCGCCGCGAGCCCGATCAGCGCGTCGGCGAGCCGAGGGTTGGCCGGGAGGATCGGGCCGTGCAGGTAGGACCCGAAGACGTTGCCGGTGCGGGCGCCCTCCGTGCCGTCGGTGCCGTTGTTGCCGAACCCGGACCGCACCCGCCCGAACGGCGCCTGCCCGTCACCGAGGGTGGTCGAGCCGGAGTGGTTCTCGTAGCCCACGACGTCGCCGAAGTCGGTCGAGAGCACCACCGGCCCGATCATCCGCTTGGCGTTGCCCTGGGTGGTGACGTCGAGGATGCCGAGACCGGGCAGGCGCTTGCCGTCGACGGTGATGAACGCGTTGCCGAGCAGCTGGTACATCCCGCAGATCATCAGCATCGGCGTGCCGCCATCGGCGAGGGAGCGCAGCCGGTCAGCGATCTGCTCGAGGTCGGCCTCGACACGCACCTGACCCGAGTCCTGGCCGCCGCCACCGACGACGAGGTGGGCCTGCTCCGGGAACTCGCCACCGGGGTGGTGCTGGTGGACGACCGGGCTGTAGCCGTGGCGCCGGATCCGGGCCGCAAGCGTGCGGGTGTTGCCGAGGTCGCCGTAGATACTCATCTCGCGGGGGTACAGGTGCACCACGTGGATGACGCCCTTGCCGGCGCGGTCGGCGTCCGGGACCAGCGCCGATTCCGCGGGCTCGCCGGGGATCGCGACGTCGGGTATGCCGCCGGGCCGGCTCATGACGCCTCCTCACCGATGTCGGGCAGGTCGTAGCGGGCGGCCAGCGTGCGACGCAATGCCATCATCGCGGTGTAGGTGCAGAAGATCCGCTTGGGCTCGTCGGGGTGCTCGGCGAGGAAGGCGTCGAGGGCCTGGTCGAGGTCGGGCTGCACGCCGGCCACCGGCACGTCGTCGTACTGCAGCCGCAACGCCATGTCGTAGCCGCGGACGCCGCTCGTCGTCGTGACGCCGCGCTCGCGGAGGGAGTCGAAGCTGACGTCGTAGAGCCACGAGACGTCGCGCCCGTCGGCGTAGTTGTCGTTGATGGCGATCATCGTCGCGACAGGGGTCGAGCCGTAGGTGCCGAGGGCCACGGTGAACCCGGCGGGGTTCTTCACGAGCACCAGCTCGAGGGGCTGACCGTCGACCATGACCACCTCGCCGCGACCGAACGGTGGCGTCACCGCCCGCAGGGCGGTCGCCGCCGCGGCCGGGTCGAACGCGTCACCGAGGAGCAGCCGGGCAGTGGCGGTTGCCGCCGTGGCGTTGATCATCGCGGCGAGCCCACGCTGCTGGAGCTCCAGCGGGCCGACGGTGCCGGAGCCCGCGCCACCGTCGCCGCCACCACCATCACCGAAGAGCACCTCGAAGGTGCGCTCGTCGCTCGGCTTGAGCAGGCCGTCCTCAGGTCCCGCGACCGGCGGGACGAAGTCGTCCTCGAACCGCACGTCCTGCTCCTGGAGCTCGGGCAGCCGATCGGCGATCGACGCGTCGACACCGAAGTAGCG
Organism: Phycicoccus sp. Soil802; assembly: GCF_001429605.1. Classification (GTDB taxonomy): domain Bacteria; phylum Actinomycetota; class Actinomycetes; order Actinomycetales; family Dermatophilaceae; genus Pedococcus. Next base: position 390,345 of record NZ_LMSS01000005.1, read on the forward strand.
CACCACGACCCCCTCGCCGACCTTGTCCCGGATCCGTGCGACGAAGGAGTCGTCGAGGTTGAGCACGACGCCGGTCGTCGCCTGCTCGGCCAGCGAGGCGAGCAGCTTGGCGGTGTGGTCGATCTCGGCGAACCGGTCGAGCTGGTCGCGAGCGACGTTGAGCAGCAGGGCATGCGTGGGCCGCACCGCCGCGGCGAACTTCAGGGCGTGTGCCTCGTCGAGCTCGAGCACCGCCAGGTCCGCCGTGAGACGCCCGCGCAGGGGCAGCTCGCCGAGCATCGACGAGATGACCCCGCGGGTGAAGTTGGAGCCGGTGGGGTTGGTGAAGACCGTGCGACCGTGCGCCCGCAGCACGGCGACCAGCATCTTCGTGGTCGTGGTCTTGCCGTTCGTGCCGGTGACGACCACGATCCCGCCCGGGACGTCGGCCAGGGCGTGCGCGAGGAACCCGGGGTCGACCCGTTCGGCGACCAGGCCGGGGAGGGCGGAGCCGCCTCCACGCAGCCGCGAGGCAGCCCTCGCCGCCTTGCCCGCGACCACCGCCGCCGTCGTCCTCAGCACGCCCCAAACCCTAGTGCGTGGTGGGACGCGCGCCTTCACCCGACCACGCGGCATACGATCCACGCATGTCGTCAGCGCCCTCGCCGCCATCGCCCCCAAATACCGCGCCCGACGAGACCTGGCTGGCGGGCGAGCGCCAGCGGCTGTGGAGCTTCGCGCGCGGCGCGGTGCACCCGTCCGGCGGCTTCGCGTGGCTCGACGACAGTGGGGTGCCGGAGCTCGAGCGACCGGTGCACGCCTGGCTGACCTGCCGGATGACGCATGTCGCTGCGCTCGAGGTGCTCCAGGGCAACACCGAGGCCCAGTCCGCGCTCGACCACGGCGTACGCGCCTTGCGGGAGGTGCTGCGCGACGCTGGGCACGGCGGCTGGTTCAGCGCCGTCGACCCGTCCACCCACGAGCCGGTGTCCTCGGTCAAGGGCTGCTACGACCACGCCTTCGTGCTGCTGGCCGCGTCCAGCGCCACCGCCGCCGGCCACCCCGACGGCCAGGCCGTGCTCGACCTCGCCCGCGAGGTCTTCGCGACGCACTTCTGGGACGAGACCGACGGGTTGGCCGTCGAGAGCTGGGACCGTGCTTGGCGCACCCCGGAGGACTACCGTGGCGCCAACGCCAACATGCACACCGTCGAGGCCCTGCTGGCCGTCCACGAGGTGACCGGTGATCCGGTGCCACGGGCGCAGGCCGCCCGGATCGTCGAGCACGTGGTGCACGGGTTCGCGCGCGGCAACGACTGGCGGCTCCCTGAGCACTTCACCGCCGACTGGCTGCCGCTGCTCGACTACAACCGGGACCACCCGGCCGACCAGTTCCGGCCCTACGGGGTCACCATCGGCCACCTCCTCGAGTGGTCGCGCCTGACGCTGCACCTGCGCACCGCCCTCGGCGCCGCGGCGCCGTCGTGGCTGCTCGACGACGCAGTGGCGCTGTTCGACACCGCTGTCGGGATCGGGTGGCACGCCGACGGCCAGGACGGGTTCGTCTACACGACCGACTTCGATGCCACGCCGGTCGTGCGCAACCGGCTCCACTGGGTGCTCGCCGAGGGGATCGGCGCGGCCTGGGCCCTCGGGCGAGCAGTGGACGACCCGTCCTACGGCGACTGGTATGCCGCGTGGTGGGCTCAGGCGGAGCGGTACTTCATCGACCGCGAGAACGGCTCGTGGCGGCACGAGCTCGACCAGTCGAACCGGCCGGCAGCAACCGTGTGGGCCGGCAAGCCCGACGTCTACCACGCCTACCAGGCCGCACTGCTGCCCTCGCTGGAGCCCGCTGCGTCCTTCGCCGGCGCCCTCAGAGCTGCAGGATCCGCGCGCTGATCTCGTAGGCCGCCGCGACGCCCCTCGGGTCGTGCAGCCCACCGGGGTCGTCGAGGACGGCCTGGGGGCGACGGCGAACTGCTGCGCTCGGGTCGCCGGACACGAGGTCGTCGCACAGGCCTGCGACGACCAGGTGGGCGTCGTGGTCGTCCAGCCCTTCCAGGGCGAGGCCGTTGTACAGCAAGGTCGCTGCCTCCTCGAACACCTCCCGCGCGAGGTCGAGGTCGACCTCTGGCCGCTCGGCTGCCACCCGCTCGGCGGTGGCGAGCAGCTGGTCGTAGGGCGGGTCGAAAGCGGGCGTGGTCATGCGCTGAGGGTCCAACGCCGAACGTTGACAGGCAAGCGAATATGCCCGGGCCGCGTCCGATTGCCCCGATTTGGAAGGCCTGTCACCGCAGATGTTCTAGGAGGAGTCACCGTGCCGGTGGAGGCGCGGGGCGGTCGGCCGGTCCTAGCGTCAAGTGACGCCCTGCGCTGGGCAGGGCGGTCATCCGCTATCGAAGGAGCACCATGCGCCTCACTCGTCTGCTCATCGTCCCGGCGGCAGCCGGGGCGCTCGTTCTCGTCGGCATGTCAGCCGCAAGCGCCGGTGAGATCACCGGCAACGGCAAGCCACCTGGTGGCGAAGGCCTCGGCTCCGCGCACGCCAACTCCATCTGCGCCTTCTCAGGGCTGGAGGACGGCGACGGAGCCGGCTTCCCCGGGCCCGGCGGAGCACCGCCCCAGAACTGGGGACACGTCCAGCAGGTCGAGCGCGCCAACGGCGCCACCGTCCAGGACCTGAAGGCGTCCGGCTTCCAGCCCGGCGACTCCTGCAACGGTCACCGCGGCTTCCTGGCCGGCGGCGGCGAAGAGCCGTAAGCCCTTCAGGGACAACGAACCTCGCAGGACAACGGACTCGCGTCCGCTCACCTCCGCCTCGCTCGTCAGAAGCGAGGCGGAGGCCTATCCCTCCTTGTTCGCCTTCAGGTCGTACGTGAAGTGCACGCCGACATCGAGTGAGCCATCCGGCTTCTGCGGCTTGTACTCGAGGTCGACCTTCGCGAACGCGAGGCCGACACTCTCGACCGTGGTGTCCCCCTCGTCGGAGACGCTTCCTTGAGGTGCGTGCCCGTGGCGCAGGCCTTCATCAGGCTCGGCGAGGACTTGTCGAGGTGGTGGGTGAAGGTCAGGTCCTGGAAGCTGACCTTGCCGGATCCGCCTCCACCCCCGTGGCCGAGGTTGCCCGCCTGGGACAGGCCCCACGCCCAGGACAGCACGTCGATCTCGTCCTTGTGCCTGGCATCCCGCGACTCGCCCTTGATCGTGCCGATCCGGGCGAAGATCGAGCTGGCCATGATGCGTCCTCCCCTGGGCTGACTCGTGGACTCCCCCAAGGTCGACCCGGCGCCAGCCGGTGTCAATCCCCCTGTCGCAGCGGCTCGGCTCGGGACATGCCGATGCCGGCCTTCATGACGAGGACGTGTTCTCCCCGAGGCTGTCCGCGCGCGCGGCACAATGTCGCTCGTGGAGCAGCAGCTCGGCGTGACCACGCTGTCGGACGGCACCGGCATCCGCTTCGCGGTCTCCGGCCGGGGCCCGGTGGCGATCTACGTGCCGGGCTGGGTGTCGCACCTCGAGCTCGGGTGGGCGGTCCCGGCCGAGCGCCAGTTCTACGAGGAGCTGGGCGACGGCCGCACCCTGGTGCGCTACGACCGGCCGGGGTGCGGGTTGTCGGAGCCCACCACCCGCACCGATGTCGTGGAGCTGGAGCTCGAGGTCCTGGCGGCGGTCGCTGCCGCAGTGGGGGCCGAGCGCTTCGACCTCGTCGGCGCCTCCTTCGGCGCACCCCTCGCCGTGCGGTGGGCCGCCCGTCATCCCGAGTCGGTGACGCGTCTGGTCCTGTATGGCGGGTGGGTCGACGGTGACGGTGTGGCCGCACCCGACGTGCGGGAGCACGTGCTGGGCCTCGTCGCGCAGCACTGGGGCTTCGCGTCGGACGTGCTGACGGAGATCTTCGCCCCGGACGCGGACGCCGGGTTCCGCGCTATGTTCTCGCGGTACCAACGGGACTCGGCTCCCTCGGCCTGGGCGCACCACCTGTTGGCGGCGTGCTATGCCATCGACGTCGCCGACGACCTCGGTCGGATCACGGCGCCCACGTCGGTCATCCACCGCCGCGAGGACCGGGCCGTGCCGCTGGCCGAGGGTGAGCGGTTGGCCGCAGGCATCGAGGGCGCGACGCTGACCGTGCTGCCGGGTCGCACCCACATCCCCTTCGCCGGAGATGCGCACACCCTGGTGAGCGCCATCCGCGGAGGGCTCGGGTTGCCGTCGCTGGACCGCGAGTCTCCACGGCCGTTGCTGACGCCACGCCAGCTGGAGGTGGCGGGGCTGGTGGCGCAGGGCTGGTCGAACCGACAGATCGCCGAGGGGCTGGTGATCACCGAGCGCTCGGCCGAGTCGCACGTCGAACGGATCCGCGCGCGGCTGGGGTTCCGGTCCCGGGCCCAGATCGCCGCCTGGTACGTCGCGTCCAACCTCGCGGGCTGACCTCGCCGGCTCAACGCGCGGACCGCGCGGGCTGACCTCGCAAGTGCGGTATTTCCACTGCTGACGGGGCCCGTCCGCCCCCGGCAGGCTCGACCCATGACCACTCAGACCGCGCCCGATCACCTGACGTTCCAACCACATCCGTTCCTCGGCCGCTTCAACTCCGCCTTCTTCTCGGCGATGGGCGGCTACATCAACTGGCACCTGCGACAGCACAAGGCCGCGGCCTTCGCCGACCTGCCGTCGACCGTGGTCGAGCTGGGATCGGGAGTCGGAGCGAACCTGCGCTACCTGCCGGCCGGTGCTCGCCTGATCGCGATCGAGCCCAACCCCTACATGCACCACCGGTTGCGGCGTGCGGCCCGCTCCCGTGGGGTCGACCTCGAGCTCCGCAGCGTCGTCGCCGAACGCATCGACCTGCCTGACGCCAGCACCGATGCAGTCATCTCGAGCCTGGTGCTGTGCAGCGTCCGCGATCCGGAGGCCGTCCTCGCCGAGATCCGTCGGATCCTGCGGCCGGGGGGACGCTTCAGCTTTGCCGAGCACGTTGCGGCGAAGCCCGGGACGGTGACGCGCTGGTCGCAGCGCGTCCTGCGCCGGCCGTGGGCCTGGACCTTCGAAGGCTGCTCGTGCGAGCGCGACCTGGCGGGGTCGATCCGGTCAGCCGGGTTCACGAAGGTGGAGCTGACTCGCTACCGGATCCACTCGCCGTTCCTGCCGTTCAACACCCACATCGCCGGCACGGCCACCACCTAGCCACCCGAGCAAACTCACGGGGCGCGAGGAGCCAGCCACGCGGCATACCGTCAGGCGGGGACGGACAGCCCTTGCAGGAAGGCCTGCCACCCGGGCTGCTCCCGCTGCACGTAAGCAGCAGCGTCTGCGGAGAACAGGTAGGCGCGCACCCCCGCGGTCGAGGTCCCTTCGCCTGCGCCGTGCGCGAAGGCGGTGAACATCCCGGGCACGGGTCCGGTGAGCCGGACCAGCGCCTGCCGCTCGCCGACCCGCTCGACGGTGCCGGTGGCGCCGCGGACCTCGACGGCCGACCCCTCGGCGCCCAGCCCGAGCGCGTCGCGGAGCGCCGACCAGACCGAACCCGCCTCACCGGGGTGGACCGCGCTGACCTCAAGCTGGGTGGCTTCCTGCCCGGGGAAGTGCGACAGGTAGAGGCGCAGGTTGTCGAAGAACGGCATCCAGCTGGCGCCCATGTCGTCCCAGAACTCCGACTCCCAGTCGGCGCCGGTCCCGAAGCCGCTGCTGGTGACGCGCACGACGCAGGTGCCACCGGACTGCGCCTCGACGAGGAACTCCGACGTGAGCGGGCTCAGGGCATCCGGGTCCTGCCCCATGAGGGCGGCCCAGTCCTCTTCGTACACGATGCGGCGGGGCGGGTCCCACTCGGTGACGTGGCCTTCGGAGCCCATCTCGGGACCCATCTCGAAGTGCAGGGCACCGCCCTGGCGCTCCTCCAGCTCGGTCGGCAGGAACCAGGCGCTCATGCCTTTCGCCGTGGCGATGGCCTGCCAGACCTGTTCCGGGGTGCCGGGCACCTCGACGCTGAACTCCAGGCGGTACGGGACGTTCGGGATGGTGCTCATCAGCTCTCCTCGGGAAGTGGGTGGGCGGCGACGACGAGCCGGTGCGGACGCCCGTCGTCATGGTGGTAGCGAGCGGCCAGGTCGAGCACCGCGGCGGTCAGGTCGTCGGCGAAGGCGGCGCGATCAGCGGCCGACCGGAAGCCGATCTGGGTGTCGATGGTCAGGGTGGGGAGGCGCTTGCCGGTGGCGCCCGCGCGGCGGGACAGCGCGCCGACCTCCCGCACCAGCCGACCGGCCAAGGCGACGAGGTATGCCGCCGAGAGGTGGTCGTCGTTGGCGTCCGGGTCGGCCGCTGACGCGGACACGGCGGCCGGCGACACGACGTACGAGGCCGCGGAAGCCTGCAACACACGCTCGGTGATGCCCCCGTGGCGGCGCTCCTCGGACAGGGTCACCAGGCCGTGCCCCTCGAGCGCCTTGAGGTGGTAGTTGACCTTCTGGCGGGCGATGCCGACCTTGGCCGCGAGGCCGGCCGCAGAGGCTGGGACGGCCAGCTCGCCGAGCAGCCGGGCCCGGACCGGGTCCAGCGCGGCGGCGGCTGCGTCCGCGCTCTCGATGACTTCGACGTCGTGCATGGTGTCGATGGTGCCCCTTGACAATTATTCTTGTCAAGGGATCCGTCTGACAGGATCTGGGCATGCGCGGCGCCGGAGGACAGATGAGAGCCGTCGTCCACGACCGGTACGGGGGCCCGGACGTGTTGCGGGTCGAGGACGTCCCCACCCCGTCCCCTGCGGGTGGGCAGGTCTTGCTGAAGGTCGCAGCGACATCGATCAACCTCAGCGACTGGGAGGGCCTGCGCGGGTCACCGTTCTATGCGCGCCTGGGCGGGCTCCGCTCGCCCCGACGCCCCACCCTCGGCTCGGACATCGCCGGACTCGTCGAGGCCGTCGGCACCGGCGTGACGCGGTTCCGGCCGGGCGACGAGGTCTACGGAGACAACCTGCAGCTCATGGGCGGGTTCGCCGAGTATGCGGTCGCACCCGAGTCGGCCCTGGCCCGCAAGCCGACGGAGCTGACCTTCGTCGAGGCGTCGACGATCCCGCAGGCCGGCGCGATCGCCCTCCAGGGCACGGCCCGTGCCTCGGCGGGATGCCGAGTCCTCATCAACGGCGCGGGTGGCGGATCCGGATCGTTCGCCATCCAGCTGGCCAAGCGCCGGGGCGCGCACGTCACCGCCGTCGACAACGCAGCCAAGCTGGACTACCTGCGAAGCCTCGGGGCCGATGAGGTCATCGACTACCGCCGTGACGACTTCACCCGGGGCCCCGACCGGTACGACCTCATCCTGGACCTGGTCGCCCACCGGTCGGTGTTCGCCTACCGTCGCGCGCTCGCTCCCGGTGGCCGGTACCAGTGCGTCGGAGGGTCGGTCCGAGCGCTGTTGCGGGTGCTCACGATCGGAGCGACCGCGGGCCTGCTCACCGGTCGCCGCCTGGGGGTGTTGGCCGTGAAGCCGGGCCCGGCCCACTTCCAGCCCCTGACTGAGCTGTGCGTCGCTGGTGAGGTGGGGATCCACGTCGATCGCACCTGCACGCTCGACGAGGTGCCGGAGGCGCTGGCCCACGTCGGCGAGGGCCGCGCCCTCGGCAAGGTCGTCATCGTCCCGACGTGAACCGGTGCCAGAAGGTCAGTCGACCAGGTCGATCAACCGGCGCAGCGCCGCGACGTGGTCGCGCAACGCCTTCCGGCCAGTGGAGGTCAGTGTGATCCACGTCGTGCGGCGTCCCGCCAGGACACCCTTGCGCACACGCACGTAGCCGGCGTCTGCCAGCGCCGAGATGTGCTTGGAGAGCACCGAGTCGCTGACCTCGAGGGCCGTGCGCAGCGTGGCGAACTCGGCCTCGGAGACCGCAGAGAGGATCGTCATCGCCTGAAGCCGCGCTGGCGCGTGGATCAGCTGGTCGAGCTCGGGCATCAGCTGCCGACCACCAGCACGGCGAAACCCACGAGCGCAGCCACGGCGAGAAGGGCAAGGACCCGAGGAGAGGCGCCGCCCGCGCGCTCGACAGGGTCGCGCCGGTAGGCCCGCCACCAACGCCAGGCACCCAGCGAGTAGCCGGCCCCACCCACGGCTGCCGCGGTCACGACGAGCCACCAGCGCGACTCGAAGGCGGCCCAGGTCGCGGCCACGAAGGCGCCCAGGTAGACCAGCGTAGACAGCGTCCCCGTGCCGAGGATGATCGTGCTGGCCAGGCCGTCGACCCTGACGCCGTTGATCCGCCGGAACCGGACGACGACGAGCGCAGCAACGCCCAGGAAGGCCGCCGCCCCGGCCAGGGCGACCGCCAGCCCGGTGGTCGTCTGGGCGGCAACCCCGTAGGCAGCCGCGCCCATCTGGCTCGCGATCGCGACGGCCAACACGGGGAACAGCCCGCTGGGCAAGCGGAGGCTGGTGGCCAGCCGGTCACGGGCGCGGTCTGCCGCCGCGAGGGCGGACAGCGGGTCGTCCGGGCGCTGGGGCAGCGGCATACTTTCCATGTTGGAAAGCATGCCCGCTACTTTCCAATTTGGCAAGTAGCGGTTGGGCCCGTCTCCGCGTGCATGCGACGGTGGGCACCTCTTTCGCACCCAGCCTCCGCGGCCTACCGTCAGGGATGAGGGATCCGTCGTTGCGGAGAGTGCCATGAGGAAAGCCTGGGAGCTCCTGACCTCGGGACCGGAGGATGCGGACCGGTCCGTCCTGCTCCTCCCGGGCGGAGCCAACGCAGCCCGCTCGTTCGACCTCGTGATGGCCGAGCCGGTCCTGTCCGGGGTGCGCCTGATCGCCACGACCCTGCCTGGCATGGCCGGTGCGCCGTTGGGCGAGGACGGGTCCGTCCCCGCCATGGCCCGTCGGGTCGGCGAGCTGGCTACGGTGCACCGCTGCGACGTGCTCGTGGGGTTCTCCCACGGCGCCACCGTGGCGCTGGAGGCGCTGCTGTCCGGTCACTTCCGCGGGCCGGTGGTGCTGCTCGGGATCAGCCTGACCCCCGAGGACGAAGCGTGGTTCTTCCGCGCCGTCGTGCGGGCCTCGCAGAAGGTGGGCCCGTGGCCGATGGCCACATTGCTGCGCCTCCTGCCCCTGATGGTCCGGTCCGCCAAGCTGCCCGAACCGCACAAGCGCGAGCTGGTCGCGGACCTCAGACAGAACAAGGCACGGGACTCGGTCCGCGTCAGCGGCGACTACCTCGACTACATCGCCGCGGACGCCGACTACGCCACCCGGCTGGCCGCGGCCGGCACACCGGTCTGGGTGGTCCACGCCGAGAAGGGGGATGGCGGTCTCACCGACGCCGAGCGTGCCACTCTCCAGACGGCTGCCCAGGTGACGCTCGTGACGATCCCGGGTGCGGTGTTCCTCCTCCCTGACGAGGCGCCGCAGCAGACGGCGGCGGTGATCGCCAGCGCCCTTTCGCACGCGGTCTGATCGGCTTCCGCAGCACCCACCCGAGGTCGAGCTGGTGGGTGCTGCCCTCGAGCGGGCCTAGCGTGCTGCAGAGAGGATCAGCGCGACCACCGCATCCGGGTGGCTCATCATCGCGACGTGCGAGCTGCCGATCTCGACGGTCGTGGCTCCTGCGCGGTGTGCCATGGCCCGCTCTGCCTCGGGCGGGATCGTGTGATCCTGCGAGGCCACGAGGTACCAGCTCGGGATCTGCTTCCAAGCGGGCGCACCCGACGGAGTGAAGAGGACGGAGAGGGCGACCGGACGTTGCGACGCGGCCAGGGTGGACACCCGCTTCGGGGACAGGTCGGCCGCGAACAAGCTGCCGAAGAACGCCGGATCGATGTATCCGTCCGCGTCGCCTGGAGGGCCGCCCGGGTAGGGGCGGATGACGAGGTGTTCGGCCAGGGAGGAGTGGCCACCTCCCAGCTCGTTCGCCTCGATGACGCGTTCCCCCTCGTCCAGCGCGTAGCCGGCCACGTAGACCAGCGACTTGACGTTCGGGTTGCCGGTCGCCGCGTTGGTGATCACTGCCCCGCCGTAGGAGTGCCCCACAAGGACGATCGGACCCTGGACCGTCGCGAGGATGGAGCGGACGTACTCGGCATCCGAGTTGAGACCGCGCAGAGGGTTGGCCACGGCGAGCACCGTGACACCCCGCTTCTGCAGGCTGGTGGTCACGTCGTTCCAGCCGGAGGCGTCGGCGAACGCCCCGTGCACGAGCACGACGGTGGGCTGTGGCCCCGTGGGTGCTTGTCTCGGCTGGGCGTCAGCCGAACCGGTGAGCGACAGAGCCGTGAGAGCGGCCGCGGCCGCGAGCGCCAGTGCCATGCGGAACGTGGGTCTACGGCCCCCACTGTTGACGATGTGCATGTGTCTCTCCTCAGACCTAAGTCGTGCTGCGACGTATGGGGGTCAGCGCCTAGCTGTTGTTCGCGGGGGCAGCTGCACCGAGCCGCTTCGAGGCGAGCCACTCGAGCGTGACGTCGGCGACGCTGCGCCAGCCGCTGTCGATGGTCAGCGAGTGCCCGCGGCCGTCGAACTCGTGGTACTCGGTGATCGACGACGGGTTGTCCGCGTACATCCCCAGCACCTCAAGCGTCACGGCCTTCGGCACGGTGTGGTCTTCGCTGCCAGAGATCAGCAGGAGGGGGCCGCGCACCGCTGCGTGGGTGTCCACGGCTGCTGGTGAGTTGCGCCGGAAGTTCGCCGTCGCATCCTCGAACAGTGGGCGACCCGGACCGGGGATGGTCCAGGCTGCGTGCAGGGCGTCGGACTCCTCTTCCGAGACGGCGTTGCCGAAGCTGTAGCGGAACTGTTTGGCGGTCAGCGAAACGGTGCGCTTCTTGTTCGCGGGGTTGCCCAGCACCGGGAAGCCAGAGCGCAGCTGCGAGAAGGGCAGCGTCTTGACTCCCTTGATGGGGGCCGGGTCGATCGCGACCGCAGCGACCGCAAGGTCGTTCGCGAGGAGCTCCTGGGCGATGAGTCCGCCGAAGGAGTGCCCCACGACGATCGGCTTGGCGTCAAGCGACTCGATGTGGTCGGCGTAGTGGTGGCAGATCTCCAGGATTCCCACGCCATCAAGCGCCTCGGGGTTGGCCCGCGTGGCCTCGACCGTGTCGGCGTCGCCCGGCCACCCCGGCGCGCTCGGTTCGTAGCCCTCCGAGGCGAACAGCTCGATCCATGGCGCCCAGGCCGTCGAGTGGATCCATAGACCGTGGATGAAGACAACCGGTGTTCCCGACATGACTAGCCCCTTCGTGGTGATGACTGTCTGGTTGTGGATTGGTCCTCCGGTCCCGCGGGTACGCGGGCCCTAGAGGTCTTTCGTGAGTCCGCCGTCGATGAGGAAGTCAGCGCCGGTCACGTTGCCGGCGCGATTGCTCGCCAGGAGGAGGACCAGGTCCGCGACCTCTTCTGGTTCGGTGAACCGCCCGGTCGAGAAGCCCCCACCGGCCGCGATGATCCGGGTCCTGGCCTCGTCGAACGAGATGCCGGAGCTCTTCGCCACCGTCGCTGCCACGCCGGTCTCTCCGAGCCAGAGCGGGGTCGAGACGGGTCCCGGGCTGATCGTGTTGAACCGCAGGCCTTGGGGGCCGAACTCCTTGGAGAGGGACTTGGAGAGGTTCCAGACGGCCGCCTTCGCAGCGGAGTAGTCGATCACGCCCGGGTCCGGCAGGAACGCGTTGACGGAGGCAATGGTGACCACGTTGCCCGAACCGCGTTCGAGGAGGTGCGGGATGGCCGCACGGGTGGTGCGCACCGTGGCCATGAGGTCGAGGTTCAGGGTGCTGTGCCAGTCCTCGTCGGTGACGGAGAGGAATCCTCCCGTGCGGGGGACCACGGCACCGACGTTGTTCACGACGATGTCGAGTCCGCCGAAGTGCTCGACGCGGGCTACGAGCTCCGCAACACCGTCGGCCGTGGAGAGGTCAACTGCCACGGCCATGACCTGACCGGTGTCCGCGAGGGCAACGAGCTCGTTGCTGATCGTGCGCGAACCCGCGACGACGCGGACGCCCTCCGCCACGAGGGCTCGCGTGACGGCGAGGCCGATCCCCTTGCTGGCGCCGGTGACCACGGCGACCTTGTCAGCCAGGTTGAGGTCCACGTGCCGACGGTAGGCCAGCCACCGGTCGCGAGCCTGTCCCTGCTACTACCCCCTAGCGGCGAGGGTCGCGAGTGCGTCGGCGGAGGGAGTCCCCGGCTCGGCGTGGTAGATGAAGATCGACTGGCCGTCCGTGCCCGTCAGCGGCAGGCGGGCGAAGTGCAGCGTGAGCCGGCCGACCTCCGGATGCCGCAAGACGTGCGTTCCGTCGGAGACCTGGACGACGTCGTTGCGGTCCCACAGCTCACGGAAGCGACTGCTCTGTTTCGAGAGCTCGGCAACCAGCGACTGCAGTTGCGGATCGGTGCTGCGTTGGGCAGACATCGATCGCAGGAGGCCTACCGACCTCGCGCTGAGACCTTCCCAGCCTTCGTGCAGGGCCCGCTCGCGCGGGTCGGTCAGGAGCGACACAAGGCTGTTCACACCCACCCGAAACGTCGGGCTGATCGCCCTGGCCAGGGCATTGGTCGCCAGCACGTCGATGCGTCGGTTGTGGACCACAGCCGCGGTGAGCGGCCACGCGTCGATCAGCCACCGCACTCCGTCGGACACCTCATCACCCACCTCCGCGCGCTGCGGCAGCGGCGTCCTCGCCAGCTCGTGCAGGTATGCCGTGGCGACCTCGTCGAGCAGCAGGGCTCGAGCAAGCGCATCGAGGACCTGGTCGGACGGGTGCGACTCCCGCCCCTGTTCAAGCCGCAGGTAGTACTCGGTGCTGATCCCGGCACGGATCGCCACCTCGTCACGGCGCAGACCCGGGACGCGTCGCCGCTCGTAGCCGACGGGGAACCCCACGTCCTCCGGATGGACGAGCTCGCGCCGCGCCCTGAGGTAGTCGCCCAGCTGGCTGCGGGTTGCCATGACTCATTCTGGCTCACGCGTGGCGCGTGCCTCGGAGCCTCGGCGCCTCGGCGCCTCGAAAGAGGGACTTCCGAGCGGCTCCGCGCCGTCGCCGGACTGGGCACTTGCCTGCCCCACGGCGGGTGGCGGAGGATGCGTGATGGTCCGGCAGGAAGGGGCGACCTTGAGACTCGAGCGCTTGCACCGGGTCAGGCTCGTCCCGGCCACCGTGCCGTTGCTGGACGCGCTGACCGCGCGAAACGACGACCCGACGCGGTTCGAGGAGCTGATCGGCTCGCCGGCGCCAGACGGGTGGCCCGAGTTCCCCGAGTCCATCGACTTCACCTTGACGCATCTGCAGAAGGCGTCGGAGGCGGAGCGCCCGTGGTCGATGCAGTTCTTCGTCGACCAGGCCACCGGGCAGCTCGTCGGCTCAGGTGGGTTCGCCGCCCCACCCGTCGAGCGCACTGTCGAGATCGGCTACGAGGTGGCCCCCGAGTTCCGGGGCCAGGGGTTCGGCGTGGCCGCCGCGCGGGCACTGGTCGAGTCGGCCGTGTCCACCGGTGAGGTCGATCACGTCACAGCACACACCCTGCCAGGACCAAACCCGTCAACCGGCGTCCTCGCGTCGCTCGGCTTCCAGCACATCGCCGACCAAGAGGATCCTGAGGTCGGCGCGGTGTGGGAGTGGCGGTGGAGCCGGCCGTCGGGCACCTGAAGGAGCCCCACAGCGGTCACGAGGCCCGTGCTGCTGGCCTTGATCGCATCGCCGCTTGCCCTGCGCGGATGGTCCTTCCCTGCAGCGGGCCGCCGAGGGACGCACTGATCCAGCAGATGTCGAAGAGGCCTGCCGTGAGGGGGAGGAGGCCCCAGGCCCCTGCCGCAATCCCCCACCAGTGGTCGCGGGCGACCCAGGCGAAGCAGAGCCAGGCCACGCCGGCGGCGAGTCGGAACGCCCGGCCACTCGGCCCGTTGACCCACTGCGAGAACGCGGTCGCGTTGAACCGATCGGCCCTGGACATCAGAGCCTCCCATCCGGGTTGTGCGTCCATCGCTTTCTCCTGACTCCGCGTGCTTCCTGCTGACAGACTCAGTCTCATGACGAGCGGTGGGCCCCACCATGACCGGGAAGCCGCGGCAGCTGATCGATCCACCGCCCTCGCGGATGCCCTGGCACGGGTCAAGCTGTCCGGCGCGATCTTCCTGCACAGCGAGTACACCGAGGCGTGGGCCTACGAGTCCTTGGCGTCGCAGGACCTGGCCGCGGTGTTGGCCCCCGACGCGGCGCAGATCGTGATCTTCCACGTCGTGGTCTCCGGCAGCTGCTGGATCGAGGCCGGGTCCCACATGGTCTGGGCCCACGAGGGCGACGTGATCGTGCTGCCCTACAACGACCAGCACCGAATGGGCGGACACGAGACGGCTGAGATCGTCCCCGTGATGCAGCTCATCGACCCGCCACCGTGGAATGCCTTGCCGCACATCGTCCATGGCCTCGGAGGTGCGCGCAGCGAGCTCGTGTGTGGCTTCCTCGCGTGTGACGACCGGTTGTTCGACCGTGGCCTCGGCGTCTTCCCTCCGGTGTTCGTCGTCACGCCGCCGGAGGGGCCGATCCGTTCGTGGGTCAAGGCCAGCAGCGACCTGGTCCTCCAGCAGACGAGCCAGGTCGCCGACGACCGCATCGCGGCGCCGACCGACATCCCGCAGCTCCTGCTGCGCGAGGTGCTCAAGCTGCACTTGGCCAACGCGCCGGCGACGGACACGGGCTGGCTCGCCGCCCTGCGCGATCCCGTGGTTGCACCGGCCCTCGCCGCCATGCACCGCGACCCCGGTCGCAAGTGGACCCTGGCGGACCTCGCCCGCGCGGCGACCACGTCGTCGAGCGTGCTCGACGAACGATTCCGTGCGGCGCTCGGGCTGGCGCCCATCCGCTACCTCACCGGCTGGCGGATGCACGTGGCTGAGGACCTGCTCCGCACGACGACGTTGCCGGTCGCCGCGATCGCCCCGCGGGTCGGGTACGAGTCCGAAGAGGCCTTCAGCCGCGCCTTCAAGCGCGACCACGGGACAGCGCCCAGCGTCTGGCGAGCCGTGCCCTGACGGCATCTGGGCGGCTGTTCATTACCGCCGGTGGCGTCGCCGCGGAGAGTGAGGGCGCGGCGACTGAAACTGATCATGCGGGGCGCCGGCAGCCTGCGACTCGCGACTGGATGGGACGCGCAACTTCAGGCGGTGGGTTTGCCTGCCTCCATGGCGGCTTTCACGTCCGATGCATAGAGACCCGAGCGCTCCTGCCCCGACAGCTCACCGATCGCGTCCATCGTCGCGTCCGTGATCGCCCGCAACAGAGCAGCCTTCTGGAAGCGAGCCGAGAGACCGGCGACGTCGACCGGCACACCGAACCTGACGGTGACCTTCGCGGGGCGGAAACCGTTGGAACCAGAGGGCTGCACGTGGTCGGTGCCGATCACGGCACACGGCAACAAGGTGGCTCCGGTGGAGAGCGCCATGCGGGCCACGCCCGTGCGGCCGCGGTGCAGCCGCCCGTCGGGTGACCTGGTGCCCTCGGGGTAGACGCCGAACGCCTCCCCCTGGCGCAGCACGTCCTCCGACAGCTCCAGCGACGCAGCCGCAGCCCGCGGGTCGGAACGGTCCACCGGGATGGTGCCGGCCGTCGAGTGGAACCAGCGCACGGCAGCCCCACGGAGGCCCGAGCCCTGGAAGTACTCGGCCTTGCCGAGGAAGTGCACCTGCCGCCCGCAGGCCAGGGGAATGACGATCGAGTCGATGAACGAGAGGTGGTTCGACGCCACGATGAGCGAGCCCTCGCGCGGCACGTTCTCACGGCCCTCGACATGCAGCCCGGTGAGCAGCTTCAAGGGCGGCCCGATGAGGACGTAGCGCATCACCGCCCGGCTCACGGCGTCGTTGACGCTGGCCGTGCTGAGGCCGCGCGCCCTACCTGGCCGCACGCACTACTCCCACTCGATGGTGCCTGGCGGCTTGCTGGTCACGTCGAGCACGACCCGGTTGACCTCACGCACCTCGTTGGTGATGCGCGTCGAGATCTTGGCGAGCACGTCGTAGGGCACGCGGGTCCAGTCGGCCGTCATCGCGTCCTCGGACGACACCGGGCGCAGCACGACAGGGTGACCGTAGGTGCGCCCGTCACCCTGGACGCCCACCGAACGCACGTCGGCGAGCAGCACGACCGGGCACTGCCAGATGGCGCGGTCGAGGCCAGCAGCCGAGAGCTCGTGCCGCGCGATGGCGTCAGCGGCCCGGAGGATCTCCAGCCGTTCGGCCGTCACCGAGCCGACGATGCGGATGCCGAGCCCGGGGCCCGGGAACGGCTGGCGCCACACGATCGCCTCGGGCACACCCAGCTCGAGCCCGACCTGACGCACCTCGTCCTTGAAGAGCGAGCGCAGCGGCTCGACCAGCTTGAACTGGAGGTCCTCGGGGAGCCCGCCCACGTTGTGGTGCGACTTGATGTTGGCCGCCCCGGTGCCACCACCCGACTCGACGACGTCGGGGTAGAGCGTGCCCTGCACGAGGAACTCGACGGGGTGGTCGGAGTCGCCGCGGGACCCGACGACGTCGCGGGCGGCCTGCTCGAAGACGCGGATGAACTCGCGCCCGATGATCTTGCGCTTCTCCTCGGGGTCCGAGACGCCTTCCAGCGCGGACAGGAACCGCTCGCGCGCGTCGACCACCACCAGGTCCACCCCGGTCGCCGCCACGAACTCCTTCTCGACCTGCTCTGCCTCCCCCGCGCGCAGCAGGCCGTGGTCGACGAAGACACAGGTCAGCTGGTCGCCGACGGCCTTCTGCACGAGCGCCGCCGCGACGGACGAGTCGACGCCACCGGACAGGGCGCACAGCACCCGCGAGTCGCCGACCTTCTCGCGGATCGCGTCGACCAGCTCGTCGACCACGTTGGCGGCCGTCCAGTCGGGCTCCAGCCTCGCCCCGCGGTAGAGGAAGTTCTCCAGCACCCGCTGCCCGAAGGTCGAGTGCATCACCTCCGGATGCCACTGCACGCCGTAGAGACGGCGCTCGTCGTCCTCGATCGCTGCGACGGGCGCACCGGCCGTGGCCGCCGTGACCGTCATGCCCGCGGGTGCCTCGGTGACCGAGTCGCCGTGGCTCATCCAGACCGACTGGTCGGTGGGCTGTCCGTTGAAGAGCGTCGACTCGGTGTCGGAGACGGTGGCCGGCGTCGCGCCGTACTCACCGAGCCCGGTGTGGGCGACGGTGCCACCGAGCGCCTGCGACATCGCCTGGAAGCCGTAACACATCCCGAACACGGGCACGCCCGCCTCCAGGACGGCGGGGTCCAACGAGGGCGCCCCCTCCTCGTAGACCGACGACGGGCCACCGGAGAGCACGATCGCGGCCGGGTCCTTCTCGAGCATCTCGGCCACCGACATCGTGTGCGGCACGACCTCGCTGTAGATCTTCGCCTCACGCACGCGTCGCGCGATGAGCTGCGCGTACTGCGCCCCGAAGTCGACGACCAGCACCGGCCGAGCCTGGAGAGGGGTGGCCGGCTCGTCCGAACGCTCGGCGTCGGGGGCCTCCACCCGATCGTCGTCCTGGGCCTGGGTCACCACGTCGGCGGCTGCGGGGTCGCTCACGCGCACAGGCTACCGGCGCGCCCCAGCCAGCCGCGCCTCGGTCTCACTCGCGACCCTGCGCTCGGCCCAGAAGGACAGGAACGGCACGACCCCCGCCAGCATGACCAGCACCATCTTCCCGAGCGGCCAGCCCACCTTGAACCCGAGGTTGGCGGTGGCCACCAGGTAGACGATGTAGATGAACCCGTGCGGCTGCGGCCACCAGTCCAGCACGTGGTTGTCGAACCCGTAGCGCAGCACCATCTCCGCCACGAGGATCAACAGCCCCACGCCGACGACGAACGCCATCACCTTGAAGAAGCCGAGCGCCTTGCGGGCCGCGTCGACGTCCTTGATCTCACTCACACCGGTCTCAGTCACGCTGGGCATCCTCTCGCACCATCCTGAACCACATGAACGCGGCAAAGCCGCCGAAGATCCACCACTGCAGTGCGTATGCCGCGTTGCGCCACTTCAGCCCGCCCGTCACCTCGGGCGGCGGCACCCTCGTCACCCCGTCCGGTGCGGGGATCCCGACCCCCGCACCGGTCTTCTCCCCCTGCGCGAAGACGAACGCGTTGTACAGCTCTCCCGGCCACTCGTTGACCAGCAGCGAGAAGTCGATCGAGCCACGAGCCTGCTGCGGCCAGGCGGGCAGACCGGCCGGCGGGTCGGCCGGCGCCTCTCCCGGCGCGAGCGTGCCGTCCACCGACACCACCCCGGGGGGCGGGTCGATGGGAGTCGTGGTGTCGGTGACGAAGCCGCGGACGACGGCGAGCCGCGCGCCCGTCTCCGTCACGTCCAGCGGCGTGACGACCCAGTAGCCGGTGGCCCCGCCGAGGCGGCGCGGCCCGACGAGGAACTGGTCCGACGCGGCATACGTGCCGATGGCGGTGACGGCCCGGTTGGACTGCGGGTTCGGGAACGCCTGGTGCGGTCGGATGACCGTGTCGAGCAGCGCGGGACGCGCCTCGTGCGCCTGGCGCAGCGCATCGGCGAGGCCCTTGTCCTGCGCGACGTGCAGCTGCCACAGCCCGAGCTGCGCGCAGGCCGCCATGATCGCGAGCAGCAGGGCGAACAGGCCCAGCCAGCGAGGCTTCAGGGCGGTTCGCAGCACCGGGTCAGGCTACGGGAAGCCTCGAGTCGTCGAAGACGAGGATGCTGCCGCCGTAACAGGCGACCCACACCATCTTCCTGGTCGGCTCGTAGGTGATGCCGATCGGGTGGTAGTCGGTCTTGACCTCGTCGACGACCGCGAGGTCCGAGGTGCGCAGCTTGGTGACCGTCGAGGACTCGTAGTTCACCGAGTAGATCGCGGCGCCGTCAGGCGAGATCGCCATCGAGCGCGGCTCCTTGCCGGTGTGCACCCACTTGATGACCTTGCCGCTGCGGCGGTCGAGCTTGCTGACGGTGCCGTCGCCGTTGTTGGTGACGTAGAGGTACTTGCCGTCCGGGCTCTCGACGATGTGCCGCGGGCCGTCGCCGGTCTGCGCGTAGGGGTGCACCGTCCGGGCGGCCAGGTCGACCCGGACCACCCGGTCCGAACCCATCAGCGCGATGTAGGCGGTGCGGCTGTCGGGAGAGACCGCGATGCCGCGAGGGTACTTGCCCCCCAAGGGGATCCGGGCCGCCTCCTTGCCGGTTGAGGCGCTGATCAGGGACAGGTCCCACGAGCACCAGTTGGTGACGAGCACCGTCTTCCCGTCGGGCGTCAGCGCGACGTACTTGGGCACCGACCCGACCGCCACCACCTTGTCGATGGCGAAGGTGCGCGTGTCGACCCGGTAGACCGTGCTGGGCGACGTGCCGTCGCCCTTGGTGCACGTGTCGAGCCCCTCGGAGCCGTAGCCCTTGCCGGACATCGAGTAGTTGGACACCCACGCGTAGCGCCCACCCGGGGTGAAGGCGGCCTCGACGGGCGACCCCTTCGCCGGGCCCTCGTGGCCCTTGACGCGGAACTTCGCGAGGTCGACGGAGTCGTCGATGGTCCTGAGCCGCGCGCCGTCGGCCCGGAAGGCCGTGATGGTGTGCCGGTACATCATGTTCTGGGCGAAGACGAGGCCTTGCTTCGACGCCACCACCGACTTCGGCGTCAGGTCGCCACTCAGGCGCAGCACCCGCACCATGGCCGTCTTGGCCGACGGTCCGGCGGCGCCCTGGGGCTCGACCGGGTGGGGCGTGGGCACGGGGATGGTGGGCTCGGGAGCCACCGGCTTGGTGGCAACGGGCTGGGGAGCGGCGGCCTCCGCGGTGCCGCCGGAGAGGAAGCCGACCAGCCGGCTGACCCCGAGGACGCTGAGCGCGACGAAGGCCACGACGACGAGGAGCGCAACGCGCCTGCGGCGCACGTAGACGGCTTCCTTGCGCACCACCATCCCCACTCACCCCTTCCGCTCGTCACGGTATGCCGCGTGCTCGCGGCCACTCGGAAGGCTCACCGGGCGGGCGGAAAATCGGTGTCGGGGTGTCGTCGCCGCGGCATACGGTGGGGATCCTGATGCAGACGATCCCGTTCCCCGACCCCGGCCGACCCGACACCCGTAGCACCACCCGGTTCATGCTCTGGGTCGGTCGGCAGCAGTGGCGCACCCAGGTGCTCGGGATGCTCGCGGGGATGGCATGGATGCTGGCGATCGCGCTCGTGCCGGCCGCCGTGGGCAAGGGCGTCGACGACGGCATCGTCCCCGGCGACCTGGGTGGCCTGGTCCGCTGGGCCCTGGTGCTGATCGGGCTGGGTGCGATCTGCGCGGTCACGGCTGCCATCCGGCACTACTTCGCCGTCTACAACTGGCTGTTCGCCTCCTACCGCGGCGCACAGCTCACCGCCCAGGGAGCCGAGCGCGCCGGGCCGGCACTGACGCGCACCATGCCGTCGGGCGAGGTCGTCGCCGTCTTCGCCAACGACGTGATGCGGCTCGGCGGCCTGTACGACGTGATGGGCCGGTTCTCCGGCGCCGTCGTGAGCTACGCGGTCGTCGGCGCCATCCTGCTCGCCGCGTCGCCGGCCCTCGGGTGGCTCGTGCTGCTCGGTGGCCCGGTCATGCTGGCCAGCCTGAGCCTCATCGTGCGGCCGCTCCAGCGCCGCCAGGCGAGGCAGCGCGAGGAGGCCGGGCGCCTGACCACGCTCGGGGCCGACACGGTCGCGGGGCTGCGCGTGCTGCGCGGCATCGGCGGGGAGCAGACCTTCCTGCGCCGCTACGAGCAGCAGTCGGCCAGGGTCCGCGAACGCGGGTTTCAGGTGGCCGGCATCCAGGCGGCGCTGGACTCCGCCGAGGTGCTCATCCCCGGCATCTTCGTGGTCCTGGTGACCTGGCTCGGCGCGCGCGAGGCGGTGACCGGTGACATCACCGCCGGTCAGCTGGTGGCCTTCTACGGCTACACGGCGTTCCTCACCATGCCGCTGCAGACCGCGATCGAGGTCGTCGACCGGGGCATCCGGGCGCAGATCGCGGCGGGCAAGATGCTCCGCGTCATGGCAGTCCAGCCCGACCACGACGCCGCCAGGCCGAGCACCGTCCCCGTGCCGCCCGCCGACGCCGACCTGGTCGACCCGTTGTCCGGCACGGTGATCCGCGGCGGCCTCCTGACGGCCATCGTGTCGGCGCGGCCCGAGGAGTCGTCCGCCGTGGCCGACCGACTGGGTCGACACGGACCCGGCCCGCACCAGACCACTTGGGGTGGAGTGCGACTCGACGACCTGTCGATCGCCGACGTCCGCCGGCACGTCGTGGTCAGCGAGCCCGACCCGCGACTGTTCACCGGGGTGCTGCGCGAGCAGCTCAGCGGCCACGCCAACGGGCGCCCATCGGCCGACGGCACCGGAGGTGGCCACGCCGACCGCGAGGTGCTGGCCGCGCTGACCACCGCGAGCGCCCTCGACGTCCTCGACGCCGTCGCCGACGGCCTCGACGGCACGGTCGAGGAGCGCGGACGGTCCTACTCGGGCGGTCAGCGCCAGCGCCTCGCCCTGTCGCGGGCGCTGCTCACCGAAGCCCCCGTGCTCGTCCTGGTCGAGCCGACCAGCGCGGTGGACGCCCACACCGAGGCCCGCATCGCCGGCCGGCTCGCCGAGCACCGCCGCGGCCGCACGACCGTGGTCACGACAGTCAGCCCGCTGCTGCTCGGCCAGGCCGACGAGGTCGTGGTGCTCGAGGACGGGCTGGTCACGCTCACGGGCACGCACCGCGAGCTGCTGGACCACCCGGCATACCGACACATCGTGATCCGCGGAGAGGAGGACGACCAGTGATCACCGACCACGCCCGTCGCACCCTGCCGATCGCCGACATGGCTGGGGTCTGGCAGCACACCCGCGGGCTCGTGCGCGAGCACCGCGGCCTCGTGGCGCGGGTGCTGGGGCTGCACGCGCTGGCGGCGCTCGCGGCGCTGGCCGCCCCGTGGCTGGTCGGCCGGCTCGTCGACGTCGTCAGCGGCCACCGCGGAGACACCGGCACCGTCGACAAGATCGCGATCGGCCTGGCCGTGGCCGTCGTCGCGCAGACGGCGCTGACCTGGGCTGCGCGACGGTGGTCGTTCATCCTCGGGGAGACCGTGTTCGCCGAGCTGCGGGAGCAGTTCGTCGGCCGCGCGGTCAACCTGCCGCTGTCGACGGTCGAGCGAGCCGGCACGGGTGACCTCGTGGCCCGCACCACCAACGACGTCGAGGCCCTGTCGCACGTGGTGCGGTTCGGCATCCCGTCGCTGTTCGTCGCGTCGATGACGGTGCTGATGACGACCGTGGCGGCGCTGTTCACCTCGCCGCTGGCCACCCTGCCGATCCTGCTCGGAGTGCCGTTCTACTGGTTCTCGACGAGGCGCTACCTGCGGCACGCGTCCGACGGCTACCTCTGGGAACGCGCGACCTACGCCCAGCTCAACGGCGTCGTCGCCGAGACCGTCGACGGGGCGCGCACGATCGACGCCCTCTCGCTCGGCGACGCGCGGCGGACCCGGTTCCACGACGCCCTGCGCGAGTGCTTCCAAGCCGAGCGCTACACCCTCAACCTGCGGCTGCACTGGTTCCCGGCGGTGGTCTTCGGCTACTACGTGCCGACGGCCGGCGCGGTGCTCTGGGGCGGCTGGCTGGCGATCAACGGCCACATCAGCGCCGGGGCGGCCACCGCCGTCACCCTCTACATCCACCAGATGACCAACCCGCTCGACGAGGTGCTCGGCTGGCTCGACGAGATCCAGGTCGGCGCGACCTCCCTGGCGCGCGTCATCGGGGTGGGCGACGTGCCGCCCGACCGTGTCGCGACCGGGGAGGAGCCGGACGGTTCCGACCTGGCGGTCGACGACGTGCGCTACGCCTACCGCCCCGGGCACGACGTCCTGCGCGGCGTCTCGCTCGACCTGCGACCCGGCGAACGGCTCGCCATCGTCGGCCCGTCCGGCGCGGGCAAGTCCACGCTCGGCCGCCTGATGGCCGGCATCGACGGCCCTCGCGAGGGCAGCGTCGAGGTCGGAGGCGTGCCGCTGGTCGACCTCACCCTCAGCCGGCTGCGCGGAGAGGTGGCCCTGGTGACCCAGGAGCACCACGTCTTCGTCGGCACGCTGGCCGACAACCTGCTGCTCGCCCGACCGGGTGCGTCGCGCGACGAGCTCGACGACGCCCTGCGGGCGGTCGACGCCCACGAGTGGGTCGCCGGGCTGCCCGACGGCCTCGACACCCAGGTGGGCAGTGGTGGCCACACCCTCAGCGAGGCGCAGTCGCAGCAGGTCGCGCTCGCCCGGTTGGTGCTCGCCGACCCACACACGCTCGTCCTCGACGAGGCCACCTCGCTGCTCGACCCCCGCGCCGCGCGGCACCTCGAGCGCTCGCTCGCCGCCGTGGTCGAGGGGCGCACCGTGGTCGCGATCGCCCACCGGCTGCACACCGCGCACGACGCCGACCGGGTGGCAGTGGTCGAGGACGGCGTGGTGACCGAGATCGGCACGCACGACGAGCTGGTCGCCGCCGACGGCCCGTATGCCGCGTTGTGGGCCTCCTGGCGCGACCAGCCCGGTGCGGCGTCGGGGGCCACCGGGAGAAATGTTTCAGGGGCGCCGTAACCCCCGCTCACCAGCGTCGTTGTCTGGGTGGTGTGGCTGGAGACCCACCCCCCGGCTCGTCTCCAGCCACACCGCTGAGGCGGTGGTCGACGCAACGCAGGGGCGTGCGTCGCCCACCGCCTTTCGCGGTGGGGTCAGACCCTGGCGCTCTCGTGGGTGTACCGCGTGACGGCCGGGTGGCCGGCCTTGACCGCCTCGAGCCGGCGGTAGGCCGCACCCTGAGCCGGACGAGGGTCGGCCTCCCCCTTGTTCGGCCACAGCGACATGGCTCGCTCGGCCTGGGCCGTGATGGTCAGCGAGGGGTTGACGCCGAGGTTCGCCGAGACGGCCGAACCGTCGACGACGTGCAGGTCGGGGTAGCCCCAGACCCGTTGGTAGGGGTCGAGCACCCCGCGCTCGGGACTCGAGCCGATCGTCACGCCACCGAGGAAGTGGGCGGTCAAGGGGATGTTGGCGATCTCGCTGACGCTGCTGCCCGCGAACGCCCTCAGCCCGGTCGCCGCGCTGAGCCGCACCGCCAGTGCCTTCATCGCCTCCTGGCCGGCCGGGATGTAGGTCGGGTTGGGCTCACCGTGGCCCTGCCGCGAGGTCAGGCCTCGCCCGCCGAAGAGCCCGCTCGTGCCGTTCACGTGCAGGGAGTTGTCGCGCGACTGCATGATCAGGCCGATGACGGTCCGCTCGCTCCAGCGGTACTGCGAGAGCGACCGGAGGAAGACCACGGGGTGCCGCACCACCTCGACGACGAACTGGGCCGGCCGCGGCAGCTCGCCACCCGGCACCAGGATCGTCGCGAGCAGGCCCATCGCGTTGGAGCCCCTGCCGTACCGCACGTTCTCGACGTGGGTGTCGGCGTCGGGGTGGAACGACGACGTGATGGCGACCCCGTGAGAGAGGTCCAGACCCGGCTTGACCTTCTCCAGCATCACGCCGTTGACGGCTTCGGAGTTGGTCCGGGTGAGGTGGCCGAGCCGGGCCGACAGCCCTGGCAGCACGCCCGTCTGCCGCATCGAGTGCAGCAGCTTCTGGGTGCCCCACGTCCCCGCCGCGAACACCACCTGGTCCGCGGTGACGGTATGCCGCGCCCGCCGGAACCACGCGCCGCTCGCCTCGTGCGTCACGGCATACCCACCACTGCGCCGGGGGGCCACGCGGACGACGGTGCGCATCGGCTCGATGGTGACCCCGAGCTTCTCCGCGAGGGCCAGGTAGTTCTTGACCAGGGTGTTCTTCGCGCCGACCCGGCAGCCCACCATGCAGTTGCCGCACTCGGTGCAGCCGGTGCGGTCCGGGCCGGCGCCACCGAAGTAGGGGTCGGGGACGCGCTTGCCGGGCATGCCGTAGAAGACACCGGTCGGGGCCTTCCGGAACGTGTCGCCGACCCCGAGGTCCTCGGCGGTCTGGCGCATGACGTCCTCGACGACGCCCTCGCAGGGGTTGGTGACGACGCCGAGCATGGTCGAGGCGGTGTCGTAGTGGGGCGCCAGCTCCGCCTGCCAGTCGGTGATGTCACCCCACTGGCGGTCGGCGAAGAACGCCGCGGGCGGGACGTAGAGGGTGTTGGCGTAGTTGAGCGAGCCGCCACCGACGCCCGCCCCGGCCAGGATCATCACGTCGGGCAGGCGGTGCACCCGTTGCACGCCAAAGCATTTCAGCTTGGGCGCCCACAGGTAGCTGCGCAGGTCCCACGAGGTCTTCGCGAAGTCCTCGTCGCGGAACCGGCGGCCGGACTCGACGACGTGCACGCGGTAGCCCTTCTCGGCCAACCGCAGCGCCGTGACCGAGCCGCCGAACCCCGACCCGACGACCAGGACGTCGTAGTCGCTGCCCGAGCCGCCCGGAGGCGCACCCGTCACGCGCGCCCCACGGACTTGAGCACCCGCAGTGCGGCGGTCATCAGGCGCGCATAGGTCTCCTCGCTCATCCCGGCGACCGGAGCGATGGGCAGGAGGTACTGCGCGGTGACGTTCTGCGACTCGGTGTACTTGAGGATGCCCTCGCTGCCGTGCCGCCGCCCCACGCCGGACTGCTTCATGCCACCCATCGGGGCCGCGACGCTCCCCCACGCCGCGGCATACCCCTCGTTGACGTTGACGGTGCCGGCCTTGATGGCGTTCGCGATCCGGCGGCCACGGGCCACGTCGCGGGTGTAGACCGCGGCGTTGAGGCCGTAGTCGGTGTCGTTGGCGAAGCGGATCGCCTCCTCGTCGCTGTGCACGCGGTAGATCGCGACGACCGGGCCGAAGGTCTCGTCGTCACGCAGTGCCATCGCGGCGGTCACGCCCTCGAGGACGGTGGGCTCGTAGAAGTACGGGCCGACGTCGGGGCGGGCGCGCCCACCGGTGAGCACCCGCGCGCCCTTGGAGCGGGCGTCGTCGACGTGGGCTGCGACGCGCTCCAGCTGGTGGGCGGAGACCAGCGAACCCATGTCGGTGCCGTAGGCCAGCTCCGCGCCGAGGCTCAGCTGATCGACGGCGGCCACGAACCGCCGGGTGAACTCGTCGGCCACGGCTCCGTGCACGAGCAGCCGCTCGATCGAGATGCACAGCTGGCCGGCCGACGAGAAGCAGGCCCGCACCGCACCCTCGACCGCCTTGTCGAGGTCCGCGTCGTCGGCGACGTACATCGAGTTCTTGCCGCCGAGCTCGAGTGAGTAGCCGACCAGGCGTCCGGCGACCGAGGTGGCGACGCGTCGCCCGGTGTCGGTCGAGCCGGTGTAACAGACGTAGTCGGTCAGGTCGACGACCGCCTGCCCCACCGACGGCCCGTCACCCAGGACGACCTGCAGCACCGACTCGGGGAGCCCGGCCTCGGTGAGCAGCTGCACGGCCTGCAGGGCGGTCAGCGACGCTTGCAGGTCCGGGCGCAGCACGACGGCGTTGCCGGCCATCAGGGCCGGGATCGCGTCGGTGATCGCGAGCGAGAGGGGGTAGTTCCAGGGGCTGACGATGCCGACGACCCCTCGGGCGTGGTGGTGCACCGTGCTCTGCGTCAGCACCGGGAACAGCCCCGCGCGACGGCGCGGACGCAGGTATGCCGCGGCGGAGCGGGCGTAGTGCCGCGCCACGATCGCGACGTCGGCGACCTCCTCGAACGCCTGGCGGCGGGTCTTGCCCGACTCCAGCTGCACGATGTCGAGCAGCTCGACCTGCCGCTCGAGCACGAGGTCGTGGTAGCGCAGGAAGATCCGCTCACGCAGCTCCATCGGCGTGCGCGCCCACTCGCGCTGGGCCGCGCGGGCGGCGTCGACCGCGACGGCGACGTCCTCACGGGTCGACAGCGGCAGCGACCCGAGCGGTGCTCCGGTGAGCGGGGTGTGGCTGACGTGGTGCCCGGCCCGGGGCGCCGCCACCACCCGTCGGGCCAGCCGTCGGACCAGGGCCGGGTCCACGGCATACGTGGCGGTGGGGTCGGTCTCGGGGTCGGCGACGACATCGTGGGCCATGCCTCGCAGCCTAGGTCCGGCGACCGCTTCTTACCAGTAGTAAGTTAGCGACCTTGCCCACACCGCCCGTCCTGCGACCTGGGCGCCCCCCCGGGTGCTCAGGCTGCGGAGACGGGTCCTCAGCTGCGCTGGTAGGGAGCGACGACGACCTCGACCCGCTGGAACTCCTTGAGGTCGGAGTAGCCGGTCGTGGCCATCGCCCGGCGCAGCGCACCGATGAGGTTGCTCTTGCCGTCGGCCGTGCGACCGGGGCCGAAGAGGATCTGCTCGAGCGGCGCGAGCGCCCCGACCTCGACCCGCTCGCCGCGCGGCAGCTCGGGGTGGTGTGCCTCGGAGCCCCAGTGCAGCCCGCGACCGGGCGCGTCGGTGGCCCGGGCGAGCGCCGCACCCAGCATGACGGCGTCGGCCCCACAGGCCACGGCCTTGACGATGTCGCCGCTGTCCCCCATGCCGCCGTCGGCGATGACGTGGACGTAGCGGCCGCCGGACTCGTCGAGGTAGTCGCGGCGGGCAGCGGCGACGTCGGCGATGGCGCTGGCCATCGGGGCGTGGATGCCCAGGGTGCGACGGGTCGTGTGGGCCGCTCCCCCGCCGAACCCGACCAGCACGCCGGCCGCACCGGTGCGCATGAGGTGCAGGGCAGCCGTGTAGGACGCGGCGCCACCGACGATGACCGGCACGTCGAGCTCGTAGATGAACCGCTTGAGGTTGAGCGGCTCGGCGCGCCCGGACACGTGCTCGGCGCTGACGGTCGTGCCACGGATGACGAACAGGTCGACCCCCGCGTCGACGACGGTCTTCCAGAACTGCTGCGTGCGCTGCGGGCTGAGCGCCCCCGCCGCCGTCACACCGGCCTCGCGCACCTGGCGCAGCCGCTCGGTGATGAGCTCGGGCTGGATCTCGGCGGCGTAGATCTCCTGCATCCGCGCAGTCGCCAGCGCCGGGTCGAGCGTGGCGATCTCGGCGAGCAGTGGCGTCGGGTCCTCGTAGCGGGTCCAGAGCCCTTCGAGGTCGAGCACGGGCAACCCACCCAGCCGGCCGAGGGCGATCGCGGACTCGGGCGACATCACCGAGTCCATCGGTGCCGCGATCACGGGGATGTCGAAGTGGTAGGCATCGATCTGCCAGCCCACCGACACGTCCTCGGGGTCGCGGGTGCGGCGCGACGGCACCACGGCGATGTCGTCGAAGGAGTACGCGCGGCGACCGCGCTTGCCTCGGCCGATTTCGATCTCAGTCACCGCGCAAGGCTATCGGCAGCCGACCGGTGCGACGCGCCACCGCCCACCCCGCGGCCCACGCCACCGCCCACCGCGGGGTCCGCCGCGCAGGGCCCGGGCACGGGACGACGCCCCGTCGCCGGGTGAGGGGGGCGACCGGCGACGGGACGTCTTTGGATCGTCGCGACCGACCGCAGCCCGTCAGCGACGACGTTCAGTGGGACCCCTGCTCGGACTCGTGAACGTCCGTGTCGCAACCCTAGGTTGCGCACCCGCGGGGCGACTCACCCAGATTGCGTATGCCGTTCTGGACGCCGGGCAGACGCCCGTCACCACGGCGCGCGGCGGGCCGGCCACGCGGCATACCGGTGGTCCTGCAGGGACGCGACGGGGCGGTCAGCGACCGCTGTAGTTGGGCGCCTCGACGGTCATCTGGATGTCGTGCGGGTGGCTCTCCTTGAGCCCCGCGGAGGTGATCCGCACGAACCTCCCGCGGGCCTTGAGCTCGGGGAGGGTCGGTGCGCCGACGTAGAACATCGACTGCGCCAGGCCACCGACGAGCTGGTGCACGACGTTGCCGAGCGGGCCGCGGTAGGCGACCTGGCCCTCGATGCCCTCGGGCACGATCTTGTCGTCGCTGGCGACGTCGGCCTGGAAGTAGCGGTCCTTCGAGAACGACTTCTTGCCGCGCGAGGCCATCGCCCCCAGCGACCCCATGCCGCGGTAGGACTTGAACTGCTTGCCGTTGACGAAGATGAGCTCGCCCGGCGACTCCTCGCAGCCGGCGAGCAGGGAGCCGAGCATGACGGTGTCGGCGCCCGCGACGATCGCCTTGGCGATGTCGCCGGAGTACTGGAGGCCGCCGTCCCCGATGACGGGGACGCCGGCCTTGCGGCAGGCGAGCGAGGCGTCGTAGATGGCGGTCACCTGTGGCACACCGACCCCGGCGACGACGCGGGTGGTGCAGATCGAGCCCGGGCCGACCCCGACCTTGACGGCGTCGACGCCCGCGTCGACGAGCGCCTGGGCACCGGCACGGGTGGCGACGTTGCCGCCGATCACCTGGACGTGGCGGGTGGCCGGGTCGGACTTGAGGCGGCGGACCATGTCGAGCATCAGCCGGGCGTGGCCGTTGGCGGTGTCGGCGACGAGGACGTCGACCCCGGCCTCGACCAGGGTGGTGGCCCGCTCCCACGCGTCGCCGAAGAAGCCGATGGCCGCACCGACGAGCAGCCGGCCGTGGTCGTCCTTGCTGGCGTGGGGGAACTGCTCCGACTTCACGAAGTCCTTCACCGTGATCAGCCCGGCCAGGCGCCCCTCGCCGTCGACCAGCGGCAGGCGCTCGCGCTTGTGCTGGCGCAGCAGGGCGGTGGCGTCCTCGCGCGAGATGCCGACCCGACCGGTCACCAGCGGCATCGGGGTCATCACGTCGCGCACCAGGGTGGTGGCCCACTCGGCGACCGGGGTGAAGCGCAGGTCGCGGTTGGTGATCATGCCGAGCAGGTGGTCGCCCTCGTCGACGACGGGCAGGCCGGACACGCGGTATTCGCCGCACCGACGGTCGAGGTCCTCGAGCGTGGCGTCGGGGCCGATCGTCACCGGGTTGCTGATCATGCCGGTCTGGGTCCGCTTCACCAGGTCGACCTGGTAGGCCTGGTCCTCGATCGACAGGTTGCGGTGGAGGATGCCGATGCCACCCTGGCGGGCCATGGCGATCGCCATCCGCGACTCGGTGACGGTGTCCATCGCCGCCGAGACCAGCGGGATGCGCAGCGACAGCTCTCGCGTCAGCCGGGCGGTGGTGTCGACGTCGGAGGGGATCACGTCGGTCTCGCCGGGGAGCAGCAGGACGTCGTCGTAGGTGAGCCCGAGCTTGCCGAACGGGTCGTGCTCCTCGGGCTCGGGAGCGGCGGCCGCGGCAGGGGCGGGACCCGGTGCAGCGGAAGGAGCGGACTCCTCCAGGCGGTGACGGTCGTCGAGGTCCACACCAAGGCTCATTGCCCAATCGTAACCGGCCGCACCGACCGCCCACGACGACCCTCCGGACGACCCCACCGAGCCGGGTCACGACCAGTCACGCGACCGGGGCCGACTGGCCCGTCCACCATCTGGGACGGCCCGCTCCGGTGTGAACGGCCTTGAACAAACCCTTACGTTACGGCCCTGTTTCCGCAGGTCACGCGACGGTAGCGTCCGAGAGGTGCGGCATCGTGCCGCGGGAGATGAGGACGACAATGGCTGAGTTGTCACGGCTTCCAGGACCCGTAGCCGACCTGTGGGAATGGCAGCTCGACGGGTCCTGTCGGCAGATCAACCCAGAGGTCTTCTTCCACCCCGAGGGTGAGCGTGGCCCGGCCCGCCGCTCCCGCGACTCGCAGGCCAAGGAAGTCTGTCTGGCCTGCCCGGTCCTCAAGCAGTGTCGCGAGCACGCCCTCCGCGTCCGCGAGCCCTACGGCGTGTGGGGCGCGATGACCGAGGACGAGCGTGAGGCGTACTACGCCGGCCACGCCGTCCCCGCCGCCAGCTGACCGACGCCGGCAGCTGACCGACCTAGACTCGACTGCGTGAGCAGCCCTGTCGACGTCCCCATCCGTGACGAGTCCATCCGGCTCGGCCAGCTCCTCAAGCTGGCCGGCGTGGTCGACGACGGCGCGATGGCGCGCTCGGTCATCGAGCTCGGCGAGGTGGCCGTCGACGGCGCCGTCGAGGTGCGCCGAGGCGCGCAGGTGCGCCCCGGCCAGGTCGTGACGTATGCCGGGGAGTCACTGCACGTCGTCGCCGGCGGCTGAGCGCCGCCTCACCGGGCGACGGGCCCGTCGGCTCACTGGGCGACGAGCAGCGCGCGGAGCATGTCGCGGGTCTGGGTGCTGACCGCCCAGTTGTCGCGCGACTGCCAGTCCACCGCGAAGACGTCAGCGCAGTTGCTGCTCAGCTCGAGCATCCGTCCGTTCTGCAGCCGCGCCTCGACGACGAACAGCGACGTCCCGGCCGTGCAGGTGCTTCCCGCCTGCGTCCTCGACCCGCGCCGGGCGAGGTCGGCATTGAGCTGTGCCAGCTGGGGTGCGCCCATGACGTTGGTGCGGATCGGCCGGAAGCGCGGCACGGCGGTGGCCACGGCCCGCGGGTGCAGGCAGGCGGTCGCGGCCTCGAGCACCGTCCCACGGGGCAGGCTCGGCGGCGCCAACCCTGGAGGGGCGAGCGACTTGCCCAACACCGTCGGGCAGCCGAGGAACTGGCTGCCGGGCGCGCCCAGGATGTCGCTTCCCGCGCCCTGCTCCGCCAGCGCCGTGTAGTAGCTGGCCAGCGCCGGCCAGCCGTTGCACGCCAGACCCTCGTTGGCGTAGGTCCGCACGGCGCCGTCGGTGCCCAGGAGCACCAGTCGGAAGGCTGGTCCCGTGGGCAGGTCCGGGCACTCGGTGCCGGAGGTGCGAGGAGCCAACACCAGGGCGTCCACGGCGAGGGGCTCGCTGACCGGCGCATCAGGCGGCAGCGACCCGGACCAGACCGAGCCCTCGTCGGTCTGCGCGCACACCAGCACGGCCGACACGGTGCGACTCAGCGGCTCGGTGGCGGCCTGCGGCGGGGTCGGCGGCGCGAGGGAGTCGCGGCAGGTCACCGCGGACGGCTGCGGAGTGGGGAGCGGGGCCACCCGGTCGGGGTCTCCGCCCGCGAGGATGCCTCCGATGGCCACGGCCGCCACGAGGGCCACTCCCCCCAGGGCCCACCCGCGCACGCCACGCCAGCGGGCGGCATACGGTCGCGTCTGCTCGAGGAGCCCGGCCACGGACGGGTCCTGCGGTGGCAGCGCGTCGAGCACCACCCGGAGGCGGTCTTCGTCGAGGCCGAGTCGGCCGCCGACCGTGTCGTGGGCATGCAGCCGGTGTCGCCGTGCTGCGGCGACGTCGTCGTCGAGCGCCGCGGCGACCTGTCCGTCGGAGAGGCCGTCGAAGGTCCACAGCACCAGCGCCACCCGCTCGCGCGGACCCAGCTCGGCCAGTGCACCCAGCACGTCAGCGCGGGACGGCGGGTCGGCCACGCGCTCCGCTGACCGGCGGACCCGGGCATGGCGCCGGCGCAGGTAGGTCTCCACGAGCGCCCGCCGCAGCTCGGCGTCGTACGAGCCCGCACCGACGTGCGACAGGTGGCGCCACTGCGGCCAGCTGCGCGCGAGCGTCGTGCGCACGAGGTCCTCGGCACCCCGGTCGTCCCCCACCAGCAGCCAGGCGGTCCGCAGCAGGTCGGCCCCCCGGGCGACGACGTACTCGTCGAAGCTGGGAGGTTCGGCGAACCGGTCCGCCATGGCCACCTTCGTTCTGCGCCACCCTGCGCTTCGCTGCGCTGATCAAATCGTAGGCCGCCGGTTCGCGGGCGGGCACGTCGAAGGCCCGCCCCCCGTGTCTTTGGACGACAGCGGGGACGGGCCTTCGACGAGAGTGTGCCTCCGGGTCAGTGACCGTGGCCGTGACCGTGACCGCCACCGGCGGACTCGGTCTCGTCTTCCTTCTTCTCCACGACGAGCGTGTCGGTGGTGAGCACCATCGACGCGATCGAGGCGGCGTTGACGAGCGCGGAGCGGGTGACCTTGACCGGGTCGATGACGCCGGCCTTGATCAGGTCGCCGTACTCGCCGGTCGCGGCGTTGAGGCCGTTGCCCGGGGTGAGCTCGCGCACCTTGGAGACGGCGACGTAGCCCTCCATACCGGCATTCTCGGCGATCCAGCGCAGCGGCTCGGCCGACGCCTTCTTGACGATCAGCGCACCGGTCGCCTCGTCGCCCTCGAGGTCGAGGTCGTCGATGACGGTGGCAGCGTGGACGAGGGCGGAGCCGCCACCGGCGACGATGCCCTCCTCGATGGCCGCGCGGGTCGCCGAGATGGCGTCCTCGATGCGGTGCTTCTTCTCCTTGAGCTCCACCTCGGTGTGGGCACCGACCTTGATGACGCAGACGCCACCGGCGAGCTTGGCGAGGCGCTCCTGGAGCTTCTCGCGGTCCCAGTCGGAGTCGGTGCGCTCGATCTCGGCCTTGATCTGGTTGACCCGGCCGGTGACGTCGTCGGAGTTGCCGCCGCCGTCGATGATCGTGGTGGTGTCCTTGGTGACGACGACGCGGCGGGCCTGGCCCAGCACCTCGAGGTCAGCCTGGTCGAGCTTGAGGCCGACCTCCTCGGAGATGACCTGGCCACCGGTGAGGGTCGCCATGTCCTGGAGCATCGCCTTGCGACGGTCGCCGAAGCCGGGAGCCTTGACCGCGACCACGTTGAACGTGCCGCGGATCTTGTTGACCACCAGGGTCGACAGCGCCTCGCCGTCGATGTCCTCGGCGATGATCAGCAGGGGCTTGCCGGTCTTGACGACCTTCTCCAGCACCGGCAGGACGTCGGCGATGGCCGAGATCTTGCCCTGGTTGATGAGGATGTAGGCGTCCTCGACCACGGCCTCCATGCGCTCTGCGTCGGAGACGAAGTAGGGCGAGATGTAGCCCTTGTCGAACTGCATGCCCTCGGTGAACTCGAGCTCGGTGGTCGCCGTCGACGACTCCTCGACGGTGATGACGCCGTCCTTGCCGACCTTGTCGAATGCCTCGGCGATGGTCGACCCGATCGTCTCGTCCTGGGCGGACAGTGCGGCGACCTGGGCGATCTCTTCCTTGCCCTCGATCTCGCGAGCGGTCTCGAGCAGCCGGGCGTTGACGGCCTGGACGGCTGCGTCGATGCCGCGCTTCAGGCTGGCCGGGGCGGCACCCGCGGCAACGTTGCGCAGGCCCTCCTTGACCATGGCCTGGGCGAGCACGGTCGCGGTGGTCGTGCCGTCACCCGCGACGTCGTTCGTCTTGGTGGCGACCTCCTTCGCGAGCTGGGCGCCGAGGTTCTCGTAGGGGTCCTCGAGCTCGATCTCCCGGGCGATGGTCACGCCGTCGTTGGTGATCGTGGGGGCGCCCCACTTCTTGTCGATGACGACGTTGCGGCCCTTCGGGCCGAGCGTCACCTTGACCGCGTTCGCGAGCGCGTCAACGCCGCGCTCCAGCGACTTGCGGGCGGAGTCGTTGAACTCCAGCGTCTTAGCCATGAAAGTCCTTCTCTAGTCTGTCGGGTTGAACGCGACGTGCCCTGTATGCCGCGTAGCCGGCATACAGGGCACGTCACTCACGAGGTGCGGATGCTCAGCCGACGATGGCGAGGATGTCGCGAGCGGAGAGGATGAGGTACTCCTCGCCGCCGTGCTTGATCTCGGTGCCGCCGTACTTGCTGTAGATCACGCGGTCGCCGACGGTGACGTCGAGCGGGACGCGGTTGCCGTTGTCGTCGATGCGGCCCGGGCCGATCGCGAGGACCTCGCCCTCCTGGGGCTTCTCCTTCGCGGTGTCCGGGATGACGAGGCCAGACGCGGTGGTCTGCTCGGCCTCGACGGACTTGACGACGATGCGGTCTTCGAGCGGCTTGATGGAAACCGACACGGTGAGGACCTCCCCTTCGGGAATGTCGAAGTTGGACAGTGGTGGTGGTGCAGGGTGCTGCCGATCCGGTCGCCGTCGCGGGGGTCGACCGGCTGGCTGCGTTAGCACTCGGCGAACCGGAGTGCCAACGCAAATCTAGGCTCGTGGTTAGCACTCGGTCAACTCGAGTGCCAGATCTGGTCAGGGAGTTCGCCGTGGGCGGACGGCGGAGGCCATATCCGGTGGCGCCGAGCACCCCCGAGCGGGCAGTGTCTGGCGCATGACCTCCCCCACGAGCGACCCCGCGGTCCTGCTCCGCGCCTACGACGAGCAGCTGCGCGAGGAGCTCTCCTCCGCCCTCACCACACCCAGGCTCGGGCCGCTGGTGCTGGCCACCTACCTCGGGGGCCGGGGTTTCATCACCTACCAGAACCTGGACGTCGACGGTCGACCCGCTGACGAGGACTCGGTCCGGCAGCTCGTGGAGCAGGCGCTCGCCCACTACGAGGCGATGCCCGAGATCCAGCGGGTCGAGTGGAAGACCCGCGGCCACGACCACGCCCCCGGCCTGCACGAGGCGCTGGTCGCCCACGGCTTCGTCCCCGACGAGCCCGAGTCGGTGATGATCGGCGAGGCCCGCCTCCTGGCCGTCGACATCGACCTGCCCGACGGGATCGTGGTGCGCCGGGTCACCGACGAGGACGAGGTCCGCGCGATGCTCGCGATGCAGTCCGAGGTGTTCGGGGACGACCCCGAGGAGGCCGAGGAGCACGTCATCCAGCTCCTGCACCGGCTGCGCACCCGCGACGACATGGAGATGTGGGTGGCCGAGCACGACGGCGTCGTGGTCAGCGCCGGCCGGCTCGAACCGGTCGAGGACACCGACTTCGCCGGGATCTGGGGTGGTGCGACGCGACCGGAGTACCGCGGGAAGGGCATCTACCGCGCCCTCACGGCGGCACGGGCGCGGTCGGCCATCGGCTACGGCAAGCGCTACATCAACAGCGACTCGACCGAGTTCTCCCGACCGATCCTGGAGCGGTCCGGCTTCGTCAAGGTCTCGACGACCACCCCGTACGAGTGGCGACGCACCCGCTGAGAACTCGCCACAACCAAGAGGCCCTGTCGTGCGTCTGAGTGGATGAGGTTTCCGTCGGAGTCCCAGACACGGCCGGGAGGTCACCAGTGAAGTTGACGCACGCAGTCACGCTCGATGCCGTCGGCACCCTGGAGGCCGGCGCCGCGCGACTCACCGGCACCTACTCGTGCTCCGGCAGCGGTGCGGCGACCGTGTCGATCTCCGGATCACTGACCCAGGGGTCCGACGTCGAGGGCATCTCCTCTCCGGTCGACGGCGTGTGCGACGGAGTGGTCCACCCGTGGAGCCTCGCCATGAGCGGGCCGAGCGCTTTCCAACCCGGTCCGGCCCAGGGCGAGGTGACGGTCAGCGCCTGCGCGGGTGCCCCCTGCACCCACGACACGGCGCGCGGCCAGGTCACCCTCTCCCCGGGGGCCTGACCGCGGTCGCGGGTCCCAGCCCCCGGTCGGGGTGCCGGGACCCGCGACCTCAGCGCGCGGCATACGCAACAATGCGCGACATGGACCTGGCCCTGCTGCGACGGCTGACCACCGGCGAAGGCTGGGGTCTGCTGCAGTCGCTGCCCCCGTACGAGGAGTCGGGCGCGCTGGCCCTGCAGCAACGGCTGCGCGGCGCCGGCTTCGACCCGGACCTCGTCGCGGCTGCGCTCAACCAGGCCAGGCTGCGCGCGCGGGCCGTCGAGAAGTTCGGCGAGTTCGCCCGCGGCATGGTGCTGACGTCCGACGGGCTGGAGCAGGCGACTCGCCTTGGCGTCGCCGCGCAGCACGCCCAGCGCTACCGGGCTGCGGGCATCCACACCGTTCACGACCTCGGCTGCGGCATCGGTGCCGACGCGATGGCGATGGCCGGGCTCGACCTGCGGGTCCGCGCGATCGACGCCGACGAGCTCACGGCCGGCATCGCGGCGGTCAACCTGCGGCACTGGCCCGACTCGACCGCGCAGCAGGGCGTCGTCGAGGAGTTCACCGCCCCGGCCGGCGAGGGTGGTCGCGGGGTCGGTGCCTGGCTCGACCCGGCGCGTCGCACCCCGGGCGTCGCCGACGTCACGGGTCGGACCCGGCGGATCTTCAACCTGGCCGAGATCTCCCCGAGCTGGACCACCGTGCAGGAGGTCGCCCGGGCCCTCCCCGCGACGGGGGCCAAGCTCAGCCCCGCCTTCCCGCACGCTGCCCTGCCCGCTGGGTCCGAGGCGCAGTGGACCTCGTGGGAGGGCGACGTCGTCGAGTGCGCCGTCTGGTGGGGCCCCCTGGTCCGGACCGCGGGCCGCAGCGCGGCGCTGCTGGGCGCCACCGGCCCCGCGGTGGTGGTCACCGAGGCCGACATGGACGGCGATGCCCCACCGCTGGTGAACCTCGCCGACCTCGGCGGCTGGCTCTACGAACCCGACAAAGCAGTGCTCCGGGCCGGCCTCGTCGGCGCCCTGACCGCCGCGACCGACGGGGCCGAGCTCGATGCCGGGGTCGGTTACGTCGGGTCGAGCCGGTCCGTCGACGTCCCCTTCGCCAGGCGGTATGCCGTGGTCGAGGCGATGCCCTTCAACGTCAAGGCACTGCGTGGCTGGCTGCGCGACCACGGGATCGACCGGCTGACCATCAAGAAGCGCGGGGTCAGCGTCGACGCCGACCTGCTCCGGCGCCAGCTCCGGCTGCCGGCAAAGGGGCACCAGGAGGCGACCGTGGTCCTCACCCGGGTCCGCAGCAACCAGGTCGCGCTGATCGTCAACCCGGCCTGACCCGGCGGACCCCACTGGGGCAACCGGAGGCAAAAGCAGGCAATCCGGGGCAAGCGGTGCCCGGAATCGCCGGGAGTTGGCCCTGCGCCGTTACCATCTCGTATCCTCGGCGGCGATGTCCTCCCCTCACTCCACCGGTTCCGGCCGCCACCGTGGCGCCAGCCCCCGACCCACGACCCTGCTGTCCCGGGCGTGGCGACGTCCGAGCCACCGCTCGGCCGTCAAGGGCCTGGGCCTGGCTGCGTCGGCCCTCGGGGTGGCCACCGCGTTCGCCGCCCCTGCGCCGGGTGCGTCCTTCGAGCTGACCGCTGCCGAGGTGAACCAGCAGCCCGTGGTCGCCCGCGCCGAGGCCCTGTCAGCCCCCGCCCGGGTCGCGGACTACGGCGTCATCGGGTTCACCGCGAAGGCCGCCGCCAAGCCGAAGGCCACGGCCACCGCGGCCGCCAAGAGCGCCCGGACGGACACC
Organism: Phycicoccus sp. Soil802; assembly: GCF_001429605.1. Classification (GTDB taxonomy): domain Bacteria; phylum Actinomycetota; class Actinomycetes; order Actinomycetales; family Dermatophilaceae; genus Pedococcus. The sequence goes on from NZ_LMSS01000005.1 coordinate 428,292, forward strand.
GGCATCTCCCGCAACACCTCTCGGGTCGGGCTGGGCAACGTCGGCGGGATGACCCCGAACGCGATCGCCGTGATCAACGCCGTGAAGGCGGAGTTCCCCGGCTCCGGACCGTTCGGTGGCTACCGCCCCGGCGACCCGCTCGACCACGGCACCGGCCACGCGGTCGACATCATGTGCAGCACGGCCGAGGGCAACGAGATCGCCAGCTTCCTGCAGGCGCACGCCGGCGAGCTCAACATCAAGTACCTGATATGGCGCCAGCGCATCTGGTACCCCGGCGGCAGCTGGCAGGGCATGGAGGACCGCGGCAGCGCCACGGCCAACCACTACGACCACGTGCACGTCTCGGTCTTCTAACCCGTTTCGATGTAAACGCGCCGGTGATCACCGGCGGGTTTACCTCGAACCGGTGGGGCGCGAGGTCGCTAGAGCTCGGGGTCGAGCTGCGCGCCTCGGTGCCGGACCGCATCGGCCCCGGCCTGGCTCGCTGCCCTGATCGCCGCGTGCCGGTCCGCTCCGCGTGCCAGCGCCGCAGCAAGGGCACCGCAGAACGCGTCGCCCGCCCCGGTGGTGTCGACCACGTCAGCCGCGTCGACCGGTATGCCGTCGTGCCGCTCGCCGTCCCAGCTGCACCCCGCGGCGCCGAAGGTCACCAGCAACGAAGTGGGCTGGGCGTCGCTGTCCGCGAGCTGGAGAGCCTCGTGCTCGTTGACCACCAGCGGGTCGGCGAGGGCCGCGACATCGTGCGGGAGGGCGGCATACGGGGCGGCGTTGAGGACCACCCGCGCTCCGGCGCCGTGGGCGAGCCGGGCTGCGGCCGCGACGGTGCGCACCGGCACCTCGAGCTGGAGGAGGAGCACGTCACCGGCGCCCAGACCCGCCAGCGCGTCGGTCAGACCCTCGGGAGCGACCTGGCCGTTGGCCCCGGGGATGACGACGATGGCGTTCTCCCCCTCGTCGTCCACCGTGATCCAGGCCTGCCCGGTCGGCGCGCTGCTGGTGCGCACGGCAGTGACGTCGACCCCTCGGGACCGGAGCCGCTCGACATAGGCTCGCCCACCCTCGTCGTCGCCGACCGCGGCCACCATGGCGACGTCCGCGCCCGCTGCGGCCGCAGCAACGGCCTGGTTGCCACCCTTGCCGCCGGCGAACCGCTCGAGCGCTCCGTCGGCCAGGATCGTCTCCCCCGGACCGGGGTGGCGCTCGACGGCGGCCACGAGGTCGACGTTGAGCGAGCCCAGCACCACGACCCGGCCCATCAGCGCATCCCCCCGCCGACCGTGTCGAGCCAGAGGGTCGCGTAGCGCTGGGCGTCGACCTCGAGGCAGACGTCGATGGTCGACCGGGCCTGCCCGTGCGGGTCGTGGTGGAGTCCGGCCGACCAGTCGCGGCGGTCGACGATCGTGCGACCTCGCGACCAGGTGCCGGCCAGCTCGACCCGCACCGGCAGGCGTTCGCGGCGGACCCCGGCCGGCTCGAGCACTGCACAGACGGCGCCGGCGTCTCCGATCGTGGCGTCGACCGTCCCGAACCGCTCGCACTGGAACGCGATCAGCCGCCCGGCAAGGTCTGCGGCGTCGCGCCCCCCGGGGGCGGACAACATTCGTGCTGTCTCCTGACCAACCCGCGGGGCGTAGAAGACGTCCAAGCCATACATCGTCACCTGGATGTCGAGCTCGGCACTGGCGTCGAGCACCACGGCAGCCGCCTCGGGGTCGTGGAACACGTTGAACTCCGCGGACGCCGTCGCGTTGCCGACCTCGGCCCCGCCGCCCATGAAGACGATCTCGCGAATTCCCTTGGCAGCACTGGGATACGTGCGCAGGAGTAGGGAGATGTTGGTGAGCGGTGCGAGTGGGATGAGGGTGATCCGGCGGTCGACGTCACCCTCGGCGGCCTCCAGGAGCATGTCGCGCAGGAGCTCCACGGCGTGCCGCGGGTCGGGCTGCCGCTCCGACTTGGGCCAGTCGAGGTCGCCCATGCCGTCCTGCCCGTGGACGTGCCGGGCGTCGACGGGCTCCTCCAGCAGCGGGCGGTCGGCACCCCTCGCGACGGGCACGTCGGGCCGGTCGGCGGCGTCCAGGACGGTGAGGGTGTTGGCGACCACCGCGTCCACTGCGGCGTTGCCGCCCACACAGGTCACGGCGCGCAGGTCGAGGGCTGGGTGCAGCGCCGCGAGGAGCAGCGCACACGCGTCGTCGACGCCGGTGTCGACGTCGAGCACGACGGGAATGGCCATGCCGCGATCCTGCCAGAGGGAGCCGCGCGCGCCCGGCGCGGTTTCGTCGCAGCTGGGCCAGCGGGATAGGTTCGGGCGGTGACTGAGCACCCGGCCCGCCACGCCCGCGTCCTCCTGACCGGACTGGCAGTGCTGGCCCTGACCATGACGGCCGCCTGCGACTCGGGCACCCCGGGGGCTTCCTCCACGAGCACCTCGTCCGGCAGCTCGTCCTCGTCCTCCTCCTCCTCGTCGAGCCCGAGCTCGTCGACCTCCGGCTCGACGACGACCACCGCTGCGCCCACGTGCGGCGAGCAGCTGGCCAGTGCGATGACCCCGGCCCAGCGCGCCGGACAGCTCCTGATGGTCGGGCTCCAGCCCACCGGCAGCTCGCGCACCCTCGCCGCCCAGGTGAAGAAGCAGGACCTCGGTGGCGTCATCTACCTCGGCGGGTGGTCCAACGGCGCGACCTCCATGGCGACCATCTCGGCCCGCCTCCAGGGCGCCGCCCCCGACGGACTGCTCATCGCTGCCGACCAGGAGGGTGGCCAGGTGCAGCAGCTGCGAGGCGCGGGGTTCACCCGGATGCCCTCCGCGCGCACCCAGGCCGAGTCCGGCGTCGCCACCGAGGAGAAGAACGTCGAGACGTGGTCGCGCGAACTGAAGAAGGCCGGCGTCAACATCAACCTCGCCCCGGTCAGCGACACCGTGCCCACCTCGCTCGGGGCGGCGAACCAGCCGATCGGCCGCTACCGCCGCGACTTCGCCCCCGGCTCGCCCAAGACCAATGCTGCGTATGCCGCGGCGTTCGTCCGCGGGACCCTGGCCGCCGGCATCGCCCCGACCGTGAAGCACTTCCCCGGCCTGGGCCGGATCACCGGCAACACCGACGTCAGCAGCACTGGGATCACCGACCGGACGGCTGACGCCGACGACCCCTACCTCGCGCCGTTCGCCGCCGGGATCGCGGCGGGCGCACCTCTCGTGATGGTCTCCTCGGCCTACTACCCGAAGCTCGACGCGGACCACCAGGCGATGTTCTCCAAGGCCATCGTCACCGGGCTGCTGCGCGACACCATGGGCTTCAAGGGCGTGGTCATCACCGACGACGTGGGCGCGGCCAGGGCGGTCTCGGCGGTCCCGGTCGGTCAGCGGGCGACCCGGTTCATCGCGGCCGGCGGCGACATCGTGCTGACTGCTCGGTCGTCGCAGGCGTCGGTCATGCTCAAGGCGATCGCGGCGAAGCGGGCTGCCAGCCCGGCGTTCGCCGACCAGGTGGACGCGGCAGCCGCACGGGTGCTCGACCTCAAGGCCGACCTCGGCCTCGTGAAGTGCAGCTGACCCGGACCAGCCGTACCAGCTGAGAGCGGAAGGCTCGACGTCATCCCTGCGCGGCAGTGAGGTCCATAGTCCAGCACACGGCGTCGCCCTCGACGGCCACCACTGCGTCGTCGCGGATCACGCGGACGTCCAGCCTGGTGATCGGCTTGTCGTGCCGCACAGCCGTGACGGTGACCTCGCCGGTGATGGTGTCTCCGGGGCGGACCGGCGCGAGGAACCGAAGGTTCGTCTGCATGAAGACCGTGCCAGGCCCCGGCAGCCGTTCGGCGACGACGGCGTTGAGGATCGCGCTCGTCACGCCCCCTTGGACGACGATGCCGCCGAAGGGAGTGCGCCGCGCGGCTTCCTCGTCGTAGTGGAGTGGGTTGCGATCGCCACTCAGGCTGGTGAACAGCGCGATGTCTTCCTTGGTGATGGTCCGGGACAGCGAAGCCTTTTCGCCCACCTGGGGCGCCCGGTTCGACCACGTGCTCATGACTACCTCGTACTCCGTCGGCGGAACTGGTGTGCTCCAGTCGTTCTCGATGAGATGCACGGTAGGGAGCCGACCTTTCGCAACCCTTCCGCGCAGGCCGCCCGCGTTCGCGGAAGGTCTGTGGAAGGGACGTCGATACCTTGGTGAGGACCACCCGCACCACTCGACGGGTCCGAGCACCGGGCAGGAAGATCGAACGCATGGCCAGCACCGAACACCGGGTCGTGGTCCACGTCCAGCTCCTGGGTGACGTCGTGGTCCGCGTCGGGGAGCGAGCGGTCATCGCTGGCGCGCGGGGTCGTCGAGACCCGATCCGCCTCGCCGAGTACCTCGCGCTGGCGCCCGGGCGACGCGCCCACCGCGAGGTGGTGGTGGAGGCCCTGTGGCCGGACGCCTCGCTCGACTCGGTCGGCAACCGGCTGCACACGGCGGCTCACTACCTCAGGCGCGCGATCGGCATACCGGAGAGCGTCACGTTCACCGCCGGCACCGTGTCGCTGTTCCCCGGGGACCTGGTGGACGTCGAGGTCGACGCAGTCGTCTTCGAGCGGCTGGCCCGGACCGCTCTGGACCCGCAGTCCTCGCCCGAGGAGCGGGCCTCCTGCGCGGAGCGCGCCCTCGACCTGTATCAAGGCGACCTCCTGCCGCACGAGCTCTACGAGGACTGGGCCTTCCACCACCGGCAGCGCCTCCAGCTGCGGCATCACGAGCTGCTCCGGAGCAGCGGCCGGTTCGCAGAGCTCGTGGCCCTCGACCCGGTCGACGAGGAGGCGCGAGTGGCGCTGATGCGCGAGCTGCTGGACGCCGGAGACCGTGCCGGGGTGCTGCGCCACTTCACCGCGCTGACCGACGCGCTGGAGCGTGAGCTGGGGATCGGACCCAGCGCCGAAGCCAGCGCCGTGCGGGACCTTGCCCTGACGCCGATCGTGCGGCCGGCGGCGCCGGTCGCGTCTCCGCGGGCTGCCACTCTCGCCGACCAACGGGTGAGCTTCTGCCACACACCAGACGACGTGCGGCTCGCCTACGCGGTCAGTGGATCTGGCCCGCCCTTGGTGAAGGCGTCGAACTGGCTGACCCACCTCGACCACGACTGGGAGAGCCCCATCTGGCAACCGTGGTGGAGCGCGCTCTCGCAGCGACACACCCTCGTGCGTTACGACGAGCGCGGTTGTGGTCTCTCGGACTGGGAGGTGGACGACGACTCCTTCACGCTGGAGGCGTGGGTGCGTGATCTCGAGACCGTCGTCGACGCGATGGCACTGGAGCGCTTCCCGCTCCTCGGCATCTCCCAGGGCGGACCGATAGCCATCACGTATGCCGCGCGCCACCCCGAGCGCGTATCTCACGTCATCGTCTACGGCACCTGTGCCCGGGCCACGTGGGCCCGCGCGGACGACAGCCTGCGACGCGAGCTGGTGGCGTTGGGGGAGCTGATCAAGACGTCCTGGGGCGGCGACCAACCGGGCTTCCGACAGGTCTACGACGCGCGGTTCCTGCCCGACGGTCCGCTGGAGAGCTGGCGTGCCTTCGACGAGCTGCAGCGACGCTCAGCCTCAGCTCGCAACGCCTATCGCTTGTGGCGCGCGTTCGGAGACCTCGACTGCACCGAGGCCGCCCGCACCCTCGACGTGCCGACCCTGATCATGCACTCGTCGGACGACCTGGTCTGGTCCTTCGCCGAGGCAGAGGAGCTGCACTCCATGGTCCGCGGGAGCCGGCTGGTCAGGCTAGACAGCAAGAACCACATCCTGCAGGGCGCAGAGCCCGCGTTCGGGGTGTTCGTCGACGAGGTCCACTCCTTCCTGGCCAGCTGACCGGACCGCACCGAGTCGATGGAGGAGACCGTGTCGATGGAGGAGTATGGGGTAGACACGCCGCATGCGTATTGGAAGCGTGGACGTCCGGCCCCTCGGGGGCACAGCAGGCTGCCTCACGATGATCCTCGTGTCAGTGCTTCTCTCGGTCGTGCTGACAGTCGGGCTCAACCTGCTCTTGCGCTGAGCTACGCGCGTGAGGACCTGCCCAACCGTGGCCCAAGGTCGACGGGGTCGAGACGATTCCCGTTCCCCGTCCGGTGGGACGCGCGTGCCTCAGGACGGCAGCCACTGCTGAGCGCGGGCCACGCGAAGCTGGTCTCGTCCGTTGCCGAGGGCGCCCTTCTCCTTGCGGAAGCCGCCGCCGGCCCAGGCGGAGTCGTCCACTGGTGGCGGTTCGGCACCGTCCCAGGCCGCGTACCCGCCCAACAACCCGAAGGAGGCCTCCGCCAGCAGCACGTGGTCAGCCAAGGCGCGCAACGCCTCGGGCGGACATGCGGCCAGGAACTGCCCGGGGTACTTCTTCTCGGCGAAGACGACGAGGTGCGCCAGGCGGAAGGTGTCGTCGACAGTCAGGTGTGCGCCCGACGCCATGCCGGTCCGGACTGCGTCGAGCACGGCCGAGCGGTGTGGCGCCGTGAGCTCCAGCATCGCCTCTCGGTGCGCGTTCTCGAGGGCGTCGGCGGGGGCGGAGCGCAACAGGTAGCGGTACTGGCGCACGAACGGGTCCGAGTCGTCCGGAGCCGTCGCGACGGCCGGACTCTCTGGGACCCCGTGACCCCGGCCGAGTGCTCGGCGCATGGTGCAAGGCTAGGCTCGCGGCCCGGCGACACGCCAGAGTCGACGAAGCTGCGGCTTCGAGGCTCTGAACCCTGGGGCTCCGTGCCCCGCCGGTCACGCGTTGCCATCGGTGGGGTGCAGCAACAAGTTACGGAGTAGCCGAGGCCGGCGGACGACTGGCCGTGGACGTTGACGGTGTCACCGCAGCCTCCTGCTGGCCCGATGGCTGGTTGCGCAGGCGCGCGAGCGCCTCGCGGGTGTGTGACTTGACGGTTCCGACGGAGATGTCGAGAGCCACCGCCGTCTGGGCCTCGGTCAGGTCGTCGAAGTAGCGCAGCACCAGCACCGCTCGTTGGCGCGGCGACAGCCTTCGGAGGTCCTCGAGGAGTGCGATGCGGTCTAGGTTCTCGGCACTGGCGTGGGACGACGCTTCGGGCATCACCTCGGTGGGGACCTCGCGCCAGCGACGACCGCGCCAGCGGTTCACGGACTCGCGCGCGAGCACCTGCCGGACGTAACCCTCCGGCCGGTCCTCGATCCGTTGCCACTTCGGCACCACCTTGATCAGGGCTGACTGCACGAGGTCCTCCGCATCGTGATGGTTCCCCGTCAGCAGGTACGCGGTCCGCAGCAGCGCTCCTCGGCGAGCGACCACGAACTCCTCGAAGCTGGCGTAGCCGGTCATGACCGGCCGCCCGTGCGGAGCGCCTGGCCGATCAGGGCGCTGGCGAAGGTGACCCGCTCGGGCGCCCCCGACGCGACCACCAGGCGACGGTGCGCATCATCGACCGGCAGCTCGCAGCGCATCATCGGCCGGCAGAACGGAGTGGCGGCGTGGAACTCCTCGGCCACCACTGTCACCTCGCCATTCGTCGGGTCCTTCCGGTGCCCGAGTAGCGTGTCGGAACCGATGACTCCGAGGAGGTTGCAGAGACCTGGCACGTCAGCTGGCGGACTGTCCAGGGTCGTCGCGTCGTAGACGTTGAGCGTGGAACATGCCTTCGGATCGTCGCTGTAGTTCGTCGGCGGGCCCAGCGCGGGCCAGCTGGCGACCGCAACGTCGGAACCGGTGTAGGGCACCCGATAGGGGTTGACTCGGGTGGGCGCTTTACCCGGCTCCCAAAGCCATCCGTCGCCGTCACTGCCTCCCGCGACCAGGCCGAACAGGTGCGTGTTGTCGACCCAGAGGGCCCCCACGCGCGTACCGAACCCGAACGCGGACGTGTAGGTCTGGCCGCTGACCAGGTCGCGGACGACCGGCTGCAGCACCACATCCTGTGCACCAGGTTGGAACGTGTAGGCGATCCTGCGGCCGTCGGGCGACAACGCGACCCTCACGTTCTGAGGTGCCTCGGGATTGTCATGGGACAGCGGGATCGGGAGCTTGCCGAACTTCCCCGTCCGAGCGACCAGGCCGACCGCCTCGGGCGAGCCGCCACCCTCGCGCGGGACCAGCCAGACTGCCGCCAGCGGTCCTGGAGAGTCCCCGAGCTCCGGCAGTGCCGCCCCCGCCGGGTACTGGATCGGAAGCGTGAAGGCCACGGTCGTCGCCGGCGCGGGGTCGGGCCGATCGCGATCGCCGAGTCGTAGACCGACCCCCGTGCCGACGGTGCCCACCACCAGGGCAGCGGCCGTGAGGGCGACCAGCTGCTTCCGCCGGGCCTGCTTTCCGCGTGCCCAGAGCTCGGCCGGTGGCGCACCTCCCGTCGGTGCGTCGTCTGCCAGGTCCACCAAGAGGTCGCGCAACGTGTCCATGGGCTTCTCCGATCCAGAGTCTCACCCAGGAACACGCCGCGGGAGACTCATTCGGAGGGGGCCGCGACCCGCCCATGCGTCAGACCGCAGGATGGTCGGCCTTCGCGACGACCGTCACCCAATCTTGTGGATCTGATAACCCACTGCGGCCATTGACTTCCCGGCGGGAACGAGGACGACGACAGACTTCGGCGCCGCCCGATCGAGTACGAGCTCCAGAGCATCGGTGCTCGTCGTCCCTGCACAGTCGTGCAGCTGGCGGATCACCGATCGGTCCCCGAGTGAGAAGTGCGCTACGAGCACGCCCTCTCCAGCGCACCTGACGACGAGGCGGTAGGTCCCCGCCGGCCAAGTCCCAGCATCCTCGTCGCGGATGATCATCGTTTGGACGCCGGTCGTGCGTTGGACAACGGTGGGCCTCGCTGGGACGGTCACCACAGCGTTCGAGTCCTGCGCCCTGTTGACGGACGCCATGAGGGTGTCCATGCGCGCAACGAAGTCGGCCGAGCTGCTTGTCGTCGTCGGCGGCGAGCTGGGGGCACCAGCGTCGGCGCCGGTGCAGGCTGACGCGACAAGAGTCATGACGAGGCCTACCGCGAGCGGTCTGGCCCAGTTGGATGTCACCCGGGCAAGCCGCGTTGACCACCAACGGCGCATGCGGTCAACCACCGTTCCAGCGTGCGAGGCGCACGTTCGCCGAAGCTTGCGGAGAGGTCGGCGGCAGGGTCCACGCCACATAGTGGCCCGCCGCCTTCACCCGACTGACGCCGAACGCCTCGCCCAGCTTCACCGGTGACCCGGTCTTGAGCGACCACAAGTACTGACCTGCGTCACCATCGCCGCTTCCGTTTCCCCACGCTATGAAGTCGTCGCCGCAGACCAGTTCCGTTCCGCGAGCGCTGTCCCTCAGGCGGATCGTCTGGACGTCCCGAGTACTACGGTTCAGCATCTTGATCGTTCCGCCGTCATCCGGCCCGACGGGGATGGCCCAGGCCACCACGTCCGGGCCCACACACAGCTCCGAGATGAAGCCGACGTCTCCCACCGTCCCGTGGTAGATGATCTCGTCCCGGGCACCCCGGCGCAGGCGGATGTCGTACCCGACGCTGTCCGGTGCCGTGTTTGGATCACGCACGTAGACCAGGCCTCCGCGCGGGTCGACGGTGGGCAGGTCGGCACCTTCCAGGAAGACGCGAGGATGCGGAGCCCCATCGAGCTCCACGGTGGCGATGTTCGTGGCGATGGGCAGGTCCGTCCCGGCCTTGCGGAAGGACCACCAGACGCTTTTGCCGTCGCTGGCTATGAGGTGGTCGCCGCCAGCCGCCGGCGGAAGCGGATGACCTTTGGCGAAGGTGTCGGAGTCGGCGAGCAGCCGAACCTGGCCGTGCGACCACCCGAACACCTTCCAGTCGACGTCGAACAAGTCGGTGGACCGGGTCTCCAGCCATGCCGCCGTGGCGTCGTTCGGCATCGTGCCGTCAAAGGCCTGCCGCGGCAGAGCCTCCTTCGGCGTTGCAGGCAAACCACGAGCGCTTGGCTCCACTCATCACCTGCATCCGAGTTTGCGCGATGAGGCTGCCCTGGGCGGGCGGGGGATTCACGCCGACTAAGGCGTGACCGTCGGGTGACAGTGCGAGGACTCCATTGCGAGTGGTTCCCGACATGCCCCGCAGGGTCGTCAGCACGGTGAGCTCGCCAGCCCGTGGCTTGCGGGCCGCGTCGGTGCTCAGCTCCCGAGCACGGGCTGGCGGACTCACTGTCGTGGAGAGTGGCTGAGATGCGCTCACATGGGCTGGAGATGCGGGCTCGGCCTGGCACCCGGCGAGAGCCAGGGTTGCCAAGGCAAGCGCCGTCGCCCGGGTTCGCCGCATCTCAGTACGCGATCCCGTTGCTCTGGAGGAAGGTCGCGAATGACGACGAACTGTAGGAGAAATACCGGGCGGCCGTTGTGAAGATGGTCGTCGAGGAGTCGGCCCAGCCGATGGTGCCTCCACTGTTGCTGTAGGCGTACGCGGCGATCCAATGTCCGATCAGCCGGTTGGGATGCTTGTTGTAGTGCGGCCCGTCGACGAACTCAACGGTGTTACCGCTGAACGGCATGCCATTGCCGCCGATGCTCTGCGCGGCCACGGACTTCAGCAAGGAACCGCTTGGCGCGTGCACCTGGACGTACCAGTTGACCCCTCGCCAGCGGTTGACGCCGCGGGTCCAGTCAGCTCGAGCCCAGTCGGTCTTGCCGTACTTGTCCGTCTCCATGTGGTTCGCGTTGGCGAGGCCGGCCTGCCCGGGAGACGTGCCATCGAAGCGGCTGGTGAAGCCGGCCCCGTGCAGGTACCGGATGATCTCGTAGCCGCTCGCGGGGCCGCAATAGTAGTCCTTGTTCTGCCCCACCTGGACGACCCCCAAGGACCGCGAGGTCGGGAAGGCCGCCGCCAGGTCCGTCGACGTCGCCACTCCGGACGCCATGTTCGACGACAACTTCGACGACCCTGCACCGGGTCCGCCGTACTTTGCCTCGTAGGCTGCTTCCGCGAGCTGCGCGCCGGCAACGTCTCCGGCAGCGGCGGCTTTCGCCCAGCTCTGCGTCGCGGCAACCTTGTCGATCGCTTGCGGGGTGTCCGGTGGGGCCGCTCCCGCGGGGGTGATGCCTCCTCCATCGACAACGATGGGATCGGGCGCCCCTGCAAAGCCAGGCTGAGCCGTCGTTGCCACACACACTGCTGCAAGTCCGAGAACCGTTAGAAGCCTTCTCATGTTGCTCCCCTCCTGCTCCGTGGCCGCCTGCGTGTCGATACGCAGTCCCGTCGGCCAAGTGCGTAGCAGGCAGACTGCCGAGCGGCGCATTGCCTGTCAATGACTGGCTTTCTAGTCACTCGCAGTCATCGCGAGTCGCCCTCAGTCACTCAGGAACGAGGTCGCGGGAGGGTCGGTCCGGGCTAGGCCTGGACGAGGGTGACCGGCATCGACGAGTCCGCGGGGAGCGCGAGGTCGGACGGCGCGCGTCCCTTGATGACCATCTGCGCCCCCAGGGACGCGACCATCGCGCCGTTGTCGGTGCACAGCCCCGGCCGCGGCACCCGCAGGGTGATGCCAGCGGCGTCGCAGCGCTCCTGGGCCATCGCCCGTAGCCGGCTGTTGGCGGCGACGCCACCACCGATCTGGAGGTTCATCACGCCGTGCTCCTTGCAGGCCAGGACGGCCTTGCGGGTGAGCACGTCGGTGACCGCCTCCTGGAACGACGCGGCGACGTCGGCGACCGGCACCGGCTCCCCTGCCGCCTCGCGCGCCTGCACCCACCGAGCCACCGAGGTCTTGAGCCCGGAGAACGAGAAGTCGAACCGGTAGCGCTCCATGTCGCGCCCGGTCGTCAGCCCCCGCGGGAAGTCGATGGCGACACGGTCGCCCTCCCGGGCCATCCGGTCGATGTGTGGCCCGCCGGGGAAGGGCAGCCCCAGCACGCGGGCCACCTTGTCGAAGGCCTCCCCCGCCGCGTCGTCGATCGTCGAGCCCAGCGACTGGATGTCGTCGGTGACGTCGGGCACGAGCAGGAGCGACGAGTGTCCGCCCGACACGAGCATCGCCAGCGTCGGCTCGGGCAGCGGCCCGTGCTCCACGATGTCGACGGCGACGTGCGAGGCGAGGTGGTTCACCCCGTACAGGGGCACGCCGAGGGCGACCGCGAGCGACTTGGCCGCTGCCACGCCCACCATCAGCGCACCGGCCAGCCCGGGGCCAGAGGTCACCGCGATCGCGTCGAGGTCGGACAGCCTGACGCCTGCCTCCCGCGTCGCCCGCTCGATCGTCGGGACCATCGCCTCGAGGTGCGCACGGCTGGCCACCTCGGGGACGACGCCACCGAAGCGCGCGTGCTCGTCGACGCTGCTCGCGATGGCGTCGACCAGCAGGGTCTCGCCGCGCACGATCCCGACACCGGTCTCGTCACAGGACGTCTCGAGGCCGAGCACGAGCGGCTGGTCTGTGCTTCTAGAAGCGGCGATCCTCGTGGCCGTACTCACGGCGCCACCTCCCCCAGCTTGAGCCGCATCACGTGGGCATCCACGTCACCCGGCTGGTAGTAGCGTCGACGGACGGTCAAGGTCTCGAAACCCCTTGACTCATAAAGGCTTCGGGCCGCGCCGTTGTCAGCGCGCACCTCGAGCATGAGGTATGCCGCGTGGTCGGCGACCGCGCGCGACACGAGCTCCTCGAGGAGCCGGCGGCCGAGGCCCTGCCCCTGCTGGCTGGGCGCCACCGCCATCGTCATCACGTCGGCGACCTCGCCGCCGAGGTCGACCCCGCCGTAGCCGGCCACCGCGCCGTCACCCTCCTGCACGACCACGTAGGAGCGACGCGGGCGGGCAGCCAGCTCGGCCCACAGCGAGGCAGGCGTCCAGGCGTCGTCGGGGAACAGCTCGGTCTCGAGCGCGACGACGTCGTCGATGTCGGTCCAGTGCAGGTCGCGCAGGGTCGCCGTCGTCATGGCGTGGCCCGTTCTGCGGTGGTCAGCGCATCAGGCCGACGCAGGTAGAGCGGCTCGACCGGCAGGTCCACACCGGCGTCGAGGCGTTGCAGCGCAAGGCCGGTCAGCACCCCGGCCGAGACGTCGAGGACAGCAAGGGGTTCGGGGAAGAGCTCGGGATACAACACCGGGCCACGACCAGCGGTCGGGAGCGACCGGACCTCCTCCGGCAGGTCCGCAGGACGCACGACCGCCGGGTCGGTCAGGCGCACGGCCCGGTCCTGCTCGGGGCGGTCGGGGTCGACCCGGTACCGCGCCCAGTAGACCTCCTTGCGCCGCGCATCCGTGGCCACGAGGAACTCGCCCTCCCGGACGTGCTCGAGTGCCTGCTGCGCCAGGACGTCGAGGCTGCACATCCCGTGCACCGGAATCCCCCGGGCATGGGCGAAGACCAGACCGCTGACGATGCCGACCCGCAAGCCCGTGAAGGGCCCCGGGCCGTTGCCCACCACCACGTCCGTCACGTCCGCCGCGGAGACCCCGGCGCTGGCCAGCTGGTCGCGCATCAGCGGTGCGACGCTCTCGGTGTGGCCACGCGGGTCGTCGGACCAACCCATCGCCCAGTCGGCACCAGCGGAGACGGCGACGCTCACCGACGTCGAGGTGTCGATGGCCAGGACGACGCGGCTCATCCGTTGGCCCCGAGATCGGACAGGTCGGCGTCGGCCCAGCGCGGGCCGTGGCTCTGCACGCGGGCCCGACGGGTGTCCTCGCCGCTGAGGGTGACCTCGAGCCGGTCGTCGGCGAGGTCCTCGGCAAGCCCGTGCCCCCACTCGACCACGGTCACGGACTCCTCCAGCGACGTGTCGAGGTCCAGGTCGTCGAGCTCGGCGAGGCCCCCGAGCCGGTAGGCGTCGACGTGCACGAGAGCGGGCCCGCCGACCAGCGACGGGTGGACGCGGGCGATCACGAACGTGGGCGACGTGATCGGGCCGCGCACCCCGACCCCCTCGGCCAGCCCCTGGGTCAGCGTCGTCTTGCCGGCACCCAGCCCTCCGGTCAGCACCACGAGGTCACCGGCCGACAGCAGGCGACCCAGCCGGGCGCCCCAGGCCCGGGTGTCCTCAGCAGTCGTCAGGTCCGGGCTGGTCAGCTCAGGCACGGCCTTCTCCGCGGCGTGCCCTGGCGACCTTCCGGCGCTTGGCCAGGTCGGTGACCGTGCGGCGGACCCGCGGCTTCCGCGCGACCTTCACGCCTTCGGCGGCGGCCCGCATGCCGCGGTCGATGAGGGCCTCGAACTGCTCGTTCAGCACCTCCGGGTGCTCGAGCATGATGATGTGACCGGCCTCCTCGATCACCACGTGCTCGGCGCCGGGGACGAGGCGGACGATCTCCTCGCTGTGGTCGGGAGGGGTGAGCACGTCGTGGACTCCGTTGAGCACCAACACCTCCACGCCGTGGAAGTGCACCAGCGCGTCGCGCTTGTCGTGCTGGTCGAAGGTCGGCAGGAAGTCGGACATCACGTCGAGCGGGGTGCCGAAGATCATGTCGGCCGTGAGCCGCACCGCTGCCGGCGGCACGGGCGAGGCGAAGCTCCAGCGCTCGACGAGGAACTCCTCGATGTCGCGACCGGCTCGCAGGGCGGTGCGCACCAGCCCCGGACGCGCCGACAGCCGGTCGAGCACCGACGGCCCGAACCGGCCGACGAGCTTGCCGAAGTACTGCCCGAAGCCGAGCGACACCAGCTGGGCGCCACCCGCACTGGTCGCCACGAAGGCGGTGGCGACCACGCGGTCACCCACCAGGTCGGGGTGCTGGTCGGCGAGCGCCATCGTCGTCATGCCGCCCATCGAGTGGCCGATGAGCACGAGCTGCCCCTCGGGTGCCGTCTCCTCGATCACCCGGTGCAGATCCCTGCCGAGCTGGTCGATGTCGCAGGACTCCTCGCTGCCGCGTCCCGAGCGCCCGTGGCCCCGCTGGTCCCAGGTCACGACGCGGAACCCGTCCCGCACCAGCGCCTTGCGCTGCAGGACCCAGCTCTGGAGGCTCAGGCAGAACCCGTGGGAGAAGACCACGGTGGGCTTGTCCCCCGAGGACGCGTCGGCGTCAGGCTCGTCGATCTCGACGTGCAGGGGCACGCCGTCGTCCGCGACGACGACGAACTCCTTGTCAGGGGTGTGGGCAAAGGCCCCGGCCGGCGCCAGGACCGCGAGCCGCGCGTGCCGCTCCTTGCTGACCCGCCCGGCCGCGATGCCGGCAGCCGTGGCCACACCAGCGGCGGCGAGCCCGATGCCGAGGCCGGCGAGGCTGCGGTTCGTCGGGCTCACTGGTCGCCTCCGACGTGGATCCGCGGCACCCGGGCGCCGACCCGCGTCACGATCTCGTAGTTGATGGTGTCGATCGCCGCCGCCCAGTCCTGCGCGGTCGGCTCACCGGCTGCGCCGACGCCGAACAACACGACCTCGTCGCCCGCCCTGGCCGTCGAGTCGGCACCGAGGTCGAGCACGAACTGGTCCATGCAGACCCGGCCCGCCACGGCATACCGACGTCCGCCCACCTGCACCGGCCCGACACTGGTGGCGTGCCGCGGCACCCCGTCGCTGTAACCCATCGGCACGAGGCCGAGCTTGGTCGGCTCGGTGGTGGTGTAGACGTGGCCGTAGGAAACGCCTTGTCCCGCAGGCGAGTCCTTGACGCTGGACAGTCGCGAGACCAGCCGCATCGCCTCGCGCAGCCCGAAGTCCGCGGGAGCCCCGAGGTCGGGGACGGGCGAGAGCCCGTAGACCGAGACGCCGGGTCGCACGAGGTCGTAGTGCGCCGAGGGGTTGGTGAGCGTGGCGGCGGAGTTGGCGAGGTGGCGCACCTGCGGCTCGACGCCCACCCGGGATGCCTGCTCGAGGATGCCCTCGAAGCGCTCCTGCTGCGCGCGCACCGTGGGGTGCTGCGGCGCGTCGGCGTAGGCGAAGTGGCTGAACAGCCCGACGACCTCCACCGCTTCGGCGGCCTGGGCCGACGCCAGGGTCGTGAGCAGGTCGGCGAGGTCGGCGTCCCACGCGCCGTTGCGACCCAGCCCGGTGTCGACCTTGAGGTGGACCCGGGCCGTGCGACCCGTCGCGGCCGCAGCCGCGAGCACCTGGTCCAGCGACCACGTCGTGGAGACACCGAGGTCGATGCCGAGCCCGAGTGCCTCGGTGAAGTCCTGGCCGGGCACGTGCAGCCACGACAGGAGCGGGGCCTCCACACCGGCTCGGCGCAGCTCGACGGCCTCGGGCAGCTGGGCGACGCCCAGCCAGGTGGCGCCACCGCGCAGGGCGGCGCGCGCACTCGGCACCAAGCCGTGGCCGTAGGCATCCGCCTTGACGACGGCCATCACCTCGGCGCTGCCGGCCCGCGCCTTGAGCGCGGCGACGTTGCTGCTGATGGCCGACAGGTCCACCTGGGCACACGCGGGCAGCCCCGGCGGCGCCGGGGCTGGGGGGGTGCTGGTCGTGGCGGTACTCATCGTCGTCCAGTCTTTCACGAGCGCTCAGCTCAGCGAGTGAGCAGGTGGGCCACCGCACTCGGTATGCCGTGTGCCACGGCCAGGGCGCGCACCGGACCGCCCGGGTTGGCCAGGTCGGCGGCGACGCCGTGCACGAGGGCGCCGAGGCTGCCGGCGTCGAGCGGGCTCAGTCCGGAGGCGAGCAGCGCCCCGCACACCCCGGCCAGCACGTCCCCCGCTCCTGCCGTCGCGAGCCAGGGCGGGGCGTCGTTCTGCGAGCGCACCGGACCGCCGTCCTCGGTCGGGGGGACGACGAGGGTGGTCGCACCCTTGAGCAGGACGGTGGCTCCGGTGCGGTCGGCGGCTCGCCTCGCGTGCCCGACCGGGTCGCCCTGGACGGACTGGCGAGTGGTCTCGTCGCCGGTCAGCCTGGTCAGGAGGCGGGCCAGCTCACCGGCGTGGGGGGTCAGCAGGGTGGGGCCGCTGCGCGGTCCGTCGACGAGGTCCAGGCCCCCCGCGTCGACCAGGACCGGCAGGTCGGAGGCGAGCGCGGCGCGGGCGACGTCGAGCTGGGCCTTGGCGCCCTTGGCTCGTGAGTGGGTGTCGAGACCCGGTCCGACGACCCACGCCTGCACCCTCCCCTCTCCGTGGACCGCTTCGGGGACGGCGGCACGCAGCAAGGCGGTCGGCGTCGGGGTCCCGACGTAGCGGAGCATGCCGACCCCTGCCCCGACCGCGGCGGTGCAGCACAGGAGCGCGGCGCCGGTGTAGTCCTCTCCCCCGGCCACCACGCCCAGCACCCCGCGCGAGTACTTGTCGTCAGCGGCTCCCGGGACCGGCCACAGGGCGGGCACGTCGGCGAAGTCGAGACGCTCCACGTCGGGGAGCCCGTCCAGCTCGATCCCGATGTCGATGACCGTCAGTCGGCCGACCGCTGCCTCGCTCGCCGGCAGCAGGTGCACCGGCTTGGCCACCCCGAAGGTCACCGTCTCGTCGGCGAACACCCCGTCGTCGGTGGCAACACGACCGGCCGGGTCCTGGCCCGAGGGGAGGTCCACCGCCACGACGTACGCCGTCTCGGGGATCGCGTCGACCCAGGCCCTCGCCACCTCGGGGAGTCCGGGTCGTCCCCCGATCCCGAGCACTCCGTCGATGACCAGTTCGGCACCGGCGAGCCGGCTCGCCCAGTCGCCGTCGGGCCCGACCACCGTGACGCCATCGGCTCCCCACGAGGATGCGTCGCCGATCGCCAAGGGCCAGTCCCCTTGCAGCGCAACGCAGTCGAAGCCATCGGCAGAGAGCTGCACCGCGGCATACAGGGCATCGGCGCCGTTGTTGCCCGCCCCGGCGAGGACGACCACGCGACTGCCGCCGGAGTCCCGGAGGCGCGCGCGGCAGACGGCGGCGAGTCCCTCGGCAGCCCGGGCCATCAGCTCGCCGTCGTCGAGGCCAGCCATGGCCGCCTCCTCGGCGGCGCGCACCCGCTGCGCGGACCAGGCGCGGAGCACCGGTCAACCCTCGGCGATGACGACGGCCGAGGCGATCCCTGCATCGTGCGACAGGGAGATGTGCATCGCGTGCACGCCGAGCGCCTCGGCCCTCGCCTCGACCGTGCCGGTGATCTGGAGGTGCGGGCGGCCGTCCTCGCCACGGCGCACCGTGGCGTCCTGCCAGTGCAGCCCGACCGGCGCGCCGAGCGCCTTGGCCAGGGCTTCCTTGGCCGCGAACCGGGCGGCGAGGGAGTTGAGCGGCAGGGACCGCTCCTCGTCGGTGAACAAGCGCTCGAGGAGGCCGGGAGTGCGCTCCAGGGACTCCCCGAAGCGCTCCACGTCGACCACGTCGATCCCGACCCCGACGATCACCGGATGTCCGCGTTCACTCGACGGTGACGCTCTTGGCCAGGTTGCGCGGCTGGTCGACGTCCAGGCCCTTGGCGGTGGACAGGTGCAGTGCGAAGACCTGCAGCGGCACCACGGTGAGCAGCGGCGCGAGCAGGGGCGACGTCGCGGGCACGCGGATCACCTCGTCGGCGAACGGCAGGACGTCCTCGTCGCCGTCCTCGGCCACCACGATGGTGCGGGCGCCACGGGCCCGGATCTCCTGGATGTTGGAGACGACCTTCTTGTGCAGCTCGTGCGGGGTGCCCGGTCCGGGCACCACGATGAAGACCGGCTGACCGGCGTCGATGAGCGCGATCGGCCCGTGCTTGAGCTCACCCGCCGCGAAACCCTCGGCGTGGATGTAGGCCAGCTCCTTGAGCTTGAGCGCACCCTCCATCGCGACGGGGTAGCCGACGTTGCGGCCGAGGAAGAGCACCGACCGGGTGTCGGCCATGAACCGGGCGATCTCCTTGACACGGTCCATCCGGCCGAGCAGCTCCTCGAGCTTCGCGGGGATCTCGTGGAGCTCCTTCATCACCGACTGGGCGTCGTCGGCGAAGGTCCCACCGCGCAGCTGGGCGAGGTAGAGGCCGAGGATGTAGCAAGCGGTGATCTGGGCCAGGAACGCCTTGGTCGACGCGACCGCGATCTCGGGCCCGGCGTGCGTGTAGAGCACGGCGTCGGACTCGCGCGGGATGGTCGAGCCGTGGGTGTTGCAGATGCTCAGGGTGAGGGCGCCCAGCTCATGGGCGTGCTTCACGGCCATCAGGGTGTCCATCGTCTCGCCGGACTGGCTGATCGACACGACCAGCGTGCGCTCGGTGGCGATCGGGTCGCTGTAGCGGAACTCGTGGGCCAGGGCGACCTCGACCGGGATGCGGGTCCAGTGCTCGATCGCGTACTTCGCGACCATGCCCGCGTAGGCCGCGGTGCCGCAGGCCACGATGATGATCCGGTCGACGTTGCGGAGCTGGTCCTCGGTGATCGACATGTCGTCGAGCACCAGCCGTCCGTCGACGTCGGTGCGCCCGAGGAGGGTGTCGCCGACCGCGTGGGGCTGGTCGTAGATCTCCTTCTCCATGAAGGTCGGGTAGCCGCCCTTCTCCGCGGCGGCAGCGTCCCAGGTCACCTCGTAGTGCTTGCCCTCGGCAGGGCTGCCGTCGAAGTTGATGACCTCGTAGGAGTCCGGGGTGATCGTGACGATCTGGTCCTGCCCGAGCTCGAGCGCGCTGCGGGTGTGGCCGATGAAGGCCGCGACGTCGGAGCCGAGGAAGTTCTCACCCTCGCCCAGACCGACGACGAGCGGGCTGTTGCGGCGGGCCCCGACGACGACGCCGGGGCTGTCGGCGTGCACGGCGAGCAGGGTGAATGCGCCCTCGAGCCGGTTGACGACGTTCTGCATGGCCTTCGTGAGGTCGCCGGTCTCGGCGTACTCGCGGGCCACGAGGTGGGCCGCGACCTCGGTGTCGGTCTCGCTCGTGAAGGAGGCGCCGTCCGCGATGAGGGCGTTCTTCAGCTGGTGGAAGTTCTCGATGATGCCGTTGTGGATGAGGGCGAGCTTGCCGTCCTCGCCGGCGCGGTGCGGGTGGGCGTTCTGGTCGGTGGGGCCGCCGTGGGTGGCCCACCGGGTGTGGCCGATCCCGGTCGTCGCGCCCGGGAGGTGGTGGGCGTCGAGCGCGTCCTGCAGGTTGACCAGCTTGCCGGCGCGCTTCTCGCTCGCCACCCCGTCCCTGGTCACCAGCGCGACCCCCGCGGAGTCGTACCCGCGGTACTCGAGGCGGGCCAGGCCTTCCATGACGACGTCCAGGGCTTTGCCGTCGGCGTTCGGGCCGACGTATCCGACGATTCCGCACATGGGAGGCAGCCTAACCGTCGACCGCTCCGAGGACGGCATCAGAGGGCCGGGGGGCGGGTGAGCAAGAATGGCGCCCGTGAGCCACCCCGCGAACGGCAACGGCGCCCTCCCCTCGCCCTACGTCGAGCTGGACCGTGCCGCGTGGGCCCGGCTGCGGGAGAACCAGCCGCTCAGCCTCGACGCCGCCGACCTCACCCGGCTCCAGGGCCTCGGCGAGCGGATCGACCTGACCGAGGTCGAGGAGGTCTACCTGCCGCTGTCCCGGCTCCTCAACTTCTACGTCGGCGCGACGGCCGGGCTGCACCGCATCACCGGGGACTTCCTCGGCGAGAGCCCGGCCAAGACGCCGTTCGTCATCGGTGTCGCCGGGTCGGTGGCCGTCGGCAAGTCCACCACCGCGCGCCTGTTGAAGGAGCTGCTGTCCCGCTGGCCCGGGACGCCCGAGGTCGAGCTCGTGACGACCGACGGGTTCCTCTACCCCAACGCCGAGCTCGAGCGCCGCAACCTGTTGCAGCGCAAGGGTTTTCCCGAGTCATACAACCGACGGGCGCTGCTGCGGTTCGTGGCCGAGGTGAAGTCCGGCAAGGCCGAGGTGAGCGCCCCGGTCTACTCACACCTGACCTACGACATCGTCCCCGACGAGCGGATCGTGGTGCGCCAACCCGACGTGCTCATCGTCGAGGGCCTCAACGTGCTCCAGGCGCCACGACTGCAGGAGGACGGCCGCAGCGGCCTGGCGGTCAGCGACTTCTTCGACTTCTCGGTCTACGTCGACGCCCACCTCGACGACATCCGCCAGTGGTACGTCGAGCGCTTCCTGCGCCTGCGCGAGACCGCCTTCGCCGACCCCCACTCCTACTTCCACCGCTATGCCGCACTGTCGGACGAGCAGGCCCGCGAGACCGCTGCCCGGATCTGGCGCGAGATCAACGAGGTCAACCTGCGCGAGAACGTCCTGCCCACCCGCAGCCGGGCCACCCTGGTGCTGGCCAAGGGCAAGGACCACAGCGTCCGCCGGATCCGGCTCCGCAAGCTCTGAGGTGGGGTATGCCGCGTGGCTCGCCCCGCGGCATACCCCACCTATCACAGCTTTATCGGGTCTGGCAGGAACATTGACCTTCGCACGACTTCGAAACCCGTGCGAAGGTCAACCTTCCCCCTAGACCCGATAAAGCTGAGGTCGGCGCATGATGGGGGTATGCCGCCTGCTTCCGATGCCGAGCACGTCACCGCCGCTGCGACCAGGACCGAGCACGACTCGATGGGCGACGTGGAGGTTCCGGTCGACGCCCTCTGGGGCGCCCAGACCGCCCGTGCCGTCGAGAACTTCCCGATCTCCGGCCAGCCCGTGCCGGCCGGCGTGGTGCACGCCCTCGCCCTGCTCAAGGCGGCCGCCGCCGAGGTGAACGCCGAGCTGGGGGTGCTGCCGGAGCCGATGGCCGCGGCCGTGGCGGCCGCCGCCACCGAGGTGGCCGAGGGTCGCCACGACGACCAGTTCCCGATCGACGTCTTCCAGACCGGCTCGGGCACCTCGACCAACATGAACGTCAACGAGGTGGTCGCCCGGATCGCGCACCTCGCGACCGACCATGCGGTGCACCCCAACGACCACGTCAACGCCGGCCAGTCCAGCAACGACACCTTCCCCAGCGCCCTGCGCATCGCCGCCACCCTGGCCGTGCACCGCGACCTCGCGCCGAGCCTGCTGCACCTGGCCAAGGCGTTGCGCGCCAAGGAGTCCGAGTTCGCCGACGTGGTCAAGGCGGGACGCACCCACCTGATGGACGCCGTGCCGGTCACGCTCGGCCAGGAGTTCGGCGGCTACGCCAGGCAGGTGGAGCTCGGGGCCGAGCGGGTGCTGGTAGCCGCCCAGGCCACCGCGGAGCTGCCGCTGGGTGGGACGGCGGCCGGCACCGGCCTCAACGCCGCTCCCGGCTTCGCGGCGGCCGTCATCGACCGCGTCAGCGAGCGCACCGGGGTGGCCTTCCGCGAGGCGGCCGACCACTTCGAGGCGCAGTCCGCCCAGGACGCCGTCGTCGAGCTGAGCGGGGCGCTCAAGGTGGTCGCGGTGAGCCTCACCAAGATCTGCAACGACCTGCGGTGGATGTCGTCCGGTCCGCGCTCGGGGCTGGGCGAGATCCACCTGCCCGACCTCCAGCCGGGGTCGAGCATCATGCCCGGCAAGGTGAACCCGGTCCTGCCCGAGGCCACCCTCATGGTGTGCGCCCAGGTGGTCGGCAACGACACCGCCATCACGGTGGCCGGAGCGTCAGGCGCCTTCGAGCTCAACGTGATGCTGCCGGTGATGGCCCGCAACATCCTCGAGTCGGCGACGCTGCTGGCCGCCGCCACCCGGTTGCTGGCCGACCGGTGCGTGGCCGGCATCGAGGCCGACGCCGAGCGGTCGCGGGAGCTGGCCGAGGGGTCGCCGTCGATCGTCACCCCGCTCAACCGGTACATCGGCTACGAGGCTGCGGCCGCCGTGGCGAAGCAGTCGATCAAGGAGCGTCGCCCGATCCGCGACGTCGTCATCGAGCGGGGGCACGTCGCCAGCGGCGAGCTCACCGAGCAGCAGCTCGACGAGGCCCTCGACGTGCTGGCGATGACCCGACCACCCCGCTAGGAGTGGTGGCTCAGTACCAGTGCGGGGAGCGGCTCTGCCAAGCGCTCCAGGCGCCACACGGGGTGCCGTAGGAGCTCTTGATGTACTTCAGGCCCCAGCGGATCTGGGTCACCGGGTTGGTGCGCCAGTCGGAGGCGATGGTGGCCATCTTGGAGCCGGGCAGCGACTGCGGGATGCCGTAGGCGCCGGAGGAGGAGTTCTCGGCGGTGTAGCGCCAGCCGCTCTCGCCCATCCAGAGGTTGTCGAGGCAGCTCCACTGGCTCTCGTCGAAGCCGAACTCGGGCAGCAGCGCCTGGGCTGCCGCCCGCGGGTCGGCCTGGGCGTTGGCGAGGATGGCCTGCTTCTTGGCGGCGAGCGCCTTGCGAGCTTTCTCGCGGGCGACCTTCTTGGCCTCCTCACGACGCGCCTTCGCGGCGGCCTGCTCGGCGGCGACCGCGGCGACGCGGTCCTTCTCCTGCGCGGCGGCGATGCTGGCGTTGGTGTTGTTGCGGTCGGCGGCCAGTCGAGCGGTGTCCTCGATCTGGGCGTCCGCGAGCTCGTTGGCCTGGGCGATCGCCTCGGTGCTCACCGTGAAGGCGGCCGCACCGGTCTGGCGCTGGTCGGCGGCCTGGTAGCCGGCGGCAGTGGTCGCGATGACCGCGAGAAGCATGCTGGAGGTGACCGCGGGGCGACGGATCGCCTTGGTCAGACCGGAGGACCGAGAGGCTTTCCTGCCGTGGGACGACGCATGGCGGTGTCGACCCTGGTAGGGCTGACTCATACGGGTTCCTCCAAAGGAAAGGCCACCTGCGTGGTGGCCTCAAATCGGTGCCGGGGGGATGTATTCGCCGAAGTCGCCCAACAGGCTTGAACAGCCCAACAGAACAGCGTCCCGGCACGTTATGAAACCGAGACCTTACCCGACCGGGCGACGCGAAATGAAATCGTCAACCACTTTCTGTGACTCCTGTGACGAATGTGACGCCAGAGTCATCCTTTCGGTGGAGGCGCCGCCGTGGTTCCGGGAGGAATCTCGCGATTCCCCCGTACGGGACCACGGCGGCGCGTCACCGGGACGAGCGCCCGCACACTTGGGGGCCGGCCCTCGGAGGTCAGACCTCGAGCCCCTCCAGCAGGTCGGTCACCAGGGCTGCGATCGGACTCCGCTCGCTGCGGGTGAGCGTGACGTGGGCGAACAGCGGGTGGCCCTTGAGCGCCTCGATCACCGCTGCCACGCCGTCGTGCCGCCCGACGCGCAGGTTGTCGCGCTGGGCCACGTCGTGGGTGAGCACGACGCGGGAGTTCTGGCCGATGCGGGACAGCACGGTGAGCAGCACGTTGCGCTCCAGGCTCTGCGCCTCGTCCACGATCACGAACGCGTCGTGGAGGGAGCGGCCCCGGATGTGGGTCAACGGCAGCACCTCGAGCATCCCCCGGTCCATGATCTCCTCGACCACCTCGTGGGAGACCAACGCACCCAGGGTGTCGAAGACCGCCTGGGCCCAGGGGCCCATCTTCTCCGACTCGCTGCCGGGGAGGTAGCCCAGCTCCTGGCCGCCCACGGCATACAGGGGACGGAAGACCACGACCTTGCGGTGCTGCCGCCGCTCCATCACCGCCTCGATGCCGGCGCACAGCGCGAGCGCCGACTTCCCGGTGCCGGCCCGCCCGCCGAGCGACACGATGCCCACGTCGGGGTCGAGCAGGATGTCGAGCGCGATCCGCTGCTCGGCGCTGCGGCCGTGCAGGCCGAACGCGTCCCGGTCGCCGCGGACCAACCGCACCTGCTTGTCGGCGCCGACCCGCCCCAGACCGCTTCCCCGCGGCGAGAGCAGGACGACACCCGTGTGGCAGGGCATCTCGGCCGCGGTGGCGTTCTCGACCCGCCCGTGCTCGTAGAGGGAGTCCATCTCCTCGACGGTGACGTCGAGCTCGGCCATCCCGGTCCACCCGCTGTCGATCGCGAGCTCGGCGCGGTACTCCTCGGCCTCGAGACCGACCGCCGACGCCTTGACCCGCATCGGGAGGTCCTTGCTGACCACCGTGACGGCGAAGCCCTCGTCGGACAGGTTCTTCGCGACGGAGAGGATGCGGGTGTCGTTGTCGCCGAGCCGGAACCCGGCCGGGAGCGAGCTCGGGTCGGTGTGGTTGAGCTCCACCCGGAGGGTGCCCCCGTCGTCGCCGACGGAGACCGGCGCATCGAGCCGCCCCTCACTGATCCGCAGGTCGTCGAGCAGCCGCAGCGCCTGCCGGGCGAAGTAGCCCAGCTCGGGGTGGTGTCGCTTGGCCTCGAGCTCGGTCACGACGACCACCGGCAGCACGACCTCGTGCTCCTTGAACCGCAGCATGGCGCGCGGGTCGGACAACAGGACGGACGTGTCGAGGACGAACGTCCGGAAGGCGGGGGCCTTGCTCTTGCCCTTGGCCTTGGGAACCGGCATGGCGCGAGGCGCGGCCGCAGTGCTGGAGGAGGTACGACGGGTGGTGTCGTGGTTCGAGGCCAATGTCTCTCCTTGGCACAACGCGCGCTTCGGCGCGGTGCGCCTACTCGCGAACGAGGTGCCGGGACCAGGCCTTCCCACCGCGGGGGAGCCGGTTCCGGCCCTCCGCTCGGAGCTGGATCTGCTCCATAGGTTGGCCTCCCCGAACGCGGGACGGGTGCCCCGCGTCACTACGGACGGTACGACCGCATCACGCCCGCGCCGTGCAACCACGCCGCATGTCGGCCCATGTCATCCAGAGTTAACCCGTTGGCCCGAGGCGCGCCTCAGACGTTGGTATGCCGCCGAGCCCGTTTAGTTACCGAACCTGCGGTTCCGCTCGGCATAGGCGCGCAGCGCGCGGAGGAAGTCGACGTGCCGGAAGTCGGGCCAGTAGGCCTCGCAGAAGTAGAACTCGCTGTGCGCGCTCTGCCAGAGCAGGAAGCCGGAGAGGCGCTGCTCCCCCGACGTGCGGATGACGAGGTCGGGGTCGGGCTGTCCCTTGGTGTAGAGGTGCTCGGCGATGTGCTCGACCTGGAGCGTCTCGGCCAGCTCCTCGATGGTGGTGCCGTTGGCGGCGTGCGAGACGAGCATCGACCGGACGGCGTCGGTGATCTCCTGGCGCCCGCCGTAGCCGACCGCGACGTTGACGGTCATGCCCTGCACGCCCTCGGTCAGGTCGGCGGCCTCCTTGAGCCGCCGAGCGGTCTCCGCAGGCAGCAGGTCGAGCGAGCCCACCGGGTTGATCACCCAGCGCTTGGTCTGGGCCAGGTCACTGACCGTGGTCTCGATGATCGACAGGAGGGGGACGACCTCGGCGGCCGGGCGGTTGAGGTTGTCGGTGGAGAGCAGCCACAGCGTGACGACCTCGACGCGGGCCTCCTCACACCAGTCCAGGAACCCCGCGATGTTGTCGGCGCCGGCCTGGTGGCCTTCCTTGGTGCCGTGACCGCGGGCCTTGGCCCAGCGCCGGTTGCCGTCCAGCATGACGCCGACGTGGCGGGGAAGCGTCTCCCGGGAGAGGCGACGGCTGAGTCGCCGCTCGTACGCGGCATACAGGAGGTCCGACAGCGCCACGGCCACCACGCTACCCCCGTCGGGCGGTCGCGGTCCGGCAGGATGGCCACCATGTCGCCCGCCCCCGAGGCCTTCTACGTGCTCGACGACACCGAGGCGGGGGCCAGCACGGTCACCTCCACCAGCCACACGGCCGGGCCCTGGTCTCCGCACGCGCAGCACGGCGGCCCGCCGATGGCGCTGATGGCGAGGGAGGCCCAGCGGCTGGGCGACGGCAGCCGCGTGGTCGCACGGCTGACCTGCGACCTGCTCGGACCGGTGCCGGTCGGCCGGCTGCGCGTCGAGGCGGTGGTCGCGAGGCCGGGGCGCAGCGTCGAGCTGGTCGAGTGCGAGCTGGCCGACGCCGACTCGGGACGTGTCGCTGCACGGGCCGCCGCCTGGCTGGTGCCGCGGGTCGACTCGGGCCCGGTGGCCGGCCTGCCGACCCCGCCGAGCGGCCCCGCGACGGGTGGCGAAGGAGCCGTCCCTCCGGGCTGGCACCCCGGCTACCTCGACGCGATCGAGTGGTCCTGGGTGGAGGGCTCGCTCGAGCAGGTCGGGCCGGCGACGGTCTGGATGCGTCCGCGGGTGCCTCTCGTGACGGGTGAGCCGATGGCACCGCTGGAGCGGCTGATGGTCTGCGTCGACTCCGCGTCCGGGGCGAGCGCGGCCCTGGAGATCACCCAGTGGCAGTTCATGAACACCGAGCTGACCGCGCACCTCGTGCGTGAACCGGCCGGCGAGTGGATCGGGCTGCGCGCCCGCACGACCCTCGGGGGCGGAGCGGCCGGCCTGGCGCAGGCCGAGGTGTTCGACGAGGAGGGCTTCGTGGGCCGGACCGCCCAGGCCCTGCTGGTCCGCCCGACGCCCGGCGCGTGAGGGCGGGCTGCCCCCGGGCGACAGAAGACGCCAGCGTGACGGCCGGTGACCGTGGTGCAGATGTCCGAGTTCGCGACCGTTCTGAGTCAAGGCTCACAACCTACGCGCTAGTAACCTACGCAACCGTAGGTTACAGTGGTGCCATGACCTCAGCACCCGACCCCCGTTCCACCCAGGGACCCCTCGAGTCTGTCGTCGCCGCAGTGAAGCCCCACCTGCGCGGCTGGCTGCACGCGGGCATGGTCCCCCTGGCCGTCGCGGCGGGCATCGTCCTGATCGCGCTGGCCCCCACCACTCCGGCGCGGATCGCCGCGACCGTCTTCAGCGTCACCGCCTGGCTGCTCTTCGGCACCTCGGCGGTCTACCACCGCGGCAACTGGTCACCCAAGGTGGCCGGGGTGCTCAAGCGGATGGACCACTCCAACATCTTCCTCATCATCGCGGGCACCTACACGCCGTTCGCGTTGCTGCTGCCGCGCGACGACGCGCGCACGATGCTGCTCATCGTCTGGATCGGCGCCGTTGCCGGCGTCCTGTTCCGGGTCTTCTGGGTCGGCGCCCCGCGCTGGCTCTACACGCCGGTCTACGTCGCCCTCGGCTGGGTCGCCGTCTTCTACCTGGGCCCGTTGCTCAAGTTCGGCGGCCCGGCGATCGTGACCCTGATCGCCGTCGGTGGCCTGCTCTACACGGTGGGCGCGCTCGTCTACGGCATCAAGCGGCCGAACCCCTCCCCGCGCTGGTTCGGCTTCCACGAGATCTTCCACACCCTGACCGTCGCCGCGTTCACGGTGCACTACATCGCGGCGTCGATGTCGGTCTACGGGGCCGGGTCGGCGTCCTGAGGCCTCGCCTCAGCGTGACTGACGCCCAGCCCCGGCCGACCCTCGGGCGGCGTCCCGCCGGGGCGGAGCGCTAGGTCCTGGGCTCCCCAGTCTGCTCTCCGTCGCCCTCAGCGTCACCAGTGTCGACGTCACGTCCCGGCTCCGGCGCGCCGGGCTCGCCCCGGCCCGGGTCCTTCCCGGAGAGCTCCGCCTCGGCCTCCCGCTCGCGCTCCTGCGCGGCGTAGGACATCCGTCGCATCCGCGCGTTCATGTTGCGCATCAACAGGTAGAGCGCGAGAGCCAGCACGAAGAACGCCACGAAGCCCCACAGGCCCGGCGAGACCATCGCCGACGGTGCGCCGTTCACGTCGTCTTCTCCTTGCGGCCGTCGTACGCGATCTCGAGGTCACCGCGGGTGGCGAGCTCGTCACCCGTCGCCGCGTCGGGGATGCCCGCGAACAGGTCGTCCTCCACGGGCTCGACGGGCACGTAGGACAGCGCCGCCTCGAAGTCCTCGGTCGGCCAGACACTGACCTGCATCTCGCGGGGCACCCGGAACCACGCGCCGTCGGGGTCGATCTGGGTGGCGTGCGCGAGCAGCGCCTGGTCGCGCTGGTCGAAGAAGTCGGAGCACTCCACGCGGGTGGTGATGGTGCGCGCGGTGGCCGGGTCCCAGTCCTTGAGCCAGTCGGCATACGGGCTCTCGACGCCCTGCGCGAGCAGCGCGTCGTGGAACGCCGCGTACTTCGCCCGGTTGTGCGAGTTGTAGTAGATCTTCAGCGGCTGCCACGGCTCACCCGCATGGGGGTATGCCGCGGCGTCACCGGCCGCCGCGAAGGCGGCCATCGAGACCGTGTGGGTCATGATGTGGTCGGGGTGGGGGTAGCCGCCGTTCTCGTCGTAGGTCGTCATGACGTGCGGACGGAACCGCCGGATCTCGCGGACCAGCGCCTCGGTGGTGACCTCGATCGGCTCGAGCGCGAAGCACCCGTCCGGCAGCGGGGGGAGCGGGTCACCCTCGGGCAGACCCGAGTCGACGAAACCGAGCCAGGTGTGGTCGACGCCGAGGATCTCCTGGGCCCGCTTCATCTCCTCGCGCCGGACCTGGGCCAGGTCGCGCTCGATGTGGGGGTCGCCCTTGAGCCGGGGGTTGAGCACGTCGCCGCGCTCCCCACCCGTGCACGAGACGACGAGCACGTCATAGCCCGTGCCGGCGTACTTCGCCATCGTCGCCGCGCCCTTGCTCGACTCGTCGTCGGGGTGCGCGTGCACCGCCATGAGCCGCAACCGGTCAGCCACCTGCAGAACCTCGCTCGTCCATCGTCGACAATCATTGTCCAGAGTCGTCAGACACTCGGAACCGCCAGCCATCCTCTCACCCGCAGAAGGTCACCCATGCCGCTCCCCCGTCCCGCCCCAGGCACCGGCCGCTGGTGGGTCATCGGCACGATCGGCTGCACGATCGGGATCGCCCTCGCCGTCTGGCTCGGACTGGCCAACAG
Source organism: Phycicoccus sp. Soil802 (assembly GCF_001429605.1). Lineage (GTDB taxonomy): Bacteria > Actinomycetota > Actinomycetes > Actinomycetales > Dermatophilaceae > Pedococcus. Next base: position 457,690 of record NZ_LMSS01000005.1, read on the forward strand.
CCTGGGCGCGATCACCTGGACCGACACCGACTACAAGGTCATCGACGACACCAGCGTGCAGGTCGGGTTCGACGTCCACCGCTCCCCGGGCCAGGAGGTCGTCTGCACGGTGCAGGCGCAGGACACCGCGCACGGCGTCGTCGGGGTGCTCGAGGTGCCGGTGCCTGCGTCCACCCAGCGGTCGAGCCACCTGCAGGTGCTGGTCCGCACCGCGTCCCGGGCCGTGGGCGGCAGCGTGCGGGACTGCGTGCCCGACTCCTGACCGACCCTCCATCCGCGTGTCGATGTAAACGCGCCGGGGATCTCCTGCGCGTTCACATCGAATCAGCGGGCGAGGGCGGCGACGGTGCGCCGGATGGCGAGCGCGCCCACCGCTGTCGTCACGGCCAGCAGGACGTACTGGTAGGCAGCCAGCCCGGCGGTCAGCTCGGCGTTGCCGAGGCCACCGTCGAAGAACCCGGAGACGACGCTCACCAGGCACGCGGTGGCCAGCAGCCCTGCGGCCACGGCGGCACCCCGGCCGAGGCGTCGGGTCGCCAGCCAGACCAGCAGCAGCTGCGCCACGATCATCGGCACCGGTGCAGCGAGCAGGGCCTCCGGGCCCCACGCCTCGCCCCAGGTGTTCACCCCGGCGCGAACCGCGACGAGCCCGCCGACGAGGTCGGTCGCGAGCAGCACGGCCATCGCCAGCCGGAGGGCTCCACCGCTGCTGCGCGGGAGCGCCCGGAGAGCGGCGCGCGTCGAGGCGTCGGCCGGGCGGTCGGGGGTGGTGACGGACATGCTGGTTCGCTCCTCTGGTCGGGACGTCCTCGGTGGTCGTCTGGGACGAGGATGCCGCCCACCACTTGGGACTGACTTGGGGCGCGACCCGACCGGGCGGATCGTGCCGCTCGGACTGCCGCCGAACAGCCGTTGACCTGCGGTTTTGCGAGAGGCGATGGGTCTGCAGAGCCGGCCACGCGGCGTACCTGACGGGTTGTCCAGATGTTCAGCGCAGCGCTGTTGAAAGGCTCAGCGACGTGTTCGTGCGGCGCGAGGTAGTCTTGTCCTTTCACCGAGCGGTCTGGACCGGCCACTGCGACGTCAACAGCGACGTGGTCGGGGTCCGGGCCGCTGCGCGTACCACCCTCTCCGAGACGCAACCGCGTCCGACGGGGACCCGATCAAGGAGTATCACCGTGAGCGAGACCGCGACCCCCACCGCGAGCTACCTGACCCAGGAGGCCTTCGACCGTCTGAAGGCCGAGCTGGACCAGATGTCCGGAGAAGGCCGTACGGAGATCGCCAAGAAGATCGAGGCGGCCCGCGACGAGGGCGACCTCAAGGAGAACGGCGGCTACCACGCGGCCAAGGAGGAGCAGGGCAAGATGGAGGCCCGCATCCGCCAGCTGACCCAGCTGCTCGAGAACGCCGTCGTGGGAGCCAAGCCGGCTGATGACGGCATCGTCGAGCCGGGCATGGTCGTCACCGTAGAGATGTTCGGCGACGACGTGACCTTCCTCCTCGGGTCGCGCGAGATCGCCGGTGACAGCGACCTCGAGGTCTACAGCGAGAAGTCCCCGCTGGGCGCCGCGATCAACGGCAAGAAGGTCGGCGACAAGGCCTCCTACAAGGCCCCGAACGGCAAGGTCATCCAGGTGTCCGTGAAGGGCGCCAAGCCGCACGGCGGCTGAGCACTCTCCACCACGCAGAAGGCCGCCCCTCGGGGCGGCCTTTCTGCGGTGTCGGGGTGTGCCGGTCAGCCGAACTTGAGCTGGTAGCCCTTGCTGCGCAAGGTCCGCAGGACCTCTTCGCAGTGCTGCTTGCCCCGGGTCTCGAGCTGCAGCCCGATCTCCACCTCGTCGACCGTGATGGTCGTGCCGGTGCGGATGTGCTCGACCTCCAGCACGTTGGCGTCGACGGCCGCGCAGTCGGCGAGCAGCCGGGCCAGGTGGCCGGGCCGGTCCGAGATCCGCACCCGGAACTGCAGGTAGCGACCGGCGGCGGCCATGCCGTGCCGGATGATCCGCAGGAGCAGGAGCGGGTCGATGTTGCCGCCGGAGAGGACCGCCACGACCGGTCCGTCGAGGTGCTGGTGGCCGGCCCGGTCGAGCAGGTGGGCCACCGCCGCGGCGCCGGCCGGCTCGACGACGAGCTTGGCTCGCTCGAGGACGAACAGCAGGGCTCGGGACAGCTCCTCCTCGCTGACCGTCTCGATCGCGTCGACGAGGTCGCGCACCAGCGCGTAGGGCACGTCGCCGGGCATCCCGACGGCGATGCCGTCGGCCATGGTCTGCATGTTCTCGAAGGCGACCGGCTTGCCTGCCGCGAGGGACAAGGGGTAGGCCGCCGCCTGTTCGGCCTGCACGCCGATGATCCGCACCTCGGGCCGCGCGGCCCGGACCGCCACGGAGATGCCGGCGAGGAGCCCACCGCCGCCGGTGCTGACCACGATGGTCCGGACGTCGGGGCACTGGTCGAGGATCTCGAGCCCCGCGGTGCCCTGGCCCGCGACGATGTCGTGGTGGTCGAAGGGGTGGATCAGGACGGCGCCGTTGGTCGACTCCCACTCGCGGGCCTTGACCAGGCACTCGTCGATGGTCGTGCCGACCTGTTCGATGGTCGCGCCGTAGGCCTGCGTCGCCAGCAGCTTGGGCATCGGGGCGCCGTACGGCATGTAGACCTTGACGTCGATGCCCAGCAGCTGGCCGGCCAGCGCGACACCCTGCGCGTGGTTGCCGGCGCTCGCCGCCACGACCCCCCGGGCCTTCTCCGCGTCGGAGAGCCGAGCCATCCGCGTGTAGGCGCCCCGGATCTTGAACGAACCCGCTCGCTGGAGGTTCTCGCACTTGAGGAACACCTCGGCGCCGACCCGGTCGGACAGGGCCCGGCTGTACTCGAGCGGGGTGGGTCGGACGACGCCGCTGAGCAGGTCTTGCGCAGCGCGCACGTCGTCCAGGGTGACTGACAGCGTCGGTGATGCCATGGCCGGAAGGCTAGTCCCTCCGGACCGGCCCCGGAGACGCCCCTGACCCCCCTGCCCGGGCCTGGGCCCGGGCAGGGGGGCTGGCTAGCCCTCGGTGCGCTTGGCGAACGCGCGGATCGCGAGTGGGGCCATCACCAGGGTGAGCCCGACGGTCCAGATCAGCGTGGTGATGATCGGGTGGTGCAGCGGGAGTGCAGCGTCGGCCGGCACCGGGAGGTCGTTGCCCCACAGCTGCCGGACCGCCTGGACCAACGACGAGATGGGGTTCCACTCGGCGATGACCCTCAGGAAGTGGGGCATGTTGTCGGTCGGCGCGAAGGTGTTGGCCAGGAACGTGATCGGGAACATCGTCGTGAACATCAGCCCGTTCACGGCCTCGACCGACCGCATCGCCGAGCCGACGAGGATGCCGATCCAGATCATCGCGAAGCCCCAGAGCAGCAGCAGCGCGTAGGCCAGCACGGCCTCGGCGAAGCTGCCGCGGATCCGCCAGCCGACGAACAACCCGGTCACCGACATCACGAGGATGCCGATGCTGGAGTGCAGGAGGCTGGAGATGCTCCGGCCCACCAGCACGGCCGAGGGGTTGATCGGCAGCGACCGCATGCGGTCGACGATGCCCTTGTCGATGTCTGCGGTGAGGCCGACGGCGACGATGAAGGACGCGAAGGCGATGGTCTGCCCCATGATCCCGCCCATCAGCCACTCCCGGTATCCGGCGGGTGAGCCCTTGACCGCGATCGAACCGCCGAAGACGTAGGCGAAGAGCAGGACGAACATCACCGGCTGGATGGTGACGTCCATCAGCATCTCGGGCATCCGCTTGATGTGGATGAGGTTGCGACGGGTGATCGCCAGCGACTGGCGCAGCAGCCCCGTCGGCTTGATCTCGGGTCGGGCGATCCCGCTGGCCGACTGCCGGGTCGTGGTGTCGGTGGTCATGACGCCTGCTCCTGCTCGGTCTCGGTGGGCTCTTCGGCGCGGTGGCCGGTGAGGTGGAGGAACACGTCGTCGAGGCTCGGTCGCTTGAGACCGAGGTCGTCGAGCTCGATCGAGCTGTCCTCGAAGACCGCGGCGATCCTCGTCATGTCGCGCAGCCCCTCGGCCGGCGCGGTCAGCTGGCGGGCGGCCTCGTCGACGTGCACCTCGGAGACCCGCTGGCGCAGCATGTCGGCGGCGGTCTGCAGGTCCTCGGCCCGCGACACGGTCAGCACCAGGCTGGCCTTGCCACTGCGGTCCTTGAGCTCGAGCGGCGTGCCCTCGGCGATGATCTGGCCACGGTCGATCACGACGATGCGGTCGGCGAGCTGGTCGGCCTCCTCGAGGTACTGGGTCGTCAGGAGCAGCGTGGTGCCGTCCTTGACCAGGCCGCGCAGGACCTCCCACAGCTCGACCCGGCTGCGGGGGTCGAGACCCGTCGTGGGCTCGTCGAGGAACAGCACCGGCGGGGTGGCGATGAGGCTCACCGCGAGGTCGAGCCGACGACGCATGCCGCCGGAGTAGGTCTTCACGGTGCGGTCGGCTGCCTCGGTGAGGGAGAACCGCTCCAGCAGGTCGGCGCCGGCCGACTTCACGTAGCTGCCCGACAGGCCGTAGAGCGATCCGATGAGCCGCAGGTTCTCGCGTCCGGTGAGCAGCTCGTCCACGGTCGCGGCCTGGCCGGTCAGACCCATCGAGCGACGCACCGCGTCGGGCTCTCGCAGGACGTCGTGGCCGGCCACCCGCGCCGTGCCGCTCGTCGGCTTGGCCAGGGTCGTCATCATCCGCACGGTGGTCGTCTTGCCGGCACCGTTGGGGCCCAGGAGACCCAGCACGGACCCCTCCGGCACGGAGAAGCTGACGTCGTCGACGGCGGTCGTGTCTCCGAACTTCTTGACGAGGTGCTCGGCCTCGATCGCGGGGGAGGTCATCGCTCGACCCTAGGCGGCGGCGCGGGTGGTCGACCATTCATTTTCGGCGCTCCATTCACGTTATATCGCGTCTGTCACAACACGTTGTATCGCGTTTCGCCCGGGCAGCACAAGCCCGCGCGGCGTCAGGGTCGGCCGACCAGGCAGAACGGGTGGCCGGCCGGGTCGAGGTAGACCTTGAACCCGCCGTCCTCGGACGGCTGGTGATCGTGGACGGTCGCCCCGGCGGCGAGCACCGCCGGCTCGGCCGCCGCGATCCCCTCCACCCAGAGGTCCAGGTGGAACTGCTGTGGGTGGGCCCCACCGGGCCAGGTGGGCCGGACGAAGTCGTCGATCTGCTGGAACGCCAGGGTCGCCCGGCCATCGGGGTGGTCGGGGGTGAGACCCCCGCCCGGCGGCACGAGGGTCGCCCAGCCCTGGTCGGAGTCGGGCTCGGTCTCCCAGCCGAGCACCTCGGCGTAGAACCGGGCGAGCGCCAGGGCGTCGGGGCAGTCGAGCACCACGAGGTCGAGCTTGGGCTTCGGGACGGTGTCGTCGCTCATGCCCCGACGTTAGGAGAGACCACCGACACCGGGGCCCACGACCGTCCGGGCCAGCGCCCGGGCCACCTCCGGGTGCGCCTCGCGCAGCAGCCCCACCGCAAAGAGCAGGTATGCCGTGTCCGTCACCAGCGCGGCGTCCCGCGGGACCTTCCACCCGCCCGCGTGGTCACCGGCGACGGCCCGCAGCACCTGCTCCCGACCGGGGGCGTCCGCGTGGCGCAGGACCCCACCGGAACCCACCACGACCTGCACATCGGCCAGGGGCCGGGCCCCAGCGCCCGGTGCGGGCGGACGCGCGTGGCGGCGCACGGCGACCACCGCCGCGGCCCGGGCGAGCGCGAGGTCGAGCGCCCACTCCCCTTCATCCTCGGGGAGGTGACCGGTGTCGCGGACGACGCTCGCGGCATACCCGTCGATGCCGTCGGGGACGGGGACGTGCTCGCGCCGCGCGGCCTCGACGATGCCCTCGGCGTTCCACCGCATCCCGAGGTCGGCCTCCACGGTGCGCGCGTGCCACAGGGGGGCCACCACGTCCTTGGCGAGGCCGGAGTCCTCGCCCTGGGGGCGCAGGGCCGAGTAGACGTCGGTCGTCGCCCCGCCGATGTCGACGACCATGACGTCGCCGTCGAGGTGCTCGGCCAGCACGGCGACCCCGTCGAGGACCGCGTCAGGAGTGGGCGCCTGCACCATCGCACCGAAGTCCGGCCCTCGCGAGAGGCCCTTGCCCCCGATCACGTGCTCGAGGAAGACCCGGCGGATGGCGGCCCTGGCCGACTCTGGCGCGATCACACCGATCGACGGCAGCACGTTGTCCGCCACGGTGAACGAGCGACCGGTGGCCGACAGGGCCGCCGCGACCTCCGCCTGAGCGTCGGCGTTCCCGGCGACCACGAGTGGTGCGGAAATCCGCGCCTTGGCGAGCCGAGAGGCGTTGTGCAGCAACACTTCTGCGTTGCCGCCATCGGTGCCGCCCACCAGCAGCACGAGGTCGGGACGGCTGTCCCGCAGGGCCTTCACGTCAGCCCCCGACAGCGGCCCGGACGTCACGTGGGCGACGCGCGCACCGGCGCTGAGCCCCACGCGGAAACCCGCTTGAGCCGTGACCTCGCGCTCGTAGCCGACCACCGCGAGACGCAGCCCCCCTCCGGCGCTGGAGCAGGCCAGCACCTCGTCGACCGCGCCGTGCGGGCGCAGCTCGTCGCGGAGGGTGCGGTACCCGTCGAGGACGTCCGTGCCGACCGTGGTCGGGGTCGAGGCGGTCGCCACCACGGCACCCTCGCCGTCGACGAGCACCGCCTTGGTGAAGGTCGACCCGAAGTCGACGCAGAGCAGCTGCACGAGCGCGCCGCTCGCCTCAGCCGAGCCGGTCGAGGGCCTGCCCGAGGTCGGCGATGAGGTCCTCGACGTCCTCGATGCCGACCGACAGGCGGATCAGGTCGGCGGGCACCTCGAGCTCGGTGCCGGCGACCGACGCGTGGGTCATCCGCGCGGGGTGCTCGATGAGCGACTCCACCCCGCCGAGGGACTCGCCCAGGGTCCACAGCTGGGTCTCGCCGCAGACCTTGACGGCGACGTCCTCCCCCGCCCTGACCTGGAAAGAGATCATGCCTCCGAACCGCTTCATCTGGCGCTTCGCGACCTCGTGGCCGGGGTGGCTCTCCAGGCCGGGGTAGTGGACGGCGCTGACGGCTGGGTGGGCGGTGAGGAACTCCACGACGCGCTCGGCGTTGTCGCTGTGCTTCTCCATCCGAAGCGCCAGCGTCTTCAGCCCGCGCAGGACGAGCCAGGCGTCCATCGGTCCGGCGACCGCGCCCATCGAGTTCTGGTGGAACGCAACGCGATCCACCGCGTCCTCGAAGCCCGGCACGGTGATGTCGTGGCCCACCACGACGGCGCCACCGACGACGTCGGAGTGGCCGCCGCAGTACTTGGTCGTCGAGTGCGTGACGATGTCGGCGCCGAGCGCGAGCGGCTGCTGCAGGTAGGGCGAGGCGAAGGTGTTGTCGACCACCAGCAACGCGCCTGCGCCGTGCGCGAGCTCGGCCAGGGCGGAGATGTCGGCGATGCCGAGCAACGGGTTGGTCGGCGTCTCGACCCAGAGGATCTTGGTGCTGCCGGGGCGGATCGCGGCGCGCACCGCGTCGAGGTCGCCCATCGGCGCGATGGTGTGGTCCACGCCCCACGTGGTCAGGACCTTGTTGAAGAGCCGGTAGGTGCCGCCATAGGCATCGCTCGGGACGACCACGTGGTCACCGGGCGTGAGGAGGGCCCGCAGGACGGTGTCCTGACCGGCCAGACCCGACGAGAAGGCGAAGCCGCGGGCGCCACCCTCGAGCGCTGCGAAGCACTCCTCCAGGGCGGTGCGGGTCGGGTTGGCCGAGCGGCTGTACTCGTAGCCGCCGCGGAAGCCACCGATCCCGTCCTGCTTGTAGGTGGACACCTGGAAGATGGGGGTGATCACCGCTCCGGTGCCTGCGTCCGGCTCCTGCCCCGCGTGGATCGCACGCGTCGAGAAGCCGTGGTCAGTGCTGTGCTGCTCCGTCATGGCGGCAAGGCTAGCCCCCGCTCAGGAGCCCTCCGGCGACCCCTCCTGCGCGTCCTCCCGCACCACCGGGTCGCCCAGCCGGATGACCCCTCCCTCGAGGATCCGGAACACCGTGCCGCCGCGCGCGTGGAGGGCCTTCATCGCCCCGGGGCCGATGAGGTCGTCCATCAGGCGACAGGGTGCGGCGGGGCGCACCACCTCGAGCAGGGCCTCCCCCATCCGGATCCGGGTGCCCGGGCGGCCCGGCACCGGCCCGCCGGACAGGGTGATGTTGCGACGGGTGGCGCCTGCGTCGACCGGGGCGCCGAGGGCCCGGCTCGCGTCGGCGAGGGAGGGTGCCGACTGCACGGTGACGTGGCGGTGCTTGGAGCCGTGGTAGCGGTCGCCGACCAGCCCTGCGCCCGCCTCGGCGACGACCGACTCGACCGGCCGCATGGGCAGCTTGGTGGCCTTGGCGACGTGGATCGAGGCCACCGTGCCGAGGTCGACGTCGACCGGGTCGTCCATCACAGCGTCACCACCTTCTGCCACTCGCGCATCATGCCGTCGTGGACGAAGCCGAGGTCGCGGTTGACCGCCAGCATCGCCGCGTTGTCGTCGGCGTTCCAGGTGCGGACGCTCGTCGTGTCCGGCGAGCCCTCCATCAGCGCCAGCGTCCCGGCCGCCTTCATCCGCAGCCCGAGCCGGTGACCTCGGTGTTCGCGCATCACGAGGGTGTCCTGCTGGAACGCCACCTGCGGGTCGGCCTGCGGCACCTGCACCTGGGTGTAGCCGACCAGCTGACCCGTGGCCTCGTGCTGGGCGTATGCGTCGACGACCCGGCGACCGATCGCGGCGATCCGCTGGTAGTCGGTGCGCACCCGCTCCTCGTCCCACCGCTCCTCCTCGAGGACGAGGTCGCCCATCGGGATGTCAGTGCTCATCCGACGGCTCAGCTCCGCGCGTCCGGCCAACCACGACTCCGGTATGCCGTCCCAGCAGGTCCGCACGACGTACCCGTCCGCGTCGTGCCCCTCCACCGCGGCGTCCAGCCGCGCCCGGTCAGCGGGAAGGGACAGCGAGCTGCGCAGCACGGTCTGCGCCGCGGCATACCCATGTCGTGCGGCGAAGTCCTCGCCGCTCTCGTCGCGGGCACCCACCCGCCACTGCGTCTCGGTGAGGAGGACCGTGCGACGGTGCTCGAGGGCTGAAGCCTCGGCCTGCTCCAGGAGAGCGGTGCCGATGCCGCGCCGACGGTGGTCGGGGTGCACCACGACGGTGACCACGGCCTGCGCCAGGTTGTCGTGCCTGGGCATCACCAGCCCCGCCGCGCCGACCACGGTGCCCGACTGGTCGACCCCGGCCCACGCGATCCGGTGCTGCGAGGTGCTGCGCGTCATCTCCCGCAGCTCGTCGGCCGAGTGGGCGGAGTGGTCCGGGCCGAAGGTGTGCCGCCCGTCAGCGGCGAAGACCCCCGCCCAGTCGTCGAAGAGCTGGCGCTGGGCGTCGTGCGGGTCCTCGACCAGGACGATGGTGACCATGGCACCACCTTCCCCGAGGTGACGTGGCGGGGCCACCGAGTTTGCCCGGGCCGCGCGGACGTCACCCCACCGTAAGGTCCAGCCGGAACAGTCGTGGGGCAGGCCGCGTTGGACCGGTCGTGATATTCGGATCGCGCGCCAAGACCACCCTGCCCACCGCCGAGAACGCCCTGCGCGGACGCGAGACACGTCCGTTCCACATCGCCGACGAGCACGTCGTCCTGCACACGCCGCTCGAGGGCCCCTGGCCCGAGGGCACCGAGGTGCTCTACATCGCGATGGGGTGCTTCTGGGGCGCCGAGCGCATCTTCTGGCGGCTCCCGGGGGTCGTCACCACCGCCGCCGGCTACATGGGCGGCCTCACCCCGAACCCCACCTACGAGGAGACCTGCACCGGCCTGACCGGTCACGCCGAAGCGGTGCTGGTCGCCTACGACCCGGAGCAGACCACCCCCGAGCTGCTGCTGAAGGAGTTCTGGGAGAACCACGACCCGACCCAGGGCAACCGCCAGGGCAACGACATCGGCACGGCCTACCGGTCGGCGATCTACTGGACCACCCCCGACCAGCAGCGCGCCGCCGAGGCGACCCGCGAGGCGTTCCAGAAGGTGTTGACCGACAACGCGTTCGGCACCATCACGACGGAGCTGCGCTCAGCCGAGGACGCCGGCCCGTTCTACTACGCCGAGGACTACCACCAGCAGTACCTCTACAAGAACCCCGGCGGCTACTGCAACCACGGGCCCAACGGCATGACCTGCCCGGTCGGGATCGTGAAGCAGGACCAGCTGCCGTCCCAGGAGAGCGTGCTGCGCGTCAACGACTCGAGCAACCTCGGCGGCTGAGGCCCGCCGCGCTGACCGCGCGCGAGGTCCATCCGTGGCGTCGAAGGCACGGATGGACGTCGGATCCCCTGGTGGTCAGGCTCCCGACAGGCGCCGCAGCAGCCGGGTGAGCCACGCGGGGCCCTGACGGTCGCGAGCCGCCGAGGTGGTCGCGTGGCCGGCGGCCGCTGCTCGCTGGGCAGCCTGTTCCTCGCGCAGGGTGCGCCACTGCTCGACCAGGTCGTCGACGTCGACGAGCGGCGCCCAGATCGGGAAGGTCGACCCGACCCCCGGCCGCAGCCGGTCCGTCTTCACCCGGTGGTTGTAGTCCTCCAGCACGGCGCGGACGCTCGCCTCGGTGCGCAGGTCGAGCAGTGACCCCGGGAACGTGGCGGCCTCCTTGCGCAGCGCCAACGGCGGCGACAGCGCACCCGACAGGTCGAGGTGCTCCCGCTCAGCCAGCTGCCTGACCCACCAGTCCGGGTCGTCCCGCTCGGGGTCACCGAGGCTGCGCAGCGGCTTCCCCGTCCCGGGCAGGTTGTCGAACTCCCCGCGCTCCTGCGCCTCACGGATGGCGCGTTCCACCGGAGATTCCCAGTTCTCCATGGTGCCAACCTAACCCGGGCGCCGGAGGCCACGGTATGCCGCGGCGCCGGGCCCGCGTAGGGTCGCGGCATGCGGATCGTGTCCCTGTTGCCCTCGACGACGGAGATCCTGTTCGCGCTCGGCGCCGGCGACCAGGTCGTGGGCGTCACGTTCGAGTGCGACACCCCGGCCGAGGCTCGTGAGCGCACGATCGTCTCCACGACAGCCATTCCCGAGGGCCTCTCGGCGAGCGACATCGACGCCTTCGTCAGCAAGGCCATGGCGGCCGGCGAAGACCTCTACCACCTCGACGCCGGAGCCCTCGGCGCCCTCGACGCCGACCTCGTGGTCACCCAGGACCTGTGCGCCGTCTGCGCCGTGGACGTCTCCGTCGTCGACGACGCCCTGGCCTTCCTCGGCTGCCGAGCCGAGGTCCTCACCATCGACCCCCACACCCTCGACGAGGTGCTCACCTCAGTGACCACGCTCGGTGCCGCCACGGGAACGTCCGCGCGCGCGTCGGAGCTCGTGGCCGGCCTCCGCGACCGCCTGTATGCCGTGGAGTCGGCCGTGCACGCCGCGCACCGACCGCGTGCGCTGGTGCTCGAGTGGACCGACCCGGCCTTCGCGCCCGGCCACTGGGTGCCCGAGATGGTCACCCGAGCCGGGGGCATCAACGCGCTGGGCACCACGGGCGAGAAGTCGGTGCGCGTCACGTGGGACGCGGTGCGCGGCAGCGCCCCCGAGGTCATCGTCTGTGCACCCTGCGGTTACGACCTCGAGGGATCGACGGCGTTGGGCCGCAAGGCGATCGACGACGGGGAGCTGCCCGACGGCATACCCGTGTGGGCGGTCGACGCGAACGCCAGCTTCGCCCGCCCCGGACCTCGCCTCGTCGACGGGGTGGAGGCGCTGGCCGGCATCCTGCACCCGGACGCGGCGCAGCCGCCGCGCCCGGACATGGCGCGACGGCTGCGGTGACCGGCGCACTGCGCCCGTCGGTGACTGGTCGACGAATCCCTTAGTCCACCAAGGCGATCAGCAGGTCAGCACGGGTCAGCACGCCGACCGGCTTGCCGTCCTCGACGACCATGATCGCGTCGTGCTTCTCGAGCTCGTGGCGAGCCGCCGTGACGGCCTCACCGGCGCCGACGAGCGGCAGGGCCGGCTCCATGTGCTTGCCGACCGAGTCGGTGAGGTGCGCGCTGCCGTTGAACAGCGCCTCGAGCAGCGCCCGCTCGCTCACCGAACCCGCGACCTCGCCGGCCATCACCGGCGGTTCGGCCTTGACGACCGGCATCTGTGACACGGAGTACTCGTGGAGGATCTCGATGGCGTCGCGGACCGTCTCGGTCGGGTGCGTGTGGACGAGGGCGGGGATGTCGCCGGCCTTGCGGTGCAGCACCTCGCCGACCGTGGTCTCGGTGTGGGTGTGCATGAAGCCGTAGGAGTTCATCCAGTCGTCGTTGAAGATCTTCGACATGTAGCCGCGACCGCTGTCGGGCAGGAGCACGACGACGACGGCATCGGCAGGCAGGTCCTTGGCGGCCCGCAGCGCCGCGACGACCGCCATGCCGCAGGAGCCGCCGACGAGCAGGCCCTCCTCCTTGGCGAGGCGGCGGGTCATCTCGAAGGAGTCGGCGTCGCTGACCGCGATGACCTCGTCGACGACGGCGGGGTCGTAGGCGGTGGGCCAGAAGTCCTCGCCGACACCCTCGACGAGGTAGGGGCGCCCGGTGCCACCGGAGTAGACCGAGCCCTCCGGGTCGGCGCCGATGATCTGCACGCGCCCGCCCTCGCGGGTCTCGGAGACCTCACGCAGGTAGCGACCCGTGCCGGTGATGGTGCCGCCGGTGCCGACGCCCGCGACGAAGTGCGTGACCTTGCCGTCGGTGTCGTCCCAGACCTCCGGGCCGGTCGACTCGTAGTGCGAGGCCGGGCCCATCGGGTTGGCGTACTGGTTGGGCTTCCACGCACCGTCGATCTCACGGACCAGGCGGTCGGACGTCTCGTAGTAGGAGTCCGGGTGGTCGGGAGCGACCGCGGTCGGGCAGACGACGACCTCCGCGCCGTAGGCCTTGAGGACGTCGCGCTTGTCCTGGCTCACCTTGTCGGGGCAGACGAAGACGCACTTGTAGCCCTTGCGCTGGGCCACCAGGGCCAGCCCGACGCCGGTGTTGCCGGAGGTCGGCTCGACGATGGTGCCGCCCGGCTTGAGCTCGCCGGAGGCCTCGGCCGCCTCGATCATCTTGAGCGCGATGCGGTCCTTCACCGACCCGCCCGGGTTCAGGTACTCCACCTTGGCGAGGATCGTGGCCGCGATCCCCTCGGTGACCGAGTTCAGCTTGACGAGGGGCGTGTTCCCGACCAGGTCGGCGATGTGCTCTGCGTACTTCACCCGGCCATCCTCTCAGATGCTGGACAGGCCTCCGGACCGGGCGGGTGGTCTCAAAGCCGACTCTCGCCTCTCCTTCAAGTGGGGGATGCGACGCGACGGGGGCGGTCGCACCATCGAGGGGGTAGGGGGACACCATGTCAGCGTCGAGCGTTACCGTCAGAGGAGCCACGGACGAGAGGGGATGGCCCATGAGCCGGGCACGACGCGCTCGCAAGATCGCCGCCACCGCCGCCTACGGTGGCGGTGGGCTCGCTGCGGGCATCGGCGCACTCGGCGCGATCGGCTACGGCGTGCTCAAGGTCGAGGCCAAGGTGGCCCGCCGCATCGTCGGCCAGCCGTTCGACGGCTCCCCCGACGACAACGGGCTCTACGGCGCCGGCGTGGGTGAGCCAGTCGAGCTCGTCGTCCTCGGCGACTCGTCCGCCGCGGGGATGGGAGCCGACCACCGCTACCAGACGGTGGGCGCGATCATCGCCAACGGCGTCTCGGCCCTGACCGGCCGCCCGGTCCGCCTCACCAACACCGCCGTGGTGGGGGCGGAGTCCTCCGGGCTCGAGCTCCAGCTCGCCAACGCCCTCGACCAGGTGCCACGACCCCACGTCGCGATCATCATGATCGGCGCCAACGACGTCACCCACCGCATCAACAAGGCCGTCGCCGTCCGCCACCTCGAGACCACGGTCCGGGCGCTGCGGGCCCTCGACACCGAGGTCGTCGTCGGCACCTGCCCGGACCTCGGCACCATCCAGCCGATCCCCCAGCCGTTGCGGCTGATCGGGCGCCGGTGGTCCCGTGACATGGCCGCGGCGCAGACCGTCGCCGTGGTCGAGGCCGGTGGCCGCACGGTGTCGCTCGGCGACCTGCTGGGCCCGGAGTTCGCCGAGCGGCCGCACGAGATGTTCAGCGCTGACCGGTTCCACCCCTCCCCCGCCGGCTACGCCCGAGCGGCCGCCGCCCTCCTGCCGAGCGTCTACGACGCCCTCGGGGTCCGGATCGGCGAGCCGAGCGAGGAGCGGCACCCCGACGCGCGCCGCGGTGAGGGTGTCGGCCCGGTCGCCGTCGCGGCCCAGTACGCCGTCCGTGACCCCGGCACCGAGGTCTCCGCGACCAAGATCGCCGGTCAGGCCCGCGGCCCCCGCGGTCGCTGGGCGATGCTGCTGCGCCGCCCGCACGACCCCGTGCCCGACCGCCAGGCCGAGTCGCCCGCCCCCGACGAGAGCAACGCCACAGTCGCGGACCCAGCCGCACGGCATACCATCGAGGCTGACTAAGCGGCCGCTTATCTCGCGGCCCCTCGACGCTGTTGCATGAGGAGGACCCCGTGACCGAAGCAGTCATCGTCTCGACCGCTCGCACGCCCATCGGGCGCGCGTTCAAGGGCTCGCTGAAGGAGATCCGTCCCGACGACCTGTCGGTGCAGGTGATCTCGGCCGCGCTGGCCAAGGTCCCCGAGCTCGACCCCACCCTTGTCGAGGACCTCTACTGGGGCTGCGCCGAGCCCTCGGGAAGGCACGGGTCCAACATGGCTCGCGTCGTGGCCGTGCTCGCCGGCTTCGACGGGTTGCCCGGCTCCACCATCAACCGGTTCTGCGCCTCGTCCGTGCAGACCACGCGGATGGCCTACCACGCGATCAAGGCCGGCGAGGGCGACATCTTCGTCTCCGGTGGCGTCGAGTGCGTCTCGCAGTACACCAACTGGGCCGGTGCCGGTGGGTCCTCCGGTGACGACCAGAACCCCAAGTTCGCCGGCTCGGCCGCCCGCAGCGAGCAGATCGCCCAGAGCAACGAGACCTGGGCCGACCCGCGCCAGCAGGGCCTGCTGCCCGACGTCTACCTGTCGATGGGCCAGACCGCCGAGAACGTCGCCACCCTGCGCGGTATCTCCCGTGAGCGCCAGGACGAATGGGGCGTCTCGTCGCAGAACCGCGCCGAGAAGGCGATCGCCGACGGGTTCTTCGAGCGGGAGATCGCCCCGGTCACGCTCGGCGACGGCACGGTGGTCAGCAAGGACGACGGCCCCCGAGCGGGCGTGACGCTGGAGGCCCTCCAGGGCCTCAACCCGGTCTTCCGCGAGCAGGGCACGATCACGGCCGGCAACTGCTGCCCGCTCAACGACGGTGCTGCGGCTGTCGTGGTCATGAGCGACACCAGGGCCAAGGAGCTCGGGCTGACCCCGCTGGCGCGCGTGGTGTCCACCGGGGTCTCCGGTCTCTCGCCGGAGATCATGGGCCTCGGGCCGGTCGAGGCGTCACGCCAGGCGCTGGCCCGCGCCGGGATGACGATCGGCGACATGGACCTCTACGAGATCAATGAGGCGTTCGCCGCCCAGGTGCTGCCGTCCGCGGACGACCTCGGCATGGACTTCGACAAGCTCAACGTGCACGGCGGCGCGATCGCCCTCGGCCACCCCTTCGGCTCGACCGGGGCGCGGATCACGACGACCCTGCTCAACGGCCTCGCGGCGCGGGACGGGCAGTTCGGCCTCGAGACGATGTGCGTGGGTGGTGGCCAGGGCATGGCCATCATCTACGAGCGCCTCAGCTAGTCGCTGCCCTTCCCGCGCCTCGAGAGGCCCGAAACCGATCCCCGTCACCCTCGGGATCCATGGTTTCGGGCCTCTCGACTGCCCGCGCCCGCAAGACTGGGCCCATGGGGATCTTCAGCCGCAGGAAGGGCCGTGACGACCAGGGCGGGCAGGGCTCGCGAGAGTCGGTGACGGCCTTCTGGGACTGGTGGGTCGCCGAGGGTCGCGCGCTCGCAGACGCCAGCATCGCGGGCCGCCCGAACGACGACCTCGTCGCGGCGATGAGCCGTCGGGTCTCGGCCGTCCACCCCGGACTCGCGTGGGAGCTCAGCCCCGGGCGCGAGGCCGAGCACTGCCTGGTGGTCAGCCCCGAGGGAGACGCGGCGCTTCGAGGCGCCGCCCGGCGGTGGGTCAGGGGCGCGCCTGCTGCCGACGCCACGTGGGAGTTCGCGGACTCCCGGCAGGCCAACCGCGAACCCGAGTCCATGACCCTCGAGGTGGGCGGCCAGACCATCTCGTTCGCAGACCTCGTGGTGGGCGCCCGACGCGAGGGATCACGGATCGACGTGACCGTGCACCATCCTGCGTTCGAGGCGCTCGACGAACGCGCGCGGGTCACCATCACGTTCCTCGGCCTCGACACCGCCCTGGGCGAGACCGGCGTCGAGCTCTGGGTCGGCGAGGTGACGCCCTCGGTGGTGCCGCCCCTGGACGGGTTCGGGCTCGCCGGGCTGCGGGCAGTCGTCCGAGACCTCGAGGCCGAGTCGACCGACGAGGACGGCCAACCACACTGGGCCATCCTCAACGGCACCGGTGACGGCGGCCCGATCCTGGCGATGGCCCAGATCCCGCTGCACCCCGCCACGGCGCCCGACCTCGACACCCACGCGGCGGTCGCGGTCCCCTACTCCGACCAGACCGACTCGGGGCTGCCCGGCCAGGACGCGTTGACCGAGCTGCGCGCCCTCGAGGACTCGATCAACGGGGCGCTCGGCGACAGCGGTCGGGTGGTGGCCCACCAGTCCCACGCGGGGGTGCGGCTGCTGCACGTCTACCTCGACTCCACCGCCGACGACGCGGTGCCGTCGCTCGCAGCGGTGTGCGACCCGTGGGCGCAGGACGTCCGGATCAGGGTAACTCCGGACCCCGGGTGGGCGAACGTGGCCCACCTGCGCACCTGAGCGACGGCGCCCACGACCATGCCGACGACTCGCGGGGACCACCCGGCGAGCCGTCCGGGTATGCCGGTCAGGCGAGCTCGCGGCGCAGGTCGGCCAGCCGCGAGGTCAGGTCGGCCGTGGCTCCGCCGCCTGCCTCACACACGTCGTAGACCAGGACGGTCAGCTGGTCCATCAGGACCGCCGGGCCGAGGTCGGGGACCGGTCCTCGGGGACCTGCGAGGTCGTCGAGCAGGCTCCGGACGCTCGGCGCCCATGCCAGCGCGCGGTCCAGCGGTAGCTGTTGCCACCGCCGGACCACGCGTTGCAGTTCGGCCGAAACCTCCTGCGGAACAGGCGATCTCGGGGTCACGCTAGTTGCTGCGCAGACGCCCGAGCAGACGCAGGATCTCGAGGTAGAGCCAGACCAAGGTGACGATCAGGCCGTGGGCGAGCAGCCAGGAGTACTTCTCCGGCGCGCCGGCGGCGATGGCCCGGTCGATCGAGTCGAAGTCGACCGCGAGCATGGCAGCGGCCAGACCGATCGCGAAGAGCGAGATGCCGATGCCCAGGGCGCCGGTCCCGCCGATGCCGAAGGCGTGGTTGCCGATCACGGCGTAGAGGAAGTTCACCAGCGCGAAGATCGCGTAGCCGATCACGGCCATGGTGACGATTCGGCGGAACTTGGCGGTGACCTTGATGATGCCGGTCTTGTAGGCCAGCAGCGTGCCCGCGAAGACCGACAGCGTCGCGATGACGGCCTGCGCGACGATCCCGCGGAAGACGTCGGTCTGCTCCGGCGGGTCGAACGCGAGGCTGTAGTAGTTGCTGATGGCGCCGACGAAAAGGCCCTCGGCGATGGCGTAGAGGACGATCAACGGCACGCTGATGGTCTTCTTGAACGCGATGACCAAGCCCACGACCAGGGTGAAAGCGATCCCGCCGAAGACGGCGATCGGACCCCAGCTGGTGGGGGCGAGCCGCCAGCCCACGACGGCCATGACCAGCACGATCGCGAACAGGCCGGTCGTCTTCATCACGACGTCGTCGATGGTGAGGCGCTTGGTCTGGACCGGCCCGGCGGAGGGCTGGTTGTAGAGGTCCTGGAGCTGCTGGCTGGTCATGCCGTCCGTGGACGCCATGCCGGCCGTCGGCTGCTGGGCCGGCGCACCGCTGCGACCGAACCCGGCATAGCCCTGCCTGGACTCCTTCTCGATCCGGTCGAACACCGGGTTGCTGGCCATGCTGTCTCCTTGGAGGCGAAGGGCGGCCCTGCGGTCGGCCGCTCACCCCAGACTACGTGCGGAGCGGGGGTGAAAGTTCCCGGGCCACACCCCTGTGGACGGCGAAGCCGACCGGCGCGGACCACTGGTGCCCCGGCGTCGGGCGCGGGACTCTGGTGTGGTGAGGATCGCGAGCTTCAACGTGGAGAACCTGTTCGACCGCGCCCGGCTGCTCGCCGCCGACGACTGGGCGACCCACCGCACCCTCCTCGACACCTACGCCAAGCTGACCCGCACCCTCCAGCACGCGGCATACTCCGCGACCGACAAGGCCAACATCGTGAAGTGGCTGGTCGCGCTGGGACTGGAGAAGGCGGACTCCGGGACCTACGTCATCCTCCGCCAGAACCGCGGTCGCCTCATCACGCGACCGAAGACCGGCGGGATGATCGTCGTGGCGGACGGTCGTCCCGACTGGGTCGGGTGGCTCGAGCTCAAGACCCAGGCCGTGACCGAGCTCGCGGTCCGGCACACCGCGCAGGTGGTGCACGACGTCGCGGCCGACGTGCTCGGGGTGGTGGAGGCGGAGAGCCGGATCGCGTTGCAGCGCTTCAACGTCGACCTGCTGCGCCCGATCAGCGACCGCATCTACGGCCACATCATGCTCATCGACGGCAACGACGACCGCGGCATCGACGTCGGCGTCATGACGCGTGGCGACCACGAGATCCAACGGATCGTGAGCCACGTCGACGACGCGGACCTGGCCGGACCGATCTTCGGGCGGGACTGTCCCGAGTACACCGTCGCCCTGCCCAGCGGCGCGACCTTGCTGGTGATGGTCAACCACTTCAAGTCCAAGGGGTACGGCAGCGCGCGCGACTCCAACCGGCGCCGCCAGCGCCAGGCCGAGCGCGTGGCCGAGATCTACCGGGCCCGACGCGCGGAGGGGATCGCGAACATCGTCGTCCTCGGCGACCTCAACGACACCCCGGACTCCGCGCCGCTCGCGCCGCTGCTGGTGGGTTCGGCCGCAGCCCCCACCGACCTCAAGGACATCGCCACCCACCCGAGCTTCGACGACGGCGGCTGGCCGGGCACCTACACGACGGGACGGGCTGGCAACAAGATCGACTACATCCTCTGCTCGCCGGCCGTCTTCGCCGCCGTCACCGCGTCGGGCATCTTCCGCAAGGGCGTGTGGACCTCCTCGGGGCGCTGGGAGATGTACCCGACGCTCACCCGCGAGCAGGACGCCGCCTCGGACCACGCCGCGATCTGGGCCGACGTCGACCTCTGAACCTCGGCGGTCAGCCACCCCCGAAGTCGCTCCACGGGTGGAGATCTCAGCGCGTGGAAAGTCCAGAAGGGGGGCACGCGTCACGGTTGGTGCCGTTTCCACCATTTGGATGACAACCACTAATCCGGTTGGTCGACGACCCCCGCGCGCCAGGAGGCACAAACTCGAAGGGATCCCTTCGGAGGCAGGTGACAGGCCATGAACCTCAATGGCGAACACCCAACCATCAGCGTCGCACGGGACCTCTTCCTGGTGCTGGCATGCATCTTCGCGCTGGTCCTGCCATTCGTCCTGACGCGCGACATCTTCCGGGGCGACTCCGCGAGCCCCCGTCCCCGCGATGCCCAACCCAGCGCCGCGCAGCCGGGCGAGACCAGTCGGGACTCGACCGCCGTCAGGACCGGTGCCGAGACCAGCGCAACCATAGGGGGCCCCACCTCGCTGGCCGCCGTGGCGGAGCGGTGCCGGTTGGCCAACCTGCGACAGCAGGCGCCACTGAGTGCAGCTGACGTCTCGTTGGCACAGTTCGACAAGCACATCGACGCCATGAACCTGCTCGTGGCGGGCAAGATCTCGCTGGCTGTTGCCACCACCTTCTGGGACGAGACCCGGGTCAAGGCCGTCGAGAACGCAGCCGACTTCCGCCGCGCCGACAAGGAGCTGGCGGCCAGCGGCACGGGCTGTCCGGCTCCGGACCCTGCGCTGGCCAACGCGGCCCCGTATGGGCAGGTGGTGGCGCTCAAGAGCTGCGTCAGCGCGATCTCGGCGCGCAACACGGCCCTGGCCCGCGCCCGTCCCGCCGTCACGACCTGGGAGCACCACGTCCACGACATGGAGATGCTGCGGATGGGTCATCTCACGCCGGCTCAGGCGACCGCGGCCTGGCACAAGAACTGGAAGACGGGGCAGAAGCAGCTCGAGGCCTACGAGGCGGCGGCCGCGAAGGCCCGCAAGATCCACTGCGCCCTGGACTGAGGGTCCCGACTGAAGGTCCGGCTCTGCTCGGTCGAGGTATTCAAGCACCGGATCCGGGTCGCGGAACACCTCGACCGGGGAGAGAGCGACTGGTGCCCCCGACGGGGGTCGAACCCGCACCTGTGGCGATTTTAAGTCGCCTGCCTCTGCCAGTTGGGCCACGGGGGCGGGCCAAGTATGCCGCGTGCGCGTCCCATCCGTGCCACCCTTCAGTCGGGTGTGGCAGCGCGCTCCATGACGCGTGCGGGCACACCCGACCTCGGGAAGGGAGGGGTGTCGGTGGTGCCCACGGTGTTCGGGATGGACACGCACGCGCTGTTCGTCGCGCTCGGCGTCCTGACGGCCGTGGCGGTGTTCGCGGCCGAGGCCCGTCGGCGCGGGGTGACGGACGAGCGCCTGCTCATCGTGGTCACCGGCGGACTCGTCGGCGGTGCGGTCTTCATGCGCCTCGGCACCTGGCTCCAGCACCTCGACCTGCGGCAGAACGCGTCGTTGGCCGAGCAGTGGGCCTACGGCAACCGCAGCATCCTCGGCGGCCTGGTCGGTGCGTGGGCCGGGGTGCACGTCGCCAAGCGCCTCAGTGGCTACCGACCGCGCACCGGCGATCTCTTCGCCCCCGCGGTCGCCGCCGGCATGGCCGTGGGCCGGGTGGGCTGCCTGCTCACCGAGCGCCCCGGCAGCCCCACCGGGACGTCGTGGGGGATCACCCTCGACGAGGCGGCCGCGGCGCGCACGGGTGCGCCGGCCGGCATACCGCTGCACCCGTCGTTCGTCTACGAGATCGTCTTCCACGTCGCCGCGTTCGCGGTCATCTGGTGGTGGCTGCGCCACCGCCCGGTGCCGAGTGGTGAGCTGCTGGTCTGGTACCTCGGTGCCTACGGGACCGCCCGCTTCTTCCTCGAGTACGTCAGGGGCAACGAGATCGCCTGGCTGGGGCTGACCCGCCCGCAGCTCTTCCTCGCACTGACGGTGCCGTTGATCCTCCTGCGAGTGGCGGTGCAGGCGCGTCGCGGCGCCTACCGCGGGCTGCGGCACGAGACAGTGGTCGCGTGAGCACCCGCACCGGACCCGGTATGCCGTTGCGTGGCGACCGCATCCACCGTTACGTCAACGCCTTCTGCCCCCTGTGCCATGAGGAACGGCCCGACCGCCCGCTCACCGAGGTGCACCGCCTGTCCGGGTGGCTCGTGGAGCGCGAGGGTCGGATCTGGCTGGAGCGCGGGTGCACGACCCACGGCCTGGTGCGGACCCTCTACGACGAGTCGCCCGAGATCCTGAGCTACCTCGAGCAGTGGACCGCGCCCACCAAGGTGCACACCCCCGACCTGGCCGGGAACTTCGCCCCGGTGCCGGCTGCCTACGCCTACGGGCTGCCCGAGATGCAGACCCAGCACACCTGCATCCTGCTCGAGGACCTGCTCGACCACTGCAACCTCAAGTGCCCGACCTGCTTCGCCGCGTCGGCTCCGGCCCTCGCATCGGTCGTGCCGCTCGACCAGGTGCTCGCCTCGGTCGATGCCCGGCTGTCCCGCGAGAACGGCCGGATCGACGTGTTGATGCTCAGCGGGGGCGAGCCCACCCTCTACCCGTGGCTGGCCGAGCTGCTCGACGCCGTGGCGACCCGGCCGATCGTGCGAGTCCTGGTCAACACCAACGGGATCGCCATCTCCAAGGACGACGCACTGCTCGACCTCCTGCGCCGGCACCGCGACCGGGTCGAGGTCTACCTGCAGTACGACGGCGAGTCGGCCCAGGCCTCCACCCACCACCGCGGCGCCGACATCAGGCGGTTCAAGGAGCGGGCGATCGACCGCCTGTCCGGAGCGGGCATCTTCACCACCCTGACGATGACCGCCGCGCTGGGCGTCAACGACGACGAGATCGGGTTCGTGGTCAAGCGCGCCCTCGACACCCCCTACGTCGGTGGCGTGACGATCCAGCCGGTCTTCGGCTCCGGTCGCAGCACCGGCATCGACCCGCACGACCGGCTCACCCACACCGGCGTCCTCGCCCGGCTCGAGGGCCAGACGGCCGGGCAGGTGTCCTGGCGCGACCTGACCGCGCTGCCCTGCTCCCACCCGCACTGCTGCTCGGTGGGCTACCTCCTGCGTGACGACTCGGGGACGTGGCGCTCGCTGGTCTCGCTCGTGGGGCACGAGCGGCTCAAGGAGTGGCTCGACCTCGAGCCCGACGTGCTCGCGAACCGGATCGCCGACGACGCGCTCCCCGCATCGCTCCGCTCGGCTGTCAAGCAGTCGCTGCTCGACCTGCTGTCAGAGCAGTCGTCGCTGTCGCACCCCTCGATGGCGGGCATCTGGCGCGACGTCTGCAGCGGGTGCGACCTGGGCATCGGCACCCTCGCGACCCTGGCCGCGGGCAAGCTTCCGGGCCAGCGCGAGAAGCTCCGCGCCCTGCTGGGAGAGCGCGTCCTACGGATCACCGTGAAGCCGTTCATGGACATGAACACGATGATCGAGGAGCGCCTGACACAGTGCTGCGTCCACGTGGCCACAGTGGGCGACGACGGCGGTCACCAGTGCGCGCCGTTCTGCGCGGTGCAGGCGTGGGCACCCCTGTCACGGCAACGGATCTCGACCGCCGTGGGCCTCCCGCTCGCCGCGACGAAGGCCACGCCATGACCGGCCCCGACCCCCGGCAGGTCGCGCCGCCGCACGCCGCACAGCCCGATCACCAGCCGACCGCGCCCTTCGACCCGCTGCGGCTCTGCGTCTTCGCCACGGTCGCGCTGCTGGGGTGGGTGCTGGGTCCGGTGGCGCTGCTCGGCTTCTCCGTGCTGGCCATCGTCGGCTACGCCAGGGCCCGGCGGGCTGGCCTCCTGCGCTCGCGCTGCAAGCTCGGCGACACCCGACTGGTCCTGCTCTACCTCACCGTGCTCGCCGCCGCGGCGGGTGTCGGCATCTACGTCTGGATCGACTGAAGGGGACACGCACATGACACAGCCAGCCCGGCGGCGGAGACTCTCCAACGTCGCGAGGTTCTGGATCGGGGTGGCTCTGTGCATCCCGGTGCTGTTCCTCGCGGGCCTCCTGGTGTCCCTCCCCTCGGTGGTTGGCAACGAGCTGAACCTGCCGGGCGAGCTGAGCGGCCTCGCCACCTTCGGCATGAGCATCGGCCTGCTGGCAACGGGGATCCTGGGACTCGTGCGGGAGGGCACCCGCTTCATCGTCGTCGGCATCCTGGCGGGCCTGGCGATCCTCTTCGTCCTGGCGGCCGGTGCGTGCATCGTCCTGCTGGCCGGGCTCGGCAACCCCAACTCCTGACCCCCGCCTTCGTGGAGTCGGGCAGTTGGCCGATCTTCCGGCCGATCCGCGCGCGTGAGCCCGTGGAGTCGGGCAGTTGGCCGATTCTCCTGACGGTGCGCCTCAGCGGCGGGACTTGGCGGCCTTGGCGGCGGCGCGTTCGTTCAGCCGGCGGTGGCCGGTTGCCTGGCCCTGGATGACCGCTCGGGCCAGGGGCGGTGCGTAGCGCAGCAGGCGCCACATGGCGTGCGCGAGGAACCCCACCGGGATGACGGCCTTGTTGGCGGCGAGGCCGTCCACCGCCCGCTTCGCGGTCTGCTCCGCCGTGAGGAACTTCGGCTGCAGCAGCCGGACCCGTGCCCGGACGCTGCTGCCCCCGAAGCTGTCGGGCGCGGCATACACGTCGTCGAGCAGCGGGGTGTCGACGAAGCCGGGGCACAGCACGCTCACCTGCACGCCCTGGCTCGCGGCCTCGGCGCGCAGCGCCGTCGAGAGCCCCACCACGGCGTGCTTGGTGGTCGTGTAGGGCAGCATCGCCGGGGCCGGGATGAGTCCGGCGAGGGAGGCGGTGTTGAGGATGTGACCGCTGCCCTGCGGGCGCATCACCTCGTATGCCGCCGTGACCCCGTTGACCACGCCGCGCAGGTTGACGTCGAGGGCCTTGGCCCAGTGCCGCTCGTCGAGCTCCTCGAGCAGGCCGCCGATGGCGACGCCCGCGTTGTTGACCATGACGTCGAGCCGGCCGTGCTCGGCGGCGACGCTGCGGACGAGGGCGGTGACCGCGGCCGCGTCCGCGACGTCGAGCGTGGCAGCGCTGGCCGAGGGTCCCAGCTCGTCAGCCGCCCGGACCGCCCCGGCTGCGTCGAGGTCGGCGACCACGACGTGGCTCCCGCGGGCGACCAGCTCGGCGGCGATGGCGCGTCCGATACCGGAGGCGGCGCCCGTGACGATCGAGACCTTGGGCTCAAATGCCTTGCGCATCAACGGATTCCTTCGCTGGGGAGTGGCGTCCGGGGCTGACCACCTCGAACTGGGAGTCGTCCAGCCTGCGGGTGCGGAGCCAGTAGCCGAGGGTCGATCCCGGCCACAGGGCGGTGTTGTTGCCGAACTCGTCGAGGTACCAGCTGCGGCACCCGGTGACCCAGATCGTGTGGCGGGAGCGTCGCACCATCTCGCGGGTGAAGGCGTCCTGTGCCCGTCTGGTGGTCACGTGCGGGCCGGCCGCGCCCCGGTCGATCGCCTTCAGCACGTAGTCGGTCGCGAACTCGATCATCGTGACGACGCTGTTGTGGCCGAGCCCGGTGTTCGGGCCGAGCAGCAGGTAGAGCTCGGGGAAGCCGGCCACCGTGATGCCGAGGTTGGTGTGCATCCCGCCGCTCCAGGCGTCGGCGAGGGTGCGACCGCCGAGGCCCCGGATGTCGATGCGGTCGGTGCTGCCGTTCACGTCGAAGCCGGTGCCGAGGACGAGCACGTCGACCTCGTGCCGGGTGCCGTCGGCCGTGACCACGGCGTCGGGCTCGACGCGCACGATCGGGTCGGTCACGAGGCTCACGTCGGGGCGGGCGAAGGTAGGCCAGTAGTCGTTGGACAGCAGGATCCGCTTGCAGCCGATCCGGTAGTCGGGGGTCAGAGCGGCCCGCGTCTCGGGGTCGGGGACCGCGGCGGCCAGCTCGCGCAGCGCGATCCGCTCGACGAACCGCGCCAACCCCGGGAGCCGCACGAACAGCGGCGCCCTGGCCTCCAGCGACCAGTAGGTCCGCCAGCGCACCAGCCGCTGCAGGGCCGGCCAGCGCGCGAAGAGCCGCTGACGCGTGGGGCTCCACTCCTGGTCGTGCTTGGTCATCGTCCACGCGGCAGTGCGCTGGAAGACCGTCGTGTGGCTCGCGACCGGGGCGACCTCGGGGACCACTTGCACCGCGCTCGCCCCGGTGCCGACGACGCCGACCCGCCGACCCGCCAGCTCGGTGCCCTCGGGCCACCGCGCCGTGTGGGCCAGCTCGCCGGCGAACGACTCGAGCCCCTCGATGTCAGGGAGCCTCGGCTCGTGCAGCGCTCCGGCGCCGAGGACGAGGGCGTCGCAGGTCCACTGGCGACCGTCGCCGGCGGTCAGCGTCCAGCGCCCGGTCGTCTCGTCGAACTCGGCCGCGCGCAGGTCGGCACCGAACTCGATCCGGTCGCGCACGGCATACCGGTCGGCCACCTGGCGCAGGTAGGACCAGATCTCGCCGGCCGTCGCGAAGTCGCGGGACCACCGCGGGAACTGGGCGAACGAGAAGGAGTAGAGCCGCGACGGGACGTCGCAGGCGCACCCCGGGTACCGGTTGTCGCGCCACGTGCCGCCGACCTCGTCGGCCTTCTCCAGGACGACGTAGTCGTGGTCGCCGCGCTGGGCGAGGCGGATCGCCATCCCGAGCCCGGAGAACCCGGTGCCGACGATGACCACCCGGTGGTGAGGTGTCGCCATGGCGTCAACTTACCATCAGTAAGTTCGGTCGCAGCCGGGGTAGAGTTGCCACGTGCCGCCGAGTCCCCAGCCGCCGATCGCCCCTCCCGCACCGCGGGTGCGGATGCCGCGTGCCCAGCGCGAGGAGCAGATCCTGCGGATCGCCGAGGAGGTCTTCGCGGAGCGGGGGTTCCAGGCGACCACGATGGAGGACATCGCCGAGCGGGTGGGGGTCACCAAGCCGCTGATCTACGAGTACTTCGGCTCCAAGGAGGGCCTCCTCTCGGCGTGCATCACCCGCGCGCGCACCCAGCTCCGGGTGGCGACCGAGGCGGCCTGGCAGGGGGTCGGCGCAGAGGCGCCGCTCGAGGTGGTGTTCCGGGCCGGGGTCCGCGCGTTCTTCGAGTTCATCGAGGAGCACGCCAACGCCTTCGTCCTCATCCAGCAGGAGGGGGCGGTCGCGTCGCAGGCCAGCCCGCTCATCGAGAGCATCCGCGAGCAGCAGTCCGCGGCGACGATGGCCACCTTCCGCAAGGCTCCGGCGCTCGCGGAGGTGCCCGACCGGCTGCTCGAGGGCTACGTCGAGGTGATCATCGGCGCGTGCGAGCGGGTCGCCGTGTGGCGCACCCGCCGCCCCGGGGTCTCGACGCAGGAGGCGACCGACATCGTCGTGTCGACCGTGTGGGCCGGGCTCGATGCCCTACTCCCCGGCTGAGTCAGCGGTCGACAGCGCGATCCCGTCGAGGATGTCGTGCTCCGAGGTGATCACCCGGTGCACGCCCAGACCGGCCAGTCGGCGCACCACCTCGTGCCAGACCAGGGCCCCGGCCCCGATGACGTCGACCCGGCCGGGGTGCATGAAGCCCAGAGCCGCCCGCTGCGCCCTCGGCATGTGCAGCAACGACTCGCAGGCCCGCAGCACGTCGTCGGACCCGAGCTCGGTGAGGTGGATCCGCACCGGGTCGTAGGCGGTCAGGCCGAGCGCGTGGGCGGTGATCGTGGTGACACTGCCGGCCAGGCCGACGAGCGCCCCGACCCCGGCGAAGTCGACCACCTCGGCGGCACTGTCGATCGCGGCGTTGATGTCGCGGACCGCCGCCGCGATCTCAGCGTGCGTCGGCGGGTCGGACTGCAGGTGCCGCTCGGTCATCCGCACGCACCCGATGTCGACCGAGCGCGCCGCCTCGACCGTCTCCGTGCCGCGGACGAACTCCGTCGACCCACCACCGAGGTCCACCACCAGATAGGGACCGGGTATGCCGCGTGCGCGCAGCTCGCCCGTGGCGCCCCGGAACGAGAGCGCGGCCTCCTCGTCACCCGAGATGACCTCGGGCGCGATTCCGTAGTGGGAGAAGGCTGCTCGCACGCCGACCACGAACTCGTCGGCGTTCGACGCATCCCGCGACGCGGACGTCGCCACGAAGCGGACCCGCTCCGCGCCCACCTCGCGGCACTGCGCGGCATACTCACCGGCCATCGCCAGCGTGCGCTCCATCGCGACCGGGTCGATCCGGCCGGTGCGGTCGACGCCGTAGCCGAGCCGCACCACCTCCATGCGACGCACGACGTCGACGAGCGTGCCGCGCTCCGGGTCGACGTCGGCGACGAGCAGGCGGATCGAGTTCGTGCCGCAGTCGACCGCGCCGACGCGGGTCACCGCACCCATGACGCGCTCACGCCTCGCCATCGGGAGCCGGTGCAGGCACGCAGGAGCCCGACGCCCACCAGTCGTCGAGCCGGGCCAGCGCCTCGTCACCGAGCGGGTTCACCCCCGGGCCGACGGCCAGCGAGTGGCCCACCAGCACGTGCAGGCACTTCACGCGGGTCGGCATGCCACCTGCGGAGATGCCCTCGATCTCCTCGACCTGGCCGAGCTCGGCGCGCCGGGTCAGGTAGTCCTCGTGCGCCGCGGCGTAGGCGGCCGCGAGCTCGGGGTCGTCGGCGAGGCGGTCACTCATCTCCTTCATCAGCCCGGTGGACTCGAGGGTGGAGATCGCGCCGGTCAGCTTGGGGCAGGTCGCGTAGAAGGTCGTGGGGAACGGCGTGCCGTCCGGGAGGCGCGGCTCGGTCTTGAGCACGTCGGGGTGCCCGCAGGGGCAGCGGTGGGCCACGGCGGCAACGCCCCGCGGGACCCGACCCAGCTGGGCCTGCACCGCGTCGAGGTCGGCCTGGGTCGGCTGGTCGCTCACTTGGCGGGGGTGGTCGAGCCGGTCGACCCGGGCGAGCCAGTCGAGCCGGTCGCGGCAGGACCGGCGTCGGCGACCTGCACCGACTCCCACAGCTGGCCGTACCAGGGGTGGTCGCTCGACGCCGCGGGGGCCGTGGCCACCCCGGGCAGGGCCTTGGCCGAGGGCTTGCCGTCGATCACGGTGTAGGACTTCTCACCGACCTTGACGAACTTGAGCCGCTCGCGGGCCTGCTGCATGACGTAGGCGTCGTCGTTCCAGCGGGCCTGTTCCTTCTGCAGGTCGCTGACGCCCTGGCGCTGCTGGCTGACCTGGCCGCGCAGGGCGTCGATCTCGCCCTGCTGGCGCAGGTAGGAGCGGAGGGTCGGGACGAGCGTGACGGCCAGGAGCACGAAGATCGAGGCGAGCACGACCACCCGCATCACCCCGCGGGAGCTGCGCCGCTCGGGCAGGATCGGCGACCCGGCCACCTTGCGGGCCGCACCCGAGGCGGTGGCGCGGGAGCGACCGGGACCGGCTCCGGGGCGCGCCGACGCAGCGCGGGCCGTGCCCGGTCGCCCGGTGCCGCTGCGTGGCGTGGTCGTCCGAGGCGTCGTCGAGCGAGGGGCTGCCTTCCGGGCGGGCGCGCCGGACGGACGGACCGGCTTGTCCTGCCCGTCCGTGCTGTGCCGCGAGTCGGCCATGGTCAGCCCCTGCCAGTCAGCCGTCAGGCCTGTGCCGAGAACCGCGGGAAGGCGCCGGCGCCGGCGTAGACCGCGGCGTCGTCGAGCTCCTCCTCGATGCGCAGCAGCTGGTTGTACTTGGCGACCCGCTCGGACCGGGCGGGCGCACCGGTCTTGATCTGCCCGCAGTTGGTCGCGACGGCGAGGTCGGCGATGGTGACGTCCTCGGTCTCGCCCGAGCGGTGGCTCATCATGCAGCGGTAGCCACTGCGGTGGGCCAGGTCGACGGCGTCGAGGGTCTCGGTGAGCGAGCCGATCTGGTTGACCTTGACCAGGAGGGCGTTCGCGGTGCCCGACTCGATACCCCGCAGCAGACGCACCGGGTTGGTGACGAACAGGTCGTCGCCGACGAGCTGCACGCGGTCGCCGAGGCGGTCGGTCATGGCCTTCCAGCCGTCCCAGTCCTCCTCGTTGAGCGGGTCCTCGATGGACACCAGCGGGTAGGAGTCGACCAGGTCGGCGTAGTAGTCGACCATCTCGGCAGAGCTCTTGGCAGCACCCTCGAACTGGTAGGTGCCGTCCTCGTTGTGGAACTCGCTCGCCGCGACGTCGAGGGCCAGCGCGATCTGGGTGCCGGCCTGGTAGCCGGCCTTCTCGATCGCCTCGAGGATGAGGTCGAGCGCAGCGCGGTTGGACTCGAGGTTGGGCGCGAAGCCACCCTCGTCGCCGAGGCCGGTCGCCAGCCCGCGCTCCTTCAGCACACCCTTGAGCGCGTGGTAGACCTCCGCGCCCCAGCGCAGCGCCTCGCGGAAGGTCTCGGCGCCGATCGGGGCGATCATGAACTCCTGGACGTCGACGTTGGAGTCCGCGTGGCTGCCGCCGTTGAGGATGTTCATCATCGGCACAGGCAGGACGTGGGCGTTCGGTCCGCCGAGGTAGCGGAACAGCGGCAGGCCGGCCGACTCCGCAGCGGCCTTGGCCACCGCGAGCGAGACGCCGAGGATGGCGTTGGCGCCGAGCTTGCCCTTGTTGTCGGTGCCGTCGAGCCCGAGCATCACGCCGTCGATGAGGCGCTGCTCGCTGGCCTCGTAGCCCACGAGCTTGGGGTTGATCTCGTCGAGGACGGCGTCCACGGCCTGCTCGACACCCTTGCCGAGGTAGCGGTTCTTGTCGCCGTCACGACGCTCGACCGCCTCGAAGGCGCCCGTCGAGGCGCCGGAGGGAACGGCGGCGCGGGCGATGGTGCCGTCGTCGAGGGCCACCTCGACCTCCACCGTCGGGTTGCCGCGCGAGTCGAGGATCTCGCGAGCGCCTACTGCGTCAATGGTGGCCACAGACTTCTCCATCGGATTGCTGAACAGACGGTGCCGGACAGATACGGTCCGAGGCTACCCGCCCGCACCCCGCCCAGCGACGACCGACCCGCACCGTGGACGTACCCCGTGGAGCCCGCCCCGCGGCATACCTCGCGGTTGTCACAGCTTTATCGGGTCTAGCAGGAAAGTTGACCCTCGCACGTGTTCGGAAGCGGTGCGAGGATCAAAGTTCTTGCCAGACCCGATAAAGGTGAGGTTCGGGGGTGGTCAGGGCAGCAGGCGTTGGTATGCCGCCGCGAGCGCGGCTCCCAGCCGGGCGTTGTGCCGCACGAGGGCGATGTTGGTCTCGAGGCTCGCACCCCCGGACAGCTCGACGATCCGGCCCAGCAGGAAGGGCGTGATGTCCTTGCCGTGGATGCCGCGCTCGGCGCACTCGGCGAGGGCCTGGTCGATCAGCCCGCCGATCTCGGCAGCCGGGATCTCGTCCTCGACGGGCACCGGGTTGGTGACCGCGATACCGCCGGACAGGCCCAGCGACCACTTCGCGTGCATCATCGCGGCGACGTCGTCGGCCCCGTCGACCCGCATCGGCGCCGGGTGCCCGCTCTCGCGCGAGTAGAAGGACGGGAACTCGTCGGAGCCGACGACCACGACCGGCACTCCCAGGGTCTCCAGCGACTCGAGGGTCAGGCCGATGTCGAGGATCGACTTCACCCCGGCGCTGATCACGGCCACGTCGGTCTGTCCCAGCTCGGTGAGGTCGGCCGAGATGTCGAAGCTCGTCTCGGCGCCGCGGTGCACCCCGCCGAGGCCACCGGTCACGAACACCCTGATCCCGGCCAGGGCCGCGAGCCGCATCGTGCTGGCGACCGTGGTGGCGCCGTGCGCCCGCCGGGCGATGACGTAGGGGAGGTCGCGGATGCTGACCTTGGCGACGTCGGGGTGGGTCGCCAGGGTCTCGAGCTCGTCGCGGGTGAGGCCGATCCGCGGCACCCCGTCGAGGACCGCGATCGTGGCCGGGACCGCACCGCCGTCGCGGATGATCTGCTCGACCTCGAGCGCCATCTCGACGTTGCGGGGGTATGGCATGCCGTGGCTGATGATCGTGCTCTCGAGGGCCACGACCGGTGGGCCGGCGGCGAGCGCCTCGGCCACCTCGGTCGTGAGCTGGAGCGAGGGGTGCGGGGTGGTCATGCGTTCTCCTTGGACGTGCTCTTCGGGGCCGTGCTGCTGGCCGTCTTGCCACTCTGGGTCGCGTCACGCAGCACCTTGCGGAGCTCGGCGTCGATGAGCCGGGGGGTCAGGTCGGGGCGGACGGTCTCGGGGCTGGCGACCGTGAGCGCGGCCGCCATCTGGCCGAACCGGGCCGCGTCGACCGGTCCGTCGCCACGCATGAGCGCGTGGACGAAGGCCGCGGTCATGGCGTCGCCGGCGCCGGTGACGTCGACCGGCGTGACGGGCGGGGCGGCGAGGGTGACGACCGTGACGCGCCCCCCTGCGCCCAGGCTGCTGAGCAGGCTCCCCTTGGTGCCGCGACGGACCCAGACGTTCTGCACGCCCACGTCGTGCAGCCGGCGGGCGGCCCGGGAGATCGCGACGCGCGTCTGGGGCACGGTCTCGCCGACGATGGCGGACAGCTCGTCGAGGTTGGGGGTGAGCGCCAGCACCGGCCGCTGCGGCGACAGCAGGTGCGCCAGTGGTCGCGCCTTGGCGACGCTGACCGGTTCGAGCACCACCGGCACCTCGACGGCCGCGGCGAAGTCGAGCAGCCAGGCGGCCGGCGCCTCGGGGATGTTGCCGTCGAGGACCAGCAGCGTCGCGTGGCTGAGCAGGTCGCGCGAGGCCATCAGCTGGCGCACGGTGAGCCGGTCGGTCGCCCGCATGTTCGACACCGCCACCACCAGCTCGCCGGTGGAGTCGAGCACGGCGAGGTAGGTGCCGGTGGCATCGTCCGACGCGATCATGTGGTCCACCACGACCCCGGCCGCCCGGGTGGCGGCAACGATCTCGTCGCCGAACGAGTCGCCACCCACGGGGGCCACGAGGTGGGTCGGGCTGCCCAGCCGGGCGAGGTTCTCGGCGATGTTGCGGCCCACTCCCCCAGGGGTGCTCATGGCCGCACCCGGGTTGGAGGTGCGCAGCTGGATCGCGTCCTTCGAGTGCGCCTTGATGTCCATGTTGGCGCCACCGACCACGACGACGGAGTGCGCATCCGGGCGGACGATGTAGCCGCGACCGAGGATGGCGCCCTTGCGGGTGAGGTTGGACAGGTGCACCGACACGGCTGCCTTGGTCGACCCGAGCCGCTCCGCGATGGCCGCGGCGTCGAGGAGGGGCTGGGCACGGAGCAGGTCGACGATGTCCCGCTCACGGTCGGTGAGGCTCATGCTTGGAACTCTAAGGGCACTTGTAATTCCAAACAAGAGCGGGGTTGCAGCCCGGTGTCCCACAGCGCGGGGGCCCGGCACCTACTCGGTGCCGGACCCCCGGGTGTCGCTCGAGCCCCCGGTCACGCGGGGTGGGCCAGGTGACCGTGGTTCCGGCGCGAGAACGCCGCCGCACCGGCACCGGCGAGGGCGATACCGGCGAGCAGGCCGGCGCCGAGCTGCAGCACCTCGACTCCGTTGTCGTCGATCGGGTTGGGCAGGGACCGCTGGTTGCCGCCGGTCGCGGGGCCCTCGTAGCAGTTGACGGAGCAGTGCTGGTCGGCCCAGTCGCCGTTCCCGGGCACCTGGCGGGCGCTGGCCGGGCCGGCGATGGAGAGGGCGATGAGTCCGGTGGCTCCGAAGACGGCGGCCGACCGGCGAAGGCTGGTGGTGTGCGACATGGTCCTGGTCCTTTGCGTGAGCTGGTGGTTCGTGCCGGACGGGTTGTCCACGACCGTTGTCGCACCCACCGGTACCGGGACAGCGCCGGGCGGGTATCAGCCGGGTATCAGCGCCGTTGACGGGGTGCCGGTGGAGGGTCACATTCGAGGTGTGCGCATCGCCGTGCTCGGCCCCCTCGAAGTCGACGAGGGACGGATCCTCCTGGCGCCGCGGGACCAGGTGGTCCTCGAGGCACTGGCCGCCCGCCCCGGTGAGACCGTCCGGGCCGATGCCATTGCGGAGGCCCTCTGGGGCGAACACCTCCCGCCCTCGTGGCCCAAGGTGGTGCAGGGGTGCGTCTCCCGGCTACGGAAGGCGCTCGGCGCGGCCGCGATCGTGACGTCGGGGACGGGGTACCGGCTCGTCCTGCACCGCGACGACTTCGACCACCTCTGCTTCGAGGACCTGCTGCTGCGCGCGGGCGAGCTGCTGGCGACAGGTGAGCCCGAGCGGGCGCGATACGCCAGCGGCCAGGCGCTGGGCCTGTGGCGCGGCGACCCGTTGGAGCGACTGACGGACTGGGACGTCGGACGGATCGAGACCGAGCGCCTCGCCGAACGCAGGCGTGACGGCGAGGACCTGTATGCCGAGTCGGCCATCCGCGCGGGCCGGCACCGCGACGTCCTCGGCGAGCTCCACCGCATGGTCGCCCAACAGCCCACCCGCGAACGCCGGTGGGGGCTGCTGGCCCTCGCGCAGTACCAGGCGGGTCGTCAGGCGGAGGCCCTCGGGACGCTCCAACGCGCCCGGGCCACCCTCGTCAACGAGTTCGGGCTCGACCCCGGACCCCAGCTCGCCGACCTCGAGGAGGCGATCCTGCGGCAGGACCCCACCCTGGTCACCCAGGGCACACCCCCCGAGCAGGACGCCGCCTGTCCCTACCTCGGACTGGTCGCGTACGACGTCGGTGACGCACCGGCATACTTCGGCCGCGAGGCGGACGTCGCCGCCTGCCTGCGGCGCCTCGACGAGGCCGGCGTCCTCGCGGTGGTGGGGCCGTCCGGGTGCGGCAAGTCCTCGCTGATCCGGGCCGGGGTGGCGGCGGCACTGGTCCGCGACGGTCACGCGGTGAAGATCGTGACGCCGGGGACCCACCCGGAGGAGGTGCTGGCGCAGGCATCGGCCGGGGTCGGTGCGGTGTTCGTCATCGACCAGTGCGAGGAGGCACTGGGCCTCCCGGAGACGTCCCCGGAGCGGGAGGCGTTCTTCGCGGGACTGGTCGAGTTCGCCAGGCGGGGTCGGCTCGTCCTCTCGCTGCGCGCGGACCGCCTCGGCGAGCTCGCCGTCCACCCCGAGTTCGCCCACCTGGCCGAGAAGGGTCTCTACCTGTTGGGGGGCATGGGTCCGGCCGAGCTGCGCAGTGCCGTGGAGGGGCCCGCGGCGCAGGCCGGGCTGCGGCTCGAGCCGGGGCTGGTCGACCTGCTCGTGCGCGAGGTCGAGGGCTCGCCCGGGGCGCTGCCCCTCCTGTCCCACGTGTTGCGCCAGACGTGGCGGCGCCGCGAGGGCGACACGTTGACGGTCAAGGGGTATGCCGCGACCGGAGGAGTGCGCGAAGCCGTCGCCCAGTCGGCCGAGCGGCTCTACCGCGAGCTGAGCCCCAGCCAACAGGGCATGCTCCGTGATCTCATGGTGCGTCTGGTCTCGTCGGACGACTCCGGCGAGCCCGTGCGCACCCGGGTGTCCCGGCGCGTCGTCACGTCGGACGACGAGCACACCGCTGTCGTGGAGGCGCTGGTGGGGGCCCGGCTCGTGAGCAGTGACGGCGACACGGTGGAGATCGCGCACGAGTCCCTGGCGGTCGCCTGGCCGCGGCTGCGCTCGTGGTTGGACGACGACGTCGACGGGCTCCGGATCATGCGCCACCTCACCGTGGCCGCCGAGAGCTGGGACGAGCTGGGACGGCCCGACAGCGAGCTGTACCGCGGCGTCCGGCAGGCCCGGGCAGCGGAGTGGCGGCGCAGCCACGACCCCGAGCTCACTCCCCCGGAGCGGGCCTTCCTCGACACCTCGGCCGAGCTGGCCGAGACCGAGCAGCGGGCCACCGAGGAGCAGGTCCGCCGGGAACGGCGCTCCAACCAACGGCTCCGGGCCGGGCTCGCCGCGGTCGCCGTCCTGCTCGCCGTTTCGATCGTCGCCGGGGCCCTCGCCAAGACCGCCGCAGACCGTGCCGACCAGCAGAAGGCCGTGGCCTCCGCCGCGGCTCGCGCCGCAGACGCGCGACGGCTCAGCGCCGAGGCACTGCGATCGACCGAGATCGACCGCTCGCTGCTGCTCGCCACCGCCGGTACGGCACTGCACGACTCCGCCGACACCCGATTCGCACTCGCGCAGGTGCTCGACCGGGCGCCTCAGCTCATCCGCGCCGTCCGGAACACCGGCGGGTTCATCTCGCTCTCCCTGCACCCGGACGGAAAGACCATCGCCGCGGCCGAGCCCTTGGGCGGCGTGGCGATCTTCGACAGCGGCACTTTGGCCGAGGTGGCACGCAACGACGAGGTCACCACCCGGTCAGTGCGGTTCAGCCCCGACGGTAGGCAGCTGGCGGCCAGCGCGAACCCCTGGACCCCCACCGGGGAACGTCCGGTCCACGCCATTCCTCTCCGCCTGCTCGACCCGCGGACCGCAAAGCTGCTCCCAACCCAGCTCGGCGGCGTGCCGTCCGGGCGGGTCCTTCACGAGAGCTTCGCCTACAGCGCCAACGGGAAGTGGCTTGCGGCGGGTTTCATCCACCCTCGCGAGGCTGATGGCAGGACGGTCTTCCGCGTGTGGGACACAGCCCACGTGGGCACACCGATCGCCTCCTTCAGCGTTTCCTGGATCGCCAGCGTCCCACCTGCGGTCAGCGGCGACGGCCGACGGGTCTATGTGACGTCGGACGACGGTGGGCACGTCTTCGACGCGTCCTCGGGCCGCGAGCTGAAGCACCTCGCGGCCGCACAACCGGAGGGGTTCGTGACGAGCCAGGACGGGTCGAAGCTGGCCCTCCGCGACGGCTCCCAGATCCGGGTCCTCGACCCGGGGCGCCTGACCACGCTGGCCACCCTGCGCGAGGACGGGCAGATCGACCACCCGATCGCCTTTGACCCCGAGGGCAAGCGGGTGGCGTATGTCGTCGACGGGACGACAGTCGTGCGCTCCATTGGCACGCCCGACCTCCCGGGGGTGCCCTACCCGACGGGCGACGAGTTCGCTGCCGCGGCACTGGTCTTCGGACGCGACGGGACGACGCTCTTCGGGGCGCGCACGGACGGCCTCCTGCTGGCGTGGGACCTCAAGGGCGATCGACGGTACGTCCCCACGACCGCGTCGGTGGAGCACGACCCAGAGGTCAGTCCCTACGTCGCTGCCGTGTCGCCCGACCATCGCACGCTCGTCCAGTTCGGCCGCACCGACAAGGGGCCAGCCGTCCAGTTCCGCACCGTGGGGAACGGCACACTAGGCCCTGCCACACCCACGCGTCAGACGGAGGGCTGGTACGTCGGCCTGGCGTGGCGACCGGACAGCACGGCCGTGGCCTCGATGCTCGACGACGAGTGGGTCCGGGTGTGGGCTCGCGATGACGGCAGCCTCCTCGACGAGCACCGGGTCCCCGGGGACGGCGTGTTCTCGGCGTCGTTCAGCCGCGACGGCACCCGCCTTGCGATCGGCACCCGGAACGGCTGGGTCAGAACGTTCGGCACCGGCGGGCGGGCGTCGGGACCCGACATCCGCATCAGCACGCAGAAGCCGGCGGGTGCGGTGGCGATGACCCGGGACGGCCGCCGCGCGGTCGCGACCGCGGGCGAGCAGGTCGTGCTCCTCGATCTCGAGTCCGGCAAGGAGCTGCGCAGGGCCGACCTCGGCTTCGTGGCCGTCGGTGTGAGCTTTGCTCCCGACGGCCGGACGATCGCCGCCACGGGTCTCGCCCCCGCGCAGGCCTACTTCGGGGCCACTTCGGTGCTCGACGCCGGCACCCTGGCGACAGCATGGTCGGTGTTCGGGCCCCAGGCCGGTGGAGACTTCCCGACCTACTCCGCCGACGGAACGCGGTTCCTCACCGTCGGGGACGGGCAGGTACGGGTCTACGACCTCACCGGTGGACTGGTGGGATCGATGCAGTCGGAGGGGCTCGCGGCTGCCTCGTTCGCGGACGATGCCGGGGCCATCACGCTCGTGTCGTCCACGGGGGCTCTCTCGCGGTGGGACTACCGGCCCGAGGCCGCCCGGCGGGCTGCGTGCCGGATCGCGGGACGTGATCTCACTGACCAGGAGTGGGACAAGTTCCTTCCTGAGCGGCAACGCATCAAGGTCTGCTGACGAGGCGAGACCGACACTGCGGCATACCTCTCCCGACCCGGGTGAAACCGGCTCGGTGTCACCTTCGTGCGGCGCCGGTGTCAGGCCGGTGTCAGGGCGGTTGACGCCGCCTCCGGCGAGGATCACTGTCGAGGCATGCGCATTGCGCTGCTGGGAACGCTGCAGGTCAACGAGGGTCGGACGACTCTCGGTCCCCGCGACCGCATCATCCTGCAGGCCCTCGCCACCCGCCCCGGCACGGAGCTAAGCGCCGAGGCGCTAGCCGAGACCCTGTGGGGCGAGGACCTGCCCGAGACCTGGCAGAAAGTGGTCCAGGGCTGCATCGTCCGTCTTCGCAAGGCGCTCGGCGCCGAAGCGATCCAGACCTCACCGCACGGTTATCGCCTGGACCTGCACCAGGACGAGGTGGACCACCTCCAGTTCGAGCACCTGCTGACGCGGGCTCGCGAGCTGTTGGCGAGCAGCGAGCCCGAGCGCGCCCGCTACGTCACCGGGCAGGCCCGCGAGCTGTGGCGGGGCGAACCGCTCGTCGACCTCGCGGACTGGGGTCCCGGACGCGTCGAGGCGGAGCGCCTGATCGAGCTGTGGCGCGACGCCGAGGACCTCCACGCCGAAGCCGGCCTGCGCTGCGGCCGCTACCAGGAGGTGCTCGGTGACGCCCTGCGCATGGTGTCCGAGCAGCCGACTCGCGAGCGCCGCTGGGGCCTGTTGGCTCTCGCGCAGTACCAAGCGGGAAGACAGGGCGACGCCCTCCAGACGCTGCACCGCGCCAAGCTCACGCTTGCCAACGAGCTGGGCCTCGATCCCGGCCCGGAGCTGGCCGACCTGGAGCAGGCGATCCTGCACCAGGACCCGTCGCTGGCGGCACGGACGGTCCTGCCCCCGTCCAGCGTCGAGTGCCCCTACCTCGGGCTGGTGGCCTACGACATCGCGGACGCCCCGACCTTCTTCGGTCGGGACCAGGTGACCGCCGCGTGCCTTCGCCGCCTCGACCAGTCCGGCGTGCTCGCGGTGGTGGGGCCGTCGGGATCCGGCAAGTCCTCCCTCGCGCGGGCGGGCATCGCAGCAGCCCTCGAGCGTGACGGTCGGGTCATCCATGTGCTCACGCCGGGTAGCCGCCCCATGCGTGCCCTCAGCAGTGTCCCGTCGCGTCCGGGCACCGTCCTCGTCGTCGACCAGTGCGAGGAGGCGCTGGCCGTCGACGAGTCCGCGCCGGAACGCATCGAGTTCTTCGCGACGCTGGTCGACTTCGCCGAACGGCACCCGCTGGTGGTCACCCTGCGCGCGGACCGGTTCGGGGAGCTGGCTCCGCACCCCGACTTCGCCCGGCTCGTCGAGGGCGGCCTCTACCTCCTGGGCCCGATGACCGAACCCGACCTGCGACGAGCGATCGAGGGTCCCGCCGCCCAGGCCGGCCTGCGGCTCGAACCGGGCCTCGTCGACCTCCTCGTGCGTGAGGTGGCCGGCGAGCCCTCGGCCCTCCCCCTCCTGTCCCACGTGCTCCGCCAGACGTGGCGACACCGCGAGGGCGGCACCCTCACGGTCGAGGGGTATGCCGCGACAGGTGGCGTTCGCGAGGCGGTGGCCCAGTCGGCCGAGGGAGTGTTCCGCGCGCTGGACCCCGAGCGCCAGGCCATGCTCCGAGACCTGATGCTGAGGCTGGTCACGCCCGACGAAGGAGGCGACCCGGTGCGCACCCGGGTCCCACGGCGGTCGATCACCGGAGACCAGGAGCACCTCGAGCTGGTCGAGCAGCTGGTCGGGGCCCGCCTGCTGGCGAGCGACGGTGACACCGTCGAGATCGCGCACGAGTCACTCGCGGTGGCCTGGCCGCGCCTGCGGTCGTGGCTGGACGAGGACGTCGACGGGCTGCGCACGCTGCGTCACCTCACCGTCGCGGCCGAGAGCTGGGACGAGCTCGGTCGCCCCGACAGCGAGCTCTACCGTGGCGTCCGCCAGGCGCGGGCGGCCGAGTGGCACCAGCGGAGCTGTGCCACGCTCACGGAGACCGAACGCGACTTCCTGCATGACTCCGCCGCGCTGGCCAACAAGGAGCAGCGGGCCACCGAAGCCCAGGTGCTCCGCGAGCGCCAGCTGAACCAGCGCCTGCGCCTCGGCTTGGCGGCAGTCGCCGCCCTGCTGGCTGTCGCGATCGTCGCCGGGGCCGTGGCGCTCACCGCCCGGGACAACGCCGACCAGCAGGCTGCGAGGGCGTCTCGACAGGCGCGCGCGGCAGACGCTCGTCGGCTCGGGTCCGAGGCACTGCGGGCCACCGAGGCCGACCGCTCCCTGCTGCTCGCTGCGGCAGGGGTCTCGCTGGACGACTCGCTGGACACCCGGACGAACCTCCTGGCCACCCTCGACCGCGCGCCCGCCCTCCTCGCGAGCGCCCGCAGTGCCGGCCGGATCTACCACCTGGCGGCCAACCCGACGACCGACCAGGTGGCGGTGATGGCCGCTGACGGCATCGGGCTCGAGCTGTATGACGGACGGACCCTCCGCCGCATGCCGCTGCCGGAGAAGCTCGTCGGTGGGACCGTCGTCGCCAGGCCGGACGGCCTGGGCTACGCCGTATCTGTCTCGGGCGACCTCGTGGAGAGCGGGCAGCCGCCCATCCTCCTGCTGGATCGGACCGGCGCCAGGTCGACGGCGCAGCTGGGAGGACTCCCGCCCCGCTACCAGGTCCTCGACCTGGGGTTCCCCCGCCGCTGGTACCTCGGGTTCTCCCCGACCAGCCGCTGGTTCGCCGCATCCCTGGTCCGCATGCCGGAGGACGGCAAGACGCTCACGTTCGTCTGGGACCTCGAGCACCCTGAACGACCGGTGGCCAGGCTCGAGCTCGGGTGGGTGGGCAGCGCTGCCACCATCAGCCCCGACGGGCGCACGCTCTACTCGGG
This sequence comes from Phycicoccus sp. Soil802, assembly GCF_001429605.1. Lineage (GTDB taxonomy): Bacteria > Actinomycetota > Actinomycetes > Actinomycetales > Dermatophilaceae > Pedococcus. The sequence continues at coordinate 498,085 of NZ_LMSS01000005.1, forward strand.
CGCCTACGGCCTGGACCTCGTGCCCGGCGGGAAGGGCCAGCTGCTCGTCACCAAGCTCCCCAGCGGCACGACGCGCCGGACCCTGGACCCCGCTGACCTGGCCGTCCGCCAGCTCGACGACGTGCTGGCGCAGAGCCCGGACGGCCGGACCCTAGCGGTCGGGGCCGGCGTCGAGGTCGTCCTGGTGGACACCGCCACGCTGAAGCCACGAGCGCACCTCTCCGGGCAGGGGGCCACCCAGGCGTTGGCCTTCTCGGCGGACGGCACCCAGCTGGCCGCGAGCGGAGACCGCCTGACGGTGTGGGACCTCAGCGCCGACGAGCCGGTGGTGGTCCTCAGCCAGGTCGGTGAGGTCGACGACCCTGCCTTCAGCCGTGACGGGAAGACGCTCTACACGAAGACCGTCGCCGGTCTCGTCCAGGCATGGGACCTCAGCGGCGACCGACGCTTCCTCTCCGCCCGGCGCGGTCAGCACCTGGACTGGCCAGACTACTGGCTCAAGTTCTCCCCTGACCGGTCGAAGGTCGCCTACGTTGCCAACGGACCCAAGTTCCGCATCCGCGACGTCGCCACCGGCCGGCTCGGTCCGGAGGTCGCACCGAAAGCCATGGCACAGGGGAGCTACAACGACATCGCGTGGCACCCCGACAGCACCATCGTCAGCATGACGTCGGGAGACCCGTGGGTCCGGACCTGGGACGCCACCACCGCCCGGGAGCTGGCTGCCCGGAGGCTCGCTCCCGCCGCCTCTGGCGAGTCCGCTGCCGCCTCCTACTTCAGCCGCGACGGGAAGTACCTGCTCGTCGGCACCACCGAGGGTCGGATCCACGTCCTCGACGCACGGACCCTCGTGCCGGCCCGTGCCCCGATCCAGGTACACGAAGTGAAAGACAGCGAGCCCAGGGCTGACGACGTCTGGAGCTTCGTCGCGAGCGGCGACGGCCACACCGCATACCTCAACGACGCGATCGTGGACTACCTCGCCGGGACGGTCCGATCCCTGCCGGACCTCGGCTTTACGGTCGTGGACATGTACCCGTCGCCCGACGGAAAGCGCCTCATCGTCGGCACCGGCCCCACCGGCACTGGGCTCCTCGACGCCACCACCATGCGCTGGATCTCCCGGCCCAGTGCTGCCCAGGCCGGGCTCGTCGGCAACTACACGACCACCTGGAGCGACGACGGGACTCTGGTGGCCAGCGTCAACCAAGACGGTCGGGTGACTTACTGGGACGGGCGCTTTGGGGATCTCCTCGGCAGCACGACGGCAGTCCCCGGAGGCGACCCCGCGTTCTCGATGGATCACCAGCGGCTGCTCATCGCCGCCGATGACTCGGTCCTCAACTGGGACCTCGACCCACACTCCTGGGTCACAGCAGCCTGTCGGCGGGCCGGCCGCCCCCTGACCGAGCACGAGTGGCACAACTACCTACCGGACCGCCCTTTCGAGCCGGTCTGCGCTTCCTGAGCGAGCAGGCAGAATGCCGGTGTGGCGCTTGCGGTGTGCCTTCTCTTCGACCCGGACACCGACGGGGCGATCCGCCGGCTGTGGGCGGCCCTGGAGGAAGCCGGCATCGGGACGCTGTTGACCCACACCCACCGGCGGCACGTGCCCCACCTGTCGTATGCGGTGCTGCGCAGCTTCGACGTCGAGGCAGTGACCGCCGCCGTCGAGGGGCTGGCTGGAGGCCCGACTGCGGAGGTGCGGTTCGACTCCGTGGGCCTCTTCACGCGCGGGCGCGGCGCCCTCCTGGCGCCGGCGACCATGGACTTGCTGGCTCGGCAGCGGGCGGTGGTCGAGGCGGTCACGAGCAGCGGCGCGGACCTGCACTGGCACTACCGACCCGGGCGGTGGATCCCGCACTGCAGCCTCACCACGGGGACCACTCAGGAGCTGCTGCCCACGGCGGCGGTTCGCGCCTTCGACGTCCTGCCGCTCGAGGGCCGGACAGTGAGTGCCGCCCTCATCGACAGCGGCACCGGCCAGCAGTGGCCCCTCGCCCACCTCCCGTGACATCCATCCGGTGTCGCTCTCGTGCGGGGCCGGTGTCAGTCCGGTGTCAGGGCTGTTGACGCCGTCTCGGGCGAGGATCACTGTCGAGACATGCGCATCGCGCTGCTGGGGTCGCTGCAGGTCAACGAGGGTCGGACGACCCTCGGCCCCCGCGACCGCATCATCCTGCAGGCCCTGGCCACCCGCCCCGGCACGGAGCTCAGCGCCGAGGCTCTCGCGGAGACGCTGTGGGGCGAGGACCTGCCCGAGACCTGGCCGAAGATCGTCCAGGGGTGCATCGTCCGGCTCCGCAAGGCGCTCGGCGCGGACGCGATCCAGACCTCACCGCACGGCTACCGCCTGGACCTGCACCAGGACGAGGTGGACCACCTCCACTTCGAGCACCTCCTGACGCGGGCTCGCGAGCTGCTGGCGAACGACGAGCCGGAGCGGGCCCGCTACGTCACCGGGCAGGCCAGGGAGCTGTGGCGGGGTGAACCGCTCGTCGACCTCGCAGACTGGGGCCCGGGGCGGGTCGAGGCCGAGCGCCTGGTCGAGCTGTGGCGCGACGCCGACGACCTCCACGCGGAGGCGGGGCTGAGGTCCGGCCGCTACCAGGACGTCCTCGGTGACGCGCTGCGGATGGTGGCCGAGCAGCCGACCAGGGAACGCCGCTGGGGTCTCCTGGCCCTCGCGCAGTACCAGGCCGGACGACAGGGCGACGCCCTCCAGACCCTGCACCGCGCCAAGGTGACCCTCGTCAACGAGCTCGGCCTCGACCCCGGGCCCGAGCTGGCCCAGCTCGAGCAGGCGATCCTGCGCCAGGACCCATCCTTGGCCGCCCAGACCGTCCTCCCCCCGACCAGCGCCCAGTGCCCCTACCTCGGGCTGGTCGCCTACGACGTCGCCGACGCACCGGCCTTCTTCGGTCGCGAGGCCGACATCGCCGCGTGCCTGCGGCGTCTGGACGAGGGCCAGGTCCTGGCCGTCGTCGGACCCTCGGGATGCGGCAAGTCATCACTGGCCCGGGCGGGCGTCGGGGCGGCGCTGGAGCGCGATGGTCGTCGGGTGAGGGTCTTCACGCCGGGCGCCCACCCGACCGACTCACTCTCGGCCGCCAACCCACGCGCGACCGACGTCCTCGTGGTCGACCAGTGCGAGGAAGCCCTCGCGCTGGACGCCGACTGGACCGAGCGCACGGAGTTTTTCGACCACCTCGTCGCCTTCGCCACCCGCGGGCGGGGCGTCCTCGTCATCTCGCTGCGGGCGGACCGGCTCGGCGACCTGTCCACCCACCCGGAGTTCGCCCGGCTGGTCGAACGTGGGCTGTACCTGCTCGGCGCCATGACCGAGCCCGACCTGCGGGCCGCGATCGAGGGGCCCGCTGCGCAGGCCGGCCTACGGCTCGAACCCGGCCTGGTCGACCTGCTCGTGCGCGAGGTGCAGGGCGAACCGGCCGCCCTCCCCCTGCTGTCCCACGTCCTGCGCCAGACGTGGAAGCACCGCGAGGGCAGCACGCTCACCGTCGCGGGCTATTCCGCGACCGGTGGTGTGCGAGAAGCCATCTCCCAGTCGGCCGAGGGCGTCTTCCGCGAACTGACACCGGTCCAGCAAGGGGTGCTTCGCGACCTCATGGTGCGGCTCGTGGCACCCGACCACCTCGGCGAGCCGGTCCGCCAGCGGATCCCCCGCCGCTCAGTGGCCACCGACGACGACCACACCCTGCTCATCGAGCGGCTCGTCGGTGCCCGGCTGCTCAGCACCGACGGCGACACCGTCGAGATCGCCCACGAAGCCCTGGCCATGGCGTGGCCGCGGTTGCGGTCGTGGCTGGACGACGACGTCGACGGGCTGCGCATCATGCGGCACCTCTCCGTGGCGGCGACCAGCTGGGACGACCTCGGCCGCCCCGACAGCGAGCTCTACCGCGGCGTCCGGCAGGGGCGGGCCGTGGAGTGGCGCGACCGCGCCACCCCGTCCCTCACCCCTGCGGAGCAGGACTTCCTTGCCGCTGGAGCGGCCCTGGCCGAGACCGAGCGGCGGGCCACCGAGGAGCAGGTGCGACGCGAACACCGCTCGAACCAGCGCCTCCGCGCCGGTCTCGCCGCCGTGGCCGTGCTCCTCGCAGTGGCCATCGTCGCCGGGGCCCTCGCCAAGACGGCGGCCGACCGGGCCGACCAGCAGGCGCGCGTGGCCGACGCCCGTCGCCTCGGCGCGGAGGCCCTCAGGGCCGACGACCTGGACCGTTCCCTGCTGCTCGCCGCTGCCGGCGTCACCCTGGAAGACTCGGTGGACACCCGGAACGCCCTCCTGGCCACCCTTGACCGCGGCCGTTCCCTGGTCAGCAGCGCGCGCGTCGACGGCCGCGTCCTCAGCATGGATGTCAACGGCGCCACCGGGCAGGTCGCGACCGCCGCGGCCGACGACGTGGGGGTGGAGCTGCGCGACGGCCGGACACTGGACAGGATCTCCACCCCGGAGAAGATCGCCGGAGTCGCCGTGGTCGCCAGCCCGGACGGCGCTCGTTACGCAGTGTCGATGTGGACCGACCTGGTCGAAGCCGGCGTAGAGCCGCCGGTCGTGCTCCTGGAGAAGACTGGAAGACGGTCCGCGACCCAGCTGGGCGGCTTCCCGTCCGGATACCACGTGTTCCACAACATGGGCTTCAGCCCCAACGGCCGGTGGCTCGTGGTCTCGATGACCCACCTGCACGGGAGCACGGGGGACGTCACCGCCGTGTGGGACCTGCGTTCGCCCGCCAAACCGGTGGCAACCCTAGAGCTCCCTGAGGGGTTCTCCCCCAACGTCAGCGCCGACGGTCACACGCTCTACTCGACCAACCCCGGCGGAGGAAGACTCGTCGTGACGGAGCTGCCGAGCGGCCGCACGCGTCAGGTGATCGAGGCAGGTGACCTCGGCGTGCGCCAGCTCGACGAGACGCTGGTCCAGAGCCCGGACGGGCGGCTGCTGGCGGTCGGCGCCGGCGTGGAGGCCGTCTTGGTCGACACCTCCACCCTGCGGCCGCGCACCTACCTGTCCGGCCAGGGCCGGACGACAGGGTTGGCCTTCTCCGCCGACGGCACGCGAGTGGCAGCTTCGGGCGGCCGGCTCACGGTCTGGGCGCTGGCGGGGGACGAGGCGCGCGAGATCCTCGCCCAGGACAGCTCCGTGGGAGACCCAGCGTTCAGCCACGACGGGCAGACGCTCTTCACCGCCACCTTCGCTGGGCTCATCCAGGCTTGGGACCTCCAAGGAGACCGGCGGTTCCTGGCCACGAGAACCGGCGAGCCCCTGGGCTGGGGCCAACCCGGCGCGCGGCTCTCCCCCGGTCTTGACAAGGTGGGCTATGTCGAGGGGGGACCCCTCTTCCGAGTCCGCGACGTTGCCACCGCGGCGCTGGGTCCGCTGCGGAGGCCGGCGATGCAGCAACGCAGCTACAAGGACCTCGCCTGGCACCCCGACAACTCCACCCTGAACATCACCAGCGGGGATCCGGTGGTGATGACCTGGGAGGCCGCCACCGGTCGGGTACTTGCTCTCCACAGGCTGAGCCCGGACTCCGACGAGGGCGCTGCCATCGCGTTCTTCAGCGTCGACGGCAAGTACCTGCTCGTCGGCAGCACCACCGGGAGGCTGCACGTCCTGGACGCCCACACTCTGGAACCGGCACGTGAGCCCATCCAGGTGCGCGAGAACAGGCCGGGCCAGACGGAGGGGCTGGCACTGGATGGGTTCGCCCCGAGTGGTGACCACCGCACCGTCTACACCAACGACCTCATCGTGGACTACGTGGCCGGGACCATCCGGCCGATGCCGGACCTCGGCGCCCCCGTGCAGCTCGCCATCCCATCGCCAGACGGCACCAGGCTGCTGGTGGACCTGGGCGATTCGGGTGTCGGCCTCCTGGACGCCGCTTCCATGGAGTGGGTTGCCCGGCCCAACGCCGCACAGGCGCACCTGATGGGCTACTTCACCAAGTTCAGTGACGACGGCACCCTCGTGGCGAGCGTGAACGAGGGCAAGCTCAGCCATTGGGACGCGCGGACCGGCGCCTACCTCGGCTCCGCGACGGTCGACGAGGACGGTGACATGGCCTTCACGAAGGACAACAGCCAGATCCTCTTCGCCGGAGCCAGCGGGGCCCTGATCACGTGGACCCTCGACCCCACGACGTGGCTTGCCAAGGCCTGTCAGCTCGCCGGCCGCTCGCTCACCGAGCAGGAGTGGCGCACCTACCTGCCGGGTCGTCCGTTCGTGTCGGTCTGCTCGTCCTGAGCTGCAGCGTCGAGCCTGGCCAGGGCGAGGCGCACCAGCGCTTCCGCCGACTCCCCACGCTCGCGCGCCCGGGCGGCCAGCGCCACGATGGCCATGCCGAGGTCGTCGTCCGCGGCTCCCACCGTGGCGAGGTCACCACCGGTCCGGTCGAAGCGGGCCAGCACCTTCTCGGCGGCGAGCAGGCTCGGCAACGACCTCGGTATGCCGTGCAGCAGCCCTTGGTGCCCGTCCTCGCCTCCGCCGTGCGGTGCCTTGGCCGCGCGCTCGGCGGCCTTGATCTGCTCCCAGGCGCGCTCCACCTCGGCGGGGGTGAAGGCGTCGCCGTCGGCGAACACGTGCGGGTGCCTGCGGACCAGCTTCTCGATGATGGCGCCGGCCACGTCGTCCACGTCGAACGGCTCGGTGGCGTGCTCCTGGGCGACGCGGGCCTGGAAGACCACCTGGAGGAGCACGTCGCCGAGCTCCTCACGGATGTGGTCGCGGTCGCCGGACTCGATCGCCTCGGCTGCCTCGTGGCTCTCCTCGATGAGGTACTTCACCAGCGTCTCGTGGGTCTGCTCGGCGTCCCAGGGACACCCGCCCGGCGAGCGCAGCCGGTCCATCACCGCCACCAGGTCGAGCAGCCGCGACCCGGGGACGTCCCAGGAGGCGACGAGCACCTCGACCTCCGGCGGTGAGCCCAGCCGGGACACCTCGGACGCGATGGCATCGGTGAGCCCGGGGTCACCGTCGGCCGAGGAGACCCACACGACGTCGCCCACGGCGGCCCGGTCCATCAGCGTGCGGGACAGCGCAGGTGGGCTGAGCTCGCCGAGGTGAGCCACCGGCACGCCCGCCTCGGACACGGCGTCGGCGAGCGGCTCCGACGCGTCGCGGGCCAACACCGCGTCGGCGGCGTCGAGGGCCTGCCAGGCGGTGCGGGTGAACAGCCCTGGCGCGATGCGGGGGCTGCCGACCAGCAGGGTCAGCCGTCCCGTCACGGGTCGCTCAGCCCGCAGGGGTGGTGGGAGCGGGCTCAGCCGGGGCGGGCTCGGCCTTGATCCAGTTTGGCTGGCTCACGTCGAACCGGACGGCCTTGGCGTCGAAGGTGCCGTAGCGCGGGTTCATCGTGACCTGGGCCTTGCGGGCCAGCTCCACGACGTGGCCCTGCTCGACGGTGGTGAGCTGCTGCGAGGCCAGGCTCGACTTGACCAGCTCGAGGGTGGCCGGGCTCGGGTCCTCGATCTCGGTGATGGCGGCCTTGGCGGCGCTGTCGGACAGGCCCTTGCCGGACTCGTCGGCGATCTGGTTGATGAACCCGGCCATCACGAGGCTCGACAGCGCGTTGGCCGTGTTGAGCGACGAGTCGGGGTAGGCCTTCGTGATCTGGGCGGTGGCCTCCTGGACCTCCTGCTCGGTGATCCGGTGGCCGTTGACGACGGCCGCGGTGTCGGCGGTCGCGCAGCCGGACACGGCCAGCACACCTGCCACGGCGACCGTCACGACGGCCCCACGCAGGACGCTGAATGCCTTCACGGGATGGCCCTTCGTCATGTACAGCCCTCTCACCTTGCTCAGTCTCACCACGGTCGGCTCCACGCTCATCGAGCCGAGTCCGCACCCTGTCGGGTGCCCACCCGGGCGGCGTCGGCGACGCTGCCCAGCAGGACGGACCGGATGAGGTCGCTGGCCCACTGCAAGACTGCCGTGTCACGCAGCGGTTGGCCACCCACCCGAGCCGTCATCGGCTTCGGCACCAGAATGGTATGCAGCGCGTCCTTGACGAGCGACTTCGGGTAGAGCCGCTGCAGCCTGAGCTGCGCCGACTCGGGGAGGTCCACCGGCCCGAACCGCACGAAGTTGCCCTGCACCGAGATGTCGGCCACCGACGCCTGCCGGGCGACGGTGCGCAACCGGGCCACCTCCATGAGGTTGCGGACCGGCTCGGGGAGCGGGCCGTAGCGGTCGACCAGCTCGGCCTCGATCTCTGCGAGCGCCGGCTCGTCGACCACGCTGGCGAGCTTCTTGTAGGCCTCCAGGCGGAGCCGCTCCCCCGGCACGTACTCGTGCGGCAGGTGGGCGTCGACGGGCAGCTCGATCTTGATCTCACCCGGGGGGGCCTCGTCGCCGCGGAAGTCCGCGACGGCCTCCCCCACGAGTCGCACGTAGAGGTCGAACCCGACTCCCGCGATGTGGCCCGACTGCTCCCCACCCAGCAGGTTGCCCGCGCCCCGGATCTCGAGGTCCTTCATCGCGATCTGGATGCCGCTGCCGAGGTCGGTGTGGCTGGCCATCGTCTGGAGCCGGTCGTGCGCCGTCTCGGTCATCGGCTTCTCGGGCGGGTAGAGGAAGTAGCAGTAGGCCCGCTCACGGCCACGCCCCACACGACCGCGCAGCTGGTGCAGCTGGGAGAGGCCGAGCACGTCGGAGCGCTCGACGATCAGCGTGTTGGCGTTGGAGATGTCCAGGCCGGTCTCGACGATCGTCGTGCAGACGAGGACGTCGAACTTCTTGTCCCAGAAGTCGACGACGACCTGCTCGAGCTTGTGCTCGCCCATCTTGCCGTGGGCGGTCGCCACCCGCGCCTCGGGGACGAGCTCACGGATCCGGCTGGCGGCGCGCTCGATGCTCGAGACCTTGTTGTGGACCAGGAAGACCTGCCCCTCGCGGAGCAGCTCGCGCCGGATGGCGGCCACGATCTGCTTCTCGTCGTACGCGCCGACGTAGGTCAGCACGGGGTGCCGCTCCTCGGGAGGTGTTGCGAGAGTGGACATCTCCCGGATGCCGGTCACGGCCATCTCGAGCGTGCGCGGGATCGGCGTGGCCGACATGGCGAGCACGTCGACGGCGGTGCGCAGGGTCTTGAGCTGCTCCTTGTGCTCGACCCCGAAGCGCTGCTCCTCGTCGATCACGACCAGGCCGAGGTCCTTGTAGCGGATCGAGCCACCGAGGAGCCGGTGCGTGCCGATGACCAGGTCGACGCTGCCGTTGGCCAGCCCCTCGATGGTCTCGCGCGCCTCCTTGTCGCTCTGGAACCGCGAGAGCGCACGGACGGTCACCGGGAACTGCTGGTAGCGCTCGGTGAAGGTCTGCAGGTGCTGCTGCACGAGCAGCGTCGTCGGCACCAGCACCGCGACCTGCTTGCCGTCCTGGATCGCCTTGAAGGCGGCGCGGACCGCGATCTCGGTCTTGCCGTAGCCGACGTCGCCACAGATGAGGCGGTCCATCGGCACGGTGCGCTCCATGTCGGCCTTGACCTCGTCGATCGAGCTCAGCTGGTCGGGCGTCTCGACGTAGGAGAAGGCGTCCTCGAGCTCGCGCTGCCACGGGGTGTCCGGCGCGAAGGCGTGCCCGGCCGTCGCCATCCGGGCCGAGTAGAGCTGGATCAGCTCGGCCGCGATCTGCTTGACGTACTTGCGCGCCCGTCCCTTGGTCTTGGCCCAGTCGCTGCCACCCATCTTGTTGAGGGCCGGCATCTCGCCACCGACGTAGCGGGTGACCTGGTCGAGCTGGTCGGTCGGCACGAACAACCGGTCGCCCGGTTGGCCACGCTTGCCCGGGGCGTACTCGATCACGAGGTACTCGCGGGTCGCACCGCCGACGGTGCGCTGCACCATCTCGACGAACTTGCCCACGCCGTGCTGCTCGTGGACGACGAAGTCGCCGGGCTTGAGCTGGAGCGGGTCGACCTGGTTGCGCCGCCGCGAGGGCATCTTGCGCATGTCCTTGGTCGAGCCACCCTGACCCGGGGTGCCGGTCAGGTCGGTCTCGGTGATGAGCGCGAACTTGCTTGCCGGAGCGAGGAACCCGCTGCCGACCGTGCCGGTGGTCAGGTGCACGACGCCATCGGTGAGGTCGGTGAGGTCGGCGTCCAGCCGCGCCGCCACGGACTCCCCCGCGAGCACCTCGGCCACCCGCCGGGCCAGACCCGGGCCCTCGGTCACGACGACGACCCGCCACCCGTCGGCCACCCAGCCCTGCAGGTCGCCGACCGCGTCCGGGGTGCTGCCGCGGTAGCGCGGCGCCTCCTCCAGACCGGTGTTGACGACGACCGAGTCACCGTCGGCGAGCTCCTCGTCGGCGACGAACGGGCCGAGGTCCCACCACGGCATACCCGCCTGCGCGGCGTGGGCGCGCAGGTCGGCGAGGCTCCAGAACGAGGCGGTGCCGAGGATGCCCTGGAGGTCGATCGGCACGCTGTTGCCGACCGCGGCGTTGGCCCAGCCGGCCTCGAGGAACTCCTGGCTCGTGGCGACCAGGTCGTGGGCTCGCGTGCGGACCCGCTCGGGGTCGCACAGCAGGACCGCGGTGCCGTCCCGCAGCGTGTCGAGGACGCTCTCCATGCCGTCGACGAGGGCCGGCGCCAGGGACTCCATCCCCTCGACGGCGATTCCCTCGGCCAGCTTGGACAGCAGGTCGACCGCCCCCGGGAGCTGGTCGATGAGGGCACTCGCGCGAGCACGCACCGACTCGGTCAGCAGCACCTCGCGGCACGGTGGAGCCCACAGGCCGTGCTCGGCGACCTCGAGGCTGCGCTGGTCGGCAACCCTGAACCAGCGGATCTCCTCCACCGTGTCGCCCCAGAACTCCACGCGCACCGGGTGGTCCTCGGTGGGCGGGAAGACGTCGAGGATGCCGCCGCGCACGGCGAACTCACCACGCCGCTCGACCAGGTCGGTGCGCGAGTATGCCGCGGCCGCGAGGTCCTCGACGACCTGCTCCAGGGGCGCCTCGTCGCCGGCCTTGAGGGCGACCGGCGCGAGGTCGCCGAGGCCCTGCGAGACCGGCTGCAGCACGGCGCGCACCGGGGCCACCACGACGTCGAGCGGGCCGTACGTGGCGTCGGTGGGGTCGGGGTGCTTGAGGCGCCGCAGCACCGCGAGGCGCTTGCCGACGGTGTCGCTGCGGGGGCTGAGCCGCTCGTGCGGGAGCGTCTCCCAGGCCGGGAAGTCGGCCACCCGGTCGGGGTCGAGGTAGCAGCCGAGGGCGGCGACGAGGTCCTCGGCCTCTCGCGTCGTCGCGGTGACCGCGAGGATCGGCCGACCGCTGTCGCGGGCCAGGGCGGCGACCAGGGCCGGTCGGGCGCCCGCCGGCACGGCGAGGTCGGCGACCGGTTCCCCGGCCCGCGCCACCGCCAGGGCTCGGGCGACGGCGGGGTCGGTGCCCAGCAGGTCGAGCAGCGGGGCGAGGGTCATGAGGAGGCTCCTGGGACAGACCGGGTGTAGACAGCACAAACGCCCCACAGCAAAGGGCTGGTGGGGTGGGTGTCCACCCTAACCCCGCATCGGGGGTGACCCGGCGTCCGTCGTTTGCATGAGTCGCCCGAAGCCCCGGTCCAACAAACTTGGGTGAACTGCATACGACGCCGTAAGAAACAGCTGTAGGGGGAACGGGAATGAGCGAGCTTGTGAGGCCGGGCGGAGGGGCGCCAGGTCCTGGAGGAGGCGAGGGAATGGTTCGGGGCTACGTTCCCGGGGTCTTCGACCTCTTCCACATCGGGCACCTCAACATCCTCCGCAGCGCCCGCGAGCAGTGCGACTGGCTCATCGCGGGCGTGGTCACCGACGAGAACGCCTACCGCGCCAAGTCCAAGATGCCGGTGATCCCCCTCGCCGAGCGGGTGTCCATCCTCGAGCACATCACCCTCGTCGACGAGGTCATCATCGAGCACCAGCCGAGCAAGCTCGACGTGTGGCACGACCACCCCTTCGACGTCATCTTCAAGGGCGACGACTGGCGGGGCACGCCCAAGGGCGAGCGGCTCGAGCGTGACCTCGCCACCGTGGGGGTCGAGGTCGCGTACTTCCCCTACACGATGCACACGTCCAGCACGCTGCTGCGTGCTGCCCTGGAGCAGTTCGCCTCCTGATGTCCGACGAGACCCTCAGCCCGCCGGTCCGCCGCATGGCCCAGGCCCGGGCCCTGTCCGCCGGTGCCGGGAAGTCCAACCGGGGAGCCCCCGGCTACTCGCGCTGGATCAATCGGCCCGCCGGCCGCCAGCTGGCCATCCTCGCCTTCCGCATCGGGCTGTCGCCCAACCAGGTCACCCTGCTGTCGGGGCTCACCAGCCTGGTCGGCATCGTGGTGCTGGCGCTCGCACCGGCCACCGTCCCGGTCGGCGTCCTGGTCGCCTTCCTGCTGGCCCTCGCCTACGCGCTCGACTCGGCCGACGGCCAGGTCGCGCGCATGCAGGGTGGTGGCAGCCGCACCGGGGAGTGGCTCGACCACGTCATCGACTGCGTCAAGATCGCCGCGCTGCACTCCGCGGTCCTGGTCGCCTGGTACCGCTCCTACGACCTGCCCGACGCGATGCTGCTGGTCCCGATCGTCTTCGGGATCCAGGCCTCCACCTACTTCTTCACCAAGATCCTCACCGACCAGCTCCGCGACTCCGCAGCTGTCTCGGCTGCTGCGGCCGCCACGGCGGCGGCCGACGCACCGGTCGAGCCCACGACGCCGCCCGCCGTCAGCGTCGACGACGGGCGGCCCCCGGTGCTCGCCTCGCTGCTCGTGCTGCCCCTCGACTACGGCCTGCTGTGCGTGACGTTCGTCCTGCTCGGCTTCCACCAGCTCTTCGTCTGGGCCTACTGCGCGCTCGCCCTGATGGGCGTCGTCCTGCTCGTCGCGGCCTTCGGGAAGTGGTACCGCGACCTGTCCCGCGTGGCCTGAGCAGGCCTGATCGCAGTGGCACGACTGGTATGCCGGGTGGCCGGCGCGCCCTCTAGGGTTGCCACGACGCGCAGCGACGTCCACGACGGGGGGCAGGAGACATGACGAGGACGGTACGGATCCTGGGCACCCACGGTGTGCCCGCGGCATACGGGGGCTTCGAGACGGCCGCCGAGCAGATCGGGCTGTACCTCGTGGAGCAGGGCTGGCGCGTGGTCGTCTACTGCCAGGCCGACGGCAAGGGACCCATCACCTACGACACGTGGCGCGGCATCGAGCGGGTCACCATCCCCCAGCACCGCGTGGGCTGGCTGGGCACGTCGGCCTTCGACTGGACCTCGATCCGGCACGCCATCCAGCACGACGACGTCTGCCTCACCTTCGGCTACAACACCGGCGTCTTCAACATCCTGCAGCGGCTCAAGCGGATCCCCAACGTCATCAACATGGACGGCATGGAGTGGACCCGGCGGCGCTGGGGCATCCCGCGCCAGGCCATCCTGCTGGCCAACGAGCGGTTCGCCAGCCTGTTCGGGCACCACCTGATCGCCGACCACCCCGACATCGAGCGCTACCTCGCGCGGTGGGCCCGGCGGAGCCGGATCAGCATGATCACCTACGGCGCGCACGCGGTCACCGAGGCACCCACGGGGCCGGTCGAGGCGATGGGGCTCACGCCGGGGGGCTACCTCACGGTGATCTGCCGCCCCATCCCCGAGAACTCGCTGCTCGAGATCGTCGAGGCGTTCTCGGCCAAGCCCCGCGAGCGCACCCTCGTGGTCCTGGGCAACCTCGACGGCGCGACGGACGACTACCACCGGCAGGTGCTCGCGGCGGCCAGCGACGAGGTCGCCTTCCCGGGCGCCATCTACGACCCCGAGGTGGTGCAGGCCTTGCGGTTCCACTCGCTGGCCTACGTGCACGGCCACACGGTGGGCGGCACGAACCCCTCGCTGGTCGAGGCCATGGCGGCCGGCAACCCGGTCATCGCCCACGACAACGTCTACAACCGGTGGGTCGCCGGACCCACCCAGCGCTACTTCACGACAGCGCAGGAGCTCGCCGCCCAGCTCGACGAGCTGCTCGCTTCTCCCGACGTCCTCCACCAAATGCACGACGCGGCCCGGGGTCGCCATGCGGAAGAGTTCACGTGGGAGCACGTGGCCGGCCAGTACGAAGCCGTCCTCGCGCGCTTCCACGCAGGACTCATGCACCGCGCCTGAGGGGGCGCTGCCGGTCGCATCCGCCGACCGGCAACGAGGTGGATGGGGGCCACAGATACGGAGTTAGTCGTCGTGATCACCATGGGGGTCGTCGGGCTCGGCAAGATGGGCCTCTCCCACCTGTCCATCTTCCGCGCGCACCCGGAGGTCGACCTGGTCGCCGTGTGCGACTCGACCGGTTACGTCCTCGACGTGCTGAGCAAATACACCGGGCTGCGGACCTACAAGGACCTCAGCGCGATGCTGGCGGCCGAGCAGCTCGACGCGGTGGTCATCGCCACCCCCTCCCACCTGCACGCGCCGATGGTCCGGACCGCGCTCGAGGCCGGTGTCCACGTGTTCTGCGAGAAGCCGTTCACCCTCGACGACGCCGACGGCCAGGCCCTCACCGCCCTGGCCCGCGAGCGCGGCCTGGTCACCCAGGTCGGCTACCACAACCGGTTCGTCGCGGCCTTCGCCGAGCTCAAGCGCCTCATCGACGGCGGCGCCCTCGGTGCGGTCACCCACGTCGTCGCCGAGGCCTACGGCCCGGTCGTCCTGGCCCCCAAAGGGGGCACCTGGCGCAGCCGCCGGTCGTCCGGCGGTGGCTGCCTCTACGACTACGCCGCCCACCCGATCGACCTGGTGCAGTGGTACCTCGGCATGCCGACCGGCGTGGAGGGCAGCCGGCTCAACCGGATCTTCTCCGCCGAGACCGACGACGAGGTGGTGTCGACGCTGATGTACCCCGGTGACGTCACCGCCCAGGTCTCGGTGAACTGGTCCGACGAGTCGCAGCGCAAGATGTCGACCAAGATCAGCGTCTGGGGCACCACGGGTCGCGCGGTCGCCGACCGGCAGGAGGTGCAGGTCTACCTGCGCGACACGGCCGCCGTCCCCGAGGGCTACCGCACCGGCTGGAACGTGCACTACACGACCGACCTCACCGAGCAGCCGTGGTTCTACCTGCGTGGCGAGGAGTACAGCGCCCAGGCCGACACCTTCGTCGGCCGGGTCGCCAACCGGATGACCGAGGGCCCCAACGTGTTCAGCTCGGCCGCGGCCACCGACCGGATCCTGTCGATGATCTCGGCTGATGCGCAGGGCGCCGGCGGCCCTCGCGAGCGCGCCACCTCGACCGCCACGGTGGCCCCGCGCCGCCGCCGACGGCTGGCCTTCGGCCGAGGGAGGACTGCCTGATGGACCGCCTCCTGTTCGGTGACAACCAGTTCTTCGGCGTCAACCACATGTCCGAGGAGAAGGCGCGCAGCCAGCAGATGCGCTTCCAGGACCTCGGCGCGATCATGAAGGTCCTCGACGCCGCCTACGACGAGGGCGTCACGACCTTCATGTGCACGACCCACGACCGGGTCGCCGAGATCTGCGACCTCGTGCGCGCAGACCAGGAGCGCTACGCGCGCATGGAGTTCTTCCCGTGCATGCCCTACGCCCACAAGTACGCCAACGCGATGACCGAGGACGGACCCCTCGGCGCCCTGCGGCGCTTCCTGCCCGACCAGAGCGTGTTCAGCGCCGCCCTGACCGGCACGAAGTCGTTGGCCAGCAAGGACATCGACGGCATCACGCGGCTCCTCATCGACGCCGAGATGTCGATGTTCCGCGGGCTGCGGACCCCGGTGGTCTTCCTCCAGAACGTCGTCGTCGACCTGCTGCTGGGCCTGGGCTTCGACGAGGCGTTCGTCATCTTCGCCGACCACGTGCGCACGCGGTACGGCGCCGAGCCCGGCTTCATCACGATGAACCTCCCGCGTCTGCTCGACACCCTCGAGCGGCTCGGGATCGACAACCCGATCGTGTGCTCCAACATCAACAAGATCGGCTTCCGGATGCCCGGCGGCCTCGAGGCCTACGAGACCGCCCTGCGCGACCGTCGATTCCGCGCGATCGCCATGTCGGTCTTCGCCTCGGGCGCCATCCCCCCGGAGGAGGCCATCGACTGGGTGTGCGCCCAGCCCAACATCGAGTCGATCGTCTTCGGCGCCTCCAGCCGCCGCAACATCGCCTCGACGAGGGCCCTGGTCGAGAAGAGCTGGGCACCGGTCCCGCGGTGATGCTCTCCACCTTTCGGACGAGTGGCGGGGACCGCTCCGGAACGCAGAATGGAACCACGACGACCCACCGACGGCGGATCCACGGCGAAGGCCGTGGCAGGAAGGGAAGGAGGGGCAGCCGATGACCCTGCGCGCCTATCTCCAGATCCTGCTGAAGCGCTGGCGGATCGTCGTGGCCTGCACCGTGCTCGTGCTCGGCGCCGCGGCCACCCTCACCTACCTGACCCCTCCCACGTATGCCGCGAACGCGACGGCCTTCGTGTCGATCAGCTCCGCCGGTACGGCCGACGCCTCGATCTACCAGAGCTCGCAGTTCGCCATGCAGCGGGTGGCGTCCTACACCGAGGTGGTCAAGAGCCCCGACACGCTGCAGCCGGTCATCGACAAGCTCGGCCTGAAGATGAGCGTGCGCGACCTGCGCGCCGTGGTCTCCGCCGAGAACCCGGTCGACACCGTGCTCATCAAGGTCACCGCCACCGACAGCGACCCCCAGCGGGCCCAGGCGATCGTCAACGCCGTGAGCGACCAGATGGGGATCAACATCGAGAAGCTGGAGACGCCTCGCGAGCCCGGGGGCAAGTCGCCCGTCAAGGTGACGACCACGGTCCCGTCCCTGGCCCCGCAGCAGCCGATCTCGCCCAAGATCCCGCTCAACATGGCGCTGGGCCTGCTGGCCGGCCTGGCCCTCGGGGTGATCGTCGCGGTGATCCGCGAGCAGCAGGACACCACGGTCAAGGGCGACGAGCTCGAGGACCTCACGGGACGCCCGGCGCTGGCGCTGATCGGCCTCAACCAGCAGGTCAAGACCCACCCCCTGATCACCATGCAGGGCCACGGCCGGGGGGTGGAGGAGTTCCGCTCCCTGCGCACCACCCTGCAGTTCGTCGACGTGGACCAGCCGCCGCGCGTCATCGTCATCACCTCGGCGCTCGCTTCCGAGGGCAAGACGACAACCGCCTGCAACCTGGCGATCGCCCTGGCCCAGTCCTCCCTGCGCGTCTGCCTCGTCGAGGCCGACATGCGGCGACCCAATGCCTCGACGCTGATGGGCATCGACGGCTCGATCGGCCTGTCCAACGTCGTGGCCGGCCAGATCGACCTCGCGGACGCGCTGATGCCGTGGCACCGCGGGTTGCTCACGATCCTGCCGGCCGGGACGACCCCGCCCGACCCGACCCGGTTGCTCGGGTCCAAGAACATGGCCGCCGTGATCGCGACCCTGCGAGCGGACTTCGACTTCGTCATCATCGACGCCCCGCCGATCCTGCCGGTCAGCGATGCCGCGGTGCTCGCCAGGGGCGCCGACGGCGCCGTGCTGGTGGCTCGCTACGGCAAGACCCGGCGCGAGCAGCTCACCAGCGCCATCGCCGACCTCGAAGCCGTCAAGGCCCGGCTGATCGGCACCGCCCTGACCATGGTGCCGGCCCGCGGACAGCGTGACCTGCGTGGGCACGACGAGGACTACGCGGCCCTCGCAGCCGTCTCCGAGAGCGACTGGGCCGCCGCGCTGCCCAGCTCCTCGGGGGATGGCACCGGCCCCGAGTCCGACGGCGCGGCCAAGGTCGTCCCGGTGGTGGACGCCACGCCCGACGAAAGCGCTGACGCCTCGTCGTCGGACCATCCAGGCCCGCCGGCGGACAGCACGGGTGACCCCAGTGGTGACCGCAGCCGCGACGGTGCCGACCACCGCGAGGGTGACCGCGACGGGGTCCTCACCCGCGAGGGTGACCGCGACCGTGCCGGCAACCGCGACGGCCGCCACGAGCGGCCGATCTCGCTCGATCCCAGGGTGCTCGGGACCAGCTTCTCGAAGCCGATGAAGCCCTCGGGGCGGGGCCGAGTTCACTGACGTGGCACGGATGGCCACGGTCGGTCAGGCTGGAACGGTCCTCGGTGAGGCGTCGGCCAGGCTCGACGCGAACGAGTCCAGCGCCTCGCGCAGGGCCGGTGCAGCCTTGCGGTGCGAGCCGCGCTCGCCGTGGGGGTCGAGGATGTCGTGCCCGACCACCTCGGCGGCCCTCCCGAACCGTCGGCGCCAGCCGTGCGGCTCCTCGGGGGGCAGTGCCACCAGGCCCCGGACCGCGTTCATCTCCTCCAGCAGCCAGATGAGCCGTTCGCGGGTGCCCAGCCGCCCGGTGCCGGAGTGCACGGCACCCTCGACGGACACCGCGGCACCTTCGGCCACCGTGCGGGCCAGCGCCTCCTTGGCCAGGATCGCCGCCTCCACGATCGTGAAGGTGTGGTCCGCGCTGGCGGCGTCGAGCAGGCGCGCGGAGCCGCGGTACTTGCGCTCGGAGACGAGGACGAGGTCGGCGGCCCGCACGAGCTCACTGGTCACCTGCTGCGCGCGGTGTGGTCGCATGATGAGGTCGTGGTCCTTGGTGAGCTGGTCGCTCATCTGCGGACACCACCCGGCGCCGATCTCGGCGCGGATCCCGGCCGAGACCACCTGGACCTGCCACTCGGCATGGGCCTGGAGGGCCGAGCGCAGGATCGTCGCCGCGGCGGGGGCCAGGCAGCGGTCGTTCGCGCACAGCACGAGCACCGTCGTCTCCATAACCACCTCGTCCCCACGAGTCGTCGCGTGCTTCCAGTATGGGTCGCGGCAACCGGGACCAGATACCAGCAATCGGGCGAGCAGGCCTGCGTCATCCGGCGGAACCGAACAAGCATGAACACGACAAAGCAGACACCACGGACGCCCACGGAGATCGCGCCCTGGCAGCTGTACGTCTGTTGTCTCCTCCTCGTCGCGTGCACCATCCCCTGGCGGCGCGGTACGTACTTCGCCGGCGCCCTCGACCCCGTGGTGGCGGCCAAGGGCCTCCTGGGCGGGGCCGGACTAGCCCTGTCCTTCCTGCTCTCCAGGCGTTCCGCACGACCCACCGCCGTGGGCGCCCGCACCCTGACCCTGGCCGCCCTCTACCTCCTCGTGTCCTGCCTCGGGGGCTGGGCCGCCGGCCAGGCGCTCGCGTCGGTCGTCGTCGCGGTGCGGGTCGCGATGTTGCTGACCAGCCTGGCCCTGCTGCTTCACGCGGTCGGGGTGACCCGCCTGATCACCGCGATGATCCACTCGCTGGGCCTGGTCGCCCTCTTCGCGGTCGCGACCGGGGCAGGCACCTTGGGCAGCGGGCGCCTCCAGGGCGGCGTGCCGCCCCTGACCCCCAACGAGATCGCGCTCCTGACCGGCACCGTGCTCCTGCTGACCGTCCAACGAATGATCGAGAGCCGGGCCGCGCGCTGGGAGGCCGTCCTGGCGATCGGCCTGTTCGGCGTGGTGTGGCTGACCGGCTCACGGACCACGGCGGCGACCCTCTTCCTCGGCGTGGCCGTGATGGTGCTCCAGGCCCGCAAGTTCTCCGTGGCTGGGTTCGTCGCCATCGTCGCGGCCATCCCGGCGATGGCCTTCGCGGCCCTTGCCACCAGTGCGGTCACCAACCTTCTCCTGCGCGGTGGCGACCAGAACGTCACGACCCTCGCCTCCCGCACGATCGCCTGGCAGGCCGCACTCACCATGGAGGGTTCGACCTGGCAGCGCTGGTTCGGCGGTGGGCTGCCGATGAAGCACATCCCGGTGACCGGGCAGTTCTGGCAGAGCCAGCTCCTCGACAGCAGCTGGATCTCGGCGCTGGTCCAGACCGGTCTGATCGGCCTCGCGCTCACGGCCGTCTGGGTCCTGGCGACCGTGGGGTCGACGTTCCGCACGCCGCGGCCCTGGCGCCCGCTGTGGGTCGGCCTGATCGCCTTCGTCGGGCTGCGCAGCCTGCTGGAGAGCGGCCTGTTCGACGCCAGCACCTCGTTCATCCTCTTCGCGATGGTGAGCCTGATGAGCGAACCCGCCACCCGCACGGCGCCGGACCCCGGCGCTCCCGTGGACCCGGAGCCGGCCGAACCGGATCCCATCGTGGTGTCGGACGCGACCCTGCGCGAGCTGCAGCTCCAGGGTCAGCCGGACCCGAGGTCCTCGAGGACCGCACTGACCGCCCGGCGGTAGCGCGCTGGGTGGTAGCGCTCGGCCGACTCGTCGGCATCACGCAACGCCTTGGCACGGGTCTGCGGCCACTGCTGGAGCAGTCCCCGCACCGCCTCCGCGACGGCCTCAGGCCGGTCGGCGGGCACGGCGACGGCCGCCTCGAGGTGGGCGGCGGCCTCCTTCAGCCCGGTGTGGTCGCTGACGACGACCGGGCGCGCGCTGAGCGCTGCCTCGATCACGCCGTTGCCGAAGGACTCCTCGGCCCTGGACGGCACGAGCACGACATCGGCCTGCCGCAGGTGCGGCCAGACATCGGGGGTGAACCCGTGGAACCGCACGACATCGGTCAGCCCCTCGGCACGGACCAGGTCACGCAGCTCGGACTCGTACCACTCGTAGCCCGGGAACACCGCTCCCACGATGTCCAAGGAGGCCGCGGTGCCGTCCCTTCGCAGCGCGCTGAGCGCCCGGACCGCCACGTCGACGCCCTTGCGCGGGGACAGCCGGCCGACGAAGAGCAGCCGAGGGTCGACCACGGAGTCTCGTGGGGGCTCGACGCGGTCGGGGCCGGCCACTCCGTTGGGGATCACCTGCATGCGGCTGCGGCGACCCCCGGACCGGGCCGCGACCTCGAGGCTGGTGGTGCTGTTGCAGATCACCCGGGTGGCCAACCGCGTGGGCACCGTCAGGCCGTACCGTGCGACCGCGGACGACGCACCCTCGGCCTCGTGGATGTGGATCGCCGTGGGGATGCGCAGCAGCCTGGTGACGACCAGCCAGAAGGGGATCGTCACGGTGTTGACGTAGACCACGTCGGGCCTGACCCGTCTCACCAGGCGCACCATGGCGGGCACCCCGCGCAGCACGTCGACGGCGAGCCGGACCATCCCCCGAGGGCTGAGGTTGGCGCGCCGCACGACGGGCGCGGGACAGACCTCGACGCTCGCACCGGCAGCCAGCAGCTCGCGGTCGAGGGGACCGCTCTGCGAGGCGGCGACCACGACCGTCCAGCCGAGCTCACCCAGCCCGCGGACGGTCTCGAGCAGCATCCGATCGGAACCATAGAGATCGGCAGACGGGTTGGCCACGAGGGCAACCCGCCTGCCGAGCTCTGGGTGCGATGACGTCACGGCTGCGGCGGCCCAACCCACCACTCGTCGATGGAGTACACCACCGGGCCGTTGGTCGTGCTGCCGCTCAGGTAGGGGTACAGCCCGGCCGAACCGGCCGCCTGGAACCCTCCCGTGTTGTCGGTCGACGTGAGGGCCCACGCCGCCGGCTCGCTGGCTCCGACCTTCCACACCTTGACCCGCAGGGTCGTCGGTGCGGTGCCGGTCGCCTGCAGGCGCACCCGCAGCGAGTCCCCGGCGTTGTAGCTCACACCAGCCAGTGTGGCACTGCTGAGGACCGTCTCGGCACCGCTCTGGTTGCGTGTCAGCCAGACCGCGACCGCACCGCCCGCAGCCATCCGCACCTTCGCGCGGTAGTCCACGGTGGAGCTGACCCGGCGACCGATGACGCTGACGTACTGTCCGCCACCGGTGGGCACCTTGTCGGTCGTGACCAAGGTCTTGACCTCGGTGCCCGTGCTGCTCACGCTCGGGAGGTATGCCGTGTAGCCGTCACCGGCGTTGAGGCTCACCTTGCCGGTGCCGCCGCCGACCGACCACCGGGTGGTCGGACCACCGATGGTCCAGGCACCGCCGACGTCCGCCGTACCCCAGCCTCCGGTGACCGTGCGACCGAAGTCGTCACGAGCGAAGACCGTCGGTGCCGTCACCGTGACGGAGGCGGACTCGGTGTCCGTCCCGCCCAGGTTGTCGGTCACCGTGAGGATCACCGTGTAGGTGCCGGCCGCGGCATACGTGTGGCTGGTCGTGGCGCCCGAGCCGTTGGCGGTCAGGTCACCCCAGTTCCACGAGTACGACGCGATGGTGCCGTCCGGGTCGCTCGACGTGGACCCGTTGACCGAGGTGACCAAGTCGTTCTCGGTGTGGGTGAAGGCCGCGGTGGGCAGCTGGTTCGGCGGCGCGGTGACGGTCACCGAAGCGGTCTCGGTGTCGGTCTTGCCGCCGTTGTCGGTCACCGTGAGGGTCACCGTGTAGGTGCCGGCCGCGGCATACGTGTGGTTGGCCGTGGCGCCGGAGCCGTTGGCCGTTGCGTCACCCCAGTTCCACGAGTACGACGCGATGGTGCCGTCCGGGTCGCTCGAGGTCGACCCGTTGACCGAGGTCTGCAGGCCCGTCTCGCTGTGCGTGAAGGCCGCCGTCGGAGCCTGGTTCTCGACCACCGTGACGGAGGCCGTCTCGGTGTCCGTCGCCCCGTCGTTGTCGGTCACGGTGAGGGTCACCGTGTAGGTACCGGCTGCGGCGTAGGTGTGGTTGGCCGTGGCGCCCGAGCCGTTGGCCGTTGCGTCACCCCAGTTCCACGAGTAGGACGCGATGGTGCCGTCCGGGTCGCTCGAGGTGGACCCGTTGACCGAGGTCTGCAGGAACGTCTCGGTGTGGGTGAATGCCGCGGTGGGCACCTGGTTGGGCGGTGGCGCGTTCACCGTGACCGTGGCGGTCTCGGTGTCGGTCTCGCCGTCGTTGTCGGTCACCGTGAGCGTGATCGTGTAGGTGCCGGCCACTGCGTAGGTGTGGTTGGCCGTGGCCCCGGAACCCGCAGCTGTGGCGTCACCCCAGTTCCACGAGTAGGACGCGATGGAGCCGTCCGGGTCGTTCGAGGTGGACCCGTTGACCGAGGTCTGCAGGAACGTCTCGTTGTGCGTGAAGGCTGCCACCGGCGGCTGGTTGGCGACGTTGCCGCCACCGAGCTCGAAGTGCTGCGTTGCCGCACTGCCCGGGAGCACCGAGGAGTAGACCGCGACCTCGTCGATGGTGCCGGCGAGGAACGGGCTGCAGCAGCCCCAGTGGTTGTCGCCACCGACCCGCCAGTAGCCGTTGTAGTTCTCGGCGTCCGTCTGCCCGTTCGTGCCGACCAGCGCGCCGTCGAGGTAGAGCTTCATCCCGTCGGTGTTGCTCTGGGTCGCCATCACGTGGTGCCACTGACCGTCGTTGTAGGCCAACGGCGAGTCGATGGTGTTGGTGAAGCCGGTCCAGACCCCGAAGGTGATCCGGCCGTCGTTGTTGACGTAGACGTGCCGGTCGTAGCAGCCCGACGTGCCGACGTTGGAGCAGCCGAACCCGAGGATCTTCCCGCCGCTGGTCGACGTGGTCTTGAACCAGGCCTCGAGCGTGTAGTTGTGCGGGTTGTTGTAGACCTGCTTCGACGCCACGAACCCGTCGCTGCCGTTGAAGGCCACGGCCTTGTTGGTCGCTCCGTCGAACGCGCCGGTCTGGCCCTGGCTGTAGCCGCCCCGGTAGTCGCCGTCGGACTCGTTCGGACCGGAGTCCTTGGCCGTCGGGGTGGTGTCACCCAGTCGCCAGTACAGGTCCGGGTTCGCGTCCCACACCGCCTGGCCGTAGGCGTCAGCCGGTCGCGTCGGGACGTTGAGCGTGCGACCGCTCGCGGTGTAGTGCGACTGGACCATCGTCAGCGGGATGGCCGTCGGGTAGATGGCCACGTCGTCGATGTCGCCGGCGAAGTACGGGTTGCCGCTCCACGGGCTGTCACCACCGATGCGCCAGTAGCCCGAGTAGGCCTGGCCCACCGAGGTGCCCGCGTTGCGGCCGATCCGCTTGCCGTCCACGTAGAGGGTCACGCCAGAGGGCTCGAGGGTGCCGACCGCCTGGTGCCACTGCCCGTCGTTGTAGGAGTTGGGCGTGGTGACCGTGAAGAAGCCGTCGTGGTAGATCCCGAAGGTGATCCGGCCGTCGGGCTCCATGTAGATGTGGCGGTCGTAGTTGCTCGACGTGCCGGTGTTGTTGTTGCCGAAGCCGACGATCTTGCCACCGCTGGTGGTGGTGGTCCTGAACCACGACTCGACGCTGAACACGTCGGGACCGGGGATGGGAGAGGCGGTGGCCCCGAAGCCGTCGCTGCCACCGAAGGTGGTCGACTTGTCCGAGTCGCCGATGATCGCGCCGTTGGCGCCGCGGGTGAAGCCGCCGTTCATCGTCAGGTCGTCGAAGCCGGCCCAGTCGATGGAGTTTCCGGACGGCTCACCGAGCCGCCACAGGTGGCTCGCCCCGTCGTCGATGACCTTCTGCGCGTATGGGCTCGGCGAACCGCTGCCGACCGTGACCGTGTTGGAGACCGGGCTCCACAGCAAGTTGCCGTCAGGGTCGGTGATCCGCACCTGGTAGCGCACCTGGGTGCCCGGGGTGAGGTTCTTGTCGATGAAGCCCATGGTGGGCAGGTCCCAGTACGCCGAGTCGCCCGTGGTCGTGTAGACCCAGGTGTTGTTGTTGCGCAGCACCTCGTACTTGAGGTTCTTGTCGTCCTGGTCCCAGGCCGAGCCCCACGAGACGCGCACCGTGCCGGCGGTCAGCGAGACCGCGTTGGTGCTGGGTGTCGGGGTGGCCGGGATCGTCGAGTAGCGCGGGCCGCGCAGCTTCGGCGCCCCGGACGCCCGCGACTTGAACCGGGTCAGTCCCTGCTGGTTGGCGCCGTTGACGCGCGGGAACTCGCCACCCATGAGGACGTAGTCGCCGGCGGTGTCGACGGCCCACGCGGCCTGGCTGGCCGAGGTGTAGGAGCCGAAGGCCAGGTCGGGCCACCAGGTGAGCATCTTGGCGTACTGGTACCCGCGGTAGTCCCAGCCGTAGACGTCGTTCTTGGTCGTCAGGTTCGTGCCCGAGTTGTAGGTGACGACGGCCTTCTGCCAGCGTACGCGCGGGTTGGTGTCGCCGAACTCGTCGACCGCCGTGCAGTCGTGGTAGTGAGCCACCGCGTAGAGGAGGTTCTGGGTCGGGGCGACGTCGTAGGTGTCACCGAGGCAGTCGTTGACGAAGTTGATCGCACCGGTGCTGGGGTCGAGGCCGAAGGTGCCCTCGAAGTTGGCGTTGGAGTTGCCGAGCACGAAGGCGTAGCCGCTGCCGTAGACCTTCTGGCCGTCGGTCTTCAGCGCGGTGATGGCCGCGGCGCTGCCGCCCGCCTTGATCTTCTGGTTGGCGGCCCACGGCAGGGTCGCACCCGTCGCGGCGTCGACGGCGCCCATGCCGACGGCGGCCACGCCGTTGAGGGTGGTGAACGAGCCGCCGGGGATCACCTTGCTGTTGTCGGGCGTCATCGTCATGGTCCAGACGTAGCCGCCCTCAGCTGCCGGGGCCCAGGGGAGCATGGCGCCGTTGGAGTTGGCGAAGGCCGCGAGACGCACGCGGGAAAGGCCGTTGGCGGACAGGAAGTTGCCGCCGACGAAGACGGTGCTGGCCGTGACGCCGAGACCGCGCACCTGGGAGCCGATGTTCGGCGGGGTGTAGCCGGGGGGCGCCACCAGGGCTCCGGTGGCGGTGCTGAACGCCGCGAGGTGCCCCCGCGCGATGCCGTCGACCTGCGTGAAGTCACCACCGACGTAGATGCGCGAGCCGTCCGGAGAGGCCTTGATGACCAGGCCCTGGGCGTTGAGCGAGTGGCTGAAGGACGCCACGCGGTTACCAGTGGTGAGGTCGTAGGCGAAGATGTTGTTCGCCACGACCTCGCCGGCACCACCAGCTGCGACACCCGGTGGCCTCGCGCGGGTGAACGAGCCCGTGACGTAGACGGTCTGGCCCACGACGACCTGGCTGTAGACGACGCCGTTGATCTGCCAGGTCGGCAGAGCGTCGGCGGTCGCCACGTTGGCCGGGGCTGGGTCGGCGGCCTGGGCGGCCGTCGAGGGGATGACCACCCCTGCGACGGCCAACGCCGTCACCACCGCTCCCACACCGACGGTGCGACACCACCGAGCTACTGGTCCACGTCCCATGACACCCTGCCGTTCTCCCGCGCCTTCGCGGGCTCCCTGCGTTGGTTGTGCGGATTGCTAGTTGCGAGGACCGACCCAGAGGTCGTCCACGCCGTACCCGACAGGACCGTTGGTGGTGCTGCCGCTCAGGTAGGCGTACAGGCCGATGGATCCGGGCGCCTGCAGTGCCGCCGCGCTGTCCGTGGTGGTGAGGGTCCAGGCGGCGGGCTCTGTGGTCCCGGCCTTCCAGATCTTCACCCGCATGGTGGTGGGGTTGGTGCCCCAGGTCTGGAGCTTGACCTTCATCGTGTCGCCGGCGTTGTACACGAGACCCGGCACCGTGATGCTGGTGAGGACCGTCTCGGTCGCACCCTCGTTGCGGGTCAGCCAGACCGCCGTGGCGCCACCGGCTGCGAAGCGGATCTTCGCCCGGTAATCGGCGGTGGAGGTCACCCGGCGTCCGAGGACGCTGATGTACTGACCGCCGCCCGTCGGTGCCTTGTCGGTCGTGACCGCGACCTCGTACTGGTTGTCCGTGTTCGAGATGCTCGGCAGCGACGCCGTGTAGCCGTCACCGGCGTTGAGGCTGACCCGACCGAGCCCACCGGAGACCGACCACCGGGTGGCCACGCCACCGAGCGTCCAGGCGCCCCCGAGGTCGGCGGCGCCCCACCCGGAGGCGAGGGTCCGGCCGAAGGCGTCCTGCGCGAAGGCGGTGAGCGCGACGACCGTGATGTCACGGGACAGGGTGCCGGTGGCGCCCTGGTCGTCCGTCACGGTGAGGCGCACCGTGTAGGTGCCCGCCGCGGCATACGTGTGGCTCGCGGTGGCGCCGGAACCGTCGGCGGTGCCGTCACCCCACTGCCAGGCGTACGACGCGATGGTGCCGTCGCCGTCCGCGGATGCCGAGCCGTTGACCGACAGGGCGAGGAAGCTCTCCGAGTCCGTGAACGACGCCGTCGGCGCCTGGTTGCCCGCCACGGTGAAGGTGGCCGTCTTCGTGTCGGTGCCGCCCCTGTTGTCCGTCACGGTGAGGCCCACCGTGTAGGTGCCGGACGCGGCATAGGTGTGGGAGGCCGTCGCGCCGGAACCGTCGGCGGTGCCGTCACCCCAGCTCCACGCGTAGGACGCGATCGTGCCGTCGGGGTCGCTCGACGTGGACCCGTTGACCGAGGTCTGCAGGAACGTCTCGCTGTGGGTGAAGGCGGCCGTCGGCAGCTGGTTGGGCGCCTGCGACACGGTGATCGACCGGCTCGAGGTGCCCGTCAGGCCCTGGGCGTCGGTGACGGTGAGGCCGACCGTGTAGGTGCCCGCCGCGGCATACGTGTGGCTGGCCGTGGCGCCGGAACCGTTGGCGGTGCCGTCACCCCAGCTCCACGCGTAGGAGGCGATCGTGCCGTCCGGGTCGGACGACCCGGACCCGTTGACGGACAGGGCGAGGAAGTTCTCCGAGTCCGTGAACGAGGCCGTCGGCGCCTGGTTGGCCGCCACCGTCACCGAGGCGGTCTTCGTGGCCGTGGCGCCGTCGTCGTCCGTCACCGTGAGCGTCACCGTGTAGGTGCCGCCCGCCGCGTAGCTGTGGTTGGCGGTGACCCCGGAGCCGGCGGCGGTGCCGTCGCCCCAGTTCCACGAGTAGGTGGAGATGGTGCCGTCGGCGTCGGTCGAGCCGCTGCCGTCGACCGCGAGGTCGAGGAAGGTCTTCGTCGACGTGAAGGCCGCGGTCGGCGGCTGGTTGACCGCCACCTGCCCGGTGGCCTCGTAGTGGGCCCGGACCTGCGCACCCGTGAGGGCGGTCGGGTAGACGGCCACCTCGTCGATCTCGCCGGCGAAGTAGCTGCTCGTGGTGTTGCCGTAGTTGCGGTCACCGCCGAGACGCCAGTAACCGGTGTAGCTCTGCGCGTCGGTCGCCGCGGCGGAGGCGGACAGGACACCGTCGACGTAGAGCTTCATGCCGTCGGCACCCTGGGTCGCCACCACGTGGTGCCACTGCCCGTTGTTGAACGAGGTGGTCGTCGCGGCGAGGGTGCGCACGGCACCGTTGGTGCCGAACTGGAGCCGGCCGTTGTTGAGCATGACGACCTCACGGTCGTACGACGTGCTCAACCCGGTGGTGGCGCTGCCGAACCCGATGATCTTGCCGCCACGCGTGGTCGTGGTCTTGAACCAGGCCTCGGTGGAGTAGGTCTTCGGGTTGTTCCAGGCCTCCTTGGCGACCACGAGACCGCTCGACCCGTTGAAGGTCGCGTCGCGCACGGGGGTGCTGGCAGGGGACCCGCCCGAGGTCAGGGAGACCCCGGTGACGATCGACCCGTCCTGACCGGCCGACGAGGAGTCGGCCACGGTCGAGCCGGACGTCTCGTTGAGGCGCCAGTAGAAGTCCGGGGACGATCCCGTCACTGCCTGCGCGTAGCCGTCGGTCGGGGTGGGCGAGGTCCACGCGGCCGAGCGACCGGAGGCGAGGTACTGCGCCTGGATCTCTGCCTGGCTCAGCACGGTCGGGAAGACCGAGACCTCGTCGATGGTGCCGGACAGACCAGCGTTGGTCGGGCGGTTCGACAGTCCCGAGGTCTGGTCGGCGAAGAGCCGCCAGAAGCCCTGGAAGGTCGCCAAGGTCACCGGAGTCTGGTCGCGACCGACCCGGCGGCCGTCCACGTAGAGCGAGATGCCGTCAGCACCGGCCGTCGCCGTCACGAGGTGCCACGCACCGTCGTTGACGCTGCGCGTGCTGGTGACCGTACGGGCGGTCCCGTTGGAGGTCATGAACGCGATCCTGTTGCCGCTGTTGACGTACAGCACCAGGTCGTTCGAGGTGCTGTTGTTGGTCTGGCTGGTGCCGAACCCGATGATGCGTCCACCGGAGGTGCTGGTGGTCTGCATCCAGGCCTGGACGGTCGCCTCGACCGGGTGGCTCTCGGCATACGTCGTGTAGAGCTTGGGGCTGGTTCCACCGCTCGAGCGGACCGCGGCGTCACCGGTGGTGGCACCGGACTGGCCGAAGGTGACGCTCGTGGAGGTGCCGTCGCCGGCGCCCACGGAGTCGAGGAAGCCGGGCCCGGTGTCATTCAGCCGCCAGTGGTGCAGCGGGTTGTCCGCCCGGACCGCGGAGAGGTAGGCAGGGGTCGGGTCGGACGACACGGTGACCGGAGCCGTCGCAAGGCTCCACTGGACGTTGCCGTCCTTGTCCTTGGCCCGCACCTTGTAGGTGTGGGTGGTACCGGGTGCGACGCCGGTGTCGGTGAAGCTCAGGCCCGGGAGGGTCCAGAAGTTCGACGCCGACGTGAAGTTGCCGATGGAGGGGCCACCGTCGCGGTAGACGTCGTAGGTGAGCGTGGCGTCGTCACGGTCCCAGACGCTCTTGAAGAAGAGCTTGACGCGGCCGGCCTCGGTCGAGGTGGCGACCGGGTTGAAGGCCGCGGTGTAGATCGGCTTGGACAGCTTGGGGGCGGCGTTCGGTGCGGCGAACCGGACCAGGCCCTGCTGGGCCACGCCGTTGACCATCGGGAACTCGCCGCCGAAGCTCAGGTAGGTGCCGTTGCCGGTGACCGACCAGGCCGCCTGGCGGTCGGGGGTGAAGTTGCCGAACTCGAAGTCGGGGAACCAGTGCAGGATCCCTGCGTACGGGAAGCCCCGGAAGTCCCAGCCGTAGGCGTCCTTGACCGTGATCATGCCGGTCGGGAAGGTCGGGGCGGCAAGGGCCTTCTGCCAGCGCGAGCGCGGGCTGGTGTCGGGGAACGAGCCGACGACGGTGCAGTCGTGCTGGTGGGCGACGCTGTAGAGGACCTGGTTCATCGGCCAGGTGCTGTAGTTGTCGCCGAGGCAGTCGTTGATCCAGTTGATCGCGCCGGTGTCGGGGTTGGCCGAGAAGGTGCCCTCGAAGGAGGCGCCGGAGCCGAACGCGTAGCCCGAGCCGAACACCTGCGTGCCGTCGGTGGACAGGCTGGTGATGCCACCGTTCAGCCCGGCGGTGCGGATCGAGGCGTTGGCCGCCCACGGCAGCACCGCGGCGGTCGTCGCGTCGACGGCACCCATGCCGTAGGCAGAGACACCGCCGAGGGTCTCGAAGGAGCCGGCCAGGATGACCCGGCTCTGGTCGGGGGACATGACCATCGCCAGCACGGTGGCGTTGGAGCCCCCGGCGGTCGGCGACCAGGGCAGCAGCGTCGTGGAGGCTGCGGCGAAGGCAGCCCCTCCCGCGCGGGTCTGGCCACCGGCCGACGGGAAGCTGCCGCCGGCGTAGACGGTGGAGGACGTCGCGACGATGGCGCGAACCTGTCCACCGATGTTGGGGGTCCAGTTCGTCAGCGTGCCGCCCGCCGTGTTGAACGAGGCGATGTGGCCGCGGGAGGCGCCGTCGACGGTGGTGAAGTCGCCGCCGACGTAGATCTTGGAGCCGTCGGGCGAGGCCGCGATGGCCAGGCCCTGGGCGTTGAGCGAGTGGCTGAACGCCGCGACCGGGTTACCGGTGGTGATGTCGTAGGCGAAGATGTTGAGGGCGTCGATCTCTCCGGCGCCGCCCACGGCCACACCCGGGGGGCGAGCCTTGGTGAAGCTGCCCGTCACGTAGACGGTGTTGCCGACGATGACCTGGGCCCACACGACACCGTTGATCTGCCAGGTGGGCAGCGCGTCGGCAGTTACGGTCGTGGGGGTCGGCGGAGTCGGAGCAGGGTCGGCCGCATGGGCGACCCCACCGGTCAGCGTGATTCCCCCCACCAGGAGGGCGGTGGTCGCGACCACTGCGCCGGCACGGCGGATCAGACCGCCGAAGGCCTCAACGTGCATGGTGGACTGCCTTTCCAAGACGAGCACCGCCGAGATCGGCGTTGCCGGGACGAGCACCGACGAGCGGTGCGTCGACCAGCGGGTCACTGGTGGAGGTGGAGCTGGTGACCTGGGGCTGCCGCTGTTCACGCAGCATGGGTGCCAGGACGATCGAACGGGTGAGGAGACCGCCGACGAAGGGACCGACGGCGAGGACGAAAGGTGTTGCCTGGTAGGGCAACCCGATGGCCAGCAGCCCCGCGAGCGAGGCGAGCGACACGAAGGCGTCGGCGAGCCGGACGACGAGAGCGGCGCGCTGGCGGCCGCGGGCTGCCGCGAGGCTGACGAACGGCTGCAGCGTGGCTGTCGCGGCGGCATACACCGCCCAGCCGAGCACGGTGACGGCCGGGAGCGTGAACGAGTCGCCGGTCACCCACGGACCCACGACCGGCGCCACAGCCCACAGGAGGACCCCGAGGGCCAGCGCCCCACCGGCCAGCCCCAGGGAGCTCCTGGACGCCCGCGCGACCAGGGCCCGCAGCGGCAGCGAGCGGTCGCGGGCGTAGGAGGCGAGCAGGTAGGAGCCGATGCCCTGGATGGCAAGGATGGCGGGGGCGACGTAGATGCGGGCCGCCTCGACCTGGCCGAGTGCGGCGCCGCCCGCCACGGCGATCACCAGGACCCGCATGGCGGTGAAGACACCAGGATTGACCGACACCTGCGCGCCGCGCCACCCGCCGAAGGAGGCGACCTGGCGGATCCGCGCACCACGCAGGGAGACCAGGCGGCGCTCGTCGGCCGGCGCCAGGGCGATCGCGACGACGAGACCGGCGAGCTGGCCCGCGGCGATGGCGACGAAGAAGGTGCCGAGGGCGACGGTGCCGACAGCGGACACCACCACGAGGGCAACCATCGCGACCACCAGGGCCACCGAGTCGACCACCACGAGCCGCCAGAAGCGCAGCGTCGCCATGAGCAGGCGGCGGGCCACCTCCTCGACCTGGAAGAGGGCTGCCGCGACGCAGAACCACGCCGCCTCGGCCGGCTCGAGCACCCCGAACGACCACAGGGTCACGGTGGCGGCGACCGGACCGAGCAGGGCGAGCACACCGGCCCACCACTGCAGGCCCGCGCGGAGCCCGCGGTCGTGACGGTCGAGCACCGTGAGGGCATCACCGACGAATCCACTGGTGACCGCGGTCGTCAGGATGATGACGCCGAGGCACAGCGCCAGCTCGCCGAGGCCCCGGGCACCGAGCAGGTGGGCCGCTGCGACCTGCAGGCCGAAGCTCGCCGCCGCCTGCCACACCTGGGCCACGAGGGCCCCGGCGGCATGCGACGAGGCGAGCGACCGCAGCCGCCCGAGTCGGGGAAGGGAGCCTTGGGTCACTTGGCCACGACCGCGCCCGTGTACGTGGCGGAGGTGTGGAGACCGTCGAAGTCGACGACCATCGCGACCTGGTTCAGCTGCTTGGTCGGCACGGCGAACGCGTAGAGGGCCGTGGCGGAGGCGCCGGGCTTCACCGTGCCGGAGAAGTCGTAGGTGCCGGCGCTCTCGGTGTACACCGGGGCGGCCAGCTGCTTCGTCGCGCCGTAGCTGGTCGTCAGGACCACCTGGTTGAGGTTGACGGCCTTGGTCGAGCCGTTGGTGAGCTTGAGCGTGAAGCGGACGTACTCGCGCCCGGCCATGACGCCGGGACCGTGCCCGGTCTCGACACCCTTCTCGGCCTTGGTGATCACGAGGGTGACGCCATCGGGGTACTTCACTGCCGCGTCGAACTTCGCGCCCGGCGCGCTCACCGAGGGCGTGTTCGGCTGCCCGACCCGCTTGACCTTGGGGACGGACTTGACCGGCTGCGGGAGCGGGGGTGCCAGTGTGGTCGGCGTCGTCTCGGTCTCGGGGGTCTCGGTCGGCGCCGCGGAGGACGACGAGGACGTGCCAGGGGTGGAGGCGAGGGCCTGGCCGCTGCCACCGCAGCCGGAGAGGCTGGCGGCGACGAGGGCGAGACCCGCCAGGCTGGCGGCGAGACGGAGACGCGGCGACATCAGTAGGCGCCCTTTCCACGAAGGACCGCACGAGCGGTGCGGACGATGATCTGGAGGTCGAGGACCAGCGACCAGTTGTCGACGTACCAGAGGTCGAGCCGCAGGGACTCGTCCCAGGACAGGTCGCTGCGACCGCTCACCTGCCAGAGGCCGGTCAGGCCCGGGCGGACCCGGAGGCGCCGCACGGCGTCGGACTCGTAGCCGGCGACCTCGTCCGGCAGCGGCGGTCGGGGCCCGACCAACGACATCTCGCCCCGCAGGACGTTGACCAGCTGGGGCAGCTCGTCGAGCGAGTAGCGGCGCAGGAACCCGCCGACCCGGGTGATCCGCGGGTCGTGGCGCATCTTGAACAGCACCGTGTTGCCGGCGTCTGCGGCGCCGGTCAGCTGGGCCAGCCGCTGCTCGGCGTCGACGCCCATGCTGCGGAACTTGAGCATGTTGAAGGTCTCGCCCCGGGCCCCGACCCGCGTCTGACGGAACAGCACGGGACCCGAGGAGTCGAGGCGGATCGCGATGCCGATGGCCACCAGGACCGGAAGGGCAGCGATCGTCAGGCCGAGCGCGAGGCACCAGTCGACGGCCCGCTTCACCACGCGGCGGGCGCCGGACATGGCCGGCCGCTCGACGTGGAGCAGCGGCATCCCCGCTGCGGGGCGGATGGAGAGCCGCGGTCCGGCGACGTCGAGCAGGCCGGTCGCGACCACGAGGTCGACGGAACGCTCCTCGAGTGACCAGGCGAGGCGGCGCAGGGCCCGACCGCTCAGGTCGGGGTCCCCCGACACCGCCACGACCTCGGCGTTGAGGAGGTCGATGGCGTGCAGCGCCTCCTCCGGGTAGCCGAAGACCGGGATGCCCTCGACCTCGGAGGAGAAGTCGCCGCCGTTGGTGATGCCGGAGACGCAGGCGCCGACGACGTGCATGCCCTCGCCCGGAGCCTGCTGGAGCTGGCGGATCATGGGACCGACCGTGCGGACGTTGCCGATGACCACGGTGCGCTGGGTGTCGCGCCCGTTGGTGCGGCGCCGGAGGAGAGAACGGCGCAGCAGGTTGCGGGAGACGAGCCCGAGGAGCATCAGCATCGGGACGACGATGAGGACGAGCCCGCGGGCGAGCTCGAAGTGCAGGAGCCACGAGCTCAGCACCGCCGCGACGCCGAGGCTGATCGCGGCCCTGGCGACGGAGCGGTACTCGTCGGTGGTGATGCCGAGGAACCGCTGCTCGTAGCCGTGGAACAGCTGGAGCATGAGGATCCACACGCCGGGCAGGAGCAGCGCAACGCCCCACCGGACGGACGCGGGGGCGCCGCCGACGGGGAGGACGATCACGGCCGCTGCGGTGACGAGGGCAGTGACGGCGTCGGACAGGAGCGCACGACGCCGGTAGCCCACGTGCCAGGGGCGCGCGGGCTTCGTGCTCTGGGGTGCATGACCAGGCGGGGCCGAGCGCGGCGAAGCCGTCGTCGTGCGCTTCCGCACCCATTCCGCCCCGACTGGCGAAACGGACTTTGCCCCCGCAAGATCCGTCATGGCAACTCCCCTAAACCGCTCAGCGCCTGAAGGTAACTCCCAAGTGGGACTTACCGATGTGCCCTCATGAGAAGACGTCCTCAGGCTCTGGAAATGCTGTCACCGCAGGGGATTCGGCACATACGATCACGGGGCTAGGCCAGACAACCTCACCTTGACTACGGGGTATGCCGTACCCCTCTCCACCGTTTGAGGGAGAAGGTGGTGGCGTTCGTGGCGGGATGGCTCCGGTTGGGTGCGGACGGCCCTCAGGCCGGGGAGTGGTACTTCTGCTGGGCCGCGACGAGCCCCTCCACCACGACCATCTCGGCGGCGTCAGCGGCGTCTCCGAGGAGGAACGGGAGCTCCTTGCGCTCGGTCGTCCCGAAGTCCCGCAGCACGAAGTCGGCGGGGTCCATCCGACCCGGCGGGCGGCCGATGCCGACCCGAACCCGCAGGTAGTCCTTGGTCCCGACGGCGGAGGAGATCGAGCGCAGACCGTTGTGGCCGCCCTCTCCCCCGCCCTTCTTCAGCCGGACGTCGCCGGCCGGGATGTCGAGCTCGTCGTGGATGACGAGCAACCTGTCGACCTCGACCGAGAAGAACTTCATCAGCGCCTTGACCGGGCCGCCCGACTCGTTCATGTAGGACGACGGGACCGCGACGACCGCCGCCGGTCCGGGCGCCCCGCCCGGCCGCAGGCCGATCCGCACGGTCGCGGCGGAGGCCCGCGCCTTGTGGGAGGTGAGCTTCGCGCCGGCGCGCGAGGCGAGCTCGTCGACGACCATGGCGCCGACGTTGTGACGGTTCCCTGCGTACTTGGGGCCGGGGTTGCCCAGTCCCACCACGAGCCAGGTGCCGTCGTCACTCACGGGGCGCAAGTATGCCGGAAGGCCAGGTCCGTGACGGACCTGGCCTTCCGGCATACAACGGTGAGTGGGACTCAGGCGTCCTCGGACTCGGCCTTCTCGCCCTCGGGGGCGTCGCCCTCGGCGGACTCGGCGGCGTCGCCCTCGGCAGCCTCGCCGTCGCCGGCCTCCTCGTGCTCGATGCCGGCCTCGGCCTCGGCCTCGGCCATCTCGGCGTCCAGCGCCTCCTGCGAGATCTGCTGGGTGATGTTGACGACCAGGGTGTCGGCGTCGACGACCAGGGTGGCGCCGGACGGGAGCACGAGCTCGGACGCCTTGATCTGCGTGCCGGCCTCGAGGCCCTCGACGGAGACGACGATGTTCTCGGGGATGTGGGTGGCCTCGACCTCGAGCTGGACGGTCTGGGAGTCGACGGTGACGACGGTCTCCGGAGCGGCCTCGCCCTCGACGTGGACGGGCACGTCGACGGTGACCTTCTCGCCCTTGCGGACGATGACCAGGTCGATGTGCTCAATGACGGGCTTGATGGCGTCGCGCTGCACGTCCTTGGCCAGGGCGAGCTGCTCCTTGCCGTCGATGACGATGGTGAGGAGCGCGTTCGCGACCTTCAGCGCCATCATCGTGTCGTGGCCGGGCAGGGTGATGTGCACGGGCTCGGCGCCGTGGCCGTACATGACGGCGGGGATCTTGTGGTCGCGGCGAATCTTGCGGGCAGCGCCCTTGCCGAACTGCGTGCGCGTCTCAGCGACGAGCTTGTTGTCAGACACGGAAATCTCCTGTGCGGTGGGGGACTCGAGGATGCGGTGGGCCTCGACGCGGGGCGCAGCACGGAGACCACACCGCGTCGAATTACGGACGTGACCGGCCCCAGGTGGTGGCAGCCGTGCAGTGTCCCTCGCCGAGGCAACCCCGAGAGTCTAGGCGACGCCTGCGGGGAGTGGGAAATCCGCGTCCTCGGCGGCCGCCGGGCCCTGCTCCGGGCGACCCCGCCGCAGCTCGCCGAGGCGCACGGCGACCACCCCGGCGACGATGCAGACGCCACCGGCCAGCTGGACCAGGCCGGGCAGCTCGTCGAGCAGCACCCAGGCGAACAGCACGGCGAAGAGCACCTCGGTGAGGCCCACGAACGAGGCCACCGTCGAGCCCAGCATGCGGGCCGCCGTGACCCCGAGGAGGTATGCCGCGGCGGCGGCGATGAGTGCCAGCTCACCGATGGCGACCCACCAGGGCACGTCGCCACCCACCAGGGTGACCGGGGTGGCGGCGAACTCGAGCGGGATGACGTGGACGGCGCCGAGGATGCCGAGGGCGACCGAGCCCGCGGCCATGCCGAGCCCGGCGAGCGCGACCGGCGGGAGGGTGCTGTCCTCGGCCGCCAGGACGAAGAAGGTGGCCAACCCGGTGGCGGCGACCAGGCCCCAGGCAACCCCGACGAGGTCGGGCCGGC
This sequence comes from Phycicoccus sp. Soil802, assembly GCF_001429605.1. Lineage (GTDB taxonomy): Bacteria > Actinomycetota > Actinomycetes > Actinomycetales > Dermatophilaceae > Pedococcus. Next base: position 534,703 of record NZ_LMSS01000005.1, read on the forward strand.
TCTGGCCGGAGAGGTCGAGCACGAGGACCAGCCCCACGACCGCGAGGACGACGCCCAGGCCGGTGAGGGCGCTCGGGGCGCGACGCGTGCGGAGCCACACCCAGAGCACGACGAGGACGACACCGAGGTACTCCAGGAGCAGGGCCACCCCGACGTCGAGTCGCTGCACCGCATAGAAGTAGGCCACCTGGCAGCCGGCCACGGCGACGGCGCCGTAGGCAAGGATCGTCAGGAAGTTGTCCCGGACGAGGGACCAGCGACCGCGCAGGGCCAGGATCGTCGGCACGGCCAGCACGAGGGTGGCTCCGGCCACCCGGAGCAGGACGATGGCGCCCGAGCTCCACCCCTCGACGAGCAGCGACTTCGCGAACGGACCGCTGCTCCCGAAGGTCGCCGCCGAGGCGAGCGCGAACCAGAGCCCGAGGCTCTTCGACCGTGCCGCCATGCCACTTCCCTTCGCTGCCTGCCATACCTGTAACGGGTCAAACGCCTTATACTCATGACGGTAGCGATCGAGGCGGTCAGGAGTCAAGATGCTTTTTGCCCATGACACAGAGGTGGCTCTCCGCGGGGCGGCCGCCCTGGTCAACACGGCGGCGACCCTGCTCACCGACACCGAGGACCTCGCCACCGTCGCCGACCTCGACGAGTTCGTCCGCGACTGGGAGTGGACCGGCGCGCACAGCGGTGAGCCGGCCGAGCTCGAGGCCGTGAAGGCGCTGCGGCCCAGGCTGCGCCGGCTCTGGACCGCCGACACCGACGACGCCGTCGCCCTCGTCAACGAGCTCCTGGCCGAAGCGGGGGCACTCCCCCAGCTGGTGCGGCACGGCGAGTGGTCCTGGCACCTGCACGCCACCCCACCCGAGGCACCGCTGGCCACGCGCATGGCGGTGGAGGCGGCGATGGCGATGGTCGACGTGATCCGCGCCGACGAGCTCGCCCGGCTCCGGGTCTGCGCGGCCGACGACTGCGAGGACGTGGTGGTCGACCTGTCCAAGAACCGGTCCAAGCGGTTCTGCGACGGCGGCTGTGGCAACCGCGCCAACGTCGCGGCATACCGGGCCCGCCAGCGACAGCACTAGGCGACCGCAGGCAAACGCCCGACCGGCCGGCCGCGTGCTCATCCCTTTGCGGGATGGTTCACCCGAAATCGGCGACCACACTTTCGCCAGGCGTCATTTGCGTGGTGAAGGGCCGGGCACATGGTCGATGGACGGGTGGGCTGTGCACGCTTTCCGCGCTGCCCCCACACGACGGGCTCCACCCTTCAGCGACCCTTCAGGGGTCGGGACTCTGCTGTGGCCCATGGATAGGCCGACCCCCCACGACGCACTGGCCCAGGTGCTGCGTGACCACGGTCGGGTCGTCGGCAGCAATCCCGACCGGGTCCGCGGCCTGCTCTCCGACATCCTCGGGGTCGACGGTCGAGAATTCCGCGCCGAGGTCGACGCGCTCGTGGTCGCCTGCGAGGAGGGCGTGCCAGCCCTCCTGATCGGCACCGTCGAGTCGGCCGACTCGGCAGTCACCGAGGGGGTGGGGCTGCTCGAGGCGCGTGGCCTGACGACGGACCGAGCAGCCGACGCGACCCTCACCTGGGCCTCGGCGCTGGACGCGCAGGTGTCCGAGTCCTTGTGGACGTCCCTGTCGTCCCGGCGATCCGACCCCACCCCAGGCCCGCGCGGCGGTGCGGTCCTGGCCACCGACGACACCTACCTCCCCCCTCCGCCGACGTTCGGCGCGTCTCCGGAGGCGCCGGGGACCTCCGCACCGGCCGCTCCTCCTCCGTCATCCGCCCCATCCAGGCCGACGCCGCCCCAGGACGTCCTCGACGTTGACGAGGCGGCAGGCCCCCGGTCTCGCCGGGTCGCGCTGACGATGGCGCCGGGGAGCAGGGTGCCGGTCGCCGCCGCACTCGTCGTGGCGGCTCTCGTCGCGAGTGCACTGGGAGCCAAGGCGCTCTGGCCCGACCGCCCAGACACCGCACACCCCCGTCCCGCGGCCGCGAGCGGGGGAACGCTGCGCATGACCGCGAGCAGTGCACTCACCTGGGACCCCATGGAGACGACCGACCCGGGCTTGCGCCTCCTGATGAACCGGGCGCTCTACCGTGGGCTCGTCGCCTTCGACGCCGCCGCCGACGACCGACCGGCACAGCTCGTCGCCGACCTCGCGACCAGCACCGGACGGACCGTCGACAAGGGAAAGACCTGGTCCTTCGAGCTGCGTCCCGACGTGCGGTGGGAGGACGGGACACCCGTCACCTGCGCCGACGCCAAGGCCGGGGTGGCCAGGGCCTTCGGAGCTGCCAAGTTCTTCGGCTACTCCTACGAGGCGGCAGTGCTCATCGATGTGCCGCAGGGTGCGGACGGGCTGCCGACCTACAAGGGGAAGGGCACCGCAGGAATGGCGGCCTTCGACCGCGCGGTGAGCTGCGCGGGGTCGACGCTGACCTTCCGGCTCGCGTTCCCGGAGTACGAGTTCCAGCGCTACCTGGCCCTACCCGAGCTGGCTCCCTTCCGGGCCGCCCCCGCGGTGGGAACCGGCACCCGCTCACTGTCCAACGGGCCCTACGTCGTGGACGCCAGGAGCGCCTCGGCCACCACGGTCGCGTTGGTGCGCAACGGCCGTTGGTCCGCGACCACCGACGGCCTCCGGCCGGCCTTCCCCGACCGCATCGAGATCACCACCGCGGACGTCGACGACGTCGCCGCGGGACTGGCTGCCGATGTCGTCGGGTACCGCCGGACGGTGACCCTCAGCGCGCTCCCCGCAGCGGTCGACAGCGCCTTCGCCAGTGCTCCGGACCGCTCGCAGGTCGCCCCGGCCGGCGTGACCGAGCTCCTCATCCCCAACCTCAGGACGGCGACGATGGCGTCGACGGCGAACCGCCGGGCGTTCGCGCTGTCGACCGACCGCGCGTCATACGTCGCCGCGATGGGCGGCCCGGCGTCCCGGATGGAGCAGCGTTCCACGGCGGGCACCTACCACAGCGGCCCCACCGTCGCGTTCGACCTGCAGCAGGCCCGCAACCTGCTGGCCGGCGACAAGCCGCGCCTGAAGGTGGCCTACCACTCCACTCCCGAGTCGGAGCGGGCCATGGCCGCGCTCTCCGCGGGGTGGAAGCAGGCCGGTTTCGCCGTCAACCTGGTCGCCTTCAAGGGCGACAAGGGCGCCTACGTCAAGGCCATGGCGGACGCGGCGACGACGACCACCTACGACGTGGTGCGCGCCGACCACGTCGACGGCCTCGACCGCTCCCGGACGGCCCAGAGCGTCGACCCCCGGTTCGTGGCCGGTCTGCCGGCCGCCGAGGCCGCGACCCTGACCTCCGCCATCGACAGCGCCATCGGGACCGCCCCGGGACCGGCTCGTGACGCGGCCTGGCTCAACGTCGACGACGTCATCTCCGTCCTCGCCCTGCTGGTCCCGCTCGCCAACCGGGCGTCCCTCGTCGGCAGTGGCTCCGCGGTGCGCGGGGCCACCACCTCACTCGAGTTCTCCGGGGCCATCGACCCCCTCCGCATCTCGCTCGCCCCCACCGAGTCCTGAAGGAACCTGCCATGTCCGAGAACCAGCCCGAGGCCACAGCCGAAGCCCTGCAGCGTGCCGTCCGAGACCTCGGTCGACGCGTCGGAGAGAGCCCCGACCGGGTGCGTGCCGTCCTCTCGGACGCCCTCGGCGCCGCCGCCCGCGAACACCGCTCTGAGATCGACGCGCTGGCCCTGGCGAGCGAGGAGGGGATCCCCTCGACTCTCATCGGCCGCGAGGAGTCGATGCTCACCGAGTCGGACGTGGCCCTCGACGACGGCAGGCTCCGGGCTCGACTCGTCGAACGCGGGCTCTCCGACGGTGCTGCTGACTACGCCATCGGGGTGTGGGCGGCTGCCCTCGGGTCCGTCACCACCCTGAGCGCCACCGGGGGCCTGACCTCGGCGGTGTCCGGCCCGAGCGTGGGGTCGGTCTCCGATCCCGCGACGGAGCTGCCGCACGAGGGCGCAGCCGACGGCGCGGTCGACGACGCAGGTGATGCCGGAGGCATCCTCGGCTTCCCCGTGTCCGCCGACCAGCCGGCCCGCCACCGACAGGTGGTCCCACTGGGTCGACGCGTGATGGCGGGATCGGCGGCCGCGGTCCTGGCCGTCGTGGCCGGGGCGGTGTGGTTCTCGACGGTCGGCGACGGGACGGACCGGACGACCCTCACGGACTCTGCGCTGCGCAGCCCGAGCGGCACGACGACGTCGGGCGCGACCACGGCCACCACCGGTGCCGCGACGAAGGTCCCGCCAGTGACCGCCACGGCGACCACGAAAGCCCCCACCAAGCCGCCCACCAAGGCGCCCGCAGCGCACAGCAGCACCTCGACGCCGCCGAAGCGCACGTCGAGCTCGACCCCGCCGAAGCGCACGTCGAGCTCGACACCGCCCAAGAGCTCGTCGACGACGTCGAAGTCCGTCGCGCCGCCGCCTCCTGCGCCCAAGACCCTCAGGGCCGGCAACACGAGCGCAGCCTGGACCCCCAAGTTCTACGAGGACGGCATCGGGCAGTGCGTCGACTTCGTTCCTCCCAACGCAGCCGACAACCTCTGCCAGGCCAAGATCAACGTCGTCAAGTCGGGAACCGTGACGACCTGGTCGATCGCCAACGCGTCCTCGGTGAGCGGACACGGCTCGGTCAGCATCAGTGGCCACCAGATCCTCTACACCCCCCACCACAACGGGTACTTCACCGACACCATCAGGTACCGGCTCACCGGGAGTGGCGTGACCAGCAACTGGGCGACCATCGCCATCACGGTCTACTGCAATGAGCAGATGGGGTGCTGGGGGTGAAGGACGTGCGACTCACTGACCGTTGGTCCAGCCCGGTGGGCGAAGCGCTGGCCGCCGCCCTGGCGGGGAACCCCTTGGCGTTCGCCGGGCAACCCTCACAGCTGCGGCTCAAGCTGACCCGCCTGCTCGGCGACGACGCCCACACCTACCGCGCTGACGTGCACCTCGTGGTGACGGCGCTCGACGAGAACGTGCCGGCCGAGCTGCTCGCCGCTGCTCCGCTCACGTCGGCCGACCTGCACCGCCACGCGCAGATCCTGGCGCAGGCCCGCGGCTGGACGGACGACGCCGCGCTCACTGCGATCGGCCACTGGCTCCGAGCGCTCGGGATCGATGCGGCCGAGGCTCCCGACCCCGCATCCGTGTCGGATGGTGGCTGGGTCGGGTCGACACCGTCGGCCGGAAGCATCTCCAGCACCGACTCCGACCAGGCACCGGGCTCGACCCACGGTTCGGACGGTGCGGACCGGGGCGACGACCCCGATGGTCGCTCGACCGCGGCACCCGGCGGCGTCGGAGTCCCCCTCACCTCGGGGGCGGAGGACGCATCCACGGTCCTGCCTCCCGACCGCAGGCTCGACCCGATGGCCACCGAGCTGCCCGACCGGTCGTCGGTGGTGGCACTCCCAGCAGAGCCCGCACCTGCGCCCACTCCCGGCCGCACCGGCGTCCCCGCCCTCCAGCCCGGGGGCGAGGCTGCCCCCACGGTCCCCTGGCCCGCATCGTCCCGCTTCGCGGTTGCTCAGGCGATCCAACGCGAGGGCTTCCCGATCGGGGCCTACTACGCATTCCGCGGCAGGAACCCCCACCTGAGGTATGCCGCCGTGGCCCTCTTCGCGGTCCTCGCTGCGGCCTCGCTCGTCCTCCCCGCAGGCCTGGCTCGCATGGGCGTCCTGGCGGTGCTCATCGCGGCGGTCCTCGTGGTCCCGCTGAAGCTCGTGCGCAACGGCATCATGGTCGTGGACGACAACGGATTCCGTTGGTATCCAGCACTTTCCAAGACTGGACCACCAGAGCTGAACGTCCCATGGTCAGGGGTCCAGGTCGCACCTGGCAACCCACCGCGGTTGCTCACGCCCCAGGGGGACCTGTGGCTCAAGGGTCGCACGGGCCTGGTCGAGGCACTCGAGTCGCGCACGCCAACGGCGCAGCAGCAGCCGTCGTCACCGGCGAGCCCCCGATGAGTCGGTCAGGTGGCCAGGCGGGCCTCGACGTCGCCGAGGCGGAGCACGGTGTCCGGGACGAGTGCCACGGCCTGTCCGGGTTCGATCTGCGTCGGCTCCCGCCCCGGGATCCGGGCCTCCCAGGTGGCACTGCCGGTGTTGCGCAGTCCCCACACGTCCCGCGTCGGGTGCCGGGTGACCTCTCCGACGGTGCGCTCGTAGTCGTAGTCCTTCGCGATGTGGTGGCGGTAGATCCGCGTCCCCGCGCCGAGCGCGAGCTCGGTGTGGGGGAAGACCAGGCGCATGGGCTTCGGCAGCACGGCCGAACAACCCCAGCAGGTCGTGGGGACGCCCGGCCCGGAGAAGTTCTCGCGGCCGCAGGCCTCGCAGGTCCGGACCGCGTCCAGGAGGCGCGCGAGGGTGGCGCGCCAGACACTCTCCCGGACCCGTCGCTGCGGGTTGCGGATGCCCTCACCGAAGGCCTGCACGAAGAGCCGCTTGACCGGTTCGGGGTGGATGGCCCAGTTCGCGAGCACGGTCTGGTGCTCGACCGGGTCGGGGGCGTTGGCGTCGTCGGTGGGGTCGAAGACGAAGAGGGCGCGGTCACCGAACAGGTCGCCCTCGGCATCGCGGTCCAGGCAGGGGTACTCGAGCTCACGCCGGCCGAGGAGGGGGTGGTGCACCATCAGCACGTAGAAGATGAGCACGGCCAACGAGTAGAGATCCGTCTCGCTGCCCGGCTTGGCTTCCCCGCGCACGATCTCGGGGGCCATGAACCGGCGCGTCCCGAGGACGCCGCTCTCGCTCTCCCCGTCCACGCCCACGTTGTCGTTGTCGCAGATCAGGATCGCGCCCGACCGCGGGTCGAAGGAGACGTTGCCGAAGCTGATGTCGCGGTAGCAGAGGCCCTGCGAGTGCAGCAGCAGGAAGCCGTGCGCCATGCCCAGGCTCAACCGCACCGCCAGGGACGGGGTCACGTCGACACGGCCTCTCAGCATCTCCCCCAGACCCACGAACTCGGGCGGCCGGATCGGCATCACGTAGCCGAAGCTGCCGTCGGGTGCGCTGATCACCTCCATGGGCCACAGGAACATCGGACCCGGGCTGTGCCTCGCTGCGACGGCCGTGATCGCAAGGCGCTGCTTCTCGCTCACCGACCTCGCGGCATACCACTTGAGCGCCAGCCGTCGGGCCGAGCCGTCCTGGGGTACCAGCTCGTGGACCGTGCCCTGACCACCCTCGCCCAGGAGGCGGCCCACGGTCCACTGCGTGGCAGAGCGACGCAGCGTCACCACGTCCCCGGGCCTGACCACGGGCTGGCCCTCCCCTCCTCGTCCACGCCCATGATGGCACCCGCACCTCGCGCTCGGGGCCCGATTGCCACCCGGAGGTCCGACCATGCCTGAACGACCCGGCAGCCGACTCGCCCAGCGGCCCCTGCACTTCTTCATCCTCGCGGACTGCTCGGGGTCGATGGCCAGCGACGGGAAGATGCGGGCGCTCAACGCCGCGATCCGCGAGGCGCTCCCACACCTGAGCGAGGTGGCCGACGGCAACCCCCACGCCGACCTGCTGGTGCGGTGCATCGCGTTCGGCACCGGGGCCCGGTGGCACGTCGAGACCCCGACGCCGGTGGACGAGCTGGTCTGGGACGACCTGGGCAGCGGCGGCTACACCGACCTCAGTGCCGGCCTCGACCTGCTGAGGTCGGTCCTGACCGTGCCCCCGATGGAGACCCGCGCCCTGCCACCGGCCATCGTGCTGATCTCCGACGGCATGCCCACGGACGAGTACACCGAGTCGCTGGAGCGGCTCGAGGCCGAGCCGTGGGGCTCCCGCAGTGTCCGGATCGCCGTGGGGATCGGGCGAGATGCCGACCACGCGATGCTGGTGCGGTTCATGGGCGATCCCGATGCGGAGCCGATCCGCGCCAACAACCCCGAGGACCTGGTCGCGGCGATCCGCTGGGCGTCGACCCACGTCTCACGCGTCGCGTCGGCGCTCGCCCCGGCGGCCCCCGAGCCGGTGTTCAGCAGGGCTCCCCACGCCGCCGATGCCGATGCGTCCGAGGTGGTCTGGTGAGCCGAGGGGCGACAGTGTGGGTGGCCGAGGGCGCGAGCCGTCGCGGCTCCTCCCACGAGCGCACGGGCGCCCCCAACCAGGACGCGTATGCCGTGCGGCGCGTCGGCGCGTCGGTCGTCGCCGCCATCGCCGACGGACACGGAGGTCGTCGATACGTGCGCAGCCAGGTCGGGTCGGCCCTGGCCGTGCGGCTGGCCATCGAGCTCGGCGCGGAGCTCCTGTCCGCGCGACGTCCCGACGCAGCAGCGGCGGCACGCGCCCTACCCGCCCGGTTGGTGCCCGCGTGGCGGGCGGCAGTGGATGAGCACTACGGCCGGCACCCGCTGACCGCCGACGAGGAGGAGAAGGCGGGGGCAGAGACCCGCGACCCGGCGATCCTGTACGGCGCGACGCTCATCGTGGCCCTGGCTGCCGACGACGTGGTCGCGGTCGCCCAGATCGGCGACGGGAGTGCCTTGGGGGCAGGTCCACAGCGCCTCGAACACCTGGTGCCCGGTGATGACCGACTGGTCGCCAACGAGACGACCAGCCTCTGCCTTCCCACCGCGCTGGCTGACTTCCGTTGGGGCTCAGCACATTTCGACAGCGGGTCAGCGATCCTGCTGTCCACCGACGGGTACGGCAACTCGTTCGCCAGCGAGGGCTGGGAGGCCGAGGTGATGTCCGACCTGGTCGGCGAGCTGGACTCGCACGGCTTCGACGAGGTCGCAGGGTCGCTCGAGAGCTGGGCTGCCGACTCTGCGTCCGTCGGCGGCGACGACGTCACCCTGGTCCTGCTCTCACGAGCTCCGGTCGACGCCCGCGGGCGCAAGCCCGGCTGGCTCGCCCTGGGAGGGCTCGGCATCCTGGCCGTGGCTGCGGCGACCGTCGTGGGACTGGGCAGCCGGGGTGACACCCCGACGCCGCGTGAGACGCCGGTCCTCGCCACCACCTCGACCCCGACTCCCGCCACGAGCGGAACCGCCACGTCGGGTGCGAGCTCCCCGCCCCGCGCCACGCGATCCGACGCCCCGGCCCAGCCGGTCGACACCCCCGGAACGAGCACCGCGCCGACCACCCTTCCGCCGACCACCACCTCGGCCGCGAGCACCCCTTCACAGATGCCGGCCAAGAGCTCGTCGGCCTCGGTGAGCGACGCACCCACGGGCACTGGGTCATGAGCACCCTCGTCGTCACCACCCCGGCGGGCCGCACCGTCCACGAGCCCGGGACGAGCGTGTCCATCGGCCGAGACCACGACTGCACCATCCGCCTCGACTCACCGGTGGTCTCGCGCCACCACGGGACCTTCGAGTCCGTCGGTGACGCCTGGACGTTCCGCGACGAGTCCAGCTCGCTCGGGAGCTGGGTCGAGGGGCAGCGGGTGCGCGCGTACCCACTGTCGACCGCCGACGTGATCGTGCTGGGCCAGGGCGAGAAGGCCGTGCCCATCCGTGTCGAGACCCAGACCCTGGCGCAGCGACCCGGCGGACCCCTGGTGGCCGACCCAGCTCTGGACGCCGAGACCCTGACCACCGGCGACGAGCTGCTGCTCGAGTGCGCCGGCCAGTCCTGCCGGCTGGCGGCTGGACAGACGGCGGTCGTGGGTCGGGCAGACGACGCGACGATCGTCTCGCACAACCCGCGGGTCTCCCGCCACCACCTCGAGGTGCGCCACACCGGCACCGAGTGGGAGGTGGCGGACACCGGGAGCACCGGAGGCGTGTTCGCGCAGGGAAGGCGGGTCACCCGCATCGCCGTCAGCGGCACGGTCGAGGTCATGCTCGGCGACCCGGACGTCGGGGAGCGGCTCGTCGTGTCGAGCCAGTCACCACCAGCCCGGGCCCGGCGCGGCGACCTGCTCACCCGGCTCGGGGCGTTGGTCCCGGGTCAGCGCAGGACCGTCGCGGCAGTCGTGGCCGGGGCGTTGGTGGTGGTCGGTGTCAGTGGCTGGGCGCTCGCACGCGCGGTCTCCGGGCCGTCCGAGCCGGATCTGGACCGGCTGGCGCAGGCCACCGTCCGGGTCGTCACCCAGAGTGGGTCCGGGTCGGGAACCGTGGTGGACGCAGCGCGCGGACTCATCCTCACCAATGCCCACGTGGCGGCGCCGGATGCTCCCGGACAGGGCGTCGTGCAGGGCGTGCTGGGTCAGGCACTCACCCCGTCGCCCACGTCGATCACCATCGCCGTCTCCAGCGGCCGGGACCAACCAGCCACGGAGCGCTATCGCGCCGAGGTGGCCGCCGCCGACGGCTACCTCGACCTCGCCGTCCTGCGAATCACCGTCGACGACAAGGGCAGCGCCCTCCCCGAGGGCGCCCTCGACGACCTCGTCGACGTGGAGCTCGCCCGGTCGGCGGACGTCCGATCGGCAGATCCGGTCTGGGTGGTCGGGTTCCCGGGCCTGGCGCAGTCGGACGCCGCGACCTTCACGCGCGGGGTGGTCTCCGGCACGGTCCACGACCCGAGGCTCAAGGACGCCGTCTCGCTCTTCAACAGTGACGCCCGGCTCAACCCCGGGAACTCCGGAGGACTCGCGGCAGACGCGGACGGGCGGATCATCGCCGTGCCGACCCTCAACAAGCACACCCGCGATGACAGCCTGCTCGCGGGCCTGGTGCCGGTCGACCTGGCTCGGCCCCTGATCGACGCGGCAGCCAGGGGTCGGGCGTACACCAGCCCCTGGGTCGTCGGCGAGACCGAGGGCGCGGTCACCAGGCTGAGCCTCGGTCGCCCGGGGAGCTCGCCGGGGGTGACGGCGGGATGCGCCGAGTCCGGTGCGCGCAGCACCAGTCGGCGGATCGGTGTCCTCGTGACGTACCAGGGCCTCGCCGACCTTCCCCACCAGGACTGGTTGGTGACGGTCAGCCGGAAGTCGGACCCGCTCCAGCGGCTGGGGCGGGTGTCGTCCGCGAGGCAGTGGCCGCTGAAGCTCCCCACTGAGGGGTGCTTCACTGCCACGATCGACATCGGCGAGCCACTCAGCCCCGGCACCTACGTCATCGAGGTGGGGCTGGGTGGCAACCACACGCGGATCGCCACCCTGACCTACACGCTGTCATGACGGATCGGTCGCGCCTCCTGCTGCTCGGGCCGGTGGACCTCCGCGTCGGGGACACCTCCCTCGTCCTCGGCGCCCCTCGCCACCGCGCGCTGCTGGCGCTGCTCGGTCTCGCAGCCGGACGGGTCAAGCCCGTGACCGCGATCGTGGACGACCTCTGGGGCGACGACCCACCGTCGACCGTGGTCAACGTGGTGCAGGTGTATGTCGCGAGCCTCCGCAAGGTGCTCGCACCTGCGGGACTCACGGCGTCCCTCGTGACCCAGTCGCCCGGGTACCGCCTGATGCTCCCGCCGGGCACCGTGGACGTCGAGCTCTTCGACCAGGAGCGTCGGGCCGGAGCGCGACGCGAGGCCCGCGGCGACCACCACGGTGCCGCCGCGGCATACCGCACCGCCCTCGACGAGTGGCGCGGCACCGCGCTGGCAGACCTCGACTTCGCGCCGTTCGTCGCGGTGGAGCGACGCCAGCTCGAGGAGGCCAGACTGGCGGCCGTCGTGGGGTGGTTGCGGTGCCTGGCGGCACTCGGGGTCCACGACGAGGCGATGCCGGCCGTCGAGCGGGAGCTGGCCGCCAACCCGCTCCACGAGGAGCTGTGGGGACTGCGTGCCACCATGCTCTACCAGGCCGGCCGACAGTCGGACGCCCTGACCACGCTGCGGCGAGCGCGGCGCCTGTTGTCCCGTGAGCTGGGGGTCGACCCCGGCCCGGGCCTGCTCGAGGTCGAGCGGCGGGTCCTGGCCCAGGACCCCTCCCTCACGCGGGTCGCAAAGCGGCCCCTCTCGGGATCGGCCGTGACCCACGTCGCGACCAGCGCCTCAGGGGGCTTCGCGGTGGTGCTTCCCGACGGTAGGCGCCTCGTGCTCGGCAGACGCGGAGCGGTCGTCGGGAGACACCCCGACTGCGAGATCGTCCTGGACCACCGCGACGTCAGCCGGACCCACGCCAGGATCGCGGCCACGAGTCGCGGCCACAGCGTCGAGGACCTCGGGTCGACGAACGGGACCGCGGTCAACGGTGAACCCGTCGTCCCCGGGCCCGAGGGCCGGCCCCTCTCGCACGGGGACCGCATCGAGATCGGTCCGCTGATCGTGCGCTACGAGGCCGGGCCCGCTGCGACCTCCTGGTCCGGGTGACCCGGGAGACCGGCCTGCACCGCCTGGGCGTCCGGCGACATCGACTCCGACGACCGCGCCGGCTCGACGTGGTCTGCCGGGTCCACGAGCCTGGTCACCTGCACCAGCTCGGCGCGGCCCGCCGCCACCAGGAAGCCACGACCCTGCACCATCGGCACGACGGTGGCGGGAAGCCTGACCTCCGCCGCCATCGCCGCCTCCGGCGTGGGCGCCAGGAGCAGCGCCACCCGCAGGCTGGCGAGGTACCGAGCCCACCCGTCGAAGAGCCGGGCCCAGTCGGCGGTCCGCGCCCCGACCACGGAGCGGAGCTCGGTGCCACGGGCATCTCGGAGGAGCCGGTCGAGCCGCTCGCCGGCGGACACGGAGGCTCCGATCGCCTCGGCGTCGTCGATCACCAGGACGACGGGGGCCGTGCTCGACTCGACCGCGGTGAGGAGGTCGTCGAGCTCCTCGGGGCCCTGGGCCACCGCGAGCTGGCGGGGCAGGGAAGCCCACCCACCGGCGGAACCCCGGCGGCGGGTGACGACCGCGAGGACGCGGCGCGGGTCCTCGACCAGCAGCCGGCCTGCGACGGTCTGGAGGGCGGTGGTGCGGCCGGTCAGCGACTCGCCCAGCACGACCAGGTGCGGTCCGTGGCGCGGCCCGAGCCAGACCGGAGAGGCATCGTCGCCGCCCACGCCGATCGGCACCTGGCCCGGGGGCCAGGTGTCGCGTCCGCTGGTGGCCTCCTCGCGGTGGTCGGAGGGGAGCCGGACGAGGAGGCGGGGTCGACCCTCCCCGTCGCCCCCACGCGACCGCGGCACACTCACCTGGTTGACGACCTGGACCTCGTGGCCGCCCCGGACCAGCGCCCGCCCGGGGAGGTCCTCGGGCATCTCAGCGGGGCTGAGACGCACGTCGACCATGGCGTAGTCGACGGCCTCCGGCTGCCGCAGCAGGATCTTGGTCTGGAAGTGCGAGGCCAGGGTCAGGCGCAGGTCGCTGACCTGGCCGCACGTCATCACCACATGCACCCCGAGGCTGCGCCCCTGGGACACGAGGCTGAGCAGCTGGTCGTTGAGCCGGTCCTGGAGGATCGGCTGGCTGGCCTCACGGAAGGTCGGGTAGTCGTCGACGACGAGCACCACCCGGGCATCCACCGACGGGTCGAAGCCGTGCTCCCTGCGTTGCTCGACGACGCGCGCGACGCGGTCGACCAGGCCGGCCAGCAGCTCCAGCTCGTGGACCCCTGCGTAGCCGCCGGTGTGAGGAAGGTCCGCCACCTCCCGCAGGCTTCCGCGCCCGTCGATGACGTAGAGGTGGAGGAGCCTCGGAGGCCGGGCCGTCACGAGCTCAGCGACGATGCGTCGGACGGTCGTGGTGCGCCCCGAACGGAACACCCCGCTCACCAGCACGTTGGTGAGGGCGACGTCGAGGTCGAAGGGGCGTTGTCGCGCGGACTCCGGTTCGTCGACCAGCCCGAGCCGCACGGGGAGCCGGTCGTCCCCGTCCGACAGCGCAGCCCCGGCGCCGGCCAGGGCCGGGTCGTCAACGGCAAGGTCGTCGGTCAGGGGTGCGATCCAGAGCGAGGACGGGGCCGTCGCGCCAAGGGCAGCGTGCGCGGCCGCCGCCTCCGACACCAGTCGGTCGAGCTCGGTGCGCACCGGCCTCCCGACCCGGGTGTCCGGACGCCAGGTGGCTGGCGGCGGCTCCCCGAACGGCGTCACCCGCACGTCCACCGGTCCTGAGGTGGCGCTCCCGATCGTGACTCGCGCGGTCTGGAAGGCGACCAGGCTGCGCTCGGCCCCGCGCCGGAGGTAGGCCCGTCCGGGCGCGTCGTTGGGGATCTGGGCGGCGTCGCGCGAACCCAGGACCTCCATCGACTCCGCGTCGTTGACCACGCGCAGGCAGAGCCAGATGTTCGTGTTCGCGCGGATGGCTGGGGTGATCACCCCGCCCGGGGACTGGGTGGCCAGCAACAGGTGGATCCCGAGACTTCTCCCTTGCGCCGCAATGGCATCCAGCCTCGGCTTCACCCGCGGTTGTTCGGTGACCAGCAGGGCGAACTCGTCGATGACCACGAGCAGGGTGGGCATCGGCGGCGCCGCCGCCAGTCGCTCGTAGGCCACGAGATCGGGCACTCCGTGCTCCGCCAGCACCCGCTTGCGGCGAGCGATCTCGGCATCCAGTGACGTGAAGGCGCGCTCGGACAGTCGCTCGGAACCATCGAGGTCCGTCACGTAGCCCACGACGTGGGGAAGCTGCTCGAAGGACGCGAAGGTGGCCCCACCCTTGAAGTCGATGAGGAACAGCACCAGTCGCTCGGGTGGGTGCTGCGCGACCAGCGAACCGATGAAGGACAGCAGGAGCTCGCTCTTGCCCGAACCGGTCGTGCCCGCGATGATCCCGTGCGGGCCGTCCCGTCGGAGGTCGACCGAGACCGGCCGTCCCTGGTCGTCCGCGCCGAAGCTGCTCTCGACGCGGGGTCCGGCGTCGAGCCAACGGTCGCCCACCGTCACCGCGTCGGAGAGCCCGGAGAGCTCGAGAACGCCCCGGGGGCCTGCCGAACCCCCGTCCAGAGACCTCGGGTCTCGCAGCCGCCCGAGGTCCACCGCGACGCGGCCGGCAGCCTCCGGAGCGACGACGGACGGGGAGAAGGGACCGATCGGACCGTCTTCCCACAGGCCGTCGGCCACCACCTGACCGGAGGCGGACACGGTGCACACCACCTGGCACTCCGGCGGCAGGGACCGGGCGTCGTCGTCCAGCACCACCACGAGACCGTCGGCCGAGGTGACCGCCCGGATGGCGTCGATCACCGCGGGGTGCGCCGAGCTGCCCTGCCCGACCACGAGCAGCACCCGCGCGTCTCCGCCTCCGCGCCCGGGGGCAGCCAGCCGCAACGCGGCCTCTAGATCACCCGGGTCCACGGCCCCGGTCGCCAGGAGTCGCGTCGCCGCCCGGGACACGTGGGGCAGCCACCGCACCCACCTCCAGTCCGGACCGGCACCCACGAGGACGATCCTCAGCACCGAGGGCGCGTGGAGGACGGCCGCCTCGAGCACGGCGGAGCTGACCATGCCGGTCACGGCCGGCCTGGGTCCGGCGACCCCGACGACTCCCGCGGGCGGTGTGACGATCGGGACGTCCGGGGTCGTGCGGTGGTGGTCGCGGCACGCGGCCAGCTCGTCGGCATAGCGTCCGCTCGCCGGGTGACGGGCCCCCGAGCCGGTGACCTTGGCGGCGCGGGCGCGCGCTCCGGTGCCCAGACGCAGTCGGAGGAAGTCCTTGTCACCGGGGCGCCGCTCCCAGAGGCGGGGACCCTGCGCCGCCACCCACTCCGCCAGCTCAACCCGGTCGGGGCTGAGCGCCCGGAGGGTCTCGGCCTGCCTCCGTCCGATCTCCTCGAGCCGTTCGTCGAGGCGGCCGAGCTCGGTGTGGAAGGTCTTGACGCCGTGCTTGCGCCGCGACTGGTCGCCGAGGATGCCGAACCCGATGGTCGCCAGCCCGGCCACGGCCGCCACCCCGGCGAAGAGCATGGCGGCCGGGTAGCGGATCGCCACCACTCCGGCCGCCAGGACCGCGACCAGTCCCGCCGCGACCTGCCAGCCCACGCCACGCCCGGAGAGCTCGGTGCCCTCGGGCAGGTCGGGTGCTGCGACCTCGACCACCGGCATCGGCGTCGTCGACCTCGGCGGGGTGTTCACGGTGGTCTCGGCCGGGTCGGCGAAGGCTCGGTCACCCGCTGCCGCGCGGGGGGCGAGGGCCTCGTCGAACGCCGCGAGGGTCATCAGGTCACCTCGCCGGATCGGCACCGATGCCCAGGCGTCGTCGTTGCGGAGGAGCGCCCCGTCCTCATCTCGGTACAGGCTCCAGGCCGTGCGGGGGCCTGCGGTGAGGTCGAGGTAGCGCGCCAGGGACGAAGCCACGTCACCCACCGAGGCATGCTCCGGAGTGCCGAGGGTGACCGCCTGGACGGACGCCCCGGTCTCCGAGCGGACCTGGAGCTCGGGGGCGGGGGCGGCCCCACGCCGCGCCGAGACCACGGAGATGACCGTGCGCGACCGTCCGAGCGTGATGGTGTCACCCGGCAACAGCGCCCTGGCGCCGTGGACGCGCTGGCCGTTCACCTTGGTGCCGTTGAAGGAGTCGAGGTCGGCCAGCACGAGGCCGTCCGCCGTGGAGGTCACGGTCGCGTGCCGGCGCGAGACGCTGGAGTCGTCGAGGAAGAGGTCGCTGGTCCGCTCCCTGCCCAGGAGTACCTCACCCCCAACCGGGAGTCGCGCCACCTCGACGCCCTGGTGGGTGGCCACCAGCACTGCGCCGTCGGAGCTGGGCAGCGCTGCCCGGACCTCGAGGACGACCGCGGTCGACTCACCGAAGGACACCTGCCCACCGGGGCGCACCAAGGTCGGCGCACTCACCGTGCGGGCCTCGACCAGCGTCCCGGTCCGCGAACCGGTGTCGACGACCAGCACACCCCCGTCGCGAGGCTCGAGCAGGGCGTGCCGCCGCGACACCGAAGGGTCCGTCAGCCGGAGCTCGGCCTCCTGCCCTCGCCCCACCACGACGCGCGCGACGACGGTCCGGACGAGTCCCGCATCCGGACCGGACACGAATCGGAGCAGCATCCGACCGCTCATCGCCACCTTTCGCAGTGTCGGTCGACGGAGCGTCGCATCGACGGAGCCGGTCGACGCCGAGGCCTGTCCCTGAAGGCAATCTCCAATCGACCGGGTGCGGAGCCGTCGGCGGGATGAGGGCCTGCTCCCCCTTTTGCCCGATTCCCTCCCGTCGCTGCTGTGCTCGACTTCGCACAGGCCTTCCAGCCGACGCACCGGGTGGAAGAACCGGAGGAGTCGCACATGAGGCCGATGGCTGAGCGGGTGCCTTGCGCCATGGCAGCGGACCGATGACATGAGCGAGTCAGAGCAGGGGCTCGCTCGCGCGCTGCGTGGCGTCCTGGCTGACCACGGCCGACGGGTGAGCGAGCATCCAGAGCGCGTCCGCGCCCTGCTCTCGGACGCGCTGGGCGCCCGCTCGAGGGAGTGGCGCGCCGACATCGACGCCCTGGTGATGGCAGCCGAGGAGCGGGTCCCGGCCAGCCTCACGGCCGCGGTCACCGACACCGGCACCGGCACGGGCACGGATGGTGACGATGAGGCCCTCGTGCGCGCGCTGACCCACCGCGGTCTGGCGGTCGAGACGGCCCGCGCCGCGATCGACCTGTGGCGGTCGGCCCTGACCCTGCCCCCGGCGAGCCCGACGCGGACGGCGAGCCGGCCCGGCACGGCGAGTCGGCCGGGGACGGCGAGTCGGCCCGGGACGGCGAGTCGGCCCGGGAATGCGATGCCGGTCCTCGCCGAACCGGCGGCACCCACCGAGATCCCGCTGGGCGATGGTGCGCCGGCCCCCGGACCCGTTCGAGTGACGAGCGGCGCAGCCCCGGGCGCGGCCCCGGGCGCGGCCACAGGCGCGGCCACCGGCGCGGCGCCCCTGCCGGCTCCCTCCCCCGCCGTCGGGTCGTCCGCACCGAAGGTCGTCACCATGGGCCGAGGTCGGGCCGCGGGCCTCGGCGGGGCTGCCCTGGTCGCGGCGGTGGTGGCCGGCGGGATCGGCGCCCGCCAGCTGGACCCCGCGCCGCAGGCCGCCCTGGTCGCGGCGACACCCACGGTGAGCACGTCGACGGTCACCAGCACGTCGGTGGAGACCGTCACCGTGACCGCGCCGCCCAAGGTGGTGCGGTCCACGGTCGTGATCAACGCGGCGAAGCTGCGCGCGGTCAACCTGAGCGGGACCACGCGCACCTACGTGACCTTCGCCGGTTCGGGCGGGTGCACACCCAAGCCGCCGAAGGCGGGGATCGCCTACCGGGCCTGCTCCACGTGGGACTACGTCGCGGCGAAGGGCACCGTCAAGACCTGGAAGGTCACCTCCGCGAAGGTCATCTCCGGCACCGGCACCGCCTCCGCCGAGGGGAAGCGCGTCAACTACTACTACACCCGCAACGGCCCCTACACGGCGACGGTCCGCTACACGATCGAGGGTGGCGGCTACCTCAGCACCGGGTTCTACACCTTCAAGGTGCAGTGCAACCCGAGCTTCCCGTGCAAGCAGCGGTTCCCGTCGTGACGCAGCCCTGCGCTGGCGTCGGCCCGTGCCTTCAGCGCCTCTTCAGCGCCTCCCGGTTTCCTCGTTCCATCCACCCCCCGACGCACCGTCGGGACTGACACAAGGAGCACACCATGGCCATCGCCGGCGATCTCGAGCAGCTCATGACCCTTCAGCAGGTCTTCACCCGCAACAGCCAGTCGGTCGAGGAGCTCAGCTCCTCCATCCGGTCGCAGCTGCAGAACACCCGGTGGGAGGGCCCTGCCGCCGACCGGTTCCGCTCCGCGTGGAACACCGAGTTCGAGACGGCCCTGCGCCGCCTCGGCGAGGCCCTGTCCGACTGCTCGGCTGAGGTGAGCCGCCGCCGCGAGGCGCTCGCCCAGGCCGGTAGCTGACCTGACTGTCATGTCCCTCACCGGGATCGCCGAGGACCCCGTCGCGCTGCGTGGCACTGCCGCGCAGCTGCGGCGCGAGGCCGACGTCATCGTCTCCGCCGCGCGGTCGACCTCCCACCGGGCCGCCGGCATGGCGTACGCCGGGCCCGCCGCGGACCTCTTCCGCACCGGGATCACGGCTTCCGGAGCGGTCTCCGAGCAGCTCGGGGCTCGACTGATGGAGCTGGCCCAGTGGCTCGAGACCTGCGCGGTGCAGGCCGAGGCGGAGATCGCCGCCCGGCGCGCGGCAGGTCTGCCGTGACCACCACCGAGAGCAGGTCGACCCCCCCGACCACGTGGTCGGGGGTCGACGTGTTGCACCTCACCGACGGCGGGGAGGCCGTTGTCACGCTGTGGACCATCCCCATCCCGGCCTCGGCGCCGGTCACCTCCGAGACCCTCCTGGAGGTCGCCGCGATCCATGCAGCCGCCCTCGAGGAGGCCGGCGACTGGCAGCCCCACGACCTCTCCGAGCAGCCCGACGGTGTCGGCGGCACGTACTTCACCCGCGAGCTCACCTCGACGGGGGACGGCTCGTCCGCAGCCATGGGCGCGTACTTCCCCAGCCAGGGTGGCATCGCCGTCGCCACCGCCGTGGACCCGGGCGGCGACGACCTCGCAGCCCTCTTCGCCGAGCTGGTGGGCGCCAACCGGCCCCGGTTCCTCCTCACCGCTGAGGACGTCCTGGCCCTGGCCGAGGCGACTGGACTCGCGGCTCCGCCGGTCAGCCCCACGGCATACCCCCCGGACGCTCCCGAGGAGGTGCGGCAGGCGGCCCACCTCGCCGCCCGCGGATCGCTGCTCGCCCGCGGGCTGCTCGTCGCGGACGGCGACCGGCTGGCGCCCGTCGCCGACCTCCGCGCCGCCCTCGCCCTCCTGCTGGACGGCGACCGGCTGCTCCTGGTGTCGCAGCTGGGCACCGAGGGCGTCCACTCGACCGCGCTGCTGGGTGGACGGGGAGGCGCCGTGGCGACGCTGCGCCCGGGCGCGCCGGGTCTGCTCGAGCTGTCCACCGACGGCGCGAGCCGGACGGCGTCGAGGTATGCCGCGTGGCTGACGCCGCGCGACGGTGCCGACAGCAAGGGGCTGGCGCCCTGCACCGTGAGCCTGGCCGACCTCCGGACCTGTGTCGGCAGCGAGACGGGGGCCGCACCGCTCCGTGGCGCCCGGTCGATGGTCTCCGTCCGCGGTCTGCGTCGCCGCGGCGACGACGCCGCGACCTACGAGGCCAACTGGGTCGAGGACGCCACCGGTCGGCTGTGGTCGATCTCCGCCACGGACGACCTCGAGAAGGCCGACCTGGCGCCGGCCGATCCCGACGCGATCGGCCAGAGCCTGGCCAGGGCGCTCGACTTCAGCGCCCCTTAAGGGCGACCGGGTTTCCTGACAACACCATCGAAGGAGGAGACCATGAACGACTGGATCTGGTTGGACCCACAGGAGCTCGCGAGCGCGGGCGTGCTGCTTCGCGACGTCTCCCAGGAGCTGATCGACAGCACCCACCGCACTCGAGCCGCCTGCTGTGTCCCGGGGCTGGGTCGTCACGCCGGACCGCTGATGGGCGAGGCCGAGACGGTGGTGCGCCAGGTCGAGACCGTCACGGAGGTCTACCTCCGACTGGCGATCGACGTCCTGCAGCGCGCCATCGCCGCGGTCCAGGACGCCCAGATGCCATCGGCCGTGGGGAGCGTCGGCTCGGTGTCCTCGGCGATCATCGGCGGGTCGACCGTCGGCGGGTTCGTCCTCGGCGAGGCGTCGCCGGTGTCGACCGCCGTCATCGGCGGGTCGACCGTCGGCGGGTTCGTCCTCGGCGAAGCCTCCTCCGTGTCCACCGCGATCATCGGCGGGTCGACCGTGGGTGGGTTCGTCCTCGGCGAGGCCTCCCCGGTCTCGACCGCCGTCATCGGCGGCACGACGGTCGGAGGCTTTGTCATCGACAGCCCCTCTTCCACGGGGCTGTCAGTCGTCGGCGGCACGACATACGGCAGCTACTTCCACGGCGGGGGCAGCTGGAGCGATGGTGTGATGGCGCTGACTCAGGTCGTGGCGGACCGGCAGGAGAAGGCGAGGGCCACCATCGCGCGGCTGCAGGCCTCCGGCGGTGGCGGGGTGCCGAGCGGCGACCTGGGCACCCAGATGCTGACCAAGATGAACAACGACGCCATGCTCAAGAACATCAGGGAGAACGAGATCAAGATGGCGGCGAGCTCGCCGATCGCCGGCCTGACCCAAGCCCATGCCGCCGACCAGATCGACCACCTCGGCCGAGAGGCGAGGATCCTGGACCAGCAGGCGTGGGAGAAGAAGAAGTACGGGTACTGAGCCTCAGGCGTGGCCGTCGAACAGGCTGGTCACCGAGCCGTCCTCGAAGACCTCCTGGATCGCCCGGCTGATCAGCGGCGCGATCGAGAGCACGGTCAGCTTGTCGAACTCGTGGGCCTCGTCGATCGGCAGCGTGTTGGTGACGATGACCTCGGAGGCGCTGCAGTTCTTGAGCCGGTCGATCGCCGGGCCGGAGAGGATCGCGTGGGTCGCGGCGATGACCACGCCAGCGGCGCCGTCGGCCATCAGGGCGTCGGCGGCCTTGGTGATGGTGCCGCCGGTGTCGATCATGTCGTCGACCAGGACACAGACGCGGCCCTTGACCTCACCGACGACGCGGTTGGCGACGGTCTCGTTGGGGCGGTTGATGTCACGGGTCTTGTGGATGAAGGCCAGCGGCGCTCCCCCGAGCCGCTGCGACCACTGCTCGGCGACCTTGATCCGGCCGGCGTCGGGCGAGACGACCGCGAGCTTCTCGTGTCCGTACTTCTCGGCGACGTGGTCCGCGAGGATCGGCAGCGCCATGAGGTGGTCGACCGGGCCGTCGAAGAAGCCCTGGATCTGGGCCGTGTGCAGGTCCACCGCCATCAGCCGGTTCGCGCCGGCCGTCTTGAACAGGTCGGCCATCAGCCGGGCCGAGATCGGCTCCCGACCGCGGTGCTTCTTGTCCTGCCGGGCATAGCCGTAGAAGGGCAGCACGACCGTGATCCGCTTGGCGCTGGCCCGCTTGAGCGCGTCGATCATGATGAGCTGCTCCATGATCGCCTCGTTGATGGGCGTCGTGTGGCTCTGGATGACGAACGCGTCGGACCCGCGCACCGACTCCTCGTAGCGCACGTAGATCTCGCCGTTGGCGAAGTCGTAGGCACTGGTCGGGACCAGCCCGGTGCCGAGCATGCTCGCCACCTCTTCGGCGAGCTCGGGGTTGGCTCGCCCGGTGAAGACCATCAGGTTCTTCTCGGTGGTCTTGGTGATGCCGGTCACGCCTGGGCCTGCCCTTCGCTGGAGTCTTCGGTATGCCGCGGGCTCGCCTCGGCGGCGTCGTCGCCCTGGGGTTCGGCGTCGTTCGCGAGCGCGGCGGCTGCCGCCTCGGCGGTCTTCGTGCCGGCCCGGGCCCGGGCGACCCAGCCGTCGATGTTGCGCTGGCGGCCCCGGGCCACCGCGATCTGCCCGGGGTCGACGTCACCGGTGAGCGCGGACCCGGCGCCGACGTAGGCGCCGTCGGCGATGGTCACGGGCGCGATGAGGACGGTGTCGGAGCCGACGAAGCTGTGCCGGCCCACGGTGGTGTGGTGCTTCGCCACCCCGTCGTAGTTGGCGAAGATGGTGCCCGCCCCGATGTTGGCGCCTTCCCCGATCGTGGCGTCACCGGCATACGTGAGGTGCGGGACCTTGGCCCCGGCGCCGATCTTGGCGTTCTTCGTCTCGACGAACCCGCCGATCTTGCCCTTCGGCCCGAGCTCGGTGCCCGGTCGCAGGTAGGAGAACGGGCCGACGGTGGCCCCCTCGCCGATGACGGCCAGGAGGGCCTCGGTCCGCTTGACCTCGGCGGCCTCCCCGACCTCGGTGTCGGTGAGCGTGGTGTCGGGGCCGATGGTGGCGCGCGCCCCGATCGTGGTCGCACCCAGCAGCTGCGTGCCGGGGAGGATCGTCGCGTCGCGACCGATGGTGACGTCGCTGTCGATCCAGGTCGTGGCGGGGTCGATGATCGTCACGCCCTCGCGCATCCAGCGTTCGGTGGTGCGACGGTTGAGCTCCTTGCCGAGTCGGGCGAGCTGGACCCGGTCGTTGACGCCCTCGGTCTGCCAGAGGTCGCCGATCAGGTGGGCACTGACCCGGCCGCCGGCCTTGCGTGCGATGGCGAGGACGTCAGTGAGGTACTTCTCGCCCTGGACGTTGTCCGTCCCCACCTGGCCGAGCGCCTCGACGAGGACGGCCGCGTCGAACGCGTAGATCCCGGAGTTGATCTCGGTGATGGCGCGTTGCTCGTCGGTCGCGTCCTTCTGCTCGACGATCCCCTCGACGCCGTCGTCGGCGCCGCGCAGGATCCGTCCGTAGCCGGTCGGGTCGTCGAGGTGGGCGGTGATGACCGTGACCGCGCTCTGGGTCGCGACATGCTCCTCGACCAGGGACTGGAGGGTGTCGCCGGCCAGCAGCGGCACGTCACCGTAGGTCACGAGGACGGTGCCCTCGAGCCCGGCGGGCAGCGCGGCGAGGGCGCACTCCGTGGCCCGGCCGGTGCCCTTGACGTCGTCCTGGTCCGCGATCACGGCACCGGGGTCGACCTCGGCGACGTGTGCCGCCACCAGGTCGCGCTCGTGGCGGACCACCACCGCGAGGTGCTCGGGGTTGACCGCGCGTGCTGCGGCGATCGCGTGCCCGACGAGGGTCCGGCCCCCGATCCGGTGCAGGACCTTGGGGGTCGAGGACTTCATCCGGGTGCCCTCACCGGCGGCGAGGACGATGACTGCGGCGAGGCGGTGCGATCCGGTGGGGCTGTTCACGCGCGAGGCTCCAGCGATCTGGTCGGGTGCGACGGGACGGGCGTCATGCTACCCGCCGGTCGGACCCCGCTCGTCCAACGGTCAACCACCCCGCGTCGTGACAAATCACCACGACACGCACTCCGGCTCATACCGAGGGTGGAGCCACCGGTCGCCCTTCGACGCGATCCGGTCCGCACTCCCGCTCGTGAGACTGGAGTTCCGTCTCAGGGAGCGTTGGAAGGGGAATCATGAGGACACTCACCATCAACCGGTGGGCCTTGCCGGCTGCGGGCGCCGCGATGGTCGCCGCGGCGGCGATCGCCATCAGCATGGGCCCGGCGCAGGCCGCCGACACCATGCTCGTCCATGTCAAGCAGGCCAGCATCGCCGACCACGCAGGTGACTGCCCCGATGGCATCATCGGCGCCCACTTCGTCATCAACCAGATCGCCTCGGGCCCCGCCTCGATCGAGGTCCAGCTCAACGACGGCAGCTCGCAGACCGTGGACAAGTGGAAGCAGAGCGGCCCGGTCGCCCACTACAACGCCTACTTCACCGGCACGACGGTGAAGGACGCCACCGCCTACGTCCCCAACACCTGGACCGGCCAGTTCAACCTCTCCAACTACATCTGCGGACCCAGCACGTCCACGACGTCGAGCTCCTCGAGCTCGAGCTCGTCCTCACAGCCGACGAGCTGACCCGACCACCTGCCCGTCCGGCAGGTCAGCACCCCCAGAACGAAGGGCCCGACCACCACCTCGTCCACGTCGAGGTCAGGAGGTCGGGCCCTTCCGCGTCCCCGGGGGACCCGGGACGCGGCTGGTGTGTGGGTCAGGAGGCGACGGTCGGCGCCTGGCCCGGGTAGGTGGGGCCGGCGGGCCGGGCCGCCTGGGCGGTGGCCACACTCTCGGACGGCATGAGGATCCAGAGGACCGGGTAGATGAGGATCTGGCTGCCGGGGATCACCATCAGCAGCAGCACGAACAGGATCCGCGCGGGCCACGGCGCGATGCCGAACCGGCGACCGAGGCCGGATGCAACGCCACCGAGGACGCGCTCGTCACGCGGTCGGACCAGGCCCTGCTGGGCGAAGCTCGAGTGGATGTCGTTCATGGGTGGAGCACTTCCTTCGGTTGGCGCCAGGGGCTCTCCCTGACACCTCAAGAGTGCTCGCAGGCGGGCGGCCCAGCCATCGGGTGCGGCCCTGACCCGACCCCGGTTTGTCCGACCGGCGGCTCAGGGTGGACTCGGTGCGCACTCAGGGTCGGGCCAGCTCGGCGGAAGGGCACAAACCTGCAGGTCACCCTTGGTTTGGGACCGTGCGACGAAGGCGCCGACCATGACGTATCTTGTCCCTAATTTTGAGAGAGAGCGGAAGCACGTGTCGGAAGTGTCAGTCACCGGATCCAGAGGCGCCCTGCTCGGGGGGCGGTACCGCCTCATGGACGAGATCGGGCGAGGCTCGGTGGGGACCGTCTTCCGGGCGAGGGACGAGTTCCTGGGCCGGGACGTCGCGGTCAAGCTCATCGAGCCGAAGCTGCTCGACGCGGCGGACCTGCGCCGCGACGAGGACGAGGTGAAGCTCCTCGCCCGCCTCAACCACCACTGCCTCGTCACCCTCTTCGACGCCGGCTCGGACCTGTCGGACCCGCAGCATCCGCGGATCTACCTCGTCATGGAGCTCGTCGACGGGCCCGACCTCCGCGACCGGCTGGCCCGCGGACCCCTGCCGGCCGTCGACGTCGCGCAGCTCGGTCGCGACATGGCCAAGGCCCTCGCCTACGTCCACGACCACGGCGTCATCCACCGCGACGTGAAGCCGGCCAACGTCATGGTCTTCGACTACGGCAAGACCGCTACCCGGCTCCGCGCGAAGCTCACGGACTTCGGTATCGCTGTCCTGGTCGAGTCTCCCCTCACCGACGGCAACGGCGCCTTCGTCGGGACTGCCGCGTACGTCAGTCCCGAACAGGCCAAGGGCGAGCCCCTCGGGCCACCCAGCGACGTCTACTCCCTCGGCCTGGTGTTGCTCGAGTGCCTCACCGGTGTACGGGCCTTCCCGGGGGACCCGCTGCCCAGCGCCCTCGCCCGGCTGCTCCAGCGTCCCGAGATCCCGGTCGACCTCGACGCACAGTGGACCTGGCTGCTGAGGGCGATGACGGCGACCGACCCGGACGCGCGGCCGTCCGCGCGCGATGCAGCCCTGGCCCTCGGTGAGCTCGCCATCGCCGAGTACGGTCGGCTCGCGGACACTCGACCGGCCTCGCTCACCGACGAGGTGGCGAGGATGGAGGCCGTTCGACGCTTCCAGATCCTCGACACGCCCGAGGACGGGGCCTTCGACCGGATCACGGCGCTGGCTGCCCGACTCTTCTCCGTGCCCATCGCCATCGTCAGCGTCGTGGACGAGGACCGCATCTGGTTCAAGTCGCACCATGGCCTGGACGTCAACCAGATCGACAGGGAACCGGGACTGTGCGCCTCGGCTGTCCGGCAACCCGAACCGTGGATCATCGAGGACGCTCGCCTCGACCCACGGACGCTGTCCAACCCCCTGGTGGCAGGGGAGCTCGGGCTGCAGTTCTATGCCGGCATCCCGCTGCGGACCCGCGACGGGTACAACCTGGGCACGCTGTGCATCATCGACCGCGCCCCACGGACGCTGTCGGCTGCAGAGGTCCTGACGCTCGAGGACCTCGCCGCCATCGTCATGCACGACCTCGAGCAACGACTGCAGAACCTGCAGTCCGCCTGACCACGTTGGCGCATCGCCACCTGCCACGGCGGGGTCCGAAACCACGACGTCCGTCGCACAAGATGTGCAAGGTGAAGAACGATCCGCCGGAAAGGATCAACCCGGATGGGCAGATCATCCTGGATGGGCAGCCTGCTCAGGTGAGGTCGACGCTCCTCGACGGTTCGATGTGAACGCGCCGGGGATCTCCGGCGGGTTCACATCGAACCAGGGGTGACCTGGCTCCCCGGGTAGGAATCGAACCTACGTCGCTAATCCTGATTCAAAGTCAGGCGGGCCTTGCCAGCAGACCAACCGGGGAATGCCCCCAACGGGGACCCGCCAAGGGTAGCCAAGCACGCGGCATACCTCGGCACCGCCGCAGTCGGCCGGTGACCTGAGGCGCCCGACAACCGGGCGCGCGGTCACGATGACAACCTACGAATCCGTAGGTTACGGTTTCGTAAGTTGACGATGCCTCCAGGCGACCACGAAGGAAGGTTCCCCGGCGATGACCACCGCGACCCCCTCCGCACAGTCCGCTCCCGCGACACCGCCCCCTGCGACCCAGACCGTCGAACCGGAGCTGAAGCGCGGCGGTGAGCAGGTCGCCCTGGCGCTCTTCATCGGCATCCCGTTCCTCGCCCTGCTCGCGGCCGTCCCGGTGGCCTGGGGGTGGGGCCTGGGCTGGCACGACGTCGTCATCTTCGTCGTGATGTACGCGATCGCCGGCCACGGCATCACCGTCGGCTACCACCGCCACTTCACGCACGGGTCGTTCAAGGCCAACCGCGGCCTCAAGATCGCGCTGGCCGTCGCCGGCTCGATGGCCATCCAGGGACCGGTCGTGCGCTGGGTGGCCGACCACCGTCGCCACCACGCCTTCTCCGACCGCGACGGCGACCCGCACAGCCCGTGGCGCTACGGCGAGACCATCCCGGCGCTCGCCAAGGGGCTCTGGTGGGCGCACACCGGGTGGCTGTTCGACATCGAGCAGACGCCCAGGAGCAAGTACGCCCCCGACCTCGTCGCCGACCCCGACCTGCAGAAGGTCGACCGCGCCTTCCCGCTCATCGTCGCCGGCTCGATGCTGCTCCCCGCGGTCGTCGGTGGACTCTGGTCGATGAGCTGGCAGGGCGCCCTGACCGCCTTCTTCTGGGCCTCGCTCGTGCGCGTCTCGCTGCTGCACCACGTGACCTGGTCGATCAACTCGATCTGCCACACCATCGGCGAGCGGCCGTTCAAGAGCCGCGACAGGTCGGGCAACGTCTGGTGGCTGGCCTTCCTGTCGATGGGCGAGTCGTGGCACAACCTGCACCACGCCGACCCGACCTGCGCCCGGCACGGCGTCGAGAAGGGCCAGATCGACTCGACGGCTCGGGTCATCTGGGCGTTCGAGAAGCTCGGCTGGGCGACCGATGTGCGCTGGCCGGTGGCCAAGCGGATCCACGCCCGCCGGGTCGCCGCTGCCTGAGGCAGCCTGGGGCGCCCTCAGGGAGCCTGCGTCAGCAGGCGACGGAACGCCCCGACCTCCGGCGCCTGCCAGTCGACGTGGTCGTTGCGCCAGCCCTCGAGATCGCGAAACTCGTTGGCCTGGTTGGCCATCGCGTGACCGATCACCTTGTCGTCGGAGATCGCGAACCGGCGCTGCAGGTGCTCGACGAGGGCGACCCCGGCGGCCGCCTGCGCCCGGCGGGCCAGCACCTGCTGGGTGGCCCAGCGAGGGTCGTGCCCGCGCGACGACTGGACGAACTCGATGCCGATCGCGACGTGGTTGAGCCCCACGGTGTGGCGGCAGACCAGGGTCGGCGGCACCAGCTCGTGGATCGTGCCGTCCTGGTCGACGACGAAGTGCGCGCAGGTCCCCGGCTCCTCGCCCCGGTTGGGCAGGTCCGCCTCGAACAGCGACCGCACGGAGGAGTAGGTGTCACTCTCGCTGTAGTGCAGCACGATCATCGTGGGCCGCAGCCGCGAGGTGCGCGTCCCGTAGTGACGTGCTGCGTATGCCGCGGTCTCGGCCTTGCGCGGCGCACCGAACGTCAGGTGGTCGGCCACGATGCGAGGCGCGGCCGGGACGTCGAGGGCTGGCGCAGTCGTCGTCGCGCTCGGTGCCGGACTCACGGGCGAGGCGCCCGCGCCCGTGGGTGCCGCTGACGACGGCGCGCCAGCGCGGACGCCGGACACCCAGCCGCGCGTCGCGGACCCGGCCCGCCCGAGCAGCCCCTGGTCGAGGGCCACCCCGAGCACCAGCAAGGCGACCACGACGGCAGTCGCCATCGCCACCCGTCGTGCTCCCCCGGCATACCCGGCTCCGCCCTTCACGACCACCACGCTACGCAGGAGGCATGATGGACCGCGTGACCGACGCCCGCGAGAAGTCCCCGACCCCGAGCTCCCGCTCTCGCATGACGGGCAAGCAACGGCGCGAGCAGCTCATCGAGGTCGGTCGGAAACTGTTCGCGGACAAGGGTTTCGAGGGCACGACGGTCGAGGAGATCGCGGCCAAGGCGAGTGTCTCGAAGCCGGTCGTCTACGAGCACTTCGGTGGCAAGGAAGGCCTCTATGCCGTCGTCGTCGACCGGGAGATCGCTGCGCTGCTCGGGGGGATCACCGGCGCCCTCAGCGCCGAGCTCAACAGCCGGGAGACCCTCGAACGGGCCGCGGGCGCCCTGCTCGACTACATCGAGAGCAACACCGACGGCTTCCGGATCCTCGTGCGCGACAGCCCGGCCGGGCAGTCGACCGGGTCGTTCGCGAGCCTCATCTCCGACGTCGCGAGCCAGGTCGAGCACATCCTCGCGGCGGAGTTCAAGCGTCGCCGGCTCGACCCGAAGACCGCTCCGCTCTACGCGCAGATGCTCGTCGGGATGGTGGCGCTGACCGGCCAGTGGTGGCTGGACTCGCGCAAGATGAAGAAGGCCGACGTAGCGGCCCACCTGGTCAACCTGGCCTGGAACGGCCTCGCCGGCCTCGAGAAGAAGCCCGGCCTCATCAGCGCGGACTGACCGCCGTCAGCGCGGACTGACCGCCGCCGTCGCGGAGTGACCGCCGCCGGCGCGGACTACCCTGACGGCATGCGCTCGTTCCTGGTCACCGACGCGGTTCGCGACTACTCCGCAGCGCACAGCTCGTGGCGGCCCGACCCCGTGGTGCGTGAGCTGCAGGAACGCACCCGCGCGCTCGGCGGCCCGGCCGGCATGCAGATCGGCGACGACCAGGGCCAGCTCCTGACCATGCTCACGCACCTGGTCGGCGCCCGCACCGCGGTCGAGGTCGGCACCTTCACCGGCTACTCGAGCCTCTGCATCGCCCGCGGGCTGGCCGACGGTGGCACCCTCGTGTGCTGCGACATCAGCGAGGAGTGGACCTCGATCGGCGTCGAGGCCTGGCAGGCGGCCGGAGTCGCCGATCGCATCGACCTGCGCATCGCCCCGGCGCTGGACACCCTGCGGTCGCTGCCGACCGCACCCGCGATCGACCTCGTGTTCATCGACGCCGACAAGGGCGGGTACGCCGACTACTGGTCCGAGCTGGTCCCGCGGGTGCGGCCGGGCGGACTGCTCCTGGCCGACAACGTGTTGTGGAGTGGCGAGATCGCCGACGACGAGAAGTCGGGTGAGAACCTCGAGGCGCTGCGGGCGTTCAACGACCTGGTCGCGGCGGACGAGCGGGTCGAGGTGGTCGTGCTGACCGCCTTCGACGGACTGACCATCGCCCGCAAGCTCTGAGCTCGCGCGGGCCGTCAGGACTCGACGCAGAACTCGTTGCCCTCGGGGTCGGCCATCACCACGAGGTCGTCGCCAGCGCGGAGGACCGACGCACCCAGGCCGACCAGGCGCTCGACCTCGTCCTGGACCGATCCCATGGCGCGGAGGTCGAAGTGCTGCCGGTTCTTCGCGGTCTTGCCTTCCGGGACCCGCTGGAACCACAGGTTCGGTCCGCCCCATCCCGCCGGCTCCACCCAGGCCCGCTCGTCAGTGCTGTCCTCGTCGACGTTGGACCCGAGCGCTGCGGCCCAGAACCCCGCGAGCAGCAGCGCGCTCGAGCAGTCGAAGGTCACCGACTTCACGAAGGAGGGCATGGTCAGACGGTAGAACTCATCGCGCGGGCGAGCGACCTGTTTTGTCAGTCGCCGAGGCGGTGGGCGACGAGGAAGATGCGGCGGAACGGGAAGATCACGCCGATCGGCGTCCTCGGGTATGCCGCGCGCAGCCTCGCGTCGTAGTCCGCCAGGAAGGCGTCGCGCCGGGTCTGGTCGGTCAGGGCGTCCAGCACGGGCCGCAGTCCGGTCCCGCGGACCCACTCGAGGACCGGGTTCGCCTGGCGCGCCTCGGGGTCGAGGACGTGTTGGTAGGTCGTCTCCCAGCCGTCGACGTCGAGGCCGACACTCCCGAGCAGCTCGACGTAGACCGACGGCTGCTCGACCTGCAGACGGTCCAGCGCGGGACGGAGGAGGTCCGCGTCGGGGTGGTCGCTCGCTACCGCACGCATCAGGGCGTGCGACGGTGCGTCGAGGTTGCCCGGCACCTGCATCGCGAGCCATCCGCCCGGGGCCAGGGCGGCTGCCCACTGCGTGAGGAGGTCGAGGTGGCCGGGCACCCACTGCAGGGTCGCGTTGGTGACGATGACATCGGGGGCGGCACCGAGCGTGGCCGGATCCCATTGCGCCACATCGGATTCCACCCACTCGACACGAGTCTCCGTGTCGAGCGACCGCGCCGCGTCGAGCATCTGGTGCGAGTGGTCGACCCCGACGACCCGGGCGTCCGGCCAGCGCTCCGCGAGCGACAGCGTCAGGGGGCCGTTGCCACAGCCGAGGTCGACGACCAGGCGCGGCGCGGTCGCGCCCACCCGTGCCATCAGGTCGCCGAACGGACGGGACCGGTGGTCGGAGAACTTCGCGTACTGCTGGGGATCCCAGGTGGTGCTCATGACGGTGACCTCTCGACGACCCACTTGGTAGTTATCTTGACATCAAGATACTTGATGGAGGGTAGAGTTGTCACCATGTCGACTCCCCCGCCCGACGACGTCGACCGCATCGTCCAGGCGTGGCACCGCGAGCGGCCCGACCTCGACGTCGCACCGCTCCAGGTGCTGTCCCGCGTCTCGCGCCTGGCCCGCAGGCTCGACCTCGACCGCGTGCAGGCGTTCGCCAGCCACCAGCTCGAGGGCTGGGAGTTCGACGTGCTCTCGGCGCTGCGCCGGGCCGGCGCTCCCTACCAGCTCTCGCCGGGACAGCTCATCCGCCAGACCCTGGTCACCAGCGGGACGATGACCAACCGGGTCGACCGCCTCGAGCGACGTGGTCTGGTGAGCCGCAGCCCCGACCCGTCCGACCGGCGCGGCGTCATCGTGCGGCTCACGCCCACGGGTCAGCGCACCGTCGACGACGCGATGGCCGACCTGCTCGACCGCGAGCGCGACCTCCTCGCGGAGCTGTCCACCGACGACCGCGACGAGCTCGCCGCGATGCTGCGGCGGCTGCTTTCCCCCTTCGAGACCTGATCCGCCCGGAGCTGGGGCCTGGGTCCTCAGCCGACGATCTCGGCGGCCGCGAGCCACTCGAGCTCGAGCCCCTCGCGTTCGTCGACGATCTCGCGCAGCTGGCCGTTGAGGGTCAGCACCTTCGCGTGGTCGGTGGCCGACTCGGCCATCTCGGCGTGGATGCGTTCCTCGCGCTGGGCCAGCCGGGCCAGCTGCTTCTCGACCCGCGCCATGTCCTTGCGGGCCTCGCGCAGCTCAGCGGGGCTGTGCGTCGGGGTGGCTGGCGCAGCCACTGGCGTGGGCGCAGGCCCACTCCCCGACGACGCGTCGCCGGAGGCGGATGACGACGACGCCGACGTGCGCGGCGAGAGCGTCGGGGCGGGCTGGGCGTGGCGCAGCTCGAGGTACTGCTCGACCCCACCGGGCAGCTCGCGGATCTTGCCGTCACCCATCAGGGCGACCTGCTTGTCGCAGGCTCGCTCCAGCAGGTAGCGGTCGTGCGAGACGACGAGCAGCGTGCCCGCCCAGCCGTCGAGGACGTCCTCCAGCGACGTCAGGGTCTCGATGTCGAGGTCGTTGGTGGGCTCGTCGAGGAGCAGCACGTTGGGCTCGTCCATCAGGAGACGGGTCAGCTGGAGCCGGCGCCGTTCGCCACCGGACAGGTCCGACACCCGCGTCTGCTGGCGACCCCCGGTGAAGCCGAGCCGCTGCGCGAGCTGCGACGCGCTGATCTCCTTCTTGCCCAGACGGATGTACTTGCGGACGTCCTCGATCGCCTCGATGACGCGCCAGTCGGCATACCGCTCCAGCTCCCGCACCTCCTGCGTGAGGTAGGCGAGCCGCACCGTCACGCCCTGCTTGCGCTTGCCGGACGACAACGGGACCGATCCGGCGATGGCCCGCAACAGCGTGGACTTGCCCGCACCGTTGACGCCGACGATGCCGACCCGCTCCCCCGGCGCGAGGTGCCAGGTGATCCGGTCGAGCAGCAGCCGGTCGCCGAGGGTCACGGAGGCGTCCATGAGGTCGACCACGTCCTTGCCGAGG
This sequence comes from Phycicoccus sp. Soil802, assembly GCF_001429605.1. GTDB lineage: Bacteria > Actinomycetota > Actinomycetes > Actinomycetales > Dermatophilaceae > Pedococcus. The sequence continues at coordinate 567,556 of NZ_LMSS01000005.1, forward strand.
CGGGTCGTGGCGAAGCGCGTCAGCTCGACGTCGTCGCGCGCGGGTGGCTCGTCGGCGATGAGGGCGTTGGCCGCGTCGATGCGGAACTTCGGCTTCGAGGTACGCGCCGGCGGACCTCGGCGCAGCCAGGCGAGCTCCTTGCGGAGCAGGTTGTCGCGCCGCTCGGCGGTGACCGCGGCCATCCGCTCGCGCTCGGCCTTGGCGAGCACGTATGCCGCGTAGCCGCCTTCGAAGGCGTTGACCTTGCCGTCGACGACCTCCCAGGTGGCGGTGGCGATGGCGTCGAGGAACCAGCGGTCGTGGGTGATCGCCACGACGGCGTTGTCAGGCCGCGCGCGGTGCCGCACGAGGTGCTCGGCCAGCCAGGCCACCCCCTCGACGTCGAGGTGGTTGGTCGGCTCGTCGAGGAACAGCACCGTCGGGTCCTGGACAAGCAACCGGGCCAGCCCGAGGCGCCTGCGCTCCCCGCCCGACAGCGGCCCCACGAGCGCGTCGAAACCGCCGACCGACTCGGCCTCGATCCCACCCAGCAGACCCGTCAGGACGTCGCGGATGCGGGGGTCACCGGCCCAGACGTGTTCGGCGAGGTCACCGAGGACGGCCTCGCGCACGGTGTGCTCCGGGTCGAGGATGTCCTCCTGGGCGAGCACGCCGACGCTCGAGACCCCGGCCCGGGTGACCCGGCCGGTGTCGACGCCGCGCTGGCCCGCGAGCACCCGCAGGAGCGTGGTCTTGCCACCGCCGTTGCGGCCGACGACGCCGATGCGGTCGCCACCGAGCACGCCGAGGGAGACCTCGTCGAGCACCTGGGCGGTGCCGAGGGCCAGGGACGCGCGCTCGACACTGATGAGGTTCGCCATCGGTCAGCCCGGCCGCGGGGCGCTGATCACGTGGGCGCCATGGGCCGGACCCGTTGCGCGGCGTACGTCCTGCACTGCGCCGGAGGCGGTGAGGGACACGGCCAGGTCGAGGGCCGCCTCGTTGGACTCCGCGACGAAGGCGATGGTCGGGCCGGACCCGGACACGATGCCACCCAGGGCACCGAACTCCAGCCCCGCCTCGAGCACGTCACCCAGCGCGGGCATCAGGGAGATCGCCGCCGCCTGCAAGTCGTTGGTGAGGGCCGCACCCAGGGCGCGGGCATCGCCGGAGCGCAGGGCCGTCATCATCTCCGGGCTCGGTGAGGGCTCCGGGACGGGACGGTCGCCACGCAGCCGGTCGCACTCGGCATACACGGCGGGCGTGGAGAGCCCGCCCTCGCTGAGGGCGAACACCCAGTGGTAGCTGCCCCGCGCGAGCACCGGCGCGAGGACCTCACCACGCCCCGACCCCATGGCGGTGCCGCCGCCGAGCAGGAAAGGGACGTCACTCCCGAGGCTCGCGGCGATCTCCTCGAGCTCGGGCCGGCTCAGGCCGGTGCCCCAGAGGTGGTCGCAGGCGACCAGGGTGGCGGCGGCGTCGGCGGAACCCCCGGCCATCCCGCCCGCGACGGGGATGTCCTTGCGGATGGTGATGTGCACGGGTTCGTCGACGCCGCCAACCTCCGCCAGCCGCTGCGCCGCCCGCGCCGCGAGGTTGGTGCCGTCGACCGGCACGCCGAGGGACTGCGGGCCCGACACGGCGATCCCCCACTCCGGCGCGCTCATCACCGTCACCTCGTCGAAGAGGTTGACGGCGTGGAAGATCGTCGAGAGCGGGTGGTAGCCGTCGTCCCGCGGTGCGCCGACGAGGAGCTCGAGGTTGACCTTCGCAGGGACGCGCACCGTCACCGACGACGGCGGCAGGGCTGCAGAGGTCATGGCCGCCACCCTAACGGGGTGCGGGTCACCGCGCGGATCGGCTGGTCCGCGCTCCGGCGGGGGCCCGCGACGCAGCGCGGATCGGGACATCTGCACAGAACCTTCACACCATCTGCGCCTCCCCTGCGCGGTCACTCTCCTACTCTCGAGAATGTGAGCACCAAGCCCCGCGTCCTGGTCGTCGAGGACGAACCCACCATCGCCGAGGCGATCGCTGCCCGGCTCGTCGCCGAGGGCTTCGACGTCGAGCAGGTGCACGACGGGCTGGTCGCCCTCGACCGCGCCGCGGCCTGGGATCCCGAGGTCGTGGTGCTCGACGTGATGCTCCCCGGCCTCGACGGCCACGAGGTGTGCCGCCGGCTCCAGGCCGAGCGTCCGGTGCCCGTGCTGATGCTCACCGCGCGGGACGACGAGACCGACCTGCTCGTGGGGTTGGGGATCGGCGCCGACGACTACATGACCAAGCCGTTCTCCATGCGTGAGCTGGTGGCCCGGATCCGGGCCCTGCTGCGACGGGTCGAGCGCGCGGCCGCCGCCGGTGCCGGAGGGGGCGCCGGCACGGTCCCGCCCACGGTCGACGTCAACGGGCTGCGGATCGACGGCGCGCAACGGCGGGTCTGGTCGCGCGACGACGAGGTGCACCTGACCCCCACCGAGTTCGACCTGCTCGCGTGCCTGGCCGCCCGGCCCGGTACCGTGCTGACCCGCGAGGCGCTGCTCGCAGAGGTGTGGGGCTGGGCCGACGCCTCCGGCACCCGCACGGTCGACAGCCACGTGAAGTCGTTGCGCCGCAAGCTCGGCGCCGACCTCCTGCGCACCGTGCACGGTGTCGGTTACGCGTTGGAGGTGGGGCGGTGAGGTACGACGTGCGCCCGCTCGACAGCATCCGGTCGATCAAGGTCAAGCTCGGCCTGCTCGTCGCCGTGACCGTCACGGTCGCGTCGGTCCTGGCCGTCGTGGGCACCCGAGCGGGGCTGTCGCCGTGGGCGACCGTGCCGGTCGCGGTCCTCGCCGCACTCGGCGTCACCCAGCTCCTGGCCCGCGGCATGACGTCGCCGCTGCGTGAGATGACGAATGCCGCCCAGCGGATGGCGACCGGCGACTACTCACAGCGGGTGCACGCCACCTCCCGCGACGAGGTCGGTGAGCTGGCCAGGGCGTTCAACCGGATGGCCGCCACGCTCGAGCTCGTCGACCGCCAGCGTCGCGACCTCGTGGCCAACGTCTCGCACGAGCTGCGGACGCCGATCTCCGCCCTCCAGGCGGTGCTCGAGAACCTCGTCGACGGGGTTTCCGAGCCGGGACCCGAGGAGCTCCGCCTCGCCCTCGCCCAGACCGAGCGCCTCGGCCGGCTGGTCAACGACCTGCTGGACCTCTCGCGCGTCGAGGAAGGCGTGACACCGTTGCGGGTCAAGGAGATCCGCCTGGCGGACTTCCTGACCGAGGCGGTCGCGCAGGCTCGGGTCGACGGGCTGCGCTACGCCGTGACGGTCGAGCCCGAGACCCTGACCGTGCCCGCCGACCCCGACCGGCTGCACCAGCTGCTCGCGAACCTCATCGACAACGCCTCGCGGCACAGCCCGTCGGGCGGCCTGGTCCAGGTCAGCGCCGAGGCTGCCGGAGGGGACGTGCTGGTCGCCGTCGCCGACGAGGGGCCCGGCATCGCGGCCTCGGACCGCCGAGCCGTCTTCGAGCGCTTCACCACCAGCGCTGCCCACAACAGCGGCACCGGCCTCGGTCTGGCCATCTCGCGGTGGGTCGCCCAGCTGCACGGCGGCAGCATCGCCGTCGCCGACAGCGACCGGGGCTGCCGCATCAACGTCCTGCTTCCGACGGATGCGGACCGTCCGACCACCACGAAGGAGCCCGTCATGAGCACCCTCACCCCACCCGCCCCGCTCCCGGAGAGCCCGCCGACACCGCCGCGCGACTCGCTCGCGTCGTGGTGGCCGGACGCACCGCGCCGCCGTCCCGCGATCGTCACCGCAGCGCTGGTCACCGGCGCCGCCGCCGCCATCGTCATCCCCGACCGCAGTGAGGGACTCGGCACGGCCCTGGTGTTCGCCGCGGTCGTCGGGACCGTCTTCGCGGCCCGCACCGCCGTCGGAGCACAGCCGCGCTGGTCCTGGCGCGACGGCCTGGATGCCGCGATCGTGGCGATGCTGCTGGCCACCTTGGTGCTGCGGGACGCGGAGTGGATCACCATCCTCTGCCTGCTCGCCGGCCTCGCGCTCGTCGCCGTGAACTCGACCCGGGCCCGCAGTGTGGTGGGGCTGCTGGCGACCGCCGCGGCCGTCCCGCTCGCGAGCCTGCGCGGCCTGCCGTGGCTCGGACGCACCCTCAAGCCCCGCACCAGCGTCGCGGCGTGGCTCCCGGCCGCCCGGACCGCCCTCGTCTCGGTGGTGCTGCTGCTCGTCTTCGGTGCGCTCTTCGCCTCCGCTGACGCGCTGTTCGCCTCCTGGGTCGACAGCGTCACCCCCGACATCACCTGGAACGACCTGCCGGCCCGCGTGGTCCTGGCCCTGTTCATCGCGGCTGGGACGCTCGCCGCGGCATACGTCAGCATGGCTCCGCCGACCGTCGACCGACTGCAGCTGCCCCTGCGACCCAGCCGCCGGCAGTTCGAGTGGCTGGCGCCGGTGACGGTCGTCAACGCGGTGTTCCTGCTGTTCCTCGTCGCCCAGGCCACGGCCCTGTTCGGCGGCCACGCCTACCTGCAGCGCACGACCGGGCTCACCTACGCCGACTACGTGCACGAGGGGTTCGGCCAGCTCACCGTCGCGACGATCCTCACCGTGACGGTGGTCGCGTGGGCCGCCCGCAAGGCCACGCCGGGCCGCACCCGTGACCTGGCCCTCGGCTTGCTCTGCGCCATGACCATCGTGGTGGTGGTCTCGGCCCTGCACCGGATGCACCTCTACGAAGAGGCCTACGGCTTCACCCGGCTCCGGCTGCTCGTGTCGGTCTTCGAGGGCTGGATCGGTGTGGTGGTGCTGCTGGTGATGGCGGCCGGCGTCGTGAAGGCACGCGGCTGGCTGGTGCCGATGGCGGTGCGGCTCGGGGCGGTCGGCCTGTTGGGGCTCGCCGTCTTCAACCCCGACCTCTACATCGCGGAGCAGAACCTGGCCCGGCCCGACTCGACGATCGGGACCGACTACGTCTACCTGGCCAACCTGTCGACGGACGCCTACCCGGCGATCTGGAAGCTGCCCCAGGAGCCGTTCGCCTGCGTCACCGGGACGGGCGAGCTGTCCAGGCCGTCCGGCGACGACTGGCTGGAGTGGAACCTCGGCCGGGCTCGGGCCCGTGGCCTGCTGGCCGAGCGGCCGATCGCCACCAGCGAGCCCGCAGGCGACGTCTGCCACCCGACCCGCTGACCGTGGGCGGACCTAGGCGGGGGTGAGTGCGGCCCGGGCGGTCGCGATGGCGGCGAACTCCTCGATCCCCAGCTGCTCGCCGCGCGTCCGGGGGTCGATCCCGGCCGCCCGCAGGCACTCCTCGGCCCGGGGCGCCGACCCCGCCCACCCCGCCAGGGCGGCGCGCAGGGTCTTGCGCCGCTGCGCGAACGCGGCGTCGATGCAGGTGAAGGTGTCGCGCCGGCTCGCCGTGGTGATGGGAGCGGCGCGTCGTTCGAGCAGCACCAGGCCGGACTCGACGTTCGGCACCGGCCAGAAGACGCTGCGGGGCACGGTCCCCGCGAGCCGCACCGCGGCATACCAGGCGGCTTTGACGCTCGGCACCCCGTAGGCCTTCGAGCCGGGCTTGGCCGCGAGTCGCTCGGCGACCTCTAGCTGCACCATCACGAGCACGCGTTCGAGGGTGGGGAACGCCTCGAGGAAGTTCAACACGACGGGCACGGAGACGTTGTAGGGCAGGTTCGCGACGAGGGCGGTGGGCTGTGGGTCGGGCAGCTCGCGCACTTGCATCGCGTCTGCGTGCACGAGTGTCAGGCGGTCCGCGTATGCCGGTGCGAGCCGGCGCACGGTGCCCGGCAGGGCCTGCGCGAGGTTCGGGTCCACCTCCACCGCGGTGACGTGGCCGACCTCAGGCAGCAGCGCGAGGGTGAGCGACCCCAGGCCAGGGCCCACCTCGACCACGGAGTCGTCGGCGGTCACCCCGGCCAGGCGCACGATCCGCTTCACCGTGTTGGCGTCGACGACGAAGTTCTGGCCCCACTGCTTGGTCGGGCGCAGACCCAGGTCGGCGGCGATCTCCCGGATCTGGGCGGCTCCGAGGAACCCGCTCTGCTCGACCATGGCGCCGACTCTAGGGGACACCCGCGCCCCACCTTTATCGGGTCATGGGACAAAGGTCCGCCTCACCCGACAAACGTTCTCGGGTGAGGCGGACCTTTCAGGGGTGAAGCCCCGGAGGTGTCTGCGGGTCAGGCAGCGTGCGCGCAACCCCACGGGCCGAGACCGGCCTTGGCGTAGTAGCGGTTGGCGACGGTGATCTGCTCCGCCCGCGAGGCCAGGTCGGGGCGCGACGCGAAGTCGTCCCCGCCGTTGGCCAGCCACGAGCTGATGCTGAACTGCAGGCCGCCGTAGTAGCCGTTGCCGGTGTTGATCGACCAGTTGCCGCCGGACTCGCACTGGGCGATCCGGTCCCACATGGCGGCGTTGGACAGGTTGATGCCGGCGCCGGAGGTGTCGCCCGCGTCGCGGGTCGGACGGGACTTCGTGCCCACGGCGACGATCCGGCCGACTGGCTGCTGCGTCACGGTGGCCGAGATGATCTTCTTGCTCTCGACCTTGCCGTCGACCTTGGTCACCTTGTAGGTGACGACCTTGGCGCCAGCGGAGCCGGCCTTGATGGTCTTGGTCTGGTCCTTGTAGAGGCTCGAGTCCGAGCGCTTGGTGACCGGCGGCGCGATGGCCTTGGTCTCCTTGATCCGCGTGGAGGTCACCCGCAGGACGGCGATCTTCAGGCCGGGCGTGACCGCGGTCGTCGCACCGGGCTTGACCCGGTCGTCGGCGTCCTTGGTGATCTTCAGCTCGGACAGCACGTCAGCGACGGTCGCGCCGGTGGTGGTCGCGGTGCGGTTCTTGCCGTCGACCCGGACGACGACCTGCTTGGGCGTGGTCACGGAGAGGACCAGGCCCTGGCGGCCGAGCGGCATGGAACGGGAGGCCGACAGCTTGGCGGAGTCGGCGCGGATGCCGAGCTCCTGCAGCGCGGCCGAGACGGTGGTGGCGGTGGTCCAGTAGTCGCGCGTGCGTCCGTCGATGGTGACGGTCAGCTTGCGTCCGTAGCGGACCACGATCTTCTGGCCATCGGCCACCTGGGTGCCGGGTGCCGGGACGACCACGTCGTGCTCACGAATCGAGATGTCCTGCTTCTTGAGGATGTCACCGACAGTGCTGCCGAAGGCGTGGACTGTCGAGGCCTTGCCGTCCACCGAGAGGGTGACGGACTTGTCAAGGTGCGAGACGCCGACGGCGCCAGCGACGAGGCTGGTGACGACCGCGGCTTGGGCGATGCGTCGAACGGGACGGGTGATCACAATGCTCCAGAGTTCGTACTCCCCGGGCATCAGTGCGGTGTCGCGGCCCGTGTCCCGGTGGTACCTGGGACAAAGGCAGAGGGGCCGCTCTGGTCCGCCGTCGTGGCGGTTGAACAACCCCTGGTCGCGTCACCGGGAGGGTCTGACCCCGGCCAACAGTCATCCACCATGACCACCTTTTCGGCAAAGGTCAAATTTTGGTAACGGAAGAGTCCGGGTTTCGCCAAGCCACATCGATGTGATTCGCAGGGTCGTGAGCGGGGCCCTCCGCGGGTCGTCCGCAGGTCGTCCGCAGGGCACCGCGGGTCGTCCGCGGGGGTCTCACCAGGGGCCGTAGACGGCCTCCGCGTTGTCGCTCACGGCCTGGCAGAGGGTCGGCACCGCGACGCCCATGACCCCCGCCATCGCCCGGACCGTGAGCGGCACGAGGTACGGCGCGTTGGTCGCGCCGCGCCAGGGCGCGGGCGTCAGGTACGGCGCGTCCGTCTCGACCATGACCCGGTCGAGCGGCGTCACCGACAGCGCGTCACGCAGTCCGCGGGCGTTCTTGAAGGTCACCGTGCCGGCGAACGACAGGTAGTACCCACGGTCGGCGCAGGTGCGCGCCATCGAGACGTCGCCGGAGAAGCAGTGCATGACGGTCCGCTCAGGCGCCCCCTCCTCCTCGAGGATGCGCAGCACGTCGTCGTGGGAGTCCCGGTCGTGGATCTGCAGCGCCTTGCCGGTGCGCTTGGCGAGGTCGATGTGCCACCGGAACGAGTCCTGTTGCACCCCAACGCCATCCGGTCCGGTGCGGTAGTAGTCCAGGCCGGTCTCGCCGATGACCCGCACTCTCGGGTGCGTGGCCAGCTCCTCGATCTCCGCGTATGCCGCGTCGAGGGTCCCAGCCTCGGCGAGCTTCGGAGCCTCGTTGGGGTGCAGGGCGATGCCGCCCAGCATCGCGGGGTGCCGGTCGACCATCTCGACGGTGAACCGTGCTCCCGGCAGGTCGCAGCCGATCTGCACCAGCCGGTCCACGCCGACCGCCTTGGCGGCCGCGATCGCGGCCGCCACGTCGGGCGCCCCTTCGCCGTCCCGGGCGATGTCGAGGTGCGTGTGGTTGTCCACGACCGGGATCGGCAGGGGGTCGGGAGCATCGGGCACCCGGTGGTGACCCCCCTTCCCCGGGTCAGCCTTCGCCATCACCAGGGGTGTCGCCCTCACCCGGGGCATCGTCGCGGAGCCGGGCGAGCTCCTCCTCGACGACGGCCTCGTCGAGCTTGGTGAAGATCGGTGTGGGCTTCACCACAGTCGCCCCGATGACCACGGGTTGGGACTCCCAGCGGGGGGTCTGCGAGTACTCCCCGGTGATGATCGGGTAGCTGCGGTCGACGTCCCCGTCGTCCAGCCCCGAGACGTCCTGCAGCACCGGCATCGGCATGAAGGCGTCTTCGCCACCGCCGAACGCCGCGTGCACGGCGTTGGACGAGTGCGGCAGGAACGGCGCCAGGATGCGGTTGAGGTCGGCCACGCACTGGGTGAGCGTGTGCAGCACCGTGGCCAGCCGTTCGCGCTGGTCGTCACCCTTGAGCTTGAACGGCTCGGTGTCGGTGACGTACTTGTTCACCTCACCGACGGTGCGCATCGCCTCGGCGACCGCGGACTTGATCCGCTGCTTGGCCAGCAGGTCGCCGACGACGTCGAACGCGGCCAGCACCTTGGCGCGGACCGCCTCGTCGACCGGCTCCAGGGGCCCGGGCTGCGGGATCTCACCGAAGCTCTTCGCGACCATCGCGGCCGTGCGGTTGACCAGGTTGCCCCAGCCGGCGACGAGCTCGGAGTTGTTGCGCTGGACGAACTCGGCCCAGGTGAAGTTGGCGTCCTGGTTCTCGGGTCCGGCGGCGCAGATGTAGTAGCGGATCGCATCCGGGCCGTAGCGCTCCAGCACGTCGCGGATGTAGATGACGTAGCCCCGGGACGTGGAGAACTGCTTGCCCTCCATGGTGAGGTACTCGCTCGACACGACCTCGGTCGGCAGGTTGAGCACCCCGAACTCACCGGGCTCGCCCCCACGACTGCCGCGACCGGCATACCCGAGGAGCTCGGCCGGCCAGATCTGGGAGTGGAAGGTGATGTTGTCCTTGCCCATGAAGTAGTAGGACAGCGCCTCGGGGTCGTTCCACCACTCGCGCCAGCGCTCGGCGTCGCCCTGGCGACGGGCCCACTCGACCGATGCGGACAGGTAGCCGATCACGGCGTCGAACCAGACGTAGAGCTTCTTGGCGGGGTTGTCGCGCCACCCGTCGAGGGGCACGGGGATGCCCCAGTCGATGTCGCGGGTCATCGCGCGCGGGCGGATGTCGTCGAGGATGTTCAGGCTGAACTTGATGACGTTCGGTCGCCAGGTGCCGCTCTCTTCGCGACCCGCCAGCCACTCGCGCAGGGCGTCGGCCAGCGCGGGGAGGTCGAGGAAGAAGTGCTGCGTCTCGATGAACTCCGGCACCTCGCCGTTGATCTTCGACCGCGGGTTGATCAGGTCCGTGGGCTCGAGCTGGTTGCCGCAGTTGTCGCACTGGTCGCCGCGCGCCTCGGGGTAGGAGCAGATCGGGCAGGTGCCCTCGATGTAGCGGTCGGGCAGGGTCCGCCCGGTCGACGGGGAGATCGCACCACTCGTGGTCTGCTCGACCATGTAGCCGTTCTTCCAGACCTGGGTGAACAGCTCCTGCGCGACCGAGTAGTGGTTGGTGGTCGTGGTGCGCGTGTAGAGGTCGTAGGAGCAGCCGAGGTCGGCCAGCTCGGCGGCGATGATCGCGTGGTTGGTGTCGACCAGCTGCTGCGGTGTCACACCCTCCTTGTCCGCGAGGACGAGGATCGGGGTGCCGTGCTCGTCGGAGCCGCTGACCATGAGGACGTCGTGGCCGGCCATCCGCATGTACCTGCTGAAGACGTCGGAGGGCACGGCGAACCCGGCCACGTGGCCGAGGTGCCGGGGACCGTTGGCGTACGGCCAGGCGACAGCAGACAGGACTTTGGACACACCTGAATCCTAGGGGTGGCCGCCAAACGCATTTCGGCCGCTGTCGAGACCCGCCCTGCTGCCGCCCGCGCCCTTCCGCACTTGTTGCTCACAGGTCCTCATCGGAGGGCCAGATCGCCGTCCCGTGACCACCGCAGCGCAACAAGTCCCATCCCTCCCGCACTTGTTGCCTGCAGATGCTCACCGGTGGCCCAGATCGCCGTCCCGTGACCACCGCAGCGCAACAAGTCGATGGGCCGTGTCCCGAACCAGGTGGGCGCCGGGCGTGAGCCGCCCCGGTATGCCGCGTGAACGGCATACCGGGGCGGTGCCCGGCCGCGGTCAGTCGCCCTTGACGTTGACGACCTGCCGCAGCGTGTGCCGGACGGTCACCAGGTCGGCGGCGTCAGCCATGACCTGGTCGATGTCCTTGTACGCGCCCGGGATCTCGTCCAGGAACGCCTCGGTGTCCCTGAACTCGATGCCCTGCATCGCCTCCCGGAGCTGCTCGTGCGTGAACTGCTTCCGGGCTGCGCTCCGGCTGTACTGCCGCCCCGCACCGTGCGGTGCAGAGCTGAGCGCGACGGCGTTGCCAAGGCCCTCGACGACATACGACCGAGTTCCCATCGAGCCGGGGATCAGGCCGAGCTGGCCGGTCTTCGCCTCGATGGCTCCCTTCCGCGACACCCACAGCTGCTTCCCCCAGTGGTGCTCCTGCTGGGTGAAGTTGTGGTGGCAGTTGACCCGCTCGTGCTCGACGACCGACGTCCCGAGGAACTCCCCGAGCTGCCGCAGGACCCGGTCCATCATCTCGTCCCTGTTGAGCAGCGCGTAGTGCTGCGCCCACCGGAGCTCCCGGATGTACGCCCAGAACTCGTCCGTCCCCTCCACGAGGTAGGCGAGGTCCCGATCGGGCAGGTCGATCCAGTACCGCTCCATGAGCTGCCGTGCGATCGCGATGTGGTGCTGCGCGATCTTGTTGCCGACACCCCGCGAACCGGAGTGGAGGAAGGCCCAGACCCGGTCCTGCTCGTCAAGGCTGACTTCCACGAAGTGGTTGCCGGAGCCGAGCGTGCCGAGCTGGAGCCGCCACCGTCCGGCCCGCTGGTCGGGGTCGAACTGCGCCGAGGTCGCCATCACCTCGAGCTCGTCGACCCTCGACTCTGCCGTGGCCACCACCTTCTGGTTTGCGGCGCCGGCCGACAGCGGGATCGCCCGCTCGATCGACTCCCGAAGCGGGGTGAGCGACCGGCCCTCCAGGTCTGCAGCAATGAACTGCGTGAGGACGGCGATCATGCCGCAGCCGATGTCGACCCCGACGGCCGCGGGCATGACGGCCCGCTCGGTCGGGATCACCGAACCGACGGTCGCGCCGAGACCGAGGTGGGCGTCGGGCATGAGGGCGACGTGGGGGAAGACGAAGGGCATCTGTGAGGTGCGCAGCGCCTGCTCCTGGGTCTTCCCTTCGAGGATCGAGGCCCAGTTCATGAGCCGGGTAGAGATCTGATGCATGACGCACCTCCTTGATACGTAACGGATTTCGTGCAGGCGTCGCCGTGTGCGGGCCGCAGACGAGCGTGACAGGTATGCCGCGCAACCGCATCGCCTTTTCCGCTAGCGGGGCGTCGAAGGGGTTTGCCGTCGCGAGAAGGACTACGGGTTTTTCCCGATGTGAGGCCGCGTGGGGGCGAGGACCGTGAGGAGCGCAGGACCACCCATCGGAGGAGAAACCCATGATCCGCAGAACCATCGCCCGGGCCGCCGTTGCCGCCGCTGCCCTTGCCGTCGTCGTCGCAACCCCCGCAGACGCGGCCATGTACAGCCACGAGCGCTTCGAGTTCACCTTCGCCGAGAGCTTCGACGAGTGCGGCATCACGATCGACCACACGGCCGAAGGCCACGGTGGCTTCACGATCCGCACGATCAAGGGCACCGACGAGGCCTACCTGGGCTGGCAGCAGCTGTCCGCGGTGGACACGTTCACCAACCCGGCCAACGGGCGGTGGTTCACGATCAGCAACCGGAGCCTGTTCCGCGAGACCAGCGGCACGCACCTCGAAGGCAACATCTGGAGCTTCGACTCCAAGACCTCGGGGGCCTCGTTCACGGTCCGAAACAGTGCGGGCCAAGTGGTCTACCGCGACTCCGGCACCCTGCGGTTGGTCACGACGTACGACCTGCTCGGCGACGGACAGCCCGGCGGCGAGCAGATCGGCGACCCGGTCGTCACGGCGCTGAACGGCCGGTTCACCGAGGTCGACTTCTGCGCCGACCTCGTCGGCCCGCTCCTGGGCTGACGAAGGCGGCCAATTGGCCGAGTTCTGCCGGCCTTGGCGGGCCGTAAGCGCTTGGAAGCGGGCAATTGGCCGAATCCTGCGGGGGCGGAGCGAACGCCCGACGGGGACGGTGGTTGCGGACACCGTCCCCGCCGACGACGTCAGCCCTTGCGCAGGATGTCCCGCAGCACCGAGGGGTAGTCGGTGATGATCCCGTCCACGCCCCAGGCGATGCCGCGGCTCATGTCACCGCCGAAGTTGACGGTCCACACGTGGATGTCCAACCCGAGCGCGTGCGCACGGTCGACGATCCCCTGGTCGATGTTGCCCAGGGCCGGGTGCACCGAGTCCAGCCAGGTGCTGGCCGAGACGAGCTGCTCGTCGGTCGGGCGCGTGTAGTAGAGCAGTCCGACCGGCACGTCGGGAGCCAGGTCGTGGTAGCTCCGCAGCCACGGCTCGTCACCGGCCTGCATGATGACGCGACCGGAGGCCAGGGCCTTCCCGAACGCGGGGATCGACCGCAGCTCCTTGTCGATGTCGAGCTCGATGCCCGGGAACGCCCAGGGGTCCTTGGCCTCGAGCAGCATCCCGGCGCGGGACCCGACGGCCTCCACCCACTCGCGCAGCGTCGGCACCCGCTGACCGGCATACGAGGCACTGAACCACGAGCCGGCATCGAGCTGCTTGATCTCGGCGAGGGTGAAGTCCTTGGTGTTCCACGGCGCACGGTCCGGGAAGACCTGCTCCACGTTCGTGGTCCGGGCCAACGTGAGGTCGTGCATGATCACGAGGGCCCCGTCGCTGGTCCGCATGATGTCGTTCTCGATGTAGTCGGCGCCTTGTTGGAGGGCCAGCCGCACCGAGGCCAGCGTGTTCTCCGGTGCCATCGCGCCGGAACCCCGGTGGGCGATGTTGGCGACGCGGTGGGAGTCGGCTGCGGATGCCGATCCCGGCGCGAAGCCGAGCAGGGTGGCTGCCGCGAGCAGCAGGATCGCGAGTCTGCGCGGTCCGGACATGGGTCCACACTCCTTCAGGTGTGTTGGGGACGAATCGGATGTAAGCGGTTACATCCAGACATTCCACCCTCCCAGACCAGACCCGGCCGTGGGCCGCAGAGCCCTCACCAATCGACGAACGGTCAGTCGCGCTGGCCCATCCCCGCGTCCCGCGCGCGGATGATGACCTCGGCCCGATCGGTCGCCTGGAGCTTCGACAGGATCGCCGACACGTTGTTGCGGACGGTCTTCGGCGCGAGGAACAGCTCGGCGGCGATCTGTCCGTTGGAGCGCCCCGCGGCGATCAGGTCGAGCACCCCCCGCTCGCGCTCGGTGAGCATCGGGAACTCGGTGGCCTGCCGCGCGGGCGACGGCGACAGCAGGTCGCCGATGCGGGCGGCCAGGGACGCCCCGAACACCACGCCGCCCGCAGCGACGGCGGTGATCGCGCGCACCACCTCGTCCTGCGCGGCTCCCTTGACCAGGTAGCCCCGCGCGCCGGCGCGCATCGCCGACAGCAGGGTGCCGTCGTCCTCCCCCATCGTGAAGACCAGCACCCCGACGCCCGGTTGCTGGGCCAGCACCCGCCGGGTCGCCTCGATCCCGTTGACGTGCGGCATCTGGATGTCCATGACGATGACGTCGGGGCGGTGCTCGGCCGCGAGCGCGACCGCCTCGGCGCCGTCGGCGGCCCGCCCGACGACCTCGATGTCCGGGTGCGGTTCGAGCAACGTCGCGAGCCCGTCGCGGAAGATCGGGTGGTCGTCGGCGATCAGCACCCGCACGGGGCGACCACCTGCACCGAGTCCGTCGTCCGTCATCCGTTGCCTCCCACCGGCAGCCAGGCCCGCACCGTCGTCCCACCACCGGGCGGGCACACCACCTCATAGCGTCCCCCGAGCTCCTCGGCCCGCTCGCGCAACGACCGGAGCCCGACGCCTGCCACGACGTCCGGCGCGATGCCGCGTCCGTCGTCACGCACCTCCACGGCCAGGTCGGCCGGTCCGGTCGCGAGCGTCACCGTGCACGACCTCGCGCGGGCGTGGCGGGCGACGTTCGCGAGCGCCTCCGAGACGATCCGGTATGCCGCGACCTCCACGGCCGCGGGCAGGCCGGCGACGTCGTCGGCGCGGACCGAGACCTCGAGTCCCGCGGCACGGGTGCGGTCGGCCTGCTGCTCGACGGCGGCCAGCAGGCCGAGGTCGTCGAGGGCGGGCGGGCGCAGTCCGTGCACGAGCCGCCGCACGTCGGCGAGCGCCTCGGTGATCTCGGCACGCGACTGGACCACGAGTCGATGGGCGGTGGCCGGGTCGGAGTCGACGGCGTTGCCGGCCGCGTCGAGGCGCATCGCCACACCACCGAGGACCGGTCCGAGGCCGTCATGCAGGTCGCGCCGGATGCGCCGCCGGTCCTCCTCGCGCGCGAGCACCAGCTGTTCGCGCGACTCCTGCAGCGCTCGGGCCAACAGGCTGCTGCGCACCGCGATGGCGGCCTGACGGACGACGTCGACGAGCAGCACCTGGTCGCGCCGCGAGAGCATCCCCCGGATGCCCCCGTCGGGCAGCTCGATCGACCCGATCCGCTCACCGCGGTAGGTGATGGGGAACGACCGGCTCGCCGTCGGCTCGGTCCCGTGCGTGGCCGCCAGCCCCTGCCCCCCGGGTCCGAGCACCTCGACGCGCACGAACGGCACCCGGAACGCCTCGGCCACGCTCGCCGCGAGCGCCGGCAGCTGCTCCTCGAGCCCGCCGGACTCCTCGAGGCGCTCGGCCAGGGCCGAGACCACCTCGTACCGCTCCCCCCGCCTCCCCAGCACGCGGCGCCGCACCTGCGCCGTGAGCCAGGACCGCAGCGGACCGTATGCCGCGACGGCCAGGACCAGCACGAGCACCGTCACCTGCCGCTCCTCGAACCGGTCGCCGAGGAGGGCCGCCGCCGCAGCCACGACGCCGAGGTCGAGCAGGACGAACAGTGCGGCGATCCCGCCGTAGACGAGGGTTCCCCCGACGAGGGCGTCGATGTCGCCGGTCTCGGGCCGCACCACCCCGATGACGACCGAGACGCTGGTCGCCACGAGGGCGAGGACGAGGGCGGCGAACCCGACCGGACCGTTGACGTCGAGCACCATCACGCCGCCGGCGAGCAGGCAGACGATCGCGGCCCAGAGCAGCCAGCGCAGCTGGGTGCGCTCCACCCCGGTCGAGTGCGAGTGCCGGGCGAAGACCGTTGCGGCGGCCAGCGGCATCGCGAGCAGGGTCAGCACCTGGCCGACATGGAGCGCGGCGACCGCCACCGCGTCGGACCACGGCAGGGCGACCTGCGGGAGCAGCCGCACCACCTCGTCCGGGAGCCGGCCCTCGTAGATCGTGCTGTCCGGGGCCAGGACGAGGCTGAGCGGCAGGGTGAGCGACATGACCAGGGCGGCCACCGCCACGGTGCGCCAGCGGCCCTCCGGCAGGCGACCCGTCGGGTAGAGCACGAGCACCAGGGGCAGGGCCACCAGCAGCAGCGACCCAGCCTCGGAGACGACCCAGTAGGCCAGGCCGGTGAGCGGAAGGATCGGTTGCTCGTGGAGCCCCACCACGGCATACGACTCGCAGAAACCGTCGAGCGCCCAGAAGGCGCCGGTGCCGGCGAGCACCAGCCCGACGACGTGCCGCGGACGGAAGGTGAGGATCGCGGCACCGCACAGCCCCACGAGCGCACCGATGGCGCCACTGACCACGCCGCGTTCCGAGACGTAGAGCGCACGCTCGGCGTCGGTCGACCTCGCATCGAGCAGCACGCACCCGACGACGAGGGCGACCAGGGCCGTCACCAGCAGACCTGGCACCACGAGGTGCCGCTGGCGGGCGTCCGGGCCGGGCGCGGCGGGACCCGGGGCCTGGGCGGCGCGCAGGGCTGGCACGGCGGTCACCTCGCCAGTGTGCCAACGCCGGTGTCCCGTCGTCAGGGGATTGCTGTCCCGATCCGACGGGACAACTTCAGGGACCCGGAACGGGACGCCGGGCCCTGACGCCCGGGTCGTGGGGCGCCGCAGAGTTCTCGGCAACGGCACCGACCGGGTGCCGACCACTCACTCGAGACAGACCAAGGAGACCCACCATGTCGCTCACGAAGACCTCCGCACCGGCGCGTTCGGACGTGACAACCAGCGCCACCGCTCGCCCGACGCCCACGGTGCCACTGACCCAGCGTCCCTACTTCCGCCACGGCACGATGCTCACGGTCGGCGCCCTCGCGTGGTCGAGCATGCTCGTCGTGTTCGGCCTCAACAGCGAGGGGACCGCCTACCAGTACGCCCACAACGCGAGCGCCTTCCTCTTCCAGGTCGGAGTCCTCAGCCTGGTGCGGGTCCTGTGGCGCAGCAACGCGATCGGCTCCGGCAGGGCCGCCCGCACGGTGCTCCGGATCGAGGCGGGGGCGCTCGCGCTGGCGATGGCCTCCACCGCGTCCGACTTCTTCGGGCTGACGAACCTCGACAACCCGGCGTCGCTGGCGCTCGACATGTTCTGGCCGATCTCCATGCTGGGCATGTTCCTCATCGGCATCCGTATCGCCGTCGCCGGCCGCTGGCAGGGCCTGTCCCGGTTCTACCCGCTGGTCGCCGAGAGCTGGGCCGTCGTCACCGTCCCGACCATGGGCATCTTCGGGGAGGGCGTGGCCCGCTGGGTCGGCGCCGCCCACCTGGTCATCGGCTACGCCGTCCTCGGCCAGATCGTCGCCCGCAAGCAGGCCGACGGCAGCTGACTGACCCAGGGGTATGCCGCGTGCGGACTCCCGCACGCGGCATACCCCTGTCTGTGGAACCGCCCGCGGAACCGCGCACCGGGCAGCCGCGTCGAGTAGACATGTCTTCACAGGTGCACCGCACCCGCACAGGAGGTGGCCGATGATCGCCGTACTGACCGGCATGGGGTTGTCCGCGGCAGCGGGCCTCAACGCCTACATCCCGTTCCTCGTCGTCGCCCTGATCGCGCGGTTCACCGACTTCCTGACGCTGCCCCAGTCGTACTCGTGGATCGAGTCGTGGTGGGCCATCGGCATCGGTGCGGTGCTGCTGCTCACCGAGGTGGTGCTCGACAAGATCCCCGCGGTCGACACCGTCAACGACGCCGTGCAGACCTTCATCCGGCCCAGCATGGGCGGCCTGATCTTCGCCGCGACCTCCGCGGCCGAGGGGCTCGACAACTCGACGTGGATGACGCAGAACCCCTGGGTGGGGGTGGTCCTCGGCATCATCGTCTCCGGACTGGTGCATGGCGGGAAGACCGTGGCCCGACCGGCGATCAACGCCGGGACGCTGGGCTTCGGCGCCCCCATCGCCTCGACCGTCGAGGACGGGGCGTCGATCGGGCTGAGCCTCGTGGCGGTCTTCATCCCGGTGCTGGTCGTGCTGTTCCTGGTGCTGCTCGCCTGGCTGCTGGTGTGGCTCTGGCTCAAGGTGCGCCGATGGCGCAAGAGACGGGACGGCCGCGCAGCCCTCGCCTGACGGGCCGCGCTTGCATGATTCGTCCAGCCGGGACCGCGAGGATGGCCCCATGACCGTCGCCGCAGCCCCACCGCCCACGCGCCGTGCGCTGGTCACCGAGACCGTGCTGGTCCTCGGGGTCAGCCTCGGGTCGTCCGGCATCTACGCGTTGCTGTCCCTGGTCAACAAGCTCACTCGCAACGTGCCGCTCAACCAGCAGACGACGGCGATGAACTCCTCCGTCACCCCCGACCGGCCGTGGCTCGACCTGGCGTACCAGCTGGTCGGTATCGCGCTCGCCCTCGTGCCGGTCGCGCTCGCGCTCTACCTGTTGGCCCGGGACCGCCCCGACGCGCGGCACGCGATCGGGTTCGACCTGCGCCAGCCGGGACGCGACCTCGTGCGGGGGCTCGCCCTGGCCGCCGCGGTCGGCCTCCCCGGGCTCGGCCTCTATGCGGCTGCCCGGGCGCTCGGCCTCAACACGACCATCGCCGCGGCCAACCTCACCGACGTCTGGTGGACGATCCCGGTGCTCATCCTCGCGGCGGCGCAGAACGCCGTGCTGGAGGAGGTCGTCATGGTCGGGTACCTCTACACCCGCTGGTTGCGCGCGGGGTGGTCCCTGCCGGCCGTCGTCGTCACGTCTGCGCTGATCCGCGGGTCCTACCACCTCTACCAGGGGTTCGGCGGGTTCGTGGGCAACGTCGTGATGGGTCTGTTCTTCGGCTGGATCTACACGCGCACGCGGCGGGTGGGCCCCCTCGTGGTGGCCCACACCCTGCTCGACGTGGTGGCCTTCGTGGGCTACGCCCTGCTCAAGGACCACCTGGCCTGGCTCAGCTAGGCACGCCCGAGGCCGGGCGGCGCGCGGCCAGCGCGGCGTCGTAGAGGATCTTCTTCGACAACCCCGTGGCCGCGGCGACGTCGGCGCACACGTCCTTGAGCCGCTCACCTGCGAGAACACGCTCCTGTATGCCGGGCAGCGCCTCCTCGACGGTGGTCACCGCCGGGGTCGCGCCGGCCACCACCACGGTGATCTCGCCACGGAGCCCGTCGGCCGCCCACGCGGCCAGCTCCGCCAGCCCGCCGCGCCGCACCTCCTCGTAGGTCTTGGTCAGCTCACGACACACAGCCGCCCGCCGGTCGGCGCCAAAGGCCTCCGCCATGGCCAGGAGCGTCGCGTCGATGCGGTGGGGTGCCTCGAAGAAGACCATCGTCCGACGCTCGTCGGCCAGCGCTGCCAGGCCCCGCGCCTTCTCGCCGGGCTTGCGCGGGAGGAACCCCTCGAAGCAGAACCGGTCGACGGGCAGGCCCGACACGGCCAGGGCCATCAGGACGGCGCTGGGGCCGGGCACGCAGGTCACCCGGATGCCGGCCGTCACCGCGGCGTCGACCAAGCGGTACCCGGGGTCCGACACGGACGGCATCCCGGCGTCCGTCACGACCACCACCCGCGCTCCGGCACGGAGCCGCTCGACCAGCTCCGGCGTGCGCGAGGCCTCGTTGTGCTCGTGGTAGCTGAGGACCGCGCCGCTGGGGGTGATGCCGAGGTCGTTGCAGAGCCGGCGGAGCCGACGGGTGTCCTCGGCCGCCACCACGTCCGCGGTGGCGATCTCCTCGGCCAACCGGGGGGCGGCATCCCTCGGGTCGCCGATCGGGGTCGCGGCGAGGACGAGGACGCCGTGGTCGGAGGTCACGTCGCCATCCTGTCAGCCTGCACCCTGAACACCCTGGGGGCGCCCCAGGTTGCAGGGGAGTCAGGGGTGCCTGAGTTGCTGTGCATACGATGGCGCGCATGACCCGGATCGAGCTGCTGCGATCACGGCTGCTCGGATTCCGGCCCACCGACACCCTCTGGGGCTGGCTCGGACCCCTGTTCTTCGCGGTCGTGGGTGGCGGCATGCGGTTCTGGTCGCTGGGTCGCCCGCACCAGCTCGTGTTCGACGAGACCTACTACGTCAAGCAGGGCGTCTCGATGCTGGAGTACGGCGTCGAGATGCGGGTGCCGGACACCCTCAAGAAGCCCGACCAGCTGTTCACCCAGGGCACCCCGGACGTCTTCGGCACCGAGGGCGACCTCGTGGTCCACCCACCCGTTGGCAAGTGGGTCATCGCGGCCGGTGAGCACCTGTTCGGGCCGACGTCCTCGATCGGGTGGCGCTTCTCGGTGTGTGTGCTCGGGACGCTGTCGATCCTGATGATCGGGCGAGCCGCCCGGAGGATGTTCGGGTCGTCGCTGCTCGGCACCATCGCGGCGTTCCTGGTCGCCTTCGAGGGCCACCACTTCGTCCAGTCGCGCACCGGCCTGCTCGACCTGATCGTCATGTTCTGGGCCCTCGTGGCGTTCTGCGCGCTGCTCATCGACCGCGACCGGTCGCGGGCGATCCTCGCCGAGCGAGCCGCCGGCCGGTCGAACCACGAGCTCGCCGCCCGCCTCGGGCCCTGGCTGGGCGTGCGGCCGTGGCGATGGGTCGCGGGCATCAGCCTGGGGCTGTGCGCCGGCACCAAGTGGTCGGGGCTGTTCTTCCTCGTGGCGTTCGGGCTGATGACGGTCTTCTGGGACATCGGAGCTCGGCGGGCCGTGGGGGTGCGGCACTGGTTCACCTCCGCGGTCGTCACCGACGGGCTCTGGGCCGCCCTGGTGATGTGCTCGACGGCGGTCGTGACCTACCTCGCGTCGTGGGTGGGCTGGTTCCGCTCCCCGCTGGGCTACGACCGCGAGTGGGGACGGATCCACCCCTCGCGCGACACCCCGTGGGTGCCGGATGCGCTGCGCTCCCTGTGGCACTACCACCAGGAGATCTACACGTTCCACGTCAACCTGCACGACAACCACCCCTACCGGACCAACCCCTGGTCCTGGGTCGTCCAGGGCCGGCCCACGTCCTTCTTCTACGAGGGTCCCAAGCGGGGCGACGGTGGCTGCGCGGTCGCCCAGTGCTCCAAGGCGATCACCTCGATCGGCACGGTCTCGGTCTGGTGGCTGGGGGCCGCGGCGATCGTCGTGCTGGCGTTCTACTGGGTCTTCAAGCGGGACTGGCGGGCCGGCGCCATCCTCGCAGGGCTGGCTGGGGGCTACCTCCCCTGGTTCGGGCTGGAGGAGCGCACCATCTACTCCTTCTACACCGTCGCCTTCGAACCGTGGGTCATCCTCGCCGTCGTCTTCGTGCTCGGGCTGGCCCTCGGTCGGCGCACCGACTCGTGGCGCCGACGGGAGATCGGCCTCTACGTCGTGGGGGCCTACTGCCTGCTGACCCTGGCGATCTTCGCGTTCTTCTGGCCGGTCTACACCGCCCAGGTCATCCCCCAGAGCCAGTGGTCGCTGCGGATGTGGTTCCCCAGCTGGGTCTGAGGCATCAGCCGGACCTCGGAGACGCGGGATCAGCCGTTTGGTTGGGAATGGGTCGATCCCTGACGATTTCCTGACCAACGTCCTGGTCGTTGAATTCTGGACATACCGGCATAGTCACGACAAAGCCGGATAGCCCTGTCCGAGTCGAATGGGGGGCTTTGCCTCCGTTGGGGATCGAACGGGCCACTTTACGTTCTGCATACCGTCTCTTTACTATCTCTTGACCATTCCCTGACCTCCACCACACACTCGGCGCACAACGCCAGGGTGTGGCCCGAACCACTGAACCTCACCCCGGCGTCACCAACATTCGGGACAAGAGGGCAGGGGCTCTACATGAACACCAAGCGGGTATCGATCGCGGTTGCGGTCTCAGCACTGGGTTTGGCCATCGCACCGGGGGTGGCGTCCGCAGCGGACGGCCAGGTCGGATGCGGGACGCCCGCCAAGCAGGCGGTCTACTCCACCGTCGTCGTCCCGGGCACGGCTGCCGTGACCCACGAGGAGTACGAGTGGAGCTCGGTCTCCGAGGTCATCGAGCGGCAGTGGCAGCAGTGGCTGGTGGACTCCGCAGCCATGGACGCGGTCTACGAGACCGTCCACCACCCCGCCGAGTACACGACAGTCGTCGTCCCCGGTCTGCCGGCGTACGACGAGCAGGTCCTGGAGACCGCGGCGTACGACGAGCAGGTGCTGGACACGGCGGCGTACGACGAGCAGGTCCTCGAGACCGCGGCCTACGACGAGGAGGTCGTGACGCCGGCCTATGACGAGCAGGTGCTGGACACGGCGGCGTACGACGAGCAGGTCCTCGAGACCGCGGCCTATGACGAGCAGGTCCTGCAGACCGCCGCCTACGACGAGGAGGTCGTGACGCCGGCCTATGACGAGCAGGTCCTCCAGACCGCCGCCTACGACGAGCAGGTGCTCCAGACCGCCGCCTACGACGAGCAGGTGCTCCAGACCGCCGCCTACGACGAGCAGGTCCTGCAGACCGCCGCGTACGACGAGCAGGTGATGACCTCACCGGCCGTGTACGTCACGGAGTACAAGTTCGTCCAGAAGAACGGCAACGGTGTGCGCTGGGACGCCGACCCGGACTGGAACGCGCAGCCCAACAACAACTCGGGTGGCTGGGTCGCCACGGGCATCACCCGCCAGGGGGCGCTCGTCTCGGCGGCCGTCTACACGACGGTGCACCACGACGCCGTGTACACCACCGTGCACCACGACGCGGTCTACACCACGGTCCACCACGAGGCCGTCTACAAGACCGTGCACCACGACGCGGTCTACACCACGGTCCACCACGACGCGGTGTCCACGACCGTCCACCACGACGCGGTCTACACCACGGTCCACCACGACGACGTCTACAAGACCGTGCACCACGACGACGTCTACAAGACGGTCCACCACGACGCGGTGTCCACGACCGTGCACCACGACGACGTCTACAAGACCGTGCACCACGACGACGTCTACAAGACGGTCCACCACGACGCCGTCTACACGACCGTCCACCACGCGGCCACGCCCGACACCACGACCGAGGTCCTGGTGTCCCCGGCCTGGGACGAGCAGGTGCTGGTCACGCCCGCCACCGACGCGGTGGGCCACTGGGAGGAGACCTGGTCGGTCGAGTCCCCCGGTGCGGCCTGGTCGGCCACCGGCGAGACCCGCACGGTCGACGGGGAGACCGAGCTGGTCTGGGCTGCGCAGTCGCCCGGGGAGGAGTGGACCGCGACCGGTGCCTACCGCACCGTCGAGGACACCCCGGCCGTGCCGGACTCGTCCGAGCAGGTGCTCGTGAGCGCCGCCGTTCCGGCCGGACCTGCCTGCGAGGAGCCGGTGACCGGTGACGGCGCCACCGTGGTGCCCGAGCCCGCCCAGCCCGCCTCGGCGGTCCCGGCCGCGGCCGATCTGGCCAAGCCGGCGGCCGTCAACGAGCTCGCCTTCACCGGCTCGGACCCGACGCTGCTGTGGCTGGGCATGGGCTTCCTGCTCGCCGGCATCGGCGTCTCGGCCGGCTACCGCAAGGTCGCGCAGAAGCGCTGACCGCAGGACCTGCATGGCGTGGGGTCCGCGGCCCAGGGGGTGGGCCGCGGACCCCTTCCATGTCCCTGGTGCTCCACGTCCCTGGGAGCTCCAGCTCACAGCGGCTCCACGTCCCGGGAGCTCACTGTGACAGTGCCGACCCGGCACCGGCCACCAGCCGGTGCCGGGTCGACCAGTTTCAGCGCGGGTGCTCTAGGCGTACTTCCGGAGCCACGGAACGACGGTGTCGCGCAACAGATCTGCGTCCTCGATCATCGGGAAGTGGCTGGCACCCTCGAGGATGGCGAGGTCGGCACTCGGGATGGTGTCGGCTAGGAAGCGGCCCCACTCGGAGGGAAT
Source organism: Phycicoccus sp. Soil802 (assembly GCF_001429605.1). Lineage (GTDB taxonomy): Bacteria > Actinomycetota > Actinomycetes > Actinomycetales > Dermatophilaceae > Pedococcus. Next base: position 591,344 of record NZ_LMSS01000005.1, read on the forward strand.
GGGGTCCAACCCCGAGTGGACGACGAGGGCCGGCGTCTCGATGCCGGCGACGGCCCGCGCCGGCTAGCCCAGGGCGCGGGCGGTCAGGGCAGGTGCCGGTCGAGGCGGCGCAGCACGGGCCCGATGAGGGGCCAGTCCTGGGCTCCCGCCCGCATGACGCGTCCGCGGAGCGTCGCCACCGCGCCACGCGCCACTGCGACCGGCGTGCGGCGTCCCGTGTCAGCGGAGGACCGCGCCCGCCGGTGGAGCCACTGAGCGCACCCTGCGCACACGCCCACCTCAGGATGCGATCCGAGCCGGCTCAGGTCGGCTTCGTCGAACGTGTTGCCACAGCACCAGCAGACCGGTCGCTCAGAGGGCTCGCGCTCGACTGCCGCCGCTGCTGTCATGCCCCATGGTCTCTCCGGGACGCCGCGGTGACCAGAGACCAAGCTAAGCTCGCCGGGCGCCGCCCCCATCGGGGGGCGACGCCCAGCGAGTCAGCGCACTACTTCTTGTTGGTGCTCAGCTGAACCGTCTGCTCGGTGTAGCCCAGCGAGCACTCGAACAGGCCGCACGCGAACGCGAAGGCGACCGTGGCGCCCTTGCCTCCACGGAACAGCCCGGTGTCGCTGACGACGATGGCCTCCCACGGGTGGGTGGTTCCGTCACACTGCAACGGGTTCACGAAGAAGAACCCGCTGATCTTCACCCGCCCGACCCGCTGGGTCAGGGTGCCTTCGATGTCGGAGAAGAAGTCGTCAGCGTTCGTGCACGAGTAGGTGCCGGTGAGCTTGGCGCTGCCGTCCTTGTATGCCGTCCCCTTGGGGTTCAAGGTGAAGGTCACCTCGGGGGCAGGCGGTGCGACGTCGAACGTCACCTCGAGCTGACCGCCCACCGTGGTCGTGTCGGAGAACGCGACCACGTAGTAGGTCTGCCCGGCGGTGGTGGAGAAACCCACCGTCGTCGGCCCGCAGGCCACGAGGACGCCGCCGGCGGGGTCACCCTCCGTGACCATGAATCCGCCGGAGTAGGAGGAGGCCGACATGTCGGCGACGACTCCGCCGTCTGTGGCGGCGGTGTACGTGAACCAGACGCTGGCGTTGGTGAACGGTGCGCCGCAGTTCGCGTTGAGGGCAGCGTCGGTGGCGTCGGTGGTGGCGCCCGTCGTGTCCTGGCTGATGGTGGTGGGTAGGGACGAGACGACTGTCGCGGTGGCGGCGGTGTCGTTGGGTGCCGGTGCCGCAGAGGCGGCGCTGGCCATGACCGGCAGGAGCAGCGCTCCTGCGGTGGCGGCGGACAGGATGGAGCGCAACATCTTCATGTGATCCCCCAGCTGTGAACCCGACCCCCCGTTGGGTCGTGCCACGCACATTGCCGCATCCGGACCCCAACGCACCAGACCCCTTGAATCGTAGATTTTGCAACAACAGAGGCCTGCCCCTCACCGCCCGCGCGTGGTGACGATGAGTCGATGGTGTCTGCTGGGGAGGGTCGTGGTCAGGAGAGGCGGACCGACAGGTCGGGCGGCTCGGGGAACGCGTCGAACGGATGCATCGGCCGCGTGATCCTGGAGTGCCCGAGCCGCTCGAGGTCCTGGTCGACCGGACCGGGCGTGAGCGCAAGGGTCCAGCCCTGCGCGATGTCGTGCAGGGTCGGCTCGAGGTAGCCGATCTTGGTCACGACGATGGCGGCGTCGGTCGGCTCCAACCCGATGGCGCGGAAGTCAGCGGTGTCGTGGAACGCCTTGCGGAACTCCGTGACGACGGCCCGGATCCCACCGATGCGCACCACGGCGATCCGGCCGGCGTCGGGGTCCCCCGTGTGCAGGCTCACGAGCTCGCCCTCGATGCGGACCGGTCCGCAGATCCGGTGGTCGACCCGGGCCCCGGCCGTCACCGAAACCCGCTCCCCCGGCTGCGCCTCGAAGAGCTCCTCGATGGCCGACTCGTCGAAGATCGAGGCGACGTGGACGACCGGCGAGTCCTCGCGGGTCAGCTCCGACATCGCGAGCAGCTCGGTCAGCGCCCACGTGACGTCGCCGGTGCCACCGGCCCCGGGGTTGTCGCCGCTGTCGCTGACGAGGTAGGGGGCGCCTCCGCCGGCCGCACGGTGGGCCAGTCCGGCCGCGATCCCCTCGGCCAGCGTGCCGGTGGGTCCGACGAACCCGAAGTCGTCGCGCGCGTCCCAGAGCCGTTGGGCGAGGGTTGCGGCGGGCCCGACGATCGCATCGTCGTCGTCGCCGGTGACGAGGACCGAGGCGTGACAGCGCGGTTCGTCTGCCCAGGCGTAGCCGATCCAGATCGAGGCATCCGTCACGCCGGGCTGGCGCTCCACCTCGGCGAGCCCCGCGTAGAGGCTCCGGGCCGGCTCGACGCGCGTCGACGTCTTCTCCCCCGGCAGCAGGATGGGCACACGCACCCACGCACGGCGTGGACGTCCACCACGCTCGAGCCAGTCCACCAGGTTCCGGGCAGCACGCTCGCGGGTCTCCCACGCGTCCTCGTGCGGAGCGAGCCGATAGGCAGTGGGCAGATCCACCCCGAGGGCCAGGCGCTCGGACACGTTGCCGTGCAGGTCCATCGGCGCCGAGATGATCGGCTCCGCGCCGATGACGTCGCGGATCGCGTCGACCAGGTCGCCCTCGGCGTCGTCCATGCCCTCCACGCTCATGGCGCCGTGGAGGTCGAGGTAGAGACCGTCGAGCGGAGCGGCCTTCGCGAGCCCGTCGAGGATGCGGGCCTTGAAGTCGTCGTAGACCTCGCGGACCACGGGCCCGCCGGGGATCGACCGCGCGTAGAACACCCCGACCCAGTCCGCTGCATCGCCCAGAGTCGTTCCGGTGGAAAGGAACTCGTACCGCTCGACAACCGCCGGACCTTCACGCACGTCGAAGTCGCGATAGCCGGCCCGGTGGGCCGCGTAGATGCTCGACTCGATCGCCATCCCCGCGACAGCGATCCTCGGGGTGCGTCCGTGGGCCATGGTCGTCAGTCTGCTCGATGGGTATGCCGCGTGGCTGGCCGGGTGGTCAGCCGGCCGGGCGGCCGAGCGCGTCGAGCACGGCCGTGATGCCGGCCGCCGACGTGCGGCTGCGGCCTCCTTCGTCCGCGGGGGCTCGCAGGTGCACCTCCCGCACGCCGGTGGACTCGACGAGCCCGGCGACGTTCACGGCGCGCACACCGCCCGCGGCGAGGACGCCGATGCGAGTGCCGGCGTGGCGCACCAGGGCGCGGAGCTCCTCGTGGTGATCCGCGGCCGGCCCCCTGCCACCACCGGTGAGGACCCGGTGCACCCCCAGGCGGGCCAGCACGTCGAGGGCCGCAGGGTGGTCTGCGACCTCGTCGAACGCGCGGCTGAAGGTGATCGACGCTTCGCCGCACGCTGCGACGAGTCGGCTCGTGACGACATGGTCGATCCGACCATCCGAGGTCAGGGCATTGACGACGAACCCCACTGGCACCCTGGTCGGGAGCCGTCGGATCGCGGCGATGTCGGCGAGCATGCTGGCCACCTCGTCGGCGTCGTAGACGAAGTCGCCACCCCGCGGTCGGATCAGGACGTGCACCCCGATCCTGCTCACTGCCGCAAGTGTCGTGCCGATCATCCCGAGGCTCGGCGTGATCCCGCCCTCCAGCAGGTCGGCGCACAGCTCGACCCGGTCGGCCCCACACGCCTCCGCAGTGCGGGCGCCGGCGACGTCCTCGACGCAGATCTCCACCAGGGTCACGGGTGCTGGTCCTGGCTCGGGTCCACGCGCCACGACGCCAGCAGGTCGTCGCGTCCGGCAGCCCGGAAGGCGAGGACGGCGGCCCCGAGCCGCCCGGCGCTCTCACCCAGCTCGCTGACCACGACCCGGGGCCGGCCGCGCCAGGCCAGCCCCGACTCCATCCTCGCGGTCAGCGGCTCGAGCAGGACGGCCCCCGCCCGGGACAGTCCACCGCCGATCACGATCAGCTCGGGGTCGAGGAGGATGGTCAGGACGTTCAGTCCCTGGGCAAGCACGGTGACGGCCTCGTCCCAGAGGCGATCTGCCGTGGCGTCCGAGCCAAGCGAGGCGACGACCTCCTCGGCGGTTCGTGCGTGCCCCTCGGCCGCGGCATACCGTCGCGCGAGGGCGCCGGCCGAGGCGTAGGCCTCGAGGCAGCCGCGCTGTCCGCACGGGCACAGCTCGCCGCCCGGCACCAAGGGGATGTGGCCGAACTCCCCTGCGGCGCCAGTGAATCCGGCGACGAGTCGGCCGTCGCTCACGATCGCGGCGGCGACGCCCGTCCCGATCGGCACGAGCACGAAGCTGTCCGAGCCACGTCCCGCGCCGAGCAGCTGCTCGGCCACCCCGGCCGTCCGCACGTCGTGCCCCACCGCCACGGGAAGGTCGAGTGCGTCGCCCAGGTGGTCGCGCAGGGGCAGGTCGCGCCAGCCGAGGTTGGACGCGTAGCGGACGACGCCGCGCGCCTCGTCGACCGAGCCGGGTGTCACCACACCCGCGGCCACCGGTGTGACGCCGGCGCCTGCGGCGATCGTGGACAGGTCGCGCACCAGCTGCGTCAACGCGGAGACGACCTCGCGGTCCGGGGTGGGCACGGTTCTGGTGGCGAGCTCACGTCCCGAGCCGTCGACGACGACGCCCTTCATGGAAGAGCCGCCCAGGTCGACGGCCACCACGGCCGCGGTGCTCCTGGTCAGCGCCTCAGTCACCGGTGCACCGTATCCGGCCTCACGCGGCTGACCGGCGCGGCCGCGCGACGTAGGCCGCCGCGGCGGTCGTGATGGGCACCGCCGCGATCAGGCCGATGGTGCCGACCGCACTGCGGACCAGCTCGGTCGCCACCAGCTGGTCCGACAGCACCTGGCCGAGCGGGTCGTCGAGGGCGACGATGAGCACGAGCAGCGGAAGCGAGGCGCCTGCGTAGGCCAGGACGATGGTGTTGATGACCGAGGCGATGTGCGCCCGCCCGACTCGCGTCGCGGCGGCATACAGCTGTCTTCCACCCAGCTCGGGGTTGGCCCGGGCCAGCTCCTCCACCGTCACCGCCTGGGTGACGGTGACGTCGTCGAGCACACCGAGCGAGCCGATCAGGATGCCGGCCAGCAGCAGCCCTCTCAGGTCGACCCCGTGGGACTGGCCGAGGATGAACGAGCTCTCGTCGCCTGCGCCGGACAGGTTCATCGCCATGACGGCGAGCGCCGAGAGCAGGCCGGTCAGCAGGAGGCTCGCCAAGGTCCCGGCCAGGGCCACCGTGGTCGTCCTCCCCAAGCCATGGGTCAGGTAGAGGACGACCAGCACGATCGCGGAGCAGCCGACGATCGCCACCGGCAGTGGTGGTTTGCTGTCGAGGATCGCCGGGATGACGAACCCGAGGATGACGGTGAAGGTGAACCCGAGCCCGAGCAGCGCGGTCAGACCCCGCCAGCGGCCGAACGCCAGCACCGCAAGGACGAACGCCACGAGGAGCACCCACAGCTGGGTGCCTCGCTCGTGGTCGATGATCGCGTAGCGGGACGCGGCCTCGTTGCCGGGCGAGTACGCGAGGACCGCCTTGTCCCCGACGTGGACCGTGGGCGACCCGACACCGGTGGGCAGCGGGACCGTGAACGTCGTGCCGGCCTGGTCACCGGTCGTCAGCCTGACCTGGGCACTGCCGCACACCGAGCTGGCCGCGGGTGGTGACTGCTGCAGCTGGTCCGTGGCGGGCGGGCAGGGCTCGACGTCCATCGTCGTGATGACACCGTTGACCTGCTGGGTGTCGGGGGCCCCGGCCACCGCCGCCTTGCTGTCCGGCCACAGCCAGACCATCGCCACGGCCACCGCACAGAGGACGACGGCCACCGCGACGAGCACCGTGGGCGAGGTGTTCAGCCCACCGGCGTGCGCGTGGGGGTGCGCGTGCCTTCCCGCCACCTCTGCCTCCGTCCGGTCGGCCGTATGCCGCGGCCGCCCGTTCGATGCGTTCGTTCCGGCTGACCACGCTCCCGGGTCATCCTGCCGTGCGGGTCGGTCGGCTGGCAGCGAGGGTCCCGCGACAGTGCGGTGCGTGTGCTCGGTCGCCGCGCGGATCGGCTGGCTGGCGGTATCAGCAGCTCGACCCGCGCCTCTTCTCCATGAGGCGTTCAGCCCCGGCAGCCTCGCCCGTTCGTCGGGGCACTTCCGGCCCATCGCCCGATTACCCAGGGCGGCTCGTCGAGGTTGGATGGAGGCACGGAAACGATTTCAGGAGGTGATCCGATGTTCGACTCGACGCCCGAGCAGTCCAATGACCCGGTCGCCGCCTGCACGGCCGACGCGGTCCATCGCCGCGACCACCACCACGACGGTGCGGAGACCTGTCACCCGCACCGGATCGAGGTCGTCCACCTCGGCCACCGAGCGATCGCGGTCTGCCACGACTGTGGACAGGACTCGGGATTCCTCCCCGAGCGGGACGCCGACCAGCTGGCTTCCGCGCACCGCGACGAGACGGTCGCGGACGGCCACCTCCCCTTCACGTCGCGGGTCGCCTGAGCTCCCTCCCTACGGAGAGGTGGGTGCGGTGATGGACCGGAGCAGGCCGATGACCTGCCGCTCGAACTCCTCCGGGGACTCCCCCGCCTTCGTCACGAACCTCGTCTCGCCCAGCCGCAGCCGGCGCCGGTCCGCATCGTCGAGCTCGCGGCCCGTGTAGACGACCATCGGCAGCGACCGCAGCCGCTCGTCGGCACGCAAGGCGCTCACCACGGCATACCCGTCGATGTCCGGGAGCCCGAGGTCGAGGACCAGCAGGTCCGGTGGCACGTCCCGGCTCATCGCCAGCGCCTGCATCCCGGTGTGCGCGACGCGGGCGTGGACCCCGTGGTCGGCGAAGAACACCTTGAGGACCTCGCCGACGTCCTCGTCGTCCTCGACGACGAGGACGCTGGTCGTCGCATCGGTGCCCAGTGCCTCGCGCAGCGAGCCCATGAGGGCGCGTTGGTCGACCGGCTTGGTGAGCCAGGACGACGCGCTGGGGACGTCGTACTCGTCCGGGGTCAGCGCGCTGAGGATGACGATGGGGATGGCGGCGGTCGCCGGGTTCGCACCCAGGGCGGCGATGGCCTCCCACCCCGACATGCCCGGCATCCTCAGGTCCATCAGGATCAGGCTGGGAGCGTGGACCGCGGCGAGGTCCAGGGCCTGCTGCCCGGTGTGCGCGGTGAGGGTGGCGTAGCCGTGCGACTCGAGCATGGCAGCCAGGACCTCGACGACGTCCGGGTCGTCGTCGCAGATCAGGATCGCCCCGACGGGTGGCGGGCCATCCGGCTCGTCCTTCGGCGTGGGAGCGGTCCTGAGGACGAACGTGAACGTGCTGCCCGACCCCGGGTTGCTCGTGGCCCAGATCCGGCCGCCGTGCTGCTCGACGATGCCGCGGCAGATGGGCAGGCCGAGACCCGTGCCGGTCTTGGCCCGGTTGTCCGTGGCATCGGCCTGGGCGAAGCGGTCGAAGATGGTCTCGAGCTTGTCGGCCGGGATGCCGGCCCCCTGGTCGGTGACGGTGAACTGCACCAGGCCATGGTCGTCGCCCTCGGACGGCGCCGGGCCGGCGGTCACCGTCACCACGCCTCCGGCGGGGGAGAACTTGATGGCGTTGCTCAGCAGGTTCGCCAACGTCTGGGCGATCCGGTCGCGGTCGGCGAGGACGACGGCGTCCGAGGGGGCCGCACTGAGCGTGACGCCCGCCTGCGCGGCCATCGCGCGCATCTCCTCGAGGGCCGCCCCCACCAGGTCGGCCGCCGGCAGCGGCTCGAGGTCGAGCTCCAGCTTGCCCGCAGAGATCTTCTCCACGTCGAGGATGTCGTTCACCAACCGGACCAGGCGCTCGGAGCTGTTGAGGGCCACGTCGGCCATCCGTTGTGCCTTGGGCGGAAGGGTGCCGACGGCACCGCCGGCCATCAGGCCGAGCGCACCTCGGATCGACGTCAGCGGGGTCCGCAGCTCGTGGCTGATGACGCCGACGAACTCGTCCTTCATCCGCTGCACCACGCGCTGCTCGGTGATGTCCTGCATCGTCCCGACCAGCCGGATCACGTTTGCGGACTCGTCGCGCACCGCCCGGCCGACTGCGCGGACCTCACGGACCGTGCCGTCGGGTCGCACGATGCGGTACTCGGAGCGGATCTCGCCCGGCGCGCTGGCCGCCTCCTCCTGTGCGCGCAGGACATCCGCCGCGTCCTCGGGGTGGACACGGGCGGCGAAGAGCTCTTCGCGGTCGCCCTCGGTGTCCGGGTCGAGGCCGAGGATGCGGTAGAACTCGGCGCTCCACTCGGTCCGTCCCGAGCCCAGGTCCCACTGCCAGCTGCCGATGTGGGCGAGGTGTTGGGCGTCCTGGAGCTCGGCGTTGCTGGCGGCGAGTTCGTCGGCCTGCTCCTTGACGCTGCGCAGGAGCTCCTCGTTGCCGGCTCCGAAGCGATAGAGGGCGAACGCGAGCAGCAGCATCGCGCCGAGGGTGGCGGCAGCGACGATCGCGGTCCAGTGGATGGCCTGGTCCTGCCGGCGATCGGCTGCCTGGTTCGCCGAGTCAGCCTCCCGCGCGAAGGCGGCCAGCAGCTGCGACTGCGGCTCGGCCAGCTGGTCGAACGTCGCGTCGAAGTCCTCGTGCTGCTCCCGCGCCTCGCGGGTCGACGTGGCGGCGAGGTCGCTCAGCCTGACCGCGTCGGCGCCGAGGTCCCGCAACGCCGTGTCGAGGCTGCGGACCTGCGCGTCGAGGGAGGGGGATGGGCTCGACGCCTCGAGCTTGCGCAGGTCGTCCTCGAGCTGGGTGAGGTGGGCTCGCGTCCGGGCCGCCAGCTCAGTGCCGGTCTCGTTGTTGCCCTCGGGGGCCTCGAGCGACTCCAGGACGTCGCCGTGGAGGCTCGCGACCATGGCGCTGGCGTCCAGCAGGTGCTGCTGGGCCGTGAGCAGCCGGAACGCGTTGGTGTGGGCTCGGTCGACGGCGGTGAAGCCGGTGAGCGCCGTCGTGACCACGAGCAGCGGCAGCACGACCGCGACGACGGCGACGACGAGCAGGGCGCGTCCCAGCGGCAGGCCACCGAGGGGGTCGCCCTTCCAGGACCGGCGTCCCTCACTGGTGACACCCCGGGCCGCGCCTCGGGCGTTGCTCATCGAAGGCCCGGATTGCGTGTGGACGCTTGTGTCGTCATGCGGTCAGTCTGCCCCTTGTCCAGCCCTGCCACCGCACGACGCGGCCGCGAGCGCCGACTCTGCCGTCAGGGCGAGAGTGCGCAGGGGGTGAGGGTGCTGCACACTGTCCGCATGGAGCCCACGCAATCCCGACGGCACGACCGCAGCGGGTGAACGCGGCCGCGGACGCCAGCCCGCCGGGGATCGTTCGCCGGGTCCTCGTCGTCGATGACGACGAGCTCATCCTCGAGGTGGCCACGATGAGCCTCGAGATGGTGGGCGGCTGGAGCGTCACGACGGCAGCCGACGGCCAGGAGGCACTGGACCGCGCCCGGGTGGAGCAGCCCGACGCCATCGTCATGGACGTGATGATGCCCCGCATGGACGGACCCACCGCGGCCATCGCCCTTCGCCAGGACCCGGCGACCGCCGGCATCCCGATCGTGCTGCTCACGGCGAGCGTCCTCGCTGCGGAGCGCGCAGCGCTGGCCGAGCTGCCGGTGGTGGGCGTCCTGAGCAAACCGTTCGACCCCATGCTGCTGCCCGCGGAGCTGTCGGCCGTCCTGGGCTGGTCCTGATGCCCACCGACCCCGACCGGGCCGCCGCGGGTGGGGACGGTGCGAAGGCGCCGATGGACGCTGTCATGGCCGCCTTCCGCGACCGCGCGAGGGACACCAACCTGGCGCGGGTCGAGGTGATCGAGGAGGCACTGGGCCATCTTCAGCGCGGCGTGCTGCGGGAGGAGGCGCGACTGACCGCCCGCCGGGCCGCGCACTCGCTCGTGGGTTCCGCAGGCACCTTCGGCATGCGCGAGGCGAGCGAGCTCGGCCGCAGCCTGGAAGCCATCCTCGACGACGCCACCGGGGCGGTGGGTCCGCAGGTCCGGGCGGGCCGCGGTCTGGAGGTGGTGACCCGGCTGCGCGTGGCGCTGGGCGGCTCGGGCGGCTCGGGCGGCTCGGACGGATCGGGTGCTCCGAACCGCCCGGGAGGCGGGTCAGACAGCTGGTAGGCGGACGGTGAAGGTGGTGCCTTCGCCCAGGCTGGACGTCACGTCGATGCTGCCGCCGTGGCGCACCACGATGTGTTTGACGATGCTCAGCCCCAGCCCGGTGCCCGGGACGGCGAGGGCATCTGGGTTCGTGGAGCGGAAGAACTCGGTGAACAGCCGGGCCTGGTCCTCCTGTGACATGCCCAGGCCCTGGTCGGTGACCTCGAGGACCAGGTGGTGGTCGCTCCGGTCCACGCCAATGCTGACCCGTCCGCCGCGCCGGCTGAACTTCACGGCGTTCCCGACGAGGTTGGTCACCACCCGTGACAGCTCCTCGCTGCTGCCGGACACGGCCACGTCGGCCGGCTGCTCGTGCTGCAGCGTCACCCCGTTCTTGGTGGCTTCCGGGGTGAACATCTCGAGGGCGTCGCGCACGAGCTCGTTGACGTCGACGCGGGTGCGGACGAGGGGTCGGTCCGGGTCGCTGAAGCGACCCAGGTCAAGGAGGTCGTCCACCAGCCCCTGCAGCCTGCGCACGTTGCGGTCGATGACGCCAAGCGACCAGGCAGAGTCGCCGTCAGGGTCGTCCTGCAGCATCTCGACGTGGCCGACCACTGACGCCAACGGGTTCTTCAGCTCGTGCGACACCGTGGAGAACAACGTGGCGCGGGCACGCTCGGCCGTGCGCAGGTTCGACACCAGCTTCCGCTCGAGGGCGAACAAGCGCGAGTTCAGCACCGAACGGCCCAGGTCACGGCCGATCTCGAGGGCGGCTGCGCGCTCAGCGTCGCTCCAGGTCGGGTACGACCCTGCGCGGGTGCAGACGACGTATCCCAGGCACTGGGAGGCTGCGCCGATGGGGACGAGCAAGAGGCTGTGGGATGCGCTGCTGCTGACGAAGTCGATGATCGCGGCTTCCTCCGCGGCCGTGACCAGGTCACCGGCGCTCGCTCCGGTCGGTGCCACCGTCACGGTTCGACGAAGCGCCCAGGCGTCGTGCGCCACGCGACGGGCGACGTCGACCAGCTCGGGCGGCGTGGCCGTTGCAGGGTGGGGGTAGGTGGCGGAGTGGTCATCACGGATGTCGTCGCCGAAGGTGCGGATCCACAGCTGTGAGCAGCCCAGCCCCTTGGCCACCGGCTCGGCCACCGCCGCGACCACCACCTCGGGCTCGAGCACCTCGTTCGACACGCGTGCGACCGCCTGCACCGCCTGGGTGATGCGGACCCGTTCAGCCAGCCGCGTGCGTTCCTGCGCTGCCGCCAGGACGACGCCGGCCTGTCCGGCGAACACCTCGAGGACAACCCGTTGGAGCGGCCCGGGTCGCTGGCCGTTGAGGGGTAGATCCACGTTCAAGGTCCCGGCAAGGTCACCGGAGGCGGTGAAGAACGGGGCGAACAAGGTGTCGTTGGGGTGCCACGGGTCGACGTTGCTGTCCCCTCCCGACCAGGTGGGATCAGACCACCCCACGGGGGACGACCCCGGAAGCCGGTCGTGCGGGACGAACCGCAGTGCGCCCCACTGCTCAGCCGCAGCGAACTCGGCCTCGACGACGTGGCGCGGGGTGACGCGGCCCAGGACCGCGTCGCGTGCGCGTGCGTCGCCGCCCACGGCCACGGCCTCCAGGTCCCCGTTCGGTAGGACCAGGCTCAGTGCAGCGACCTGGAAGGCAGCGACCTCGGCCGCGCTCTCGACGATGCGGTCGAACAGCACCCGATCATCAGCAGCCGTCGCTGCCTGACTCATGATGAGGCCGATGCTGCGCAGCGCAGCAATCTCCCACGTATCGACTTCCACGTCACATCTCCCTACTGGCGTGCGCAATCTATCCGGCAGACCTCGGGCAAATGAAACGAGTGCTGAGGAATGGGACAAAAGGGTGAGGTGGGGGAAGCGGTTCGACCGATGCGGACGTCGGCACCTCACAGAGTGCTCAGCGGGGCCTCGGCGACTTTGGAAGGATGGACGCCATGGCCGAGCCAGTGTGGTTTCCGAGCACCAGTGGGCCGCGCCTGGCCGGTCTCGTCGACCACCCCGAAGGCGCCGTACGCGGCTGGGGAGTGTTCTCCCACGGCTTCACCCTCGGCAAGAACAGCCCCGCTGCCAGCCGGATCTGCAAGCAGCTGGCCCACGAAGGGGTGGGGATGCTGCGTTTCGACAACCTGGGCCTGGGCGACTCCGAGGGCGACTGGGGAGACGGCTCCTTCTCGCACAAGGTCGCCGACACCGCTCAGGCAGTGCGGTTCATGAACGAGTCGGGTCGGACGGTGCGGCTCCTGGTCGGTCACTCCTTCGGTGGGGCCGCAGTCATCGCGGCGGCTCACGAGCTGGACTCGGTCCGAGCCGTGGCGAGCATCGGCGCGCCGTACCAACCGGGGCACGTCGAGCACAACTACGACGCCCTCGTGGAGCGCATCATCGCCGAGGGAGAGGCCCCCTTCCTGATCGGTGGCAAGGCGCTCGTCCTTCGTCGGCACTTCATCGAGGACGTCCGCGCGGCTGACCTGCGCGAGCAGATCCGAACCCTGCGCCGCGCCCTGATGGTGCTGCACTCCCCCACCGACAACACGGTCGGCATCGCGAACGCCAGCGAGATCTTCCGGGCAGCTCGGCACCCCCGGAGCTTCGTCTCGCTCGAGGGCGCCGACCACCTCCTCACCGGTCGGGACCAGGCCAAGCGTGCGGCCCGGATCATCAGCGCATGGGCTGATCCCTACCTGGGCTGACGCTGCTGACCTGGTGGAAGCATGGCGTTGAGCCGCACCACCTGCGGCCTCCGCTCAGGGGCGGGCGGGCACCTTGTTCAGGGTGCAGACGAAGTACTTCACGATGCCGTCGTCGACGAGGGCGCCGGATGCCAGGGCTGCCTGGATCTCCGAGGCCGAGTCCAGGACCCCGTTGCCGTCGAGGTCTCCGGCGGCCAGCGCCGCGGCATACCCGTGGGGAGTGGACACCTTGTGCACCTGCCAGCGGCCGCCGTTGAAGCCCGGGTCGCCGGGCGCCGCGGTAGCCACGCTGGGCTGCGCGCCGAAGAAGTTGTAGATGGTGTCCCAGCTCTGCGCGGGCGCTCCGGTCCCGGACAGCTCGGTCGGCGTCGCAACCGTCCGGTAGAGGACGTGGTCGACGTAGATCGCCGGGCCCGAGACCCCGGACGCGTATGCCGCCGTCCCCAGGCCCAGCGCCGCGACGCCACTCGTCGCGATCACACCGATGACGCGGAATGCCTTGCGATTCATGGTCTTTCCTCACTTCCCACCGCCACGGTGGCGGCCTTGGGTCGAGTCAAGCGGGCATCGCACGGGCTGGCCATGACGTCGCCGTTACGCCCTCCTTACGAGGTCCTGACCAGCCCTCAAACAGGACGCCCGAAGGTCGGACTGCACCTATCCTCGAACCATGGCCAGCGCCCTCGTCGTCGACGACGACCCGACCGTGGGCGATGTCGTCGGCGCGTACCTGGCACGTGCCGGGTTCGACGTGCACCGCGCCGCCGACGGGGTGACCGCACTGGACCTCGCCGCTCGGATGGCGCCGGACGTCGTCGTGCTCGACCTCATGCTCCCCGGGATGGACGGGCTCGAGGTCTGCCGGCGGCTGCGCCGCGACCAGCCACAGGTGCCCGTCGTGATGCTCACGGCGCTGGGCGGGGAGACGGACAGGATCGAGGGCCTCGAGCTCGGTGCGGACGACTACGTGACGAAGCCGTTCAGTCCGCGCGAGCTGGTGCTCCGCGTGCAGGCCGTCGTCCGCAGGGCCTCGGGCCAGTCCGCCGAGCGGCCCGACGACAGGACCGCCTCGCTCCCGCCACGGATCACCGACGGCGACCTCGTCCTCGACCGGCTCGCGCACGTGGTCACGCGGGCCGGCTCGCCGCTCGCGCTGACGACGCGCGAGTTCGCGCTCCTCGACTGGTTCCTGCGACACCCGGGCACGGTGTACCGGCGCGACGAGCTCATCCGTGACGTCTGGGGGTGGGAGTTCGGCGACCAGTCGACCGTCACCGTCCACGTCCGCAGGGTGCGCGAGAAGGTCGAGGACGAGCCGTCCACTCCGCGGCGCCTCGTCACGGTCTTCGGTGTCGGCTACCGGTGGGACCCCACACCCCCGGACGCCCCGTGAGCCCCGCCCAGCTCTCGGCGGTGGGGCTGTCCGCGGCCGTCGCGCTCGCGGTCGGGCTGGTGGGCGTCGCCCTGGTCGTGGCCCTCACCCGTCGGTCACTGGGCACGGCCGCGGTCGCCGCACCGGTCGTCGTCGTCATCGCCGTCGCGGCGGGGGTCTATGCGAGCTCACGTGCCATGTTCCTGCGCCCCGAGGACTCCACCACCATCCTGCTCGTGCTGCTCGCCGCCGTCCCGGTCGCTGCCGGACTGGGCGGCTTGGTCGCCCGGCGGGTCATCGCCGCCGACCGGGCCGTCACCGCCGAGAGAATGCAGAGGGAGCACGAGGCACGCGCGGAGTCCGACCGGCGCGAGCTGGTCGCCTGGGTCTCGCACGACCTGCGGACCCCGCTGGCCGGGATCCGCGCCATCAGCGAGGCCGTCGAGGACGGCGTGGCCGCGGATCTCCCCGCCGCCATGCGGATGGTCCGCGACTCGGTGATGCGCATGGACGACCTGGTCAACGCCCTCCTCGCGCTGTCCCGGCTCCAGGCCGACGACCCGGGCCTGACGATGAGCGACGTCGACGTGGGCGACCTCGTCTCGGACGCGGTGGCCGGTCTGCTTCCGGTCGCCAGCGCCCGCGACGTCCGGCTCACCGGCTCGGCCACCCCGGGCGTGCGGGCCACCGTAGCCGCGACCGAGATCCAGCGTGCGGTGGCGAACCTCCTCGTCAACGGGATCCGGCACACGCCGTCCGGCGGCGAGGTGGAGACGACCGTCACGGCCCACGGGGACGAAGGCGTCCTGGTCACGGTCCGGGACCAGTGCGGCGGCATCCCCGAAGGCCTGGCCGCGCGCATCTTCGAGACCGGGTTCCGAGGGAGCGACGCACGGACCCCCGGGGACGGCGGGGGCGCCGGCCTCGGCCTCGCCATCGTGGCCGGTGTCGCGAAGGCGCACGGCGGAACCGTGTCTGTCGTCAACACGACGGACGGGTGTCGCTTCTCGCTGTACGTCCCCGCCCATCAAGGTTCGCGGCTGGCACAGGTGACGACGCCCCTGACTCCCTGAGCTCGTCCCGGCTGCCCGGGCCGCTGCGACGCCGGGCGGGCTGTCCTCGACCACCACGCACCCGCCTGGCCCCACTCCCATGGTTCGGGCGGCGAGGAACCGCTCCATCACCCGGTCGGCGCTGAGCTCCCACCCCAGGCTGGTCAGGACCGTGGCACCGAGCCGCGCCCCGATCGGCTCGGAGTCGACCAGGACGCCGGCACAGTCGACGATGACCAGGTCCACAGCCACGCGGCCCGTTCAGTCTCGGAGGGGGTACGGAGCGCTACTTGCCGATGCCGTCGGTCAGCCCGCGCAGGAACTGCCGCTGGCCGATGAGGAACAGCACGATCATGGGCAGCGCGGCCATGGTCAGCCCGGCGAACTGCACCGGCCAGTCGGTGAGCAGCCGGCTCTGCATGTCCATCAGCCCCACCGGCAGCGTCTTGAGGTCTCCGGTGCTGATGAAGACCAGGGCGAACACGAACTCGTTCCATGCGAAGAGCGCCTGCAACAGGGCCGCGGAAACGAGGATCGGTCGACACATCGGCAGGATGACCTGCCAGAACGCCTGGGTGGGCGAGCAACCGTCCAACGTGGCTGCCTCGTCGACCTCGGAGGGGATGTCGATCATGTAGGCCCGGATGAGGAAGGTCGTGAAGGGAATGCGGAAGGCGGTGTAGAGCACGATGAGGGCCCAGTAGCTGTCGTAGATGTGCAGCCGCTGCAGCAGGCCGAAGAGGGGGATGAGCGCCACGGTCGGGGCGAGCATCAGCCCGCCGAGCAGGAGGCCGAGGATCGTCCCCCCGAAGGGGACGCGCAGACGCACGAGCCCATAGGCGGCCCAGGCGCTGAAGAGGACCGTGGTGAGGATCGAGGCGGACGTCACCAGGACGCTGTTGACGAAGTAGCGCACGACCCCCGCGCTGCCGGCCCTGCCGAAGTTGCCCCAGCGCAGCTCGCCCGGCAGGCCCCATGGGCTCGCGAAGACCTCTTGGTTGCTCTTGAAGCTGCTGAAGACCATCCACAGCAAGGGATAGAGGACCGCGACGACGAGGAGTGCGAGCCCGAGCCACACGGCCAGGCGCGTCGCGCGGGCCCCGAGCCGCGCTGCCCGCGTCGACCTCCCGACTGCCGGGGTCTTCGCCGACGTGGCCGCGGTCGGACTCGCCAGCTTCCGGCGGGTCGGGGTCGGGGCCGGGGTCGGGGTCGGGCTGGGGGCGGACATCACCATTGGATCCTCCGTCGGCGGCTGACGACGATCTGGACGGCGCCGATCGCGAGCGTGATCACGAAGATGACCGTGGCGATGGCGGACGCGTATCCCATGTCGTCGTTGAGGAAGGCGTTGCGGTAGAGCCAGGTGCCGAGCACCTGGCTGGAGTTGGAGGGCCCACCTGCGGTCATGACCATCACCTCGTTGAACACGAGGAAGGCTCCGGAGACGGTGAGGATGATGATGAGCGTCGTCATCTCGCGGACCATGGGCACGGTCACCGAGAAGAACCTCCGGATCGGACCGGCGCCATCGACCTTCGCAGCCTCGTGGAACTCCTTGGGGATCCGCTGGATCCCGACGACGAACAAGATCGCGGTGTAGCCGATGGACTGCCACTGGCTCATCGCGATGATGCTGCCCATGGCGGTGCTCGGCTCCCCGAGCCACGAGTGCTGCCAGCTCTCGAGCCCCACTGCGCCGAGCAGGCGGTTCACGAGCCCGATCTCGGGGTTGTAGAGGAACGAGAAGAGAATGCCCGCGACGGTGATCGAGATGACAGCGGGGATGAAGTAGATCGTGCGGAGGATGCCGCGCAGCCGTTCGTGCACGAACTCCTCGAGCAGGGCCGCCAGGACGAGCGAGAACCCGACCTGGAAGACGAGTGACACGATCGCGAACACCGTGTTGTTCCGCAGTGCCGTCCAGAAGATCGGGTCGTGGAACGCCGTGCGGTAGTTGTCGAGCCCGACGAAGGTCGGCGCCACCGAGAACGCGTTCCAGGAGAACAGGCTCAGCCGCAAGTTGTCGACGATGGGGTAGTAGACGAAGACGAGCAGCAGGACCAGCGCGGGCAGGACCCAGGCCAGCGACCGCCATCGCATCAACGTGGTGCTCATGTCATGCCCTCCTCGGGTGGGCGTTGGTCGGTCGACGCTGACCGACCGTGTCGAGGTCGGACCGGGTGGTCCTCGGTCAGTGGGGCGGGCAGGTCCCATGATCCGCCCGCCCCACCTGGGTCGTGCGGTCAGCCAGCCTGCTTCTTGGCCTTGGCAGCGGCCTCCTGGACGCCGGTCATGACGTCCTTGCTCGACTTCGAGCCGGAGATGACGCCTTCGATCCCGGAGAGGTAGGCGTTGGCCACCTCCGCGTTGGTCACCGTGTCGAGCCAGATCGCGAACTGGTTGGCCTTACTGATGTCGGCGAGTGCCGACTGGAGCTGGGGGAACGAGTTCGCCGAGGTCGCCGAGCCCTGGACGGGACTCAGCCAGCCGATGTCAGCCGTGAGCTTCGCGGCATTCTGCTGGGTGGTCATGAACTTGAGGACGTCGACGGCGAGCGCCGCGTTCTTGCTCTGGGCGTTGACCATGAACCCGTCCGGCGCGCCCGTCAGGGCTCCGGCGTCGCCGGCTGCACCCTGGGGTGCGGGGAGCCGCATGAAGTCCCAGTTGTCGGCCAGCTCCTTCGGCGCACCGCCCTTGGCGGTCAGCGCCTGGAACTCGACCGACTCCAGGTAGTGCATGGCGGCCTTGCCGTTGAGGAAGTTCGCCTGCCCGGCCTCGTGCGAGACGCCGTTGGCGTCCTTGCTGGAGCAGTGCGTGACGATGTCCTTGAACTGGTCGACCGCCTTGGCGTAACCGGGATCCGTGAACGCACCCGTGGCCGGGTCGTAGTCCTTGGCGAGGGTGTCAGGTGCGACGTTGTACGCGTTGAGCTGGGTGATGTAGTGGATCGCCGGCCAGCCGTACTGGTTGCCGAAGGCGATGGGCGTGTAGCCCGCCGTCCTCAGCTTGTCGCAGTCCCCGATGAGCTCCTCGAGCGAGGCGGGAGCGCCGCTGATCCCGGCCTTGGTGAAGGCTGCCTTGTTGTAGGCCAGGTACTTCGCGTCGAGGTCGATCGGCACGCCGAAGTTCTTGCCCTTGGTCTCGAACGCCTTGAGGGCGGCCGGCGAGAAGGTCTTGCCCCACTCGGTGTCGGGCCCGATGACCGAGGTCAGGTCGGCGGCCAGACCGGCACGGACGAACTTGTTGGCGAAGTCACCGGCCCACGAGAAGTAGATGTCGGGCAGCTGCTTGGACGCCGAGAGCACCCGGATCTTGTCCTTGTAGGGCTGGTCGCCGACCTGCTCGAGCTTGATGGTGACCTTGGGGTTGGCCTGTTCGTAGGCCTTGGTCACGCTCTCGAAGTACGGCGCGTACTTGGGGTCGGCGAACTTGGTGACCATGGTGATGGTGCCGGACTTCTCTGCTGGTGCGGTGAGGCTCTGGTTGCTGGCTCCTCCCGCACCAGGGTTGGCCGTCCCGGGCGCGCCGCAGGCGGCCAGGGCCACCGCGGTCACGGTGGCGAGCACGGCGAAGGATGCGCTGCGCGTGGTGTGCTTCATGAGAGGTCCACTCCTTTGTGGATGGGGTTGAGCGGTGCAGTGAGTCCCTCGAGTGAGGTCTCGTACCCGAAGGCGCCGAAGGTGGCGCAGGTGCTTGAGGCGTATGCCGTCGCGGCGCCGAGGAGCGTCGTGAGCGGCGTGTTGGCGATGAGGCCGGTGAGGAGCCGGCCGATGAAGGCGTCCCCGGCTCCGAGGGTGTCTACGACGGGAGTCGCAGGCGCTTGGGCGAACACGACCTGCTCGCCCTGGAGCGCCACCGCGCCACCGGAGCCCATCGTCACCGCGACAAGGCTCGGGCCGAGGTCCTGGATGCGCCGGGCCTCGTAGACCGCTTCGTCGACGCTCGCGAAGGGCAGCGAGCGGATGGCGATGTCGACCAACCGCGCGTGCTCGGCGATGTAGTCGTGCGGACGCTCGGAGAAGTCGAAGGAGAGCCGCGGGGCGGCCGCGGAGATGTCGGCCAGCTGGTCCTCGACCATGGAGCACTCACCGGTGTGCACGATGGTCGCCGCTGCGACGGCTGCGAAGTCCGCCGGCGTCAGCACGAACCTCGACACCCCGGGGTCCCCGTGGTCGAAGACACGGTTCCCGTCGACGACCCGGACGTCCGCCGAGGCGTTCGGCCCCTCGACGATCCTCAGCATCGAGGTGTCCACCCCCTCGGCCACGAGCGCGTCGAGGACGGTGCGCCCAGCGAGGTCGGTACCGACCGCCCCGATGTATGCCGCGCCGGCGCCACATCGACGTCCGTGCACGGCCACGTTGACCGCGTTCCCGCCGGGGTAGAGCACCTCCCGTTCGAGGTACCGGTCGACGACGTTGTCGCCGAGGGTGAGCAGGGTGACGTTCATGGTGCCGTCCTTCAGTACGCCATGCGGCGGTAGTAGCGGCGGGTCGTCAGCGGGTGGTCACGCAGCACCTCGAGGTGGGCGCTGACCCGTTCCAGCAGTGCCGCCAGGATGACCGGCGACACGAGGGCCCGCGTGGTCGGCGAGATCCCGGGCAGCTCCACATCAGCCGTGTCCAGGACGAGCAGCTTCTCGGTGAGTCCCGACACGAAGCGCTCCACGCGGTCGGCGAGCGGCCGGGTGGCGTCCTCGCCCTTGAGGAGGAGGACGCTCACGTCGGGCTCGACCAGCTCGAGGGTGCCGTGGAAGAAGTCGGAGGCGTGGACCGGACGGGTCCGGATCCACTGCATCTCCTCGAGGATGCACATGCCGTAGTAGAAGGCCTCGGGCCACGTGCTGCCCGACCCGGTGACGATGTGCCACGGTTCGGCCGCGATCGCCTCGGCCAGCTCGTGCGCTCGCGGCTCGAAGGCAGCCTTGGCGTCGAGGAGGAGCTGCGGTAGCTGCTCCAGCTCGGCGACGGCCGCGGCGTGGTCCTCCAGCCCGTCGGTGCGCGCCATGATCGACAGCGCGAGCAGCAGCGACTGGAGGTAGAACGACTCGCAGGACGTGTCGTCCTCGGCGAAGTTCACCAGGCTGACGTCGGCCTTGGTCCCCAGCGGGGTGTCGGGGTGGCCGGTGAGGACGAGCACCCGCGCGCCGGCCGCCTTGACGAACTCGAGCGCCGCGAGGCTCTCGGCGGTGGTTCCGGACAGCGACGGGATGACCACCAGGGTGTCCCGGCCCACCGTGGCGGAGCCCGTCACGACGAGCTCGGCCGGCAGCACGACGTCGGCGCGGAAGGTCGACCGGTCGCGCAGGAGGGCGGCCGCGGGCTGCATGAGGATGCCCGCGCCGCCGGCCCCGGCGAAGACCACGTTGGTCACGCCGGAGCCGAGGGCGTCATCCACCACGGCGTCGAGCTGCTCGGCCAGGCCGACGGCACCCGACTGGATGCGCAGGTAGCGCGCCGGGTCGAAGTTGAGCAGGTCAGGGCTCATGCTCAGTACTCGACCTTGAACATGTACCGACGGGTCTCGAGGTCGTGGCCGCGGACCGACTCGTAGTGCTGGGCGAGCCGGTTGGCCAGCGCACCCACGACGATCGGCGACACCTCGCCGCGGACGGACTCGGGGATCCCGGGCAGCTCGAGGTCCCTCACGTCGACGTACTGCGCCTTCTTGCAGTACTGGTCGAGGAAGGTCTTGGCCCGCTCCCCCATGGGGCGGGAGGCGTCGTCGCCGACCCACAGCAGGACCGCCGTGTCGTCGTCGACCATCTCGAAGGCACCCTGGAAGAACTCGCCGGAGTTGAACGCTGCCGCGTGCTTCCACTGCATCTCCTGCAGGAAGCACATCGCCAGGCCGTAGGCCCAGCCGTAGCTCGGGCCGGACCCAAGGACGTAGGTGATCGGCTCGTCCTTGAACGCCTCGGCGATGTCGGCGAGCTGCGCCTCGGCCTGCTCGACCGCGTGCCGGACGGCCGCGGGCAGAGCCGCCAAGGCCTGGTCGACCGCTTCGGTGTCCAGCTCGGCGCCGGTGGCAGCGAGCAGCTCGAACGCGACGACCAGCTCGAACAGGTCGCTCTTGCCGGTGAACGCCACGTCGGCCGCCTCGGCGAGCGGGCTGCCGGGCTTGGCGGCGGCGATGACCGTCGCGCCGGTGGCCTTGGCGGTCTTGGCCGCGGCGACCGTCTCCTTCGTCGTGCCGGTGTACGAGGCCAGCACGACGAGGGAGCCGGGCCCCATGACCGCCGGAACCGAGGTGTTGAGCTCGTCGCTCTGGAGCTGGAAGGCCGGGAACGACGCCTTCTGCTGGAGCAGGTAGTGGGCCGGGTAGCTGCAGATGATCGAGCCACCCGCGCCGACGAAGTACACGTTGCGCAGACCACGGTCCACGACGTCGCGCACCACGGTCGCGATCGCATCGCGCTCAGCGACGGTGGCCGTCAGCTTGTCGACGATGTCGGCGTCGATCGGCTTGAGGGGAAGGGTTTCGGTCATCGGTGCTCCTGGTTCCAATCCGCGAGTGGCTCGCTTTGATAACGTTCTCAACCTGATGAGTGAGAACGTTCTCAATCTGGCCGCCTCCTGTCAAGGGGGTTCCCGGAAATTGGTCAGATCCGGTGCGGCAAGCCAGTCCGACACCGGCTAAGGTCAGGCCAGGAAGTCGGCGGGCGTGAGCCGCCGACAGGTCACCCGGGACCCGCGCGCTCGCGGCGACCGACCGGCATACCGGACGACGTGGCAGACCGCCAAAACCGTTGGTACGACACGCATTCGAAGGAGCACCGTGAGCAAGAGCGTTGAACCGCGCGGCATCGCCACGGTGCCGGACGTCGCGCGTGAAGCGGGAGTCTCCACAGCCACCGCTGCCAGGGCGCTCGGCGGCTACGGCTCGGTGCGCGAGAGCACCCGGGAACGCGTGCTGGCGGCAGCCGAACAGCTGGGTTATCGGGCGAACAGCCTCGCGCGGAGCATGATCACCGGGTCGACCCGCACCCTCGGCGTCGTGATGTCGGACATCGAGAACCCCTTCTTCCGTCGGTCACTGCGCGGCATCGCCGACACGGCGCGGGCACAGGGGTTCGAGGTGCTGCTGGCCAACACCGACGAGGAGCTCGACAAGGAGGAGACCGCGGTCCGGGTGATGACCGAGCGACGCGTGGACGGCCTGGTCGTGTGCCCCGCAGACGGTGGCGACAGGTCCCACCTCCGCGCGGTCATTGCAGCCGGCATCCCCGTGGTCCTGCTGGACCGGAGCGTGGCCGGCCTGCAGGCCGACACGGTCGGTATCGACAACCGCAAGGCCGCGCGAGCTGCCACCGAGCACCTGCTGGCCCACGGCCACCGGGACATCGCGATCCTCACCGGTGGGACGCACACGATGCTGGAACGCATGCTGCGCCCCGACATGAAGGGCGTCGAACGGGCCTCGGCGACGACTGTCGGCGCCCGCGCGGCCGGGTTCCGCGATGCGATGGCGGCGGCCGGTGTCCCGATCCGACCGGAGCTGATCTCCTCCGGGGGCTACCGACGCGAGGACGGCGAGACTGAGACGGCCAGACTGCTTGCCCTGGCCGACCGGCCCACGGCGATCCTCGCCTTCGACGCCATGCAGTCGCTGGGGGCGTTCCACGCCATAGCGCGCGCGGGGGTTCGCTGCCCGGAGGACGTGTCGCTCATGGGCTTCGACGACACCGAGTGGGCTGACCTGGTCAGCCCGGCGTTGACTGTCATCGCCCAGCCGACCTACGAGATCGGGGTGGCGGCGTGCCGCCTGCTGCTGTCACGCATCGAGGGAGCAGGGGGCGCGGTGGCGCATCGACGGCTGCCGACCGAGCTCATCGACCGCGGCTCGGTTGGACCCTGGCCTCCGTCCTGAGGGGTCGATCGGCTCTTGTCGTGCGGCTTTCCGACTACGAGCCTTAGGACCTGGGGGGCCCTGTGCTGGCCCTCACGACAAGGCTCGGCTCCAGCAGATCCGCGGCCGGTTTCTGGCCATTCATCAGCATGCCAAGGGCTTCGATGGCCCGCATGCCCACCGCGGCAAAGTCCTGGCGGACCGTTGTCAGCGGCGGGATGAGGAACTCGGCTTCCGGGATGTCGTCAAACCCGATCACGCTGACGTCCTCTGGCACGTACCGGCCCGCTTCATGCAGGGCCCGCAAGACGCCGATGGCCATCTGGTCGTTGGCCGTGAAGACGGCGGTGACAGCTGGCATTTCGCAGACAGCCCGGCCGGCAGCGAATCCACTCCGGGAGCTCCAGTCCCCGAGGATGGGCTCAGCGGGTCGGACGCCGGCGTCGTGCATGGCCGACCGCCATCCCTGCAGTCTCGAGCGCGCCTCGGTCCAGTCCAACGGTCCACTGACGTGGACGATCTCCCGATGACCGAGATGCAGCAGGTGCTCGGTGGCAGCTCGGGCACCAGCAACCTGATCGACACCCACCACGGCCGTGTTGCCGCGATCGAGCTGGCCCTCGACGACCACGAAGGGCGGGCCGGACCGCTGGGCCCGCACGATCTCCAGAGCCGCGTCGTGGGCAGCGATCATCACCATGCCTTCCACGCCGACCGTCATGAGGTGTTCCACCGCACCATCAAGGGCCTCGCGAGACATCTCGGTGAGATTGACCGAACTGGCGAGAAAACCTGCATCTCGGGCGGCTTCCTCGACTGAGCGGTGAATGCTCACGGGCCCGAACTCGGCTCCGGCAGTCCCGATGATGCCGATCATCCCGCTTCGACCTCGGCCCAGGGCTCGGGCGGCCGTGTTCGGGCGGTATCCCAGGCTCTCAATCGCAGCTTGGACCCGTGCCCGGGTCTCAGGGCGCAGCTTCGGCGAGCCATTGATCACTCGGGAAACGGTCTGATGCGACACTCCCGCCAGGCGAGCGACGTCGGCCATCACCGGCGCCTTGCTGTGCTCAGGCATGGGGGCGAGGGTCCAGCAGCTGCACCACGACGGTCATGAGCGCGATTCTGACAGGGTTCACGCCCCGGTTCGCCCCACGGTGGGCGTCAGCGCCGCGCGCCGCGACAGTGCGCAACCTATCGAGCCCATCGCCGGGAGGCGATGACCCGCTGGAGGACGATGAAGAAGAGCACCAGTCCGCCGATGAGGATGCGGGTCCATCCAGTATTGAGATTGCCGTCGAACTCCTTGTAGGCGTAGATGGTCCCGAGCGTGAGGACGCCGAGCACAGAACCGAAGACATAGCCTGCGCCACCCGAGAGAAGCGTGCCACCGATCACGACGGCGGCGATGGCATTCAGCTCGTATCCGATGCCGGCCACCGGATCTCCGGAGGCGGTGTAGAAGGAGAAGAGCAGTCCCGACAGGCCTGCGCAGAAACCACTGATGGCGTAGACCATGACCTTGGTGCGGTCCACGGCGAGGCCCATCAGGGACGCTGAGGGCTCACTGCCGCCCACGGCATACACGGTCCTGCCGAAGTGGGTGTAATGAAGCACGGCGAAGGCCACGAGGACCAGACCCAGGGCGATCAGCACCGAAGGCGTCGTGTAGACGTCGACGGTTCGGGTGCGACCTCGGACGTTGGTGACTTGTGCTTCGAAGAGGTTCAGGTGGGCCAGGTTGACCTTGCGGAACAGGGCGTCCTTGATCGTGATCGACCGGTCGGTGATCACCAGGCACAGACCTCGCGCAAGGAACATCGCCGCGAGGGTGGCGATGAAGGGCTGGATCTCGAACTTGCTGATGACCGTGCCGACGAGGGTGCCGAGCACGGTCCCGGTCAGGAGCACGGCGACGATGACGGCGGGGGCCGACCAGCCCTGCTGGAGGAGAGTCGCAGCAATGACGGAGCCGAGGGCCATCACCGCCCCGACCGAGAGGTCGATCCCTCCGCTGAGGATGACGAAGGTCATGCCGACCGCGAGGGGGATCAGGAACGCGTTCTTGCCCAGCAGGTCCACCAGCGCCTGTGGTGAGGTGAAGTTCTGGTACAGCGTGGCGCCGACGGTCAGCATGATGGCGAGGAGCACGACGGTCGTCGCGACCTGGGAGTAGCCACCTAGCCTGCCCAGAACCCGGCTGAGTGGCCTGCGGCCGGGATGCGTATCGGCTGTGGTGCTCATGAGGTCCTCGTTTCGAGATCCTGGGTGTGGTCCCCGTCCAGAGCCGGCACCGAGATGGCCGGCACGGACAGGGGTGCCGTGTCAGGTGCTGTGGGGGACACGGTCGGCGGAGGTGTGCGACGGCCAGTGGGCCGACGAACCACACCACCGAACCACCTGCGTGCCTTGGGTGACTGCAGGAGGCACACGACGACGACGACGCCGGCCTTGAACACGTCGGTACTGCGAGGTGAGATGGCGATGACCACGAAGCTGTTCATCGTCTCGATGATGAAGGCGCCGATGAGCGTGCCCCAGAGGGAGAACCGGCCACCGGTGAGAGAAGTGCCGCCGATCACGACTGCGAGGATGGCGTCGAGCTCGATGAAGAGGCCGATCGAGTTCGGATCGGCCGAGGTCGAGTTGGATGTCAGCATCAGACCAGCCAGCCCGGCGCAGAATCCGGAGAAGACGTAGACCACCAAGATGATCCTGGTCGCGCGGATGCCCGCCAGCCGGCTGGCCTCCGGGTTGACGCCAACGCTTTCGATGAGGGTGCCGAGGGCGGTCTGCCGGGTCAGTGCCGCAGTGAGGGCAAAGATCGCTCCCGCGACCAGGATCGAGAAGGGGACGCCGATCAGGTAGCCGCCTCCGATGAGCTTGTAGCCCGGTGTGTTGTCGGGGTACAGGATCTTCTCGTTGGTGATGACCTGTGCCAGACCTCGCCCGGCCGTCATGAGCACCAGGGTTGCGACGATGGGTTGGATTCCCAGGACGGACACCAGGAGACCGTTGAACAGTCCCGCGACGACGGCCATGACGAGCGCGACCACGACGGCTACGAGGACCACGCCGACGGAGGTCCGGTCCGAGGACGACACGATGTGCATCGACGCCCACGAACCGCTGATCGCGGCCACCGCGCCGACCGACAGGTCGATGCCACGGGTCGCTATGACGAGGGACATGCCCAGGGCGACCAGGACGATGGGCGCGGCGCGGCGCAGGATGTCCACCAACGGCCCGAACAGGTTGCCGTCCTGGAGCGTGATGGACAGGAAGCTGTGGTTGGCCATGAGGTTGGCGACCAGCAGTGCCACGAGCACCGCGACGGGCCACACCAACCGCTGCGAAGTGAGCTTGCTCATGGGGACTTCTCCGCTTCAGCAGCGATGATCTCGAGGATGTCCTCGACGGCCAGGTTGTCATTGGTCAGCTGCGCGACCTTTCGCCTGTCCCTGAGCACCCCCACCTGATGCGACAGCCTCACCACCTCCTCCAGCTCAGCGGAAATGAAGATGACGGCAAGCCCCTCTTCGGCCAAGGTCGCCACCAGCTTCTGGATCTGAGCCTTGGCCCCGATGTCGATACCTCGGGTCGGCTCATCGAGGATGAGCAGCTTGGGCTCCAGGAGAAGCCACCGACCCAACAGCACCTTCTGCTGGTTGCCGCCCGAGAGGTTCCGGACGAGCTGGTTCGGGTTGGGCGGCCGGATGTCGAGGGCCTTGATGTAGCGGTCGGCGATCTCGTCCTGCTGGTTCCGCGGGATCTGGCGCACCCAGCCGCGGGCGGCCTGCAGCGCCAGGACGATGTTCGCCCGGACACTCAGGTCGCCGATCAGTCCCTCCGTCTTCCGGTTCTCCGAGGCGAAGGCGATTCCCCGGTCCAGCGCCTCACGTGGACTCCTGAGCTTGACGACGTTCCCGTCGAAACGCACTTCGCCCTGGTCGTGTCGATCCGCCCCTGCGAGCAGGCGGACCAGCTCCGTTCGCCCGGAGCCCAGGAGACCGGCCAGACCGAGGACCTCGCCACGGTGGATCTCCAGGTCGAAAGGCTCGATCGTGCCCTTGCGGCCCACCTGCGTGGCGGTGACGAGGGCTCCGCCGTCGACGCGCTCGGTGGCCTCCCGCTTGGTGCCCTCTTCCAGGGCCTCCAGCGCGGCCAGGTCCTTGCCGATCATCGCCGAGATGAGGTCGAGGCGCGGAAGCTCCGCTGCCGGGTGCTCCCCGACGAGCCTGCCGTTGCGAAGCACGGTGATGCGGTCCGAGATCTCGTAGACCTGGTCGAGGAAGTGGGAGACGAACAGCACTGCGACGCCTTGTCCACGCACGCGACGGATGACGCCGAACAGCTCCTCGACCTCGCGCTGGTCCAAGGACGACGTGGGCTCGTCCAGCACCAGGACGCGGGCCCTGACGTCGACTGCACGGGCGATCGCGACCAGTTGCTGAACGGCGATGGAGTGGGTCGACAGCAGGGATGACGGATCGATGTCGAGGTTCAGCGTCCTCAGCACCCGCTTGGCGTCCGTGCGCATCTTGCGGAAGTCGATGAGACCAAGGCGTCGGGGCTCACGTCCGAGGAAGATGTTCTCGGCGACACTCAGGTTGGTCACCAGGTTGACCTCTTGGTAGACCGTCGCGATACCCGCCCTCTGGGCGTGTGCCGGCGAGGTGAACTCCACCGCGTGCCCGTCCAGGCTGATGGATCCGCCGTCAATGCTGTAGACCCCGGTGAGTGCCTTGATCAGGGTCGACTTCCCGGCCCCGTTCTCGCCCATGAGGGAGTGGACCTCGCCGGGGAAGAGCCGGAAGGAGACCTCGTCCAACGCCTTGATCCCCGGAAAGCTGATGCTGATGCCGCTCATCTCGACGATCGGATCCACGTCTGGCTGCGCGGCAGGCGGTGGCGCTGTGCTGAGAGCTTCCGGCCCCATTGTCGGTTCTCCTTCGGTGGCTTCCTCCCGGGCCAGTCTGTGCGCGGAGAGGGCTGCGCTGTCCAGGGTGTGCCCGGCGACCACCTGGCCGCCGGGCACCCACACTGATCAGTACTTGCGGTCGGGCAGTGCCGCTTTCGCCTGAGCCTGGTTGAACTCGCCCTCTTCGGTGATGATCCGGGCCGGGATGTCCTTGCCGGCCAGGACGGAGCTGGCCGCGTCGAAGAGCTGGTCACCGAGGAGGGGGGAGCATTCCACGATGTAGTTGATCTTGCCCGCCGCGAGGGCTTCCATGCCCGCCTTGACGGCGTCGATCGTCACGATCTTGATGTCCTTGCCGGGGACCTTCCCAGCAGCCTCGATCGCCTCGATCGCGCCGAGGCCCATGTCGTCGTTGTGCGCGTACACCAAGTTGATGTTCGGGTACTTGGCCAAGAAGCCCTCCATGACCTTCTTGCCCCCGTCACGGGTGAACTCGCCCGTCTGGGATGCCAGCGTCTTGAACTTGGTCTCCTTGCCGAGCACGTTGTCCCAGCCCGTCTTCCGATCGTTGGCGGGCGCGGAGCCGGTGGTGCCCTCGAGGACGACCATGTTGACTGCGGCGTCGTCGGCGAACTCGGTCTTGGCCCAGGTAGCGGCCTTCTCGCCCTCCTTGATGAAGTCCGAGCCGATGAAGGTCTTGTACAGGCTCGGGTCGGCGTCCACAGCGCGGTCCGTCAGGATCACCGGGATGCCGGCGGCCTTGGCCTCCTGCAACACGGCGTCATACCCCGTCTCCACGACTGGCGAGAAGGCAATCACGTCGACGCCCTGGGTGATGAACGTCTTGATGGACGCGATCTGCTTGGTCTGGTCGCCCTCGGCGGACGTGAACTTGAGGTCGACGCCGTACTTCGCGGCAGCCGCCTTGATGCTGTCCGTGTTGGCGCTGCGCCAGCCACTCTCGGATCCAACCTGGGCAAAGCCGATGACGGCGCCCTTGATGCCGGTCGACGACGAAGCGCTGTCCCCCGACGGCGCATCACTGTCGGACCCGCAGGCCGTCAGCCCAGCAACGGTGAAAGCAGCCGCAAGGAGCGCCGCGCTCTTCCTGAACTTCATTGTTCCTCCAAGGAGTGGTGGGATGTCGGGCGCGTTATCGCTCCTGATCACCATGCGTCGCCCTGGTGAGACGTCCTGACGGCTCGGCCAGAGCGTGGGCCTCGGCGCCGATGGCGCTTGCGTCCGAAGGTGGGAGCTGGAGCCGCGTCGTCGAGTTGCTCGTGGACGAGTGTTAGCGTTCACACGCGAATCGTCAAGAGGAAGCGGACGGAAATTTCGCTTGATTGCAGACCAGAAGGGCAGAGCTGCATGAGGCTTTACACTCGGATGTGTGATCGCTAACATCCCTGCGACACCGAAGGAGACAGGTGAACGTCAGCAACCCGTCCGCGCCGCTCGCCAGGCTGGCTGACCCCATCCCCCTCACCGGTACGGGTCGGCTCGGGCTGACCGCGCAGATCCTGCCGCGAGGCGCCTCACTACGCGGCCTGTGGGTCACCGACATCAGTGGGCGCCGGCTGAATGTGGTTCTGGGACATCAGGACCCGGCCTCGTACGGACGATTCCCCGGCTACCTCGGAGCCACCGTCGGTCGGTACGCCAACAGGATCCGGGGTGGTCGGTTCATGCTGGACGGGCGCCGCTACTCCGTCGAGCGCAACGAGGGCCCGAACGCCCTGCACGGCGGTCGCGTCGGATGGGACCAGAGGGACTGGGAAGTCGTCGATCGCTCGCCGTCCGAGGTGCATCTCAGACTGACGAGCCCAGACGGCGATCAGGGCTTTCCCGGTGCCGTCCGAGCCGAGGCCACCTACCGCGTTGGCAACGACGCCCTGACGATCACCTACACCGCGACCACGGACGCACCGACCGTGATCAGCATCGCCAACCATGCCTACTTCAATCTTGACGGTGAGGCGGCCGGCCCTGTCGATGACCATGTCCTCGGTGTGAGTGCCGACAGCTACACCCCCGTTGCAGACGACCTGATCCCGACAGGGCTGCTGGCGGAGGTGAGCGGCACAGAGTTGGACTGGCGCCGACCCTGCCGTCTCGGCGACCGCATCACCTCGCCTCGAGCCGAGCTAGCCGCTCATCAGGGGCTGGACCACAACTTCGCGCTCAACGGCAGCGCGCCTGCTGCCACCCTGTGGTCGCCCCGCTCGGGTGTGCGCCTGGAGCTGACGAGCAACCAGCCGGGACTGCAGGTGTACACCGGTCAATACCTGGACGACACGGTTGTCGGCACGTCCGGCCGGACATACGCGGCTCGAGCCGGGATCGCCTTGGAAGCACAGCAGTTTCCAGACTCGCCAAACCAGTTCGCCTTCCCGTCATCGGTCGTGTCGCCAGGGCAGGTGTTCTCAGCCACCACGCGCTACGCATTCAGCCACCACGGGCGACCGGACCACACCGCCGGCCGATGACGGGCCACCTCCGTTCCTGTACGCCGGACGATGCAGCCGGGACTGCGACGTCACGCACGGGCCAATTCCGTTGCTGGTCACCGGCCGGAACCGTGCCAGCGCACGGGACCGGCCTGGATTGGTGGCTGGTCGGGTGCGTTGCGTGGGAAGGGCGTCCCAGGGCGAATCCGGGTTCGGGTGCTGGTCTTGGGCGGGCCGGTGTGGTCGTGGCCGGCTTGGCGGGCTGGATCGCTGAGGATCGCGTATGCGGCGATGACCTGCTGGAGTGTCGTGTCTGAGGCGGCCTTGTCGGTTGGGTCGCCAACGGCGCGGGTGTCGGGGTGGTTCTGGCGCAGCAGCGTGCGGTAGGCGCGCCGGATCTGGCCTTGGGTCGCGTTCGGGCTCAGGCCCAAGGCGGCGTAGGGGTCGGTGCGGTCAACGGTCATGGGCTACGCCGAAAGGTTCAGCTTCTGGGTGAGGTTTGTCCCGTCGCTGGGCGGCGGGTGACGCCACCTTCATCGTGGGGTTGTGGTGTCGCTGATGGGCCTCGCCTGGGCCGCGAACGGATACGGCGTCAAGGCGTGGGCGTCGCGCAGCCTGCGTCAGGCGCGATGGCACGAACGCGGCCCAGGCGAGAGTCTGTTCGTATCGTCGTGGTGCTGGGTGTTGGGAGATCACCTACCTTCGTCCATCCACTTGTTCGGTTTCTGATCGCGATTGCCGGGTGAGCCGCGGGGGCGAGCGTTGCCGACTCCACCCGTCGGCACCGGGGTGTTCTGGTCGCGGGGACGCCACGTCACCGCGACGCAGCCGATGCCTCCGCGGCCCGTGGCCGGTGCCAGACGCCGCGGCAGGTAGGTCAACCGGAGGGGGTCTGCCTGACCATTCTCGGGCGACGATCGCGTCGAACTCGGCCCGCAGCAGATCCTCGTCCGCACACATCAGCTCGAGGAACTCCTCGTCCACACCGCGCACGGCACCGGCTCGGTCAGCAGCCACAGCGAGCATGAGCCTCACCACCAGAGGTCAGGCGGTAATGGCCTGCTGGCCTTCGTTCCGGCTGCTGATCTCGATCTTGCGCGGCTTGGCCTGCTCGGCGACCGGGATCTTCAGCGTGAGCACTCCCGCGTCGTAGTCGGCCTCGATGCGCTCGGTGTCCAGGTTGTCTCCGAGCACGAGCTGGCGGCTGAACACCCCGCGAGGGCGCTCCGCGGCGAGCAGCTCCGCGTCGCTGGCGCGGTCCGGACGTTCGGCCTTGACGGTGACCACGTTGCGTTCCACGTCGATGTCGATCGAGTCCTGGCTGACACCGGGCAGGTCGAACTCGACGTGAAACACGTCTCCGTCGCGCCATGCATCCATCGGCATCGCTGAGGGGCGCGCCAGCGTGCCAAAAGCCTGTTGGGTGAGCCGGTCGAGCTCGCGGAATGGGTCGGTGCGCATCAGCATCGTCTTCACCTCCATCGTGTTTGCCTGATGCTCCAAGCGTCGCCACAGCCGTCGCAGATCTATGGCGTTCGCTATAGGTTTTATGTAGCACCAAGGGCATACTGATGCAAGGGCCGCTACAAAGAATTTCCAGGAAGGACGGGCCACCCGTGACATTGCCCGCAACGGACGGTGAACGCGGCGTCTACGCGATCTCGGTAGCTGCCGATCTGGTCGGCATGGGCGTGCAGAACCTGCGCCTCTACGAGGCGCGAGGTCTGCTCGATCCGGAGCGGACCAGTGGAGGCACCCGCCGGTACAGCCCGAACGACCTGGACCGACTTCGCCGGATCGGGGACCTGCTCCACGCCGGCCTCAACCTGGCAGGAATCGGCATGGTCCTCGACCTGGAGCGGCAGAACGCTCGCCTGCGTGAAGAACAGGAGGTGCCACCGTGGCCCACAGTCGTGACAACCACCCGAACACCGCGGTCCCGGAAGCCGACCGACTCGACCAAGAACAGCCGGCCGACCCCACCGTAGCCAGTGGTCAGACGTGGCCAGCCAAGCCGAACCAGGATGTCGACGAAGCCGACCTCTTCGAACAGGCTCAGCCGGTGCTCACCGACCCCGATGAGGACTACGCGCCGGACTCACGCTGAGATTGACTGAATCGTCCGCCGCCTTGCACCTGGAGGGCCGACGAGCGGCCCTAGCCAGCCAGGTGGACTGAAATCGCCTGCTGCGCAAGGGCTTCGGCGAACCACAACGCACCTTTATGTCACGTTGCTGAACCTGATCACCACGATCCGTCCGCCCGACACGGTCTCTCGCTCCCCTGCCTGCAGCCAGAGCGTGTCCTGCGGCGCCATCGCCAGGCCGTGACCGCCGAGGGTCGTGTGCTGGGTCAGCGCGACCAGGCACGACCAACCCGCGGTCGGCGACTCAACCACCAGATCGGCCTCGGCGTCCTCGATGGTCACCTGCGCGGTGACCTGCCCGGGACGCGTCATGACGTTGACCGCGGTCACCGGGCCGCGCGCCACCTCGCATGACACGCTCGCTCCCCCGTCGAACGCGGCGATCGAGCCGGGACCCAGGGTGCGGCGGTGGTCGTCGATGACGAGAGTCAGGGGCTCGTCCCCCGCCACGATCAGCTGCCGGTGCAGGCCCGGATAGGCGGAGAACGGTCCAGACCGATCCACCTGCGCCACGCTGAGGCGCCAGCTGAAGTCATCAGGGCTTGCGGCCGACGGCCCCTGGGCCATCACGCGCGTCCGTCCGCCACCGTTGCGCCACGGGCTGACCGGACGCTGCGCCACGTGGATCAGCTGCATGGGACGACCATGACAGATCACGCCTGGTGCGGGGTATCGGCGTCCGCGAGGATGCCACACGCCCGGACCAGCTCGTGGCCACCGAGGGCGACCGGCTTTGGTACCGATACGACTTCGGTGACGACTGGGACCCTGTCCTTACGGTCGAGAAGGTGCTGGACTCGCCGAGGGCCGCCGCATCCACGACCTCAGGCACAGCGCCGCGTGCCTCTGGCTCGCCCGAGGCGTCCACCCGGGCACCGTCCAGGCATGGATGGGGCACCCTCGATCGCCACGACCAACCTCTACCTTGAGGAGAGCGCCTACCTTTCGGCCCTGCCGTCGGAGCGCCGCTGAGTCCGTCGGGCCAGCTGGTCGGCGCTCCGATCTTCGCGGTCACCGCACCGCCACCGGGTTGACCGGTGCGCCCACGGCTCCCGTGATCTTGAGGGGTGCGGCGGTCAGGAAGAAGTCGTAGGTGCGGTCGGCGGCGCAGGCCCCGGCCAGCGCGTCGGGGTCCCACATCTCGCCGATGAAGAGCCCGAGGTGGGGGATCGCGACCTGGTGAAGCGGCTGGAAGGCGTCGTTGAACTCGTTGGGCCGCACCTCGAATCCCCATGTATCGGTGGCAATCGCGGCGATCTCGGTGCGGTGCAGCCAGTCCACCGTGGCGAAGGACAAGCCCGGCGCCGCGCCTCCGGCATACTCGCCCCACCCCTCTCGTCGCGCGCGACTGAGCCTTCCGGTGCGGACCACGACGATGTCGCCGCGACCGACCGTGGACGTCGGACCCTGCGCAGCGATCGTGTGCTCGAGGTGCTCCTCGGTGATCGCGAACCCGTCGGGCAGCTCGCCCTCCTGACCGAGGGCACGGCCGACGTCGAGCAGCACGCCGCGGCCACAGACGACGTCCGCCACCGTCTCGATGCCGGTGACGCCGTCGCCGAGGCTGGTCACGACCAGCTCGGCCGGGCGACCGTTCCACGCCCGGCCGTGGTCGAAGATGTGACCGAGCCCGTCCCACTGGGTCGAGCACTGGAGCGGCATCGCAATCACATCGTCAGCGCCACCGATCCCGTGCGGGAAGCCCTGGGTGCCGGCGACCGCGTCGGTCCCGGTATCGAGCATCGTGTGCACGGGGTTCGTACGACGCCGCCAACCCTTCTGCGGGCCGTCCATGTCGAAGGACTGCGACAGCGAGTACGACCGTCCCCTCCTCACCAGCATCGCGGCCTCGCGCCGCTTGGCGTCATCGAGGAAGTTCATGGTGCCGAGGACGTCGTCCACACCCCACCGGCCCCAGTTCGACACCCTGGCGGCGGCCTTGGCCACCGCGCCCTCCGGATCGGTCCGGTCCAGGTCCTCCTGCCTCACGGCGTTGAGGCTTCGTCGAGCTCGCCGAAGGTGTCGGCCACCCAGTCGGCAATGTGGTCGATCACGTGCGGGAAGTGGTCCAGCCCAATGTGCTCGGTGGCGCCCTCCTCCGGCGTGAAGACACGCAGCTCCCGCTTCGGGCTGTTGACGGCCTGCTCGAAGGAGCGGTGCGCGTACTCGAGCGGGATCTGCCGGTCGTTCTCCCCGTGGGCGATGAGGAACGGGACGGTGATCTGCTCCACAACCCCGTCGAGGTGCACGTCCTCGGCCGTGGCGATGAAGCGGTCGACATCGTCCTCCCCCCAGACCCACAGCACGTGGTCCCAGTAGTGCGGAACCGGGTTCTCGCCCTCGCGGTTGAGCCGGCGCTTCTGCACGGCGCCCCAGTTGTGGTTGGCACCCCAAGCGACGCAGAGCGCGAGCCGCTTCTCGAACGCGGCTGCACGCGGAGCGTAGTAGCCGCCGAGTGACCAGCCCGCCAGGCCGATCCGGTCGCGGCGTACGTCGGCGCGGGTCTCCAGCCAGTCGACGCAGGACGCTGCCCATACCTCGGTGTCGACCCGGGCGGTCAGTCCGCGCAGGCGCAGCGCCTCGCCACTTCCGGGGCAGTCGATCATCAGCGTGGAGATGCCGCGCACCGCCATCTCCCGGTGGAAGCCGGAGCCGACCATCATCTCCTTGGTCGAGTCCAGCCCGTTCCAGAGGATCATCACCGGGGCCGGCGTACCGTCGACGGAGGCGCTGCAGAAGTACGCCGGCAGGGCGGTCTCGACGCCGTCCTCGGTGTACGGCACCTCGACCTTCGTCGTGGCCGAGTCGGTCAGCACCAGGGACCGCACGAGGAGGTCCACGCTGCGTTGGTACTCGACGTTGCGGCTGGCGTCCTTCGCGCTCTGCATCCGCTCCGCCTGCGACACGTACACCGAGGCCCGGAAGTACTTCTGCCCGGCTGTGCGGAGATGCCCGGCCTTCTCGGCCTCGACGGCCTGTTCCTCGAGCTGGTCGGCGACCCGCCGCCACGCAGCCATGAACTCACCGGTTCCGACGTCGGCCCCCTGGGCGGCCAGTTCTCGCAGCGGCCGGCACGCGCGGTCGACCTCGTCGATCGCCCCCCCGCTGTTGAGGGTGGCGACGACTCCCAGGTTCCAGACGTAGTTGCCGGGGAAGTACTCGAACATGGTCATCCTTCTGTCGTGCTGTCGTTGGGTGGTCGGTCGCCGTGCTCAGCGAACCGCGGTCGACGCGGGAGGGCTGTAGTGGGAGCGCAATGCATCCGAGACGGCTTTTGCCCCGCCGTGCGAGGCGGCGCCCCCGTCGACGGGCAGGTCGACGCCCGTGACGAAGGACGCGGCGTCGCTCAGCAGGAAGCACACGACGGAGGCGACCTCCTCGGCGCGACCGACCCGGCCGAGCGCGGCGACGGCGATCGAGGCCTCGCGGAACGCGTCCGGGGCATCCGCGGTCATCGCGGTGTCCACGAATCCCGGATGCACGGCGTTCACGCGGATGCCCGTCGGGCCGAGCTCGAGGGCTGCGGCGCGCGTCAGTCCGCGCAGCGACCACTTGCTCGTCGTGTATGCCACCGGGTAGTGGCCCTGGAGCGCGGCGAGTGAGCCGATGTTGACGATCGACGCGCCGCTGGTCATCAGCGGTGCGAGTGCCTGGATGCCGAGCAGCGGCCCGAGGACGTTGACTGCGTGGGTGTCGGTGAACGCGTCGGGGGTGACGTCGCCGAGGCGTGCGCGCCACGTCGTACCCGCGCAGTTGACGAGGCCGTGCACTCCGTCGTCGGTGAGGTCGTTGGCCAGCGCGGCCCACTGGGCGGGGTCGCGAACGTCGAGGGCCCGCACGTCGGCGGTGGCCGTGCGGTCGGTCGCCACGACCCGGGCGCCCTCGGCCCGCGCGGCGCCGGCCACCGCCGCGCCGATCCCGGAAGCGGCCCCGGTGACGACGACCGTCCGTCCGGTCAGGGTGCTCATCGCAGGACCTGCCGGGCGGCGGCAGGATCACGGCGTCGAACGTCGGAGCCTGGTGGCGCGGGATCGGCGACGGCGACCCGGTTGCTCATCGCGCCGATGCCCTCGACCGTGAGGGTCACCAGGTCTCCCGGCTGGAGCGGGGGCGGGTCCTGGGAACCGTTGCGGCCCCAGAGCTCGGCGAGGCAGCCGCCGTTGCCGACGGTTCCGGAGCCGAGCACGTCGCCGGACTCGACTCGGCTGTCCCGCGACGCATACGCGATCATCGCGTCGAACGTCCACCCCGCGTTGGCGAGAAGGTCGCGGCCGACCTCCACGCCGTTGACCTCGGCGGTGCACCAGAGGTCGAGGAAGCCGGCGGCGTCCCTGCGCTGGTCGAGCTCGTCTGCGGTCACGATCCAGGGGCCGAGCGTGGTTGCGAAGTCCTTGCCCTTCGTCGGTCCGAGCCGGACCTGCATCTCGCGCGACTGCAGGTCTCGTGCGGACCAGTCGTTCATGATCGTGTAGCCGAAGACGTGGTTGCGTGCCTCGTCGACGCTCAGCGACGTGCCCGGAGCGCCGACGACGACCGCGACCTCCAGTTCGAAGTCACGTGCCCGGCACGCTGCCGGAAAGGGGACGTCCTGGTCGGGGCCGAGGATCGTGTGCGGGTTGGTGAAGTAGAACGTCGGAGCGTCGTACCAGGCGTCCGGGACGCCCGCGCTGCCGTCCACGCTTCGGCGTATGCCGTCGACGTGCTCCTCGAAGGCGACGAAGTCGCGCACCGACGCCGGCTTCAGCGGAGCGAGCAGACGGACCGACGACAGCGGTCGTGCCGGCTCCCGCCCGCGCGCCGCCTCGGCGAGACGGATGGCGGCGTCGATCCCTGCCGCCACCAGGTCGCGCATGGTGAGGCCTTCGGGGAGGGCGAGCAGCGTCTCGTCCCCGACCACGCCGACGCGCGGCGTCAGCAGGTCCGGAGCGGTGAACGTGGCGAGCCTCATCGGTGGCTCACACCGGCGGCGCGACGAAGAGGCCGCGGTCCGGGTCGTTGAACGACTGCTTGGCGACGAACTCGTTCATCGGGTTCGCGGTGCCCCACTGATCGGTCACCTCGGGGTCGGAGAAGTCATACAGGTGCGGGTGCCAGCTGTCCTCGTCGAGCTCCTCGAGCTCGGTCGTGTACTCGATGGTGTTGCCGTGCGGGTCGAGGAAGTAGGTGAAGGTGTTGTTTCCGGCCATGTGGCGGCCAGGGCCCCAGATCTTCTCCACCCCGGCCCGCATCAGGCGTCCGCTGCCGCGCATGTACTCGTCGATACCGCGCATCTCGAAGGAGGCGTGGTGCAGCGACACGTGCGGGCAACGGGCGATCGCGAGGCTGTGGTGCGCGGGGTTGGTCCGCATGAACCACATCACCTCGCCCATGTGCGGCGACCGCAGCGTGTCCGAGAGCGCGAAGCTGAGGTGCTTGTCGTAGAACGCGACAGTGGCCTCGGGGTCGGGCGAGTTGATGACGACGTGGGAGAGCTTGACCGGGATGGACTCGCCCTCCTCGATCCGGCGGTGTTGGCGTACCGCGACGTCGGAAGAGATCTCCACCGTGCGGCCGTCGTTGTCGAAGAAGCGGAAGCCGTAGCCCTCTCCCGGGGTCTGCAGCTTGTCCGGCTCGGCGACCAGCTGCACACCCGCTGTCGCCAGGCGCTGCGCCATCGCGTCCACGTCGTCGGTGGTTGCGGCTCCGAAGGAGATCAGGTCCAGCCGCTTCTCGTCGGCCTTCCGCAGCCGGACCGAGTACTGCTCCGGCGACCCCTCAGCCGCGAGGAAGGCGATGCCCTCGTCGGTGGCCTGGGGCGACAGGCCCCACATCTCGGTGTAGAAGCGCAGCTGCTTGTCGTAGTCGGGCACTGCGAGGTCGACGTGGCGCAGGTGGGTGATCAGGCGCTCGCCGCGGGCGTTGGTCGGCAGTGCGGACAGGTCCGTGGTGGCCATGCGTCGCTCCCTTGCGATGGATGGATGGGTCAGGCGGGTTCGGTGAGGAGATGAGCGATCCGCGCCATCAGGCCCGGGACGTCGCCCTGCTCGTGGTCGAGGAGCCATCGGCCGAGCTGGACCGAGGCGTCTACGACCTCCCTGGCGCGGGGTAGGCGCCGGTCGGTGAACGTGGTCCAGAGCTCGTCGCTGACCGTGTCGTGGGCGAGCAGCAGCTCGGCGAGCACTGCTGCGTCCTCCAGCGCCTGCGCGGCACCCTGTGCGAGGGTCGGCGGGCAGGTGTGGGCGGCGTCGCCGATCACCACGACGCGGCCGCGGTGCCACGGTGCGTCGAGGAGGTGGGTCTCGAACCAGGTGTAGTTCACCCGCGCAGGGTCGGTCATCGACGCGCGGATGTCGTCCCACGGCCCGTGGTACGCCGCCGCCAGGCCACGCATGACGTCCAGAGACTCCTGCGGGGAGAGCCGGCTCCGGTCCTGCGAGGCCTCGACGAGGTAGGCGTACAGCGAGTCCTCACCCGTGGGGCAGTACCCGGCGATGTAGCACGGTCCGCCGTAGTAGAGGTCGGTGCGGGTCACCGAGGCCGGGCGCGGCGCGAACACTCGCCAGATCCCCATACCGGTGCTCTGCGTCTCGAGGTTGATGCCCAGCTGCCGGCGGGTCCATGACCGTATGCCGTCGGCGCCCACCACCAGGTCGTAACGCCCGGACGAGCCGTCGGCGAACGTCACGTCGACGCCGGCGGCGTCCTGGGACAGCGCGGTGTAGGTCGTGCCGAACCGGACCTTGGCACCCGCCTTGATCGTGCGGTCCACCAGGACCGCGGCCAGGTCCGGGCGGTACATGCCGACCGTCGCCGGCAGGTCCTCGCCACCGGTGCGGACGTCGGTGAGCTCGACGAGCAGGGTTCCGTCGCGGTCGGGCGCGCGCAGGCCGAGCGTGTCGAAGGCATAGCCGAGTTCGGAGACCTGGTCCCAGACGCCGAGCCGTCGGAGCACGCGGAGCGCGTTGCCCTGGAGCGTGATCCCGGAACCCAGCGCACTGACGTCGGGCTGGATGTCGATCAGGTCGACCGAGACCCCGGCCTCGGCGAGAAGGATGGCAGTGGCGCAGCCGGCGGCACCGGCGCCGACGACGAGCACGGATCGGACTGCGGGCACGACATGCTCCTGGTTTGTGGCGGACGGACCCTCATACGACGGAGTGGCGGTCCCCACTCTGCGACCGGCCTCGACTATCATGGAAGGGCAGATCGATGATGGTCGTCATCGGTCTCGGTTATGGTGATCACGTGGCACGGGCGACTCTCCGCAACCTCGACCTCAACCTGCTTCCGACGCTGGATGCGCTTCTCCGCGAGCGCAACGTCACCCGCGCGGCGGAGCGGCTCGGGCTCAGTCAACCTGCGGTGTCGGCCGCCCTCGGGCGGCTGCGCCGACACTTCGGCGACGAGCTGTTGCACCGGACCGGCAACCAGTACGAGCTGACCCCGTTGGCCCAGCAGCTCCGAGCCCCGACCGAGCTGGCGCTGGCCGGCGTTCACCGGGTCTTCGACGCTTCACCACAGTTCGAGCCGGCTTTGTCGGACCGGACGTTCCGGCTGATGATGTCGGACTACGCCACCGCGGTCCTCGGCGAACGACTGGTACGTCGGCTTGCCGAGGTCGCGCCCCACGTCCGGCTGGTGCTGCGCCAGACCGAGCCCGAGTTCGTGGACAACGCGGCCGAGAACCTCCGGACCGTCGACGGCGTTGTGCTGCCCCACGGCTTTCTCACCGACGTCCCGGTCACCGACCTGTTTGACGACACGTGGGTCTGCGTCGTCAGCCCGGACAACGACCGGGTCGGTGACGAGCTGACGATGGCCGACGTCGCAGCGCTGCCCTGGGTGGTGATGTGGGACCTGCCCACCGCGTTCGCGCCCGCAGCCCGGCAGCTCCGCATGCTCGGAGTCGAGCCCCGGGTCGAGATCACGGCCGACAGCTTCCTCGCCGTACCGTTCCTCGTGGCCGGCACCCAGCGGATCGCCGTGCTCCAGGCCCGGCTGGCGCACCGCCTCGCCGCCACGGCGGGCGTGCGTGTACTGCCGTGCCCGTGGGATGCCGTACCGGTCAAGGAAGGGTTCTGGTGGCACCCCTCCCATCGCCGCGACCCCGCCCACGAGTGGCTCCGACGCACCCTCCGACAGATCGGCCACGAACTCGCCGAGGAAACCACCCAGGGACTCTGACCTGCGGTTATAGGCCACATCGATACCAACGCCCAACATCGTCAACTTCCGTGAAGGCGCGCACGTGCCCACTCTGGGGGCCGTGACGCCCGTCACGCCACCCGCACCCCCGACGAGCTCTGGAGCGGCCATGTCCGACAGCCCGACCATCGCACCCACCCTCACGCACCCCGCCTACGGTGGGCCCCGTCGGGCCGGCCGTCCGCAGGGGGTGCTGCTCATGTTCATGAGCTGCCTGCCCGTCCTCGGCGCCGTGCTGCTCGCCCCGGTCCTTCCCTCCATGCAGGGGCACTTCGGCGACACCGCCCAGGCCAAGACACTCGTCCCACTCTCGCTCACGGTCCCCGCCCTGATGATCGCTCTGCTGGCGCCGTTCGCGGGCCGAGTCGTCGACCGGTTCGGGCGCAAGCGGCTGCTCCTTCTCGGCCTGGTCGTCTATGCGGCGTTCGGCACCGCTCCCCTGTGGCTCGACGGGCTGCCGGCGATCGTGCTCAGCCGCGCGGGTGTCGGCGTCGCCGAGGCGGCGATCATGACCTGCTGCACCACACTGATCGCTGACTACTTCTCCGGCCCCCAGCGGGACCGGTGGCTCGGGCTCCAGACCGTCTTCGCGTCCCTGTCGGCCACGCTGTTCTTCGCCCTCGGCGGAGGCCTCGGCGCGCACAGCTGGCGTACGCCGTTCTGGCTCTACGCCTCGAGCCTGGCCTTCGCCGTCCTCGCGGCGGCGCTCCTCTGGCAACCCCAGCCATCGGCAGAGAGCGGCGCCGGAACCCCGCATACGGCCCTGCCGCCGCTGTCGGCGCGCGCCTTGCTGGCGCCCTGCCTGGTCTCCCTCTTCGGCGGGATCGTGTTCTACGCGCCGATCGTCGAGCTGCCCTTCGTCCTCGACCACGCAGGGATCGACGCGGTGCCGGTCATCGGCGCCGTCACAGCGCTCGCCTCCGCCGCGACCGCGACCGGCGCCTTCACGTTCGGCCGAGTCTCGAGCAAGGGCACGGCGACGCTGCTGCCGATCGCGTTCGCCCTTGCAGGCGTGGGCCTCGTGACCGTCGGTCTCGGCGGCTCCGTCCCGGCGATCGTCGTCGGTGCGGTCATCGCCTCCGGCGGCACCGGCCTGCTGCTGCCGACCCTCCTGGTGTGGGCGCTCGCCGGCCTGTCTTTCGATCAGCGCGGTCGCGGCACCGGTCTCTGGACGGCCGCACTCTTCCTCGGCGAGTTCATCTGCCCGCTGCTGGTCCTCGCCCTGGCCGCCGCCCTCGGCGGGCTCGGCGCGGCACTCGGCCTCATCGGGGCACTCGCGCTGGTCGCGGGACTCGCGTGCCGCGTTGGACTGACCCGTGCCGCGGCGGTGCTGGCCTGAACGGCATGAGCTGCCGGCTACGGCCACGAGCGTTACCGACACTGCACTGAAGCCTGTTTCGCCCAGATGCGCACCGGCAGGTTGTCGAGCTCAGCCGCGACGCCGACGATGCACTGCGCCGCACGCTTCGCTACACCGAACGAAGGAGCTCTGATGACCGCACTGATGCCGAGCGGGCGCGTGACCGCGAAGATCTTCCCGTACCCGCTGAACGCCTGGTATGCCGTGGCGTGGGACCACGAGGTCACCAGCAAGGGCCTCCTGGCGAGGACCGTCGCGGGACAGCCGATGGCGATCTACCGGACGACCGACGGCCGGCCGGTGGCGCTGGCCGATGCGTGCTGGCACCGGCTGGCGCCACTCTCGCAGGGGAGGCTGGTCGGACGCGACGAGGTGCAGTGCCCGTACCACGGGCTCCGGTTCAACTCCGCGGGTCGCTGCACCCAGATGCCGGCCCAGGAGACGATCAACCCCTCCGCGATGGTGCCGTCGTACCCCGTCGTCGAGCGCTACCGGTTCCTGTGGGTGTGGCCCGGCGACGTGACCCTGGCGGACCCGGGGCTGGTCCCCGACATGCACCAGATGGACCACCCCGCATGGGCCGGCGACGGGCTGACGATCCACGCACCGTGCAACTACCAGCTCGTGCTCGACAACCTGATGGACCTCACGCACGAGGAGTTCGTCCATGGCAGCAGCATCGGGCAGGCGGAGCTGAGCGAGTCCGGCTTCCGCACCCGCCTCGAGGACGACGGCAGGGTGACGGTGGAGCGCTGGATGCTCGATGTCGACCCGCCGCCGTTCTGGCGCAAGAACATCCGTGACAAGTTCCCTGAGTTCGACGGCAGGGTCGACCGGTGGCAGATCATCCACTACGAGGCCCCCTCCACGATCTGCATCGACGTCGGCGTCGCGCGGGCCGGCACCGGCGCTCCCGAGGGCGACCGGAGCCAGGGCGTCAACGGCTACGTCATGAACACGATCACCCCGGAGACCGACCGCAGCTCCCACTACTTCTGGGCCTTCATGCGCAACTACCGGCTGGACAGCCAGCTGATCACGACACAGCTGCGCGAGGGCGTGAAGGGCGTGTTCGCCGAGGACGAGGCGATGCTGTCGGCCCAGCAGGCGG
>NZ_LMSS01000006.1 GCF_001429605.1 Phycicoccus sp. Soil802
CATGGATCCACGAGTACAACCACCACCGACCCCACACCGCCTGCGGGAACAAGCCACCCATCACCCGCTTGACCAACCTCTCCGGTCAGTACAGCTAGCGCAGCGCCGATGAAGGTGGTGCCGAGCGCCGACAGCGCCAGAGCGAATGCTCCTGCATGCAGCTGCCAGACGAGCTGGAGCAGCGGGCTCGGCTCAGCGAGCTCGCGGGCGGACAATACGACTCCGTTCCACAGAACGGCGTAGAGCGCGAAGACCGCCGCGGTAGTCGCGCCCGCGGCCACCGCGAGGCGCGACCAGTCGGCGCCCGCACCCCCGCGACGCCCGACCAGCCCGTGGAGACCGCTCAGGAACACGAGCAGCAGCGGCAGGTTCAGCGCCTCTGAGCCGACCGCGATCGCGACCACGTCCCGGTTCTGCTGGTGCCAGGCGAGCACGTCCTTGATCGGGTCCCCGTAGCCGGGCGCTCCGGCCCAACCAAACATCACGTTCTGGATGACCAACGACGCTACCAACGCGATCGCCGCCGCGCCCACGACCCGCTCCCCGAACGCAGGGGTCGGGATCGGTCCCCTCGTGGCCACTGCCGCGCTCGCAGGCACATGCTGGGACTCCACAGCTTTGTCGCTTTGCGGCGATCTCATCTCTTACTCCTTCGGGCCGTCAGCGGAACCTTGTTCACGGCCACAGCATGCGCTCGTGTAGCCGCGATCAACATCGGGGATCACCCCGATCCACGCCCTGGCCTACCCTGGCGCTGCTGTGGCGCTACTAAAGGCTGACTCGGGAAACGCACTCATCTGCCGCAGTCCGGGTGGTGCGTCATTCCGCGGCGTCTGCGGCGCCGCCGTGACGACCCACCAGTCTCTCTGGCAGCCGGTCATCGTTGAGACACTCGACGGCCTCGGCCTCGGCCTCGGCCTCGACATCGCGCCCGTCTCAGGACGGACCGTTCGGGCTGTGCATCACCCGGGCGGCGTGCAGGCGCGCATGCGCGATCGCGTCGGATGTTGTGGCGAACAGGTGCCTCTCGTGGGCGAGGTGGCCGTAGACGCCGAGCTCGTGCAGCACCCGCTCGTGCTGCGG
This sequence comes from Phycicoccus sp. Soil802, assembly GCF_001429605.1. Classification (GTDB taxonomy): domain Bacteria; phylum Actinomycetota; class Actinomycetes; order Actinomycetales; family Dermatophilaceae; genus Pedococcus. Next base: position 1,084 of record NZ_LMSS01000006.1, read on the forward strand.
CTGGACCCCCGACAACAACACCGTCACGTGGCGCCTCTCGAGGCGGCTGATTGTGTCGGCCAGGATACTGGCGCCCGTGGCGTCGATGGCCGTCACGCGGGACATTCTGAGCACCACGACGCGCACGGTCGTGACCTCGGCGAGCTCCAGCAGGAAGTCGTGGGCGGCAGCGAAGAAGAGTGGGCCGTCGATCCGGTAGGCGATGATGTGCTCGTCGAGCAGCCGGCGCTCCTCATCGGTGTGGTCACCCTCGTCCAGGGGGACCTCCTCCACCCGCGCCGCCCGGGCCGCCTGTTGCAGTGCGAAGAAGCCCGCCACCACCAGGCCGACCAGCACGGCGGTGACGAGGTCGAAGATGACCGTCGCCAAGGCCGTGAGGACGAGGACGACGCAGTCTCCACGAGTGGATCGCAGGAGTGCGTGCAGGCTGGACACCTTGACCATCTGGACCGCGGTGGCAATGAGCACGCCAGCGAGTGCAGCCAGCGGGATCTGGGCGACCCAGCGGGCGGCGACGAGGATGACGAAGAGCAGTACGAGGGCGTGCGTGAGCGACGCCAGCCGGGATGTCGCGCCGGAGCGGACGTTGACGGCGGTGCGCGCGATGGCCGCCGTGGCCGGGATCCCGCCGAACAGCGGTGATGCGAGGTTGGCCAGTCCTTGGCCGAAGAGCTCGCGATTGGGGTCGTGTCGTCGCCCGACGCTCATGCCGTCGGCGACGGTGGCGGAGAGCAGGCTCTCGAGAGCTGCGAGCGCGGCGACCGCGATGGCGGGCAGGACCAGCGCGCCCAGGTCACCCACGGGCACGCCCGGCAGCGACGGCACGGGCAGGTTCGACGGGATGCTGCCGATGGGTGTGACCCGCCAGCCGAGGACGGCGTTCCCGACCGTGGCGCCGACCACCGCGATGAGCGAACCGGGGAGCGAGGGCCGGATCCGTGACAGCAGGAGGACGACCATCCCGACACCGGCGGCCACGAGCAGCGGTGCCCACACCGGGGACCTGGCCCACTCGGCGATGGCGTGTGCGGCCACGACGAGCACCTTGTCCGCGTCGACTCGCACGCCGAGAGCGGACGGGACCTGTTGGAGGGCGATGATGACGGCGATGCCGAGGGTGAAGCCCTCGACCACCGGAATGGGCACGTACCGGATGAAGCGCCCGGCACCGACGTAGCCGAGCCCGATGAGGACTGCTCCAGCGAGCAGGCCGACCACCAGAACCCCGTCTGCTCCGTGGGTGGCAACGATGGGGACCAGGACCACTGTCATGGCGCCGGTCGGGCCACTGACCTGGACCCGGCTCCCCCCGAACACCGCCGCGACGGCCCCCGCGACGATGGCGGTGACCAACCCGGCACTTGCGCCCAGCCCCGAGTTGGCCCCGAAACCGAGGGCCAGCGGCAGGGCCACCAGTCCGACCATGAGGCCCGCGGTCAGGTCACGCCCCGGTCGCACACCCGACCAGTCCGCCTTGCGTGGAAGGAGCTGGCCCGACCTGGCCGAGAACTGGCGCAAGGTTGTCGTGAGAGATGCCGGCCACCCGGGGTCCGGGGCGCTCACGGACGGGTGGACGGAGAAAGTTCGGCCTCCAGCGCGCCCTGTGACGCGATGACGCCGGAGAGGATGCGGCGAGCCGCCAGGAGCAGGTCTCGAACCTCCGGCACGCTGATTGAGTAGACGACCTCCCCAGCGCGCCGGAGAGACACGACCAGACCCGCCCGGCGCAGGACGGCCAGCTGCTGGCTGAGGTTGCTGGGCTCGATCACGATCATCTCGAGCAGCTCGTGCACAGCGTGGTCACGCTCGGAGAGCAATTCCAGGATGCGGATCCGCGCGGGGTGACCAAGTGTCTTGAAGAACTCTGCCTTCGCTTGGTACAGCGGAACGCTCATCGAGTTGGCCCCTCATTTCCGATCGTCGCGAGCTGGCGCCTTCAGGCGTCAACATGAAGGTTACATCAATTGCTAATTTCTTCATGCAACGTCGCGCCCATGCATCTGGCCACGGTGCGGATGCGCGGCTTGAGCCGGCGACGGGTGTGGACAGCTCCTGGAGGCCGCCCCTCACAGGGGGTCGTTTCCTCAGGTCAGTTGGGTGCCGAAGGCGGGACTTGAACCCGCACGCCCTTTCGAGCAGAGCATTTTGAGTGCTCCGTGTCTGCCATTCCACCACTTCGGCTGTGGCCACCTCAGCGGCCTCGGAAAGGATAGCGGTGCGGTGCGCCCGGACGACAAGGCGGCACCCGGCTCAGAAGGGTGCGCGCCGCGTGGGGTTGGCCACGTAGAGCACGCCACACGCCAGCACCACGATCGCCGCGGCCACCACCCCAGCATCACCGACCGGGGCGTGGGCCAGCGGCGCCCACCAGCGGGCAGGCTCCCCGCGCGGGGAAAGGACGCAGGTAGCGAACAGCAGGAAGCCGTAGAGCGTCGACCCACCCTCTGAGACCAGCGCGAGGAGACCGGAAAGCCCTGCGCCCCAGCCGATCACGAAGACCAGTCGTCGGGGTGCGAGCGCGAAACCCGACACCGACTCCGCGACCGCGACCACGAGCAGGAGCTGGATCACGAACCACAGCAAGCGATACCGCGCGCCGGAACGGACGCCCAAGGCAGCTGCGGCGCGCGACCGCAGGCTCAGTGCGAAGCCGACGCAGCTGCACAGCATGGCGAGCAGGCCGACTGTGATCCCTTGGTACGACTCGCCCAGCGGGCTGGCGAGGACTGGCTGCCCGGTCACGAAGGCGAGCCCCGCGAGGCCCGTGGACAGCAGCGCCAGTCGCCAGTCGTGGTCGGCCAGCCAGCCGCGGATCACCGCGCCACTACTGGTTGCTGAACGATGGTGGCACCTTGGCCAGGTCGCACTCCTGGAGCGCCGTCGCTGCCTGCGTGACCAGCGCCCGCGACTGCTCGGCTCCCTTCGCGGTGAGGAGCCGGCCGTAGGGCTCGGTGATCCGAGCGGTCAGCTGGCTCATGACGAAGGACTCGACCAGCGCCTTGCTGTAGAACCACGAGTACGGTGGCGGCTCCGGGCCGGACCACAGCCCGCACGACAATGGGGCCACCACTCCGGCCACGACGGTCTGCAGTGTCAGGGGCGCGCGGAACGTGCCGGGGTCGACCAGCCTCAGGTTGTCCAGGTGGTCCCGGCCGGGTTGCCACATGACGAAGCGGCTGGGTGAGCTCACTCCGAGCGCCCGCAGCACCGCGCCGGTCTGACCGGCCATCTCGGCGGCCCGGACCGCACGATCGCGGAACTCCGGTGGTGCACAGACGACGACCGGCGTGGCCGTGCAGGTGTCTGCGCGCTTCGGCCGGATGCCGTAGCTGTCGTCGGTCGGGAAGGTGAGCTGTCCCGCGACCAGGGCAGCGCCCAGCGCCACGAGCAGACCTGTCCGGCGCCGCGGAACGGTCACCAGGAGAGCCACGATGAGGGCGCCGACGAACACCATCCAGACCAGTCGCATCCCGAAGTAGGCCGGGTTGGCGACAGCCCCCAGCATCGTCCCGCTCGCGGCGTACTCGGCCAGGCCGGTGGAGATCGCCCCCATCCGGTCGAGGATGAGCACCGCGGCGGTCAGCAGGGCGGCGACCACCGACCCCAGCCACGACCTCAGTACCACCCCGAGGGCGTATCCCACGACGAAGACGAGCAGCGCGCCGGCGGTCTGGGTGATCGCCGGCCACGGCGTGGCGTTGGGGATCGACGGCTCACTCCACCAGGAGGCCACGATCACGAAGAGGTTGCCCACGGCATACAAGGCCACGACGGGGATGGCCCACGCCCCGAACGTCGCCCAGAAGTGCCGCCACCGCTGTCGGCCGGCGGGGATCAGGGTGAGGATGCCCCCGACGTCGCGCCAACCGACGACGGCCGCACCACCGGCCAGCAGGGGAAGGACGAGCACCTGGGCGACCCCGATCGTCTCCTGTCCCCAGAGCGCGTCACCCATCCAGTCGGCGTCGCGCAGCGACAGCGTCGTCGCCATCGCGGCCAGCATCAGGCCGGTCACCAGCCACACGAGGCGTCCGCGCAGCTGCGCCCTCATGCGCTGCGCTCCTCGGGCTCGATCAGGCCGAGGAGGAAGCTCTCGGCCGACTGGGAGGCACGACCGAGGTCGGCGCGCAGCTGGTCACCCTCGAGCGCCGCGCCGACCACGCCGGCCTGCACCGTGACCATCTGGTCGCAGAACTCGACCGATGCGGACGCCTCGTGGGTGGCGACCACGACCGGCAGCCGCCCTGCGAGCTCGCGCATCAGCTCCCAGATGCTGCGCGCCGCCCCGACGTCGAGCGAGGCGGTCGGCTCGTCGAGCAGCAGCACCGTCGGCGACCCGAGCAGGCACTGCCCCACGAGGGCCCGCTGCTGCCAGCCGCCACTGAGCTGCCGCATCGGGATGACGGCGTGCTCGACCAGCCCAGCCAGCTCCAGCGCCGACTGCACCTCGGGCTCCCGATCGCGGCGCCGGACCCCACGCAGGGCGGCGAGGTAGCGGTAGAGGTCGACCACCGACGACGCGCTGGACAGCCGGGCGACCTGGGGCAGGACGTTCGTCCGGTCGGCGAGCTCGACCTCGCCCCGGGTGGGGCCGAGCTGCCCGGAGAGCAGCTGCAGCAGGGTCGACTTGCCCGCCCCGTTGAGGCCCACGACGGCAGTCAGCCCGGGCCGGGTGCGCCAGCCGGGGCAGGCGAGCACGAAGCTCCCGCGCCGGACCGTGACGTCCCGCAGCCGAGGACGGAGGTCACCCTCGTCGCCCTCGGCTGCGAGCCGATGGTCGGCAGTCACCACTTCTGGTTGGTCCAGGCGCTGCCCTTGCAGGCGTCGGGGCCGGCCTTGTCGTTCTGGCAGGCCTCGCCACGCAGCTCAGCGGCGTCGTACTGGGTGTTGAGGTTGCCGTTGACGAACTTGTCGACCCAGGAAGACGTGGCGTTGTCGACCCCACGGGCATCGTGCGGACCGTCGAACTGCGGGACCGTGTAGTTGTAGTGGATCTTGGCGTAGGCCGGACTACCACCCGGTCGCGGGTCGGACGAGGTGGCGTGTCCCCCGATCACGTCGAGCCCGTAGTCGACGCCCACCGTCCCCTTGCCCTGCGCCACCAGGGTCGATCCCTCGTAGGCGTTGACGATGCCCCAGTTGTAGTAGTTGGCGAAGGCTGGTGCCGCCAGCACCGTCAGGCCGAGACCGCAGACCACCGGGACCGAGGCCCAGCGCTTGATGGATGTCATGAGTTTCCCCTCTCCATGGATGTGGCCACCGGGAGGCAGGCATGCCCCACCGGCAGGGACGCATCCACGAAGAGCCACGCCGCAGCCACCGACCCAGCGGCACCTGCGGGCGGCTCAGCTCACCCCTGAGACCCGCCCCGTTCGAACGCGGCCATACAACCACACCCTGCTAGGTCTGGCTAGGTTTCTTCCACAGCCTTCGACGATAAGGGGTCAGCCAAGCACCAGGAAGCAGCCAACCACCGCCGCCGGGGTCAGTCGGCGAGGTCCTCGTAGGCAGGCGCCACCTTGTTGATGGCGTCGCCCATCTTGTGCACGCGCAGCGCGTTCGTGGAGCCGGGGATGCCGGGAGGCGAACCGGCGACGATGACGACCAGGTCACCTTCCTGGGCGCGTCCGGAGGCGAGCAGCGACTTGTCGACCTGCTGGGCCATCTGGTCGGTGTGGCGGGCCATCGGCACCAGGTAGGTCTCGATGCCCCACGCCAAGGCGAGTCGCGAGCGGGTGTGCGGCTCCGGTGTGAAGGCCAGCATGGGGATCCGCGGACGGATCCGCGACATCCGCTTCGCGGTGTCGCCGGACTGGCTGAACGTGATGAGGTACTTCGCGCCGAGCAGCTCGCCGATCTCGACGGCCGCGGCCGCCACGGCTCCACCCATCGTGTGCGGCTTGGTGCCCAGCGGCCGGATCCGCTCGAGCCCGTGCTCCTCGGTGCTCTCGATGATGCGGGCCATGGTCTGCACGGCGAGGATCGGATAGGCGCCGACGCTGGTCTCCCCCGAGAGCATCAGCGCGTCGGCACCGTCGAGCACGGCGTTCGCGGCGTCCGAGGCCTCGGCACGGGTCGGGCGCGGGTTCTCGATCATCGACTCGAGCACCTGGGTGGCGACGATGACCGGCTTGGCGTTGCGACGCGCGATCTCGATGGCTTCCTTCTGGACGATCGGCACCTCCTCGAGCGGCAGCTCGACGCCGAGGTCACCACGGGCCACCATCACGCCGTCGAACGCCTCGATGATCTCGACGAGGTTGTCGACCGCCTGGGGCTTCTCGATCTTGGCGATGACGGGCAGCCGCACCCCGACCTCGTCCATCACCGCGTGCACGTCGTCGAGGTCGGCGGCCGAGCGCACGAACGACAGGGCGATCATGTCGGCGCGCAGCCCGAGCGCCCAGCGCAGGTCTTCCTTGTCCTTCTCGGACAGCGCCGGCACGGAGACCGCGACGCCGGGGAGGTTGATCCCCTTGTTGTTGGAGACCGTGCCGCCGACGGTGACGACGCACTTCACGTCGGTCTCGCTGACGTCGGTCGCCTGCAGGCAGACCTTGCCGTCGTCGATGAGGAGCAGGTCGCCGGGGCGGACGTCGCCGGGCAGGCCCTTGTAGGTCGTGCCGACCTCGGTCACCGACCCCTCGACGTCGCGGGTGGTGATGGTGAACTCGGCGCCGTTGACGAGGTCGACCGGGCCGTCCTTGAAGCGCGCGGTGCGGATCTTGGGACCCTGTAGGTCGACCAGGACGCCGACCGCGTGACCGGTCTCGTCACTGGCCCGGCGGATCTCCTGGTAGATCTTCTCGTGGTCGGCGTACTCGCCGTGCGAGAGGTTGAGGCGGGCCACATCCATCCCCGCGTCGACGAGCTGGCGGATCCCCTCTGGGGTGGATACAGCCGGGCCCAATGTGCAGACGATCTTGGCGCGACGCATGTCCTCGACCCTATCGGTCGACCCACCCCGAACGTGACCCCGGTCACCCTGCGGACACCGGAGTTCCGGGTATGCCGCGTGGGGCCTTTCGGGTCAGACGACGAGCGGGCGGTCGTTCGGGTTGATCGGGCGGGGCAGCGCCGTGGCGCCGGTGAGGAAGCGGTCGACACCGGCCGCCGCAGAGCGGCCCTCGGCGATGGCCCACACGATGAGCGACTGCCCACGACCGGCGTCACCGGCCACGAACACGCCCGGGACCGACGACATGTAGTCCTGGTCGCGCTTGACGTTGGAACGCTCGTCGAGCTCGACCTCGAGCTGCTCGACGACTCCCGGGCCCTGCGGCCCGAGGAAGCCCATCGCGAGCAGGATCAGCTGGGCCGGCAGCACGCGCTCGGTGCCCTCGACCTCCTCGAAGCCCTGGTCGCCCATGCGGACCTCGACGACCCGGATGCCGGAGACCTTCCCGTCCTCGCCCAGGATCTCCTTGGTGGACGTGGCGTAGACGCGCTCCCCGCCCTCCTCGTGGGCCGACGCGACGCGGAAGAGCATCGGGTAGGTGGGCCACGGCTGACCCGCGACCCGCTCCTCGCCCGGCTGCGGCATGATCTCGAGGCTGGTGACCGAGCGGGCGCCCTGGCGGTGCGAGGTGCCGATGCAGTCGGCGCCGGTGTCGCCACCGCCGATGACGATGACGTCCTTGCCCTCGGCGGTGACCTGTCCCTCGACGGTCTCGCCGAGTGCGACGCGGTTGGCCGGCGGGAGGAAGTCCATCGCCTGCATGACGCCGTCGAGCTCGCGCCCGGGCACCGGCAGGTCACGCGGGACGGTGGCCCCGATGGCCAGGACGACAGCGTCGTAGCGGTCGCGCAGCTGCTTGCCGGTCACGTCGCCACCGACGTCGACCCCGCTGCGGAACCGGGTGCCTTCGGCCTCCATCTGGGCGATGCGGCGGTCGAGGACCGACTTCTCCATCTTGAACTCGGGGATGCCGTAGCGCAGCAGGCCACCGGGCTTGTCGGCGCGCTCGTAGACCGCGACGGTGTGACCGGCGCGGGTGAGCTGCTGGGCCGCGGCCAGTCCCGCCGGACCGGAGCCGACGACGGCGACGGTCTTGCCGGAGAGCCGCTCGGGCGCCTGCGGCTGGACGTAGCCGGCGTCGAAGGCACGGTCGATCGTCGTGACCTCGATCTGCTTGATGGTCACCGCGGGCTGGTTGATCCCGAGGACGCAGGCCGTCTCACACGGTGCAGGGCAGAGCCGACCGGTGAACTCCGGGAAGTTGTTCGTGGCGTGCAGCCGCTCGATGGCCTCGCGCCAGTCGCCCTTCCAGGCCAGGTCGTTCCACTCGGGGATGAGGTTGCCGAGGGGACAACCGCTGTGGCAGAACGGGATCCCGCAGTCCATGCAGCGCCCCGCCTGCCGCTGCAGCTGGCCGAGCTCCTGCTCCTCGTAGACCTCCTTCCAGTCCCTGATCCGGACCGGCACGGGGCGACGGGCGGGCAGCTCGCGCTCCCGCGTCTTCAGAAAACCTTGGGGGTCAGCCACGGGAGGCCTCCATGATCCGCTCCCAGACCTCGGAGCCGTTGACGTCTAGTCCCTCCGCCTCGGCGGCGGCGCGCACGTCGAGGACGCGCTGGTAGTCACGCGGGAGGACCAGGGTGAACCGCGACCTCGCGGACTCCCACTCCTCGAGCAGCCGGGCCGCGATGGGCGACTCGGTCTCCGCCACGTGTTGGACGAGCAGCTCGCGCACGACCGTCTCGTCGTCGGGGCGGAGCCCGGAGACGTCGACGAGCTCGGTGTTGACCCGGCTCTCGTCGAGGTCGAGGACGTAGGCCACTCCCCCGGACATGCCGGCCGCGAAGTTGCGCCCGGTCGGTCCGAGCACGAGGACGGTGCCGCCGGTCATGTACTCGCAGCCGTGGTCGCCGACACCCTCGACGACGGCGGTCGCGCCGGAGTTGCGGACGCAGAAGCGCTCGCCGACGAGTCCGCGCAGGAAGATCTGGCCCGTGGTGGCGCCGTAGCCGATGACGTTGCCGGCAATGACGTTCGCCTCGGCCTGCAACGGCGCGGCGCGGTCGGGACGGACCACGACGCGACCACCGGACAGGCCCTTGCCCACGTAGTCGTTCGCGTCACCCACCAGGCGCAGCGTGATGCCGCGTGGCAGGAACGCGCCGAGCGACTGGCCGGCCGAACCGGTCAGGGTCAGGTCGATCGTGTTGTCGGGCAGCCCGTCGGGGTGCGCCTTGGTGACCTCGTGGCCGAGCAGCGTGCCGATCGTGCGGTTGACGTTGCGGACCGCGACCTCGCCGACCACCGGGGTGCCGTCGTTGATGGCCTCCCGCGCGATGGTGATGAGGTGGTGGTCGAGGGCCTTCTCCAGCCCGTGGTCCTGGGTCGTCGTGTTGCGACGGGCCGACCCGTCCGGGCTCTCCACGTCGGTGAAGATCGGTGCCAGGTCGAGCCCAGCGGCCTTCCAGTGGTTGACGGCGCGGGTGGCGTCGATCGCCGACACCTGGCCGATGGCCTCCTCGATGCTGCGGAAGCCCAGCACTGCCAGGTGCTCGCGGACCTCCTCGGCGACGTACTCGAAGAACGTCTCGACGAACTCGGGCTTGCCGGAGAAGCGCGCGCGCAGCTCGGGGTTCTGGGTGGCGATGCCCACCGGACAGGTGTCGAGGTGGCAGACCCGCATCATGATGCAGCCGCTGACGACCAGCGGAGCCGTGGCGAACCCGAACTCCTCGGCACCGAGCAGCGCGGCGATGACGACGTCGCGGCCGGTCTTGAGCTGACCGTCGCACTGCACGACGATCCGGTCGCGCAACCCGTTGAGCACCAAGGTCTGCTGGGTCTCGGCGAGGCCGATCTCCCACGGCCCACCGGCGTGCTTGAGCGAGGTGAGCGGGGACGCGCCGGTGCCACCGTCGTGACCGGAGATGAGGACCACGTCGGAGTGCGCCTTGGAGACACCCGCCGCGACCGTGCCGACACCGATCTCGGAGACCAGCTTCACGTGGATCCGGGCCTCGGGGTTGGCGTTCTTGAGGTCGTGGATCAGCTGGGCGAGGTCCTCGATCGAGTAGATGTCGTGGTGCGGCGGCGGGCTGATCAGGCCGACACCCGGCGTGGAGTGCCGGGTCGTGGCGATCCACGGGTAGACCTTGTGGCCGGGCAGCTGTCCGCCCTCACCGGGCTTGGCACCCTGCGCCATCTTGATCTGGATGTCGCCCGCCTTCGTCAGGTAGAGCGAGGTCACGCCGAACCGGCCCGACGCGACCTGCTTGATCGTCGAGCGCCGCTCGGGGTCCATCAGGCGGTCGATGTCCTCGCCACCCTCACCGGTGTTGGAGCGACCGCCGATGCGGTTCATCGCGATGGCCAGCGTCTCGTGGGCTTCCTGGCTGATCGAGCCGTAGGACATGGCCCCGGTGTTGAACCGCTTGACGATCTCGCTGATCGGCTCGACCTCGTCGATCGGGACCGCGGGGCGCGGCGACGGGCCGCCGAGCGTGAACAGGCCACGCAGCGTCATCAGCCGCTCGGACTGCTCGTCGATCCGCGAGGTGTACTGCTTGAAGATGTCGTAGCGCCGCTGCCGCGTCGAGTGCTGCAGGCGGAAGACGGTGTCGGGGTCGAACAGGTGCGGTTCACCTTCGCGCCGCCACTGGTACTCACCGCCCACACCGAGCTTGCGGTGCGGGAGCCGCACCCCGTCCGGAGGGTATGCCGCGGCGTGCCGGGCCGCGGTCTCCGCGGCGAGCACGTCGAGGCCAACGCCACCGAGCTGGCTCACCGTGCCGGTGAAGTAGCGGTCGACGAGCTCCTGCGAGAGCCCTAGTGCCTCGAAGACCTGGGCGCCGCGGTAGGACGCGACGGTGGAGATGCCCATCTTCGACATCACCTTGAGGACGCCCTTGCCGAGCGCCTTGATCAGGTTCGCGACGGCTTGGTCGGCGGTGACGCCCTCGATGGCGCCGGAGCGCACCAGGTCCTCCACCGACTCCATCGCGAGGTAGGGGTTGACCGCGGCCGCGCCGTAGCCGATGAGCAGGGCGACGTGGTGGACCTCGCGCACGTCACCGGCCTCGACGACGAGCCCCACGAGGGTGCGGGTCTTCTCACGGATCAGGTGGTGGTGCACCGCCGAGGTGAGGAGGAGCGACGGGATCGGCGCGTAGTCGCGACCGGAGTCACGGTCGGAGAGCACGACGAAGCGGGCACCCTCGGCGATCGCCGCCGACACCTCGGCGAAGATCTCCTCGAGCCGCGCGGTCATCGCAGCGGCCCCACCGGTGACGTCGTAGAGCCCGCGCACGACGTGCGTCGCGTAGCCCGGCAGGTCGCCGTCGGCGTTGACGTGGACGATCTTGGCGAGGTGGTCGTTGTCGATCACCGGGAACGGCAGGACGACCTGGCGCGCGTGCGCCGGTCCCGCCGCGAGGGCGTTGCCCTCCGGACCGATGACGGTGCCCAGGGAGGTGACCAGCTCCTCGCGGATCGCGTCGAGCGGCGGGTTGGTCACCTGGGCGAACAGCTGCGTGAAGTAGTCGAAGACCAGCCGCGGACGGTCCGACAGCACGGCGATCGGGGTGTCGGTGCCCATCGAGCCGAGCGCCTCTCCCCCGGTCCTGGCCATCGGGGTGAGGAGGATCTTGAGCTCCTCCTGGGTGTAGCCGAAGGTCTGCTGGCGCCGGGCCACCGAGGCCGCGGTGTGCACGATGTGCTCGCGCTCGGGCAGGTCGTCGAGGTGGATGAGGCCGGCGTGCAGCCACTCGTCGTAGGGGTGCTGGGCGGCCAGCGAGGACTTCACCTCGTCGTCGGACACGATGCGGCCGTGCTCGGTGTCGACGAGGAACATCCGCCCCGGCTGGAGCCGGCCCTTGCGCACGACCCGCGTCGGGTCGAGGTCGAGGACCCCCGACTCGGAGGCGAGCACGACGAGCCCGTCGTCGGTCACCGAGTAGCGACCGGGACGCAGGCCGTTGCGGTCCAGGACGGCGCCGATGAGGGACCCGTCCGTGAAGGTCACGCAGGCGGGGCCGTCCCACGGCTCCATGAACGTCGAGTGGAACTCGTAGAAGGCCCGTCGGGCCGGGTCCATCTCGGTGTTGTTCTCCCACGCCTCCGGGATCATCATGAGCACCGCGTGGGGCAGCGGGCGTCCGCCGAGGTGCAACAGCTCGAGCGCCTCGTCGAAGGAGGCCGAGTCGGAGGCCTCGGGGGTGCAGATCGGGAACAGCCGGTCGAGGTCGCCCGGGATGACGTCGGAGACCAGCTGGCTCTCGCGGGCGCTCATCCAGTTGCGGTTGCCCTTGACGGTGTTGATCTCGCCGTTGTGGGCGATCAGCCGGTAGGGGTGCGCGAGCGGCCAGCTCGGGAAGGTGTTGGTCGAGAACCGGGAGTGCACCAGCGCGAGCTGGGTCTCGAACCGGCGGTCGGACAGGTCGGGGAAGAACGGCTCGAGCTGCCCGGTGGTGAGCATGCCCTTGTAGACGAGCGTGCGACAGGACAGCGAGGGGAAGTAGACCTCGGTCTCGCGCTCGGCGCGCTTGCGCAGGCAGAAGGCGAGGCGGTCCAGCCCCAGCCCGACCATCCGGCCGACCGCGGCGGACACGAACAGCTGGCGGAAGAACGGCATGCAGTCGCGGGCGGCCTGGCCCACGAGCTCGGCGGCGACCGGCACGTCGCGCCAGCCCAGGACGGTGAGCCCCTCCTCGGCGGCGAGCTCCTCGATCCGGGCCACCACCTGGGCCCGCTCGGTCTCGTCGGTCGGCAGGAAGGCGGTGCCCACGGCATACGCGCCGTTGACCGGGAGGTCGAACTCGACCACCTCGCGGAAGAACGCGTCGGGGATCTGGGTGAGGATGCCGGCGCCGTCGCCGACCAGCGGGTCGGCGCCGGTGGCGCCGCGGTGGTCGAGGTTGCGCAGGGCGGTCAGCGCGTGGTCGACGATGTCGTGACCTGCACTTCCCCGCATCGTCGCCACGAGGGCCACGCCGCAAGCGTCGTGCTCGTGCTCGCGGCGGTAGAGGCCCGTGTCGGCGGGCTGGGCGGAGAAGCGCGCAGGAGTCACGTTCGGGTCACCGTCCTTGGGGGGGAGTCAAGTGCGTTGTGGAACCCAAGTTGGGCACACCATTTCACGCGCGTGGACGGCCTTGGCCACGGCTGCAGGAAGGATAGCCGGTGGGCCGTTTGTCCCGCCATGTGAGCCGACCTATTCCGTATGTTGAGACGCGACCTCTCGGGGGACCGCCACCTCGCGACGCCTCCCGAACCAGACGATGGCGATGCCGAGCAGGAAGACCAGGATGCTGGTCCACACGTTGACCCGCACGCCGAAGATCAGGTTGGCCTCGTCGCTGCGCATCAGCTCGAAGACGATCCGGCCCATCGGGTAGCCGATCACGTAGAGGCCGAAGAGCTGGCCCTTGCGCAGCGCCCACCGGCGGTCCACGAGCACGAGGACGAGGGCCAGGAGCAGGCACCACAGGGACTCGTAGAGGAAGGTCGGCTGGAAGGTGCCGAGCACGATGGCCTTGCCGTTCGCGTCCCGCACCGCGTGGCCGGCCGACTGGTCCCACTCGTGGATGGTCAGGCCCCAGGGCAGGTCGGTCGGCCGGCCGTAGAGCTCGTTGTTGAACCAGTTGCCCCAGCGGCCCAGCGCCTGCGCGACGGCCACCCCGGGGGCTGCGGCGTCGATGTAGTCCAGGAACGGCACCCCGTGACGGCGGGCGCCGATCCAGGCGCCGAGCGCACCCAGGGAGATGGCACCCCAGATGCCGAGGCCGCCCTCCCAGATGTACAGCGCCTTGAGCGGGTGACCGCCCGCGCCGAAGTAGGGCTCCGGCGTCGTGATGACGTGGTAGATCCGGCCGCCGATGATGCCGAACGGGACCGCCCAGGCCGAGATGTCGACGGCCTTCTCCTTGGCGTGCCCCCGGTCGACGAGTCGCCGACCGGTGATCCAGACGGCGACCACGATGCCCGCGAGGATGCACAGCGCGTAGCCACGCAGCGGGAAGGGCCCGAGGTGCCAGACACCGGAGGACGGGCTGGGCAGCGACCCCGGGAGGGCGCTCGGAAGGGCCGCCAGCGAGGTCACTTGGTCGCGGCCTTGACCTCGGCGGCGAGCTTGTCGCGGGTGAGGCCGCTGAGGTCGACGACCTTGCCGTTGAGCTTGACCGTCGGGGTGCCGTTCACGCCGTCCTTCTCCGACTGGGTCTGCACCGACTCGACCCACTGGTTGTGCGACTTGGCCGCGTAGCACTGCTCCCACGTGGTCAGGGTGGGACCATCGAGCCCGGCCTGCACGGCGAACCTCTTGAGGTCGGCGTCGGTGTAGCCGGCGCCCTCGGTCTTGGGCTGACCCTGGAAGGTGGCGGCGTGGTACTGCAGGAACTTGTCGGCGTCAGCGGCGCACGAGGCGGCGTTCGCAGCACGGTTCGAGGAGTCGTTGCGGAGGTTGTCGTCGAGGAACGACAGGGGGTGGGCGACCAGCTTCACCTGGTTGGCCTTGACCAGGTCGACGATCTGGAGCCCGAAGATCTCCTCGAACCGCGCACAGACCGGGCACTGGAAGTCCTCGTAGAGGTCCAGGGTGGGCACGTTCGCGGGCGCAGTCGGGTTCACGACGATGCCGGCGCCCATCGCCGCCACGTTCTTGGGAAGGGCCGACCCGCCCGCCGTGGTGGCCTCCTTCTTGTCGCTGCTGCCCAGGATCACCGCCGTGATCACCGCTGCGAGCACGACCACCACGACCACCGTCGCCACCACGATGCGGTTCGCGCCGCCGTTGCCACCGCCCTTGGCGTTGCGGATGCCACCCTTGGGGGCTGCGGCCTGGATCTTGGCCTTGCGGCTGGCGCTGGTGCTGGTCATGCGTGGGGCTGCCTCTCGTGGTCCGAACTGTGCTGGTCGCCGAACAGGGTCCGCTCGAGGCTGAGGGAGGACCGAGGTCGCACCGTCAGCCACAGGGCGCAGGCGAGCAGCCCGACGTCGCGGGCGATCTCCTGCGGATACTGCGTCTGGGAGGCCGCAATGGTTCCCCCCTTGCCGAAACAACCGCAGTCGATGGACAGGCCACGGGCCCACGCCGAGGCGATCCCGATGATGAAGACCACCATCAGGAAGCCGCCCACGACGGCACTGAACCGGGTGAACAACCCCAGGATCAGCAGCACGCCGATCGCGACCTCGAGGATCGGCAGGCCGTAGCCGAGGTAGCCGGCCACGTCGTAGGGCAGCAGCTGGTAGGCCCGGACCGACCGCGCGGAGGTCTCGAGGTGACCGACCTTGAGCAGCCCGGCCACGAGGACCACGCCACCCAGGATGAGCCGGGCGAGCAGCCCGATGACGTCGCGGACCCGCGGGGTCGACAGCAGGCTCATCTCAGCGACCGCTCCGGACGCCCTCGGCCAGCTCACCGACCAGGGCGCGGAGCGAGGCGAGGCCGGCGGCCGGGTCGTCCGCCTCGGTGAGGCACCGCACCAGCGCAGAGCCCACGATCACGCCGTCGGCGTAGGCGGCGACCTCGGCCGCCTGCGACCCGCCGGAGACCCCGAGGCCCACGCACACCGGCTTGTCGGTGACCGCCTTGGTGCGGTTGACGATGACTGCCGCGGCGTCGCCCATCGACGTCCTGGCGCCGGTCACGCCCATGTGCGACACGGCATACACGAAGCCACGGCACTGGGCGGTCACGGCGGCGATGCGCTGCTCCGTGGAGCTGGGGGCGACCAGGAAGACGCGGTCGAGGCCGGTCTCGTCGCTCGCGGCGATCCACTCGGCCGCCTCGTCGGGGATGAGGTCGGGCGTGATGATGCCGGCGCCACCGGCGGCTGCGAGGTCACGCGCGAAGGCGGTGGGCCCGTGGCGCAGGATGAGGTTCCAGTAGGACATCACGAGTGGCGGGGCCCCGGCGTCGCGGACCGCTCGCGTCGCGGCGAAGGCGTCGGCGACGTGGACCCCGCGCTTGAGCGCCTGGTCGGCGGCGTAGGCGATCACCGGACCGTCCATCAGGGGGTCGCTGTAGGGGATGCCGACCTCGACGATGTCGACGCCCGCCTCGACCATCGCGACCATCGCCTCGATCGAGCCCGCGACCGAGGGGAAGCCGACAGGGAGGTAGCCGACGAGCGCGGCGCGGTTCTCGGCGCGGCACTGCTCGAGGACGGCGCCGACCCCGATGCCCGTGGTCGTGGAGCTCACAGCTGGGTCCTTCCGTCGCCCTCGGCGCGCGGCTCGTCGGCCGTGCCGCTCCGGACCGGGTCGGTCTCGATGAGGCCGAACCACTCGGCGGCCGTGTGCATGTCCTTGTCGCCGCGCCCCGACAGGTTGACCAGGAGCAGGGCGTCAGGGCCGAGCTCGCGACCGACCTCGATCGCGCCGGCGAGGGCGTGCGCCGACTCCAGGGCCGGGATGATCCCCTCGGTGCGGCAGAGCAGCTCGAAGGCCTTCATGGTCTGCTCGTCGGTGGCGTAGCGGTACTCGGCGCGACCCGTGTCGCGCAGGTGGGCGTGCTCCGGGCCGACGCTCGGGTAGTCGAGCCCCGCCGAGATCGAGTGCGACTCGAGGGTCTGGCCGTCGTCGTCCTGCATGAGGTAGCTGAAGGTGCCGTGCAGCACCCCCGGCGAGCTGGCCGCGAACCGCGCGGCGTGCCGGCCGGACTCGATGCCCTCTCCCCCGGCCTCGATGCCGATCAGCCGGACCCCGGCGTCGTCGATGAACCGGTGGAAGATGCCCATCGCGTTGGATCCCCCACCGACACAGGCGATCACGGCGTCGGGGAGACGTCCGGTGAGGTCGAGGACCTGGGCGCGGGCCTCGACCCCGATCACGCGGTGGAAGTCGCGGACCATCTCGGGGAACGGGTGCGGTCCCGTCACGGTGCCTAGGATGTAGTGGGTGTTGCCGACGTTGGTGACCCAGTCGCGCAGGGCGTCGTTGATGGCGTCCTTGAGGGTCGCGCTGCCGGTCGGGACGGCGACCACCTCGGCACCGAGCATCCGCATGCGGGCCACGTTGAGGGCCTGGCGCTCGGTGTCGACCTTTCCCATGTAGATGACGCACTCGAGCCCCATGAGGGCGGCCGCGGTGGCGGTCGCGACGCCGTGCTGACCGGCACCGGTCTCGGCGATCACCCGCGTCTTGCCCATCCGCTTGGTCAGCAGGGCCTGCGCCAGCACGTTGTTGATCTTGTGCGAACCGGTGTGGTTGAGGTCCTCGCGCTTGAGGATGATCCGGGCGCCACCGGCGTGGGCGGCGAACCGCGGCACCTCGGTGATGATGCTCGGACGGCCCGTGTAGGTGCGGTGCAGGCGCTCGAGCTCGCCCATGAACTCGGGGTCGACCATCGCCTTGCGGCGCGCCTCGTCGAGCTCCTCCAGCGCGGGGATGAGGGCCTCGGGCACGTAGCGGCCGCCGAAGTCGCCGAAGCGTCCGGGGCGGGCCAGGGGCTCGGGGGTCAGACCGGTCATGGTGTGGCTCCCGCCGCGATGAGTTCGTATGCCGCGCGGCGCGGGTCGCTGCCCCGCACCAGTGCCTCGCCCACGAGCACGGCATCGGCGCCTTCACCCGCGAACCGGGCGGCGTCCTGCGGTCCCCCGACCCCGGACTCGGCCACCTTGACACAGGAGTCGGGGATCAAGGGGGTGAGTCGAGCGAAGGTGTCGGGGTCGACGGCGAGCGTCTTGAGGTTGCGGGCGTTGACCCCGATCACCGAGGCGCCTGCGTCGACGGCTCGACGGGTCTCGTCCTCGTCGTGCACCTCGACGAGCGCGGTCATGCCGAGCTCGTGGGCCAGCCCGTGCATCCGGACGAGGTCGTCCTGCCCCAATGCCGCGACGATGAGCAGGATCAGGTCGGCGCCGTGGGCTCGGGCTTCGAAGAGCTGGTAGTCGTCGACCATGAAGTCCTTGCGCAGCACCGGGATCCGCACCGCCTTGCGCACCGCGTCGAGGTCGTCGAGCGAGCCGTGGAACCGGCGGCGCTCGGTGAGGACGCTGACCGCGGTGGCTCCGCCCGCCTCGTACTCCGCAGCGAGAGCGGCGGGGTCGGCGATCGGTGCCAGCGCGCCCTTGCTGGGGCTGGCTCGCTTGACCTCGGCGATCAGCGCCAGGCCGGGACGACGGAGGGCTGACTCGGCGTCGAGGGCAGGGGCGGCTGCTGCCGCCAGCTCCTCGATGCGGTCACGGCCGACGACCGCCTGTGCGCCGGCGAGGTCTTCGCGGACGCCGGCAACGATGTCGTCGAGCACGGTGGGCATGTCGACAGGCTATCCAGCGGAACTGGGAGCTCCCTGCAGGGGTCAGCCGGTGGACGGGTTGCCGCTCTACCGCACGGCGGCCCGGCGACGCCGGGCATGCGCCGCCAGCTACTTGATGCCGACCTCGGGCTTGTTGCTGTCGGGGGTGTCCGGGCCGTCGAGCGTGGTCGCGCCGTAGCCGGCGAGCGACAGCACCTTGCCAGCCACTGCACCGATGACGCAGATGACCATGCCGATGACGAACACCGCGACGTTGGCGATGGCGACACCCCAGGCAGCGATGGCCGACCCGAGGAGGATGACGCCGACTCCCGTCCACGCGGCAACACTGTGCCCGTGGTCTTCTTCGTGGATCTCTTGGTCTGCCATCGGCTTGGCTCCTGCTGGTGGTTAGTGGTCGTGCGCGGTGGGCCGGGGACTGCGGGTCGTGGCCGGGTCGGCGCCCATTCTGTCAGGTGCTCGCGCCGCCGTCGCGCAGCGTGGGGTCGTCACCGGCATCCAGTCGGTCCCAGTCCGTGGCGACGCGCTGGCCCCGCGCTCCGGCGGAGGTGGTCGGGGCCTCGTAGCGGGCGCCCAGCCCCCGCCACCGGGAGGCACCCAGCCAGCCCGCGACCGAGGCGAGCAGCAGCAGCGCGCCGGCCGCCACACAGATCCAGGGCCACGTGGTGATCGTGGCGTGCGTCTCGATGGAGCCCGTGCGTCCGGCGGCCTTGGCGGCGATGGCGCCGAGGGGGTCCTCGGGCGCCAGGGCGACGCGGGCGGCCACGACCGCCTCCGCGATGCCGGCCAGGGCCAGCACGCCCAGGGTGAGCCGGCGCACCAGCGCACCGCTGGTCGCACTGGCCAGCGCAGCCGCGGCTCCCACGAGCGCCAGGGCGACGACGCCCGAGGCCACCTCGGTGCCGGTGCCGGAGATCCTGCTCGCCCCGAGCACCGCATCGTCCACGGTGCCGGTGACCCAGACCCGGCCGCCACTGGACAGCAGGATGCCGGAGCCGACGAGGGCCAGCAGCACGACCGCGAGCTTGGAGGTCAGCCGAGAGCGGTTCACTCGACGGTCCTCAGCGCTGCGGCCGTGGCCACCGCGCGCAGGGCTGCCGCAGCCTTGTTGACGGTCTCCTCGAACTCCGACGTCGGCACCGAGTCGGCGACGATCCCGGCGCCGGCCTGCACGTGGGCGGTGCCGTCCTTGATGACGGCGGTCCGGATCGCGATCGCCATGTCGAGGTCACCGTGGAAGTCGAGGTAGCCGACGACCCCGCCGTAGACCCCACGACGGCTGGGCTCGTAGTGCTCGATCAGGCTGAGCGCCCGGGGCTTCGGCGCGCCGGACAACGTGCCGGCCGGGAAGGTCGCGACCAGCACGTCGTAGGCGGACTGGCCGGGGCGGATGTCGCCCACGACGGTCGACTCGAGGTGGGTCACGTGCGAGTAGCGGCGGACGTTCATGAACTCGACGACGTCGACCGTGCCTGCGGCGCACACGCGCTGGAGGTCGTTGCGGCCCAGGTCGACGAGCATCACGTGCTCGGCCCGCTCCTTGGGGTCGGCGAGCAGGTCCTCGGCCAGCCGCTGGTCGTCCTCTGGCGTCTTGCCCCGCGGGCGCGAGCCGGCGATCGGGTGGGTGATGGCCCGACGGCCGGTCACCTTGACCAGGGCCTCCGGCGACGAGCCGACCACGTCGTACGTCGTGCCGTCGCCGGCCGGGAGCCGCAGGAGGTACATGTAGGGGCTCGGGTTCGAGGACCGCAGCGCGCGGTAGACGTCGAGGGCGTCCGCGGGGCACGGCGTCGAGAACCGTTGCGACAGCACGACCTGGAACACTTCCCCCGCCCGGATGTCCTCCTTGGCCTGCTCGACCATCTCCTCGAAGTCGGCCTGGGTCAGGTTGCTGCGCACCTCGTCGCGGGCCGCGGCGAAGGCGGCCCGGTCGACGGTGGCCACCGTCGACGCGGCATCGGCGGCCAGGTCGCTGGTCATGGCGTCGAGCCGGAACACGGCGTCGGCCCAGGCGTCCTCGACCCGCTCGTCGGTGGCGTCGTAGTTCACCGCGTTGGCCACGAGCAGCACCGAACCGTCGGCATGGTCGAGCACCGCGAGGTCGGTCGCGAGCATCATCGAGATCTCGGGCAACCCCAGCTCGTCGGGCAGGGTGGCCGGCACCTTCTCCCACCGACGGACGGCGTCGTAGGTGATCGCGCCGACCATGCCGCCGGTCAGCGGGGGCAGGCCCTCGATGGGTTCGGTGGCGAGGGCCGCCACGGTGTCACGCAGCGCCTCGAGGGGGTTGCCGTCCGTGGGGACGCCCACCGGCGGCTCACCCACCCAGTGCGCCCGGCCGTCGCGCTCGGTCAGCGTCGCCCGGCTGGAGGCGCCCACGATCGAGTAGCGCGACCAGACGCCGCCGTGCTCGGCGGACTCGAGCAGGAACGTGCCGGGCGCGTCCTGGGCGAGCTTGCGGTAGAGGCCGACCGGGGTCTCGGCGTCGGCCATCAGCCGCCGCACCACCGGGATGACGCGACGGTCCTTGGCCAGGATCTGGAAGGTCTCGAGGTTCGGCCAGGTGGTGCCGAACGACAGGTCGGGGCTGACGTCCGTCACGGCTCGACCACGCTCGCCCCGAGGTCGCCGGCGTCGAAACAGGTGCGGTCTCCGGTGTGGCATGCGGCGCCGACCTGGTCGACGCGCACGAGCAGGGCGTCACCGTCGCAGTCGAGCGCCACCGAGCGCACGTGCTGGACGTGGCCGCTGGTGTCGCCCTTGCGCCAGTACTCCCCTCGACTGCGCGACCAGAACGTCACGCGGCCCTCGCCGAGGGTGCGGCGCAGCGCCTCGTCGTCCATCCAGCCCAGCATCAGCACCTCACCGGTGTCGTGCTGCTGGACGATGGCCGCCACGAGGCCCTGCGCGTCACGCTTGAGGCGCGCCGCGATGGCCGGGTCGAGGACTGCTGGCGAGGTCACCCGGCCATTCTGCCGTGCGTGGGCCCGAAGGGTCCGGCCCGCCCAGCATCCGACGGGTATGCCGCGTGCTCGCGGGTGCCGCGCGCCGTGCGTCCTCAGGTGACGAGGTGGGCGACCGGCCAGGCGATCAGCGCGAAGCGGGCAAGCCGTCCGGTCAGGCACCCTGCGATGAACAGTGGCAGCCGCAGCCGCGCCGTCCCGGCCACCACGCTGACCGCCGCCAGTGGAGGCAGGCCGACCGTCGCGCTCAAGAGGACGACGGAGGTCCCGGCGAGCGGCCGGGCGAGCAGCCTCAGGAGGTGTTCCGGCCGCAGCCACGAGGGAGTCCGTGCCGCGAGCCCTGCCACCCACCGCGGGCGGGGCCGGATGCTGCGGGCACGGGCGCGGGCGCGGGCCCTGGAGCGGACGCGGTCCACGAGCCGACCGACCCGGCCGTCCGAGTGGAGACGTTGCGGTCCCTCGCGAGCCGTGAGGTAGATCAACACCTTGGCGAAGCACTGCCCAACTGTGAGGCTGACGGCCAGGCCCAGCCAGAGGTGCGGGTTGCCTGCGGTGGCCGCCGTGAGCACCGCCTCCGCGTTGATGACCGGGACCAGGCCAGCGACCGTTCCGGCGCCCAGGACCCCGAACAGGAGTCCAGCACTCCCCAGCTCACCTGCAGCGCTCATGGCTCACGTCCATGGCGGTCGTCCTGACCAGCAGGTGCAGGCGGAAGCAGGACCACACCTTCGCCACGAGGACGGCGACGGCGAACACCGTCGCCAGCCCGACCTGACCTGCCAGGCAGGCCAGCACGATGCAGGAGGTGTTGAGCGCCTTCGCCGGCCGGGACCAGTTCCAGCGCCAGAGGAGCAGGTCGACGCCGTGGAAGTCGTTGGGGCCCAACACCTCGAAGGCGAGGAACCCCAGGGACAGCATCGTGTCCACGACCGCGAACTCGATGACGTAGATCGCCATGGGGATGGCGAGCCGCGGATCGAGCGCGACGAAGCAGGCCGCGCAGGTGAGGCTGTTGGCCCGGTCGGCGACGATGTCGAAGACCGCGCCGATCCGGGTCTCGAGGCCCATCCGCCGGGCCACCTCGCCGTCAGCCATGTCGCCGACCCAGTAGACGAGGTAGGAGGCGACCAGCAGACCGGGACTGGAGTGGGCCAGGGCGGCCATGGCGAGGGCGAGCGAGAGGACCGTCCGCAGGACAGTGATGGCGTTCGGTGCCGTGAGGACG
Source organism: Phycicoccus sp. Soil802 (assembly GCF_001429605.1). GTDB lineage: Bacteria > Actinomycetota > Actinomycetes > Actinomycetales > Dermatophilaceae > Pedococcus. The sequence continues at coordinate 23,484 of NZ_LMSS01000006.1, forward strand.
GGGTCGTGGTCGACCCCTCTGGGACTGGGGGCCACCGCAGCGGGTGACCACACCTCAGCCCAGCGCACGAGACCACTCCCCCAGCTGGGCGGCGGGTGCCGACGGGCGGGCGAACTGGCTGACCGTGCCGGAGGCGTCGACGAAGGCGACGACCCCCTCGTCCCACGCGTTCTGGTTGCCCCTGTTGGCCGCGGCGTCCAGGAACCAGACCGCGGAAAGGGGCACGGCGGCATACCCGACGGGCACTCCCAGGTCGCCCACCTCCGACTCGATCTCGGCCACGGGCCGCGGGTTGAACTTGTCGCCGGTGGGGTCGCTGACCAGCCCGAGCAACGGAGGGTGCGAGGCGTTGCGCGCGATGAGGGGCTTCAGCCGCTGCACGGTCGCAGACACCTGGGGTCCGGTGCCGACGACCAGGACCAGGGGCTTGCCGCGGTAGTCCGCCCAGGCCAGCTCCCCGCCCCCGAGTCGCTCCACCGTGAAGTCGGGGACCGTGGAGTTGTCGAGCGCGTCCGGACCACCGCCCAGCTCGTGCGACACCTCCTGTCCCGGGGTGGTGCCGCAGACCTCGTCCATCCAGCCGGCCACCTCAGGGGTCGGTGGCGGGAGCGACCCGACCGGCGACGCCTCCCCCACCCGCCTCAGGGTGGCAAGTGCCCGGACGGCCGGCCGGATCCCGTCGCCGTCGGGACGCTCGCGGAAGTCGGAGACGGTGATGACGAGCTCACCGGTGACCAGGGTGAGCTCACCCATGACCACGCCGGCGGGCACGCCGAGCTGTGGGTCGAGACGCTGGCAGGTCAGGCCGTCGACGTCCGGTCGCCAGTCGTTCGTGGAGACCACGACCGGGTCGGAGCACCCGCCGTCGCCGAAGGACTCGCAGGTGCCGTAGTCGGCCTGGACCTGGAAGGAGGGGGCGTTCTCCTCGACGAGGTCGAGCCAGGTCAGCGGGAGGTCGTCATAGGAGGAACCCAGGTAGTAGGCCGGCTTGCCGGTGGCCGCTATCTGGTCCACCGCGGCTCGGAAGTCGTTGCTGCTCAACGCTTGTCCGGTGCCGAAGCTGCTGCCCGCGCCGCAGGCAGCGAGGGCCAGCACGAGGGCGACGGCAGTCGTCACGGGGAGCAGGGTGGGCGGTCTCATCGAAGATCCTCTCGTTGCCCCTGCTCTGGGTGGATGGCTGCAGCGTGCCGTTGACCGCCGGATGCCCGCGTCGGCGGTGCAGCCCGACTTCGTCGTCCCCAGGGGTGGTTTCCGTGTGGACCACAGGACGACGTCCCGAGGCCACCCACCCGCGTAGCCTTGGTGCATGTCGGGGCTGGTGCGCCGCCTCACCTGGCGGGACTGGGCGGTCCCTGCGGCGCTCTGGGCCGCGGGGCAGGTCGAGCTGTGGGTCGTCGGCCCGCAGACGGTCGCCGTGCACGGCCCTCGGTGGCCGTTCGCGGTCGCGCTGACCGTCTGTGCCCTGGCCGTGTGCTTCCGCCGCACGTACCCCGTCCCGGCCCTGCTCGTGGTGGTCGGCGCCCTCGCCCTCACGACGAGGGAGGACCTGCACGCGTTCCTGCTGTCGGGCCTCTATCTGTTGGTCGTCGCCGTGTTCGCGTGCGGGCGCTACGGGCGGGGCCCCATCAGGTATGCCGCGCTCGTGCTACCCGAGGTGCCGGTGCTGTTGTGGACGTCGGTCATCCCGGAGATCGAGGTCGGCAACGCCTGGGCGTGGGGACTCAATGCCTGGTGGGTGTTCGCCCTGGGAGCCGCCTTCCAGCACGAGCGCCTGCTGCGGGAGCACGTCGCGCAGGCCGTGGCCGCTCAGTCGCAGGCCGAGTCGGCCGAACAACGCCTCAACCTGGCCCGCGAAGTGCACGACGTGGTCTCGCACGGCCTGAGCGTCGTGGTGGTGCAGTCTGAGCTGGCGCGGCTGTTCATGACCTCCGACCCGGCCCGCGCCGACGAGGCGATGCGGCGGGTGCAGGACACCGGCCGCGAGGCGCTCGGGGAGACGCGCCGCCTGCTGGAGTCGCTCCGGGACCCCACGCAGGGCGGACAGACCGCGCAGGCACCCACCTGGCCGGACGTGCCGGAGCTCGTGCGGCGGATGCGGGAGTCCGGACTGGAGGTCACGCTCGACGCTCCCGGCGACGCCCCGACGCTGACCCCGGAGGCGTCGGCCACGGCATACCGCGTCGTGCAGGAGGCCCTGACCAACGCGCTGCGCCACGCGCACACCTCACCGACGTCCGTCGAGGTGACGCAGCAGGCTGACCTGCTCGTCATCGACGTGCAGAACGAGAGTGAGCTCACGAGCCAGGCCAATGGGTTCGCGGGCTCGCCGGGCTACGGCCTGTCGGGGATGCAGGAGCGGGTGGCGGCCTGCGGTGGCCTGCTGACGACGGGCCCTCGACCGGGTGGTGGCTACCGCGTGCGAGCGGTCCTTCCCTTGCGCGGCAACCCGTGACGACGATCGTGGTCGTCGACGACCAGTTCCTGATCCGCGACGGGGTCGCCGCGATCCTCGACGCCGAAGAGGACTTCACCGTCCTCGGCACGGCGGCCGACGGGGCCGAGGCCATCGGCCTGATCGCGACGCTCGCCCCGGACATCGCCCTGATGGACATCCGCATGCCGGAGGTCGACGGGATCGAGGCGACCCGGCAGGTGATCGAGTCGGGCTCGGCGACGAAGATCCTGATCCTCACCACCTTCGGCGCAGACGACTACGTGCTCGCCGCGCTCCGGGCCGGCGCCAGCGGCTACCTCCTGAAGGACGCTCCGCGCGAGTCACTCGTCGCGGCGATCCGCGCGGTCGCGGCGGGCGACGTCGCCGTGGAGAAGCAGGTGCTGGCCCAGCTCGTGCGCGGCCAACCCGCCCAACGGCACCCGGAGGCGGTCGCGGCGGTGGGTCGGCTGTCCCCCCGGGAGTCGCAGGTGCTCGGGCTCGTGGCACAAGGCGCGACCAACCCCGAGATCGCGACGAGCCTGTTCATCGGGGAGACCACGGTGAAGACCCACGTCTCGCGCATCCAGGCCAAGCTCGACGCCCGTGACCGCGTGCACCTGGTCGTCATCGCGCACCGAGCGGGGCTCGCCTGACGGGACCGGCGGCCCCTCACCCCCGGGCGCCCCCCGTCGGCTTCAGGCGCTGACGCCCTCCCCCAGCCAGACCGGCCGTGTCGCGTCACCCGCCTCGAACGCGACCCAGACGTCGGCGCCGATGGCGGGGACGACATTGGTACCTGTGGCGGGAAGGCAGGCCGCAGCCCACACCGACTCGTCCCCGCTCACGTCGGGCACGCGGACGAAGAGCCGACTGCGCCCGAGTGGGTCCGCGTTGTCGACCACGGTGGCCCGGTGCACCCCATACCTCCGCCGCTCGCTGCCCAGGTACGCCTCGGACCCGATCTGCTCGGAGTAGCTGCTGAGCAGGTCGCCGACGTACGCGAGCAGCTCCAGCAGCGCTACGCCCGGATCGTGCTCGTTGGCGTCGGTCCAGTCCCGCAGCTCGATCCTGGCCCGTTGGACCAGCTCCTCGACTCGTGGCCGACCACGCCGACCGTCGTCCGGGCTCATCGGCTCGCCTCCGTCGGCCGACGCCTGCCGAGCAGCTCGCAGGCCAAGCCGGTGCCAAGCAGGAGCAGCGCGAGGCCGACGAGCCCAGAAGGCGCTGACCCGGTGTTGGCCAGCTCCGGGCCCTGGGTCGGACTCAACGCCGGACGAGGTGCGGCCGCCGCCGTGATGGTGAACTCGGTCTCGCCGTAGCCGTCGCGCACGGGTTGTTGCGCTTCGGGATCACCACACACGAGCACCACGAGGGCTGGGCCGACCTCCGGGTCGGTGAAGCCGCGTGCGTGATCTGCGCTGATCGGCAGCCTGACGGTCACGTCCCCGTTCGGACGCGGTCTCACGGTCGCCTGCCTGAAGATGAACCCGTCACCGGGGAAGGACGCCTCGAACTGGACCTGCAGGTAGACCACCGACATCTCAGTCCCCGGATCGCAGGTCGCCGACACGGTGACGACTCCTCCGAGGGGCACGGAGCGCGGCGACACCGAGACCTGCACCTCGTAGTCAGCAGTGTCGGGGCCGAAGAGAAGGACCTCCACCTCGGCAGTACCGAGAGGCGCCTGGTCGCTGTAGGCGAAGCAGGCCAGCGTCACCCTGCCCGTGCCCGTCAGCGCCTTCGAGATGTCGAGCACCGTGGCGAAGCCGAGGTCGTCAGCCACATCGGTTGCGGTCTGCGCGACCTCCACGTCGTCGCTGGTCACGGCCACGGTGGCGGTCCGGCTTCCCTCGGGACAGGTGCCCTCGACCGGGAACGGGTCCTGCGTGGAGAACTTGCCGGGTTGCGGCACCGTGATGGTGGCATCCGCGGCCCGAGCCGGCAGGGCTGGCACCAGCACCAGCCCCGCGGAGACGACGGCAACGACGGTGGTTCTTCGAAGTCGGTGAGCGAACACGGGACACCCTCAGGGTCGGCCAGCCAGCACGCAGGCGTCACACAGCGGCAGGATCCAGCACCCGCGATGCCCCACGGTCCCAGCCGGGCCCCTCCGTGACAAGGGGCAGGCGGTCACCCCTGCGCCTCGTCTGCGAGTACCCGTCAGGCGCGGCTGGCGACGAGGTGCTTACGGCCGGTCAGCAGTGCGGCCCCGTAGAGGACCGCCACCACGATCAGCAGCGCGTTGAAGCCGAAGATGAGCGCGAGGTACTCCAGTGCCCCACCCACCATGGCGCCGAGGAGGTTGGCTCCGAAGGCGACGGTGCTGGAGCCAGCGCCCTTGAACCGCACGGCAAACAGCAGGTTGGCGATGAAGATCGGGGCGAAGGCGATGGTCACCCCGGCCAGGAACCGCGGCACCAGGGACAGGTCCAGCAAGGCGTCCTGCGGGATCAGCCAGGCGGCCGCGAGCGCCGCCAGCAACGCGGCATACAGCAGGATGGGGCGACGGATGGTGACGCGTCGCGCCACCTCGATCGCGGCGAGGACGCTGAGGAGCACCCCGGCGAAGACCGCCGCATTCACTGCCCAGGTGGTGCCGAAGAGCAGCGCGAACTGGACGACGTTCTTGGTCTCCAGCAACAGGAACGCCGCGCCCATGAAGAACAGGTCGACGTAGGGACGCATGGTCCGCAGCGGACCCGCGACAGTGCGGACCCCCACGACCGAGGCCAGCAGCACGAGCCCGAGCATCCAGAGGTAGAACGACGGGATGGTGCGGGAGCCGAGGTAGGGGAACGGTCGGTCGTCGACGGACGGCTCGAGGGCGGCGGTCCGCGGGGACCACGTCGTCGTGCAGCCACCGGTGCTGGCGTCCTTGCGGAGCGTCAGCACCGCCTGCTGCCGCGGTCCGTAGCTCGGGCCGAGCTGCACGCACGGGGCAGCGTCGTAGACGGTGCGCACGGTGTTGGCGTAGCGGTCCAGCAGCCATGGCTCGTAGTAGTTGTACATGGCGAACGTGCCGTCGGGCTTGAGCAGCGAGCGGGCCTGCGTCAGCGCCTGGGTGGTGAAGAGGTAGTTCTCCAGCCGCAGCGCGGACTGGCCGGTGACGATCGTCGCCGAGTCAGGCAGCGCGAGCAGGATCAGGTCGTAGCGGCGGTCGGTGCGCTCCATGAACGCCCGTCCGTCGTCGACGTGGGTGGTCACCCGCGGATCGGCGAAGGGACGGTCCGGGTGGTGGTCGCGGCCGAGCTGCATGATCGCGGGGTCGATCTCGACCGCGTCGACGCGCTTGGCGCCCTGGGCCAGGGCCACCGCCACGTCGTTGCCGGTGCCCGCCCCGATGACGAGCACGTCGTCGTGCGAGCCCGCGTAGGTGTACGGGTAGAGGTAGAACGGCGAGTCGCGCCGGATGTCGGCCACCGGGAGCGCGGTCTGGAGCGGGGTGTTGTTGACCTCGACCCGGAAGAGCCCGCCGGCCAGCTGGGTGGTGTGGATCTTGTAGTACGGCGACCACTGGAAGCTGCCCACAACAGACTCGGCACCGAGCATCAGGACGAGGGCCGCGAGGGCGATGGCCGGCCCGTGGCGCAGCAACCGCGTCCGACGGCCGAGGAGGACGACGAAGACAGCGACCCCGACCAGTCCCCAGCCGAGCGGAGGCAGCCGCAGGAACGACAGTGCCGCGAAGCAGGCGATGCCGGTCAGGCTCCCCATCACGTCGAGCCGGTAGGCCTCCAGCGGTTCGAACCGTGCGAAGGTCCGGGCGACCTCCTGTGCCAGCGCCATCAGCGTCCCCACCGTGAGGACGAAGATGACGGTCAGGCTGAGCCAGCGCGGCAGCGGCGGCCAGTCGAAGGACCCCACCAGCTCCCACCGGCCGCCGCGTCCCGTCCCCGTCCGGACGGGGAACGCGAGGACGAAGCCCACCAGCGTGGCGAGGAGGACCGGCGCCAGCGGGAACAGGTCGCGGGTGGCCCTGGCGCGCAGGAAGCCCATCCCGATGCCGAGGAAGCTCGCCAGCAGGACGAAGTTGGTCATGTGGACGAGGTAGAGGTTGTTGGACGAGGTCCACCGGATCAGCGCCAGCTCCACGAACAGCATGAGCGCGCTGGCCAGGACCAGCCTCGTGCGGTCACGGGGTGCGAGGAAGCGCGCTGCGCCACCCGCGGGGCGCGCCTCTGCCGCCACCGCTGTGGGCTCAGCGGCGTGGCCCACCTCGTCGTCCAGCTGCATCGCATTCCCCTCGTATGCCGGTCGGCACTGATCGAGGGAACCGTAGCAACAGCGCGTGCTACCGGCCCGCCAGAGCGGCCACCACGGGGGCCATCACCTCGGCGAAGTCGGCCCCGATCACGACGTACGAGAACCCCAGCTCCTCACGTCGTCGCTGGACCTCCTCGATGGCCGCGGCTGGATCGTCCGGGAGGACGAGCATCGAGTCCGCCTCGTGCAGCGCGGCCGGGTCGATCTCGCGCGCCGACGCCATGAAGGCCGCGATCCCGTCACCGACGACCGGCACGTGGAGGGCCAGCTCGACGTCGCGGGTGGACGTGAAGCCGCGGGCGAGCTCGGCCACCTCGTCGCGAGTGTCAGTCGGTCGCAGGACGAAGGTGACCGTGTCCGCGACCTCGCTCGCCAGGGCCTGCGCCTTCGGTCCACGGACCGCCATCACCACGGGCGTGTGGACCTCGGGTCCGTCCAGCTCGCGGAGCTGGGACACCGCCTCGCGCACCTCGCCCAGCCGCCGCCCCGGCGAGGTGACCGGCATGCCACGCTCGCGCAGCTCGTCCTCGATACCGGGCCGGCCGGTGCCGAGGCCCAGCTCGAAGCGTCCCTCGGTGAGCGTCGTGAGCGAATGCGCCTCCCAGGCGAGGCTCCACGCCGGACGGAACGGCGCGGCATACACCCAGGTCCCGACCCGAAGGTCCGGTGCGACCGCGGCAGCAAGGGCGAGGGTCGGAGCAGGGGCGGGCTGCCAGAGCGGGACGTCGGGCATGAGCAGGGTCGAGTAGCCCAGGTCAGCGATGTGGCGCACCCGGTCCCGCCAGGTCGGCAGGTCGGTGAGCACCGGGGCCACTACCCCGAACCGGAACGGTCTCGTCATGTCGGTCATCCTCCTCGCGGGGCACGACGCGCTCGAGCGCGCCACCACAACTGACTGGGCGGCCCACCCGAACTCATCGCGCAGGCGCCACCGTCGTGGTCAGGCGCCGACGCCTCGCCCGCCGTTGCCACAGAGTCAGTAACCGCTGGCCGGCCAACCCTTGGCGCCGAGGTACCAGACCGCCGAGGTCAGCACCGCTGCCATGAGCAGCGTGAAGAGCAGCCCACCCGCCACGGGGAGGAACCACCCGGGCGCGCGCCTCGACCGCACCGCGACCACCTTGGTCACCAGGGCGCCGATCACCAGGCAGCCGAGTATGCCGTGCAAAAGCGTTCGCGCGGACACGGGCTCTCCGTCGGGCAACGTCCCGTACTCCAGGCCGAGGGCCCAGAGGCAGTGGTAGGCGACGAAGACGATGAGCACGACGCCGATCGAGCCCGAGACCCGGTGGGCGGTCCCGAGCCACGCAGGCGCCTTCACACCCAGCTTGCCGTAGAGCACCAGCGCACCGAGGAGCTGGAGCACGGCGATGACCCCGATGGCGACGGTGGCGACCACCTTCATGGCCAGCACCGTCCGGAAGCCGAGGGTCGTGGTGCCCGCCAGGGTCGGGTCGTGCACCCTGCCGAACACCCCGACGAGCACGGCGACGACCGCGCCGACGGCGAATCCGGTCAGGGGGACGGCCACGCTCCCGGAGGGCGTCGGCGCAGCCAACGAGCTCTCTGCCATGAGGTCAGGATGCTCCTGCGCCTCCACCCCCGCCATAGTCTGCGGGAGCCAGTCGTCGCCGCACGGAGGTGTCGGACCTCCACGCCTGCAGGCTGGGGCACGGCGATGTTCATCGTTCGTTCGAGTTCCGAGACTCGCTAGCCGCGTTGCTGGGCTGCCCACGAAGCGTGCAGCGCGGCATACACCCCGTCCTGGCGGACCAGGTCGCGGTGCGGTCCGCGCTCGACGATCCGGCCACGGTCGACGACGACGACCTCGTCGGCGGCCTCGGCGGTGGAGAGCCGGTGCGCGATGGCGATCGAGGTGCGACCGCGGGTGAGGCCCTCGAGGGCCCGCTGGAGGCGGACCTCCGTCGAGGGGTCCACCGCGGAGGTCGCCTCGTCGAGGACCAGCAGGTCGGGGTCGGCGAGGTAGGCGCGGGCCAGGGCGACCAGCTGGCGCTCCCCCGCCGACAGCGACTCGCCGCGCTGGCCGACCTCGGTCGCGAGGCCCTGTGGGAGCCCGGCCAGCCAGGCGTCGAGACCGAGCTCGGTGATGGCCAGGCGCACGTCCTCGTCGGTGGCGTCGGGGCGACCGAATCGGACGTTCTCGCGCAGCGTCGCGTCGAAGAGGAAGCCCTCCTGCGGCACGAGCACGACGCGCTCGCGCAGGGAGGAGAAGCGCACGTGGCGCAGGTCGACCCCGTCGATGTGGACGGTGCCCTCGGTGGGGTCCATCAGCCGGGTCAGCAGCTTGGCCAGGGTGGACTTGCCCGACCCGGTCTCCCCCACGATCGCGACCCGCGACCGTGGCGCGATCGACAGGTTCACGTCGTGCAGGACGGTGTCCCCACCGGGGTAGGCGAACGACACGGCGTCGAAGTCGACGGTGATCGGTCCACGCGGCAACGTCTGGCCGTCGTCACCCGGGTCGGCCACGTCAGCCGGGGTGTCGATCACGCCGATCACCCGACGCCAGCCGGCCACGGCATTCTGGAGCTCGTTGAGGATCTCGGTGGCCTGCTGCACCGGCTGGGTGAACAGGTTGACGAGGAAGAGGAACGCCAGCAGCTTGCCCAGCGTGAGGTGGCCACCGCTGGCCTGGATGGTGCCGACGACCAGGACCACCGCGAGCGTCAGGCCGGCGACGAGCTGACCGGAGGAGAAGGCCACGACGGAGCGCACCTGCGCCCTGATCGAGGCCGCGCGGTGCGCCTCGATGGCCGCGTCGATGCGGGTGGCCGTGCGCTCCTCGACGCCGTAGGCGCGGATCGTGGCCGCGCCCACGACCGACTCCGACACGGCGGCCAGCAGGTCGCCGACCCGCTCGCGGACGATCGTGTAGGCCCGGCCGACGATGGCCTGGAACCGGCGGATCACGAACAGCAGCGGCACGAAGCAGAGCCACACCACGCCGGTGAGCAACGGGCTGTAGAAGAGCATCAGCCCCGTGGCGACCGCGATCTGCCCGAGGCTGAGCACCAGGATGATGCCGCCGAACTGGACGAACTGGCTGATCGTGTCGACGTCAGACGTGACACGGCTGACCATAGAACCGCGCCGCTCGGTGTTCTGGGTGAGCATCGACAGGTCGTGGATGTGGCGGAAGGCCTTGAGCCGCAACGATGCCAGTCCCGCCTCGGAGGAGCGGAAGAGGCGCACGTTCACGGCATACGCACTCGCGGCGGTGATGGCCACGGCGATCAGTGCGAAGAGCACGTAACGGGTCACGAGGCCGGGGTCCGGACCGTCCTTGCCGAGCAGGCCGTGGTCGGTCGTCTGCTGGACCACGAAGGGCACGACGATCCGGCCGACGGTGGTCACGGCGGCGAGGCCGAGGGTGACGCCCAGGCCGCGGCGCAGCTCGGGCGACAGGTCGAGGCCGCGCTTCAGGGTGGCGACGGTGCCCAGTGACGAGGTGGCGTCGATGGAGGTGCTCACGCGTCCACCTCCTCGTCCGCGGCGACAGCAGCCCGCTCGGCGGCCTCACGCGCGTAGGCCGTGACCAGCCGCTGGTAGCCGACACACCGCTGCTCGAGCTCCTGGTGGGTGCCGTGGTCGACGACGCGCCCACCTTCGACGTAGACGATCTGGTCGGCGAGGGTGATCGTCGACATGCGGTAGGCCACGACGAGCACCGAGGTGCCGGCACTGGTCTTGCGCAGCCCGGCGAGGATCGCCTGCTCCACAGCCGGGTCCACGGCGCTCGTGGCGTCGTCGAGGACCAGCAGCCGTGGACCGCGGATCACGGCGCGGGCCAGCGCGATCCGCTGCCTCTGCCCACCCGACAACGACGTGCCACGCTCCCCGACCCGGGTCTCGATGCCGAGCGGCAGGTCGGTCACGAAGCCGGTGGCCTGGGCGACCTCGAGCGCCTGCCAGACCTCCTCGTCGGTGTAGTAGCCGCCCAGCGTGACGTTGCCGCTCACGGTGTCGTCGAACATGAAGGTCTGCTGCGGCACCAGCGCGGCCACCGCCGACACCCCGCCGCGGGCGACCTCGCGCAGGTCGAGCCCGTCGAGGGTCACCCGGCCGTGGTGCGGGTCGACGAGGCGCAGCGTGAGGTTGGTCAGGGTGGTCTTGCCCGAGCCGGTGGGTCCGACGAGGGCCACCGTGGAACCGGCCTCGACCTCGAGCGAGACCCCGTGGATCGCCTGGAACGTCGACTCCTCACCGTGCTCGTCGACGATGTCGTAGGAGTAGTCGACCCGGTCGAGGCGGGCGTGCGACGCCCCACGCGGCTCGAGCTCCTCGGACCCGAAGGCCAGCTCGCCGCGCGCCTTGAGAACGGCGTCGACGCGGTCCCAGCCGACGACGGTGCGCGGCAGCTCGCCGAGCACCCAGCCCAGCGCGCGCACCGGGAAGGCCAGCACCGAGATGAGGTAGGCGACCTGGACGACGGCGGCGGGCGTGAGGGCGCCGTTCGCGACCTGGTGCGCCCCGACGGCGAGCACCGCGAGCGTGCCGAGGGTGGGGATCGACTCGATGACGGGGTCGAAGGTGCCCCGGGTGCGGCCCACTTCGACGTTGGCCGCCTGCAACCGTCGGGTCACCTCCTCGAACCGGTCGGACTCCTGCTGCTCGCGACCCATCGACTTCACGATGAGCGCGGCCTCGAAGCTCTCGTGGGCGACCTCGCTGACCTCGGCGCGCAGCTGCTGGGCGCGCGAGACCCGAGGCGACATCGCCCGCTGGAAGACCATGTTGGCGAGGAACAGCAGCGGGAAGACGGTCAGGCCGATGATCGCCATGACCGGGTCGACGAGCACCATCTGCACGATGCCGGCCACCAGCATGATGATCACGCCGATGGCCATCGGCAGCGGCGCGAAGACGTTCCAGGTCGCCTCGACGTCGGCGTTGGCGTTGGAGAGCAGCTGCCCGGACGGGTGCCGGTGGTGCCACGCGAGCGGGAGCCGCAGGTACTGCCTGGTCACCTCGCGACGGAAACCGGCGGCCACGTTGTACATCGTGTAGCCGGCCGCGATGCGCCGGATCACGACGCCCACGACGTTGATGACGACGACGCCTGCGATCCAGCCGAAGATGGTCCACAGCTGGGCTGCGGTCGCGTGCCCGGCAGCCACGGCCGGCTGCACCTGCTCGCGGGTGACCTTGCCGATCGCCCAGGCGGTCAACACCGTCATCACGCCGTAGAGAGCGCTCCCCGCGACGGCGAACGCGAACCAGCGTGGCTCGCGCCGCACCCCCACCCACACGATCTGCAGGCTGCGCTTCAGCGACGGCGCAGCATCGGCTGACGCGTCGAGCGACACTGCTGACCTCCGAGAGCTGGGTGGGGAATCCCAACCCTCTCACGGGGCAGGCATGATGACGTCATGACCCACCTCGCCCGGACCGAGCGCGAATCCCTCTGCGACACCTTCGAGGCGGTCGGCCCCGACGCACCCACGCTGTGCTCACCCTGGACGACGGCCGACCTCGCGGCGCACCTCGTCGTCCGCGAGCGTCGCCCCGACCTCGCGCCCGGGATCTGGATCCCGCCGCTGGCCGGGCGGCTCGAGGACGGGCAGGCCGACTACGCCGCGAAACCGTGGCCCGAGCTGGTCGACCTGGTCCGCTCGGGACCCCCGTCGTGGGCGCCGACCCAGCTGGCCTCGGTCGACGACGCCGTCAACTTCGTGGAGTTCTTCATCCACCACGAGGACGTCCTGCGTGGGGACGGCCAGGTCGGCCCTCGACGCGAGGTGCCGCTCCGTGAGCAGAAGGCCCTGTGGAAGACCCTCAAGCGGATGGGCAAGCTGTTCTTCCGCCGCAGCCCGGTCGGGGTGGTGCTCGAGCGGACCGACGGCAAGTCGCTCACCGTCCGGGGCGAGACCGAGCTCGGCACCGTGACCCTGCGCGGGGAGGCGACCGAGCTCGTCCTCGCCGCCTACGGTCGCCGTCGCGTGGCCGACCTCCAGGTGACCGGCAGCGACGAGGCCGTCCAGGCCCTCTGGGACGCACCGCTCGGGTTGTCCTGAACCGGCGGATTCCTGGCAACAGCGGGCACGAGGCAGGAGGAGCCGTGGGAGAACAGGTCGAGTTCACCGCCCCGTTGTGGGAGTGGGGCGCCCGCGACTCCTGGTACTTCGTGACCCTCGACGAGGAGGCCAGCGAGGTGGTCAGCGAGCGACCGCCTCCCGGCCGTGGGTTCGGGTCGGTGCGGGTGCGGGTCACGGTCGGCGCGACGACGTGGACGACCTCGGTCTTCCCCGGCGACGACGGCCGCTACGTCCTCCCCGTCAAGAAGGCCGTGCGCGTGGCCGAGTCCATCGAGGAGGAGGACCCCGTGTCGGTGCTCCTCGAGGTGCTCGACTAGCCGCGTTCCCGCGACTCAGCCGTGGCCGGCTCGGCGCCAACTCACCCTTTGCATGAGTGAGCGGCTGGGTCCTCAGCGGACCGGTATGCCGTCCTGCCGCAGTGCGTCCTTGACGTCACCGATCGTGAGCTCACCGAAGTGGAAGACGCTCGCCGCCAGCACCGCGTCCGCGCCGGCTCGGACCGCCGGGGCGAAGTGCTCGACCCGACCGGCGCCCCCACTGGCGATCAGCGGGATCCGCACCTCGCGGCGCACCAGCTCGATCAGCTCGACGTCGAAGCCGTCCTTGGTGCCGTCGGCGTCCATCGAGTTCAGCAGGATCTCGCCGGCCCCCAGCTCAGCGGCACGGGCGCACCACTCGACCGCGTCGAGCCCGGTGCCCTGTCGGCCGCCGTGGGTGGTGACCTCGAAGCCCCCGCTGCGGTGGCCCGCGTCGTCGACCCGCCGCCGCACGTCCGCCGAGAGCACGAGCACCTGCGAGCCGAACCGGTCCGCCACCTCGGCGATCAGCTCGGGTCGGGCGATCGCGGCGGTGTTGACGCCCACCTTGTCGGCCCCCGCCCGCAGGAGCCGGTCGACGTCGTCCACCGTGCGGACTCCCCCGCCCACGGTCAGCGGGATGAAGACCTGCTCGGCGGTCCGGCCGACGATGTCGTAGGTCGTCTCGCGGTTGCCGCTGCTGGCCGTCACGTCGAGGAAGGTCAGCTCGTCCGCGCCCTGCTCGCCGTACAGCTTGGCGAGTTCGACCGGGTCACCCGCGTCGCGCAGGTTCAGGAAGTTGACCCCCTTGACGACGCGCCCGGCATCGACGTCGAGGCAGGGGATGACGCGGGTCGCAACACTCACGCGGCGAGCCTAGCGATCTAGTCTGGAGCCCATGCCCGTCGACCAGAGAGCGACCATGCCTGTCGACCAGAGAGCGGTGGTGGCGACAATCGTCGCGCTCGTCGACGGCAGCCGGCCGCTCTGTGGCACGACGCACCTGGTCTGCATCGACGGTCCGAGCGGTGCCGGCAAGACCACGCTGGCCAACGACGTCGCCGCCGACCTGGCCGCCCCGACCGTGCACATGGACGACCTCTACCCGGGCTGGGACGGCCTGCGGGCCGGCACCCACCGCGCCCAGGAGTGGGTCGTGGGCCCGCTCACCGAGGGCCTGCCCGCCCGGTACCGCCGGTGGGACTGGGCGGCCGGCCGGTATGCCGAGTGGGTGCAGCTGCCGTCCTCGGAGGTCGTCGTCCTCGAAGGCTGCGGCGCCGGGGCGCTGCCCGCCGGCAAGGCCGCCTCGGTGCTGGTCTGGGTGGAGGCCGAGGAGTCGGTGCGCCGGGCCCGAGGGCTGGCGCGCGACCCCGGCTACGCGCCGTTCTGGGACCGCTGGTCCACCCAGGAACGCCGGCTCTACGAGGCCGACCGCACCTGGGAACGCGCCGACCTCTTCCTCGACACGACCCACGACCGCCGCTAGCCCGTCACGCGCCCCAGCTTTATCGGGTCTAGGGAGAAGGTTGACCTTCACCCCACTTCGAAAGTCGAGTGAGGGTCAACCTTCCTGCTTGACCCGATAAAGCTGAGGTCAGGTGGGGAGGAGGGCGGGCTGGGCATGCGGCAGACATAATCGGGGCCATGGAACCCGCAGACATGATGGCCGCGGTCACCGAGTCGATGCAGGCCCGCACCGGTCACACGCTCGACGAGTGGGTCGTGCTGGTCGACGGGTCGGGGGTCGACGCGCTGGACCAGCGGGCCGTGCGGGCCTGGCTGCGTGACGTGCACGGGGTGCCACAGAACTCCCAGTGGGCCATCGCCGACGCGGCCGCCACGGCTGCGGGGTGGAAGCGACCCGACCCCGACGGCTACACCGATGCGCTCTACGCAGACGCGAAGGCGCACCTGCGCCCGATCCACGACGCCATCGTCACGCTCGCGGAGGGACTCGGCGACGACGCCCACCGCGAGGGCCGCGGCACCTACATCCCGGTGGTCCGCCGCACCCAGTTCGTGGCGGTGGCTCCCGGCCCCCGTGACACCGTGCGCGTGGGCTTCCGGTTCCGCGGTGCCGTGCCCGACGACGAACGGCTCTCGCCGGCCAAGGGATTCGCGCAGGCGACCCACTGGCTGCACCTCTCCTCCGACGCGGACGAGGACGACCTGCGCTCGCTCGGGCCGCTGCTCGAGGCCGCCTACGCGCAGAACGGCTGACGTGTCCACCGTCGACCTCGCCCGCGCGGCGCGACGCTCGCGCCGTGAGGCGCGGGTGCGCACCGACCGGCTGGTCAGCCGGATGTTCTTCATCGTGCAGTGCGGCCTCGGCGCGGCCACCGCGTGGTGGGTGGCCAGCGACGTGCTCCAGCACGACCGGCCGTTCTTCGCCCCCGTCACGGCGATGATCTCGCTCGGCATGTCCTTCGGCCAGCGGCTGCGCAGGGTCACCGAGGTGATGCTCGGGGTCGCGGTGGGGGTCTTCGTCGGCGATGTCTTCGTGCACTTCTTCGGGTCGGGGTTCTGGCAGATCATCGTGGTGGTCGTGCTGTCGATGAGCGTGGCTGCCCTGCTCGGCGCGGGCATGCTGCTCATCACCCAGGCCGGCGTGCAGTCGGTGATCGTCACGACCCTGGTCGCCGGCTCGGGGCAGGCGTTCACCCGCTGGCTCGACGCCGTCGTGGGCGGCTGCGTGGCGCTGGCCTTCACGCTCGTGGCCCCCGCCGCTCCCCTGCGCCGGCCGCGTCAGCAGGCCTCCCTCGTCGTCCACGAGATCGGCGCGATCCTCGCCGACACCGCGCGCTCGTTGCGCACCGGCGACTCCGACCTCGCCTCGGCCACCCTGTCCCGCGCCCGGGACTCCGAGGCCATGCTCGATGAGGCGCGGGCGCTGTCCGCCGAGGGCATCGCGGTCGTGCGGCTGTCGCCGTTCCGGCGCCGTCACCTCCCGGGCGTGCAGGCCATCGCCGACCTCCTCGAACCGCTCGACCGCGCCATCCGCAACCTACGGGTCCTGGTCCGCCGGGCCGCGATCGCGACCTGGCGCGAGGAGGCGGTCCCCACGGCATACCTGCGGTTGCTCGACGCACTGGCCGAGACCTGCGAGGACATCGCCCGCGAGCTCGGCGAACGACGGCTGCCCACCAACGCGCGGGTGGGCCTGCAGCGGATCGGTGAGGCCAGCGCGGTGATCGACCCGTCGGCTGGGCTGTCCGGTGAGGTGATGCGCGCCCAGATCCGGTCGATGGTCGTCGACCTGCTCATGCTCACGGGTATGCCGCTGGACGAGGCACGCGACATGGTGCCCGAGTCGATGACCACCGGCCCGCAGGACGACTGAGCGCGGCTGCGAGACTGGCGGGGATGTCCACTCGCCGCCACCCCCACCTTCCTCCCGTCTGGCTGATGGCGCTCGCGCTCGTCGCCGTCGCCGCCAACCTGCGCACCGCGATGGCCAGCGTGCCGCCGCTCACCGAGACCATCGCCGACGACCTGGGGCTGTCCAACACCGCCCTAGGCGCGCTCACCACGCTGCCGGTGCTGTGCATGGGACTGTTCGCCCCCAGTGCGCAGCGGATCGCCGCGCGGCTGGGTGCCGCGGCCTCGGTCGAGCTGTCGATCGTGTGCGTCGCGGTGGGGCTCGGCCTCCGTCTCGCGGGCGGCGCCACGTGGCCCTTGTATGCCGGGACGTTCCTCGCCGGGGTCGGTATCGCCATCGGCGGCACGCTGCTTCCCGGCCTGGTCAAGGAGCTCTTCCCACCCCAGCGCGCGGGGCTGGTCACCGGTCTCTACATGCTGGCGATGATGGGCGGGGCCGGTGCCTCGTCGGCGTTGTCGGTGCCGCTGGAGGGCTGGCTGGGCTCATGGCAGGCCTCGCTCGCGTCCTGGTCGCTGCTCGCGGTGGTGGGCGTCCTCGCCTGGGTGCCGGTCCTGACGGGGCACGCGCGGCACCGTGCCGCGAACCCGACCGTCGTCGCCCCCGCCCGGCTCCCCTGGCGGCACGCGACGGCCTGGCTGGTCGCCGGCTACCTCGCCATCCAGTCGGTGGAGTTCTACTCCACGCTGGCCTGGCTCGCCCCGTCCTACACCGCCCGCGGCTGGGACCCGACCGACGCGGGCTACCTGCTGTCCGTCTTCACCGCCGCACAGCTGGTCTCCGGGCTCCTGGCCCCGGCGCTCACCGACCGCATCCACGACCGGCGCGTGCTGCTGCTCTCGGCGTCGGTGCTCGGGCTCCTCGGCCAGGCGGGTCTGTGGCTGGCTCCGCACGGTGCGCCCTGGGTGTGGGCGACGGTCCTGGGGTTCGGCCAGGGCGCGTCGTTCGCGCTGGGCCTCGTCCTGATGGTCGACTACGCCGGCTCCCCCGCCGCCAGCGCGCGGCTGGCCGGGATGGCGTTCCTGTTCAGCTACACGATCGCGTCGTTCGGTCCCGCGAGCATGGGAGCGCTGCGCGACCTCACCGGCGGGTTCACCGCGGTCTGGGGGACGCTGACGGTGCTGATGCTGGCCCAGGTCGGCTTCTCGGCCCTGCTCCGCCCGGGCCTGCGCAAGGTGGAGTGACCCGAGGACGGCCCGTCGAGACCGCGCCGGACCTTGTCAGTCGAGCGTGACGTCGGGGCTCGTGGCCGACGGGCCGAGCGCCTGCACGAGCGCGGCCAGTCGTCCGGCCTCGGCCCGCCCGAACTCGGCGTCGGCCTTCTGGATCGCCATCACCGCGAGCGTGTCGGTGTCGGACAACGCGAGGCTGACCCACGGGTCGCCCCCGGAGAAGCGCACGTCGAGCACCTCTCGCCAGGACAGCGTGCGGGTCGTGAAGAGGTTGCGCACCGTCAGGCCGTCACGCGTCGGCACCGCCCGGATGGCGGCGAACCTCCACAGCATCGCCGCGATCGCGACGCCGACACCCACGAAGAAGATCTTGTCGCCGGTGCGCCAGGTGCCACCCTCGGCCGGGCCGGGCAGCAGGACGGCGATCACCGCGAACAGCACCAGGGTCAGCGCAGCGAAGCCGTAGGCCACCTGTCGCCCGCGGCGCGGACGGAACACCGCGAAGGCCGCCTGCTCGTCCGCGCTCCCGGCGGCCGAGTGCGGGGTCCGACCCGACGGGGTCACGGCCGTCACAACCGGCAGGCGGCGATGTCGGTCACCAGGATCGCCCGCGCGCCCAGCTCGTAGAGCTCGTCCATGATCGCGTTGGTCCGCGCCCGCGGCACCATGGCGCGCACTGCGGCCCAGTCCTTGTTCTGCAGCGCCGAGACGGTCGGCGACTCGAGCCCCGGGGTGATGGCGCAGGCCGCCTCGACCAGCGCGACGGGCACGTCGTAGTCGAGCATCACGTAGTGGCGCGCAGTGACGACACCGGTCAGTCGCCGACGCAGCACCTCGACGGCCGCGGTCTCGTGCGAGCCCTCGCGCCGGATCAGCACCGCCTCGCTGCGCAGGATCTCCTCGCCGAAGATCTCCAGGCCCTGCTGGCGCAGGGTGGTGCCGGTCTCGACCACGTCGGCGATGACGTCGGCCACGCCGAGGGTGATCGCCGTCTCGACGGCGCCGTCGAGGCGCACCACCTCGGCGCTGACCCCCTGGTCGGCGAGGTGCTTGCCGACCAGACCCGGGTAGCTGGTCGCGACGCGATGACCCGAGATCTCGGCGACGCTGGAGCAGGTGCCGGGCTTCGCGGCATACCGGAAGGTGGAGCCCCCGAAGCCGAGCGTCATCACCTCGATGGCGGCGCTGCCGGCGTCGAGCAGCAGGTCGCGGCCGGTGACCCCGCAGTCGACCGTGCCGGAGCCGACGTAGACCGCGATGTCGCGCGGTCGCAGGTAGAAGAACTCCACCTCGTTGTCGGTGTCGGTGAGCACGAGCTCCTTGGTGTCGCGGCGCGTGCGGTAGCCCGCCTCGCGCAGCATCTCGACAGCCGGCTCGGACAGCGAACCCTTGTTGGGGACGGCGATGCGCAACATCTGCGTGACTCTCTGGACGTGGTGACTGGCTGTGGTTGCTGGCGGGCGGTGGTTGCTGGCGGGCGGTGGTTGCTAGAGGTGCGTGTAGACGTCGTCGAGGGAGATGTCGGCCGCGACCATGAGCACCTGCAGGTGGTAGAGCAGCTGGCTGATCTCCTCGGCCGTGCGGTCCTTGCCCTCGTGCTCGGCAGCCATCCAGACCTCGGCCGCCTCCTCCACGATCTTCTTGCCGATGGCATGCACGCCTGCGTCCAGCGCGGCGACGGTGCCGGACCCCTCGGGTCGGCTCACCGCCTTCTCGGCCAGCTCGGCGTACAGGTCCTCGAAAGTCTTCACGCGCCAAGGGTACGGGGAGCGAGGTCGCCGAGGGTGACCGCGGTCGCCACGGCGGCCATCGCGGCCTCGTGCCCCTTGTCCTCGCTGGATCCCGGCAGCCCGGCACGGTCGAGCGCCTGGGCGTCGTCGTCGCACGTGAGCACCCCGAACCCGATGGGGATCCCCGTGTGCACGCTCACCTGGGCCAGCCCGTGCGTGACCCCCGAGCAGACGTAGTCGAAGTGCGGTGTGCCACCGCGGATCACGACCCCCAGCGCGACGAGCGCGTCGTATGCCGGGGCGAGACGCGCGCACGCGACGGTGAGCTCCACCGTGCCCGGCACCCGCACGAGCGGCACGTCGACGACGCCGGCCTCGGCCAGGGCTCGCTGGGCACCCGCGACCAGCCCGTCCATCACCTCGGTGTGCCAGGAGGCGGCCACGATCGCGACCCGCAGGCCGCTGCCGTCCGCGGTGACAGCAGGGGCACCGTGTCCGCTCACGCGCTGGCTCCCTGGTCGCTCGCGTCGACCACGAGGTCGTGGCCCATCCGGTCACGCTTGGTGCGCAGGTAGTCGCGGTTGGCGGAGTTCGGCGCGATCGAGAGGCGCTCGACGGCCGCCACGGCGATGCCGTAGCGCGAGAGCGCCTCGACCTTCGCGGGGTTGTTCGTGAGCAGCCGCACCGACGACAAGCCGAGCGCGGAGAGGATGGCGGCACCGGCGGCATACTCCCTCGCGTCGACCGGGAGGTCGAGCTCGAGCTGGGCGTCGACGGTGTCGAGCCCCGCGTCCTGGAGCGCGTAGGCCTGCAGCTTGGAGACCAGCCCGACGCCGCGCCCCTCGTGGCCGCGCAGGTAGACGAGCACGCCACCCTCGGCGGCGATCCGCTCCATCGACCGCTCGAGCTGCGGCCCGCAGTCGCAGCGCAGCGACCCGAAGGCATCGCCGGTGAGGCACTCGGAGTGCAGTCGCACCAACGGGTTTGGGCCCTCAGCGCCCTTCGGGCTGACCAGCGCGACGTGCTCGTGGCCGGTCAGCCGGTCGCGGAAGCCGACGGTCGCGAACTCGCCGTGCCGGGTGGGCAGCGTGGTCTCCGCAAGCGTCTCGACCCGGTCGTGCAGCTGACGCCAGGCGACGAGCTGCTCGATGGTGATGACCGGGACGTCGTGGACGGCGCCGGTCGCGAGCACCTCCGGCAGCCGCATCATCGTGCCGTCGTCGTTGACCAGCTCACCGATCGCGCCGGCCGGGGCGAGCCCGGCGAGCCGGCACAGGTCGACGGCCGCCTCCGTGTGACCCGGGCGCTCGAGGACGCCGCCGTCCCTGGCCCTCAGCGGGATCACGTGTCCCGGCCGCACGAACGAGTCGGCGGTCGACAGCGGGTCGGCGAGCAGCCGGATGGTGCGCGCTCGGTCAGCCGCGCTGATCCCGGTCGTGACGCCCTCGGCCGCATCGATGGTCACCGTGTAGGCGGTGCGCAACGGGTCGCGGTTGTCGGCCACCATGAGCGGGAGCCCGAGCCGGTCGGCGGTCGCCGCCGTCACCGGTGCGCAGACGTAGCCGCTGGTGTGGCGGATCGTCCAGGCGAGCCACTCGTCCGTGAGGGTCTGCGCAGCGAGGATCACGTCGCCCTCGTTCTCGCGGTCCGCGCTGTCGGTGACCAGCACCGGGCGGCCGTCGCGCAGCGCTCCGAGGGCCTGCTCGACGGTGGCCAGGCCGATCATGCCGAGACCTCACTCAGCTCGGGCGCCGGGTCGCGCTCCTCGCGAGAGGCCTTGAGCCACACGAAGAACCCGTAGATCACCAGGGCGCCGTAGACGACATAGAGGATCGCGGACGGGTAGAACTTCGAGTGCCACAGGAGCGGGACACCCACCAGGTCGACCGCGATCCAGGCGAGCCAGAAGTCGTTCCAACCGCGGGCCATGGCATAGGTCGCCACGATCGAGCCGATGAAGATCCAGGCGTCGCACCAGAAGTACCACCGCGGCGCCTGCCAGAACGGGCCGCTGCCGATCGAGGCGAACACCCACTGCATGACGACGACGCCGGCCACCCAGAAGCCCACGTACTGCAGGCGTTCGGCTGCTGTCGCCCACCGCGGGGTGATGGCCGGGGCGTCGTCACCGGCGTGCCGGCGGGCCCTCACCTGGTTCCAGCGCCACCAGCCGTACACGCTGGTGATGATGAAGAAGATCTGCCGGCCGGCCTGCCCGTACAAGGTCTCCTGCTGGGGGTTGCTGAAGGCGACCCCGAAGAACACCGTGAAGAGCAGGAGGTTGCCGACGATCCCGACCGGCCAGGCCCAGACGCGACGACGCATGCCACCGATCGCCGAGGCGAACCCGAAGGCGTTGCCGACGATCTCGCGCCACAGGATGTGGCTGCTGCCGATGGTGAGCTCTGCGGAGAAGAGCTGTTCGAGCCAGTTCATGCGAAGGTCTCCTTGGTGGTGATCAGGCGTTCGACATACTTCGCCAGGACATCGACTTCGAGGTTGACGGTGTCGCCAACTCCCTTGTGTCCCAACGTGGTGAGGGCAAGCGTGGTGGGGATCAGCGAGACGCTGAAGGTGGCGGGGGTGCCGTCGGTGGGCTCGGAGAGGGCCGACACCGTGAGGCTCACGCCGTCAACGGTGATCGAGCCCTTCTCGACCACGTAGCGGGACAGCGACTCCGGGAGGGTGAACTGCACGACCTCCCACCGGTCTCCGGGAGTGCGGCTCAGGATCTCGGCGGTGCCGTCGACGTGGCCCTGGACGATGTGTCCGCCGAACCGGCTCGTGGCCGACATCGCGCGCTCCAGGTTGACCCGGTCACCCACCGCGAGGCCACCGAGGCTGCTGCGGTCGAGGGTCTCGGCCATGACGTCGACGGTGAACTGCCCGTCGCCGTGCTCGACGACCGTCAGACAGACGCCGTTGACCGAGATCGACGCGCCGTGGGTCGCGTCGGACGTCACGAGCGGGCCGGCGACGGTGAGCCGGGCCGACGCGGCGCCGGGTTCGAGCGCGACGACGTGGCCGAGCTCCTCCACGATTCCGGTGAACATCAGGCGATCTCCTTCAAGGCTGCGGTGATCCGCACGTCGTGGCCGATCAGCGTGATGTCGGTGGGGCGCAGGCGCAGCGCGTGGTCGATGGTGGTGATGCCGAGGTCGCTCACCGACGGGCGACCGCGGCCCAGCAGGACCGGGGCGACGTAGGCGACGATCTCGTCGACGAGGCCGCCCGCCATGAGGGCCGCGGCGACGGTGGGCCCGCCCTCCAGCCAGACGTGGTGCACACCGGCCTCGGCCAGCGCCGTCAGGACCTGCTTGGGGTCGCGGGTCCGCAGGTGCCAGGTCGGTGCGGCGTCGTCGAGCACCCGTGCCGTGGCGGGCAGGTCGCGCTCCCCCATCACCACCCGGATCGGCTGGTGCGGGTAGAGCGAGCCGTCGGGCTTGCGGGCGGTCAGCTGGGGGTCGTCGAGCAGGGCCGTCCCGGTGCCGACGAGGACCGCCCCGCACCGCGACCGCTGTTCG
The DNA here is from genome assembly GCF_001429605.1 of Phycicoccus sp. Soil802. Classification (GTDB taxonomy): domain Bacteria; phylum Actinomycetota; class Actinomycetes; order Actinomycetales; family Dermatophilaceae; genus Pedococcus. The sequence goes on from NZ_LMSS01000006.1 coordinate 46,335, forward strand.
TGCACGTCGGCCCGCGCCTCGTCACCCGTGATCCACTGGCTGGTGCCGTCGGCTGCCGCGCTGCGGCCGTCCAGGGTCGTCGCCAGCTTCCAGGTGACCCACGGCCGGCCGGTGGTGACCAGGTGCGTCCAGGTGGGGTTGAGTGCCAGCGCCTCCTCGGCGAGCACACCCGACTCCACGGCCACGCCCTTGCGGCGCAGCCAGGCCGCCCCACCCGCTGCGACCGGGTTGGGATCGGCCTGGGCGTAGACCACGCGGCTGACGCCCGCGGCATACAAGGCCTTCGCACAGGAGGGCGTGCGCCCGACGTGGTTGCACGGTTCGAGCGTCACGTATGCCGTGCTGCCCGCCGCGCGCTCCCCGGCCGCCTCGAGCGCGTCGGCCTCCGCGTGCGGGGTGCCGGCGCCGTGGTGCCAGCCTGCGGCCACGACCTCACCCTCGGGGTCGACGAGCACGCAGCCGACCCTGGGGTTGGCGTCGGCGTCCGGACCGTGGGCAGCCAGCGCCACGGCACGGCTCATCATCGCCGTGTCGCTGGTGGGTTGCTCTGCCACTGTCCTGCCCTCGCTCGAGACCGATGGTCGAGCTCCGGGGGGTCGTGCAGGGCGGGCCTGCTGGGCGAGATCAGTGACGCGGGGAGGCTGGTGCCTCACCGCGGACCCACTGGTCCCGCTGTCGCGTGCTGCCTACCATCCGGACTTTAACCGTCGGTCTGGGAGTTCCACCCAGTCAACCGGCCGCTGGCTGCGGTCGGGTCGCGGACTGTCACCGCCGGTTCGGAATTGCACCGACCCCGGAGCACGTCAGCTCCCAGTATGCCGCAGTGTCAGCGGGTCGGCGCCGACCGGTCCGCGTGATGGTCCTCACGACCGGTCGCTGGACCCCGGGTCCTTGGGCACGAACCGGTCGACCATGCGGTCGACGTCCAGCGCTGCTGCCCGGGCCGCCGGGGTGAAGCCGAGGACGACGGCCAGGAAGCGGGTCGAGAGCAGCGCGCGCAACCGCACGTCGGTGCGGGCCACGACGGTCGCGGTCCTCGGGGAGTCGCGCAGCAGGGCGATCTCCCCGAAGCCCTCACCCGGCCCGAGGGTGGTGACGAGCGCCCCGTCGCCCATGACCTCGACCTCGCCGGCCTCGATGACGTAGTAGCGGTCGCCCACGTCGCCCTGGCTGAACACCACCTGCCCGGCCGGGACGGCCACCGGCTCCAGCCCGCGAGCCAGCTGTTCGATGGACGGCAGCGGCAGGGTGCGCAGCATCGGCACCCGCTGGAGGAGCGCGACATCGACGTCGTGCCCGCCCACCGACCGGTCCAGCTGTCGCAGCCGCGACCACGAAGCCACGGCCAGCACCGGACACACGAGGCCGATGGCGATCAACGCCGGGCGCGGGCCGAACTCGTCGACCACCCATGACGCGACCAGCGCGCCCACGCCGATCGACACCGCGACGATGCTCTCCAAGACCCCGAAGACCCTGGCCAGCACCTCGTCGGGAGCCATTCGCGCCAACAGCGTGAACCCTGCTACGTCGATCAGCGCGTTGCCGACACCGACGAGGGCGATGAGGCCGAGCGCCGCGCCCTCGTGCGGCACGACCCCGATGAGCGCGATCGGCAGCCCCCACAGGGCGACCCCGACCGCGAACCAGACCCCCAGACCTCTGGTGCCCACGAGGAGCGAGGCAGCCAGTGAGCCGAGCAGCGCACCCACTCCGACCGCGGTCATCAGCGCACCGGCCCCGGGCTCCCCGGTGCCGAGCAGCTCGATGGCGACGACGACAGACAGCACGGTCAGCGCGCCGCGGGTGAAGGACTGGACGGCCGCCAGGCCGATGATCAGGGCCAGTCCCCCGTGGCGGGCAACCGTCGTGAGGCCGTCGACGGCCTCACGGACCAAGCGGGGGCGGGTCGCTGCCGACGGGCGAGGCGGTGCGTCGTACCGCAGGCGGAGCAGCAGGAGGGCCGCCCACCACGACGCCGCGGCGGCCACCCAGAACACCGCGGACACATCGGCGACCTCCAGGAGCACCGCGGCGAGCAGCGGCCCGACCAGCGTGGCCGCGGAGTCGAGCAACCCGCGCACCACGTTGGCGCTGGCGAGCTCGCTGCCCGTGTGGCACAAGGACGGGAGCAGCGCGGAGTGCGCGGGCCTGAAGAGGGTGGCCGCGATGGTCGAGACCACGGCCAGGGCGTACACGACGACCGTCGGCCCGGCCCCCGCGGCGACCACTGCGGCCCCGGCCGTCGCGGCCCCTCGTACGGTGGAGACCGCGACGAGGACCCGCTCCCGCCGGCCACGGTCGGCCAGTGGCGAGAGCAGGGGGGCGCACACCGCCGCTGGGACCATGCGGAGCAGGCCCACGAGCCCGACGGCGGTCGCCCCGCCATCGCGGTAGGCGACGATCCCGAGCGCCACGGTGAACGCCCACTCCGCGGTCCAGGCCCCCAGGAAGCTCAGCTGCGCCCGCCGAAGCTGGGGGTTGCGGGCGTTGCTGGTGAACGCGACCGCGGCGTTGGCCAGCCGGCTGCGACTGCCCGCCTCCGCCATGAGCAGACTCTAGGCCCGCACCACGACACGACTCCAGACCTGCGGCCAGGCGCGGCGGTGGTCCCTGCGCTCAGTACTGGTGGTTGGCGGCGAGCTCGCGCAGCTCGTCGACCGCTGCGGCGGCGTCCTCGGCCCCGTAGACGGCAGACCCTGCGACGAACACGTCAGCCCCGGCCTCGGCGCACTGCTCGATGGTGCTGGCCGACACTCCCCCGTCGACCTGCACCCAGATCTCACCACCGTGGCGCCGGACCGCCTCGCGGACCTGGGTGACCTTGGGCATCTGGTCGGCCATGAACGACTGGCCCCCGAACCCGGGCTCGACCGTCATGACCAGGACCATGTCGAGGTCGGGCAGCAGCTCCTCGTAGGGAGCGAACGACGTCCCGGGCTTGATCGCCATACCGGCGCGGGCGCCGAGCGCACGCAGGTTTCGCGCCAGGGCGCGCGGGTCGTGAGCGGCCTCGATGTGGAACGTCACCGACGAACCGCCGGCCTCGGCATACCTCGGCGCCCAACGGTCGGGGTCCTCGATCATGAGGTGGCAGTCGAGGGGGATCGGGCTGACCCGGGCCAACGCCTCGACCACGGGCAGGCCCAGGGTGAGGTTCGGCACGAAGTGGCCGTCCATCACGTCCACGTGCGCCCAGTCGGCGTTGGCGATGCGGCGGAGCTCGGCCTCGAGGTTGGCGAAGTCCGCGGACAGGATGCTGGGCGAGATCTGCACGCGGCCACAGTAGTAGGGGGCCGTCCTAGTCCCAACGGACGGCCTCGCGCCAGATCCGCACGAGCTCGTTCCCCCACGCGCCAGACTCGGAGCGTGACCCCGCTGATCACCGCAGTGCTCGGTTTCGCCCTGCTGGGCCTCCTGGTCGTCGCCCTCGTGCACTGGCACGCCCGGCGCACCATCACGGCAATGACGACGCTGTTGATGGGCGGCGAGCACGAGCGGGTGCTCACCCACCGTGCCCCACCGAAGGCCTACCGCCCCCTGGCCGACCGGCTCCGCGCCACGAGCGCGCTGCTGACCGGCCGGAACGAGCTCGCCCTGCGTCTGCTCGACAAGAGTCGAGTGCCCACCTCGGTGACCGACCGGGTCGGCGACCTCGACCTGCACCTGCGAGCCGGAGCCCTCGTCGCGATGGGTCGCTACGCCGACGCCGTGGCCGTGCTCGGCGACGACCCGAGCGGCGCCATCGTCCGCCACCAACGTGCCCAGGTGGCCATCGAGACCGGCGACGACGCCACCGCCCTGCGGCTGCTCGAGGTCCCGGACACCGACCCGGACGAGGAGGCCGGTCGGCTGCGCATCCTCGGCGACCTGCACATCCGCAGGGGGCGGTTGGCGGAGGGCGAAGCGCTGGTCCGACAGGCTCGCGCCGCCTACACCGTCTCCCGCATGGCCGCTCGCGAGGTCGACACGGGGTACTGCCACCACCACCTCGGCGAGGCTGCCCTGGGGCGGAGCGACACGGCCGGTGCCCTGGCCCAGTTCACGACCGCCCTGGCGCTGCTGTCGGTCCGCTCGGACAACGCCCCCGGACTGGCCGCCGTCCATGCCCGGCTCGCCGAGGCCTACGCCCGGTCAGGGGACCCGCGACTCGCGCAGGAGCACCTGGACGAGGCCCTGCAGCGCGGCGACCTCGTGGGCTCGCCCAGCCTGACGACGTCGCTCGAACGCAGCCAAGGGGTGGTCGCGCTCCACCTCGGGCGGCTCGACGACGCTCGACGCCACCTCACCAACGCCCGCGCCGGTCACCTCGAGCTGGGAGAGCTGCCCGCTGCCGCCGAGGTCGCCGAGCTGCTCGCCGACCTCGACGGCAGCACCTGACGGCACCACCCGACGGCAGCACCTGACGTCGGCGACGGTCGACCAAGGCTCGGCCGACCCCGGGGCTCAGGCGACCCAGGGCTCAGGCGGCCGAGGGTTCAGGCGGCCTGCTGCCCGAAGGCCTCGGCCAGCAGGGCCAGAGTCGCCTCCCGAGCGGGGGCCCGGTCGGCCGGCGTGCCGGCCAGCGCGCCCGCGACCGGGTGCACCATCACCTCGTCGACGTCGTGCTCGGCCGCCAGCGCAGCCACCCGCTCGGCGACCGTGTCCGGGGTGCCGACCACCCAGCGGCTGCGCATCTCGTCGGCGAGCCCCCGGTGCACATCGGCGATCCCGGCCTCCTCGGCCTGCTCGACGAGCAGCTGGGGTGCCAGCGGCCCGCCGGTGCGCAGCGCCACCATCGAGGCCAGGTTGGGCAGCACCAGTCGATCCGCCTCCGCCTGGGTGGGCGCCACGACGACGTTGAGGGTCAGGAAGGTCCGCGGAACCGGGTGGCTCGCGGTGGGCGTGTACCCCGAGCGGTAGAGCTCGAGGGCAGCCGCGGTGCCGCGGCCCGAGAAGTGGTGGGCGAAGACGTAGGGCAGCCCGCGCTCGGCCGCGAGGCGCGCTGAGTAGTCGGACGACCCGAGCAGCCAGACCTCGGGCACGGACTCCGCCCGAGGAGTGGCGTTCAGCGGGTGGACCTCCCCGCCGACCCGGATGCCGACGCCCTCGGCCGACATCAGGGAGATGACGTCGTCGACGTACTGCGGGAACCGCGCCACCGCGTCGGCCTCCACTCCCCCGGCACCGTGGCGCAGGGCGTAGCTAGTGACCGGATCGGTGCCCGGCGCCCGGCCGATGCCGAGGTCGATCCGTCCGGGGTGCGCCGCCTCGAGCAGCGCGAACTGCTCAGCCACCACGAGGGGTGCGTGGTTCGGCAGCATCACGCCACCGGAGCCGACCCGGATCCGCTCCGTGGCTGCCGCGACCATGGCGATCAGCACGGGCGGGTTCGTCGCCGCGACTGCTGGCATGTTGTGGTGCTCGGCCAGCCAGTAGCGCCGGTAGCCGTGCCGGTCGGCGACCCGCGCCAGCGACCGGGTCGCGGCCAACGCCTGACCGGTGCTCTGGTCCTGACGGACGGGGACGAGGTCGAGGACGGACAGCGCGGGGGTGTTCACCTGTGGGCCAACCTGCCACCGGTGGCGGCTATTCCGGTCGCCGGACCAGCCGAGGCCGCGCGTGGACCGGCCGGCGACCGGCCACTCCGGGTCAGCCCTTCTTGCGCAAGAGCGCCAGGAACATCCCGTCGGTACCGTGCACGTGCGGCCACAGCTGAACGGTCGGCCCCGTTCCCGGCACGACGACCTGCCCGCCGTCGGCCCCCCGCACGAACTCGCGGGCGTCGAGGAGCTCGACGTCGGTGCGTCGTTTGGTCACGTCACCCACGACGAACGACGTCTCGGCCAGGTGCGGGCTGCAGGTCGCGTAGGCGATGACCCCGCCGTCAGCAGTGGCGTCGATCGCGGAAGCGAGCAGCTCGCGCTGGAGCTTGCCCAGGTCGGCGAGGTCGGCCGGCGTGCGTCGCCACCTCGCCTCCGGGCGACGACGCAGGGCACCGAGCCCGGTGCAGGGGGCGTCGACCAGCACCCGGTCGTAGCGGCCTGGGTCGTCCTCCCCCACCACCCGTCCGTCGCGGGTGCGCACGGTGACCGACCGGCCCTCGGTGCGCGCCCTGGCGATGGCGGGGCGCAGCGTCTGCCGGACCAGGTCGGCACGGTGCTGGCTGACCTCGTTGGCGGTCAGGTCGGCGCCCGCCTCGATGGCCAGGCCGGCCAGCAGGCCGGCCTTGCCACCGGGTCCGGCGCAGAGGTCGAGCCACTGCTCGGGGTTCGCGGAGCGCGCGCCCGTGCGCGTCACGGGCACGGCCGCCAGGGCCAGCGCGACCAGCTGCGAGCCCTCGTCCTGCACCGCGGCGCGTCCCTCACGCACCGCGGGTATGCCGCCCGGGTCGCCTCCCTCGAGCACCGCACCGACCGGTGAGAGCGGCGAGGCGGACGCCCCGGCGTCGACGAGCTCACTGACGGTGGCCAGCCCCGGTCGGGCGACCAGCGAGACCTTGGCCGGCGCGTTGTCCGACGTCACCAGGGCGGTGAGCTCGGCGTCGACGGTATCAGCGGTCGCGGCGCCGTGGCCGAGCAGCGCGGCGCGCAGGGCCTTGACGATCCACTCCGGGTGCGACTGCTCGACGGCCAGCTGGGCGCTGAGCTCGCCCGACGGGACGACCTCCGCCAGCCAGGCGTCGAGGTCGCGTTCGCTGACCCGTCGCATGACGGCGTTGACGAACCCCGCCGCCCCCGCACCGTTGACCTTGCGCGCAAGACCGACGGTCTCGTCGACCGCCGCGTGGGTCGGCACGCGCATGCCCAGGAGCTGGTGCGCACCAAGCCGGAGCGTGTCGAGGACGTTGGGGTCGATCTTGTCGAGGGTCCGGCCGGCCGCCACGGCGATGATCGGGTCGTAGAGCCCGTGCATCCGGACCGCGCCGTAGACGAGCTCGGTCGTGAAGGCCGCATCGCGCCCCTGGATGCCCCGGTCGCGCAGCACCTTGGGGAGCTCGAGGTTGGCGTAGGCGCCGTCGGCGACGGCCCGCAGGACGGTGTACGCCGCGAGCCGCTGCGGGTCACCGCCACGGTTCCGCTCGCTCGGCCGCTGAGCGGAGCGTTCCCGGCCACCGTGCGCGCGCTCGGGCCGCTGCCGACCCTTGGCGTTGCGCCGACCGCCGTCGCCGTCCCGTCGGGGGCCGCGTGATCCCTGCTCACTCATGGCTGAACCGCTCTCCCGCGTCGATCCGGACGCCACGGGCCCAGTCGGCCGCGGCCATCTCCTTCTTGCCGTGCGGCTGCACCGCCGAGAGGCGCACCACGCCACTGGCGGTGCCGACGTGCACCTCATGCTTCCCGGCGGCGAGCTCCCCCGGGGCGAGGGGCGACCCGTCATACCCGGGCTCGAGGAGCACGGGAGCGAGCTTGACGCGGGTGTCACGGAAGGTCGACCACGCGCCGGGTGCCGGGGTGCACCCGCGCACCTGGCGGTCGACGGCCGCCGCCGGACGGTCCCAGCGCACCTGCGCGTCGGCGACCTCGATCTTGGGGGCGAGCGACACCCCGTCAGCAGCCTGTGGGACCGGCGTCAGGGAGCCGTCGGCGAGCCCGTCCATCGTGGCGAGCAGCAGTCCCGCACCCCCCTCGGCGAGCCGGCCGAGCAGGTCGCCCGCCGTGTCGCGGGGGCGGATGCGCTCGGTCATCACGCCGAACACCGGACCGGTGTCGAGACCGGCCTCGATGAGGAAGGTCGAAGCACCGGTCACCTCGTCGCCCGCCATCACGGCGTGCTGCACCGGCGCGGCGCCGCGCCAGGCGGGCAACAGCGAGAAGTGCAGGTTGACCCAGCCGTGCCGGGGTATGTCGAGCGCGACCTGCGGGATCAGCGCGCCGTAGGCGACCACCGGGCACGCGTCGGGCGCGAGCTCGCGCAGCCGGTCGAGGAAGTCGGGGTCACGGGGCCGGTCGGGGGTCAGCACCTCGATGCCGAGCTCCTCGGCTCGCTGGCGCACCGGGGACGTCACGACTGCGCGGCCCCGCCCGGCCCGGGCGTCAGGGCGGGTGACGACGGCGACCACCTCGTGGGGCGAGGCCACCAGGGCGTCGAGCGACGGCACCGCCGCCGCGGGGGTGCCGGCGAAGACCAGCCGCATCACATGCCCCGGCCGAAGGTGGCGTGCGGGCTGACCTTGACCACGGGGGTCGTGCCACCACCCCAGTCGGCCTCGCGGATCGCCCGCATGGCCACCTTGCGCTGCTCCCGGTCCATCCGGTCGATGAAGAGGATCCCGTCGAGGTGGTCGGTCTCGTGCTGGAGGCAGCGGGCCAGCAGCTCGGACCCCTCGACCACCACCGGCTCTCCGAACTGGTTGAAGCCCTTGGCCACCGTGCGCAAGGCCCGGGGCGTCTCGAACCGGAGTCCGGGGAAGGACAGGCAGCCCTCCTCGCCCTCCTGCAGCTCGGTCGACAGGTCGAGGTCGGGGTTGACCAGGTGGCCCAGCTCGCCGTCGACCCAGTAGGTGAACACCCGCAGCCCGACGCCGATCTGCGGGGCCGCCAACCCTGCCCCCGGCGCGTCCACCATCGTCTCGGTCAGGTCCTTCACGAGCTGACGCAGCTCCCGGTCGAAGTCCACGACGGGCGCCGCGGGCGTGCGGAGGACGGGATCGCCGAAGAGGCGGATGTTCTGGATCGACACGCGCAGCAGTCTAGGCGGGGGGTGGTGTGGGTCATCCTCAGGTGGCTGGGTCGCGGGGGTCCATCCGCACCTGGACCGAGGACTTCTCCTTGCGGGCACTGCGGATCGACCGCATCGCCGCCAACGACTCGGCGAGCGCCGCCCGCTGGTCCAGGGGGCACCGCAGGAGCATCCGAACGGCGTCGTCGGCCACCTGGAGGGGGCCGAGTCGGTCGACTCCCTCAGGGAGCTGGGCCAGCCGGAGAGCCGCCTCGACGGCCCGGCGCTCACCGGTGACCGCGGCCAGGGCCACGGTCGGAGGCAGCGCCAGCTCGCGACGGTCGGCGAGCTCGCGGCCCGCGAACCACGCGGGATCCCAGCGGACCAGGGCCTCGACGACCGGCAGGGTCGTGTGGCTGGGGGCACCGCACAGGACCACCTGCCCACCGTCGAGGGCGCCACGCGTGAGGGCGGCCGCGGCGGTCCAGCGGCGCAGGGCCTCCTCGCCCGCGTCCAGGGTGGGCCGGTCGAGACTGGCCCAGCCGTCGAGCAGCAGGCACGCGGCATACCCGCCCTCGGCGACGGGCTCGGCACCCGGGGTGGCGATGACGAGGGCAGGTGTCGCCGCCACCCGCTCGAGCACCGCCCCGGCACCGGAGGTGTGCACCGGCACCCCGGGGAAGGCCCGGCCCAGCTCCTCGGCGGTGCGTCGGGCGCCGACGACCGACGAACGCAGCTCGCGACCCCCGCAGTGCCGACACTCGAACCGACCCACGCCGCGACCGCACCAGCGGCAGGCCGGCTCGGCCTGGCGGGAGCCCAGCGCGACCGGGCCGCCGCAGTGGCCGCAGCGCACGGCGGTGCGGCAGGTCTGGCAGGACAGGGAGGGCACGTAGCCGCGGCGCGGCACCTGGACGAGCACCGGGCCGGACTCCAGGGCGGCCTTGGCCGTGCGCCACGCGATCGACGGCAGGTGGGCCGAGGCGGCCGCGGCATCGCGCTCGACCTCGACTCCCTCGCCGGCGACCTGGACCCGCGGGACCACCCCGCGCACGGAGGCGCCGGCGATGACGCGCAGGTCGCCGGTCTCGACGAGGCGCTGCACGGCCGCGGTGCGGGTGAAGCCACCGGAGAGCACCGCGGCGCCCTCCACCCTCGCCCGGGTCAGCAGCACGTCACGGACGTGCGGATAGGGCGCGCGGGGCTCGTCGAGCAGGTCGTCGCCGTCGTCCCACCACGCGACCAGACCCAGGTCGCGCACGGGTGCGAAGGCCGCTGCCCGGGTGCCGACCACGACCGACACGTGGCCGCGCAGCACCTTGAGCCAGGCGGTGTAGCGGGCCTGCGGACCCTGGTCGGCGGTGAGGCGGACGTGGCGGCCCGGACCGAGGGCGGCGGTGAGCGCAGCGTCCACCCGGGCGACGTCGCGGTGGTCGGGGACGACCAGCACGCTGCCCCGGCCGGCGGCCAGGGTGGCGGCGGCAGCGGCGGCCAGCGCAGCCGGCCAGTCCTGCTCGGGAGACACGGTCGGCAGCGCCAGCCACGAGGCAGCCGGGGACTCCCCCGCCGCGAGCCGGGCCAGGTAGGCCGGCCCCGCGGCATACCTGCTCCAGGCCGGGCTGGCGACGGCTGGCGCCGGGAGGGGGTCGGGGGTGGGCGCCTCGAGGGCGAGGGCCTTCTCGGCCGCCGCGTGCCGCGGCGGGACGGCCAGTCGGAGCACGTCACCGAGGGTGCCCGCGCACGCCGCGGCGACCTCGGTGGCCACCTGCAGCTGCGTCGGCGTCAGCACCGGCTCGGCCGACACCACCCGACGGATGGGCGCGAGCCGTCCCTCGTGCTCGGCCTGCGGCTGCCTGCCGACCACGAACCCGTCGAGGTCCTGCCCGGCGAACCGCACCTTGACCCGGACACCCGGCACGGCCGTCTCGGCCAGCGCCTCGGGCACGAGGTACTCGAACGGACGCGCGAGGTGGGCCAGCCCGGTGTCGACCACGACCGAGGCCACCGGGTCGGTGGACGCGGTGGCCTGGTCGGTGGTGCGGGGCGGGCGGGCGGGCTTGGCCAGGGCAGAGCGGATCAGCGCCAGCTGTTCGCCGGCCTGCTCACCGGGTCCGCCCTGTCCACTCACGGGAGCGAACCTAGCGAACGGGTCCGACTAGCCCTTGACTGCCTTCTGCAGGTCCTCGACGCGGTCGGTCCGCTCCCAGGTGAAGGGGTTGTCGACGCCGGCGGCCACGGTGCGACCGAAGTGGCCGTACGCAGCGGTCGGCTTGTAGATCGGGCGCAGCAGGTCGAGGTCGTGGACCAGGGCGCCGGGGCGCAGGTCGAAGACCGACGAGATGGCGGCCTGGATCTTGTCGACCGGCACCGACTCGGTGCCGAAGGTCTCCACGTAGAGACCGACCGGCTGCGCCTTGCCGATGGCGTAGGCGACCTGGACCTCGCAGCGGCGGGCGAGCCCGGCGGCGACGACGTTCTTGGCGACCCAGCGCATGGCGTAGGCGGCCGAGCGGTCGACCTTCGACGGGTCCTTGCCGGAGAAGGCGCCGCCACCGTGGCGGGACATGCCGCCGTAGGTGTCGACGATGATCTTGCGACCGGTGAGGCCGGCGTCACCCATGGGGCCACCGATGACGAAGTTGCCGGTGGGGTTGATCAGGGTGCGGTAGCTCGACACGTCGAGGTCGGTGCCCTCGTCGGCGAGCTCGGCCAGCACCGGCTTGATCACGTGCTCGATGATGTCGGGGGCCAGGAGGCCCTCGAGCGAGATGTCCTCGGCGTGCTGCGTGGACAGCACGACGGTGTCGAGCCGGACCGCCTTGTCGCCGTCGTAGCCGATGGTGACCTGGGTCTTGCCGTCGGGGCGCAGGTAGGCGACGTCGCCGCTCTGGCGGACCGCGGTGAGGCGCTCGGCCAGGCGGTGCGCGAGGTGGATCGGCAGCGGCATGAGCTCTGCGGTGTCCTCGCAGGCGTAGCCGAACATCAGGCCCTGGTCGCCGGCGCCCTGCTTGTCGAGCGGGTCCACGCCACCGGTGCGGTTCTCGTAGGCGGTGTCGACACCCTGCGCGATGTCGGGGCTCTGCTGCCCGATCGACACCTCGACGCCGCACGAGGCCCCGTCGAAGCCCTTGGTGGACGAGTCGTAGCCGATGCCCAGCACGGTGTCGCGGACGATCTTGGGGATCTCCACGTAGGCCTCGGTGGTGACCTCACCCGCGACGTGCACGAGGCCGGTGGTCACCATCGTCTCGACCGCGACCCGGCTGCCCGGGTCCTGGCTCAGCATGGCATCGAGGATCGAGTCGGAGATCTGGTCGCAGATCTTGTCCGGGTGACCCTCGGTGACGGACTCGGACGTAAAGAGGCGTGCAGACACTCAAATCTCCTTCGGGGCGGCAATCGCTGTCGATGCTGGCTGTGCTGTCGGTACGGTGCTGACAAGGGGCCGCGGCGACGGGCACGGCTGCGCGACCCCGAGAGTGTACCTAGGTCAGAGGATCTCCTGTACGGCGTCCCACACAGCGGCGGCGACGACCTCCTTGGAGGCCGGGCCGGCGTCGACGACGTGGCTCGACCCCTGGCGCAGGATGTGCACCGTGTTGTCGTCGAGGCCGAAGGTCTTGTCGAGGCCCACCTCGTTGACCACGAGCAGGTCGCACCCCTTGCGGGCCAGCTTGGCGCGGCCGTGCTGCAGCACCCCGCCCTGCTCGTCACCGGTCTCGGCGGCGAACCCCACGATGACCGGCGTGGCCTCCTCGCCGCGCGCCTCGACCAGCCCGGCGAGGACGTCGGGGTTGCGCACCAGCGTGATGGTCGGAGCGGCGTCGGGGTCGGCCGGGTCGTGCGTCTTCTTGATCTTGGCGTCGGTGTAGTGCGCCGGGCGGAAGTCGGCCACGGCAGCAGCCATCACGACGACGTCGGCGTCCTTGGCGGCGCGCTCCACGGCAGCCTGCAGCTCGAGGGCGGTCGACACCGGCACGACGGTGACCCCGGGAGGCGCGACGAGGGAGGTGTTCGCGGCGACCAGGGTCACCGAGGCACCCCGGCTCGCGGCCACGGCAGCGAGGGCGTACCCCTGCTTGCCCGAGCTGCGGTTGCCGAGGTAGCGCACCGGGTCGAGCGGCTCACGGGTGCCACCGGCGGACACGACGACGCTGCGACCGGCGAGCTCCGAAGTGGTGGCCTCAGTCCGTGCCGAAACGTCCGGAGATCCGGGTGTTTCGCTTCCAACACCGGTGTGGGGGGCGGGATGGGCGAGGATCCGCTCGCACACGGCATACAGGGCCTCGGGCTCGGGGAGCCGCCCCGGACCGGTGTCGGCGCCGGTGAGGCGCCCCGATGCCGGCGGGATGATGTGTATGCCGCGTTCGGCCAGCGTGGAGACGTTCGCCTGGGTGGCCGCGTGCTCCCACATCTCGGTGTGCATCGCCGGGGCCATCACCACCGGGCAGCGGGCCGTCAGCAGGACGTTGGTCAGCAGGTCGCCGGCCAGCCCGTGGGCGGCCTTGGCGAGCAGGTCGGCGGTGGCGGGGGCCACGACCACGAGGTCGGCGGTCTGGCCCAGCCGGACGTGCGGCACCTCGTGCACGGAGTCCCAGACCCCGGTGTGCACAGGCTTGCCCGACAGCGCCTCCCACGTGGGGGCGCCGACGAACTGCAGCGCCGAGGCGGTGGGCACGACCGTGACGTCGTGTCCAGCCTCGGTGAACAGGCGCAACAGGGAGCAGGCCTTGTAGGCGGCGATGCCACCACTGACCCCGAGGACGATGCGCGCCATGGGGGTGGGGCTCAGCCCTCGATCGGCTCGGAGGTGACCAGACCCTCGTTGATCTCACGCAGCGCGATGGACATCGGCTTCTCGTGGACCTGGCTGTCGACCAGCGGGCCGACGTGCTCGAGCAGGCCCTCCTGCAGCTGGGAGTAGTAGGCGTTGATCTGGCGGGCGCGCTTGGCTGAGTAGATGACCAGGGCGTACTTGGAGTCGGCCTTGGTCAGCAGGTCGTCGATCGGCGGGTTGGTGATGCCGATCGGGTTGGCGACGGTTCCAGACACAGGGGTGCTCAATTCTTTTGGGGGTGACTCAGCTTCTAGACGGTTCACTCGGCTTCTGACCTCGGAGGTCAGTGCGATCGCATCAATGATACGAGTTCTTCGGCCGCACGACGAACGTCGTCGTTGACGATGGTCACGTCGAACTCGTCCTCGGCGGCCATTTCGACCTTCGCGGTCTCCAGCCGACGGGTGCGTTCCGCCTCGTCCTCGGTGCCGCGGCCGACCAGCCGACGGACCAGCTCGTCCCAGCTGGGAGGAGCGAGGAAGACGAACAGGGCCTCCGGCATGGTGGCCCGCACCTGGCGCGCGCCCTGCAGGTCGATCTCCAGCAGCGCCATCCGGTGGTCGCGCAGCGCCTGCTCGACGGGGGCCCGCGGCGTGCCGTAGTGGTTGAACCCGTGCACGACGGCCGACTCGAGCAGCTCGCCGTCCCGCTCCATCCGGGCGAACTCGTCGGTGTCGACGAAGTGGTAGTGGGTGCCCTCGACCTCGCCGGGGCGGGGACTGCGGGTCGTGGCGCTCACGGAGAGCCAGACCTCGGGGAAGTGGTCTCGCACGTAGGCGGACAGGGTGCCCTTGCCCACCGCGGTGGGACCGGCGAGCACGACGAGCCGCCTCGGGCGGTCCTCGCCTGGGGGAACCGGCTGGCTCACGCCTCGTCGAAGCGCGTGAGCAGAGCCGAGATCTGGTTGGCGCCGAGACCACGGACGCGGCGGCTCTCGGAGATGCCGACCTCCTCCATGATCTGGCGGGCGCGGACCCGGCCGACGCCGGGCATCGACTCCAGCAGCGCGGAGACCTTCATCTTCCCGACGACCTCGTTGGCCTTGCCGTCGGTGATGACCTCCTTGAGGGAGCCTTGGGCGTACTTCAGCCGGTTCTTGACGGCCGCACGCTCACGGCGGGCTACTGCAGCCTTCTCGAGGGCCGCGGCACGCTGCTCCGGGGTCAACGGGGGAAGGGCCACGGTGGTACTCCTTGCAGGCAGATCGGCACGTACTTCGTGTCAGATGGGTATCGCGGTGGTGCCTTCCGACAATAGCAACCGACCAGCGGGGTTTCGCGTCGAGGTCGGCCCGGCGCGCCCTGCCGAGGGCCGTCAGCGCAGCAAGGCGGCCAGCGAGGCGCTGGTCTGCAGGGCGCGGTCACGCAGGGCGGCGACCTCCGGTCCGGCCGTCAGGACCTCACGGCTGCTGGCCGGCAGGACGTTCGGGAGCGCGTCGCCGAAGACCCGGCGCAGGTCGTCCGTGGTGCCCCCCTGGGCACCGACACCCGGTGACAGCAGGGGTCCGTTGACTGCGGCGAGGTCGAGCTGGAGCTCCTGGACCGCCGACCCCACGGTGGCGCCGACGACGAGGCCGACGCTCCCCAGCTCCCCGCGGGCCGCCGCCGCGGCGTTCTCGGCGGCTGCCGAAATGACCATGCTCTCAGCGACGCTCGTGTCGCGCAGTCGGGCGTGTTGCACCGAGCGCCCCTCCGGGTTGGACGTGAGCGCGAGCACGAAGACCCCGCGGTGGGTCTGCGCCGCCAGGTCCAGGGCCGGCCGCAGCGACTCGAAGCCCAGGTAGGGGCTGACCGTCAGGGCGTCTCCGGGGGCGACGGCGTCCTTGCCGAGGTAGGCCTCGGCATAGGCCGCCATGGTCGAGCCGATGTCGCCGCGCTTGGCATCGAGGATGACCAGGGTGCCGGCCTCGCGCAGGGCGGCGATGGCGGCCTCGAGGATGGCGACGCCTCGCGACCCGAAGACCTCGAAGAACGCGGACTGCGGCTTCACGACGCCCACGTGGCCGGCGAAGGCCTCGACACAGGCGTCGGTGAACCGCGCCAGGCCGTCGAGGTCGTAGCCGAGGCCCCACGACTCGACCAGCGCGCGATGCGGGTCGATGCCCGCGCAGAGCGGGCCGTGGGTGTCGGTGGTGGCGCGCAGCCGCTGCCCGAAGGTCAGTCCGGTCATGATCGTGTCCGTGGTCGTGTCTGTGCTTGCACTCATGCTCGTGCCACCCTCCCGTGGGCCACACCGACGGCGTCGGTGAACCGCTCGAATCCCTTGTCCTCCAGGAGCCCGGCCAGCTCCCGGCCCACGCGCACCGGGGCGCTGGGGTCGTTGAAGGTCGCCGTGCCCACCTGGACTGCACTGGCTCCGGCGGCGACCAGCTCCAGGGCGTCGCGTCCGGTGCGCACTCCCCCGACGCCGATGATCGGCACCGTGGGCAGCCGGCCCTCGAGCATCGCTGCCCGGGTCTGCCAGATCGCGCGGACCGCGACCGGGCGGACCGCCGGCCCGGAGAGACCCCCGGTGACCCCGGCCACCTGCGGCCGGAGCCGGTCGGTGTCGATGACCATGCCGAGCAGGGTGTTGATCATGGTGAGCCCGTCGGCGCCGGCCTTCACGCAGGCCTGGGCGACACTGACGATGTCGGTCACGTCGGGGGTCAGCTTGGCGAAGATCGGCACGTCGCGCGGCAGCTGCTCGCGGACCAGGGCGACCACCTTGGCGCTGGCCATCGGGTCGCAGGCGAAGACCAGCCCGCGGTTGGCGACGTTGGGGCACGAGATGTTGACCTCGACGCCCACCACGGCGTCGAAGGCGTCGCTGGCCCGCAGGGTCGCCGCCACGTCGGCGAACTCGCCGCTGGTGTTGCCGGCGATGGACACGAGGGTGCGCGCCCCGGCCTGCTTCAGCCAGGCGAGGTCCTGGTCGACGAACGCCGAGATGCCCGGCCCCTGGAGCCCGATGGAGTTGAGCATCCCCGACGGGGTCTCGGCCATCCGTGGGGTGCCGCGCCCGGAGCGCGGGTCGGCCATCACGGACTTGGTCACGAAGGCGCCGAGCTCACGGATGTCGAAGAACCGGGCCAGCTCGCGCCCGTTCGCCGCACAGCCGGAGGCGGTCATCATCGGGCTCGGCAGGGTCGCGGCGCCGAGCGGCACCGACATGTCTACCGGCATCAGTGACCACCCACCCGAGGAGCACCGACGGCGTCGGCAGGCACGCGGCACAGCCCGTCCGAGAACGCGTCCCAGCGCACCCGGTCGCCGCGGAAGACCGGGCCCTCGACGCACGAGCGCACCATGCGGGTCGTCCCATCCTTCCCGGCCACCGGCATCACGCAGGTCATGCAGACGCCCACCCCGCACGCCATCGACTCCTCGACCGCGACCTGCGCGACGGCACCCTCGGCCGTCGCGATGTCGGTGATCGACCTGAGCATCCCCATCGGCCCGCAGCCGTAGACCACGGCCGCACCGGTCCGCCGGATGACCATGGGGAGCACGTCGGACACCCAGCCCTTGTTGCCGGCCGAGCCGTCGTCGGTGGTGACGGTCACGCCGTCGGCGAAACGGCGGGCCTCGACGACGCCGAACAGCTTCGACTCCGTGGCAGCGCCGAGCACCATCTCGACATGGCAGCCACGCTCGCGCAGCGCCCCCGCGAGCCAGAAGAGCGGCGCGCTGCCGTAGCCACCGCCGACCAGCACGCACGCCACCGGCTCGCTGGGCAGCGGGAACGGGCGGCCGAGCGGCCCGACGATGTCGACCTCGTCGTGGGCGCGCAGGGTGCTGAGCCACTCGGTCCCGGCCCCGACCGCGGAGATCACCACGTCGACCGTGCCGCCGTAGGTGCCGGACGGGCTCACCTTGTGGATCGAGAAGCACCGTCGCAGGAGGTTCGCGCTGGTGTCGCCACCGACTGCCAGGGCCACGAACTGGCCGGGGCGGGCCAGCTCGGCCAGCCCGGGGGCCACGAAGGTGAGGTGGTGGTAGGCGCCGGCTCGGCGGGTGGCGATCAGCTCACCGGTCACCTGGACGACGCCGGACCCCTCGACCCGGGTATGCCGCGTGCTCGCCTCGCTCACGCGGCACCCCCTGCCGTGGCGACGGGCTGCCTGGGCGGTGCACCCACTCCGGTGCCGACCCCGTAGAGGTCGAGGTCGCGGGCGTGCTCCTGGAGCGGCTTCACGGTGAACTCGCCCTGCATCTGGGCCTCGATGCCCTGCACGGCGGCGGCCAGCTCCTGGACCGTGGTGACGATGGGCTTGTCCATCGAGGTCGTGGCCGCCCGGATCGCGTAGCCGTCGGCGCGGGCGTTGGGGCCGCTCGGCGTGTTGACCACCATGGCGATCTGGCCGTCGAGGATCAGGTCGACGATGCTGGAGTCGCCGTCCAGCCGCTCACTGTGCTTGTGGACGACTTCGGACGGGATCCCGTTGCGCCGCAACACATCTGCGGTGCCCGTGGTTGCGACGATGGTGAAGCCGAGGTCGGCGAGCCGCTTGACCGGGAAGATCATCGCCCGCTTGTCGCGGTTGGCCACCGAGACGAAGATCTTGCCCTCGCGCGGCAGACCGGAGCCGGCCGCGAGCATGCCCTTGGCGAAGGCCGTGCCGAAGTCCTGGTCGATGCCCATGACCTCGCCGGTGGAACGCATCTCGGGCCCCAGCAGGCTGTCGACGACCTGGCCGTCCTTGGTGCGGAACCGCTTGAACGGCAGGACCGCCTCCTTGACCGCGACCGGGGCGTGGCTCGGCATCGAGCCGCCGTCGCCGTGCGGCGGCAGCAGGCCCTCCTCGCGCAGCTCCTTGATGGTGGCGCCGAGCATCACGCGGGCCGCTGCCTTGGAGACCGGCACCCCGGTGGCCTTGGCGACGAACGGCACCGTCCGAGACGCCCGGGGGTTGGCCTCCAGCACGTAGAGGATGTCCTGCGCGAGGGCGAACTGGACGTTCATCAGCCCGCGCACGCCGATCCCCTGCGCGAGCTTGAGGGTGGCCTCGCGGACCCGCTCGAGCTCGGCGACCCCGAGGGTCACGGGCGGCAGGGTGCAGGCCGAGTCGCCGGAGTGGATGCCGGCCTCCTCGATGTGCTCCATGATCCCGCCGAGGTACATGTCGGTGCCGTCGTAGATCGCGTCGACGTCGATCTCGATCGCGTCGTCGAGGAAGCGGTCGACCAGCACCGGGTGTTCCGGGCTTGCGACGGTGGCCCGGGTGACGTAGGTGGCCAGCGTCTCGTCGTCGTAGACGATCTCCATGCCGCGTCCGCCGAGCACGTAGGAGGGCCGCACCAGCACGGGGTAGCCGATCTCCCGCGCCACCTCGACCGCCTCGGCGGCGCTGTAGGCCGTGCCGTGCTTGGGCGCCGGCAGCTGCGCCTCGGCGAGCACCCGCCCGAAGGCCCCACGGTCCTCGGCGAGGTCGATCGCCTCGGGGCTGGTGCCCACGATCGGCACACCGGCCTCCTTGAGCGCCTTGGCGAGCCCGAGCGGCGTCTGGCCACCGAGCTGCACGATGACGCCGGCCACCGGGCCGGCCTGCTGCTCGGCGTGCACGACCTCGAGGACGTCCTCGAGGGTCAGCGGCTCGAAGTAGAGGCGGCTGCTCGTGTCGTAGTCGGTGGAGACGGTCTCGGGGTTGCAGTTCACCATCACCGTGTCGTAGCCGGCGTCGCGGAGGGCGAAGCTGGCGTGCACGCAGGAGTAGTCGAACTCGACGCCCTGGCCGATCCGGTTGGGGCCGCTGCCGAGGATGAGGACCGCGGGCTTCTCGCGCGGCGCGACCTCGGTCTCCTCGTCGTAGGCGCTGTAGTGGTACGGCGTGGTCGCGGCGAACTCGGCCGCGCAGGTGTCGACGGTCTTGTACACCGGGCGCACCCCGAGGGCGTGCCGCACGCCGCGGACGACCGCCTCCGGCATACCCCTCAGGGAGGCGAGCTGGGCGTCGCTGAAGCCGTGCTTCTTGGCCAGCCGCAGCAGGGCCGGCGTGAGCTCGGGCGCCGCCGCGACGCGGTCGGCGATGGCGTTGATGAGGGCCATCTGGTCCAGGAACCACGGGTCGATGCCGGTGGCCTCGTGGACCTCCTCGACCGAGAGCCCACCGCGCATCGCCTGCTGCACGGTGACGATCCGGCCGTCGGTCGGCGTCCGCGCCGTGTGCAGGAAGGTGCGGGCCTGCTCCTCGCTGGGGGTCAGCCCCTCCCAGTGGAACGTGCTGCCCTTGCGCTCCAACGAGCGCAGCGCCTTCTGGAGCGCCTCGGTGAAGTTGCGGCCGATCGCCATCGCCTCGCCGACGGACTTCATCGTCGTCGTGAGGGTCGGGTCGGCGGCGGGGAACTTCTCGAAGGCGAACCGCGGCACCTTGACCACGACGTAGTCGAGGCTCGGCTCGAACGACGCGGGGGTCTCGCGGGTGATGTCGTTGGGCACCTCGTCGAGCGTGTAGCCGATGGCCATCTTCGCGGCGATCTTGGCGATCGGGAAGCCGGTCGCCTTGGACGCCAGCGCCGAGCTGCGCGAGACCCGCGGGTTCATCTCGATGACGATGATCCGGCCGTCGACCGGGTTGACCGCGAACTGGATGTTGCAGCCACCGGTGTCGACGCCGACCTCGCGGATGACCGCGATGCCGATGTCACGCAGCCGCTGGTACTCGCGGTCGGTCAGGGTGAGTGCCGGGGCCACGGTGATCGAGTCGCCGGTGTGCACGCCCATCGGGTCGAGGTTCTCGATGGAGCAGACCACCACGACGTTGTCGGCGTGGTCGCGCATCACCTCGAGCTCGTACTCCTTCCACCCGGTGATCGACTCCTCGAGGAGCACCTCGGTCACGGGCGAGTACTGCAGGCCGGCACCGGCGATGCGGCGCAGGTCGGTCTCGTCGTAGGCGAAGCCGGACCCGAGGCCACCCATCGTGAACGACGGGCGGACGACGACCGGGTAGCCGAGCTGCGTTGCGGCGCTGAGGCATTCGTCCATGGAGTGGCAGATGACCGACTTGGCCGACTCGGCACCACAGCGCTCGACGACCCCCTTGAACTTCTCGCGGTCCTCGCCGAGCTGGATCGCCTCGACGTTGGCCCCGATGAGCGGGCAGTCGTACTTCTCCAGGACCCCGGACTCGTGCAGCGAGATCGCACAGTTGAGGGCGGTCTGGCCACCGAGGGTCGCCAGGACCGCGTCGGGACGCTCGCGCGCGATGATCGCCTCAACCACCTCCGGGGTGATCGGCTCGACGTAGGTGGCGTCGGCGAACTCCGGATCGGTCATGATCGTCGCCGGGTTGGAGTTCACCAGGATGACGCGGATGCCCTCCTCGCGCAGCACCCGGCAGGCCTGCGTGCCGGAGTAGTCGAACTCGCAGGCCTGACCGATGACGATCGGCCCCGACCCGATGACGAGCACGCTCTTGATGTCTTCCCGC
Organism: Phycicoccus sp. Soil802; assembly: GCF_001429605.1. Classification (GTDB taxonomy): domain Bacteria; phylum Actinomycetota; class Actinomycetes; order Actinomycetales; family Dermatophilaceae; genus Pedococcus. The sequence goes on from NZ_LMSS01000006.1 coordinate 67,223, forward strand.
TTCGGCATCAGGCGCCGCTTCCCTTCTCGTTGTTGCTCATCAGCTCTACGAACCGGTCGAAGAGGTAGGCCGCGTCGTGCGGACCGGCGGCCGCCTCCGGGTGGTACTGGACCGAGTAGGCCGGCAGGTCGAGGCACTCCAGGCCCTCGACCACGTCGTCGTTGAGGCACACGTGCGACACCTTCACCCGCCCGTATGCCGTGCCGTCGGCATCGGCGGGCGCCGTCACCTCGCGGTCGGTCGGGGCGTCGACGGCGAACCCGTGGTTGTGGGCGGTCACCTCGACCTTGCCGGTGGTCCGGTCCAGCACCGGCTGGTTGATGCCGCGGTGGCCGTACTTCAGCTTGTAGGTGCCGAAGCCCAGCGCCCGGCCGAGCAGCTGGTTGCCGAAGCAGATGCCGAAGAACGGGATCCGCGCGTCGAGCACCTGGCGCAGCACCGCGACCTCCGCGTCGGCGGTGGCGGGGTCGCCGGGGCCGTTGGAGAAGAAGACGCCGTCCGGGCCGTGCTCCCCCACTGCCCTGATGTCGTCGATGGTGGCGGTGGCCGGCAGCACGTGCACCTCGATGCCGTGCTGGGCCATGAGGGTGGGCGTCATCGCCTTGATGCCGAGGTCGAGGGCGGCGACGGTGAACCGCCGCTCCCCCACGGCCGGCACGACGTAGGCCTCGTCGGTGCTGACCTCGGCGGCCAGGGCCGCACCCTTCATGAGCGGCGCCTCCTGGACCGCCGCGACCAGCTCGGCCGCGGACCGCTCCGACTGCTCGCCGGAGAAGATGCCCACGCGCATCGCGCCGCGCTCGCGCAGGTGGCGGGTCAGCGCCCGGGTGTCGATCCCGCTGATGCCGACCACGCCCTGCTCGACCAGCGCGTCCTCGAGTGAGCGCTGCGACCGCCAGTTGGAGGGACGCAGGGCCGGGTCACGCACGACGTAGCCGGCGACCCAGATCCGGCCGGACTCGGCGTCCTCGTCGTTCATGCCGGTGTTGCCCACGTGCGGTGCCGTCATCACGACGACCTGGCGGTGGTAGCTCGGGTCGGTCAGCGTCTCCTGGTAGCCGCTCATCCCCGTGTTGAACACGGCCTCCCCGACGGTCTGCCCGGTCGCCCCGTAGGCGTCCCCCCGGAAGGTGCGGCCGTCCTCGAGGACGAGCACGGCGGGGGCCCGGTCCAGGCCGAGGTCGAACCCAGTGGCAACGGCGCTCATGATGTCGTCTTTCCGGTGGTGTCGGGCTGTTCGTCGTCGGTGGTGCCGGGCAGTTCGTCGTCGGTGGGGTCGGTGCTGTCGGTGGCGTCGCCGGTGTGCCACCACAGGGCCGACTCGACCCGTTCGACGTCGGCCTTGTAGCGGGGCAGGAAGCCGGTCTCGTAGAGGTCGCCGTTCTCGGCCCGCCACTGGAGCACGACGAGGCGGTTGCCGCCGACGAACTTGCCGACCATGCCCCGCTCGCGCCGGGCCGAGCGCAGGCGGGCCGCGGGGATGACCACCGTCGCCTCGCCCTGTCGGTCGATGCGCACCAGCTCGTCGGCGTCACCCCGGCTCACGATGAGGGTGGCCTTGGCGCGGTTGCCGAGCCCCTCCACGGTGACCCGCTCCAGCCGGTTCTCGGCCGTGGTGGTGCTGACGTAGGTGCCCTCCACGATGACCTGCGCGGGCTTCTCCTTCAGGGCGGGCGCCTCGAGGGAGTGGTCGCGGGTCGTCCGGCTGCGCTCCGCGGCGATCGCCGCGGACTCGTGCTGGTGGCGCTTGCGCACCCACGCGGCATACAGGAGGGCGTAGATCAGCCCGAGGGCCACGAGCATGACGCCGACGGCTTGCAGACGGGTCACGCGATGGCTCCCTTCTGGGCGGTGACGCGGCCGCCGAAGACCGTGGCGTGCACGGCGCCCTGGAGGGTGCGGCCGTGCCAGGGGTTGTTGCGGGACAGCGAGAGCGAGGCGCTGCGGTCGACCGTCACCGTGGCGGTCGGGTCGACCAGCGTCAGGTGGGCCGGCGACCCCGCGGCGAGGGCCTGTCCGTGGGAGGTCAGCCCGGCGATCCGGGCCGGTGCCTGCGACATCACCCGAGCCACGCCCGCCCAGTCGAGCAGGCCACTGCCGACCATCACGTCGCTCACCACGGACAGCGCCGTCTCGAGCCCGAGCATGCCGAACGCCGCGTCGACGAACGCGTGCTCCTTGTCGTGCCGGGCGTGCGGCGCGTGGTCGGTGGCCACCGCGTCGATGGTGCCGTCGGCGAGCGCGGCGCGCAGGGCGTCGACGTCCTCCTGCGGCCGCAGCGGCGGGTTCACCTTGTAGGTGGGGTCGTAGCCGGTGAGGAGGTCGGTGGTGAGGACGAGGTGGTGCGGGGTGACCTCGGCGGTGACGGCGATCCCCTGGGCCTTGGCCCACCGGATGACCTCGACCGTGCCGGCGGTCGACACGTGCGCGACGTGGACCCGCGAGCCGGTGTGCCGCGCGAGCATGACGTCGCGGGCCACGATCGACTCCTCGGCGATGCCCGGCCAGCCCGGCAGCCCGAGCCGGCCGGAGAGCTCGCCCTCGTGGGCGCAGGCGTGCGGACCCGCGAGGTGGGGGTCCTGCGCGTGCTGCGAGACGACGCCGCCGAAGGCTCGGACGTACTCCAGCGCCCGGCGCATGACCCGCGAGTCGTGCACGCAGTGGCCGTCGTCGGAGAAGACCGTCACGCGGGCCCGTGAGCGGTGCATCAGCCCGAGCTCGGCGAGCTCCTCGCCGGCCAGGCCCTTGGTGACCGCACCGACCGGCACGACGTCGACCAGCCCGGCGGCCCGGCCCAGGTCGAGGATCCGCTCGGCCGCCTCCGCGGTGTCGGTGACCGGGCTGGTGTTGGCCATGGCGAGGATCGCGGTGAAGCCACCGACCGCGGCAGCAGCAGAACCGGACGCGATCGTCTCCGCGTCCTCCCGGCCGGGCTCGCGCAGGTGGGTGTGCAGGTCGACCAGCCCGGGCAGCGCCACCAGGCCGTCGGCGTCGAGGACGTCGGCGCCCTTGGCCGAGCGGATCGTGCCGACCTCGACGATCCGGCCGTCCTCGACGAGCAGGTCCTGGGCCCCCGCTCCCGCGAGGTCCGCTCCGGTGACCAGCAGCGTGCTCATGCGGTGCCTTCCTCTGCTGTGCTTGCGCCGGCACTCCTCGGCGCTGCGGGCCTTGCTCGTCCGTCGCTCGTGTCCGCCCACGCGGAGCGTGGGACCCGCCGCTGGTCGTCGTTGCCGGAGAGCAGGTGGTAGAGGACGCTCATCCGCACCGCGACCCCGGCGCTGACCTGGTCGAGGATGAGCGACTGCGCGGCGTCTGCGGCGTCCGCGCCGATCTCGAGGCCACGGTTCATCGGACCCGGGTGGCAGATGACGACGTCGGGGTTCGCGGCGACGAGGGTGTCGAGCCGGGGCCGGGTCAGGCCGTAGCCGACGGTGTACTCGCGGGCGGTCGGGAAGAAGCCCCCGCTCATCCGCTCGCGCTGGACCCGGAGCATCATCACCGCGTCGGCGCTGGGCAGGACGGCGTCGAAGTCGTGGGTGAGGTCGAACCCCTCGGCCCGGGCCCACGCCGTGATGCCGCTGGGCATCAGGGTCGGCGGCGCGACGAGCGTGACGCGGGCGCCGAGGGTCTTGAGCGTGATCAGGTTGGAGCGCACGACCCGCGAGTGGGTGAGGTCGCCGACGATGAGGACGTGCCGCCCCTCGAGGCTGCCGAGTCGGCGCTCCATCGTGTAGGCGTCGAGCAGGGCCTGGGTCGGGTGCTCGTGCATGCCGTCACCGGCGTTGATGACGTGGGCGTCGACCCACTGGCTGACCTGGTGGGCCGCGCCGCTGGCGTGGTGCCGGATGACCAGGGCGTCGACGCCCATCGCGGCGACGGTCAGGACGGTGTCGCGCAGGGACTCGCCCTTGGAGGTGGAGGAGCCCTTGCCGCTGATGTTGATGACGTCGGCCGACAGCCACTTGCCGGCGATCTCGAACGAGCTGCGGGTGCGGGTGGAGTCCTCGAAGAAGAGGTTGACCACCGTGCGGCCGCGCAGCGTCGGGAGCTTCTTCACCTCGCGTTGCTGCACCCCGTGCATCTCCGCGGCGGTGTCGAGGATGGCCCGCACCTGGTCGAGCGAGAGGTCCGCGGAGGACAACAGGTGGCGGCGACCGCGGGGACCGTCCGCCGCAGCGAGGGGCGTCGCGGTGGGGCCGGTCGTGGTGGGGGCGGCAGCATTGGTGGAGGCGGCAGCGCTGGTGGTGGCGGTGCTGGGGGTCATCGGGTCTCCCCTCCGGCGATGGTGACCTGGTCCTCGACGTGGTCGGGCTCGCTCAGCCGCACCCGGACCTTCTCGCTGCTCGACGTCGGGAGGTTCTTGCCGACGTGGTCCGCGCGGATCGGCAGCTCACGGTGGCCGCGGTCGACCAGCACGGCGAGACGCACGATCCTGGGGCGGCCGAGGTCGGAGAGGGCATCGAGTGCGGCCCGGACGGTGCGGCCGGAGTAGAGCACGTCGTCCACCAGCACCACGACCTTGTCGTCGATCCCGGTCGGCGGGATGTCGGTGTGCATCGGGCTGCGGGTGGGCTGGCGACGCAGGTCGTCGCGGTGCATGGTCACGTCGAGCGCACCGACCGCGACCGGGGTGCCCTCGACCTCCTCGATCAGCGCCGCGAGCCGGCGCGCCAGCGCGACCCCGCGGGTCGGGATGCCGAGGACCACGAGGTCGGCTGCGCCCTTGTTGTGCTCGAGAATCTCGTGGGCGATCCGCCGCAGCACGCGGGCGATGTCGGACTCGGTCATCACCGAGCGGGAGTCGTCGGCGGGGACGGCTTCGGGGGCGGGAGCCGTGGGCTCGACCGCCGAGGGTGCAGCAAAGTCAGGACGCATCGCGTCAGGACCTCCTTCCCTGCCTCACAGGACAGGTCGTTAAAGGATGTCGTTCGCGGGCGACTCTACCTCGTGTCGTGGGCCCGCGGCATACCGGCCCACCGAAGGGGGGACGCAGCAAAGGCAACTCGTGCCAGAACTGGCACGAATGGACGCGCTCCAGGACCGGTGAGGTCGATCTGTGCCGTTCAGGCCAGGGTTGGCTTGACCTCGGCCAGCCGGGCCAGCAGGCCGTTGACGAACTTCGGCGAGTCGTCGGTGGACAGGCTCTTGGCCAGCTCGACCGCCTCGGCGATGGCGACGCTCTCCGGCACCTCGGTCGCATAGAGCACCTCGAACGCCCCGAGCCGCAGGATGGCGCGGTCGACGCTGGGCATCCGCTCGAGCGTCCAGCCCTGCGAGTAGGTCGAGAGCAGCTCGTTGATGTCGTTCCAGTGGGCGACGACCCCCTCGACGAGGTCGGAGGTGTACTGGTTCAGGGGCACCTCGGTGACCGGCTTGGCCAGCCGCTCGGCGAGCAGGTCACGCGCGTTCATGCCGCGGTTCTCGGCCTCGAAGAGGAGGTCGATGGCCCGCTTGCGGGACTTGGTCCGTGCGCCCACTCAGTTCACTCGGCCGAGGTAGGAGCCGTCGCGGGTGTCGACCTTGACCTTGGTGCCCTGCTCGAGGAACAACGGCACGTTGATGGTCGCACCGGTCTCGAGGGTGGCTGGCTTGGTGCCACCGGTGGAGCGGTCACCCTGCAGGCCGGGCTCGGTGTAGGTGATCTCGAGGACGACCGAGGTCGGCAGCTCGACGTAGAGCACGGTGCCGTCGTGGGTCGCGACCTGGGCCATCTGGTTCTCGAGGAGGTAGTTGGCCACGTCGCCGACGGTGGCCTCGGGGATGTGGATCTGGTCGTAGGTGTCGCCGTCCATGAAGACGTAGTCGGACCCGTCCTTGTACAGGTACTGCATGTCGCGACGGTCGACGTTCGCGGTCTCGACCTTGACGCCCGCGTTGAAGGTCTTGTCGACGACCTTGCCGGACAGGACGTTCTTGAGCTTGGTCCGCACGAAGGCCGGGCCCTTGCCGGGCTTGACGTGCTGGAACTCCACGACGGTCCACAGCTGACCCTCGAGGTTGAGGACCAGGCCGTTCTTGAGGTCGTTGGTCGATGCCACGTGACTGTCTCTCTCTGTTCAGGTGCGCAGGCCGGTCAAAGGCCATCGGTGTGCCGCGGGCGTGCGAGCGCGCGGCAGTCCCGGAAAGGTGCGGGGTGGGAGTCGGCCGACAGTCTAGCCGTGCGGTCCACGCTCCCCCGAATCGCTGCCGGTGCCGCCCGCATGCGTCAGCTGCCACCCTGCCTAGGGTGAGGGCATGACTGCCACGCCTCCCGCCCCGGACATGACCTACCGACCGCTGGGGTCGAGCGGCCTGATGGTCAGCGTCGCGGGCGTCGGCTGCAACGCGTTCGGGCGACGCGTCGACCAGGACGGCGTCGCCTCGATCCTGACTGCGGCTCGCGACAGCGGGGTCACGCTGCTCGACACCGCCGACATCTACGGCGGCCACCCGGGCCAGAGCGAGTCGATGCTGGGCGAGGCCCTCAAGGGCCAGCGCGACCAGTTCGTGCTCGCCACCAAGTTCGGCATGGACATGCAGGGCGCCAACGGGCCCGACTTCGGCGCGCTGGGGTCGCGTCGCTACGTCCGCCGGGCCGTGGAGGCCAGCCTGCGGCGGTTGCAGACCGACCACATCGACCTCTACCAGCTGCACCGCCCCGACCCGTTCACCCCGCTCGAGGAGACCCTGGAGGCGCTGACCGACCTCGTGCGCGAGGGGAAGGTCCTCTACCTGGGGTGCTCCAACTTCGACGGCTGGCAGGTCGCCGACGCCTCCTGGACCTCCTCGACGGCGGGGCTGGCGTCCTTCGTGTCGGTGCAGAACGAGTACTCCCTGCTCGACCGCACGGTCGAGGACGAGGTGACGCCGGCGTGCGAGCGGTTCGGGCTCGGCATACTCCCGTTCTTCCCGCTGGCCCGCGGGCTGCTGACCGGGAAGTACCAGCGGGACGCCGCGGCGCCGGAGGGCTCGCGAGCGGCGCTCGAGGCGGACCGCGCCGGGTGGCTCGCGGAGGCCGACTGGGACCGGGTCGAGGCGCTCCAGGGCTTCGCCGACGAGCGTGGCGTCGAGCTGATCGACGTCGCGATCGGCGGGCTCGCGGCCCAGCCCGCGGTGGCCTCGGTCATCAGCGGCGCGACGTCGGCGGCGCAGGTCACCCGCAACGCGCGAGCGGCCCGCTGGGAGCCGGATGCCGCGGACCTCGCCGCGCTGGACGAGCTCTAGCCCACGCCGCCGCTCAGACGCCGACCGTCAGGTTGGCGACGTAGCCGTCGCTGGCGTTCCCGGTGACCGTGGCGAGCTGGTAGATGCCGCCGTCGTTGCCGAACACGTTGTCCGACGTCAATGACGTCTGCGCCAGGTTGCGCACGCTGGCCTCGTAGCCGGCCGTCGCGTAGGCCTCGGCGCAGGCGGCCTCGGGCAGGGCGATCTGGGAGGTCTTGACGATCTGTCCGCTGCTCGTGGCCTGCGCCAGGGACTGGTACACCTCGAAGTGGATGTGCGGCCAGCGGCCCGAGTATGCCGCGGGGAAGATGCTCGTGAACGTCGCCGTGCCGGAGGAGCTGGTCGCCTGCACCCCGCGCAGGTAGTTCTCGTCGGTGACCCCCTGGGAGTAGAGCGAGTACTGGCCGTCGCGGTCGCAGTGCCACAGGTAGACGGCGGCACCGGACAGGGCGGAGTAGCCGTTGCCCGCGTCCGTGACGGTGAGGTTGATCGTGAGCGGGACGCCCTGGGCGGTGGTCGTCGACGAGCCGAAGCTGCTGGTGATGTCGGACCGCACGATGCCCGAGTCGTCGAGGACGTTGGGCCCGTTGGAGCCGTCACCCGGGTAGGGGCCGCCGGTCTCGTCGGGGACCTCGGCCTGGGGCGTGCTCCCCGAGGCAGCGCTCGAGGAGGAGGTTGAGGACGTCGCGGAGGTCGCCGAGCTGGTGGAGGAGGACGACGAGGTCGAGCTGGTCGAGCCCGCGGAGTCGCCGTTTGCACCGCACGCGGCGAGCGCCGCCGTGGCCCCCAGGCCGCCGAACAGCCCGAGCACGCGACGCCGGTCGAAGAGCGTGGCGAGGTCGAACTCGAGCCCGCGGTCGTGCCGGTCGTCGTGTGGGGCACCGAGGTGGTCCGTGCCGTGGTCCGCTGGGGTCTGGTGTGTGCTCATGGCTCCACCATGGTCGCTCTCACCCTCCGCGGCGTGTGCCCTGGCTGTGCGGTCCCTGTGAGCGGTGGCCCCGGCTTCACCCCGGAACGTTGACCTTCACCCCGGAACCGTTCCGGGGTGAAGCACAACCTTGTCCCAAGACCCGATAAAGCTGGGGCTGGTGGGGTGAAGGTGTCGGGTGGAGGGGCTACTCGCGGGAGACCTCGGCGTAGGCGGCCTGGAGCAGCGCCGGGTCGGGGCCCTCGAGCCGGGTGGGCCGACCCACGTCGGACAGCACCACGAACCGCAGCAACGAGCCCCGCGACTTCTTGTCGCGCTTCATCGCGTCGAGCAGCTGCGGCCACCGGTCGCCCCGGTAGGACACCGGCAGGCCCAGCGAGGTGAGGATGGCCCGGTGCCGGTCGACCAGCGCGTCGTCGAGCTTGCCGGTGAGGCGGGCGAGCTCGGCGACGTAGACCATGCCGATCGAGACGGCCGCGCCGTGGCGGAACGCGTAGCGCTCGACCTGTTCGACGGCGTGGCCGAAGGTGTGGCCGTAGTTGAGGATCTCGCGCAGGTCGGCCTCCTTGAGGTCCTGCGCCACGACCTCGGCCTTCACCCGGATCGCCCGTTCGATGAGCTCTCGGACGTGCGGCCCGTCGGCGCGGGTGGCGCCCTCGGGGTCGGACTCGACGAGGTCGAGGATGACCGGGTCGGCGATGAAGCCGCACTTGACGACCTCGGCCAGCCCGGCCACGAAGTCGTGCTTGGGCAGGGTCTCCAGGGTCGCGAGGTCGCAGAGCACCCCGGCCGGCGGGTGGAACGACCCGACCAGGTTCTTGCCCTCCGCCGTGTTGATGCCGGTCTTGCCCCCGACCGCGGCGTCCACCATCGCCAGCAGGGTGGTCGGCACGTGGACCACCCGGATGCCGCGCAGCCAGGTGGCCGCCACGAAGCCGGCCAGGTCGGTGGTCGCCCCTCCCCCGACGCTAACGATGGCATCGGTGCGGGTGAAGCCGGCCTGCCCGAGGACACCCCACAGGAAGGCGGCGACCTGCGCGGTCTTGGCCTCTTCGGCGTCGGGCACCTCCGCGGCATACGCCTCGAAACCCTTGGCCACCAACGCCTCTCGCACGCCTTCACCGGTCGCTGCGAGAGCGCGCGGGTGGACGACGAGGACGCGCTGGGTCGCCGCTCCGAGGAGCTCGGGCAGCTCTCCCAGCAGACCGGTGCCCACGACGACGTCGTAGTCGCCTCCGACGCTGATGCGGGTGGTGCTCATGCGGTGGGTCCGTTCATGTGCTGTCTCCGGTCGGTGCGCCGAGGAACGCCAGGATCTCCTCGACCACGGCGGCCGGCTTGCGGCCCGCCGTGTCGACGCGCACGGTGGCGAGCCGCTCGTAGGTCGGGCGTCGCTCGTTCATCATCTTGGTCCAGCTGGCGCGGGGGTTGACCATCAGCAACGGACGGCTGGCGTCGAAGCCGATGCGTCGCGCGGCATCGGCGATGCCGACGTCGAGGAAGACCACGGTGTGCCCGGCCAGGGCGGCCTGCACCTCGGGGTCCATCGGGGCACCCCCACCGAGTGACACCACCCCCACCTCCTCGGCCAGCGCGCGCAGCACCTCGGCGCGCTCCAGCTCGCGGAAGTGCGCCTCGCCGTGGTCGACGAACAGGTCGGGGATCGACTGGCCGGCAGCCACCTCGACGGCCCGGTCGGTGTCGTGGGCGGGCAGGTCGAGCGCGCGGGCCAGCCGTCGGCCGATCGTGCTCTTGCCCACCCCGGGCGGTCCGATGAGGACCAGCCGGGGAGTCGTCGTGCCACTCACCACGTGCGCATCGCCTCGGGGATGGCCGCGAGGTATGCCGCGTGGTTGCGCGACGTCTCGGCGACCGAGTCGCCGCCGAACTTCTCCACACAGGCCTGCGCCAGCACGAGCGCGACCATCGCCTCGGCCACGACCCCGGCCGCGGGGACCGCACACACGTCGGAGCGCTGGTGGATCGCCTTGGCCGCCTCGGCCCCGGTCGTGTCGACCGTGTCGAGGGCGCGCGGCACGGTGGAGATCGGCTTCATGGCGGCCCGCACGCGGAGCACGTCCCCGGTGGACATCCCGCCCTCGGTGCCTCCGGCCCGACCGGTGCGCCGGTGGATCACCCCGGCCGCATCCCGCTCCATCTCGTCGTGCGCGGCCGAACCCCGTCGTGCCGCGGTGCGGAAGCCGTCGCCGACCTCGACGCCCTTGATGGCCTGGATGCCCATGAGCGCCGCGGCGAGCTGGGCGTCGAGCCGGCGGTCCCAGTGCACGTGCGAGCCGAGACCCGGGGGCAGCCCGTAGGCCACCACCTCGACCACGCCACCGAGGGTGTCGCCGTCCTTCTTGGCCGCCTCGACCTCGGCGACCATGGCCGCCGAGCCAGCGGCGTCGAGGGTGCGCACCGGGTCGGCGTCGATCTGCTCGACCTGGTCGGGGGTGGGCAGCGGGGCGTCCTCGCCGACGCCGGCCGCACCGATCGCCACGGTGTGCGAGACCAGCCGGATGCCGTAGGCCTGGTCGAGGAAGCGGGCCGCCACCTCACCCAGGGCCACGCGGGCGGCGGTCTCGCGGGCCGAGGCGCGCTCGAGCACCGGTCGCGCGTCGTCGAAGCCGTACTTCTGCATGCCCACGAGGTCGGCGTGCCCCGGGCGCGGTCGGGTCAGCGGCCGGTTGCGGGCGACCTCCTTCTCGGCGTTGACGTCGTCGGCCGCGGCGTACGCTTCGTCGGAGACGGGGTCGGGCGACATCACCGTCTCCCACTTGGGCCACTCGGTGTTGCCGATCCGGATCGCCACCGGCGAACCCATCGTCACACCGTGGCGCACTCCCCCGAGGAACTCGACCTCGTCCTGCTCGAACTTCATCCGGGCACCCCGGCCGAACCCGAGCCGACGTCGGGCCAGCGCGGCGGCGACGTCCTTGGTCGTCACCTCGACCCCGGCCGGCAGACCCTCGATCGTCGCGAGGAGGGCCGGGCCGTGGGACTCACCTGCGGTCAACCAACGGAGCATGTGCCGATCCTCCCACGCAGGTCACCGACGTCTTCCGCTAGGTCACCACGTGGTACTGAACCAGCACGCCGACGAAGGCGCCGACCAGCATCGACGGCCCGAAGGCGATGTGTGAGCGCATCCCCACCCGGCGGCCGACGAGCATGACGAGGGCGATCAGGCCGCCCGCGAGGAAGCCGGCCATGAGGGCCACGACCGCCTCGCTGACCCCGAGCCATCCGAGCAGCAGGCCGATCAGCCCCGAGAGCTTCACGTCGCCGAAGCCCAGTGAGCTCGGCGACAGGAGCATCATCACGAAGTAGACGGCGTACATGGCGGTCAGGCAGGCCAGCGCCCGCACGAGGGCCCACCAGTCCCCCAGCCCCGCGGTCGCCACCACCACGAGCACCAGCACCGCCGGGTAGGACGGCAGCACCAGCCCGTCGGGCAGCCGGTGCACGTCGGCGTCGATCCAGACCAGGCCCACGGTCAGCCAGCCGAAGTAGAGGAACGCCGGCAGGGCGGCCCAGCCGGCGAAGTCGCCGATCCGCCAGCCCAGCACCGCCCAGAGGGCGGCCAGCACCACCGCCGGCCACCACCAGTGCCGCGGCACGGCACCGGCCTGGTCGGACTCGACGCGGTAGCCACCGGTCGCGAGGGCTCGTCCGGTCAGCCCGCCCACCACAGCTCCCGCGAGCGCGAGCAGGACCAGCGCCCAGGGTGCGGTCCCGGCGCCGTCGGCCAGCTCGATCACCGGGCTCGTCCCTTGGTCGACCCGGACTCCTTCATCGGCCCAGCGCCTGTCTCCCGGCGGCATACATCGCCTGGACGGGTGGCTGCTGGCCGGTGAAGAGCCGGAACTGCTCCGCGGCCTGGTAGACGAGCATGTCCAGCCCGGACACCACGTGCATGCCGGTCGCCGCCGCAGCCGTGGCGAGCGGGGTCGGCCAGTCGGCGTAGACGACGTCCATCAGGGTCCCGCGGCGCTTGCGCGTGCCGAGCGCCCGGGCGGCGAGCTCACCGGCCGCGGGCGGCAGGGTGCTGACCACGAGCCCACCGGGGTGGGCCGACCCCCACGACGCCAGGGGCACGAGGTCGACCGCGATCCCGGCGTGCACCGCGAGCCGCAGCGTCTCCGGGCGGGCGTCGCCGCGGACGACGAGCCGGATCCGCTGCACCCCGAGCGACCCGAGCGCCAGCACCGCCGACCGAGCCGTCGCCCCGCCCCCGAGCAGCGTGGCGGTGCCGTCGTGCTCGGCCTCGGCGAGCGCCGCCTCGAGCCCTCGGACGTCGGTGTTGTGGGCGTCCCAGCCGCCGTCCCGGCGCCGCACCAGCGTGTTGACCGAGCCGGTGACCCTGGCCGTCTCGGTGACGGTGGTGGCCACCGAGAACGCGGCCTCCTTGAGCGGCATGGTCAGGCTCAGGCCCCGCCAGGTGGCGTCCAGGCCCGCGACCCACCCGGGGAGCTCGGCCTCGGTCAGCTCCTGCGCCACGTAGGACCAGCCGGTCAGCCCCAGGGTGCGGTAGCCCGCCCGGTGCAGCACCGGGGACAGCGAGTGCGCCACTGGTGACCCGAGGACCGCCGCCCGGCGCGGCTCAGCCACCGCCCTCGCACTTCGGCTTGTTCTCCTCGCACCACGCCTGGCGCTGGGCGTTGTTGCGGTCGTGCTCGGCCTGGGTGGTCGCGAACAACGTCTCGCCGGTGTCGTAGTTGACCGTCACGAAGTAGAACCACGGGCCGTCGGCCGGGTTGGCCGCAGCCTCGATCGCGGCCGCACCCGGGCTGCTGATCGGGCCGGGCGGGAGGCCCTTGTGGGTGTACGTGTCGTAGGGGTTCGACTTGGCCGAGTCGTACTCGGCCTTGGTGAGGTTGCCCCGCTTCTTGAGCACGAAGTTCACCGTGGAGTCCATCTGGAGCAGCCCGACGGTCGGACCCGACGGGTTCTCCAGCCGGTTGTCGATCACCCGGGCGACCTTGCCCCGGTCGGCCACGCCGGCCTCGCCCTCGACGATCGAGGCCACGATGAGCGTCTTCTGGTAGTCGGCCTCCTCCACGCCGGCCTTCTGCAGCTCGTCGACGGCCTTGGCCACCATGATCTTGAGCTGCTGGGTCGCGGTCGACTTGGCGGGGAACTCGTAGGTCGCCGGGAAGAGGTAGCCCTCGACGTTGCCCTTCGCGACGGACGGCAGGCCGATCGCAGCCGCGTCCTTGATCGCCGCGGTGTACTCGGCGACGGGCACGCCGGTGCCCTTGGACAGCGCGGCGAAGACCTCCTTCTTCCACAGGCCCTCCCGCACCGTCACGCGGGGCACGGTGCGGTTCTTCGGGTCGAGCAGGATGGCCAGCGCACCAGCGCCGGACATCTGCTTCCTCATCGTGTACGTGCCCGGCTGGATCGCGGCCGCGCGCGAGTCACCTGCGGCGGCGTCGAGGTAGGCACTGGCGCTCTTGACCACGTCGGCCTTCTCGAGCGTCGCGCCGATGGCGCTGCCGGTGTCGCCGTCGTTGACGACGATCTGCACCTCACCGGTGCCGGGACCGGGGTAGTCGTTGCTCTCGAAGAAGCCGTCGACGACGGGCCGCAGGACCGTGTATGCCGCGAACGCCGCGACTGCGACGATCGCCAGGGCGATGGACAGGCATCCCATCCGCCGGCCCCTGCGCTTCTTCGGGCGGGCGCTGCGGTGGCGGTCCGCCCGGGTGCGGATCGGCTGCTCGGCCTCGTGCGTGCTCTCGCGCGCGTCCTCGTGCCCCCCGAAGATCGAGTGCTCCAGATGGGGCTCGGTCATCGCCGCCTGTCTTTCGTCCGGGGCTTGCGCCCACCTGTCCTGACCAGCTCGCCGGGCGGCCGCCCGGAACTACGCTCCGCGTCGAGCGCCGTCTGCAGGATGAGGACTGCAGCCGCCTGGTCGACCACCGAACGTTGCCGCCGGCCGTCGACCCCGCTCGCACGGAGGTTGCGGTGGGCATCGACCGTCGTGAGCCGCTCGTCGACCAGACGGACGGGCACGGGGGCGATGCGCTCCGACAGCCGCCCAGCATACGTGCGAGCGGCCTCCGCGGCGGCACCTTCGTCACCAGCGAGCGTCCTCGGGAGGCCCACGACCACCTCCACCGCCGCCAGCTCGGCGACGAGGGCCGCGACCTCCTCGAGGTCGGTGGGGTGGGCGGCAGCGTCGTCGGGATCCCGCGCGACGGTCCGCACGGGGGTGGCCAGCAGGGCTGACGGGTCGCTCGCGGCGACCCCGACCCGCACGCTGCCGACGTCGATGCCCACCCGCCGTCCGGGGCGGGTGGGCATCGAGGTGGGGGTGGGCTGGTTCACCCAGCGCCCTGGCTGGCGGCCTGCACGGCCCGGTCGACCTGGCCGAGGGCCTCACCCGTGCGGGTGGCGTCGGTGCCGCCGCCCTGGGCGAGGTCGTCCTTGCCGCCTCCGCCGCCCCCGAGGGTCTGCGCGGCGAGTCGCACGAGGGCGCCCGCCTTGATCCCCCGGTCGCGGGCGCCGGGGTTGGTGGCCACGACGATCGCCGGGCGACCGCCGGAGATCCCGGTCAGGGCGACCACGGACGGTGCCGCATCACCCAGGCGGTTGCGCAGGTCGAGCACCATGGTGCGCAGGTCGTCGGCGGTCGTGCCGTCGCCGGCGTCGTGGGTCAGGACCCGCACCCCGTCGACGTCGTGGGCGTACTCGACGAGCTTGCCGGTCGCGGCCTGCACCTGCTCGCGGCGCAGCTTCTCGAGCTCGCGCTCGGCGTCCCGGACGCGGGTCACCAGCGCGGCCACCCGCTCCTTGAGCTCGCCGGGCTGCACCTTGACGATGTCGGTGAGCTCGGCGACGAGCGCCCGCTCCTTCGCGAGGTAGTGCAACGCCTCCATGCCGACGAAGGCCTCGAGGCGACGCACGCCGGAGCCGACGCTGGACTCACCGGTGACCGTGAGGGCGCCGATCTGGCTGGAGTGGCCGACGTGGGTGCCACCGCAGAGCTCGCGCGACCAGGGGCCGCCGATCTCGATGACGCGGACCTGCTCGTCGTAGGTCTCGCCGAACAGCGCCAGGGCGCCGAACTCACGCGCCTCGGGCAGCGTCATGTACTGCGCCGAGACCGGGAGGTCCTGGCGCACCGCGAGGTTGGCCACCTCCTCGATCTCGCTGCGGGTCTCGGGCGACAGGCCCTTGCCCCAGGCGAAGTCGAGGCGCAGGTAGCCGGGCTTGTTGTAGGAGCCGGACTGCAGGGCCGTGGGGCCGAGCACCTGGCGGAGCGCGGCGTGGACCACGTGGGTGCCGGAGTGCGCCTGGCAGGCCGAGATCCGCCAGTCGGCATCCACGGCGGCGGAGACGTCCTGCCCCACCCGAAGCGGGCCGGTGACGACCTCGACGGTGTGCGCGACCAGTCCCTTGACCGGACGCTGGACGTCGACCACCTTGAGGAGCGCCCCGTCGGCAGTGATCAGGCCCTCGTCGGCGACCTGGCCACCGGACTCGGCGTAGAACGGGGTGCGGTCGAGGACGACCTGACCCCGCTGGCCCGGCTCGAGCTCCTGGACGGCGGCGCCGTCGACGACGAGGCCGAGGACCTTCGCGTCGGAGGTCAGCTCCTGGTAGGCCCGCCAGTCGGTGGCACCGAGCGCGCGCAGCTCCTTCCAGACCTCGGTGTTCGCGTGCCCGCCCTTCTTGGCCTTCGCGTCGGCCTTGGCACGCTCCCGCTGCTCCTGCATCAGTCGCGTGAAGCCCTCGCGGTCGACCTCCAGCCCCTGCTCGGACGCCATCTCGAGGGTGAGGTCGATCGGGAAGCCGTAGGTGTCGTGCAGGGCGAACGCCTCGTCACCCGCGAGCGTGCTGCCCCCGGACGACTTGGTCCGCGCGACCGCGGTGTCGAGGATGGTCGTGCCCGAGGCGAGCGTGCGACGGAACGCCTCCTCCTCGGCGTAGGCGATCTGGGAGATGCGGTCGAAGCCGGCCTCGAGCTCGGGGTAGGAGTTCTTCATCCGCTCGACGGAGACCGGCAGCAGCAGCGGCAGGCTCGGCTCGTCGAACCCGAGCAGGCGCATCGAGCGCACCGCGCGGCGCAGCATCCGGCGCAGGACGTAGCCGCGACCCTCGTTGCCGGGGGTCACCCCGTCGCCGATGAGCATGAGGCTGGAGCGCACGTGGTCGGCCACCACCCGCAGCCGCACGTCGTCGGGGTGGGACTCGCTGGCCGC
Source organism: Phycicoccus sp. Soil802 (assembly GCF_001429605.1). GTDB lineage: Bacteria > Actinomycetota > Actinomycetes > Actinomycetales > Dermatophilaceae > Pedococcus. The sequence continues at coordinate 83,564 of NZ_LMSS01000006.1, forward strand.
ATGGCCGGAGTGGGCGCCGTACTTCTTGCCGGTGAGGTCGGCCGCCCGCTCGAGGACGGGGTAGACCTCGTCGATCTCGTAGAGGTTGTCGACACCCTGGAGCAGGGTCGCCATCCGCTCCAGGCCCATGCCGGTGTCGATGTTCTTCTTCGGCAGCTCACCGGAGATGTCGAAGTCGTCCTTGGCGCGGACGGCGGACAGCTCGTACTGCATGAACACGAGGTTCCAGAACTCGAGGTAACGGTCCTCGTCGACGGCCGGGCCGCCTTCGCGGCCGTACTCCGGGCCACGGTCGAGGTACAGCTCGCTGCACGGCCCGCCGGGACCGGGCACGCCCATGTGCCAGTAGTTGTCGAGCTTGCCGCGGCGGGTGATCCGCTCCGCGGGCACGCCGATGGTCTTGTGCCACAGCTCGTAGGCCTCGTCGTCGTCCTCGTAGACGGTGGGCCAGATCTTGTCGGCGTCGAGGCCGTAGCCACCCTGCCCCTGCGGCGTGGTGATGAGCTCCCACGCGAACCGGATGGCGCCTTCCTTGAAGTAGTCGCCGAACGAGAAGTTCCCGTTCATCTGGAAGAAGGTGCCGTGGCGGGAGGTCTTGCCGACCTCCTCGATGTCACCGGTGCGCACGCATTTCTGCACCGACGTGGCGCGGTCCCAGAGCGGCTCCTGCTGGCCGAGGAAGTAGGGCTTGAACGGCACCATGCCGGCGTTGACGAACAGGAGGTTGGGGTCGTCGTACACCAGCGGTGACGACGGGACGATCGTGTGGCCCTTGCTCTCGTAGAACGAGAGGAAGCGGCGCCTGATCTCGGCGGTTTCCATGAAGTACTCAGTCCTTAGGCGCATGCGGGGCCACCGACGGGCCGGCATGACGAATCGTACGGGCAAACAACGGGGGTGTGCCGGGGCGGCGACGCGGGTGCGCCAGCGCCCCTACCGAGCTCGCGGGCCCGTGGGGTCGTCGAGGAGGGCGCGCGCCGACGCGGCGTCGAGCCGGGCCGCGCTCGCCTCGGGGTCGTCGGCCGTGGCGGCGTCGATGCCCAGCGCCAGGCGCAGCTCGCCCTCACGCTCGGCCATGCCCTCACGCACCGCGGCCGCGAGCTCGCGCAGGCCCTCGCCGAAGTCGGACAGGCCGTTCGCGACGCCGGCCGGCGTGTAGGCCTCGGCCGCCTTGCTGACCTTGCGCACGGCATACACACCGGCTGCGGCGCCCAGCGCCACCCAGAAGAGACGTGCCACGGTGATCAGCCCCTGCGGCGGCGACGGCCGCCTGCGTTCTTGGTGCCGCTGGCGCTCAGCGCCGAGCGGACTCCGTAGGTGAACGCCGCGACCTTCACGACGGGCGAGCCGAGGGTGGCCGCGAACAGCGAGGTGAGCGCGCTGGCGTTGGTCGTCATCGCCGACACGTTGGTGGTGATGCCGTCGACCCGCGCGAGCTGCTCGTTGGTCAGGCTGACGGTGTCGGTGAGCTTGAGCAGGGTCGGCTGCACGTTCTCCGTGGTGCTGCGCAGGCTGACCCTCGTCTCGTCGAGGATCTTGCCGGCCTTGCCGATGACGCTGCCCAGTCGGAAGACCAGGAACGCGAAGGCCAGCGCCGCGATCATGCCCGCGATGTCGCCCAAACTCACTGAATCCATGCGGGCACCCTACCCCGTGGCGCCGCAGGTCAGGAGCGGCGGATGCGCGCCTTGAGCCACTCCCAGCGCGGTCCGAGGCGCTCCTCGAACCCGCGGTCGGTCGGCCGGTAGTAGTCGGTCTTTCCCTGCAGGTCGTCCGGCAGGTAGTCCTGCTGGGCGACCCCGTCGGCCTGGTCGTGCGCGTAGACGTAGCCGTCACCGTGCCCGAGCCGGGTGGCGCCGGCATACCCGCTGCCGCGCAGGTGAGGGGGCACCAGGCCGCCCTTGCCGGCCCGCACGTCGGCGATCGCCTCGTTGATGCCGGTGTAGGCAGCGTTGCTCTTGGGTGCCAGTGCGTTGTGCACCACCGCCTGGGCGAGGATGATCCGCGCCTCGGGCATGCCGATCTGGGCGACCGCGTGCATGGCGGCGACCGCGGTCTGCAGGGCGGTGGGGTCGCCCATGCCGACGTCCTCGGACGCGGAGATGACGATGCGCCGGGCGATGAACCGTGGGTCCTCGCCGGCCTCGAGCATCCGGGCCAGGTAGTGCAGGGCGGCGTCGACGTCGGACCCGCGCATCGACTTGATCAGCGCCGAGGCCACGTCGTAGTGCTGGTCGCCGGTCTTGTCGTAGCGCACGCTCGCGAAGGCCACCGCCTGCTCGGTGTGCGCGAGCGTGATCTCCACGGGCCCCTCGTGCGAGGAGCCGGCCGGTATGCCGTCCTGCGCCACCCCGGCGGCGGCCTCCAGCGAGGTGAGGGCTCGCCGCGCGTCGCCGCCGGCGATGCGGACCAGGTGGTCGGTGGCGTCGTCGGCGAGGACGTACTCCCCGGCCAGCCCGCGCTCGTCGGTCACCGCGGAGGCCAGCACCTCGCGGACCTCCTCGTCGGAGAGCGGCGCGAGGGTGATCAGCATCGACCGGGAGAGCAGGGGGGCGATGATCGAGAACGACGGGTTCTCGGTGGTCGCCGCCACGAGGATCACCTGCCGGGTCTCGACACCGGGCAGCAACGCGTCCTGCTGGGCCTTGGTGAACCGGTGGATCTCGTCGAGGAACAGCACGGTCTGGCGGTCGTACAGGTCGCGGTCCCGCGCGGCCTGGTCCATGACCGCGCGGACGTCCTTGACCCCAGCGGTGACCGCGGACAGCTGGACGAACCGGCGGTCGGCCGCCGTCGCGACGAGGTGGGCGAGCGTGGTCTTGCCGGTGCCGGGCGGGCCCCAGATGATCGCCGACAACGGGCCGGCCGCTCCCGCGGACCCCTCGATCAGCCGCCGCAGTGGGCTGCCGGGCCGCAGGACGTCGGACTGCCCGCGGACCTCCTCGAGCGACCTGGGCCGCATGCGGACGGCGAGCGGTGGGAGGGAGGCACCCGTGGGCATGCCGTCCCCGTCCCTGGCAGCAGTGGCTGCCTCGAACAGGTCACCTCCGGCGTCGACTCCCACGACTGGCAGGCTATCCCCCGTGCCCGACGCCGCTGACCACACCGTCCAGCAGGAGGACGCCCCTGCTCACGGCGCACCCCACCCGGACCGGTCGCGCTCGGCGCTCAGTCACCTCGGCGCCGCGCTGGGCCGGCGCCCCGGGGTCGTGGTGGTCACGTGGGTGCTGCTGGTGCTGCTCGGCTTCGCCGCGGCGGGCGGGGCCTTCGGCAACGAGCGGCTGTTCGACCGGCTCACCGCGGGCGAGCCGACCGTCCCGGGCGAGAACGAGACCGGGCGCGACCTGATCGCCGACTCCGGGAGCTCGGGGTTCCAGACCATCACCGTGCGCGTCGACGGGGTGGACGTCTCCAGCCCTGCGGTCGGGCAGGCGGCGCAGCGCGCCGCCCAGCAGGTCGGCGAGCTGCCCGGGGTGACGCGGGTGGCCTCGCCGTTCGTCGTGCCGGGCGGGCTCAGGTCGCCGGCGGCAGCGACGATGCTCAAGGACGGTTCCGCCGCCTCCGACGGCTACGTCACCGTGGTGACGGTCGACAACCTGCCCGACGAGGCGGCCTTCCACGCGCTCGGGGACCAGGTCACCGCAACCGTCCGGACGGCCACGGCCGGCGAGGGGGCGACCGTGACGTCGGGGGGCGTCCGCGACCTCGTCGACGCGATCACCGGGCAGCTCGAGGTCGACCTCCGCACCGGTGAGGGCATCGCCCTGCCGGTGAGCTTCCTGGTGATGATCGTCGTGTTCGGTGGTTTCGTCGCCGCCGGCATGCCGATCTTCGGGGCGATCGCCTCCATCGCGGGAGCGCTCGCGTCGCTGCTGGGCTTCTCCTACCTCATCGACCTCGACACCACTGCCGTCAACGTGGTGACGGTCCTCGGGCTCGGCCTCTGCATCGACTACGGGCTGCTCGTCGTCAGCCGCTTCCGCGAGGAGCTGCGGGCCCGGGCGGCCGGCCTCCCGGTCGCGCAGATCCCCCGCTCGATGGTGGTGGACGCCGTGGCCCGCACCGTCGACTCGGCCGGCCGCACCGTGGTCTTCTCGGGCCTCACCGTGGCCATCTCGCTCGGTGGCCTGCTCGTCTTCCAGTCGCCGCTGATGAAGGGCATCGGCACGGCCGGCGTCTCGGTCGTCGTCATCGCGGTCCTCGTCGCGCTCACCCTGGTGCCCGCCCTGTGCGTGCTCGGGGCCCGTCGGCTGCTGCGCCGCGGCACCGAGCAGGCGCCGGAGCACGGGGTCTTCTCGCGGCTGGCGCAGTGGGTCCACCGGTTCCCGGTCCCGATCATCGTCGTCGTCGCGACCGCCCTGCTGGCGCTCGCTGCTCCGGCGCTCGACCTGCGGCTCACCTCGTCGGGGGCGCAGCTGCTCCCCGTGTCGGCCCCCGAACGGGTCTTCTTCGACGGGTTGGCCGAGGACTACCCCGTGCTGGGTGGGGCCGACGTGACCGTCGTCGCCAAGGCGCCGCTCGCCCAGGCGCAGCGGTATGCCGCGGACCTGCGGCTCCCGGAGGGCGGCCGGGTCCTCGACGTCACGACGTTGCAGGGCCCCGGCCGCAGCGGGTCGGCCCCGAGCCTGGTCCGGATCGACGTGCCGGGTGGTCCTCTCGAGCAGCCGGCGCGCGACCTGGTCGACCAGCTCCGCGACCAGCGCCCGGCCTTCGACACCTACGTGGTCGGGCCGGCGTCCGGCCTCAAGGACTTCACCGACTCGATGTGGGATCGGGCGCCCTACGCCTTCGCCCTGGTCGCCCTCGCCACCCTGGTCCTGCTGTTCCTGATGACGGGGTCGGTCGTGATCCCCGTCAAGGCACTGCTGCTCAACGTGGTCTCCCTCGGGGCGTCGCTCGGCATCGTCGTGCTGGTCTTCCAGAAGGGCCACCTGGAGGGGCTGCTCGGGTTCGCCTCGGTGGGAGCCGTCGAGTCCACCATCCCGTTGCTGGTGCTGGCGTTCGGGTTCGGGCTCTCGATGGACTACGAGGTGTTCCTGCTGTCGCGCATCGTCGAGCTGCACGAGCGGGGCTACTCCAACGACGACGCCGTGGTCGTGGGGCTGCAGCGCTCGGGTCGCATCATCACCTCGGCCGCCCTGCTCGTGGTCATCGTGTTCTCCGGCTTCGTGGCCGGCCAGCTGCTCATCATCAAGGAGACCGGCGTCGGGCTGGCCACCGCCGTCGCCCTCGATGCCACCCTCGTGCGCATGCTGCTGGTGCCCGCCACCATGACTCTCCTCGGCGACTGGAACTGGTGGGCACCCACGCGGCTGCGCGGCCTGCACGCGCGGTTCGGGATCACCGAGTGACCGCGGCGCTGCGGCTGCTCCGGACCCACGAGGCGGCGCTCGAGGCGAGCGGCGGCAGCGCGTTCGTGCGCTACGACGTGCCCTCGCCGCTCGAGGGTGACGGCTTCGCCCTCGGCCGGGCCCTGGCCCTCCCCCGCCGCACCCGCACCCGACGCCTCGGGCTGCTCGTGCTCGGCCCGCCGGAGGACGTCGATCCCCTGGTCGGCGCCATCCTCGGACGAGACCTGCTCGACCCCGAGGTGCGGTCCGTCACCGTGCAGCGCGGGTTGCTCGACGCGGTCGCCCGCCACGTGCGGCTGCAGGAGGGCACCGAGTGGGAGTGGCTCTGCACCACCACTGCCCCGCCCGAGGTCGCGGCCGAGTCCCGGCTGCTGCCCCTGACCAGCGGCCACCAGCAGGAGATCGAAGCCCTGCTGGCCGCTGCCAACCCCCGCAGCGACGCCCGCCCGTTCCACGACCCCGGACAGCACTGGGTCGGGGTGCGCGACGACCACGGCCGGCTGGTCGCCTGCGGCGTCCGGGAGCGCAGCCTCGCCGGTCACCCGATGCTGTCCGGGATCACCGTCGACCCCGCGCAGCGGGGACTCGGGCTGGGGCTGGCCGTCACGGCACACCTCACCCGTCGGGCGGTCGAGGACGACGGCGTCTGCACGCTCGGCATGTACTCCCACAACGCCGTCGCGCGGCGGCTCTACCTCGGGCTGGGCTACGGCGACGTGCACGAGTGGTCGAGCCGCCGCTTCTCCGACTGAGGTCACGCGGGCGTGGCCCGGTGCGCCGGAGCCAGGTCACCCCGACCTGCGGGAACGGCCACGTTGTGCCTACATTCGTGCTGACCCACCAACACCGCTGACCCTGCACCCCCGGCGAGAGGACTGACATGCCCACCCTGTCCAACGGCGACGTCGAGATCCACTACGAGGACACCGGCGGCTCGGGCCGCCCCGTCGTCCTCGTCCACGGCTGGCCGCTCAGCGGTGCCTCGTGGAACCTGGTCGCCCCCGCGCTGACGGAGGCCGGCTACCGGACCATCACCTACGACCGGCGCGGCTTCGGGGAGTCGGACAAGCCCGGTGAGGCCTCCGGGTACGACTACGACACCCTCACCACAGACCTCGACGCCCTCCTGCGCGAGCTGGACCTCACCGACGTGACCCTGGTGGGCTTCTCGATGGGCGGCGGCGAGGTGGCCAGGTATGTCGGCACCCACGGCGAGGAGCGGGTGCACAGCGTGGTCTTCGCCGGCGCGATCCCGCCGTTCCTCCTCAAGGACGAGGACGAGAACCCCGGTGGTGGCCTCGACCGCGAGACGGCGGCCGGCTTCCAGGCGGCGCTCAGCCAGGACCGTGCCGGTTTCCTCGACGGGTTCATGACCAACTTCTTCTCCGCCGGGGGCGTGCTCAAGGTCACCGAGGAGCAACGCCAGGAGGCCCTGGGCCTCGCCGCCCAGGCCGACCTGCACGCGGCGGTGGCGTGCATCCAGTCATGGCTCACCGACTTCCGCGCTGACCTGGCCCGGATCACGGTGCCGACCCTCGTCATCCACGGCGACTCCGACGCCATCGTCCCCGTGGAGGTCTCCGGGCGGAAGACCCACGAGGAGGTCGACGGCAGCGAGCTGGTGATCGTCGCGGACGGTCCGCACGGCATCATCACCAGCCACCCCGAGGAGTTCAACGCGGCCCTCGTCGGCTTCTTGGCGAAGTAGCCCCACGTCGTCGCTCGGCTCAGGCGAAGGGTCGCTGTCCTGCTACGCCCGGAAGTCCTCCGGGGTGTAGCTGCTCTCCTCGACGAGCACCAGCCAGTTGCCGGAGTTGTCCCGGCACAGCGCCTCGGTTCCGTAGGGACGCTTGGACGGCGGCTGGATGAACTCGACGCCCTTGGCGCTGAGCTCCTCGTAGGTCTTCTGGCAGTCGTCGACGCTCAGGCCGAGGCCGTTCATGCCGCCCTCGTCCTGCGCGCGCCTGATGGCCTCGACCATCTCCGGGGCCAGGGGCGGACCGGGCACCGCGAGGTTGACGTTCAGCTCGGGCTGCTTCGGGTGCACGACGGTGCACCAGCGATAGCCGTCGCCGAGGGTGATGTCGTCCTTGGGCTCGAAGCCGAGGACGTCGGTGTAGAAGGCCAGGGCCTCGTCCTGGTCCTTCACGAACACGCTGACGATGGAGATGTTGGTGATCATGGGTCGACCCTAGGAGGGGGTCGGCTCGTCGTGCTTCTCCTCGATTGCGGGGTCCCGCTTCTCCGCCAGGCCCCACATGAACACGAAGCACCCGGGGATGTGCGGCGCCCCGGCGGCATACCGGCGCTGGAAGTCGCTCGGGCTCTCGCCGACCACCGCCCGGAACCGGCTGCTGAACGAGCCGAGGCTCGTGAACCCGACCGCGTGGCACACCTCGGTGACGGTGAGGTTGGTGGCGCGCAGCAGGTCCTGGGCGCGCTCGATCCGCCGCTGCGACAGGTACTCCCCCGGCGTCACGCCATAGGTGGCCTTGAACAGTCGCAGGAAGTGGTACTTGCTGAGCCCGGCCACGGCCGCCAGCGAGTCGACGTCGACCTGCTCGGCGTAGCACCGGTCGGCGTGGTCGCGCGCTCGGCGCAGGTGCACGAGCACGTCGCCCGGAGCCCGCAGTGCCTGGTCACCCACGAGCCCATTCTGCCGGTGGTGGACTGCGCCGTTTGCAGACTAGGCAGAACGCCGGATCTGCCCGGCCCGCCCGGCTCCTACGCTCGTCCTCACCCACCCAGTTGCTCGCAGGGGGCTCGAAAGGACGTCCGATGCGATCATCTGCCCGCCTGACCGTTGCAGCCGCGCTCACCCTCCCCCTTGCCGTCGTCTCCGTCGTGCCTGCCTCCGCAGCTCCGGCCCGGGCCGGGCTCGTCACCGTGCAGTGCGGGTCGACCCTCTACCAGACCTGGGTCAACGGAAACGGCGCGTTCACCCCTGCCCACGACCTCGGCAGCACCAGCACGCTCATCCCGTTGGCGTTCGGGCCCAGCACCTTCACGGTCACCGACCCGAACGGCGTCGTCGTCGACTCGGGGACCGACCCCGGAGCTGCGAAGGGGCAGTCCGCGAACGCAGCCGGAGCCCAGTGGTGCACCTTCTGGTTCAGTGACACCGATGAGGACGGCTTCACCTTCTCGGTGTCGGGCACGGTCCTCGGAAAGAAGACGCCGATCGGCTGACCAGAGCGAGCGCCGTTCCCTAGCGGACCGCGCCGGAGCGGGCGAGGGCCTCCTGCGCCGCGGCGAAGAAGGCGACGGCCCAGGGCTCGTGCGGCTGCGGGATGTCTGCGGCCAGCTGCTCGAGCCCGCCCGGCCGTCCCGGCACCGCGTAGCGCCGGGAGGTGAGGTCGTCGCGGTTGAGCTCCACCACGCGGTGCGCCACCGCGACGGGGTCGCGCTGGGTGATGGCGCCGCGCAGGTGCAGGCCCGACCACACCTCGTCGAAGTCCTGGAGGCCGTTGAAGAAGTTGCGGATCAGCACCCAGAAGACGAAGTCGATCGTCTCGTCGGTCCAGCCGTGCACCCGCACGATGCCCGGGACGGTCTCGCCGACGAAGGTGTACTCGTGCTCCCTGTCGACCACGCGGCCGTAGGCCATCAGGGTCGGCAGGGTGCTGGTGTCGAGCACCCCGAGCCAGCGCACCGCCCGCGACAGCAGGCCGACTCCCGCGGCGCTGTCCGAGTAGAGGAACGCGCTGCGGGCCATCGCGTCCGCGGCCGTCTCGACGAGGTGCCGCAGCGCCGGGAGGGCGGCCGGCAGCTCCAGTCCGACGCGGTCGAAGAACTCGCCCTCGGTCATCAGCCGGCCCTCGACCGCGAAGCGCAGCACGATCGCGGAGTCCTCCGCGCGCTCCGCGAGGTCAGGCGTCAGCTCGGCGGTGAGTGCGTGGATCGCCTCCGTCACGCCGGCGATGGTCCACGCGGGGACGGTGATGGTGATCAGGTTGCTGCGCTCGCCGGCCGATGGTCCGGCCGGACCGACCGGAGCGCCGGGGGCGAGCGGCGTGGCCTGGCTCGCCGGCACGCCCTGGCTCGCCGCCGCGCCGTGGGTCGCCGCCGCGCCCTGGGTCGCTGCCGGGCCGGGGACCCAGCAGTCGCGCTCGACCGGGACCATGGCGGGGTGCATCACCTCGACCGACGGTGCGCCGTCGAGGATCGCCGCGCCGTCGCCGAAGGTCTCGCGGGCCCGACGGTCCGGCAGGCCCTCGAGGTGGTGGGTGTACTCCGCGCACGGCACCCACGTGTTGGGCATCAGGCCCTTGCGCTCCAGCCACAGCCGGGGCGACGCGGACCCGTCGAGTCCCACACAGGTGTGGAACCCGTTGGTCCGCACCCAGAAGGCCTGGCCATCGGGTTGCCACGCCGCGAAGTCGGCCCAGCCGTCCGCCAAGGAGTCCAGGTCGTCCACCGCCGCACGGACCATCCGCTCGTCCCCCTGGAACCACGCGGGGTAGGCCGTGGGCGGCGGCCCGTCGTCCTCCGGACCACCGCCGTGCTCGAGGAGCGTGTAGGCGATCGCGTCCCAGTGCGCCTGCCGCTGGGCGACGGCGTACCGGCGGTCCGCGCCGCGGAAGTAGCCCATCGCGTCGGGCATGTCCTCGACCGACAGCCATGCCACCACCACCCGACCGAGGAACCTGGCCGGGTCGACCTCCCACAGCTGGTAGCACAGCCCGTAGCGACGCTCGACGGCGACGGGCGCGGTCTTCGCGCGACCGAGCAACCCCTTGGGCGCAGCACCGCCGGTGCCCAGGATCGGCACCTCGTCCACCGCCACCCGGGTGATGTCCTTGCGCACGGCATGGCGACCTTCGGGGCTCGGGATGAGGACAGGCGTCCGGACCATGCGCGGAGCCTAACTTTCGGGCGCCGGTCCTGGCGGCGGTTCCACCCAGTCCACCGTGGCTCGCCGCGAATTTCGGCCAATCGGCCGACTTCCGAGTGGTCACGAGCCTCCGCGTCCCGTGGTCTCGGGCAGTTGGCCGACTTCCCGGCCAACCAGAGATGGGTATGCCGCCCGCTCGGGCGAGCGGGCGGCATACCGATCGGGTGTGGTGGGGCTCAGGCCCCGGCGCCAACCTTCGCCTCGGCGGGCTCGGGCTCGGCGTCGACGCCGGCCTCCTTGCGCTGCTCGGGCGTGATCGCCGCGGGTGCCGCGGTCAGCGGGTCGTAGCCGCCACCGGACTTGGGGAAGGCGATGACGTCGCGGATCGACTCGGTGCCGGCGAGCAGCGAGACGATCCGGTCCCAGCCGAACGCGATGCCACCGTGCGGCGGCGCGCCGAAGGCGAAGGCGTCGAGCAGGAAGCCGAACTTCTCCTGCGCCTCCTCCTCGGACAGGCCCATCACCGCGAACACGCGCTCCTGCACGTCGCGGCGGTGGATACGGATCGACCCGCCACCGATCTCGTTGCCGTTGCAGACCATGTCGTAGGCGTACGCGAGCGCCGGACCCGGGTCGGTGTCGAAGCTGTCGAGGAACTCGGCCTTGGGCGAGGTGAACGCGTGGTGCACCGCGGTCCAGGCGCCGGCACCGACGGCCACGTCACCGGCGGCGACCGCCTCGGACGACGGCTCGAACAGCGGGGCGTCGAGCACCCAGAGGAACGACCAGGCGTCCTCGTCGATGAGCTCGCAGCGACGGCCGATCTCCAGCCGGGCCGCACCGAGCAGGGCGCGCGAGGACTTGGTGGGGCCGGCGCCGAAGAAGACGCAGTCGCCGGGCTGGGCACCGACGTGGCCGGCGAGGCCGTCGCGCTCGGCGTCACTGAGGTTCTTGGCGACCGGGCCACCGAGGGTGCCGTCCTCCTGGACCAGCACGTAGGCCAGGCCCTTGGCGCCGCGGCTCTTGGCCCAGTCCTGCCAGGCGTCGAGCTGCTTGCGCGGCTGCGAGGCCCCACCGGGCATGACGACGGCGCCGACGTACTCGGCCTGGAACACCCGGAACGGCGTGTCGGCGAAGTAGTCGGTGCACTCGACCAGCTCGTTCCCGAACCGCAGGTCGGGCTTGTCGGAGCCGAACCGGCGCATCGCGTCGGCATAGGTCATCTGGAGGAACGGCGTCTGCAGCTCGACCCCGATCAGCTTCCAGACCTCCTTGACGATCTCCTCGCCGAGCTCGAGCACGTCGGCCTGCTCGACGAACGACATCTCGATGTCGAGCTGGGTGAACTCGGGCTGGCGGTCGGCGCGGAAGTCCTCGTCGCGGTAGCAGCGCGCGATCTGGTAGTAGCGCTCCATGCCGGCGACCATGAGCAGCTGCTTGAACAGCTGGGGGCTCTGCGGCAGGGCGTACCAGGAGCCGGGCGCCAGGCGTGCGGGCACGAGGAAGTCGCGGGCGCCCTCGGGCGTGGAGCGGGTCAGGGTCGGCGTCTCGATCTCGACGAAGTCACGCGCGCCGAGCACCGACCGAGCGGCCGCGTTGACCCGCGAGCGCAGCCGGATGGCCGCGCCCGCCGAGGAGGCCCCGGGGCGACGCAGGTCGAGGTAGCGGTGCTTGAGACGCGCCTCCTCGCCGACCGTCACCCGCTCGTCGATCTGGAACGGCAGCGGCGCCGAGGCGTTGAGGACCTCGATCGAGCTCGCGACGACCTCGACCTCACCGGTGGGCAGGTCGGGGTTGACGTTGTGCTCGCTGCGGGCCACGACCTCGCCGGTCGCCCGGATGCAGTACTCGTTGCGCAGGTCGTGCGCCGCACCGGTGAGGACCTCGTCCCGCGCCACGACCTGGACGATCCCGCTGGCATCGCGCACGTCGAGGAAAGCCACTCCGCCGTGATCGCGCCGACGAGCGACCCAGCCCGTGAGCGTGACGGTCTGACCGGCGTGGTCGGCACGCAGGGTGCCGGCCTCATGGGTGCGGAGCACGAGAGATCCTTCGTTTCAGTCGGGTGGTGAACCCGGCCATCCTACGGACCGGCCCACGCGGCATACGAATCGGTTGTCGGTGCGCTCAGGGCGTCAGCCGACGTCGCCATCCACATAGACCCAGCGCCCGGCTCGCTTCACGAACCGGCTCCGCTCGTGCAGCACGCCGTCGGCGTGGGCCGCCTCGAACTCCACCTCCCCGACCGAGTCGCTGTCGCGGCCGTCCGCGGTCTCGAGCACGGTCAGTCCTTGCCAGGCCGGGCCGCCGGACGCGTCCAGCTCGCTCGGCCGGGTGCGCGGGTGCCACGTGCGCAGGAGGTATGCCGCGTCGTGGACGACGTAGGCGCTGTACCGGCTGCGCATCAGCCGCACCGCGGAGTCGGCGTGGGCCACACCCTCGTGCAACGGACGGCAGCACGCCGCGTAGGTCAGGCCGGTGCCGCACGGGCAGGCGTCGGCGCAGGCGGGGTCGTGGGCGACCACCCCGAACGCGCTCACGACGAACTCGACGGGAGGAAGCAGAACTCGTTGCCGGAGGGGTCCTGGAGCGAGGTCCACGGCAGGTCGCCCCAGTCGTGGTCGATCCGCACGGCGCCGAGGGCCTCGACCCGCTCGAGCACGGCGGCCAGGTCGTCCCCGGCCTCGAGCCGCAGGTCGAGGTGGAGCTGGTTCTTGCCCGCCTTGGGCTCGTCGGCCACGAGGAACTCCAGGATCGGACCGCGGCCCGAGGGGTCACGCAGCGACTGGGGCGCCGTGCCGGCGTACTCCTGCCAGCCGGTGAGCCCCGCCCAGAACGCCGCGTCGCGCGCCGGGTCGTCGCCCAGGACCGGGATCGCCGCGATCGGGCCGGTGTCCCGGTAGGCCTCGCGCTCCTCCATCACGCAGAACGGGTGGCCCTCGGGGTCGGCCAGCACCACCCAGGGCGCGTCGCCCTGACCGATGTCGAGGGGGGTGGCGCCGAGGTCGAGCAGCCGCTGCACGGTGGCGGCCTGGTCGCCACCGGCGTGCAGGTCGAGGTGGAGCCGGGGCGAGGGCAGCCGTGGGTCGGAGACCTGCTGGAAGCAGAGGTCGAGGGTCGGCCCGCCGTCCACCGACAGCCGGGTCTCGACGATGTCGGGCTCGTCGGTCAGGGTCTGCGTGCCCAGGGCCTGCTCCCAGAAGTGCCCCCGCACCTGGGGCTGGGCAGCATCGAAGACGAGGTTCTCGAGAAACATGCGACCGACCCTACGCGCGGTGGCCGGGCCAGGGCGCGTCCACCGGTCGCACGGTGGCCCAGTCCTGGTCCCGCGCCGCGAGGGCGGCGAGCACGGCGATGCCGAGGGTGGCATTGTGCACCCGTCCGGCGAGGAACGCGTCGCGGGCCTCCTCGAGGCTCACCCAGCGCAGCGGCATACCCAGCTCCTCGCCGTCACGCTCATGGCGATCGTGGTCGGGCACCGCGGTGAGGTCGCGGGCCAGGTAGATCCGCAGCACCTCGTCGAGGCCGCCGGGCGAGCTGACGTAGTCGGCGAGCACGTGCCACGTGCCGGCCACCAGGTCGGCCTCCTCGTGCAGCTCGCGAGCGGCACCGACGTGCGGCGGCTCACCGTGGACGTCGAGCAGCCCGGCGGGGATCTCCCACTCGTACGCCCGCACGGGGTGGCGGTACTGCTGGATGAGGCAGATCCGGCCCTGGTCGTCGAGGGCCGCCACGGCCACCGCGCCGGTGTGCCGGACGTACTCACGGGTGACCTCGCCGGCTGCGCCGAGGTCGACGCGGTCGCGGACGACGTCCCAGACGAGGCCGTGCATCGCCACCTCGGAGTGCCGCACGGGGAGGTCGGCGTAGCGGTCGGCCAGCTCCTCCCCCTCGGACTCCTGCGTCACGCCGTGGCGTCCGCCGTGCTGCGCGGGCGCTCCACCTCGACGAGGCGCGCGGCGCGCTGGGCGTCGATCGCGGCCTCCACGAGGCCGGCGAAGAGCGGGTGGGCCCGGTGCGGGCGCGACTTGAACTCCGGGTGGGCCTGCGTCGAGACGTAGTAGGGGTGCACCTCGCGGGGCAGCTCGACGAACTCGACGAGGTTCTTGTCCGGGGACAGCCCGGAGAAGACCAGGCCGGCGGCCTCGAGCTCCTCGCGGTAGCTGTTGTTGACCTCGTAGCGGTGCCGGTGCCGCTCGTCGACGGCGACCGCGCCGTAGGCCTCGGCGACGACCGAGCCCTCGGTCAGCTTGGCCGGGTAGGAACCGAGCCGCATGGTGCCACCGAGGTCACCCGCCCCCTCGACGAAGGCCTTCTGCTCCTCCATGGTCGCGATGACCGGGGCCGGGGTGTTCGGGTCGAACTCGGTCGAGCTGGCGCCCTCGATGCCCGCGACGTTCCGGGCGTACTCGATGACCATGCACTGCAGGCCGAGGCAGATGCCGAGCGTGGGCACCTGGCGCTCGCGGGCCCACTTCAGGGCCCCGAGCTTGCCCTCGATGCCACGCACGCCGAACCCACCGGGCACCAGCACCGCATCGACCCCGCCGAGCGCCTTCTGCGCGCCGGACTCGGTCTGGCACTCGTCGCTGGCGACCCAGCGGATCGAGACCTTGGCGTCGTGGTGGAACCCGCCGGCGCGCATCGCCTCGGTGACCGAGAGGTAGGCGTCGGGCAGGTCGATGTACTTGCCGACCAACGCGATCTCGACGGTGTGCTCCGGGCTGTGCACGCGACGCAGGAGCTCGTCCCAGTCGTGCCAGTTCACGTCGCGGAAGTTGAGCCCGAGCCGGCGGATCACGTAGGCGTCGAGGCCCTCCTTGTGCAGCACCTTCGGGATGTCGTAGATGCTCGGGGCGTCGACCGCCGCGGCGCAGGCCTCGGTGTCGACGTCGCACATCAGCGAGATCTTGCGCTTGATGCCGTCGGGGATCTCACGGTCGGCCCGCAGCACGAGGCCGTCGGGCTGGATGCCGACCTGGCGCAGCGCGGCCACCGAGTGCTGGGTGGGCTTGGTCTTCAGCTCGCCGCTCGGGGCGAGGTAGGGCACCAGCGAGACGTGCAGGAAGAACACGTTGTCCCGCCCGACGTCGTGGCGCACCTGCCGGGCTGCCTCGAGGAACGGCAGGGACTCGATGTCGCCGACCGTGCCGCCGATCTCGGTGATGATGATGTCGGGAGCCTCACTCGGCTTGACCCCGGGGCTGCCGGCGGCCTGCGCCCGCATCCGTTCCTTGATCTCGTTGGTGATGTGCGGGATGACCTGGACGGTGTCGCCGAGGTACTCCCCCCGCCGCTCCTTGGCGATGACCTGGTTGTAGATCTGCCCGGTCGTGACGTTCGCCTTGCCCACGAGGTTGCTGTCGAGGAACCGCTCGTAGTGACCGATGTCGAGGTCGGTCTCCGCACCGTCGTCGGTCACGAAGACCTCGCCGTGCTGGAAGGGGTTCATCGTGCCCGGATCCACATTGAGATAGGGATCGAGCTTCTGCATCGTGACCCGCAGACCGCGGGCCCGGAGCAGATGTCCGAGGCTTGAGGCCGTCAGGCCCTTGCCGAGTGAGGAGGCAACGCCCCCGGTTACGAAGATGTGTTTCGTCTGCTCCACCACGGGGTTCAAGCCTACGTCATTCCGAGCATGCCTGAGTACCACTCGTGCCAGCGACGCGCCGTCGCCGTGCCGTCGTCCCACGATGTGGCGCGTTCGCGCCCCTTCACCGAGGCGGTATGCCGCGCGGCCGGGTCGCGCAGGAACGCCTCGACCGCCTCGGCGAGCCGGGTCGGGTCGTTGACCGGCACCAGGGTCCCGATCCCGCGGACGAGGTCGGGCAGTCCCCCGGTGTCCGTCGCCACCACGGGCAGGCCGGCCGCCATCGCCTCCTGGACGACCAGGGCCCGCGCCTCCCAGCGACTCGGCAGGACGAAGACGTCGGCCGCGCGCAGCCACCGGGCAGGGTCGGGCTGGGGGCCGACGAGGTGCACGGGGAGTCCGTCGTCGCGGATCCGCCGCATCAGGGCTGCGCGCAGGCCCTCGTCGCCACCCCCGACGACCACCCACACAGCCCCTCCTGCAGGTTTCTCACCCCATTGGAACGAAACCCGCGCCGCATCGACCAGGGTGTCGAGGTCCTTCTGCGGGGCGATCCGGGCGATGGTCAGCACGAGCGGCGTGTCGGAGGTCAACGGCCCGATCCCGTTCTCCTGCAACAGTTCTGCGACCAGCAAACGCCGCTCCGCGTCAGGCAGTGGCGTCGCGGTGAGCAGGTCGGGGACCCGCGGGGAGGGCACCTCGGCGAGGCGGGCATCGCGGGCGCCCAGCCGTCGCGCCTCGGCGACGAGGTCGCTGCTGGCCCCGGTGACGAAGGTGGCCTCGTGGGCGACCAGGCGCTGGACCAGGTCGAGGACGCGGCGTCGCGCCCCACCACCCAGGACTGCGTTGTGCTGGCTGACGACGACCGGCGTGCCCGTGCCCGCCGCAGCGACGACCGCGACGAGACCCGCCTGGTGGCCGTGGGCGTGCAGCACGTCCGCCCCACGCGCGAGTCCGCGCAGCCGACGCAGGTCCCGGAGCGAGCCGAGGACACCGGAGGCCCGGCTCGGCCACCACGGTCGCGCCCCGGGCAGGTCGAACCGGGCGGCGGTCGAGGCGTCGGTCACCACGGTGACGTCGTCGCCGAGGGCGCGCAGGTCGGCGGTGAGGTCGGCCACGTGGGTGCCGATCCCGCCCGCGCTGCGACCCAGCAGCATCACCACCCTCACGCGGAGGTCCCCCTGCGCCGGGCCCGGCCGCGCTCGCGCAGCGCCGTCATGGCCTTGCGGTCGGCGACCATCATCACGCCGAGGTAGGCCAGCAGGGTCACCAGCCCGACCAGGAGGCCACTGCCGAGCGCCGACCAGAGCGTGTCCGGCGAGAGGCCACGGGCGACCGTGTCACCCACGGCGAGCCCCACGGCGGCGGCGACGACGGCCGCACCGAGCGTGCGGCCCGACCCCTGGACTGCCTCCGGCCCCCAGGCACTGCGCACCAGCAGGGCGAGCACGGCGGCCGACACGGTCATCCCGACCGTCGACCCGACACCGAGGATGCCGAGCGTCGTGCCGGCGACCGAGCCCTCCGGGATCAGGGCCACGGGGATCAGGGCGGCCAGCGACCAGCCCGCCGCCACGGCCAGCGCGGCGTGGATCGGACGACCCCGCACGTAGAGAGCGCGGGTCAGCAGGGCGGCGACCGAGAACCCGACCAGGCCGGGGGCGTACGCCGACAGGGCCCCGGGCAGGGCGGCCAGCGCCGCTCCCCCTCCGGAGCGGGCCGCGCTGTCGAACGAGGAGAAGAAGACCCCCACCGGCCGCGAGACCGCCATCAGCACGGTGGCCGCCCCCGCGGTGAGCAGCAGGATCCCCCGCAGCGCTGCGGCCAGGGTGTCGCGCGCGGAGGTCCCGACCTGCTTCTTCAGCTCCTCGGCGGCGCTCGTGTGCGCCAGTGCCGGGAAGGCGGACGTCGCGATCGGGACGGCCAGCACGGCGTACGGGAGCAGGTAGACGGCCTGGACGTAGGTGTAGACGTTGACGACGCCGGTGTCGACGGTGCGCGGGGCGTGGGTCAGCCACAGCGTGGCTGCGACGGCGGCCTGCTGCGCCACCAGCGCGATGACGCCGGCGCCGGCCAGCGAGCCGGCCCGGCGGGCCACCCCCTCGGGGAAGCTGAACGTGGGCCTCAGCCGGACCCCGGCCCGCACCGCCGGCACCAGCAGCGGCAGGCTCAGCACGACGACACCGAGGGTGGTGCCGCCGGCGAGCGCCCAGGTCGCGCTGGCGGAGAGGTCGGCGGGCGACGTCCCCGGCTCGGCGACCAGCCGGTAGCCGACGTACGCGGCGATGACGACGAGGCTCGAGAGCAGCGGGGCCAGCGCTGCGGCGAGGAACTTGCGGTGCGCCTGGAGCACGCCGGCCAGCACGACCCCGACCCCGTAGAGGGCCACCTGCGGCGCGAAGACGAGGAGCATCGTCGTCCCGAGCTCGGCGGCTCCGGGGACGGTCGAGTCGCCGAGCAGGGCGTCGCTGAGCCACGGCGCGGTCAGCGCCAGCAGCACCGACAGCGGCACCAGGACGGCGACTGCCCAGGTGAGCAGGGCCGAGGCGGTCCGGTCGGCATCCGCACGGCGGCCCGCGCCCAGCTGGCTCGCGATCAGCGGCACGGCCACGGCGGCGAGGGCGCCACCCGCGGCGACCTCGTAGACGACGTTGGGGAGCATGTTGACCGTCTGGTAGGTGTCACCCACCCCGCCCGCACCGACGGTGCGCGAGAACACGATGGTGCGCCCGAAGCCCGCGAGCCGGGCCAACAGCGTCACGACGGCGATGAGCGCAGCGGCCTTGGCGACCGACGTGCCGACCGTCCTCGCGGTCATCGACGACACCGCACTACCGACGACACCGCGGTCATCGACGACCCAGGGCGTCGAGCTCGCGCAGGCCGGGAGTGGACTCGATGACGTGGGTGAACGAGACCTTCTCCGAGGCGAGCGTCAGGGCGGTCAGGGCGGCCAGCGCGACCCATCGACCGCGCCGGCCGGTGCGCTGCACCAGGGCGGCGCCGAGCAGCGCGCCGGCGCTGTTCGCGCCGGTGTCGCCGAGCATGGCCTCCCCGGCCAGGTCGGGTCCGAGCAGGCCGGCCGCTGCACCCACGGCGGCGCCGGCGGCCGGTGCGCTCCGGGACGAGGTGGCGGTGAGGGCGCCGAGGACCATGGTCGCCTTGAGCGCCCGTCCGGGACGCAGGTCGAGCAGGTTGAGCAGGTTGGCCGACCCCGCGATGACCGCACCACCGACCAGCGTGTCCGCCGCGGTACGGCTGGGGTCCCGGCGGTCGATCAGGGCCGCGGACACCAGTCCGGTCACCCCGAGGCCGAGGATCTTGACCGCACCGGTCGTCACCTCACCGCGGGCCAGCGCGCCGAGGTGCCCCTTGAGGCCCTTGCTGCTCGAGTCGCCCCTGAGGTCGTCCAGCGCGCCGAACGCCGCGGACGACCCGGCCGCCACCACCGGCCCCGGGCCGGCACCCAGGAGCGCCGCGGCACCGGCGGCCCCCACGGCATACGCGGGACCCTCGAGGAGCGTGACCGTGCGACCCGCATGGTTGGTGCGGTCCCACGTGTCGGTGCCGCCCGGTGGGCGGTCCCGCAGCAGGCGCAGGGCGGAGGCGGCGAGCGCCCCGGCAACGGCACCGGACACGAGTGCGCGCACGGCGGCTACTTGGTCGCCAGCTGGGGGAAGGCCGCGGTCGCGTCGGAGGCGAGACCGTACTGCCCGGACTTGCCCGCCTCCTGCTCGAGCAGCCCGAACACCATGCTCGCCTGCCCCATCGGGAGCTCGGCGTCGTCGACGGTGGACAGGACCTTGGACTGGTCGCTGTCGTCGCGCGAGGTGGTGACTACGGACGTGGTGTTCGTGGCGCTGGGGCTGACGCTCGGGGCCACCAGGATCGCGCCCGCCCCGGCCTCGTCGAGCGCCCCCGCGAGGTGGCTCAGGCCGGTCGCGCGGTCCTCGCGCGCGGCGGCGTCCGAGCCGGTCACGGCCCCGGCCACGACCACGGCGATCGAGGCGACCTTGACGTTGTCGGGGGTGTAGCGGATCAGGTCACCGGTACGCAGCGCCTCGAGCGCCGACGCGGCACCCGCGGCCGTGGACCCGGCCTTGGCGAGCACCGACCGGGCCAGCACGGCATCGACGACGTCGCTCCCGGTCTGGTCGATGGGGACCCCCACCTGGCTGGCCAGCTGCTGGCCGAGGGTGGCGCGGAAGGCTGCCTTCTCGGGGTCGACCCAGTTGTCCTGCACCGAGATCGTGGACCCCACCACCGCGCCTGCCGAGGCGAGCGTGCCCTGCGTGGACTTCACGAGGTTGGGGTCGGCGCCGGGGAGGACGACCAGGGTCACCGTGGTGTCCTTGAGCCGCTCCGCGAGCAGGCTCCGGTTGCTGGCCGAGGTGAACTCGTCGCGAGCCGCGGTCCCCTTCTCCGCGGCGTCGAGCTCGCTGCGCAGGGAGGCCTTGTCGGCGCGCAGGTTCTTCACCTCGGAGGTGAGGGTGTTGCCGATGTCCTCCTTGAGCGGACCGGCACCGAGCACGATCCCCACGGCGAGGGCCATGAAGATCGAGACGATGGAGACGAGGTGGTAACGAAAGTCGATCACGTGACGATTCCTACGACGAAGGACCAGAGGTCGTCCCACCGGGCGCCGAGCACCTGGAGGAACGCGCGCCCACCGGTGGTGGACCAGAGCGCCGCGAACAGTGCGCTCAGTCCCCCCAGCAGCATCAGCGTCAGGGCGAGGTTGGAGATGCGGGAGCGGTAGAGCCGGCTGACACCCTTGGCGTCGATGAGCTTGCCGCCCACGCGCAGCCGGGTGAGGAAGGTGCTGGCCATGCCGCTGCGGCCCTTGTCGAGGAACTCGACGAGCGTTGCGTGCGTGCCGACGGCCACGATCAGCTCGGCCCCCTTGTCGTCGGCCAGGAGCATCGCGACGTCCTCGCTCGTCCCGGTGGCCGGGAAGACGACCGGCTCGATCCCGAGCCGGTGGACGCGCTCCAGACCGGGGGCGTTGCCGTCGCGGTAGGCGTGCACCACGATCTCGGCACCACAGCGCAGGGTCGCGTCGGACACCGAGTCCATGTCGCCCACGACCATGTCGGGCTTGAGGCCGACCTCGAGAAGGGCGTCGGCACCGCCGTCGACCCCGATGAGCACCGGGCGGTACTCGCGGATGTAGCTGCGGAGCATGCGCAGGTCTTCCTTGTAGTGGTAGCCGCGCACCACGATCAGCGCGTGCCGACCATCGATCTTGGTGGTGATGTCAGGGACGCCGACGCCGTCGAGCAGCAGCTCGCGCTCCCGGCGCAGGTACTCCATCGTGTTGGCCGCGAACGCCTCGAGCTGGACCGCGAGTCCGGCCCTGGCCTCGGTCATCGAGGACTGCACGAGCTCGTGGTCGAAGGCCTGTCCCTTGGCCACCACCTCGTCGCCGACCCAGATCTGGTCGCCGTCGATCCGCACGAGCTGGCCGTCGGCGAGGTCGTGCATGACGTCCTTGCCGACGTCGTCGATCAGCGGGATCCCCGCGTCGACCAGGATCTCGGGACCGAGGTTGGGGTAGCGACCCGAGATCGACGGAGCGGCGTTGATGACGGCGGCGGGTCGGCAGGCCAGCAGGGCCTCCGCGCTCACCTTGTCGATGTCCTGGTGGTCGATGACCGCGATCTCGCCGGGCTTGAGCCGCTTGGTGAGGTTCTTGGTGCGGGCGTCCACGCGCACCACACCGCGCACCCCCGGGGTCTCGGGGTCGCGGGCACGTTGGCGGGTGAACTTCAAAGGCATCCTGGCCATCCTCCCATGGGGCAAGGGGTGTGCCGCACGGCCCACGCGGGTGGGACCTGCGTCATGCGCGCACCCACCGGCGACGGGTGCGCACCGATCAGGTGTGGACCGCGGTGGCCCGACGGGCCCTGGTCTCCTCGACGAGCTCGCGGGCGTGGTCGAGGGCGGTGCCCGAGTCGACCCCGGCCATCATGCGGGCGAGCTCGCGCAGCCGCTCCTCGCCGTCGAGCGCGTGCACCCCACTGGAGGTGATGTGCCCGTCGCTGGCCTTGCGGACGACCAGGTGGCGGTCGGCGTATGCCGCGACCTGGGGCAGGTGGGTGACGACGACGACCTGCGCGTGGCGGGCCAGCGCGGCCAGCCGCGCGCCGACGTCCAGGGCTGCCGCTCCCCCGACCCCGGCGTCGACCTCGTCGAAGACGAAGGTGGGGACGTCGCTGCCGCCGGCAGCACCGGTCACGACCTCGAGCGCCAGCATGACGCGGGACAGCTCACCGCCGGAGGCCGCCTTGGCGACCGTGCGGGCCGGGCTCCCGGGGTTGGCCGCGAGCAGGATCTCGACGTCGTCGCCGCCGTGCCGGGCCAGGCCGGCCGGCCGTGGGGTGACGGCGACGTCGACGGTCGCCTGCCCCATCGCCAGGTGGGCGAGCTCACCGGTCACCGCGGAGGCGAGCCGCTTGGCCGCAGTGCGGCGGGCCTTGCCGAGGGCCTGCGCCGTGGTGCTGCGCTCGGCGTCGAGCCGGGCCACCTCGGGCTCGAGGGCCTCGATCCGGCTGTCGGAGTTGAGGAGGGCGTCGAGTCGCTGGGCCGACGCCTTGCCCCAGGCCAGCACGTCGTCGATGGTCTCGCCGTACTTGCGGGTCAGGGCCGTGAGGTCGGCCCGGCGCTGCTGGACCCAGGCCATCCGGGCCGGGTCGACCTCGATGTCGGACAGGTAGCTGCTCAGGTCGGCCGCGAGGTCCGCCGCCAGGTAGCCGAGATCCGCCATCCGGCGGTCCAGCTCGCGCAGCGCAGGGTCGTGGTCGACCTCGCCCGCGAGGGCCTGGCGGGCCGAGGCGATCAGCTCGACGACGCTGGGCGCCGGCTCCGCGGCATACTCCCCCGCCCCGGCGAGGTGGTCGTGCGCCAGTGCGGCGGCACCGCGCAGTCCCTCGGCATGGCCGAGCCGCTCGTCCTCGACGCGGAGCTCGGCATCCTCCCCCGACTGGGGGTCCACCTGCTCGAGCTGCTCGAGGCCGTGCTGGAGCACCTCGATCTCGCGAGCGCGGTCGCGGGCCTGCTCGCGCAGGTCGGCGAGCTCGGCGGCCGCGGCCTGGTGGGCGTCGTAGACGTCGGTGTGGGCCAGCAGGGCCTTCTGCAGGGGTGCTCCGCCGAACTGGTCGAGGACGGCGCGGTGCTGGTCGCTCTGGCGCAGGCGCCACTGGTCGGCCTGGCCGTGCACGGCCACGAGGTGCTCGCCGATCTCGCCGAGCACCCCCACCGGGGCGGAGCGGCCCCCGACGTGGGCGCGGGACCGGCCCTCGGCGCTGACCGAGCGCACGAGGACCAGCCCGTCGGTCACGTCGGCGCCCGCCTCGGCCGCGCGCAGGGCGGCGGGGTGGTCGCTGGCGACGTCGACGAGGCCCTCGACCACGGCACTACCGGCACCGGACCGCACCAGGCCGACGTCGGCCCGGGCACCCAGGAGCAGCCCCAGTCCGGTGACGACCATGGTCTTGCCTGCGCCGGTCTCGCCGGTGACGACGTTGAGCCCCGGGTGCAGGTCGAGCACGGCGTCGTCGATGACGCCGAGTCCCTGGATCCTCAGTTCGGACAGCACGGGCACAGCCTCTCACGCAGGGCCGACCGGGTCGGTCAGGCTGGCGGTGCGGCCGGCAGTGCGGCTGGCGGTCAGGCCGGCGGCGGGACCTCTGCGACCCGGGCCGCGTCCTCGCGACGGGCCTCACCGCGCCACCCGTGGATGGACAGGTCGAACTTGGCCACCAGCCGGTCGGTGAACGGTGAGGTGCTGAGCCGGGCCAGCCGCACCGGCGTCTGGGAGCGCACGACCTCGATCCGTGCGCCCGGGGGCAGGTCCACCGCGCGGCGACCGTCGCACCAGAGTGCGCCGGTGCCCAAGGTGTCGGGCACCACTTCGAGGGCGAGGTGCGAGCTGGGGCCGAGCACGAGCGGTCGGGCGAACAGGGCGTGCGCACTGATCGGCACCAGCAGGAGGGCCTCGACGTCCGGCCAGACGACCGGGCCACCGGCCGAGAAGGCGTAGGCGGTCGACCCGGTCGGGGTGGCGACCACGACGCCGTCGCAACCCCAGGTGGTCAGCGGTCGGCCGTCGATCTCCGCCACGACCTCGAGCATGCGTTCGCGGTTGGCCTTCTCGACGGTGACCTCGTTGAGGGCCCAGCTCGTGTAGACCGGGTCGCCGTTGACGTGCGCCGTGACCTCGAGGGTCATCCGCTCCTCGACCGAGTAGGTCTTGGCGACGATGTGCTCGACGGTGGCGTCGATGTCCTCGCGCTCGGCCTCGGCGAGGAAGCCCACGTGGCCCAGGTTCACGCCCAGCAGCGGGGCGCCGGTCCCCCGCGACACCTCGGCGCCGCGCAGGATGGTCCCGTCACCGCCGAGCACGCAGACCAGCTCACAGCCCTCCGCCGCAGCGTCCCCGTCGTCGACCAGCGTGACGCCCGGGTGCTCGGCCAGGTTGACGGCGGTGGCCTCGTCCCGCTGGACGACCACCTCGATGCCTGCGGCGTGCAGGCGCTCGACCACGGCGGTCGCCAGGTCCTGCGCCTCCTGGCGGCGCGGGTGCGCCACGAGCAGGATCCTGCGACCCGGCGTGCTGCTGCCCGGGTCGGTGCTCCCTGAACTCATGGTGTTCTCCCCACGGTCTGGTGTCCCTTCGAGGTCAGTCATGGCTCGGTCACGTCGTCGGCGGCCCTCACCAGAGCCTCCCATCCCATCGACTGCGCGTCGCGGGGGGTCAGCCAGAGCAGGTACTCCGCGTTGCCCTCACCGCCCTCGATCGGGCTGCGGGCCAGGCCTTGGGGGTGCAGGCCGGCGGCCACCGCCGCACGGGCGACCTCAGTGACCGCCCACGCGCGGTCACCCTGCGCCCGGACGATGCCGCCCTTGCCCAGTCGGGTGCGGCCGACCTCGAACTGGGGTTTGACCAGCACCACGGCGTCACCCTCGTCGGTCAGCAGGCCTCGGAAGGTCTCGAGCACCAGCGTCAGAGAGATGAAGCTCAGGTCCGCGACGAGCAGGTCCACCGCTCCCCCGAGGTCACCGGCCCGCAGGTCGCGGACGGTGGTGCGCGACCGGTCGGTGACCCGTGGGTCGTCGGCCAGCGCGGGGACGAGCTGACCGTGCCCGACGTCGAGGGCGATGACGTGGGACGCCCCGTGGTGCAGCAGCACCTGGGTGAACCCACCGGTCGAGGCGCCCACGTCGAGGCAGCGCCTGCCGGTGACCACCAGTCCCCGGGGCCCGAACGTCTCCAGCGCCCCCAGCAGCTTGTATGCCGCGCGGCTCACCCAGCGCGGCCCCTCCTCGCGCACCTCGACGACCTGGCCGGGGGTGACGGGGAGCGAGGGCTTCGGGGCCGGCTTGCCGTCGACGGTGACGTCACCGGCGTCGACCAGCGCGCGAGCGTGGCCCCGCGACCGGGCCAGGCCGCGCCGGACGAGCTCGAGATCGAGCCGGACCGGGTCACGCGGCGCGGAGTCGCGCGGCGTCGGGTCGCGCGGTGTGGAGTCGCTCACTCGCCGCCGAGGTCGGACAGCCGGGCCTGGAGGGTCTGCTGCACGCGCTGACCTGCGTCGATCTGCGCATCGAGGTCGTCGGTGGGAGCGTCCTGCAGGTCCTGCAGGGCCGAGTCGATGACGATGTCGCCGGTCGCCTGGTCACCCAGACCGGTGCCGAGCGACTCGGCCCGGTCGGTGGGGTTGTCGTGCCGGGAGGCGTGGGCGACGGCAGCACCCGACGACGGGGCAGCCTGCTCGTCCACGGCGTCGTCGTCCACGGTGGGGTCGTTGGTCGGGTCTTCGTCGCTCACTGCGCTGCCTTCTTCGCCGTGGTCTTCGTGGCGGTGGTCTTCTTGGCCGCCCTCGTGGCTGCAGCCTTCTTCGCGGGTGCAGCCTTCTTCGCGGGTGCAGCCTTCTTCGCGGGTGCAGCCTTCTTCGCAGGTGCAGCCTTCTTCGCAGGTGCAGCCTTCTTCGCCGGCGCGGCCTTCTTCGCCGCCGCCTTCTTCGCAGGGGCGGCCTTCTTCGCCGCCGCCTTCTTCGCAGGGGCTGAGTTCGTGGCGGGTGCCGCCGGTGCGGCTGCGGGGGCGGAAGGCCGCACCCTGGTGGAGATCGCTCCGGAGCCGCCGACCGCCCGGCCGATCGAGCTGCGGGACGCGCCGGCCACGGCGGAGGCGCCGGTCGCCAGCAGGAGCGCCCGCAGCTCGGCGATCTCCTTGGTGACCGTGGTCAGGGCGGTGCGGGCCGCATCGACGTCCGCGACGCGGGCGACGTCAGCCTTCTTGAGTGCCGACTCGACCTCGCTCTGGATGAGGGTCAGCAGGTTGGCCCGGTTGGCCCGGGCGGCTTCGAGGAGCTGGTCGGCGAGCGTCGAGGCCTGCACCGCCCGCCGGGTCACCTCGTCCGCGCCGGGGAGGGCCAGCAGGCCCTGCGCTGCGTCCATCGCCTTGGCCTTGGTCATCTCGCCCAGCCCGCTGGCGAGCTGGATGTAGCTGCGCACGGATTCGAAAGCCACGGTAGGTCCTCCTCGATGAAGCGGCGGGGGGTCGCTCGCGCCCCTCACGCTACTGCCATGCGTCGATCTCGGGAACGAGCCGCTGCACCGCGTCGTCGTCCAGGTCGCCGAGGTCCAGGGCCTCGTGGAGGCACGCCACGCCAGCGCGGGCGGCCTCGATGGTGGTCCCCTTCGAGGCCACCTCCCAGGCTCCATCGACGACGCGCCGCCGGTCCTGCCCGCAGACCCACCAGGAGTAGTCGGTCTCGGCGGGGACGTATGCGGCGGACAGCGACCGCAGGTCCTCGAGCAGGTAGGTGGGTCGCATCGCTGCCGGCGCGGACACCAGCGTGGTCACCGAGTCGATGCCGGTCAGCACGAGCGCCGAGTCCATGCCTGCTGCCACCGCCCCGGCGATGTCGGTGTCGAGCCGGTCTCCCACGGCCAGCACCCGGGCCGGGGCTTCCTCCAGCCGGGCAGCACACAGCTCGTAGAGCGGGGCGTACGGCTTCCCGACGACTCTCGGCTCCTGCCCGGTGGCCCGCTGGACCGCGGCCACCAGGGTGCCGTTGCCCGGAGCGGTGCCCCGGTGGGTCGGCAGGGTCGCGTCGGTGTTCGTGGCGACCCAGACGGCGCCGGCCGCCACGGCATACGCCGCTTCGGACAGGTCAGCGGCGGTGACGGCCGCGCCATACCCCTGGAGCACGCCGGCCACGACGTGGTCGAGCGCCTCGCGCGTCTGCTCGGGGGTGGCGACCTCGAACCC
The DNA here is from genome assembly GCF_001429605.1 of Phycicoccus sp. Soil802. Lineage (GTDB taxonomy): Bacteria > Actinomycetota > Actinomycetes > Actinomycetales > Dermatophilaceae > Pedococcus. The sequence continues at coordinate 110,614 of NZ_LMSS01000006.1, forward strand.
TTGGTGCTGCAACGCTTCCCGCACCCCGATCCCCCCGATCGCGAGGATCTTCGAGCCCGCCGGCACGAGGTCGCGCAGGACCGCCGCGCCGGCCTGCGAGCTGGTCGCGACATCGCGCGCCCGCACGTGCAACCCGAGGTCGGTGAGGTGTCCCGCGACCTCGTCCGGCGGTCGCGAGGCGTTGTTGGTGGCGTAGACGATCGGGACGGTCAGGGCGGACAGGGCCGAGACGGCATGCTCCACCGCGTCCGGACCCCGGTAGACCACGCCATCGAGGTCACAGACCACCGCGGCATACCGGTCGACCAGGTGGGGCCCGCTAGCGGGCATCGCCACCGGGCGCGGCGCCCTGGGCCGGGGCGACGTCGCCCTCGTCGTCGTCCTCCTCGCCGTCGAGCAGGTCGGTGAGGATCACCCCGTCGAGCTCGGCCAGTCGCTCCGCGGCGTCGGTCTCCAGCTCGTCGTCGGCGTCCGCGGCGCGCGCGAACCAGTCGCGCGCGTCGTCGTCGTGCCCGAGCGCCAGCAGGGCCTCGGCGTAGGCGTAGGACAACCGGGCCGACCACGGCTTGCGGGCCGAACCCTTGAGCTGCGGGATCTGCAAGGCCTGCTGGGAGGCCTCGAGCTGCCCGAGGTCACGACGGATGCCGGAGATGACGATGGCCAGCTCGACGCGGTCCTCGACGGCCAGCGTCTTGGCCTCGGGCGACATCGCGAGCTCGAGGGCTCGCTCCTGACGGCCCAGGCCACGCTCGCAGTCGACCATCAGCGCCAGCAGGTGCGAGGAACCGCTCAGCCGGCGCGCGGTGCGGAACTCGCTGAGCGCCCGGGCCCACTCGCCCTTGCGGTAGGCGACCAGACCGAGGGCCTCGCGGGCTGCGGGCACCCGACCGGCCCGACGGACCGCCGTCTCGGCGTGCGCCTCGGCGCTCTCCAGGTCGTCGACCTCGAGCAGCGCCGCGACCATGACCAGGTGCTGGGCCACCCCCTCGGCGTTCTCCTTGCTCAGGGTGCGCAGCTGCTGGTGGACCGAGCGGTCCAGCTCCTTGCCGGTCACGCCGTCGGCGATCCGCGGCTCGGGGAGCTTGGGCTTCTTGGGTGCCAGCCGCGGACCGGTCGTCCTGCCGTCGGCGCCGCCGCCGGGCCCGCCATCGCGCCGGTCGCCGCGTCCGGCGCCACCGCGCTCCGGTCGACCACCCGAGCCACCGCGACCGCCACGCGACGGGCCGTCACCGCGGCCGCTCGCGCCACCGTCTCGACGGGGGCCGGAGGAGCGCCCACCACCTGCACCGGGAGGACGACCACCACCCGATGCGGGTCGACGGTTCTGGCCACCTCGGCCTGGCTGGTTCTCGGGCACGTTTGCTCCTCGCTGTGCAGTAATCGTGTGCAGTCTACGGACTGTGGCTGTGCCGGGACACCGTGGTCCGCGCCAGCCGGCACCACGGCGCGACCGCGGCACTGTCTTTCCGACACTGCATTCGACAGTGCCTGGCAAAAGACAATGCCTCGCAAAAGACAATGCAAAAGGGCCATCCCGAGTGGGATGGCCCTTTTGAAAGTATGTCCGGCTGCGTCCTACTCTCCCACACCGTCACCAGTGCAGTACCATCGGCGCTGAAGGGCTTAGCTTCCGGGTTCGGAATGGAGCCGGGCGTTTCCCCTTCGCTATGACAGCCGAAACTCTATGGAGATTTCAATCGATTCCCGACCGTATCTCGGGAACCACACAGTGGACGCGTAACATCTTTGTTAGTCAAGTTATCGGCTTATTAGTACCAGTCAGCTACATGCGTTACCGCACTTCCACGTCTGGCCTATCAACCCAGTAGTCTAGCTGGGAGCCTCTCGGACCGAAGTCCATGGAAACCTCATCTTGAAGCACGCTTCCCGCTTAGATGCTTTCAGCGGTTATCGTTTCCGAACGTAGCTAATCAGCCGTGCTCTTGGCAGAACAACTGACACACCAGAGGTTCGTCCATCCCGGTCCTCTCGTACTAGGGATAGCCCTTCTCAAGTTTCCTACGCGCACAGCGGATAGGGACCGAACTGTCTCACGACGTTCTAAACCCAGCTCGCGTACCGCTTTAATGGGCGAACAGCCCAACCCTTGGGACCTACTCCAGCCCCAGGATGCGACGAGCCGACATCGAGGTGCCAAACCATGCCGTCGATATGGACTCTTGGGCAAGATCAGCCTGTTATCCCCGGGGTACCTTTTATCCGTTGAGCGACGGCGCTTCCACAAGCCACCGCCGGATCACTAGTCCCGACTTTCGTCCCTGCTCGAGATGCCTCTCTCACAGTCAAGCTCCCTTGTGCACTTACACTCAAAACCTGATTGCCAACCAGGCTGAGGGAACCTTTGGGCGCCTCCGTTACCTTTTAGGAGGCAACCGCCCCAGTTAAACTACCCACCAGGCACTGTCCCTGATCCGGATCACGGACCGAGGTTAGATATCCAGAACGACCAGAGTGGTATTTCAACGTTGACTCCACCGACACTGGCGTGCCGGCTTCAAAGTCTCCCACCTATCCTACACAAGCCGTACCGAACACCAATACCAAGCTGTAGTAAAGGTCCCGGGGTCTTTCCGTCCTGCTGCGCGTAACGAGCATCTTTACTCGTAGTGCAATTTCGCCGAGTTCATGGTTGAGACAGTGGAGAAGTCGTTACGCCATTCGTGCAGGTCGGAACTTACCCGACAAGGAATTTCGCTACCTTAGGATGGTTATAGTTACCACCGCCGTTTACTGGGGCTTAAATTCTCAGCTTCGCTCCGAAGAACTAACCGGTCCTCTTAACCTTCCAGCACCGGGCAGGCGTCAGTCCGTATACATCGTCTTGCGACTTCGCACGGACCTGTGTTTTTAGTAAACAGTCGCTTCTCCCTGGTCTCTGCGGCCGATCACGCTCGGGCAGCAAGTGCCGTCACGATCAGGGCCCCCCTTCTCCCGAAGTTACGGGGGTATTTTGCCGAATTCCTTAACCATGATTCACTCGATCGCCTTGGTATTCTCTACCTAACCACCTGAGTCGGTTTGGGGTACGGGCGGCTCGAACCTCGCTAGAAGATTTTCTAGGCAGCATAGGATCACCCTCTTCCCGCATACGCGGTCACTATCAGGTCTCAGGATATGTGTGAGGCGGATTTGCCTACCTCACTCCCTACACCCTTGGACGTGGACTACCATCGCCACGCGGAGGCTACCTTCCTGCGTCTCTCCATTGCTTGACTAGTACTAGATCGGGTCGCGCGCTCCACTCGAATCAGTCCGAAGACGTCATCGAGCTTCAGGCGCTTAGCATCACTAGGTTCGTCATGGGCGGTTCTTCGCCGGTTCCGGAATATCAACCGGATGTCCATCGACTACGCCTGTCGGCCTCGCCTTAGGTCCCGACTTACCCAGGGCAGATTAGCTTGACCCTGGAACCCTTGGTTATTCGGCGGACGGGTTTCTCGCCCGTCATTCGCTACTCATGCCTGCATTCTCACTCGTGTGGCCTCCACGGCTGGATCACTCCGCCGCTTCCCTGGCCACACGACGCTCCCCTACCCATCAACACGCTTGGACCGTGGATCCTCAGATGTCACGGCCGGGCAAAGTGTCAATGCCACAGCTTCGGTGGTGTGCTTGAGCCCCGCTACATTGTCGGCGCGGAATCACTTGACCAGTGAGCTATTACGCACTCTTTAAAGGGTGGCTGCTTCTAAGCCAACCTCCTGGTTGTCAATGCAACTCCACATCCTTTCCCACTTAGCACACGCTTAGGGACCTTAGATGGTGGTCTGGGCTGTTTCCCTCTCGACTACGGAGCTTATCCCCCGCAGTCTCACTGCCACGCTCTCACTTACCGGCATTCGGAGTTTGGCTAACGTCAGTAACCTGGTGAGGCCCATTAGCTATCCAGTAGCTCTACCTCCGGTAAGAAACACGTGACGCTGCACCTAAATGCATTTCGGGGAGAACCAGCTATCACGGAGTTTGATTGGCCTTTCACCCCTACCCACAGCTCATCCCCTCAGTTTTCAACCTAAGTGGGTTCGGTCCTCCACGACGTCTTACCGTCGCTTCAACCTGGCCATGGGTAGATCACTCCGCTTCGGGTCTAGACCCAGCGACTAAATCGCCCTATTCGGACTCGCTTTCGCTACGGCTTCCCCACACGGGTTAACCTCGCCACTGAGCACTAACTCGCAGGCTCATTCTTCAAAAGGCACGCTGTCACCCCACAAGGAGGCTCCAACGGATTGTAGGCAAACGGTTTCAGGATCTATTTCACTCCCCTCCCGGGGTACTTTTCACCTTTCCCTCACGGTACTTGTCCGCTATCGGTCACCAGGGAATATTTAGGCTTAGCGGGTGGTCCCGCCAGATTCACACGGGATTTCTCGGGCCCCGTGCTACTTGGGATACTTCTCTGGAGTTCGCGTCATTTCGTCTACGGGGGTCGCACCCTCTGTGCCGGGCCTTTCAATGCCCTTCGACTATAACGCGAATTTTTGACTCCATGTCAGGATGTCAGTCCTGACCGAAAAGTCCCACGACCCCGACCATGCAACGCCTGACAGCTATCACACATGATCGGTTTAGCCTCTTCCGCTTTCGCTCGCCACTACTCACGGAATCGCGGTTGCTTTCTCTTCCTGTGGGTACTGAGATGTTTCACTTCCCCACGTTCCCTCTACCCGCCCTATGTGTTCAGGCGGGAGTGACTGGACTTGCCTCCAGCCGGGTTTCCCCATTCGGAAATCCTCGGATCACAGTCTGGTTATCGACTCCCCGAGGCTTATCGCAGATTCCTACGTCCTTCTTCGGTTCCTGGTGCCAAGGCATCCACCGTTTGCCCTTATAAACTTGAGTTTACAAAGATGCTCGCGTCCACTGTGTAGTTCTCAAGGTACGGGCGGCCCCTCCCCGGTGTCGGTGCCTACCGCTGGTCGCTGTACAACAGCACCGTGCGGCGGTTCATCCGTGGGGAGGGTCCTGGCCGATCTACCGGCCTGAGGTTCAAGCTTTCGCCCGAAGCCCTCAGGACCCAACAACGTGTCAGGCGCCGGCACCCTCTCGATTGCGTTCCACTGCCAGGTCCGAGGACCTGACTTGTACTTGCGACACGAGTCGGTGTCAGCGCCAAATAATCGATGTTCCACCCTTGAGCTCCTGGTGTAGGACGTACGCCTACAGACCAGGCTCTGGATCGCTTTCGCGACCAGTGCTCCTTAGAAAGGAGGTGATCCAGCCGCACCTTCCGGTACGGCTACCTTGTTACGACTTAGTCCCAATCGCCAGTCCCACCTTCGACGGCTCCCCCTCAAAGAGTTGGGCCACCGGCTTCGGGTGTTACCGACTTTCGTGACTTGACGGGCGGTGTGTACAAGGCCCGGGAACGTATTCACCGCAGCGTTGCTGATCTGCGATTACTAGCGACTCCGACTTCATGGGGTCGAGTTGCAGACCCCAATCCGAACTGAGACCGGTTTTTTGGGATTCGCTCCACCTCGCGGTTTCGCAGCCCTTTGTACCGGCCATTGTAGCATGCGTGAAGCCCAAGACATAAGGGGCATGATGATTTGACGTCATCCCCACCTTCCTCCGAGTTGACCCCGGCAGTCTCCTATGAGTCCCCACCATTACGTGCTGGCAACATAGAACGAGGGTTGCGCTCGTTGCGGGACTTAACCCAACATCTCACGACACGAGCTGACGACAACCATGCACCACCTGTATGCGAGTGTCCAAAGAGTTCTGCATCTCTGCAGCGTTCTCGCATATGTCAAGCCTTGGTAAGGTTCTTCGCGTTGCATCGAATTAATCCGCATGCTCCGCCGCTTGTGCGGGCCCCCGTCAATTCCTTTGAGTTTTAGCCTTGCGGCCGTACTCCCCAGGCGGGGAACTTAATGCGTTAGCTGCGGCACGGATCTCGTGGAATGAGACCCACACCTAGTTCCCAACGTTTACGGCATGGACTACCAGGGTATCTAATCCTGTTCGCTCCCCATGCTTTCGCTTCTCAGCGTCAGTAGTGGCCCAGAGACCTGCCTTCGCCATCGGTGTTCCTCCTGATATCTGCGCATTTCACCGCTACACCAGGAATTCCAGTCTCCCCTACCACACTCTAGTCTGCCCGTACCCACCGCAAGTCCGAGGTTGAGCCTCGGATTTTCACGGCAGACGCGACAAACCGCCTACAAGCTCTTTACGCCCAATAATTCCGGACAACGCTCGCACCCTACGTATTACCGCGGCTGCTGGCACGTAGTTAGCCGGTGCTTCTTCTGCAGGTACCGTCACTTTCGCTTCTTCCCTGCTGAAAGAGGTTTACAACCCGAAGGCCGTCATCCCTCACGCGGCGTCGCTGCATCAGGCTTTCGCCCATTGTGCAATATTCCCCACTGCTGCCTCCCGTAGGAGTCTGGGCCGTGTCTCAGTCCCAGTGTGGCCGGTCGCCCTCTCAGGCCGGCTACCCGTCGTCGCCTTGGTGAGCCATTACCTCACCAACAAGCTGATAGGCCGCGAGTCCATCCCAGACCGAAAAACTTTCCAGACGATAGCCATGCAGCTTCGTCTCGTATCCGGTATTAGCTCCGGTTTCCCGGGGTTATTCCAGAGTCTGGGGCAGGTTACTCACGTGTTACTCACCCGTTCGCCACTGATCCGGTAGGAGCAAGCTCCCACCTTCACCGTTCGACTTGCATGTGTTAAGCACGCCGCCAGCGTTCGTCCTGAGCCAGGATCAAACTCTCCATTGATGTTTAGCTCGTGATCCGAGGACCACGAAACTGCTACCCAAGAAGGGTTGTTTCACTGACTGAGCAAGAACAACTAGCTATTGCTAGAAATTCATTGTCAACCAAAGGATTTTCGTTCGACGTGACGGCATCCCCAGACCTTTGGCCTGGTTCGCTGCCACCTCGAGACGAGGTAATTGGCATCGATTTTTGACACGCTGTTGAGTTCTCAAGGTTCGGACGCGCACCATCCGCTGACCTTCCGGCCGGCGTTCGGGGCAACCCTTCAAAGTTACTCGCTTCGCTCTTGGGCGTCAAATCCTTGCGCTTCCTGCTGGAAGCGGTGGATTGAGCGCGCTTGGCTCTCCGCGAGGTGTTCCACTGTAGCAGGCTGACGGTGTTCCAAAAACTCAGCGTTTCCAGAACTCGCTAGCCGGCGTCCAGCAGCCCTTCCGGGCCGCTCAGATGCCCTCCGGCGAACCGGATGCTTTTCTGTGGAGCGCCCACTGTAGCAGCCTCTCGGCCCGCCTCTGACCACCCTTGCGGGCGCTCCGGAGCGTCTGGTTCCCCAGGTGCTTTTCGGTGGGGTCTGCCCCGGGACCGGCCTACTTCGCGCGAACTTTCGTTCACCGCGGTGGTGTCCGTTCCTCCCTGTCGGGCTGACGTCGAGAACATTAGACGGGGCTCACCGCAAAACACAAATCCGCAGGTCAGCGACCTGCGGGGTCAGCTGGCGCGGCGGCCCGCGGCCAGCGACTTGCGGCCCCGACGCAGCAGCGCGACCCGTCCGTGCAGGAAGTCGGCCTCCTCGAGCGCCTGCTCGGGGTCGGTCAGCTTCGCGTTGTTGAGCGAGGCGCCGCCGTCACCGATCACCCGACGGGCGGCGTTGCGCGAGTCGACCAGGCCCACCGCCACGAGGGCGTCGGTCACCGACATCCCCACCGAGACCTCTCCCCCGGGCAGCTCCGCCGTGGCGTCGCCCAGCGTGCCTGCGTCGAGGGTGGTGACGTCACCCTTGCCGAAGAGCGCCTCGGAGGCGGCCTGCACCGCGGCGGTGGCCGCCGGCCCGTGCACGAGCGTGGTGACGTCGGCCGCCAGGGCCTTCTGGCACTCCCGCAGGAAGGGCTTCTCGGCCAGGGACTGCTCCAGCGCCGCGATCTCGTCGGCGGTGCGGTCGGTGAAGACCTTCAGCAGCGTCACCACCGACGCGTCCTCGGTGTTGATCCAGTACTGGTAGAAGGCGTAGGGACTGGTCATCTCCGGGGACAGCCAGATCGCGTTGCCCTCGCTCTTGCCGAACTTGTTGCCTGCCGCGTCGGTGAGCAGGGGGGTGGTGAGCAGGTGGACCGACTTCCCCTCCACCCGGTGGATCAGGTCCGAGCCGGCCGTCAGGTTGCCCCACTGGTCCTGCCCACCCGTCTGCAGCGTGCAGCCGTAGTCGCGGAACAGCTGGAGGTAGTCCAGCCCCTGCAGCAGCTGGTAGCTGAACTCGGTGTAGGAGATGCCCTCCTCCGAGTTGAGCCGCGCGGCGACCGCGTCCTTCTTGACCATCTGGTTGACGCGGAAGTGCTTGCCGATGTCGCGCAGGAAGTCCAGGGCGGACAGCGGCTCCGTCCAGTCGAGGTTGTTGACGAAGACCGCGGGGTTGTCGCCCTCCACCGACAGGAACGGCCGCACCTGTCGCTCGATGTTCGCGACCCACTCGGCGGTCTGTTCCTTGGTCTTGAGGACCCGTTCCGACGACGGTCGTGGGTCGCCGATGAGACCGGTCGAGCCACCCACCAGGCAGATCACCCGGTGGCCGGCTCGCTGCAGGTGGCGCAGCACCACGAGCTGCACGAGGTTGCCGAAGTGCAGGGACGGAGCGGTGGGGTCGAAGCCGCAGTACGCCGTGATCGGCCCGTCGGCGAGGGCGTCGCGCAGCGCGGACTCGTCGGTGGTCTGGGCCACCAGTCCTCGCCACTTCAGCTCGTCGAGGATGTTGCTCACGGTGGGTCGCTCCTTCGCGTCGCACGACGTGCCGCGCTGTCGCGGCACGTCCACAGCCTGCCTCATGCCGGGTGCCTGCGTGCACGGGGTTTTGCCGGTCGGTACACCGACACCGTCGGCTCGCCGTCCAGCCAGAACCGCCACGGGTATGCCGCCGCCTCGCCGCCGGCTCCCGACACCCCCACGCGCGGGCCGGTGCGGATGGCCCGGGCCGGGGTGGGGTGCGGGGCCGCGTGCAGCGCGACCGGTCCGCCCCGTGCGCAGGCGTCGAGGCCGGTCTGCTCACCGCGCAGTCCGAGGGTGGTCGCGAGCCGGGCCGGTCCCCGTGCCCAGTCGCGCCGCACCACCCCGGTCCGACGGGCGGCGGCGACGTCCTCCCCCACGACGACCTCCCCTGCACGCAGGAGCACGGCGCTGGCCTCACCCTCAGGGCCGCACACGAGGTTGGCGCACCAGTGCATGCCGTAGGTGAAGTAGACGTAGAGGTGGCCTGCCGCGCCGAACATCACCTCGGTGCGCGGCGTCGGGCCGCGAAAGGCGTGCGACCCCGGGTCGGCCGTGCCGGCATACGCCTCGACCTCGGTGAGCCGGAGCGTGACGCCCGCGTGCGAGATGGTCGCCCCGAGCAGCGCCGGGGCGACGTCGAGGACGTCCTCCGAGAAGAAGTCGCGCTCGAGCCGGTGGCCTAGCTCGAGCGGCGACGGATCTTGTTGCCCAGCCACACGACGGGATCGTAGTGACGGTCGACGACGCGTTCCTTCAGGGGGATCAGCGCGTTGTCGGTGATCTTGATGTGCTCGGGGCAGACCTCGGTGCAGCACTTGGTGATGTTGCAGTAGCCCAGCCCGTGCTCCTCCTTGGCCGCCTGGCGGCGGTCCGCGGTGTCGAGTGGGTGCATGTCGAGCTCGGCGACCCGCATGAGGAAGCGGGGCCCGGCGAAGCTGGTCTTGTTGTCCTCGTGGTCACGGACGACGTGGCAGACGTCCTGACAGAGGAAGCACTCGATGCACTTGCGGAACTCCTGGCTGCGCTCCACGTCGACCTGCTGCATGCGGTAGTCACCCGGCTGGAGGTCGGCCGGCGGGCTGAACGCCTGCACCTCGCGCGCCTTCTGGTAGTTGAAGGACACGTCCGTCACCAGGTCGCGCATCACCGGGAAGGTGCGCAGCGGCGTCACCGTGATGACCTGCTCCTCGGTGAAGGTGCTCATCCGCGTCATGCAGAGCAGCCGTGGCTTGCCGTTGATCTCGGCGCTGCACGAGCCGCACTTGCCGGCCTTGCAGTTCCAGCGCACCGCGAGGTCGGGCGCCTGGGTCGCCTGCAACCGGTGGATGATGTCGAGGACGACCTCACCCTCGTTGACCTCCACCGTGTAGTCCTGCAGGACTCCTCCGGCGGCGTCGCCGCGCCACACCTTGAACCTGGCGTCGTAGCTCATGAGCGGTCACTCCCGTCGGCGCTGCCCTGCTGGGTCGAGGAGCCACCCGCGTCGAGGCGGGCCAGCTCTGGTGCGGTGAGGTACTTGGACAGCTCGGTGCGCTCGAAGAGCTCGAGCAGGTCCTGCCGGATCTCGGGGACCGGCTGGCGCCTGAGCTGGACGGCGTCGGACCCGTCGAGCGTGCAGATCAGGTTGACTCCCCGCCACTCCGGGTCCATGCCCGGGAAGTCCTCTCGGGTGTGCCCACCGCGCGACTCGGTGCGCTCGAGGGCAGCCAACGCGACGCAGCGGCACACGGCGAGCATGTTGCGCAGGTCGAGGGCCAGGTGCCAGCCGGGGTTGAACTGCCGATGTCCTTCCACCCCAACGGATTTCGCGCGTTCGTCGAGGTCGTCGAGCATGTCGAGCGCCTCGCGGACCTCGCCCTCGCGGCGGATGATCCCGACCAGGTCGTTCATCTTCTGCTGGAGCTCCTGGTGGAGCGAGTAGGGGTTCTCCGAGGCGTCGCGGAACGGCGCCAGGGCAACCTCCGCCGCCCGGTCGACGTCTGCGTCCTGGATCGCCGGTCGTGAGTCACCAAGCGCCGCAATGTATTCCGAGGCACCGACGCCGGCGCGACGGCCGAAGACCAGCAGGTCCGAGAGGCTGTTGCCGCCGAGCCGGTTGGAGCCGTGCATGCCGCCCGCGACCTCACCCGCCGCATACAGGCCCGGCACGGAGGTGGCCGCGGTGTCGGCGTCGACCTCGACGCCACCCATCACGTAGTGGCAGGTGGGACCGACCTCCATCGGCTCCGCCGTGATGTCGACGTCGGCCAGCTCCTTGAACTGGTGGTGCATCGACGGCAGCCGACGTCTGATCTCCTCGGCCGGGAGCCGCGTCGAGACGTCGAGGAAGACGCCACCGTGCGGTGAGCTGCGCCCCTCCTTGACCTCGTTGTTGATGGCGCGGGCGACCTCGTCCCGCGGCAGGAGCTCAGGGGGTCGCTTGTTGTTCTCGGGGTCCTTGTACCAGCGGTCCGCCTCCTCCTCGGTGTCTGCGTACTGGCCACGGAAGACGTCGGGGACGTAGTCGAACATGAAGCGCTTGCCCTCGGAGTTGCGCAGCACACCCCCGTCGCCGCGCACCGACTCGGTGACGAGGATGCCCTTCACCGACGGTGGCCACACCATGCCGGTGGGGTGGAACTGGATGAACTCCATGTTGACGAGGGAAGCGCCCGCGCGCAGCGCCAGGGCGTGGCCGTCGCCGGTGTACTCCCAGGAGTTGCTGGTGACCTTGAACGACTTGCCGATGCCACCGGTGGCCAGGATGACGGCCGGTGCGGAGAAGAGCACGAACCGGCCCGACTCACGCCAGTAGCCGAACGCCCCGGCCACGGCGCCGTCGGCCTTGAGGATGTCGGTGACGGTCAGCTCGGCGAACACCCTGAGCCGGCTCTCGTAGTCGCCCGTCTCGCGGTGGTCCTCCTGCTGCAGGCTCACGATCTTCTGCTGGAGGGTGCGGATCAGCTCCAGGCCGGTGCGGTCACCGACGTGGGCGAGCCTGGGGTACTCGTGGCCACCGAAGTTGCGCTGGCTGATGCGGCCGTCGGGTGTGCGGTCGAAGAGCGCGCCGTAGGTCTCGAGCTCCCACACCCGCATCGGCGCTTCCTTGGCGTGCAGCTCGGCCATCCGCGGGTTGTTGAGGAACTTGCCCCCGCGCATGGTGTCGCGGAAGTGGGTCTGCCAGTTGTCCTTCTCGTTGGCGTTGCCCATCGACGCGGCGATGCCACCCTCGGCCATCACGGTGTGGGCCTTGCCGAAGAGGCTCTTGCAGATGATCGCCGTCCGCAGACCCTGCTCCCTCGCCTCGATCGCGGCACGCAGCCCGGCACCACCCGCCCCGATGACGATGACGTCGTAGTCGTGCCTCTCGAGGTCGGTCACTCGCACTCCTTGGGTCTGCCGTGGCCCGTGGGCCGGTCACGTGGGCTGGGCTGGTGGGCTGGTGGGCTAGTTGATGATGCGGAAGTCGCCGATCGTGCCCGCCGAGACGAGGGCGATGTAGGCGTCGGTCACCACGAGGCTGCCGAGGGTCACCCACGCGAACAGCATGTGGCGGGCGTTGAGCTTGCCCACCAGGCCCCACGCCTTGTAGCGCAGCGGGTGCTTGCTGAAGTGGTTGAGGCGACCACCGACGATGTTGCGGCAGGAGTGGCAGCCGAGCGTGTAGCACCAGAGCAGCACGACGTTGGCCAGCAGGATGAGCGTGCCGAGGCCGAGCCCGAAACCACCGTCCCTGCCGCGGAACGCGTGCAGCACGTCGTAGGTGTTGATCAGGCTGATGACCACGGCGGCGTAGAAGAAGTAGCGGTGCAGGTTCTGCATGATGAGCGGGAAGCGGGTCTCACCGGAGTACTCCCGGTGCGCCTCGGGCACCGCGCAGGCCGGCGGCGAGTTCCAGAACGAGCGGTAGTAGGCCTTGCGGTAGTAATAGCAGGTGAGCCGGAACAGCAGCAGGAACGGCAGCGTCAGCGCCGCGAACGGGATGAGTGCCGGCCACTCGCCGAACGGCGTGCCGAAGTGCGTCGAGCCCGGCACGCAGGAGGTCGACAGGCACGGGGAGTAGAACGGCGTGAGGTAGCCGTAGTCGGCCACGAAGTAGTCCCGCTGCAGGCTGGCGCGCACGAGGCCGTAGAGCAGCCAGGCCGAGAAGCAGACGAACGTGACGAAGGGCTGGAGCCACCAGCGGTCCTCGCGGAGGGTGCGCGCGGCGATGCGGGCCCGACCGGGGGCATGGACGCCTCCGCTGAAGGGGACGTTCGACACCTCAGTGGCCCCGGGAGGGGCCGACGCCCTCGTCCTCGGCATCGGACCACAGCGAGGGGTCGTACTCCTCGTCGGTGATGAAGACGATCTCGCCCGGCGCACCGGCCCGGTCCTGGGAGCCGACCCCGGCTCCCCGCGCCACGAGGTCGACGTCGTCCGCGAGCCGCACGACATCGTCGCGCAGTCGTTGCACGTCGATGGTGTTGCCGAGCTCCTTCGAGAGCGCGGTCACCGCCCGTCGCAGCCCGGCCACGTGACCTGCAGCCGCTGTGAGGTCGTCGCTGACGCCCATGACACCGTCCCTTCGCAAGGCGGATGCGGGTCGTCAGTGACCCGCATCACGAACCTATCGCGTGCTTCCCGAGATTTCTCGGAAGCGGACGGACGGGTATGCCGTCAGCGCACCCGGATCGGTGCACCCGCCCAGGCGCGGGCCTCGGAGACCGCCGCGGCCACGCGGTCGCGCTGCTCCGCGACGCGATCCGGGGCGGTGCCGCCCCGGGCGTTGCGGGACGCCAGCGAGCCCTCGACGCTGAGGACGTCGCGGACCCCGGGCGTGAGGTGCTCGGAGATGCCGGCGAGGTCGGCGTCGTTGAGGTCCCACAGCTCGATCCCCCGCTCCTCGCACGCCCGCACGCAGGCGCCGGCGACCTCGTGGGCCACGCGGAACGGCACTCCTTCGCGGACCAGCCACTCGGCGATGTCGGTCGCCAGCGAGAAGCCCTGGGGGGCGAGCGAGGCCAGCCGCTCGGTGTCGAAGACCATCGTGGCCACCATGCCGCTGAACGCCGGCAGCAGGACCTCGAGGGTGTCGACGGCGTCGAAGACCGGCTCCTTGTCCTCCTGGAGGTCGCGGTTGTAGGCCAGCGGCAGGGCCTTGAGGGTCGTGAGGAGACCGGTGAGGTCGCCGACCAGGCGGCCCGCCTTGCCCCGCGCGAGCTCGGCGACGTCGGGGTTCTTCTTCTGCGGCATGATGCTCGACCCGGTCGAGTAGGCGTCGTCGAGCGTGACGAACGAGAACTCCTTGGTCGCCCAGAGGACCACCTCCTCGGCGAGCCGGGAGATGTCGATCGCCGTCATGGCCGCGATGAAGGCGAACTCGGCCACGAAGTCCCGGGACGCCGTGCCGTCGATGGAGTTCTCGACCGACGTGGTGAACCCCAGGTCGGCGGCCACCGCCTCGGGGTCGAGCCCGAGCGACGAGCCCGCGAGGGCGCCCGACCCGTAGGGAGAGACCGCCGCCCGGACGTCCCAGTCCTGCAGCCGCTGGACATCGCGCAGGAGCGGCCAGGCGTGGGCGAGCAGGTGGTGGGCCAGCAGCACCGGCTGGGCGTGCTGGAGGTGGGTGCGGCCGGGCATCGGCACGTCGGCGTGCCGGGTGGCCTGGTCGACCAGGGAGTCGACCACGTCGAGCACGAGCCCTGCGACCGAGCGGGCGTGGTCCCGCAGGTACATGCGGAAGAGCGTGGCGATCTGGTCGTTCCGTGAGCGGCCGGCCCGCAGCCGTCCACCGACGTCGGACCCGGCCCGCTCGATCAGGCCGCGCTCCAGCGCGGTGTGCACGTCCTCGTCGTCGTCACCGGGCCGGAACGCCCCGGAGGCGACGTCCTCGGCGAGGGTCGCCAGGCCGGCCAGCATCGCGGCGAGGTTCGCGTCGTCGAGCAACCCGGCCGCGTGGAGCACCCGGGCGTGGGCCCGTGACCCGGCGATGTCGTACTGCGCGAGCCGCCAGTCGAAGTGGGTCGACTTGCTCAGGGCGGCGAGCGCGTCCGCCGGCCCGCCCGCGAAGCGTCCGCCCCACAGGCTGACCTTCGCCTGGCTCAGGTCTGGTTCCACAGCGGGGCTCACTCGTTCTCCTCGGTAGTCGTGCTGGCGCGGCCGAGCAGGTCGCCGGCGACCTTGCGGCTGGCGGCTGCGCCGGTGGTGATGACCATGATGGTGTCGTCGCCCGCGATGGTGCCGAGCACCCCGGTCAGGGCGGCGTGGTCGATGGCCGAGGCCAGGTAGTTCGCCGCTCCCGGTGGCGTGCGCAGCACGACCAGGTTGTGCGAGGGCTCGGCGGTGACCAGCAGCTCCTCGCAGACCCGGCGGAGCCGCGCGGTGAGCTGCGTGCCGTCCGGCGCGGGGCGGGCGGTGCGGTCACCGCCCTCTCCCGGCACGGCATACACGAGGGTGCGCCCCGAGCGGACCTTGACGGCACCGATCTCGAGGAGGTCCCTCGACAGGGTCGCCTGGGTGACGTCGATGCCGTCGTCGGCGAGCAGGTCGAGCAGCTCGTTCTGCGAGCGCACCTCGGTGCGCCCGAGGATCGCGACGATCCGTTGCTGGCGACCGGTCCGGGTGGCGGCGAGGCTCATCGGCTCAGGCCCCCTCGAGGAGGAAGGAGAGCAGCGCCTTCTGCGCGTGCAGCCGGTTCTCGGCCTCGTCCCACACCACCGACTGGGGGCCGTCGATCACCTCGGCCTCGACCTCGTAGCCGCGGTAGGCCGGCAGGCAGTGCAGGAAGATCGCGTCGGGGGACGCCTTCGCCATGAGGGACTGGGTCACGGCGAACGGCACGAAGGGGCTCTCCGCTCCCTGCCGGTCGCCCTTCTCCCCCTCCATGCCCATCGACACCCAGGTGTCGGTGACCACCACGTCGATCCCCTCGACCGCGGCGACCGGGTCGTCCGTGACGAGGACCGAGCCGCCCTGTGCCGCTGCGAGCTCCTCGGCGCTGGCGAGGATCGCCGGAGCCGGCTGGTGGGCCGCGGGGGTGCCGATGCGCACGTGCATCCCGGCCAGTGCGCACCCCAACAGGTAGGAGTGCGCCATGTTGTTGGCGCCGTCGCCGACGTAGCCGAGGGTGAGACCGGCCAGGGTCCCCTTGTGCTCGAGGACCGTGAGCAGGTCGGCGAGGATCTGGCAGGGGTGGAAGTCGTCGGTCAGGGCGTTCACGACCGGGACTCCCCCGTGGGCGGCCATCTCCTCGATCCGGTCCTGCCCGTAGGTGCGCCAGACGACCGCGGCCGACTGGGGGCCGAGGATGCGGGCGGTGTCAGCGACCGACTCGCGGGTGCCGATCTGCGCGAGGTTGCCGTCGACGACCAGCGGGTAGCCGCCCAGGCCGGTGATGGCCCCCGCGAAGGAGACCTGGGTGCGCAGCGTCGGCTTGTCGAACACGACGGCCACGGTGCGCGGGCCCTCGAGCGGGCGGCGCGAGAAGGGCGCAGCCTTGAGCTCGACGGCACGCCGCAGGACCAGGGCCTGCTCCTCGGCCGTCAGGTCGTCGTCGCGCAGGAAGTGTCGCAGGGTCATGACGCGTCCTCGGGGGTTGGCTCGTGGGGGGTGGCGGAGGTCGTGGCCGGGGTCGGGGCGTCGGGAACGGCGGCGGCCGACGCGGCGTCGAGCAGGGCGGGCAGGGCGTGCACGAAGGAGTCGAGCTCGTCGGTGGTGACGACCAGCGGCGGGGCGAGCCGGAGCGCGTCGGGAGCCACCGGGTTGACGATGAAGCCCGCTTCCCGGGCCAGCGCGGCGACCTGGGCGGCGACGGGCTGGGTCAGGACGATGGCGCGGAGCAGCCCGGCTCCCCTCACCTCCGCCACCAGCGGGTGCCCCAGGGCGGTCACCGAGTCGACCAGGTGCTGACCGGCCTCGGCAGCGTGGGCGAGCAGCCCCTGCTCCTCGATGGTGTCGAGCACCGCGAGACCCGCTGCGGCGGCGAGCGGGTTGCCGCCGAACGTGCTGCCGTGCTGGCCCGCGGTGAGCAGGCCGGCGACCTCGGGGCCGAAGGCGACCAGCGCGCCGATCGGCACTCCCCCGCCGAGCCCCTTGGCGAGCGTGATGGCGTCGGGCAGCACCCCGGCCTGCTGGAAGGCGAACCAGCTGCCGGTGCGGCCGATGCCGGTCTGGATCTCGTCGAGGACGAGCAGGGCACCGTGCTGGTGCGTGAGCTCACGGGCGAGCCGCAGGTATGCCGTGCCCGGGCTGAGCACGCCGGCCTCACCTTGCACGGGTTCGAGGACCACCGCGGCCGTGTCGGAGGTGACGGCGGCGCGCAGGGCGGCCTCGTCGCCGAACGGGACGTGGGTGACGCCGGGGATGAGGGGCTCGAAGGGCTCGCGGTAGGCGAGCTTGTGGGTCAGCGCGAGGGCTCCGGTGGTGCGGCCGTGGAAGGCGCCCTCGGCCGCGACGATCCCGCTGCGGCCGGTGCGACGACTCAGCTTGATGGCGGCCTCGATGGCCTCGGCGCCGGAGTTGGCGAAGAACACCGCCGAGCCCTCGGGGGCCCCGGCCAGCGCCACCAGCCGCTCGGCCAGCGCGATCTGGCCCTCGGAGGTGAACAGGTTCGAGACGTGGATCGCCTCACCGGCCTGCTTGCTGATCGCGGCGACCAGGGCCGGGTGGCCGTGGCCGAGCGCGTTCACCGCGATGCCGCCGACCAGGTCGAGGTAGCGGTTGCCGTCGACGTCCCAGACGTGGCACCCGCTGCCGTGCGACAGCACGAGAGGTGGCAATCCGAAGACCCCCATCACCGAACGCTGGTAGCGCTCGAGCAGCTCGTCGTTGCGCGCTCCCATCAGGACTCCTCGTCCGCGACGATCATGGTGCCGATCCCCTCGGACGTGAAGACCTCCAGGAGCAGCGAGTGGGGCTGTCGGCCGTCGATGACGTGGGCCTGCGGCACCCCGCCCCGGACCGCCCGGATGCACGCCTCGAGCTTGGGGATCATGCCGGCGTCGACCCGCTGCAGCAGCTCCTGGGCGCCCGAGACCGTCAGCGACGACAGCAGCGAGTCCCGGTCCGGCCAGTCGGCGTAGACCCCCTCGACATCGGTCAGCACGACTAGCTTGTGCGCCTTGAGGGCCACCGCGAGCGCCGCGGCAGCGGTGTCGGCGTTGATGTTGAGGACCTGGCCGTCCACGTCGAGGTCGGGGGCCACCGTCGACACGACGGGGATCCGCCCGGCGTCGAGGATGTCCTGGACGGCTCCGGGGTTGACCGTCTCGACGTCACCGACCAGGCCGAGGTCGACCTCCTCGCCGTCGACGTGGGTGCCGCGACGACGGGCCCCGAAGAGCGCGGCGTCCTCCCCCGACAACCCCACGGCGACGGGTCCGTGCTGGTTGAGCAGGCCGACGAGCTCGCGGCCCACCTGGCCGGTCAGCACCATCCGGACCACGTCCATCACCTCGGGGGTGGTCACCCGCAGGCCACCACGGAACTCGCTGTGCAGCCCGAGCCGGTCGAGCATGGTGGCGATCTGCGGCCCGCCACCGTGCACGACGACGGGGCGCAGGCCGGCATACCGGAGGAAGGCGACGTCCTGGGCGAAGGCGGCCTTGAGGCCGTCGTCGACCATGGCGTTGCCGCCGTACTTGACCACGACGAGCGCGCCACGGAACTGCTCAAGCCACGGCAGCGCCTCGACGAGGGTCTGGGCCTTGCCCTGGGCGACCCGCAGCGCCGCCGCGCCGATGTGCCCGCGGACGGTGTTGGTCGACCGTCGCGCGGGTGCGGCGGGGGTGGTGGTGTCGATGGCGCCGGACGGGGTGGCTGGAGTGCTCATGAGGAGTAGGCCGAGTTCTCGTGGACGTAGTCGTGGGTGAGGTCGTTGGTCCAGATCGTCGCTGCCTCGCCGCCGGCGTGCAGGTCGACGACGACGTGCACCTCGCGCGCGGTCAGGTCGACCAGGCTCCGGTCCGCGCCGACTCCCCCGGCCCGGCAGACCTCGACTCCGTTGATGGAGACATCGAGGGCGTGCGGGTCGAACTCGGCGCCGGTCGTGCCGACCGCGGCCAGCACCCGGCCCCAGTTGGGGTCGTTGCCGAAGACCGCGCACTTGAACAGGTTGTTGCGCGCGATCGACCGGGCGACCTCGAGGGCGTCGGCCTCCGAGGCGGCGGTGCGCACCTCGATCGCGATGTCGTGGTGGGCGCCCTCCGCGTCGGCGATGAGCTGGCGGGCCAGGCTCGCGCAGACCTCCGTGACGGCGTCGGTCAGCTGGTCGGCATCGACCGGCACCCCCGAGGCGCCGGACGCCAGCAGGACCACCGTGTCGTTGGTGGACTGGCAGCCGTCGGAGTCGATCCGGTCGAAGGTCGTCGCCGTGGCGGAGCGCAGGCTGTCGCCGAGCTGGTCGGCGGTCACCACCGCATCCGTGGTGACGACCACGAGCATCGTGGCCAGCGCGGGCGCGAGCATGCCCGCGCCCTTGGCCATGCCCCCGACCGACCAGCCGGCGCGCTCGGCGACGGCGACCTTGTGGACGGTGTCGGTCGTCTTGATCGCGATGGCCGCGTCGGGCCCACCCTCCGTGGAGAGCGCGGTGGCCGCGGACTCCACACCGGCGAGCACCTTGTCCATCGGGAGCAGCTCGCCGATCAGCCCGGTCGAGCAGACCACCACGTCGTGGGAGGAGAGTCCGAGGACCTCGGCGACCTTCTCCGCCGTCGCGTGGGTGTCGGCGAAACCCTGCGCGCCGGTGCACGCGTTGGCCCCACCCGAGTTGAGGACGACGGCGTCGACCCGTCCGTCGAGCGACGACTGCCGCGACCAGGTGACGGGCGCCGCCTCGACCCGGTTGCTGGTGAAGACGGCGGCGGCGTGGTGGTCGGGTCCGTCGTTGACCACCAGGGCGAGGTCGGGGGTGCCGCTGGCCTTGATGCCTGCGGTGACCCCGGAGGCGCGGAAGCCGCGGGGCGTGGTCACGCTCATGGGGTCGCCCCACCGAGTCGGGCCGGCGCGGCGGTGTTGCCGTCGCGCTTCCAGATCGTCATGGCCTCATCGGCGCGGTCGGCCTCGATGAGGATCCAGTCGGTGTCGTAGGTCGACAGGGCGAGGATGCTGATGCCCTGCTTGGCCAGTGGCTCGAGCAGGCCCGAGAGCACCCCGACGGTGGAGAAGTCGAGGGGTCCGGCGATCTCGAAGGCCACCAGCGGACCCTGCACCTTGGTGCCCGACGGCACCGACTCGTGGGCGCACACGATCGAGGTCTCGCTGTCGGTGTACGTGATCGAGGCGAGCGGCCCGGTCCGCCAGTCCCAGGACGGCTCCTCACCGGCGGGCAGGCGGGCGAACCCGACCTCGACCGCGTGCCGCATCAGGTGCAGTGGCAGGCTCATGGCGCCACCCCTGCCACCGGAAGTCCGGTCGTCTCGGCCAGACCGAGCGCGAGGTTCATGCACTGCACCGCAGCACCTGCCGTTCCCTTGGTGAGGTTGTCGACCGCAGCCACCGCGACCAGGCGCCCAGCGCGTTCGTCGATGGTGACCTGGACGTGGACGCTGTTGCTGCCCAGCACGCTCGCCGTCGACGGCCACTGGCCCTCGGGGAGCAGGTGGACGAAGGCTTCGTCGGCATAGGACTTCTCCCACGCCTCCCGTATGCCGCGTGCGTCGACCGGTGCGTCGCCGGCCTCCGAGGACGCGCGCAGCCGGGCGGTGCAGGTCGCGAGGATGCCCCGCGGCATGGGCGCCAGGGTCGGCGTGAACGACACCTGCACGCCGGGTCCGCCCGGACCCGCGGCCGCGGTGAGGTTCTGCTCGATCTCGGGGGTGTGCCGGTGCGTGCCGCCTACTCCGTAGGGGGACATCGCGCCCATCACCTCGGCGCCGAGCAGGTGCGGCTTCAGTGACTTCCCGGCGCCCGAGGTCCCGGACGCCGCCACGACCACGACGTCGTGCGGGTCCAGCAGACCGGCGGCGAAGCCGGGCGCGAGGGCGAGCGAGACGGCGGTCGGGTAGCACCCGGGCACGGCGACCCTCCGGGTCCCCAGCAGCGCCTCGCGCTGGCGGCCACCACCCACGGGCAGCTCGGGCAGACCGTAGGCCCAGGCACCGGCATACGGGGTGTCGTAGAAGGTGGTCCACGCCTGCTCGTCCCGGAGCCGGAAGTCGGCGCCGCAGTCGATGACGGTCACCGAGTCGGGCAGCTGGGCGGCCAGCGCGGCGGAGTGTCCGTGCGGGAGCGCGAGGAAGACGACGTCGTGACCGGCGAGGACCTCGAGGGTGGTGTCCTCGACCACGCGCTCCGCGAGCGGGGTGAGGTGCGGGTGCAGGTCACCGAGGCGGCGCCCCGCGCTCGACCCCGCCGTCAACGCCCCGATCTCGACGTCGGGGTGGCCGAGCAGGAGCCGCAGGAGCTCCCCTCCGGCGTACCCGCTCGCTCCAGCGACTGCTGCCTTGACCATGTGCATAAACATACACGATCGTGCAGAGTCATGCACGCTGCGGTGCGGTCAGCCCACCACGGCGGGCTAGGGCTCGATGCGTCGCGCCAGCCAGCGCCGGCCCCGCCGCACGAAGGTCGGGCTGCCCGAGGCCGTGACGACCCGGTCCCCCGTCCGGACGAACCGCGCCATCTTCTGTCCGGCCGGGTGGCCCCAGTCGCCGAGGTAGTGGTACTCCCACGGCCCGAACCTCGCGGCCCACGCGAGGTCGTCCGAGTAGTGCCAGAAGACGTTCTTCTCGTTGAAGAACGGCTTGCCCTTCTTGGAGGGGATGACCAGGTCGATGGGGGTCGACGCCGGGCGCATGAAGAAGGTGGCATAGAAGGAGCCGCCCTCGCGCATCGCCGGCGCGAGGCGGTGCAGGCACAGCCGGATGTGGTTGAGGGACACGTGGGTGAACACCGACTGGGCGATGGCGTAGTCGAACCGCACCCCGAAGTCGACGTCGAACCGGTCGTTGGCGCGCAGGTTGGCCACCGGCAGCCGGGCGCGCTGGTCGGCACTGAGCTCCACGTCGTAGCCGGCCTGGATCAGGCTGTGGTTCGCCTCGACGGCGAAGTAGTGGCCGGGGTCGAGGTAGTCGATGAAGTGCCGGCCTGCGCGGAACGGGCCGCAGCCGATGTCGACCAGGCGGTGCTGCGGCAGCAGGCCCTGGCTGCGCAGGTAGGTCAGCTGGCGCTCGCCGTGGGTGCCCCAGATGCCGCCGATGAAGGCCCGGTGCGCACCCGCCTCGATCTCCTCGGGCGTGAACTCACGCCCCGAGTAGTCCGGCTGCTCGCCAGCGGTCTCCACGCGGTGCTCGATGGTGTTCACGGCGCCTCCTCGTCCGCCGCCACCCTAGTGGCGAGGAGACCTTCCGGGAGGCCCAACGCCAACCGAGCACGGCAGGATCAGGTCAGCGGGTCGTCGTCGCCCCAGCGCAGGAGGCCGAGCGTGCGATCGGACTCGGCCAGGCCCTGGGCCGCTCGCGCCTTCAAGGACTCCAGGGTGTCGATCCCGGCCCGGACCATCCGGCCGTTCCAGTCGTCGAGCTCGCCGCGGGCGATGGCCAGCAGCAGGTCGGCCACCACGGCGGGCTCGGTCCACTCGGTGCGGTCGCGGTGCGCGTCCATCGCCTGGGTCATGTCGGTGCGCACCACCCCCGGTGCGAGGTCGAAGGCGCGGACCCCGCGGTCGGCGTTGAGGCCCGTGGCGGCGGTCAGCCTGGCCAGTGCCCCCTTGCCCACGTTGTAGGCCGTCGCGATGTCGTAGTTGCGGTAGGCCGCGCCGGAGTTGATGTTGACGATCCGCCCCGCACCGGCAGCCACCATGTGCGGCAGCACGGCGCGCGTCATGAGGTAAGGACCGCGGAGGTTGACCTCGATCGTCTCCCACCACTGCTCGGGGTCGCTGTCCAGCAGCCCGACCTCGCGGTCGATCACCCCGGCGTTGTTGACCAACAGGTCGACCCGACCGTGGCGACCGATGATCTCCCCCACCCAGCGCTCGACCGCCACCGGGTCGGTGACGGGGGCGACGGCGCGCGAACCCCGCTCGACGGCATACCCGGCGTCCTCGAGGGCCGCGGCGAGGTGGTGACCGATGCCCCTGGAGGCACCCGTCACGACCGCAACCGGATCGGTCACCGCTGGCTCGCGCCGGTGCGGGTCGCGGCTTCCGCGACGGCGCGGTCACGCAAGGCACTCACCTCGTCGGTGGTGAGGGTCCGGTCGGCGGCCCGGAAGGTGAGGCGGTAGGCGAGCGACTTGCGGCCCTCCCCCACCTGCTCACCGCGGTAGACGTCGAACAGCACCACGGACTCGAGGCTCTCGCCGGCTCCGGCGCGCAGCGCGCTCTCCACGTCGCCCGCCGCGACCTGCTCGTCGACGACGAGGGCCACGTCGGTGTGGGCCAGCGGGTAGGTCGACAGGGCCCGCGCGTCGAGCGGGACACCGGTGGCGGCCACGAGGACGTCGACGTCGAGCTCGCCCGCGACGGTGCGGGGCGGCAGCTCGAGCGCGCTGGTCACCTTGGGGTGCAGCTCGCCGGCGTGGCCGACCACCGTCCCGTCGGCCAGAGCCAGCTGGGCGCACCGACCGGGGTGCCAGGGCGCCCGGTCGGTCGCACTGACCACCAGCTCGAGCCCGACCGAGCGACCCACGGCCAGGGCCCACGCGACGGCGTCGGCGGCCTCGGCCTGCCGACCGGGCCCCCACGGACCGCCGCGCTCCAGCTCACCAGCAGCCGCGTATGCCGCGTGGCGCGGCTGCGCAGGCACGGCCCCGAGGATGGCGGCCAGGGTGGCGTCGTCCGGTCGGGCTTCGATGCCGGGCACGGGAGCGCTGGTGCGTGCGCTGCTGGCCCGGGTGACCAGACCGATCTCGTAGACCGCGACGTCGCGCGACCCGCGCGCCACGTTGCGACGCAAGGTGTCGAGCAGGGTGTCGAGCACCGACGTCCGCATCAGTGGCGCCTCGTCGGAGAGCGGGTTGACCAGCCGCACCGCGGCGCGACGCTCGTCGTCGGCCGGCAACGCGAGCCGGTCGAAGAGCGAGGGCGCGACGAACGGGTAGCTCAGCACCTCCACGAGGCCCTGGTGGGCCAGCGTCGTGGCGACGACCCGGCGGATCCGCTGGCCGTGGGTCAGCCCGCGCCCGGCCGCCTTGGGCTGCGGGAGCACCGACGGGATCTGGTCGTAGCCGCGCACCCGCGCGACCTCCTCGACCAGCTCGGGGCCGTCGGTCAGGTCAGGTCGCCACGAGGGCGGCAGCACGGCGACGTGGGTGTCCCCGGCTCCGTCCCCGGCGGGCTCCACGACCTCGCACCCGATGGCGCGCAGGGTCGTGAGGACCTCGGCCCGCGGGTAGTCCAGCCCGATGTAGCGGGTGGGCAGGGTCGTGTCGAATTCGAACGGCTCGGCCGCGACCCTCAGGTCGACGTCCGTGACGCCCTCGTCGGCGGTGCCGCCACCGTGGCCGACCAGCAGGTCCACCGCGAGCTGCGCCGCGGCGGCCGTCACGGCGTGGTCGACCCCGCGCTCGAACCGCTTGGACGCCTCGGTGGTGAGGCGGTGGCGACGCGACGAGCGGGCCACCGTGATCGGGTCGAAGTGGGCCGCCTCGATCAGGACGTTGGTCGTCGTGCCGGTGACCTCCGAGGTCGCACCGCCCATCACGCCGGCGATGGCGAGGGGGGTGTCGGCGCCGTCGACGATCAGCAGGTCCTCGGGGTCGAGGAGCCGCTCGACGTCGTCGAGGGTCGTGAGCTTCTCCCCCGCCCGCGCCCTCCGGGTCCCGACCGACCCGGACAGGGTGTCGAGGTCGAACGCGTGCAGTGGCTGGCCGAGCAGCATCATCACGTAGTTGGTGACGTCGACGGCCAGCGAGATCGGGCGCATGCCCACCTGGGTCAGCCGCTTCCGCATCCAGGCCGGGCTGGCGGCCGTGACGTCGACACCCCGGACCACCCTCGCCACGTAGCGGTCGCACCCGGCCCGCCCACCCAGGGGGGCGTCGTCGGTGAGGTGCACGGCATACCCGTGGTCGTTGGCCTGGGGGACGACGAGGTCGGGGGCCTCGGCCGGGTCGTGGAAGGCCGCCCCCGTTGACAGCGCGTACTCGCGCGCGATGCCGCGCAACGAGAAGCAGTAGCCGCGGTCGGGCGTGACGTTGACCTCGACGACCTCGTCGGCGAGGTCGAGCAGCGCGATGGCGTCGTCACCCGGCTTCAGGTCTGCGGCGGCGTCCGCACCGAGCAGCTCGGTCAGCACGATGATCCCCGAGTGGTCGTCACCCAGGCCGAGCTCGGCCTGGCTGCAGATCATGCCGTTGGAGACGTGCCCGTAGGTCTTGCGCGCGGAGATCTGGAAGCCCCCGGGCAGCACCCCACCGGGCAGGACGCAGACGACGAGGTCGCCCACGCCGAAGTTGTGCGCGCCGCAGACGATCTCCTGCGGCTTGCCCTCGGTGAGCCGCTGGCCGTGCTCGCCGACGTCGACGGTGCACCAGTTGATGGTCTTGCCGTTCTTCTGCGGTTCGGGCTCGACGGACAGGACCCGCCCGACGACGAGGGGTCCGGAGATGTCGCCACCGTGCAGCCCCTCTTCCTCGAGGCCGACCCGCACGAGGGCGGCGGCGATGTCCTCACCGGTGGCGTCCGCGGGGACGTCGGCGAGCTCGCGCAGCCAGGACACGGGCGCGTGCATCAGATCTCCATTCCGAACTGCTGGGAGAAACGGACGTCTCCCTCGACGATGTCGTGCATGTCCCCGACGTTGTGGCGCAGCATGAGCGAGCGCTCGATGCCCAGGCCGAACGCGAAACCGGTGTAGCGGTCGGTGTCGACGCCGGCCGCGCGCAGCACCCGCTGGTTGACCATGCCGGAGCCGCCCAGCTCGATCCAGCCGGTGCCACCGCAGGTGCGGCACTTCTCGCCGTCGAGCGAGCCCGAGCCGCCACAGATCCAGCACCGGCAGTCGATCTCGGCGCTGGGCTCGGTGAAGGGGAAGTAGTTGGGCCGCAGGCGGGTCACGATGCCCTCACCGAACAGCCGCTGGACGAAGGCGTCGAGCGTGCCCTTGAGGTGGGCCATCGTGATGCCCTCGTCGACGACCAGGCCCTCGAACTGGTGGAACACCGGCGTGTGCGTGGCGTCGAGGTCGTCGGTGCGGAACACCTTGCCCGGGCACAGCACGTAGATCGGCGGCTCGCGGTCGAGCATGGTGCGGACCTGCACCGGGGAGGTGTGGGTGCGCAGGACCAGCCCGGAGCCGGCCGGCTCGACGAAGAAGGTGTCCTGCTCCTGGCGGGCCGGGTGGTCGGCCGGGATGTTCAGGGCGTCGAAGGTCAGCCACTCCGACTCGACCTCGGGGCCCTCGGCGATCTCCCAGCCCATCGAGACGAAGATGTCCTCGACCCGCTCGGAGACCAGGCTGATCGGGTGCCGGGCACCCAGCGGCCGTCGCGGGACGCGCACCGTGAGGTCGACGGTCTCCTCGACGAGGATGCGCCGGTCGCGGTCGGCCTCGAGCTCGGCCTGGCGGGCGGCCAGCGCCTGGGACACCTGCCCCCGGGCCTGGCCCACGCGCTTGCCGGCCTCAGCCTTGGCGCTCGGCGGAAGGGCACCGATCTCGCGGTTGGCCAGCGCGAGCGGGCTCTTCTCCCCCTGGTGCGCCAGGCGGGCGGCCTTGAGCTCGTCGAGGGTGCCCGCCGCCGCGATCGCCTGCCGGGCGTCCGCCACGGCCTGCTCGACCTCGGCCGGGTCGAGTGCAGCCACCTCGACGGGGTCGTACTGCTTGTTGGGTCCTGACATCTCTTCCACTCTGCTCGTCAGCTCGTCGGCTCGGCACACTGGCGGTGCCGCAGGCGGGCCCACCGAAGGCGGTGCGCCGAAAGTCTATGGGCCGCACGGATGCGGCCCGGGGTCCGGGTTCAGCCTTCGGGGCGAGTGCTGGGTGCAGGAGGTATGCCGCGTGGGCGGCGTGGTGACGCACGCAGAGGCGTCGCCGGGTGTGCCCTCAGTGCAGCGGTGCGACCGCGCCCGAAGGCACGGTAAATCGCTCCAGCTCGCTGCTCACGTCGCCAGCCTGACCCGGCCCACCGGGGCGGCGCAACCCGGTTTCACCGGATGGGCGGCTCGGGCGAGGCAGCCGGGCCGCTCAGGCCAGGTAGTCGGGCGGCTCGGACGGCAGGCTGATCCGGAACTGCGCGCCACCGGCGTGTCCGTCCTCGACCTGGACCCGTCCGCCGTGCGCCTCGACGAGTCCCTTGACGACGTAGAGCCCGAGCCCGGTGCTGCCGCGCCCGGAGCCGTGCCAGAACCGGCTGAACACCAGGTGGCGGTGGTCGGAGGCGATGCCCTTGCCCTGGTCGGCGACCAGCAGGTCGACGCCCGCGGCGTGGTGACCCCTGGCCTCGAGCGCGGCCTGCCCGTCGTCGGAGGAGCGCTGGGCCGCGAGGGTCACGACTCCCTCGCCGTGGCGGAAGGCGTTCTCGATGAGGTTCGACAGGATCTGGTCGAGCCGGTCCGGGTCGGCCCACACCTCGGGCAGCTCGTCGGAGACCTCGATCGCGAAGCGGTCTCGGTCGAGGCCACTGGCCACCGCCCGCTCGACGTGCCGGCGGAAGACGGCGGAGACGTCGATCGGCAGGGGGCGGATCTGGAGGCGGCCGGAGTCGATCCGCGACACGTCGAGCAGCTCGGTGATCAACCGGGTGACGCGGTCGGCGTCGGCCTCGATGGTCTCGAGCATCAGCCGCTTCTGGTCGTCGCTGAAGCGGTCCCACCGGCGCAGCAGCGTGGACGAAAAACCCTTGACCGAGGTGAGCGGCGAACGCAGCTCGTGGGCGACCGTCGAGATGACGGCAGCGTTCTCGGCCTCGGCGCGGCGGCGGTACAACGCGTCACGCATGAGGATGTTGACCCGGTTCACGGGCTGGTTGCGCCCGGGTCGCAGGTACTTGGCGGTCACCAGCACTTCCCGACCGTTGTGCCGGAGCATGAGGAGCTTCTCGCGGTGCCCGGTGCGGATCCGCAGCCCACCCCACGGGTCGGTGACGGCCCACCACGACGTGCCGTCGCTGTCCTGCAGGTCGACCGCCTCGCGGATGTCTGCGCCGACGAGCTCCTCCCGCGGACGACCGAGGATGCGGGTGGCGCGGGTGTTGAGGAACAGGATCCGGCCGTCGCCGTCCGCGGCGACCAGGCCGTCGGGGATCAGCTCGGCGGCAGTGCCTGCGGACTCGTTGTCCATCAGCATGCCGGGCTGGAAGTCCATGCCGCCGACCTTAACGGTTGTGTGCTGCTGCAGACGCGTAGAGGCACACCGTGGCGGCCATGGCGAGGTTGAGCGACTCGGCCTTGCCGTAGATCGGGACGCGGACGACCTCGTCGCACAGGTCGCGCACCTCGGGCGCCAGACCCCAGGCCTCGTTGCCCATCACCCACGCGTGGGGCGGGGTCAGGTCGACCTGCGGCAACAGGACGTCTCCGGCTCCGTCGGCCGCGAGGACCCTGATCCCGGCGGCCCGGAGCCGACCCACGGTCTCCTCGATCGGCAGCCCGGTGACCAGCGGCAGGTGGAACAACGAGCCCGCCGTGGACCGCACCACCTTGGGCGAGTGCACGTCGACCGACGCGTCGCTCACCAGCACCGCGTCGGCGCCCGCGGCGTCGGCACCGCGGATGACCGTGCCCGCGTTGCCCGGGTCGCGCACGTTGGTGAGCAGCACCAGCAGGCGGGGCCCGGACGCGAGCACCTCGTCGAGGGTCGCGGTCGTCGTGGTGCAGACCGCTGCGAGCCCTTGCGGGGTGGGCGTGTCGCACATGGCGGCGAGCACCTCGTCACTGACCTCGTGCAGGTAGCGCCCGGCCTCGGTCGCCGCCTCGACGATGTCGGCGTGGCGGGTCCGGGCCTGCGCCGTGAGGTAGAGGTCGACCACCTGCTCCGGGTGGTGGACCACGGCCTCGCGCACGGACTGCGGCCCCTCCGCGAGGAACCGTCCGGTGCGCAGACGCACTGAGCGCCGGGACAGTGCCTTGACCGACTTCACGCGCTCGGCCCCTGGGTTGGTCATCACAGGTGGCTCGCGGTGGGTCGGCGGGGGCATGTCCCGGCGCTCGGAGGTGCTTGGTCGATCAGGCCGACGCGGCCGCGGTCTCCGTGGTCGCCGGCACGTTCGCGCGGGCGATCTCGACGAGGGCGGTGAAGGCGACCTCGTCGCTGACGGCGAGCTCGGCCAGCATGCGACGGTCGACCTCGATCTCCGCGGCCTTGAGGCCCTGGATGAACCGGTTGTAGGTCATGCCGTTCGCGCGGGCGCCGGCGTTGATGCGCTGGATCCAGAGGCGACGGAAGTCACCCTTGCGGGCGCGACGGTCACGGTAGGCGTACCCGAGGGAGTGGGTGACCTGCTCCTTGGCCTTCCGGTAGAGCCGCGAACGCTGCCCGCGGTAACCGCTGGCGCGCTCGAGGACGACCCGGCGCTTCTTCTGGGCGTTGACCGCCCGCTTCACGCGTGCCACGTGAGTTCTCCTTGCTGTGTAGGTCTAGCGTCCGGAACTGCTGTGCTGAGCCCGGCTGTGCTGGTGGGGGTGGGCTCGGCTCAGCGGCCGAGAAGCTTCTTGACCTTCTTGGCGTCCGGCTTGGACACCTCGACGTCGTTCGCGATCGAGCGGGTGTACTTCGAGGACTTGTGCTCGAGGTAGTGGCGGCCGTTGGTCTGCTCGCGCATGACCTTGCCCGTGCCGGTGATCTTGAACCGCTTCTTGGCACCGGAGTGCGTCTTCATCTTCGGCATGGCTGCCGATCTCCTTGCTGTCGATGCGCTCGCCTCGTGAGGCGACCGACTGTTCGGTGGTTCGTGCGTCGTTCGGTCGTGCAGGTCGTGCTCAGGCCTGGTCGGCCGTGGCCTCCGCTGCCGCAGGGGCTGCGTCAGGGGTGGTCTGCTCGGGGCTGGTCTGCTCGGGGCTCTGCTCCGGGGCCTGCTCAGCGTCCTGCTCGGGGGCGGCGGACTGCTCCCCACCGCTGGCCGGCTCGTGCGAGGTCCGGGCGCGGCGCTGCTCTGCCATCGCCTCGGACTTCTTCTTGGTCGGGGCCAGCACCATGATCATGTTGCGGCCGTCCTGCTTGGGGGCCGACTCCACGGTGCCCAGCTCCAGCACGTCCTCCGCGAGGCGCTGCAGGAGGCGGAACCCGAGCTCGGGGCGCGACTGCTCGCGTCCGCGGAACATGATCGTCACCTTGACCTTGTCGCCACCCTTGAGGAACCGCTCGACGTGGCCCTTCTTGGTGCCGTAGTCGTGCGGGTCGATCTTCGGGCGGAGCTTGATCTCCTTGATGACCGTGTTGACCTGGTTCTTGCGCGCTTCGCGTGCCTTGAGTGCCGCTTCGTACTTGAACTTGCCGAAGTCCATGAGCTTGGCGACCGGAGGCTTGGCCATCGGGGCGACCTCGACGAGGTCGAGGTCAGCCTCGGCAGCCAGACGCAGTGCGTCTTCGACGCGCACGATGCCGACCTGTTCTCCGTTGGGGCCAACCAACCGCACTTCGGGTACCCGAATGCGGTCGTTGATGCGAGGTTCGCTGATGTTGGTGCTCCTCTGTTGGAAGTTCACTGCCGTGAAGGTGCTGCTGTTGATGTCACGAGGGCGGCCGCTGCAACGAAGAAAGGCTCCCCGTCGCCGTTGCGCGGGAAGCCTCACCTGTCCGTCACTCGCCCCCGAGGGGAGGTATGCCGCGTGGCTCGCGCCCGCGGCATACGCCTCGGTGACTCCGTGGACCCGGCAACCTTGCGGTTGACGCGGGTGGAAGCAGGTGCTGCTTCACTTGCACACCGGGCCCGCTGCTGGGCCACCCTCTCAGGTCACCCGACGATGGACACGGCCGGTCGATCTGAAAGGCTACCAGCGTGAGCACCGAATCTCCCAATCCCGCCGCTGCCGACCACGACGGCGAAGCCGCAGGTCACGAGCAGGCGACCGAGCGGGCCACGCGGGACATCGCGGAGGTGCCGGCGGTGGAGGTCATCACCACCGCCGCGATCCACCTGATGAGCGCCGCGGCGGTCAAGTGCGGGCTCGCCGAGGGGCCCGATGCGGCCGAGCACCTCGACCTCGACGAGGCACGGCGGCTGATCTCGGCGCTGGCGGGGCTGGTGACGGCCAGCGCCCCCGACCTGGGCAGCCAGCACGCCGCTCCCCTGCGCGACGGGCTGAAGTCCTTGCAGCTGGCGTTCCGGGAGGCCTCGGTCATCCAGGACCCGCCCGGCCAGGGCCCCGGCGAGAAGCTCACCGGCTCCGTCGTCTGACCGGCGTCACCCAGCTCTCGGCATCGCCAGGGCCCCGGCGAGAAGCTCACCGGCTCGGTCGTCTGACCCTGCGTCGCCGTCGTCGCCGTCGTCACCGAATTCAGTCCAGGTCGCGCACCGTCGTCGTCGACCGGGGGCCACGGCCGTCGGCGTACTGCGCCGCGCCCGACTCGTAGGTCTGGACCAGCTGGTTGCCGTGCAGCGCGATGCCCTCGGCCATCGTCGACGGGATCTCGATCGACTCCCGCTCCCCCGTGGCCCGGTCGATCCGGGTGAGGGTGCTGTGCTCCGCGTCGCGTCCCTCGGACTGCGAGACGTAGACGTAGTCGTCGTTGACCGCGATGCCCTGCATCTCCTGCTCCCCACCCATCACCGAGCTCGGGATGGCCGAGACGCTGCCGTCCGCGCCCACGTCGTAGGTGTAGATCCGGTCGCTCCCGTGCCCGTTGAACTGCGCGGTCCACAGCTGGCCGTCGTGGTAGGTCACGGTGCTGTAGCCGTCGACCGGGAAGCTGTCGTGGACCGGCGCCGTGCTGCCGTTGTCGGCCGCGCTCAGCTCGGACAGTGAGTAGAGCTGGACCTGCCCGGCTCCGGACACCCACACGTGGTCACCGTGCACGGCCACCCCGCCGTAGTGGTCGATCCCGGCGAGCCGGACGGTGTTGAGGACCTCACCGGTGGCGGCGTCCTGGATGACGAGCAGCCCGTCGGCGGTGTCGTGGGCGTTGTAGAGCGTGGTGAGGAGGAGGCCGCCGCCGGCGTCGATGGCCAGGCCCTGTGGGGTCCACGGGGAGTCGGCCCCGAACAGCGCCCACAGGAGGTCCTGGGGTCGCACCGGCAGGTCGGGGTCGAGGGGGATGTCGGGGCCGTCCTGCTCGGTGGTCTGGTCGAGCGGCACCGACGGACCGTCCCCGTGCCCGTCCGAGACGGCACTCGCCTCGACCTGGGCCTGCAGCTCGGCGAAGAGCTCGGCCGAGAGCTGGCGGACCCCGGCGGCGGCCGACTCGACGTCGTGGACCATCGCTCCGGACCGGCGCACGAAGGCCGCCGCGTCGGGGCCGGTCCACACCGGTCGCAGGGTGGCGACGGCCTTCTGGACGTCGGCGGTCGCCTCGTCCAACCACCGCGCGTGCGTCCTGAGGCGCGCGGCGATGTCACGCACGCGGTCCTCGCGCATGCCCTTCCGGTCGTCCACGCTGCCCCCAGTCGGCCGTTGCCTGTGTCGCCGCAGGCTATCCGCAGGACCGCCGTCCCGACATGGGCAGCACTCCCCGCCCGGGGTTGCTCAGGCGTCGGCGGTGGCGCGCAGGCGGTGCGCGGCCCGACGCTCGGTCGCCCGCCCCGACGTGGCCAGCGCGCCCACCAGGGCGACCAGGAGCCCCACGGCGGCGACGAGCAGGAACCCGGCCTGCCAGCCCTGGTGGTCGATCGCGAAGCCGGCGAGCGGCGCGCCCAGCGCCATGCCGCCGGTCATGAACGAGCCGTGCCAGCCCATCGCCTCGCCGCGGGCGGCGCCCGGCACGACCCGGCTGACCTGGTCGACGGTGGCCGTGATGGTGGGGGCGCAGAAGAGGCCGGCCACGAAGGACAGCGCCGCCAGCGACCCGACTCCGAGCGCCAGGGCCATGGGTGCACTGACCAGCGCCAGCCCACCGAGCAGCCAGAAGGCAGACACCGACTTGTGCAGCCCGCCGTAGACCAGCCCGCCCAGCAGCGAGCCGAACCCCCAGACGGCCAGGACCCACCCGATCGACGGCTGGGCGTCGAAGTCGCGCAGGGCCGCGACGATCGCGATGTCGGTCCCCCCGAGGACGAGGGTGGTCGCCGCTGCGGCGAGGCAGATGACGAGGAAGCGGGCCTTGAACCACTGCGAGCGCACGACTCGCGGCACCTCGACACTGACCCCCTCGTCGTCCACCGCGGCCTCGGCCTCGTCGTGCAGCACCGGGTTGGCGAACCACAGGAGCACCCCGGCCAGCACGCCCAGCATCTCGATGGCGAACAGGACCCACTGGGTGGGCCACACGGTCGCGGCCCAGACCCCGGCAGCCGGTCCGACCATGAAGGACAGCTCGACCGCGACGGAGTCGAGTGAGATCGCGGTGCGCCGGTCGTCCTCGTCGACGGCGGCGATGACGGCCTGGCGGATGATCGAGAACGACGGGATCACGAACAGCCCCGCCAGCGCGGCGAGCGCGAGCAGCCACCAGTACGAGACGAACGGGGCGATCGACCAGCAGACCGCCGCCACGACGATCGAGGGCACGACCACCCGGCGCAGGCCCCGCCGGTCGAGCAGCTTGCCGCGCCACGGACCGCTCACCGCGATGGCGATGGTCGCCGCGGCCGACACCAGCCCGGCCGCGGCATAGGGCCGACCGAGGTGGCTGACGACGTGGAGGGTCAGCACCACCCCACCGGCGAAGATCGGCATGCGCACCAGGAAGCCCAGCACCAGCGCCTGCCGCAGCGCGGCACTGGCGAGGACGCGACGGTAGCGGGCGTTGGCGAGCAGCACCCCCCTACTCTCGCACCAGCCACCGACACCGGCCAAACGACTTTTGCTCCTGTCAGTGGACACCGTGGTCAGGTCACGGTGCTCCTGTCAGCCGCGCGGTAGTTTCGCCGCGTGACGATCTACCACCTGGCCGAGCCCACGCACTGGGAGGACGCCGTCGCCACCGGCTCCTACGCGCAGTCCACCCGCGGTCGGACGATGCAGGAGGAGGGCTTCATCCACTGCTCGTCGGACCAGCAGTGGCCGGTGGTGCGCCGGGCCTACTACGGCGACCTCGCCGGCCCGTTGCTGCTGCTCGAGATCGACGAGGCCCGGCTCACCGAGCCTCCCGTCGTCGAGGTCGGCAACCCGCAGACCGGGGAGACCTTCCCGCACCTGTATGCCGCCCTGCCGGTCGATGCCGTCGTGCGCGTCACCGAGCTGCCGCCGCCCCATGGCGACTGAGCCCCGCGGGCCGGCGTCAGGAGATCGCGAAGGCCAGTCCGTCGATCCGGGCCCGGATCTCGCCGTCGGTCGCCAGCCGCTCGCCCACCGCGGTGGCGACGGCCTGGACCGCGGCCGCGTCCAGACCGGGCCGCAGGGTCAGCGAGATCCGCAGGACCCCTTCGCCCGGGGCGCCGGGGCCGACCTCGTGTGACAGCACCGCGTCCTGCTCACGCACGGCCGTGGCCACCGAGCGCCGGACCACCTCGTCCTCGTGCGCCGGCAACCACTCGCGCTGCTGGGCCAAGGCCCAGACCATGCTCGGTCGCAGGGCGACCGTGGCCGGTCCGGCGACGTCGACGACGATGACGTCGCACCGCTCGCTGACCGCGGCCTGACCCGCGCGCGCCGCGGTGACCGGCACCGGCCTGGCCCGGGGGTCCCACGCCGCGATGGCGGCCATCGAGGAGAAGACGGGCAGGGCGCGGGTGCCATCCGGTGCCACGAGGGTCACGGCGGCCAGGTCGGTCTGCTTCTCCACGGTGAGGCCCCCGGTGGAGTGCTCACCGGAGGTGTCGACCGAGACCGGCTCGGCCACGATCGGCACGAGCAGCCGGGCGGCGCCGAGCGCGGCCATCAGGCCGACCTCGTCGCCGGGGTCGCCGAGCGCGCCGGCCAACGCGGGGTCGGCCGCACCGGTGTCGTCGTCGAAGCCGGTGCTGCTGAGCTCCCGGCCCCCGAACGGGGTGCCGGCCGAGTCGCGCGGACCGCTCTGGCTCACGGCCGGCCCGCCACGTCGAGCGCGTCGGGGAGGGTGAACGCGCCGCGGTAGAGCGCGGACCCGACGATCGCCCCTTCGACACCCTCCGGCACCAACCCGCGGATCGCCTCGATGTCGTCGAGCGTCGACACTCCCCCGGACGCCACGACCGGTCGGTCGGTCCGGGCACACACGTCGCGGAGCAGGTCGAGGTTCGGGCCCTTGAGCATGCCGTCCTTGTTGACGTCGGTGACGACGTAGCGGGCGCAGCCCTCCCGGTCCAGCCGGTCGAGGGTCTCCCACAGGTCTCCGCCGTCCTTGGTCCACCCACGGGCGGCGAGGGTGGTACCCCGCACGTCGAGCCCGACCGCGACGCGGTCACCGTGCTCGGCGATGGCACGGGCAGTCCACTCCGGGTCCTCGAGCGCCGCCGTGCCGAGGTTGACCCGGCGGCACCCGGTGGCCAGCGCGGCGTCGAGGGATGCGGCGTCCCGGATCCCGCCGCTCATCTCCACCCGGATGTCGAGCCGGCCCACGATGTCGGCGAGCAGCTCCCGGTTGGAGCCCCGGCCGAAGGCCGCGTCCAGGTCGACGAGGTGCAGCCACTCCGCGCCCTGCTCCTGCCACGCGAGCGCGGCCTCCCACGGGTCGCCGAACTCACCCCCGCTGCCCGCCACCCCCTGGACCAGCTGGACGGCGCGACCGCCCTGGACGTCGACGGCGGGCAGGAGCTCGAGCCGGGGGGCGCTCATGGGGTGTCCTCGGTGGATGGGGTGGGTGGGGTGGATGAGGTCGGGGGCTCGGTCGCGTCGTGGCGGCGGCCCTGCAGGTAGAGGTAGCCGCCGACGAGCAGCAGGGCGAGCAGCACCAGGCCGATCCGCACCGGCCAGGACGCGTCGAGCAGCAAGGTGACCACGAGGGTCCCGAGGGCGGCGCCGACCGTCGTCGCGACCTTCGGCCGGGTGCGCCGCGTCGTGGTCGTGGTGCGACGCCGTCGGGTCGAGCTCGTGGCCCTCCGTGTCGTCGCCTTGCGGGTCGTCGACTTCCTGGTGGACTTCCTGGGGGCACTCACAGCGATCGCACCCAGTTCTCGAGGAGGGACAGGCCGGCATCCCCGGACTTCTCGGGGTGGAACTGCGTCGCGCACAGCGGGCCGTTCTCGACCGCCGCGACGAAGCGGCCGCCATGGTCGGCCCAGGTGACCTTGGGTGCGACGGCGGCGAAGGCGCCGGTGGGCTCCTCCAGCGTCCAGGCCTGCACGGCATACGAGTGCACGAAGTAGAAGCGCTCGGACTCGACGCCCGCGAAGAGGGTGGAGCCGGCGGCGACGTCGACGTCGGACCAGCCCATGTGGGGCACCACCTCCGCCTTCAGGCGGGACACCGACCCCGGCCACTCCCCCAGCCCCTCCTGGGGGGAGCCGCTCGGCTCGTCGGAGCCGTCGAAGAGCACCTGCATGCCGACGCAGACGCCGAGCACCGGTCGGCCCCCCGAGAGCCGCAGGTCGATCACGGCGGGACCGTCGGCGGCGCGCAGTCCGGCCATGCAGGCGTGGAAGTTGCCGACCCCGGGCACGAACAGCCCGTCGGCCGCGAGCGCGGTCGACCGGTCGCCGGTCAGCTCGACGTCGGCGCCGACGTGCTCGAGCGCGCGGACCGCGGACCTGACGTTGCCACTGCCGTAGTCGAAGACGACCACCCGGCTCATGAGTTCTCCTCCAGCTCGGAACGATGACGGGCCTGTTCGGCCATCCGGGCGTCGAACCGGGCCACCGACTGGGCGGTCGGGGCCACCACCTGGCCACGCAGCCCGACCTTGGGCCCGACCAGGTCGGAGCCCGGGAGACCCAGCACGGAGAGCAGGTCGGTGAGGACCACGTCGGCCCGCCCGTCGCGGCTTCCCACGATGTCGGTCACCGCGCGAGGATCACCCTTGCGGCCGGCCGCAGCCAGCAGGTCCGCGGGTCGGGCCAGCTCGAGGCCGGGCGCCCGGACCAGCCCGGCGCCGGGCTCCCAGACCAGCCACCGGACCCCGGTGCGCCAGCCGGGACCCTGGACGGTCACGACGGCACGTCCGTCGATCGTGAAGAAACCCAGGGCGCTGCGCAGGCGACGGGGCACGGGTCGCGCCGCGAGCACCGTGACGGCGTCGTCGTAGGGCGGCTCGGCGCGCGACGACGACTCGGTCGGCACCACGGCGGTCCACGACCCGAGCGGGATGACCTGGCAGGCCACCAACCCTCGGCGCACCCACGTCGACACCGGCCCGGTCTCGCCGCTCACCAGGAGCAGTCCGCGCGCTTCCTGCGCGGGCTGCCACGGCGCGCTCACGTGGAGAGGCTGCCCTTCGCGCTGGGTATGCCGCTGACCCGGGGGTCGCGCGCGACGGCGGCGCGCAGGGCCCGCGCCACCGCCTTGAACTGGGCCTCGACGATGTGGTGGGGGTCGCGCCCGGACAGCACCCGCACGTGCAGCGCGATCCCGGCCCGGCCGGCGAAGGACTCCCAGACGTGGCGGGTCAAGGAGCCGACGTAGGAGCCGCCGATCACGACGTAGGCCTGGCCCTCGGGCTCGCCCGTGTGCACGACGTAGGGGCGACCGGCGACGTCGACGACCGCCTGCACCAGGGCCTCGTCGAGCGGGACGGTCGCGTCGCCGAAGCGGGAGATGCCGCGCTTGTCGCCCAGCGCCTCGCGCAGGGCGTCGCCGAGCACGATGGCGACGTCCTCGACCGTGTGGTGGGCGTCGACGTGCACGTCGCCGCTGGCCTTGACCCGGAGGTCGATGAGCGAGTGCTTGGCGAGCGACGCGAGCATGTGGTCGTAGAAGGGGACACCGGTGGAGATGTCGGACTGCCCCGTGCCGTCGAGGTTGAGCTCCAGCTCGACGCTGGACTCGGACGTGGAGCGGCTCAGCGAGACGGTGCGGTCACCGGCCACGCTGTCGAAGGTTCCGTTGTCCTGCGTCACGGGGCGCTCCTGTCCTGCTCAGGTCGGGCGACCTGCGCCATGGCGGCGAGGAACGCACCGGTCTCGGCCGGGGTCCCGGCCGTGACACGAAGATAGTGGGGGATCCCCACGTCGCGGACCAGTACTCCCCGGTCCAGCAGCGCCCGCCAGGTCTGCGCGGCGTCGTCGAGACCGCCGAACAGGACGAAGTTGGCGTCACTGGCGACCGGGTCGAGCCCGAGCCGGGCGAGCTCTGCGACGATCCGGTCGCGCTGCTCCTTGATGACCTCGACGGTCGCGAGCATCTCGGGCGCGTGACGCAGCGCGGCCAGCGCGATCGCCTGGGTGGGGGCGGACAGGTGGTAGGGCAGCCGCACGAGTCGGAGGGCGTCGACCAGGGCAGGGTCGGCGGCGAGGTAGCCGAGCCGCCCTCCCGCGAACGCGAACGCCTTGCTCATCGTCCGCGTGACGACGAGCCTGGGACGGCCCTCGAGCAGGGTCAGGGCACTCGGCGTGCCGGGGCGGGCGAACTCCTCGTAGGCCTCGTCGACGACGACGACGGCACGCTCCGCCGCGGCATACACGGCCTCGACGACCTCGAGCCCCAGGGCAGTGCCGGTGGGGTTGTTCGGTGAGCAGAGGAAGACGACGTGGGGGTCGTGGGCGCGGACCTGGGCGACCGCGGACTCGACGGTCAGGTCGAAGGGCGTGCCACCCGCTCCGCGCAGCCCGTTGACCCACGTGCTGCCGACCGAGCCGCTGATGATCGGGTGCATCGAGTAGGCGGGGGTGAAGCCCAGGGCCGTGCGACCGGGGCCGCCGAAGGCGAGCACCACGTGTTGCAGCACCTCGTTGGAGCCGTTGCCGGCCCAGACCTGCGCCGGGTCGACGGAGGTGCCAGACGACGACAGGTATGCCGCGAGGGCAGTCCGCAGCTCGGTGAACTCACGGTCGGGGTAGCGATTCAGGTCGGCCGCCACCGCGGCGACTGCAGCGGTGATCTCGGCCACGACGGACGGCGGGACGGGGTAGGAGTTCTCGTTGGTGTTGAGTCGGACGGGCACGTCGAGCTGCGGTGCGCCGTAAGGCTTTTCACCGCGAAGGTCGTCACGGAGCAGCGCGGTGATGCCACCGTCGTCGGGGGTCTGGGTCATGGTCGGGTCAGCCCTGCCCGAACCGGACCTGGACCGCCTCGCCGTGGGCCGGGAGGTCCTCGGCCTGCGCCAGGGTGACCACGTGGTGGGCCACCTCCTCCAGCGCCGCCCGGGAGTAGGTGACGACGTGCACGCCACGCAGGAACGACTGCACCGACAGCCCGCTGCTGTGGCACGCGCAGCCGCCGGTGGGCAGCACGTGGTTGGACCCCGCGACGTAGTCGCCCAGGCTGACCGGCGAGTGTGGTCCGACGAAGATCGCGCCGGCGTTGCGGACCCGCTCGCTGACGGCGGCGGCGTCGGCCACCTGCAGCTCGAGGTGCTCGGCGGCGTAGGCGTTGACCACCGCGAGGCCGGCCTCGAGGTCGTCGACCAGCACGACGCCCGACTGCGGGCCGGTGAGCGCCTCGCGGACCCGCTCGGAGTGCTTGGTGTTCGCCACCCGGTCCTCGAGGTCGGCGCGCACGGCGTCGGCGAGCGCCACCGAGTCGGTGACGAGCACCGAGGCGGCCTGCGGGTCGTGCTCGGCCTGGGACACCAGGTCGGCCGAGACGTGGGCGGGCACCGCCGTGTCGTCGGCGAGGATCGCGATCTCGGTCGGTCCGGCCTCGGAGTCGATGCCGATGACGCCCTTGAGGTAGCGCTTGGCCGCGGCCACGTAGATGTTGCCCGGTCCGGTGACGAGGCTGACCGGCTCGCAGAGCACGGCGGCACCGCTCGCACCGGACTCGTCCTCGAACCCGAAGGCGAAGGCCGCGACCGCCTGGGCGCCGCCCACGGCATACACCTCGTCGACGCCCAGCAACGCGCAGGCGGCGAGGACGGTCGGGTGGGGGTAGCCGGTGAAGACCCCGGAGTTGTCGCGCTGCGGCGGGCTGGCCACGGCCAGCGAGCCGACGCCGGCGATCTGGGCCGGCACGACGTTCATGACGACGCTGGAGGGGTACACCGCGCGACCGCCCGGGACATAGAGACCGACCCGGTCGACCGGCACCCAGCGTTCGCTGACCTCCCCACCCGGCACGACGGTGGTGGTCGTGGTGGTGCGTCGCTGGTCCTCGTGCACGAGGCGCACGCGCCGGATCGCCTCGTCGAGCGCGGCGCGGACCTGCGGGTCGAGCTCCGCGAGGGCGGCCTGCAGCACCTCGGTGGGCACCCGCAGGGCGGTCGGGCGGACGCCGTCGAACCGCTCCCCCAGCTCGTAGAGGGCCTGGGCGCCTCGGTGACGGACGTCCTCACAGATCGGCCGGACCGTCTCGACCGCCGCGGCGACGTCGAACTCGGCGCGGGGCAGCAAGTGGCGCAGCTCGCGGACGCCCAGCTCCCGTCCGCGCAGGTCGATCGTGGAGAGCATGCGGCAAGTCTAGGTGGGGCGCGTGGGGCGTCCCGGTGCGGTCTCAGCCCCCGGTCTCGCGCTCCCTGGCAGCACGTCCAGGGGCCACTTGGCGGCCAGCAGGACGAGGACGCCCAAGGTCACGACGGCGCAGATGCCAACGGTGGCGGCAGGGGTGGTCCGCTCGCAGATCCAGCCCGCGACGACGAAGCCCGCCCCGGTCACGACCACCGACAGGACGCCGGCCAGCCCGAGGACCCCGCCGCGCCCGGCCGTGGGGGCGAGTCGGGTGAAGGCGGACTGCAGCGGCTGGAGGTGGCACTGGAGGGCACCGCAGCCGAACCACGCGAGCCAGACCACCGGCAGTGGTGGTTCGAGGATCGTGACGAGGAGCGGCAGCGGGGTCAGCAGCGCGAGGCGGAGCACGAGCGAGGCCTGGCGCTCCGCCGGCAGCCGCCCGATGAGCAGCAGGCCAACCACCGCGCCGAGGATCGGCGCGGCCATCAGCAGGCCTCCCCAGGTCGACGACGTGT
Organism: Phycicoccus sp. Soil802; assembly: GCF_001429605.1. Taxonomy (GTDB): domain Bacteria; phylum Actinomycetota; class Actinomycetes; order Actinomycetales; family Dermatophilaceae; genus Pedococcus. Next base: position 151,244 of record NZ_LMSS01000006.1, read on the forward strand.
CCTGCTGCGCGGCATACGGCAGGGCCACGGCCGCCGGCGCGGCGATGGCCAGGGCGTTCGCCACCAACAGCCCCAGCACGGCGGTCAGGGCCCGGCTGCCGCGGACCTGGTGCCAGCCACGGCGGAGGTCGGCGAGCCGGCTGGGCAGCGGGGCTGCGCCGGGCCCGAGCGTGGGCTGGGGAGGCTTCACCGTGATCAGGACCACCGCACCCACGACGAACGTCAGCAGGTCGAGCACGAGGGCCTTGGTGCCACCGATCAGGCTCATGGCGGCTCCACCGACGGCCAGCCCGATGGCCTGGTTCACCTGCACCGCAAGGGTGCTCAGCCCGACGGCGCGGGTGTGGAGGCGCCGGTCGGGGACGATGGCGGTGAGCAGCAGCCGGCTGCCGGGGACCGCGAGGCCCGCGACGAACCCGATCAGGGCCACCAGCGTCAGGACCAGCAGGACGGACCGGGTGGTGGCGACCACGACCATGAGGACACCGACCAGCAGCGCTGCGATCAGGTGACTGCCGATGAGGCAGGCGCGGGGGGTCACCCGGCCCCGGATCGGCGCGAGCAGCGTCCTTCCCAGCGGGCTGGCCACCAGCGCGACCGCGAACGTCGCGGCCGTGGCCAGCGCCGATCCGGTCCAGCTGAACACCACTGCCGCGGCAGTGATGCGAGCGATGTGGTCGCCCCACGTCGACAGCATCGCCGCCGCGAGGACCGGGCGGGCGAGCGGGGCGCGGAGCACCTCGGCGAACGAGGCCACGGTGACCGTGTTGTCCGTCCCGCTGGCCATGCGCCCGACCGTACCTTCCTAGGCGGAGCCGTAGAAGTTGAGCTCCATCACGGTCCGCGCATGGCGGGCTGCGCGCCGGTAGTTCTCCGCGAGGTCTGCCCCGCTCCCGGGCTCTCCCCCGAGGATCCGACTCACCCCGTCGGCCACCCGCAGGTCCGACGGCACACTGTCCACCGGCCGGCCCCGGTACAGCACCGAGGCGTTGCGCAGGCGCGACGCGAACGACCACGCGTCGCGCAGCGCCGAAGCCTGGTCGGCCTCGATCAGCCCGGCCTCCTCCGCAGCGTCCAGCGCCGGAAGGGTGCTCGTGGTCCGGAGGGCCGGGACCGCGTGGGCGTGTCGCATCTGGATGAGCTGCACGGTCCACTCGACGTCGGACAGCCCACCGCGCCCGAGCTTGAAGTGGCTCTTGGGGTCGGCGCCCCGGGGCAGCCGCTCCGCCTCCATGCGTGCCTTGAGGGTCCTGATCTCCCTGACCTGCGGCCCGGTGAGCCCCTCGCGGGGCCAGCGCAGCGGGTCGATCAGCTCGACGAAGCGCTCTCCCAGCTCGAGGTCACCGGCCAGCGGGGTGGCGCGCAGCAGCGCCTGCGACTCCCAGGTGAGCGACCAGCGACCGTAGTAGGCGCGATAGCTGGGCAGGCTGCGGACGAGGGGTCCGTTCTTCCCCTCGGGTCGCAGGTCGGCGTCCAGACCCAGCTGCGGGTCGGGACCGGCCGAGGAGAGGAGGCGACGCAGCTCCTGCACGGTCTCGAGGGCCTGCTCCTGCGCGGCTGCGTCGTTCGCGCCCTCGTGGGGGTCGTGCACGAACAGGACGTCCGCATCGGAGCCGTAGGCCATCTCGCCGCCCCCGAGCCGGCCCATGCCGACCACGAGGATGTCGGTGACGAGCGGGCCGTGCTTGGACTCGACGGTCTGGATCGCGACCTGCAGGGCGGTCTCGACGAGGGCGGCCGTCAGGTCGGTGAGGGCAGTCCCGACACCGTCCAGGTCGAGGCTGCCGGACAGGTCGGCCACCGCGATGCGGAAGAGCTCCTGCCGCCGGATGCTGCGCGCGGCCCGCACCGCCTTGTCGGGGTCGGACTGCCGCCCGGCCGCGGCCCGCATCCGGCGGATGAGGTCCTCGCGGGAGATCGGGGTGAGGCCGCCGGCGTCGCCGAGGATGGCAACCGACTCCGGTGCGCCGACGAGGAGGTCCGCGGCATACCGGCTGCGCGCGAGGGTGTGGGCGAGCCGCTCCGCGGCCGACCCTTCGTCGCGCAGCAGGCGCAGGTACCAGTGCGTCGAGCCGAGCTCCTCGCTCACCTTGCGGAACGCCAGCAGTCCCCCGTCGGGGTCGGCCTCGTCGGCGAACCAGCCCAGCATCACCGGGAGCAGGGTGCGCTGGATCGCCGCGCGGCGGCTCACCCCCGCGGTCAGCACCTCGAGGTGGCGCATGGCGCCCGCGGGATCGCGGAAGCCGAGGGCGGCGAGCCGCTCCCGGGCGGCCTCGGGAGCCAGCCGGGCGTCGCTCGAGCTGAGCCGGGCCACGGCGGCCAGGAGCGGTCGGTAGAAGAGTCGCTCGTGGATCCGCCTGACCTCGCGGGCCTGCTGCTGCCACTGCGCGACGACCGCCTTGGCGGCGTCGGAGCGGTGGCCGAGCGCCCGTCCGAGGCGGCGCAGGTCGCTGTCGGCGGTCGGCATGAGGTGGGTGCGCCGGAGGCGGAACAGCTGGATCCGGTGCTCCAGGGTCCGCAACAACCGGTACGAGGCGTCGAGGGTGGCCGCGTCCTCGCGCCCCACGTAGCCGCCGCGGGCGAGGGCGTCGAGCGCCTCCAACGTGGTGCCCGAGCGGAGCGAGTCGTCGGACCGACCGTGCACGAGCTGGAGGAGCTGGACGCTGAACTCGACGTCGCGCAGCCCACCGGGCCCCAGCTTGAGCTGACGGGCGGCCTCCCCCGACGGCACGTGCTGCTCGACGCGGCGGCGCATGGCCTGGACGTCCTCGACGAAGTTGTCGCGCGACGCCGCGCGCCAGACCAGCGGGTTGACGGCCGCGATGTAGGCCGCGCCGAGCTCGCGGTCACCGGCCACCGGGCGGGCCTTGAGCAGCGCCTGGAACTCCCAGGTCTTGGCCCAGCGCTCGTAGTAGGTGCGGTGGCTGTCGATGGTCCGCACCAGGGGGCCGTTCTTGCCCTCCGGGCGCAGGGCCGCGTCGACCGGCCACAGGGTGCCCTGACCCGTGCTGGTCGAGCAGGCCCGCATCAGGTGGGTCGCCAGGCCGGTCGCGGCGGCGATGGCGCTGGCCTCGTCGACGCCCTCGCGGGGCTCGGCCACGAAGATGACGTCGACGTCGCTGACGTAGTTGAGCTCGCGGCCGCCGGTCTTGCCCATCCCGATCACGGCGAAGTCGCACAGTTCGGCCTGCTCCCCCACCTCGGTGCGGGCGATGACCAGCGCCGCCTCCAGCGCCGCCTCGGCGAGGTCGGCCAGCGCGGCGGCCGCCTCGGGCAGGGCCCGCTCGGGCTCCCCCGACGTCAGGTCGAGGGCCGCGATCGCGAGCAGCTGCCGTCGATAGCCGATCCGCAGCGCGTCGTATGCCGTGTGCGCACCGGGTGCGCTCACCGCGGCGACGAGCTCCTCGACGCGTTCGGTCGGCGTCAGTGGCCGGGCTTGGGCGACGCTGCTCCAGTGCTCGGGGTGGGCCACGAGGTGGTCGCCGAGGGCGGTCGAGGCGCCCAGCACCGCCAGGAGCCGGTCGCGCGCGGGTCCGCGGTGGCGCAGGGCCGCGACCAGACCGGACACCTGGGCGCCGACGCCGGACTCGTCGTCGCGGCGACGGGGTGCGGAGGCACGCAGCGACTCCATCAGCCGGACCAGGCTGAGGAGCGCGAGGTCGGGGTCGGCGACGACGCCGAGGGCGTCGGGCAGGCCGTCGCTGAAGAGGTCGTCGAGCGGGTCGACCAGACCGGCGAGGGCAGGGTCCCCGAGCAGCTGGACGGCGCGCGGCGGGTCGGCGAACCCGAGGCGGGCCAAGGTGGCCGTCTGCGAGACAAGGCGGCCTGAGGTCACCGGGTCAGCCTAGTTGCTGGTCGGCATGGCATTCGGGCCGGTGGCACTCGGGCCGGTGGCTGCGGTGTCCGGGCGTCAGAGCCCGGGCAGGTAGCGCTCGAGCTCGAACCGGGTGATCTCGCCGCGGTAGTCGTCCCACTCGGCTCGCTTGTTGCGCAGGAAGAAGTCGAAGACGTGCTCGCCCAGGGTGTCGGCGACGAGCTCGCTCTTCTCCATGACGCGGATGGCCTCGTAGAGCGACGTGGGCAGCGGTTCGATGCCCATCGCCTGGCGCTCGGAGGAGGTCAGGCCCCAGACGTCGTCCTCGGTCTCGGCGGGCAGGTCGTAGTCCTCCTCGATGCCCTTGAGCCCGGCCGACAGCATCAGCGCGAAGGCGAGGTAGGGGTTGCAGGCCGCGTCGAGGGTGCGGACCTCCACCCGGCTGCTCTGGCCCTTGGCCGGCTTGTACATCGGGACCCGCACCATCGCCGATCGGTTGTTGTGGCCCCAGGTCAGGTGGGCCGGTGCCTCACCGCCACCCCAGAGCCGCTTGTAGGAGTTGACCCACTGGTTGGTCACGGCGGTGATCTCCGCCCCGTGCCGCAGGAGACCGGCGATGAACTGCCGACCGACCTTGCTCAGCTGGTAGGGCGCGCCCGCCTCGTAGAAGGCGTTGCTGTCGCCGTCGAACAGCGACATGTGGGTGTGCATGCCGGAGCCGGGGTGCTCCGCGAACGGCTTGGGCATGAAGGAGGCGAAGATGCCCTGCTCGAGGGCCACCTCCTTGATGACGGTGCGGAAGGTCATGATGTTGTCGGCCGTGGACAGCGCGTCGGCGTAGCGCAGGTCGATCTCGTTCTGGCCGGGGCCGCCCTCGTGGTGGCTGAACTCGACGGAGATCCCCATCGACTCGAGCATGGTGATCGCCGCGCGCCGGAAGTCGTGGCCGGTGCCGTGCGGGACGTGGTCGAAGTAGCCCGCCTGGTCGACCGGCTCGGGGTTGTCGCCCGGCTTGAACCCGGCCTTGAGCAGGTAGAACTCGATCTCGGGGTGGGTGTAGAAGGTGAAGCCCAGGTCGCTGGCCCGGCTCAGCGCCCGCTGCAGCACGTGCCGCGGGTCGGCGTGGCTCGGTGAACCGTCGGGCAGGGTGATGTCGCAGAACATCCGCGCGGTCCCCGGGTTCTCACCGCGCCACGGGAGCACCTGGAACGTCGCCGGGTCGGGCTTGGCCAGCATGTCCGCCTCGTAGACGCGGGCGAAGCCCTCGATGGCCGAGCCGTCGAAGCCGATGCCCTCGGCGAAGGCCCCCTCGAGCTCGGCGGGGGCGACGGCGACGGACTTGAGGGTCCCGAGCACATCGGTGAACCACAACCGCACGAAGCGGATGTCGCGCTCCTCGATGGTGCGAAGGACGAACTCCTGCTGACGATCCATGTGTCGGATCTTGCCCTAGTTGTGTTTCCCCGGCGTTACGTGCCACGCGGGTTGGCTGCGTCGATGACGGTATGCCGCGGGCCTCGGTTCTGCCGGCACCCGCGCTGACAGCGACGTGAGCGGGCGAGACGACGCCCAGGCGGGAGAAGGCCCATCGAGGACGAACCGTTCATCCGCGACTCGACGCAGTCCGCTGCGGCCCACCCGGAGCCCTGCTACCGTCCGAGCATCGCCCCGGACTCCGGCGGGTCCTGCACCGACCCCGCCCGTGAAAGGTCCCCCCGATGACCGCACCTGTCGACACCGCGCCGACGGTCCCGCTCGACCTCACCACCGTCGCCTTCACCGTGCCCCCGCTGCTCGACCTCGACCTCATGGCTGCCATCGCCGAGGACGCCGGACGCGCCGCCGCCTCCGGGTCCGAGGCATCCCCGTTCGACGCGTCACCCGCCATGCGCACCGTGTGCATAACCCCCGACGGTGGGCGCATGGTCACCGCCGCCCGCCTCTACCGGGCCGCATACCGCGGCGCCCTCGACCCTGGAATGGACTGACCCCGCCATGACCTCGACCATGACCTCGACCTCGACCGCCTCACGCCTCCGAGGCCAGGCAAGGGCGGCGGCGAGGCCCGGTCGAGACGGCTCCCTCAGGACGGCCTGCGCCTCGGTGATCGATTGCTGCGCCTGACGCGCCAGCACTGACCCTCGCCAAGCAGGTGGCTGGACTGGTTCTCGCGCTTCGACTACGTCAGGACGAGCGCTTGTCAGCGCATGCGATCGTCCCCTGCGCGGGATGAGCGGACGCTATGCCGCCACGCGAACTGCGGCGAATCGGAGCGTCCTCTCTTGAGAAGCGTCCTCCCTTTAGAACGGTGGGGGGCCGACGATCTGGATGCCTCCGTTCTCCTGAGCGCTCTGCGCGATGCGGGCCATGTCCACGATGCACGCCGATCCTTCGAAGGGCTCGCTGGCGCCGCGGTAGAAGGGTTCGCACTCGCATGTTGGCTGGATGCCGAGCACCTTGGCCGTTGCGCTCTTGACGATGAAGGCGTGGGGTACGCCCGCGGGCACCATGACGAAGTCGCCGGCGCCGAGCTGATGTTCGTCGTCGTCGATGCGGTACTGGATGTGCCCGTCGAGCACCCACATGGACTCCGAGATGGGGTGGGTGTGGATCGGGGTCCACTTGCCCTCGACCATGTCTACCTCGATCAGATGGATGTCCGCGTTGGCACTGCCGAGCTTCCAGGTCATGACGCCACCGCCGAAGAACCATCGCTTCTCGCCCTCGCCGGCCCGTCGGATCACCGGCACGAGCGTCGTCATTTCAGTCATCTGACACTCCGATCATTCATGAGACTTGAGTCTCGTAACGAGATTGGCATATCATGAACGCCGTGTCAACGGACTACCTCGAGTCGGGTCGCACGCGGCAGAAGCAACGGACCCGCGACCAACTGATCGCTGCGGCGCGCGAGCTGATCACCGCGGGCGACACGCCCCGCGTCGAGGAGGTCGCCGAGGCTGCCGGGATCTCTCGCCCCACCGCATACCGCTACTTCGCGTCACAGGCCGAACTTCTCGCCGCGGCATTCCCGGAGACCGCAGCCGCGTCGGTCCTTCCCGACCCGCCGCCGGCAGCCCTGGACGAACGCGTGGCCGTCGTTGCCGGGTTCGTCATCGGCCGCGTGCAGGAGACTGAGCCGCAGCAGCGTGCGATGCTGCGCCTCTCGCTGGGCGAGGTGCCGCACGAGCTGCCGCTGCGCCAGGGCCGCGCCATTCCGTGGTTCGTGGAGGCGCTCGCGCCCATCGCGGAGTCGATCGGCGAAGAAGGCGTCCACCGGCTTGCGTTGGCACTCCGCGCCGCATGTGGCATCGAGACCCGCGTCTGGCTGAGCGACGTCGCCGGACTCGCGCCCGCAGAAGTCGGCACCCTCCAGCAATGGATGGTCGACGCCCTCGTGAAGCAGGCCCTCGAAACACCGCCGACATGACAGACCCGTGCACTGATCTCGGCACGTGCGGATCGCGGCAGATGAGGGCGTTGGGCGACGGGCGGTTGTCCGAGGACGTTGAACGGGCACGTGGCGGGCGCCGTACAGGTCACAAGAAGTGTGCCGGCCGACGAAGGCCCCACCGTGGCAAGTACCTTCTCCTGGATGGGGAGGTGGAGAACGTGACCGCTGCGAGCTGGTTTCCGGGGGATGAAGGCCGAACCCACGATGAGGCCCGATTTCTCGCGCGTCTGCGCGAACTGGCACCAGGCTGGGCGGTCGCCGGACTGGGTCCTGAGAGGACCTGGTGTCTCACAGCGTTGGTCCCGCTTCTTGTGGTGGTGGATTGTCCGTTGCTGGCTGGCGAGGTCGGACTGACGTCACTCCATGTTGGCTACTGGCCGCCAACACCACACGGACTTCGATTGCAGGGTGAGTGGGGCGACAACCACCTGTTGGACAACGGCGGCGACGACACCGACCTAGAGATTCAGGGCATCTCCGGAGAGCCCGAGTCTTTCGCCGACACCGCTGGAATCTGGCTGGCAACTCAGCTTCTCCGCCCGATGGAACGGATGGAGTGGGTACGCGGCGAGCGAGTCGTCGCAGCCAAAATCAGGCTGATCGGCGGTCAAACCCTTGTCCGCCGAGGGTCGTGGCTTCGGACTCGACGTGAGCCCGACCGAACGACTCGCTTGAACTGACGCCGACCAACGGGAGCCGCGAGCATCCGCTCATCCGCACGAGCGGACCGCGGCATAAGAGTGCAATCAGGAGTCGAGCGCTGTCGCGCCTCCGTGGGTGAAGTAGTTCAGCTCGTTCTTTGCGGCTGCCTTGAGGTCTGGATCAAGCCGTCCCCATTCGCCGTTCCACTCGTCGTCGAGACCGATCCAGAGTCCGAGGTCGAACCCGGGGTAGGTCTCGCCCAGCCGGGCCAGGGTAGAGACGGCCCAGCGGGTGTCGTCGGTGTGTCGCCAAGTTGAGGTGACCCAATCGACTGCGATGTCCCGCAAGTTTGTTGAATCCGAAGGGATGATCACGCCAGCTTCGGAGACCGAGTCGCCGATGAGAGTGTCCAGCATTGCGGGATCGTGCGGGTCGTTGCCCGCGAGTAGTCGGACGGAGTCACCGTCCTCAACGTCAGCAGCCAGCCATCTGGCCGCAAGATCCGGTAGATCATCCGTGCGCACAAACCCGAGCCGGTAGAGGACGAACGTCTCCCTTAGATCGGGCAGCACCCTTCCGTCAGATTGCACTCAGGCAGGATGACAGAAGCCGTCTCCGGATTGCACTCAATTCGGCACAAGCGGATCGCGGCATGAGCGGACGCCTGGAACGGCCTACTTACGTCGTTTCAGCAGAATCTCGTAGACGCTCTGGTCCGGATCAGGCTCATCACCTAGCGGCGGCGTCGGTGGGGTAACCGCGAACGCCTCCCAGCCGTGCGTGCCCAACTCTCGCAGTGCTCCTTCGCGCCCGCTTTAATACTCAGCGGCATCCAGGCGTCGACTTGGACGCTCGTATACTCCCGGCCCGCATCCACGCCCGCAGCGTAGCCGGGAACGCGCTGTCATCGGCATGATCGACCATCCGCTCCGCGGCAGATGAGCGGACGTTGCGCGGGACGTAGCGTTGGTGGCTGCAGGCGATAGAACATGCAGCACCAGGCCATTGTTGCCGCCTACTTCGACGCCGCTCTTGTTGCGAGCTCGAGACATGCTGCCGGCGCCCTGCTCTGCACAACCTCGTCGGCGGAGGGAATCGAGCGGGTGGAGGTACCTGATGCCGTGGCGGACGCGATTAGGTCCTGGGCCAAGGCACTGACACTCGCGGCAAACTCCGGATGGTGGGGGTATGCCGTTGTGGCCGCGTCTGAACCGTCCCCGATGGCGTCCATGGCTAAGCCGTTTTCTCGCGCCCCAGCGAGAAAGCTCATGTGACCAACGATCTGCTCGCAAGCACCAGCCGTGGCCTCCGCATCGTTGAGCCTTGCCTCCATCTGTTGTGACAAGAGTTCGGCGCCGACGGCATCGGTCATCACGCCCGAAGGCAGGGAAGCAATGGATGAAGGCCCCTCCGGTGCAGCACTACTAGCTGAACACCCCCCGACGAACAACGCCACTGCGACCGCCAAGCCCCGCGGCGCCAAACTCTTCAATTGAGCCCCCTGCGTGGGTCAGTTGCCGTCTGTGCCCGCACAATCTAGCCGTACGTCCCCCGACAAGCTGGCGTTTCAGAGTCAGAGGATGGATTCCGCATCAGCAGGACCCGGATCGGGTCTGCCTGAGCTACGCGCAGTAGTTGACTGCGTGCGCCGAAAATTGCGTCTGTTGGACGCTCATCGGCACACGTGCGCACTGCGGCATGAGCGGGCGCTGCGGGCCGCCTAGTTGGGGCGCTGAGATCGGACGTCGCCGGTCCCTGGCTTGCCATCGACGGCGGGGCCACTCGTAGGTCGCAGCCTTTGCTCGATGACCTTCAGCACCACGCTGATCAGGGCGTACAGAAGAACCGCGGCCACGAGCGCGTACAGCACCTGACTCCACATGCGCCGAGTGTCTCAGGAGGAACAGACCCCGGGTCCCTGAATCGCGCACTTTGCGGCATGAGCGGACGTTTCCGCTACCGTTCCTTCATCCCGACAACAGGCTCCCAGGGGAGCCCGAGGCGAAGAGCCGAAGCGGCAGGAGTAAAGGGCGGCAGGCGGGAGGCCCGCTCGTCGAGGTCAGCGACCGCTGGCCCGGACGACTTCGAGGTTGACCTCGACGCACTTGGTGTCAGCGATGGCTTGCGGGCCCACGTTGTTCGTTGGGGCAGGGCGTTCGTAGATCTCTTGGGGGGCTGGCCCGATTCGGGCGGCTTCGCAACAGCAGAGGAAGCCCAGGCATTCGTGGCAGACGGTGAGCGGCTGGTCACGCGCCTTCAGGACGAACTTGGTCCGACGTACCACGTCGAGTACATGCCTGAGCCGATACGACCCCCAGGGGTGAAACTGCGAGCTCGGCGCACCTGGTGGCGCACCAGGTAGCGCGCCCGCTCATCGGCACGACCGCGCTGATCGCGGCAGATGAGTGCGCTTCGTTGGGCATGATGGCGGGCATGGTCGATACGGATGTGGCGATCTCGCTAACCGCTGACGAAGCATTGATCCTGTTCGACCTCCTTCATCGCTGGGAGGACGAGGAGCGAGTGGCAGCGCCGCGGAACGAGGCTGAGCAGATTGCCCTCTGGAACCTGTCGGCCCTCCTGGAGCGAGAACTGCGGGAGCCCTTCGACCCTCGGTATGCCGACCGAGTCGCAGAAGCAACGCGTCGGCTGACGCCGAGCGAGTGACGTCGTCTCACTGACAGTTGCGAATCGACCTGTCAGCGGCATGAGCGGATGGTTAGCCGCGTTCGCGTCCCGGCAGTGGAGCCCCCTTGAGGAACGCTTCGTAGGCGTCTCGGGCGTCGTCGTCGATCGTGGGTTTGATGGCGCTGTACCGGGTGTCTCCCCGGTCGCGGTGTGGCCCGGAGATCCAGTACTCCTCCTCGGTCTCGATGTCGTAGAAGTTGGCGTCAAACATGCCTGTCCCGCGATGAAGGGTCTTCCCGTGCCAGCGTGCCGTCTTCCACGAGCGGTTGAACGACACGACGCTGATCCACGCAGGCCCCTTGTCGGTGTTGTGGCCCGTCTTCAGCTGGACAAACATCACGCGGTCGGGCATGCACAAAGCATTCCCTGCCTACGGACGCCGCGCAGCCGGTTTCCCGCAGCGCGGCAAGAGAGGGCGTTTCGGACCTCGTTGAGCCCCAGCCCAGGCAACGGGCACACCGCGCCCTACGACGGGGGAAGCATTGTCTGCGCCCACTCCAGCTTGTCGGCCTCGTCGTCACCTGGCGGGTCGACAAGGCAGAGCGCGGCCCGGACCGTTCGATCACCGATGCCATCGATCGTGGTCGAGTCGCCGTTCTTCTCCTCTAGGTACGACCACAGCTCGACCTTCGCCTCGCTCAGAATAGGAAGCTGAAGTCCGTTTCCTTGCCACATCTTCATGACCGCTTCGATCGTCGGTTGGACTGTCGCAGGTACCGCACCGCGATCTTCAATCAGCTTGGCAATGCGCCGCATCACCTCGCGGAACGACGACGGTGTGGCAGTTGGCAGGTTCACACGGGGAGCCTGCCGCGGATCGTCCAGAACACTCGCTCATCGGCATGAGAGGACGATGAGGTAAGTGGTCAGGCGGCCTGGTGGCCGTGGCGGTCCATCGGGTGGGTGGTGTGGGTGCGGCCGTCGGGGGCGGTCCAGGTGCAGATCCCGCGCTCGTCCATGGAGACCTGCCAGCCGGCGTGGTGTTTGAACCCGTGGTGGGTCGCGCACAGGGTCTGCAGGTTGGTGACGGTGGTCGGCCCGTCGGGATGTCGGACCACGTGNGACCTGCCAGCCGGCGTGGTGTTTGAACCCGTGGTGGGTCGCGCACAGGGTCTGCAGGTTGGTGACGGTGGTCGGCCCGTCGGGATGTCGGACCACGTGGTCGAGCTGGCAGCGTCGGGCGGCGGTGGCGCAGCCGGGGAACCGGCAGGTGCCGTCGCGGGACCGGACCGCCCGGGCGGTCCTGGCGCCGGGGCGGTAGGTGGTCGGGTCCTGCCAGCGGGTCGCGCCGGTGACCGAGTCGCTGCGGGCCAGGCGGATGGTGACGTCCGGGTCGTNGGTCCTGGCGCCGGGGCGGTAGGTGGTCGGGTCCTGCCAGCGGGTCGCGCCGGTGACCGAGTCGCTGCGGGCCAGGCGGATGGTGACGTCCGGGTCGTTGAGCAGGTCGACCACGTCCGAGGGGAGCAGCGACCCGAGCAGCGGCACCTCGGTGTGGGAGGACACGAACCACACGGTGCCGTCGTGGTCGTGCAGCACCCCGTCGTCGAGCTCTTCACAGCCGCCGAGATCGGTGGGCTCGTCGCCCGGCTCGGGGGACCACGGGTCGGTGGGCTCGTCGAGGCACTCGGCCGACACGCCGAGGTCGGGACGGGCGGCGTGGTGGCCGTTGCCCTGCTCCGTGTCGTGGTGGTGGTCGCCGTCCGGGCCTTGGTTGGTGATCGGGGCGACGAGCTCGATGGTGGTGCTGATCGTGGCGTTGACGGCGATCAGGTCGGCCAGCGCATCGGCCCGCAGCGCGCCGATCCGCTGCCCGGGGTTGGCGCGGGCGTATTCACCCGCTAGCCCATCGACGGCACCCCAGACCTGCAGGGCCATGGGCGTCGGTAGGTCGGCCACCAGCCGGGTCATGCCGGTGCACTCCCCCGGGCGGACCCGCACGTCGCTGCGGCCCCGGGCCAGCGCGGCGTGCCGGTCGGCGTCGTCGGGCGCGCACCGGTCCGCCGCGCGGCGGGCCCGGCGGCGCAGCGCCGCACACGACACCTCGGTGATCCCGCCCTCCAGCACCCGGGCCTCGAACTCGTGCAACCGCTCCGGCGGCGCGGCCGCGGACTCCGCAACGACCGCGTCGACCCGGTAGGGCTCGAGGTCACCCGCCCAGGCCAGGGCCTGCACCTGCGGCAGCGCGCACACCACCCGGCGGGCCTGGTCGATCCGGGTCGACATGGTCCGCGGCGACACGTGCAGCAACGCCGCGAGCGACCCCGCCGCGACCGCGTGCCCGGACAACCGCTGCCGCCGCGGGCCGGCCGCGACCACGTCGGCCGCGTCGAGCTCGGCCCGCTCGTCGCACCGCCGGGCCACGGTCTCCATCGCCGACCGCTGCCGCGCGGTCACCGCACTCACTACCCGCTGCGACGCCAGGGCCAGCGCCTCCGCCTGCTCGACCGGCAGGTCCGCGATCTCGTCGTCAGTCAGGGCCAAGAGCGCACCAGCGAGGACGGCCGGGTCGGCCCCCTGCACGTCCTGCACGCTCTCGAACATATGTTCGATCCTATACGGCGGCACCGACAGCCCGAGGCGCTGACCGGAAGCGGTCTGTGGACAACGAACGGACTGCCGCCAGAAGACGACATCGGGGAAAACGGTTGGGACCAAAGGAGATTGCGCTCCTCAACACAACGGCTCACGACGACGCCGACCGCGCCCCAGCGAGACAACCCCCGAGGCATCCCAGCCCCCGCGCACGATCAACCGGGCCAACCGAATGGCCCCGGCCAACCGAACGGCCCCGGCCAACCGAATGCCCCGGCCAACCGAATGCCCCGGCCAACCGAATGCCCCGGATCTGCCGGATCGCCCGTCTGCGGCCCTGCTCGGCACCTAGCCTTGCCAGGTGCCGAGCGTCCAGGTGTCCGAGTCGACCTTCCGCGTCGTCCCGCTTCCGCCGGTGTGCGTCAAGACCGGGACCCCGACCGCCGACGTGCTGACCATCAAGGGAAGCGCGGCGCCCACCTGGTCCTGGTTCATGATCATCTTCGGGTTCTTCCCGTGGCTGGTCGCGAGCATGGCCAGCTCGAAGAGCTATGAGATCCAGGTCCCCATGCAGGCCGCCGTGTGGCGTCGCCATCGCCGCGTCCGCCGTGCCGCTGTCGTCCTCTTCGTCGTAGGGGTGACCTTCGCCATCGTGGCCACCATCCAGGGACGCCCCAACTCGGGCATCCTGCTCATGCCGGCGTTCATCGGTGCGGCGGTTTACGCCGCGAACGAGTGGTTCAACACCATCGGTGTGCAGCTGTCACGAGAGGGTGGACTCATGCTCACGCGGGTCCACCCGGGGTTCCTGCGGGCACTGCTCGAGTCACTGCGTGGCAGCCAGGCAGGCGGCCGGGTCCCCGGGGCCTGACGACTGCTCAGCCCTTCAGCACCGACATCGCGGCGTTGTGGCCCGGGATGCCGCTGACTCCCCCACCACGGCGGGCGCCGGCACCGGCGATGCGGACCGTCGGGTACACCGTCTCCACGCCCCAGCTGCCGACCTCGGACGCACTCTCGGCCCACGGCCACTGCAGCGACCGGTGGAAGATGTTGCCGCCCGGGAGGCCGAGGTCCGCCTCGAGCTCGACCGGCGTCCGCGCCTCCAGGCAGTAGGCCCCGTCGGCATCGCGGAGTAGGACGTCCTGGATGGGCTCGGCGAGCACCGAGTTGAGCGACTCGAGCGTCCGGGCGAGCGCGAGGTCCTTGGCCGCGTCGTGCTCCTCGCTGGTGCCGCGGAACAGCCGGGCCGGAAGGTGCAGCCCGAACAACGTGAGCGTCTGGGCATCCGTCGCCGCCAGCGAAGGGCCGAGGATCGACCGGTCCGACAGGCTGTGGCAGTAGATCTCGCACGGCGGCAGCTGCGGCACGCGCCCCGCGTCAGCGGCGGCATACGCCTCGTCGAGCTGCGCCCAGCCCTCGTTGATGTGGAACGTGCCGGCGAACGCGGCGGCGGGGTCGACGGACTCGTCACGCAACCGCGGGAGGCGCGAGAGCAGCATGTTGACCTTGAGCTGCGCGCCCTCGGGCGCTTCCTCGGTGGGCACCGGGTCGGCGCCGGCCGCCGCGAGCAACGAGTTGAGGACCGCGGGCGCGCACGCCGCGTGGATCGTGGTCGCCCGCGCCGAACCGCCGTCGAAGTGCACCTCGCCGTCCGGGTCGACCGCCAGCACGCGGGTGGAGGTGCGGATCTCGGCGCCGGCCGCGACAGCGGCGCGGGCCAGCCCGTCGGTGACCGCGCCCATGCCGCCGACGGGGACGTCCCAGTCACCCGTGCCGCCACCGATGAGGTGGTAGAGGAAGCAGACGTTCTGGCGCAGGTCGGCGCCACCCATCCGCGCGAAGGTGCCGATGAGGGCGTCGGTGGCGACGATGCCGCGCACCGTGTCGTCGGAGAACTCGTCCTCGAGCACCTGGGCCAGCGGCCGGCGCACCAAGGCGTCCCACAGGTCGTCGTCGCCGACGAGGGAGGCCACCTCCGCCTCGGTGCGCAGCGGCTCGAGCACGGTTGGGAAGACCCGCTCGGCCAGCTGCTGGACGCGCCCGTAGAACTGCTGCCACGCGGCATACTCCCGCGGGCTGCCGGTGAGCTGCGCGAAGCCGGCCGCGGTCGCCTCGGTGTCCCCGTGGTCGACGAGCAGCCCCCGACTGGGCTGCGACGGGACGGGGGTGAACGACGAGAACCGTCGCCGGATCAGCCGGACGTCGAGATCGAGGTCGCTGATGACCTGCTGCGGCAGCAGTGAGACGAGGTACGAGTAGCGCGACAGCCGCGCGTCCACTCCCGGGAACGCCCGGGCCGACACGGCGGCGCCGCCGACGTGGTCGGCCGCCTCCAGCACCAGCACGCGCCTGCCTGCACGGGCGAGGTATGCCGCGGCGGTGAGCCCGTTGTGCCCCGCACCGATGACGACGTCGTCGTAGTCCACCGGGCGAGCCTACGGGCCGGCGTGGTCGGCCTGCACGCCACCCTGCGTCGGCGGCGGATGCACGCCGCGAGCGCCATGACATCTGTCACCAGGGCCCGCGGAGCGGCCCCAGCCGCCGCACGGCGACACGGTGGTCGGGAGCGTGAGATCACGAATGGATAACAAACCGGTTGTGGGGTGATCACATTTCGGACAGGCAGGTCTTCACTGTGAAAGTCCGGGCCACCCCGCGTTCTTGAGGAGCGTCGCGACCGGGCACCAGGAGGAGTTCCCACCGATAGAAGGCAGGGTCCACGTGACACACACGGTCCACTCAGGAAGGCGCAGGGCTTACAGCCTGGTCGCCATTGGCAGCATGGTGCTCGCCGGCTTCGTCGCCAGCACCGGCTCTGCCGCAGCCGTTCCACCCACGGACAAGGCTGGCGGAAAGATCAAGCACGGCAGCGACAACCTGCGCACGCCGTTGGCGATCAAGCAGGATGCCCTGCGACAGACCGCCCTCCAGCGCAAGCTCAAGGGCGACAAGGCGATGCAGGGATCGGTCGCCAAGCTCGGCAAGGGTCAGTACGTCGAGCTCACCAACGAGGGCACCGACAAGATCTTCGTCGTCATCGCCGAGTTCGGAAACCAGCAGTTCCCGAACCCGATCTTCCAGGGCCCGCCGCCGGACGGCAGCACCACGGACGTGACCGGCCCGCTGCACAACGAGATCCCCGAGCCGGATCGCAGCGTCGACAACTCCACCCTGTGGCAGGCGAACTACGACCAGGCCCACTACCAGGACATGTACTTCAACCGGATGAAGAAGTACTACGAGACGCAGTCCTCGGGCCGCTACTCCGTCGACGGCACCGTCACCGAGTGGGTGAAGGTCCCGTTCAACGAGGCCCTCTACGGCCGGGACTACTGCGGCGACATCGTCTGCAACACCAGCAAGGCGCTGGTCCGCGACGCGCTCGCCGTGTGGGTGAAGGCGCAGCTGGACAGTGGCCAGACGATGGCGCAGATCCAGGACTACCTGAAGACCTTCGACCACCAGGACCGCTACGACATCGACGGTGACGGCAACTTCGCCGAGCCCGACGGGGTGATCGACCACTTCCAGATCGTCCACGCCGGTGGCGACCAGGCCGCCGGTGACCCGAACCAGGGTTCTGACGCGATCTGGAGCCACCGCTCCGGGGCCAACATCCAGGCTGGCGGCCCGCTCGGTGTCGGTGTCAACGTCGGCTCCAACGGCGGCATCGTGTCCAGCGCGCTGGTCCCCAACAACCCGACGGGCGTGTGGGTCTACGACTACACGATCCAGCCCGAGAACGGTGGCCTCGGCGTGTTCGCGCACGAGTTCGGCCACGACCTCGGCCTGCCGGACCTGTACGACACCTCGGGCAACACCGGTGGCGCCGAGAACAACACCGCGTTCTGGAGCCTGATGTCCTCGGGCGCCAACATCGGTGACGGCAGCCCCGACGGCATCGGCGACGCCCCGACCGACCTCGGCAACTGGGAGAAGTTCCAGCTCGGCTGGCTGAGTGCCCAGGGCACCAAGGGCCCGTTCTACGAGGTGGCCCATGCCGGGGTGAAGTCGACCCACAAGCTCGGCCCGAACACCCCGGCGTCCAAGTCACCGCAAGCGGTCTTCGTGGTGCTGCCGGACAAGAAGCGGGTCGACGACGTGGGTGTGCCCGCGTCCGGGACGCAGTTCTTCTACAGCGGACAGGGCAACGACTTCACGCACACCATGACCAAGACGACCGGGATCACCGCCGGGTCGCTCACGGCCAAGGTCCGCTACAGCACCGAGGACGACTTCGACTACGCCTTCCTCGAGGCCTCGAGCAACGGTGGCACCTCGTGGACGCCAGTGCTGACCAACCGGTCCAGCACCACCGACCCGAACAGCAACAACCCGTCGCACACCGGGATCACCGGCACGTCGACCGGTTTCGCCACGGGTGCCTATGTCGACCTGACGGCCACCCTGCCGGCCGGCACCAACGCCCTGCGGTGGCGCTACACCACGGACCCCGCGGTCATCGGCTACGGCATCGCCGTGGACGACGTCGCCATCAACGGGACCACCGTGGGCAACGCCGAGACCGACGAGGGCTGGGTCCTCGACGGCTTCATCCGCACCACCGGAAAGGCCGAGAGCTTCCACTTCAACGCCTACGTGCTGGAGAACCGCCAGTACGACGGCTACGACGCGTCGCTCAAGACGGCCTACAACTTCGGGTTCCTCAACACCAAGCCCGACTGGGTGGAGACCTACCGGTACCAGAACGGGATGCTCATCAACTACTGGGATGAGTCGTTCGGCGACAACAACGTCGGCGAGCACCCGGGCGGTGGACTGATCCTGCCGGTGGATGCCCACCCGCAGTTCAGCCACTGGCCGGACGGCACGCTGATGCGCCCGCGGATCGCGGCGTACGACTCGACCTTCGGGCTCGAGCGCACCGACGCGATCACGCTGCACAACAACAGCGTCGCCGGGACGATCGCCTCCAAGCCGGCGGTGCCGAGGTTCGACGACACCAAGACCTGGTGGTTCAACGCCGACGAGCACGCCGCCACCGGCGCGCACGCCGGTCGCTACCAGCCCGGCTGGTACGGCGTGGACGTCCCCGAGACAGGCACGACCGTCACGGTCAACGGCGTCGCCAGCGGTGGTCACCTCAACATCACGGTGGCCCCCAAGTAGGTCTGCTGGTCCGCCAGCACCACGAAGGGCCCCGTCAGCCAGCCGGCTGACGGGGCCCTTCCCCGTGGCCGGGGCTAGCGCGGTGTGTGGTCGTCGACCGGTCCGTGCTCGCGGCCGGCGTCGACCCCGGCCGCGACGGGACCGTCCGTGGTCGGGTCGTCGGACGCTGCCGCCGTGGCCGCGCCGGTCCCCTGGTCGGCCGGTGGGACGTCGTCGTCGGCATCGGTCAGCTCGGGGATCTCGGGGTCGATCTCCTCGTAGCGCCGATGCAGCTCGGAGGCGTCCGGCTCCAGGCCGATCTCCTCCAGCTCGGACGCCACGGCGGCGACCACGGCCTCGGGGCCCTGGCCAGCCGCCTTCGCCTCGCCGCGCAGCTGGGCCGCCACGACCTCGTGCCGTTGTTCCTCGGTCAGCTCGTCCTCCGAGCCGCTCTGCACCACCTCGAAGCTGTCTGCCATCAGTCAGTCCTCCTGGGTTTGTCGAACTGGGTTTGTCGAACTGGGTTTGTCGAGCTGGGTGTAGTCGAGCTCTGTCGTGTCGCCGCAGGTCGGCGACCTCCTTCGAGTTTGTCCCCGCGCGGCGGATCGCACCAGTGGAGCGACGAAGCAGGGCCCCGGGATCGTGGATCCCGGGGCCCTGCCGTGTCGTGCGCACTGACCTCGGTCAGCGCGTCAGGTCACTTGAAGCTGACCTGGACCTGCAGCTGGTTGCCGCCGTCCTCCGACTTGTTGACCTTCATGACCGTGCCGGAGCCAGCAACCTTGACCGAGGACCAGGGGTTGGCTGCGGACCAGTACTTGTTCGGGTCGCTGTCGTCGAAGACCGGGATGGCCGGCTGCGACGGGACGTTCAGCGCGGTGCCGTTGCGGTGGAAGGTCACCGCGTCGGTCCGCTCGAGACCGAACGTGGCGTCCCACGGCTGACGCCGGTTGCCCAGCTTCACGCCGTCGGCGAACGTCAACGGGGCGGGACGTGCGTCCACTGGCAGCGACTGGCCGCCACCGGGGTGACCCGAGGTGTTGTTGTCGGTGAACTCACCGTCGACGTACCAGACCAGCAGGCCGTTCTGGTACGGGAACCGCTCCACCCAGTCGGGCTTGGTGTTGGCCCAGCCGAAGTTGTACGGGCCGGTCTTGAGGGTGTTGTCGTACCCGGTGTAGGTGCGGTTCTCAGCCAGGTAGTAGTGGCTGACGACCTCGGACGTGGAACCGGTCATGCGGGTGAACCCGTCGGCCGTCCAGCCGTTGGTGCCGCCCTCGACGTCGTCGGTGACGGTGGTGCCGCCGACGGTGATGGCCAGGTCGTCGAGGAACGGGCCCTCGAAGTGCAGACCGCCGTCGGTGGCGTAGCGGAAGCGGAACTGGACGCTCTTGCCGGCGTACGGCGTGAGGTCCCACGACTTCTGCGCCCACGGGGTGAGGCCGGCGTTGTCGGACGGACCGGAGATCGGCGCTGCCGCGTCCTTCCAGGTCGCGCCACCGTCGGTGCTCACCTCGGCGTACAGGTAGTCGTAGTCCTGCTCGATGTTGTACTGCAGCCAGGCCGAGACCGAACCGGTGGTCGCGTTGGTGAGGTCCACCGTGCGGGTGAGGGTGTTGTTGAGGCTGTCGTTCGCCCCGCCCCACCACTCGTAGGAGCCACCGTGCGGGGTGTTGTAGTCGGTCTTGACCGTCTTGTCCGGCAGCGTGACCGCGAGCGCCTGGTAGGACGCCGTGCCCTTGGGCTGGTCGGCCGGGTTGAGCTTGACCGTCATGTCCGTGCCGTAGGGCACGGTCTTGTAGTCGAGCCAGCCGAGCTGCAGCTTCTCGAGCGGGCCCATGTAGCCCGGCGTGGTGCCGATCGAGTCGGTGCCGTGGTTGAGCCACGAGCCACCGGACATCAGCGTCCAGAAGCCGGTGCCGTTGTCGCCACCCGCGGTGTCGTAGTAGTCCGGCAGACCGAGGTCGTGGCCGAACTCGTGGGTGAAGACACCGAGGCCACCGTTCTCGGGCTCGGTGGTGTAGTCACCGATCCAGATGCCGGAGTTGCCCAGCGGCACACCGCCGAGCTTCGCGCCCTCCGGGCCGGTCTTGCCGGCGTCGGTGGAGTAGGCGTACCAGCGGTGCGACCAGATGGCGTTGGTGCCCTGGGCACCACCGCCGGCCTCCTCGCCCTCACCGGCGTGGATGGCCTGGAAGTGGTCGATGTAACCGTCGGGCTCGTTGAAGTTGCCGTCCTGGTCCGCGTCGTAGCGGTCGACCTTGTCGAACTGCTTGAGGTACGTCGTGATCTCGGCGTCGCTCTTGCCGGCCGCCTTCTGGGCGTTGTACCAAGCGGTCGCGGTGTCCTTGACGTAGTTCCAGTAGCCGTCGGCGTTGTTGTTCTTGCCGTAGCGGGCCTCGTTGAAGGGCACGGTCACCCAGTCGGAGACGTCACCCTTGGCCACGAAACGACCGTTCGACTGCTTGAGGTAGAAGTCCTTGAACGACTCACCGTCGCCGAACATCATGTCCTCGTAGTGGGCGCGGTTGAAGTCCGCGGTCCAGTACGTCGAGTTGTCGTCCGTCGCGTTGCCGTCCCAGACGCGGTCGGGCGCCGGGATGTTGTTGTGCACCGGGCCGGGCGTGGCGTCGAAGCCGGTCTTGGTCTGGGTGCCGAAGTCGGTGAGGACGGTGAAGATGTCCTCCTCGCGCTCGACCGGGTAGGACACGAAACGGTCCCTCGCCTCCTTGCTCCCCTTCGGAGCCTTGGCGTTGCCCGCGAGCTTGATGACCCGCTGGCCCCCACGCATCTCGGTGGTGGCTTCGCCCTTGACGAGCTTGTCGACGGCCTCCTTGCGGAGGGCGCGAGCAGCGTCGCCCAGGGGGTTCGGCAGGTCGTGCTCCCGGTTGGCAGCCTTGGGCTCCGAGTCCTTCGGCGCGGGGGTCGCCTGCGCCGGAGCGGAAACGAGGCTCAGGGTGACGGCGGCGATGGCCGCACCCGAGAGAGCGCTCAGATGACGTCTCTTCACAAATCCTCCAGTTGAAATTGGCGGTCCTTGTTCGGACACACAAGGGCGACCCAAACACGGTTGCGCTAACAGACCAATGGTTCGACGGTTAAGAACTTGGTAAAGAAACCCCCGAACGATGGAGAAGGCTCACCCTGCACGCACGAGCCCCGCAAAATCAGCGCCCCAGCGAACCGGTGCCCGACAAGGCCGCAACTGTCCCGCTCGCCGGGAAAGGGTGGGGTTTCCCAGCGTGGGGTCGCTCGGGCGGTCCCTCCCGGCGGCCCGACCCGTCGATAGGGTCCTTGCATGAGCGAGCAGCCTCCGAGTTCAGCGCCGGTCCCCGGCTCCACCGTCGCAGCCGGGGAGGTCACCGCGCCCTACGGCACCGGGGCCCAGGCCGCGCCGCAGCGCCGCGTGCGCATCCCCCACCTGCGCGCGATGAAGGAGCGGGGCGAGAAGTGGGCCATGCTCACGGCCTACGACATGTACTCCGCCGAGATCTTCGACGAGGCCGGGATCCCCGTGCTGCTCGTCGGCGACTCGGCCGGCAACAACGTCTACGGCTTCGAGACCACGGTGCCGGTCACGGTCGACCACCTCGTGCCGCTGGTCCGCGCGGTCACGTCAGCGGCCAAGCACGCGATGGTCGTGGCCGACTTGCCGTTCGGCTCCTACCAGGCCAGCCCGCAGCAGGCCCTGGCCACGGCCACCCGCTTCATGAAGGAGGGCCTGGCCCATGCGGTCAAGCTCGAGGGCGGCAAGCCGATGGTGCCCGAGGTCGAGCTCCTCGTCCGTGCCGGCATCCCCGTGATGGGCCACATCGGCTTCACGCCGCAGAGCGAGCACGTCCTCGGCGGCTACCGCGTCCAGGGCCGCGGCGACTCCGGTGACCGGCTCGTCGAGGACGCCGTCGCGCTGGAGAAGGCCGGCTGCTTCGCCGTCGTCATGGAGATGGTGCCCGCGCCACTGGCCGCGCGGGTCACCGAGGTGCTGTCCATCCCGACCATCGGCATCGGGGCCGGACCGGACTGCGACGCCCAGGTGCTCGTGTGGCAGGACATGGCCGGCCTGCGCGGTGGCAAGGCGCCGCGGTTCGTCAAGAAGTACGCCGACCTTCGCGGCGAGCTCGGCCGAGCGGCCGCAGCGTATGCCGCGGACGTCGCCTCCGGCTCGTTCCCCGCCTCGGAGAACTCCTTCCTCGAGTGAGGGAAGCGTCGTCAGGTCTCCCGAAACTCGTGCATCGGTAGGACCTGACCCGGGCATTTCACCCGCTAGCGTCCCCCGGTGGGTCCCGACCGGACCCGACCCCACCACGAGGAGGACACCCGTGCCCCAGCGACTACGCACCACCGCGCTCGTCACCGTCACCGCTGCCTGCACCGCCCTGGCGCTGGCTGCCGCCACCCCGGCCGCGGCCACCAAGACCGGGAGCGGCAGCTCGACCGGTACCGGGTCGGTCTTCATGGTGAACCCCGTCCAGTCGTCCGGCGACCAGACGCTGACCGACCAGAAGGACTCCGACGCCGCGGTGCCGGCCAGCGCGTACGCCACCGTGCCGCTTCGCAACCTCGACGGCTCGGGCTATCTGCGGGGCAAGTGGGCCACCGTCCAGTCCGCAACGGGCACACCGGCATTCAGCACGACGAACACCTTCGCGTACACCCGGCACCAGGACCAGTTCGAGCAGGTGATGGGCTACTTCTGGGTCAACCAGGCGCAGGAGTACCTGCAGTCGCTCGGGTTCGGGTCGACCCTGCCGGGCATCGTCAAGCAGCCCTTCGTGGTCAAGATCGACCAGTACGGCGGCGACAACTCCTACCAGACCGACAAGCCCTACCGGATCCGGCTGGGCAAGGGCGGGGTCGACGACGCGGAGGACGCCGAGGTGATCGTGCACGAGTACGGCCACGCCGTCCACGCCTCCCAGGTCCCCGGCTACGGCGCCAGCCTGGACGCGGGCTCGATCGGCGAGTCGTTCGGCGACTACCTCGCGGTGTCGGTGGGGCTGGACGCCGCTGGTCAGTACGGCTGGCCGGTCAAGGCGGAACAAGCCTGCCCGATGGACTGGGACGCCACGTCGTACACCAAGGCGCCGCACTGCATCCGGCGCTTCGACACTGGCATGACGGTGAAGACCCGCGAGGGCGAGGTGCACGCCGACGGCCAGATCTGGAGCCAGGCGCTCTGGGAGATCCGGCTCGGCTACGTCGCCATGGGCAAGACGACCCGCGCCTGGGACACCACCCTCATCGACGCGCAGTTCCGGTTCGCGCCGGACACGTCGTTCTCGGCTGCGGCCAAGGCGACCTACGACACCGCCCTGGCCCGTGACGGAGCAGCCGCCGCAGCGCTGGTCAAGGCGCGGTTCGCCGCGCGCGGCATCACGTTCTAAACCGGCAAGACCGCTTCGTACGGAAGTTCCGCCGGGTCAGGGCCCGGCGGAACTTCCGAACCAAGGCGGGTCCCAGCCGACGACGCTGCCGGAGGCCCGGCATACGGTGGGGCCATGACCCTGCGCATCGGCTACAAGGCCTCCGCCGAACAGTTCGCCCCTCGAGAGCTGCTCGACTTCGGGGTGCTGGCCGAGCAGGTGGGACTCGACAGCGTGCTCATCTCCGACCACTTCCAGCCGTGGCGGCACGAAGGGGGTCACGCCCCCTTCTCGCTCGCGTGGCTCGCGGCGCTCGGCGAGCGCACCGACCGCGTGCAGGTCGGCACCTCGGTCATGACGCCGACGTTCCGGTACAACCCGGCGGTGGTGGCCCAGGCCTTCGGCACCCTCGGCTCGCTGTATCCCGGTCGCGTGCTGCTCGGCATCGGCACCGGCGAGGCGCTCAACGAGGTCGTCGTCGGGTCGGTCGAGGAGTGGCCGGAGTTCAAGGAGCGCTTCGCGCGGCTGCGCGAGGCGGTCACGCTGATGCGCAAGCTGTGGACCGAGGAGCGGGTCACCTTCGACGGCGACTACTACCGCGTCGTGGACGCGACCGTCTACGACCGCCCGGACCAGCCTGTGCCCGTCTACGTGGCCGCAGGCGGCCCGCTGGTGGCCCGGTATGCCGGCCGGTCCGGTGACGGGTTCATCTGCACCTCGGGCAAGGGTGAGGAGCTCTACCGCGACAAGCTGCTCCCCGCGGTGGACGAGGGGCTGGCCAAGTCCGGCCGCACCCGCGACGACCTCGACCGGATGATCGAGATCAAGCTCTCGTGGGACCCGGACCGCGAGCAGGCCGTGACGAACTGCCGCTTCTGGGCGCCGTTGTCGCTCACCGCCGAGCAGAAGCACGGCACGACCGACCCGGTCGAGCTGGGTCGGCTCGGCGACGAGCTCTCGGACGAGCAGGTCGCCTCCCGGTGGATCGTCTCCGACGACCCGGAGGAAGTGGTCGCCGCCGTGAAGCCTTACGTCGACTGGGGTTTCAACCACCTGGTCTTCCACGGGCCGGGCCACGACCAGGCCCGCTTCCTCACCACGTTCGCCGACCGGGTCCTGCCCGGGCTGCGTGAGCTGGGCTGACCGGGTTCCCCTGCGCCCCAACCGAATCTACGCTGGATGACATGACCGAGATGGAGCCCCGCACGCGGTGGTCCGAGGTGTCCGGTGGCCCGGGTGCCGCGACCGCGTACCAGCGCCGGTTCGACGACCTGGCCGCCCAGGGAATGGACATCCACGGTGAGGCGGCCTTCGTGGCCTCGGTCCTGTCACCGCCGGCCCGGGTGCTCGACGCCGGCTGCGGCACTGGTCGGGTCGCCACGCAGCTCACCGCTCTGGGCTACCACTGCGTCGGGGTCGACGCCGACGCCGCCATGATCGAGGTGGCCGAACAACGCGACCCCGCGACGACGTGGGTGCGCCAGGACCTCAGCCGGTTGCAGCTGCGGTCGCAGGCGTTCGAGCTCGCCGTGCTGGCCGGCAACGTCATCCCGCTGCTGGCCCCCGGCACGTTGCTCGCCGCCGTGCAACGGCTGGCCGCCCACCTCCAGCCCGGCGGCCTGCTCGTGGCGGGCTTCGGGCTCGACGCCGCCCACCTGCCCCAGGGCTGCCCGGTGACCCCGCTCGACGACTACGACCGGGCCTGCGAGGTCGCCGGACTGACCCTCGTCCGTCGGCACGGCACGTGGGACCGCGAGTCGTGGCGGCCCGACTCCGGCTACGCCGTGTCGGTGCACCGCCTGGGCGGCTGACGCCGGGTTCAGCAGTCCGCCGGCAGCTCAGTCCGCCCACGCGGAGCGTGGGACCCGCGAGCGGCTCAGTCCTCGCCGTCCTCCCACGCCTTGTCCTCGGCGTCCCACTTCTCGGTGCGCTCACGAGCGGTCTGCAGGGCGTTGGACGCCGCCTCCTGCGAGTCGTAGGGACCCATCAGGTCGTCTCCCTGGCTCTTGTTGTCATCGCTCTCGACCTGACCGCTGCTGACGTTGTACCAGTAGGCCATGGGGGTGCCCTCCAACTCGACGGATCTGCGTACGTCCCTAGACTCCACCGTATGCCGTTGACGTACGCAAGCGTGGCGCCGGGCGTGGTCTCTCCACGCCGGCCGGTGCCCGCCTCGATCGCGCGGCCCGAGTACGTCGACCGGCCGGCGCCGGCACGGGACACCGGCTCGGAGGTCAAGGACCCGGAGACCATCGAGCGGATGCGGGTTGCGGGGCGGATCGCCGCCCAGGCCATGGCGGCGGCCGCAGCGGTGATCGCCCCCGGGGTCACGACGGACGAGGTCGACCGCGTCGGCCACGAGTTCCTCCTCGACCACGGGGCGTACCCCTCGACCTTGGGTTACAAGGGCTTCCCGAAGTCGCTGTGCACCTCCGTGAACGAGGTCGTCTGCCACGGGATCCCCGACGACCGCCGGCTCGAGGACGGCGACATCGTCAACATCGACATCACCGCCTTCATCGGCGGCGTGCACGGCGACACCGACGCCACCTACCTCTGCGGTGATGTCGACGAGGAGTCGAGGCTCCTCGTCGACCGCACCCGCGAGGCGATGATGCGCGGGATCAAGGCCGCCATCCCCGGTCGTGAGATCAACGTGATCGGGCGGGTGATCCAGAGCTACGCCCGGCGCTTCGGCTACGGCGTCGTCCGCGACTTCACCGGCCACGGGATCGGTCGCACGTTCCACAGCGGGCTGGTCATCCCCCACTACGACGCGGCGCCCTCCTACAGCACCGTGATCGAGCCTGGTATGACCTTCACCATCGAACCGATGCTCAACCTCGGCACCCCTGAGTGGGAGATGTGGGCCGACGGGTGGACAGTCGTGACGGCAGACCGCCGTCGTTCGGCACAGTTCGAGCACACCATCCTCATCACCGAGAACGGCAACGAGATCCTCACGCTGGCGTAGCACGGCAACACCGCAAGGAAGGCGGACCGATGGCGAAGGAAGCCAAGCAGGCCAAGCACGGACTCCCGTTGGGGATCGACGTGGGCGGCAGCGGCATCAAGGGCGCGCCCGTCGACCTGGCCGCGGGAGCCTTCGCGTCCAAGCGGATGCGGATCGACACCCCCACGCCATCGACCCCCGAGGCCGTGGCGGCAGTCATCGACCAGATCGTCGACCACTTCGACGCCGTGCGGGGCGACTCCCCCATCGGGGTGACCATCCCCGGGGTGGTGACCCACGGCATGGTCCGCTCCGCCGCCAACATCGACAAGTCGTGGCTCGACTTCGACGCCGAGCCGATGCTCGAGAAGGTCCTGGGCCACGACATCGTCCTGGTCAACGACGCCGACGCCGCGGGGGTCGCCGAAATCCACTACGGCGCGGCCAAGGGCCAGAAGGGCCTGGTCGTCATGACGACGCTCGGCACTGGCATCGGGACGGCGCTGATCTACGACGGCGTGCTCATCCCGAACTCCGAGCTCGGGCACCTCGAGATCGACGGCTTCGACGCCGAGTCGCGGGCAGCCTCCTCGATCAAGGACAAGGAAGGCCTGTCGTACCCCGTCTGGGCCGAGCGGCTGCAGCGCTACTACAGCCACCTCGAGGCCCTGTTGTGGCCCGACCTCATCGTCGTCGGTGGCGGGGTCTCCAAGGACGCCGAGCAGTTCCTGCCGCTCCTGAAGCTCAAGACCCCGATCGTGCCGGCCACGCTGGAGAACAAGGCCGGGATCATCGGCGCCGCCCACCTCGCCGCCCACAAGTAGGCAGGACGCTCGAGGGACCGGCGGCGCCGCCGCCGGTCTCAGCGCATCGCGACGAGGTCCTGCAGGAGCAGCGCCTGGCGACGACGGAACAGGTCGGCGCCGAGCCGGGTCCCGACCAGCAGCGCCACCCCGCCCAACACGGGGCCGAGCACGAGCGCGGCCCAGGCCGCCCAGCCCACGCCAAGGTATGCCGCGACCGCGAGCCCCAGCGCCGGGAGCGACAGCGTCCACACGGCGACGCCGCAGACGGCCTGCACGCCGAGGGTCACCCCCGCCGATCCCGGACGGCTGGTGAACGGGTTCTCGCCGGGTGCCGGCACGGCATACTGCTTCACCGCGCTGGTGACACAGGCGACCGCGAAACCGTTGAGCGCCAACGCGACTGCGGTGCCGAACGTCGCCGGCAGCATGCGCCACGGCGCACCGAACAGGGGTCCCAGCAGGCAGTACACAGGGATGCAGAACACGGCCATCAGCCCCGACGGAAAGAGCCGGCCGAGCCGGTCGCTCACGCCGTCGACCCCGGACGCGACGTGCAACCAGAACGCCGTGGAGTCGTAGCCGACGTCGTTGTGCTGCCCCCAGCCGATGAGGTACGCGGACGCCAGCGGCATCCCGAGGAGGGCCAGCTGGGACCCGGAGCCGAGGCCCGGGATGAGCAGCCCGGCCGGCAGCAGGATGGTCATGATGGCGGGGACGTTGAAGCGGGGGTCACGGACCCAGTAGGTGCCCGCCCGCGCTGCGATCGCACCCATCGGCGTCGCCGGGAGCCGTCCGAAGAGGCCCAGACCCGCCGAGACCTTGCCGCCGTCCGCGGACGCCGACCGTGGGTTGCGCAGGACGGAGACGAGCAGCCGTTCCCAGACCACGAGGAGGACCAGGACCAGGGCCGCCGCCAGGGCGAGGTGCGTGAGTCCCGTGCTCCACTCCCCCAGCGTGACGTCACCGGCCGCTGCCCAGGCCCAGCCCAGCGGTGTCCAGGCGAGCACCAGGGCCGTGCTGTCGAGGGTGGCGCGGTCGATGCCTCCGTCGGAGAGCCCGCCGATGATCGGGCCGGCGACGATGAACAGCAGCAGGCCCCCGACCCCGGCCACATCGCGCCCGCGCCGCGTGGCGAGGACGGCCGCGGCCGCGGCGGTGACGATCCGGCTGAGGAGGACACAGGTCACCAGCCCGAGCAACCCTCCGACCAGGGCGGCCAGGGTGGCCGCGACCGAGCGCGAACCAGCCACCACGGTCCCCAGCACCAGCAGGATGGTGGCGACGCCAGGCAGCCCGACCAGGGCGGTCAGGACCAGCCCGACGGCCAGGGTCCGCTCGCGGACGGCGAAGGTCGCGAACCGCGTGGGGTCGAGGGTCGGGTCGACGCCGAACAGGATGATCGGCAGCAGCGACCAGCCGGCCACGAGCACTGACCCCGTCACCACCACCACGGACCCGGGGAGCTCGAGGTCGCCCTGGGCGCGCAAGGCCACCAGCCCGGCGAGGGCGAGGACGACGAACCCGCCGCCGTAGATGACCCCGATCACCATGCCGACGACGGCGGCGACGCTGCGCCGGAGGCCGTTGCGGAGCAGGTGCAGCTTCAGTCGGACGAGGTGCGCAACCACGCCAGCCCCTCCACGTTGGTGCTGCCACCCACCAGGTCGAGGAAGCGGTCCTCGAGGCTCGCGCCGGCTCGCACGTCGTCGAGGGTGCCCGAGGCGCGCACCACGCCGGCGGCGATGATCGCCACGTCGGTGCAGATCCGCTCGACCAGGTCCATCACGTGGCTCGAGAGGACCACCGTGCCACCACTGGCCGCGAAGTCCTCGAGGATCCCCCGGATGGTCCGGGCGGACACCGGGTCGACGGCCTCGAAGGGCTCGTCGAGGACCAGCAGGCGTGGGGCGTGGATCAGGGCGCAGGCCAGGGTGATCTTCTTGGTCATGCCCGCCGAGTAGTCGATGACGAGCTTGTCCTGGGCGTCGGTCAGCCCCAGTGCCGCCAAGAGCTCGGCGGTGCGCTCCGCGACGAGCTGACGGTCCATCCCACGCAACAGGCCGGCATACGTCACCAGCTGGTGTCCGGTGAGGCGGTCGAACAGGCGCAGGCCGTCGGGGAGGATGCCGATCTGGGACTTGGCGGCGACCGGGTCGTCCCAGACGTCGACGCCGAGCACGTGGGCGGTGCCGGAGTCCGGGCGCAGCAGTCCCGTGGCCATCGACAGCGTCGTGGTCTTGCCCGCACCGTTGGGGCCGACGAGGCCGTAGAACGAGCCCCTGGGCACGTCGAGGTCGAGGTGGTCGACCGCGGTGGTCTGGCCGAAGCGCTTGGTCAGTCCACGCAGGCCCAGGGCGATCTCGGGCTGGCGCGTGGTCACCGGTGCTGGCCCTGCGGCGGGCTCGGGAGTGGTCGGCGCGTCCTGCATGGGACGACGCTAACCCGTCACCGCTGTCGCGCGATGAGCATTGCCTTCTTCGGGACGTTCTGCTCCACGACGTAGCGGCGCGGCTTGTCCTCGTCGCGCTCGGCGTAGCCCATCTTCTCCAGGCGCATCAGCACCACCGGACACGACGCGCACCGCGGCTTGTCCTTGCAGCACTTCTTCTTCGCCTTGGCGACCTTGGCTCCCTTGGGGGCCTTGGAGTTCTTGGGCACGGAAGGAGAGTAGGTGAGGCTATCCTAAGAACCAAATTCGACTCACTCACCGGACTGCGCGGTCAGCCGGCGTCGAACTCCTGCGGCGCTCCCCCGGCGAGGTCGTGGATCTGCGTGTCCTTCGACCCGAGGTTCGCCGCCTGGCCCAGGTAGAGGGCGCGGCCGGCGGCGCTGAGCAGCCCGTCGTGCACCGGGATCGCGTGCGGTGCCGCCAGGCGTCGCAGGAAGGCGGTCATCTCGCGGCTGCGCGCCCACGGGGCGTTGAGGGGGAAGGCCAGCACGTCGACTCCCTCGGGCTCGGCATCGAGGGAGTCACCCGGGTGGAAGAAGGTGGGCTCGCCGTCCGCGCTGACCCGCATGCCCGTGTTGTGGATCCTGGGGATCTCCTCGTGGATGAGCGCGTGCAGGTCCCCCACCCCCTGCACCGTCACCGACTCGATCGTCGTGGTGTCGCCCGCCGCGAACGCCGTCACGTCGATGCCCTTGTCGCGCAGGATCGTCGCGGTGTCGGGGTCGGTGAGGACCTGCGCGCCGGGGTTGGCCCTCAGCAGGTCGGGAAGCCGGTCCTGGTCGAGGTGGTCGGGGTGCTGGTGGGTCACGAGCACCGCGTCGAGGTTGCGCACCTCCTGGGCCGCGGGCGACCAGCCGCCGGGGTCGAGCAGGAGGCGGGTGTCGGCGACCTCGACGAGCAGGCTGGCATGTCCGAGGTGGGTGATTCGCATGTCCTCACCGTAGGCACAAACCTCCCGGCCAGCACCCGGTCTCCGTCCGAACTGCCGATGCCGGCGGTCTCCACGACATTGTGACTGCACCCCCGCCGTACTGGGTCGGGGCGGGCTGCAAGCCGCAGTCACGTCGCGCTTGGCCCGCGACGAATCCGAGCATTCGCGGCAAATCTGGTGAAAGGTGACAGACTGCCGGCCTAGGGGGTGGGTTCGATGGCAGAACAGAGGCATGTGCTCACACGGGACAGTCCGTGGATGCGCGCAAGAGTCCTCCTGGATCGCGAGGTCGTGAGCCGCGAGACCGTCGCCGGCGCTCTCGAACACCGCCTGTTCGGTCCCGAGGTCGACAGGGGGCGGTTCCAGCGAGGATGCGACTACGCCGCAGACGCCGGACTTGCCGCAGTGGTGTGCCGCCCCGAACACGTCTCCATAGCCGCCCGGAGGCTGCTGGGCAGCAGCACGGCGACAGTGACGACCCTGGGCTTCCATGACACCACGAGGCTCCAGGACCCCGCCGACCTCGCTGCCGAAGCTCTTGAACTCGTGGCTGCGGGGGCCTCAGAGGTGGCCTTGGTCGTGGCACCCGGACTCGACCGCCAGGGCTGCCTGCACCTGGTCCAGGAGCAGGTCGAAGCCGTGGTCGATGCTGTCGCGCCTGCAGGCGGCAAGGTTCGCGTCATGCTCAACACCACGGACACGTCCAAGGAGCAGATGACAGAGTGCACGGCTCTGGTCGGCGGACTGGGGCCGTCGCTCGTCCAAGGTGGGTCGTTCCGCGGCGACCGCGCGACGTTCTCGCAGATCGAGGCGATGCGCCATTGCCTCCCCGACAGGGTCCTGCTGAAGTGGACCCAGCCGTTGCGGTCGGTGGAGATGATGTTGGTGTCCATGGCCCTTGGCGTCGACCGCTTCAACGGCGACATCCCCGCTCTCCTGGAGTCGGCGAAACGCAGCACCCGCATCGCACCACTCAAGCTCCCTGTTCATGGTGTCGACTTCTGACATTCCTCAACGGGTCGTGAGTCACCACGGGACGCTCGCTCGGCGTCAGGACAGCCATGGCCTTGGGTGGATGAGTCGGTCGATACGCCCGGTCCAGCGACAACTAGCCCCTGACCTGCGCATTTCCTTCCCCTGATCCGTCTCTAGTCCGTGAGCGAACTCGATCGCGCCCACGATCCGTGCTTGATCCGAGAGCCAAAGGTGGCCGTAGGTGCGCAGCGTCCCTGAGGGATCTGCGTGCCCCAGACGGGTGCGGCCGGTGACCTGCTGCCCGGCGACGTCCTGCTGCTCAGGCTGGTTGAGGGGCTGCACGCGCCGGAGGCGTCAGCTTCACGCGCACCCGCCTCAACTTCTGCATGGCCCGACCGACGGACTTCACCGACCTGAAGGACACCGCCCTGTGATGGTGCAGGACGGTGTGCGCCTGCTCACCACACGTGGACCAATCGCGCCGCAGCAGCAGCCGAGTCGGTGCCCGTCGTGGCCGTGTCCGGTGGGGAGGCCCACGTCACCCTTCGCTGTCCTCGTGATCGTGTCGCACTCGTTCTCCCTGCTCGGCCACCCAGAGCCCATCTACGCCGGCGTCCCCCTGGGCGGGTGGGCAGTCGCCGGCTTCTTCACCATCTCCGGATACCTCATCCCCCGCGCCCGCCTCCACACCGACCTCGGCACCTTCCTCCTGCGCCGGGCACGCCGCATCTACCCCGCGTTCTGGGCCTGCTGCGCCATCATCGCCCTCATCGCCTCACCGATCGCCGCACACCTCACCGGCGCCACCTACCTGCCGCGTGCCGCCCTCACCTACGTCGTCACCAACGCCAGCACCTTCATCACCCAGCAGACCATCGGCGACGAAACGGCGGGCGCCCCGGCCGGCCTCGTCATGTGGAACGGCCCAGCGTGGACCCTCGTGTTCGAGCTCCTCTGCTACCTCATCGCAGGAAGCACGCTGACTCTCGCTACGGCCCGCCGACACCAGACGACGGTCGCGCTGGCGACCTACGCCATCGCGACGACATCCGCCATCACGACCGACAACCAGCACGGCCTCGGTTGGTTCGTCGCCCTCTTCGCCGCCGGCTGGGTCATCTCCACCCGCGCCGACCACATCCGCCCAACCCGCGGCACCACCCGGATCGCCCTGGCATTTGCCGTTGCGATGGCGATGGTGCACCCCGCGCTGGCCGCCATACCGCTGGCCTACGCGATCCTCGCCGGCGGCGCGCTCCTACCCGTCCGGCAGTTCCGCACCAACGACATCTCCTACGGCACGTACCTGTATGGGTGGCCCACCCAGCAGCTGCTCATCGTCCTCGGCGTCGACGCCCAAGGGATCGGCATCTTCCTCCCCGTCGCGGTCGGCGTCGCGATGTTCGCAGGCACCGCGTCTTGGTTCCTGCTCGAGCGGAGGCTCTTGCCTCGGCGCGCCCAGGTGGTGGCAGCGCCGGCAGCCAGCCAGGCCCTCAACCAGCTTGTCTAGGGCCGGCGCTTCTCGCGTGCCTTCTGAGCCTCGAGGTACTCAGCCAGAGCACGCCGCTCAGATGGATCGACCCGGGGACTCGTGTCGGCGCCGATCGGCGGTGCAGGGTTTCCTGCTTCGCGCCTGGCACGGCGCCTCTCGATAGCTCGATAGCTGTACCAAGTGACGGCCCCACCTGCGATGCCGAGCAGTAGCCCGAGCGCTTCGGGGCTCACAAGTCACGTCGTCTCATGCCTGACCCTCTCAGACCGGGACATGCCACGCGGCCGATTCAGCCCACGTACTCTGACCCCGTGTGGCGCTACTCCCTCTTTGACTTCCGCATGGACGGGTCCGAAGGCGCCCTCGAGACCTGGTGCGCCCGGCTCGCTGAGGACGGGTGATAGCTCTGGGACGCGGGCATCGGCGCCGTCGTCGAGCAGGAGGGGCGCGAGGTGCGACGGCTCAGCTTGCGACGGTGCCTTGCTGGTCCGTCCCAGGTCCGTCCGAGCGACGACCGCGGGCCACAGGTCCGTGGCGGGTCCGTCTGAATCGCGGTCGATTGTTCCCTGCGACTCCCCAACGCTCACGCGACATTCGTGCAGGTCAGAGGCTGACAAGCCTCTCGAGCACGCAGTGGGTGGATGAGTCGGTCGATACGCCGGGTTCTGTCACCGCTGGTCGTTACCAACCAGCGGGGGACGGTCATCCATCTAGGACAGCCGTTGCCGACTGCCTCCAGCGCCCTACCCGTGCACTCGGGCGGGCCGCCCTCGAACGTGCACTGTCTGAGCTTGCTCCAGGTGGGGTTTACCTAGCCGGACCAGTCACCTGGCCCGCTGGTGGTCTCTTACACCACCGTTTCACCCTTACCGCGGTGCCGGCCCGGCCGAGGCCGGGTGGTCCACCGTGGCGGTCTGTTCTCTGTGGCACTGTCCCGCGGGTCACCCCGGGTGGCCGTTAGCCACCACCTTGCCCTTCGGAGCCCGGACGTTCCTCGGCGGTGATTGCTCACCGACGCGACCGCCTGACCGACTCATCCGTCGCCAAGGATAGGGCAGGTATGCCGCGTGGCCGGCCACGCGGCATACCTCACCCCCGCCCTGCGCCCCGAGACGGCCCTGTTGGAAGCGAAACGCCCGGAACTCCGGAAGTTCTCGCTCGGACCCCGGACGCGACAGCGAGGGCGTCCTTGACCTGACCCAGGAACGCGGCGGTCTCGAGCCGCAGGCCGACCAGGTCGATCGTCAGCGCGATCGCGCCGCCGAGCTGCAACGCGTTGCGCCGGAGGTTGTCCGACGTGACGGCGAGCCCCTGGCGGTGCTGGGCGCCGTCGATCTCGACGACCACTCCGTGCTCCTCCCAGGCGACGTCGAGGTAGATCCGTCCTCGGGGTCCGCGGCGCACCACCTGACGGGTGGGCTCGGGCAGGCCGTTGACTCGGCACAGGCTCGGAAGAAGCGCTCCCAACAGGGCGGGGAGGGTCGAGGGCTAGTGGACGATCTCGAACCGGACCGTGCCGGTCGCGACGGTGGCCTCGGTGAGCCTGACCTGCACCGCGGTGCCGAGCTCGTTCTGCCCATCGGCGTTGGCGAGCACGGCCGGGTCCTGGATCTGCACGACGGCCCCGCCCTTCTCGCGCTTGTCCACGACCATCGCGTCGAACACCTCGCCGACCCGGTCCTCGAGGGCCGCGGCCTCGACGGCGTCGGCGCAGGCGCGCTCAACACCGTGGGCGACCTTGTCGGACGCGGCCATCACCTCGGGCAGCGAGGGCAGCGCCTCGCGAGCCCACGCGGGCACCTCGGCGCCGGAGCTGAGGGCCTCGCAGATCGCGAGCCCGAACCGGTCGACGAGCCGGCGCAGGGGTGCCGTGACGTGGGCGTAGGGAGCGGCCACCGCGGCGTGCTCGGCCTGCTCGGGGAGCTCCCCGTCGAACGGCGTGTAGCCGGCACCGCGGAAGAGCGCCGTCGCCTCGTGGATGAGCGCGAGGTGCTTGGCGTTGGTCCGGTCGAGCGTGCGCAGGAACTCGCCGTAGGGCGTGCCCTTGTGCCACTCGACGCCGAGCGCCCGGCTCGCGTGGCGGAACCGCCCGACGGCGTTCTGGTCGGGTGCTGGCATGGTGCGCAGGATGCCGACCTTGGCCTTCAGCATCATCTCGGCTGCCGCCATGCCGGTCATCAGCGAGATCTGGGCGTTCCAGTCCTCGACCTCCAGCGGCGGCCGGAAGTACAGCCGGTAGTGGCCGTGGTCGTCCTCGTTGACCTCCTGCTCGGGCATCGGCAGGCTCGCCCCGCCCCGGCGGCGCTCGAACTCGATCCGCTTGAGCCCGACCTCCTTGAGCAGCAGGAGCCGCTCGTCGGCCGAGCCGTCGTCGATGGCCTGCTGCACTCCCTCGTAGTCCAGCCGGTCGGTGCTGCGCACCATCGCCCGATAGACCACGACCTCGGTGCCCTCACCATCGGCCTTGAGCGCCATGTCCCAGACGAACGCCGGGCGGGTCTGGCCGGCGAGAAGGCTGGCCGCGTCCTCACTCAGCACCGGTGGGTGCAGCGGTGTGCGCTGGTCGGGGGCGTAGATGGTCTGCCCGCGGCGCCGGGTCTCGGCGTCGACGGCTCCCCCGGCCCGGACGTAGGCCGGCACGTCGGCGATGGCGTAGCGGACGCGGTAGCCGTCACCGGCGCGCTCGATGTGCAGCGCCTGGTCGAGGTCCATCGACCCCGGGGGGTCGATGGTGAGGAACGGCAGGGCGGTCTCGTCGCGTTCGGGCAGGTCGGGAGCCTCGGCGGCAGCCTTCGCCTCGGACTCCACCTCGGGCGGGAAGGCCTCGGGGACCTTCAGCTCGGCCCGGATGGCGTCGAACCTCGCCACCAGGGCAGCGGACTGCTTGGCGGTCTGCTCGCGCGTGGGTTCCTGGACGTGGATGCTGCGCTTGGGCATGACCCCAACCTAACCAGCACCCGGCGCCGGGAGCCGTCGGCGGACCGCCGCCCCGCTGGTCCTAGGCTGTCCGTGTGCTCATCCTGCTGCCGCCGTCGGAGTCGAAGACCGGGCGGACCCGCGGCCGGCCGGTGGCCCACGAGCACCTCTCCTTCCCCGAGCTCGCGCCGACCCGCCAGGCCGTCGCCGAGGCAGTCGCGAAGGTCAGTGCGCACCCCGATGCAGCGGCCACCCTGGGCGTCAGTGCCAACCTCACCGCCGAGATCGCCCGCAACCTGGTGCTCCACACCGCACCGGCCCTGCCCGCGTCCCGTGTCTACTCAGGGGTGCTGTACGACGCGCTGGCCTACGCCGACCTCGACCCCGCCGCGAAGCGTCGTGCCAACCGGTGGGTCGTCGTCGTCTCGGCCCTCTACGGCGCCGTCCGCCCCACCGACGCGATCGCCCCGTACCGCCTGTCGATGGCCGTGAACCTCCCGGGCGTGGGGCCGCTCGCCAGCGCCTGGAAGCCCGAGCTCACCGCCGTCCTCCCCGAGGTCGCCGGCCGTGGCGTCGTGGTCGACTGCCGCTCCAGCACGTATGCCGCGGCGTGGACGCCCACGGGCGACCTCGCCGACCGCTGGGTGCAGGTCCGGGTCCCGGGCGCCACCCACATGGCCAAGCACACCAGGGGTCTGGTCGCGCGCGAGCTGTGCCAGGTGGGACGCGATGTCAGGCGGGTGCGCGACCTGGCCACGGTGCTCGAGCAGTCGTTCGACGTCGAGCTCACCCCGCCGGGCAAGGCCGGCCGACCCTGGATCCTCGACGCCGCAGCTCGCAGGTGAACGGCGCCGAGCTGGGTGACGTCCTGCTGCGGGTGCTCCCCGTCCTCATCTTCTTCGTGGCGATCACGGTGGTGGCCGAGATCGCCGACGCCGCAGGGGTGTTCGACGTCGCGGGCCACTGGGCGTCCCGGGCCGGGCGGCATCGCACGCCCGTGCTGTGGCTGCTGTTCGTCCTCGTCGCCGTGGCGTGCACGGTCGTCCTCAGCCTCGACACGACGGCAGTCCTGCTCACCCCGGTCGGCCTGGCCATCGCCGCCCAGCTCGGGATCTCCCCCGTGCCGTTCGCCCTGACGACCTTGTGGATCGCCAACACGGCCAGCCTGTTGCTGCCAGTCTCGAACCTCACCAATCTCCTTGCCCTGCATCACTTCGAGCGTTTGGGAGTCGGGCATACCGGCTACATCCGACTGGCCGTCCTGCCGGCAGTGGCCGCGGTGGTCGGGACGGTGCTGGTCCTCTACGTCGTGCACCGGCGCGAGCTCACGGGTCGCTACCTGCCGGACGCCCCGCCCGACCCGCACGACCAGGTCCTGCTGCGGGTCTCGGCGGCGGTGTGCGTGGCCGTCGGTCCGCTCTTCGCGGTGGGTCTGCCGCCTGCCTGGGTGTCGGGTGTGGCCGCCATCGTCCTGGTCGTCGCGGCGTGGTCGCGCGACCGCGACCTCGTGCGGCACCTGAAGGTGCCATGGAAGATGGCGCTGGCGGTGGCCGCCCTCTTCGTCGTGATCGACGCTGCCCTCCAGCTCGGCCTCGAGCCCGCCCTCGCCGCGCTGGCCGGAGAAGGCACGTCGGCCGCAGACCTGGCGCAGGTGGCCGGTGCGGGCGCGGTGGCCGCGAACGCCGTGAACAACCTGCCCGCCTACATCGCCCTCGAGTCGGTGACCTCGGACGCCCCGCAACGCCTGATGGCGCTGCTCATCGGGGTCAACGTCGCGCCGCTGGTGACACCGTGGGCCTCGCTGGCGACGCTGCTGTGGGCGCAGCGGTGCCGGGCCCGGGGCCTCCAGATCTCGATGCGCTCGCTCGCCGTGCAAGGGCTCCTGTGCAGCGTCGTGGCGGGCGGCCTGTCGCTCGGCGCCCTGGTCGTCACCTCCTGACTGGGGGATCCGCCGACCCCGCAACCTGGGCACCCTCGGGAGCGCTCAGGTGGCGGGCCCAGGTGGTTCAGTCGTCGAGCAGCCTGGCCAGGGCCTCCTCGCGACGACGGGCCACGACTCGCTCGTCACTGACGATGGCCGGCACCGGCGCGAGCATCACGACGAGCAGACACCACGGCACCCCGACACCGGCGGCGGCGAGGACGACGGCGAGCGTGAGGAGCGCCAGGGCCGCGGCTCCGTTGCGCAGGGCCGCCTGGTCCAGCCCCACGAGCACGGCGTAGAGGGCGGCGAGGCACAGGCCGAAGACCGCCACCGGCCCGGCCGTGGCCAGGACCACGCCGACCGGGCCGAGCTCCGACTCGCCCTCGAGGTAGTAGGCGGCGACGTGCAGGCCCGCGCCCGTGGCGGCGATCGACATGAAGACGGCGATGTGGCCGTAGCCCCAGCGGAAGCCGAGCGGGCGCCTGCGGTGCAGCACCTCCGCGGACGGCAGCGTGAAGTACAGCCACCACATGCTGAAGGCCAGCCCGGTGCCGGCCAGACCGAGCACGACGACGTCGACGCTGAGCCCGTGCTGCTTCTCCACCAGCACCGACAGCGCGGCGATGGTGCCGAGGAGGCACTCCCCGAGCGCGATGATGGCGAGCAGGCCGTGCCGCTCGGCCACGTGGTGCGCGTGCCACGGCGTGCCGCCGCGACGCCGCTCCGCGAACAGTGGCCCGCCGAGCTCCACGACGTAGAGCGGGAGCATCAGGACGAAGGTCTGCCACGGGGTCGTGTGCAGGGCGATGAGGGCCACCCAGCCGACCTGGGCGAGGGCGATGGCCTTCGCGTAGGCCAAGCAGGCCGACCGCCGGGCCGGGTCCTGCTTCGCGGCCCGCAGCCACTGGAAGACCATCGCGAGGCGCATGATCACGTAGCCGGCCACCATCAGGCCGTTGTCGAGGTGCTCCCCGTGCTCGAGCGAGGCGAACAGCGGAGGGATGCCGATGGCCAGGACGAGCACCCCGACCATCTGGACCATGGTGGTGACGCGGAACAGCCAGTCGTCGGTGTCGTAGGCCGAGGCGAACCAGGTGAAGTTGATCCACGCCCAGACGATCGCGAACATGCTGAAGACGAAGCCGACCAGCCCGCTGGAGAGGTGGCCGGCCGCGACGGCGTGGGAGAACTGCGCGGAGGCAGCGCTGAACGCGAGGACGAAGCTGAGGTCGAAGAACAGCTCGAGCGGCGTCGCGGTGCGGTGCGACTCGTCCTCGCTCCGACCGGTCATCCTGCTGAGCCGGTGCGTCGTGGCCATGCGGGCAGCCTAGGGGTGCCGGGTGCCGGGTGCCGGTCAGCCGAGGCCGCGGACGAGGTCCTCGATCACGTCCAGGGGGTCCTCGAGCCCGACCGAGATCCGGACCGTGCCGTCGGTGATGCCGACGGCGGCGCGCGCCTCGGGGGTGAGCCGTCGGTGGGTCGTGGTGGCCGGGTGGGTCACCATCGACTTGGCGTCACCGAGGTTGTTGCTGATGTCGACGACCCGGAGCCCGTTCATCAGCGCGAACGCCTCGTCCTTGCCGCCGTCGATCTCGAACGTCACCACCGTGCCCCCGCCGAGCATCTGGCGCCGGGCCAGGTCGTGCTGGGGGTGCGATGGCAGCCACGGGAACAGCACCTTCGTCACGCGGGGGTGGGCCTCGAGCGCCTCCGCGACGGCCAGCGCGTTGGCGGCCTGCTTCTCGACCCGCAGCGACAGCGTCTCGAGCCCCTTGACCAGGACCCACGCGTTGAACGGCGACATCGACGGTCCGGTGTGCCGCATGAGGTTCTTGACCGGACCGTTGACGAACTCCGACGTGCCGAGCACCGCGCCACCGAGCGTGCGGCCCTGGCCGTCGATGTGCTTGGTCGCGGAGTACACGACGATGTCGGCGCCGTGGTCGAGCGGCTTGGAGAAGACCGGCGTGCCGAAGACGTTGTCGACGACCACCTGGGCGCCGGCCGCATGGGCGAGGTCGGACACCGCGCGCATGTCGACGAGCTCCTGCATCGGGTTGCTCGGCGTCTCGAAGAACACCGCCTGGGTCGGCACCGACAGCGCCTCGCGCCACTGGTCGAGGTCGGGCCCGTCGACGAACACCGTCTCGACGCCCCACCGCGGGAGGATCTCGTCGAGGATGACGAAGCAGGAGCCGAACAGGCCGCGCGACGAGACGACCCGGTCGCCCTGGCCCAACAGGGCGGCCAGCGCGACGAACACCGCCGACATCCCCGAGGCCGTGGCGAAGCAGGCCTCGGCGCCCTCGAGCTGGCGCAGCCGCTCCTCGAACATGGTGACCGTCGGGTTGCCGTAGCGGCTGTAGATGAAGTGGTCGACCTCGTCCTTGAACGCCGCCTCGGCCTGCTCGGCGCTCTCGTAGACGAAGCCCGACGTCAGGTAGAGCGCCTCGGCGGTCTCGTCGAAGTTGCTGCGCGCCAGACCGCCTCGCACGGCCACCGTGTCGGGGCGGAACGCCTGGCCCGCCCCGGTCTCCGGGGTCAGCTCGCTCATCCCTGCCGCCAGGGCAGTCCGGCGTTCTTCCACCCGGAGACGGCCCGGTGGTGCTGCTCGTCGTGCGGTCCCTCGAAGCCCTCGAGGACGTTGTAGGACGGGCCGAGCCCGGCCCGGGTCGCCGCCTTGGCCGCGGCCACCGACCGCACCCCGGACCGGCAGATGAAGTAGATCGGCGCACCGTCCGGCAGGCCGGCGTCCTGGAGCTGCTCGACGAAGTCACCGTTGACCGCCCCGTCGGGGTAGCGCTGCCACTCGACACAGACGACGCGCTTGCCCAGGGCACTCAGGTCGGGCAGCCCGACGTAGCTCCACTCGGCGGTCGTGCGCACGTCGACGAGGACCGCGTCGTCGTCGGCCGCCAGGGCGGCATACGCGTCGTCGGGGGTGACGTCGCCGGCGTAGCTGCTCGGGACGGCGGGGGTGGGGTCAGCGTCGATGGACTCCGCGCTCATGCCGCCAGCCTAGAACTCTCGCCACATGGCGAGACGAGGGGCCCACCTCGTGGACGTCTTCGCGCGACGTCCACACCGGGCGCGGAAGCTGTCAGGTCCGGTTGGTGAAGGCGACCGAGACGTTGCCGTCCGGCCAGACCTCGAGCGCAGTCAGCGAGCCGGGCGCTGCGGCGAGCCGCCAGACCTTGTCGTGCGGGATGCCCAGCACGTGCGCGAGCACGCACATGATCGGCTTGCGGTGGCACACGACGACGGTGGTGCCGCCCGCGGCGACGACGCGGTCGAAGGCCGCCACCACCCGCGCGGCGAGCTGGTCGTGCGACTCCCCACCCGGACGGGCGTATGCCGCGTCGACCCGGAGCGCGGTCAGCGCCTCGGCCTGGTCGCGGACCAGGTCAGGGATGCTGGCGCCGTCCCAGTCGCCGAAGTCCTGCTCGTCCCAGTCGGCGTCGACCGACGGCGTCACGCCGATGGCCTCCGCGACCGCCGCGCCGGTCTCCCTGGCCCTGGCCAGTGACGAGGTGACCACCCGGGCCGGGGAGCCACCCAGCAGGTGGGCGGTGGCCCGACCGGCGGCGGCGGCCTGCGCCTGCCCGGCGGTGTTGAGCGAGGGGTCGGAGCCACCCCGGCCGTCGAGGCGCGAGGCTTCCGTGAAGTCGGTGACGCCGTGGCGCACCAGCACGATGCGGGTCGGCGTGCCCTCCCCCGGGCCGGGTGGGGCCGGGCTGGGCGCGGGGTCGATGACCTCGTCGACCACCTCGGCCACGGTCGCGGCGTCGGACGAGCTGCCCTCGCCCTCGCCCGCGCCCCCACCGACGAGCATCCGGTCGATGGTCCGGCCGTCCATGCCGTCGTTGGACAACGCGTCGGCGTCCTTGTTGCGCTCCCGCGGGATCCAGGTGAACGACACCGACCCGCCGGCGGCGCTGATCTGCGCGGCCAGGTCGCGCGCCTCGAGCGCGAGCTGGCGCATGTCGGGGTGCTTGATCTTCCAGCGCCCCGCCATCTGCTCGACGACCAGCTTGGAGTCCATCCGCACCTCGACGTCGGCGCTCGCGTCGATCCGCAGCACCGCGCCGAGCCCGGCGATCAGCCCGGAGTACTCCGCGACGTTGTTCGACTCCTTGCCCAGTGGGGCGGCGCCTTCCCAGAGCACCCGGCCGCTGGCACCGTCGCGCACCAGTGCGCCGTAGCCCGCGACCCCGGGGTTGCCGCGGGAGCCGCCGTCAGCCTCGACGACGAGGGTGCGTCCACTCGCCGGCACGGGTCAGAGGCCGGACTCGGCGGTGCGCACGAGGATGCGGCGGCACTCCTCGCACCGGAGCAGCTCGTCAGCAGGAGCCGCCTTGATGCGGTTCATGTCGACGTTGTTGAGCTCGAGCTGGCAGCCACCGCACCGGCGCTGGCGCAG
Source organism: Phycicoccus sp. Soil802 (assembly GCF_001429605.1). Lineage (GTDB taxonomy): Bacteria > Actinomycetota > Actinomycetes > Actinomycetales > Dermatophilaceae > Pedococcus. The sequence goes on from NZ_LMSS01000006.1 coordinate 193,715, forward strand.
CGGGGCGGCACCGAGGCCACCGCTCTGCGCCCGGATCTTCTCGTAGAGGGCGACCAGGTCCTCGCCGACCCCGGCCACGATGTCCGCCCGCGGCGCGGCGACCCTGACGGCCTCGGCCTCGAGGTCGGCGAGCGCGGCGTCGCGGGCCTCGGTGGCCGCGGTCAGCTGCTCGGTGAGCGTCGCGCGCTCGGCGTCCAGCTGCGTGACCGCCGACTCCGCGTCCTCGGCGCGCTCCATCACCTCGAGCTCGACGTCCTCCAGCTCGGACTGCCGCCGGACCAGCGAGGTGAGCTCGTGCTGGATCGCCTGGAGGTCCTTGGCGGAGCCGGTGCCGGCGTCGAGGCGGGCCTGGTCGCGAGCCGCGCGGTCGCGGACCAGCTGCACGTCGCCCTCGGCCTTGGCGACCTCGCGCTGGATGTCGCCCAGCTCGGTCCTGGCCCGCACCAGCAGCGAGTCGAGGCCCTCGGCCTTGGTCTCGAGGTCGGCCAGCCGGGCGTGCTCGGGCAGGCTCTTGCGGGCGTGCTCGATCTGGTCGAGACGGGTGTCTATCGCCTGCAGGTCGAGCAGTCGCCACTGACGGGACGGGTCGGCTTTCAGGACGTACCTCCAGGGCCAGCGGGCGGTTCGGCTCCGACCACGAAGTCCCACGGGTCGGTGCGCAGTGTTGAGATGTGGGTCTCCACCTTAGAGGTGCCGTCGCCGGTCGCCGCAATCGCCGCCCGCACCCGCTCCGCGGCGCCGGCCAGCCACAGCGACTCGGTCGCCCAGTGGCCGGCATCGACGATGTAGGGCGGGCCGCCCCGGGCCTCCTCCCGCGCCTCGAGGACGGGGTGGTGCCGCAGGTCGGCCGTGACGTAGACATCGGCCCGACTGGCCCGGACGTGGTCGAAGAGGTCGTCGCCGGCGCCCCCCATCACGGCGATGCGTTCCACCCGCGCGTCGGGTGGCCCGGCGACCCGGAGCCCACCCGGGGAGGGCGGCAGGGCGGCATACAGCGAGGCGGTGAACTCGGCCAGCGTGACGGGTGGGTTCAGCCGGCCCACCCGGCCCAGCGCCTGTCCTTCGACGACGGCGAGGGGCTCGACGTCGGTGAGGCCGCAGGCCTGCGCCAGCGCGTCGTTGACGCCCGGCTGCGCGACGTCGGCGTTCGTGTGCGCGACGTAGAGCGCGAGGTCGTTGACCACGAGCGCGGTGACCGTGGCGCCCTTGGCGCCGGTCGTCGCCACGCTGTGTATGCCGCGCAGCAGCAACGGGTGGTGCGTCACCACCAGGTCGGCCCCGAGGGCTCGCGCCTCCTCGACGACCGCGAGCGTCGGGTCCACCGCGAAGTGGATCCGGCGGACGGGTTGGCTGAGGTCACCGGCCACCAGCCCGACCTGGTCCCAGGACTGGGCGGTCGACGGTGGGTAGAGGTGGTCGAGCACCCGGACGACCTCGGCGAGGGTGGTCTGCATGTGGGCCCGGCCGGGCTCGAACCGACGACATCCACGGTGTAAACGTGGCGCTCTACCAACTGAGCTACAGGCCCCGTGTCGTCACGTCGCGGGACACGCCACGATCGGACAGCGGCGTCATTCTGTCAGGTCGCCGCGTCCGCCGCGTCCAGTCGTTGCCGGGTGTCAGCCGCGCAGCTCAGCCAGGGCGGCGTGGTAGCCGGTGAAGTCGCGGGCCTGACCGATCTCGTTGACCAGGCTCCACCGCACGATGCCCTCGGTGTCGATGAGGAAGGTGCCGCGCAGCGCGGCGCCGGCCTGCTCGTTGAAGATGCCGTACTGCCGGGCGACCGCTCCGTGCGGCCAGTAGTCGGACAGGAGGGGGAAGAAGTAGCCCTCCTTGTCGGCCCACGCACGCTGGCTGAACATGTGGTCGCACGAGGCCGCGAGCACCTGCACGTCATCGCCGACGAACCCCCCGAGGTCGTCGCGGATCTCGCAGAGCTCGCCCGTGCAGATGCCCGAGAAGGCGAACGGGTAGAAGACCAGGACGACGTTCTTGGTGCCACGGAACTCGGCCAGCGAGAACTCCTGGCCGTTCTGGTCCCTGAGGCTGAAGTCCGGGGCCGGGGTGCCCACTGCGATCGGTGACGTCATGGTCGGCAGTCTGCCAGCGAGGTCAACGCCGTCCGGTCTTGGGTGCGACCAGCTTGGTCGCGGTCCAGTCGTCGCAGGCGTTGACGGTGCCCGAGGTGTGCAGGCCAGCGGTGGTCGCAGCCTCCTCGATGTCGCTCGCCTCGACGTGGCCGCGGCGACCGGCCTTGAGGGTCAGGACGACGACCGAGCCACCGTCGCCGAGGTTGGTCAGGGCGTCGACGACCGCGTCGACGAGGTCTCCGTCGTCCTTGCGCCACCAGATCAGTGACGAGTCGGCGACGTCCTGGTAGTCCTCGTCCTCGAGGTCGGTGCCGGTCTGGTCCTCGATGGCGAAGCGGAAGTCGTCGTCGACGTCGGAGTCGTAGCCGAACTCCTGGATCACCTGTCCGGCGGTGAAGCCAAGTCGGCCCACCGATGTCTGCAGCGCAGATTGCGCTGGCGTGGTCACACCCTTCTCCATCCCCTCGAAGCGGTCAGTTGCGGGTAAGTCCATCGGGTTGGGCCGGGTTTTTCAACCGAGTCGCCGGAATAGGCACCCTATTCCACCGTGTGGACAAGCACAGGCCCCTGCATGGACGGCACAGTCCCACCGCGTGGACCGGGTTGTCGCCGGGGTTAGGGTCGGAACCATGGCTGACCAGCACCGTTCCGCCGGGGATCCCGAGACCGCTCCCGACGCCCTGAGCGTCGTCGACCCGACCGGTGCGGTCGACGCCCACGAGCCCAAGCAGTGGGCGGCCGGGCTGCCGGCCGTGGCCAACTCCTTCCGCCACGGCATCGAGCAGATGGGGCTGCCGCGCACCGCGCGCGTCTTCGGCCGGCTCAACCAGGACCACGGCTTCGACTGCCCGTCCTGTGCGTGGCCCGACCCGGAGGCCGGCCACCGCCACGTCGCGGAGTTCTGCGAGTCCGGGGCCAAGGCGGTCGCGTGGGAGGCCACCAAGCGACGGGTCGACCGCGACTTCTTCGCCAAGCACTCGGTGGCCGACCTCGACGAGCAGAGCGAGTGGTGGCTCGGACAGCAGGGTCGGCTCACCGAGCCGATGCACCTGCGCGCCGGCGGGACCCACTACGAGCCGGTGTCCTGGGACGAGGCGAACTCGATCATGGCCCGCCACCTGCGCGCCCTGCCGTCCCCCGACGACGCCGTCTTCTACACCTCCGGGCGCACCAGCAACGAGGCCGCGTTCCTCTACCAGCTGATGGTCCGGGCCTACGGCACCAACAACCTGCCCGACTGCTCCAACATGTGCCACGAGTCCTCCGGCACCGCGATGAGCGAGCAGATCGGCATCGGCAAGGGCGCGGTGACGCTCGAGTCGCTGGAGCAGGCCGAGCTGATCGTCATCGCCGGGCAGAACCCCGGCACGAACGCCCCGCGCATGCTGACCCACCTGGAGCGGGCGAAGGAGAACGGCGCGGTCATCGTGGCCGTCAACCCGCTGCCCGAGGCCGGGCTGATCCGGTTCAAGAACCCCCAGACCCCGCGCGGCCTGGTCGGCGCGGGCACCGCGCTCGCCGACGACCACCTGCAGATCCGCCTCGGCGGTGACCACGCGCTGTTCCGCGCCGTGGGTCACCTGCTGGTCGCAGCCGAGGAGGCGGCCCCCGGCACCGTCGTCGACCGCGCCTTCGTCGAGGCCCACACGGCGGGCTACGACGCGTACGTCGATGCGGTGCGCGAGGTCGACTGGGACGCAACGGAGCTCGCGACCGGGCTCCAGCGCCCGGAGATCGAGGCGCTGGCCCGGCGCTTCACCGAGTCGAAGGCCACCGTGGTCTGCTGGGCGATGGGCCTGACCCAGCACGTGCACGCCGTCATGACGATCCAGGAGATCGTCAACGTCCTGCTGCTCCAGGGCAACATCGGCAAGGATGGCGCGGGACCGTGCCCGGTCCGCGGCCACTCGAACGTGCAGGGCGACCGCACGATGGGGATCTGGGAGCAGATGCCCCAGTCGTTCCTCGACGCGCTCGGGGCCGAGTTCGGCTTCACCCCTCCGACCGGGCACGGCGTCGATGCGACGGCCACGGTCCAGCGGCTGCGCGACAAGTCGGTGCGGGTGTTCTTCGGCATGGGCGGCAACTTCGCGATGGCCACGCCCGACACCCCGGTCGTCCACGCGGGCCTGCGCGCCTGCGACCTGACGGTGCACGTCTCCACCAAGCTGAACCGCTCGCACACCGTCACCGGCACCGAGGCGCTGATCCTGCCGTGCCTGGGCCGCACCGACCGCGACTCGACCCCCAAGGGTGACCAGGGCGTCACGGTCGAGGACTCCCAGGGACAGGTGCACCTCTCGCGAGGGCGGCTCGACCCGCCCTCGGAGCACTGCCGGTCCGAGGTGGCGATCGTCGCCGGCCTCGCCCACCGCATCGTGCCCGGCGTCGGGACGATCGACTGGCGGGCCCTCGGCGAGGACAACGACCTCGTCCGCGACCACATCTCGCGCGTCGTCCCGAACTTCGCCGACTACAACGACCGGGTCCGCGAGCCGGGCGGGTTCCTGCTCCCCCACAAGCCGCGCGACCTGCGTGAGTTCGACACCCCGAGCGGCAAGGCGGAGTTCCTCGCCGGGAGCGTCTCCCTGCTCGAGGTCCCCGAGGGGCGGCTCCTGCTGCAGACGATCCGCAGCCACGACCAGTTCAACACCACGATCTACGGCCACGCCGACCGCTACCGCGGCATCTCCGGCAACCGCCGGGTCGTGCTGGTGAACCCCGACGACCTGCACCGGCTGGGGTTCCACGCGGGTCAGGTGGTCGACGTGGTGAGCGAGTTCGAAGGCGTCGACCGGCGGGCCGAGGGCTTCACCCTCGTCGCCTACCCCACGGCGGCCGACTGTGCCGCCGCCTACTACCCGGAGACCAACGTGCTCATGTCGGCCGACCACGTCGCGCTGCGCTCCAACACCCCGGTGGCCAAGGCACTGGTCGTCCGGTTCGAGGCCCGCTAGGCCCGCTGCCGGGCGCGGCTTGAGCGCACCACCTGCTCGTTGAGCAGCCGGACCGCGTCGGTCTCGTCCAGGTGGGCGACCGCCGGTGACACCGGACCGACCGTGGAGACGAGGCGGACGGTGGCCACGCCCCTGCGCCGTTGCACCGGCCCCTGCTCGAGCTTCAGCGACTGGATCCGGGCGTGCGGCACGAACTGCGCCGCGCGGTACCACGCGCCGCGGCGGGTCAGCAGGCCGTCGGGCAGCACGGCATACCCCTGGCGGCCCCAGCTGAGGGGGTCGAGGCGGCGAGCCCGCGCGGTCGAGGTGACGAAGCCGTGCGCCGTGCCGGCCCCTTCCAGCGCAGCCAGGGCCGCATCGCGAGGTATGCCGGGGTGCACCAGCGTGAGCACGCGCAGGGCCTCCTCACGGTTGCCCACCGGCATGAGGACGGTCTGGGTCTCGGCGTCACCGGTGCCCGCGCCGGCGACGTTGACCTGGATGCGCCACCAGCCGGTGAGCCGCCAGGGCAGCGACTGGCTGACCTCGACCGCCTGGATGCGGTGGATCGGCACGGTCGTCGTGCGCAGGTCGGTCAGGCCGTGCCGGATCCGGAGCCGGTCGCCCTGGTGCACGAGCTCGAAGTTGCACTCCTGGGTGAGCCGCTTGAGGTGGGCGCTGCCGATCGCCAGCGTCATCGGCCCGAGCCAGGCCACCATCTCCGGCACCCCGAGCGCCACCGAGACCACCAGCGCGGGCACGGCGACCACGATGGCCAGGCCGGGACCGCTGTAGAGGACCGACTGGAGGATGCGCGAGTTGGGGATGGCCAGGACCCGGTCGCCGACGGGGGCGGGTGCCGGCAGGTCGGCGTAGTCCGCCTCGGTGAGGCCCGACGCGTCGGCGCGGACGTGGCCCGCGTCCTCGTCGGCGGCCGAAGCCCACGCGCCGGCCGCCTCGTCGCTGCGACCGGCCAGCGCCATCAGCTGCTCGCGCACCTGCTGGGCCTGCGCGTCGGTGAGGAACGAGAGCTTGAGGTGGGAGTCCTTGCCACCCGCCGACTGGACCACGACCTCGGACAGCCCGGTCAGGCGGGCGAGCAGTGGACGCCCGAGGTCGACGGCCTGGATCCGGTCGAACCGGACCTGTCGGTGCTGCCGGAAGAGGACGCCGGTGCGCAGCTCGATCAGCGTGTCAGCGACCCGGAACCGCGAGAACCGCCACGACACCCATGCCCCCGCGATGATGGCGAGCAGGACCACGACGACCCCGAGGGCCGCGAGTCCGAGGTGCCCCTGGGTGGGGTCGTCGCGATCGGCGCCGAACAACGAGTCCGCCTGCTGCGACACGATGTACGCCAGCACCGCCAGGAAGGCGATCCCACCCTTGAGCAAGGGCGAGAGCGGGTGCAGGTGGCGCCACTCCCCGGCGTCGTCGCCGGGTCCAGCCGCTCCGGGGGCCGCGGTGCTCACAGACCGGCTCGCTGCGACTCGCCTCGGGCGGCGAGCCGCTCGCGCAGCGCCTCGGCCTCGGCTGTGGGCAGCCCCGGGATCTGGCCACCGCTCTGGGGCGAGGCGGTGTGCAGCTCGACCGTCGCCATGTCGAACCGGCGCTCCAGCGGACCGGACTGCACGTCGACGAACTGGAGCCGGCCGTACGGGACGCTGACCAGGGTGCGGAACATCCGGCCGCGCCGGACCACCAGCTCCTCGGCCCCTTCGGCCCACGTGATCGCCGGGACCTGTCGACGGATCAGCCAGGCGCCGAAGGCGAGCGCGGCCGCGACGACGAGGGCGCCGACCCAGAAGCCCTCCCACACGAAGGCTGCCAGTCCCAGCAGCACCAGCAGGAGCGGCACCAGGAACACGGAGAGGACGAGCAGCCGGGCCGTGGCGAGCTTGGGTGACACCGGCCGCCACGGCATGCCGACGTCGCCGAAGAGGCGCACCTCGGTCGGGGACGGGGGCTGGTCCTGCGGGGCGTCGCTCACCCCTCCAACTTATCCGGCGACCCCGCACACCCGGCAGGCACCGCGCGGCATACATTGCAGGCGTGGGACGGGTGACGAGGCGGACGCCAGCGGTCAGGGTCGAGGTGACCCCGGAGGGCGTGCGCAGCACCACCCGCCCGGACACGCTCGCCGTCGAGGAGCCGCTGGAGATCCGGGTGGGTGGAACGTCGGTCACCGTGACGATGCGCACCCCCGGTGACGACTTCGACCTGGCGCTGGGCAACCTGCTCACCGAGGGAGTCCTGCGCCGGGGCGACGACGTGGCCCAGCTGATGCACTGCCTCGACGAGGACGAGTCCGGCTCCCCCACCTACAACGTCGTCGACGTCACGCTGGCCCCCGGGGTCGTGCCCGACCTCGAGCGGAGCGCCCGGTCCGGCTACCAGAGCAGCGCCTGCGGCGTCTGCGGCAAGACCAGCATCGACGCCATCACCGCGACCGGCCAGTATGCGGTGGCCGACGATCCCGTCGTCCTCTCACCGGTCGTGGTCGCCGGGCTGCCCGACCGGATGCGGGCCAGCCAGAAGGTCTTCGACCGGACCGGCGGGTTGCATGCCGCCGGGATCTTCACCGCCGACGGCGAGCCGCTGGTCGTCCGCGAGGACGTGGGCCGGCACAACGCCGTCGACAAGGTGGTGGGCTGGGCGGCGCGCGAAGGGCGGCTGCCGCTGTCCGGACACGTGCTGGTGGTCAGCGGCCGGGCCAGCTTCGAGCTGGTGCAGAAGGCGGTCATGGCCGGCCTGCCCGCACTCGTCGCGGTGTCCGCGCCGTCGTCGCTGGCGGCCGAGCTCGCGGAGCACAGCGGGCTGACGCTGGTGGGCTTCGCCCGACCGCCACGGCTGACCGTCTACGCCGGCGCCCACCGGCTGGGCCTCTGAGCGCCCACCGGCTGGGCCCCCAGGTCAGGCGCCGGTGTCCTCGAGGCCCTCCGGGGCGAGGTCGACGACGTCGACGACGACCACCTCGACGCCTGCGGCCTCGAAGGGGCGGAGCTGCTCCGGCGTCGCGGAGTCGTCCGTCACGAGCGTCCAGCGGGCCGGCATCACCGCCCAGGCGTGGAACGGCGCCACGCCGAGCTTGGCCCCGTGGGCCAGGACGTAGACGTGGTCGGCGCGGCTCATCATGAGCTCCTTGAGCCTGGTCTGCTCGAGGTCCTTCTCGCAGATCCCGCGGTCGGCGCGCACACCGTCGGCGCCGATGAAGGCCCGGTCGAACGTCATCCGCTCGAGTGCCGCCTCGGTGACGGGTCCGACGAAGCTCTGGCTCACGGTCCGCAGCCGTCCGCCGAGCAGGATCACCTCGATGCCCTCGGCCTCAGTGAGGGCCTCGAGCGAGGTCAGGCCGATGGTCGCCACGGACAGGCCGCGGAAGTCCTTGAGCTCGGCGGCGAGCGCGGCATTGGTCGACCCGCCGTCGAGGACGACGTTCTCGCCGGGGACCACCTGCGTCGCGGCCCAGGCCGCGATGGCCTGCTTCGCCTCGTGCGCCTCGCCCAGCCGCTGGCGCAGCGACGCCTCCGGGTGCGGCTCGAGGCTGAGCGCGCCGCCGTAGGTACGGGCGAGCTTGCCCTGGGCCGTGAGCAGCGCCAGGTCGCGACGGATCGTGGACGCGGTCACGCCGAACCGGGCCGAGAGCTCCTCGACGCTGGTCAGCCCGTGGGACGCCGCGAGCCGGGCGATCTCGTTGCGGCGGTGCTCAGACCTCAACCGTGCCATCAGGGGCGCACACTATCCGACTTCGTCACGTCATCGGGCGAGTTCAGGGGTGGGCGTCGTGGGCGTCGGGGCCATCTCGGCGGCGAGTCGCATCGCCTCGACCATCGACCGGTGGTCGGCGATGCCCTTGCCGGCGATGTCGAACGCCGTGCCGTGGTCGACCGAGGTGCGGATCACCGGCAGGCCGACCGTGATGTTGACACCGGCCTCCAGGCCGAGGATCTTCACCGGTCCGTGCCCCTGGTCGTGGTACATCGCGACGACCAGGTCGTAGTCGCCCCGACCGGCGAGGAAGAAGAGGGTGTCCGCGGGGAGCGGCCCCACGACGTCGATGCCGTCGGCCTGCGCCGCCAGGACACCCGGGGCGATCTTGTCCTCCTCCTCGCCGCGCCCGAACAGGCCGCCCTCACCGGCGTGGGGGTTGATCCCGCACACGCCGATCTTGGGGTTGCTGACGCCCGCGTCCACGAGCGCGCCGTGGCCGCGACGGATGGTGCGCTCGACGAGGCCGGGCTCGATGCGGTCGACCGCGTCGATGAGCCCGATGTGGGTGGTGACGTGGATGACGCGCACTCGCGGCGTGGCCAGCATCATCGAGACCTCCTCGGTGCCGGTCAGCTTGGCCAGCAGCTCGGTGTGCCCCGGGAAGATGTGGCCCCCGGCGTGGAGCGCCTCCTTGTTGAGGGGTGCGGTGCAGATGGCCTGCACCTCGTGGGCCATCGCGAGCTCGGACGCCACGCGCACATAGTGGTAGGCCGCGTCACCCGCGACGGCGGACAGCTCACCGAACGGCAGGTCCTCGGGGATCAGGCCCAGGTCGATGACGTTGATCCGGCCGGGGACGAACTCGCACTCGGACACGTCGGCGACCGTGACGATGTCGGGCTCGAGCCCGACGAGCTCGGCCGCGCGACGCAGCCGGGCGGCGTCACCCACGACGACGGAGTTCGACCGACCCGCGCACTCGGGGTCGAGCAGGGCACGCACGATCACCTCAGGGCCGATGCCGGCGGCATCCCCCATCGTCACGGCAATACGGGGCAGGGCGGTCATCGTGGCTCCTAGGTCAGGTGTGCGGTCGAGATCAGTGGAGGTGGGTCTGGTGCGGATCGGTCTGGGGTGAGGCGGCCTGGGTGGCGAACGGCGCCAGCGCCTCGCGCAGCGACGACGTGGACGCCCCGTGGCTCCCGGGCCTGGTGACCACGACCAGACCGTCGGGTGTTCGTGACGTCACGGCCGCCGCGTGGGTCGAGAGAGGCGTGAGCGTCCGCACGCCGAGGGAGTCGAGGACGGCGCGGGCGGTCTCTCCGCCGGTCGCCAGCAGGACCGTGGCCCGCGCCGTCGCGGGCGCGGCCGCCGCGGCCAGGGCCGCGCTGAGGCCTCGAGCGGACCGCGGGTCCACGGTGACGGCCTGGTCGAGGCTGAGCACGAGCCCCGTGGTGGTCAGCGCCTCGGCGACCAGTCCGACCGCCTCCTCGGGCGACTCGAGGAGCCGGTGCGGGTCCAGCGTCACGACCGTGAGCCCCAGGTCGGCCAGCGCGGCCACCTGCTCCGTGATCCCCGGCGCCGCGGAACCGACGACGGCGACGACCACGTGGTCAGCCGTGGTGTCGGCCACGGGCTCGGGGGCCGGGTCCGGCTCGAGCTGCCGGGCGTCTGCGGCGACGAGCGCGGCCGAGCCCACGAGCAGGGCGTTCCGCAGCACCGTGGCGCCAGCCACGACGGCGTCGAGGTCGGCGTCGGTCTCCGCGTCACAGACGGCTGATGCGCCGGCGGCTTCGACCGCGGCCAGCGCGGCGCGGAGACGCGCGCGGTCGCGCACGACCTCCAACGGGACCAGGACGTGGTCGAGACCGGGCAGCGCGTCGGCGACCGTCGCGGGAGCCGGGCCCTCCTCCGCATCCCAGAGGTTCGTGGCGGTCAGCGGGGAGCCGTCGACCAGCGGGACGCCGCCCACGACGGTGCGCTGCGCCGTCGGCAGGGCGGTGGCCACGACGACCGTGGCGTCGAGCGCCGACGCCAGGCCTCGTACCTCGGCAGCCAGGTTGCCGCGCAGGAGTGAGTCGACCTTCTTGACCACGCGAGTGGTCGGCGACGCGCCCACGAGCTGCGCGGCATACCGGGCCACGAGGGCGCCCGCCACGGCGGGGGCGGCGTGCCGGGTGTCCGAGTCGAGGACGACGACCCGCGGGCTCTCGTCGCCACGGTCCGCGGCGTCGAAGTCGTCCCGCGCAAGCTGCACCGTGATGCGCGTTGTGCGCAGGAGGAAGGTAGCTGCGGACTCGGCAGCTCCGGAGAGATCGTCGGCGACGACCAGCCGTTCGAGCACCGTGACCTCCTTCGGACTGTCGCGCAATCTCTATGTACAGCAACATCTTTGATGCTGTAGGCGGGCCTCTCGATGCTGCCTGGAACCACACTGGGCGGTCGACTGGAGGAGAATTCCGACGCGAATGACGCTACAGGTATTGCGCACAACGCGCAACTGTGCCAGTGTTTGGAACGCGAAACACGGCGCCCGTCGTCAGGGCCGCTCACAGACTTCAAGGAGGAAGTTCGATGACCCACAACATTCCCATGGGTGGCACGAGCGGTGCAGAGGTGGTCGCCGAGGGCGGCGTGTCCCGCCGCTCGATCCTGCAGCTGGCCGCGTTCCTGGGCGCCGGCACCCTGCTCGGCCCGACCATCGCCGCGTGTGCCGGGCCGCAGACCACCGGTGGTGGTGGGTCTGCCGCTGGCGGCACCGGAGGCAAGCTGAGCATCACGCTCAACCGCAACCTGGTGAGCCTGGACAACAAGCTCAACCAGTACGACGCCGCCGTGACCGTCCAGCGGGCCGTGCGTCAGGCGCTGACGCGGATCGGCCTGGACCTCAAGCCCGAGCTGGTGCTGGCGAAGTCGTTCACCCAGACCTCGCCCACGGTGTGGACGGTCGCCCTGCGCGACGACATCCACTACTCCGACAAGTCGCCGGTCACCGTCGCCGACGTCGAGACCGCGATCAAGCTCTACTTCCAGGTCAAGGCCGGCTACGTCGCCTCGCAGTTCCCGGAGCAGCCCACCTTCGCCAAGGTCGACGACAAGAGCTTCACGCTCACCACCAAGAAGCCGGTCGTCACCCTCGACTCGCTGATGTCCAACATCCTCATCACGCCCGCCGCGGCCAACAAGGCCGAGGAGCTGCGCGAGGGCATCGGCTCCGGCCCGTTCACGGTGGCTGCCGCGGACTCGGGAACCGGCACCTACCGCCTGGTCCGCAACGAGAACTACTGGGGCGAGAAGGCCCTGCTCGACGAGGTCAACGTCAGCTACCAGGAGGAGGAGGGTGCGCGAGTCATCGCCCTCACCTCGGGCCAGACCGACGTCATCGACACGATCACCCCCGAGTCGGCCGACAGCCTCAAGACGAACAAGGACATCGAGGTCCTGCAGACGAAGGGCACGCGACTGATCCACCTCTTCTACAACTTCCGGAAGCCCGCCGGGCACCCGCTGACCAAGCCCGCGGTGCGCGAGGCGCTGTCCCACGCGATCGACCACGACGCCCTCATCAGCTCGCTGATGGCGGGGCAGGTGACCTCCGCCGAAGGCGTGGTCCCCTCCACCCTCGCCGGCTTCGCCGCGACGGGCACCTACACCTTCGACGTCGCCAAGGCGAAGTCCATGCTGGCGGCCGAGGGAGTCTCCGGGCTCAAGCTCCGGGCCATCTGGGAGGACTCGGAGTTCGCGGGTGCCGCGCGGGTCATGGAGGCCATCGTCGGGATGCTCGCCGACGTGGGCGTCACCCTGGAGCTCAAGCAGATCCCCAAGGGCGGCGACATCAACGCCTGGCGTCGCGGCGAGGCCGGCGACTGGGACATCCTCGGCAACGGCTACGGCAACCAGACCGGTCTGGCCATCACCAACCTCCAGGGCCAGTACGGCGGGACCGCGCAGAAGGAGAAGACCCGCGACACCTACCACGGGTTCGTCTTCCCCGAGGTGACCGCCCTGCTCGACCAGGCGTCGCAGAACCCCGACGTGGCAGCCCGCAACGCCCAGCTCAAGGAGGCCCAGGAGAAGATCTGGGCGCTCTGGCCGGCGATGTGGGCCTGGACCCCGAACAACCTGCTCGCGCGTCGCAAGCGGGTCACCACGCTGGACCTGTCGCCGGGCAACTTCTACGACCTGTCCACCGTCAAGGTCTCCGGCTGACCGATGGGCCGCTACGTCCTCAAGAGGGTCGCGCAGACGATCCTGACCGCCTGGTTCACGGTGACGGTCGTGTTCGTTCTGCTGCGGCTCGCCCCCGGCGACCCTGCGGTCAGCTACGCGCCGCCCAACCCCAGCTCCGAACAGCTGGACGCGATCCGCAAGGAGTTCGGCCTGGACCAGCCACTGCTGGGCCAGTACTGGACCTTCCTCGGTCACCTGCTCCACGGGGACGTCGGCCAGTCCTTCCAGTTCCGGCAGTCCGCCCTCACGGTGGTCCTCGACCGGCTTCCCTACACGATCACCCTGGCGGTGGCGGCCATCGTCCTCACCGCACTGCTCGCGATCCCGCTCGGGGTCTGGATGGCCCGACGGGCCAACACGGGAGCCGAGCTCGGGGCCAACATCGCGACCATCGCCGGCCAGTCGATGCCGGACTTCTGGATCGGGTTCGTCCTGCTGATCCTGTTCGCCGTCAACCTGCACTGGTTCCCGTCGTCCGGGTTCACCTCGGTCTCGTCGCTGGTCCTGCCGACGGTCACCATCGTCGTCCTCCAGGTCGCCCTCATCTCCCGCCTCGTGCGGCGGGAGATGTCGGCGAACCTGGGGGCGCCGTACGTCACGATCGCCCGGTCCCGTGGGGTGTCGGAGCGCCGGCTCACCTGGCGCTACGCGTTCTCCAACTCGGCGATCCCCGTCGTCACCGCGCTGGGCACCCGGTTCGCGGCCATGCTGAACGGTGTGGTGATCGTCGAGGTGGTGTTCCGGTGGCCAGGAGTCGGCCAGCTGGTCGTCGACGCCCTCGAGCGCCGCGACCTGCCCGTCATCCAGGCGACCGTCCTCGTCACCGTGCTCCTGGCCTTGTTCGTCCAGCTCGCGGTCGACCTGATCTACCCGCTGCTCGACCCGCGGGTCCGGCTTGGAGAGGCGGCCCGCTGATGGCCATCCACGCAACCAACGACCAGACCGCCACCCCCACGGCGGTGACCCCGCGGCAGCTGCGTCGTTCCGCGGCGCAGCGCAAGGCCCGGCACAGCACGATCAAGATCTGGCTGGGTGCGATCTGCGCATCCGTCATCGTGATCCCCGTCGCGCTCGCGCGGGTGTTGCCGCTGCCCGACCCGGTGCGGGGCGTGCTCCGCGAGAGCTCCCTCCCCCCACTCTCCGAGGGGCACCTGCTGGGCACCGACCCCAACGGTCGCGACCTGCTCTCCCGCATCCTGCACGGCGGCCAGACCAGCCTCGTCATCGGCCTGCTGGCCATCGTCATCTCGGGGCTGGTGGGCATCATCCTCGGGGCAGTTGCCGGCTACTACGGCAGCTGGGTCGACACGCTCGTGTCGCGGGCGCTCGAAGCCCAGATGTCCCTGCCGCTGCTGCTCATGCTCCTGCTCGTCGTGGCCCTCTTCGGACCGTCGGTCCCGGTCATCACGGTGGTCATCGCCCTGGCCCAGTGGCCCGAACCAGCGCGCCTCACGCGCGCCCTCGTCCTGGTCGAACGCGAGAAGCCCTACGTCGCCGCAGCCCAGGTGCTGGGCCTGCGCCGCCCGACCGTGATCGGCCGCCACATCATCCCGAACATCCTCCCGCAGGTCCTCGTCGTGGTCTTCCTGCTCCTGGCGCAGGCCGTCCTGCTCGAGAGTGCCCTGAGCTTCCTCGGTGCCGGTGTGCAACGGCCCTACCCCACGTGGGGCGGGATCATCTCGGACGGCCGCGAGCTCTTCGTGACCGGCAAGTGGTGGCTCGTCACCCTCCCCGGTGTGGCCATCGCACTGCTGGTCATCGGCGTGAACCTCCTCGGCGACGGGCTGCGCGACCGCACCCGTCGGGCCAAGGCCGGTGACGCCTGATGTCCGTCCTCACCGTCCGCGACCTCGTCGTGGAGCTCATGACCCCCCGCGGGGTGATCCGGGCCGTCGACGGCGTGAGCTTCGACCTCGACGCCGGGGAGACCGTCACCATCATCGGTGAGTCGGGCTCCGGCAAGTCCACCACCGCCATGGCGTTGCTCCGGCTGCTGCCCGACGACCTCGCCGTCATCTCCGGCTCGGCCCAGATCGACGGCCAGGACGTCGTGGGCACGCGCAAGCACATCGGCACCCTGCGCGGGCGCTCCGTGGCGCTCATCCCCCAGGACCCCATGACGGCGCTCAACCCGATCGCCACCGTGGGCAAGCAGATGGTCGAGGCCATCCGGCACGCCCACCCGTCGCTGTCGAAGGCGCAGGCCCGCGAACGCGCCCTCGACCTGCTGCGACAGGTGCACCTCAGCGCCCCCGAGCGACGGATCAAGTCCTACCCGCACGAGCTCTCCGGCGGCATGCTCCAGCGCGTGCTCATCGCGATGGCCCTGTCGACCGAGCCCCGGCTCATCGTCGCCGACGAGCCCACCTCGGCCCTCGACGTCACCGTCCAGGCCGGCATCCTCGACCTCCTGCTGGAGATGCAGGAGCGCACCGGGGTCGCCGTGCTGCTCATCACCCACGACCTGGGCGTGGCCCGGCTCATGAGTGACCGCATCCACGTCATGCACCGCGGGGTGTTCGTCGAGGACGGACCTGTCGAGCAGGTCGTCGACCACCCCACGCACGACTACACCCGAGCCCTCCTCGCGGCCATTCCCGAGCTGGGCGACTGGACCGACCCCGAGGCCCCCTCGCAGGTCGGGGAGTCGGAGCGCGCGGACTCACCGCACCCCGATGACGCGCCGCTGCCCGAGCCGGCCGGCACACCCGCCACGAACGGAGGGCCACGAGCATGAGCCCCAGCCAGAGCCACCAGGACGCGACGGCGCCCGCACCCGGCGCTCCCCTGCTCGAGGTGTCCGGACTGGTCGTCGAGTACCGCCGTGGTCGGGAGACCTTCCGCGCCGTCGACGACGTGTCGTTCTCGGTGCCCCGCGGCGGGTGCCTCGCGGTCGTCGGTGAGTCCGGCTGCGGCAAGTCCACGATCGCCAAGGCCCTGGTCCGGCTGGTCAAGCCGACGGCCGGCTCCATGGTGTTCGACGGCACGGACCTCGCCACCGTGTCCGAGCGCGACCTGCGCCCGATGCGGCACCGGATCCAGATGGTCTTCCAGGACCCCTACGGGTCGCTCGATCCGCACCTCACCGCGCAGCAGATCGTGGCCGAGCCGATGCAGGTCCGCGGCGAGCGCTCCGCCACGGTGCGCCGCAAGCGCTCGGCCGAGCTCCTCGACCGGGTCGGGCTGCCCACCTCCGCGCTCCAGCGCAAGCCGCACGAGTTCTCGGGAGGACAACGACAGCGGATCGGTATCGCGCGTGCCCTCGCCTCCGAGCCCGACCTGCTCGTCCTCGACGAGGCGACCAGTGCCCTCGACGTGTCAGTGCAGGCCCAGGTGCTCGCCATCCTCGCCCAGCTGCGGCAGGACACCGGGCTGACCTATCTCTTCATCTCGCACAACCTCGGGGTCGTGCGGGCCATCTCCGAGGAGGTGCTGGTGCTGCGCGCTGGGACGGTCGTCGAGAGAGGTGAGACGGAGCAGGTGCTCGCCTCGCCCGCCGACCCCTACACCCGCCGGCTGCGACGTTCGGCGCTCGAGCCCTCGCGGATGGTGGGGCGCAAGCCGCGCGAGGTCGTGCGCGGGGTGGCCGCCGCCCGCATCGCCGAGAGCGCCGCGAGCGCATGAGCCCGACCGAGCTCGCTGGGTTGGACACCCCGCTCCCCCAGCTGGTGCTGGGCACGATGACGTTCGGTGACACCGCCGACGCCGACACCTCACGCGCCATGGTCGACGCCGCCCTCGAGGCAGGCATCACCTGGCTGGACACTGCCAACGGGTATGCCGCGACCCGCACCGAGGAGATCCTCGGCGAGGTCCTCGCAGGGCGTCGGGACCAGTTCTCCGTGGCCACCAAGGCCGGCATCTACGCGGGCGACGCCGGTGGCGAACCCTTGCTGTCCCGCAAGGGAGTCCGCACGTCGCTCGAGGCAAGCCTGCGTCGGCTGCGCACCGACCACGTCGACCTCTTCTACCTGCACCAGCCCGACCGGTCGGTGTCCGTGGACGAGACCGCCGACGCCCTCGCCGATGTCGTCGCCTCGGGGATGGCGAAGGCCGTCGGGGTGTCCAACTTCGCCGCTTGGCAGATCGCCGACCTCACCGGGGCGTGCGAGCGGGCAGGTGCGCCGCGCCCGGTCGTGGCCCAACAGCTCTACAACCTCGTCGCCCGACGGGTCGAGGACGAGTACGCCGAGTTCGCGACGACGCACGGGCTGGCCACGATCGTCTACAACCCGCTGGGTGGCGGCCTCCTCACCGGCCGACACAGCTTCGACGCCGCGCCCGGTGAAGGTCGCTTCGGCTCGTCGTCGCTGTCGACCATGTACCGCGACCGCTACTGGAACCGCAGTCTGTTCGAGGCGGTCGACGCCTTGGCCGCCATCGCGAGCGACGCCGGGATCGGCCTCCCGGAGCTGTCACTGCGGTGGCTCCTCTCCCGACCGGTGGTCTCCGCCGTCCTGCTCGGCGGGTCGAAGCCCGACCAGCTCCGGGCCAACATCGCCGCGGCCGACCGTGGACCCTTGTCCGCCGACACCGTCGCGGCGTGCGACGAGGTCGGCGCCACCCTGGCCGGCCCCATGCCGGCCTACAACCGATAGGAGCACCGTGAGTTCCCCTGTGCCGCAGACCAACCCGACCGCCCAGGAGTTCACCCGGAGGTTGGGTGCACGGGAACGCGCCGTCGGCTACTGGGTCGTCCTGGACGCCCCCGTGGCCACCGAGCGGATCGCCCGCCTCGGCTACGACTACGTCTGCCTCGACGCGCAGCACGGGCTGCTCGGCTACAGCGGGCTGCTCGCGGGCCTGATGGCGGTCGACGCCGGCCGAGCCTCGGTCGGGCTGGTCCGGGTGGGCGCCAACGACCCCTTCCACATCGGCCAGGCCCTCGACGCCGGAGCAGCGGGCGTCATCGTCCCGCTGGTCAACACCGCTGACGACGCCCGACGGGCGGTGGCGGCCGCGACCTACCCGCCGACAGGGGTGCGGTCGTACGGCCCCATGCGGTCAGGACTGCGCATCGGCCCGGTCCCGGCGGAGGCGAACGCCGCGGTCTCCTGCCTCGCCATGATCGAGACCCCGGAGGGGCTCGCGAACGTCGAGGAGATCTGCGCCGTCCCCGGTCTGACCGGCATCTACGTCGGCCCGTCCGACCTGTGCCTCGCCGTCGGCGGGGCCTTCCCGGGCGATCCGGCCGTCGGCGACGAGTTCGAGGCCGCCCTGACCCGGATCAGCGCCGCCGCCGAGGCCGCCGGTGTGGCTGCAGGCATCCACACCCCCGCTGGCGCCGATGCGGCCCGGCGGCTCGGACAGGGCTTCACCTTCGCCACGGTCTCGTCCGACCTGGTCCACCTCGAGCGCGCTGCTGCCGACCACCTGGCCGCCGCCAGCGCGACCCCGTGACCATGGCCACCGCGCTCGGCACCGACGGCGTCCTCCGCTCGCGCGAGGGGGACGACGGGGTCGAGGAGGCCTTCCTGCCCGCACCGACGGTCCAGTCCCACGCGGCCAACCTCGCCGTGCTCGGTGACGGAAGCCTCGGCTGCGTCTGGTTCGGCGGCACGCAGGAGGGCGTGGCCGACATCGACGTGTGGTTCTCGCGACTCGCGCCCGGGGCCGACCAGTGGACCGAACCCATCCGGTTGTCCGACGACCCCACCCGCTCCGAGCAGAACCCAGTGCTCTTTCCCGCCCCCGACGGCCGCCTCTGGCTGTTCCACACCGCACAGCACGCCGGCGACCAGGACACGTCCTTCGTCCGGGCGCGGACCTCGCCGGACCACGGCGCGACGTGGGGTCCGGCGCGGACCCTGCTCGAGGCCGAGCGCGGCGGGGTCTTTGTCCGCCAGCCCCCCGTCGTGCTTCCCTCGGGGACCTGGGTGCTCCCCACCTTCACGTGCGTGCGGGTGCCCGGCGAGAAGTGGGTCGGCGACAGCGACACCAGCAGCGTGTGGGTCTCGACCGACGAGGGCGGCTCGTGGACCGAGCGCGAGGTGCCGGACTCGACGGGGTGCGTCCACATGAGCATCGTGCCGAGGGCCGATGGGGGGTATGCCGCGTACTACCGGAGCCGGTGGGCGGACCACGTCTACCGCAGCGTCTCCGACGACGGACTCGACTGGACCGCACCGCAGCCCACCGAGCTGCCCAACAACAACTCGTCGATCCAGGCGGCGCCGTTGACAGGTCACCGAACGGCGTTGGTGCTCAACGAGAGCAGCCGCCTCGACGCCGTCGCGCGCCGGGTCTCGCTGTACGACGAGATCGACGACGACGGCATCAGCGATGCGGCCCCAGCCGAGCCCGAGACCGTGTCGCAGGAGGACCTGGTCGCGGTGCAGGGCGCCTTCTGGGGAGCACCCCGCGCGCCCCTCACCCTGGCCGTGTCGGGTGACGACGGAGCGACCTGGCCGCTGCGCTGGGTGCTCGAGGACGGCGACGGCTACTGCCTGAGCAACAACTCCCGCGACGGCGTGAACCGTGAGCTGAGCTACCCGTCCGTCTGCCAGGACGCCTCGGGCACGGTGCACGTGGCATTCACGTACCACCGCCGCGCCATCCGGCACCTCCGCATCCGGGCGGCCGCCCTCGACGCCCGAGCCGCTGCAGCACCGCCTTCCGCATGAGTCGGACCGCCGTCGTCACCGGCGTCAGCTCCGGCATCGGGAGGGCGATCGCCCGTCGCCTGCTCGACGACGGCTGGTCGGTCGTGGGGCTGTCCCGCACCCGGCCGGCACGCGGCGACCTGCCCGGGCTCGACTGGCGTGCCGCGGACCTGGCCGACACCGGTCCCGCGACGGGTGTCGCGGCAGCCGTCGCCGACCTGGGCGTGGTCCACGCCCTCGTCCATGCGGCCGGCTTCCAGGAGTCCGGTCCGCTGACCGACCTCGACCCCGGGGCCAGCGAGCGCATGCACGCCGTCCACGTCGGCGCTGCCGTGCGTCTTGCCTCCTGCCTCGAGGGACGGCTGGCCGACGGCGGGCGGATCCTGCTCATCGGTAGCCGAACCGCTGACGGGGCCTGGGGCAAGAGCCAGTACGCCGCCACCAAGGCCGCGCTGCGGGCGCTCAGCAGGTCGTGGGCGATGGAGCTCACCGACCGGGCGATCACGGTCAACGTCCTCGAGCCCGGGCCCACCGGGACCGCGATGACCGCTGACCCCCGGCGCGCGGCGACGCCGCCCCGGACCCCACCCCTCGGCCGGCTGGTCCGGGCCGAAGAGGTCGCGGCCTACGCATCGTTCCTCCTCGAGCACACCGGCGCGATGGTCACCGGACAGCACGTGGTGATCTGCGCCGGTGCCTCGCTCTGACCCGGCCGGCCCCACCGGTCCGGAGTCGGCGGACCGACCGGCGCAGATATATGTCGCGGACGCTCCGGATACTGGCCAGTAGGCCGGTCCGGTTGTGACCGGCGACTCCTTCGGGTGGAAGATGGACGCGGAGGTCGCAGGCAACCCCGCGGCCCCTCGTCAACACTGGCGCGAGAAAGGACTCACGACCGTGGCCGCACGCGAGGAAGCCGGACCGATTCTCAACGGCATCCCCAGCCAGCTCCCGGACATCGACCCCGAGGAGACCAAGGAGTGGCTCGACTCCCTCGACGGGGTGATCGAGGAGGGCGGTCGGCAGCGGGCGCGCTACGTGATGCTCAAGCTCCTGGAGCGGGCTCGGGAGATGCAGGTCGGGGTGCCGTCGCTGACGGCCACCGACTACATCAACACCATCTCGCCGGAGCAGGAGCCGTGGTTCCCCGGTGACGAGGAGGTCGAGCGTCGCTACCGCGCCTACCTGCGCTGGAACGCCGCGGTCATGGTGCACCGCGCCCAGCGACCCGGCATCGGCGTCGGCGGCCACATCTCCACCTACGCCTCGGCGGCGACCCTCTACGAGGTCGGCTTCAACCACTTCTGGCGCGGCCAGGACCACCCGGGTGGCGGCGACCAGGTCTTCTTCCAGGGCCACGCCTCCCCCGGCATGTACGCCCGGGCCTTCCTCGAGGGTCGCCTCACCGAGGACCAGCTCGACGGCTTCCGCCAGGAGAAGAGCCACATCGTCGCGGGCCAGCCGCTCGCCCTGCCGTCCTACCCGCACCCGCGGCTGATGCCGGACTTCTGGCAGTTCCCGACGGTGTCGATGGGCATCGGCCCGATGAACGCCATCTACCAGGCGCAGTTCAACAAGTACCTGCACAACCGTGGCGTCAAGGACACCAGCCAGCAGCACGTCTGGGCCTTCCTCGGCGACGGTGAGATGGACGAGCCCGAGTCGCGCGGCCTGCTGCAGCTCGCCGCGGGTGAGGAGCTCGACAACCTCACCTTCGTCGTCAACTGCAACCTGCAGCGGCTCGACGGCCCGGTCCGGGGCAACGGCAAGATCGTCCAGGAGCTCGAGGCCTTCTTCCGCGGGGCCGGCTGGAACGTCATCAAGGTGGTCTGGGGCCGCGGCTGGGACCCGCTGCTCGCGCAGGACCGCGATGGCGCCCTGGTGCACCTGATGAACACCACGAGCGACGGTGACTACCAGACCTTCCGCGCCAACGACGGCAAGTACGTCCGCGACTTCTTCTTCGGCCGCGACCCGCGGACCCGCGAGATGGTCAAGGACTGGTCCGACGAGGACATCTGGTGGAAGCTCAAGCGCGGTGGCCACGACTACCGCAAGGTCTTCGCCGCCTACCAGGCCGCGATGAACCACACCGGACAGCCGACCGTCATCCTCGCCAAGACGATCAAGGGCTATGGCCTGGGCAGCCACTTCGCCGGCCGCAACGCGACCCACCAGATGAAGAAGCTGACCCTCGACGATCTCAAGGGCCTGCGCGACAGCCTCAAGCTGCCGATCTCCGACGAGGTGCTCGAGCGCGACCCCTACGCCCCGCCCTACTTCCACCCCGGACCCGACGACCCGAGCATCCAGTACCTGCGCGAGCGGCGCGAGAAGCTCGGCGGGCCGATTCCGATCCGTCGGGTGCAGCACGAGCCGCTCAAGCTGCCGGACCACTCGGCCTACGACATCGTCAAGAAGGGCACCGGCAAGCAGCAGGTCGCCACGACGATGGCGTTCGTGCGACTGCTCAAGGAGCTGATGCGCGACAAGGAGTTCGGCAAGCGCGTGGTGCCGATCATCCCCGACGAGGCCCGCACGTTCGGCATGGACTCGTTCTTCCCGACGATCAAGATCTACAACCCGCACGGCCAGAAGTACACCTCGGTCGACGCCGAGCTGATGCTGGCCTACAAGGAGGCGAAGGACGGCCAGATCCTGCACCTCGGCATCAACGAGGCAGGGTCGCTGGCGGCGTTCACCGCGGCCGGCACGTCCTACGCGACGCACGGCCAGCCGATGGTCCCGATCTACGTCTTCTACTCGATGTTCGGGTTCCAGCGCACCGGCGACTCGATCTGGGCGGCCGCCGACCAGATGGCGCGCGGCTTCCTCATCGGGGCCACGGCGGGTCGCACGACCCTCACCGGTGAGGGGCTGCAGCACGCCGACGGCCACTCACCACTGCTGGCCGCGACCAACCCCGCGGTGGTGTCGTACGACCCGGCCTTCGCGTTCGAGATCGGCCACATCATGGAGGACGGGCTGCGCCGGATGTACGGCGACGACCCCGAGAACGTCATCTACTACATGACGGTCTACAACGAGCCGATGAGCCAGCCGCAGGAGCCGGAGAACGTCGACCGCGAGGGCATCCTGCGCGGCATGCACCTCTTCGCCCCGGGCATCCCGGACGGTCTGCCGGACGACGCCCCCCGGGTGCAGCTGCTGGCGTCGGGTGTCGGTGTGCCGTGGGCCCTCGAAGCCCAGGACCTCCTGCGCAACGACTGGGGCGTCGTGGCCGACGTCTGGTCGGTCACGTCGTGGAGCGAGCTGCGCCGCGACGGGATGGCCTGCGACGAGCAGCGCTTCCTCCACCCGGACGGCGAGGCCCGCACTCCCTACGTCACCGAGCGGCTGCGGCACGCGCGCGGTCCGGTCATCGCGGTGTCGGACTACATGCGGCAGGTGCAGGACCAGATCCAGCCGTGGGTGCCGGGAGACTTCGCCTCGCTCGGCGCCGACGGGTTCGGGTTCTCCGACACCCGTCCGGCCGCGCGGCGCTTCTTCCACATCGACGGCCCCTCGGTCGCGGTGCGCGCGCTGCAGATGCTCGTCCAGCGCGGCGAGGTCGAGGGCGGGGTGGCTCGCGAGGCCGCCACGCGCTACCGCCTGCTCGACGTCACCGCCGGCACGTCCGGCAACGCCGGCGGCGAGAGCTGACCTCTCGCGGTGCTGAACTAACGAAAGCCCTTGCACGACAAGGTATGCCGCCCGCTCGCCTGAGCGGGCGGCATACCTGTCTGTTGGCGGGTCCGACTGTCGGTGGGTACAGCTGTTGGTGGGTGAAAGCGTGGGGCAGGATGGTGCGGTGACCTCCCCCACCACACCCTCCCGTCCCGTCCGCGTCGCCGTCACCGGGTCCACCGGCAAGCTCGGCCGCACCGTCGTCGCCCACCTCGTCGAGCAGGGCTACGACGTCCTCGCGCTCGACCGGGTGCGGCCGGCCAGCCCCACGACCCCGTTCGTGGCCGTCGACCTCACCGACTACGGCCAGGTCGTCGAGGCGCTGTCAGGGGGTGTCGACGAGCACGCCGGTCCGGTGGACGCGGTGGTGCACCTGGCCGCGATCCCCGCGCCGGGGCTGACCACCAACGCCGCGACCTTCGCGAACAACTCGGCCGCGACCTACAACGTCTTCGCCGCCGCCCGGGCCCTCCGGGTGCGCCGCGTCGTGTGGGCGTCGAGCGAGACGGTCCTCGGCCTGCCCTTCGACGCTCCCCCGCCCTATGTCCCCGTGGACGAGGAGTACCACCCCCGGCCGGAGTCGACCTACTCGCTGAACAAGGCCCTCGAGGAGGAGATGGCCCGGCAGTTCTGCCGCTGGGACCCCGAGCTGGTGATGGTGGGACTGCGGTTCTCGAACGTCATGGATCCCGAGGACTACGCAGCCTTCCCGTCGTTCGACGCTGATCCCTCCCTGCGCAAGTGGAACCTCTGGGGCTACATCGACGGCCGCGACGGAGCGCAGGCGGTGCGCCTCGGGCTCGAGCGGACCGAGCCGGGCTGCGAGGTCTTCGTGATCGCCAACGCCGACACCGTGATGAGCCGCTCGAGCGCAGACCTCGTGGCCGAGGTGTTCCCCGGGGTCGAGGTGCGCAAGGAGCTCGGCGAGCACGAGACGCTGCTGGGTATCGACAAGGCCCGCAGGCTGCTGGGCTACCCGCCGGCACACTCATGGCGCGATCACGTGGGCTGACCAGGAGGCCAGCCCACGCGTCGCCGGAGTTGTCAGTCGCGGCCGAGGAACTCCTTGCGGGCCGTGACGCAGATGTCCGGCTGGTCGCAGAAGACGCCGTCGACACCGGTGCGCAGGAAGGCGACGACCTCGTCGATGGCCCGCCCGAAGTCGGCTGGGTTGGTGCCGACCCGGTAGTCGACCGGGAGGAAGGTGTTCTCGGCGCGGAACGTGTAGGGAGTCACCTTCAGTCCCGCCGCGTGGGCATCAGCCACGAGGCGGGTGGGGCTCCCCAGGGTCCCGTCCGCTCGCCGCGGGATGACCAACGACTTGTCCGGGCCGATGCCGTCGACCCAGCGGGAGACCGATGCCAGACCTGACGGCGTCATGAGGTCGCGGTAGGTGCGCGGGTCGTGGGCGACGACGAGGTCGTAGGGCGCACCAGCGGCACTGGTGAGGAAGACGGAGCTGGCGCGGTAGCGGTACTCCTCGCGGAGCGCGACCAGGTTGGTCAGCTCGAAGCTCTGCACCCACAACGGCGCGTTGGGCCGGTTGAGGTGGTGTCGGGAGACGGCGTCGATGAGGGCCCGCTCGGGGTTGAGCCCGGCCGCATGGAAGTACGTCGAGTGCTTGAGCTCCGGGATGATGCCGATCTCACGGCCGTACTCCTTGGACAGCCGCTCGCGCACGCGCAGCACCTCCTCGAAGGTCGGCACCTGGTACCTGCCGTCGTAGAGGGTGTTCTCCTGCCGGACAGCGGGGAGCCGCTCGACGGCGCGCAGCGTCTTGAGCTCGGCCAGCGTGAAGTCCTCGGTGAACCATCCCGTCGTGCTCACCCCGTCGAGGACCTTGGTCGTCCTGCGCGCGGCGAACTCCGGGTGGGCCGCGACATCCGTGGTCCCGGAGATCTCCGGCTCGTGGCGGTCGACGAGCACCCCGTCGCGGGTCATCACGAGGTCGGGCTCGATGTAGTCGGCCCCCATGGCGACGGCCAGCTCGTAGGCGGCGATGGTGTGCTCGGGCCGGTAGCCCGAGGCACCGCGGTGGGCCAGGACGAGCGGCGTGGTCGTGGTCCAGCGCTGCTCGGTGGCGGGCCGATCGGCGGCGTGGGCCGCGGCGTGGGCGGCGACCGCGCCGGGTGAGCTGGTGGCTCCCTGGGCGGTGCTGACCGCCACGGCGGTGGAGCCCACCAGGAGGAGTCCGGCGACGGCGAGGACGGGGAGGATTCTGGTCATGCCCGCGACGCTAGGAAGCGCCGCGCGGCGGGGGGCGACCGCGCGGTGACGCGAGGGTGAAGGGGTGCCGAACTCTGACCAGCGACGCGGGGTGGGTTGTCGGCGGCATACAAATAGACTCCCCGTATGCCGCCGACTCGCGTCACCACCTCGGCCGCCACCCTGCAGCGGGTGGAGCGGTCCGCCGGCGAGCTGTCGTCGGCGGCGACGCGGCGGATGGAGTCGGCGCACGACTGGTACCGCGTGCTCTCGGCCGAGGACCGGTCGTGGGTCGGGCTGGTCGCGCAGGCCGGCATCGCGGCCTTCATCGCGTGGCTGCGCGAGGGCGGCGACCAGACCCCGGTCACGGCCGACGTCTTCGGCACGGCGCCCCGGGAGCTGACCCGGTCGATCACGCTGCGCCAGACCCTCGACCTGGTGCGCTCGGTCGTCGACGTGGTCGAGCAGGACGCCACCGCCCTCGCCGAGCCCGGCGAGGAGCAGGCCCTGCGCGAGTCGGTGCTGCGCTACTCCCGCGAGATCGCCTTCGCCGCCGCGGAGGTCTACGCGCACGCGGCCGAGGCCCGCGGTGCCTGGGACGCGCGGCTCGAGGGCCTCGTGGTCGACGCCGTGCTGCGTGGCGAGGCCGACGACTCGATGCAGTCCCGGGCCGCCGCGCTCGGGTGGGGCTCGACGACACGGGTCGCCGTGATCGCCGGCAGCACGCCCTCGGGTGGGTCGGAGGGCGTCGTCGACGGCCTGCGTCGTGCGGCCGAGCGGGTGGGAGTGGACACCCTGGCCGCGGTGCAGGGACGCCGGCTGGTCTGCATCTTCGGCAACGTCGACGACCCGCTGGCGGCGGCCCGTGCGGTCGCCGACCACTTCGGCGACGGCCCGCTGGTGGTGGGGCCGACGGTGCCCCACCTGTTCGCTGCCGGGCGGTCAGCGCGGGCGGCACTGGCCGGCCAGTCGTGCGCACACGCGTGGCCCGGCGCCCCGCGGCCGGTCACGGCCGACGACCTCCTGGCCGAGCGGGTCCTGGTCGGCGACGCGCCCGCGCGTGCCCTCCTGCTCGACCGCATCTGGCACCCGCTGTCGTCCAGCAGCGGCGCCCTCCTCGAGACGGCCTCGGCCTACCTCGAGTCCGGCGGTGGCCTCGAGGGCACCGCCCGGGTCCTGTTCGTGCACCCGAACACGGTCCGCTACCGCCTGGGCAAGATCGCCGAGCTCACCGGCTACCAGCTGACCGACCCGCACGACGCCCACACCGCGCGCATCGCCCTCGCCCTCGGACGGCTCAGCCGCCCGGTCACACAGCGGGCCATCCCCTACACCGACCGACCCGCGCGTGGCTGAGACCCTGCTCACACGACGCCCAGCCGCGGGCGCCATTCCCTGCGGCTTTTGTAGACATCCTCCAAAAGACCCCGTCGATGTTCGTGCCAAACGGTCACGCGGGGGTCCCCGTCCGACCGCAAGGGTGGAGACGTGATCGCAATCGTCTGCCCCGGACAGGGCTCCCAGACCCCCGGCTTCCTCGCGCCCTGGCTCGAGCTCCCGGCCTTCCGTGCGCGGCTCGAGTCGCTCTCCGACGTGGCAGGCCTCGACTTGGTCGCGCACGGCACGACGTCGGACGCCGAGACGATCAAGGACACCGCCGTGGCCCAGCCGCTCATCGTGGCGGCCGGCCTGGCCGCCGCTGCGGTGGTCCTGCCCGGTGGACCCACCGGCACGGTCGGCGTCACCGCCGGGCACTCGGTCGGCGAGATCACCGCCGCCGCCTTCGCGGGCGTGCTGTCCGACCACGACGCCATGGTGTTCGTCCGCGAGCGCGGCGCGGGCATGGCTGCCGCCAGCGCGCTGACCCCCACCGGCATGAGCGCGGTCCTCGGTGGCGACCCTGCCGAGGTGGCCGAGGCGCTGGCCCGGTACGGGCTCACCGCCGCCAACGCCAACGGCGCGGGCCAGACCGTCGCCGCCGGCACCCTCGAGCAGCTCGCGGCGTTCGCCGCCGACCCGCCGGCCAAGGCCAGGGTCATCCCGCTCCAGGTCGCCGGTGCGTTCCACACCTCGCACATGTCCCCGGCCGTGGAGGCCCTCGAGCGGCTGTCGGCCGACTTCGACGTCAGCGACCCGGGCGTGACGCTGCTGTCCAACGCCGACGGCCAGCCCGTCGCAGACGGCGCCGACGCCCTGGCGCGTCTGGTCAAGCAGGTGAGCAGCCCGGTCCGCTGGGACCTGTGCATGCAGACCATGGTCGACCTCGGGGTCACCGCCATGGTCGAGCTGGCCCCGGCCGGCACCCTCGTCGGGCTCGCCAAGCGGGCGATGCCCGGAGTTGCCACACTGGCAGTCAAGACGCCCGACGACCTCGAGGCGGCACAGCAGCTGGTTCGCGACCACGGCGGAGACCCCGCCGACGCAGGATCCCTCCCGACCGACGCGCAAGAGGCCTGACATGAGCACACCAGCCCCCAAGGGCACCGGCTCCATCACCCCGTCCGACGGGGCCACCTACGCCCGCATCATGGGTGTCGGTGGCTACCGGCCCGAGCGCGTGGTGATGAACTCGGAGATCATCGAGGCGATCGACTCCTCCGACGAGTGGATCCAGGAGCGCTCCGGCATCAAGAGCCGTCGCTTCGCCGCCAAGGACGAGTCCGTCGTCGACATGTCCGTCGAGGCCACCCGTGAGGCCCTCACCGCCTCGGGCCTCGAGGCCTCCGACGTCGACGCCGTCGTGGTCGCCACGGTCACGCACCCCTACCAGACGCCTGCCGCCGCACCGATCCTCGCCGACCGGCTGGGCATCCGCGGCGCGGCCTTCGACATCTCCGCCGCCTGCGCCGGCTACTGCCACGCGATCAGCCTGGCCAGCGACATGGTCCGCGGTGGCAGTGCCCGACACGTGCTCGTGGTCGGGGTCGAGAAGCTGTCCGACTTCACCGACCCGACCGACCGCGGCTCGGCGTTCATCTTCGGCGACGGCGCGGGCGCGGCGGTCGTCGGCCCGTCCGACACCCCTGCCATCGGCCCCACGGTCTGGGGCTCCGACGGCTCGCAGTGGAAGACCATCTCGCAGCGCGACTCGTGGGTCGACGTGCGCGACGGCGACCTCGGCTGGCCGGCGATCGGCATGGCCGGTCAGTCCGTGTTCCGCTGGGCGGTCTGGGGCATGGCCCCAGTGGCCCAGAAGGCGCTCGACGCCGCCGGCGTGCGCGCCGAGGACCTCGACGCGTTCATCCCGCACCAGGCCAACATGCGGATCATCGACGCCATGATCAAGCAGCTCAAGCTGCCCAGCGACATCGCGGTGGCCCGCGACATCGCCGAGACCGCGAACACCTCTGCGGCCTCGATCCCCCTCGCCACCGAGCGCATGCTGCGTGAGGGCGAGGTGCCCCACGGTGGCCTGGCCCTGCAGATCGGGTTCGGCGCGGGCCTGGTCTACGCGGCCCAGGTCGTCGTCCTTCCCTGAAGACTCCCGTCGGCCCGCGGGTGAACCGGGCCACCGCAGTGACCACACCACGTGACGACCAACTGTCACACCAACAGAAGGAGCTGAGCCGGATGGCGCAGAGCGAGCAGGAGATCCTCGAGGGTCTGGCCGAGATCGTCAACGAGGAGACCGGTCTGGACACCGAGTCGGTGCAGTCCGAGAAGTCCTTCACCGACGACCTCGACATCGACTCGCTGTCGATGATGACCATCGTCGTCAACGCCGAGGAGAAGTTCGGCGTGCGGATCCCCGACGACGAGGTCAAGAACCTCAAGACGGTCGGCGACGCCGTGTCCTTCATCGCCAAGAACCAGGGCTGAGCCCAGCAGTTCCCCTGCGCGGGTGGCGGCCACGCGGCACACCACTGCCGGACAGTGACCCCGTCGCACCAGCCGCCACCCCGCACCGGCCACCAGCCGCACCGCACGACCGACGAAGGAGCAGACCCAGCCATGACCGCCGAACGACGCGTCGTCGTCACAGGCCTCGGAGCCACCACCCCTGTGGGCGGCACCGTCCCCGAGACGTGGGACGCCATCCTGGCCGGACGGTCGGGCGCCAAGATGATGGACTTCGACTGGGTGGAGAAGTACGAGCTCCCGGTCAAGTTCGCCGCCACGATCCACACCCAGCCGACCGACGTGCTGACCAAGGTGGAGGTGCGCCGGCTCGACCCGAGCGCCCAGTACGCCCTGATCGCCGCGCGTGAGGCCTGGGCGGACGCCGGCGCCCCCGAGGTCGAGCCCGAGCGCCTCGCTGCTTGCATCGGCACCGGCATCGGTGGCGTCTGGACCCTGCTCGACCAGTGGGACAACCTGCGCGAGAAGGGCCCGCGCCGGGTCTTCCCGCTCGCCGTCCCCATGCTCATGCCCAACGCCTCCTCCGCCGCCGTCTCCCTGGAGATCGGCGCCCGGGCCGGGGCCCACACCCCCGTCTCCGCCTGCGCCTCCGGGCTCGAGGCGATGGGCTACGCCTACGAGATGATCCGCAACGGCCGGGCCGACATCGCGGTCGCGGGTGGCACGGAGGGCGCGGTGCACGCGCTGCCGATTGCCGGCTTCGCCGCCATGCAGGCGCTCTCGACCCGCAACGACGACCCCGAGCGCGCGTCGCGCCCCTACGACACCGGCCGCGACGGGTTCGTCCTCGGTGAGGGCGCCGCCGTGATCGTGCTCGAGGAGTACGAAGCGGCCAAGGCCCGTGGCGCCACCATCTACGCCGAGATCGGTGGCGTGGGCATGTCCTCGGACTCCCACCACATCGCCGCGCCGGAGCCTGAGGGCGCGGGCGCGTCCCGGGCGATGGTCGAGGCCGTCGAGCGGGCCGGCCTGACGCCCAAGGACATCGTCCACGTGAACGCGCACGCGACCTCGACCCCGGTGGGCGACGTGGCGGAGTCGAACGCCATCCGGCGCGCCTTCGGCGACGACACCGACGGTATGCCGGTCAGCGCCACGAAGTCGATGACCGGTCACCTCCTCGGTGCGGCCGGGGCGCTCGAGGGCGTCCTCACGATCCTGGCGCTGCACCACCGGATCGCGCCCGCGACGATCAACCTCGACGACTTCGACCCCGCGATCAAGCTCGACGTGGTGCACGGTGAGGCCCGCAAGCTCCCCGCAGGCGACATCGCGGCGCTGAACAACTCGTTCGGTTTCGGTGGTCACAACGTCGCGGTGGTCTTCACCTCGGTCTGACCTCAGCCGTTCGGCCGACACACCTGGAGCGCCCGCCCCGAACCTCGGGGTGGGCGCTCTATCGTGTGCCGACGGTCGCTGCAGGGGCGGCCCGGGAGGTCAGCGATGGTGGGCAAGTCGGGGGGGACCCTGGGGGGTCGCGAGCGCATCGTGATCGTGGACGAGCACCTGGCGGGACGGCTCAAACGGGCTGGGCGCCGGCACGTGCTGCGCCGTCGGCAGACCTGGACATCGTCCGTGCTGACCAGTCTCGTGCTCCTGCTGTGCGTCTCGGCTCCGGACCTCCTGGGCGGACGGCCCCGTGGCGTGTCCGCAACGGCCCTGGCGGCGCCAGGCGTCTACCTGGTGGTGACGGCCGTGACGCTCGGCTACACCGTCTTCACCATCGGCAGGCACTTCGACCGGGAGTTCGTGCCGGGACGCATCCTCGGCCTGACGGTCGGGAGCCAGACGATCCGCCTCCGCGACCACGACTCGTGCACGGAGCTGGCCTACTCGGTCATCGCCGGCGTCGTGATGCTGCGGGACGTCGTGGTGGTCGACCTCGGCCAGCGCTTCTGGGCGCTGCCGATCGAGCTGCTCGATGGCGTCAGCCTCGAGGTGCTGCGCGCCCGCGCCGGCCGGCCGGCGCTCGGCAACGAGCTCTGGCCCGAGCTGCAGGCCTAGCTGCCGGAACACCGTGGCTGCGTCGGCAGGCGCGGGTCGCCTGGAGCCGCAGGTCAGGGCGCTGGATTTCAGCCGGGCGGCGGCGGGATGGTGATGCTGACCAGCGGGTCGCCGGTGCTCGTGGTCGACCGGGTCGGCGAGCCCGTGCCCGGGTGGGTCTTGGTGGGCTTGGACTTCGTGGCCGTGGAGGACGTCGACGCATCGGTCGACGTGGAGCTCGAGGGACCGGTGCTGGTGGCCGAGGAGTGCGTCGACGCCGCCGTCGAGACGGGCGCGGGCGTCCGCTGAGAGCTGGATCGGGAGGCGGTGGTCGCCGTCCGCGTGCCATCCGTGGAGCTGCTCGCCGAGTCGACCTGCTGGCCAGTCAGCGACGTGCTGGTGGCGGCCGGGTCGTCCGCACCGTCGGCCGGCGCCTTGTCGGGGAGCACGAACGCGAACGACACCATCGCGGTCAGCCCGCCGATCCACAGGAGCACCAAGCTGGGCAAGGGCTTCCACGAGGCCTCCCGCCCCACGGCCTCCCGGTGGGCGAGGAACTCACGGGCGTAGGCGACCAGGGTCACGACGGCAGCGGCCGAGAACAGCCAGAGCACCCACGTAGCGATGGTGGCGCCACGGGGCAGGTCGGCGGCCAGAATCAGCCAGGCGTACCAGAGCAGCGTCCCCACACAGGCTGCGGCCAGCACCCCCAGGATGAGCTTGGGGCGGGTCACACGTTCCTCCAGAGTCGATCGGACAGCCGCAAAGGCTACCGAAGACCCCGCCGAACCCCCGAAACGTGCAGGTCACGCGGCTGCCTGAAAGCGCTCAGCCCACCTTGTGGAGCCAGCGCACGGGGGCTCCGTCACCGGCATACCGGAACGGCTCGAGCTCGGCGTCCCAGTCGGTGCCGAGCAGCTCCTCGACCATCTCGACCATCGCCTCAGGCGACCCCTGCGACAGCCGCAGCACGTCACGGAGCCGGTCCTCGTTGATCACGGCGTCACCGGCCGCCGAGGTCCAGGTGTGGTGGATCCCCAGGGCGGGGGTGTGCGACCAGCGCGACCCGTCGGCGCCGGCGCTCGGCTCCTCGGTCACCTCGTAGCGCAGGTTGTCCCACCCGCGCAGGGTGGAGGCGAGCTTGGCGCCGGTGCCCTGCACTCCTGCCCACGGGAACTCCGCGCGGACGAGTGCGGCACCGGCCGGCTGTGGGGTCCAGTCGATGGCCAACCGGCCGTCGAGGGCGGACTCGAGGGCCCAGGTGATGTGGGGGCACAGCGCTTTGGGGGTGGAGTGAATGAAAACCACCCCGCGGGTCATGACACGCGGCATCGCGACAGACATTCCGGGCCTCCTTGGTGTGCGAGGGACGTCTTCCCCACGAACCTCGTCACCTGCTGGCTCGGCGTGTTGCCGCGTTGTTCAGTTGGCTGTGCGGGTCCCATTGTGCACCACGAACCACATCCGCACCAGCACCACCACGAACCCCGTTCTCACCACCTCCATCGCAGGCACACTGGCGACGGTAGGCTCACGGCGCCCAGCCGGTGCTAGCCGAGCTGGTGCCGGGGCAGTAGCTCAGTCGGTCAGAGCAGCGGACTCATAATCCGTCGGTCGTCGGTTCAAGCCCGACCTGCCCCACAGGACGTTTATGCAGGTCAGCGCCCTAAGCGGCGTCATCGTGACCTCCGCTACGAGCCTCGGTCTCGGTGATGTGGCGCATTTGTGGCACATGCGAATCGAGCAGAGCCGCAACCGAGTCGAGATCGTCGCCGAACAAGCCGGCGTAGACGTCGAGCGTCATCGCCGCCGACGAGTGCCCCAGCATGCGCTGGACGGCCTTGACGTTCGCCCCTGCCGCAATCGCCAAGGATGCGGCGGTGTGTCTCAGGTCGTGCGGCGTCAGCCCGGTGATCCCGGCTGTCGCGCAGGCGGGGTCGAACACTCTGTGACGCCAGTTGCCCAGCCGCATGGGCGAACCGGTGGGTGAAGCGAATACCAGGTCGGCCGGCTGCTTCTCCTCGCACATCCGAGCCAGGTCCGGGATGAGGGCCGGCGGGACCGGTACGGACCGGGTCTGGTGGTTCTTCGTGGTGCTCCAGACCAGGCGACCGCCGACCTCCGAGGCGCTCTCAACGATGTGCAGCCTGCGCCGCTCCAGGTCGACGCGCGAGACCCGCAGAGCAGTCATCTCTCCGAACCTGATCCCGGTGAACGCCAGGACGCAGATGACCAGACCACCCGGACCGGCCGACTGCACGAGGGCGGCCAGCTCGGGAACGCTGAGGAAGCGTGGCTCGTCACGAACCGCCCGTGGCAGCCGCACACCAGTCGCCGGGTTGCGGGCGATCCGCCCGTCCTGCACGGCCATGCCCATGATCAGCGAGAACACCCGATGGATGTGCCGGACTGTCGAGGCCGTCCGGCCCGAGGCGCTCAACTCCCCCACCCACGCCGCGACGTCGGAGGTCGCCACCGATGACAGCCGGTAGGTACCCCAACGCGGTTCGACATGGGTCCGGACGATGCCCCGGTATCGCTCTGCCGTGGACTCCTTCAGGTGGGACAACCCCGCGGCCCAGACCCGGGCGTAGTCCCCCACGAGGACCTTGCCCGCCGACGGGTCGAGGTACTGGCCTCGGTTCATCTCGGCCTCGAGGTTGGCCAGGAACCTCTCGGCGTCGACCTTGCGGCGGAAGGACTTCTTTCGCTGGCGGTGCGACGGATCGCGCCATCGGGCGAGCCACCGGCCGTCGCGGCTGTCCTTGACGACGTGTGCCACCTCAGGCCACCTGCTCGGCTGCCCAGGCCCGTACTTGCGTCGGGTCGAACCGGAGGTGCTTGCCCAGCCGCATCGCTGGCGGCCCCTGCTCCCGATGCCGCCACTGGTAGAGGGTGCCCACCGGGACGCCGAGGAAGGCCGACACGTCGTGGATCGTCCACAGGCGGTCGATGGTGGGCAACACCCTCACCTCGGACGAGGCCTTTGCCTCGGGTCTGTCGTTTCTTCTCATCTGTCTCACTTCTCTCCTGATGACTGCTGCTTCCTGCTCTGTGCGCGTTCTTGGGCGTATTCGCGGGCTCGGGAGGCGGCTGCGGTCGCGAGGGCGGTTTCCCCGTCGTTGGCCCATCCGGTGCCGGCGTAGGCCCAGGACCCGATCACAACGGTGGTCCCGTCCGCGCCGTCGGCCAGCAGCTCGGCCTCGAGCTGGCGCAGGTCGACAGGAGTGCCGGTGCGATTGGCTTCGGCGATCCGGGCCTGGGCGCGCTGCCGTGCTCGCCGCAGGGCGCCGAGGGTGACGGAGTAGCGGCGTGACTTGGTGGCGAAGTGTCCGCGGAACCCCAGGGTGTGCGCCCACTTGCCGAGCAGCCCGTAGGGCGCTGTTGGGTCCTGGTCGGCGCTGACGGTGCGGCTGGCCATGTTGCGGGCGGTGGCGTGCAGGCGCCGCAGGTGGGTGCTGTCCTTGGACTCGGTGTCGGTCGCGGACTTGGTGGCGTACTTGGCCAGGTACCCGGCGACCTGTCCGGGTGTGAGTTCGCGGTCGGGGTCGTCGGTGCGTGAGGAGGTGCGCACCGGGCGGGTGTCGACCTGGGTGCCGAACGCAAGCACCCGTTGGATGTCGTCGTCGTGGACCGGATCGGCGGTGACCCGAACGGCTTGTACGGCTTGCTCGACTAGGGCGGAGAGCACCGGTGCCGTGACCGTGGTGGGGGCAGGGGCGAACCCGTCGGGCGTTTGGGGGCCGTCGAGGCGGACCAGGGCGTGGAAGTGGACCGCGCCGCGCAGCTGGTACTCGGCGACCTTGGCGTACTGCACGCTCGCCACGTGCCCGAGGTTCGCGGGGAGCACGCGTAGGTGGTGGGCCAACATCCGTCGCAGGGTGATGGTGAACCGTCGCCACAGCTCGGGCGCCCACCACTGCCACACCACAGCCGAGGCGTAGTCGTAGCAGTCCGGGCACAACGGCTGCCCCAGCGCCGGGTCGTCCTGTTCGTGGATCGCCATGCAGGACAGGGGTCTTCCGTGCGGGCACCGGGCTCCGGTGTCGCGACGTGGCCGGCACCGGCCGTGGTTCGGGTGGGTGCCGTGGACCGACCCGAACGAGGGCGCGGTCAGGGTCGCGAACACCAGCGGGTTCTCCGCCACGCGCTCGGGGACGCCCTTGCCGCCACTCACCCCGGCCCGGATCAGCTGGAACGTGTCCGCCGCGTACAACCTCGAGCAGGACTCGCACTCGGAGGCACGCCGGTTGCCGCAGCGCACGAACGTCACCCCGGTCGGCTCCTCCGCCGATGCGTACGTGCGGACCAGTCCAGCGGTTCCCCGGTCGAAGGTGTCGCTGCGGCCGACGAGGCGGATGGGCTTGGCGCAGAACCCGACCCGGGACGCGGCCACCGACCAGGCGTCGAAGTCCGGCGACAACAACCGGGCCACCACCTGCGCCTGGGTGACGGCGTCCAGGTGAGGCAGGTCCAGCGGTCGGTCGTCCCGCTTCCCGATCGGGGGCAGCGCCGACCAGACCTGGTTACGGGTCGTCAAGGTCACGACCACCACGCCCTTTCCCAAGGGTGTGCCGCGTGGAGCTAGTGCGACCCGTTCCACACGACACACCCAGTACTGGGGCGGCCACTAAGGGTGGTGCACACCGACGCTGGGGGTCGCTCAAACGCCGGACACGAAGAGATACAAGGTGCGGACCAAGAGTTTGGTGTCGTTGTGTGTTTGAGCGGCTGTCAGTTTGTGTGCGGCCTCAGGCCAAGGGTGGAGGAGCCGACCCTCCAGGGATATATCCGTCAATTTTGTGTGTTTGCTTTGTGTGTAATTGTCCGCTGCTTCGAGGGTGGCACCCACCACCGACAGCAATCCACCTTTTCCCCCGCCGACCGGCGATCCTTGACCATTTCCTTACCCAACTAGGCGCAGACGGAACTTCACCTCATGCGCCCTCAGCTCGCGTCCTCGCCCGGCCGGATGCGTCCGGACGGCAGGGACCGCCCTCTCGGCCACCCGACCGGACCAGCAGTCGAACAGGACGACAACTCGGAGATGCGACGAGGTCCGAACCAACAGGTCCGGACCTCGCCCCTGTACCTGCCGACATGCATGCGTCAGCAGTGCGCCCCTCCTTGTCCGCTGGCTGCCATGGGCACGTTGCGGAGGTCGACGATGAGGGCGGTCACCATGCCGTCGGCATCGCGGACGACCTCGTCAATGAACCCGGTGGCCTGCAGCGCCCTGAAGTCAGACTGTGAGAACGCCAAGGGCTCCCCGAAAGTGATCGTCAGGAACGGGAAGCTCACCGTGATGATCTCCTCGGCGAAGTCCTCCGGCGTCTGGCCAGGCGGATCCGCGATCGGGGCGTGCGCAAAGGCGGCCGCGGCGGCGCAGTTGATGGACTGAACGATCGGGTGGATCGTCGCTTGTGCGGGACTCGGCATGAACGCCAGGGTCGCCACACACACAGCAGCGGGAACCGCTGCACGGACAAGCACACGGGTCTCAAACATTGGTCGGCTCCCTTCGGGCCAGTGGTGGACTAGACACCCCCCCAGCATCCCGCCGGCGGCGGACCTTTGAATCCGCCAATGGGGTGAGGAATCCCCGCCGCCGACCAACGCAGCTGCCCGGCTCGGCCCCGGTTCTGAGTCTTGCGGCCGAGGGGCCGAACAGCTGTAACGCCCGCGACCCCTCGAATTTGCGCGATGATGCCGTCATGACTGTGGATGTGCGGGTGCAAACCACGATCAACCTGCCGATCAGTACCGTCGCGTCCTTCGCAGGCGACCCTACGAACGCGCCTGATTGGTACGCCAATATCAAGTCGGTCGTCTGGCAGACTCAGCCGCCGGTTGCGGTCGGGTCACGGATGGACTTCATTGCCCAATTTCTTGGCAAGCGCTTGGCGTACACCTACGAAGTGGTCGAACTCGAACCAGATCTGCGACTGGTGATGCGCACGGCAGATGGTCCCTTTCCGATGGAGACGACCTACAGCTGGGAGGTGGCCCGTGCAGGCAGCACCCGGATGACCCTGCGCAACCGCGGCAACCCGGCAGGCTTCTCCCGGGTTGCCGCACCCGTGATGGAGCTCGCCATGAGGCGGGCCACCACCAAAGACTTGGCTCGGCTCAAGACGCTCCTCGAGTCCGGAGAACGTAGCCCCTGAGGGCATACGCCACGGTCCTGCTTGGCGCGTGGTTGAGCTGCTCGCACCGCTGACCGCGCGTTCTAGGAACGAAAGTTCGGCGGGCGGCCTCAATGGTCAACACTCACATGGCCTGTGGAATCGTCAAGGACGACCTTATCGCCAGGGTCGGGAAGGCCCGTCACAACGCTGCCCGGGCATGCGGAGCGCAGGAAATGGATTCACCGGACGCACGATGGTCGGCATGGTGATGGTCCCAGGCCCTGCCTCGGCCAAGACTCGGATCTGGACCCTCCGGTGTATCTGGCTGTCGAGTTCGCGCGCAAATCGGAACCACCAAGGCGAGGGGTAGGTCCTTAGTTTGGAAGGTGCCATGATCTCCGAGAGGTCGCGGCGTCTTCAACTCTCAGCGCGTCGAGCGACACCATTCTTGGCGGAGCGGCGCCTGTTCATCACCATAAGAATTGCTGCGGTGACGGAGAGCATCCATGGCCGGTGCACCTGTGTGCGAGTTCGTCGTCTCACGTTTGACGCGCTCCAGCGCTGAGCTGGGAGGCTTGTGCGTCTAGGCCGTATCGGGGCAGGCCGTATCGGGGCCGTGCCTAGGTCCACTTGATGGGTGTCGTGCGGGGTTCAGTTGATGGGTAACACTTCCTAGGCTTGTTTGACACTTCGGTGGCCGTAGGCCTTGTGCCGTGTCACCTCCTGGTCGGTCAGTCGGGGCACGGTCTTGAGGATTGTCCCGCTCTCGTTGCTGATCCGGAGGGTGGTGTCGTCGACCTGCACGGTCACGACCTCGCGGGCGTGGGGCAGGCCGACCTGGACGCGCTGGCCGGCGACCTGGATCCCGCCCCGGCAGGACACCAGTCGCTCGACCCGTACCGGCCGGGTAGGCGGCGTGGGTGGTGGCCCCGCGGGGCGGGCTCCCTGCAGCCTGGCGAGCTTGCCCGCTGGCAGGGTGAACGCGATGGTGCGCCACAGGGTCCCGTCGCCCAGGACGACGTGGGCCAGCCGTTGCTCGAGCCGGATCGTGACCCGCTGCCCGGCCAGCACGCTGCTCACCGAGAGCTGCTGCTGGGCGATGCTGATGATGCCGATCGCGTTGACGGTGCGGTCGACCTCCACGGCGGTACCGGCCAACAGGCGCCCGGGTAGGCGAGGAGCTGGTGGTGGCCCGGCGGCGCGGGCACCGGCCCTGCGGAGCCGGGCGACGTCGCGGTCGGACAGCCGCGACGGCAGGGTCTTCAAGTACCGGCCGTTGCTGGACAGGTGCACGGTGGTCGAGTCGACCCAGAACGTGATCACCTCACCGGCGCGCTGCGGCCCGAACCAGAACTGCTGCTTGCCGATCGCCAGGTTCCCACTCGGCGGCACGGCGCGTTCGAGCTCCATCGCACCGACCGTCTCCGGCACCACCACCGCAGCGTCATCAGGCGGGGTCAGCGGCTGCGCATTCGGCTCGGGGGTGCCCTGCGCGGGCGTGGTGACCAGGGCCGGCGGGACCCACAACGGCAGCCCTGCCCGCGGCGCACCGGCACCGAACCGGTCAGCCGGAACCGCCATCCCCAGCGACTGATGGGGGCGGGTCGTGTTGTACTCGGCCCGCCACCCATCGACCGCCTCCTGCGCCGCGGCCACGGTCGCGAACAGTGGGGCGTCGTCGAGCAGCTCCCGCTGGATCGACTGGTGCCACCGCTCCACCTTCCCCGTCGTGGTCGGAGAGCGGACCTTGGTCAGCAGGTGCTCGATCCCGTTCATCCGACAGATCCGGTCGAACAACACCTCCGAGGGGCGGGGCCGCCCGTACTTGCCGGTGAACTGCTTGCCGTTGTCGGTCAGGACCTGCTCGGGCACCCCGTACTCGGCGAGGGCGGCAACGAACGCCGCGCACACCGCCCGACTCGTCGCCCGGGCGGTAACCACCCCGATCACCGCGAACCTCGAGTGGTCATCGATCCCCGAGATCAGCTTGGCCTCCGACCCGTCAACCATGCGCACCGAGCCCATCACGTCCATTTGCCACAGCTGCATCGGACCCGGCCGCTCCCACCGCACGAAGTCCTCCCGCCGCCGTTTCCGTGCCCGCGCCGCCACCAGGCAGTGACGCACCAGCACCCGGTACACCGTCGAGCGGGACGGCACCGGCTCCACCCCAGCCCGGCCCAGCTCATGCACCAGCCGCCGCGGACCCCACCGCGGATGATCGATCCGCAGCTGCACCAGCAGCGCCTCCACCTCCGCTCCCAGCCTCCACGGATGCGAGACCGGCCGGTGCGACCGGTCCACCAACCCCGACAGGCCCTCGGCCCGGTACCGGCCCACCCACGCATGCACCGTCTTGCGGGACACCCCGTACCGGGTGGCGACCTCGGTCACCTGCGCCCCGCCGAGCACCTCCATCACCGCGTGATACCGCTGCTCCACAACACTCAACTCCACGAGCATCAGCCCGGTCCTCCCACGCGACGACAACGCCACATACGACGGTCCGGGACGGCAGCGTCACCCATCAAGTGAAGCCAGCGTGTAACCCATCAAGCGGAGTCGGACAGCCGTATCGGGGCCGATCGGTGAGAACTTTCCTTACTGGCTCAAGCGCGGCTCCGCCGCAAAGCGCGGGGCCCCGCGATGGGGCCCCGCGCTGCAGGCGCTTCGCGCCTTCCGCGCACCCCACCGCACCCCACGCCAGACAGCACGAAGGGCGCCATGTGCGATGACGCCCCCACCTGACTGATCGTCCCTAGCCGGCCGGGGAGCCCGTCACAGAAACGCGCGCAGAAATCTCAGCCCATTCCGGGCGCTCTGCCCAACAGCACCCGCGAACGAGCGACCAGCCCGTCGGCTGTCCCTGTACGCGACCACGACAGCACCGACCAGCCCCAGGAGACCCACCAGGAGCGCCAGGAGGCCGACGACCGGAGGCCATGGAACAACGAACGAAGTCGCGAGGATGAGGCCGGAACCCAGCAAGACGACCAACGACAACAGACCAACTGCAGACAGCCCTTGGTGCTCCTCGCGCATCGCCATGTGCAGAGTATGCGCGACGCTCACCTCTGAGCCGCCGACCCAGCGCTCCACTCTCCGCCCACCTCCGGGCCGCATCAAGGGCGCTACGCGTCACTGCGTGATGGCCTCCGGCCACCCTTGACCCGACCACTCCGGCAGCCTCCCCTGCTCCGCTATCGGGTCGGTGGCTTCCTCTGGCCAACCACACCAAGGCGTCCAGCCGAGGCGCCTGTTGCATCTCCCCAAGGAGGATTGCCGCGGCTAGATTGGACTGTCCAGCCCTGGGAGGTGCGCGGTGCTCAACGAGAAGGAACTCCTGCTCGCACTCCGCCGTCACTGGGAGCACTCGGGGAGGGACGAGGACATTGCCCACGAGATCTACCACGATGACGCCGTACTGGAGTTCCCCCAATCCGGTGAACGCTTCGAGGGTGTGGAGAACTTCAGGGAATGGCGTCGGCAGTACCCGGCGGCGCTCAAGTTCCACACCCGGCGAATCACCCACCGCGCAGACCTGGTGGTCGTGGAGAACCTCATCAGCTACGACGGTGCCCCGTGGATGCACACCGTGAACCTCTTGGAGTTCAGAGGCGACAAGGTCGCACACGAGCGGATTTACATCATGGACGGCTGGGAAGCCGCTGAGTGGCGGGCCCCATGGCGAGCTGCGACTGTGGCAGACCCACCACCACCGCCGCCCTAGGGCACACCACGAGCCCAGTGATGGGGGCCGCGAACTGGCAGCATTCGGCGCCCTGAGGTACCCGAGAGATACCCACATGTCCGGAAGGAACCGCAACCCCACGGCATAGCAACAGGGCAAAGCCGTTGCGACGCAATGGAATTCGAGAGGCTCTTGGAGCAAGGTCAGACTCCACAAGCGGTGGTAGCTTCTCCTTGACGCGCTTCTCAGAGTCTGTTGATCATCCACATAATGACTCCCTTCGCTACTGACCGACGATCGCCGGTCCGCTGGTCGAAGGTGTGCCATGAAGGGCTTCAAGGCCAACCAACGCCCCCGGAAACGGGCTCTGAGAGGCCCGGATCGTCGTGGCACCTCAGTGGCACACCAGTTTGAGAATCGACCATTTTGGGCGTCAGACAACCACCACGAACTGAGCACGAAATGGCCAAAATTGGCGCCCGACCTGCACCTTCGGGACTTCTCATAATCCGTCGGTCGTCGGTTCAAGCCCGACCTGCCCCACCGGTATCCAGCCAGGGTCAGC
This sequence comes from Phycicoccus sp. Soil802, assembly GCF_001429605.1. Classification (GTDB taxonomy): domain Bacteria; phylum Actinomycetota; class Actinomycetes; order Actinomycetales; family Dermatophilaceae; genus Pedococcus. Next base: position 235,401 of record NZ_LMSS01000006.1, read on the forward strand.
TCGCTTCGGCCTCGAAGTCGCCGGTCAGGGCGGTCTGCATGAGGGCGAGGTGGGCGATCCGGCGTTGCTGCGGGTCGGCGGTCTGTCGACCGCGCATGAGCCGTCGACGCAGCTCGTTGATGAGCTCCTGGTTGGTCACGAAGCGGAGCACGAAGGTGGGCTCCCCCTCCTGGTTCTTCGGAAGCCCGCACGCCACGGCAGCGGCCACGACCAGCTCTCGGTACGTCAGATCGAGGGCCTTCGCCAGGGATGCAAGGGTTTTCTCGTCGGGCATGCAAGGCAGCTGATCCGGGCCGATCAGCGTGGCGAGGACTTCGGCGCTCACGCCGCTCTCAACCGTGCAGCGCGAGACCGACCAGCCCTTCTCGCACAGCTTCTCCTCGATGACGGTGCCGAGTTCATTTCCCATGTCGCCCCTCCTGCGTGGATTCGTTCCGTATGTGCCCCTCTTATGGTGATCAAACCATGATCACTTGTTCTGCTTTCGGTAAACCGCAGAACAAGTTGTTAAAGGTTCGGTAAAGGCGTTTGCCTCCCTTGAGGGCAGACGGCCGTGCCGACGACCTGATGGCGAGCACGTCGGAGGCGTTCCTACGGCCGGCCCTGGGTTGTGGCCGTCCTCTGCACCATGATCAGTCGGTCGTCGGCTCAAGCTCGACCTGCCCCACCAGTGCCTGACGTGGCTTCGGGTCATCCCTGACACTGGCTCCGGCTGATCCTTGACACTCTCCTCATGAAGGAGAGGAGCGTGTGGCGCGACGCCTGGCGGCGCGAACGCCACGCTGAACGACGTACCACGCTACGAACAGGACGCTGATCCAGTTCAGCGGCGACAGGTCGAAGAACAAGGGACTCACCAAGGCGACGACCAGAATCAGGCCAAGCATCGCCGTTTCTCGCCTGAGATCCTTGTTCACGATCCCTCCCCTCAGGATTTGCATGTGACGTAGTAGGAATCGTAGGCCGGGATTCCGATGGCGCCCAGAACGGCTGGCAATCTCATCTTCAGGCATGTGGAGTGAGCGATCGCGGCATCTGTGGTCACTCTGACATCGTTGAGGAACAGTGCTCCGTAGTAGGCACAGAACGGCGCGGCTTCGCCGGTGCGGGAGCACAAGAGGGCCAAGGCGACGGCGGACTGAGGGATGTGGTTCTTGACCCACCACGTCTCAGTCCAGGTGTACTGGACGTAAAAGACCGGCACGATGTAGAAGCCAGTGGTCACGGCCGGGTCGAGGACCACCGGAAAGCTAGCTGCTGAGGTGTCGATGTGCTGCGTGAGCACACCGTCCGCATATGTGTAAGAGGTTGGCAGGTGTCTGCCCGCCGCATCGATCGCCCAAGGCCTTTCGATCGTTGCGAGCACTTCGACCTCGGCGTCCCCTCGCGACCTGACGATGGCAGCCCGGCCCCCCGCGAGTGTGACCTTGGCTCCCTTTGGCAAGCCCAAACGGAAATCCACACCCTCCGTGGAGTCGCTCTCGATCACACTGATCATTCGAGTCATATCACCGTCGACCTGTGCGAACGTCTCGAGGGCTGCCTGTGTTCGACCATCACGACCCACGTCGATGCTCACTCCGGAATCGGCCAGGGACCGCGCCTCACTGGCCTTGGCGGCGCCACTACCGGTCTGAGCGATGATCGCGCTCTGTATCGCCGCATCCCGAGCGTCCACGGCCTTCGCCCCACCGGCGGTGAGCACCAGCGCTGCGATCGTGAGGGCACCAACTGTGACGACGCCCGCGAAATGGGGACGTCTGGGTGCCGTCGAGTTCTCCATGTATCCCCCTGTCATCACGCCTGTCGTCCTACTTATAGCCGATCCTAGTCATTACTAGGCCACTAAACATTGTCACTGAGAAGAATGTCTGTCAATGCTGTCGCAAGTTTCCTGCTGACGCCTCAGGTTGCCTTTGGGTGACAGATGGGGACGGAGAAGGCAGGGAGATACGACAAACGGGTAGGTTGCCGGACATGACGGAGCCACTGGTCGTTCTCAAGGGCGTCAACAAGCACTTCGGCGAGCTGCACGTCCTCCAGGACATCAACCTGTCCATCGGCAAGGGCGAGGTCGTCGTCGTGATCGGTCCCTCGGGGTCCGGCAAGTCGACCCTGTGCCGCACCATCAACCGGCTCGAGACGTTCGAGACCGGCTCGATCACCATCGACGGCGTGCCGCTGCCCGAGGAGGGCAAGGAGCTCGCGAAGCTGCGGGCCGACGTCGGGATGGTCTTCCAGTCCTTCAACCTGTTCGCCCACAAGACGATCCTCGACAACGTCACGCTCGGCCCGATCAAGGCCCGCAAGGTGCCCAAGGCCGAGGCCGAGAAGCGGGCGATGGAGCTGCTCGAGCGGGTCGGCGTCGCGCATCAGGCGGAGAAGTTCCCCGCCCAGCTCTCCGGCGGTCAGCAGCAGCGCGTGGCCATCGCCCGATCGCTGGCGATGGACCCCAAGGTGATGCTCTTCGACGAGCCCACCTCCGCGCTCGACCCCGAGATGATCACTGAGGTCCTCGACGTCATGATCGCCCTCGCCAAGGAGGGTATGACGATGGTCGTCGTCACCCACGAGATGGGCTTCGCCCGCAAGGCGGCCAACCGCGTCGTCTTCATGGCTGACGGCCAGATCGTCGAGGAGAACGACCCCGAGGGCTTCTTCACCGCCCCGAAGTCCGACCGCGCCAAGGACTTCCTCGGCAAGATCCTCACCCACTAGTCCGGCACTCGCAGGACCACCCCCCTCGGTCCCATCCACCACAGGGTCCCGCCGCACTGGGATCCGCTGACACAGAACGACATCAGACCGCACTGCACTGAACACCGGGGCGCGCCAGCGCAGCGGCAACACATCAGGAGGAAACGGAATGAAGATTCGTCAGATTGGCGCCATGACCGCCGCATCGGTTCTCGCGCTCGGCCTGGCCGCCTGTGGCGACAGTGCCAAGGACGGGGGCAGCGGCGGAGGCGGCGGAGGCGAGAAGTTCAAGGTCGGCATCAAGTTCGACCAGCCCGGCCTCGGCCTCAAGGAGGGCGCGAAGTACACCGGCCTCGACGTCGACGTCGCGACCTACGTCGCCAAGGAGCTCGGCCACGAGGCTGCAGACATCCAGTGGGTCCAGGCCCCGTCCGCACAGCGCGAGACGCTGATCTCCACCGGCCAGGTCAACATGGTCGTTGCGACCTACTCGATCACCGACGCCCGCAAGGAGAAGATCACCTTCGCCGGCCCGTACTTCATCGCCGGCCAGGACCTGCTCGTCCGTGCCGACGACACCACCATCACCGGCCCTGACTCGCTCACCGGCAAGAAGCTCTGCTCCGTGACCGGGTCGACCTCGGCGCAGAAGGTCAAGGAGAAGTACTCCGGCGTCCAGCTGCAGGAGTTCGGCACCTACTCCGAGTGCGTCACGGCCCTGGTCTCGAAGGGCGTCGACGCCCTGACCACCGACAACACCATCCTCGCCGGCTACGCCTCTCAGGCGCAGTACAAGGGCAAGCTGAAGGTCGTGGGCAAGACGTTCTCGGAGGAGCGCTACGGCATCGGCATCAAGAAGGGTGACACCGCGACCTGCGAGAAGATCAACACGGCGATCGCCAAGATGATCTCGTCCGGTGACTGGCAGAAGGCCATCGACGCCAACCTCGGCCCGGCCGGGTTCAAGGTCGACAGCGCGACCAACCCGCCCAAGCAGGACGCCTGCGCCTGACCTGCTCGACTCCGCAACGGGTATGCCGCGCGCTCGGCCTGAGCGCGCGGCATACCGCGGCCACTGTCCTCACCACCTCCGCGACGGAAGGCATCCCTGAATGGGCGACATCCTGAGCAACTACGGTCCAGAGATCCTCCGGGCTTTCTGGGTCACGATCCGGCTCGCCCTCGTGGCGGGCATCGGCTCGCTGGTGATCGGCACCCTCGTAGCCGTCATGCGGCTGTCGCCGGTGCGCGTTCTGCGGCTGCTGGGAACTTGGTACGTCAACGTCTTCCGCAACACGCCACTGACCCTGCTCATGGTTTTCAGCATCCTTGGCCTGACCTACATCCTCGGCCTCAACCTCGACCAACAGGACATCACCCAGAACGCCCTGCGTTGGTCGGCCGTGATGCTGTCGATCTACCATGCCGCCTTCGTCTGCGAGGCCTTGCGGTCGGGAGTGAACACCGTGCCTGTGGGTCAGGCCGAGGCCTCGCGCTCCATCGGCCTCACGTTCTCCCAGAGCATGCGGGAGGTGATCCTGCCGCAGGCCTTCCGCGGCGCCGTCGCCCCGCTCGGGTCCAACTTCATCGCCCTCATCAAGAACACCACCGTCACGGCTGTGATCGTGGCGGCGGAGGCGGGCGGTCTGATGCAGAAGATCATCGAGAACGAGACCGGGACGCTGTCGGTCTTCCTCATCTTCGCCATCGGGTTCGTCATCCTGACGCTGCCGCTCGGGGTGTTCTTCACCTCGCTGTCGCGTCGACTGGCGGTGAAGCGATGAGTGCCTCCGTCCTGTTCGATGCTCCTGGGCCCCGTGCCCGGCGGCGCCACGCCGTCCTGTCGGTCATCGGCGTCCTCCTGGTCGTCGCGACCGGCTACGTCGTCGTCCGCAAGATGCAGACGGCCAACCAGCTGCAGGGCTTCATGTGGGAGCCGTTCGTCACCGACCGCTCGGTCTGGCGGGACTACCTCCTGATCGGACTCTGGGGCACGCTGAAGGCCGCGGTGATCTCGATCGCCCTGGCGATCGCCTTCGGGCTGCTGTTCGGGCTGGGCCGGCTCTCGACCATCCGCCCGATCCGTTGGGTGTCCGGCGTGGTCGTCGAGTTCTTCCGTTCGGTGCCGGTGCTGATCATGATGATCGCCAGCTACGGCTACTACTCGCGCTCCAGCGTGTTCTCCAGCGAGACTGCACCCCTGGCCGGTGTCGTCACGGGCCTGACGCTCTACAACGGGTCCGTCATCGCGGAGCTCGTTCGCTCGGGCGTGTTCTCCCTGCCGAAGGGTCAGTCCGAAGCCGGACTGTCGATCGGACTCACAGAGTCGCAGACGCTGCGGTCGATCCAGCTGCCGCAGGCCATCACGGCCATGCTGCCGGCCCTGATCGGTCAGTTCGTGGTCATCCTCAAGGACTCTGCCCTCGGTTACTCGATCACCTACGGCGAGCTGCTCATCTGGTCGAAGACCTTGGGCTCCGCGTTCGCGAACACGCTTCCGGCCTACATCGTGGCGGCGCTCCTTTTCATCCTGATCAACTACACCCTGACCGTGATCGCGGGTCGGGTGCAGCGCCGGCTCTCGCGTCGTGGCCGGACCACGATTCGCGAAGCCGCAGCAGTGCCGGCCCCTGCACCGGCTGATGCGAACCCGGGCGGCTGAGCCGCCGCTCCCAGCAGGACGACGAAGGCCCCGGACCCGATGGTCTGGGGCCTCGTGGGTGGGGTGGCTCCCCCGGTTGGACTCGAACCAACAACCTGCCGATTAACAGTCGGCTGCTCTGCCAATTGAGCTACAGGGGAATGTCCGTCGGCGGTCCCCCGCGTTCGGCGCTGCGCAACCATAGCAAAGGATGCGCGCAGTTCTGAAAACGGGTGGAGGCTCGGGTGGAGGCTCGCCCGGACGTCCCTAGAGCCCGACCTGCTCGCGCAGGTAGACCAGCGCGGCCTCGGTGCGGGCGGCCAGCTCGGGGTCGTCGGCGCGGACCCCTCGGCCGAGCACGACCTGCTCGACCAGACCGCCACCGCCGAGGTCCTGCCGCAGGGCCACCTTGGCCGTCCGGCGTGGTCCGAGCTCGATCCGCTGGGCCAGCACGACGCTGGCCTGGACGCGCTCGCGCAGGGTCTCCGGCACCAGGCTGGTGGCGCCGAGGACCCACTGCGACGGCCGCGACCCGTCGACCCAGGTGACGGTGAGGGTGGCGAGCTCCGCCGACCAGGTGCCGCCGTCGACCTCGTGCCACGGGCGGTGGAGCGTGCGCACCCCGGCCGCGTCGACGGCATACAAGGCGTGGTTGGTGGCGACCACGGTCGTTCCGCTGGCTTCCTCACGGCCCCAGCTGAGCACCCGCTCGCCGGAGCCGAGCCCGACCACGGAGCGGATGTCGGAGGGCAGCCGGTCGGGGCGGCGCAGCGAGAGCGCCATCAGGACGCCTGGTCGCGCAGCGTCGCGAGCTCGCGCTGGAGCTCCTGGAGCTCCCCGCTCAGGCTGCGGGCCAGCGCGGGGTCGGTGTGCGGGTCGGTCGCCATCCGGCGCATGGCCGACATCGCATCGGCGATCCTGCGGGTCAGCGAGACCTCCTGGACGCGGGTGAGCAGCGCGTCGATGTAGCGGCGCTCCGGAAGCCCGGTCGCCTTGTCGAACCTGGTCGGCAGCGACGCTACCGCCAGCTCGGCCACGAGCCCGTGCACGGCCAGCGGCGCCGCCTGCGTCACGCGGTCGGCCCAGGCCTGCACGGACAGGCCCCGCTGCGGGCCGCCGGCCCCACGGACCCCGTCGAAGACGGCCCGGTGCGCGGGAGCCGTGAACGCGTCGGCCGAGACCTTGTCGACGTCGTCGGCATGGAAGCTGTCGGGGTACTGCAGCAGCGTCTGGAGCAGCTGCCGCTCGGCGAAGACGATCGGGTCGCGCAGGTCGGGGGTGGGCAGCGCGGCGCGGGCCTCCTCGATCGACGGCTCCGGCACCGTGTCGGCGTCAGGCCGGCTGGCGGCCTCACGCGAGCGCTCGTGCTGGCCGGGCCGACCGTCGCGGCCCTCGCGCCCGGCTGGGGACTCCGCCGCCTCCTTGGCGTCCCGGGCAGCGATCCGCTGCGCGCGGGACACCTCGGCCTGAACCTGCTCGACCTCGACCCCGATCCACCCCGCGACCGTGCGGATGTACTCGGGTCGCATCGAGCTGTCGCGGATCGAGTTCACGATGGGGGCGGCGGCGCGCATCCCCTGCACCCGCCCCTCGGCGGTCGTCAGGTCGAACCGCGCGATGGTCGTGCGGACGGCGAACTCGAACATCGGCACCGCGTCGTCGATCAGGTGCCGCACCGCGTCGTCGCCCTTGGCGATCCGCAGCTCGCAGGGGTCCATGCCCCCGTCGGCCACGGCCACGAACGACTGCGAGGCCCACCGCTGGTCCTCGCCGAACGCCCGCATCGCGGCCTTCTGCCCCGCGGCGTCGCCGTCGAAGGTGAAGACCACCCGAGCCGGCGCGAGGTCGGCCTCGTCGCGCATGATGCGGCGCAGCAGCTTGATGTGGTCGACGCCGAACGACGTGCCGCAGGTCGCCACCGCACCCTCGATGCCGGCCAGGTGGCAGGCCATCACGTCGGTGTAGCCCTCGACGATGACGGCCTTGCGGTCACCCGCGATCGACTTCTTGGCTGCGTCGAGACCGTAGAGGACGGTCGACTTCTTGTAGATGGGGGTCTCTGAGGTGTTGAGGTACTTGGCCGCGATCCGGTCGTCCTCGAACAGCCGCCGCGCGCCGAAGCCCACGGTGTCTCCGGTGATGTCGCGGATCGGCCAGACCAGCCGCCCGCGGAACCGGTCATAGAGACCACGGCTGCCGCGACCCGACAGCCCGCCGAGGGTGACCTCCTCGTCGGTGAAGCCCTTCGACCGCAGGTGCCGCGACAGCTCCTCCCCACCGCGCGGGGCGAAGCCGACGCCGAACTTCTTGGCGGCCTCGCTGTCGAACCCGCGCTCGCGCAGGAAGTCGCGGCCGGCGCGGGCCTCGGGCGCGTTGAGCAGGGCGTGGTGGTAGAACTCCTGCGCCACCCGGTGCGCCTCGATCAGCCGCGAGCGGCGCCCGAGCGACTCGCCACCACTGGGCTTGCCGCCCTCCTCGTAGTGCAGCTCCAGGCCGATCTTCTGCGCGAGCCGCTCGATCGCCTCGCTGAAGGTGAGGTGCTCGACCTTCTGGACGAACGAGATGACGTCACCGCCCTCGCCGCAGCCGAAGCAGTGCCAGGCACCAACGGCCGGACGGACGTTGAACGACGGGGACTTCTCGTCGTGGAACGGGCACAGCCCCTTCATCGAGCCCGGGCCGGCAGGTCGCAGGGTCACGTGCTCGCGCACGACATCCTCGATGGACGAACGCTCCTTCACGAGCGCGACGTCCTCGGCCTTGATCCGACCCGCCACTGGCCCTCCTTGTCGCGGTCGAGTCTAGGTGGTCGGGACGCCGGGTGGCCGACCTTCCCCAGCCGGAGGTCAGGACCAGGCGTGGTGCAGGTACTCCGCCCGCACGTCGGTCAGCGACGCGACCTGGTCGACCACGACGCGCAACGCCTCCGCGTCGTCCGTGGCTGCCTTCCAGTCGCCGAGCAGGTCGGGGTCGAGCCGTCCGACCGGGTCCTGCTGGTAGCCGGCCACCAGGTCGGCCACGATGGCGCGCTGCCGGCTCAGCACGTCGACCCGCTCCTGGGCGTGCATGACGAAGTGGGCGGCCACGGCCTTGAGCACGGCGCACTCGGCCCGGGTCTCGTCGGGCACGACCAGGTCGGCGGCGTAGCGGGTCAGCGGCCCGTCGCCGTGCCGCTCGCGGGTGGCCACCTCCACCCCGTGGACGAAGCGGCCGATCAGCCGCGAGGTCATGTCCTTGAGCGCCGCCCGGTCCACCCGTGACCCGTCGTATGCCGTGGGCACGGCCCCGCTGGCGAGCACGCGTTCCAGCGCGGCACCGAGGGCATCCACGCCGAGGTCCGCGGCATAGAGACCGGTCGCCACCGCGAGCACCGAGTCGACGTCGGTGCGGTCCCGGAGGCGTCGCACGTCGAGCCGGCCGGACGCGATGGCGTCCTCGACGTCGTGCACGGAGTAGGCGACGTCGTCGGACCAGTCCATGACGTCGGCCTCGATGCACCGCTGCCCGTCGGGCCGGCCGTCGCGGAACCACTCGAAGACCGGGAGGTCGTCGGCGTAGACCCCGAACTTCGCGCTCGCGCCGACCACTGCACCGCCCTCCCCCTCGCCCCTGCGCCACGGGTACTTCGTGGCGGCATCGAGGGTCGCCCGGGTCAGGTTGAGCCCGGCCGGTCGGCCGTCCGGGTGGACCCGCTTGGGCTCCAGCCGGGTCAGCAGCCGCAGGGTCTGCGCGTTGCCCTCGAACCCGCCGATGTCGCGCGCGACCTCGTCGAGGGCGCGCTCGCCGTTGTGGCCGAACGGAGGGTGCCCGAGGTCGTGGGCGAGGCAGGCCGAGTCGACGACGTCGGCACTGCAGCCGAGCGCCTGCCCGAACTCCCGGCCGATCTGGGCGACCTCGAGGCTGTGGGTGAGCCGGTTGCGCACGAAGTCGTCGTCGCCGGGCTGCACCACCTGGGTCTTGGCCGACAGCCGGCGCAGCGACGCCGAGTGCACGAGCCGGGCCCGGTCGCGGGCGAAGTCGTCTCGGTCGGCGCGCTTGGTGGCAGGGTCCTCCCGCACCCAACGCTCCCGGTCGACTGCGCTGTACGCCACGCTGGCGAGCCTACGGCCGGGTGGCCCGCGCTGCCTCGGCGGCCCGCTCCACCCACTTCGGCTGGGTGCCGTAGCGCTGGCTCGGGATCAGCCGCCCCGCCGCGCTGTCCTCCACCAGCTGGGCCATCCGCTTGTCGCGGGTGGCCTCCTGCTTGGCGGTCACCACCCAGTGGATGGCGAGCCTCTGGTACGACGGTGTCGCGATCTCCCAGAACGCACTGGCGGCCGGGTCGCTCGCCAGCCGCGCGGCATACTCCGGCGGCAGCTCGACCTGACCCGCGCTCTCGTAGGAGTAGATGCCTGAGCGGTCCTCGCGGCGCAGCGCGTAGGCGGCCAGCCCCGATGGCTGCATCCGCCCCTCGGCCTTGAGCCGCTCGACGGCGGCGATGTTGATGGCGCTCCAGTTGCTGGTGGCCTTGCGGGGGGTCCAGCGCTGGCGGGTCGTGTCCTCGTCGATCCGCTGGGCGACCGAGTCGATCCAGCCCCAGCAGAGCGCCTCGATGACCGCCTGCTCCCAGGTCAGGCCGCGGTCGGGCACGTGCTTCTTGTAGAGACCCATCCAGAGCTCGGTCGCGCTGTCGTGGTGGGCCGCCAACCACGCGGCGAACTCCTCAGGCCCCGAGAAGAACGTCGCCGGCCGCTCCGCGGTCCCGCCCGGCGTCCCGATCTGGACCTGCCCCGAGGTCCGCTTCGTCGTACCCATGCACGCAGCCTGCCACGACCCGCCGACGGTCGTGCCACACCTGGTAGCCGACCGCCGCGGCGGCGACCCCGAGCGCCCAGAGCACGTGCCAGCCGTTCATGACCAGCAGGCCCAGCACCGAGACCAGTGCGACCACGGCGGTCCACCAGGCTCGCGAGCCGCGCTCCAGCAGGCGCACGGCCGCCGCCGTCCCCAGGACGTAGACCAGCGTGAAGCAGCCGGTGGCCAACAGCATCAGCGGCGTGAGCCCGAGGTGCAGCACCTCCGAGGCGACCAGCCAGAGCACGGACTGCCCGGCGATCAGGGCCAGGCTGCGCCGCGGCACCCCGTCCTTCCCCGCGCCCACAGCGAGGTATGCCGGCAGCGCACCGTCGCGGGCCAGTGCGGCTCCCAGCCGTGAGCCGCCCGCGTAGTAGGCGTTCATGGCCCCGACGGTGAGCAGCACCGCGACCACTGCGGTGACGACCCTGACCTCGCCGCCGACCCCCGCCGCGAGAAGGTCGGAGAGGGGTGCCTCGCTCGAGCCGGTGGCCGGCCCGAGCACCATCAGGCTGGTCGCCGCGAGCGCGAGGTAGAGGGTGCCGACGACCACCAGCGCGATGGCGGTCGCCCGGGGCACGTCGCGAGCCGGGCGCCGGTAGTCACCGGCGAGCGAGGCCACCGCCTCCCAGCCGGCGAACCCCCACACCAGCAGCGCCGCCGCCGAGCCCACCGCCCCCCAGCCGTGCGGCGCGAACGGCTGCAGGTTGTCCCACGACGCCCGGGGCAGGGCCGCGACGATGGTCACGAGCATGAGGGTCGCGAGCACCGCGGTCAGCCCCAGCTGGACCCGGCCGGAGAGGCGCAGGCCTGCGGCGTTCATCAGCGCGACGCCCACGATCAGGCTCGCGGCCACCGCGACGGCGACGGTGCGCCCGCCGCCCACCGCGTCGGACACGTAGTGCCCCGCCATCAGCGATGCGGGCGGAGCGCCCACCGGGACCGCGAAGTAGAAGCACCAGCCGACCGCGGCCGAGGCCCGCGGACCGAACGCCCGCCGCACGTAGGTCGACACTCCCCCGCTGTCGGGGAACCGAGCACCCATCGCGGCGAAGGTCGAGGCGAGCGGGATGCTCAGCACCACCAGTGCGGCCCAGGCCACGAGGGACGCCGGTCCGGCGATCCCGGCCGCGATGGCCGGCAGGGTGATGACGCCCGTGCCGAGCACGGCGCCGATCGACAGGGCGGTGCCCTGCGGGATGCTCAGCCGAGCGTGCGTCGTCGCCGGAGCGGTCGGGGTCGTCGTCATGGGACCAGCCTGGCCGCTCATTGGCCCGGTCAGAAGGTCCATTCCTTGGTCATCTGATTGGGCCAATGTCCGGTCCACGACCTACCCTGTGGTGGTGGACCTGTACCTCGATCCCGACACGACCGGCGACCGGTCCGCGACCATCTACCGCGAGCTGCTGGAGGCCATCCTCGACGGACGGCTGGCCGCCGGTGAGCGGGTCCCGCCCAGTCGCGAGCTCGCGTCGTCAGTGGGCGTCGCCCGCGGCACCGTCACCACGGCCTACGACCGGCTCACGGCCGAGGGATTCCTGGTGACCCGGGTCGGCGCCGGCACCTTCGTGTGCGCCGACATCGAGCCACGACGGGCCCGACGGGCGCCGGTCGGCGACCTGCGCCCCAGGCAGGTGTGGTCGGCACTGCCAGCACCGGTGCCCGACGCGGCGCCCACCGAGTTCGACCTGTCGGTCGGCGGGCCCGACACCACGCTCTTCCCCCTCGCCGTGTGGCGCCGGCTCGTGTCCGCGACGCTGCGGCCGTCGCTGCTCGCCGCCTCCGCCTACGAGGGCGGCGGCCACCCGGGGCTGCAGGCGGAGGTCGCCAGGTATGCCGGCCTGGCCAGGTCGGTGGTGGCCAGCCCCGATGACGTGCTCCTCACCAACGGCGCCCAGCAGGCCCTCGACGTCGTGGCCCGGGCCGTGCTCGACCCGGGCGATGTCGTCGTGGTCGAGGACCCGGGCTACACGGCCGCCGCCCGGCTCTTCGCCTCGCACGGCGCCACCGTGCGACCGGTCCGGGTCGACGAGGAGGGCCTCGTCGTCGACGACCTCCCCCGCGCCGCCCGGATGGTCTACGTGACGCCGTCCCACCAGTTCCCGACCGGTGCGGTCATGTCGCTGAGACGCCGGATCGCGTTGCTGGAGTGGGCCTCTCGGCGCAACGTCGTCATCGTGGAGGACGACTACGACAGCGAGTTCCGGTTCGAGGACCGGCCCCTCGCGCCCCTCCAGAACCTCGACCGGGACGGTCGGGTGGTCTACGTCGGCTCGTTCTCCAAGACCCTCATGCCCTCGCTCCGGGTCGGCTACCTCATCGCCCCACGGTCCCTCCAGGACACCCTGCGCCAGGCCAAGCTGCTCACCGACTGGCAGGGCGACGCGGTGACCCAGGGGGCGCTGGCCCGGTTCATGGGCGAGGGACTGCTGTCCGCCCACGTCCGCAAGGTCACCAAGCTCTACGCGCGGCGCAGGCAGGCCCTGCTCGACGGCCTGGCCACGCTCCCCCAGGGCGTCCTCGAGGTGCTGCCCTCGGCGGCCGGCCTGCACGTGTGCACCTACTTCACCGACCGCACCGTCGACGACGTGGCCGTGGCTGCTGACGCGGCGAAGGCCGGGGTCGCCCTGGAACCAGTGTCGGTGCGGTTCCAGGGCACCACCCCGCGACCGGGTCTGGCGATGGGGTTCCGCCGGATCACCGTCGAGCAGGTGCCCGAGGCGGTGGCCCGGCTCGCGTCAGTCCTCCCGGCTCCCGGTCAGGACCCGACGTAGAGCGCGAGGTGCTCGCCGGTCAGGGTCGACCGGTGGGCGACCAGGTCGGCCGGTGTCCCCTCGAAGACCACCAGCCCACCGTCGTGCCCCGCGCCCGGGCCGAGGTCGATGAGCCAGTCGGCGTGTGCCATCACGGCCTGGTGGTGCTCGATGACGATGACCGACTTGCCGGAGTCCACGAGCCGGTCGAGCAGGCCGAGCAGGTTCTCGACATCGGCGAGGTGCAGACCCGTGGTGGGCTCGTCGAGGACGTAGACGTCGCCCTTCTCCGACATCTGCGCGGCCAGCTTCAGGCGCTGGCGCTCGCCGCCAGACAGGGTGGTGAGCGGCTGGCCCAGGCTGAGGTAGCCCAGACCCACGTCGGCGAGCCGGTCGAGCACCTTGTGGGCGGCGGGCGTCTTGGCGTCCCCGTCGGCGAAGAAGGCCTCGGCCTCGGTGACGGACAGGTCCAGCACGTCGGCGATGTTCTTGCCCCCCAGCGTGTACTCCAGCACCGCAGCCTGGAAGCGGCGGCCCTCGCACTCCTCGCAGGTCGACTCGACCGTGGCCATCACCCCCAGCTCGGTGAAGATGACGCCAGCGCCGTTGCAGGTGGGGCAGGCGCCCTCGGAGTTGGAGCTGAAGAGAGCCGGCTTGACGTCGTTCGCCTTCGCGAACGCCTTGCGGATCGGCTCGAGCAGGCCGGTGTAGGTGGCCGGGTTGCTGCGGCGGGAGCCCTTGATCGCGGCCTGGTCGATGACGACGACCCCGTCACGACCCGCGACGGAGCCGTGGATGAGCGAGCTCTTGCCCGAGCCGGCGACACCGGTGACGACGCAGAGCACGCCGAGCGGGATGTCGACACTGACGTCGCGCAGGTTGTGGGTCGAGGCGCCGCGGACCTCCATGGCGCCGGTCGACGCGCGCACCACCTCCTTGATCGCCGCCCGGTCGTCGAGGTGGTGACCGGTGGTGGTGTCGCTCGCCCGCAGACCGTCGACGCTCCCTTCGAAGCAGACCGTGCCGCCTCCGGTCCCGGCGCCGGGACCGAGGTCGATGACGTGGTCGGCGATCGCGATGGTCTCGGGCTTGTGCTCGACGACCAGCACCGTGTTGCCCTTGTCGCGCAGCTGGAGCAGGAGCTCGTTCATCCGCTCGATGTCGTGCGGGTGCAGGCCGATCGTGGGCTCGTCGAAGACGTAGGTGACGTCCGTGAGCGACGAGCCGAGGTGGCGGATCATCTTGGTGCGCTGCGCTTCTCCCCCGGACAGCGTGCCGGCCGGCCGGTCGAGGGAGAGGTAGCCCAGGCCGATCTCGGTGAACGAGTCGAGCACGTGCTGCAGCCCTGCCAGCAGCGGTGCGACGGAGGGCTCGTCCAGGTCGCGGACCCAGGCCGCCAGGTCGCTGATCTGCATCGTGCAGAGGTCCGCGATGTTCTTCCCCTTGATCCGCGAGGACCGGGCTTCCTTGCTCAGCCGGGTGCCTTCGCACTCGGGGCACGTCTGGAAGGTGATGGCGCGCTCCACGAACCGCCGGACGTGGGGCTGCATGGCCTCGACGTCCTTGGACAGCATCGACTTCTGGATCTTGGGGATGACGCCCTCGAAGGTGAGGTTGACGCCCTCGACGTTGATCTTGGTCGGCTCCGCGTAGAGCATCGTCTCGAGCTGCTTCTTGGTGAAGGAGCCGATCGGCTTGTCCATCGGCAGCCCCATGCCCTCGAAGAGCCTCCCGTACCAGCCGTCCATCGAGTAGCCCGGCACGGTCAGGGCGCCCTCGAGCAGCGACTTCGTCTCGTCGTACAACGCGGTCAGGTCGAAGTCGGAGACCGACCCCATCCCCTCGCAGCGGGCGCACATGCCGCCCAGGTAGACCTGGTTCTGGACCACGGCCTTCTCGACCCGGCCGCCGGCCTTCTCGGTGCTCATCACCCCGCTGGCCTTGCGGGTCGGGACGTTGAACGAGAACGCAGTGGGTGGTCCGATCTGCGGGTCCCCGATCCGGCTGAACAGGATGCGCAGCATGGCGTTGGCGTCGGTGGCGGTGCCGACGGTGGAGCGTGGGTTCGCCCCCATCCGCTCCTGGTCGACGATGATCGCCGTCGTGAGCCCCTCGAGGAGGTCGACGTCAGGGCGCGCCAGGGACGGCATGAAGCCCTGGACGAAGGCGCTGTAGGTCTCGTTGATCATCCGTTGCGAGTCGGCAGCGATGGTGCTGAAGACCAACGAGCTCTTGCCCGATCCCGAGACCCCCGTGAAGACGGTCAGCCGACGCTTCGGGATCTCGACGCTGACGTCCTTGAGGTTGTTCTCGCGGGCGCCGTGGACGCGGATCAGGTCGTGGCTGTCGGCGGGATGCATCCCGGTCGAGGTCGCCTGCGTGGTCGTGCCCCTGCTCATCGTGTCTCCCTCGTGAACCGATCAGTGCGCCCGAGCCAGCCTAGTCACGGCCCTCGCAGGGGGTCTTCTCGATTCCTGACGGAACCACGCGCGGTGCCGGTGGGTCAGCCGCCGGAGACGGAGAGCTCGGCCTCGGCGACCGCCTGCCGGTGCGCCTCACTGAGCTCGCGGCTGTCGAGCCATCCCTCGGGCAGGGCGACGTGGCGCGGCGAACCCGCCCGCCCACGCTGGCCCTCGGCGGCGTCTCCCGGCCAGGCCGCGCCGGAGTCCATCGTCGCGATCAGCTCGTCCAGGGCCGCCAACGAGTCGACCAGCGCGAGGTGGTGGCGCACGGTGGAGCCGGCCGGGAAACCCTTGAGGTACCAGGCGATGTGCTTGCGGATGTCGCGGCAGGCCTTGTACTCGTCGTCGTAGAAGTCGATGAGGTACTCGGTGTGGCGGCGCATGGTGGCGGTCACCTCGCCGAGGGTCGGCTCGACCCGCGCCGGGGTGCCGGCGAAGGCCGCCGCGAGGTCGGTGAACAGCCAGGGTCGACCCAGGCAGCCGCGGCCGACCACGACCCCGTCGCAGCCGGTCTCCCGCGTCATCCGCACGGCATCCTCGGCCGACCAGATGTCGCCGTTGCCGAGGACCGGGATCGTCTTCACGGTCTCCTTGAGTCGCGCGATGGCGGTCCAGTCGGCCTCACCCGAGTAGGCCTGGGACGCGGTCCGCCCGTGCAGCGCCACGGCTGCGACGCCGGCCCGCTCGGCCATCAGGCCGGCCTCGAGGTAGGTCAGGTGGTCGTCGTCGATGCCCTTGCGCATCTTCACGGTGACCGGCACGTCGTACGGGCTCGCCTCGCGCACCGCCCCACGCACGATGGCCTCGAAGAGGTCGCGCTTCCACGGCAGGGCGGCGCCGCCGCCCTTGCGGGTCACCTTGGGGACCGGGCAGCCGAAGTTGAGGTCGATGTGGTCGGCGCGGTCCTCGGTGACGAGCATCCGCACGGCTGCCGCGACCGTGGCGGGGTCGACGCCGTAGAGCTGGATCGACCGTGGGTCTTCGTCGGGGTCGTGCTCGATCAACCGCATCGACTCCGGCGTCCGCTCCACGAGCGCGCGGGAGGTGATCATCTCGCTGACGTACAGAGAGGTCGCACCGCTCGCGCCACCCTCGTCCAGCCCCTGGTTGCCGTACTCACGGCACAGCTTGCGGAACGCCCGGTTGGTGATGCCCGCCATCGGCGCCAGCACGACGGGCGACTCGATGGTGTGGCGCCCGATGGTGAGCGGCGGCAGCAGGGCGGCAGTGGTGGCGGTCATGGCCGCACCAGTGTCCCATCTGGTGCTTGACTGGCCGAATGCGTGCCCTGACCAGCGCCGACGAGCTGCTCGCCGACCTGACCCGCGACCCCCGCTCCGTGGTGCTCGTCGACGTGCAGTGGAACCTCACGACCACGGCCGGCCCACCAGGGCGTGACCGGTATGCCGCGGCGCACCTGCCGGGGGCCCACTACGTCGACCTCGACGCCGAGCTGGCCGGCCCGCCCGGTCGCGGGGGTCGGCACCCGCTCCCCCAGGCCCACTCCGTCGCCGCGGCGGCCCAGCGGTGCGGGGCCGACAACGACTCGCGCATCGTCGTCTACGACCAGGGCCCGTCGTTCGGGGCGGCTCGAGCCTGGTGGGTGCTGCGCTACTTCGGGGCCAGCGACGTGCGGGTGCTCGACGGTGGCCTGGCCGCGTGGCGCGCCGCCGGCGGGCCCGTCACCAGTGCGCTGCCGGAGCCCGGCGCCGGGACCTTCGAGGCGCATGCGGGTGGGTTGCCGGTGGTCGATGCGTCGGGGGCGGCCGAGGTCGCCCGGACCGGCGTCCTGCTCGACGCCCGGGCCGCGGAGCGGTTCCGTGGGGAGCACGAACCCATCGACCCGGTGGCCGGCCACATCCCGGGAGCGGTCAGCGCCCCCACCACCGAGAACCTCGGCCCGGACGACCGGTTCCTCGATGCCGGGGTGTTGCGGGAGCTGTTCTCCAGCAAGGGAGTTCCCGCAGCCGGCCCCGTGGGTCCGGTCGCGGCATACTGCGGCTCCGGCGTGACCGCCGCGCACGAGGTGCTCGCACTGCACGAGGCCGGCATCGAGGCGGCCTTGTATGCCGGGTCGTGGAGCGAGTGGATCACCGACCCCAGCCGGTCGGTCGCCACCGGCGACTGAGGCAGCCAAGCAACCGGTTCGGTCAGAGCCAGCCGTACTCGTCGGCGATCCGGACGGCGTCGGCGCGGTTGCGCGCCATGGTCTTGCCGATCGCGGAGGACAGGTGGTTGCGGACGGTGCCCTCGGAGAGGCTGACGTCCCTGGCGATGTCGGCCACCGAGCCGCCCTCGCGGGCCGCGATGAGCACCTCGGTCTCCCGCGCCGTCAGGGGTGACTCGCCTCCTGCCAGCGAGTCGGCGGCCAGGGCCGGGTCGACGACCCGCAGCCCGGAGTGCACCCGGCGGACCGCCTCGGCCAGCTGTCGGGCCGGGGTGTCCTTGACGACGAAGCCGCTGGCGCCGGCCTGGAGCGCACGACGCAAGAACCCGGGCCGCCCGAACGTGGTCACGATGAGCACCCGCACCCCGGGCATCGCCTCGTGCAGCGCCGCGGTGGCGGCGATGCCGTCGAGCCCGGGCATCTCCACGTCCACCAGCGCCACGTCCGGCTTGCTGGCCCGAGCGGCAGCGACGACCTCGTCGCCGCTGCCCACCTCGGCGACGACCTCCATGTCGGGTTCGAGCCCGAGCAGCGTCGCGAGGGCGCCGCGCACCATCGCCTGGTCGTCGGCGAGCAGCAGTCGGATCGTCATGCCTCCACCCTCTCGTGCGAGTCTGGCGCAGCGGGGTGCGGGTCCTGTGCTGACGTCACCGACAGCTCGAAACCGTGCGGGGGCACGGTCCTCGTGGTCATTCGGGCGCCCACCGCCTCGGCACGCTCCTGAAGGCCGATGAGACCGGTGCCCGGGACACCGGGCTGGTGCCCGACACCGTCATCCGCGATGGTGATGCCGCGTTCGTCGAGGGTGACGCGGCACGTGGTCGCCTCGCTGTGTCGGATCACGTTGGTCACGCCCTCGCGCAGTGTCCAGGCACACAGCTCGCGCAGGTGGCTGGGCACCGCGTCGGCGGCGGTGGGCAGGTCGGCCTCGATGCCCGCTGCGGCGAGCGACGAGCGAGCCCGGGCCAGCTCCGCGGGAAGGGTCATCTCGCGGAACCCGGCGACGGCCTGGCGCACGTCGGCGAGGGCGTCACGGGCGAGGCGTTCGAGGTCGGCCACCTCGACCTTGGCCCGCTCCGGACTGACCTCCATGAGCCGGGCCGCGAGCTCGGCCTTGACGGTGATGACGGTCAGGCTGTGGCCGAGGATGTCGTGGACGTCCCGGGCCATCCGGTTGCGCTCGTCCTGGACCGCCAGCCGGGCGTTCTCCTCGCGCGCCTCCGCCAGTGCCCGCTGCCGCTGCGAGGCGATCATGCCCCCGGTGACGGCGGCCATCGCCAGCACCATCGACATGCTGATGCTGGCGTCGTGGCTCCACCCGTCGACGTGGAAGGTGAGGAACTCGTAGATGCCGACGAGGAGTCCGCCGATGACCCACCCGATCCGCAGCCGGAAGGTCCAGAGCCCCGAGACCGCCAGGAAGACCCAGGTGCTGGCACCCTCCTGACCGATGGTGGCCGTCGTCAGCACGGCGAGCAGCGCGAGTCCGGCCCAGTAGAACAGGCCGATCCGCGTGACGTACCACGATCCGGCGATCGAGCCGCGGCTCCCCCAGACCGCCGCTCGCAGGTGGGTGAAGTGCAGGAGATAGAGGAGCACGAAGAGCGCGAGCAGGATCAGTCCGGTGTCACCGCGCAGGTTCTGGCGCTGTCGCCAAGCCTCGGTGAACGCATCGGAGAGGAAGACCAGCCAGATGCCGGCGAAGAACGTCCCGACGACGCGGCCCAGAGGCCCGTTCTCCTCGGGTCCGCCCACGAGCCCTTCGCCCGGACGCGCCTGCGCCGGGGCCGCTCTTCGCTCTTCTCGTCCGCCCACGGCCACCAGCCTCTCAGAGTCGGTGGTCGGGGCGGACGCGAAGGGCAGCAGGTCCCTCAGACGCGGGCGGTGTCGCGTCGGAACCGCCATGCCGCGCCTCCCGCGAAGACCGCAAGCCAGGCCAGGACGTTGACCACCGCAGCCCACCCGGGCGCGTCGCCGGTGAGAGGGGCGTGGGCCAGCTCGCTCAGGCCGTACATGGGCGTGAGCTTCGCGATGGTCTGGAAGGTCTGGCCCATCTGGTCGAGCGGGGTGAAGAGCCCGCCGAGGAAGGCCAGCAGCGCCAGCCCCGGCCCGAGGATCTGCATGACGTTGTCGCTGGGCAGCAGGTACCCCATGAACACCCCGAAGGCCGCGAAGACCAGCGACCCCACCCACGCGATCAGGGCCGTCTCCCACCAGAGGTGGTGGTCCATCTGCGCCTGAGTGAATGTCCCGGCGAGGTAGACCACCACGACCGACAGGCCGCCCAGGAGCATCGCCACGAGGACCTTCACCGCGATGTACGCCGTCGGGGTCAGCGGCGTGAGCCGCAGCTGGCGGCTCCACCCCTGGCTGCGTTCGGTCGAGACCATGGCCCCTCCCGCGGTGGTGGAGAGCATGGCGCCGTAGAGGGCCATCGAGATCATCACGTAGCTCGCGACGTTGCCGTGTCCGGCGTTCTTCAGCGAGTAGTCCTTGCCGGTGCCGAAGAGCAGGAAGAACACCACGGGCAGGACGATCGAGAAGATCACCGTCCGGCGGTTGCGCAGCAGGCGGCGCAGCTCGATGCGCAGCAGCGTGGTGTTGAAGCCACCCAGCGGTGGCACGGCCCGCTCGGGGACCGTGGCGTTGGCGGTGGTCATGACTGGTCCTCCTCGCTGGTCAGCGAGATGAAAGCGTCCTCGAGCCCCCGCGAGGTGATCTCGAGGTCGTGGGCGGCCGTGGCGCTCAGCAGGTGGCGGGCAACCGCGTCGCTGTCCGTCGTGGCGATGAGGACGGAGTCACCACGCACCTCGACCGTCTCGACGCCCGGAAGCCCTTGCAGGGCAGTCGCATCCGCATCGGGAAGGGTGGCCCTGATGGTGCGACCGGACACCAGCGCCTTCACCTGGGCGGCGGTGCCGTCGGCGACGACCTGCCCGTGGCTGATGAGGACGATGCGGTCCGCGTAGGCGTCCGCCTCCTCCAGGTAGTGGGTCGCGAACAGCACGGTCCGTCCCTGGGCGGCGTCCTCACGGATGGCCGCCCAGAAGTCCCGCCGCCCCGTGACGTCCATGCCGGTGGTGGGCTCGTCGAGCACCAGCAGCTCCGGGTCCGGCAGGAGCGCCATCGCGAACCGCAGCCGTTGCTGCTGGCCACCGGAGCACTTGCCGACCCGGCGGTCGCCGATGTCGGAGATCCCAGCTCGCGCCAGCACCTCGGAGACGGGGCGGGTGTCGCTGAACAGGCTCGCGGTCAGCCGCAGCGTCTCCGCGACGGTGAGGTCCTTGAGCAGGCCACCGGTCTGCATGACGGCCGAGATCAGCCCGTGGCGGACCGCCGCGGACGGCTCCATGCCGTAGACCTGCACGCTGCCGCCGTCCGGTCTCGACAGGCCGAGCATCAGGTCGATCGTCGTGGTCTTGCCGGCGCCGTTCGGGCCGAGGAAGGCGATGATCTCGCCGGGCCGCACGGTCAGGTCGATCCCCCGCACCGCGCGGACACTGCCGAAGCTCTTGGTGAGACCGCGGAGCTCGATGGCGGGCACCGCGGTGGTGCGCGCTTGAAGTGTCTGCGTCTGCGTCATGCCGACCACCGTGCCGTGCGCGGGCGTCACCAGCCCCACACAGTCGTCACGAGCCGACCATGACGTCTGTCAGTCGCGCCGGCCGACGTTCAGGGCGACCGGGGTGGCCGGGTCGTCCGGTGCTCCGGTGGTGATCCGCGAGACGTCGAAGACCTCCCCGGTGGTCGTCTTCCAGGCCAGGATCCAGCGACCGTGGCTGCCCACCGACTGGAAGAGGACGGTCTGGTCGTCGGCCCAGCCGAGCACGGTGCAGCAGCCCTTGAACCGTCCGGTCTGCCCGTCCGGGTTCTCCGGCGCGAGCAGCACCTTGGCCGCCCCGGACGCGGGCTCGACGACCAGCAGGCCCTGGTAGATCGGGCCGAACCCCCTGCGGATCACGGTCGAGGTGATGTTCTGGTCGAAGAACGCACCGGTGGCGGCCAGCTGCTCGGTGTTGACCGTCTCGCCGTCCAGCCCGGTCACCGGGCTGCGCACGGGCGTGGACTCCAGCGGCGTGCCGTTCGGGTCGAACCGCGTCACCCGGACATCGGCCGGCACAGTGTCGCCGGCGGTCACCCTGAAGACTCCTTCATAGCCGTTGCGGACCGCCACCGCAGGCGCGCCCGGCTCGGAGGGGTCGATGGCCCAGGTGCCGTCGGACGACCGGGCCATGACCAGGGTCCCCGCGGCGTTCCAGCCGGCCCACTCCACGTGCTCCGAGGGGACCGGGTAGGACACCGTGGCGCCGGTCCGGGTGTCGAGCCGCACGACGTGGTCTCGCTGGGGGAAGACGACGTAGCGGCCGCCTCCGCCGACCGCCCGCGGCCCCAGCGGCGTGGCCTGGTTGCCGCTTGCGTCGGTGGTCCGGACGAGGGCGACGCCGGCGACCTCGAGCTGGCGGCCGTCGCCGGTGACGAGCACCGGGTGGAAGCGTTCGCCGTCCTGGCGCAGGTAGACGGCCACGACCGAGGCCGGCGGCCGGGTCGGCGAGAACGCCTCGGTCCTGGCCCTGACGTCGATCGTCGACGGCAGCCCGGCGTCGAAGTCGGGCAGCTGCGCCTCCTTGCCCTCCGGGGGCAGGACCGCGTATGCCGTGCCGTCCGAGAGCGTGCCCCGGCTGGCTGTCGTGGTGGACGAGATGGCGGGGCGGGGCTTCGCGTCGTCGGAGCCGCCCAGCTGGACGGCGGCCAGGGCGAGCGCCGCCGCGGCGACCGCTCCCGCGCCGGTGACGAACCTGCGTCGGCGGCTCCGGCGACCGTCGAGCGCCGCGTTCCACGCGTTCTCAGCGAAGTCGCGCTCGACGACGTCCTCCGTCGCCCGCTCCAGCAGGGCGCTCAGGTCACGGTCGGTCATGACGGCTCCTCGGTAGACGGGCGCGGTCCGGCCAGGTGCGGCGCGAACTCCGGCAGGAGGGTGCGCAGCCTGGCGAGCGCGGCGTGCGTCTGGCTCTTCACCGTGCCCACGGAGACGCCGAGTGCCTCGGCCGTGTCCGCCTCGGTGCGGTCCTCGAAGAACCTGAGCACCACCACCGCGCGTTGCTTCGGGGTCAGCTGCCCGAGGGCCCGCAGCAGGTCGACGCGCTCCCCGGCGCGCGTAGACCGGTCCGGCTCGGTCCCGTCGAGCTCGAGCTCCGGGAAGAGCGAGAGGCTCTCGCGCCGGGTCCGGCGCCACGACGACACCGCGTCACGGTAGAGGATGCGGCGGACGTAGGCGTCCGGGTTCTCGTGGCGCAGCCGCTCCCACCGGGTGGCCAGCTTGGCCAGCGCGCCCTGCAGGAGGTCCTCGGCGAGGTGCAGGTCACCGCAGACGAGGAACGCCGCGCGCAGGAGGCGGTGTTGCCGGGCTCGCACGTACCGCGCGAACTCCTCGTCCACCTCCTGCTGCATACCCACCTCCAGCCGCCCCGACCGGCCCCACTGACCCGCGCCAGCGAGGGCTCTCACCCCCAGTAACGCACGGGCGTGGGCAAAAGGTTGGCCCACGGCATACCGATGGTCCGTGGCAGGGCCACCGCTGCGGTCAGCAGCCGAGCAGGCGCCCGCCGAGGTACTCCTCGACCTTGTCGAGCGACACCCGCTCCTGGGCCATGGAGTCCCGCTCGCGGATCGTCACGGCGTGGTCCTCGAGGGTGTCGAAGTCCACCGTGATGCAGAAGGGCGTGCCGATCTCGTCCTGGCGACGGTAGCGGCGACCGATCGCCCCGGCGTCGTCGAAGTCGATGTTCCAGTGCTGGCGCAGGGTGGCGGCGAGGTCGCGGGCCTTCGGCGACAGGTCGGTGTTGCGCGACAGGGGCAGCACGGCCGCCTTGACCGGGGCGAGGCGCTTGTCGAGCTTGAGCACCACGCGCTTGTCGACACCGCCCTTGGTGTTGGGTGCCTCGTCCTCGGTGTAGGCGTCGACGAGGAAGGTCATCAGCGAGCGCGACAGACCGGCCGCGGGCTCGATGACGTAGGGGGTGTACTTCTCGCCGCTGGCCTGGTCGAAGTAGACGAGGTCGGTGCCGGAGTGCTCGCTGTGGGTCTTGAGGTCGAAGTCGGTGCGGTTGGCGATGCCCTCGAGCTCGCCCCACTCGCTGCCCGTGAAGCCGAAGCGGTACTCGATGTCGACGGTGCGCTTGGAGTAGTGGCTGAGCTTCTCCTGCGCGTGCTCGTAGTGCCGCAGGTTGTCGGGGTTGATGCCGAGGTCGGTGTACCAGCGGGTGCGCTCGTCGATCCAGTACTGGTGCCAGTCCTCGTCCTCGCCGGGCTTGACGAAGAACTCCATCTCCATCTGCTCGAACTCGCGGGTGCGGAAGATGAAGTTGCCCGGCGTGATCTCGTTGCGGAAGCTCTTGCCGGTCTGGGCGATCCCGAACGGCGGCTTGCGGCGGGCGGAGTTCATCACGTTGAGGAAGTTGAGGAAGATGCCCTGCGCGGTCTCGGGGCGCAGGTAGTGCAGGCCCGACTCGTCCTCGACGACACCGAGGTAGGTCTTGAGCAGGCCGGAGAACTGGCGGGGCTCGGTCCACTGGCCGCGCGTGCCGCAGTTGGTGCAGGCGACGTCGGCCAGGCTGACGTCGTCGGGGTTCTCGATGCCCTTCTTCTCGGCGACGGCCTCCTGCAGGTGGTCGGCCCGGAACCGCTTGTGGCAGGACAGGCACTCGACCAGCGGGTCGGAGAAGGTGGCCACGTGGCCGGAGGCCTCCCACGTCTGGCGGGGCAGGATCACGGAGGAGTCGAGGCCCACCACGTCGTCGCGACCGGTGACCATCGTCCGCCACCACTGTCGCTTGATGTTCTCCTTCAGCTCCACGCCGAGCGGCCCGTAGTCCCACGCGGACCTCGTGCCGCCGTAGATCTCACCGCAGGGGAACACGAACCCGCGGCGCTTGCAGAGGGAGACGACGGTGTCGACGGTGGAGGGTGCAGCCATGCGCGCAAGGCTACTGTGCGCCTGCTCGCCCCTCGACGGGGTATGCCGCGCGGCCTACGCTCGACGCCACACCCACCGTCCGAGGGGGCCCCGTGAGCGACCGTCCCGTCTCCGAACGCAGCGTCCGCATCGGCGACGCCGCCCCGTTCCGGATGTTGTTCGAGTTCGCGCGGAAGTCGGGCTACCAGGAGCGCCGCCTCGAGCCCGGTGTCCTGGACTTCACCTTCGGCGACCCGCACGAGATGCCGATCCCGGAGTACGTCGAGGCCCTGCGCACCGCGGCCGTGCCCGGCGACGAGCTGTGGTTCGCCTACAAGTTCAGCCTCGTCGAGGCGCAGGAGGCCGCGGCCGCCTCGCTCCGCAAGGTCGTGGACCTGCCGTGGACCGCCGACCGGATCCGGATGACCACGGGGGGCTTCGGGGCGATCACGCTGTCGATGAAGGCGGTGGCCGACCCCGGCGACGAGGTGGTCTACAGCCTGCCGCCGTGGTTCCTCTACGAGGCGCTGGCGCTGGAGGCCGGGCTGGTGCCCGTGAAGGTCCGCATCGACCCCGACACGTTCGACCTCGACCTCGACGCGATCGCCGCCGCGATCACCCCCCGCACGCGACTGGTGGTGGTCAACTCCCCCAACAACCCGACCGGCCGGATCTACCCGGAGCCCACCCTGCGCGCGCTGGCCGACCTGCTGGAGGAGGCCTCGGCCCGCAACGGGCGGCGGATCTACCTCATCTCCGACGAGCCCTACAACCGGATCGTCTTCGACGGTGCGCGGTTCCGCAGCCCCGCGGAGTTCTACCCCCACACGATGCTCTGCTACAGCTACGGCAAGACCCTGCTCGCCCCCGGCCAACGGCTCGGCTACCTCGCCCTGCCACCGCAGATGCCGGATGCCGACCAGGTCATCGACGCCGTCGAGGGCCTGCAGGTGGCCGCGGGCTGGCTGTTCCCGAACGCGGTGATGCAGTACGCCGTCCCCCGCCTCGAGACGCTCTCCCTCGACGTCGCGCACCTGCAGGCCAAGCGCGACCGGATGACGCTGGCCCTGCGCGAGATGGGGTACGACGTCGCCACCCCCGAGGGCACCTTCTACCTCTTCCCGAGGTCGCCGCTGGCCGACGACGAGGCGTTCGTGGGCCGGCTCGCCGACGCGGGGGTCCTGGTGATGCCCGGGCGGTTGTTCGAGACGCCGGGGTTCTTCCGGATCTGCCTGACCGCCACCATGGACACCATCGAGGCGAGCCTGCCGATCTTCGCTGCCGTCCTCGACCAGGTCCGCGCCGACTGACGACCCAGCCGGCTGACGACATAGGGTTTCGCCCGTGTCCTCCCTGCGTGAACGCGTCACCGACGCCAGCCTGCCCGTCGTCAACACCCTGAACCGGCTGCCGCGAGCGGTCCCCTTCCTCGTCGTGCTCGCCCTCATGGTGGCCGGGATCTTCGTCCCGGGCTGGGGCTGGGTGTTCCTGGCCGTCGTGGTCGCCTTCCTGGCGTGGACCCTCTACCTGGCCTGGCCGGCGCTCGACGCCGCGGCCCGCGCCGGACGCGTGGCCGTCCTGCTCATCGCCGTCGCCATCACGGTCACCCAGGCGCTGCCGCGCAGCTGACGACTTTGACAATCGTTCTCATTTCTGATGAGAATGATTGTCATGACGCGTCGCCCCCTCGGTCTGCTCGCAGGCCTCCTGTCCATCGCCGTGGTCTCCGCCTGTGGCGCGACCGGGGGGCGCGGCGCCGATGACGGCCGGCTCGAGGTCGTCGCCGCCTTCTACCCACTGCAGTACGCCGTGCAGCAGGTCGGTGGCCGGCACGTGGCGGTGCAGGGCCTGACCAAGCCGGGGGCCGAGCCCCACGACCTCGAGCTGAGCCCGCGCCAGGTCGCCACGATCGCGCAGGCGGACGTCGTCGTCTACGAGTCGCACTTCCAGCCTGCGGTCGACGCCGCCGTCGACGAGCAGGCCAGGAAGACCGCGTTCGACGTGTCCTCCGCGGCCCGGCTCGACCTGGTCGCGGTCGAGGACGGGCACGACCACGGCGGCGAGACCGAGGAGGAGCACGCCGGGCACGGCGCCCGGGACCCCCACTTCTGGCTCGACCCGCTGCGCTACGCCGACGTCGGCGACGCCATCGCCGCCCGGCTGGCCGAGCGCGACCCGGCCAACGCCGCGGAATACCGAGCGAACGCGGCGGCGTTCCGCGCCTCGATGACCACCCTCGACGGCGAGTTCCGCACCGGCCTGAAGTCCTGCGCCATCGACGAGCTGGTGACGTCACACGCGGCCTTCGGCTACCTGTCGCAGACCTACGGCTTCCACCAGGAGTCGATCACCGGGCTGACCCCCGACGCCGAGCCGAGCCCGGCCGCCCTGGCCGAGCTCACCCGGCACATCCGCGCCACCGGCGCGAGCACCGTGTATGCCGAGACGCTCGTGAGCGAGGACGTGGCCCGCACGCTCGCCCGGGAGACCGGTGCCAGACTGGCCGTGCTCGACCCCATCGAGGGCATCACCTCCGCGTCCTCCGGCCGCGACTACCCCAGCGTGATGCGGGCCAACCTGCAGGTCCTGCGCGCCGGACAGGAGTGCTCATGACGACCACCGAGGGCACGCCCATCATCGAGCTGCGGCACGCCTCCTTCGGCTATGCCGACCAGGCGGTGGTCACCGGCGCCACCCTCGCGATCCACCCCGGTGAGGTCGTCGCGGTCCTGGGGCCCAACGGGTCGGGCAAGTCCACGCTGGTGCGCGGCCTGCTCGGCCTCAACGACCACCTCGGCGGCGACGTCGAGCTGTTCGGCCAGCCGCGCGAGTCGTTCTCCGACTTCGCCCGGCTGGGCTACGTCCCGCAACGACACACCCTGTCCGCGTCGGTGCGCGCCACCGTCGCGGAGATCGTGGCCGTCGGCCGCCTCTCCCACCACCGGTGGTGGCGTCCGGTGGTCAGGTCGTCGAAGGACGCCGCGATCATCGACCGTGCCCTCGACGTCGTCGGGCTCAACGACCGCGCGCACGCCGACGTCGCCACCCTCTCGGGCGGCCAGCAGCGCCGGGTCCTGATCGCCCGCGCCCTCGCCTCCAACCCCGACGTGCTCCTCATGGACGAGCCGACCGCGGGCGTCGACACCGCGAACCAGCAGGTGCTCTCCACGGTCCTCGCCCGGCTCGCTGCCCGGGGCACCACGATGGTCATCGTGACGCACGAGCTCGCAGCCCTGGCCGAGATCGTCACCCGGATCGTCGTGGTGCAGGGTGGACACCTCGTCTTCGACGGCTCACGTGACGAGTTCGCTTCCAGGACAGGTGAGTTCGCGTCGTCGGTCGACGGCCACCACCATGAGGACGAAAACCGCGTGCGCTCCCCCAGGCTCCCCGGCGCCCCCTCGGCCGGTCCGCTCGACCCCCGCGGAGGTGGGCACTCATGAGCGAGCTCCTCTCCCTCGACTTCATGCGGCAGGCCCTCATCGCCGCCGTCCTGGTCGGCATCGCCGCTCCCCTCGTCGGGGTCTTCCTGGTGCAGCGTCGGCTGTCCCTGATCGGCGACGGGATGGGCCACGTGGCGCTCGCCGGGGTGGCCGTCGGCGTCCTCACGGGGCAGGCGCCCGTCCTCACCGCCCTGGTGGCGGCGGTCGCTGCCGCGGTGGCCATCGAGCTGATCCGCGGGCGCGGCCGGACGAGCGGCGACATCGCCCTCGCGGTGATGTTCTACGGCGGCATCGCCGCCGGCGTGGTGATCATCGCCAAGTCGCCGAGCAGCAGCCCGGCCAACCTCACGGCATACCTCTTCGGGGCGATCACCACGGCCGACCAGAAGGACCTCTGGGTCTTCGCGGGGCTGGCGCTGGTCGTCCTCGTCGGCACCTGGCTGCTGCGGCCCTGGCTGTTCGCCGTGGCCAACGACGAGGAGTACGCCCGGGCCAGCGGGCTGCCCGTCACCGGGCTCAACATCGCCCTGGCCGTGCTGACCGCCGTGACCGTCGTCGTCTCGATGCGAGTCGTCGGGCTGCTGCTCATCAGTGCGCTGATGATCATCCCCAACGCCACCGCGCAGCTGCTCGGTCGCAGCTTCCGCGCCTCGACGCGCTGGGCCGTCGCCGTCGGCGTGGTCTCCAGCGTCGGTGGGGTGATCGCGTCGTTCTACGCCGAGACCCCGTCCGGCGGGACGATCGTGCTGCTGGCGATCGGCTTCTTCGTCGTGGCGGCCACGGTCACCGCGGCAGTCGCCAGGGCCCGCGCCCACCAGCACCGGCGGGCCGAGCGGCACGACCACGAGCACGGCCCGGAGTGCGGCCACCCGGCGGTCGCGCACGGTGACCACGTGGACTACGTGCACGACGGCCACCGCCACGCACCGCACGAGGGCCACTACGACGAGCACGACTCGACCCACCAGGCGAAGGAGGCGGCCCAGCCATGACCGGCACCCGCGAACGCCCCACCCTCGAGGGCACCCGTCGCCCGACGCGGCAGCGCACCGCAGTGGCAGCGGTGCTCGCCGAGACCGACGAGTTCCGGTCCGCCCAGGAGCTGCACGCCATCCTGCGCGAGGCCGGCGACAAGGTCGGCCTCGCGACGGTCTACCGCAACCTGCAGGCGATGGCCGCCGACGGCGAGATCGACATGCTGCGCACCGACGACGGTGAAGCCGTCTACCGCGCGTGCTCGACCGGACACCACCACCACCTGGTGTGCCGGGTGTGCGGACGCACCGTCGAGGTCGAGGGACCGACCGTCGAGGCCTGGGCGAACAAGGTCAGCGCGGAGCACGGGTTCACCGACGTCCACCACACCCTGGAGATCTTCGGCACCTGCGCCGACTGTTCTCGCTGACGCGCCTCAGGTCGTGGCGCGGTCGACCGCCCCGCCGTAGCGACGGTCCCGCTCGGCGTAGGTCTGGATCGCCGCCCACAGGTGGCGTCGGTCGTAGTCGGGCCAGAGCGTGTCCTGGAAGACCAGCTCGGCATAGGCGCTCTGCCACAGCAGGAAGTTCGAGGTGCGCTGCTCCCCCGACGACCGCACGAACAGGTCGACGTCGGGCATGTCGGGTTCGGGGAGGTGTCGCGCGATGGTCCTCTCGTCGATCGAGCCCGGCTTGAGCTTGCCGCGCTGCACCTGCTCGGCGATCCGCTGCACGGCGTCCGCGATCTCGGCGCGGCCGCCGTAGTTGACGCAGAAGTAGAGGGTCAGCCCGGTGTTGTCCTTGGTGAGCTCCTGGGCGGTCTCGAGCTCCTTGATGACCGAGCCCCAGAGGCGTGGGCGGCGCCCCACCCAGCGCATCCGCACACCCCACTCGTGGAGCTGGTCACGGCGCCGGCGGATCACGTCGCGGTTGAAGCCCATCAGGAAGCGCACCTCGTCGGGGCTGCGCTTCCAGTTCTCGGTCGAGAAGGCGTAGGCCGACAGGTGGGTCACCCCGGCCTCGATCGCCCCGGCTGTCACGTCGAGCAGCGCCGCCTCGCCGGCCTCGTGCCCCTTCGTGCGTGGGAGACCCTGTTGGTTGGCCCAACGGCCGTTGCCGTCCATGACGATGGCGACGTGGCGCGGCACGAGCTCCCTTGGGAGAGAGGGAGGTTGGGCTCCGCTCGGGTGGGCGAACGGCTTCGGGTATGCCGCGCTCACGCTTGCGCCTGCGCGGCGGCGTGCGCCTCTTCCACCGTCTTCACCACGCTGAGCGGGGCCGGCGCCCACGTCACGCGGGAGTCGAGCCTCGGCTGCGCGTCGGGGTCCCGTCGATCCACGAGGCGCAACGATCGCACACCCTTCTCGAGGTGCCACTGGAGGAAGGCGCTGGCCAGGGTGCTGCCCTCCCTGCGGTGACGTCCCTGCGACGCGTCGGCGACGACCCAGTCGCCGGCGAGCAGGGCGGCCAGCAACGACAGCGTCTCCGGCGCCGGCGCCGCGGAGCCGACCGGACGGCATACCGGGCACACCGTGCCACCCGCCGCGAGGTTGAACGCGCGGTGCGGACCCTCGGCCCCGCACCGGGCACAGTCGTGGAAGCTCGGCGCCCAGCCGGCGATGGCGAGCGCCCGGAGCAGGTAGGCGTCGAGCACCAGGCCGGGGTCGTGCAGCCCCTCGGCCATCGAGCGCAACGCGCCCTGGAGCAGGAGGTACTGCTGGAGGTTGGGCTCGCGCTCCTCGGTGAGCCGGTCCGCGGTCTCGAGCATCGCGGCCGCGGCGGTGTAGGTCGTGTAGTCGCGGGCCAGCACGTCACCCCACGAGGCGAGCGACTCGGCCTGGGTCACGGTGTCGAGGTTGCGGCCCTCGTAGCACTGGACGTCGACCATCATGGCCGGCTCGAGCCGAGCCCCGAAGCGGCTCTTGGTGCGGCGCACGCCCTTGCCCACGACCCGCACCTTGCCCAGCCCGCGGGTGAGCAGCGTGACGATGCGATCGGCCTCACCCAGCTTCTGGGTGCGCAGGACGATTCCCTCGTCGCGGTACAGGGGCATGACCCCATTGTCGCAAGTCCCGACCCGGAAGCCGGTATGCCGTGCCGACGGTCAGCCGCGCAGCCCGAGACCGAAGAAGGCCAGGGCGACGATGACGAGGATAACCACGACCGCGACCAGGCCCGCCCAGAGCCCACACGCCAGGCCGCGGGCCAGCTGGTCGTCCTCGGGGCGACGCTCGGTCATGGGACGACGGTAGCGTCCCGCACCCGAGCCCGGCGACCGTGCTGGGGCGGGCCCACGACGGGCTGCGGGCGGCGCTGAGCGCCCAGCTCGATGCCGCCGGGGACTAGAACACCTGTTCGAATGTGGGTTAGAGTGCCGACATGTCCACGGCATTCCAGGGCTCCCTGCTCGACACCGGTGACGACATCGCGCTGCATGCGCTGACCGACGGCCTGCACCGCACACCCCTCAGCCGGGGGGCGTGGGTGGACTACCGGCCCGGGTGGCTCGCGGGCGCCGACACGCTGTTCGAGCTGCTCCACCACGAGGTCCCTTGGCACGCGGAGCGCCGCGAGATGTACGACCGCATGGTCGACGTGCCCCGCCTGCTGAAGTTCTACGACGAGGACGAGACCCTCCCGCACCCTGCGCTGACGCAGGCCCGTGAGGCGCTGAGCAGCCACTACGCCGCCGAGCTGGATGAGCCGTTCGTGACGTCGGGCCTGTGCCTCTACCGCGACGGGCGCGACTCGGTGGCCTGGCACGGCGACCGGATCGGCCGGTCCAAGGACCTCGACACGATGGTGGCGATCCTCTCGATCGGTTCGGCCCGCTCCCTGATGCTGCGTCCGCGCGGCGGCGGCGCCTCGATGGGCTTCTCGCTCGGCCACGGCGACCTGGTCGTGATGGGTGGCTCCTGCCAGCGCACCTGGGACCACGCGATCCCCAAGACCACCAAGGCGGTCGGCCCCCGGATCTCGATCCAGTTCCGACCTCGCGGGGTGCGTTGACCGGCGTTCGGAAGACACCGGTTGCGCCGGTATGCCATGATTCGCCGACTTCGCACATCTGATTCTTGGGGGAACCACCGTGTCGCGCCGCCTGCTCGCAGCCCTTGCCGCTGCCCTTCTGCTCCTGCTCGGGACCACCACCGCGGCCCAGGCCGACCCCAACGACATCAGCATCACCCTGCCCGGCGGGAGCTTCGGCGAGGACCGCACCCCGCTGTTGACCGGCACCGGCGACCCGCTCTACCCCGTCCACGTGCTCGTCAACGGGGTCGAGGCCACGGCGGTGACCCCCGCCACTGACGGGACCTGGTCCTTCCAGCTGGTCGACCCGCTCCCGCAGGGCGAGCAGGCCGAGATCAGGGCACAGGTCCGGGACAACTTCGACGAGGTGATCGCCGAGGCGGTGACTTACTACTACGTGCTCCCCCCGGTGGTTCCGCTCGTCATCACCGAGCCGTCCTCAGGCCAGAAGATCAGCGGTCACTTCGACCTCCGGGCCACTGCGACCGACCAAGGCGCAACGTATCGGATCTACGTCGATGGCCAGCCGATTGACGCCTCGATCGGTTTCGAGGACCTTGGCTCCTTGCTGGCCTTCGTGGACCTCGAGGACTTCGCCGACGGCCCCCACCAGCTCCAGCTCCGGGGCAAGGATGCGTGGGGCCGCCAGCTCGCGTCGCAGGTCGTCGACGTCGTCGGCGACTCCACCGGTCCGCCGAAGCCGGTGATCACCTCACCCGCCGCCCACGAGGTCGTCACGTCGCACCACGTCGTCATCTCGGGCACCGCCGTGCCGGGCCAGGAGCTGTCCGTGGTCGGCTGGGAGTCCGGCGAGCCTGCCTGCGAGCAGAAGACGGTCGTGGCCGATGCGGACGGGCGGTGGTCCTGCGACCTGCTCGCCCGGTCGATCGACTACCTCGACGGCAAGCGCATCGAAGTCCACCTCACCGCGTGGTCCTACGACGAGATCGGCAACCGCTCCAACGCCGACATGGTGCCGTTCATCCTCGATCTGCGAGCCACGGCCCCCACCCCGACCGATCCGGCCGTGCCGGCTCCGGCCGACCCGGCCGCGGCGGTGCCGGCCGCGGCTGCTGCCCCCGAGCTGGCGAACACCGGTCCGACGACCGGCCCCGGCCTGGCCGTGGCGCTGCTGCTCATCGCTGCGGGTCTGGCGCTCACCACGTTCTCGCGCAGGCTGCCCCAGCACTGAGGTCTCGACCGCCTCCGACCTCGCGGGGCTGCTGACCATCCCTGCCGAACCGCGCCCACCACTGGCTAGGTTCATAAGTTGACGTTCGAACAGGTGTTCGAATATGATGAGGCATGGCCATCGCACCCATCCACCCCGCGCCACCCGTGGCGGCCGCGGAGGGGGTGCGTCAGGTGCACGCCGTGCTCGACCGGGTCGAGCCGGTGGAGGAGCTGTCCGGGTATGCCGCGTCGAGCGTGATCGCCGACCTGGACAAGGCGGTGACCAGGATGCAGGCGCTGAAGCTGTCGCTGGTGGCCGTGGTGGACAAGTCCGACGTCGCCGCCGACGCCGGGATGACCGGCACCGCGGCCTGGCTGGCCGCGCGGTCCCGGCGTGACGGGGCGTCCGCGGCGCGGGAGGTGCGCCTGGCGACCGCGCTCGACGGCGGGCTGGCCGCGACGCGTGCGGCGCTGCGCGAGGGCGACCTGACCCCCGAGCACGCGCTGGTGATCGCCACCACGGCCGAGCAGCTGCCGACCGGGCTCGACTCGGCGGAGCGGGCGGCGATCGAGCAGTCGCTGGTGGCGGTGGCCAAGCGGGTCGACCCGGCCGCGTTGCGGCGCAAGGCCCGACGAGCCCTGGAGGCGGCGCAGCGGTCCCGGGCCGAGGTCGACGCCCACGAGGACGCGGTGCTGCGCGGCGAGGAGGAGCACGCCCTCGCCGCGACCNCGACGAGCCCTGGAGGCGGCGCAGCGGTCCCGGGCCGAGGTCGACGCCCACGAGGACGCGGTGCTGCGCGGCGAGGAGGAGCACGCCCTCGCCGCGACGAAGCTGACCCTGCACGACAACCACGACGGCACCACCACCGGACACTTCACCGTGCCCACCCTCGCCGCCACCATCCTCAAGAAGGTCGTGCAGCAGATGGCGTCGCCGCGCCGGTTCGCCCAGCAGGCGGCCCGTCGGGCCCGAGCCGAGGGGTCCGCCGGTGGTGCGTCATTGACCGCAGACCAGGTCGCCGAGGCGACCTGGGACGCGTTCCGGGCCGAGGACCTGGACTGGTCCCAGAAGTACGGGCGGGCGTTCGTCGAGCTGCTCGAGCACCTGCCCACCGACCACCTGTCCGGCAAGGTCAACGCCACCGTCCTGATCACCCTCGACCACGACCAGCTCAAGGCCTCGCTCGGCGCGGCCCACCTCGACACCGGCCACGACCTCTCCGCCTCCGAAGCACGCCGGCTGGCCTGCGGGGCCGGCCTGCTGCCGGCCGTCCTCGACGGCCAGTCCCAGCTGCTCGACCTCGGCCGCACCCAACGCTTCTTCACCGAAGCCCAACGGGCGCCCTGTCGATGACCTACGACTCCTGCGCCGCCGACGACTGCGACCGCCCCTACGCCTGGACCGAACACCACCACCACGACCCCTGGGCCACCGGCGGGCAGACCGACCTCGACAACGCGGTCCCGCTCTGCGGGTTCCACCACCGCCGGATGCACCACCCCGGCTTCCACCACCAGATCACCCACGAGCCCAGCGGCCGCAAACGAGTCACCATCCACCGGCGGACATAGCCGCGCCGTGAGGCCAGGTCGAGACCGACCGGCACGGCTGGCGAGGTGTGCCGCGTGGCCCAGCCACGCGGCATACCTCACCTCACTCGGCGGGGGCCATCCGCTCCGCACGGTTGACGGCGGACAGCACGGCCGTGAGGGACGCCTTGACGATCGAGGAGTGCAGCCCGACACCCCACAGGACGCGGTCGCCCACGGCGCACTCGACGTAGGCCGCAGCCTTGGCGTCGCCACCGGCGGACAGGGCGTGCTCGGCGTAGTCGAGGACGCGGACGTCCACCCCGAGGGTCGACAGCGCGTCGATGAACGCGGCGATGGGGCCGTTGCCGGTGCCCTCGACGGTGACCTCCACGCCGCGGTCGAGCATGGTCGCGCTGATCCGGTCGACGCCGCCCTGCTCGCTGAGCAGCGAGTGGCTGATCGGGGTGAACCGACCCCACGTGTTGACTGCACCGTCGACGGCCGGCAGGTACTCGTCCTGGAAGATCGTCCACAGCTCGGCCGCGCTGACCTCGCCGCCCTCGCTGTCGGTCTTCGCCTGCACCACGCCGCTGAACTCGATCTGGAGCCGGCGCGGCAGGTCGAGCTGGTGCTCCGCCTTGAGCAGGTAGGCGACCCCACCCTTGCCCGACTGGCTGTTCACGCGCACGACGGCCTCGTAGGACCGGCCCACGTCGTGCGGGTCGATCGGCAGGTAGGGCACGCCCCAGACGAGCTCGTTGATGGACTTGCCGCTGGCAGCCACCTGGCGCTCCATGTCCTCGAAGCCCTTCTTGATCGCGTCCTGGTGCGAGCCGGAGAACGCCGTGAAGACGAGGTCGCCGCCCCACGGGTGCCGCTCGCCCACCGGCAGCTGGTTGCAGTGCTCCACGGTGCGCCGGATCTCGTCGAGGTTCGAGAAGTCGATCTGCGGGTCGATGCCCTGGCTGAAGAGGTTCATGCCCAGCGTGACCAGGTCGACGTTGCCGGTCCGCTCGCCGTTGCCGAACAGGCAGCCCTCGATGCGGTCGGCACCGGCGAGGTAGCCCAGCTCCGCCGCGGCGACACCGGTCCCGCGGTCGTTGTGCGGGTGCAGGCTGACGACGATCGACTCGCGCCGCTCGAGGTGGCGGATCATCCACTCGATCGAGTCGGCGTAGACGTTCGGGGTCGCCATCTCGACGGTGGCCGGGAGGTTGATGATCATCTTGTGATCCGGGGTCGGGTCGATGACGTCGGCCACCTCGTTGCAGATCCGCACCGCGAACTCGAGCTCGGTCCCGGTGTAGGACTCCGGGCTGTACTCGTAGTAGACCGTCGTGTCGGGGATGGTCTCCTCGAGCTTGCGGCACAGCCGGGCGGCCTGGAGGGCGATGTCGACGATGCCGTCCTGGT
Organism: Phycicoccus sp. Soil802; assembly: GCF_001429605.1. GTDB lineage: Bacteria > Actinomycetota > Actinomycetes > Actinomycetales > Dermatophilaceae > Pedococcus. The sequence continues at coordinate 271,472 of NZ_LMSS01000006.1, forward strand.
CGAGCCCGAAGACCACTCGTCGCTGCAGGATCGACGTCGAGTTGTAGAAGTGCACGATGGCCTGCTTGGCACCGCGGATCGAGTCGAAGGTGCGCTCCACGAGGTGGTCGCGACACTGGGTCAGCACCTGGATGGTGACGTCGTCGGGGATCATGTCGTCCTCGATGAGCATCCGCACGAAGTCGAAGTCCGTCTGGCTGGCCGAGGGGAACCCGACCTCGATCTCCTTGTAGCCCATCCGCACCAGGAGCTCGAACATCCGCTTCTTGCGGTCAGGGCTCATCGGGTCGATCAGGGCCTGGTTGCCGTCCCGGAGGTCGACGGCGCACCAGCGCGGCGCCTGCTCGATGACCCGGGTGGGCCAGGTGCGGTCGGGCAGGGCGAAGGGGATCTGGTCCTGGAAGGGGACGTACTTCGCGAACGGCATGCCCGACGGCTGCTGGGGGTGGATCATGTTCTCTCGCCTCACGATTCGCTGCAGTTGGCCGTACTCAGGGTCTCAGCCGGCAACGCAAACTCCGCGACGAGGGGCGGCTGATCGGTCAGGCCCCGCCGCGGCGGCGAAGGAGGAGGCGCAGTGAATGCACGGATCGAGGGTATGCCGCGTGGCCGGCATACGTCCAACGTCCGAACCGGCCCGCCCACCATCCGGACGGCCGCGAACCAGACGCAGGCCGATAGGTTGCCGCCATGATGATCCGACCGGACACCCTCGCGGCCATCAAGGCGGGCGACGTCGACCTCGCCTTCCGGCGGTGGGACCGGCCCCGGGTCGTGGTCGGCACGCGGCTGCGCACGCGCGTCGGGCTGCTCGAGGTGACGAGCGTCGACAAGGTCGCCCCGTCGCGGATCAGCGCCGAGGAGGCACGGCGCGCGGGTGCCAAGTCGGTCGTCGAGCTGCGCCGGATGCTCGAGGCCAAGGCCGATCGCCCGGTCTGGCGGGTCGGGCTACGCCACGCGGGCGCCGATCCGAGGGAGCAGCTGCGTGCCTCGGTGCCCGAGGGCGACGAGGTGGCCGCGATCCGCGAGCGCCTCGACCGCCTGGACCGCGCGTCGGCGATCGGGCCGTGGACGAGGGCGACGCTGGCGATCATCGACCGCCTCCCCACGGTCCGTGCGCCCGAGCTCGCCGCCGAGCTGGGTCGCGACACCCCGAGCTTCAAGCGCGACGTCCGCAAGCTCAAGGAGCTCGGGCTGACCGAGTCGCTCGACATCGGCTACCGGCTGTCCCCGCGTGGGGCGGCTGTGGTCGACGCCGAGGCGGGTGCTCCCCGGCTCGACCGGCCGACCGCCCCCGAGGGCACTCCCCTGCCCCGCATCGGCGCCCCCGCCACGCGGGCGCTGCGGGCCGAGGGGATCTGGACCCTCGAGCAGGTGCGGGACCGCAGCGAGGAGGAGCTGGCGGCGCTGCACGGGGTGGGACCGATCGCGCTGCGGTTCCTGCGCGAGGCCCTGGCCGAGCGCGGCTGGGCGTTCGCCCCCACCCCCACCCCCGGTTCCAGGTAAACGCGCCGGTGATCACGGGCGCGTTTACCTCGAACCGTCGAAGATTCCGGAGTAGGCGTTGAGGGCCGGCTGCCCGCCGAGGTGGGCGTAGAGCACCGTCGAGTCGTTGGGGATCTCGCCGGACGTCACGAGGTCGACCAGGCCGGCCATCGACTTCCCCTCGTAGACGGGGTCGATGATCATGCCCTCCAGGCGACCGCTCAGCAGGATGGCCTCGACGGTCGACGCGACCGGGATGCCGTAGAGGTCGCCGGCCCAGCCCTCCAGCACGGTCACCTCGTCGTCGCGCAGCTGGCGGTCGAGCCCGATGAGGTCGGCCGTGTGCTGGGCGATGCGCCGGACCTGGTCGCGGGTCTTGTCGATCGTGGCCGAGGCGTCGATGCCCAGGACCCGGCGCGGGCGACCGCCGGCGTCCTCCAGGGCTGCGAACCCGGCGATCATGCCCGCGTGGGTCGAGCCGGTCACGGTGCAGACGACGATGGTGTCGAAGAAGACCCCGAGCTCCTCCTCCTGCTGGGCCACCTCGTGGGCCCAGTTCGCGAAACCGAGCCCACCGAGTCGGTGCTCGGAGGCCCCGGCGGGGATCCCGTAGGGCTTGCCGCCGGACTCCTCGACCTCGCGCAGCGCGTCCTCCCACGACGAGCGGATGCCGATGTCGAAGCCGTGCGGGTCGAGCCGGGCGTCGGCGCCCATGATCCGCGACAGCAGGATGTTGCCGACCTTGTCGTTGACCGGGTCGTCCCAGTCCACCCACTTCTCCTGCACCAGGCGGCACTTCAGCCCGAGGTGCGCCGCCACGGCCGCCACCTGCCGGGTGTGGTTGGACTGGTAGCCACCGATCGACACCAAGGTGTCCGCGCCCTGCGCGAGGGCGTCCGGCACGATGTACTCGAGCTTGCGGGTCTTGTTGCCACCAAAGGCCAAGCCGCTGTTGCAGTCCTCGCGCTTGGCCCAGACCTGAGCGCCACCGAGGTGCTCGGTCAGCCGCGCCAGCCGGTGCACCGGGCTCGGGCCGAAGGTCAGCGGGTAGCGCTCGAAGTCGTGGATCGACATGGGGATCTCCTGGGCTTGCCGGTGGTGTGGGTCAGGTGTCGAGCAGGGGTGCGAGGGTCTGCCAGGTCTGGTGGGAGACCTCGGCGGCCGCCTCCCGGTCCCCCGCCTCGCACAGGTCGATGAGCCGGGCGTGCAACGCCACGGACCCACGACCCGAGAGCGAGCTGAACCGCAACCGCTCCACCCGCCGGAGCACCGGCGTGAACTGGTCGAGGACTGCCGCGAGCGCGGCGTTCCCCGCCGCCGCGACCGGTATGCCGTGCAGCTCGTCGTCGGCGGCGAGCGCTCCTTCCGCGTCGCCGGCCTCCAACGCCGCGCGGAAGCGCGCGTTCGCGGCACGCATGCGGGCAAGGTCGTCGGCCGTCAGCTGGCCGACCGCGTCGTGGACGGCGAGCCGGTGCATCTGGGCCACCACCGCCTGGGCGTCACGAGCCGCCCGGGTGTCGAGCGAGGCCACCGTGGTCGAGCGGCCCGGAAGGGAGGCGACCAGCCCGGCCTGCTGGAGGCGGAGCAGCGCCTCGCGCACGGGGGTGCGGCTCACCCCGAGCCAGGCCGCCAGCTCCTGGTCACGCAGCTGCTCGCCGGGGCCGAGGGTGCCGTCGACGATCGCGTCGCGGACCCGGCGGTGGACGTCGTCGCGCAGCAGGGCACGCGAGACCGGAGGCTGCGGCGACGGGACAGGCATGCGATATATTGCATATCACTGGTGTCGTCAGGTCAAGTGCCGCTCACCCGGTGGGCTGCACGGACTGGACTTCATCAAGCTGCTCGATGGACGCGGTCGAGAAGACCGGTGACCAGAGCAGGAAGAGCACTGACAACGAGCCGCCGACCGCCGCGACCACCATCGTCGGGGCCAGCCCGATCCACTCCCCGACCAGCCCGCCGAGGACCGCGCCGAGGGGGCGGATGCCGTAGTTGACCGACGAGAAGGCCCCGCTGACGCGGCTGCGGACCCCGTCGGGGGTCACCGCGGTCATCAGGGCGTTGAGCGGGATGTCGAGGCACATCACCCCGAGCGCTGAGATGAACTCGACCAGGGCGAGGACGCCCGCCCTCGACCAGGTCGGGCCGCCGGCCAGCGGCAACAGCGCGAAGGGCGCCGAGAACACCACCGCGCCGACCGCGATGGTGCGACCGAGGCCGATGCGTCGAGCCAACGGACCGGCGAGCACCGTGCCGAGGAGACCACCGGTCGCCCCGATCCCCAGGGCGAGCCCGATGACCCCGGCAGAGAGGCCGAGCTCGCGGCTGGCGAAGAGGATCAGGAGTGCACCGGCCATCAGGTTGAAGAGGTTGATGGTCGTGGCGCAGGCGAGGGAGGCGCGCAGGTAGCGGTCCTTCAGGACCAGGCCCATGCCGTCGCGGGCCCGTCGGAGCAGCCCCGCCTCGTTCGTTGTGTCGACCGGCAGGTCGGGCACCCGCACCCTGCCGATGAGCACCGCGGAGACGGCGAAGGTGACCGCGTCGACGAGCATGGCGACGGGTGCCGTCACGGCCTGGATCAGCCCACCGGCCACCGCCGGACCCGCCACGAACGACGCCGAGCGCGTGCCGCTGAGCAGGCTGTTGGCCTCGACGAACTGGTCGCGCCGGACCAGCGTCACGAAGAAGCTCGGGTAGGACGTCTGGTAGAGCACCTGGCCGGCTCCCGCGAGCAGCGCCACCGCGAACAGCTGCGCCATGGTGATGGCGCCGAGGAAGTGGGCGACGGGCAGGGTCAGCAGGACCACGCAGCGCAGCAGGTCGGCCACGATGAGCAGCCGGCGCTTGCGCACCTGGTGGTCGACCCACGTGCCCACGAACAGCGACAGCAGGTTCGGGGCCCAGACCGCGGCGGTCAACAGACCCACGGTCGGGGCGCTGGCGTGCAGGGCGGTGACCGCGATCAGGGGCAGCGCCAGCTCGGTGATCCGGTCGCCGAACTGCGAGACGCCCTGACCGACCCAGTAGGTCGCGAACCGTCGGTCCCGCCACAGCGCAGACTTCTGCGTCGCCTCCGTCGCCACGGCGGAGGCCGTGGGGTCGCTCATGACGTCACCTCGGCCTCGGGCAGCACGTAGCGCAACATGCGGACCCGGCGGGACCCCGCGACCGTGGCGGGTCGTCCCTTCCGCAGCACGTAGGGCGCGAGCAGCTCCTCGATCCGCTCCTCGACCTCGGCGAGCTCGTCCGCCGTCAGCTCGATCGTCGTGTTGGACAAACCTGCGGAACGCCGCCAGTCGACCTCGAGCACCGGCTCGACGTCACGCGCCCACCGCTGCGGGAGGTCGGCGGCCTGCTCCATCATCACCCGACCCAGGAGGCTGGCGGCGTCGAGGCTGTCCTCGTCGCCGGCGACGAACCGGAAGCCGGACCCCACGGCCTCCCACCAGCGCTGCCGCCCGTCGGCGTCCGGCACGCTCGAGGCGTCTCGGACCAGGCCGTGCTCGGCGAGGTGGCGCAGGTGCCAGCTCACGACCGACGGGGTCGCCCCGACCTGTGCCGCGAGCGCCGTCGCCGTGCTCGGCCCACTGCCCTGGAGACGGCTGAGGATCGCGAGCCGCGTCGGGTGCGCGAGGGCCCGCATCCCCCGAGGGGTGAGCTCGACGTCGCCGTACGGGTTGCTGGTCACGGTGCGCTCCTTCCGCGCCTCCTCCGGTTGGAAGCGAAACTTCCGGATTTCGGGAAGTTTCGCTTCCAACACGAGCCGGCGCGGGGTGGGACAGATGTGAGAGGACTCTTTCGAGAGGACTCTCTCACAATATCCGGCGGATGTCACCGCGGAAAACCACGTGCGTGCGGACCCGTCCCCCGGCACGATTCCGCCATGGACCTTCCCGACGGGCTGGTGGCCCGCCCCCTGTCCCCGCCCGACGCCCGCGCCGTCTTCGAGATCGTCGCCGCCGCCGAGACCCACGACGTGGGCGAGGCCGCCATCGAGGTCGAGGACATCGAGGGCGACTGGGCCCGCGGCAGCTTCGACCTCGCGACCGAGGCCATCGGGGTGTGGGACGGTGACCGGCTGGTGGCCTCCGGCGAGGTCTTCAAGGGCCGTCGCGCCGACGCCTCCGTGCACCCCGACTACCGCGGGCGCGGCGTCGGCACCTGGCTGGCCGACTGGCTGGAGGACTGCGCCCGCGAGCGCGGCTCGAAGCTGGTCGGGCAGACCGTGCCGGGCGACACCGACCCCGAGGCGTTCTTCAAGGCGCGCGGCTACCGCGAGGGCTGGACGTCGTGGGTGCTGCAGGTGCCGGCGGACCGCCCGATCGAGCCGCAGCCGTTGCCCGAGGGCTACACGCTCCGGGAGTTCGCGGGTCCCGCCGACGGCCGGGTCGCCTTCCAGCTGATCGAGGACGCGTTCAACGAGTGGCCGGACCGCGACCCCTCGACCTTCGAGGACTGGGCACCCCGCGGCCCCCTGCGGCCGGGCTTCGAGCCGTGGCAGATCCGGTTCGTGGTCGACCCGCAGGGCACGGAGGTCGGGGTCTGCTACACGATCCACGCCGGGGCCACCGGCTACGTCGACGCCATCGCGGTGCGCAGCGACCAGCGTGGTCGGGGGTTGGCCAGGGCCCTGCTCGTGGACGCGTTCGAGCGCGCGCGGGACCACGGCGCCACGGTCAGCGAGCTCTCCACCGACTCACGCACCGGCGCCCTGGGGCTGTACGAGCACGTGGGCATGCAGGTCACCCAGACCTGGCGGCACTGGATGACCGACCTCGAGCCCTGACCTGCGCGCGGTGGTCGCCATGCCTACTCGGGAGTAGCGTGAGGCCAGGGAGGCGATCACATGAGCAGTGACGTCGAGCAGGACCGACCGACCCCGGCCAGCGGCACCGATGCCACCGAGCGCGAGTCGCGGGCCGTGGCCGAGGCGGCCCGCGAGTCGGACTGGAGCCGTCCGAGCTTCGCCAAGGGGCTCTACCTCGGGCACTTCGACCTCGACCTCGTGCACCCGCACCCCCGGGCCACGCCCGAGGACCAGGCCCGCGGCGAGGAGTTCCTGGTCCGGCTGCGCGAGGTGTGCGAGGGCATCGACGGCGCCCAGATCGAGCGCGACGCGCTGATCCCCGACGACGTCCTGGCGAGGCTCGCCGACATCGGCGCGTTCGGGATGAAGATCCCCCGGGAGTACGGCGGGCTCGGCCTCACCATGTCCGCCTACGGCCAGGCCCTCATGCTGGTCGGTTCCGCGCACCCGAGCCTGGGCGCCCTGCTCTCGGCACACCAGTCGATCGGGGTCCCCGAACCGGTCAAGCTCGTCGGCACGCCCGAGCAGAAGCAGGCCTTCCTCCCCCGCTGCGCCGCAGGCGCGATCTCGGCGTTCCTCCTGACCGAGCCCGACGTCGGCTCGGACCCGGCCCGGATGGGCAGCACCGCGACCCCCACCGAGGACGGCACGGCATACCTGCTCGACGGGGTGAAGCTGTGGACCACCAACGGCGTCGTCGCCGAGCTCCTCGTCGTGATGGCGCGCGTGCCCGAGCACGACGGGAACGGTGACCACCAACAGAAAGGCGGCATCACCGCGTTCGTCGTGGAGGGCAAGGCCGAGGGCATCACCGTCGAGCGGCGCAACTCCTTCATGGGGCTGAAGGGCATCGAGAACGGCCTCACCAGGTTCCACCAGGTGCGGGTGCCGGCCGAGAACCGCCTGGGCAAGGAGGGCGACGGCCTCAAGATCGCGCTGACCACCCTCAACGCGGGCCGGCTCTCCATCCCCGCGATGTGTGCCGCGGCCGGCAAGTGGGCGCTGAAGATCTCGCGCGAGTGGTCGGCCGAGCGGGTGCAGTGGGGCCGACCGGTCGGTGAGCACGGTGCGGTGGCCGGGAAGATCGCCTTCATCGCGGCGACGACGTACGGCCTCGAGTCGGTGCTCGAGCTCTCGGCCCAGCTCGCCGACGCGGGCAGCAAGGACATCCGGATCGAGGCGGCGCTGGCCAAGCTCTGGGCGTCGGAGATGGCGTGGCAGATCGCCGACGAGCTCGTGCAGGTGCGCGGTGGGCGTGGCTACGAGACGGCCGAGTCGCTCCGGGCCCGCGGTGAGCGCGCCGTCCCGGCCGAGCAGATGATGCGCGACCTGCGGATCAACCGGATCTTCGAGGGCTCCACCGAGATCATGCACCTCCTCATCGCGCGCGAGGCGGTCGACGCCCACCTCAAGGCCGCCGGTGCCCTGGCCGACAAGGACGCCTCACTGGAGGCCAAGGCCCGCGCCGCCGCGGGCGCCAGCGGCTTCTACGCCAAGTGGCTCCCCCAGCTCGTCGTCGGCAAGGGGGCCGCACCCACCTCGTATGCCGAGTTCGGCGCCTTGGCCACGCACCTGCGGTTCGTGGAGCGGTCCAGTCGCAAGCTCGCCCGGCAGACCTTCTACGGGATGTCGCGCTGGCAGGCGAAGATGGAGTACCGCCAGGCGTTCCTCGGTCGGGTGGTCGACATCGGGGCCGAGCTGTTCGCGATCGCGGCCGCCTGCAGCCGCGCCGAGATGCTGCGTACCGACGACGAGGCGCGCGGCCGCTCGGCCTACCAGCTCGCCGACGTGTTCTGCCAGCAGAGCCGGTTGCGGGTGGAGCGGCTGTTCACCGACCTGTGGTCCAACAGCGACGACGCCGACACCAGGCTCGCCAAGGGCGTGCTCGCCGGCGACTACACCTGGCTCGAGGAAGGGGTGCTCGACCAGAGCGAGGGCACCGGCCCGTGGATCGCCCCGTGGTCGCCAGGGGCGAGCGAGTCCGAGTCGGTCTGGCGCGCGGTCCGCTAGCTGGCCGTTCGCCGATCTTCGGAAGATCCACCGGGCACTGACCCGGCAGATCTTCCGAACACCGTGCCTAGCGGCGCTTGAGCAGCTCTTCGGCGATCTGCACCGCGTTGAGGGCGGCACCCTTGCGCAGGTTGTCGCCCACGACGAACAGCACCAGGCCCTTGCCCGCAGGCGCGGCCTGGTCGACCCGCACCCGACCGACGTAGACCTCGTCGCGACCGGCCGCCTCGAGCGGGTTGGGCACGTCGGTCACCACGACGCCGGGGGCCTTGGCCAGCAGCTCGAGGGCCCGCTCGGGCGTGATGTCGTCGGCGAACTCGGCGTGGATGGCGAGCGAGTGACCGGTGAAGACCGGCACCCGGACGCAGGTGCCGGACACCAGCAGGTCGGGGATGTGCAGGATCTTGCGCGACTCGTTGCGGAGCTTCTGCTCCTCGTCGGTCTCGAGCGAGCCGTCGTCGACGATGGATCCGGCGAGCGGGATGACGTTGAAGCCCACCGGCACGGCGTAGACGTTCGGGGCCGGGATCTCGACCGCGCGCCCGTCGAGCGCCAGCGCGGCAGGCTCGCCCGCGGCATACCCACCGCGCAGCTGGCCGTCGAGCTCCTGGACGCCCTTGCCCCCGGAGCCGGACACCGCCTGGTAGGACGCGACGGTGAGGCGCACCAGCCCCGCCTCGTCGTGCAACGGCTTGAGGACCGGCATGGCGGCCATGGTCGTGCAGTTGGGGTTCGCGACGATCCCCTTGGGGATGGTGTCGAGGTCGTCGGCGTTGACCTCGCTGACGACCAGCGGCACGTCAGGGTCCTTGCGCCAGGCCGACGAGTTGTCGACCACGACCGCGCCGGCGGCCGCGACCTTGGGCGCCAGCTCCTTCGACGCCGCTCCCCCGTTGGAGAACAGCGCGATGTCGAGGCCGGAGAAGTCAGCCGTGGCCGAGTCCTCGACCGTGACCTCGCCGCCGGCCCACGGGAGCGTCGTGCCGGCTGACCGTGCGGACGCGAAGTAGCGGATCTCGTCGACCGGGAACCCCCGCTCGGCGAGGAGTGCGCGCATGACCGAGCCGACCTGCCCGGTGGCCCCGAAGACACCAATTCTCATGGGACCAAGGATAGGTCGGCCCGGTCGTGCACCGGTTCAGCGGCTCACGATGTGGCAGAACCTGCGCGCTCAAGGGCAGGATCCGCTGGCGTCGTGCTCACGAGGTCGCCCACACCTTCACCGGGAGCGGACTCCTCGAAGGTGAGCGTGAAGTCGTCACCGTGCTCGGTCACGCCGGCCACCACGGCCTGCTCGACCGCCGCCACGGCGTACGCACCGCGGACGATCATCGGGTCGTTGCTGAGGTCCCTGACCAGGGCGATGGCCAGACCGACCATGACGAGCAGGAACGGCAGCGCCGCCACGATCGTGATGTTCTGCAGCCCGGACAACGCGTCCTCGCCCCCGACGAGGAGCATCACCGCTGCCACCGCGCCGGTGGCCGCGCCCCAGAAGACCACGGTCTTGCGGCTCGGCGCGAGCGTCCCGCGCTCGGAGAGGGTGCCCATGACGATGGACGCGGCGTCCGCGCCGGACACGAAGAAGATCGCGACCAGCAGCATCACGACGACCGAGGTGATGGTCGACAGCGGCATGTGGGAGAGCATCGCGAAGAGCGTGCCCTCGGAGGTCCCCGCGCCGGCCACGTCGGTGCCCGTGCGCTGCATCTGGATGCCGGCGCCGCCGAAGATGGCGAACCACACGAGTGACACGACACTCGGCACCAGCAGCACGCCGGTGACGAACTGGCGGATGGTGCGTCCCCGCGAGATGCGGGCGATGAACATGCCGACGAACGGCGTCCAGCTGACCCACCAGGCCCAGTAGAAGATCGTCCAGCCCGACAGCCACTCCTTCATGGCGTCCCCACCGGCGGCGTCCGTGCGGGCCGACATCATCGCGAGGTCCTGGAAGTAGGAGCCCACTGCGGTGGGGATGAGGTTGAGGATGAACACGGTCGGGCCGACGACGAAGACGAAGACCGCCAGCGCGAGGGCCAGCACCATGTTGATGTTGGACAGCCACTGGATGCCCTTGGCGACACCCGAGACGGCCGAGAGGATGAAGCAGACCGTCAGCACGGCGATGATCGCGACGAGCAGCATGTTGCCCGCCTTGCCGAGCCCGGCGACGATCTCGAAGCCGGAGCCGATCTGCAGCGCGCCGAGGCCCAGCGAGGCCGCAGAGCCGAACAGCGTGGCGAAGATCGCGAGCATGTCGATGACGCGGCCGGCCGGTCCGTTGGTCCGCTGCTCCCCGAGCAGTGGCGCGAACGCCGAGCTGATCAGCAGCGAGCGGCCCTTGCGGAAGACGCCGTAGGCGATGGCCAGCCCGACCAGCGCGTAGATGGCCCACGGGTGCAGGGTCCAGTGGAACAACGTCGTGGCCATGGCGTTCTGCACGGCCTCGGGGTTGCCGGCCGCACCGGTGCCGGGCGGCGGCGTCACGAAGTGCGAGAGCGGCTCGGAGACGCCGTAGAACATCAGGCCGATCCCCATGCCCGCCGAGAACATCATCGCGATCCACGAGACCGTCTTGAACTCCGGCTGCTCGTCGTCGCGGCCCAGCGGAATCCGTCCGTACTTGCTGGCGGCGAGCCAGATGACGAAGAAGACACAGCCCGACGCCACCAGGGAGAAGAGCCAGCCCATGTTGTGGACGACCCAGCCGAGGCCGGCGCCCGAGGCCGAGCTGAGGGTGTCCGTGCTGAGGAAGCCCCAGAGCACGAACGCGACCGCGATGGCAGCCGTGACCCCGAAGACGATGGTGTCGATCTTGCGTGGTTCGTTCGCCTGGTGCTCCACCACGACGGGGTCGAGGGCGGGGTGTTGGGTGTCGGGCAGGTGCTCGAGGGCATCGTGCTCGCCCGAGGCCTCAGCCGGTGCGGCCGGGCCGGTGTTCGTCAGTGTGCTCACAGGGTGTTGGCGCGTGCGGGCGCCGCTCCTTCGGTTCTCGTCAGTTGCGTATCAAACTCGGGTACAGGTCAAAACCGTTGCAACTCAATACCATTGCAACCGACCGCCTACCCTGTCGAGAACGAGCGCCGATCTCAAGTCGCGACGCGGAAGTCAACGACGTACGTCACCGAACCCGTTGTCCCCCAACGGATCAGGGTATGCCGTGAGCCTCACCACACGAGTCCGAAAGCCCCGCGGGCTGGTCAGAAACCCAGCCGCTGCAGCTGCTTGGGGTCGCGCTGCCAGTCCTTGGCGATCTTCACGTGCAGGTCGAGGTAGACCTTCTGGCCGAGCAGCTTCTCGATGCCGATCCGGGCGTTCGTGCCGACCTCACGCAGCCTCGACCCGCCGCGACCGATGATGATCGCCTTCTGCGACGAGCGCTCGACGAACACGTTGACGCGGATGTCGAGCAGCGGCTTGTGCTCGGGTCGGTCGGGCCGCTGCACCATCTCCTCGACCACGACGGCGAGGGAGTGCGGCAGCTCGTCGCGGACCCCCTCGAGCGCCGCTTCGCGGACCAGCTCGGCGATCATCACGACGTCGGGCTCGTCGGTCAGCTGCCCCTCGGGGTAGAGCGGACCGGGGGACGTGGGGAGGTAGGTCGACAGGACCTGCGCGACGTCCTGCACCTGGCGGCCGTCGACGGCCGAGCAGGGCACGATGGCGTCCCAGTTGCCGAGCTGGTCGATGGCGATGAGGTGCTCGGCCAGCCGCTCCCGGTCGACGGTGTCGATCTTCGTCGCGATGGCGACGACCGGGCGACGCCGGTCCTGCTGGATCTCCTTGAGCTCGCGGGCGATGAACCCGTCACCGGGCCCGATCCGCTGGTCCGCCGGCAGGCAGAAGCCGATGACGTCCACCTCGAGCAGGGTCTCGCGCACGACGTCGTTGAGCCGCTCCCCCAACAAGGTGCGGGGCTTGTGCAGACCCGGGGTGTCGACCAGCACCAGCTGCGACGTCGGCGTCGTGACGATGCCGCGGATGGTGTGCCGGGTGGTCTGCGGCTTCGACGAGGTGATCGCGACCTTCTGCCCGACCAGGGCGTTGGTCAGCGTGGACTTCCCCGCGTTGGGCCGACCGACCAGGCAGGCGAAGCCGGCCACGTACGGGGGTCGCGCCGGCGCGGACGCCGTCTCGGCGGCATACCCATCGGTCGGACCCGAACCACTCGCAGTCATGACACTCCCTCGCGCTCGGGCTCCACCGTAGTGCGCTCGGGGGCGTCGTCGGTCGCCGCGTGGCCGCCATCCGGGTCGGCCACCGCGACTGGCTCGACGATGACGCTGGCGATGCGGTGCCGCCGACCGGCCATCCGCTCGGCGGTCAGCGAGAGCCCACCGACCTCGCACCTGGACCCGACGATGGGGACCCGGCCGATGGCCTTGCCGATCAGGCCACCGACGGTGTCGACCTCCTCCTCCTCGATGTCGACGCCGAAGAGGTCGGCCAGGTCGTCGATGTCCATCGTCGCGGGGACGCGGAAGGTGCCGTCGCCGAGGTCCTCGACCCCGGGCGCCTCGCGGTCGTACTCGTCGGCGATCTCGCCCACGATCTCCTCGATGATGTCCTCGATCGTCACGAGCCCGGCCGTGCCGCCGTACTCGTCGACGACGACGGCGAAGTGGCTCTGGTCGCGCTGCATCTCGCGCAGGAGGTCGTCGACCGGCTTGCTCTCCGGCACGTAGTGCATGGGGCGCATCTGGGCCGTGACCGGCAGCGTGCCGGCCTCGTGGTCGGCGTTGACCCGGCGTACGACGTCCTTGAAGTAGAGCAGCCCCAGGATGTCGTCGGAGCCGTCACCCACGACGGGGATCCGCGAGAAGCCCGACCGCAGGAACAGCGACATCGCCGAACGCAGCGACTTCTCGCCGTCGATGGTCACCATGTCGGTGCGGGGCACCATCACCTCGCGCGCCACGGTGTCGCCGAGCTCGAAGACGGAGTGGATCATCTCCCGCTCGCCCGCCTCGATGACGGAGCTCTCCCCCGCGAGGTCGACCAGGTCGCGGAGCTCGGACTCGCTCTGGAACGGGCCGTCGCGGTAGCCGCGTCCCGGCGTCACCGCGTTGCCCAGCGCAATCAGCACCCGGGCCACCGGGCCGAGGAAGGTGCGCAACCCGACGATGAGCGGAGAGGCGAGCAGCGCCACCGAGTCGGAGTGCTGCCGGCCCAGCGTGCGTGGTGAGACGCCCACGACGACGAACGAGACGAGCGCCATCACGCCGATGGCGACCAGCAGCCGCCTCCAGAAGCCGTCGACGAGGTTGATCGCGCCGAGGGTGATGAGGACGGCGGTGGTCGACTCCGCGACGATGCGCAGGAACGCCGTCACCGACAGGTATGCCGCGCTGTCGCCGACGATGCGGTTGAGGGCCACGGCGCCCGGTCGCCTCTCCTCGAGCAGCTCCTGGGCGCGCACCCGCGACATCCGCCAGAGGGCGGCCTCGGCGGCGGAGAGCAGGAAGGCCGCGCCGACGCTGACGAGGGCGGCGAAGACGAGTCCGGTCATGACGACACCATCACGGGGTGGGACGCCCGCGACCCGCAAGGAAGGTCAGCAGCAGCTGACGCTGGAGCTCGAACATCTCGCGCTCCTCCTCGGGTTCCGCGTGGTCGTACCCGAGCAGGTGCAGGATCCCGTGCGTGGTCAGCAGCAGGAGCTCCTCCTCGGTCGCGTGACCGGCGTCGGAGGCCTGCTTGGCCGCCACGGACGGGCACAGCACGATGTCGCCGAGGACACCCTCCTCGGGCTCCTCGCCCTCGCGGCCCGGCCGCAGCTCGTCCATCGGGAAGCTCATCACGTCGGTGGGGCCGGGCAGGTCCATCCACTGCACGTGGAGCACCTCCATCGCGGCCTCGTCGACCAGCCGCAGACACAGGTCTGCTCCGGGGTGGACCCGCATCTCGCCCATGACGTAGCGGCTCAGCGCCACCAGCTCGAGCTCGTCGAGCTGGTAGTCGGTCTCATTGAGAACGTCGACGCTCACGCGGCCCTCGACCTTCCGAGCCGGAGACGCGCGGCCGGGACTGCTGGCCACCCGCCTGGTGGTCGTCCCACCGGCCGTACGCGTCGACGATCGCGCCCACGAGACGGTGCCGGACGACGTCCTGCGGCGTCAGCACCGAGAAGTGGATGTCGTCGACGTCGGCGAGGATGTCGCGGACCACGCGCAGGCCCGACTTGGTGCCCTCCGGCAGGTCGACCTGCGTGATGTCACCCGTGACCACCATCTTCGAGCCGAACCCGAGCCGGGTGAGGAACATCTTCATCTGCTCGGGCGAGGTGTTCTGGGCCTCGTCGAGGATGATGAACGCGTCGTTCAGGGAGCGGCCACGCATGTAGGCCAGCGGCGCGACCTCGATGGTGCCGGCGGCCATCAGCCGCGGGATCGACTCGGGGTCGACCATGTCGTGCAGCGCGTCGTAGAGCGGCCGCAGGTAGGGGTCGATCTTGTCGTTCAGCGTGCCGGGCAGGAAGCCGAGGCGCTCCCCGGCCTCCACGGCCGGGCGGGTGAGGATGATCCGGTTGACCTGCTTGGCCTGCAGCGCGGCGACCGCCTTGGCCATCGCGAGGTAGGTCTTGCCGGTGCCGGCCGGTCCGATCCCGAAGACGATCGTGTGGGCGTCGATGGCGTCGACGTAGTGCTTCTGGTTCAGCGTCTTGGGCCGGATGGTCCGACCGCGGTTGCTCACGATGTTCATCGTCAGGACGTCGGCGGGACGCTCGGTGGTCTGCGCGCGCAGCATGCTGATCGAGCGCTCGACCGCGTCGCGGTTGAGCGGCTGGCCGCCGTCGATCACCAGGAGCAGCTCGTCGATCGTGCGCTCGGCCAGGGCCACCTCGGCGCTCGGGCCGGACAAGTGGAACTCGTTGCCGCGGACGTGGATCTCCAGCTGCGGGAAGGCCCGCTCCATCGTGCGCAGGAGCTCGTCCCGCGGGCCGAGGAGCGTCACCATCTGCACCTGCGGCGGGATCTCGACGGTGTGGATGGGCACCGGGAGAGCACCCTCGGGCGCGCCCCCCAATGTTTTCTGATGAGTCGGATGGTCAGGATCTGGCATGGTCCGTCCAGTCTACGGTGCGCCTCAACCAGGTGGCCACGTCATTGACCGCCCGCCGAGCACGTGGACGTGGGCATGGAACACCGACTGCTGGGCGCCGGCACCGGTGTTGAAGACGGTGCGGTAGCCGCTGGTCGCGACGCCCTCCTGCTCGGCGACGGCCCGCACGGCGTCCAGCACGGCCACCGCGTCCTGCGGTCGCTCGGTCGCGAGCCCGCCGACATCGGCGACGTGGTGTCGCGGGATGACCAGCACGTGCGTCGGGGCCTGCGGGTCGAGGTCGCGGAACGCCAGGGTCGCCTCGTCCTCGCGCACGACCGTGGCCGGGATGTCACCCGCGACGATCTTGCAGAACAAGCAGTCCGGGTCGGTGCGCCGCATCGTCGAAGTCTCCACGCACCCGAGCCTACCCAGGCAGGTATTCCTCCAATGGGGTGAGAAACCTGCGATCGGCGCGTCAACCGGCGGGTGGGGGTGCGCGTCTAGGTGGCGTGAGACTGTTGAGTGTGGCTGAGCGCGACCGGGGTGGTGAGGTGCGGCCGAGTGCCGACGAAGCCATCACCGAGCTGTATGCCGCGCACTGGACCGGACTGGTGCGGCTGGCCTGGTTGCTGCTGCGCGACGACCTCGCGGCGGAGGAGGTCGTCCAGGACGCCTTCATCGCGGTGCACCGCCGGTGGGACACCATCCGCGACCACCAGGCCGCTTCCGCTTACCTGCGGCGTGCGGTGGTCAACGGAGCCCGCTCCGGCCTGCGCCACCGTGGCGTCGAGGAGCGCTACGTGACGCGCGAGCAGCAGGGCGGCCCCACGGCATACGCCCGGCACACCGAGGCGAGCGCCGAGGACCACGCACTCCAGTCCGAGAGCACCACCACGATGATCGGCGCGCTGGGACGACTCCCCCAGCGCCAGAGAGAGGTCCTGACCATGCGCTACTACCTCGACCTCAGCGAGGCCGAGATCGCCGATGCGCTCGGCATCTCCGCGGGCTCGGTCAAGGCCCACGCGCACCGCGGGCTCGCGACCCTGCGCGACCGGATGGAGGCGGCGTCATGAGCGATCGCATGGACTTCCTGCACCCCGACTACGAGCCGGGCGAGTTCGACCAGGTGGAGCGCCGGCTGCGCCAGGCGCTCGTCCGCGACGCCGCGCAGGTGCGCCCGTCCAACCGGCTCGACACGATCCTGCACGAGGCCCACGAGCTGGGGCCGGTGACCGCCACGGGTGGCTCGGGTGCGCGGCGCTGGCTGATGCCGCTGGCGGCTGCGGCGGCCGTGGCCGCCATCATCGGTGGCGTCTGGTGGTCCGGCCAGGACGACCGGTCCGGTGTCACGCCGCCGGCCACCAACGCCCCCTCGCTCTCGCAGACGCCCTCGACCGCGCCCACGACCAGCTCGCCCACCACGAGCGGCCCGGTGGCGACCGAGTCGGTCACCCTCCCGGTCTACTTCGTCGGACCGGTCGGTGGTGCCGACGACAAGTACAAGCTGTTCCGCGAGTTCGTCCGGCAGGACCTCCCGGTCGGAGCCACTCCGGCCGAGAAGGCGAAGGCTGCCCTGGTGCTCGCCATCAACGCGCAGCCCTACAGCAACACCGATGGCTACCTCCAGCCCTGGTCGGGGCAGACCATCGGCGACGTGACGGTGGCTGACGGTGCCATCACCGTGCACCTCGCCAACGCCGGTGTGCCGGAGGCCGTGGTCGGCGACGAGAACAAGCGCCTTGCCGTGCAGGAGCTGGTCTGGACGGCCCAGGCGGCGATTCAGCAGACCCTGCCGGTGCGGTTCGAGGTGTCGGGCGGGGCCACCGAGCTGTTCGGGTCGATCTCGACCGACCAGGACTTCACCCGTCCGCCGTCCGACCGGCTCTACGAGGACGTGGCGCCGATCTGGGTCACCTCACCGACCCGTGACCAGGTGCTGCCGGCCAGCAAGCCGGTCACCGTGAAGGGGCTCGCCATCGTCTTCGAGGCGACCGTCAACTGGCAGCTGGACCGCGGCACCACCACGGTGTCCTCGGGCCACGCGATGGCGTCCATCGGGGCTCCCATGCAGGGCGAGTACTCGTTCTCGCTCGGCCGGCTCGCCGCCGGCGACTACACGATCCGGGTCCGCGAGCTCAGCGCCAAGGACGGCTCGGTCAGCGCGGAGAAGGCAGTGACGTTCACCGTGAAGTAGGCGGGGTCAGCGCCAGCGACCGGCTGCGCTCAGCACCGCGAGCGCGGCTGGTCCGGCGCTGGAGGACCGCAGGACGGTGTGGCCCAGCCGCACCGTCACCGCGCCGGCCGCCTCGAATTCGGCGACCTCCTCGGGCGTGATGCCGCCCTCCGGGCCGACCACGACCAGCACGTCGCCCGTGGCCGGGAGCACCTGGGCGGCGAGGCTCTGGGTCGCGTCCTCGTGCAGCACGTACGCCGCCGCGGCGCCCCCGACCCGGGTCGCGAGCGCCTTGGTGGTGGCCAGCTCCGCGACGACCGGCACGCGCGCGCGCCGCGACTGCTTGGCGGCCGCCACGACCGTGGACTCCCACTTGCGGCGGGCCTTGTCGGCGCGTTCGCCGCGCCACTGGACGATGCTGCGGGACGCCTGCCACGGCACGACCTCGTCCACCCCGAGCTCGGTCGCGGCCTCGATGGCCTGGTCGTCACGGTCGCCCTTGGCCAGGGCCTGCACGAGGACGAAGCGCGGCTGGGCCTCCGGCTCGCGGTCGACCTCGACCACGCTGAGCTCGAGGTCCGCCTTGCCTGCGGCGACGACCGCGCAGGTGAGCCGCAGTCCTGCTCCGTCGGCGAGCAGGACCTGCTCCCCCACGCCGATCCGGCGGACGGTGGCCGCGTGCCGCCCCTCGGGGCCGTCGAGCACGACCCGGCTGCCCGCGGCGGCGCCGGCGACGACGGCGGGGTCGACGAGGAACAGGGGCAGGGTCACGACGGTCGGCCGCTACTTGGCCTTGAACGCGTCGCGGAGCTTGCCGAACAGCCCGGGGTGGGCCGGGGACAGCCGTCCCTCCGGACGCTCCTCGCCACGCAGGGTCGCGAGCTCGCGGAGCAGGGCCTCCTGCTGCTCGTCGAGCCGGGTCGGGGTCTGGACGTTGGCGTGGATGATGAGGTCGCCCCGGCCGGTGCCCCGCAGGTGGGTGACGCCGAGCCCGCGCAGGGTCATCGCGTCGCCCGGCTGGGTGCCCGCCTTGATCTCGAGCTCGTTGGTGCCGTCGAAGGTCTCGAGCTTGACCGTCGTCCCCAGCGCTGCGGCGGTCATCGGGAGCTCGACCGTGCAGTGCAGGTCGTCGCCGCGGCGCTGGAAGGTCTGGTGGGGGCGGACCGCGACCTCGACGTAGAGGTCGCCGGCCGGGCCGCCGCCCTGGCCGACCTCGCCCTCGCCGGCCAGCTGGATGCGGGTGCCGGTGTCGACGCCCGCGGGGACCTTGATGGTGAGCGTGCGGCGGGTGCGGACCCGGCCGTCGCCGGAGCACTCGAAGCAGGGGCTGACCAGCACCTCGCCGTAGCCCTGGCAGGTCGCGCAGGGACGGGTCGTCATGACCTGGCCGAGGAACGAGCGCTGGACCTGCTGGATCTCGCCGCGACCGCCACAGACGTCGCAGGTGCGCCGGGAGGTCCCGGGCTGCGCACCGTCGCCGTGGCACGTGGAGCAGACCACGGCGGTCTCGATGGCGAGCTCCTTCTCGGCCCCGAACACCGCGTCGGCGAGGTCGATGTCGAGCCGGATCAGGGCGTCCTGGCCGCGGCGCTGGCGGGACCGCGGCCCGCGCTGGGCCTGGCCGGCGCCGGCGCCGAAGAAGGCGTCCATGATGTCGCTGAACGAGAAGCCCTGGCCGAAGCCGGCGGCCCCGCCCGCATACGGGTCGGAGCCCATGTCGTAGGACCGGCGCTTCTCGGCGTCGGAGAGCACGTCGTAGGCCTGCGAGACCTTCTTGAACTGCTCCTCGGCCTCGGGGCTGGGGTTGACGTCAGGGTGCAGCGTCCGCGCCTTCTTGCGGTAGGCCCGCTTGATGTCCTCGGGGCTGGCGTCCCTGGACACGCCCAGGTCCTGGTAGTAGTCGTTCAACGAGATGTCCTTGGTGTCAATGGCTCTGAGGTCGGTGGCTCTGAGGTCGGTGGCTCTGAGGTCGGTGGCTCTGAGGTCGGTGGCTCTGAGGTCGGTGGCTCTGGTGTCGATGGCTCCGTGTCGATGGCTCTGGTGTGAGTGGCCCAGTCAGTCGGTGGGGCAGGTGGACGCGCGTCACTGCGCGAGGATCCGGGAGACGTAGGTGGCCACGGCCCGCACCGACGCCATCGTCGTGGGGTAGTCCATCCGGGTGGGTCCGAGCACGCCCAACCCCGCGACGAGCTCCGAGCCCGAGCCGTACTCCGTCGAGACGACGGAGGTGGACTGGAGCCCGGCGAACGGGTTCTCGTGCCCGATCCGCACCGAGACGGCGTCGGAGGTCTCCCTGGCCGTGCCGAGCAGCTTGAGCAGCACGACGTGCTCCTCGAGCGCCTCGAGCACCGGGCCGATGCTGAGCGGGAAGTCGGTGCCGACCCGCGCGAGGTTGGAGGTGCCCGCCAGCACCACCCGTTCCTCGCGCTCCTCGACGAGGGCGTCCTCGAGCGACTGCACGACGGAGCGGACCAGGTCGCGGTCCGCAGGGTCGAACTCGTCGGCCAGGCTGGCGAGTGACGCGGCGGCCTCCACCAGCCGCTGACCGGCCGCCCTCGCGTTGACCTTGGCGCGGACCAGGCCCAGGAGGGCCTCGCCGTCCGAGGCGGACAGGTCGTGGGGGGTCTCGATGACGCGCTGCTCGACCCGGCCGGTGTTGACGATCAGCACGACCATCAACCGGCTCGGGCCCATCGGCACGAACTCGATGTGGCGCACGGTGGACCGGGTGAGCGACGGGTACTGCATCACGGCGACCTGGCGGGTCAGCGAGGCCAGCAGCCGCACCGTCCGGTCGACGACGTCGTCGAGGTCGACCGCCCCCTCCAGGAACTGGGCGATGGCGGCCCGCTCGGCTGGGGTCATCGGCTTGACGGAGCTGAGCCGGTCGACGAACAACCGGTAGCCCGCGTCGGTGGGCACCCGCCCGGCGCTGGTGTGCGGAGCCGCGATCAGCCCCTCCTCCTCCAGCGCGGCCATGTCGTTGCGCACGGTCGCGGCCGAGACCCCCAGCTGGTGGCGGTCGAGCAGCGACTTCGACCCCACCGGCTCGGAGGTCTGGACGTAGTCCTGCACGATCGCGCGCAGCACGGCGAGACGACGTTCCTCGCTCACTCGACACCTCCGTCCGGTCAGGTTGGCACTCACGCTCAGCGAGTGCCAAGTCTACGTGGTTCCCGGGCCGGGACCAGCACGGGCGGCGCGCCCGCGCCGCACAGGCGCGTCCGCGGCATACCCTGCCTCCGTGTCCGACCGCTATGGCTCCGATGTCCTGTCCGGTGACTGGAAGGTCCCCCCGCGGGGTCGCTCCCGCGAGGTCGAGGCCGAGACCGGGCTGGTCGTCGAGGACGTCGAGACCGGCTGGTGCGGCGCCGTGGTCCGCGTCGAGAAGGCCGGTGGCATGCGCGTGGTCCACCTCGAGGACCGGCGCGGCCGCACCAAGGGCTTCCCGATGGGACCGGGCTTCCTGCTCGACGGCGCTCCTGTCGTCCTGACCCCACCGACCGCTGCCGCTCGCGCCCAGCTGGCCGAGGCGCGAGTGGCCGCCGCCCGCACCGCCTCCGGGTCACGGACCGTCGAGGGCGCCCGCGCCAAGGTGGCGAGCGGGTCGCGGATCTTCGTCGAGGGCCGCCACGACGCCGAGCTCGTGGAGAAGGTCTGGGGTGCCGACCTGCGGGTCGAGGGCGTGGTCGTCGAGCTGCTCGACGGCGTCGACGACCTCGTGGGGGCGATCGCCGAGTTCCAGCCCGGGCCGGGGCGCCGCATGGGCGTGCTCGTCGACCACCTGCTGCCCGGCACCAAGGAGCACCGCGTCGTGCAGGCCGCCGCCCAGGGCCGGTATGCCGCGCACGTGCGGGTGCTGGGCCACCCGTACGTCGACGTGTGGCAGAGCGTGCGCCCCGAGCGGCTCGGGCTCGCGGCGTGGCCGGTCATCCCGCGCGGCCAGTCGTGGAAGGACGGCATCTGCGACCACCTCGGCTGGCCGCACGACAGCCAGGCGGACATCGCCCGCGCCTGGAAGCAGATCCTCGGCACGGTCCGCTCCTACGCCGACCTCGAGCCGACCCTGCTCGCCAGCGTGGAGGAGCTGATCGACTTCGTGACGGAGCCCGGTCACTGAGCCGGTCACCGACGCCTTGGGAGGACGACAGGGTCAGGGTCGGCCCTGACGCACCCCTGAACCCGCCCCGAGCGCACCCCGAAAGCCGTTCTCCCCGCGGGCCGGATGCGTTTCACTGGGGGCAGACACCACGCAGACCACGGAGAGAGCCATGAGCGACCAGCCCCAACAGCCGCAGTCCAACATCCCGCCACCGCCGCACCCGCCGCAGCCCCAGCAGCCGCCGCCGGGTTACGGCGTGGCGCCCCAGCCCATGTCGCAGCAGGACGAGAAGACCTGGGCGACCCTGGTGCACCTCGCGCCGTTCCTGGCAGCGGTGGTGGGCATCCCGTTCCTCGGCCCCTTGATCGTCTTCCTGATCTTCAAGGACCGGGGCCCGTTCGTCCGGTTCCACGCGGCGCAGGCCCTCAACTTCCAGATCATCATCACGATCGCGTTCTGGGTCTTCGGGCTGCTGTCGTTCGTGCTGATCGGGATCCCGTTCCTCATCCTCACCGCGATCGCCTGGGTGGTCTTCTCGATCATCGCCGCGATCAAGGCCAACAACGGCGAGTGGTACCGCTACCCGATGACGCCGGAGCTCGTGAAGTAGTCGCCTGGTGAAGTAGCCGCCGCGGGGATCGCTCAGCGCAGGCCGAGGAGTCGTCGCACGACGGTGTCCGTGAGCAGCCGGCCCTGCCTCGTCAGCACCACCCGCTGACGGCGCAGGGCCGCTGTCGCGTCCACCAGCCCGTCGGCGATCAGCCCGGCGACGGCGACCCGTCCCTCGTCGCGGAGGTCACCGATCGGTAGCCCGTCGACGAGTCGCACGGCCAGCAGGACGCGCTCGTCGTAGCGCTGCTCGTCGGTGAGGGTCTCTCGGCCGTGGGCCGGGCTGAGCCCCTCGCCGACCCGTGCGGCATAGGCGTTGGGGTGCTTGACGTTCCACCAGCGCACTCCGCCGACGTGGCTGTGCGCCCCCGGGCCGATCCCCCACCAGTTGCCGTCGGCCCAGTAGCCCTCGTTGTGCCGGCAGCGGGCGTCGTCGCGCAGCGCCCAGTTGCTGACCTCGTACCAGCCGTAGCCGGCCGACGCGAGGTGGTCGTCGGCGATCTCGTACTTGGCGGCCTCGTCGTCGTCCTCGGGCGCGGGCACCTGACCGCGCCGCACCTGGGCGGCGAGCTTGGTGCCGTCCTCGACGACGAGCGCGTAGGCCGAGACGTGGTCCGGCGCGAGCGAGGTGGCGGCGTCGAGGCTGGTGCGCCAGTCGTCCAGCGACTCGCCGGGCGTGCCGTAGATGAGGTCGAGGCTGACCTGGAGCCCTGCGGCGCGCGCGGCCCGCACGGCGCGCTCGACGTTGTCCGGGTCGTGGGTGCGCTCGAGGGTGCGCAGCACGTGGGGCACCGCCGACTGCATGCCCAGCGACACCCTCGTGAAGCCCGCCTCCGCGAGCACCGCGAGCCCTTCGGGCGTCACCGAGTCGGGGTTGGCCTCGGTGGTCACCTCGGCGTCCGGGGCCAGCCCGAAACCCTCGCGGATGCCGTGCAGCATCCGGGCCAGGTCGCCCGCGGCGAGCATCGTCGGGGTCCCGCCACCGACGAACACGGTGTCGACCACGGGGGCGGCACCCAGGACGGTGCGGGCCAGCGCGAGCTCACGCAGGGCCGCGGCGGCGAAGGTCGCCACGCTCGCGCCGTCGACCCCGAGCTCGGTCAGCGTGTAGGTGTTGAAGTCGCAGTAGCCGCAACGCACCGAACAGAACGGGACGTGCAGGTAGAGGCCGAACTGGTGGTGTCCGAGGGTCTCGAGTGACGCCTGCGGCAACCGCCCGTCGGACGGTGCCGGGTCACCGTCGGGCAGCGCGCTGGGCATGGCTCCATCCTCTCAGGCGAGCGCCTGTGGCCCTGACACGGCGTGTCTCGGCGACACGCCGGAATGGGGAGGAAGCGGACCCGAAAACCTCGGGAAATTCTCACCAAACCCCTTGTGGCGATGGGGTTGCTCGACTAGAAATACGCCTACGCACTCGCTTCGGCGAGAGCGGCGATCAGGACCTCGGTCTTGATCGGAGGGCCTCGGAAACTCATACTTTCCGAGGCCCTCACCTATTGTTCGACCTCCCCACGTAGGGTCGAGGCCGTGACCACTCCCCGCTGGATCGAGCTCGACGGCGTCGTCAACATGCGCGACGTGGGCGGCCTGCCGACGATCGACGGCGGCGTCGTGGCCACCGGCCGGCTGCTCCGCTCCGACAACCTCCAGGACCTCAGCGCGGCGGACGTCGAGGCGCTCGAGCAGCTGGGGGTCACCGACGTCGTCGACCTGCGCAGCAATGCGGAGCTGACGCTGGAGGGCCCGGGCCCCCTCCGGGCCCGCGACCTGACGCACCACCACCACTCGCTGTTCCGCGACGACGTCCGCGCGGTCACGGCGCAGGAGGCGTTGGTGCTGCCGTGGTCGACGAAGGACCAGGAGAAGGCCGACGCCCAGCCCCGGCTCGACGACGACTACTGGGCCAGCCACTACCTCGGCTACCTCGCCCACCGGCCCGACTCGGTGAGCGCCGCCCTGGCGGTGGTCGCGCGCAGCACGGGGGCGACCATCGTGCACTGCGCCGCCGGGAAGGACCGCACCGGGACCGTGGTCGGGCTCGCCCTCTCGGTGGCCGGCGTGAGCGATGACGACGTCGTCGCCGACTACGTCGCGACCGGCGAGCGGATCGAGCGGGTGATCGCCCGGCTGCTGGCCCGCCCCGCGTACGGCGAGGCGCTCCGCGACCAGCCGGTCGACCACCACCGCCCCCAGCCCCAGACCATGCGACGGATCCTCGAGGTGCTGGCCGAGCGGCACGGCGGCGCGGCCGGGTGGCTCCGTGCCCAGGGGTGGTCCGACGAGGACGTCGAGACCCTCCGGGCCAGCCTGCGCTAGCGGGCCGGCCGCACGGCATACCGGCACCTGGGCGGTCGGCCAGCCGGGACTCAGCGCGCGGGCTTGTCCGTCACCCAGAGGCGGATGGTGCCCTGCACGACGACGGTGCCGTCCTCACGGGTTCCCTTGACCCGCACCGGGATCTCGACGTCGCCCGGACGCGCCCAGTCGCCCGGGTCGGTCTCGGCCACGCAGGTGATGTCACTCGTCGCCTTGGCGGTGTACTCGACCTCCATGCCCTTCGGGATCCACCGACGGGTGCTCGGGATGGTCGCCTCCGCCAGCGCGCCCATGGCCGCCTCGAGCCCGTTGCAGATCGCGATGACGTGGACCGTGCCGAGGTGGTTCTGCACCCGGTGACGCTTCTTGATGGTCAGCTCGGCGCGGTTGGGGCCGAGCTCGACGAACCGCGGACGAGCGGTGCGGAAGTACGGCGCCGCCTGCTCGAAGACCAGCGAGAACAGCCGCTTGCCCTGCGGGTATGCCGTGAGGCGCCGGTAGAGCGCGTAGGTGTCGACCATGGGACAGACATTACCCGCCGGTAACCTCGCCGGGGCGGGTCCCCTACTTCTTGGTCACCGCGTCGTTCGACAGCGCGGCGATGAAGGCCTCCGGCGGCACCTCGACGCTGCCGATGTTCTTCATCCGCTTCTTGCCGGCCTTCTGCTTCTCGAGCAGCTTGCGCTTGCGGCTGATGTCACCGCCGTAGCACTTGGCCAGGACGTCCTTGCGGATCGCGCGGATGTTCTCGCGGGCGATGATCCGCGAGCCGATGGCGGCCTGGATCGGCACCTCGAACTGCTGGCGCGGGATGAGCTCCTTGAGCTTGCCGGCCATCATCACGCCGTAGGCATAGGCCTTGTCCTTGTGGACGATCGAGCTGAACGCGTCGACGGTCTCGCCCTGCAGCATGATGTCGACCTTGACGAGGTCCGCCACCTGGTCGCCGTCGGGCTCGTAGTCGAGCGAGGCGTAGCCCCGCGTGCGCGACTTGAGCTGGTCGAAGAAGTCGAAGACGATCTCGGCGAGCGGCAGCGTGTAGCGCATCTCGACGCGCTCCTCCGACAGGTAGTCCATGCCGCGCAGCGTGCCGCGCTTCTGCTGGCAGAGCTCCATGATCGCGCCGATGAACTCGCTCGGCGCGAGCACCGTGGCCCGCACGACGGGCTCGGTCACCGAGCTGACCTTGCCGTAGGGGAACTCGCTCGGGTTGGTGACCGTGAGCACCTTGCCGTCGTCCATGGTGACGTCGTAGACCACGTTGGGCAGCGTGGAGATGAGGTCGAGGTCGAACTCGCGCTCGAGCCGCTCGCGGACGATCTCGAGGTGCAGCATGCCGAGGAACCCGATGCGGAAACCGAAGCCCAGCGCCGCCGAGGTCTCCGGCTCGTAGACCAGGGCCGCGTCGTTGAGCTTGAGCTTGTCGAGCGCGTCGCGCAGGTCGGGGTAGTCGGACCCGTCGATCGGGTAGAGCCCGGAGAAGACCATCGGCTTGGGGTCGCGGTAGCCGCCCAGCGCTTCCTTGGCGGGCTTGGCGGCGTTGGTGACGGTGTCGCCGACCTTGGACTGGCGCACGTCCTTCACGCCGGTGATGAGGTAGCCCACCTCGCCGACACCGAGGCCCTTGGCCGGCGTGGGCTCGGGCGAGCTGACGCCGATCTCGAGCAGCTCGTGCGTCGCGCGGGTCGACATCATCGCGATCTTCTCGCGCGGGTTGAGGTTGCCGTCGATGACGCGGACGTAGGTGACCACCCCGCGGTACGTGTCGTAGACCGAGTCGAAGATCATCGCGCGGGCGGGCGCGTCGGCGTCGCCGGTCGGCGGAGGCAGCTGCGTGACGATCTCGTTGAGCAGCGGCTCGACGCCGACGCCGGTCTTGCCCGAGACCCGCAGGCAGTCCTCGGGCTCGCAGCCGATCAGGCCCGCCAGCTCTTCCGCGAACTTCTCCGGCTGCGCGGCGGGCAGGTCGATCTTGTTGAGCACGGGGATGATCGCGAGGTCGTTCTCCATGGCGAGGTAGAGGTTCGCCAGGGTCTGCGCCTCGATCCCCTGCGCCGCGTCGACGAGCAGCACCGCGCCCTCGCAGGCGGCCAGCGACCGCGACACCTCGTAGGTGAAGTCGACGTGGCCGGGGGTGTCGATCATGTTGAGCGCGTAGGTCGTGCCGTCCAGCTCCCACGGCATGCGGACGGCCTGGCTCTTGATCGTGATGCCGCGCTCGCGCTCGATGTCCATCTTGTCGAGGTACTGGGCGCGCATGTCACGACCGTCGACGACACCGGTGATCTGGAGCATGCGGTCGGCCAGCGTCGACTTGCCGTGGTCGATGTGGGCGATGATGCAGAAGTTCCGGATCAGGTCCGGCGGCGTTGCGTGCGGCTGCAGCGCGGTGCGGGCCATCGGGGACACGGGTGCTTCAAACCTCACGGGCGTCGGGGAAGAACGGAACGGCCCATCCTCCCATGCGACCGGGGGTGTCAGTGACGCAGCATGACGAGCGCCGTGTCGAGGGAGTCGTCCGCCGGGACCTCGACATCCGGCTGTATGCCGCGTCCCTCCCAGTTCTCGCCGGTGAACAGGCTGACCGACCGCGCGACGGGCAGGGTCAGCTCGAGCTGCGGGTGGACGGCCAGCCCGATCCTCGGGTGCGCCCCGCCCCTGGTGGGCTGGCCGACGATCGTGGCCCGCCGCTGCTCCTGCAGGTCGAAGGCGAGCCCCTCGCCACCGGAGAAGGTGTCCGGGCCGACCAGCACGGCCACCGGCTTGTCCGGGCCGAACCGCCGACCGGGGACCACGGCCGACGTCCAGAACTGGCGGGTGCCCTCCTCCCGCGACTCGATGTCGCTCAGCCGCACCGGTTCGGCTCCGAAGAGGTGGCTGAGCAGCAGGACCACGCCGTCGGGGCTCCCGCCGCGACAGCCCCGCGCGTCCAGGACCAGGGCGTCCGCGTCGGCAACCAGCGACATCGCGGCGGTCATGGCCTCGCCGGCCACGCCGGGGTGCCCGATGACGGGACCGATCTCCACGAGGGCGATGTTGTCGTCGAGCCGCTCGACCCGACGCATGCCGCCGGCCGTGCGGCGGGCCTGGTCGGCCCAGAACGCCTCCAGCTCGGCCTCGTCCTGCTCCCCGACCGCGCCCTCCTCGTGGAACAGCAGCCGCAGGTGCAGGTCGTTCCCCGCAGCGTGGAGGTCGGCCGTGACCAGCTCGGCCAGGGCCTCGGGGCCGGGGCACGCGGCATACCGGCCGGCCTCGAGGTGGGACCGCAGGGTGGCGGCGATGGCGATGCCTCGCTCCGGGAAGACGTAGCGGTCCTCGACCGCCCTGGCGGCGGCAGTGACGGTGGTGGTGAGCTCGTGGAGGTCCATGGCTCCAGCGTGCGGTCCCGGTTGACAAAGCGTCAAAAACTCTTGACGCTTTCTGGGTGGACCGACCCGACTCCCCCGTCGACGCACCCGCCGAGGTGCTCCAGACCACGGACCCCCGGCAGCTCAAGGCGCTGGCGCACCCGCTGCGCAACCGGATCCTGTTCGCGCTCGGGCCGGACGGGTCGACGGTCAGCCAGCTCGCCAAGACGCTGTCGACCAACAAGGGCAACGTGGCCCACCACCTGGCCGTGCTCGAGGGCGCCGAGCTGGTGCGACGGGGCGCTCGACGGCAGGTGCGCGGCGGCACGGAGCAGTACTTCGTGCGGGCGGCCCGGCGGTTGCGGACCCCCGGTGGGAGCCGAGCCGGCCACACGGCCGCCCTCCTCCAGGCGGTCGCCGAGGAGATCGTCGCCTCCCCCACCGACTCGCTGCTCACGCTCCGCCGGATCCGGCTGACCCGGGCCCAGGCGGCAGCGCTGTCTCAACACCTGGAGCGCCTCGTCGAGGAGCTCCCCGAGGCCGGCTCGCACGAGCCGGACCACGGTGTGCTGGTGAGCGTCTTCCGAGCCAGTCCCCGCTGAGGCGGGCCGGGCCCGCTACGCGGCCTGGGTCTGCGGCGGGGTGCGCCGCGTCGAGCGCTGCAGCACGGCCGACCAGATCGCGATGCCGATCCCCGCGACGGCGAGGATGCCGCCGACCCGCGAGGGCCACTCGTAGCCGAGCCCGGCGGAGAGCACGATCGACCCGAGCCAGGCGCCGAGGGCGTTGGCGATGTTGAGGGTCGAATGGTTCAGCGCAGCCGCGAGCGCCTGCCCCTCGTGGGCCACGTCCATGAGCCTGGTCTGGAGCATCGGGACGAGCACACTCGGCAGGAGGCCCAGCAGGAAGACCGCCGCGAGCGCGGTGACCATCGACGCCTTCACCGCCGGGCCGAACAGGAAGAGCATCACCGCGATCGTGACCAGCGACGCGTTGATGGCGCGCAGCAGCCCGATCCGAGACACGGGACCGGAGAGGAGGGCGCCGACCGTCATGCCCACGCCGTACAGGGCGAGGATCAGCGGGATGGTGGCCCGGCCGAACCCGCCGAGCTCGGTCATGGTGGGCGAGATGTAGGAGAACGTGGCGAACATCCCGCCGAAGCCGACCGTGCCGATGCCCAGCGCCAGCCAGACCTGCGGGCGCTTCAGCGCCGACAGCTCGGAGGCCATGCTCACGCCGCCGTCGGGCGGGCAGTAGGGGACCCAACGCCACACGGCCAGGACGGTGAGCAGCGCGATCACGCCCACCGCGGCATACGGCCACTGCCACCCGTAGCTCTGGCCGATCCGGGTCGTGACGGGCACGCCGACGATGTTGGCGACCGTCAGGCCGGTGATCATCATCGAGACCGCCCAGGTGCGCCGGTGCGCCGGCACCAACGACGCCGCCACGAGGCTGCCGACGCCGAAGTAGGCACCGTGCGGCAGACCCGACAGGAAGCGCGCGACCATCAGCAGCCCGTAGCTGGTGGCGAAGGCGGAGAGCACGTTGGCCACGGCGAAGGCACCCATCAGCCACAGCAGCAGGCGCTTGCGCGGCATCCTGGAGCCGAGCGTGGCGAGCACCGGGGCCCCGACGACGACCCCTGCCGCATAGGCGGAGACCACGTGACCGGCGGTCGGGATGTCGATGCCGACCCCCTCCGCCACCTCGGGCAGCAGGCCCATCGTCACGAACTCGGTGGTGCCGATCGCGAACCCGCCGACGGCCAGGGCCAGCAGGGCGAGGTTGACGTGCGCCGGGCGGATGGCGGCGTCGACGCCGAGCTCGCTGGACGGGTCGGCGATGGCGTCGGTCACGGCAGTGCAACGACAACGGGTCGGCGGGTCATTCCTCCATGGTGCGCTCAGCGTGGCGGGCTGAGTGCGGATCGCCCAGCCGTCGAGACATAGCATCGGAGCCGACCGCCGACCGCTCGAGGGGACCATGTCCGAACCCATCCAGTACGCCTCGCCGCCCAGCCAGGCTCCCGCCCACCGCAAGCAGATGCGGTCGCACCTGCGGCACCCCCTGGAGAACCTCTGCCTCGTGGTGGTGATCCTCGGGTCCCTCCTCGTCTGGGCGATCTCGACCTACGAGGTCGTGTCGGCGATCATCGACCGCCGGCAGCCCGACCCGTATGCGGTGTTCTTCCTGGCCGCCCCGGTGATCATCTACTTCATCCGTGGCCAGCTCTATGCCGGGCTGCGGCTGTCCGGGGTGAAGATCTCCCCGACGCAGTACCCCGAGGCGCACCAGATGCTCCTCGACGCGTGCGCCCACTACGGCTTGCCGAAGGTGCCGGACGCCTACGTGGTGCTCGGCAACGGCAGGATCAACGCGGCGGCGTCGGGACATGGCTTCCGGCGGTTCATCTTCGTCTACAGCGACCTGTTCGAGATCGGCGGACAGGCCCGCAACCCCGACGCCCTTCGGTTCATCCTCGGTCACGAGGTCGGCCACATCGCCGCGGGCCACACCAGCTACTGGCGGATCCTGGCGATCAGCGGTTCCCAGTGGATCCCATTCGTCGGCTCGACGCTGAGCCGCAGCCAGGAGTACACCGCCGACAACTTCGGCTACTCCCTCGTGCCCCACGGCAGCGCCGGGGCGATGTCGACGCTTGCGGCCGGCAAGTACCTCAACCGGACCGTCGACGTGAACGCGCTGGCCGACCGGGCCACCACCGAGAAGGGCTTCTTCGTCTGGGTCGTCAACGCCCTCGCCTCGCACCCCGTGCTGGTCTGGCGCTCCCACGCGCTGCGTGACCGTCGTCGTCCCGGCCGCCTGCTGTGGCGGCCGAAGCACCGCCCGTGACGCCGGAGCTCCCACCAGCGGTCCACGGCTACACCTTCGTGGCGATGGTGGCGATGGTGGCGAGCCGGCCCGGCTGGCGGCAGGACTCGGGCGAACCCGCCTCGGCGTCCGCACCTCGCCACTAGCGTGGCCCTCATGGGGGACCCGACGCGTTCGCAGGTCGCGCAGGACAGCTGGGTGCGGCGGATCGTCAGGTGGCTGACCGGTGCCTATCCGGGTGACTTCACCGGCGTGCCCGAGATGGAGTACTCCCCCGTCGCCGACGGGCGGCCCGACCCCGGCGAGGTGGTCTGGACCTGGGTGCCGTTCGAGGACGACCACCGCAAGGGCAAGGACCGTCCGGTGCTGCTCATCGGCCGCGATGGACGCTGGCTGCTCGGGGTCATGCTGACCACCAAGCTGCGGGCCGGCACCGACCCTCGGCGACGGACACCGTCCGACCGGGTCCCCGTCGGGGTCGGCGCATGGGATCGGCAGCGGCGACCCAGTGAGGTGCGGGTCGACCGCATCATCCGGGTCAAGCCCAGCCGCATCCGGCGGGAGGGCGCGGCGATCGACGCGGTGCGCTTCGCCGCCGTCGCCGAAGGCGTGCGCCGCAACGCCTGAGGTCACCGGCTCCCTGCCCACGCGCCTGGCGCTGTCGGACCCCGGACCTAGACTCGAACACATGTTCGATGCAGCCGTCGTCGCCGCGCCGCTCCGCGAGGAGCTGGCTCGACTGCGGGCGGACGGCCGGCGCCGATCGGTGCCGGAGCTGGTCGCCCTTGCGGAGCAGTGCCAGTCGTTCACGAACCAGGTTGCTGCGCTGCAGGTGCTCGCCATGGCCCACCTGGCTGCGATCGAGGACGTCGAGCTCGAGGACGGCACGGTGGTCGAGCAGCACCGCGGGCTGGGGCACCAGCGACTGGACGCGCCCGCGCTGGTCAGCGACCAGCTCGGCCTCAGCGACGCGGCCGCCACGAGTCGGATGACCGTCGCAGTGGAGGTCGTCACCCGAGCGCCCTTCCTTCTCGAGGCAATGGCCTCCGGTCGGCTGGATGCCTACCGCGCCGGGATCGTCTGCGAGGAGCTGCGTGAGGCCAGCCCGGAGGTGTGCCGAGAGGTCGGCGCGAGGCTCGAGGGCTCGCTGGGCACGGAGCCGCCCGCGATGCTGCGTCGCCGCGTGCGACGCGTGCTCGGTGCCGTCGACGCCGACCTGGTGCGGGCCAAGGCCGCGCGGGCACGGGCCGCACGGAGCCTGCGTCGGTGGCCCGGCGACGAACCCGGGGTCGACACGTGGATGGGGAGCTTCCCGGTCGAGCAGGCCCGCAGCGGGTGGGCGGTCATCGACGGCTTGGCACGACAGTACGTCCGCGATGGCCGCGCGAGCGGCGTCGACGAGGCGCGGGCCGACGCGTTGATGGACCTGATCCACTCCCGGGCGACGGGCACGTTCGTGGTCCAGCTCGCCGTGCCCGCTGACCGACTCGCCTCGGAGGCACCGAGCACGCCAGCTGACAGTGGCTTCGCCGATGCGGCTGAGCGGGCGTCAGGCGCGGTGGCGAGGCTGGCTGGACGCGCGTCGGGTTCGGTCGCGGAGCCGGCTGGGCTTGCGTCCAGTTCGCTCGCGTGGCCGGCCGAGGACGATGCCCTGGTGACGGTGGCGGGCCTCGGGATGCCGGGCAACACCCACGTCCGTCGTGAGTGGCTGGAGCACGTCGTCGCGACCGAGCCAGCCGATCGCCCTGACTCGACCAGCTCCAGTGACCCGACTGACGGCAGTGGCGCGACCCAGCGCACCCGCCGAGGCGTGGTGGCCTGCCAGGCTGACACCGGTGCGCTGCTCGCCGTGGACCGCGCCACCGCTTGCGGGCGGCCCGGTACGACCGAGTCAGCGGCCTACCGACCACCTCCGACGCTGGTCGAGCTGGTCAAGGCACGCGATGGCAGGTGCCGATTCCCGGGATGCACGGTCAGTGCGGTGTTCTGCGACCTCGACCACGTGCGGCCGTGGCCATCGGGACCGACAGAGGCGGGCAATCTCATCTGCCTGTGCCGCCGGCACCACCGGATCAAGCAGACCGTCCGATGGCGGGTGCGCATCGAGCCCGACGCCACCGTCACCTGGACCGATCCCGCCGGGCGGACGCGCGCCACCCTGCCCATCGACTTCCTCCAGCTCGAACGCGATGCGCCGCACGACGCCGAGCCCATGCGCGACGGGCACGGGCGCGACAAGCACGCGCACGACGGGCACGGGCACGGGCACGACAAGCACGCGCACGACAAGCATGCGCGCGACGAGCACGCGCACGACAAGGACAGGCTGGGAGCGCCAGTCCATGGGTCGCGCTCGCCCGAGCTGAGCGCAGCGGAGACGCGGCGCGGCGGGTCACCGCCGGCCGACTCACCTCCGGTCGACGAGGTCGGCGCCCACTGGTCGGCGTGGGAGGACGAGCTCGCGCACCACCTGGCCGGAGCCGAACGTGACCGACGCCGAACGGGTCGGCCCAGGTTTCGGGTGAGCCGGCATCTCCTGCATCGTTGCCGGGAGCACCACCGGAGGGGCGACCGGAGCAGCTCAGCGAGAGCGGGTCCCGAGGAGCCACCTCCGTTCTGACGCCGTCGCCTCAGTCGTGAGGGAGACGATTCCCATCAGGCCACAACAGCCGGACCACGCCCATCACGACGACGCCCACCACGACGACGCCCACCAACACGACTCCCGTCCACAGCCATGGGTCCCGGCTAGCGTGGTGGGCATGGCTTCCCTGCGTTCGCGACTGACCCAGCTCTGGCGACGAGGGGCCACGACGGCTCCGGGTCCGGCTGCGCCACCGCGGACCACCACGCCGCAGAGCGGCGCACTCGAGCAGGTTCGGACGACGCAGCAGGTTCGGTCGACGCAGCAGGTTCGGTCGACGCAGCAGGTTCGGTCGACGCAGCAGGTTCGGTCGACGTACCCGGGCGACTTCACGGGGACCCCTGACCTGACCTACGCCCCCCAGCCTGACGGGCAGCCCGATCCCGGCGAGATCGTGTGGACCTGGGTGCCGTACGAGGAGGACCACCGCCAGGGCAAGGACCGACCGGTCCTCCTCGTGGGACGTGACGGTCGGTGGTTGCTGGCCCTGATGCTGACCAGCAAGGACCACGACCGCGACCACGCGCAGGAGGCCCGGCACGGTCGGCACTGGCAGGACATCGGGTCCGGCGCGTGGGACGGGAAGGGCCGCCCCAGCGAGGTGCGGGTGGACCGGATCCTGCGGGTGGACCCGGCAGCGGTACGGCGCGAGGGAGCGGTGCTCGACCGCGAGCGGTTCGACGAGGTGGCTGCGGCGGTCCGTGCGGCGACCTGAGGCTGGTCCCTGCGGGTGACCTGAGCCATGGGGCAACGCGAAGGGCCGGTCACCCAGTGGGTGACCGGCCCTTGCTGCCGTGGAGGCGACTCGCGTCAGAGCGAGGCGGCCTTCTTCGCCATGGCCGACTTCTTGTTGGCGGCCTGGTTGGCGTGGATGACGCCCTTGCCAGCAGCCTTGTCGAGCTTCTTGCTGGCGGTCGCGAGGGCATCCTTCGCCGCCGCTGCGTCGCCGGCGTCGACGGCCTTCTGGAACTTGCGGATCCAGGTCTTGAGCTCGCTCTTGACGGCCTTGTTGCGCTCGGTCGCCGTGCGGTTCGTCTTGATCCGCTTGAGCTGGGACTTGATGTTTGCCACAGGTGTGTCTCTCTTGGTTGGTCGGTGGTTGCCGTTAGAGGGCGGCAGAAGCCTCTCGGGACCAGGCGTGGGGCACCTGTGGTTGAGTGGCTCTGGATGAAGCTGCATGCGCGCACGACCATGCGCGCACGCGACGGGTAAATCTACCAGCGAGGGGGCCACTCCCCCAAAACGTCACCGGCTGACGTCATCGACCGGTGCGGGCCCGGGTGATCGTGAGCACGGCTCGCTCGACCGCATAGACCGGGTCGCGGCCCCCGCCCTTGACCTCGAAGTCAGCGTGGGCGACCGCCTGGATCGCCTCGGCCAGACCCTCGGGGCCCCATCCGGACAGACCGCGTCGGGCCTTGTCGACCTGCCACGGCGCCATGCCCAGGTCGCGGGCCACCTCGGCCGACCGACCGCGCCCGGCCGCCCCGACCTTGACCAGCTGGCGCAGCTGTTGGGCGAGCACCGCCACGATGGGCACCGGGTCGACCCCGGTGGCGATGGCGTGCCGCAACAGCCGCAGCGCCTCGCCGGCGCTGCCGGCCACCGCCGCGTCGGCCACCTTGAAGCCGGTCGCCTCGACCTTGCCCCCGTGGTACCGGGCCACGAGCTCCTCGTCGATCGTGCCGGTCGTGTCGGCGACGAGCTGCTGGCAGGCAGCGGCGAGCTCGCGCACGTCCTTGCCGACCGCTTCGATGAGGGCCCGCACGGCGTCGGGGGTGGCTCGGCGACCCGCCGCGCGGAACTCGTGGGTGGCGAAGTCGGTCTTGTCGCGGTCGGACTTGATGGCCGGGGCCTCGAGGACCCGGGCCTGCGACTTCTTGAGGGTGTCCAGCACCTTCTTGCCACGCTGGCCCGACTTGTGGGTGACGACCAGGGTGACGTCGGGCTCGGGCGCGGCGAGGAAGGCCAGCAGGTCCTCCTGCAGCTCGTCGGGCGCCTCGTCGAGGTCGGCCACGACGATGCACTTCGCGCCGCCGAACAGCGACGGGCTCGCGTGCATGCCCAGCGCGCCGGCCTCGTAGGTCTCCGCGAAGAGCCGGATCACCTCGACCTCGGGGTCGACGGCGCGGAGGTCGTCGAGCGTGGCTCCGAGCGCGCGGTCGGCGATGACGGCCTCGGGCCCCGAGATCAGGACGAGGGGCGGGACGGTGCGCGTCGCGGTGGCGGTCACGGGGCACAGCCTCCCATGACGGACCGACAGGTCGGCTCGGTCACCCGCCGGGGCAGTAGGCGTCGCCGGCGGGCAGGTCCGGGTGGATCGGTCCCTGGCGGTCGCCCACCGACCCGGCGGCGGTCCGGCCGGCCCGGACGGCGATGACCTCGGCCAGGATCGCCACCGCGATCTCGCCCGGCGCGTTGGCACCGATGTCGAGCCCGATGGGCGCGTGCACGGTCGCGAGCGCCTCCTCGGCCACGCCGTTCTCCAACAGCCATTCGCGGCGACGTTCCTGGGTGCGGCGCGACCCCATCCCGCCGATGTATGCCGTGCCGGCCTCCAGGCCTGCCCGGATCGCCGGACCGTCCACCCCGTCGTGGTGGCTGGTCACCACGAGGGCGTCGACGCCTCCGGGGACACCGGGGTCGTCCGTCGAGGACGTCACCGACCAGCCCAGCGGTGCCGCCAGCGTGAGGAGGGCCTCGGCCACCGGCCCGTCACCGACGACGTGGAGCCTGCACGTGTCCGTCATCGCGCCAGTATCACCCACCAGCCCGGCTGGCACGGGAGTCACTGGGCCGGCAGCTACTCGAAGGCCAGCGTGGCCGCCCCGGTCGCCTCGAGGCCGAGCCCCTTGAGCCGGGCCGCGACCACATCAGCAGGCAGCTCGAGGCTCTCCGCCAGCTCGTCCACCGACAAGCCGAGCTCCACGCCGTCGCGCAGCTCCTCGTCGGACTCCGCCGTCCAGGCATGACCGGCCGTGACCGCGGTCCGCGCCGACTCGGCGGGCGGCGGTGCGTCAGCCACCGGCCGCGGGTGCTCGGCGGCGGCATCCTCACCGGTCCCACCCATCGTGGTGCCGACCAGGGCACCGGTGATCCCCCGCAGCGCCGGCTCGTGCACCTCCATCGGCGGTGCCGCGGTCTCGTCGAGACGCTTGAGGGCGGCGAGCACCCGCTCGCGGTCGGTGGTCGGCCAGAAGGGAGGCAGCGAGCGCTGGAGGAACCCGGCATACCTCGCGGTCATCATGCGGGAGTCGAGGAAGGCGACCACGCCCCGGTCGTCGGCCCGGCGGATCAGCCGCCCCGCGCCCTGGGACAGCCGCAGCGCGGCGTGGGTGGCGGAGACGGCCATGAAGCCGTTCCCGCCCATCCGGGCGATGGCCTGCGAGCGTGCCGACGACAGCGGGTCGTCGGGTCGCGGGAAGGGGATCCGGTCGATGATGACCAGCTGGCACGCCGAGCCCGGCACGTCCACGCCCTGCCACAGGGTGAGGGTGCCAAAGAGACACGTGCGCGGGTCGCGGGCGAACTGGCGCACCAGCGTCGTGATCTGGTCCTCGCCCTGGCAGAGGAAACCGATGTCGCCGTCGAACCGCTCGCGCATCGCCTCGGTGGCTTCCTTGGCCGCCCGCATGGAGGAGAACAGCCCGAGCGTGCGTCCGCCCGCCGCCCGCACGAGCGCCTCGATCTCGTCGAGGGTCTGCTCGCTGAGGCCGTCGCGGCCGGGTGCCGGCAGGTGCTGCGCCACGTAGGCGATGGCCTGTTGGGGGTAGTCGAACGGGCTGCCCACGTCGAGGCCACGCCACTGCGGGGCTCCCTCGCCACGCAGCCCCATCGTGCCGGCCACCGCGTCGAACGTGCCGCCGAGCTCGAGCGTCGCCGACGTCATGACGACCGTGCGGTCACCGAAGACCTTGTCCCGCAACAACATCGCAACGCTCATGGGCGCCACCCGCAGCACCGAGCCGCGGCGCTGGTCGCGGCTGACCCACACGACGTCGAGGTCGCGCTGCTCGAGGATGCGCGAGGAGTTCTCGAACATCTCGTCGATGGCGGCCTGGGCCACCTTGCGGGCGCCGTCGGGCTCGACGCCCTTCTCGGGCTTGAGCTCCGACTGCACCTGCCGGGTCGTGTCCCTCACCCGAGCGAGGGCCAGGGACAGCGCGTCGGGTATGCCGTTGAGCTTGCCCTCGGGGAGCTCGTCCAGGACGCCCTGGAGGAAGACCGAGGCGTCGTCGACGGCGTCGGTGGACTCGGCGATGCGGGCCGCCCGCTTGGCCGCCGCCGCGACCATCGAGGGGGTGATCTCGTCGGTGATCGTGGAGGTCACCCGGTCGACCAGCTCGTGCGCCTCGTCGACCACGAGCAGGTCGTGCTCGGGCAGCATCTGCCGGCCCTCGAACGAGTCGATCGCCATGAACGAGTGGTTGGTGACGATGACGTCGCAGTCCTTGGCGGCCTCACGGGACCGCTCCACGAAGCAGTCGGCGAACGCCGGGCACTTGCTCCCCATGCACTCGTGGGCGCTGACGGACACCTGGCGCCAGGCCCGTTCGCTGACCCCGGGCACCAGCTCGTCGCGGTCGCCCGACTCGGTGGTCTCGGCCCACTCCCGCAGGCGGACGACCTCCTGGCCGAGCCGGGACGCCGCCCGGTCGACCTCGCCGACCTCGAACAGCCCGTCCTCGTCGTCGGGGAAGCCACCCTCGAGCTTGTGGGCGCACAGGTAGTTGCGCCGCCCCTTGACCAGCCCGTAGGTCGGGCGCTTCCCGAGGAGCGGGGCGATGGACTCGGCCAGCCGGGGCATGTCGCGGTCGACGATCTGGGCCTGCAGGGCCAAGGTGGCGGTCGCCACGACGGCCGGCTTGCCGGTCTGCTGGGCGTGCATGACGGCTGGGATCAGGTAGGCCAGCGACTTGCCGGTGCCAGTGCCGGCCTGCACCAGCAGGTGCTCGTCGGCAGCCACGGCGTCCTCGACCGCGTGGGCCATCTCGACCTGGCCCGGCCGCTCGACTCCCCCGACTCCCTGGACGGCGGCGTGCAACAGGTCGTCGAGTGAAGCCATTGGGTCAGCGTATGCCGTGGCTCGGGTGGGTGGGTCGACCGTCCCCACCCGAGCCACGGCCCGCCGCGTGATCTCACCTCTCGTGCACCCAACGGGGTGCCGGGACACCGTTCCCCGTCAGGTTGTCGCACGCGACGAACTGGGTCCCCACGCGCTCCAGCGAGCAGAAGTGGGTGGCGGTGGTCGGTGGCGCCGGGGTGTCGATCTGGCCGGGGTCCTGCCGGGCCGCGGCGGGCGACGCGCTGACGGCGACGACGAGGGTGGCAGCGGCGAGCACGCCCCAGGCGCGCCGGGTCGAGGTGATGGTGCGGTGCTGGTGCTGGTGTGCGTTCACGGTGTGCTCCTGGTGCTTCGAGAGGTGATCCCTGCTGACTCCTCCACGGTCCGGCGGGAGGCACCTGAGCCACATCGGGAGGACCCCCTGAGAAGCAGCCACCAACCCCCTCAAATGAGGGTGCGTCGAGAGCGGTCGTGAGGCCACACTGGGGCCGTGGGACCGTCGGACATCCCCTCGGGGGACGTCTTCGTCGGCAGGGTGGACGAGGTGGGCGAGCTGAGCGCCGCCCTGGCCTCAGCGCGCGCCGGCACCGGTCGGGCGGTGCTGATCACGGGCGACGCAGGTGTCGGCAAGACCCGCCTCGCCCAGCACGCCGGGTCGCAGGCCAGGGACGTCCTCGTGCTGACCGGGACCTGTCTGCCGCTCGCCACCCTCAACGTCCCCCTCCTGCCGCTGCGCATGGTGGTGCGGAGATCCCTCGGCACCGACCCCGCGGAGGAGTTCGACGGCTGGTTGGCCGAACGCTGCGCGGAGCGTCCTGTGGCGCTGGTGGTGGACGACCTCCAGTGGGCCGACCAGGCGACCCTCGACGTGCTCATGTGGGTGGTCGCCGGGCTCCCCGCACGCCGGCTCGCCCTCCTCATGACCGTGCGGCGCGGCGAGGTCGGCCCGGGCCACCCGTTGGCCCGTTGGTTGTCGGACGTGCGCCGGTTGCCGGGCTTCACCGAGCTCGCGCTGGGTCCCCTCGACCTCGAGGAGACTCGGGCGCAGCTCCGGGGGCTCCTCGGCGATGAGCCGCACGACACCCTCGTCCGTGAGGTGCACGGCCGCACCGGTGGCAATGCGTACCTCAACGAGCTGCTCGTGACCGGTCTGCCCCCGACCGCGACGTCCCTGGACGAAGGCCTGCTCCCCGACACCCTCGTCTCGGCCGTGCTGCGGCCCTGGCACCAGCTCTCGCCACCAGCACGGGAGCTGTCGCGCGTCGTCGCCGTCGGGGGCAGGGTCGCGCGCGGCCAGGCGCTCGAGGACGCGTTCCGGCTGGCCGGCGTCGACGAACCGGGGCCACTGCTGCGTGAGTGCGTCGACGCGGGGGTGCTCGACGCCGTCGACGGTGACGGCTACTGGTTCCACCACCCGCTGCAGGCAGAGGCACTCGAGGCGAGTCTGTCGCACCCCGAGCGCCAGCAGCTCCACGCCAGCTACGCGCAAGCCCTGCAGAGCCGCCTGTCCCCCACCGCGCCAGACCTCGATTCCCTGGTGCTGGTCGCGGACCACCTCCATCGCGCCGACGACGCGGAGGCTGCCTACACCTGGGCCTGTCGCGCCGCGGCCGCCGCCGAGGACGGGCAGGCCTGGGCGAGCCTGGTCAGGATGCTGCGCCGGATGATCGAGGTCCGGACGCTGGTTCAGCAACCGTCCGAGACACCGACGGACCTCTGGTCGCGGCTGCGCGTCGCTGCGGAGCGCGACGGCGACCTCGACACTGAGCTCGACGCGACCGAGGCGCTGCTGGACGACGGCGACCTGGGCCCGCTGGACGAGGCCGAGCTCGTGGTCCGCCGCCAGCACCTGCGCTTCATGAAGGGTCTCGGCTTCTTCGACCGTGGCGAGCTCGCGCGGGCGACGCAGCTGTCAGCCGCCGAGCCTGGTTCGTGGCAGCACGCCTTCGCCCTGGCCGAGTCGGCGCACGCAGGGCTCTGGGCCAACGACCCCGACGCTCCGGCGCTGGCCGCGGAGGCGCTCACCCGGGCCAGGACGACCAGTCACCCCCGTGCGCTGGCCTACGCGTTGGCAGCCAACGCCATGCACGCCGTCTACCTCAGCCACGTGGCCGACGCCGAGGCCTGGGGGGCGGAGGCCGTGGCGTGCGCCGTACGGTCCGGCGACGGCTTCGCGTTCGGCCACGCGGCAATGTGGGAAGCGAACTCCGTCGGCGGCAACGCCGACCCTCGCTGGACGGCGCGCGTGGCAGGCCGCCGGCAGCAGCTCATCGAGCTGGGGCTGCCGCACCCGTACATCGCCTGGCTGGCGACGGGCGAGGCCCAGGGCCAGCTCCAGCGCGGCGAGTGGCGCACCTGCCAGAGCCTGCTGCGTTACGCGCTGGGTCGCACCCCTGGGGCCCTCGTCGACGTCGCCGCCCGGCTCCGCGCTGCACAGCTGGCCGCCTTCCAGGGCCGGGTGCGCGAGGCCGAGGGACACCTGGCCCGTGCCGACGAGCTGTTCGGCGAGACCTCGACCTTCCTTCCGTTCGAGTTCGACGCGACCCGCGCCATGGTCCGGATTGCGGCGGGCGACGCGAGGGGGTGCGTCACCGCCGCTCTCGTCGGGACCTCGAACCCCGGCGTGCCGCCCACCCAGTGCGAGTGGCTCATGCCGCTGGCGGCCCGTGGCCTCGCCGACCTGGCCGAAGCCTGCCGCGACGCGCTCGAGGACCCCCAGCCGGTGCTGGACGAGCTCGACGAGCTGGAGCGCCGGTTCCCGCATCCGATCGCCGACGCCGGCGGGGGCGAGTTCTACGACCGGGAGCTGGCTGGCTTCGACGCCCTGTACGCCGCGGAACGCGCCCGGGCCCGCCTCGAACCGGACCGTGCCGACGCCTGGGTGCGGGCCGCCGAGTCCCTGCGCGACCTCCTGCCCTGGGAGGAGTGCTACGCCTCCTGGCGGCTGGCCGAAGCGCTCTTCGACCAGGGAACGGCTCGTCGAACCGAGGCCGTTGCCGCACTGCGCCGGGCCCACCGGCTCGGCAGGCAGCTGGCGGCACAGCCCGTCCTCGACCAGGTCACCGCACTGGCCCGGACGGCAAGGGTCCCCGTCGCGGACCCCGTCCTGCCGTCCGCGGTGTCGGGGGCGACGGCGGCGGGCACCGACCGCGTCGGGGACGCCGCTCACCTGACCGGCCGTGAACGTGAGGTGCTCGCCCACATCGTGG
Source organism: Phycicoccus sp. Soil802 (assembly GCF_001429605.1). Classification (GTDB taxonomy): domain Bacteria; phylum Actinomycetota; class Actinomycetes; order Actinomycetales; family Dermatophilaceae; genus Pedococcus. The sequence goes on from NZ_LMSS01000006.1 coordinate 313,127, forward strand.
CCGGGCGCACCTACGGCGAGATCGCCCGCGAGCTGGTGCTCAGCGAGAAGACGGTCAGCTCGCACGTCAGCCACCTCCTGACCAAGACGGGCACCGCCAACCGGATCGACCTCGCGCGCTGGGCGACCCGTCGGGCTCGCCCGTAGCCCTGAGGATGGGAGGATGGCCGGCGATGCCTTCCGCCCCGCCGCTGACCCTCGACGCCCTGCTGCCCGAGGGGGCCGGGCCCGATGAGGTGTATGCCGCGTTCGAGGGCTGGGCGCGTGACCAGGGCACCCCCCTGTACCCCCACCAGGAGGAGGCGCTGATCTCGCTCCTGGCCGGGGAGAACGTCGTCCTCTCGACCCCGACCGGCTCGGGCAAGTCGCTGGTCGCCACCGGCGCCCACCTCGCGGCGCTGGCCACCGACCGGGTCAGCTTCTACACCGCCCCGATCAAGGCCCTCGTGAGCGAGAAGTTCTTCGCGCTGTGCGAGATCTTCGGGGCGTCCGAGGTCGGGATGCTCACCGGCGACGCCTCGGTGAACCCCGACGCCCCGATCATCTGCTGCACGGCCGAGATCCTGGCCAACATCGCCTTGCGCGAGGGCCCGGACGCCGACGTCGGCCTGGTCATCATGGACGAGTTCCACTTCTACGCCGAGCCCGACCGAGGCTGGGCCTGGCAGGTCCCGCTGCTCGAGCTCCCCCAGGCGCAGTTCATCCTGATGTCCGCGACGCTCGGCGACCTCACCGAGCTCTCGGAGGACCTGAGCCGGCGCACCGGTCGCGGCACCGCCCTCGTGACGGGCACCGAGCGGCCGGTGCCGCTCAGCTTCAGCTGGGTCCTCACGCCGCTCCCGGAGACGATCGAGGAGCTGCTCACGACCCGCCAGTCACCGGTCTACGTCGTGCACTTCACCCAGCAGGCAGCTCTGGAGCAGGCCCAGGCCCTGCTGTCCCTCAAGGGCACCGTCAAGGCCGACCGGGCCGCGATCGCCGAGCGGATCGGCGGGTTCCGGTTCACCGCCGGCTTCGGGCGCACCCTGTCCACCCTGGTCCGCTCGGGCATCGGGGTGCACCACGCGGGGATGCTCCCGCGCTACCGCAGGCTGGTCGAGCAACTCGCCCAGGACGGCCTGCTCAAGGTCATCTGCGGCACCGACACCCTGGGCGTCGGCATCAACGTGCCGATCCGCACCGTGCTGTTCACCGGACTGGTGAAGTTCGACGGCTCACGTCAGCGGATCCTCAAGGCACGGGAGTTCCACCAGATCGCGGGTCGGGCCGGTCGGGCCGGCTTCGACACCAGCGGGTCGGTCGTGGTGCAGGCACCTGAGCACGTCATCGACAACGCCCGCGCGATCGCCAAGGCCGGCGACGACCCGAAGAAGCTCAGGAAGGTCCAGCGCCGCAAGCCCGCCGACGGCGAGGTCTCCTGGACCGAGCAGACCTACGACAAGCTGGTCGCGGCCGACCCGGAGCCGCTGGTCTCGCGGATGCGGGTGGACCACTCGATGATCCTCAACGTGGTGCAACGGCCCGGCGACCCGGTGCGCGCGCTGAGCCACCTCCTGCGCGACAACCACGAGACCCCGCGCAACCAGGCGCGGCTGTCGCGTCGGGCCATCACCCTCGGCAAGAGCATGCTGGACACCGGTGTCCTGCAACGGATCTCACCGCCCGCGCCGAACGGCCGGACCATCGAGGTCCGGGGTGGGTTGCAGGACGACTTCGCCCTCAACCAACCACTCGCCCCCCTCGCCCTCGCGGCCTTCGACGTCCTCGACCCCGAGTCGCCCACCCACGCCCTCGACGTCGTGTCGGTCATCGAGGCCATCCTCGACGACCCCCGCCAGGTCCTGATGGCCCAGCAGTTCAAGGCCAAGGGCGAGGCCGTCGCCGAGATGAAGGCCGACGGCGTGGAGTACGACGAGCGGATGGCGGTGCTCGAGGAGGTCACCTGGCCGCGGCCCCTGGCCGACCTGCTCGAGGCGACCTTCGAGATCTTCCGGCAGAGCCACCCCTGGGTGTCCGAGTCCGCCCTCTCCCCCAAGTCCGTCGTCCGTGACATGTACGAGCGGGCGATGACGTTCACCGAGTTCGTCTCCGCCTACCAGCTGGCCCGGTCGGAGGGCCTCGTCCTGCGCTACCTGACCGACGCCTACCGGACCTTGCGCCAGACGGTGCCGGCCGCTCACCGCAGCGAGCAGTTCGACGACCTCTTCGAGTGGCTCGGCGAGACCGTGCGCCAGACCGACTCCTCCCTGCTCGACGAGTGGGAGGCGCTGTCCGACCCCGACGCCAACGAGCGCCTCGAGGAGCTGGAGGGCCTGCACGAGCACGGGGGCACCCGGCCGGCCCGCCCGATCACGGCCAACGAGCGGGCCTTCCGCGTCATGGTGCGCAACGCGATGTTCCGGAGGGTGGAGCTGGCCGCCCGGGACCGGTTCGGCGACCTGGCCCAGCTCGACGCCGCGAACGCGGCCCTTCGCGAGCCCCCGCGTGCGGTCCTCGTCGACGAGGCAGCCTGGGACGAGGCCCTCGGCGCCTACTACGCAGACCACGACAGCATCGCCACCGACTCCGATGCCCGCGGCCCGCAGCTGCTCGCGGTGAGCGCCGTCAACGGCCCTCCGCCCGGCGCCACCGAGCCTGACCGCGACCACCGCCTCTGGGAAGTGCGCCAGACCCTGCACGACCCCGACGGCGACCACGACTGGGTGATCGAGGCAGTGGTCGACCTCGACGCCTCCGACGAGGCGGGCGAGCCGGTGGTGCTGACCACGGGGATGCGCCGCCTCTGACGACGTGCCACGGTCGGACCATGCACCAGGACGAGATCTGGGACGAGACCACCGCAGCGGAGTACGACACCCCGGGCGAGGGCATGTTCGCCCCCGACGTGCTGGGGCCCATCGTCGACCTGCTCGCCGAGCTGGCCGAGGACGGTGCTGCCCTGGAGCTGGCCGCCGGCACCGGCCGGGTCAGCATCCCCCTGTCCGAGCGCGGGGTGCCGGTCAGCGGGATCGAGCTCTCGCGGCCGATGCTCGACCGGCTGCGCGAGAAGGCACCGCACCTGCCCGTCGTCGAGGGCGACATGACGACGACGCGGGTGCCCGGCGAGTTCTCCCTGGTGTTTCTCGTGTTCAACACGATCTCCAACATCCTGGAGCAGTCCGGCCAGGTCGAGTGCTTCCGCAACGCGGCGCGTCACCTGCGTCCCGGAGGCCGGTTCGTCATCGAGCTCTGGGTGCCGCAGCTGCGCTCCCTCCCACCGGGGTCACCGGCGGCCGTGTTCGCCAGCGAGGACGGCTACGTCGGTCTCGACACCTACGACGTGCTGCACCAGCAGGTGGTCTCACACCACTTCCGGTTCGGACGGGGGCGGGAGGCCTCGCACGGGGTCAGCCCGCACCGCTACGTCTGGCCGGCCGAGCTCGACCTGATGGCCCAGCTGGCCGGCTTCACGCTCGAGGGCCGGTACGCCGACTGGGACCGTTCCCTGTTCACCGCGGACTCGCCGTCGCACGTGTCGGTCTACCGGCTGCCCGGCTGAGCCGGTTCAGTCCTCGGTGAGCAGGTCGCGCAAGCGGGCGGCCGGCCGGCCGGTGAGCCGCGGCACGGCGTCCGAGACAGTGGCGACCTCCCCCGCGGCGATGGCGGTGTAGGTGGACACCCACGCGTCGACCTGCCAGTCGGGCGCACCGTAGGACGCCCGTGAGGCGTACGCCTCCTCCAGCGTCTCGTCGAGGAAGCGCGTGGGGGTGCCGGTCACCTCCGTGATGACCGCCGCCGCCTCGGCCAGCGTGAGGGCCTCGGGTCCGGTGAGGTCGTATGCCGCGCCGGCGTGCGCGGGGGGATCGGCCAGCACCACGGCGGCCACCGCCGCGACGTCGGCGCGGGCCACGGCAGCCACCCGTCCGTCACCGGCGGGACCGCGGATCACGCCGTCCTGGGCCATCAGCGGCAGGAAGTCGGCGTAGAAGCTGTCGCGCAGGAACGTGAAGCCCAGCCCCGCCTCGCGGATCGCCTGCTCGGTGGCCCAGTGGTCGCGACCCAGGGTGAAGGTGCAGTCGGGGGCAGCTCCCTGGAACGAGGTGTAGACGACGTGCCGCACCCCGGCCCGCGCCGCAGCTGCGACGAAGGACCGGTGCTGCTCGAGGCGGTCGGCCGCCTCGGACGCCGAGACCATGAGCAGCGTGTCGACCCCGGCCAGCGCGCGGGCAGCACCCTCGGGGTCGGCGAAGTCGCACGGCCGCACCTCGTCGCGCGGACCGGCGGTGACCTTCGACGGGGTCCTCGCCAGCAGCACCAGGGGCTGTCCGGTGTCGGGGAGCAGCTCGCGGACCCGACGTCCCACGTGGCCGGTCACACCGGTGAGTCCGATCGTCATGGCTCGAGCGTAGACAGCGGCTCGGGTTGCTGCGCGGTCAGGTCGAGGGTCATGAAGACGCTGAACTCGTCGTCGAGGTACGGACCGAAGGGCCCGCACGTCGTGAAGCCGTACGCGGCATACATCGTGCGCGCGGGGGCGAACTCGGCCGGTGAGCCGGTCTCGAGGCTCAGCCGGGCGTAGCCGCGCCGGCGCGCCTCGGCCACCACGTGGTCGAGCAGCGCGGCGGCGACCCCGCGCCGGCGATGGGCCGCTGCGGTACGCATCGACTTGAGCTCCCCGTGGGAAGGGTCGAGCTCCCGCAGCGCGGCGCAGCCGAGCACCTCGGCGCCGTCCCAGAGGCTCCAGAAGGTCAGGTCGGGCGTCCGCAGGCGGTCGAGGTCGAGGGCGTGCACGCTGTCGGGCGGTGAGTAGCGCCGCATGTCCGCCAGGTGCTCCGTGAGGAGGGCGGCAACCTGGGGCGTCTCGAGCCCGCCGAGCCGGATCTCCACCGGGTCGGGCAGGCTAGGCGGCAAAGGCCGCGAGCTCACCGGCCAGGTCGGCGTGCACCCGGGCCTTCACCAGCGTGCCAGTGCCGGTGTGCTCGCTGGAGAGCACCTCGGCCTCCTGGTGCAACCGGCTGACGAGGTCGCCACGGTCGTAGGGCACCAGCACCTCGACGTCGATGGTGGGACGCGGCAGCTCCTCGGCGATCAGGGTCCGCAGCTCCTCGATCCCGGCGCCGGTGCGGGCCGAGACCACGATCGAGTGCTTCTCGTGCCGCTGGATCCGGTCGAGCACCTCGGGGTCCGCGGCATCCGCCTTGTTGACGACGATGACCTCGCGCACCGAGGCGGCGTCGACATCGGCGAGGACGGCCCGCACGGCGCTGATCTGGCCCTCGGGGTCGGGGTGCGAGCCGTCGACGACGTGCAGCAGCAGGTCGGCGTCGCCCACCTCCTCCAGGGTCGAGCGGAAGGCCTCGACCAGCTGGGTCGGGAGCTGGCGCACGAACCCGACGGTGTCGGCCAGCGTGTAGAGGCGGCCGTCCTCGGTCTCGGCGCGGCGCACGGTGGGGTCGAGGGTGGCGAACAGCTGGTTCTCGACGAGCACGCCGGCGCCGGTGAGCCGGTTGAGCAGCGACGACTTGCCGGCGTTGGTGTAGCCGGCGATCGCGACGCTCGGCACCTCGTTGGCCTTGCGGGAGAGCCGACGGGTGTCCCGGCTCGTCTTCATCTCCTTGATCTCGCGGCGGAGCTTGGCCATCCGGGTGTTGATCCGCCGACGGTCCAGCTCGATCTTGGTCTCACCCGGACCACGCGAGCCCATTCCCTGGCCACCTGCAGCCTGACCACCGGCCTGCCGGGACATCGACTCACCCCAGCCACGAAGGCGCGGCAGGAGGTACTGGAGCTGGGCCAGCTCGACCTGCGCCTTGCCCTCCTTGGACTTCGCGTGCTGGGCGAAGATGTCGAGGATCAGGGCGGTGCGGTCGATGACCTTGACCTTGACGACGTCCTCGAGCGCGCGCCGCTGGCTGGGCGTGAGCTCGGTGTCGCAGATGACGGTGTCGGCGCCCTCTGCGATGACGATGTCGCGCAGCTCGACCGCCTTGCCAGAGCCCAGGTAGGTGCCCGTGTCGGGCTTGGCCCGGCGCTGGACCAGGCCGGCGAGCACGGTGGAGCCCGCGGTCTCGGCCAAGGCCGCGAGCTCGCGCATCGAGTTGTCGGCGTCCTCGGCCGTGCCCTCGGTCCAGACCGCGGCGAGCACCACGCGCTCGAGGCGCAGCTGGCGGTACTCGACCTCGGTGATGTCCTCGAGCTCGGTGGACAGCCCCGCGACGCGGCGCAGGGCAGCGCGGTCCTCGCGGTCGTACTGGTCGCCGTCGTAGCCGGCCCCGTCGCGGGGGAGGAACTCGTCCTCGCTCGCCAGGGCGGTGGCCTTCAGGTCAAAGATGTCTGATCGCTTCAGTGTCATGTCCCCTCAAGAATCTCACCCTTTCAACCACCGCGGCGACCACTTTTAGTCCACGACCACCACACGAGGCACACCTGGAGCATCGACCACCGCGACTCACTACGGTCCGCTCCGTCTACCGTTGGCCCCGATGAGCACGCAGGATCACTACTTCACGGCCGAGCCGGCCAGCCCCGCCCAGCAGCGCACGATCACCGTGCGCCTCGCTGGACGGACCGTCGAGGTGCGCTCGGCCGCCGGCATCTTCAGCCCCGGCGGCGTCGACCAGGGCACGGCGGTGCTGCTGCGGCACGCCCCCGCACCACCCGCGTCGGGCACCCTCCTCGACCTCGGCTGTGGCTGGGGCCCGATCGCCCTCACCCTCGCGCTCCGGTCCCCGGAGGCCACCGTGTATGCCGTGGACGTCAACGAGCGGGCGCTCGACCTGCTCCGCAGCACGGCGGCGTCGCTGGGACTCGACCGGCTGCACGCGAGCCAGCCGGACGGCATACCCGAGGACGTGCGGTTCGACGCCATCTGGTCGAACCCGCCCATCCGGGTCGGCAAGGCGGTGCTGCACGAGCTGATGCTCACCTGGCTCCCCCGGCTGGCGCCGGGCGGCGTCGCGCACCTCGTGGTGCAGAAGAACCTCGGCTCCGACTCGCTGCAACGCTGGCTGGGTGAGCAGCTCGACCCCGCCACGTATGCGGTGTCCCGGTTCGCCTCGGACAAGGGTTTCCGGATCCTCGAGGTGCGTCGCTCCGCCAGCTAGACCAGGTCGGTGGTGCCGTCGGCGACGAGGACGGCCGGACCGGCCAGCTCGACCTCCTGGCCGGGCAGCGCGCGCACCCGCAGTCGCCCGCCCGGCACGTCGACGGTCCACGTGTCGGTGACGTCGCCGGCCCAGAACCGCGTGGCCAGTGCGGCGGCAGCCGCCCCGGTCCCACAGGAGCGGGTCTCCCCCACCCCCCGCTCGTGCACCCGCATGCGGACGTGACCAGCCCCCATCGGCCGGACGAACTCGACGTTCGTGCCGTACTCCGGCAGTGGGTTCACGACCGGGGGCAGGTGCAGGTCGAGGGAGTCGAGGTCGACGGCCTCAGGCAGGGCCACGACGGTGTGCGGGTTGCCCAGGTCGAGGGTCAACGCCGAGAGCGGCTCGTGGCGCTCGAGGTGGACCAGCGCGTCGAAGCCTTCCTCGTCGGCGATGGCCTGCTGGGCGAGGCGCCACGGACCGAGGTTGACCGCGATCAGCTCCGGTGACTCGAACCGCACCACCTTGGTGCCGGCCCGCGTCGCGATGGCGAACTCGTCGGCGGTCTCCAGGCCCTCGCGCCGCAGGTAGGTCGCGAAGACCCGCGTGCCGTTGCCGCACATCTCGGCGACGCTGCCGTCGGCGTTGTGGTAGTCCATGAACCAGCGCGCGCCGGCTGCCTGGGCGAGCACGCCGGGCTCGGTGGCGAGCGCCGTCGGGACGACCCGGATCACGCCGTCGCCGCCGATGCCGGCTCGCCGGTCGGCGAGCAGCGCCACCTGCTGAGCCGAGAGGTCGCGGACGCCCTCGAGGTCCGGCACGAGGACGAAGTCGTTCTCGGTGCCGTGGCCCTTGGTGAAGGCGGTCTGGTCAGCCATGCGCACCATTGTCCCTGATGGCAGCCTGCACCACCTCCACCGCCTGCTCCGCCAGGTCCGGGGCGAGGGCGTCGAGCCAGGTGACGCGGGGGTCCGGGTTGAACCAGGACTCCTGGCGACGGACCAGCCGGCGGGTCAGTGCGGTGGTCTCGTCCTGGGCCTGCTCGGTCGTCATCGTGCCGTCGAGCTCGGCGAGCGCCTGCGCGTAGCCCAGTGCCCTCGACGCCGTCCGCCCCCTCCGCAGCCCCAGCGTCTCCAGGTGCCGCACCTCCTCGAGCAGCCCTTGCTCCCACATGCGTCGCACCCGCGTGGCCACTCTCACATCGAGCACCGCGCGCGGCATCCGCAGCCCCAGCACCACGGTCGGCTGCAGGGAGGTGCGGGTCGGCATGGTGGCCGAGAACGGCCGCCCGGTCAGCTCGATGACCTCGAGCGCGCGGACGATGCGGCGCGTGTTGCCGGGCTCGATCGCCGCCGCGGCGGCAGGGTCGAGGTCGCGCAGTCGCGTGCCCAGCTCCGCCGGACCGACCTCCTCGGCCTCGCGCTCGAGCCGGGACCGGACCTCGGGATCGGTCGGCGGGATCTCGAGCACGTCGAGCGCCGCCCGGACGTAGAGTCCCGAGCCCCCCGCCAGGATCGGGTGGCGCCCCCGCCCCTGGATGGCCGCGAGGTCCGCGCGCGCCGCCACCTGGTAGGCGGCCACGCTGGCCTCGGCCACGACGTCGAGCACGTCCAGCTGGTGGTGCGGTATGCCGCGTCGCTGGGCCGGCGGCACCTTTGCGGTGCCGATGTCCATGCCCCGGTAGAGCTGGCTCGCATCAGCGCCGACGACCTCCCCGCCCAGGGCCTCGGCGAGGTCGAGCGCGAGGTCGGACTTGCCCGTGGCGGTGGGACCGACGACGCCGACGACCAATGGCGTCGTCATGGGTGGGAGGTCACCGGCTCAGAGGTCGTGCTCGTGGTCGTGGTCGTCGTGGCCGAACGGGTCGGGGTCCACACCCGGGAGCCACGAGAAGCCGGGCTTGCCCCAGCCCTGGTTCTTGACCGCCTTGCGGGCCTTCTTGCCCCACCGGTCGTTGAGCCGGTCGATGTAGAGGAAGCCGTTGAGGTGGTCGTACTCGTGCTGCATGCACCGGGCGAACCAGCCGCTCGCCTCGAACGACAGCTCGCCGCCGTCGACGTCGAACCCCGTGACGGTGGCCCGGTCACCACGCTTGAGCGGGAAGCTCTCGCCCGGCACCGACAGGCAGCCCTCGGCCTCGTCGTGCGGGTCGGGCTCGTCGACCGACGGCTTCGTCGCGGTGACGTAGGGGTTGACGATGACTCCGCGCGCGGGCACCCCGTCGTCGTTGTCCATCTGCCAGGTGAAGACCCGCAGCCCGACGCCGATCTGGGGCGCGGCCAGGCCCACACCGTGGGCAGCGTCCATGGTCTCGAACATGTCCGTGACCAGGCCGCGCAGGTCGTCGTCGAACTTCTCCACCGGTTCGGCGCGACGGTGGAGCACGGGCTCCCCGGTGATGACGATGGGGCGAACTGTCATGCGCCGGAGTCTTTCAGATCACCCGCAGCCTGGTTCACCCGCACGACGTGGCTGGCGGTGCCACCGGTCGCCCCACCCCCGGCATGCCCAGCGCCACCGCCGGCTTGCCGGGGACCGGTGCATCCTGCAGCGCCGCCCACGCGTCGCCGCCCGGGGTGCGACGCACCGCGTAGGTGCCTCCACCGAGCGCCGCGTCGGCCACCAGGTGATGTGGGGCGCCGTAGGTGACCCCGACCGTCACCAGGTCACCCGGTCGCGGGCGCTCGGCCCCGTCGGGCACCGCGAAGTGGACCAGCCGGTTGTCCCGCGCCCGTCCCGACAGGCGGTGGGTCTCGGTGTCCTTGCGGCCCTCGCCGGTGGCCACCAGCACCTCGACGTCACGACCCTCGACGGTGCGGTTCTCGGCCCAGGAGATCTCCTCCTGGGCAGCGAGCAGTCGTTCGTACCGCTCCTGCACGACGGCCTTCGGCAGCTGGTCGGGCATCGTCGCGGCGGGCGTGCCCGCGCGGATGGAGTACTGGAAGGTGAAGGCGCTCGCGAAGCGCGACGCGCGGACCACCCGCAGGGTCTCCGCGAAGTCGGCCTCGGTCTCGCCCGGGAACCCGACGATGATGTCGGTGGTGATCGCGGCGTCCGGGATCTGCTCGCGGACGCGGTCGATGATCCCGAGGAACTTGTCACTGCGGTAGGACCGCCGCATCGCCTTGAGCACCCGGTCGGAGCCCGACTGCAGCGGCATGTGCAGGCTCGGCATGACGTTGGGCGTCTCGGCCATGGCGGCGATGACGTCGTCGGTGAAGGCGGCCGGGTGCGGGCTGGTGAAGCGCACCCGCTCCAGCCCGTCGATGTCGCCACAGGCCCGCAGCAGCTTGCCGAACGCCAGGCGGTCGCCGAACTCGACGCCGTAGGTGTTGACGTTCTGGCCGAGCAGGGTCACCTCGACGACTCCCTGCTGCACGAGCGCCTCGACCTCGGCCAGCACGTCGCCGGGGCGTCGGTCGGCCTCCTTGCCGCGCAGGCTCGGCACGATGCAGAACGTGCAGGTGTTGTTGCAGCCCACCGAGATCGACACCCAGCCGGCGTAGGCCGAGTCACGTCGGGTCGGCAGCGTGCTCGGGAAGACCTCGAGGCTCTCCAGGATCTCGACCTCGGCGCGCCGGTTGTGGCGGGCTCGGTCGAGCAGGGCCGGCAGGCTGCCGATGTTGTTGGTGCCGAAGACGACGTCCACCCAGGGTGCCCGCTGCACGATCGTCGCGCGGTCCTTCTGGGCCATGCAGCCGCCCACGGCGATCTGCATGTCGGGGTTCCGCGTCTTGGCCGGCCGCAGCTGGCCGAGGTTGCCGTAGAGCTTGTTGTCGGCGTTCTCCCGCACCGCGCAGGTGTTGAAGACCACCACATCGGCCGCCTCCGGCCGCGCGCCCGCGGGCAGGCTGTTGACGTCGACGTACCCGGCCGTCTCGAGCAGCCCGGCGAGGCGCTCGGAGTCGTGCACGTTCATCTGGCACCCGTGGGTGCGGACGTCGTAGGTCTTGGCAGCGCTCTGGGGCGCGGTGGCGTGCGTCGTCATGGCATCGCCAAGGGTACGTGGTGCGGGCACCGGCTCAGTCGCGCTGGTGCTCGGGGGCGGCGTGGATGGCCTCTCGGATCACGGCCATCGACAGCTCGGGCGGGTAACCCTTGCGCGCCAGCATGCCGGCCAGCCGCCGCTTCTGCACCAGCGGCTCCAGCCCGTGCATGGACCGGAGCTTCTTGGCGACGAGCTGGGCGGCTCGGTCGCGCTCGGCCTCGGGGTCGATCTGGTCGAGGGTCGCCTTGGCCGTCTCGTCGTCCACGCCCTTGGTGCGCAGCTCGCGCGCCAGCGCCCGCTTGGCCAGCCCCCGACCGGCCTGCTGGGAGCGCACCAGCATCCCCGCGTAGGCCTCGTCGTCGACCAGCCCCACGTCGGTCATCCGGTCGAGCACCGCCTCGGCGACGTCGTCGGAGCAGTTGCGGGTGCGCAGCTTGTCGCGCAGCTGCTGGCGGCTCTTGGGTGACAGGGCCAGCTGGCGCAGCACGATCTGGCGCGCCACGTCGTAGGCGTCCGGCTCACCGTCGCGGGTCTGCAGGTCGGCCTCGGGGTCGCCGGGGATCGGCTGCCACGCCTCGGGTCGCGACCTCGCCGGCGCGGCCGAGGACCCACCCGTCGCGGCCAGGGCAGCCTCCATGGCTGCCCTGGCCGCGTCGTGTCGATCAGTCATGTCAGTCGGTCAATCGGTGGGTACGACTCAGAACTCGACCGGGACCTCGGGCACCGCTGCCTCCGCCGGCTTGTCGACCTGCGGCCCGATGCCGAGCTTCTCCTTGATCTTCTTCTCGATCTCGTTGCCGAGGTCGGGGTTGTCCTTGAGGAACTGCCGGGCGTTCTCCTTGCCCTGCCCGAGCTGGTCGCCCTCGTAGGTGTACCAAGCGCCGGCCTTGCGGACGAAGCCCTGCTCGACCCCCATGTCGATCAGGCCACCCTCACGGGAGATGCCCTGCCCGTAGAGGATGTCGAACTCGGCCTGCTTGAACGGCGGGGCCACCTTGTTCTTGACGACCTTGACCCTGGTGCGGTTGCCGACCGGGTCGCTGCCGTCCTTGAGGGTCTCGATGCGACGCACGTCCAGGCGCACCGAGGCGTAGAACTTCAGCGCCTTGCCACCCGTGGTGGTCTCCGGCGAGCCGAACATGACGCCGATCTTCTCGCGGAGCTGGTTGATGAAGATCGCCGTGGTGCCGGTGGTGTTGAGCGCACCGGTGAGCTTGCGCAGCGCCTGCGACATCAGCCGCGCCTGCAGACCCACGTGGCTGTCACCCATCTCGCCCTCGATCTCGGCGCGCGGCACGAGCGCGGCCACCGAGTCGATGACGATGATGTCGATGGCGCCGGACCGGATCAGCATGTCGGCGATCTCGAGCGCCTGCTCACCGGTGTCGGGCTGGCTGACCAGCAGGGCGTCGGTGTCGACGCCCAGCTTCTTGGCGTAGTCGGGGTCGAGGGCGTGCTCCGCGTCGATGAACGCCGCGATGCCACCGGCGCGCTGGGCGCTGGCCACGGCGTGGAGTGCCACGGTCGTCTTGCCCGAGGACTCCGGGCCGTAGATCTCGACGACCCGGCCCCGCGGGAGGCCGCCGATGCCGAGCGCCACGTCGAGGGCGATCGAGCCGGTCGGGATCACGTCGATCGGGGGTCGGACGTCGTCGCCGAGCCGCATGACCGCGCCCTTGCCGAACGACTTCTCGATCTGCCCCATCACGCTGTCGAGGGACTTTGCCTTCTGGTCCACCGTTGCGGAGTTCGCTCCAGACATCTTGGCCACCATTCCTTCTTTCTTTCGAGTCGGGCGCGCCTGCCTTCGACCCTCGGGCAGCTGCTCTGCTTAGGGTCAGACGCTAGGTGTCGGCACCGACAGCCGTCCGGGTCGCTCGCACGACCTGTGGACGGTGGCTCTGTGGCAGTTCCACCTGGGGATGAACCTACCGAACACCTGTTCGAAATCCGGCATCCGACACGCGACACGCCGCGACCGAGCTAGCCCCGGCCCGACCGGCGCATCGGCGTGTGCGGGATGCCGTCGTCGAGGAAGCCACGGCCGCTGGGAGCGAAGCCGAACGCGGCATACCAGTCCACGAGGTGCGACTGCGCGTCGAGCACCACGGTCCGGTCCCCGGCCAGGTCCAGGGCGGCCCGCACGAGGCGCGCGGCGAGCCCCTGGCCGCGCGCCGACAGCACCGTGGCGACCCGGCCGATGCGCAGCGCGTCGCCGTCGTCGAGCAGCCGCAGTGTCGCCACCGGCACACCGTCCTGCTCGACCCACAGGTGTCGGGTCAGCGGTTCGAGGTCACGGCCGTCGAGGTCGAGGTAGGGACAGTCCTGCTCCACCACGAAGACCTCCGACCGCAGCGCCCAGAGCCGGTAGGCGGTCAGCGGGTCGAGGTCGGCGAACCCGGCCGTCCGGACGTCAGGGTCCGAGCCCCGGTCCCCGGTCGACGACGTCATGAGAGCAGCAGCTTCTCGAGCCGGCGGGCCGTGCCCACCACCCCGATGGCGCCGAGCACGACGAGGTAGCCGACGTGGGCCAGCACGCCCCAGCCGACCTCCCCGAGCATGAGCGCCCGCTCGAGCGCCACCCCGTGGTAGAGCGGCGTGACCCGCACCACCCACTGCAGCGCCTCGGGGTAGGTGGAGAGCGGGAAGAACGTCGCGGAGAACAGGAACATCGGCTGGATCGCGAGGGTGATGTAGTCGAAGTGCACCCACGACTTCATGAACGTGGTGGCGAACATGCCGAGCGCGGCGAACGCGAAACCGATGAACACCGCGGCCGGCAGGGCCAGGACCGCCCACCAGGAGCCCACGGCCCCCGCCAGCAGGGCGACGACGAGGAACGCCGCGGAGTAGAGACCGCCCCGGATCAGCGACCAGGCGATCTCACCGACGGCGATGTCGCGCGGACCCATGGGCGTGGCCAGCACCGCGTCGTAGAGCTTGGCGTAGCGCAGCTTGAAGAACACGTTGAAGGTCGAGTCGAAGACGGCGCCGTTCATGGCGGAGGCTGCCAGCAGGGCCGGGGCGACGAACTGGGGGTAGGACACCTCGGCGCCCGAGTCGGTCGTGACGGTCTGCACGAGCGCCCCGATCCCGATGCCGAGGGAGAACAGGTAGAACACCGGCTCGGCGAACCCGGTGACCAGGGCGACCCACCCGTGCCGGAACGACGTGATGTTGCGCTCGACGAGCATCCGCGCGAGACCGGCCCCGGCCGGCATGGGCACGAGGCTGGTGAGCCGGGTCGTGGTCGGGGCGCTCACGGGACCAGCCTCGCGGCGAAGGAGCGCTCGGCGAGCCACCAGCCGACGGCGACGTAGACCGCGAGGACCGCCACGTGACCGACGAACGGTCCCAGGGCCACCGCGCCCGTCGCCACGTCGCGGCAGGCCTCGACCCCGTGCCACAGCGGGGTCACCCAGGCGATCGGCTGCATCCAGCCGGGGAACTGCTCGACCGGGAAGAAGGTGCCGGAGAAGAGCATCAACGGCGTGACCACCCAGCGGAACAGGATGTTGAAGCCGTCGTCACCCTCCTGCCGCGCGGTGAACGCGAAGATGGGGGTGGTGAAGGCCAGGCCGGTGAGGATCGCGATCGGCAGGCAGAAGACCGCCGCGACCGACCGGAACCCACCGAACAGGGCGGCCACGCCCATGAAGATCGTCGTGGCGGTGGTCAGGTGGGCCGCCACCGCGAGGAAGTGGCCGCGCAGCACGTCGCGCACCGACATCGGTGACGCGAGCATGGCGTGGTAGCCCATGTTCCACTTGATGTAGCCGAGCACCTGGTAGGTCGACTCCCCCATCGCCACCCACATGGTCTGGGTCGCGACGATCGCCGGCACGACGAACTGCAGGTAGGGCAGCCCGTCGACGCCACCCACCCGGTCGTTGACCAGCGACCCCAGCCCGACGCCCATCGCCAGCAGGAAGAACAACGGCGACAGGAACCGGCCGATGATGCTGCCCCGCCAGGTGCGCCGGTAGACGGTCAGGAAGTAGGAGAAGACGGCGAGCATCCGCTCGGCGGTCGACAGGGGCTGCCGGGGTCCCGGCCGGGCCCGGCTCCGCACGCCTGCGTCGGTGCCCGCGTCGGAGGGCAGGGGCGTGGCCATGGCCATCAGTCGACCAGCGTCCGGCCGGTCAGGTGCAGGAACACGTCCTCGAGGGTGGCCCGGCGCACCAGTGCCGACAGGGGCTCGATGCCCCGCGAGTGCACCACCGCGGCGGCCTGGTCGCCGTCGTCGGCGTAGACGAGCAGCCGGTCGGGCAGCACCTCGACCCGCTCGCCGATCCCGGTGACCTGCTCCGCGACGTCCTGGTGGTCTTCGGCGTCGAAGCGCAGCTCGAGCACCTCTCGCGTGGAGTACTCGTCGATCAGCGACCTGGGCGACCCCTCGGCGACGATCCGCCCGTGGTCCATCACGACGAGCCGGTCGCACAGCTGCTCGGCCTCGTCCATGTAGTGGGTGGTCAGGACGAGCGTCACCCCCGACCGCTTGAGCCGGAAGAGCCTGTCCCACAACACATGTCGGGCCTGCGGGTCGAGCCCGGTGGTGGGCTCGTCGAGCAGCAGGATCTCGGGAGAGTTGATCAGCGACCGGGCGATGGTGAGGCGTCGCTTCATGCCCCCGGAGAGCGGCTCGACCTTGTCGCCGGCGCGGTCGGTCAGCTGGGCGAAGTCGAGCAGCTCGGCGGCTCGGGTGCGGACCTCCTTGCGGGACAGGCCGAAGTAGCGGCCGTAGACCCAGAGGTTCTCCTCGACGGTGAGCTCCTCGTCGAGGGTGTCGCGCTGGGGGCAGCTGCCGAGCCGGGCGCGGATGGCGGGGCCGTGACGGGCCGGGTCGAGCCCGAACAACCTCAGCTCGCCACTGGTCACCGGTGAGACGCAGCCGACCATCCTCATCGTGGACGACTTGCCCGCCCCGTTGGGGCCGAGGAACCCGAAGCACTCCCCCTTGCGCACCGCGAAGTCGATGCCGTCGACCGCGGTGAAGTCCCCGAACGTCTTGGTCAGCCCGGTGGCGCTCAGCAGGGTTTCGTCCTCGGTCACTGTCGCCACGCTACCGAGGACCACTGACGGCGCTCATCCCGTTTTCAGGCGTGGGCGAGCTCGTCGACCAGCAGGCGAGCCAGCTCAGCCGCAGGCCGGGTGCGCAGTCGCGCGTGGCCGGTGCCCGCCCAGAGGTTGACCAGCTCGGCCTCACCGGTCGCCCTGCCGTGCGCCCGCAACGGGGCGGTGAGGTGGTGGACGTGCGGGTATGCCGCGGGGGCGGCCTCCGTGAACAGCTCGGTCCACGTCGTGGTGAGGGCGCGGGCACTGCGACCGGTGAACGCGCGGGTCACCGTGGTGCCGCTGCGGTGGGTGAGCTCGTGCCGGTGCACCGGCGCCGTGCCCGCTTCCGGGCAGCCCAGGAACGCGGTGCCGAGGGCGACCGCGGTGGCCCCGGCCCGCAGCACGTCGGCCGCCTCGGCCCCGGTCATCACCCCGCCGGCTCCCATGATCGGCAGGTCGGTGCGCCGGGCCACCTCCGTGACGAGGGGCAGCAGCTCGAGCTGGGTGTCGCCGGTGTCCACCGGGCCGCCCCGGTGACCGCCGGCCTCCCACCCCTGGACCACGAGCCCGTCGACCCCGAGCGCCTCGGCCCACTCGACCTCGGACGGCTCGTTGACCGTGACCCAGACCTCGGTGCCCGCCTCCTGCAGCCGGCCCACGACGTCCGCCGGGGGCCACCCGAACGCGAAGCTCACCAGGGCTGGCGCGGCCTCGACCAGCAGGTCGACCTTGGCGGCGAAGGAGTCGTCGTCGTAGCGGGGCGTGCCCAGCTCGACGCCTGCCGCGGCGGCCCACGGAGCCAGCGACGCGGCATACACCAGGGCCTCCTGCTGCATCGACGGCAGGTCAGGGGACGGCGCGAACACGTTGACGCCGAAGGCGGTCGGCGTGCCGGCGCGCAGCTCGGCGAGGTCGGCGCGCAGCCGCTCCGGGGTGAGGTAGGCGCCGGCCAGGAACGGGAACACCCCGCCCTCCGCGGCGGCCGCGGCGAGCGCGACGGTCGCCGGGCCGCCGGCCATCGGGGCGAGGACCAGGGGGTGAGCGGACCAGTCGACCGAGCTCACCGCGCGGGCCGTCGCTCGATCCCCAGCCGGCGCGACTCGGGGACGTCCATGGCGTCACACAGGGCCAGCCAGACCCGGCGCGGGCTCTCCCCCGCGTCGAGGGCCTGCGCCACCGTGCGGTCACCGAGGACGCCCAGCACGTGGTGCTGGGCGAGCGAGCTGGCGTAGGTCTCGCCGAACTCGTCGTTCATCAGGTTCCAGAAGTGGCTCAGCCGCACGGCAGGAGTCTAGGCCGGGGCCGAGGTCGGGACGCACGGGTGTCGGCGCCGGGTGAGAGGCTGTCACCCTCATGGCAGCAGACGTGCTCGACAGGTTCTCCCCCGCCACCGCAGAGTGGTTCAGGAGCTCCTTCACCGCGCCCACCGCCGCGCAGGCGGGCGCCTGGGAAGCCATCTCCTCCGGACAGCACGCCCTGGTCGTCGCCCCCACCGGTTCGGGCAAGACGTTGTCGGCGTTCCTCTGGGCGCTCGACCGGCTGGCGGCCGAGCCGCCCCCGGCCGAGAAGCTCAAGCGCTGTCGCGTCCTCTACGTCTCCCCCATGAAGGCGCTGGCCGTCGACGTCGAGCGGAACCTGCGCTCACCCCTGGTCGGCATCGGTCACGCGGCCACCCGGCTGGGCGTGCCGCCACCCGACATCACCGTCTCGGTGCGGTCCGGGGACACCCCGGCGGGTGAGCGGCGAGCCTTCGCCCGCACCCCCACCGATGTGCTGATCACGACGCCGGAGTCGCTCTTCCTCATCCTCACCTCGCAGGCCCGCGAGGCCCTCGCCGGGGTGGAGACCGTCATCCTCGACGAGGTGCACGCCGTCGCCGGCACCAAGCGCGGCGCCCACCTCGCGCTCACCCTCGAGCGGCTCGACGCCCTGCTCGACGAGCCCGCGCAGCGGATCGGGCTCTCCGCCACCGTCGAGCCGGTGTCCGAGGTCGCCCGCTACCTCGCCGGTGGGCGCCCCGTCGAGATCGTCCGACCACCGTCGACCAAGGAGTGGGACCTCGAGGTCGTGGTCCCCATCGCCGACATGTCCGCGCTCGGTGAGGTCATCGAGGGCGACCTGTCCGGGCCTGCGTCCGGGGCCGAGCGCCGCGCCTCCATCTGGCCCCACGTCGAGGAGCGGATCGTCGACCTCGTGTCGTCGCACCGCTCGACGCTCGTCTTCGCCAACTCGCGCCGCCTCGCCGAGCGCCTCACCGCCCGGCTCAACGAGATCTGGGACGAGCGGCTCGAGACCCTCCGCGAGGCGCAGGGCGACGAGCCGCCCGCGCCGCCCGCCGCCCCGCGGCCCGCCGGCCAGCGCACCCCGGCCCAGCTGATGGCCCAGTCCGGCGCGTCATCCGGCGCCCCCGCCGTGCTGGCCCGCGCGCACCACGGCTCG
Organism: Phycicoccus sp. Soil802; assembly: GCF_001429605.1. GTDB lineage: Bacteria > Actinomycetota > Actinomycetes > Actinomycetales > Dermatophilaceae > Pedococcus. The sequence continues at coordinate 331,672 of NZ_LMSS01000006.1, forward strand.
GTCAGCAAGGAGCACCGCCAGCTCATCGAGGAAGACCTCAAGGCCGGCCGGCTGCCCGCGGTGGTGGCGACCAGCTCGCTGGAGCTGGGCATCGACATGGGCGCCGTCGACCTCGTCATCCAGGTCGAGTCCCCACCCTCCGTCGCGTCGGGTCTGCAACGCGTCGGCCGGGCCGGCCACCAGGTCGGGGCGGTGTCCCGGGGCGTGTTGTTCCCGAAGTTCCGCGGCGACCTGGTGCAGACCGCCGTCGTCGTCGAGCGGATGCGGGCCGGCGCCATCGAGTCGCTGCGGGTGCCGGCCAACCCCGTCGACGTCCTCGCCCAGCAGATCGTGGCGATGTGCGCCCTCGACGAGTGGACCGTCGACGACCTCGAGTCCGTGGTCCGCAAGGCGACACCGTTCGCCGCCCTGCCGCGCTCGATCCTCGAGTCGGTGCTCGACATGCTGTCGGGGCGCTACCCGAGCGACGAGTTCGCCGAGCTGCGCCCGCGGATCGTCTGGGACCGCGTCACCGGGGTCCTCACCGGCCGGCCCGGCGCCCAGCGCCTCGCGGTCACCTCCGGTGGCACCATCCCCGACCGCGGTCTGTATGCCGTGTTCCTCGCCTCCAGCGAGGGCGCCGGCCGGCGCGTGGGCGAGCTCGACGAGGAGATGGTCTACGAGTCGCGGGTCGGCGACGTCTTCACCCTCGGGACCTCGACCTGGCGGATCGAGGACATCACCCACGACCGCGTCCTGGTGACGCCGGCGCCGGGGCTGCCCGGGCGGTTGCCGTTCTGGAAGGGCGACCAGCAGGGCCGTCCGGCCGAGCTGGGCCGGGCCGTGGGGGCGTTCGTCCGTGAGGTCGTGGGGCTGTCGCCCGACCGGGCCCGGGCCCGGGTCGAGGCCGCCGGGCTCGACGAGTGGGCCGCCGACAACCTGCTCGGCTACCTCACGGAGCAGCAGGAGGCCACCCGGCACGTGCCCGACGACCGCACGATCGTCGTGGAGCGGTTCCGCGACGAGATCGGCGACTGGCGGGTGGCGGTGCACTCGCCGTTCGGTGGGCAGGTCCACGCCCCGTGGGCGCTGTGCGTCTCGGCGCGGATGCGGGAGCGCTACGGCGTCGACGTCCAGGCGATGCACGGCGACGACGGCATCGTGTTCCGGCTGCCCGACCTCGAGTTCGAGGACGACGGCGGCTCCGGTCGCGGGGTGGGCGCCGAGCTGCTCGAGCTGGTGCGGCTCGACGCCGACGACGTGCACGACCTGGTCACCTCCGAGATCGGCGGGTCTGCACTGTTCGCGGCCCGGTTCCGGGAGTGCGCGTCGCGAGCCCTGCTGCTCCCCCGCCGCCGTCCCGACCGTCGGCAACCCCTGTGGCAGCAACGCCAGCGGGCCGCCCAGCTGCTCGAGGTGGCCAGCCAGTACGCGTCGTTCCCGATCGTCCTCGAGACGGTGCGCGAGTGCGTCCAGGACGTGTTCGACGTGCCCGGTCTGACGGCGTTGATGCGCTCGATCGAGTCACGCGAGGTCACCCTCGTCGACGTCGAGTCGAGTCAACCCTCGCCGTTCGCCCGGTCGCTGATGTTCGGCTACGTGGCGCAGTTCCTCTACGAGGGCGACTCGCCGCTCGCCGAGAAGCGCGCGGCCGCACTCGCCCTCGACCCGACCCTGCTGGCCGAGCTGCTCGGCCGCGGTGAGGGGCTCTCGCTGCGTGACCTGCTCGACCCGGCCGAGGTGACCCGCACCGAGTCCGAGCTCCAGCGGCTCGTGCCCGAACGCGCCTGTCGCGATGCCGAGGACGTCGCCGACCTGCTGCGGGTGCTGGGTCCGCTGCCCCTCGACGCGATCCGGGCGCGCTCCAAGGACGACCTGACCCACCAGGAGATCGGGGGCTGGCTGGTCGAGCTCGAGGGCGCCCGCCGGGTCATCCGGGTGCGGGTCGCGGGTCAGGAGCGCTGGGCGGCGATCGAGGACGCCGGGCGGCTGCGCGACGCCCTCGGCTGCTCGCTGCCGGTCGGCATCCCGCAGACCTTCATGGAGTCGGTGCCCGACCCCCTCGGCGACCTCGTCCGTCGCTACGCCCGCACGCACGGACCCTTCCCCGCCGCGTCGGTCGCGGCGTGGTGGGGCGTGGGCCCGGCCGTGGCCCTCGACGCCCTGCGGCGGTTGGTCTCGTCCGGCCGGGTGGTGGAGGGCGAGCTGCTCCCGACCGAGAACGGCGGGGGCATCCACGGCCTCGACTACTGCGACGCCGAGGTCCTGCGGCTGTTGCGACGGCGTTCGCTGGCCGCCCTCCGGGCCGAGGTGGAGCCGGTCCCTGCCGTCGAGCTCGCGCGGTTCCTCCCCCAGTGGCAGTCCGTCGGCGGGGGGCTGCGTGGTCGCGAGGGGCTGGTGCGCGCGATCGAGCAGCTCGCTGGAGCGGTGCTGCCGGCCAGCGCGCTCGAGAGCCTCGTCCTGCCCTCTCGGGTCGTCGACTACTCCCCTGCCCTGCTCGACGACCTCACCAGCAGCGGAGAGGTGCTGTGGCGCGGCCACGGTTCACTGCCCGGCGACGACGGCTGGGTGTCACTGCACCTCGCCGACACCGCCCACCTGACGCTGGCGCCGCTGACCGACCGGGCGCCCAGCGAGACCGAGCAGGCCGTGGTCGACGCCCTGGCCGGCGGCGGCGCGTACTTCTTCCGCACCCTGGCCGACGCCGTGGGCAGCACCGACGACGAGCAGCTCCTCGCCGACCTCTGGGCGCTCACCTGGGACGGTCGGGTCAGCAACGACACCCTCACGCCGCTGCGCGCGCTCCTCTCGGGGGGCCGCACCACCCACAAGCGCGGCCGCTCGGGTCCGCGCACGACGCGGTATGCCGGTCGGCGCGGCTCGCTGGGCGCGCTGTCCGGCCAGCGCGGGCTGGGACGGCCCGCCCTGCCGACCCGGACCGGCCCGGCGGCCGGCGCCGGGCGCTGGTCGCTGCTCCCCGAGGGGGAGGCGGACGCGACCGTCCGCGCCTACGCGACGGCAGAGGTGCTGCTCGACCGCTACGGCGTGGTCACCCGTGGCTCGGTCGTGGCCGAGGAGGTGCCCGGCGGGTTCGCCGGGGTCTACCGCGTGCTGGCCGCTGCCGAGGAGTCCGGGCGGGTGCGACGCGGCTACTTCGTCGAGTCGCTCGGGGCCTCGCAGTTCTCCACCACCGGCGCCGTCGACCGGCTCAGGGCCGGTGCCCGACCGGTCGGTGACGAAGCCGACCGGAGCGTCCCCGCCATGGTCCTGGCCGCGACCGACCCGGCCAACGCCTACGGCGCCGCGCTCCCGTGGCCGGACCGCGCGATCGGGCCCGAGGGCGGGGACGACGACGCCCAGGGCACCGGCAAGGACACCGGCAAGAGCTCCGCCAAGCGTGGTCACCAGCCGGCGCGCAAGGCCGGGGCCCTCGTCGTGCTCGTCGACGGTGAGCTCGTCCTCTACGTCGAGCGCGGCGGCAAGACGCTGCTGTCCTGGACCGACGACGTCCAGTCCCTCCAGGGGGCCGCCGACGCCCTGGCCCTGGCGGTCCGCGAGGGCGCCCTCGGACGACTCACCGTGGAGAAGGCAGACGGGGGCTCGGTCCTCGGGTCAGACCACCCGCTCGCGTCGGCGCTGGCCCATGCGGGGTTCCACGCGACCCCCCGCGGGTTGCGGCTGCGGCGATGACCACGCCGACGCCCGGAGGCATGGGCTGCCGTGCCTGAGGGCGACACGGTCTGGCGCACCGCCCATCGGCTCCACCAGGCACTCGCCGGAGCCGAGGTCGTCCTCTGCGACCTGCGCTTCCCCAGCCTGGCCACGCTCGACCTGCGCGGGGCGAGCACGCTCGAGGTGGTCAGCCGCGGGAAGCACCTGCTCCACCGGTTCGACAACGGCATCACGCTGCACTCGCACCTGAAGATGGAGGGACAGTGGCGGGTCGAGGCGCCGGCCGACACGCCCCGCTGGCTGCGTCGCGACGACCTGCGCGCGGCGGTCGGCAGCACGTCGTGGAGCGCGCTCGGGCTGCGCCTCGGCCTGCTCGAGGCCGTGCCGACCAGCGCCGAAGCCACCCTCGTCGGGCACCTCGGACCCGACCTGCTCGGCCCCGACTGGGACCTGGCCGCGGCCGTGGCCAACCTGCGCGCCTCCACCGACCCGATCGGGGCGGCCCTGCTCGACCAGCGCAACCTGGCCGGGATCGGCACTCTGTGGGCCGCCGAGTCGCTCTTCCTGTCGCGCCTCGGGCCGTGGACCCCGGCCGCCGAGCTCGACCAGGCCGACCTCGAACGGCTGGTCACCCGGGTGCAGACCCTGCTCGACCAGGCCCGCCACCACGCGGTGCAGTCGAGCACCGGCAACCGCCGGAAGGGCGAGGAGAACTACGTGCACGCCCGGTCGGGTCGGCCCTGTCGGCGGTGTGGCACCACGGTCCGGGTGGCGGTGATCGGGCCGGCCGGACGGGAGCGGACGATGTTCTACTGTCCCGGGTGCCAGCACGGGCTGGGGCCCACCGACGACGGCCGGCCGCAGCGACCGCTCGGGTCGACCGCAGGACGAGCGACGCCCTACCGCCGGGCCTGACGGACCGCGGCGGAGGTCAGGCGGCGGAGGCGGAGACCATGGCCGATGCGGGCAGCGGCAGGGAGACGGGCGCAGTGAGCGCCTCGGTCTCGGCAACCCGCTCGGAGACCTGCCCGAGCACCTCGGACAACGGCAGGTGCAGCGCCCCGCAGATCGAGGCCAGCAGCTCGGAGGAGGCTTCCTTCTCGCCACGCTCGACCTCACTGAGGTAGCCGAGCGAGACGGAGGCGGCGGCGGACACCTCGCGCAGGGTGCGCCCCTGGGTCTGGCGTTGCTCACGGAGCACGTCACCAAGTTCACGACGAAGCAGAATCATGACGCCTCCTTCACTGCTCGAGCCTGGTACTTCTCTTGGCGTGGCCACGGCGATGGTGCGGACCGTGGGCACCAACGTTACCCCGAGGCCCTGACGCTTCGCGCGCAGGATTCGCAGAACACGCGGTACGAGGAGGTCAACCGTCCACGGGCCGAGAATCTTCCGTCCCATTCACCCCATCCGCCACGATCTCGGCGACCAGGTCCAGGGCGGCCTCGACGGTGCCGGCCCTGATGGTCGCGCGATCGCCGGCCAGCGCCAGCTCGCGGACCTGGACGCGACCCTCCGCAGCGACCGCGACGAACACGGTGCCCACCGGGTGGCCGTCCTGCGGATCCGGACCGGCGACACCGGTGGTGGCGACGCCGACCTCGGCGCCGAGCACGCGGCATACCCCGGTGGCCATCTGGCGCGCCACCTCGGCCTGGACCGCGCCGCCGGTGGCGAGCAGGTCGGGGTCGACCCCGAGCACCTGCGCCTTCAGCTCGGTCGCGTAGGCGACCACCGCCCCCCTGACCACCGCGGAGGCGCCGGGCACGTCGGTCAGCGCCGCGCAGACCAGGCCGCCGGTGAGGGACTCCGCGGTCGCCACGGTCCGTCCCGCCCCGACCAGTGCGGCCACCACCTGCGACGGTGTCGTCGTCATCCCTGCCGGGCCGCGCGGCGGGCTCGCTTCATCGCCGAGCGCTCGCTGGTCTGGCGCAGCCGCAGGGCCTTGACCGCGATGTCCAGTCCGGTCACGACGGTCACCGTCACCGCGAGGGCCACGATGACGTCGGCCACCGTCGTCCAGGTGTCGGCGCCCGAGAACGACGCCAGCGGCAGCGTGAAGAGCAGCAGGCCGAAGAACTGCAGGGTGGTCTTGACCTTCCCGCCACGACCGGCCGGCATCACCCCGTGCCGGATGACGAAGAACCGCAGCACCGTGACGCCCCACTCGCGCACGAGCACCAGGAGCGTGACCCACCACGGGAGCTCGCCGAGGATCGACAACCCCACGAACGCCATGCCCATCAACGTCTTGTCGGCGATGGGGTCGGCGATCTTGCCGAAGTTGGTGATCAGCCCCCGACGCCGGGCGAGGTCACCGTCGACGCGGTCGGTGAGGGTGGCCACGACGAAGACACCTGCAGCGGCCCAGCGCATGCCCGGCCGCTCTCCCCCGTCGAAGAGCAGCAGCCAGGCGTAGACCGGGACGAGCAGGATCCGGGTCACGGTGAGGGCGTTGGCGATGTTCCAGGAGCTCGGCGGCGGCACCGCCACGGGGGCGGCGGCCGGGTCCGGAGCCGGGGCGGACTCGCTCAGCATGGCGCGGCCAGCAGGTCGATCCCCTCGGTGCCGGTGACCACCGCACGCACGATGTCGCCCACGGCGACGTCGGGGAACTCGGCCGGGTCGAGCAGGGTGACCCCGTCGACGTCGGGCCCCTGGTGGGCGGCTCGGCCGACCACCGAGGTCTCGTCGTCGTCCGCCCCGTCGCTCGGCACGGACTCGACGAGCACGTCCACGTGCTCCCCGATCCGCTCCTCCGCGCGCTGGAGGTTGAGCTCCTCGATCAGGGCGGTGAAGCGCGAAACGCGTTCTGCCACCACGTCTTCGGGCAGCTTGTCGCCGTAGGACTCCGCCTCGGTGCCGTCCTCGTCGGAGTAACCGAAGACGCCCACCACGTCGAGGCGGGCCGCCACGAGGAACGCCTCGAGCTCGGCCAGGTCGGCCTCGGTCTCCCCGGGGAAGCCGACGATGACGTTGCTGCGGATACCGGCCAGCGGGACTCGGGCGCGGACCTCGTCGAGCAGCCCGAGGAAGGCCTCGCGTCCGCCGAACCTTCGCATCGAGCGCAGCAGCGGAGCCGAGGCGTGCTGGAAGGAGATGTCGAAGTAGGGGACGACACCGGGCACGGACGCCATGGCGTCCAGCAGCCCGGGGCGGATCTCGGCCGGCTGCAGGTAGCTGACGCGGACCCGCTCGATCCCGGGGACCGCGGCGAGGTCGGGCAGGATCTTCTCGAGCAACCCGAGGTCACCGAGGTCCTTGCCGTAGGACGTGGAGTTCTCGCTGACGAGGAAGAGCTCCTTGACTCCGCGCTCCCCCAGCCAGCGGGCCTCGGCGATGATGTCGTGCGGTCGCCGCGAGACGAAGGCGCCGCGGAACATCGGGATGGCGCAGAACGCGCACCTGCGGTCGCAGCCGCTGGCGATCTTCAGCGGCGCCCAGGGGCGTCCGTCGAGCCGGGCCCGGATGACGCGCGGGCCGGAGGCCGGGACCGGGCCGTCGATCGTGACGTCGACGGGCTCCGACGAGGGCTGCTCGGGCGATGTGGGGTCGGCGGTGTTGCCGTGGCCCGGGAGGGCCACCCCGGCCGAGCCGTCCTGGCGCTGCACCGGTGACAACGGGAGCAGCTGGCGACGGTCGGACGGCACGTGCGAGGCGGGGGCGTGCCCGTCGAGGATGGCCCGCAGGTGGGTGGACATGTCGACGTAGGAGTCGAAGCCCAGCACCGCGTCGGCCTCGGGGAGCTCGTCGGCGAGCTGCTGCCCGTACCGCTCGGCGAGGCACCCGACGGCCACGACCTTCTGCGTCCTGGCGTGGCCCTTGCGGGCGGAGGCCTCGAGGAGCACGTCGATCGAGTCCTTCTTCGCCTGCTCGACGAACCCGCAGGTGTTGACCACCGCGACGTCCGCGTCGTCGGCGTCGTCGACCAGGAGCCACCCCTCGGCCGCCAGCCGGCCGGCGAGCTCCTCGGAGTCGACCTCGTTGCGGGTGCATCCGAGGGTCACCAGGGCGACGCTGCGCTGCGCTGTCGGGGTGCCCTGTGCCGTCGAAACCATGGGCCCACTCTACGGGTGGGTAGCGTGGCGTCATGACCGCCACAGCCGATGCGACCAGTGCCCGGATCAGCGCCCTCCTCGCCCGTCACCCTGTGGTGGACGGCCACAACGACCTCCTGTGGGAGGCGCGCGAGAAGGTCGGGTACGACTTCGACCGGCTCGACATCGAGGCCGGCGGCACCCCGACCCACACCGATCTCCCCCGCCTGCGCGAGGGCGGGGTCGGCGGACAGTTCTGGTCCGTCTTCGTGCCGGCCTCCCTGAGCGGTGACGACGCGGTGAGCGCCACCCTGGAGCAGATCGACGCGGGCCACCAGATGGTGGCGAGGTATGCCGGTCAGCTGGCTTTCGCGCGGACCGCCGACGACATCGAGGCGGCGTGGGAGTCCGGACGGATCGCCTCACTGCTCGGCGCCGAGGGCGGCCACTCGATCAACAGCTCGCTCGCGACGCTGCGGATGCTGCACGTCCTCGGCGTGCGGTACCTGACGCTGACCCACAACAGCAACGTCGCCTGGGCCGACTCCGCCACCGACGAGCCGGTCCACGGCGGCCTGTCGGCGTTCGGCGTCGAGGTGGTGCGGGAGATGAACCGGATCGGCATGCTCGTCGACCTCAGCCACGTGTCGGCCGACACCATGCGGGATGCCCTGCGGGTCGCGGAGGTGCCGGCGATCTTCAGCCACTCCTCGGCGCGGGCGATCTGTGACAGCCCGCGCAACGCGCCCGACGACGTGCTGGAGTCGTTGCGCGACAACAACGGGGTCTGCATGGTCACGTTCGTGCCGACCTTCGTGAGCCCGCAGGCCGCCGCGTGGCGGCAGGAGCTGAACGACCACGCGGCCGGGGAGGGCATCACGCCGGCGGACGCGGCCTACACCGCGTTCTACGACGACTACGCGGCCGCGCACCCGACGCCGACGGCCACGCTGGCCGATGTCGTCCGGCACGTCGAGCACGTCCGCGAGGTGGCCGGGGTCGACCACGTCGGGCTCGGTGGCGACTACGACGGCGTCGGCACCCTGCCCGAGGGCCTCGAGGACGTCACCGGCTACCCCCGGCTGCTCGCCGCCCTGGCCGACCGGGGCTGGTCCGACGACGACCTCGGCAAGCTCACCAGCGGCAACATCGTGCGCGTCCTGCGTGACGCCGAGGCGGGCGCCAGGGCGCTGCAGGAGCAGCGGGGCCCGAGCCTCGCCACGATCGCCGAGCTCGACGGCGCCCAGGAGTAGTGGGGCTCAGTTGCGCCAGCGGGTGATCGTCAAGCCGACCACGCGCGCGATGATCAGCGCGACGTACATGACGCCGGCCACCTGCTCGATGATGACGACCGACCGGGCCAGCGGCAGCACGGCCGTGACGTCCGACAGCCCGACGCTCGTGAGGTTGGCGAACGACAGGTAGAGCAGCTCGAGGAAGGTCCGGTGGCCCTCCCCCTGGTAGGCGGTGAACGACCCGGGGTAGACCACCTGCACGGCCATGAAGAGGTGCGCGAACATCCACGAGACCACCGTGAAGTTGGCGCCCACCGCGAAGATCTCGTCGCGGGTGACCCACGAGTCGTCGAAGAGGTAGCGGATCAGCCCGTAGCCCGTGTAGCCGTAGAACGCCGCGTGCAGCAGGGCGGACCAGAAGACGACCTGCTGGTTCGTGGGGGCGAACCCCTCGGCGATGGTGAGGGCGACGACCGGGATCCCGAGCACGACCGCCACCCAGGTCAGCGCTGGGGTGGCGCGCACGGCATACACGGCGATCGACAGCACGAGGACGCCGAACACCCCGATGAGGGTGCGCCCCAGCGGGGTGTCACCCGCGAACGGGTAGGCGAGCACCTCGAGCAGCTGGGCTGCGAGCAGCACCCCGCTCGGGTGTCCCTTGACGGCACCGAACCATTCACGCATGGCGCCCACCCTAGGGGTGGCCGCCAGCGTGACGGCTCAGTGCAGGGTCAGGCCCTGACGACCTGGACTCGCAGCGTGCGGGCCGCGACCACGGCCGCGAGGGTCGCGGTGGTCGCCATGACCAGCGCCATCGGGACGGCCGAGCCGGAGCCCATGACGCCGATCAGCGGAGCGGCGGCGCCACCGATGACGAACTGCGACGCACCGAGCAGGGCCGCCGCGGTGCCGGCCGCCTCACCGTGCCGGGTCAGGGCGAGCGCGGGGGTGTTGGGCAGGGTCAGGCCGCAGGCGAACAGCAGGAACCACAGCGGCACCAGGATCAGCGCCAGGCCACCGAAGCCGGTCGCGGCGGACGCGAGCAGGAGCAGGGCGGCGGTGGCCCCGATCGACACCCCGGCCCGGACCAGCTGGCGGGGCGCGAACTTCTTGAGCAGGAACGGGTTCAGCTGCGAGCCGGTGAGGAAGCCGAGGGAGTTGATGCCGAAGGCCAGCCCGAACTGGGCGACGCTGAGGCCGTAGATGTCCTGCAGCACGAACGACGATCCGCCGATGTAGGAGAACAGGGTCGCGAACATCAGGCCGCTGATGAGGACGAGGCCGACGAAGGTCCGGTCGCGCAACAGGCTGGCGTAGGTGGCGAGCACCGGGCGGAAGGCCAGCGGGCGACGCCGCTCGACGGGGAGGGTCTCGCGGAGCGCGAGGCTCGCGAGCGTCACCATCAGCACCCCGGCGACGGCGAGGATGACGAACACCCCGCGCCACGACGTCAGCTGGAGGATGAAACCACCGAGGGTCGGTGCGAGCACGGGCGCCAGACCCATGACGAGCATCAGGCGGGAGAGCATCGTCGCCGCGGCGGAGCCGGCGAAGAGGTCACGGACCATCGCCATCGACACCACCGCGACAGCCGCGTTGCCGAGCCCCTGGATCGCGCGGCCGGCCGTGAGCAGCTCGATGGACGGCGCGAACGCACAGAACACCGACGCCGCGATGTGCAGCGCCAGTCCGGCGATCAGCGGGCGACGGCGGCCCACCGCGTCGGCGAGCGGACCCACGAGCAGCTGGCCCAGGCCCATGCCGAGCAGGATGCCCGTGAGCGTGCCCTGGACGGCGGACTCGGAGGCCGCCAGGTCGCGGGTGATGGAGGGCAGCGCCGGCAGGTAGGTGTCGATGGTGAGCGGCCCGATGGCGATCAGGGCACCGAGGACGAGGACGAACCGCACGTAGGACCGCCCCGTCGGCGCCACGGTCGCGGCGGGCGCAGTCGGTGCGGTCGGAGCAGTGGGTGTGGGAGAAAGAGGGGCAGTGGTCGTCTCGGGGGCGGCAGTCACCCTTGCGCAACGACCTGGGGCACGGGATGCATTCCATCCCGTGCCCCAGGTCTCGCGATGTGTGCAGGGTCACCGCGAAGGCCGCAACCCCGGGCTGCTCAGTCCCGGCCGGTCAGCTCCCAGGCGTCCACGGACTCCTCGACCTCGTCGAGCCCGTCGTAGGCCCGGGCCACCGGGTCGTTCGCGTAGCGCGGGTCGGGCTCCGCGGCATACCCGGTGGGGACCTCGTCGGTGCGGTCGACGGACTCGTGGGTGGTGGACGGCGTCCCGGAGAGCGCGTCCACGTCGAACACCGGCTCGGGGTCGGCGATCTCGTCGCCGCGCATCAGCGCCAGCGTCATCGGCAGGTCGTCGAGCTTGACCAGCACGTCACGCGCCTTGGAGCCCTCGGAGGGACCCACCACGCCACGCGACTCGAGCAGGTCCATGAGCCGCCCGGCCTTCGCGAAGCCGACGCGCAGCTTGCGCTGGAGCATCGACGTCGAGCCGAACTGCGTGGTCACGACGAGCTCGGTGGCCTGCAGCAGCAGCTCGAGGTCGTCACCGATGTCGTCGTCCACCTGCTTCTTGGCGGCGACCACGGTGACGTCGTCGCGGTAGTCGGGCTTGAGCTGGCCGGTGACGTGCTTGACCACCTGCTGGATCTCGGACTCGGTGACCCAGGCGCCCTGCACGCGCATCGTCTTGGAGGCACCCATCGGCAGGAACAGCGCGTCACCCTGGCCGATCAGCTTCTCCGCCCCCGGCTGGTCGAGCACGACCCGGCTGTCGGCGAGCGAGGACGTCGCGAACGCCATCCGCGACGGCACGTTGGCCTTGATCAGGCCGGTGACGACGTCGACGGACGGGCGCTGCGTCGCGAGCACGAGGTGGATGCCGGCGGCGCGGGCGAGCTGGGTGATGCGGACGATCGACTCCTCGACGTCCCGCGGCGCGACCATCATCAGGTCGGCGAGCTCGTCGACGATGACCAGCAGGTAGGGGTACGGGTGGATCGTCCGCTCCGACCCGGGCAGCGGCTTGACCTTGCCGGCCTTGACCGCCTTGTTGAAGTCGTCGATGTGCTTGAACCCGAACTGGGCGAGGTCGTCGTACCGGGTGTCCATCTCGCGGACCACCCACGCCAGCGCCTCGGCGGCCTTCTTGGGGTTCGTGATGATCGGGGTGATGAGGTGCGGGATGCCCTCGTAGGCGGTGAGCTCCACCCGCTTGGGGTCGACCAGGACCATCCGCACCTCGTCGGGCGTCGCCCGCATGAGGATCGAGGTGATCATCGAGTTCACGAAGCTCGACTTGCCCGCGCCGGTGGCGCCCGCGACGAGCAGGTGGGGCATCTTGGCGAGGTTGGCGATGACGTAGCCGCCCTCGACGTCCTTGCCGACCCCCATGACCATCGGGTGCTCGTTGCCCCGCGCCGCCTGGCTGCGCAGGACGTCGCCGAGGCTGACCTTCTCGCGGTCGGCGTTGGGGATCTCGATGCCGATCGCCGACTTGCCGGGGATCGGGGAGAGGATGCGCACGTCCGCCGACGCGACGGCATACGCGATGTTCTTGGACAGTGCGGTGACCCGCTCCACCTTCGTGCCGCGGCCGAGCTCGACCTCGTAGCGGGTGACCGTCGGACCGCGGCTGAAGCCGGTGACCTGGGCGTCGATGTCGAACTGCTCGAGCACCTGGCTGAGCGACTCGACGACGCGGTCGTTGGCGGCGCTGCGGGTCTTGTGGGGCGAGCCGGGCTCGAGGATCGCGTTGTCGGGCAACGTGTAGGTGATGTCGCCGGCGAGCGCCAGCTGTTCCACGCGCTGCGGCAGCGGCGTCGTGGGCGGGGCCTCGAGGGCGGCCTTGACCTCGATCACGGGGCTCTTCGCCGGAGTCGACTCCGGGGCGAGGACGCCGGGACTGGTCGGACGCTTCTCGCCGGGACGGAACCGACGGCCGTCGGGGGCCACCAGGGCAGCCTGCTCGAACGCCTCGTCGCCCTCGAGCGGGCCCTCCGGGTCGATCACCCGGCGGCGACGCTTGGGCTTCTCCTCGGCGACCTCCTCGGGCGCGGAGGCTCCGTCGTCGAGGTGGCCACGGTGCAGGAGGTGGTCGCGCAGCTCGGTGAGGCGCGTCGGGATCATGTGCACCGGGGTCGCGGTCATGACCAGCAGTCCGAAGAAGCCCAGCATCAGCAGGATCGGCACGGTGCCGTAGACCGACACCGCCGCCTCCAGCGGGCTGGAGGCCAGGAAGCCGATGATGCCGCCACCGTCACGCATGCCGTCGGCGCCCTGGGGCGGGGTCGGGATGTCCGCGGCGACGTGGGCCAGGCCGGCGGCCGCGAACGCGAGCGCACCCAGGCCCACCCCGATGCGGGAGTTGGCCGAGTCCTCCTGCGGCGCGCGCAGGAAGCGGATGCCCAGGAAGAGCAGGGCGAGCGGCACGGCATACGCGACGCGCCCGAAGGTGCCCGCGACGACGGCGTGCACGATGTCACCGAGCGCGCCCTCGAAGGCCCACCACTCACGGGCGGCCACGAGGATCGACAGCCCGATGAGGAAGAACCCGAGCCCGTCACGGCGGTGCTCGGGCTCGAGCTCACGGGCGCTGGTGCCGACCCGGCGCACGGCGCCACCGGCCACGTGCGCCATACCCATCCAGGTGCCCCGGACGGCGCGCAGGGGCAGCGGCAGCCCGCCCCCCTTGGTCTTGCCACGGGCGGAGGTCTTGCGGGGTGCACTGGTCTTGCGGTTGGCGGGGCGGGTTGCGCTGCCCCGGCTCCCGGTCGAGCGCGACCCTGCTGCTGATCGTGCGGAGGTGGACGGACGTGTCGCCATGCTCCGCAGGCTACGCGAAGGTCACACCGGAAACACGCGTCACACGCGTATCACGGCGGGGCAATCTGCCCCGGCCGCCCCTCATCCGAACGGTCGACATCTGGTCGCGATTGGGTCGCACGGGCCGGTTTCCCCTTACCAAGAGGCGACCGCAGGTGACACGCTCAGCAGTGCGTCTGGCGGGGCCTGCGCCGACGACCAGCAATGGTCGTCGGCGCAGGCGCGCATCGAGGGGGAACCGGTCGCGGGGACCGGCCAGGCCGACCCCCCGCCAGGCCACGGCGCCGACCGCTCGAGTCCGCGCGGTCCATGTCTCAGATGACGGGAACCTGCGCCCACAGGGTGGCTCGACCCCGTGTCGACGCCCTACCCTCGACACCAGGTCATGAGTGTCAGCGCGAAGCCCCGGCTTGCTGACCAGCAACCCTCCTCCGCGGTGGGGTGCTCCGGGTGACGACCGGGCCGTCTGCACCCGCAGCCGGCAAGCGCGGACCCGTGAGCACTCTCGGGTCCCACCCGGACCAGGAGCACCCCTCATGTCGATCGCGAGCACCCCGCCCCCCGCCTTCCGCCGGAGCGCGCCCCTCGCCCACGCCCGCACGCACCTGCGCCCCGTGCCGGACGCGCGCACGTGGGGCGAGGTCGGGCCGCTGCCCGCCGTCGTCTCCGAGGCGCTGCCGGTGCCGACCCTCGACGGCACGGTCGACTACGCCAACTTCGACCACGCCGCCTCGACCCCGGCCCTGGTCAGCGTCAAGGCAGCCGTCGACAGCGCGCTGCGCACCTACTCCTCGGTGCACCGCGGCAACGGCTGGGCCTCCCGCGTGACCTCCTCCTGGTACGAGCAGGCCCGCGCCGAGGTGCGCGCCTTCGTCGGGGCGCGCGAGGGCGACGAGGTCGTCTTCACCCGCAACAGCACCGACTCGTTCAACCTGCTGGCCCGCTGCCTGCCCCGCGACACCCACGTCTTCGTCTTCGAGACCGAGCACCACGCGGCCCTCCTGCCGTGGGCGCCCAAGCGGACCCACCGCCTCCCGGTGCCCGGCAGCGTCGGCGACGCCGCCGTCCTGCTGCGGACCGCACTGCGTGAGCACCCCGGCCGGCACAAGCTGGTCGTCCTCGCCGGTGCCTCCAACGTCACCGGCGAGATCTGGCCGATCCGCGAGCTCGCGGCGATCGCGCGCCGCGGTGGTGCCCGGGTCGTCCTCGACGCGGCGCAGTACGCCCCGCACCGCCCGGTCGACCTCGACGACCTCGGCGTGGACTACCTGGTGCTGTCGGGGCACAAGCTCTACGCGCCCTTCGGCGCCGGGGTGCTGGCCGGCCGGGCCGACTGGCTCGACGCGGCCGCCCCCTACCTGGCCGGCGGTGGGGCCACCAAGGCGGTGACCACCCGTGGGGTCGTGTGGCAGGACGGTGCGGCCCGCCACGAGGCCGGCAGCCCCAATGTCATCGGCGCGGTCGCCCTCGCCGCGGCTTGTCACAGCCTGCGGTCGCACGCCGAGGCGATCGAGGCCCACGAGGCCGCCCTCGGGAAGCGACTGCTCGACGGCCTGGCCGCCATCGACGGCGTCGAGACCTACTCGCTGTTCGCCGCCGACCACGAGCGGGTGGCCGTCGCGACCTTCACCGTCGACGGCGTCGAGTCGTCGCTGGTCTCCGCCGCCCTGTCCGCCGAGCACGGGATCGGCGTCCGGGACGGCAAGTTCTGCGCGCACCTGTGCGTCGACGCCCTGCTCGACGACCCGTATGCCGCGGCGTCCACGACCGCCGTCCGCGCCAGTGTCGGCCTGGCCACCACGGCCGAGCACGTCGACCGGCTGCTCGCCGCCGTGGCCGAGCTCGCCGAGCACGGCCCGCGGGCCGAGTACGTCGAGGGACCGCAGGGCTGGGCGCCGGTCAACGACCCGCGCGCCCTGGACGTCGCCCGCCCCTGGTAGCCGCCCCCGCGGCATACCGAACCTCATCTTTATCGGGTGACCCGATAAACGTCGGCTTCACCCCGGAACCGTTCCGGGGTGAAGCCGGCGTTTGTCCCTAGACCCGATAAAGGTGATTCCAGGGCTAGGCCTGGATGACGACCGGGATGATCATCGGGCGGCGGCGGATCTTGCCGCCGACCCAGCCGCCGATGGCCCGGCGCATGACCTGCTCGAGCTGGTGGGAGTCGGTGACGCCGTTGCCGGTCGCCTCCGCCAGCGCCTGCTCGATCTTGGGACGCACCTGGCTGAAGATCTCGTCGTCCTCGGCGAAACCGCGCGCCTGGATCTCCGGGCCCGCCGCGATCTTGCCGGTCGCGGCGTCGATCACGACGATGACGGAGATGAAGCCCTCGTCGCGCAGGATGCGACGGTCCTTGAGCAGCGCCTCGTCGAACTCGCCCACCGACGACCCGTCGACGTAGACGTAGCCGCACGGCACGGCCCCGACGATGCGGGCGACTCCGTCGACCAGGTCGACGACCACACCGTCCTCGGCCAGCACGACCTGCTCACGCGGCACGCCGGTCTGGACGGCGAGCTCGGCGTTGGCGACCAGGTGGCGCCACTCACCGTGCACCGGCATCACGTTGCGGGGCTTGACGATGTTGTAGCAGTAGAGCAGCTCGCCGGCGCTGGCGTGTCCCGAGACGTGCACCTTGGCGTTGCCCTTGTGCACGACGTTGACGCCGAGTCGCATGAGCCCGTTGATGATGCGGTAGACGGCGTTCTCGTTGCCCGGGATCAGGGACGAGGCCATCAGCACCGTGTCGCCCTCGCCGACGTCGATGCGGTGGTCGCGGTTGGCCATCCGGGACAAGGCGGCCATCGGCTCACCCTGGGACCCGGTGCAGATCAGGACGACCTGGTCGTCGGGGAAGTTGTCGAGCTTCTTGACGTCGACGAGCACGCCGTCAGGCACGTGGAGGTAGCCCAGCTCGGCCGCGATGCCCATGTTGCGCACCATCGAACGACCCACCATGGCGACCTTGCGGCCGGCCTGCTCGGCCGCGTTGAGCACCTGCTGGACCCGGTGCACGTGCGAGGAGAAGCACGCCACGATGATCCGGCGCTCGGCGTCGCGGAAGACCTTGTCGATGGCCGGCGCGATGTCCTTCTCCGGCGTCGTGAACCCCGGGACCTCGGCGTTGGTCGAGTCCGTCATGAACAGGTCGACGCCCTCCTCCCCCAACCGGGCGAAGGCGCGCAGGTCGGTGAGGCGGTTGTCCAGCGGCAGCTGGTCCATCTTGAAGTCACCGGTGTGCAGGATCGTGCCGCCGGGCGTCCGCACGAACACCGCGAGCGCGTCGGGGATCGAGTGGTTGACCGCCACGAACTCGCAGTCGAAGACGCCGAGCTTCTCGCGCATCCCCTCCTTCACCCCGAGGGTGTAGGGGGTGATCCGGTGCTCCTTGAGCTTGGCCTCGATGAGCGCCAGCGTCAGCATCGAGCCCACGACCGGGATGTCGCGCTTCAGCTTGAGCAGGTAGGGCACGGCACCGATGTGGTCCTCGTGGCCGTGCGTCAGCACGATCGCCTGGATGTCGTCCAGCCGGTCCTCGAGGTACTCGAAGTCGGGCAGGATCAGGTCGACGCCCGGGTGGTGGTCCTCGGGGAAGAGCACCCCGCAGTCGATGACCAGCAGCTGTCCGTCGTGCTCGATGACCGCCATGTTGCGACCGACCTCGCCGAGCCCACCGAGCGCGATGATGCGCACGCCGTTCTTGGGCAGCGGCCGGGGCAGGTTGAGCTCGGGGTGGGGATGACTCACAGCAGGCCAGACTCCTTGAGACCGGCGCGCAGGATGTCCAGGTGCTCCGGTGGTGACTCGACGAGCGGCAACCGCACCGTCGCGTGGTCGATGACGCCGAGCTCGACGAGCGCGGCCTTCGCCATGATCGCACCCTGGGAGGTGCTCATGATGGCGTCGACGGCGGGGACCAGCCGTCGGTGGATGTCGCGGGCGGTCGCGAGGTCGCCGCGGTCGACGGCGGCGACCATCGCGGCATACTCGTTGCCGGCCACGTGGCCGACGACGCTGACCGTGCCCACGGCACCCAGCGCGAGCCAGGGCAGGGTGGTCGCGTCGTCGCCGGAGAAGTAGAGCAGGTCGGTCTCGGCCAGCACGTGCGTCGAGGCCCACGGGTCACCCTTGGCGTCCTTGACGGCCACGATGCGGTCGTGGGCGGCGAGCTCGATGAGCGTCGCGGTGTCGAACGGGATGCCGGTGCGCCCCGGGATGTCGTAGAGCATGACCGGCAGGTCGGTGCTGTCGGCGACCGCATGGCAGTGCGCGACCAGCCCGGGCTGGGTCGGCTTGTTGTAGTAGGGCGACACGAGCAGCAGCCCGGTCGCGCCGGCGTCGACCGCACGGGCCGCCATCTCGACGCTGTGCGCGGTCGCGTTGGAGCCGACCCCGGCCACCACCGCAGCGGCTCCCCCGACGGCCTCGGCGACGACCCGGACCATCTCGATCGACTCGTCGTCGCTGAGCGTGGCGGCCTCACCGGTCGTGCCGTTGACGACGAGGCCGTCGTGGCCGTGGTCGAGCAGGTGGGCGACCAGTCGGCGGGTGCCCTCGAGGTCGAGGCTCCCGTCAGCCTTCATCGGGCTGACCATGGCGGTCAGGACGCGGCCGAACGGGGACGAGGTGCTCATGCCTGCAGGCTATCGCCCCGCCGAGCAGGCCCCGCGCAGCGGACACCGACCGGGACCCGATTTGGCGGGAAGGCGACGTCGCGTGGCGCCAACGCCGCGTCGGCACGGCGATGTCGCCGGCCGGCGTTACGCTGCCTCCGTGCAGCAGTACCTCGATCTCCTCGACCACGTCATGACGACCGGCACGGACAAGTCCGACCGCACCGGCACCGGCACCCGTTCGGTGTTCGGCTACCAGATGCGCTTCGACCTGTCCGAGGGCTTCCCGGTGCTCACGACCAAGAAGCTCCACCTCAAGTCGATCATCGGTGAGCTGCTCTGGTTCCTCCGGGGCGACTCCAACGTCAAGTGGCTGCAGGACCGTGGCATCACCATCTGGGACGAGTGGGCCGACGAGAACGGCGACCTCGGGCCGGTCTACGGCTACCAGTGGCGGTCCTGGCCGACCCCCGACGGCCGGCACATCGACCAGATCGCCAAGGTCATCGAGTCGATCCGCACCAACCCGGACAGCCGGCGGCACATCGTGTCCGCCTGGAACGTCGCCGACGTCGACTCGATGGCGCTCCCCCCGTGCCACACGATGTTCCAGTTCTACGTCGCGAACGGGCGGCTGTCCTGCCAGCTCTACCAGCGCTCGGCCGACATCTTCCTCGGCGTCCCGTTCAACATCGCGTCCTACGCCCTGCTGACGATGATGGTGGCGCAGGTCTGCGACCTCGAGCCCGGCGACTTCGTGCACACCCTCGGCGACGCCCACCTCTACTCCAACCACGTCGAGCAGGCGACCCTCCAGCTCACCCGTGAGCCGCGACCGCTGCCCACCATGCGGATCACCCCGGGCAAGGACATCGACCAGTTCGACCTCGATGACTTCGAGCTGGTCGGCTACGACGCCCACCCGTCGATCAAGGCGCCGATCGCGGTCTGAGCCCGCTGTCCCGGCCGGGTGCGGCGGCGGCTGTCGATAGCCTGTACGCCATGACCAACGTGACGCTCATTGCCGCGGTCGGCCGCAACGGCGTCATCGGGGCCGACAACGACATGCCGTGGCACCTGCCCGAGGACTTCGCGTTCTTCAAGCGCACCACGATGGGCCACCCGATGGTGATGGGGCGCAAGACCTTCGACTCGATCGGTCGGGTGCTCCCCGGCCGGCGCACGATCGTGGTGACCCGGCAGGACGACTGGGCCCACTCCGAGGTGGAGACCGCGCACTCCCTCAGCGAGGCCCTCTCGCTGGCCGGACCGGCCGACGAGGTGTTCATCTGTGGTGGCGGTCAGGTCTACGCCGAGGCGATGCCCTGGGCCCGTCGGCTCCTCATCACCGAGGTCGACCAGTCCCCCGAGGGCGACGTGCGCTTCCCCGAGATCGACCCGGAGGAATGGCAGGAGGTCGCGCGCGAGCCCCGCGACGGCTTCAGCTGGGTCACCTACGAGCGCAGCTGACCGCCCGGCGGGCGGCCCACGGGCGGCCATCCCCCGAATGGCAGGATGCAGGCCATGGCACCGCAGCACGACCACCCCCACGACCCCCAGCACAGCCACTCCCCGGGCCCGCTCGCGGACGCGAGCGTGCGGGTGGCTCGCGAGACCGACGCCCCCGCCGTGGGCCTGGTCCAGGCGGTGGTGTGGCGCGAGGCGTATGCCGCGGTGCTGCCCGAGGAGGTCCTCGCCACCTTCGAGCCGCAGGCCTTCGCGTCGGTCTGGCGCCAGTCCCTGGCGTCCCCACCCCAGGGCGTCTACCGGTTGCTGGCGGCGTGCGCCGGTGACCAGGTGGTCGGGTTCGCCTCGATCGGGCCCAGCCAGGACCCGGACGCGTCACCCGAGACCGGTGAGCTGTCCGCGCTCGGCGTGCACCCCGACGCCCGCCGGGTCGGGCACGGCTCCCGGCTGCTGAACGCCGTCGTCGACACCCTGCGCGGAGCCGGCGCCACCCGGATGCACACCTGGGTGCTCGCCTCCGACGAGGCGACCCGCGGGTTCCTGCTGGCCGGTGGGCTCGGCCCCGACGGCGCGTTCCGCGACCGGGTGGTCTCCCCCGACGGCGCCACGGCCCGTGAGGTGCGGCTCGTCGCCGACCTGGACACCCCTGCCCCGTGACCCGCGACTCGCGGGTCCTGCGGCAGGCCTTCTCGGTGGCCGTCGCGACCGGCGCCTACGGCATCAGCTTCGGCGCGCTCTCGGTCGCTGCCGGACTGTCGGTCCTCCAGACGCAGGCGCTGTCACTGCTGCTCTTCTCCGGTGGGTCGCAGTTCGCCCTCGTGGGCGTCCTGGCGGCCGGCCCCGCCGGGGCACCCGCTGCCGTCGCCGCCTCCAGCCTGCTGGGCGTGCGCAACGGCCTCTACGGCCTCCAGGTGTCGAAGATGCTCGACGTCCGCGGTTGGCGCCGGGTCGCCGCGGCACAGCTGACCATCGACGAGTCGACGGCGGTCGCGGTGGGACAGCGCGACGCGGCCGCAGCACGCACCGGTTTCTGGGCCACCGGCCTCGGCGTCTTCGTCTGCTGGAACCTGATGACCCTCCTGGGTTCCCTGCTCGGCGACGCGCTGGGCGACCCCCGCCGGTACGGGCTCGACGCAGCGGCCGCCGCGGCGTTCTGCGCCCTGCTGTGGCCACGGCTGCGATCGGTCGACGCCTGCGCCATCGCCGCCCTGGCCGCGCTCGTGGCGGTGCTCGTCGCGCCCCACGCGCCGTCCGGCATACCCGTGCTCGTCGCCGCGACCACCGCCCTCCTGGCCGGGGTGTGGCGCCGCGCCCACCACGACCCACCACCGCCGCACCACTGGGAGCACGAGGGCGAAGGAGCCGCCGCGTGAGCACCTGGACGGCCGTCCTCCTGGCCTCGGCCCTGGCCTTCGCGCTCAAGCTGTCGGGCTATGTCGTGCCGGCCCGCTGGCTCGACGGCGACCGCACGACCCGGATCACGTCGGCGCTGCCGATCGCGCTGCTCGCGGCCCTCGTGGGCGTGCAGACCCTGACCGACACCGACGGTTCGATCGCCGTCGACTCGCGGCTGGCCGCCGTGGCGGTCGCGGTCATGGCGCTCGTCCTCCGGGCCCCGTTCATCGTTGTCGTGGTGCTGGCGGCCGCTGTCGCGGCCGGCCTGCGGCTACTCGGCCTGCCCTGACCTCACGGCCACTCCCGGGCGTCCTCCTCGAACCGGTCCCCCGTCTGGATGCCCACCACGCAGAACACCACGCCGCCGGGGTCGGCCATGATCACGTAGCCGTCGCGGCGCTCCAGCACGGTGGCACCGAGCGCCTCGAGCCGGGCCACCTCGGCCGGGATGTCGTCACTCTCGATGTCGAGGTGGACCCTGGGCTGCCCCTCGTCGAGGCGCTGGACCTCGAGGTTCAGCGACCCGATCTCCCCCACGCTGGCGTACGGCCCGTCGGGGACGGGACGGACCCCCTGGACCCCGGCCCAGAAGGCCAGCGCCGCGTCGTGGTGCTCGCCGGGGTGGTCGACCAGGACGATGCCGATGCGCGAACGGTGCATGCCACCACGGTATGCCGCGCAGGCGCCGCTGGCGCCCCGGTCACCCCACCCGGCTCGCGCGCCAGGCCCGCACGGCGGCTCGGTAGTGCCGCTGCTCCCCGGCCCGGTCACCGGCGACCCGGCTCGCCTCGGCCTGCTCGAGCTCGGCGCCCCAGGCGCCCTCGGCGCCGTGCTCGCGGGCCTGCGCCAGCATCGCCGAACCGTCCCTGGCCAACCGCACCAGGGGCACCATGGCGAGGAGCGCGACCACCGGGATGAGGATGACGGCCAGCCCGAGGAGCACGGGGACCGGTCGTCCGTCCCGGACCAGCTCGACCCCACGCCACCCGATCGTGGCGGAGTAGAAGCCCAGGACCACGAGGAGGACGAGGGCGGTGACCTTCTCGCGCACTCAGTCGTCCAGGCCGAGGTAGTGCTCGAGCCCGACGGTGAGGCCGGGGTGGGCACCGACGTGGCGCACCCCCTCGAGGACCCCCGGCATGAACGAGGTGCGGTCGAAGGAGTCGTGCCGCAGCGTGAGCATCTCGCCCTCGCCGCCGAGCAGGACCTCCTGGTGCGCGACCAGGCCGCGCAGCCGCACCGAGTGCACCGGGATGCCGTCGACCCGGCCGCCCCTGGTGCCGTCGGGGTCCTGGGTGGTGGCGTCGGGCACGTCGCCGAGCCCGGCGTCCGACCGGGCCGCCGCGATGAGGTGGGCGGTGCGGGCGGCGGTGCCCGAGGGGGCGTCGACCTTGTTGGGGTGGTGCAGCTCGATGACCTCGACCGACTCGTAGAACCGTGCGGCCTGCTGGGCGAACCGCATCATCAGGATCGCCCCGATGGCGAAGTTGGGTGCGATGAGGACCCCGACCTCGGGGTGCGCGGCCAGCGGCTCCCGCAGCGAGTCCAGCTTCGCGTCGTCCCAGCCGGTGGTGCCGACGACCACGTGGACGCCGCGCTCGACGCAGTGCGCCACGTTGCCGGGCGAGGCGGCCGGGACGGAGAACTCCACCACGACGTCGGCCCCGCCGAGGTCACCGAGGTCGTCCCCCTGGTCGAACGTCGCGACGAGCTCGAGGTCCGCCGCGGCGGTGACCGCCCGGCACACCTCCGCGCCCATCCGACCCGCCGCACCGACCACGGCCACCCTGGTCGTCCCCACGTTGCTCTCGCTCACGGTGCCAGCCTAGCGACCGTCCACCGACGGCAGCGGGCCCGGTGATGGTGGCACCGGACCCGCTGAACCGCTGGGTGATCCCCACTACGTGGCCTACTGCACGAAGGCCTTGAGACCGAGGACCACGGGGTCGTGGTCGGACGAGCGGTAGGGGCCGGACTGGTGGAAGTCGGTCGAGTGGTAGTTGTACCGGCTGTACTCCAGCGCCACCGACTCACCGGAGTTGATGTTCCAGTGGTCGGCCCCCGTCGACATCCGCAGGGCGTGGTCGTTGACGAGGATGTGGTCCAGCGAGCCGGACAGGCCACTGAAGGAGTACGAGTAGCTGGACGGGTCGAACGTGCTCCCGACATCGGTGTAGCCGGCCCGGTACAGCACGTCGAGCGGGTCCTCCATCGTGTAGGAGTTGTAGTCGCCGGCCATCACGACGGCCTTGGCGCCGTACTCCGCCGCGACCCCGGGCACCCAGTCGCGCAGGGCCTGGGCCTGCAGGATGCGGCTGGTCACCGAGGCGCCCTGGCCGTCCCCGGTGTCCTCGTCGCCCGGGAACGGACCGGCCGAGCCCTTGGACTTGAAGTGGTTGACGACGAAGAGGAACTTGTCGGCCTTGCCGGTCTTCTTCTTGAAGGTCTGGGCGATCGGCTCACGGGCGTTCCCGAACGCCTGCGTCGGCCCACTCTGGTCACCCAGGGCGCGCGACCGGTCGACCCGCATGACCTTGGCCGGCTGGTAGATGATCGCGCTGGTGATGAAGTCCTGGTCGTCGGCCGACGGCAGGTCCGTCGACGACGGGACGAACGCCCAGGTGCCGGCCCCCACCTTGGCGTTGAGGGCTGCCACGAGGGCGGCGAGCGCAGTGTCACGCGGGTGGCCGAACTTGGCCGAGTTCTCGATCTCCATCAGCCCGACGACGTCGGCGTCCAGCGCGGTGATCGCCGACACCTCCTTCTCGGTCTGGCGAGCCAGGTCACCGGCATCCCAGGCACCACGGCGGTCGCAGCCGTCGCGTACCGTGACGCCGTCGTCGTCGCGGTCGTAGTAGGCCAGGCAGGTGGGGTCCTGGTCACCCAGGTCGGTGAAGTAGTTGAGGACGTTGAACGAGGCGACCTTCAGGTCGGCCGTGCCGAGCTGGTTGATGTCTGCGGTGTCCGGTGCCGCGGTGCGGGTGTTCTCGAAGCTCACCGGCGACGTGGCGTTGTCGGGACCGACGACCTGGGCCGTGGGCTGGAAGCGCCACAGGCTGAAGCGGTAGTCGACGACGACGGGGGCACTGAAGCTCGCCGCCTCGCCGACCCGGACCGGCTTGGTGTTGGACACATAGGCCGGGGTGAGGTCAGCGTTGAGCAGGCACGGGATCGGCCGGGTGCCACACGTCGAGGTGGCGAAGCTGCTCGCCGTGAAGTTGCTCGACGCGCCGTCGTCCAGGGTGACCGCACGCTTGGCGTTGTCGGTCACGACTGCCGCGGCCTCCGGGCTGCCCGGGGCGCCGACCTCGGTGTTCTGGAGCAGCGGGTGGTCACCCACGGCCAGGCCCACCTCGCCGAACTGGTTGGTGCCGAAGGTGTTGGTGACGGTGTAGTCGCCGGTCGGCTGGAACAGCATCCCCTCGAGCGACTCACGACCGGCATCGGTGATGGGCCACGGCACCGTGAGTGCCTGCACGGGGCTGAAGTCCTCGCCCGCGTCGACGATGTCCGCACCGGCAGCGGTCACCTCGGTGAGCCCGCTGAACTCGCTGACCTTGCCGGTGACCTCGACGTAGTTGCCGACGACGGCGTCAGCGTCGAGCGGGGTGGAGCTCCCGGACTGGAACACGAAGACGCCGTCCGAGGCACCGGACGCGCTCGGCTCGGGGCCGGTGCCCTGCGTCTGCAGGTAGAAGCCGTGGAAACCGCCGGTCGGGTAGGCGGCCGTGACGACACCCTTGACGATGACGTTCTGGCCGACCAGCGGCGAGGTGGAGCCAGTGCCCTGGACCTCGGCGATGGTCTTGGGGACCGGGGTGCCGGGAGGCGGCGGGGTGCCTGCACCCGGCGTCGGCGTCCCGACCGTGAAGTCGGTCGCGTTGTTCGCCGTGTTGGTGCTGGTGCTGTTGCGCGACACCGAGGTCGCGTTGGCCGTGCCCGGGGCGGCGCCCGCGCCGGCCCAGTCGTTGGCCGTGCCGTAGCCGACGAAGTCGACGACCTGGGGCAGGTCGGAACAGGCGTCGGTGCACGTGGTGCCGGGCAAGGCGGTCTGGGTGTCGACCAGCGCGACCTTGCCGGCGCTGCCGCTGAGGTTGATGCCGCCGTCGACGTCGGCTGTGATGGGGGCGCCGTTGGCCCCGCTGGCGCCACCGACGACGACCCGACCGCCGGCCGGGATCGTGACGCCGGTCAGGTTGGTCTTGGTCGACCAGCTGGTTCCGGCCGCCGACGCGTACTGCACCGACCAGGTCGACAGGTCGACGGCCGCGGTGGTCTTGTTCACCAGCTCGATGAAGTCGCGGTTGAACGTGGCGCCGGAGTTGCCGCCGCCGCCGTACACCTCGTTGATCACCACGGCTGCTCCCGGCGACGGCGCGCCCAGCGCACTCGTCGGAGCCACACCGACAACTCCAGCAGTGAGGGCGATCGCGCCCACCGCTCCCATCACGTGCTTGCGGGGTACGCGCACAGCAGTCCTCCAACAGCGAACTCAGGATCGGCAGCCCCAGGACGGTGGTCCGGGCCGTCGAGCATCACATCACGAGGACGGGGAATGCGGAATGTCTGGAATGGGTCAGGAAGGTAAAGTTCGGGTCAGATTCTGCGAGAGGTCAGGGCGCGGTCAGCGAGCGATCGCCTCGAGCTCGACCTCCGGGTCGGCCAGCTGGTCGCGGTCCACGACCGTGCGCGAGCGGATCAGCGCCTTGATGCCGTCGCCGACGTCCCACACGTTGACGTTCATGCCGGCCACCACGCGGCCCTCGCGCAGCCAGAACGCGACGAACTCCCGGTCGGCCAGGCTCCCCCGGACCACCACGTCGTCGTCGGGGCCCCCCAGCCCGTGGTACTCCATGCCGAGGTCGTACTGGTCGGTGAAGAAGTAGGGCAGTTCGGGCTCGGGGCCGTCCTGGTCGAGCATCGCGGCAGCCACGACGTCGGGCTGGTTGAGCGCGTTGGCCCAGTGCTCCACCCGCACGCGGTGGCCGAGGAACGGGTGCTCGACGTTGGCGAGGTCACCTGCGACGAAGATGTCGGGGTCGCTGGTGCGACCGACCGCGTCGGCGCTCACCCCGTTGTCGACCGCGAGGCCGGCCGCCTCGGCGAGCGCCACGTTGGGGGCCGCGCCGATGCCGACCACCACGGCGTCCGCGGGCACGACGGAGCCGTCGGCGAGCCGGACCCCGCTCGCAGCGCCGTCCGAGCCCTCGATCGCCTCGACGGTGACCGAGGTGCGCAGGTCAACCCCGTGCTCGCGGTGCAGGTCGGCGAAGACCTGGGCGACCCGTGACCCGAGCACCCGCACCAGCGGCAGCTCCAGGCTTTCGAGCACCACGACGTCCGCGCCCGCCTCGCGCGCGGCCGACGCCACCTCGAGGCCGATCCAGCCGCCCCCGATGAACACCAACCGCGCGCCGGGCTGCATCAGCGCGCGGATCCGGTCGCTGTCCTCGATGGTCCGCAGCGACAGCACCCCACCGAGGTCGTGGCCGGGCAGGGTGAGCGTGCGCGGCGAGCTGCCGGTGGCCAGCAGGAGCCGGTCGTATGCCGTGCGCTCACCGTCCGCGGTGACGACCTCCCCGGCGTCGCGGTCGATCGCCGTGACGGTGGTGCCGGTGCGCACCTCCACGTCGTGCGCGGCATACCACTGACGGGTGTGGACGTAGGCCTCGTCGAGGCCCTCGCCGGTCTTGAGGTAGCCCTTGGACAGTGGCGGGCGCTCGTAGGGCAGGTGCTCCTCGGTCCCGAAGACCACGATGGACCCCTGGAAGCCGCGCTCCCGCAACGCCTCCGCGCCCTTTGCCCCGGCGAGCCCGCCACCGACGATCACGAACCTGCGCTGGTCAGCCATACCCTCATCCTCTGCGCAGGTGCACCGGTGGCGCCAGCCGGGACAGCGCCACCGCGCCCGCGAGCAGTCCCACGTCACGGAGGGCGACGTCGTAGTAGTCGCCCAGCGTCAGGAGATCCACGATGATGCCGGCCAGCCAGGCCGCGACGACGAGGCCCCCGAGTCGCGGTGCGAGGGCGACGAGGAGCCCGGCCACGACCTCGGTCACGCCGACCGCGTACATCGCCTGTTGCGCCGTCCCCGGCACCAGGTCGTCGATCCACGGCGCGAGGTAGCCGGGCCAGTCGGTCATCAGGTTGGTGAACTTGTCGAGGCCGAAGAGGATCGGCGCGACGGTGAAGGCGGTCCGCAGGAGGAGGAACGCCTGCCTGGCTCCCGCTGGAGCCGCGACAGCCTCGGGGGCTGGTGCTGCGGTGGTTGACCGGGTCGTGTCCATGAGTTGCTCCCAGCTTCTTCTATCGGAGTGATATTTTGACTTTACGATCGCGCGACCGAATTAGTCAATGAATATGTCTTTTAGAAGGAACTCAGGGAGAGGCCCATGACCACCAGTGACGACCTGACCGTCCTCGGTGCGCTCGCCGAGCCGTCGCGACGGGCGCTCTACGACCACGTCGCCGCGGCCGACTCCCCGGTCAGTCGCGAACACGCCGCGCAGGCGGTGGGGCTGCCGGTCCACTCGGCGAAGTTCCACCTCGACCGGCTGGTGGAGGAGGGCCTCCTGGACGTCGAGTTCAAGCGGCTCTCCGGCCGGTCCGGCCCGGGCGCCGGCCGGCCGACCAAGCTCTACCGCCGCTCGGGTCGCACCCTCGATGTCTCCCTGCCGCCGCGACGCTACGACCTGGCCGGGGCCATCCTCGCCGAGGCCTTCGACGCGGCGACGGCCACGGGCGGGTCGCTCCCGGACGCGGTCGCGACGGCCGCCGCCACGACCGGGCGGGAGCTCGCGGCGCAGCCCCCGGCGCCACCGGCTCGTCGCCCGCTGGCCAGGGTGGCACAGCTGTTGGAGCGGTACGGCTACGAGCCGCGCCTCAGTCCGGACGGCACCGAGCTGGCCCTGGACAACTGCCCCTTCGACCGACTCGCCAGGGAGCACACCGACCTCGTGTGCTCGCTGAACCTCGCCCTGGTCGAGGGCGCGGTCGACGGGCTGGGCTGCCCCGAGGTGCGCCCTCGGCTCGACCCGACCCCGGGCCACTGCTGCGTCCGAGCCACCACCACGACCTGACCGGCACGACAGCGACCTGACCGGCACAACAGCGAGCGGGCCGGCCCACCGAATGGTGGACCGGCCCGCTCGTCAGGCGTGTTTCAGTCGATCAGCCTGCGGCGTCCTCGGACGTGGCCGCGGCCGCGCCCTCCGGGGCGTCGCCGCCACGGTCGTCGCCACGGTCGTCGCCACGGCCGCCACGACGGCGGTTGCGGCTGCGACCACCTTCACGACGCTCGCCGCGGTCCTCGCGGGGTGCCTCGTCGGTGCTGGCCTCGGAGGCCGGGGCCTCGTCGGAGTCGCCGGCCTCGGCGTCGCCACCCTCACCCTCGGCCAGGACGGCCGCCAGCGAGAGCTTGCCGCGCGGGTCGATCTCCTTGAGCTCGACCTGGACCTTCTGGCCGACAGCCAGGACGTCCTCGACGGCCTCGATCCGCTTGCCACCGACGAGCTTGCGCACCTCGGAGATGTGCAGCAGGCCGTCCTTGCCCGGCAGGAGGGAGATGAACGCACCGAACGTCGTGGTCTTCACCACGGTGCCCAGGAAGCGCTCGCCGATCTCCGGCATCTGCGGGTTCGCGATGGCGTTGATCTGCGCGCGGGCGGCCTCGGCCGAGGGGCCGTCGGTCGCACCGATGTAGATCGTGCCGTCGTCCTCGATCGAGATCTGGGCGCCGGTCTCGTCCTGGATCTGGTTGATCATCTTGCCCTTCGGCCCGATGACCTCGCCGATCTTGTCGATCGGGACCTGCACCGAGATGACGCGAGGAGCGAAGGGGCTCATCTCGTCGGGTGCGTCGATGGCCTCGTTCATGACGTCGAGGATGTGCAGGCGCGCGTCGCGGGCCTGGGTCAGCGCGCCGGCCAGGACCGACGCGGGGATGCCGTCGAGCTTGGTGTCGAGCTGGATGGCCGTGACGAACTCGCGGGTGCCGGCGACCTTGAAGTCCATGTCGCCGAACGCGTCCTCGGCGCCGAGGATGTCGGTCAGCGCGGCGTACTGCGTCTCACCGTCGACCTCGTCGGACACCAGGCCCATGGCGATGCCGGCGACCGGGGCGCGCAGCGGCACACCGGCGTTGAGCATCGAGAGGGTGGACGCGCAGACGGAGCCCATCGACGTCGAGCCGTTGGAGCCGAGCGCCTCGGACACCTGACGGATCGCGTAGGGGAACTCCTCGCGGGTCGGGAGCACCGGCATGAGCGCACGCTCGGCGAGCGCTCCGTGACCGATCTCGCGACGCTTCGGCGAACCCACCCGACCGGTCTCACCGGTGGAGTAGGGCGGGAAGTTGTAGTTGTGCATGTAGCGCTTGCGCGTCACCGGCGACAACGTGTCGAGCTGCTGCTCCATGCGGAGCATGTTCAGCGTGGTGACACCCATGATCTGGGTCTCGCCACGCTCGAAGATGGCCGAGCCGTGCACGCGCGGCAGGACCTCGACCTCGGCGCCCAGGGCGCGGATGTCGGCGAGGCCACGGCCGTCGATGCGGACCTTGTCGCGCAGGATGCGCTGACGGATCAGCTTCTTCTGCACGGACCGGTAGGCCGCGGACAGCTCCTTCTCGCGACC
This sequence comes from Phycicoccus sp. Soil802, assembly GCF_001429605.1. Classification (GTDB taxonomy): domain Bacteria; phylum Actinomycetota; class Actinomycetes; order Actinomycetales; family Dermatophilaceae; genus Pedococcus. Next base: position 361,545 of record NZ_LMSS01000006.1, read on the forward strand.
CTCGAACTCCGCGGCGAGCTTCTCCTTCATGGAGTCCTTCAGCTCGTCGATGCGCTCCTCGCGCTCCTGCTTGCCGGCGATGGTGAGCGCCTGCGCCAGGTCGTCCGCGGTCGCAGCCTCGACGGCGGCATACGCGTCGTCCTCGTAGTCGAGGAAGATCGGGAACTCCTGGACCGGCTTGGCGGACTTGCTCGCCAGCTCGGCCTGGGCCTCGCAGAGGACCTTGATGAACTTCTTGGCGGCCTCGAGGCCCTCGGCGACGACCTCTTCGGTCGGGGCCTGCTTGCCCTCGTTCTTGACCAGGTCCCAGGTGGACTCGGTGGACTCGGCCTCGACCATCATGATGGCGACGTCGTCACCCGCGACCCGGCCGGCGACGACCATGTCGAAGGTCGAGCGCTCGATGTCGGAGAAGTTCGGGAACGCGACCCACTGGCCGTCGATCAGGGAGACGCGGACGCCGCCGATCGGACCGGAGAAGGGCAGACCCGAGATCTGCGTGGAGGCACTGGCCGCGTTGATGGCGAGCACGTCGTACTGGTGGTCGGGGTTGAGCGCGAGCACCGTGATGACGACCTGGACCTCGTTGCGCAGACCCTTGGTGAAGGTCGGGCGCAGCGGGCGGTCGATCAGGCGGCAGGTGAGGATCGCGTCGGTCGACGGACGACCCTCGCGGCGGAAGAACGAGCCGGGGATCTTGCCCGCGGCGTACATCCGCTCCTCGACGTCGACCGTCAGGGGGAAGAAGTCAAAACCCTCGCGAGGGGACTTCCCGGCGGTGGTGGTGGAGAGGAGCATCGTGTCCTCGTCCAGGTAGGCGGCGACTGCGCCACCGGCCTGCTTGGCCAGGCGTCCGGTCTCGAACCGGACCGTGCGGGTGCCGAACGAACCGTTGTCGATGGTTGCTTCGGCGAACTGGATCTCTGGACCCTCCATGGGCCCTCCTTCTCTTCAGTTGAGAGTTCTGTCTCTCATACGACCCTGTGCATCGTCGTTGTGCACGGGTTCTTCTTCGGGGTGGTGCTGTTCTTCGGGGTGGTGCTCTCGGGCGGCACGGGTGCCACCCTCATGCGAGAGGGACGGTCCTCGTGGTGAGGACCGTCCCTGTCGAATGCTTAGCGGCGCAGACCGAGGCGCTTGATCAGCGAGCGGTAACGCTCGACGTCGACGCTCTCGAGGTAGCGCAGGAGCCGGCGGCGCTGGCCGACCAGCAGCAGCAGGCCGCGCCGGCTGTGGTGGTCGTGCTTGTGCTGGCGGCTGTGCTCGGTGAGGTCGAGGATGCGCTGCGTGAGCATCGCCACCTGGACCTCGGGGGAGCCGGTGTCGCCCTCGTGCGTGGCGTACTCGGACATGATCTTCTGCTTGACGTCTGCGCTCAACGGCATGGGTCGGCACTGCTCCTTCGTGTGATCGTTGCGCGGTGCGCCAGGGCTGGTTCACCTGGGCTCTCTGAATCCGCGGCCGGTCTACGGCGGTCCCAAGGCTACCAGCGCCGTGCTGCACCCCCCTAATCGTCGTCGGGCCCTGGGGCGAGGCCCCACGCCTCGCGCAGGGTGGCCTCGCGCCGCGGCCAGGTGGGCGACCTCCCGTAGAGGGTCTTCTGGCGGGCGAGCTCGACCTCGGCGACCGTGGGGTGGTCCGCTCGTGGTCCGACGGCCCCCTCCCTGGGGGCGTCGGCCCGAAGGCGGTACCAGCCCTTCGCGGGCGGGCGGTCGTAGCGCGGTGACGCCACTCGGGTCGGCGGGACCCGATCCGGTGGCAGGACGTCGAGGTGCGCCGGGAAACGCCGGCCCGCGTTGTCGCGGACGGCCTCGTCAGGAAATGGCGCGAGCTCGACGCCGTCGGCGTCGACAACGGCAAGACGGAGCCCACTCGCCCGCAGCAGGCGGTCCAGCAGCTCGACGCTCGGATGCCGCGCTCCGGACTCGATGGCCGCCACCGTCGACGGCGCAACGCCGACCGCCACCGCCAGCTCACGTTGGCTCATCCGTGCGTGCCTTCGTGCGCGCGCGAGCAGGGCATCTGCCCGAAAGCCCCGTTTCTCCATCGTCCCCCCTTGCCGCCTGGTGCGGGTACCTCCCACGGGCACCTCCCACGGGCATCTCGCACAGGCACCTCGCACAGGCCAGCGTGGCATTCCGCACCGACAGCCTCGACCGGCCGGACGCCGGGCGGAGCCACCACCCAGGCCGTTCGTGGAACTACGACACTGCTCACTCTCAGCGAGCAGTGTCGTAGTTCCGCGACAGCGCGTGCTCGCCCGAGTGGGGCGCTCGTCATCGAGGCGGACGAGGCCACATCCCCAGCCCGTGCCTCAGCCGTCCGTGTCTCAGCCGCACGTGTCTCAGCCGCGCGTCACGGCGAGCTCGCGCTCCGGCTCGGGGCTGAGGCGGGCTGCGCGCGCGTGGAGGACGTGCCTGGCCGGGCGTTCGACCAGCACGTGCACCAGCCACGCGGCGGCACCCAGCGCCAGCACGAGCGCGACGACGGCCAGACCCGCCGACCACCAGGCGTCGTCACCCCACTCGCGCAGCCACGTCACGACCGGCCGCATCAGGTAGTGCGTCATGTAGAGGCAGTAGGACGCCTCCCCCGCCGCGACCATGAGTGGGGTCGACAGCCAGGCGCCGACCCACCCGCCGGCCGAGGCCACGACGGCGACCACGAGCCCCATCACCGGAGCCATCCAGTAGTCGCCCGACGAGAGCGCCGGCACGAGCGCGACCGCCACCACCACGAGCGGCAGCACCGGCGCCAGCCGACCCAGGGCCAGGCCACCGCGCACCCACGCGAGGCACAGGAACATCCCGGCGACGAACTCCCCCATGATCCGCACGTAGAACATGTGCTCGAGGTTGCCGTTGGGCAGGGCGAGCCCGGCGAAGACGGTGAGCATCGCGGCATACGAGAGGACGGCGAGCAGGAGCGAGGTGCGCGCCCGCACCACCCGCGCGACGAGCACGAACAGCAGCGGCGCGAGGAGGTAGGCGAACCATTCCGACGCGATCGACCACGCCGGGCCGTTGAAGCTCGGGCGGTCGTTGAACCAGTTGTGCACCATCAGCACGTTCTGCCCGTATGCCGCGGGCGTGCGACGGTGCCCTCCCTCACCGGTGCCGAGGGTCCCCATCGCGACGGCCATCGCCAGGTCGATGTTCAGCGCGACGAAGTGCACCGGCCACACGCGGGCGAACCGGTTGCGCACGAAGGAGGAGGCCGACCCCCGCGAGAAGGTGCGCATCGAGTCGGCGTAGTTGTACGCGAGGATGAAGCCGCTCAAGGGGAAGAAGAGGTCGACACCGAGGTACCCGGCCCGCATGAAGGTGTCGGCGGGCAGCGTCCACGGTGCGAGTGCCTCGAGGTCGGCGCGGTAGTGGAAGAGCACCACCCACGTGGCGGCCAGCACGCGCAGTCCGGTCAGCGCCGGGAGCGGGGAGCGACGCTCCGAGGTCCCCGGCGTCGTCGTGGCGGAGGTCAGGAGCTGTCCCCGGACGTCCACTCGTCGGCGCGGATCGCGTAGATGGCCAGGTCGGTCCACCGTTCCTTGAACCAGGATCCCTGCTCGAAGTACGCCTCGCGCCGCATGCCGAGCCGCTCGCAGATCCGCGACGACCCGGTGTTCTCCGGCTCGAGCTGCGCCCAGACCCGGTGCGCCCCGATCTCCGTGAACGCGACCTCGGCCAGCGCGCGGGCCGCCTCGGTGGCGTAGCCCTGCCCCTGCACGTCGGGCGTGAACACCCAGCCCAGCTCGACCTGCTTGCCGTCGGAGCCGTCGAGCCCGTTGAGGGCCAGCATGACGTCGCCGATCACCCGTCCGCCGAGGTCGACCGCGAGCGTGAGGTGGGTGCGCTTCTCGTCGACCAGGCCGGCCGTCGTCGAGTGGGCGACGAGGTCGGACACCTGCTCGCGGTCCCGCGGCTCCCCCGGGATGTAGCGCACCACGTCGGGCTGCGACCGGTAGGCGTGCACGTCGTCGACGTCCCGCGGCAGGAAGCTGCGCAGCACGAGTCGCTCGGTCGTGATCGGCAGGCTGACGCGCGGCATACCGCGTCCTCCGAACTGTCCGCGGACGGACGGTGGGGTGCGGTCAGAGGTTGATCATGTGGCCGGCGATGCCCTCGACGGCTTCCTTGACGGCCTCCGACAGGGTCGGGTGGGCGAAGACGTTGCGGGCGACCTCGTCGGCGGTGAGGTCCCACTTCTGGGCGAGCGTCAAGGCGGGCAGCAGCTCGGTGACGTCCGGGCCGATCAGGTGGGCACCGATGATCTCGTTGTGGGTCGCGTCGGCGACCACCTTGACGAAGCCGACGGCGTCGCCGAGGCCCATCGCCTTGCCGTTGGCCGAGAACGGGAACTTCGCGACCTTGACGTCGAAGCCCTTCTCCTTGGCCTGGGCCTCGGTGTAGCCGAACGACGCGATCTGCGGCTGGCAGTAGGTCGCCCGCGGAATGAAGTCGTACTCGACCGGCATGGTCTCCGCGCCCGCCATGGTCTCGGCGGCGACGACGCCCTGGGCCTCGGCGGTGTGGGCCAGCATGAGCTTCCCGGTCACGTCGCCGATGGCGTAGACGTTGTCGATGTTGGTGCGGCAGTAGTCGTCGATGACGATGGCGCCCCGCTCCGTGGCCACGCCGAGCGCCTCGAGGCCGTAGCCCTCGAGGCGCGGCGCGAAGCCGATCGCCTGGAGCACCTTGTCGGTCTCGATGACCTGCGAGTCGCCGCCGGCCGCCGGCGAGACGGTGACCTTGACCTTCTCGCCGCTGTCGTCGATCGACTCGACCTTGGTGGACAGCAGGACGGTGATGCCGAGCTTCTTGTAGTGCTTGAGCAGCTCCTTGGAGACCTCGGCGTCCTCGGTCGGCACCATCCGGTCGAGGAACTCCACGATGGTGACGTCGACCCCGAAGTTCTTCATCACGTAGGCGAACTCGACGCCGATGGCCCCCGAGCCGGCAATGACGATCGAGCCGGGCAGCTGGTCGGTGAGGATCTGCTCCTCGTAGGTCACGACCCGGTCGGACAGCGAGGTGCCGGGGATCAGGCGGGTGGTGGCTCCGGTCGCGATGATCAGCTTGTCGAAGGTCACCGTCTGCTTCTCGCCCGAGCTCAGCGCGACGTCCATCGAGGTCGGGCTGGTCAGGGTGCCCCAGCCGTCGATCTCGGTGATCTTGTTCTTCTTCATCAGGAAGTGGACGCCCTTGACGATCCCCGCGGACACCGCGCGCGAGCGGGCGTGCGTCGGGCCGAACGACATGGTGGCGTCGCCCTCGATCCCGAACTTGTCCTTCTCGTGGGTCAGGATGTGGCTGAGCTCGGCGTTGCGCAGCAACGCCTTCGACGGGATGCAGCCGACGTTGAGGCAGACCCCGCCCCAGTACTTCGACTCGACCACTGCGGCCCGCAGGCCCAGCTGGGAGGCGCGGATCGCCGCGACGTAACCGCCAGGACCAGCACCGAGAACTACGACATCGAAGTCAGCCATGCGCGCCAGCCTACTGACTCGTCCGACGAGTCCCCACTTCGCCCGTGCCTAGCGCAGGGTGCGCAGGACGTCGTGGATGGCGCGAGCCGCGGGGGCCGCGGCCTCGGCGCCGGTCCCGCCCTGCGAGACCACGACCGCGACGGCGTACCTCGGTCTGGTGGTCGGCGCGTAGGACACGAACCACGAGGTGTCCTGCTTGTCGAACGCCTCGGCGGTGCCCGTCTTGCCCGCCACCGGCCACTGCGCCAGCGGGAAGCCGGCAAAGGCACCCCGGGCCGTGCCGTGCGTGACGACCCCGCCGAGCGCACCCCGCAGGAAGGCGAGGGTGCCGGGCGGGAACCGCACCGTCCCCGCCTTCACCGGCGCCACCTTCCGCGTCGCCCCACCGGGCGTGACGAAGGCCCGCGCCACCTCCGGCTTCCAGAGCGTGCCGCCGTTGGCGATCGCGGCGTAGACCTGGGCCATCTGGAGCGGGGTCACCGTGATGTCGCCCTGGCCGATCGCGAAGTTGGCGGCGTCACCGGCCCGGAACTGGAAGCCGGTCTGACAGTTCTCGACGGCCAGCTGCTTGAGGTATGCCGCGCGGCTGGGGTCCGTGGCAGCCACCTCCGGGTAGCCGGACCGGGCCCGTCTGCAGGTGTCGACCCTGGTGTCGGCCCACTGGCTCTGCTTCCACTGGCGGTCGGGGATCCGGCCGGCCTGCTCGCCGGGCAGGTCGATGCCGGTCCTGCGGCCGAGCCCGAACCGGTCGGCCATCTCGACGAACGGGTCCTGCGCGTCGGACTTCGCCGTGAGTCCGCCCTGCGCCAGCCACGACCGGTAGGCGAAGTCGTAGAAGATCGTGTCGCAGGAGACCTCGATGGCCTTGCGCAGCCGGATGGGTCCGTAGGCCCGCGACTCGAAGTTGGCGAACCTGCGGTTGCCGATCGTGTAGCTGGACGTGCAGTTGTACGTGCCGCCGAGGGAGTTTCCCGCCGCGACTGCGGCCGGCAGGCTGACCACCTTGAACGTCGAGGCCGGTGAGAACGCCGCCGAGGTCACCCGCGAGACCAGTGGTGTGCCGGCCTTCGGGTCGGTGAGCCGGGCGAGCTCGTCGGCGCCGAGGCCACCGGTCCACACCTGCGGGTCGTAGGACGGGTAGCTCGCCGCCGCCACCACCGCGCCGGTGGTGACGTCGAGGACCACGGCGGCAGCCGAGTCGGCCCGGTCGCCCCGCTTCCGGGCGTTGGTGACTGCGGTGGCCAAGGCCTGCTCGGCGGCGGACTGGACGCGGGCGTCGAGGTTGGTGACGAGGTCCTGCCCAGGCACCGGGTCGGCGTGCGCGAGCTGGCTCGTGACGATCCCGCGGGGGTCGACCGCGACGGTGGTCGTGCCCGGCGTGCCCCGCAGCTGCTGGTCGTACTGCTGCTCCAGGCCGGCCCGGCCGACGAGGTCGAGGTCGCCGATCGCGCCCCTCGACGTCCTGACGTCGTCGGCGTCGGAGCGCCCGAGGTACCCGAGGAGGTGGGCGGCGTTGACGGTCCGCTCGGCGGGGTAGTCCCGCACGGGCTCGGCGGAGACGCCGACGCCCGGGTAGCGGTCCGGGCGCTCGAGGAGGCTGAGGGCCTTGCGGGGATCCACGCCGCTGACCAGCGGGATGGGCACGTAGGCGGAGCCGGCCCAGCAGACCGGGGCGGGCGGGGCTCCCGCGACGCCGCAGAGCTGGGTCCGCCCCCACAGCTGCTCGAACGGGGCGCCCACGACCTTCGCCACCCGCCCGACGAGGTCACGGCCACCGTCGGCGGAGTCGACGAGCACGGCCCGGTCGACCGTGACGACGGTCTCGGTGGTGTTGTCGACCAAGGGAGTGCCGGTGCGGTCGAGGATCCTGCCCCGCACCGCCGCTTCGGTCACGGTGCGCGTGTTGACCGTGGCCGCGGCTGCCCGGTAGTCCGCGTGGCCGGCGATCTGCACCTGTCCCAGCCGCCCGAGCAGGGCGCCCATGAACACCAGCACGACCAGGGCCAGTACCCACACCCGCGGCGAGTGGTCGGCGCGGGTGGCCGGGAGCCTCATCCTCGACCCCTGGCCAACCGCTGCTCGCAGCGCACCAGGACGGGGACGAGGACCGCGCACAGGACGACGGTCAGGAGGAGCTCCACGCCCACCACCGGCCACTGCACCGGCGCACCGGTCAGGGCCGCGACGGCCAGCCGCCCCGTCGTGACCACCACCGCGGCAGCCGCACCGACGGTGGCGATCCAGCCGAACGGTGTCTGCCCCTCGCGGCGGCCCGCGCCGGCGACGAGGCCGGCCGCGGCATACAGGAGGGCTGCGGTGCCGAGCACCGCGGAACCGGGGGGCATCAGGTCGACCAGCCAGCCGCCGACCAGCCCGAGGATGGCTCCGCGGGACGGCCCCACCCAGAGCGCCCCGGCCACGACGACCGGGAGGACGAGGTCGGGCAGGGCGAGCTGCGTGCGCGCGGAGAGGACGACCGAGGTGACGGCCGCGAGCAGCAGGACCAGGCTCCGGAAGGTCAGCGTCAGCGACGGCAGCGGCACGGCCTCACCCCGTCGCCGTGCTGGGGGTGCGTGGCGTGGTGCGCGGGCCGGCGAGCAGGACACCGACGACGTCGAGGGTGGTCAGGTCGACGGCGGGCCGCACCGACGCGGTCGGCGTGAGGTCACCGGGCGCCTCGTCGACGTGCTGCACCGAACCGACCCGTAGACCTGCCGGGAAGGGCGAGCCACCGACGCTGCCCAGGGTGGTCACCGCGTCGCCGGTCCGGACCGTGCCGCGCTCGACGACGGTGAGGTTGAGCTGCCCGGCCGGGCGGTGCTGGGGACCGCGAGCGCCGCTGCCCACCGAGCCGAGCGTGCCCGCTGCGCCGACGCGGACGCCGACGACCAGGTCGGCACTGCCGACGAGCAGCACGTCGCAGGTCCACGGCGACACCGCCACGACGCGGCCGACCAGCCCCTCGGCGGCGACCACCGACAGGTCGGTCCGCACCCCGTCGCGGGCCCCGAGGTCGAGGGTGACGCGCTCGGGCCCGGCAGCCCCCTGGCGCCCGACGCCGACCACGCGAGCCGGCAGGAAGGTGCTCCCCGCGAGGTCGGGCGCCCCGGAGAGGGCGGCCAGCTCACGGGCCTCACGGGACTGCGCGACGAGCTGGTCGCGCAGCACCCCGGCGCGGGCCTCGGACGCGCCGGCACCGGCGGCGTCGGCCCCCGGCGACAGGAACCGCTCGACCGGTCCGAACGCCGCACCCCCGGCGGCCCGCAGCTGCCCCGCTCCCGGGCCTCCTGCGACGTCGACCCCGAGCAGGACCACGGTCAGGGCCAGCAGCACCACGAGGAGCCGGCGGCGAGAGGTGTCACGCATCGGTCACCTGCGCCGGTCAGAAACGGCGGGTGTCGATGAGGACCCGCTCCAGTGTCGAGAACTCCTCCACGCACCGGCCGGAGCCGCGCACGACGGCCCGCAACGGGTCGTCGGCGACCCGCACCGGCACGCCGAGCTCGTGGCGGAGCCGCTCGTCCAGCCCACGCAGGAGCGCTCCTCCGCCGGTGAGCGTGACGCCGTTGTCGAGGATGTCGCCGGCCAGCTCGGGCGGGCACACGTCGAGGGTGGCCCGCACCACGTCGACGATCTGCAGGACCGGGGCCTCGATCGCGCGGCGCACCTCCTGGCTGGTGATCGTCACGGTCTTCGGGAGCCCGCTCACCAGGTCGCGACCCCGCACCCGGGCGCTGGTCTCCTCGCTGAGCGGGAACGCGGAGCCGGCCGCCACCTTGATGTCCTCGGCGCTGCGCTCCCCCAGCAACAGGGAGTACTCGCTCTTGACGTGCGCGATCACCGCCTCGTCGATCTCGTCGCCGGCGACGCGCACCGACCTGGCGGTCACGATCCCGCCCAGGCTGATCACGGCGACATCCGTCGTGCCGCCCCCGATGTCGACGACCATCGAGGCCGACGTCTCGTTGACCGGGAGGCCGGCCCCGATCGCGGCGGCCATCGGCTCCTCGATCACGTAGACCCGGCGAGCGCCCGAGCGCACCGCGGCGTCCTCGAGGGCCCGGCGCTCGACCCCGGTGACCTCGCTCGGGACGCACACCACCATCCGCGGGCGGACCAGCCGCGACGGGCGGACCTGGTCGACGAAGTAGCGCAGCATCTGCTCGGTGACATCGGCGTCCGAGATGACGCCGTCGGCCAGCGGGCGCACGGCCCGGACGTGCCCGGGCGTGCGCCCGAGCATCTCCTTGGCCCGGGTGCCGGCGGCGATCAGCCGGCCGGTGCCCGCCTCGACCGCCACGACCGAGGGCTCGTCGAGGACGACGCCCCGACCGCGCTCGTAGACGAGGGTGTTGGCGGTGCCGAGGTCGATGGCCAGGTCCCTGCCCATCGTCATCCAGCCGCGCGCACCGCTCCTCACGCCGCGATGCTAGGTCGGCGGCTCCCCGCGATCGGGGAGCCGCGCCCGAGCCACCCCGAGGATGGTGCGGGTGTGACTGGTGTGACCAAGACTCGCCTCGGTCGAGGTGAACACGCCGGTGCTCACCGGCGGGTTCACCTCGAATCGGCGGGTGTGCCGCGGGGATCCTCAGGCGGCCAACGCCGCCGCCTCCCGGACCGGCTGGGCCACCTCGCGAGGCTGGCGCATCGCGGCCCGCAGGCGCCAGGCGGCGAACACGGCCACCAGGCTGATGGCCACGTGCAGGCCGATGAACAGGCTGCCCAGCCCGGCGCCGAGGACCACCCCGGCGACCAGCGGACCCACGGCCGAGAACCCGGTCTGCAACGCCGTGAACATGCCGAGGGTGGTGCCCACCAGCCCGGACGGGGCCAGGCTCGCGGTCAGCGGGTTGAGCACCGGCGCGTACATCGTCTCGCCGACGGCGAAGATGCCGAAGGTCGTCACGAACAGCGCTGCCGAGAGCTCGGGGCTGAGCGACGCGGCAGCCAGCACCAGCCAGGACACGGTCCAGATCGCGCCCACGCCCATCAGCAGGGTGGCGCCACTGCGCTTCGCCGTCAGCCGGACCACGAGCATCTGGAGGGCGATGATGACGACGCAGTTGACCGCCGCGGCCAGGCCGATGGTGGTCTCCTGGACGTGCAGGACGGTGAGGGCGTAGGCCGGGAGGCCCGACTCGAACTGGGCGTAGAAGCCCAGCGCCAGGGTCACCGTGATGAGGGCGGTCCACCGCAGCGCCGGGATCGCCCAGATGGCCCGCAGCGCCTCGCGGGGGCTGGTCGACCCGACGCCCTGGGAGGTGAGGCCGGGCTCGTCGACCGAGCCGACCGGCATACCCCAGCGGCGGGCACCGGCCGCGACGAGCAGGACACCCGAGACGAGGAAGCCGACGGCGGCGGCGGCGAACGCCGGCCACATGCCGGTGGCGCGGTCGAGGTCGACGACGTAGCCGGCCGCGAACGCGCCGACCGCCATGCCGAGGGCCTGCCCGGTGAACTGCCACGCGAAGACCTTGCGGCGGTCCGCCCCGCCCACCCAGCGCAGCACGAGGACGGACTGGGCCGGACCCGCGGCGGTGATGCCGAGGCCGAAGACGAACATGCCGACGAGGAAGGAGACGGGACCGTTCGCCCAGATCAGCGACGCGGCTCCCGCTGCGGCCACGACCTTGGCGGCCACGGCGACGGTCACCGGTGAGATGCGGTCGGCCAGCCGCCCACCGACGGGCGCGGCGAGCAGCGCGCCCACCGAGAACAGGCTCGACGCGGCGGCCGCGACGAGCGCGCCCCAGCCACGCGTGGTGGCGGCGTAGGCGTACTGGTAGGGCAGCACGGTGCCCCAGCCGAGCATGGCTACGGCTGAGGCGATGATCAGGAGGCGGGCGCGCATGGGAGGGTCAACAGTTCTTCGAGTCCGAATATTTCGATATCGAAATCTTAGCAGTCGAAAACTTAGCATGTGAAGATGGAGCCATGCCTCCCCGCGGAAAGCGCGCCCCGAGCGCCCAGGAGCAATACCAGGAAGCCGTCGCGACCTACGTGGCGGCCGGCGGTGACGAGTCGGTGCAGCGGGTCATCACGGCGGTGAACTCGATGAGCCGCAAGCTCGAGCAGTGGTACACCCGCCAGCTGGTCGACCTCGACCTGTCGCACGGCGAGTGGTCGGTCGTGGCGCAGCTGGCCACCGCCGATGGCGCCCCCATGACACCGAGCCGCCTCGCCGACGCCAGCAACGTGGCGGCGTCCTCGATGACCCACCGGCTCGACAAGATGACCGAACGCGGCCTGGTGCGCCGCTCCCCCGACCCCGACAACCGCACCCGCGTGCGCGTCGAGCTCACCGACCAGGGCTGGGAGCTGTTCGGTGCCGCCGTGCGCGAGGCGAACGTCGTCGAGTCCGACGTCCTCGCGGGCCTGACCCGCAAGGAGCGCAGCCAGCTGGCCGCGCTCCTCGAAGTGGTGATCAGCAGGCTCGACGACCTCGAGACGCCGTAGGACCTAGAGGTTCGGGAACCAGATCGCGATCTCGCGGGCGGCCGACTCCGGGGAGTCGGAGCCGTGGACGATGTTCTCCTGCACCTTCTTGCCCCAGTCGCGGCCGAGGTCGCCGCGGATCGTGCCGGGCAGCGCCGCGGTCGGGTCGGTGGCACCGGCCAGGGCCCGGAAGCCCTCGATGCAGCGGTTGCCCTCGATGACGATCGCGGTGACCTGGCCGCTGGACATGAACTCGACGAGCGGCTCGTAGAACGGCTTGCCCTCGTGCTCGGCGTAGTGCTTGGCGAGCTGCTCCCGGGTCGGCGTGGTGATCGCGAGCGCGGCCAGCGTGTAGCCCTTCGCCTCGATGCGGCGCAGGACCTCGCCGGAGAGGCCGCGGGCGAACCCGTCGGGCTTGACCAGGACAAGGGAACGTTCGGTCTGAGTCGTCACGGCGCCAGCCTACCGAGCCGCAGAGGCCCGGTCCCGCTCGGCCACCTGGTCCTCGACCCGCCGGCACAACACCAGCGAGCCCACCCACAGCACCAGGAAGATGACCCCGACGCCGATCATCGCCGGCACCACCACGGCGCTCGCGAAGGTGAGCACCTGGATCAGCCAGCCCAGCGTGACGCCCCACGGGCGCCGCATCAGCCCGGCGGCGAGGAAGCACAGCAGCGCCAGCCCGACCCCGGTCCACAGCCACGCGTGGCTGCGGCTGTCACCCTCGGCGCTGGCGAGCCCGCGCGCGACCAGGGCCCCCAGGAACACGACGACTCCCTGGCTGCCCAGCACGGTGGCGAGCATCCGCCAGGTGAACGTGCCGAGGGACCCGTAGAAGACGATCCCCTTCATCGACCACCCCGGCCGTTGTCACGGAACCTCGTGACGAGCCAGAACACGACCGCCACCACGAGGACGAGCACCACGAGCTTTCCCATGCCTCGAGCGTATGCCGTGCGGTCACGGCCGCGTGCAGGCACCGGAACGGCGTACTGTCAGAGCACGGAGTCATTCAGGCTTCCTAGCGCTGGGAGCACAGCCATGGCCGACAAGTCACCTCGACAACACCTGGCCAAGAAGGCGGGCAAGTCCATCAAGGAGAAGCGCGCCGAGAAGCACGCGAAGGCCGACGCGAAGACCCACCTCGACGTGGGCCAGATCGGCAAGAAGTAGCGCACCGGATCGGCACGTCGCCTCACCCGGCAAAGGTCGGCTCCACCCCGGAACCGTTTCGGGGTGGAGCCGACCTTTATCGGGTCACCCGATAAAGGGGGGACGCGTGGGGTCTCCCGGTCAGACCTCGGTGGCGCCGAGGAGCATGCGCACCTCGGCCGCGGTCGTCACCGAACCGGTGGCCAGCACTCCCCCGCCGACGCCGCCCTCGTCGGCCAGGCCCGCTGCGGTGTCGAGGGCGTCGGGCAGGTCCTGCACGACCGTGACGCGGTCCTCGCCGAAGATGTCGACCGCCAGCTCGCCGAGCTCGTCGGGGCGCATCGCCCGCGGTGAGGTGGTCCGGGAGACGACGACGTGGTCGAGCACCGGCTCGAGGATCTCGAGAATCTCGGTGGCGTCCTTGTCCTTGAGGATCGCCACCACCCCGATGATCCTGGCGAAGTTGAAGGAGTCCTCGAGGGCGGCCCGCAGCGCCAGGGCGCCGGCGGGGTTGTGCGCCGCGTCGACCAGCACGGTGGGCGACCTCCGCACGATCTCGAGGCGCCCCGGTGAGGCGACGGCCGCGATCCCCGCCCGCACGATGTCGGGCTCGAGGCGCTGTTCGCCGCCGCCGAGGAACGCCTCCACGGCCACGATGGCGAGCACGGTGTTGTGGGCCTGGTGGGCACCGTGCAGGGGCAGCAGGAGGTCCTCGTAGTCGCCGCCGAGGCCGCGCACCGAGATCTGCTGCCCACCGACGGCGACTTCTCTCGTCAACAGACCGAAGTCGTTGCCCTCCAAGGCGATTCGTGCACCCACCGCTTCCGCCCGTGCCGCCATGATCTCGGTGACCTCGGGCTCCTGGACGCCGATGACGGCCACGGCGCCGGCCTTGATGATGCCGGACTTCTCGTCGGCGATGGCCTCGACGGTGTCGCCGAGCATGCGGGTGTGGTCGAGGCTCACCGGGGTGACCACGGCGACCTGGCCGTCGGCGACGTTGGTCGCGTCCCACGCCCCGCCCAACCCGACCTCCACGATGGCGACGTCGACCGGCGCATCGGCGAACGCGGCATACGCGATGGCCACCAGCATCTGGAAGTAGTTCATCCGCGGACGCCCGGCCTCCGCGGACTGGGCGTCGACGAGCTCGACGAACGGCAGCACCTCGTCGTAGGCGGCGATGAACCGCTCCGGGCTGATCGGCACCCCGGACAGGGCGATCCGCTCGCGCATCGAGTGCAGGTGCGGCGAGGTGAACCGCCCCGTCTTCAGCCCCATCTCGCGCAGCAGCGAGTCGATGATCCGGGTCGTCGACGTCTTGCCGTTGGTGCCGGTCAGGTGGATCACCGGGTAGCTGCGCTGGGGGTCGCCGAGGAGGTCCATGACCGCACGGATCTGGTCGAGGGACGGCTCGATGTCGGACTCCGGCGCGCGGGCGTCGATGGCCTGCTCGACCTCACGGAGCCGTTTCATGACCTCGAGGTTGTGCGCGGCCTCGCGCTGGGCGGCATCAGGGGCGGGCATGCCACCCATCCTCCCGCAGTGACCACCCTCGACGCGAAACGGGCAGCGGTCCCGGAGGACCACCGCCCGTCTCGTCCAGCCGGGTCAGGGCCGGGTCAGAGCTTCATCACCTTGATGCGCACCGGCTCGCCGTCACCGACCGTGGCACCGACGACGTCGGCGCGCTCCGGCAAGGCGTCGAGCTGCGGCGCCGACCCGAACTGGCTGGCCAGCGTCTCCTCGACGATCAGCGTCTGGTGGGCCACCGTCGCCTCCCAGACCGCCTGGGAGCCCGTGACCGTCAACGAGATCCGGTCGGACACGTCGAGCCCGCCGTCGCGCCGGGCCTGCTGGACGGCCCGGACGATGTCGCGAGCCAGGCCCTCCTGCGCGAGCTCGGGCGTGACGAGGGTGTCGAGGACCACGACGCCACCGCCGTCGGGCAGCAGGGCCCGGCTGTGCCGCTCGTCCTTCTCCCCGAGGAAGGCCTGCTCGAGGGTGAACTCGCCCTCCTGCAGCACCATCCCGCCGGCCTGCACCGTGCCGTCCTCGTCCACCGTCCAGTCGCCGGACTTCGAGGCCTGGATGACCTTCTGCACCTCGCGACCGAGTCGGGGCCCGGCCACCCGCGCGTGCACCGTCAGCCGCTGGTCGACCGCGAACGCAGCGGCCGCCGGGTCACTCTCGTCGATGAGGGTGACCTGCTTGACGTTGACCTCGTCGGCGATGATCGGCGTGTAGGCCTGCAGGGACGCGGCATCGGCCACGACCACGGTGAGGTCACCCAGCGGCAGGCGGGTGCGCAGCCCGTCGGCCTTGCGCAGCGACGAGGCGACGGAGCAGACGTCGCGGACCCGGTCCATCGCCGCCACGAGCGCGTCGTCAGCAGGCAGGTCCGAGGCCTCCGGCCAGTCCGTGAGGTGCACCGAACGGCCACCGGTCAGGCCCCGCCAGATCTCCTCGGTCACCAGCGGGAGCAGCGGCGCCGTCACGCGGCACAGCACCTCCAGCGCGGTGTAGAGGGTGTCGAACGCCTGCGCGGCACCACCGCCGGCTGCACCGCCGGTCGCTCCGGTGTCCCAGAACCGCTCGCGCGAACGCCGCACGTACCAGTTGGTCAGCACGTCGAGGAAGCCGCGCGTCGTCTCGCAGGCCGAGGCCACCTCGTACCCGTCGAGCTGGGTCGTCATGGTCTCGACGTACTGGCGCAGCTTGGCCAGCAGGTAGCGGTCGAGCGGGTCGGTGGACGCCGTCGACCACTTCGCCTCGTACCCGGCCCCACCACCACTGCCACCCTTCCCCCCAGTGCCACCAAACGCGTTGGCGTACAACGAGAAGAAGTACCAGGTGTTCCACAGCGGGATGATCACCTGGCGCACCCCGTCCCGGATGCCCTGCTCGGTAACGATGAGGTTGCCACCGCGCAGGATCGGGCTGCCCATGAGGAACCAGCGCATGGCGTCGGCCCCGTCGCGGTCGAACACCTCGCGGACGTCGGGGTAGTTGCGCAGCGACTTCGACATCTTCTGGCCGTCGGACCCGAGCACGATCCCGTGGCAGATCACCGAGCTGAAGGCCGGTCGGTCGAACAGCGACGTCGAGAGGATGTGGAGCATGTAGAACCAGCCGCGGGTCTGCCCGATGTACTCGACGATGAAGTCGGCCGGGAAGTGGTGCTCGAACCACTCGGCGTTCTCGAACGGGTAGTGCACCTGGGCGTAGCTCATCGAGCCGGAGTCGAACCACACGTCGAGGACGTCCTCGACGCGACGCATCGTCGACTGCCCGGTCGGGTCGTCCGGGTTGGGCCGGGTCAGCTCGTCGACGAACGGGCGGTGCAGGTCGACCTGGCCGTCGGCGCTGCGGGGCAGCCGGCCGAAGTCGCGCTCGATCTCCTCGAAGGACCCGTAGACGTCGATCCGCGGGTACTGCGGGTCGTCGGACCGCCACACCGGAACGGGGCTGCCCCAGAAGCGGTTGCGGGTGATCGACCAGTCGCGGGCGTTGTCGAGCCACTTGCCGAACTGGCCGTTCTTGATGTGGTCGGGGGTCCAGTCGATCTGCTCGTTGAGCTCGAGCATGCGGTCCTTGAACTTGGTCACCTCGACGAACCAGCTCGACACCGCCTTGTAGATCAACGGCTGCCGGCAACGCCAGCAGTGCGGGTAGGAGTGGTCGTAGGTCTCCCGGCGCACCAGGACGGTGCCGTCCGTGACCGAGCCGTGGTCGGCCTCGCCGCGGGTGGCGGCCTTGAGGTGGTCGATGATCGGCAGGTTGGCGTCGAACACGAGCATGCCCTCGTACTCCGCGACCGGGAAGGTGAAGCACCCGTCCGGGCCGACCGGCATGACCGGCTCGATGCCCTCGCGGTCGGTCACGATCTTGTCGTCCTCGCCGAAGGCGCCGGCGCTGTGCACCAGCCCGGTGCCGTCGCCGGTCGTGACGAAGTCGGCCTCGACCACGCGGTGGGCGTTCTCGTGGCCCTCGTAGTAGCTGAACGGCGGCGTGTAGGAGCGGCCCAGCAGGTCGCGGCCCTTGAGCCGCTCGACGACGAAGGACTCCACGTCGGACTTGGGGTCGCCGAACAGGTCCCGCGCGTAGCTGGGCAGCCGCTCCGCACCGATGACGTAGCGCTCGGTGCTGCCGGTGGGCAGGGCGGACTCCACGACGACGTAGTCGATGTCGGGGTGGACCATCACCGCGAGGTTCGACGGCAGGGTCCACGGCGTGGTCGTCCAGACCAGGGCCAGCTCGCCGGTGGACAGCCGGACGCCGACGGTGACGGCCGGGTCCTGGCGCATCTGGTAGACGTCGTCGTCCATCCGCAGCTCGTGGTTCGACAGCGGCGTCTGGTCGTTCCAGCAGTAGGGCAGGACGCGGAAGCCCTCGTAGATCAGGCCCTTGTCGTGCAGCGACTTGAACGCCCAGATGACCGACTCCATGTAGTCGGGGTTGAGCGTCTTGTAGTCGTTGTCGAAGTCGACCCAGCGGGCCTGGCGCGTGACGTACTCACGCCACTCCCCCGTGTACTTCAGCACCGACTGGCGGCACTTGGCGTTGAACTCCTCGATGCCGATCTCGAGGATCTCGTCCTTGGTCTTGATGCCGAGCTGGGCCATCGCCTCGAGCTCGGCGGGCAGGCCGTGGGTGTCCCACCCGAACCGGCGCTCGACCCGGCGACCGCGCATCGTCTGGTAGCGCGGGATCAGGTCCTTGACGTAGCCGGTGAGCAGGTGGCCGTAGTGGGGCAGGCCGTTGGCGAACGGCGGGCCGTCGTAGAAGACGAACTCGTTGTCGCCGTTGGTGCCGGCCGACCGGTTCTCCACCGACGCGATGAAGGTGCCGTCCTCGTCCCAGTACTTCAGGATTCGCTCCTCGATCTCCGGGAAGCGCGGGGACGCGGGCACGCCCGAGGGAGTGCCCGGGGCGTCGCTGGAGACGGTGTCGCTGGAGACCTTGGGGTAGGTCATGGTGTCGGCGGTCCTCACATCACTCGTGTTCTCACACGAGGACGACGTCGCCGGGTTTCCCGACGGCACCGTGGTGCCACCTCGCTTGCCGTGCCCCGCGTGCTCCGCACGCGGCATACGGCCGCTCTTGCCGAAGGTTGTGACGGACCCACCCGTCCGGTTCTAGTGAGCCGGGTGCCCTGCGTATGCCGCGGGGCGCCCTGCCGTTCTTCCGGAGGCTCCCCGGTGATGGCCGGTTCGACGCCTGTGCAGCCCAGTCTAGCCGTCCGTGACGAACGGCACGTGCGCACGACGGGAGGACGCCCTCCAGCGGTGTAGTCTGAGCGGCGTTGCCCTGAGGTCCCGACCGCTTGGCAACACCCACGACGCGACACCAGGGGAAGCCGGTCAGATGCCGGCGCTGACCCGCAACCGTAGGCCGCCTGAAACGCGGCAAGCCGGAACACCTGGTACGCGAAGCGGCTCCATTTCCGTCGAGGTACGCGGGGCGGAGCCCGGACACCCAGTCCGAGGCCGCCCCCCGATGTCGCTCCAGCGACGCCGGGGGTCTTTCACGTTCTGGTGCCGGTGCACCCGTCGCGACACCGTTCGCTTTGAAGAGGCACCATGCACCGCACCCTTCGCACCGCCCGTCCGGCGGCTGCCCTCGCCCTGGCCCTGGCGGCCACCCTGGTCGTCCCCAGCGCGGCGTTCGCCGGCACGACCGAGCCGACCGGCACGAGCACCGGCAGCACGAGCACCACCACGCCGTCGACGACGACCACGACGGCCACCGAGTCGCCCACGACGACGACACCGCCGACCACCGGCACCGCGACGACGAGCACCGAGTCGTCCACGACGTCGACGACCCCGCCCCCCGCCACGACGACGACCGCGTCGAAGCCGAAGACCGCCGCGAAGGCCAAGGCCCCGGCCGCGTCGAAGGAGCGGATGCCGTTCGGCGCCAGCTCCTCCCTGCGGGCCGCCCTCGTGCCGGGTGACAGCTCGGACCAGGCCGCCTACGCCGCGGGCTTCGTGGTCCGCACCCTCGCCGCGCGCGACGACCACTACAACTACCCTGCCTCGACCTTCTTCGATGGCGGCAACACCATCGACGCGATCCTCGCGCTGGACGGGGCGGGCGCCGGGCTCGACCAGGCGGATGCCACCACCGACTACCTCGCCGCCCACGTCAACGACTACGTCGGCTACCCCGACCCGCCCGGCTCACCCACCGCCGAGACCTACGCCGGCCCGCTGGGCAAGCTCATCGTCGGCGTGGTCGCCCAGGGCGGCGACCCCACCGACTTCGGCGGCCAGGACCTGGTCGCGCGGCTCGAGGGCCTGATGACCGTCGACGGCCGGTTCTCCGACAAGTCCAACTTCGGTGACCCGACCAACCCGAGCGGCGACTACTCCAACACCATCGGCCAGGTCCTCGACATCATCGCCCTCGGTCGCGCGACCGGCTCGGTCCCGGACGCGGCTGGCGACTACCTCCTCGACCAGCAGTGCTCCGACGGCGGGTTCCGCGGCAACCTCGACGTCGCGGGTGCCGCCTGCACGAGCGACGCGGATGCCACTGCCTTCGCCGCCCAGGCCCTCGTCGGCCTGCTGGGGG
The DNA here is from genome assembly GCF_001429605.1 of Phycicoccus sp. Soil802. GTDB lineage: Bacteria > Actinomycetota > Actinomycetes > Actinomycetales > Dermatophilaceae > Pedococcus. The sequence continues at coordinate 381,196 of NZ_LMSS01000006.1, forward strand.
CGGACGACCCGGCCACGCTCGACGCACTCGACTGGCTCTCGTCGCGCCAGGCGCCCAACGGTGGCTTCCTCAACCAGGACGGCCAGTACAACGCCAACACCGCCGGTGTCGCGGCGCAGGCCTTCGCCGCCGGTGGCCTCGACGACGAGCTCGCGAGCGCCCAGGAGTTCCTGGCCTCGCTCCAGTTCGACTGCTCCTTCGCAGCCGGCCTGCGCGGCGGGATCGCCTTCACCGCAGCCGACCACGCCACCCTCAAGGCAGCCCCGACCACGACGGCTGCGATCGACCGCGCGCTGCGGGCCACGCCCCAGGCCACCCTGGGCCTGGCCGGCGACTCGCTGCTGACGGTCAGCGCGGACGGAGCCGCGGCCACCGCGCCGACGCTCGACTGCCGCACCAGCACGACGACCACCACGTCGCCCGCGACGTCGACGAGCACGTCCTCAGCTCCCTCGACCGGTAGCAACGACCCGGCTGACCCCGGGTCGGCCACGCCCGGGTCGCTGGCCCTCACCGGCACCGACGTGGCGGCGATGAGCCTGTTGGGCACACTGCTCCTGCTGGCCGGGGTCGGCGCCATCGTGCTCGCCCGGCGCAAGGGCGTGCACGCCTGATGCGGCTCGTCGCGCGCTTCGTCGCCGTCGCCGGTCTGGTCCTCGCCGGTGGCCTCGCCCTCCCGGGCGGGGCCGCCCAGGCGGCGGCCTGCAGCAACACGACCGGCGTGACGGTGGTGATCGACTACGGCTCGAGCAGCAGCACGCTCTGCGCCGCGGACGACACCTCCGCCATGAAGGTGCTCAAGAAGGTCGCCACGGTCGTCAGCCCGGTCCAGTACCCGGGCACGGTGGTCTGCAAGATCAACAGCGTCCCCTCCGACCAGTCCTGCCAGCGGATGCCTCCGGCGAGCGCCTACTGGGCGTTCTTCCACGCGCCCCGCGGAGGTTCGTGGACCTACAGCAGCTCCGGCGTGGCGGACTACGACCCTGCGCCGGGCAGCGTCATCGGGTTCGCGTTCGGCTCCGGTGGGGCCCCCAGCAGCCCCCCTCCCGCCAAGGCTGCCCCCAAGCCGTCGCCGTCGCCCAGCCCGTCCTCGTCGTCGAGCCGGCCGCCGGCGCCCAAGCCGAAGCCCGCGAGCACCACTCCCCCGCGTCCCAGCAGCTCGAGCAGCTCGGCCGGCGCGAAGCCCGGCACCACCTCGGCCGCCGGCTCGGTGACCAGGCCCGGCCCGAGGCCGTCGACCACGGCGCCGGGCAGCACGACCACCACGGCGCCGAGTGGCACCACCACCGGCACGACCCCCTCGACGGACTCGACCGGCGACGGCGCGAACGCCGCAGCGGCCCGGGCGGACTCGACCGACTCGGGCTCGCCGACCACCCTGCTGGCCGGTCTCGGCCTGGTCGGGCTGGTCGGCGCCGGCGCGGCATACCTGGCGATCCGTCGCCGAGCCGCCAGCTGAGGCTCGTGCGCACGGCAGGCTCCCCGCTGGCCCGACACCTCCACCCGGTCGCCTGGTGGGTGTGGGCGATCGGGCTGGCGGTGGCCTGCTCCCGCACCAGTAACCCCCTGTTGCTCCTGCTCGCCGTGACCGTCGCCTGCCTCGTGGTCGCGGCCAAGCGCGGCAGCTCCCCGTGGGCGCGGGCGTTCCGGCTGTACCTCGTGCTCGGGGCGGTGATCATCGTCCTGCGGGTCCTGCTGCACGTCGTGGTCGGCTACAAGCTCGGCAGCACCCGGCTCTACACCCTGCCCAGTGTCGAGCTGCCCGGCATCACCCTCCTCGGCCCGCTCTACCTCGAGGGGCTGCTGGCCGCGGCGGTCGAGGGTCTGCGGCTGGCCAGCCTGATCGCCTGCATCGGCGCAGCCAACGCGCTGGCCAACCCCAAGCGCCTCCTGCGGGCGCTGCCGAGTGCGCTGCACGAGATCGGCACCGCCGTCGTCATCTCGGTCACGGTCGCACCGCAGCTGGCGGAGAGCGTCCAGCGGGTCCGGCGCGCCCGGGTGCTGCGGGGCGAGGGTGGCACCGGCCTACGGTCGGTCGGCCGGGTAGCGCTGCCGGTCCTCCAGGACACCCTCGACCGGTCGCTCTCGCTCGCCTCGGCGATGGACTCGCGCGGGTACGGGCGCCGGACCGAGCAGTCGCCGGCCACGCGGCGGGTCACCGCCGCCCTGACCCTCACCGGGCTGCTGGGCGCCGGTATCGGGATGTACGGCCTGCTCGACAGCACGGCGCCGGCGGCCATCGGCCTGCCCATGCTCGTCCTCGGCCTCGCCCTGTCGGCGATCGGCCTGCGGGTGGGCGGCCGCAGCGTGCAGCGCAGCGTCTACCGGCCCGACCCGTGGGCGCTGCCCGAGTGGCTCGTCGCCGCCTCGGGCCTGCTGGCCGCCGTCCTCGTGGTCGTGCAGTCCGCCCGTGCGCCGGGCACCCTCGTCCTCCCCGTCGACCCGCTTGCTGCCCCCGCGTTGCCGCTGCTGCCCGTCCTCGGGATCCTCGTGGCCGCCCTCCCGGCGTTCGTCGCCCCCGACCCGCCGGTGGCCCGGCGAGGAGAGCCATGAGCGGCCCCGTCGACCCGCACGCCCCCGTCGTCTTCGACCGCGTCACCATCCGGTATGCCGATCGCCCTCGTCCCGCGCTCCGCGCGGCGTCGTTCGCCCTCCAGGAGGGTGAGCTCGTCGTCGTCACCGGCCGAACGGGCTCGGGCAAGTCGACCCTGCTGGGCGCGGTCAACGGCACCGTCCCCCACTTCACCGGTGGCCACCTCTCGGGCCGGGTGTCGGTCTTCGGCCGGGACACCCGCAACCACCGGCCGCGGGACCTCGCGGGCGTGGTCGGCGTCGTGCGCCAGGACCCGTTGGCAGGCTTCGTGACGGACACCGTGGAGGAGGAGCTCGCCTACACGCTCGAACAGCTGGCGCTCGACCCGGCAGCCATGCGCCGCCGGGTGGAGGAGGTGCTCGACCTGCTGGGCATCGCCGACCTGCGCGACGCGCCGTTGCGCGACCTCTCGGGCGGGCAGCAGCAGCGGGTGGCCATCGGGTCGGTGCTCACGGCCAGCCCGCGCCTCCTCGTGCTCGACGAACCCACCTCGGCCCTCGACCCGACCGGCGCCGAGGAGGTGCTCGCGACGCTCTCGCGGCTGGTGCACGACCTCGGCCTGACCGTCCTGCTCTCGGAGCACCGGCTGGAGCGGATCGTCGGGGCGGCCGACCGGGTCATCGAGGTGCACGACGACGGCACGGTCAGCGACGGCCGACCGAGCGACGTCATGGCCACCTCGGCCCTCGCGCCACCGGTGGTCCACCTCGGACGCTGGGCCGGCTGGGACCCGCTGCCCCTGACGGTCCGGGATGCCCGGCGTGCAGCGACTGGACTCCGCGCCGACCTTTCCCGCAACCTGGGCGCCCCGGGGGGTGCTCAGGTTGCGGGAGTGGAGACACACCCCCTCGGGCCTGAGCGCCTCATCGCCTCGGCCGTCTCGGTCACCCACGGCACGGTGGCCGCGGTGCGCTCGGTGGACCTGTCCCTGCGTGACGGTGAGCTCGCAGTCCTCATGGGCCGCAACGGTTCTGGCAAGTCCTCGTTGCTCTGGGCCCTGCACGGCAGCGGCACCCGCAGTGACGGTGCGGTCACCGTCGTCACGGCCACCGGCGCACGGGTCGACCCCGCCGCCGAGGCTCCGCGCACCCGGCGCGGCCACGTCGGGCTGGTCCCCCAGAGCGCCCCGGACCTGCTCTACCTCGACTCGGTGCACGCCGAGTGCCAGCAGTCCGACCACGAGTCGGGAGCCGCACCGGGCGCAACGCGCGCCACGCTCGACCGGCTCGCACCCGGCATACCGGACGACCACCACCCGCGCGACCTGTCCGAGGGGCAGCAGCTGGCCCTCGTGCTCGCGATCCAGCTCTCCGCGTCTCCGGGGGCGCTGCTCCTCGACGAACCCACCCGGGGGCTGGACTACCCCGGCAAGGCGGCCCTGGCCACCGTCCTGCGCGATCTCGCCGCAGGGGGGACCGCGCTGGCGGTGGCGACCCACGACGTGGAGTTCGCCGCCACGGCGGCCGACCGGGTCGTGGTGCTGGCCGAGGGGAAGGTCGTCGCGGACGGGCCGGCCACCGACATCCTGTGCGACTCCCCCGCGTTCGCACCACAGGTGGCCAAGGTGCTCGCCCCGGCGCGAGTGCTGCGCCTCGACCAGGTGCTGGGCGCCGCCACCAGGCTCGGGGCACCCTGATGGCCACCCCGATGCGCGCCATCGCCCTGCGTCCGCGCTCCACGGCGGCGCTCGTCCTGGTGTCCGTGGCCGGGCTGCTGGCCTTCCTCTGGCCGCTCTTCGCGACGGCCGGCTCGCGGCTCGGCCAGCACGCCGACGCCCCGCTGGTCTTCGCGCTCCTGCTGCCGCTGCTGATGGCGGTGGTGCTGTTCGAGATCAGCGAGGGTGGCCTGGACGTCAAGGCGGTGGCGATGCTTGGCGTGCTGTCGGCGGTCGGTGCTGCGCTGCGCCCGCTGGGCGCCGGCACTGCCGGGCTCGAGACGGTCTTCTTCCTGCTCGTCCTGGGGGGCCGGGTCTTCGGTCCCGCCTTCGGGTTCGTGCTCGGCTCGACCACGCTGTTCGCCTCGGCGCTGGTCACCGGTGGGGTCGGCCCGTGGCTGCCCTACCAGATGCTCGGTGCCGCCTGGGTGGGTCTGGGCGCCGGCCTGCTCCCGCGGGTCCCCGGGCGCTGGGAGCTGCTCCTCCTGGCCGGCTACGGCGCGGTGGCCGGGCTGCTCTACGGGGTGGCGCTCAACTTCTCGTTCTGGCCGTTCGCCAGCGGGTTGGCCAGCGACCTGTCGTTCGTCGCCGGTGCCGCACCGTGGGAGAACCTGCGGCGGTTCGGGCTCTTCTCGCTGGCCACGTCGGTCTGGTGGGACGTCGGGCGCGCGGTCACCAACGTCGTCCTCATCGCCGTCACCGGGCGGGCTGTCCTGGGCACGCTGCGCCGGGCCTCGCGACGGGCCGCCTTCGACGCGGACGTGGAGTTCGCCGACGTGGAGCTCGCCGACGCCGACGAGCCGGCCACGCGGCATACGCTGCACGGGTGAGCACGCCCACCTCGCTGCCCATCCGCACCGTCACCGACCCCGACGTCAAGGCGACCTACGCCGTCGACCAGTCGGTGGGCGCGGTCGCCCCGGCCGACTTCGAGGTCGTGCGCGCGCGGGACCTCGGTGACGTCGTCGAGGTGATGCGGTGGGCCCACGAGACCCGGACGCCGGTCGTGCCACAGGGCGCGCGCAGCGGCCTGACCGGCAGCTCGGTGGCGATCGAGGGCGGCGTCGTCCTCAACACGGAGGGCCTCGACACGATCACCACGGTCGACCAGCTCGAGGGCCTGGCCGTGCTCGGGCCGGGCGTCGTCACCAAGGCGCTCAAGGACGCGGCGGCCGCCGAAGGGTTGTTCTACCCACCCGACCCCGCCAGCTCGGCGTTCTGCACGGTCGGCGGCAACGTCGCCACCAATGCCGGCGGCCTCTGCTGCGTGAAGTACGGCGTCACGGCCGACTACGTCCGCGCCCTCCAGGTCGTGCTGCCCGGCGGGGAGGTCATCCGCACCGGCCACCGCACCGCGAAGGGGGTGGCCGGCCTCGACCTCACCGGCCTGTTCGTCGGGTCGGAGGGCACGCTCGGGGTGGTCACGGAGGTCACCACCCGCCTGGTGCCCGCGCCCGACCCTGCCCTCACCGTGCTGGCGACCTTCGACTCGCTCGACGCCGCCTCCGTGGCGATCGTCGCCCTGCGCCGCGAGCGGCACGTGCCCTCGCTGGTCGAGCTGCTCGACCGGGCCGCGGTGGCGGCCGTGCAGGCGCTCGCGGACTACGGCTTCCCGCAGGACTGCGCGGCGGTGCTGCTCGTGCAGTCCGACCGCCCCGACCACACCAGCGAGGACGTGCAGCGGTATGCCGCGTTGCTCACCGACGCGGGGGCCGTGGACGTGGCCGTGGCGGACGACCCGGCGGAGGCCGACCTGCTGCTCGCGGGCCGCCGTGCGCTCAGCCCGGCCCTGGAGGCCAAGGGCTCGCGCTACCTCGAGGACGTCTGCGTCCCCGTGGGTCGGCTGACCGACCTGATCCGCATCGGTCAGGGCATCGCCGCCACCCACGGTGTCGAGATCGTGATGGCCGGCCATGCCGGGGACGGCAACCTGCACCCGAGCATCTTCTTCGACCCGGCCGACCCGACCAGCCGGCAGCGGGCCCACCAGGCGTTCTCCGCGATGGTCACGGCGGCCCTGCAGATGGGCGGCACGATCACCGGCGAGCACGGGGTGGGCACGCTGAAGGCGCCGTGGCTCGCGCAGGAGCTCGGCCAGCCCGAGCTCGAGCGCCAGCGCGCGGTGAAGGCGCTCTTCGACCCGCGCGGAATCCTCAACCCCGGCCGGGTCTACTGGTCCTGACCCAGTCACAGCTTTATCGGGTCTAGGGACTTCGTTGACCCTCGCACGACTTCGCAACCGGGGTGAAGGTCAACGTTCCTGCTTGACCCGATAAAGCTGGGACTGGGGGGTGACTGGTAGAAACAGGGTCATGAGCAACCTCGAACTCGACCGCAGTGAGGCCTGGTTGACCCGCGAGGAGCTCGACGCCGCCCGCGAGCGGCTGCCCATCCTCTACGTCGACGCCGTCCCGGTGCGGGTCGACGAGCGCGGGGCCGTGAGCGCGGTCGGCCTGCTCCTGCGCGCCTCCGACGGGGCGATCAACCGCGAGCTCGTCTCCGGCCGAGTGCTCTACCACGAGCGGGTCCGCGACGCCCTGATCCGGCACATCGAAAAGGACCTCGGGCCGATGGCCCTGCCCCAGGTCCCCGCCAGCCCGCAACCCTTCACTGTGGCGGAGTACTTCCCGACACCCGGTGTCACGCCGTTCCACGACCCTCGCCAGCACGCGGTGTCGCTCGCGTTCGTGGTGCCGGTGGCCGGTGACTGCCAGCCGCAGCAGGACGCCCTCGACCTCGCCTGGCTGACCCCCGAGGAGGCCGTGGCACCCTCGCTCCTCGAGGAGATGGACGGCGGGCACGGTGTGCTCCTGCGCCAGGCGATGGCCCACCTGGGACACCCGCTCTGAGCGCGGCCGGGCCCGGCCGAACCCACCTTTGTACGGCTGAGGTCGACGGTTGCGCGACCTCATTCGGCCAACATCGGCCGAACGGATGACGCGTATTCGCACGCAAGAGGACGAAACTGGGTACGTGCCGGGGGAAATCGCCACATACCTCCACGGCGCCCAAGGGGGCGTCGCGGACGATTTCGCACGCCTCCACGCGGCCACCAACCCGGTGCTGCTGCGCTACCTGCGGGTGACTGCCGACGGCGACCACGCCGAGCTCGCCCGCGCGGCCTGGACGACGGCGTTGCCCCAGCTGCAGGTCTGCCCCCCTGACGACGACGCCTGGCTCGAGCTGGTCGTGGGCGCTGCCCGCACCGCCGTACTGGCCGGAGACGGCGCCTCCTCGCTGGCACCAGCAGGCACGTCGGAGAGTCCCTCCGACGTCGAGCCCGAGGCCCTCGGCCGGGCCATCGCAGCACTGCGCGCCTGCCCGCCGGCAGAGGCGGAGGTCCTGGCCATGGGTGCCGTGGCCAACCTCGGCCGCGAGGCCGTCTCGCGACTGACCGGCCTCGAGCCCAACACCGTCCTGGCCCTCGTGCGCCAGGGCCAGCAGCACCTGCCCGTGACGCTCGAGGTGCTGATCGACTCCCTGCGGGTGCCGGCGACTCCGAGCGAGCTCGCCGACCTGCCCTTCGCCGCTGGGCTGTTCGCGGCGGGGTTCCCCGTGGTGCTCAGGCCAGTGGCACCGGCCGCAGCGACTTCGGCTGCGCCGGCACCGGCACCGGCTGCGGTTGGCGCGTTCGGCGCCGCAGCCGCCGCGGGACCGGCCGTGGTGCCGGTCGGGGCGCTCCAGCAGCCGTCGGTCGTCGACATCCACAGCCTGCAGTCGTCCGCCCCCGCCAGCGCCCAGCGGACCCTCGGCACCCCCAGTCGGTCGGCCCGGACCGCCGCCGCAGCCGCCGCGTGGCTGCTCGCCGTCGGCGGCATCAGCACGGCCGCGGCCATGAGCGGCCTGCTCAGCGTGGCCATCGACGGCGTCCTGGGCCGGGACCGCGGTCCACTCGTCACGGCCGACGGCCCGGTGGTCCCCGGCCCGCTGCCCTCCACCCCGGGTGACACACCCTCGCCCGGACGGGTGCCCACCCCCACGCCAACGAAGCCCGCCACCGGCCCGACCGACTCCGGCGGAGGTCAGGACGGCAGCGGCGGCACCGACGAGGTCGTGAGCCCGCCTCGCGGGACCGGGGTCCAGGTCGTGGTCGCCGTCTTCCACCCAACCCCCCAGACGCCGTCGACGCCCGTCGACACCCCGACCCCCACGCCCACCGAGCCGCCCGTCACGCCCACCACTCCGGAGGTCCCCACCCCGCCGAAGCCGCGGCCGCCCGTGGTGCCCGCGGGCAACGGGGAGGGCAACGGGCACGGCAAGGGCCAGGCCATCGGGAAGGGCAGCGGTAACGGCCGGGGCAACGGCACCGTCAAGCCGGCCGTCAGCGGGAACGGCCACGGCAAGGGCCACCCCAAGCACCAGGGCAAGCACCTCGCCAAGGGCCACGCCAAGCACCACGGTAAGCACCTCGCCAAGGGCCACGCCAAGCACCTGACCAAGGCGCAGGCCAAGGCGCACGCCAAGCACCTGACCAAGGCGCAGGCCAAGGCGCACGGCAAGGGCCACACCAACCAGGGCAAGCGCTAGTCCGCTCGCCGCCGCGACCCTGCGAAGGCGGCCCGCCTCAGTGGCTGCTGCGCCGGCGCCGGTCGGCCCGGTCCATCTCCTCGGCCTCGTCGACGGTGGGTGCGGTGCCCCCGAGGCGGACCGGCAACAGGTGTCGCTCCGCGTCCGGCCAGTGCGGGTAGCGGTCCTGGTCGGCGCGCAGCTGGGCGTCCATGGCGGCCCGCACCCGAACCGTGGCCAGACCCGGCTTCTCGTCGGCGCCGACCACGATGGGTGCGCCGACCGTGATGAAGAGGGGTATGCGGTGCCGGCCCATCTTGCGCGGCTGGCCCTTGGTCCAGACCCGCTGCGAACCCCAGATCGTGACCGGCAGGATCGGCACGCCGGCCTCTTGCGCGAGGCGGACGGTGCCGGACTTGAAGGCCTTGAGCTCGAAGGACCTGGAGATGGTGGCCTCGGGGAAGACGCCGATGATCTCACCGCTGCGCAGCGCGTCGCGCGCGGCGTCGAACGACCCCAGACCGGCCTCGCGGTCGACCGGGATGTGCTTCATCCCCCTCATCAACGGGCCGGCCACCGGGTTCGACCAGATCGACTTCTTGGCCATGAACCGTACGTAGCGCCCGGCCTTCACACCGACCAACCCGGCATACGTGAAGTCGAAGTAGCCGGTGTGGTTGATCGCCATCACGGCACCACCGTGACGCGGCACGTGCTCGGTACCGGTCATCGTGATCTTGAGGCCCTGGGCGGCGAACAGCGCTCGGGCCAACCCGATGACCGGGGTGTACACGGGTTCCATGCCGCAACCCTATGTGGTGGTCGTCGACGGCCCCTAGGGGTGAGCCCGCGGCATACCCGTATCCCGTTGGTCACCACTGGTGAGGGGATGGGAAGATTGACGCCATGACCGATGCACCCACCACGTCCGGCGCCGCCACGATCCCCGACAAGCCCTCCATCGAGGGGCTCGAGGACAAGTGGGCGCAGGTATGGCGGGAGCAGGGCACCTACACCTTCGACCGGGCCACGGCGCTCGCCCAGGGGCGTGAGTCGGTCTTCTCGATCGACACTCCCCCGCCGACCGCCTCGGGTTCCCTGCACATGGGGCACGTGTTCTCCTACACGCACACCGACTGCATGGCCCGGTACAAGCGGATGCAGGGCCTGGAGGTCTTCTACCCGATCGGCTGGGACGACAACGGCCTGCCGACCGAGAAGCGGGTCCAGAACTACTACGGCGTGCGGGGCGACGCGTCGCTGCCCTACGTCGAGGGTTTCGAGCCGCCGCACCGCGGTGACGCCAAGAGCCTCAAGGCCGCCGACACCCTGCCGATCTCCCGGCAGAACTTCATCGAGCTGTGCGATGAGCTCACCGTCGAGGACGAGAAGGCCTTCGAGTCACTGTTCCGCCGGATGGGCTTCAGCCTCGACTGGGACATCAGCTACCGCACCATCGACGACCACTCCCGCGCGACGGCCCAGCAGGCCTTCCTGCGCAACCTCGCCCGCGGTGAGGCCTACCAGTCCGAGGCGCCCGGCCTCTGGGACGTCACCTTCCAGACCGCGGTCGCCCAGGCCGAGCTCGAGGCCCGCGACTACCCCGGCGCCTACCACCGGGTCGCCTTCCACGGCGCCGACGGCCCGATCCACATCGAGACGACACGGCCCGAGCTCATCCCGTCCGCGGTCGCGCTGATCGCCCACCCCGACGACGAGCGGTATGCCGCGCTGTTCGGGACCACGGTCCGCTCACCATTGTTCGGGGTCGAGATCCCGGTGGTGGCCCACCCCGCGGCCGAGCCCGACAAGGGCGCCGGCATCGCGATGTGCTGCACCTTCGGCGACCTGACCGACGTGCTGTGGTGGCGTGAGCTGCAGCTGCCGACCCGGTCGGTGATCACCCGGTCCGGACGCATCCAGGCCGAGACGCCCGAGTGGCTGGCCGGCAGCCCGGGTGAGCAGCTGTTCGCCGAGCAGGTCGCGGGCAAGACCACCTTCAGCGCCCGGGAGGCGATCGTCACCGCGCTGCGCGAGTCCGGCGACCTCGACGGGGAGCCCACCCCGACCCAGCGCAAGGCGAACTTCTACGAGCGCGGGGAGAAGCCGCTCGAGATCGTCACCTCGCGGCAGTGGTACATCCGCAACGGTGGCCGCGACGCCGACCTCAACGCCGAGATGATCGAGCGCGGCCGGCAGGTCGACTTCCACCCCGCCTTCATGCGGGCCCGCTTCGAGAACTGGGTCAGCGGTCTCAACGGCGACTGGCTGGTCTCCCGCCAGCGTTTCTTCGGCGTGCCGATCCCGGTCTGGTACCCGCTCGACGACCAGGGCGAGCCGGTCTGGGACAAGCAGCTCGTGCCCTCCGAGGACCAGCTGCCCGTCGACCCGGCCGCGCAGGCGCCCGAGGGCTACGACGAGTCGCAGCGCGGGCAGGCCGGCGGCTTCGTCGGCGACCCCGACATCATGGACACCTGGGCCACCTCGTCCCTGACGCCGCAGATCGCCGGGCGCTGGCGCGACGACCCCGAGCTGTTCGCGGGGGTGTTCCCGATGGACGTCCGCCCGCAGGGGCACGACATCATCCGCACCTGGCTGTTCTCCACCGTCGTGCGCTCGCACTTCGAGTTCGGCTCGGTGCCGTGGCGCAACGCCGCGCTGTCCGGGTGGATCCTCGACCCCGACCGCAAGAAGATGAGCAAGTCCAAGGGCAACGTCGTGACGCCCGAGGACGTGGTCAAGGAGCACAGCACCGACGCCGTCCGCTACTGGGCGGCCTCGGGCCGGCTCGGCGCCGACGCCGCCTACGACACCGGGCAGATGAAGGTCGGCCGCCGGCTGGCCATCAAGATCCTCAACGCCACGAAGTTCGCGCTCAGCTTTGGTGAGGTGGATGGCGACCTGGCTGCTGCGGTGACCAACCCGCTCGACCGCGCCGTGCTCGCCCAGCTCGGCGACGTCGTCACGAAGGCGACCGCGGGCTTCGAGGCGTGGGACCACACCCGTGCGCTCGAGGTCAGCGAGACCTTCTTCTGGACGTTCTGCGACGACTACCTCGAGCTCGTCAAGGACCGCGCCTACGGCGGGCAGGGCGACGGCGAGGCCGCGTCCGCGCGGGCTGCGCTGCGCATCGCGCTCGACGTGCTGCTGCGGCTGTTCGCGCCGATGCTGCCCTACGTCACCGAGGAGGCCTGGTCGTGGTGGCACGAGGGCTCCGTGCACCGGGCCCCGTGGCCGACGGCTGCTGACGCCGCAGCCGGCGACGGGGGCGACCCCGCACTCCTGGCCGCCGTGGGCGAGGCCCTGGCCGGTGTCCGCAAGGCCAAGTCCGAGGCGAAGGTCGGCATGCGCGCCGAGGTGGCGTCGATCGTGCTGGCCGGACCGGGTGCGTGGACCGACCACGTCCGGCTCGCCGAGACCGACCTGCGGGCGGCAGGCCGGATCACCGGGACGGTCGACTACGCCGAGGCCGAGACGCCCGAGGTGCGCGACGCGGAGCTGATCCCGGTGGCGAAGCCGAAGGCCTGAATCCGACGGGTTCCGTTGGGCTGCACCGCGATCCACGGCACGTCCCACCCGGCGATCCGCAGCTCACGGCTGGCGAACCTGCCCTCGTCCAGCAGGGTCACCTGACCCGTCGCCGGGTCGTAGACGTCGAGCACCCGGTCGCCGTCACCCGGGAGGACCAGCGTGACGTGGCGCGGCAGCAGGCCGTTGCCGATGTAGAGCAGGGCCGGCTCGCCGTCGGCGACGACCTCCACGAGGCGCGCGTGCGCGTCCCGCAGCGCGCGCCGGGTGAGCTGCCGGAGCACCCGCAGCTCGTAGTCGGTCCCCCGCCGCGACGCCCCGAACTCGAGCTCCTTGCGAGCACCCCAGGGTGGGGTGCCCAGCGACCGGGGCCACGGGACGTTGAGCCGGCCGCCGCCGGAGAACAGCCGGTTGGTGCGCCCCATCACGACCCGTTCGTATGCCGCGAAGCGCTCCTTCTCGGTGGCGCCGGGTGGGGCGTCGGCCCGTGGGCCCTCACCGGAGGTGATCCACCGCGCGAAGACCGGGTTGACCAGCATCCTGGCCACCGTCAGGCAGGCCGAACCACACGTCACCGGGGACTGCTGGACCGGCCCGATGTCACCGCTGCGCAACCGGTACCCCGAGGACATGGCCTCATCCTCGCGGGTGACGCCGCAAACTTCCACCAACGGCGCGCGGTCACCAGCAGGTCGACCGACCGGCGTGGGCCAGGAGCCGGGCGGCAGGCGTCGCCCAGTCCGACAGCTCGACCGGTTGACCGAACCGAATCGGCCGGTCGGCGTCGGTGATGTGGTCCCGGGCGACCGGCCACAGGTCCATCGCCAGAGCCGGGGGGATCGAGCGGGGCCGGCCGATCGACTCGGCGACGTCCCAGCCGTGCAGGGCGATCTCCAGCGCCCCGACCGCCCCGAGGAGCTCCCGCGACAGGCTCAGGTCACCCAGCCGCACCGGGCCGGCCGGCACGTCGTCCTCGGGGTGCCAGTGCGCGAGCAACCCCCGCGCCCGGTGGCAGATGCTGTCGAGCAGGTCGGCGTCCTCGGTCGGCGGGACGGGCGGCACGAGGCTGAGCGAGGTGGCCCGGGCCGCCGCGACCATGGCCTCCAGCGAGTCGTCCATGTGCGTGAGCAGGTCGTGGAGCAGCCACCCCCGGCACGGAGTGCGCCGCCCCAGGTCGGCCTCGGTCACCAGGACCAGGCTGGTCCGGGTGTAGCCGATCGCCCGCTCGAGCAGCTCGACGGCCCGCGGTGGCCGGCTGTGGCCGGCCGCGCTGGACACCGGCTGCCTCACGTCGGGCCGGAGTAACCGGCCGGGAGCGAGGCGGGCAGGCCGAAGGTCTCGAAGAGCGTCAGGTCGAAGAAGGCGGCGACGTGGCTGACCCCACCCGAGGCGTCGAGGGTGAGCACCTGCAGGTGGAAGGGGGTGAACGTGCCGTCGGGCTGGCGCATGTAGAGGCCGAAGGCCGGCTGGCCGTTGGCACGGGTCGCCACCATCGGCATGTCGTGGCGTTCGCCGGGGCACTGGGTGTCGATGAGGCGGCCGATGTTCTCGGCACCGGTGTACCAGCCGGTGAACGGGGGCATCTCCCAGACGGCGTCGCGGGTGAGCATCGCGACGATGGCGTCGACGTCCTTGTCCCAGAACGCCGTGACGTAGCGGTCGAGCAGCTCCTGCTGCTCGGCGTCCAGCTCGGCGGGCACCTCGTCCTGGCTGACCTTCGCCTTGGCGATCTGGGCGTGCGCGCGCTGCAGGGCGCTGTTGACCGCGGCCTCGCTCGTCTCGAGCGCCTCGGCGACCTCGGAGGCCTTCCAGCGCAGGACGTCGCGCAGGATCAGCACCGCGCGCTGCCGGGCCGGCAGGTGCTGCAGGGCAGCGACGAAGGCCAGCCGGATGCTCTCGCGCTGCGCGACGATCGTGGCCGGGTCGCTCGCGTCGCCCGCGACCAACGGGTCGGGCGCCGGCTCCAGCCAGGACACCTCGGTCGACTCCACGAGCCGGTCGGCGGCGTCGCTGGAGGGCGTACCCAGCCCGGCCGGGAGCGGCCGTCGGTCCTTGCCCTCGAGCGCCGTGAGGCACACGTTCGTGGCGATCCGGTAGAGCCAGGTCCGCACCGACGACCGGCCCTCGAACGCCGCGTAGGCGCGCCAGGCGCGCAGGTAGGTCTCCTGCACGAGGTCCTCGGCGTCGTGGATCGACCCCGTCATCCGGTAGCAGTGCGCGGTCAGCTCGCGCCGGTAGCCGTCGGCGGCCTCCGGGAAGTCCTGCACGTCCACCCGCTCGCGCACCTCGGTCATGGGGTCCTCCTCCGTCGTCCGACCACTGGCCAGCCCTGCGCACCCTGCCCACCTTGGCACACCGGTGCGACAGCCACACCGGTGCGACCTGGCTCCAGGGCACCTCACACCGGGCCACGTGGCACCAGCGCTACAGGGACAGACCGGTCCTCCTCCGAAAACTCATCGGTCCGTAACGAACTGTGTGCGATCTGCCCGGTTCGCTCGACTCCACGGGTGCCGTTGCTAGGGTCGACCATCGTGAACCAGCGTGGTGTGGCCGTGGGTGTGGGGGCAGGAGCGACGCTGCTGCTGGCTGCCTGGGTGTCCGGTGCGGGTCCGGTCGGCGTCTTCGCGCGCAAGGACTTCTCGGGCAAGGAGTCGGGCACGCCCGGCAAGGACTTCGGCGCCGTCACCGCCCCGCCGAGGAGGGGGAACGGCCTCAGGGGCGCGGACGTCCGGCACGGCGACCCGTGGACCGTCACCCTGGTCGAGCTGGCCCTGAAGCTGGTCCTGGTGGTCGTCGTCGTCATCGTCCTCGTCGCCATCGGCCGGGCCCTCCTCGACCGCTGGCGCACCCGCGAGGTCACCACGGACCAGGTGGCCGCGGTCGACGTCGTGCCGGAGGTGCTCCTCGAGGCCGCGCTCGAGGGAGAGCGCCAGCTGTCCCGGGGCACGCCGGCCAACGCCGTGATCGCCGCCTGGGTGGCCCTCGAGGACGCCTGTCGCGCCGCCGGCGTCCGGGACGATTACTCCCGCACCGCAGCCGAGCTCGTCACGGCGGTCCTGCGCTCGCACCGCGTCGACCGCGCGCCCCTCGACACGCTCGCAGCGCTCTACCGCGAGGCCAGGTTCTCCACCCACCCGATCGGCGAGGACCAGCGCACCACCGCCCGCGAGGCCCTGGTGCAGGTGCAGGCCGATCTCCGACGCACCATGGCGCGGCTCGCCCAGGCGAGGACCGTCAGCCGGTGATCCGCCGTCTCGCGGGCCTGCCCCCCGCCCAGCTCTTCCTCGTCGTCCTCGGCGTGACGGTGGCCATCGGCGCGCTCGCGGTGTCGGTGACGGCGCTGGGCAACGTGGGCATGCTGATCGCCTCCGCCGCCCTGCTCGCGGCGCTGGCCATCGTGGCCCAGTGGCTCTGGCAGGCGCGCCAGTCGACGGACTGGGACAACACCTTCACCGAGGCCGCTGCGCCCCGCGGCGTCGACTCCCGCATCAGCCGGCTCGCCGGCGACGTGCGCGAGGCCGGCACCGGCGCCCCCGCCCCGAGCGCCCGTCTCCACGCCACGCTCAGCAGCCTGGCCACCGAACGGCTCCGCAGCCGCGGCGACGGGACCCTGACCGACGGCGCCGCGGTCCTGGGTCCCGACCTCGCGGCATACCTCGCTGCACCCCCGACCACCCGCCTCACCGCCGCCCAGCTCGCGGCGTTCACCACCACCCTGGAGGAGCTCTCGTGACCCTGACCCTCGACGAGGTCGCCGCCCGCGCGACCGCCATCCTCACCGAGGTCGAACGTGCCGTCGTCGGCAAGCGCCAGAGCCTGGAGATCGTGCTCTCCGGCATCCTCGCCGGCGGCCACGTGCTGATGGAGGACTTCCCGGGGCTGGGCAAGACGCTCGCGGCGCGGTCGTTCGCGCAGGCGCTGGGGCTCGACTTCGCGCGGGCCCAGTTCACGCCCGACCTGCTGCCCAGCGACCTGACCGGGTCGTTCCTCTACGACCAGCGCAGCCACGAGTTCACCTTCCGCAAGGGGCCGCTGTTCACCGGGCTGCTGCTCGCCGACGAGATCAACCGGACGCCCCCCAAGACCCAGTCCGCGCTGCTCGAGGCGATGCAGGAGGGGCAGGTGACCGTCGAGGGCGAGACCTTCGTGCTGCCCAAGCCGTTCCACGTGCTGGCCACGGCGAATCCTGTTGAGTACGAAGGGACTTACCCCCTTCCCGAGGCCCAGCTCGACCGCTTCCTGCTGCGGGTGAGCTTCGGCTACCCGACCCCGGCCGACGAGTGGGAGGTCCTCCAACGACGGATGGCGCGCCAGCAGGAGGCCCAGGTGGTCGCCAGCGTGACCGACGGGGCCGGCCTTATCGAGATGCAGCGGGCCGTCGAGACGGTGACCGTCGACGCGGGTGTGGGCCAGTACTGCGTGCGACTCGTCGGCGCGACGCGCACCCACCAGAACCTCCTCATGGGTGCCTCGCCGCGCGCCTCGCTGGCGCTGCTGCTGACGTCCCGCGCGTATGCCGTGCTGCGCGGCCGCGACTACGTCACCCCCGAGGACGTCAAGGCGGTGGCGCACGCTGCCCTCGACCACCGCGTCACCGTGCGTCCCGAGCTGTGGATGAACGACGTCTCCGCGGCCAGCGTCGTCGACAGCGTGCTGTCCTCGGTGCCGATCCCGGCGGCCACGGAGACCGGCCCGCGGACTGGTTTCGAGCGTCCGTGACCACCTCACCCGGGCGCCGGCTGGAGGCGCGCTGGCGCGTGACCTCGGCCCACCTCCGGGCGCTGTTCCTGGGGCTGCTGCTGGCGGGGATCGGCGTCCTGCTGCGTCGGCCCGACGCCCTGGTGATCGGTGCCCCGCTGCTCGTCGTCGGGCTGTGGGCCACCGCCAGCCGCCCCAGGTCCGCGCCGACCGTCGTCGCCAGGCTGGTCCACCCCCTCCTGCGGGAGGGGCAGGCGACCAGGTGGCGGGCCACGATCTCGCCCGGCCCTGGCATCGAGGAGGCCGGGCTCGCACTGCTGCCGACCCCGCACACCGAGTACACCCCGGGGCACCGCACCACGGCGACCGCCTTCGCCCGTGACGACCAGCCCCGCTCGCTCGAGGTCATCTGCCGGAGCACGCGATGGGGTCGGCGACCCCTGGGGCCCGCGATCCTCGCCGTGAGTGGGCCGTTCGGCGCCTTCCGGTGGGAGCCACCGGCGGTGTCCCTGCCCGCCATCCCGACCGTCCCCCTCCCCGACACGTTCTCGGCCCGGGTCCCGGTGCCCCACCCCGACGGCCTGGTGGGCCAGAACCGCTCGCACCACCAGGGTTCCGGTGGCGAGCTCGACCAGATCCGGCCGTTCCGGTTCGGCGACCGGCTCCGGCGGGTGCACTGGCCGGTCTCGGTCCGCACCGGCGAGCTCCACGTCACCGCGACCCATGCCGACCAGGACACCGAGATCCTCCTGCTGGTCGACGCCATGCACGACATCGGGCAGAGCACCGGCATCGAGGGGTCGAGCAGCAGCCTCGACAACGCCGTCCGCGCCGCGGGCGCGATCGCGGAGCACTACCTGCGCAGCGGCGACCGGGTCGGGCTGCTGGTGCTCGGCTCCCGCGACACCCCGCACGTCACCGCGGCCGCCGGGAGCAACCACCTGCGCCGCCTGCTCGACGTCCTCGCCCGCGTCACCGTCGCCGACGGCACGGTCAGCGACGAGAAGCGGCTCCGGTCCCAGCTGCGCCACCACGTCTCGGCCGGCACGCTTGCGATCGTCCTCACCCCGGCCGTCTCCCCCGAGGTGCTGGCCCACGCGGTCGCGCTGGCCCGACGCGGCATCTCCGTCGTCACGGTCGACACGCTGCCCGCCGAGCTGGCCTCCCCCGGCATCCCGCAGGAGTCGCTGGCGCAGCTCGCCTCGACCGCCGACGAGCACCCGACCGAGACCCGGTTGGCCTGGCGGCTGCGGCTGCTCGAGCGGCACCGGGAGATGACCAGGGCGCGCGAGGCCGGCGTACCGATCGTTCCGTGGGCCGGCCCCGGCACGCTCGACCTCGTGCTGCGCGACCTGGGCCGGCGGTCACGGGCGCCGAGGGTCGTGAGCCGCTGATGTCGCGCTCCCAGCTGGTGCTGCGCGGTCTGCTGACGGTGGCCTCGCTGACCTTCCTCGCCCTCACCCTCGCCTGGTCCCCCCACCCGATCGTCGTGCTGGCAATCGGCATCGTCGCGCTCACCGTGTACGCCGCCGTCGAGCCGGACTCCGGGCTCGTCACCGTCCTGCTCGGGGCGCAGGCACTGCACTGGGCGGCGGCCGTCCCCGTGCCGACCACCACCGGGGCGTGGGTGGCCCTGCTCGGCGCCGCGTGGTCGGGACTGGTCCTGCACCTCACCGCCAGCCTCGCGGCCAGCCTGCCGGGTCCGGCCCCCGTCCCCGTCCCGAGCCTGCGCCGCTGGGCCCGTCGTGGTGCCGTCGTGGCCGCGGCCACGGTGCCGGTGTGGGCGGTGGCGCTGCTCGCCGGGCAGGAGAGCGCCCGGGGTCAGGTCTCCCTGACGTATGCCGCGATCGCCGCCATCGCGCTGCTCGCGTTCGCCACCTGGCTGCTGAGCCGCGAGGACCGCCCCCGCCCCTGACCCACCCCGACTTCTGGCCACCCATGCCGCTCCGGGGTGCCGAAAAGGGGCGCACACCCGGCACCGGTGGCCAGAGCTGGGTGCCACACCAGGGCAGACGTGAGGGGCCGTCCGGCGAACCGGGCGGCCCCTGGCGTCTGGGCTGGGGTCGAGCTCTCTCAGGCGGAGCGCTTGCGGGTGCGCTTGGGCTCCTCGTCGCGCCGCACGATGGTCGGCAGCACGTTGTCGAGGACGACCTCACGGGTGACGACCACGCGGGAGATGCCCTCGTCGCTCGGGACGTCGAACATCACCGGCATGAGCACCTCCTCCATGATCGCGCGCAGGCCGCGGGCACCCGTGCCGCGCTTGAGGGCCTGGTCGGCGATGGCCTCGAGGGCGTCGTCGGTGAACTCGAGCTCGACGTTGTCGATCTCGAACATCTTCTTGTACTGCTTCACCAGCGCGTTGCGCGGCTGCGACAGGATCGTCACGAGCGAGGCCTGGTCGAGCGGGCTGACCGTGGTGATGACCGGCAGGCGCCCGATGAACTCGGGGATGAGCCCGAACTTCATGAGGTCCTCGGGCATGACCTCGTGGATCGAGTCGGCCAGGTCCTTGGGCGTGTGGAGCTCGGAGCCGAAGCCCAGGCCCTTCTTGCCGTTGCGCGACTCGATCAGCTTCTCGAGGCCGGCGAACGCCCCACCCACGATGAACAGCACGTTCGTGGTGTCGATCTGGATGAACTCCTGGTGGGGGTGCTTGCGACCGCCCTGCGGCGGGACCGAGGCGGTGGTCCCCTCGAGGATCTTCAGGAGCGCCTGCTGGACGCCCTCACCGGACACGTCGCGGGTGATGCTCGGGTTCTCGGACTTGCGGGCGATCTTGTCGACCTCGTCGATGTAGATGATGCCCGTCTCGGCCTTCTTGACGTCGTAGTCAGCGGCCTGGATCAGCTTGAGGAGGATGTTCTCGACGTCCTCGCCGACGTAGCCGGCCTCGGTCAGGGCGGTGGCGTCGGCGATCGCGAACGGGACGTTGAGCATGCGGGCCAGGGTCTGCGCGAGGTAGGTCTTGCCACAGCCCGTGGGGCCGATCAGCAGGATGTTGGACTTCGCGATGTCGACCGACTCGGCGTCCTTCTTGCCGGCCGTCTCGCCCGCCTGGATCCGCTTGTAGTGGTTGTAGACCGCGACGGCCAGCGCGCGCTTGGCGACGTCCTGGCCGATCACGTAGTTCTGGAGGAAGTCGAAGATCTCGCGGGGCTTGGGCAGCTCGTCGAGGCCCAGCTCGGAGGACTCGGCCAGCTCCTCCTCGATGATCTCGTTGCACAGGTCGATGCACTCGTCGCAGATGTAGACCCCGGGGCCGGCGATGAGCTTCTTGACCTGCTTCTGGCTCTTTCCGCAGAACGAGCACTTCAGCAGGTCGCCGCTCTCTCCCATGCGTGCCACGCGACGTCCTCCGGTCTGTCTGACGAACCTGTCTGACGAATCTGCCCGACGGTGTGCGGTCCACCTCGGACCGGCAACGCCCCGACGCTACAGCGCAGGACACCGCCTTCGCTCCATTGAAACGGTCGAGTCGCCGGTTCGTCGCGCTTGTCCGCTGAGGGCGGACAACACGCCGCAGGGGCGCCGCGACCCGTCCTCACTCCCTGCGGTGACCACGCTGGACCACGACGACCAGGGCCACTCCCAGCCCGAGCGCGAGGGCCAGCCCGCCGAGCAGGGGGACCAGCCAGGCCCGTTCCGACCCCGGGGCGACGGCGCCGGGAGGCTGCCCGCTCGGGGACTCGGGCAGCGCCTGCGCCGGGGCCTGCCCCGGACCCGCCACCGCCTCGACCTCCCCCACGAGACGGGTGTCGGCCGGCGCCGTGCCACCGCAGAGGTTGGCCCACAGCTCCTCCCCACGCTCCTGCGCGAACACGACGTACTCGCGGCCCGGCTCGAGGCCCTCCAGCCCACAGCTGGCGCCGTCCGCTGCCGAGCCGACCCAGGTGGTGGGGGCCACCGTGCCCCGGTAGACCTCCGCGACCGTGAACCGATAGCTGCGCGCGGGTGCACCGGAGGACGGTTCGGCCAGCCCCGCTGGCTCCGCGACGTCCCCGAGCGTGCCGCGCAGGACGACGTCGGACCGGTCCACGAGCTGCGCCGGCGTCGCGGCGGCGCACGAGCACGCCCACGCGGGGGCGGTCGGCAGCACCAGGAGGGCGGCGAACACCAGCGGGACGACCAGCAGCGCGCGCTTCATGACGGTCGGACGCACCCCACCAGTGTGCCGTTCCCCACCCCGGGACGCAGGTATGCCGCCCGCTCTGGCGAGCGGGCGGCATACCTGGTGGCGCGGTGTCGGGGACGAGGCCCGGGGCGGGTCAGTCCGCGAGGGTGCCCTTGCGCGAGAGCAGGACCTCGTCGATCAGGCCGTACTCGACGGCCTCGGCCGCGGACAGGATCTTGTCGCGCTCGATGTCGTTGCGGACCTGCTCCGGGGTGCGACCCGAGTGCTCGGCCCAGGTCTCCTCGAGCCAGGTGCGCATCCGCAGCACCTCGTTGGCCTGGATCTCGATGTCGGACGCCTGGCCGTAGTCGCCACCGACCAGCGCGGGCTGGTGGATGAGGATCCGGGCGTTCGGGAGGGCGAACCGCTTGCCCTTGGCGCCGGCCGACAGCAGCACCGCGGCAGCCGAGGCGGCCTGGCCGATCACGAACGTCTGCACGTCGGGCTTGATGTACTGCATCGTGTCGTAGATCGCGGCCATCGCCGTGAACGAGCCACCGGGGCTGTTGATGTACATCAGGATGTCGCGGTCGGGGTCCTGGGACTCCAGCACGATGAGCTGCGCGATGACGTCGTCCGCGGACGCGTCGTCCACCTGCACGCCGAGGAAGATGATGCGGTCCTCGAACAGCTTGGTGTAGGGGTCGAGCCGCTTCATGCCGTAGGAGGTGCGCTCCTCGAACTGGGGCAGGATGTAGCGGCTGGACGGACCCGGCACCTGCAGGCCGCCGCGGCCGGCCGAGTGCATCGAGGGGTTGATGTTGGCGTTCATGTGTCGATCCCTCACTTGTCCCCGGTGACCGGGTTGTCGTCGCTGCCACTGCGGCCACCGGCCTGGGCGGCGCTGCTGAACACGTGGTCGACGAAGCCGTACTCCTTGGCCTCCTCGGCACTGAACCAGCGGTCGCGGTCGGAGTCCTTCTCGATCTGTTCCTTGGTCTGACCCGTGTGCTCGGCGATCAGCTCGGCCATCTGCTTCTTCACGTAGAGCATCTGCTCGGCCTGGATCTTGATGTCCGAGGCCGTGCCGCCGATGCCGCCCGAGGGCTGGTGCATCATCACGCGGGCGTGCGGCGTGGCGTAGCGCTTGCCCTGGGTGCCGGCCGACAGCAGGAACTGCCCCATCGACGCGGCCATGCCCATCGCCACGGTCGCGACGTCGTTGGGGATCCACTTCATCGTGTCGTAGATCGCCATGCCCGCGGAGATGGAGCCGCCGGGGCTGTTGATGTAGAGCCAGATGTCCTTGCTCGGGTCCTCCGCGGCGAGCAGCAGCAGCTGGGCGCAGATCGCGTTCGCGTTGTCGTCGCGCACGTCGGAGCCGAGGAAGATGATCCGCTCCTTGAGCAGACGGTTGTAGATGTGGTCGTCCAGACCACCCTGCGGGCCCTCGCCCGCGCCGTGAATCTCGTTCACCATGTCTCCATCACTTGAGGTCCTTGCCTGTCAGTGACCCTAACGCGGTCATGGTGGGCAGAAGTCCCCGATCCGCTCCATGTTCGCCCTGAGCGCACAGGACTCAAGTGCGGGGCGGGCCGGCGTCCGGACCGGTATGCCGTCCGGCCGGGCCCCGTGGCGAACTCCCTCAGCTGGCCGCGTGGCCGCTGCGTGCCGACTCCTCGGCCGGCTCACCAGCCGAGTCTGCGGCCGAGTCACCAGCAGCGTCGCCCGAGGGCCGGCCGGCCAGCTCACGGGTCGCCGGGATGACCAGCATGGCGAGCGCCACGATGACCGTGACCACCGCGAGCGAGCGCAGCACGGTGAAGCGGTCGCCGAGGAAGCCGAGCAGCGGCGGACCCGCGATGAAGGCGGTGTAGCCGATCGTGGCCACCACGGACATCCGGGCACCGGCCCGCGCCGGGTCGTCGGCGGAGGCGGAGATCCCGACCGGGAAGCCCAGCGAGGCACCCACACCCCAGATCGCGGCACCCACGTAGGCCACCGGCGCGTTGCCGAAGATCACCAGCACCGAGCCGAGGGCAGCCATCGCGAAGGTGGCCCGCAGCACCGGCACCCGGCCGTGCCGGTCGAGCAGCCGGGTCCCCAGGATCCGGCCCAGGGTCATGAAGGACAGGAAGACCGCGAAGGCGAGCACGCCGGCCCAGTTGGGCAGGTCGTGACCCTCGACGAAGCCGACCGCGATCCAGTCGTTGGCGATGCCCTCGGTGGACGCGGCCGCGAGGACGACCAGGCCGATCATCAGGGTGCGCGGCTCGAGCCAGGCCGACCGCGGCGCGACCACGGCGGCGTCGTCGACGACCTGCGCTGCGTCGGTGTCGACCTCGACGTCGCGCGGGAGGAACGCCCGCAGCGCCCACGCGGCGACGAGCACGGTCACCACGACCGCGCCGAGGAGGTGCGGCACCAGGGTCACGCCGGACCACGACATCAGCGCCCCGACGAGCGCGGCGCCGACGGTGCCACCGGAGAAGGCGGCGTGGAAGTGCGGCATGACCGTGCGCCCGAGCAGCCGCTCGACGGCAGCGCCCTCGAGGTTCATCGCGACGTCCCAGAGGCCGACCCCGATGCCGAGGAAGAACAGGAAGAGCGCCATCAGGGGCCGCGACTTCGCGACGTCCACCGCGACTCCGATGCCGGTCAGCCCGATCGAGGCCACCACCACACCCACGACCACGGCCCGGGCCGCCCCGATCCGGTCGGCGACCCGCCCGGCGAACGGGAGGGTGAGCACCGAGCCGACGGAGGCGGCGAAGAGGGTCAGGCCCAGCTCTCCGGCGGAGAGCCCGAGCGCCGCCTTGCTGTCGGCGATCCGCGACGCGAAGGACGAGAAGGTGATGCCGGCGAGCGCGAAGACCACGAAGACGGCGTTGCGGGCGGCCAGCACCCGGTGCTGGGGAAGGGCGAGGGAGGAGGTCGTCACGGAGGTGCTCTCGGCGGTCGGTACGGAGGGAATCTGCGGATCGAATCGATTCGGTCGAATCGATTCGATAGTCTGTCGTCCATGAGCCGTCCGCGTCAACCTCGTCCCACCCTGCGCGCCGTGGCGCAGGCCGCGGGCGTGTCCACGTCGACGGCCTCGCTCGCCTTCAGCGGCAAGGGCCCCGTGGCACCGGAGACCGTCGCCCGCGTGCGCGCCGCCGCGGAGGAGCTCGGGTACGCCGGGCCGGACCCCCTCGCGTCGTCCCTGCGGCAGGGGCGCTCCGGCGTGGTCGGCGTCGTCGTCGAGGGCCGGCTGCTGCACGCCTTCCGCGACCCCTTCGCCGTCAGTGTCCTCGACGGGCTCTCCCAGGTGCTCGACGAGATCCCCGCCGGCATGCTGCTCATCGCCCAGCCTGCGGGCACCCCGGAGCGGGCCATCACCCAGCTGTCCGCCACCGCCCTCGACGCGGTGGTCTTCTCGCTCTGCGGTCCCGACACGAACCCGGCGGTCGATCACCTGGCCGCCCGCGGCATACCGATGCTCGGGGACGGCTCACCCGCCGACCCGCGCATCACCCACCTCGCCCTCGACAACCGTGGCGCCACGGTCGAGCTGGGCCGGCACCTGGAGTCGCTGGGTCACCGCCGGGTGGCGCACGTGATGATGCCCCTGCGACACGACTCCGTGACCGGACCGGCCAGCCTGGCGGACGTCGCTGCCGCCGAGTTCGCCGACACCCGCGACCGGGCGCTCGGCTTCCTCGACGTCTTCGGCGATGCGGGCGGGGTGCCGAGCGCGCCCTCCGGCCTCGTCCAGACCTCGATCCCCGACGTCGAGCAGGGCGCCATCGCCGCCCGCCTCTTGCTGGACGTTCCACAGGCCCAGCGACCGACGGCCGTCGTCGCGCAGTCGGACCTGCTCGCGATGGGGGTGGTCCGGGCGGCCGAGGAGCTGGGGCTCCGGGTGCCCGACGACCTGAGCGTGACCGGGTTCGACGGCGTGGAGCTGCCGTGGTTCCCCGGCACGCTGACGACCATCGACCAGCACGGCGGCGCCAAGGGTCGGCTGATGGGCGAGATGCTGCGCAGCCTGCTCGACGGTGACCGGCCCGACGACGCCGTGCAGCGCACCGACCTGCGGATCGGCACGACCACGGCACCGGTCGGCTAGGTCACCCGGACGCGGTCAGGACCGCAGGATGCTGACGCTCTGCTGGGCCTCGGCGGTCTCGCCGTCGGCCTGCTCGGCGAGCTCGGCCTGGCGCTCGGCCTCCCGCTCGGCCTCGGCGGCCTGCGCCGCCTGGACCGCCTTCGTGGCCTCGGACGGCTCGGCCACGACGTGGACGGTGATGTAGCGACCCTTGTCGTCCACCGTCACCGCGGCCTGGAAGTCCATCAGGCTGTCGGTGCACGACACGAAGTGGGCCTCCCAGGCCGTGTCGGCCGCCACGGTCTGCCACAGCCGCTCCAGGCCCATGCCGGCCTCCCACGGGAGGACGCCGTCGGCGCAGCGGCAGACCCCGATGACCAGCTGGTCGACGTCGTCGGTGTGGCCGAGCTCGACATCGCCGAACAACCGGCTCTCGGTCAGGGCAGCCTGCAGCGCGTGCCGCAGGTGGGTGGCGAGTGCGGAGTCAGCCGGGCTGGCATTCTCCTGCACCGCGAGCCGCAGCTTGTTGAAACTCGTGACGTCCATGCCTCATGGTCGGGCGCGGCGGGGCTCCAGGAAATCACCCAAATGCAGTAGGTCGCGTCCCCGGGAGGGGACGCGACCTACTGTTTGTTGCTGGATGACCTCGTTCGGGTCGGTCAGACGGAGCGCTCAGGCGTGGTCGTGACCCTCGTGGTCACCGTGGTCGTGGTCGTGGTCGTGGTCGTGGGCGTGGTCGTGGCCCTCGTGGTCGTGCTCCGAACCGCCCTCGAACAGCTGCGAGGCGACGTCGGTGGCGGTGACCTCGTTGAGGTCGACGGGCTGACCGGCCGTGTCGACGACCTTGGCCTGCTCGAGCACCGCGGCCAGCGCCTTGCGACGAGCCACCTCGGCGACCATCGCGGGGACCTGGCCCTGCTGGTCGATCGCCTGGGCGAACTGGTTGGGGTCCATGCCGTACTGCTGGGCGGACATCACGAGGTACTCGATCAGCTCGGGCTGCTCGACCTTGACCTCGGTCTTCTCGGCGATGGCGTCGAGCAGGAACTGGGCCTTGAGGGCCTTGCGCGTGTTGGCGTCGACCTCGGCGCGGTGCTCGTCGTCCTCGAGGCGGTTCTCGCCCTCGAGGTGCTGGTTGACCTCTGCCTCGACGACGCCGTCCGGCACGGGGATGTCGATGGTCTCGAGCAGGTGCTCGAGGACCTTGTCGCGGGCCTGGACGCCCTGCTCGAACTTGGCGGCCTGGTCGGCCTGCTTGGTGACGTCCTCGCGCAGCTCCTTGAGGGTGTCGAACTCCGACGCCAGCTGGGCGAAGTCGTCGTCCAGCGCGGGGAGCTCGCGGACCTTGACCGACTGCACGGTCACGACCACGTCGGCGTCCTCGCCCTCACGGTCACCGCCGGCGAGCGGCGCGGTGAACGACTTGGTCTCCTCTGCGGCCATCCCGGTGAGGGCCTCGTCGAGCCCGTCGAGCATGTTGCCCGAGCCGACCTCGTAGGAGACACCCGTGACCGAGTCGATCTCGTCGTCGCCGATGCTGGCCTTGAGGTCGATCGAGACGAAGTCGCCGTTCTCGACGGTGCGCTCGACGCCCTTGAGGGTGCCGAAGCGCTCCTGCAGCGCGATCAGCCGGGCCTCGACGTCCTCGGGGGACGCCTTGGCCTCGTCTACCTCGACCGTGATGCCGCTGAAGTCGTCGGGCAGCTCGACGTCGGGGCGCACGTCGACCTCGACGGTGAACTTGAGGTCCTGCCCGTCCTCGGCCGGCACCTCGGTCACGTCGACCTCGGGCTGCCCGATGGGGCGGACCTTGTTCTCCTCGACGGCCTGGCCGTAGAACTGCGGGAGGGCCTCGTTGACGGCCTCCTGCAGGACCGCGCCGCGGCCGACCCGCTGGTCGATGATGCGCGAGGGGACCTTGCCCTTGCGGAAACCGGGCACCTGGATCTGCGAGCCGATGGTGGCGTAGGCGGCGTCGAGGCTCGGCTTGAGCTCCTCGAACGGCACCTCGACGGTCAGCTTGACCCGGGTCGGGTTCAGGGTCTCGACGGCACTCTTCACTGCGGGATACTCCAAGGTCGTGGGGGGCGTGGTGCTGGTGGTGGTGCTGGGGCGTGGTGCGTGCCTGCGGTGCGGAGCACCACCGGTCACCTCGCGACGGGGCAATGCGAAGGCCCGCTGCGCCGGCTTCAACAGGCGGCGACCGGGCCAAAACCTCATGGTAGCCGGTGTGCGCCCACGCTCCGAACCGGCGGCCCACCAGCCCGAGGAGTATGCCGCGGAGCATGCCGCGCGGGACCACCGCCACATCGCCGGCCGAAGTGCCCATGACATCCGTCACGACTTTGTGTCAAGGGTCTCCCCGGCGCTTCCCAATTCTTCGCCAGCCGGGAGGTTGGGCACCGAAATCCATTGCCAGACAATGCTTTCGGAGTGAGTCTTCCACGGGTGAGGCGGTAGTGGCCGCCTCCTTCCACGTCAGGAGACACTTCGTATGCGCACGCAGATCCTCTCTGTCGCGTTGGCGGCCTCGGCATCCCTGGGGCTCGTCACGACCGCGGTCACCGCCGCTTCGGCAGCCCCCTCCCCCAAGGCGCACGCCCAGCGCGTGTGCGCGACGCCGAGCTCACCGACCGTCGCGGCGTGCCACGCCCTGAAGCTGGTCGACCCCGACGGCCGAGCGGTCAGCCCAGCGGGACAACCGGTCACCCCGAACGCCATCTCCGGCAAGACCCCCGCGGACATCCAGAGCGCCTACAAGGTGACGGGGCTGTCGGCCGGCGGACGCACCGTCGCGATCGTCGACGCCTACGGCTACCCGAACGCCGAGCGCGACCTCGGCATCTACCGCGCCCAGTGGGGCCTGTCGGCCTGCACCACGGCCAACGGCTGCCTGCGCATCATCAACCAGACCGGCGGCACGTCGCTGCCCCGCTTCAACGTCGGCTGGGCCGGCGAGCAGGCCCTCGACCTCGACGCCGTGTCGGCGACCTGCCCGAGCTGCAAGATCGTGCTGGTGCAGGCCAACAGCGCCAGCCTCACCGACCTCGGTGCAGCGGTGAACACCGCGGCCACGCAGGCCGGTGTCGCCGCGATCTCGAACAGCTACGGCGGAGGCGACCTTGCCGACGGCTCGTACGGCGCGGCATACAACCACCCCGGTATCGCCGTGACCGCCTCGACCGGCGACAACGGGTACCAGGGCGGCAGCTTCCCCGCGTCATCGCACTACGTCACCGCCATCGGCGGCACCTCCCTGGTCAAGGACTCCAGCGCCCGCGGGTGGTCGGAGACGGCCTGGAGCGGCGCCGGCTCCGGCTGCACCACCCTCAACGCGGCGCCGGCCGGCCAGACCTCGGCGATGACCAGCTGCAGCGGTCGTGCCATCGCGGACGTCTCGGCCGTGGCCGACCCGGCGACCGGACTGGCCACCTACGCACCGACCACGAAGACCGCCTCGTCGTGGGCGCAGTACGGCGGCACCAGCCTCTCCTCGCCGATCGTCGCCTCGGTCTACGCCCTCAGTGGCAACACCGCCGGTTACGCGAACACGCTCCCCTACGCCAACCCGGCGGGACTGTTCGACGTGACCTCGGGCTCCAACGGGACGTGCGCCTCCTGGTGCACGGCGAGGTCCGGCTGGGACGGCCCGACCGGGCTCGGCACCCCGAACGGCACCTCGGCGTTCTGACCTGACCGGTCAGTCACACCGCCGGCCCCGGGGACGACCCCCGGGGCCGGCGGTGTACCCCAGGGCACCTGCGTGTCCGGCGCTCCGGTCCTGCCGAAACCTTCCGTTCACGCCCGTTGGTGAGCAGTTGGTTGACCTTGGACAAGGCTGGGACGGCAGACCTTTGGCGCAGCCGCACCCCGCACCTAGCATGTGCCGAACGGCCAACGGCGGCCGCTGTTCGGCGCCCCCAGTCCACGGACGTCGAGTGGACGAATAGGGGTTAGCGCTGTGCCGTCAGTCCAGTACTCGACGCCGCATCGGGTTGCGGCTCCTCGACGAGGTTTCCTCGTGCTGGTCGTCGCCCTGACCTCGGTCGTCACGGTCATCGCTCCCGCGGACCGGGCGCTGGCGGCCGCGGTGCCGCCCTCGGGCACCCCCGCCTCCCACCCGACCAACGGCCCACCGGCACCCGCCCCGGCCGTGGCCCCGGTCCACCCGCCCTCCGCTGAACAGAAGGACGCCAGCGACACCCCCGCGGCGCCCGAGGCGGCCGCCGCCTCTGCGGACGTCTCCATCGTCAAGACCGTCTCGCCGCCGGTGCTGGTGCCGGGGTCGACGGTCACGTACACCCTGACGGTCGACAACGACGGCCCGTCGGCGGCCACCGACGTCACCGTCGAGGACGTGCTCGATGTCGCCCTCAGCGGGGCGACGTCGACGACGACCGCCGGCACGTGCGACGCCGTGGGCACGGACAACACGCTGCGGTGCTCGCTGGGCTCCCTGGACCCGGACGACGACCCGGTGACGATCAGCGTCATCGCGCTCCTCGACGGTGACCACGTGGGGACGATCTCCAACACCGCGAGCGTCGAGAGCGCTACGCCGGACCCCGATCCCGCCGACAACACGGACACGGTGACGGCCACGACCGGCCCGAGCGCCGACCTGTCCCTGGTGAAGTCGGTCAGCCCCCGCGCTCCCGTTGCCGGCACGAGGGTGGCCTACACGATCAGGGTGCACAACGCCGGTCCGATGACCGCCCACGGCGTCACGGTGACCGACCTGCTGGACGCGGACCTGCTCGACGCGTCCGTGACCACGACCGTGGGCAGCTGCGCCCCGATCAGCACCGACCACACGGTCGCCTGCGCGCTCGGGTCCCTCGCCGACCGACAGACCGCCAGGATCACCATCAGGGCGACCGTCGCCGGAGGCGCCCGGGGCGCCCTCACCAACACGGCGTCGGTGTCCTCCCCCACCCGCGACCCCGATGAGGCCGACAACGCCGACACGGTCTCGACCCCGGTCGTCGTCGACACGGACGTGAGTCTCCTGAAGAGCGTCTCGAGCTCGACCGCCGAGGTGGGCGACGACGTCGTCTTCAGGCTCAAGGTCTCCAACGCCGGACCGTCGACCGCCCGCAAGGTCGTCGTCACCGACCTCCTGCCTGCAGGGCTGCGGGTGTCGCGAACCCCCGTGGCCGACGATGGTGAGTGCTCGGTCTCCGGACCCAGGGTCACCTGCCGCCTCGACGAGCTGGCGGCCGCTGCATCCACCGAGATCCGGGTGACCGCAACGGCGCTCGCCGCAGCGGGGGGCGAGTCCCTGACCAACACGGCCCGCGTGGTCACGCCGTCCAACGACCGGGTCGGCACGAACGACCAGGACTCCGTGGTGCTGGCGGTCGCCGCCCCGGAGCCTCCGCCACCGGCGGCCTCACCCGATCCACCGGCGGCGTCGCCCACGCCGCCCGCGGTCACCGACCGGTGCCCCTCGTGCCCCCCCGAGCTGGCCGTCACGGGAGCCGACCCGGCGCCCGAGACCGCCCTGGCGCTGGCCATGCTGCTGGCCGGGCTGCTCCTCACGTGGACCGCCCGCCGTCGTGGGGCGCTCCTCGCGCACGCGGACCGACCGCCGTCTACGTTGAGGTCATGGCTGCACAGACCCCGCCCAGCACCCCCGACCTGCCGCCCGAGTGGGACGTCATCGTCGTCGGCGCCGGCCCCGTGGGTGAGAACGCCGCGGACCGGGCGCACAAGGCCGGACTCACGGTCGCGCTCGTGGAGAAGCACCTCGTGGGCGGCGAGTGCAGCTTCTACGCCTGCTCCCCGAGCAAGGCCCTGCTCCGCCCGATCCACGCGACGCGCGCCTCCCAGCGGGTGCAGGGCTCCGAGGGGGCACGCGTCGACCCCGCGGGGGTGCTGGCTCGCCGCGACGCGTGGGTCAACCGGATCGGCACGACCGACACGTTCGACGACGGCGGCCAGGTCGGCTGGCTCGACCACGTCGGCATCACCCTGCTGCGCGGGGAGGCCCGCCTGACCGGTGAGCTCGCGGTCGAGGTCGACGGGAAGCCGTACCGGGCCCGACGGGCCGTCGTGCTCGCGACCGGCACCACCTCGACGATCCCGCCGATCCCCGGGCTGCGCGAGGCGCGCCCGTGGACGAACCGGGAGGCGACCACGAGCCGGCGGATCCCCGACCGGTTGGCCGTGCTCGGGGGCGGCGTGGTCGCGTGCGAGCTCGCCCAGGTCTACGCGGCGCTCGGGTCGGCGGTCACCATCATCGAGCAGGCCGACGGGATCCTCGGCCGCCACGAGGAGTTCGCGGGAGACGCGGTCGCCGAGGCGCTGGAGCGCGACGGCGTCGACCTCCGCCTGGGGACGCGAGCCGAGTCCGTCTCGCGACTGGGGCCCACCGGCGAGGTGACCGTCCAGCTGTCCGACGGCACGAGCGTGACCGCGGACGAGCTGCTCGTCGCCGTGGGTCGCACACCCGCCACGAGTGGCCTCGGGGTGCAGGAGGTAGGCGGCGAGCTCGACGACGCGGGCTTCGTCCGGGTCACCGAACGCATGGAGGTCGAGGGCATCTCGCCGGACCACCCCTGGTTGTATGCCGTGGGCGACGTCAACGGGCGAGCCCTCCTCACGCACATGGGCAAGTACCAGGCCAGGGCCGTCGGGGACCTGCTCGGTGCGCGCGCGGCCGGCCGTGAGCCGGACCCGCGGACCACCGTCCCCTGGGCCACCGGCGCCGGGTCGCCCCAGGTCGTCTTCACCGACCCCGAGGTTGCGGCGGCCGGGCTCACCGAGGCCGAGGCTCGCGAGCGTGGCCTGACCATCCGGATGGTCGACCTGCCGATGGACTCCGCGGCCGGCGCCGGACTCCAGGCCGAGGGCTACCAGGGACAGGCGAGGATCATCGTCGACGAGGAGGCCGGCGTCCTCGTCGGGGCGACCTTCGTCGGTCAGGACGTCGCGGAGCTGGTCCACGCCGCCACGGTGGCGATCGTCGGCAAGGTGCCGCTGACGACGCTCTGGCACGCAGTGCCGTCCTACCCGACGATGAGCGAGATCTGGCTGCGCCTGCTGGAGGAGTACGGCGTCTGAGCCGGGCGACGGAAGATCTCCGTCGGCGAGCGGAGCTCTCCGTCATCCGTACGGCCCACGAGGACGTTTCGCGAGGTACGGTCCGAATTTGACCCCGGCGACCGCACGCGGGGGAAGACCTCCGAAGGGACACCATGCGACTTCGCACTCCCCTGCGCCTGGGCGTCCTGACCGCGGCAGCAGCCCTCGCGTTGCTCGGTGGTGGGACGGCCGCCACCGTGAACGCCGCGGCCGTGACGTCACCGGGGGTGGCCGCGTGCCAGCCCGGCGGCAACCACAGCGGCGCCCGGGTCAAGGCCGGCAGCAAGGCCGTCGAGCCCGCGCTCTACCCCAAGAACGAGGCCAACGCCTACGGCGTGCTCACGAACCTGCCCACCCTCGCCGACGGCAGCGTGCGCATCGACACCGTCTTCCACATGGTCGACAAGGATGCCTTCACCACCGCGGAGAAGGCCCGGTGGCAGACGCTCATCGCGGCCCAGCTGAAGGTGCTCAACGACTCGTACTCGGGGGCGACCGCCACCGGTGCCGCCGACACCCCCTTCCGCTTCCGACTGGTCGACACGACGTGGACGACCAACCCGGCGTGGTACACCGCGGTGCCCGGCAGCAACGCCGAGCGGGAGATGAAGCGGACGCTGTACCGCGGCGACGCCACCACCCTCAACGTCTACGGGACCCAGGGTGGCGGGCTGTTGGGCTGGGCCTACTTCCCCAAGGGCTACAACCACGGCCGCGACTACATCGACGGCGTGGTCATGATGGCCGAGTCGATGCCCGGAGGGACCGGGCTGGGATACCCGCAGTACACCGGGGGCGACACCCTCACCCATGAGTCCGGCCACTGGCTGATGCTCGAGCACACGTTCGCGCACGGCTGCGCAGCCAACGGCGACTGGGTGGCCGACACCGCACCCGAGGCGATCCCGCAGTTCGACTGCCCGATCGGCGCGGACACCTGCGCCGCCCCCGGGGTCGACCCGATCCACAACTTCATGGACTACACGCAGGACTCGTGCATGAACATGTTCACGAAGGGTCAGGCGGACCGGATGAGCGACGCCTGGCAGCAGTTCCGCGCCAGAGGCGGCAAGAGCTGACCCTCCTGGGCACCGTCAGCGAGGGCCCGCACCGGACGTCGGTGCGGGCCCTTGGCTGACTCTGGAGCGGGTGACGAGAATCGAACTCGCGTAGCTAGTTTGGAAGACTAGGGCTCTACCATTGAGCTACACCCGCGTGGACCGACAGACCCCCGGAGGGGCGGCTGATCCGAGGCGTTAGCCTAATGCCCGCGATCGTGTGACCTGAAATCGGCACACCATCGACGGGGTATGGCGCAGGTTGGTAGCGCGTCCGCTTTGGGAGCGGAAGGTCGCCGGTTCAAATCCGGCTACCCCGACACAGGGCTCGGTCAGCGCGGGGTGGCCCGGAACTCGCTGACCCGACGGCCCGCGGCCAGCCCCTTGGCCTCGAACCCGTCGGTGGGTCGCCACGGCGGCCGCTCCCCCTCCTTGACGTCGAACCCCCCGTGCGCCGCGAGCTCGGAGCGCACGTGGGCGGCATACCCGTCGTGGTCGGTGGCGAGCAGGAGGTGGCCACCGGGGGCGAGCCGATCGGCCACCAGGTCGAGGGTCTGTCGTGAGACGAAGCGGCGCTTGGCGTGCTTGGCCTTGGGCCACGGGTCGGGGAAGAAGACGTGCACCGCGGCGAGGGAGCCCGGGAGCACCCGGTCGGCCAGCAGCAGGACCGCGTCGCCCTGGTGCATCCAGACGTTGCCGAGCCCCCGGCGCTCCGCCTCGGCCAGCATCCGGGCGAGCGCGGGCGTGAAGACGTCGACGGCGAGGAGGTCGTGCCCCGGGTGGGTGGCCGCGTAGGCCAGGGCGGCGGCGCCGTGACCGCAGCCGACCTCGAGCACGACGGGTGCGGTCCGCCCGAACGCCTCCTCCGGCACGAGCGGACCGTCGGTCGGGACCGAGTGCGCGGGGGCGAGGGTCTGCATGCGCTCGACGGTGAGCGCCGACAGCCGTCCCCGGCGGGCGTTGTAGGACCGCACGCGTCCCTCGGTGTCCACCGCCCCAGCCTAGGGACCGGACGACGTCCCCTGACCCCGGCCTGCGGAGTGGCTGCCGACACCCTCCCCGTCCCGACCTGCGACCCACGGGTCGATAACCGACGCTTATGTAACCCATAATGTGGGCATGCGCATCTCCCGCTTCCCCAACATCGTCGACGACGTCACCGTCCGCCTCATCGCGGGCGTCATCCTGGTGCTCGCCGTCGTCGCCCTCGCGGCGCACCAGTGGTGGCTGTATGCCGTGCTCGCGACGGACTTCGTGCTGCGCTCGGGCTGGGGACCGTCGGCCAGCCCGGTGGCGATCCTCGTCAACCGCTGGATCCGACCCCGGGTGTCGGCCGCCCCGCGCTACACGGCCGGGCCCCCCAAGCGCTTCGCCGCGACCGTCGGGGCCGTCTTCACCCTGGCCGCGACGATCCTCTGGCTGGCCGGGACGAGCCTGCCGGTCATCCTCATCGGCGTCGTCATGGTGGTCTTCCCCGCGCTGGAGTCGCTCGCCGGGATCTGCGTGGGGTGCATCGTCTTCGGCTGGTTGATGCGACTCGGCCTGATCCCCGAGTCGGTCTGCCTCGAGTGCGCCGACATCACCCGCCGCGCGGCCCAGCGCCAGGCGGCGGCCGCAGGGGCCCCCGCGGGTTCGCAGGCCTGACCACGACCGGGCCGGCGCCCACCCGACGCAGGCTCGGGCTCAGCGGCGCCAGACGAGGACGGCCGCGCGGTCGTCGGTCTCGCCGGCCCGGGCCGCGTTGCACACCTTCGCAGCCATGCCCTCGAAGCCCTTGCCGATCATCCGCTCCGCCGTCCCGAGCATCCGGTCGATGCCGTCGCGCAGGTCGCGGTTGCGGACCTCGATGACCCCGTCGGTGTAGAGGAGCAGCGCGTCGCCACGGCCGAGCTGGCCGCGGATCCGGGGGAAGGCCAGCCCCTCGGTGACGCCGAGCACTGGGCCCTCGTCACCCTCGAGGACCTCCCACCGGCCCGAGCCGGCCGAGAAGCGCACGCCCGGGGGGTGACCGGCCGACCCCAGGCTGTACTCCCCCGTGGTCAGGTTGATCATGGCGTGCGCCGCGGTCGCGAAGCCCTCGTCCCACGCCTGGCGCAGCAGGTAGGAGTTGGCGGCCGGCAGGAAGGTGTCGTAGGGCAGCGACCCGAGGAGGCCCCCGAACGCCCCGGACAGCAGCAGTGACCGCGTGCCGGCAGCGATGCCCTTGCCCGAGACGTCGACCAGCGCGAGCTCGAGGACGTCGTCGTGGCGGCTGGTGACGAGGAAGTCGCCGGAGAACGAGTCACCGTACGCGGACAGGACGGACAGCTCGGCGCCCCACCCGCTCGGCAGCTCCGGGAGCTCGCCCTGGGTGCGCAGCCGGTCGCGCAGGTCGACCAGCATCGACTCCCCGAGGTTGCCCTGCACGCCCAGGCGGGCCCGCGAGGCAGCCACCCAGAACATGATGATCATGACGAGCGTCAGCACGCCGTACGCGGCCAGGATGCCGGGGGAGGCGTCCCGGTCCAGCACCGTGTAGGCCCCGGCGATGAGGATCGCGACGTCGACCGCGGCCAGCACCTTCGGGGTGAGGAAGAGGCCCGCGAGGACGGCCACCGGGACGTACGCCGAGAAGGGGACGTTGTCGGGCCACAGGGACATGGACCAGCAGAGCAGCGTGTTCGCAGCGATGACGCCCGCCGCGGTCGCCGCCTGGCCCCAGCGCACGAACCTGTACCGACTGCGCTGGACCCGGGACATGACGGATCGCCGAGCGAGAAAAGTCCTCTCGACAACCACTGTGAAGTTCCTTCGGCAAGGCAGGGTGCGGGCACCCTTGTGCGTCTGCGGGATGGGTCGACCCCTATCCGACCCGCCGCCAGCGTAGTGGGAGGTCAGTGGGTGCGCGCCAGATCGGTGGAGATCAGGCGGCGAGTCAGGCCTGCGGCGGCAGCGTGCCGGACTCCTCGTAGGCGCTGACCATGTCGATCCGGCGCTGGTGCCTCGGCGCACCGGAGAACGGCGTCGCGAGGAACGCCGCCACCATCGCCTTGGCCTCCTCGACGGTGTTCATCCGGCCCCCGATCGAGATGACCTGGGCGTTGTTGTGCTCCCGAGCGAGGGTCGCGAGCTCGGCGTTGTAGCACAGGGCCGCGCGGATGCCGGCGACCTTGTTGGCCGCCATCTGCTCTCCGTTGCCCGAGCCACCGAGCACGACACCCAGCGAGTCCGCGTCAGCGGCGACGGCCTCGGCTGCACGCAGCACGAAGACGGGGTAGTCGTCCTCGGGGTCGAGGGTGTGCGGCCCGTGGTTGGTCACGTCGTGGCCCTCGGCCTCGAGGAACGAGACCAGCTCACCGAGCAGCTCGTATGCCGCGTGGTCGCCGCCGATGTGGACGCGCATCTGGTGCTCCTCCGTCGAAGTCTGCTGTGTCGCCAACAGCGCGCAGCGATCCTATTGCGCCCTGCAGCCCCCGTCTCTCAGTCGCTGCGTGGGTCTGGCTGCTGCGTGGGTCTAGCTGCTGCGTGGGTCTAGCTGAAGATCGGGCCGACGGTCCGCGACCGCTTGAGCTCGTAGAAACCGGGGGTGCCGGCCACCAGGACGCAGCCGTCCCAGAGCCGACCCGCAGCCTCACCCTTGGGGGCGGGTGAGACGACCGGACCGAAGAAGGCCTCGCCGTCGACCGCGACGACCGGCGTGCCGACGTCGTCACCGACCAGGTCGATGGCCCGCTGGTGGCTCGCGCGCAGCTCTGCGTCGACCGCGTCGGACTCGGCGAAGTCGGCCAGCTCCCAGGGCAGCCCGACCTCTTCCAGGGCAGGGCCGATGACCTTGGCGTAGTCCTTCTCGCCACCGAGGTGGATGCGCGTGCCCATGGCGTCGTAGAGGGGCCTGATCACCTTGTCGCCGTGGTCGCGCGCCGCGGCGATGATGACCCGCACCGGGCCCCAGGCTCGATCCATCATCTCGCGGTAGCTGTCGGGGAGGTCGCGACCCTCGTTGAGGACCGCCAGGCTCATCACCGACCAGGTCACGTCGACGGGACGGACCTCCTCGACCTCCATCATCCAGCGGGACGTCATCCACGCCCACGGACACAGGGGGTCGAACCAGAACTCGGCGGACGTACGGGTCTCGGACACAGGGGTGGCAGTCACACCCACAATCCTGCCACTGCCCTCCGGGAGCCACACCAGCGGTGGTCGCCCGGTGGCCCACCCGTGCGAGGATGGCCGCCGAAACCACTCGACCTCCCTACGTGCAGGAGCACCGTTGCCTGGCATGAACCTCACCCGCGACGAGGCCACCGCCCG
This sequence comes from Phycicoccus sp. Soil802, assembly GCF_001429605.1. Classification (GTDB taxonomy): domain Bacteria; phylum Actinomycetota; class Actinomycetes; order Actinomycetales; family Dermatophilaceae; genus Pedococcus. The sequence continues at coordinate 418,819 of NZ_LMSS01000006.1, forward strand.
CGCCGCTGTCATCGCCGTCGACCACTACGACGTCACCCTGGACCTGACCACCTCGGACACGACGTTCCGGAGCACGACCACGATCACGTTCACGAGCGCCGAGCCCGGCGTCGAGACGTTCGTCGACCTGATCGCCCCGTCCGTGGAAGCGATCACCCTGAACGGCGAGCCGCTCGACCCGGCCACCCACTTCGACGGCGTGCGCGTCCGGGTCCCGGCCACGGCGGAGCGCAACACGCTCACGGTCGACGCCACCGCGGCATACATGAACACCGGCGAGGGGCTGCACCGCTTCACCGACCCGGTGGACGGGGAGGTCTACCTCTACTCGCAGTTCGAGGTGGCCGACTGCCGCCGGATGTTCGCGGTCTTCGAGCAGCCCGACCTCAAGGCGACCTTCGCGTTCACCGTGACCGCCCCGGACCACTGGCAGGTGGTGTCCAACTCCCCCACCCCCGAGCCGACGCCGGTGCGTGCCGGCGTGGCCACGTGGGCGTTCGGCACGACCGCGCGGATGTCCTGCTACATCACCGCGCTCGTCGCCGGCCCCTACGCCGTGGTGCGCGACGAGGTGGAGACCCGCCGCGGCACGGTGCCCCTGGGGATCTTCTGCCGCCAGTCGCTGCTGGAGCACCTGGACGCCGACAACGTCTTCGCCTGCACCAAGCTCGGCTTCGCCTTCTTCGAGGAGGAGTTCGACTGCGAGTACCCGTTCGAGAAGTACGACCAGCTCTTCACTCCCGAGTACAACATGGGCGCGATGGAGAACGCCGGCGCCGTCACCATCAGCGAGATCTACGTCTTCCGCTCGAAGGTGACCGAGGCCCTCGTCGAGCGTCGCGCGCTCACCCTGCTCCACGAGCTGGCCCACATGTGGTTCGGCAACCTCGTGACGATGAAGTGGTGGAACGACCTGTGGCTCAACGAGTCGTTCGCCGAGTGGGCCTCGACCACCTGCCAGGCGGAGGCCACCGAGTGGACCAGCGCCTGGACCACCTTCGGCACCTCCGAGAAGTCCTGGGCCTACCGCCAGGACCAGCTGTCCTCGACCCACCCGATCGTCGCGCCGATCCGCGACCTGCAGGACGTCGAGGTCAACTTCGACGGGATCACCTATGCCAAGGGCGCCTCGGTGCTCAAGCAGCTGGTCGCCTACGTCGGCCGCGAGCCGTTCACCGCCGGTCTGCGGGCCTACTTCGCCAAGCACGCCTGGGGCAACACCCGGCTCGAGGACCTGCTGCGCGAGCTCGAGGCCACCTCCGGGCGCGACCTGGGATCCTGGTCGAAGCTGTGGCTGGAGACCGCCGGCGTCAACACCCTCCACCCCGAGATCGACACCGATGACCAGGGTCTGGTCTCCTCCGCGCGGATCGTCCAGACCTACGCCGAGGGGTTCGAGACGCTGCGTCCGCACCGCCTGGCCGTGGGCCTGTACGACGTCGACGACAGCGCCCCCGGCGGTGGCGCGCTGGTCCGCACCGACCGGATCGAGCTCGACGTCGACGGGGAGTCCACCGACCTGCCGCAGCTGGTCGGTCGCCCGGCCCCCGACCTGCTCCTCGTCAACGACGACGACCTCGCCTACGCCAAGATCCGCCTCGACGAGCGTTCGCTCGCGACCGCCCTGGCGCACCCGCGCGGGTTCCAGGACAGCCTGCCCCGCGCCCTCGTCCTCGGCGCCGCGTGGGACATGACCCGCGACGCCGAGATGTCGGCCCGCGACTTCGCGGCGCTCGTCCTCGCCTCGCTCCCCGGCGAGACCGACTCGACCCTGCTCCGGGTGCTCCTGGGCCAGCTGCAGACGGCGTTGCACCTCTATGTCGCGCCGGCCCACCGCGAGGCGGCGCTCGCGAGCGCCGCCCGCGACCTGCGGGCCCTCGCTGTGGCCGCCGAGCCCGGCAGTGACGCCCAGCTCCAGCTGGTCGGGGCGTATGCCGCGCACCAGCGCGGTGGCGAAGACGCGGCATACCTGCGTGGCCTCCTCGACGGCACGGAGGTGCTGGACGGCCTCGCCATCGACACCGACATGCGCTGGCGACTGCTCACCACGCTCGCCGCCTGTGGCGCGGCGACGACGGCCGACATCGACGCCGAGCTGGCGCGCGACAACACGGCCACCGGGCGCGAGCACGCCGAGCAGGCCCGCGCGTCCTTCCCGACCGCCGAGGCCAAGGCCGAGGCCTGGCGCCGTGGCGTGGAGGAGACCGGTCTGCCCAACTCGATCCTCGAGTCGGTCGCCGCCGGCTTCGCGACGGTGCACGACAACACGCTCCTGGAGCCCTACGTCGAGAAGTACCACGCGATGCTCGACACCGTGGAGGGCAAGGGGTCGCACGCCATCATCGAGATCCTGGTCCGCGGCTTCTACCCCACGGTCCTGGCCGACCAGCGGCTCCACGACGCCACCGAGGCCTGGCTGTTGGCGCACCCCGACGCGCCCGCGGCCCTGCGCCGCCTGGTCACGGAGAACCGCGACCCGATCGCCCGCGCCCTGCGCGCGCAGCAGCGTGATGCCGATGCCTGAGAGGTTCTTGGACGGGTTCAACCTGCATGCCCTGCTCGAGGTCACTCCCCACTCGGCCTGGGACTGGTTCACCGGCCAGCCGTTGGACATCGTCATCACGGTGGTCGCGGCCGTCATCCTCCGCTGGCTGGCGCTGAGATCGATCGGTCGGGTGGTCGCCACGACCCTCGCCCGGTCGGACGCCCGGCGGACCGGCGAGAGCAGCCGGGCGGGACGAGTGCTGGCCCAGGCCACCGGCTCGGCCCACGAGCGGCACCGCCAGCGCACCCTGACCATGGGCTCGCTGCTGCGGAGCATGGTCACCTTCGTCGTCGTCATGGTCACGGTCCTCACGATCCTGACCACGGTGGGGATCAACCTCGGACCGGTGCTCGCCACGGCCGGGGTCGGCGGTGTGGCGCTCGGGTTCGGCGCCCAGAGCCTCGTCAAGGACTTCCTCTCGGGCATCTTCATGATCCTCGAGGACCAGTACGGCGTCGGTGACGTCGTCGACACCGGCGAGGCCATCGGCACCGTCGAGGAGGTCTCGCTGCGAGTCACCCGGCTGCGCGACGGCCAGGGCGTGGTCTGGTACATCCGCAACGGCGAGATCATCCGGATCGGCAACAAGAGCCAGGGCTGGTCCACCGCGATGGTCGACATCCCGGTCGCCTACTCCGAGAACCTCGACAAGGTGATCCCGCTGATCCGCACCGTGGTCCACGAGCTCGACCAGAGCCCCGACTGGACCGACAAGCTGCTGGAGGAGCCCCAGGTCGTCGGGGTCGAGTCGATGACCGGCTCGGTCGTGACGATCCGCGTGATCGCCAAGACCGCCCCCGAGCAGCAGTACGGCGTCTCGCGCGAGATCCGCGAGCGGGTCAAGGCCGCCTTCGACGAGAACGGCGTCAAGGCCCCGGTCATGACGCCCTTCGGCCCCGCGGCAGGCGCCCGATGAGCATCCAGTCGCCCGGTGGCGAGCAGTTCGGCAGCTTCTACGACCAGGTCGGCGGGCACGAGACCTTCCGCAAGCTGGTCCACGAGTTCTACCGGGGAGTGGCCACCGACCCCCCGCTGCGCGCCCTCTACCCCGAGGACGACCTCGGACCGGCCGAGGAGCGGTTCCGGATGTTCCTCGAGCAGTACTGGGGTGGCCCGACCACCTACTCCGACCAACGTGGCCACCCCCGGCTGCGGATGCGGCACCACCCGTTCAAGGTGACCCCTCTGCAGCGCGACCGCTGGCTGCACCACATCATGGCCGCGGTCGACACCCTCGACCTCCCCCCGGCGAACGACCTGCTGCTGCGCGACTACCTCGAGCGCGCCGCCCACTCGATGGTGAACTCGCTCGACGAGGACTGACCCACCGCTCACGGTGCGGGGTGCCGCGTGGCCCGGCCACGCGGCATACCCTCCGGCTCGCGGGTGGTTCCGCTGGGCAAGACGGTGGCAGGCTGGTTTCCCCGAACGCGTTCGATGCGTCAGCATTGTCTCCCGTGACGACGACCCTCTCCACGCACCTCATCCACCCCGCAGCCTCGGCCGACGCAGCCTGGTGGCGGCACGCCGTGATCTACCAGATCTACCCCAGGTCCTGGGCCGACGCCGACGGTGACGGCATCGGCGACCTGCCCGGTGTCACCGCCCGGCTCGACTACCTCAAGGCGCTCGGCGTCGACGCCGTGTGGTTCAGCCCGTTCTACAAGTCGCCCCAGGCCGATGCGGGCTACGACGTCGCCGACTACCGCGACATCGACGACCTGTTCGGCACGCTCGAGGACGCCGACGCGATGGTCGCGCGGGCCCACGAGCTCGGTCTGAAGGTGATCGTCGACCTCGTCCCCAACCACACCAGCGACGAGCACGAGTGGTTCCAGGCGGCGCTCGCCGCCGCACCCGGCAGCCCGGAGCGCGACCGCTACATCTTCCGCGACGGCAAGGGCCCGGACGGCGCCCTGCCGCCCAACGACTGGCACTCGGTCTTCGGCGGCAACGGCTGGACGCGCATCACCGAGGCCGACGGACAGCCCGGCCAGTGGTACCTCCACCTGTTCGACACCAAGCAGCCCGACCTCAACTGGGACAACCCCGAGGTCGGCGACGAGTTCGAGTCGATCCTGCGCTTCTGGCTCGACCGCGGCATCGACGGCTTCCGGGTCGACGTGGCGCACGGCCTCATCAAGGAGAAGGGGCTGCCCGACTACGACGCCGAGCTGCACATCCTCGACGGCGAGGTGAAGCCCGGCGCCCCGATGCCGCCGATGTGGGACCAGGACCCGGTCCACGACGTCTACCGCCGTTGGCACAAGGTGCTGGCCGAGTACGGCGAGCCCGACCGGATCCTCGTGGCCGAGGCCTGGGTGCGACCCCAGGAGCGCGCGGTGCGCTACATCCGCCCGGACGAGATGCACCAGACGTTCAACTTCGACTTCCTGCAGAGCCAGTGGCGCGCCGAGGACCTGCGCGAGGTGATCGAGTCCTCGCTCGCGGCGGCCGACTCCGTGGGCGCCCCCAGCACCTGGGTGCTGTCCAACCACGACGTGGTGCGGCACGCCTCCAGGCTGGGCCTGCCGGTCGGCGAGCGCCGGCCCAACGGCATCAGCGCCGAGGACCCGCAGCCCGACCGGGCGCTCGGGCTCCGGCGGGCGCGGGCGGCGACCACGCTCATGCTCGCCCTGCCGGGTGGGGCCTACCTCTACCAGGCCGAGGAGCTTGGCCTGCCCGACTCCACCGACATGCCCGGCGAGTTCCGCCAGGACCCGACCTTCATCCGCAGCAAGGGCAAGGAGATCGGCCGCGACGGGTGTCGCGTCCCGATCCCGTGGGAGAAGGACGCGCCGTCGTTCGGCTTCGGTCCCACCGACCAGACCTGGCTCCCGCAGCCCGCGATCTACGGCGACTACGCCGTCGACCAGCAGGACGGCGTGGAGGGGTCGACGCTCGAGCTCTACCGCACCCTGCTGCGGACGCGGCGCGACCGCCAGCTCGGCACGGGTGGGCTGCGGTTCGCGGAGGGCTTCGGCGACGAGGTGGTCGCCCTGGTCAACACGGGCCAGGGCCAGGACACCCTCGTCATCGCGAACCTCGGCACCGAGCCGGTGGCGCTGCCCGACGGCGCGACCGTCGTGGTGGCCTCGGGCGACCTGACCGACGACGGCCTGGTGCCGACCGACACGACGGTCTGGGCCGCTCTCTGACGTGACCCTCACCCTCATTCGATGTGAACGCGCCGGGAATCCCCGGCGCGTTCACATCGAACCGGCTGACGGAGTCGGGTCGTGGCACAGAATGGGCGCGTGAGAGCCGCGGACTTCGCCTTCTTCGACGCCCCGACCCCCATCGGGCTGGCGCACCGGGGTGGGGCGAAGCTCGCGGCCAACCTGCACCTCGAGAACACCCTCGCGGCCTTCCGCGAGGCGGTACGGATGGGTTACCGCTACCTCGAGACCGACGTGCACGCCACGGTGGACGGCACGCTGCTCGCCTTCCACGACCTGCGGCTCGACCGGGTCACCGACCAGCGTGGCGTGATCGCCGACCTCCCGTATGCCGCGGTGCGGGTCGCCCGGATCCACGGCACCGAGCCGATCCCCCTGCTCTCGGACCTGCTCGAGGAGTTTCCGGACACCCGGATCAACATCGACGTCAAGGCGCCGGGAGCCATCGAGCCCCTGGCCGAGGTGATCCGTCGACACAGGGCGATCGACCGCGTCTGCGTCGGCTCGTTCTCCGACCGGCGGCTGCGGGCCGTGCGCCGGCTCCTCGGACCGGGGTTGGCCACCGCGACCGGACCGGCTGAGGTGGCCGCCCTGCGCCTGGCCCCCCAGCGGGTCGCCTCGTGGCTGCGCTCCCCCGCGGCCGTCCTGCAGATCCCGACCGGGCACCTCGTCGGCGGTCGTCGCCTCGACCTGGTCACGCCGGGGCTGGTCGAGCGGGTGCACGCGATGGGCAAGCACGTCCACGTCTGGACCATCGACGACGCCGACGAGATGCACCGGCTCTTCGACCTCGGCGTGGACGGCATCGTGTCCGACCGCATCGACACCCTCGCCGACGTCCTGACCGAGCGCGGCGTACCGTTGCGCCAGTGACCACGCCCACCCCACACCCTGCCCCGGAGGGTGTCGAGGATGCTGGTCCGGGCAGCGCACCCGAGGCGCGTGTCGGCGTCTTCCACCCGCGCTACGTGCTGCTGTCCGTCTCCCTGCTGGCGCTGATCACGGTGATCGCCTTCGAGGGCATGGCGGTCTCCACGGCGATGCCGGACGCCGCCCGCGAGCTCGACGCGGTGCGGTCCTACGGGCTCGCCTTCTCGGTCATGCTGACGACCCAGCTGCTCGGCATCGTGCTGGCCGGTGTCTGGTGCGACCGGTTGGGTCCGCTGCCCTCCCTCTTCGCGGGCCAGCTCCTGTTCGCGGCCGGGTGCGGCCTGTGTGGCGGCTCGCAGTCGTTCGGGCCGTTCCTCGCCGGGCGTGGGGTCGCCGGCCTGGGAGCCGGGCTGATCATCGTCGCCGGCTACGTCGTCATCGGCCGGGCCTACCCGGAGTCGTTGCGGCCCAAGGTGTTCAGCGTGATCTCCGCCGCGTGGGTGCTGCCCTCGCTGCTGGGTCCACCGGTCGCCGCATGGGTCACGACGACGTGGTCCTGGCGCTGGGTCTTCTGGCTCGTGGTCGTGCCGGTCGTCGCCGCCCTCGCGCTGGTCTTCGCCCGGCGCGCACAGATCGCAGCCGCCGACGAGGGTATCGACGAGTCGAGCCGCGACCACCGCGAGCACGCCCGGGCAGCGTGGTTCGGGGTGCTCATCGCGGTGTCCGCGGGCGCCCTCCAGTGGGGCACCCACGACCTCGAGCTCAGCTGGTCGACCAAGACCGCGGTCGCCGTCCTCGGTGTGGCGGGGATCGCCGCCACCGCACCGATGCTCCTGCCGCGCGGCACCTGGCTGCTGCGTCGCGGGCTGCCGTCGGTGATGCTGGCGCGCTTCCTGCTGACCTGTTCGTTCTTCGGCACGATCACCTACATCCCGCTCATGCTGGTCAACGAGCGTGGTCAGACCCTCGCGACGGCCGGCACGATCCTGGCGGTCGGGTCGCTCGGGTGGTCCACCGGTTCGTGGGTGCAGGGCCGCGACCGCTGGGCCGGGCGTCGCCACCAGCTCGTGGTCGCCGGTGGCGTGCTGCTGACCGCGGGCCTGCTCGCGATCGTGGCGGTCGCGCAGTTCGCCTGGCCTCCGTGGCTGATCGCCGTGGCGCTCGTCTCCTGCGGCATGGGCATGGGCCTGGGCACCGCGAGCCTCTCGGTGCTCTCACTCACCCTCACGTCGCCTGCCGACCACGGCACGACGTCGTCGTCGCTCCAGCTCGCCGACGTCCTGGGCTCGGTGCTCGGCATCGCCGCCGCCGGCGCGGTCTTCGCGGCCCGGCACACGACCGCCGGCCAGGACGTCCCGGTGTTCGTGAGCATGTGGCTGGGACTCAGCGTCGTCGCCGCCCTGGTCGTGGTCGCCGGTCAGCGGATCAGGACCTGAGCCCGCGGCCCCGGCTCCGCACCGCCGGGACGGCTGGACCGCGCCCGGACTGCAGCGATGACCGCGGCCATGTCGAGGCCTCCCCACCCCCCGTCCACGGTCTCGGCGAACAGGTCGTGCGCCGCATCGGCCAGTGGTGTGGCGACCCCGGCCTGCCGGGCGGCCGAGACCACGAGCTCGGCATTCATGAGCACGTCGGCGGCGCCTGCCTGCACGGCCCAGTCACCCGCGACCAGCTTGGCCAGCTTGGCGCGGGACACCGTGCTCGCCATCGGCCCCTCGTCGACGACCCGTTGCAACACCTCGAGGTCGAGCTCGTGCGCGGCCGCGAAGTGGAACGCCTCGACCAGGCCGGTCACCTGGGTGATGAGGAAGAGGTTCACCGCCAGCTTGGTGAGGAGCGCGCTGCCCACCGGGCCCGTCTCGACGACCGCCCTGCCGAGCGGCGCGAGAAGCGGCGCGACGCGGGACCGCACCGCTGCCTCACCGGCGAGCATGATGACGAGCTGGGCCGCCTCTGCGACCGGTCGCGACCCCGAGACAGGTGCCTCTGCGTACCAGCCACCGGCTGCCTCGACCTCGCGTCCCAGTGCGACCGAGAAGGACGGTGACGTGGTCCCGAGGTGGACCACGGTGCGTCCCCGGACCAGGTGGGTGAGCTCTTCGGTGCCTCTCGGCAACGCGGCGTCCACCCCACTCTCCCCGGCCAGCATGAGCAGGACGACCTCGCTTCGCTCGAAGACCTCGGCCACGTCGACAGCCCTCCGTGCACCCAGGCTCGCGAGGTGGTCGAGCGCCGGTGCCGAGCGGTTCCACACCACCAGGTCCTGACCTGCTGCGAGCAGGTTCGCCGCCATCGGTCGCCCCATAATGCCCAGCCCGATGAATCCGACCGTCATGTCGATCCTCCTGTCCAGGTGTGTCACGACCCTGTCATGACACTTGTCATAGTAGAGCGATCATGACAAGTGTCATAGTGTGGGTCGATGGAGAAGCCGCAGCGGTCCCCACGGGAACGGATGGTCTACGAGGCCGCGCAGGCCATGCGCGAGGACGGTGTCGGAGGCGCGGCCCTGCGGACCGTCGCCACCCGTGCCGCCGCCCCGCGCGGCTCACTCCAGCACTACTTCCCCGGCGGGAAGGACCAGCTGGTGACCGAGGCGCTCGAGTGGTCAGGAGAATTCGCTGCCGCACAGGTCCGCGCCTACCTCCGCGACACACGTCGGCCCAGTCCTTCTGGCATGTTCAACGACTTGGTGCGCCAGTGGGCTGCGGAGCTCGAGGACCGGCAGTTCGCGCGCGGCTGCCCTGTCGCCGCCTCGGTCGTCGACACCGCCAACGCCAACCCGCAGGTACGGGCGGCCGCAGCGGCTGCTCTCGCCACCTGGCAGAAGCCCCTGCGCTCCGGCCTGCGGACCATGGGAGTGCGGCCGGCTCGGGCCGCCGCCCTCGCCACGCTGATGCTCGCAGCGTTGGAAGGAAGCCTGGTCCTGGCCCGCGCCGAGCGGGACACCCACGCGCTTCGGGTGGTGTCCAGGGAGCTCGCGCCGCTGTTGGACGCAGCCCTGCCGTGAGGAGGCTGCGAACGGTCGTGGCGAGCGCCCTGCTGCTCGGCGGCGCCGTGGGCTGCAGCAGCACCCCTGCGCCGGTGCCCATGCCCTCTCCCCGGCCCATGCAGTGGGCGGCCGTGGACCTCCCTGCCGGTGCGCGCCCGCTGCTGGTCCGCGCGGGCGACGGAGTCGTCCTGGTCGCGACCCGCACCGGGGAACGGGCATCGATGTACCGGGTCGACGTGCCGGGCACGGCCGCTCCGGCCCGGTCAGGCTCGAGCCGCACAGCGTCTACGCCCCGGGCGCCCGCTGGGTCGACCTTGCCACCGACGGCCGGCGCGTCCTGGCGCTCGGGCGAGCGTCAGGCGGGGCCCACGGCCTCCCCCGGTGGACCGTGTGGGACGGCACGCCGGCACGCCTCGTCGAGGAACCCCAGCCGTTCGAGACCTTCGGTGGACCACGATCGGGCGGGCTGGCCGCGGTCGGACTCGGCCGAGGAGCTGTGGTGGCGGGGACGTGGGACGACGACGGCCCGGGCCTGGACGCCAGGCTCTGGACGGACACCGCGCCGCACGGGTGGGACCGCGTCCCTGCCGACCCTGCTCTGGCCAGCACCGGCCGCCTCCTGCCCCAGCCTGCGGCAGTCGGCTGGTCAGCCACGCGGCTCCTCGTGGCCGGCTCCGTGACCGACCTGGGCGGAGGTTCGTCCGTCGTCACCCGCGCCACGACGTGGACGGCACCCAAGGTGAGCGGGCCGTGGACGCGCCATGACCTGCCCACGAGGAGCCCCTCGGCCCGCGCCACCAGTGCGGCCTGCGCAGGTGACGCCTGCTGGGTCGCCGGGCTCGACGGGGATGCTCCCGCGGCATGGGAGGTGGCGCCGGCGTCCGTCACCCGATCGCCCCTGCCCGCGGTGCCGACCTCATCGGGCGTGCCTCCAGCCCTTTCCGTGACAGCGGGCTCTGTCTGGGTCGCGGTGGCCGGGCGCGAGGCCGTCGTGCTGGCTCGTCAGGAGGGCAGCGGCTGGGTCGCCTTCCGGGGACCTCCCGGTCGACCGGTGTCGCTGGCCGCGTCACCCGGGCGGCTGGTCCTCGTGACGGGCACGGCGACCGGCACCCGGCTCTGGACGGCCGCGACGGAGTGACCGTGGTGGCCGGTCAGCGGATCAGGACGTGACCTGCGGGCGTTGACAGCCGGGTCCACCGGCCGTGCGCCCACACCGTCATCTCTGCCCCGGGAGCAGCGAACCCCAGCACGTATGCCGCGAAGGCGCCGCCCGCAGGAACCGGCGGGGTCGTGGTCGTCAGCCGCCCCCACACCCGTCGGCGCAGGGCCGTGACGGCCGCGCTCCCCGCGTCCGCAGGGGCGCCCGAGGCGACCTCCTCGATCCCCTGTCGCGCCACGGCATACACCTCGTCGGCGGTGACCGCCCCGACGCGCTCCCACCCGCCACGCGGCGGCGCCATCGCCGCCCAGGCGACGCTGACGGTCACCGGGGGCAGGGACAGGGTGGAGCCGCCCTCGCGGGCGAGGCGGTCGGTGACCGCGGCCAGCGACACCGTGACGTCGAGGTGGACCGGCTCGGCCAGCGGCATCGCCCGCAGGCCGATCACGACCCCCTCGGCCATCAGGCCGCTGCCCGGCAGGACGCCGACGTAGGCGGCCAACGTCTGCCCGGTCGCCTGGAGCCGGATCGCGCCGTCCTCGTCCGCGGCCTTGGCGCGGGCGACGTAGGTGCGCAGGTCGTCGAGGCCCTGCGGGTCGGGGAAGGTCAGCTCCATCAGCGTCGACGCCAGCGGAAGGGCACCGGCTCACCCGAGTGCGCCCTGAGCATGGCCCGCAGCGTGTCGTCCATCCGTCGCGGGGTGCTGGTTGCGAAGTCGTAGAGGACCAGCGTCGTCTCCGCGCGGGCGTAGACCACGTCGCCCTCGCCACCTTCGGCCGACGGCCGCCCGTCGCGCACCTCGTAGGCGAGGTCGAAGCCGGCGCCCCCGATCTTGGTGGCCCACATCTCCACGACGATGGGCGGCACCCGGAACAGCAGGGGCGCGAGGTACTCGATCTCGTGGCGCGCGACGAGGATCCCCTCCGAGAGCACCGACCGGTCCTGGCCGAACCAGTCCTCGAAGCCGATCACGCGGGCGTCCTCGAGCAGCCGGAGGAACTGCACGTTGTTGACGTGGCCATAGGCGTCCATGTCGCTCCAGCGGAGCGGCACGTTGACCCGGTACCGGGCGGTGGGCTCGGTGGAGTCGCGGCGGTCGTCGGGACTCCCGTCGGGGTGCTGGTCGTGGGCCATGTGGACATCCTCGCAGGGCTGTCGGGCCGGCGGCATACGGTGGTCGCCATGGAGACCACCGCGGCACCCGACCTGCACACCCAGGCCACCACCGTGCTGCGGCGCCTGGTCGGCCGCGACGACGTCGACTTCCGCGACGGCCAGCTCGAGGCCGTCGAGGCGCTGGTCGGCCGGCGCCGCCGGGTGCTCGTCGTCCAGCGCACCGGCTGGGGCAAGTCGGCGGTCTACTTCGTCTCCACCGCCCTGCGCCGGGCCGAGGGCGCCGGCCCGACCGTGATCGTGTCGCCGCTGCTCGCGCTGATGCGCGACCAGATCGCCGCCGCGGGCCGGGCCGGGATCCGGGCGGTGACCATGAACTCCGCCAACGCCGACGAGTGGGGGCAGGTCTCGGCGGCGCTGGCGGCCGACGAGGTCGACGTGCTGCTCGTCAGCCCCGAGCGCCTCAACAACCCGCGGTTCCGTGACGAGCAGCTGCCCGACCTGGCCCGCCGGTGCGGCCTGCTCGTGGTCGACGAGGCCCACTGCGTGTCCGACTGGGGCCACGACTTCCGCCCCGACTACCGCCGGATCCGCGACCTGCTCACGGTGCTGCCCGCAGACACCCCGGTGCTGGCGACCACGGCCACCGCGAACGCCCGCGTCGTGACCGACGTGGTCGAGCAGCTCGGGGCCGGCGGCCATGACGTGCTGACCCTGCGCGGCGGCCTCGCCCGCGACTCGCTGCGCCTGGGCGTGATGGCCCTGACCTCACCCGAGCAGCGGCTGGCCTGGTTGCTCGCCCACCTCGACTCGCTCCCCGGCAGCGGCATCGTCTACACCCTCACCGTGTCGGCCGCCGAGGACATCGCCGTCGCCCTGCGCGAGGCGGGCCACGAGGTGCGGGCCTACACCGGCCGCACCGACCCGGCCGACCGCGAGCGCCTCGAGGCGATGCTGCGCGACAACCAGGTCAAGGCGCTCGTGGCGACCTCGGCGCTGGGCATGGGGTTCGACAAGCCCGACCTGGGCTTCGTGCTCCACCTCGGCGCGCCCTCGTCGCCGGTCGCCTACTACCAGCAGGTCGGCCGTGCCGGTCGCGCCACCGAGCGGGCCGACGTGCTGCTCCTGCCCGGGCCGGAGGACAAGGACATCTGGGCCTACTTCGCCTCCGCCTCGATGCCCCGTCAGGAGCAGGCCGACGCCGTGCTGACCGCCCTGGCCGGCTCGGCCAAGGCGCTGTCCACCGCAGCGTTGGAGTCGATCGTCGACATCCGGCGCACCCGGCTCGAGCTCCTGCTCAAGGTGCTCGACGTCGACGGCGCCGTCCAGCGGGTGCCGGGTGGCTGGACCTCGACCGGCCAGCCGTGGACCTACGACGCCGAGCGCTACGCGCGGGTGACCGCAGCCCGGGTGCGCGAGCAGGACCTCATGGTGAGCTACGAGCAGACCGGCAGCTGCCGGATGGAGTTCCTCCAGGAGTCGCTCGACGACGACTCCGCCGCGGCGTGCGGACGCTGCGACTCGTGTGCCGGGGTGTGGTTCCCCACCGACATCCCTGCCGTCGCGGTCACCACGGCGCGAGGTCGTCTCGAGCGGGCCGGGGTCGAGCTGGAGTCGCGGGCGCAGTGGCCGACGGGCATGGACCGGCTCGGTGTGCCAGTGCGAGGGAAGATCAGCCCCGACGAGGCGATGGAGACCGGTCGGGCCGTGGCCCGGCTCACCGACCTGGGCTGGGGTCAGCAGCTCCGGTCGCTCCTGCGAGCGCCCGATGCCGCGGTGCCGCCCGAGCTGTTGCGGGCCTGTGTGCCGATCCTGCGCGACTGGGGCTGGACCGAGCGACCCGTCGCCGTGGCCATGGTCCCGTCCCGCACCCGTCCGCTCCTGGTCGAGTCGCTGGGCCGGGGCATCGCCGAGATGGGCCGGATGCAGTGGCTGGGCGCCCTCGACGCCGTCGACGGTGGACCGGTCGGCGAGGCGGGCGGCAACAGCGCCTTCCGGCTCGCCGGGGTGTGGGGTCGTCTGGAGGTCGGCGCCGAGCAGGCGTCAGGCCTGCGCGGGCTCGACGGACCCGCCCTGCTGGTCGACGACATCGCTAGCTCGCGCTGGACGCTCACCGTCGCGGCCGCCGCCCTGCGCCGTGCGGGTGCCACCGGCGTGCTGCCGTTCGTGCTGGCCCTCGACGCCTGACGCCGGAGGGTTGCCTGCAGCCGTCAGGCCGGCCACGCCTGCCATGCCGTCGAGCGGCACGGTGAAGATCGGCAGGAACACCTGCACGACCGGGCCGATCAGCACGGCATACAGCACGGTGCCGAGCCCGACCACCCCGCCGAGCAGCCAGCCCACGACGAGCACGGTCACCTCGATGCTGGTCCGCACCAACCGGAAGCTGCGCCCGGTGCGGCGCACGAGACCGGTCATCAGACCGTCGCGCGGACCGGGGCCGAACTGGCTCCCGATGTAGAGCGCGCCGGCCAACCCGTTGAGGACGATCCCGCCCACCAGGAGCACGACCCGCAAGACCATCGCGTCGGGCGCCTCGAGCAGCGCCAGCGTCGCGTCGGTGGCCAGACCGATGACGACCACGTTGGCGACGGTGCCCAGCCCGGGCCACTGCCGCAGCGGGATCCACAGCAGCAGCACCGCCACCCCGACGATGATCGTCACGGTGCCGAAGCTGACCGGCAGGTGCTGGGCGATGCCGTAGTGGAACACGTCCCACGGGTCCAGCCCGAGCCCGGAGCGGACCATCATCCCCATCGAGACCCCGTAGAGGGTCAGGCCCACGGCGAGCTGGACCAGCCGACGGGTGGTGCGGCCGGCCCGCAGCTGCTGCCGGGGAGTGAGGGAGGCGAGGGAGGTGCGGGTCATGGTGCCAAGATTGGCCTGCATTGGTCTGTTCTTCCATAGCCAATCGTGAGAAAGTGGTCTGCATGGCGACCCGAGCAATCTCCGCGACCCGGCTGGTGCCGATGCTGGGCGCGGCCCTCGAGACGGCGCCGGCGTACCGCGGGCTCGCCGACGCCGTGCGGCTCCTCGTCGCAGACGGGCGGGTCCCCGTGGGCACCCGGCTGCCCAGCGAACGCGACCTCACCACCGCCCTCGGGGTGAGCCGCACCACCGTCACGCGCGCGTATGCCGAGCTGCGCGACCGCGGGTACCTCACCTCGCGGCAGGGCTCCGGCAGCGTCGTCGCGCTGCCGGGCGACCCGGCCGGGCGACGGCAGGGCACCGCGCTGCACCCGTCGTCCGAGCAGCACGACGGAGGCGTCATCGACCTCACCTGCGCCTCGATGAGCGCCCCGCCGGGGACGGTCGCCGCCTACGAGCGCGCCGTGGCCGAGCTGCCCCGCTACCTCGCCGGCACGGGCTACCACCCACTCGGCCTGATGTCCTTGCGCGAGGCCCTCGCCCAGCGGTTCACCGAGCGCGGGCTGGCGACGACACCCGACCAGGTCATGGTGACCAGCGGAGCCCTCGCCGGGCTCGCCGTGACGGCTCGCGCGCTGCTCTCCCCCGGCGACCGCGTGCTGCTCGAGAGCCCGACCTACCCCAACGCGATCGACACGTTGCGGCGCTCCGGGTCGCGCGCGGTGGCCCTGCCCCTCGACCGCAGCGGCTGGGACATCGGCGCCGCCGAGGCCGCCCTGCGCCAGACCGCCCCGCGTGCCGCCTACCTGATCCCCGACTTCCACAACCCGACCGGCGCGCTCATGCCCGACGCCCAGCGCGCCGAGCTCGGCGACGCCCTGGCCGGCACCCACACGGTCGGGGTCGTCGACGAGACGCTGGTCGACCTCGCCCACGACCCCGACCTCCGCATGCCCCGCCCGCTCGGCGCCCACCACCCGCGCACCGTGACCCTGGGCGGCGCCAGCAAGTCGTTCTGGGGTGGCCTGCGGATCGGCTGGATCCGCGCCCCCCGCGAGCTGATGCCCGCCCTCGTGGGCGCCCGGCTGACCCTCGACCTCGGGGCGCCGGTGCTGGAGCAGCTCGTGCTGACCGACCTGCTCGCGCACCGGGAAGAGATCATCGCGGACCGGCGCGCTGCCATCGTGTCCACTCGTGACGCCCTGGTCGACGCGTTGCGGATTCGCTTGCCGCAGTGGAGGTTCCGCATGCCCGAGGGCGGCCTGTGCCTGTGGGTGGAGCTGCCCGAGGCGTTGTCGACCCCGCTGTGCGCGGCGGCCGACCAGCGCGGCCTCGTGCTGGCTCCCGGGGCCCAGTTCGCGGTCGAGGGTGGCATGGAGCGGTTCCTCCGGTTGCCGTTCACCGGTCACCCGACGGAGGTGGTCGGCGAGGCGGTCGAGCGCCTGGCCCTGGCCTGGGACGACGCGCAGTCGGCCCGGCCGTCGAGGCACGGTGGCTCACCCCTCGTCGCGTGAGCGCGGGCGGCGGCGGCTGACCACCACGCCGACCAGGCAGACCGCTCCGCCGACCAGGGCGAGCGTGCTCGGCACCTCCGACAGGAAGACCCAGGACATCAGCACGGACAGCACGGTCACGAGGTAGCCGAGCGGTCCGAGGCGACCAGCCGGCATACGTCGCAGCGCGTAGGCCCACGTCGTGAAGGCCACCGCCGTCGGGAACGCACCGAGGTAGGCCGCCCCGAGCAGCGCCGACGTGGGTGCATCCTGCGCCTCGCGCACCAGCTCGCCCGCGTACGGCAGGGTGACCACGGTGCCGACCAGGCAGCCGAGCCAGGTGGCCCGCAGCGCGTCCACGCTGCGAAGTGTGACCTTCTGCAGGAGCACCGACGACGCGTAGAGCACCGCGGCCACGAGGGCGAAGGCGATGCCCGCGCCGTCGCGCCGTCCACTGGAGTCCGACGCCATCAGGGCGACGCCCGCGAAGGCCACGGCGCACCCGAGGAAGACCGGTCGCGAGAAGCCCTCACGGAGGAAGAGCCCGCCGCCGAGGGCGATGAGGACGGGGGCGACGTTGACCAGGAGCGCCGCCGTGCCGGCGTCGACGTGCCGCTCCGCGGCGTTGAGCGCGACGTTGTAGCCCGCGAACCAGAGCGCGCCGTACCCCACGACGGGAAGCACCGCGCGCCAACCGCGGGGCAGCAGCGGGCCGGCAGCGCGTCCGGGCCCGAGCAGCACGAACGGGGTGAGCCCGACCGCGGCGACCGCGACCCTGGCGAGGGCCATCGGCCCGGGCGACAGGTGCGCACCGCTGCTGCGGATGACGACGAAGGCCGACGCCCAGAGCACGATGGTCACGAGCGCGGCCCCGGCCGCCCGGGTGGCGGGGCTGACCAGCCGCCGCGGCTGCGCGGTCTCCGGCAGGGTGGCGTCGCGGGGCTCGAGGACTGGACTGGTCGCGGTGGTCACCGGTCAATCGTCGAGGGCGGGGACACATCAGCACAAGCGATGGTTCCTTCACTTCCGTTAAGCATCACTGTATGGTCGGAGCATGCTCGACGTGCATCGCCTCCGTGTCCTGCGCACCGTCGTCGCCACCGGTTCGGTCGGTGCGGCAGCCACCACGCTCGGCTACACCCCGTCCGCGGTGAGCCAGCACCTGGCCACTCTGCAGCGCGAGACCGGCCTGCTGCTCATCGAGCGCAAGGGTCGCGGCATCCAGCCGACCGCGGCGGGCCGCACCCTGGCTGACGAGGCCGGCCGCGTGCTGGAGTCGCTCAGCGGCGTCGAGGGGGTGGTCGGTGACCTGCGCGCCGGTCGGGTGGGGCGGCTCTCGATCAGCTACTTCGCCTCTGCCGGGGCGGCGTGGATCCCGCCGATCGTCGCCGGGCTGATGCAGGAGTTCCCCGAGCTGCGCCTCGACCTGCGGCTCATCGAGCTGCTCGGCGACGGGCACCCCGATCCCGACCTCGAGATCTTCGTCGGCGGTGCCGACGAGCACCTGCGCCCGGGCCGCGCCCAGTCCCGCGTGCACCACCTGCTCGACGACCCCTATGCCGTGGTCGTGCCGACCGACCATCCGCTGGCCCGGGCTCGGAGCGTCCCGCTCGCCGAGCTGGCGAGCGAGCAGTGGGTGGACAACGACTTCAACCGCGGCTTCTGCCGCCAGGTCATCCTCGACGCCTGTGCCGAGGCGGGTTTCAGCCCCGACTTCCGCATCGAGACGCACGACTACCCCACCGCGATCGCCTTCGTGGCGGCCGGCGTCGGCGTCACCGTCCTGCCCGGTCTGGGGGCGACCCGGCTGCCCCCGGGTGTCGTCGCGATCCCGCTCGTGGCACCCACGCCGGTGCGGCACGTCTACGTCGCCGTGAAGGCCTCCGTCGAGCACCACCCGGCCGCCCGGAGAGCCGTCGCACTGCTGCGTGAGCGCGTCACCGCCCCCGCTAGGGTCGAGGCGTGAGCGACGAGAGCACCCCTGACATCGCCCCTGGGTCAGACCCCGACTTCGACCCCCTGGCCGACCTGCTCGACACCCTCGACCTCGAGGAGCTGGGCACGGCCAGGATCACCGTCGAGGGCGTCGGCGACCGCGCCGACTTCGGCGAGTCCGGGGCAACGGTCTTCCTGGGGCGCAGCCAGAAGATGCCCCACGGGCGGGTCTTCGGCGGGCAGGTCCTGGCGCAGTGCGTGATCGCCGCCGGCCGCACGATGCAGGACGTCGACGACGGCGACGGCCCCCGGCACATCCACTCCCTGCACGGCTACTTCATGCGGCCCGGCGACGACACGCAACCCATCCGGTTCGCGGTCGAGCGGATGCGCGACGGCAACTCGTTCTCCACTCGTCGCGTGCACGCCATCCAGGACGGCTTGCCCATCCTGTCGATGATCACGTCGTTCCAGGAGGCCTCCGGGGGCCTGGACCACCAGGACCCGATGCCCGTCGTCCCCGGCCCGGACGAGCTCCGCTCGCTCGCCGACGAGTTCGGCGGCATCGACCACCCGGGTGCCCGTCACCTGGTGAAGCGCCCGATCGAGCACCGCCACGTCGAGAACAACCTCTTCGTGGCGCCCGGGCCCGAGCTCACCGCCCACCAGAGTGTCTGGATGAGGGCGCTGGGGCGGCTGCCCGACGACCCGCTGATCCACGCGGCGGTGCTCGCCTACGCCTCGGACTACACGCTCCTCGAGCCGGTGATCCGCAAGCACGGGCTCACCTGGACCGACCGCCGGCTGCGCCCGGCGAGCCTCGACCACGCGATGTGGTTCCACCGGCCGGTGCACGCCGACGAGTGGATCCTCTACACGCAGGAGTCGCCCTCGGCCTCGGGCGGCCGCGGGTTGGGGATCGGGCGGATGTTCGCCGCCGACGGCACCCTCGTCGCGACCGTCGCCCAGGAGGGCATGGTCCGCGTCAAGGAGTCCTGACCGTGACCGAGGCGGGACCGCGCGACCCGGGCCAGTGGGTGGTCGACGACCTCCGCGCCGACGACCACGAGGCCTGGTCCCGGCTGCACCGCGGCTACCTCGACTTCTACGAGTCCACCCGCCCCGACGAGGTCAGCGCCATCGTCTGGGGCTGGCTGACGGACCCGGCCCACGAGCTCGAGTGCCTGGTGGTCCGCAAGGCAGCTGGCTCGGAACCCGTTGGCATCGCTCACCTCCGACCCTTCATCCGACCGCTGCACGGATCGGTGGCCGGCTTCCTCGACGACCTGTTCGTGGCACCGGGGCACCGTGGCAGCGGAGCCGTCGACGCACTCCTCCGCGGCGTGCAGGAGCGCGCCCGTGAGCGGGGGTGGACCACGGTCCGCTGGATCACCCGGGCGTCGAACACCAGGGCCCGGTCGACCTACGACCGGCTCGCCGTGCAGACCGACCTGGTGACCTACGACCTCGCCGTCGACTGACCCATCCGCACGACTGCCGCGGTGAACGGCGGCAGGTGCACGCCATGGCCCCGGAGCCGGGTCTGTGCCGGCTCCCAGGCGAGCACGACACTCTCGGGTGCTGCGTCGAGGGGCACGGTCCAGCGCGACTCGGCCAGGTTGACGACCACCCGGTGGGCGCCACGACGGACGACGAACCAGCCGGCACCCTCATCGAAGTCGACTGCCACTGACTCCAGGCTTCCGTTGCCGAGGTCGAACTCCTTGCGCCGCAACGCGATCAACGCCTGGTACCACGCGAACATCCGCGCGTGCTCCCCTTCGTGGAGCTCGGCCCAGTCGAGCTGCGAGCGACGGTAGGTCTGCTCGTCCTGCGGGTCCGGCACGTCCTCGGCGGCCCAGCCGTGGGCCTCGAACTCGCGACGGCGGCCTTCGGTGACGGCCCGCTTCATCTCCGGCTCGTCGAAGTCGGTGAAGAACTGGAACGGCGTCGTGGCCGCCCACTCCTCCCCCATGAACACCATCGGCGTGAACGGACCGGTGAGGTAGAGGGCTGCCCCGATGGCTTGGCGACCCGGTGTCACGACAGCGGAGATGCGGTCGCCGACGGCCCGGTTGCCGACCTGGTCGTGGGTCTGCAGGTAGGCGAGGAACCGTCGCCCGTCGACCTTCCGGCGGTCGACCGGGGCACCCCACTCGGCGTCGCGGAAGCTGGACCAGCGGCCGTCGTGGAGGAACGCCCTCGTGAGCGTCTTGGCCAGCACCGCGAGCGGCCCGCCGTCGGGCAGGGCACGGCAGTGACCGGCGAAGTCACCGTAGTAGCCCTGGGTCTCACCGGTCAGGGTGACGTGGAGGGCGTGGTGGATGTCGTCGTCCCACTGGGCGTCCATGCCGAGCCCACCGTCGGCGGTCGGGGTGACGGTGCGGGGGTCGTTCAGGTCGCTCTCGGCGATGAGGTCGAGGGGCCGGCCCAGGCGCGCGCTCAGCGTCGCCACCTCGTCGGCCAGCTGCGCGAGCACGTGCTGGTCGGAGTCGTCCCTGAGCTCGTGCACGGCGTCGAGGCGCAGCGCGTCGACGTGGAAGTCCGCGAACCACCGCAACGCGTTGTCGATGATCCAGCGCCGCACGTGGAGGCTGCCCGGGCCGTCGAGGTTGAACCCGTGGCCCCACGGCGTGGGGTGCGACTCGGTGAAGTAGGGACCGAACCGCGACAGGTAGTTCCCGACCGGCCCGAGGTGGTTGTAGACGAGGTCGAGGCACACGCCGAGGCCGAGGCCGTGACACGCGTCGACGAAGCGCTGGAGCGCCGCGGGCCCGTCGTACTCGTCGTCGACCGCCCACGGCCCGACGCCGTCGTAGCCCCAGTTCCAGCGACCCGGCCACGAGGCCACCGGCATCAGCTCGACGACATCGACCCCGAGGTCGACCAGGTGCTGCAGCCGACGCTGCGCAGCGTCGAGGGTGCCCTCGGGGGTGAAGGTCCCCACGTGCAACTCGTAGACCACGGCCCCGAGCACACCCTCACCGTGCTGCGGCCCGGCCCAGGTCGCGTCGCGCCAGGCGTGCCGGCCCGCGTCGAACCAGCGGCTCTCGCCGTGCACGCCGTGGGGCTGCCAGGCCGAGCGCGGGTCCGGGGTCACGTCACCGCCGTCGACGCGGAACGCATAGTCCAGACACGGGTATGCCGCCGTGCCCGGCTCAGCGGCGGGGGCCTCCCAGCGCCACCAGCCGTCGCCCTTGCGCTCCATCTCCGAGCGCCGCGCCGGGCCGTCGTCGAGCGACCACTCGACCTCCACGTGCTGGGCAGCGGGCGCCCACACGGTGAGCTCGGGCCCGGGAAGGACCGGCTCGCCTGCCGGCTTCGTCGCGGGCGAGGACGTCATTTGTGCGGTGTTCATTTGGGGTCAAGGCTGCCATGCCGCACGAGCAAGGCAACTGGAAGGGCCGCCAGCACCTCCGAGAGCTGTGCTGACCCGCTCGGCCCGGGCGGCACGGGCCGGCCGGTGAGCAGGTCCTCCCACGCACCCTCGGGGAGGTCGAGCCCGGCAGCGCCCCAGCCGCCGTCGGCGCGCAGCCGCTCGCCGAGGCGAGTCATGACCGCGACCACCTGGGTGCCGCTCGCGTCGCCCCTCCCCAGGGCCAGGGCGTGCGCGCTCGAGGTGGGGACGGCGGCATACGTGGCGTCCTCGCCGGTGAACCACTCGGGGTGGTCACGGCGCAGCCGGAGGGTGCGTGAGGTCACGAGCAGCTTCTCGTCGTCGAGGTCGCTGGCGGGCTCGCCGGCGTCGAGCCGGGTGAGCCGCTGCCTGCGAGTGGCGTAGTCGACAGGCCGGCGGTTGTCGGGGTCGACGAGGGAGAGGTCGACCAGCTCGGTGCCCTGGTAGACGTCGGGGACGCCGGGCAGCACGAGCTGGAGGAGCTTCTGGCCCAGCAGCGTCTCGCGGGCGGCCGGGGCGGCGCGGTCCACCCATCGGCCGACCTGCTCGACGAGGGCGGGCTCGGTGGTCAGGGCCGCCACGAACGTCGCGACGTCGGCCTCGTAGTCGCTGTCAGGGTCGGTCCAGGTGGTGTGCTGCTTGGCCTCGCGGACCGCCTTGGTGGCGTAGGCCTGCAGGCGGTCGTTGTCGACCGGCCAGGCGCCGACGGCGGTCTGGAGCAGGAGGTACTCGGTGGCCGGGTCGAGCCGGCTGCCCCGGTGGCGCGCCGCGAGGTCGCGGGTCGCGCGCACCCAGGCCGCCCACTCCCCCGGCAGCTCGGCGAGGACCGAGAGCCGGGCGCGGACGTCCTCGGACCGCTTGGTGTCGTGCGTGGAGAGCGTCGTCATCGTGGTCGGCCAGCTGGCGAGCTGACGGCTGGCGAACGCGTGCAGCTCGGTCGGGTCGAGGCCGAGGTGGCCGGGGTCGCCGCCGACCTCGTTCAGACCGGTGAGGCGTGCGTAGCGGTAGAACGCGGTGTCCTCGATGCCCTTGGCCATGACCGGGCCGCAGGTCTGCTGGAACCGCACCATGAACTCGCGGTGGGCGGCCTCGGCGGCCTCGTCCAGCTCGTCGAGCGGCGTGCCCTCGGCCAGGAGCGAGACGATCCCCACCGCGTCCTGGTCGGCCTCGGCGACGTGGGTGGCGGCGCGGGCCTCGGCGTGGGCGAGCACCTGCAGCTGGTCGTGGTCGTCGGGCTGGCCGGGCACGAGGTAGGCGCGGTAGCGGTCCATCGCCACGAGCAGCGCGCCCAGGCCACGGCGCAGGGAGGCCTGGTCCTCGTCGGGCACGATCTTCGCGAGCAGGCGCATGAGCCGGTTGACCTCGGCCTCCTGGACCTGGGCGACGACCTGCTCCTTGGCGGCCAGCACCAGCTCGTCGAGCTCCTGTCGCTCACCCACGAGCTCGGCGAGCAGGTCGGTCAGCGGCGCTTCGCCCTCGGGGTCGACGAACACCTGCTGCACGCGCAGGAGGGTGTCGTAACCGGTCGTGCCCGCGCAGCGCCAGTCGTCGGGCAGCTGCTCGTGGCCCTCGAGGATCTTCTCGGCGACCACCCACGCGTCGCCGGTGGCGTCGGCCAGCCGGGCGAGGTAGCCCGCCGGGTCGGCCAGCCCGTCGGGGTGGTCGATCCGGAACCCGTCGATCGTGCCGGCCCCGAACTCCTCCAGCAGGAGCCGGTGGGTGTGGTGGAACACGTCGGGGTCCTCGACCCTGACGGCGACCAGGGTGGTGACGTCGAAGAACCGCCGGTAGTTGAGCCAACTGCCGCCCTCGCGCCAGTCGCAGAGCCGATAGTGCTGCGCTGCAACGAGATCGGCGAGGTCGAGCGACTCGGTCCCGGACCGGACGGGAAAGACGTGGTCGTAGTAGCGCAGGACCGTCTCGTCACCGTGCGGCCCACCGCCCGCCTCGACGGAGAGCTCGTCGGCGGCCAGCACGGCCTCGAGCGACTGGCCGAGCACCGGCACCAGGACGCGCCCGTCCTCGGCGTCCCAGTCGACGTCGAACCAGTGCGCGTGGTCGGAGTCGCGCCCCTCGCGCAGCAGGAACCACCAGGGGTGGTTGAGCGACGCCGGGGTCGGCGTCGTCATGTGATTGGGCACCACGTCGACGACCGTGCCGAGGCCGGCCTGCCGGAGGGCGGCAGCCAACAGGTCGAAACCCTCCGCGCCACCCGCCTCCTCGTTGAGGAACTCGTGGCTGACCACGTCGTACCCGTGCGTCGACCCGGGGGCCGGCGCCAGGATCGGCGACAGGTAGGCGTGTGAGACCCCCAGTGCGGCCAGGTAGTCCGCCTGCTCGGCAGCAGCACCGAAGGTGAAGGCCGGCTGTACCTGCAGCCGGTAGGTCGCGGTGGGCACCACCCGCCCGGCGGCGGGCCGGTGCGGTGCTGCACCCCCCGGCATACCGGTCTGCACTGCGCCCGTCGACGAGCTCATCGGCGCGCGAGCGCCGCTCCGGCCGGCGACCCTGACGGAAGCACTCGAGGACAGCGCAGCACCACGACGCTGCGGCCCTGCGCGGTGATCTTGGCGTCGGGCTTGTACTCCTTCGCCTCGACCTCCTGCGCGGACGTGTCGAGCTCGGTGACCCAGCGGTCGCCGTACTCCTTGCCTGGGAGCACGAACGGGAGCGGGTCGTGGTGGCCGTTGAAGATCACGAGGAAGTGGTCGTCGAGGGTCTGCTGCCCGCGGGTGTCGGGCTCGGGGATCGTCTGTCCGTTGAGGAAGACCATCATCGAGCGCGCATAGCCGTTGGCCCAGGAGTCCTCGTCCATGTGGTTGCCGCCAGGCTCGAACCAGGCGATGTCGCCGACCGCGCTCTCGCCACCGTGGTCGGCCGACCCGGCGAAGAACCGGCGCCGACGGAACACCGGGTGGTCACGACGCAGCGCGACGAGCTTCTGGGTGAAGGAGATGAGGTCGAGCTGGTCCTGGTCGAGGTCCCAGTCGATCCACGAGATCTCGTTGTCCTGGCAGTAGCCGTTGTTGTTGCCGGACTGGGTGCGGCCAAGCTCGTCACCGTGCAGGAGCATCGGCACGCCCTGCGAGAGCAGCAGGGTCGCGAGCATGTTGCGCTGCTGGCGCAGCCGGAGCGCGTTGATCTTCTTGTCCTTGGTGGGGCCCTCGACGCCGCAGTTCCAGGAGCGGTTGTGGCTCTCGCCGTCGTTGCCGTCCTCGCCGTTGGCATCGTTGTGCTTCTCGTTGTAGGACACCAGGTCTCGCAACGTGAAGCCGTCGTGCGCGGTGACGAAGTTGATCGAGGCGATCGGCTTGCGCCCGCTGTGCTCGTAGAGGTCGCTCGAGCCGGTGAGCCGCGAGGCGAACTCGCCCAGCGTCGCGGACTCGCCACGCCAGAAGTCGCGGACCGTGTCGCGGTACTTGCCGTTCCACTCGGTCCACAGGGGCGGGAAGTTGCCGACCTGGTAGCCGCCGTCGCCGACGTCCCACGGCTCCGCGATGAGCTTGACCTGGCTCACCACCGGGTCCTGCTGGACGAGGTCGAAGAAGGCCGACAGCTTGTCGACCTCGTGGAACTGGCGGGCCAGCGTCGCCGCGAGGTCGAACCGGAAGCCGTCGACGTGCATCTCGGTGACCCAGTAGCGCAGCGAGTCCATGATCAGCTGCAGCACGTGGGGGTGCCGCATGAGCAGGCTGTTCCCGGTGCCGGTGGTGTCGTAGTAGTGCGCCTTGTCGTCGTCGACGAGCCGGTAGTAGGCGGCGTTGTCGATCCCGCGGAAGCAGATGGTGGGGCCGAGCTGGTTGCCCTCGGCCGTGTGGTTGTAGACCACGTCGAGGATGACCTCGATGCCCGCCTCGTGGAGCGCCTTGACCATGCCCTTGAACTCGGCGACCTGCTCCCCCCGCGTGCCGTATGCCGCGTAGCCGTTGTGCGGCGCGAGGAACCCGATCGTGTTGTAGCCCCAGTAGTTGGACAGGCCCTTGTCGCGCAGGGTGAAGTCGTTGACGAACTGGTGCACCGGCATCAGCTCGATGGCCGTGATGCCGAGGCCCTTGAGGTGCTCGATGATCACCGGGTGGGCGATGCCCGCGTAGGTGCCGCGGATCTCGTCGGGGATGTCGGGGTGGGTCTCGGTGAGGCCCTTGACGTGGGCTTCGTAGATGACGCTGTTGTGGTACTCGTGCCGTGGCAGGCGGTCCTGGCCCCAGTCGAAGAACGGGTTGATCACGACCGAGAGCATCGTGTGGCCGAGACTGTCCTCGACGTTGGCCTTGGCCGGGTCCTCGCTGGGGGCGTCGAAGTCGTAGGAGAAGAGCGACTGGTCGCCGTCGGGCTGGCCGTCGATCGCCTTGGCGTAGGGGTCGATGAGGAGCTTGTTGGGGTTGCAGCGATGGCCCTCGGCCGGCTTGTAGGGGCCGTGCACGCGGTAGCCGTAGCGCTGGCCGGGCTGCACGCCCGGGAGGTAGGCATGCCACACGAACCCGTCGACCTCGGGGAGCTCGACCCGGGTCTCCGCGCCGTTGTCGTCGATGAGGCAGAGCTCGACCTTCTGCGCCACCTCGGAGAAGAGCGCGAAGTTCACCCCGGTGCCGTCATACGTGGCGCCGAGGGGGTAGGACTTGCCGGGCCAGATTTCCATGCATCGCCTTCGTCGTTGATCAGCCCACGGGGGTGCGGGGCCGGGTGAAGAAGGACGTCGACGGCCTCCAGCGAACCCATTGTGCACGACTCCTCGCCATTCACACGCCAGGTCCACCCCAACCACTAAGCGGTCGCTTAGTACACTCGCCGGGAGACCCACTCGCGGCGCATCCCCGGCGCCACCCACCAGCAGCAGGAGTCCCCATGAGCACCCAGCGCGTCGCAGTCGTCACCGGAGCAGCCCGCGGCATCGGGGCGGCCACCGCCCTGCGGCTGGCCCGCGACGGGAACGCGGTCGCGGTCCTGGACCTCGACGAGGCGTCCTGCGCCGGCACGGTCGAGGCGATCGAGGCCGCGGGCGGTCGAGCCATCGCCGTGGGGGTCGACGTCAGCAAGGCCGACCAGGTCGAGGCGGCCGTCGCCCGCGTGGCCGACGAGCTGGGGGCGCCGACGATCCTGGTCAACAACGCCGGCATCATCCGCGACAACCTCATCTTCAAGATGACCGAGGACGACTGGGACGCCGTGATGGGCGTGCACCTGCGGGGGTCCTTCCTGATGACCCGCGCGGTGCAGGCGCACATGTCCGCCGAGAAGTACGGGCGCATCGTCAACCTCTCGTCGTCCTCGGCGCTGGGCAACCGTGGCCAGGCGAACTACTCGGCGGCCAAGGCCGGGCTCCAGGGCTTCACGAAGACCCTCGCCATCGAGCTGGGTCGCTTCGGCGTCACCGCCAACGCGGTCGCCCCCGGGTTCATCCAGACCGACATGACGGCCGCCACCGCCGAGCGCATCGGGGTGCCGTTCGAGGAATTCATCAAGCACTCGGCCGCCCAGATCCCGGTGCAGCGGGTCGGCCAGCCCGAGGACATCGCGGCCACGATCTCCTTCCTGTGCTCCGAGGAGGCCGGCTTCGTCTCCGGCCAGGTCATCTACGTGGCCGGTGGCCCGCTCGACTGACGGGTCACCGAGGGCCTTGACAGTCGGCACTCCGTGGGTTGATAGTTTCCGTATCAGTTAATAAACCGATCGGTTAAGGATCATGGACCACCACGACCAGCTCAGCACCACCTTCGCCGCCCTGGCCGATCCGACGCGACGCGCCATCCTCGAGCGCCTCGCCGACGGTGACGCCACGGTCGGGGAGCTCGCCGAGCCGTTCGCCATGACCCTGCCGGCCATCTCCAAGCACCTCTCGGTGCTCGAGCGGGCTGGGCTGGTCGCCAAGGACCGGGACGGCCAGCGACGCAACTGCCGCATCACTGCCACCCCACTGAAGAGCGCGACGTCGTGGCTAGAGGAGTACCGCCGCCACTGGGAGGCCAACCTCGACAGCCTCGACGCCTACCTCAACCGCCTCCAACAGCCCCGCATCCAGGGGACCGCACGCCCCACCCGCACCGGCCACGCCGACACCCACCAGGAGAAGCAGTCATGAGCAACGCAGCCGACACCCACCAGCGCGCCACCATCACCCACGACGGCTGCGAGGTCGTCATCACCCGCACCTTCGCGGCCCCCGCGGCCCTCGTCTACGAGGCGATGACCAAGCCCGAGCACATCCGCCAGTGGTGGGGGGCCGGCCACGGTGAGGTCACCACCTGCGAGGTCGACCTGCGCGTCGGCGGCAAGTGGCACTTCGCCCAGACCACCCCAGGCGGCGACGTGGTGTCGTTCTCCGGCGAGTACCGCGAGCTCGACCCGCCCGGCCGGATGGTGCACACCGAGATCTTCGACAACATCCAGAGCCCGGAGTCGGTGATCGAGTCCACGTTCTCCGAGCAGGACGGGTTCACCACGCTGACCGCCGTGATCACCTACGACTCGCCCGAGACCGTCGAGATGGTGCTCGCCTCGGGCATGGAGGTCGGGATGAACGACTCCTACGACGCCCTCGAGAAGGTCGCCCAGGGGCTGGCTGCCTGAGTCAGGCGCCGAGCACGACCAGGCGTCCGGTGCTCTCCCCGGCTCCGAGCCGGGTGAGGGCTCCGGGCGCCTCGTCGAACGGCACCTGCTGCGACACGACCGGTCGCACCAGACCGGCGCCGGCCCAGGCCACGAGTTGGTCGTGCGCCGCGGCCGCGACGGCATGGTCGCGCTGGAGGTACAGGCCCCAGTGCAGCCCGAGGATCGAGTAGTTCTTGACCAGGGCGTGGTTCAGCGCGGGCGCCGGGATCGAGCCGCTGGTGAAGCCCACCACCACGATCCGGCCCTCGAACGCCACCACCTTGGTCGAGGCGTCGTACGCCGCGCCGCCCACGGGGTCGAAGACCACGTCGGCACCCGAGCGCCCCAGCGCGTCCTTCAGGGCGGCCACGAGGTCGCCGGCCGAGCGGTCGAGGACCACATCGGCCCCGGCCGATCGCGCGACGTCCCCCTTGGCTGCGCTGCCGACCACGGCCACGACCCGAGCGCCGAGCGCCTTGCCCACCTGCACCGCCGCCGTGCCGACCCCGCCTGCCGCCGCGTGCACGAGCAGGGTCTCCCCCGCCTTGAGTGCGGCTCGCCGCACGAGCCCCACGTATGCCGTCTGGTAGCCGATCGTCAGCGCGCTCGCCTCGGCGTCGGTGAGGGACACCGGTGCCGCGAACGTGCCGGTGGCCGGCATGAGGCACTCCTGGGCCAGCCCTCCGTGCGGCACCGCCGTCGTGCCGACGACCCGGTCCCCGACCGCGAACCCCGCGACACCGTCGCCGAGCTCGAGCACCTCGCCGCAGACCTCGACGCCGGGGGTGAAGGGGAGGTCGGGGCGCACCTGGTAGTGACCGCGCACCATCAGGACGTCGGGGAAGTTGAGCGCCGTGGCCAGCACCCGCACGCGCAGGTGACCGGGCCCGACCTCGGGCAGCGGCGCCTCGACGGCACCCATCACGTCGGCCGGCTCACCCAGGGCGGCGACCTGCCACGCCCTCACGCGTGTGTCCGATCCGCCGAGGCGGCCGGGACCGAATGACGTTGCGACACTAGAGGTTGGCGCCGAGGGTCACGCCACCGTCGACCACGAGGGTCTGCCCGGTCACCCAGCTGGCATCCGGTGACAGGAGGAACGAGACGGCCCCCGCGATGTCGTCGGGAGCGCCCAGCCGCTTCATCGGGTAGCGCGCGGCGACCTTCTCCTCGCGACCCTCGTACAACGCCTGCGCGAACTGCGTCTTGACGATCGCCGGCGCCACCGCGTTCACGCGGATCGACGGCCCGAGCTGGTACGCCAGCTCGACGGTGAGGTGGATCAGCGCAGCCTTGCTCACGGCATACCAGCCGATCGTGCCGGTGGCCCCGAGCCCCGCGATGGACGCGACGTTGACGACGGCACCGGGGCGCTCGCCCTCTCCGAGCCCGGCGGCGATCGCCTTCTGGGTCCAGGCGAACGCGGCCAGCACGTTGACGTCCATGATCTTGCGGGCGACGTCGAGGGGTGCGTCGAGGATCGGGCCGTAGACCGGGTTGATCCCGGTGTTGTTGACCAGGTGGTCGAGCCCGCCGAACGCCTCGTGGGCGAGCCGGATCACCTCGTCCTGGTGCGCCTCGTCCGCGGCATTGCCCGCGACGCCGAGCGCCCTGGACTCGCCACCGAGCTGCTCGACGGCCTCCGCGAGGGCCTCGGGCTTGCGGGCGGTGATGACGACCCGAGCCCCCTCCGCCACCAGCTTCTGGGCGATGCCGAGACCGATGCCCCGGGAGGCGCCGGTGACGATCGCGACCTTGCCGGCGTGGACGCCCGGGCCCGCAGCGTCAGGACCAGCCGTGTCAGGAGCAGCCACGTCAGAGACCGAGGTCTCGGCCGATGAGCTCCTTCATGATCTCGTTCGACCCGGCCCAGATCTTGGAGACCCGGGCGTCGCGCCAGGCGCGGGCCACGCGGTACTCGTTCATGAAGCCGTAGCCGCCGTAGAGCTGGACGCACTCGTCGAGCACGTCGTTCTGCACCTGGGCCGAGAACCACTTGGCCTTGGCGGCGTCGACCGCCGTGAGCTTCTGCTCGGCGTGGGCGGCGATGCAGTCGTCGACGTAGGCCTGGGTGACCTCGAGCTTGGTCTGCAGCTCGGCCATCTTGAACTTGTTGTGCTGGAACGAGCCGACCGGCTGACCGAAGGCCTTGCGCTCCTTGGTGTAGGCGACCGTCTCACGGAAGATCTGGAAGGCGTGCGCGGTGTTGGCCACGGCCGCGCCGACGCGCTCCTGCGGGAGGCGCTGCATCATCGAGATGAAGCCAAGCCCCTCCTCACCGAGCCGGTTGGCGTCGGGGACCCTGACGTCCTCGAAGAAGAGCTCGGACGTGTCCGCCTCCTCCTGACCGACCTTGTCGAGCTTGCGGCCCCGGCTGAAGCCCTCCATGCCGGCCTCGACCATGAACAACGTGATGCCCTTGGCGCCCTTGGCCGGGTCGGTGCGGGCGGCGACGATCACGAGGTCGGCCTGGTAGCCGTTGGTGATGAACGTCTTGGAGCCGTTGAGGACCCAGCCGTCACCGTCACGGACGGCGGTGGTCTTCAGGGCGGCGAGGTCGGACCCGCCGGACGGCTCGGTCATCGCGATGGCGCAGATCAGGTCGCCGTTGGCCATGCCGGGCAGCCAGCGCTCCTTCTGCTCCTGGGTGCCGAGGTCGACGATGTAGGGCGGGCAGACGTCGGAGTGGATGCCGAAGCACGACGAGACGGCGAAGTTGAAGCCCGCGATCTCCTCGGCCGCGACGGCGTTGAACCGGTAGTCGTCGGCGCCGGCGCCACCGAACTCCTCCGGGATGTCGAGCCCGAACAGGCCCTGCTTGCCCGCTTCCTTCCAGATGTCACGGTCGACCGACTTCACCTCGAGCATCTGCTCGGCGCGCGGCTTGAGCGTGCGCTCGACGAACTCCCGGACCGAGCTGCGGAAGGCCTCGTGGTCGGGACCGTAGACGTTGCGGGGCATGGCTCTCCTTGACGATGACACTGCTGGTGAGGCTGGCTGGCACGCTGAACTCCGGGTAACTAAGCGCTTGCTTAGTGTCCGATGGCTGGGGCATGCTGTCAACCATGTCCACCTCCGCGCGCCCCATCGAACCCGTGGTGGACACCGCACACCGCCTGCTCGAGGCGGCCGCCGAGGCGTTCGCCGACCGCGGCTTCCACGCGACCACGACCCGCGACATCGCCTCGCGCGCCGGGCTGTCCCCCGCCGGGGTCTACGTGCACTTCGCCTCCAAGGAGGAGCTGCTCTACCAGCTCAGCCGCGAGGGCCACGTCGCTGCCCGCGACATGCTGCGCGCCGCGGCCGAGGGGGCGGCGTCCCCCACCGAGGCGCTCCGCGCGATCATGGGCCGGTTCGCCACCTGGCACGCCGAGCACTTCCGCGTGGCGCGGATCGTCCAGTACGAGTTCGCGAACCTCACCCCCGAGCACCGCGACGCCGTCCTCGCCCTGCGCAAGCAGATCGACGCGGTCGTCCGCGACGTCGTGACGGCAGGTGTGGCCAGCGGCGAGTTCTCCGTCGACGACGTCCCCGACACCACCTTGGCGCTGATGTCGATGGCCGTCGACGTCGCCCGCTGGTACGACCCGGAGATCAAGCGCACCCCCGACGCCATCGGCGCGGCCTACGCCGACCTCGGCATCCGCCTGGTCACCGGCTGAGCCGCCCGCACCACGCGGAGGCGACCGCACGCTGACGCGCGACCCCGGTCGTCCGGGAGCCCCGCATCGCCTGCTGCCGGCCGTTCAGGGCTCGACACCGGTGGTCACAGCGTGAGTCGCATGACCGGCCTCGTGGCACCGGTGCGACCGACCTCCACGAACCCGGCGCGCTCGAAGGTCGTCAGGACCCCGTGGTAGAGCTCGGCACCGCCGACCTTGCCGGACCGTGCGGCCACGTCGACCGGGTGTCCCTCGAGGGTGCGGGCGCCCTGGGCCCGGGCCAGGTCGACGGCCGCCGCCAGGAGCGCGGAGGCGACGCCCCTGCGGCGGCGTCCGACCTTGACCACGAAACAGGTCACCGCCCAGACCGACGGGTCGTCGATGTCCTCGCCCGTCACCGCGCGCAGGGCCCGGCTCTCGCACAGCCGCGGGTAAGCCGAGCGCGGACCGAGCTGCGCCCACCCAACCGCCTCGTCCCCCAGCCGGGCGATCACGCCCTGCGGGCGGGGGTCGTCCCGCACCTGTGCGTGCAGCGCCGCCTTGTTGTCGGCGCTGGAGTGCGTGTAGTCCTTGCCGGTCGTGCGGAAGAACTGGCACCAGCACCACGACGGGTCACCCCGCGTGCCGAACAACGCGACGAGGTCGTCCCAGTCCCGCTCGGTGAGCGGGGCGGTGACGACCTCGTCGGGGTCCGTGGTCACGCGTCGTGCCGTGGACATGCGTTATGCGGGAGACCGGTCAGTCGCGGGTCAGCTTGCGGTAGGTGACCCGGTGCGGGCGGGCCGCGTCGGCACCGAGGCGGTCGACCTTGTTGGCCTCGTAGGACTCGAAGTTGCCCTCGAACCAGTACCACTTGGCCGGGTTCTCGTCGTCACCCTCGTAGGCGAGGATGTGCGTCGCCACCCGGTCGAGGAACCACCGGTCGTGGCTGATCACGACGGCGCAGCCGGGGAACTCCAGCAGGGCGTTCTCCAGCGAACCCAGCGTCTCGACGTCGAGGTCGTTGGTCGGCTCGTCGAGCAGGAGCAGGTTGCCGCCCTCCTTGAGGGTGAGCGCCAGGTTGAGCCGGTTGCGCTCGCCACCGGAGAGGATGCCGGTCTTCTTCTGCTGGTCCGGACCCTTGAACCCGAACTGCGACACGTAGGCGCGCGACGGGATCTCCACCTGGCCGACGTTGATGTAGTCGTGGCCCCCGGACACCGTCTCCCAGAGGTTCTTCTCGGGGTCGAGACCGCCGCGGCTCTGGTCGACGTAGGAGATCTTGACCGTCTCGCCCACCTTCACCGACCCGCTGTCAGCCTCCTCGAGGCCGACGATGGTCTTGAAGAGCGTGGTCTTGCCGACACCGTTCGGCCCGATGACGCCCACGATTCCGTTGCGCGGCAACGTGAACGAGAGCTTGTCGATGAGGACGCGGTCGCCGAACCCCTTCTTCAGGTCCTTGACCTCGATGACCGTCGACCCCAGGCGCGGGCCGGGCGGGATGGCGATCTCGTCGAAGTCGAGCTTGCGGGTGCGGTCGGCCTCGGCGGCCATCTCCTCGTAGCGGGCGAGGCGGGCCTTGGACTTCACCTGACGGGCCTTGGCGTTGGACCGGACCCACTCGAGCTCTTCCTTGAGCCGCTTGGAGAGCTTGGCGTCCTTCTTGCCCTGCACCTGCAGGCGGGCCTGCTTCTTCTCGAGGTAGGTCGAGTAGTTGCCCTCG
This sequence comes from Phycicoccus sp. Soil802, assembly GCF_001429605.1. Classification (GTDB taxonomy): domain Bacteria; phylum Actinomycetota; class Actinomycetes; order Actinomycetales; family Dermatophilaceae; genus Pedococcus. The sequence continues at coordinate 452,325 of NZ_LMSS01000006.1, forward strand.
TAGGGGTAGGCGCGACCGCGGTCGAGCTCGAGGATCCACTGGGCGACGTTGTCCATGAAGTAGCGGTCGTGGGTGACCGCGACGACGGCGCCGTGGTAGGCCCCGAGGTGCTGCTCGAGCCAGAGCACCGACTCCGCATCGAGGTGGTTGGTGGGCTCGTCGAGCAGCAGCAGGTCGGGCTTCTGCAGGAGCAGCTTGCACAGGGCCACCCGGCGGCGCTCACCACCGGAGAGGACGGAGACGTCGGCGTCCGGCGGCGGGCAGCGCAGGGCGTCCATGGCCTGCTCGAGCTGGGAGTCGAGGTCCCAGGCGTCCGCAGCGTCGATGGCCTCCTGGAGCTTGCCCATCTCCTCCATCAGCGCGTCGAAGTCGGCGTCCGGCTCGGCCATCTCGGCGGAGATGGCGTTGTAGCGGTCCAGCTTCGCCTTGATCTCGCCGGCACCCTCCTCGACGTTGCCGAGAACGGTCTTCTCCTCGTTGAGCTCGGGCTCCTGCATGAGGATCCCGACGGAGTAGCCCGGGGTCAGCCTGGCCTCACCGTTGGACGGGTGGTCGAGGCCGGCCATGATCTTGAGGACCGATGACTTGCCGGCTCCGTTCGGCCCGACGACGCCGATCTTGGCGCCGGGGTAGAAGGAGATGGTGACGTCATCGAGGATGACCTTGTCGCCGTGGGCCTTGCGGGCCTTCGACATGACGTAGATGAACTCGGGCATGGGGGCAAGGCTATCGGCCGGGGCCCCCACGCCCGAATCCGCGTCACACGGTCGAGAGCTCCCGGCCGCCGTCCTGTCGAGGCACCTCACCGGTCGGCTCGACCGCCACCTCGTAGTCGTCCGTCTCGGGATCGTGCTCCCCCGAGGCGCGGCGGGTGGCGAGGTCGCCGGGGTCGTAGGAGGCAAAGTCCTCCTCGACCGCGACCGGTTCACCCTCGAGGGCGGCCATCGCGTCCTGCACGCCCTCGTCAGCCATCCGGTCCTGCGTGTCGAGCTGCGCCCGTGACACGCGCGTCAGCGAGGTGGTGCCCCAGCTGAGGTCGTGACCGACGTTGTAGGCGTCGATCTCGACCGAGGTCGCGTGGCTGTTGTCCTGGCGCAGCCACTGGTTGATCCGGAGCCGGCCGTAGACGACCACGGGCTCGCCCTTCTTGAGCGAGTTCGCGACGTTCGCGCCGAGCGACCGGAACGCCGTCACGTTGTAGAAGCTGGTGCCGCCGTCCTCGTACTCGCGCGTCTTGGGATTGAGCCGGCGCACCGTCGACGCCAGGCGGAAGGCCGCGAACGGCACCCCGTGGCGGGTGGTCCGCGACTCGGGGTCGGCCACCACCCGACCGGTCACCGTGATGTAGGACTCGTTCATCTCGCTCACCTCATCTGTGTCGTGTCTCAGCTGTCCATGAGCCCCGGGGAGGTGACTCCCCGGGGTACGACGCAACAGTGGTGCGGCCGCCAGGCCCCCGCGACAGTGCGGGCTGTCGCCTGTGGACACACCGAGGGAGCGGGACGACCGGTGGACGAGCGACGCCTCAACGGCGCGAGATCTGCTCCGCCCGGTCGAGTGACTCGCGGGTCTGGCGGTGCCGTTCGAGCACGGCGCGCACCGGGCCGACGATGCGCTCACCGGCCACCTCGGCGACCTTGTCGGTGAGCCGCCGTCGGATCTGCCGGCCCCGGCGTCGTGCGCCCCTGCGCCCGAGGGCGCGGGCCAGTGCGGCCAGACCCAGTCCGAGCAGCAGACCACCGACCAGCATCAGCAGCGGGTAGGGCAGCGGACCCAGCCGAGGCGTGTCGATGTCGGGCAGCGCGAGCCATCCCATCACCACGAGCACGGCGAGCCAGCCGAAACCGAGCACCGCGACGAGGGCGAGCACGAGCTGCGCCGCACCGAAGAGCCGCCACCACAAGGGAGCCCGCATCTTCAGGGAGGTGCCCACGACGGCCTGGTCGAGCGCGTCGGCGAGCTCGGGGCCCGCTGGCGTCGCCGCGTCGGCGACCGCCTGGGCCCACCGGTTCGGCAGGCCCTCGGCTGCCTGGTCCCCGACCCGCCGGGTGGCCAGCTCGACCGCGGACCGCGCGGCAGGGGTCGGGGGCGGCAGCGACGAGCGACCGAGCACGGTGCGCACGTCGCCGGCGGTGACGGCGAGCTTCTCCTCGACGGCGTCACGGGTGTTGAGCCGGAGCCGCTTCATCGGGTCGGGGCGCAGGGCGCGGACCCACCGGGTGAACGGCCAGCCCGTGCGGCCCCAGGCCTGGTTGCGGTAGTCACGCTCGACCGCGGCCACGACGGTGGGGATGCCGGCGGCCCGCGAGAGGGCGTCGACGAGCTCGGCGTCGACCGACTCGGGCAGGGTCGGCTCGGTCGGGGCCACTCCCCCGCGCAACGTCGCGGCGCTGGCCGAGACGTCGGCGAGCAGGCGGTGCTGTGCAGCGTTCTGGGCAGCCACCGCGGTCGCGAGTCGCATCCGCAGGTCGTCGACCCCGACGCCGGTCGTGGCCGAGGTGGTGATGACCTGGAGACCGCGGATCCCGTCATCCGCGGCGAGCCGCGTGAGGTCCTTGCGGATCTGGCCGGTGGCGTCGCCGGTGAGGCGGTCGGACTGGTTGAGGACCACCACGGTCACGGCGTCGTGCGTGGCGAGCACGCGCAGGTAGTCGTCGTGCAGTCGCGCGTCGGCGTACTTCTGCGGGTCGGTGACCCACACGAACACGTCCACGAGCTCGAGCACCCGCTCGGACTCCTCACGGTGGGCGACCACCCGCGAGTCGAAGTCGGGCAGGTCGAGCAGCACCAGCCCGTCGAGGGTCCAGGGCGTGACCCGGGTCGCGTCGGTCGCCCCCGGCGCCACGTGGTGCCGCTGCGACACCGACAGCCAGTCGAGCAGCTCGGTGGCGTCCTCGTCGCCCCAGACCGCGGCCACGGGCCGCGAGGTCGTGGGCCGCCGGGCGCCGACCACGGCGACCTCGGCTCCGACCAGTGCGTTGAAGAGGCTGGACTTGCCCGAACCCGTGGCGCCCGCGAGCGCGACCACGGTGTGGTTGCCGGCTTTGGAGATCCGCTCACCGATCTTGTCGACCACGGCCCGGGCGGCAGCGACCGCGGCAGGGTCGAGCTCACGACCGCCGGTCTCCACCGCCTGTTCCAGAGCCGCCGACCTGGAGGTCAGCTCCTCGGCACTGACTGCCTTGACCTGCTTGCTGCCCATTTTCAACGGGCTCATCGAACCGCCTTCACCGCTGCTGCCGCGTCGGCCAGGCGTTGCGCCTGGCCGGATCTGGTCTCCACGTCCTCGAGGGCCTGGTCGTAGCGGACCCGCTCCGCGGCATACAGCTCCTGCACGTGCTCGAGGAGGCGCTTGCGCGCCTTGGTCGCCATCTCTCGCACCGCCTGGTCGCCGAAGATCGCCTCGAGCACCTTCTGGGCCAGCACGGCGGTGCCGCCGGCGATGCCCACCTCGGCGCCGATCAGGCCACCGGTGTGCGCGAAGGCCACCAGCATGAGGATCACGCCGATGCCGTTGAGCCCGTATGCCGCGATGCGGGCCGTCGTGCGACGGTCCTTGCCCTCGCCGCGCACCAGCTCGAGCACCTCGCCCTGCCAGTCACGGACCAGCCGCTCCGTGCGCTCCCCCAGGTCCGGGGACGCCTTCGACAGCCCTGTCGTCTCGTCCAACAGCGCATCACCGCCGGGGAGCTTGCGCCACTGGCGGGCCACGGTCGCGGCGGCGCCCTGCCCCTGGGCGTCGATCAGGGCCGCGACGCCGGTCTGCAGCGCCTCACCGAGGTCGCCGGACGGTGGGGCCTGGCCCTTGAGCGCCGCGGTGATCCGGTCGCGGACCTTGGAGATCGTCGACTCGACCTGCTTGAAGAACTCGCCGGTGCCGACGTACTCCTGCCAGCGAGCCAGCACCTCGCCGCGCAGGAGGGTGCCGTCGGTCATGCCGTGCTCGACGTTGGCCAGCGCCTCGCGGTAGGCCGTGTCGGACTCCCGCTGCAGCGCGGCCAAGGCCTGCGCCTGCTGGTGGGTCGCCGTCACGAGCACCGCGGCCCGCTCGTCGAGGCTGCCGAGAGCGCCGTCGAGGGTCTGCTTGACGATCACCGAGCGGGCTCGGGCGTCGCTGGCCAGGGCGGTGAGCCACGACCGCAGCCGGGCCACGTCGGGCTCGGGCAGGCGTCCCTCGGCCGTCAGGGTCGCCTCCGGGATGCCGAAGATGGGTGCGGTCGACAGGCCCTGCTCGCGCAACATGGAGGCGAGGTGGCTGCGGATGTCGGCCATCGCCTCTGGCGGCACCCGGTCGAGGACGATCGCGATGGCGGTGCCGCGCTCGGCGGCTTCGCGCAGCAGGTCCCACGGCACCGCATCCGCATAGCGCGCGGCAGTCGTGACGAAGAGCCAGAGGTCCGCCGCGGCGAGCAGCTGCGCGGCCAGCGCGCGGTTGGCGCTGACCACCGAGTCGATGTCAGGGGCGTCGAGCAGGGCCATGCCCGGCGGCAGGGAGCTGGACGGCACGAGGCGCAGGGTGTTGGCCCCGTCACCCTCGGTCGGCGCGCCGGTGATCCGGCTCAGGGTCGGGAGCACGCGGTCGTCGGCGAACCACCGCTCGTCCTGGGGGTGGTGCACCAGCACCGGGGTCGTGGTCGTGGGTCGCAGCACCCCGGAGCGACTCACCTCGGCGTCGACGATCGAGTTCACCAGGGTCGACTTGCCGGCTCCGGTCGACCCGCCGACGACGGCCAGCAGGGGCGCGTCGAGGGAGCGCAGCCGCGGGATGACGTAGTCGTCGAGCTGCTTCAGGAGGGCGTCCCGGGTCGCGCGCCCGGTCATCGCATCGGGGATGTCGAGAGGCAGCCGGGCCTGCTCGACCTCTTCGCGGAGGATCGACACGGCGCCCAGCATGGACACGGCGTCGTCCCTGGAAATCACACCGCAAGCCTAACGAACTGAATGACCGCGACTGCACGCGACAGACCCGACCGAAGGCATGCGTTCGATAAAAGCAGCCCTAGAAACGGCGGAAGTAGTCGTCGTACCCGCTCGGCGTCGATCCGTCGCCGTCGTCGTCGCGCGGGTGCAGGCGCTCGACCGGCTCGATCAGCTCGACCCCGTCGAGGGTCAGGTCGTCGACATTCGCGTCGGGTGCGGGGGCGGGGCGCCAGCGACGCGGCCTCCGGACCGACGGGTCCGGCTCCTCGTCAGGCGCCTCGAAGTCGACGGGGAGCCGGAGCCACCAGAGCGCCGAGACCGACAGCAGGAGGAGGCACAGCACCGGGAGGGTCGCCCCGGCCGCCAGCACCTCGATGATGCTGGGCCCGGTGTCGATGCGCACCACCCCGTCGTCCGGCGGCGCGTTGGGGTCACCGCGGACCAAGGCCACCACCACCGACAGGACCAGCACCACGTTGCCCAGGAACACGACCGCCCAGAGGCTGAAGACCTCCCAGCGCAGCACCGACGCGTGGCTGACCGGCTGGGCGAAGTGCAGGATGGCGACCAGCCCGAGCAGCACCAGGCACGCGAGCGGGGCGGAGAAGGGGGCCTGCCCGTAGCCGAAGCCGTACATCGCGAAGAGCGTGACGCGGTCGAGGAACGGCGGGGCACCGGTCGGGGTGCCGTCCTCGCCGAAGTTCTGCGCGGTCGACTGGTAGACCTGCCAGCTCTGGAGCGCCCACCCGAGGACGGCCACCACGGCCGCGACCTCGAGGAGCCGCGCGGTGACGAACCACGTGCGCGGTGGTGTCCACTCCACGCGAACAGTCGACAGCGGCATGGCGACCCCTTCCTCCTCGCGCCAATCTATTCCAGCCCGCGCCACACGGAGCAGTCCATGGGGATGCCTCCGACAGAATGGGCCGATGCGCATCTTTGCCGCCGTCGTCCCGCCCGAGTCGGCCCTGGACGACCTCGCGGAGTTCCTCGACCCGCGCCGGGATGCCGGGCCGGACCTGCGCTGGACCGATCCCAGTCTCTGGCACGTCACCACGGCGTTCATGGCCGACGTCCCGAGCCGGCTGGTCGACCCCATGGTCGAAGGCGTCGCGGAAGCGGTGGCGAGCCGCCGTCCCCTCACCGTGTCGATCCGCGGTGGTGGCGCCTTCCCCAACCCCTACGAGGCGCGGGTCACCTGGATGGGCATCGACGGGGAGCCGGACGAGCTCGAGTCCCTGGCCGGGCTCGCCCGGGCCGTCCGTCGCGCGTGCAGCCACGTCGGCGCCAGCCCCGAGGGCGGGCCGTTCACCCCGCACCTCACCGTGGCCCGGTCACGCCACCCGTTCGAGGCGACCCGGTGGTTGCGGGTGCTCGAGGGGTATGCCGGTCCGGAATGGACCGCGGACGAGGTCACCGTGTTCGCGTCGCACCGCGGTGAGGGCCGGGCTCGACCGCACTACGAGCCGATAGCCGTCGTGGAGCTCTCCGGCTGAGTCCCCCACGGTCACCACTTCTGGCCAGAGGTGGTGGATCCGCGGACGGTTCGGGGCGGGCGTTGAGGCATGGGTGGCCAGGAGTCGCGGTGGTTGGCGCCCTCGCGGGTCAGAGCGCGAGCATGCCTTCGGAGAGGCTGTGTCGGACCTCCCACTGCGCGTCACCGTCGGCCTGGCCGGGAAAGCCGCCGTTGCTGAAGACGTGGTTGAGGTAGGCGACGAAGGGCATGGCGACCTCGCCGACGAAGATGCCCTCCGCGGTCCGATCCGGAAGCGGCACGCCGTAGGGGTCGCCGCCGCTGACGTTGGCCTTGTGGAGCGCGTCGGGGGCCAGCGGAAGCAGGAACGGCTCGTCGTCGTACCCCTCGTCGCGCGCCTCCTCCCACGCATCGTGCTCGTCCTCGAAGTAGTCAGCGATCGAGGCCTCCGGGTATCGCGAGCCCTCGGCCTCGATCACGAGCGGGTCGGCGTCCGAGGACTCGCGCCACCGCGGGTGCGTGCCGACCAGCCAGACGTCACCGACCAGGCGGATCCACGACGACAGGGCCATCGGGATCGGCCCGAGGTGGTCCTCCAGCCAGGCGACGTGCGCCGACGCCTCGGGACCGGGCGGGTGGAACGGCTCGACGGCGGCCTGCCGGTTGTCGTTGACGTGGAAGCGGTACCCCTGCTCGCGGAGCCGGGCCACGACCAGCCGGACGTTGTGCGCGGCGCGCGTCGCCATCTCGTCGCACACCGCCTGCGCCTCAGCCGCGTACTCGGGCTCACGCACCCGGTCGCCCAGCTGGCGCAGCTCGTGCCACACGAGCTCGCGCTCCCCTGCTTGGTACCGCTCCAGCCATCGTCCCTCCGGCATGGCGCCGATCCTGCCAGCCGGAGGCCCGACTCGCGATCGACGCGCCAGTCCACACCCGAAGGAGCCATCACTTCTGGCCAGCCGTGGTGCATCGATGGCCGGTTCGGGGCACCCGATGAGGCCTGGGTGGCCAGAAGTCACGGTGGTTGGCGCCCCCGGCAGGACTCGAACCTGCGACCCAGTCATTTGAAGTCCGATCGAAATCGAGGCTTCATCAGCACTCACGATGAGACGTCAGAAGCGTTAGCGCGAAGCATGATTGGGGTGATAAGGCACCCTGAGGGCTCATCCGCCATCATCGCCAGTCACCTCTACTTCGGGTGACAGTACGGGTAACCACGGAACAACCATGAGAGGAACGAGACAATGAGCGAGCGCGCACACATCTTCGCCCCGGAGGAGATCGAGCAGCAGAGGACACTTGGTCGCATCTCCTGGGACCTGCCGAAACCAGACGTCGAAGAGCGCGCGCTCAACGGTGCGCTCGTCAGGCTCGTGTTCGGAGCTCAGACCGCGGACCTTCGTCGCAGCGCGACATATCCCTACGGCGTCCTGAGGTCTATGCAGGACACGGACGTGGCCTACCAGGCGAGTTGGGACGCGGTGACCGACTGGCTCGTCACGATCGGCCTGCGGCCCGCTGACGATCCGATCCCCGACGGAGACCCGGCGTGCGACGTCTACCCGCTCGAGCCCGTGCTCCAGGAAGACTGGACCTAGAGGGTCACCGAACTTCGCTACCGGAGCCGCTGGCCGTCGTGGTCAGCGGCTCCTCTGCACACCATCCGGCCCGTGGCGTTGCGAGACGGCCCCCGAGGCCCCCTGCATGGGAGCGCCGGCCCGGGGGGCGAACGACTGTCGGCCCGGTGAGCTCCCCCTCTGGCGCGCACGGTTAGTGCTGCTGCCCCCCTGATCTAGGGCGCTGACTACAACCGCAAGCAGCTGTCAGCCTGTCCAGCAGGCCACCGCCAAAGGGCCGACCGCGCGACTCTGGCCCGCCAAGGGAGCCTTGCAGGCGCCCGCCGGCAGCGCCGGAGCTTGACCCACCCATGTTTAATCAGGCACCCCCACCCCCTGTGTACTATCCCGCCGAAAAAAATTGCCCAACCGTCGGTCGTGTCTCGCTGCACCCGATGGGTGGCTCCTACTCAGCCGTTTGGCTGATTTCGTCGAGGCGACCAGAACTCCAACCAGGGCCACTCGTTGACCGGACAGAAGGAACGTCGAAAACGAGGGGGTCTGGCAATGAGCGCTGCTGAGGCGAGTCCTGTGGAGGAGTTAAGCGACACGGTCCTGGCCCAAGAGATCGAACTCTTGGGCGACATGATCGAAACGGTGGCGACCACCGACCACCCGCTGTGCCAAGCCGAGATCGACCGCGCACTCCACATCACCCCACCGTCTGGCGAGGCTGCGGCCGGCGGTCAAGCCGCATCCTGAAGCTGCTTTAGTCGGGGCTACTCGACCTCTACGGGTCGGTGGCGCTACCCGCGTTATCGCGAACGTTGGCCGCAGCACGCTCCGCGTTCGACTTGCTTGCGAAGCTCTCTCCGGAGGCGGCGACCTTGTCGCTGGACCTGGACGCGCGCCATCGCCACTTGCCGCCCATGTCCTCGTAGACGTCGTACCTAGCCGACGATGCCCCGTTCTTGAATGCCTCCGCGGCCCGAGTCGCGTTATACGTGCTTCCGAACGATTCGCCCGCCCACGCCACCATGTCGCTGCTGCTGTACAGCCACCACGACGGGTGGCCGCCGCTGTCGTTGCCCACGACGAACTTCATGAGAACCCCTCCGCGCTCACGGGTCCAAAGTTCCTCCCCGGACCTCGCTGATCCGAGTGTCCAGCGGTCGCTGGTGGCCCGCAAGGGCCTGGACAAGTACCGGCTCGCCGTCAACAGGCTCGACAGCCGTCGCGGCCGAGTAGGGCCCCGTGCTGGCAGAATCATCCGACACATGGCGCCCCCCGGTGGGCCGCCGTACCGAACGAGCGCGGTTGGAGACCGACTATGCCTCGTCTAGCCGTAGTCCTGGGAGCTGGCTTCTCGCGAGCCGCGGCCGGCCTGCCAACCACAGACGAACTCGGTAACGAGCTCAGAGGGCGGATCGAAGGCTTGGCGGATCGGGTCCCGCAGCTGTTCACCGATGGCAACTTTGAGACCTGGATGTCCGGTGTGGCTGAGCCCCAGCCCTACCTCAGCGATGAGCAGAACGCAGACAACGCTGCGCTCTTCGTCGCAGCAACCCAAGCGCTCCACGACATCCTCGTAGAGCGCGAGGCGCAGGCTCTCGCCGCCCCGCCCAAGCCTTGGCTTCTCAGCCTCATGCGAGTGCTCCATGCAACGCGCGCCGACGTGATCACCTTCAATTACGACACGCTGGTGGAGCGGGCGGCCCTGTCGGCAGGGCTTTTCGACGCCGAGGTTGGCTCCTACGCGAACATGGAGTCGATCCTCGACGCCCTACCCCCGCCACTTACAGCGTCGTACGCGATGCTCGCGCCCACGCCGATGAGCAGCTTTCGACTGATGAAGCTTCACGGATCGCTAGACACGTACTGGGTGCGAGGGGACGCCACAGGGTCGACAATCGGACGCCTCCGAGGTGAGCGCAACTGGGATGGCGCCTACCCGTCCAACTTCGAACGTACCAAGCACGCCCCCGGCCGGCAGCCGTTTCTCGTGCCACCCGCCGCCGCGAAGTCCGCCTTCTACGACAACCCAATCACGCGGCAACTCTGGCGCAACGCCTCGGAAGCGCTGAGCCGGGCGGATCGGGTAGCCGTGGTGGGCTACTCCCTGCCGCTGACCGATCTGGTGACGGCCGGAATGCTGCGTGAGGCCCTCGCGGGCCGCCGCGTCACCGTGGACGTTGTGAATCCCGACGCCGCCGAAGTAAAGGAACGGCTCCACGCCCTGGGTGTGGATGGGGATCTGCCCGTACACACCGGAGCCGAATGCGTGGCGAACTACTCCGCCTTCCTGGCGAATCGGCTGGGACTGGAAGTGCTGGGCGCGTTAGAGCAAGTCGACCCGAACCTGAAGGTGTCCGTCGCGTCGAGGCGCGGCATCCATCCAGTCATACGGGCGGAGGCGACGCCAGACGGAGTCTGTTTGAACGCTGATTGGGGAAGCGTCATCGCCGACCTGAGTGGGGCCAATTACATGGCGGCTGCGGTCACGGTTGGCAAAATCATGTCTGCGGTCGAGCGAAGTCCCGGGACGGCTGGGCCGAACATCCTCATGCGTGGTGTCAGCACAGCCGCAATCAGCGTCAGGCTGGAGGTGTGCAACTGGGCGACGTTGACGCCGGAGGCTTACGTGCCCTAGCTCAGTTCATCGCCGCCCAACGTTGACCCGTACCCCGCGGATGTGACCTTCAACCGAGGACCCGTCCTCGTCCGTACGCCGATGTCACGCAATTGACGGAAGCGCTAGCGCTCTGGCATTCGTACCGTGGGAACATGGAGGGACGGAGACTGGCGACAGCGCTCCTGCTTGTTATGCCATTGCTCTTGTCTGTTCCGGACGTCGCTCGCGCGAGCCAGCCAGAGGGAGGGGCCAATGCATTCGTGGCAAGCGTCGAGGCAGGGTTCGGGCCGACTTACATGGCGAGCGTTTCGGACCTTCCGTCGTTCCGTGCCGGGATTCTGGACGCCGGGCGATCCGCCTGTGGTTACAAGGCCGCCGACAAACCACGTGACGACTACCAGCGCGACTTCAGAACGACAGTAGCCACAACGCCCAACGGCTCGCTCTTCCCGAATGAAGCTATCGATGCGATGTCGCTGGTCATTTGGTCGGCGGCGATGAAGGACCTGTGTTCGGACGATCCGACTCCGCGCTCCAACACGATCGCAGCCCCACTCTGGCTCATTGTTGTCGGCGTGTTGGTGGGGCTGCCCGTGCTGCTTTGGCTCTTGTCGTGGCTCGTCAGCTTCCTGAGGGTGGGCATGAGCGGTCCCGCAGCCCGAAAGGACGCCAGCGAATTCATCAGGGCGTGGGAGGCCATTTCTCTGGTGCCCGTTGGCAGGCTTGACGCTGGGGAGCGTGGAGCCGTCCGAGCGCTCATGGCTGATTGGAGGACGGAGAACCGGATGGGTCCTCGCACCTCGGCATGGGACTATCTCAGACTGCGATTTGGGTCCAGCCCGAGCAGGGAAGCGCACACCCCGCAGGACCGCGGCCTCGCGCCCCCTAGGGGTTCGGACGGCCCCTCCGACCCTGCGCAGTGGCTGCCTCACTAGGCGATCCATTGGGTGCCGATCAAGTACCGGTGGCGGCTGACTACGCCGAGCGGACCAAGCTCTCCAGAATCCTCTCGGGCAGCTGTGGAAGCCGAACGATCACCATCCCGGCGCTCGAGAAGTCGCCGCCACATGGACAGCCTGCCCTCCTGCAAGACCGAGATGAGGCACTCCTACAGGGATAACGAGGGGGGCTCGCCTCGAGTCACGGCCCCCGGAGCAATGCTCCACCTCAGCGAAACGCGCCGCGTGGGGTCGAGGGCCGAGCCATGCCCTAGTCGTTTCCCCGCTTGATCGCCACGGTGATCCAGTACCCGGCAAGGCAGGCCAAGGAGCCGGGAAAGAGCATCTTGATGCCCGCACTGAGGTCGGAGCATGGCCCCGCGGTAGGGGAGGTGCTTCCCGGCACGGTGGAGCCGGAGTCGCAGAACGCTTGGCGCTCGTGCTGGACGGTCTGAACCGCGCCGACGACCCCGCTGATGCCGAGGACCGCGAGGCATGCCCACACGACGCCCGCGGCCTGGAACTTCGACGACTCCATGAGCCCCACCCCGAGGCCCAGAACGGCCCCGATGACGAAGCCCGCAAAAACGTAGCCCACGGTCATACGGTCCATCCGCGCGTCCCACTTTCCACCAGCCCAATGTCCTAATCCCGGCCGGCAACGATCGCGCGGTGAGCGTGGAGTCGCGAACGGGCCATAGTGTGGGCTCGTCATGAGGTTGGTTGACTTCCTGAACGCCCGGATCACGGAGCAGGAGATCCGGTGCAGGACCCTGCTCGAGACCGCAGAGCTGTCGCCGGACGTGCGTCGGGCGGTGTGCGTGGCGCTCGCGGACTGCACGGCCAAGCGGCGGGTCATCGAGATGCAGGAGATTCTCCTCGGGGGCGAGGAGGCGACCTGGGAGCTCATGGCCCTGGCGTACACCTATGCCGATCACCCGGACTGGCGCACAGAGTGGGCACCGTGAGTGAGAACCGCGGCCCGGAATCCATGCCACACCTTGCTCCCGGGCCGCGGCGCCCTCCCTGCTAGCCACGACCCGAGGGAGGGCCAAGGGGGGCAGGGTCCTCTACCCCGGGCCGCGGTAGTCGAGGGATACCCGCGCTGCTGCCGGCCAAACCAGCGACGAATGGGCGCGGGCGGCGCAGGGGGCTCCCGCTCTACAGGGGGTTGGCGGGTCCCGCATCCCTACGCCAGCCCGCTGACCCCCAGAGCAGGGGCTGTGCGGACGCTACGCCCCCATTGGCCGGGTCACCAGCCCCCGGCGGACGCACGCGCCGTGTGACGTGCACCTGTTCGTGTAGAGGGGGCTTAATCTGCTGCCATGGCCGCCTTAATCGCATACGAGACATCCGACGGTTCGGGACCTGCGCACGCCGAGGACGTCGGCGCCCTCCAGTCCTATTGCGGCCGGTGGATGTTCATCCACGCTGGTGTGCCGTGGCCAAGCCTCAGGAGCATCTGGCCACAAGACGCCGTCCTGTGCCCGCAGTGCGAACGGATGGTCTACGAGGACTCATAGCCAAGGCCCACCACCAGGCGCCCCCGCCATCATCTGTGGCGAGGGCGCTGTCTTAACGCATGATGTTGGGCGTGACCATCACAGAGTTCCTTCAGGCGAGGATCACGGAGCAGGAGATCCGGTGTAGAGCGCTGCTCGAGGCGGAGTTGATGCCGGTCGCGGTGCGCCAGTCCGTGAGCTTGGCGCTGGCCGCCTGTGAGGCCAAGCGTCGAATCGTCGAGGTGCACGAGGGCTACTTCCCCGACGGACAGGACCCCTCATGGGAGCTTCTGTCCCTGGCTTCCGCGTACTCGCGCCATCCCGACTGGAACTGCAAGTGGGCACCCTGAGCTGGCTGGTCGCACGCCCGCACTGAACCTTTACCGTCCCCTGATGCATGGAACCCGCGGCGTTGGGTAGGCGCCAAGTGGGCTGGGAGGGTCAAACAGCCGGCTCTCTCAGTTCGCGGGGGCCAGCTCGACGCTGCCCGTGTCGAGGACCTGGTGCGCCAGCACAGATAGCTTGATGTTGTTGTTCTGACTTGCGGTGGACAGCACGGTCCAGGCTTCATCGAGGCTGATCTGGCGGCTGTTCATCAGGATTCCCAAGGCGACGCCGATCCGGCGACTGGTGTGCAAAGCCCGTTCGAGTTGCTTGGCCCTGTCGTCGTGATGGGCGACGCGCAGCGTGCCGGCCGCGGTAGAGGCGAAGATCGAGAGCAGGGTCTCATGCTCGGTTGAGAAGGCGTGGGGGCGGGCTGCGTAGACGTTGACCGCGCTCACGACGTTGGCGCCCACGGGCCTGACAGCGGCGACCATGCTGCGCATCCCGAGCCTGCTGGACGTCGTCCGCCCGAAGGTAGGCCAGCGTGTATCGGTGGTCAGGTCGTCGATCCGCACGCCGTCAGTGGTCTGGGTTGCATCGACGCAGGGCCCCTCCTTGGTTTCGGCCTGGATCTCGTCAACCATGCCGGGCAGCTCACTGGTGCTGGCGACGGACGAGAACTTGCCGCGGTTGACGGTGGTGATGGATGCGTGGTCCCCCTCGACCACCTTCATCGCCAGATCGCACAGTGCCGCAAGGGCGTCTCTGTGGTCATCCTGGAGCTGGGCCAGGCGGGCGACCTCAGCGAAGTCGTCCAACATTTGCCAGGTCTCGTCCAGCTCCCGGGGCATCGACTCGTCCTTACTAGCCCAACCGGGCGGGTACGCGACCCGTTTGGCCGTTGACCTGATTCAACCCTGCCTACAGGCGCCTGTCACTTCCTCGACGGACGTCCCCGTCTGGACGATGTGGCCATCGGCGGCGGTCGCGGCCGGAGAGCACACGCGCTGTGGGTAGAGGACCCCACGCCGGAGGGGCTCGGGGGAAGGCGGGGGAGCCTCGCTCACACGTCAGCTTGACTAGGACCACTGTGCGTCCTTCGCGTGCCTTGACGTGGATATCGTTGCCCACATCGCGGCCTGGACCTCCCCCCTCGCCGGGCCGCGTAGCCGCCCCGCCCAATACCCCTGTAGGGCGGGGCGGCGCCAGGCCCCTTGCGCAACAGCAGTGCCCCCACCCGGTGAGGATGGAGGCACTGCTTCCGGCGGCCATCGCCCAACCCCCTGAGGCGCACTCGTCGCCTTGGGGCTGAAGTTCTGGTACGCCCCTCGGACCCGAAACTTCACGCCATGAAGTGCGACGGGTGCGGGTCTGGGCAGGCGCCTCTTGCAAGGTACACCCGCTGCGCGTGCGCGAAAAGAGCCCTCACCGCAAGGAGGGGTGAGGGCTCTTCCGGCGCCCGGTCGGTGAGGGGCGTACTCGGGCGCCTGAGCCCACAAGGTTAGCGCCTGGGTCGACTTGGTTGGCTCGAGCGGAGGTTCTAGGTCAACTTGAACAGGTCGACGACGTGGCATGACAGAAGAAAGGGACGCCCACCCGGGCGGGTGGAGGTCCCTTTCTGGACAGACAGTTAAAACCTGAACGTCGGTGAGCTGCTCGTCGACGAGGAATCCACCAGCGCGTCCTTCTCGCCGGTGTCGACCTCCCGCTGGAGGACTCGCTGCCACATCTGGGAGAACCCGATGTTCTCTTGAGCGAGGGCCGCGCCCAGCTCGTTGAGGATCGCGCGCAGGTTTGCAGCTTTCTGGGAGCCGAGGGAGTACCCGTTGGCGTTTGCTTGGGCCATCGCCGCAGTCCGCACTTCGAGGTAGTCCCTCATGGCCTTGATGTCGGAGCGGTTCTTCAGCCGCCCGTCCTTCAGCGCCGGCTCGGCGACCTGGGTCAGGAACGTCTGCATCTTCGTCGAGTCGAACGAGTTGTAGTCCTTGGCCCACGAGGGGTTCTCCGCGGACAGGCTGTTGCGGAAGTCCTTCATCACGGCAGCGAGATCCTCGGCGCCCTTCTGTTGGGTCGAGTGGAGACCGCGCTCGGCCAGCTTGGCGTCGATCGCGTCCTTCACCTTGTAGTACTCGTCCCACCCGAGCGAGGCCGCAGTCTTCTCGCGGATCTCGCTGTTGGACAGCTTCGACCTCCAGGTGTCACCCGAGCCGGGCGTCGCCTCGCGGCCGAACTGCGCCGAGTACGACGCGGCGGAGAACTCCCCGCCCACGTTGTCCGAGCCGATGTAGAACCACCCGAAGTCGGGGTTCTTCTGGATGTCCTTGCCGAACTTCCGGACCCGGTCCTCCACCTTCAGCGAGGCGTTGATCCCGGTCTTGTTCTCGGAGAACGACCACTCGAGGCCAGCCGCCTCCGGGTGCTGGCGGAGCATCTCCTCGGTGGGAGACGACCCGCGGGCGTAGAGGGCGTCGGCGTTCTTGCTGATCTCGCGGTACCGCTGCCGGTAGAAGTCCGCCTTGGTGGCGCCTTCGCCGGACATGCCGAGACCCCAGTTCGATACGAACTCGAGGAACATCATCGACCTCGCGGTCTTGCGAGCCTTCGCGTCGGCGGTCTCGAGAACCCGTTTCTCGTTGGGGTCCTTGCCGGCCTCCCGGGCCTTGAGGATCTCGGAGTTGAGGGCCATCGCGTAGGCGTCGTTGAACTGGTCGCTGTTGCCGTCGAAGATGTTCTCGAGCCGCCGGTACCAGCCCGGCTTCACGTCCTCGACGACGGAGCCGATCTGCTCGCCGGTGGTGGCTCCCGTCTTGGGGAGGCCGAAACCGAACATCTGGCGCAGGACCGGGTTGCTCCCGACGTTGACGCCCTTGACCTCGAAGTTGGGGTCGGCGATCTCGGGGAACGTGCGGGCTGCGATCTGGGTCGTCAGCACCTGCACGCCCGGGCCGAAGCCCGGAGCCCACGGCACCTCGCCCTGGAACATCGAGTTGAACGAGTCCTTGCGGATCTTGAACTCGTCGTAGTCGACGCCGGGCAGCCACTGGACGGGCAGCACGATCCACTTCTCCCGGGCCTTGTCGCCCGGGCGGACCCGGTTGCCGTTCTCGTCGACGATCAGACCGCCCCTCTCGGGGGCGTACCAGATCTTCGCCAGCTTGCCGACCCGCGACGGGTCGTCGTAGAACATCCGACCCCACGCGCGCATCGAGTCCTCCCACGCACCGAGGAACGCGAACCCCATGCGGGCCACGCGGTCGTGTGCGCCGGTGAACCGGGCGGTGTCGTACATCGTCTGGCGGACGTCTTGGATCGCGCGGTGACGCGAGATGCCCTCGATCTTGGCGCGAGCCTCGACCCCGAGTTCGCCCGTCCGGTCGAGTTCGCGCTGGGCGAGCTCGCGGTAGTGGGTGAAGTACTTCTCGGTGTACATCGGGACCCGGCCCAGCACGGTGTCGGGCTGGTCGGAGAGGATCCGGACGACCTTCTTGGCGAGGTCCATCGCGGACTCGATCCCGTTCTTGGACGGGTCCAGCATGTCCATCTCGGGCGCATGAACAGGCGGCCGGTCCGGGAGCATCGAGCCCTCGTCGCCGACCTTCTTGAACAGCGCCTCGGCGTCGCTCTGCTCGAGGATCTTCCCTGAGCGGAGGGCGTCGCGGACCTCCCGGGTGGGGGCGGTCCACTCGACCTGCGAGATCGCGCGGTCCAGCCACGACTCGAACTCCGGGTTGCGGTCGCGGACAGCCTTCCACGCAGCCTTCACGTCGGCGTCGGCGCGCAGGTGACGCACCATGTCGACCGTCGGCTCGTCGAGGGCGTCGACGATCTTCCGTCCCGCCTTCGACTGCATCATCGCGTCCTTGGACCGCAGCCAAGCCGCAGCCCACGTCGGCTCGTCCGGGAGCGTGGTGACCCACGAACCGGAGTTCTGGGTCATCCGCATCTGGATTTTGCCCTGGATCTGGGTGATCGCGTCGCCGATCGAGACGTCGCCCGTGTGCAGGGCGGCGACGAGGTTACGGGCCTCGACCTCAGACGCAGCAGCGCGGGTCGTGACCTCCCCGCCCTTCAGCTTCAGGGTGCGGTCCTCGGTGACCAGCCGACGCGCGGGCGCGTCGTACTGGACGGTCTTGGCCGCCTCCTCCTCGAGCGCGTCGGCGCGAGCGAGCATCTTCCGCCCGGCGTCACCGCCGACCACAGAAGCCTTCGCGCGCAGGTCCGCAGCGTCGGCCGCGAGGTGCTGCTGGCGGAGCAGGTCGGAGGCCAGAGCCTCCACCTTCACCACCTCGGCGCCCTTCAGGCGGTCGGTGACCTTGTGGCCGAGACCCTTCATCGCGTCGCGGACCACCGTGGTGGCACCGATCGTCATCGCCGAGCGGGCCTGCGTGTCGAGTTGGGTGCGGACCACGAACCCCGGACGCATCAGCGTCAGGGTCCGCCACAGGTCGTTCGCCGACTCGGCGGTGTTCAAGGCCCACTCGCCAGACTTCAGCGCGCGGTCGGTCGCGGTGCCAGCGCCCTTGGCGTGGCGGACGAGCCGCTCCAGCACCTGCACGTCCGGGATCGCGACGTTGTTCGCGATGTGGGTCTCGAACAGCGCACGGTCGATCGACGTCGGGGTGCCGGTCAGCGGGTCCTCGAGCACGACCCGGGTTCCGTTGGCGGCGCGAGCCGCCTCCATCTGCTTGGTCGTGTACGTGCGGGCCGCCGAGGACCAGCCCCGGTAGGACTTGATCGTGTGGTCGAGCAGCTTCCGGTCGCCGGCGAAGTGCTTCGCGGCGAGCTTGTTCAGCATGATCTCCGGCAGCGCCTGAGCCATGTTGGAGCGGGCCGCCTGGTCGGGGGCCAGCCACCACTGCTCGGAGACCGCCTTGCGCTGCTCGGCCGGGAACAGCCTGGACCGCATCATCGTGTCCATGAGCTCGTCGTGGCCGCGCACGGCGTCGTCGGTGGCGATGACGCCCTTCATGCGCTGCCCGGTCGCCCAGTGGACGACGCGGACGGTGCGGGACGCGGGGCCGGGCTGGAAGTAGAACTCGCGCGCCATCCCGGCGCGGTACTTCGACTTCACGGTGCCGAGCACGGAACCGGCGACGTTCTCCACGCCGCCTACCTCGCCGACCTTCGCGGTCGCGGCGATCCGGGTGTGGATGTCATCGAGCTCCTTGGCGTACGCCTCGAGCTCCTTCTGGTTCCCCTTCGACGCCCACCGGCCGGCGGCCTTGATGAGCGCGTCTCCGGTGACACCTTCGGCCACCATGTCGTCGACGATCTGGAACGACTCCGGCGGCAGCGACACACGCTGCACGGCGCGGGCGATCTGAGGGGCGGCCTGCATCAGCCGGTCGCGGGCCTGCGTGGACCCGGCCGCGGCGAGGAGCGCGTCGGCCTTGACCTGACGCTGCACCGCGACGTCGGCGATCCGGCCAGCGTGACCGAGGATCCCGACGATCGGACCGGCGTCGCCGGACCTCTCGAGGTTCTGCTTGAAGTACGCGGCGGTCTCGTCGATCCCCATGCCGTCGGTCTTGGCGACGTGGTGGTACAGCCGCGAGGCCGTCTCCTCGGGGGCCGAGGACAGGGCTCCGCCCGCGCGCTCGGCGAGACCGCGCTCTGCGGTCGGGAGGGCGTCGAACACCTTCTCCGCGTCCGCGCCGTCGACGATCCTGCTGCCCAGCCGGGCCGCCTTGGCGACCTTGCCGCCGACGATGGTCGGGTCGGCGTACCACGTCGAGATGATGTCCATCGCGCCGGCGGAGACCTTGAACGCGGTCTTCTGGCGCTCGGCCTGGAGGTCGGCGTCGTCGCCAGCCCACCAGCGGCGGCCGGGGTCGGTGCGGTTGCCGAGCATGTCGTTGACGATCGCCTCGCCACCGGAGACGCCTTCGGAGGCGTCCCACGCCTGCTCCCAGGTGTCCTTGCTCCAGAGTTCGTTCGACCACAGGGCGTCGACCCCGGTCTCGCCCGCGTCGGACAGGGCGCCGCCGACGGCGGCGACCGTGGAGAGCCCGTGCGATGCCTGGTTCCCGGTCCACACGACCGGGGCGAGCAGCTTCTGGGCCGGGTCGGAGTTGACCACCCCGAGCCCGCCCTGAGCCGCGAGGTGCGGAGCAGAGCTCTTGAAGAACGCGGCGCCGAGCTGGGTCGCGTTCTGCTTGAACGAGTCGGGCCCGTCCTCGGGGTTCTCGGTCTGAGCGGCCACCCGGGCTGCGTCGAACACGCCGAGCAGGGGATTGCCGGCCTTGGCGGCGGCTTCGGCCATGTGGCCGAGGGTCTTCCAGAAGGTCATTCGTGAACCTTTCGTTCGTCGTAGATCTGTGGTCTGAGCACCCCCTCGAAGCCACCCCCTCACCCACCCCCTCGCTGGGCCGTCCACCCCCCTCATTCGTGGGCGATATGGGCGATTTCGGGGGCTGTGGGGCTGAGGAGATAGTCCTGTCGTGCAACTAATCTCAACCGCGCGAGTCCAGGACCGTCTGGCCGTTTGGCTGCGCGTTGTCGGGGCCGCGGCGGACAATGACGTGGCATGAATCGGGGACTGCTGGTGACCGCGGGGGCGGCGTTGTTGTTCGGGGCACTGGGCGGGGCCGGAGGGGCTGTGGCTCTGGCGGCCCACGGTGATCTACAGGGCCCGCCGGGCCCGGTAGGACCGTCTGGCGCGCAGGGGCCGGTTGGCGCGACGGGTATGCCCGGGCTGGACGGACCGGTCGGCGAGCGGGGTCCTGAGGGTCCTCATGGACCGCCGGGGCCGCCCGCCGTCCCGGTACTTGCTGGCCCTTCCTCGGTCCTACGGGGGGTGACGGTCGTCGGTGATCCCGCCTGCCCACTCGGCAGTTCTCGGGTGGGCGAAGTCGTGGTGAGGGTCACTGCCATCCAAGACTTCCTGGCGGCCACCACTGAGCAGACCGTGCGCGGGATCCGGACGGAGACGCTGCCCCTCTGTCGCTACTGACGACCAACGACCGAGGGCCTCAGCGGCCGTCACGCTGCCACCCCGCCAGGGGCCAGGACCGGTGCGGCCTGCTCGGCCTTCCGCTCGAGGGTCTCCAGCTGCTTGCGCGTTTGAGGCGTGTCGGGCAGGAACACGAGATGGCGGTACGTGGCGTTCGGCGACCCGATCCGGCGCAGCCGGCCTTCCCGCTGAGCTTCGCGCGCGGGGTTGTATGTCTGACCCACAGAGACCAGCACGTTCGAAAACTGCAGATTCAGGCCGTGCTCGAGCACCTTCGTGCCGATCAGGACGGGGGTCGCTGGGTCGTCTCGGAAGACCTCCACGGCGTCGGATCGCTCATCCTTCGTGTTCTCTCCCTTGAGCGCTACGTGACCGACTTCCGCAGCCTCGAGGCTGGTCGAGAGGTCGCCCAGGATCTCGAGGTGTTCGGCGAACACGACGACCTTCTCTCCTCGCTCCGCGAGCTCGCGGATCGTTTCCACGGCTGCGTCCACGACCGAGGACGACCCGTCGCTGCCGCGCCGTGCTGCCTTCGCCATGCGGGCGTGACGGACGAGTGCGTGGTTGATCCATCGGGCCTTGTCGTACTCCTTCTGCTGGACCGTGGACAGCGGGACGAGCCTGTGGCCGCTGTCCACGCGGACCGGCAGGGGTAGCCCGACCTGCTCGGCCGTGCGTCGCAGGAAGCGGGCCCCGAGCCACCGCATGACGATGCCGGCGTTCTCGGGGGTCAACCATCCGACCGGCTTCCGGGTGCCGTCCGAGAACTCTCGCCACTCGACGTGCTGCCCGAACTGCTCCTTGTCGGGCGTTCCGGGGAGCCCTGCGAGGGACATCACCGCCCAGAGCTCCATGGGGTCGTTCTCCTGCGGAGTGGCGGTGACGGCCGCGACCCGCTCGGCGTCGTCGCAGAGGGCCTTGGCGGCCTCGTAGCGGGCTCCTGCGCCCTTGAGGGCGCTCGCCTCATCGACGACCACCAGCAGGGGCCGGAGGGCGCTCAGGTGGTCTACCCGCCGGTTGGCCAGGTCGTGGTTAGTCACGATCACGTCGGGTCCGGACGGGTGTGCCGCGAGGAACGCCTCCATCCGCTCCCGATCGGCCTTGTTGCCGATCGTCCCGCTCTCCGAGGTGGTGACTCCCAGCGACGGGAGGAAGCGCTTCAGCTCGGCCTCGGTCTGGGCAACGAGGCCGGCCGTGGTGATCCAGAGGACCGGCAACCGCGGCAAGGCGACGCCCCTCTGGGGAGGCTCGTTGGCGGGGTCTGGAGCGGGCTCGCGAAGCGTGCCCGTGTCGGCGAGGTGACCGATCAGGGCAGCGAGCTGCACGGTCTTCCCGAGACCGACCTGGTCGGCGAGGATCGCGCGTGGCTGGTCACGGAGGAAGGTAAGTCCCTCGGTCTGGTGGGGGTGGAGCGTTCCGACGAAGGTGGTCACTGGGGTCCTCTCGTGGCGCGGGCTCGTGCCCGCGTCGTGTCTGTCTTCTGGTCGGTCGGCGAGCCCCTCCGGGCTCGCGCGCGTCGTAGCGTCCGGCCCTCAAGGCCGGACACCAACGGGTGGATCTCGTCGCTTCGCTCCTCGTCGGCGAGGAGAAGGACGTCAGTCCTTCGACCTCGTTCGGCTTCGTCGCCTGCGGCCGACGAGCCTCAGCGAGTCGGACCATCTGGTCGGCCTGTTGGCCTCCCACTTCTTCCCTCGTCGAATCCGGAGGCTTGAGGCCTCCGGCTCCATTGAGCCCCTTCGGGTAGGGAGTGCGACGAAGGAGCACTCCTCATGGGGGAACATCGGGAACACGGGAACGAGGAACGTCACCCAGGCCGGGCCGTCTCGGTCCATCGCCGCGTGGAGCCGTCGAACGTGAGGAAGGCGCCGATCTTCCTGCCGCTCGACAGATGCTTGGCGATCTGTCGGGCGGGCTGTGCGCCCCCGGAGAGCCAAGGGTGCTGGTCAGCCAAGAGCCGACTCAGCTCAGCGGCCGTCTCGACGTGCGCGTGGTTCTCGACCGCCCACCTGGCCACCTCCACGAAGCGTGCCGCTTGACCCTCGTCTCTACGACGCGCGGAGGCTTCGGCCGCCTTCTGCGCATCCTCTTCCGCTACTAGTGCGAATGGTTCAGCGCCACCGCCCGACAAGGTCAGCCTCTCGGCCGCGCTCGCGTTTGGGCTCGTCGTGAGGATGACCTGGCCCCGAGACCGACGGAGGGTCAACGTCAACCTCGCCGCCGCCTGGAAGAAGCTGCTGCCCAATCCGTCCGTCGGCTGCCAGCCGTTCTGGCCCCTCTTCCGCGTCGAATGGTGGACGATCAGCACAGCGGCGCCCGCATCGACCCACCCGCCCAGGCAGGCCCACAGGGACCGGACCGCTTCGTCGCTGTTCAGACTCGTCCCCTCGGACAAGATGAATATGAGGGGATCGACGATGACGAGGTCGCCCGGGCGAGGCGCGACGTCATCGCGCAGAGCAGACCAGTCGTCGTTGGACAGGGACGCGACGCCCGGGTACAAGACGATGCGTTCAGTCTCCAGATGACGCCCAAGCCCGCGGTCGACGAGTCTTTGGGCGTACTCCCCAGTTCCGCCCATCTCAGGGCTGAGGACTACCACTCTGCTGACAGGCCGCGTGAAGTCGCGGCGGAGGAATGGCTCACCACGCAGCGCTGCCGCGATCAGGTCCGCGACGAGAGTCGATTTTCCGGCCTCGCTCTGACCGATGAGCATCGTTGCCCGGCTGTCCAACAGGCCGGGCACGAGATGAAAAGGGCGGGCTTCCACCTCACGCAGAGCATCATCGAGCGAGAGCGCCCTGAACTCCCGCTTCACGCCGCGGTCCTCTGTTGGCGCAGGGCCGAGACGAGGCGCTCTGACTCAAACTCCTCGATGTCGGCCAACCGATAGACGACCTTGCCGGCGGACAGCTTCAGGTACCGCGGCCCGCGTCCGGCTGAGCGCAGGTTGGCCAGGTGCCCTGCGGTGGTCCGCCACCGACCCGCGAGCTCTCGCGGGGAAAGGTGGGTGCAGACAGTTGGTTCCATGAAGACTCGCCTTCTCCCGCCTCGGGCGGGGACTCAATGTGTTCTCGTTACGAGCCTTCTGCTCGCTTGTCTAACCACTAGACGGCGAGATAGTCCCGATCCGTGACGACCGGCCCGTAGCGCTCACAACGATCATGAGCCTCCCCGCCGACGGGATGCGGAGCGGTGGGCCGGCGCTTGACGCGCCGCGGACTCGCCATCACCATTCCAATCACGATGGGACGAAATGGAAGAGGCTTGGGAAGGCAGAGGATCGACTACTCCGAGGCCGAGCAGATGCTGCGCTCGGGTGCTACGCAGGCAGAGGTGGGAGCCCGCTTCGGGGTCAGTCAGGCCGCCATCTCGGCGGCGATCCGTCGAGGACGGATCAAGTGGGAGCGGCCGAATCAGGCTGAGGGTAGAGCGGTGCCGTGGCACCCGATCCGCAAGGAGCACCGGGACCAGTACCTGATCCGGATGCTGCGCGTGAACCACCGGCGACAGCAGGGGCTCCCGAGCGCCGCGGTCCTCGAGGCGATGCTGGACAACTTCCTCGCCGACGCTCAGGCGCGCGACTTCGTAGTCACCTACGACCCCGACACCGAGCAGGGGTTTTTCCGGGTGTCGCGTCGGCCAGGGGTAGACCGTGGACTTGTACGCGACCCGAGCGTGGATGATCGCGGCTGGCCGACGCAGCGGCCCAAGTGAGCGTTGCCGCGGCGCGACCAAACGCACATGGGTAGAACTGTCTCCCTCCCTGGGCGCGGCGCTTTGGGCGCTGATCGCAGTCTCGGCCAACATGACTCATGGCCAGTTTCGGAGCGGTAGATCTCGGAACGGGGGGCGCCGGAGTCTTCGAGCTGACCTCCGAGTCAGACGACGTGGAGTTCGTCCATAAGGCCTCCGACGGCACGGTCGTCGTAATTCCGCCAAGCGAGAAATTCATCGTTGTTCAGGAGTGTCCCGGCGAAGACTTTGATGAGGTCAACAGAAACGCTCTTGCAGCAGCCAATCGCGCGATCGACATCCACTTTGGCCAGGGCGGCCGGCCCTTGGCGTTGGCACACCTGAGCAGCCCATTCATTGTCTGCTGGAAGGCGCCCGTGGGCCGAATCCTCCGAATCGTGGGACGGCTCCATATGAACCTGCGCATTCGAGCCACGGCTGTAGTCCGCGACACCGAAGGCAACATCGTGACCCAGCCTCCTGCGCCACCGAAGGTGTGGCATGAGAGTTTGCGGTACTACCGCCTCTCGGAGGCGGCGACCGACCTCTTCGACTCGTTCCGAAATCTGTATCTCGCCATCGAGTCCTTGCTGAGCGGCGAGGTTCCACCCGCCGAGGGTCCCCGAGGACGACCCGAGGGCGACAGCGCGTGGCTCGCTCGCGCTCTGCGCAAAGTGGCAGAGGACGTGGACCTCTCTCCGTTCGCGCCATCGTCAGCGAAGGCGGCTCACAACGCAATCCACGAGGATCTCTACGTCAACCTTCGAACGGCCATGTTCCACGCGAAGTTGGGGCGGGAGACGTGGACCCCGCAGGACTGGTCGTCGCGAAGCCCGATCGTGGCGGCACGTATTCGTTACGCGCGGATGTTCAGGGCTTTGGCGGCGCAGTATCTCGACGTTCCGTATCCGAGCAGTGGGTTCTTCAGCGCCTACTGGGCGGAGACCATTGAGCAGCAACTCCTGGCGTACACGGTGTTCGTCAGCAACGATCCAACTCTCGTCTCTGACGAGCCTACGGGCGAGTATCAACTCTCTCCGGCGGGCGGCCGCCACATAACCCTGCCGTCGAGCCTTGCTGAAGACGTGTCCCAAGTATGGACGCGCGGCATCGTTGGCGTTGAGAGGGGTACATCCGTCGTTGGAGCAATCGGCGAGGTGCGGAGGTTCGGGACGGTGCGGGGGGACGCGTTGGCGATGGTCGAGAACCTAAGAGAGCCGCTCCGCCTCGATGGGATCGAGGAGCTACAGGTTGTTCTCCTCGTCGAAGGGCGCAACTACGGACAGTCGCGGCGGGACTTCGAGACGTAGCGTGTCCTGCGAGACAAATTACCCTTACTTTGGTACCCTAATAATATGAGAGGCAAGCGGCTCGCACTTGGTGAGCGCGGCGAGATCGAGGTGACCGTCCAGCGACGTGACGCCTCCGGGAAGTGGCGGACGGTTCCGCGCTTCAAGGCCGGTGACCGCTACAGGGCTCGGTGTCGCTTCCGTGGCCATGACGGCGAGCCGGGTGAGCTGTCCCGCGTAGCCACTCCCGGTCCCGACCTTCCCTCAGTGAAGGCCAAGCAGGCCGCGGTGAAGGCCCTTGAGGACGCCTGGTCGAGCCTGGGGAAGTCTGGCGGCCACCTGGCCTCCTCGACTCGTCTCGACGACGCTGGGCGCATCTGGCTCGCGCAGATCCAGCGAGCAGACTCGGGCCTCAGCCCACGGACTGTGGACGACTACTCGCGGTCCTTCTCTCGCTACATCGACGCCAAGGGCTCCCCCGTTCGTGGCCTCACGCTCGCGCAGCTCGACGCCTCCCGCCTGCGCGCCTTCCTCCAGGGCCTGGCCGACGACCGCGGCACCGGAGCAGCCAAATCGGCTCGGGCCGCCCTGTCGGGCATCCTCGGTCTCGCGGTCTCGGACGGCGTCCTGCCGGCCGACCCGTTGAGGTCGGTTCGCCCCGTGAAGCAAGAGCCCTCGTTGCGGCGCAGCACGGTCCGGGACCACACGCGCGCCTTCACGCGCCAGGAGCGCGACCATGTCGTCTCCCACCTCTACAAGCTCGCCGGGGAGGCCCTGCACCCGTCCACGCAGCGCAAGGCCTACGCGGTGGCCGACCTCGTCGCCTTCCTGGCCGGCACTGGCGCCCGGATCGACGAGGCGCGGGAGCTCCTGTGGCAGGACGTCGACCTCGAGGCCCACACGGCCGTGATCCGGGGCAGCAAGTCGAAGTCGTCTCTGCGGGCCATCCCGCTGCCCCTGTGGCTCGTTGACCGGCTCAGGGACCGGGCCGCTCGCAGCGGCACGGAAGGTCGTCTCTTTCCCTCTCCTCACGTCTCGGACGCGTCAAAGGCCTGGGACCAAAGCAACAGCGCCAAGGCCGTACGCGCGGCCCTGGACGCCGCAGGGGCCCCGTGGGCGGTTCCGCACACCATGAGGCGCACTGTCGCCTCCCTGCTTCACGAGGCCGGCGTGCCGCTGGTGAAGATTGCCGACCAGCTGGGTCATGCGGACCCCGCCATGACCGCGAGCGTCTACCTGGGAAGGGACCTCATGGGGCACACCTCGGGTGCGGAAAAGTACCTCTAAACTCTTGTCTACGGGTAACGGTACGGGTAACATAGACCTCAGCATCAACCAACATGCGCAAGAGAGTGCAGGTCAGAGACCTAATTGGTGCCCCCGGCAGGACTCGAACCTGCGACCCAGTCATTAGAAGTGACTCGCTCTATCCGCTGAGCTACGGGGGCAATGCCGCAGAGTCTAGGACGAGCTGGCGGTCCGCTCGGGTGCTGCCAGCTGACGTAGGCGACGGAGCGCGAGCTCGGCGAGCAGGGCCGCCCCGTCCGGGACGACCGAGTCGTCGAAGTCTGCTCGCGGCGAGTGGTTGTCGGGCTCCGACGCGAAGTCGGCTGCCGGGCAGGCACTGAGGTTGACGTAGGCGCTGGGCACCTCCTGCCCGACGAAGGCGAAGTCCTCCGCACCCATCTCCGGGTTGCGCTGGTGGACGTAGCGGTCGGGCCCGAAGACGTCGACGATGGTGTCCTTGGCGAACGCGTACTCGTCCTCGTCGTTGACCGTCACCGGGTAGCCCGGGAGGTACTCGACCTCGGCGATCAGGCCGTGCGCCTGGGCCAGGCTGGTGGCGAGCAGCTCGATCTTCTCGGCCATCTCGGCGCGGGCCCGCTCGGACAGGCTGCGCAGCGTGGCCTCGAAGACCGCGTCGTCCGGGATGATGTTGTCCTTGGTGCCGCCGGCGAACTTCCCGACCGTGACGACCACGGGGTCGAAGACGTCGAACTGGCGCGTGACGAGGGTCTGCAGCGCCACGACGATCTCGCACGCCACCGGGATCGGGTCCTTGGCGCGGAACGGCTGCGACCCGTGACCACCCTCACCGACCACGCGCACCTTGACCTCGTCCGCCGCGGCCATCAGCGGCCCGGGACGCCCGAACCAGGTGCCGAGCGGGTGCTCGGAGGAGTAGACGTGCAGGGCGTATGCCGCGTCGACCCGTCGCCCGGCCACGTCCAGCAGGCCTTCGTCGATCATCGGCTTCGCACCGCCCGGGCCCTCCTCCCCCGGCTGGAACATGAACACCACGTCACCCTCGAGCTCGTCGCGCAGCTCGTGCAGGATCCGCGCGGCGCCCACGAGCCCCGCGACGTGCAGGTCGTGGCCGCAGGCGTGCATGAGTCCCTGGTGCTGCGAGACGAAGTCGAGCGGCAGGTCCTCGGTCACGGGCAAGGCGTCCATGTCGCCGCGCAGCAGCACGACCGGGCGCTCGACCCCCACCGGGTCGACCCCCGCGCCGGTCGCGGTGCCCCGCCCACGCAGGACGGCGACGACGGACGAGAGCGACTTGCCCAGCGTGATCTCGAGGTCGAGCCCGGCGAGCGCCTGGAGCACTGCCTGCTGGGTGAGCGGGAGCGACATCCCGAGCTCGGGGATCTGGTGGAGGCGGCGGCGGAGCGCGATCAGGTCCGGACCGATGGCGGAGGCGAGTTCGAGGGTGCGCACGCCCTGCACGCTAGTACGCGCCGAGGAGGTCCCTGCGACTGGCGGTGATGGCCTCCAAGAGCTCACGCTCGGTCTCCAGCGCTCGGGTGTCGGCAGCGCTGTGGTGCATCCGGGCGCGCAGCAGGGCCAGCTCGCTCGCGGAGTCCTGGAACCTCCGCATCGACCGGAGCATGGCCCGACCACCCGACGTCCGGGCCCACACCCGCGCCGAGCGGCGGCCGTTCATGGTGGACAGCATCTGCACCTCGCTGGGTGACAGCCAGCCCGCGTCGGCATATTCGCTGAGGTGGCGCCCGATGAGGCGACCTTCCCGCCGCCGGGCCCAGACGACCAGGGCGACGAACCCGATGAAGATCGGCACCTCGACGACGAGGTAGACCGAGAGCATCCCCGCGCCGCCGGTGATGGCGGCCAGGTTCCACACGGCGTGCGAGAGCGCGGCCAGCAGGTAGCCACCCACCGGTGCCAGCACCTTGAGGGCGCGGTTCTGCGTGGTGGCGGCGATCCCGATCCCGATCCCGGTCAGCACGGTGAACATGGGGTGGGCGAACGGCGTGAAGAGGCAGCGGGCGATGAACGTGCCGGTGAGGGACGCGTCGCCGCCGGAGTCGTAGGCCATGCCGAGGTACTGGATGTTCTCGGTGAAGGCGAAGCCAGCGGCCACCACCCCGGCGTAGACCATCCCGTCGATGATCCCGTCGAACTCGCGACGCCGGAACCACCAGATGAGAAGCACGAGCAGACCCTTCGACGCCTCCTCCACCAGGGGTGCGGAGAAAACCGCCGTGGCGAGGAGGGCGTCGTCCTCGCGCCCGATGGCCGACTGGAAGGCAACGTGGGCGCCGGTGTTGAAAACCGCGGCGACCAGCGCAGCGACCAGGGCCCCCCAGAGGAACGCGGTGACGAGGTAGCGCGCCGGCTCCGCCTCGAACCGGTCGAGCCACAGGAAGGTGGGGATGACGATGCCCAGCGGGATGGCCGCGAGCACCAGCGCCAAGAGCGTCGTCACGAGCCCGAGGGTCGCCCCGTAGTACACCGCCAGCACGACGGCCGCGAGGCCGAACCCCACGACGACGAGGCCCACGAGGAGCCACCCGCGCAGGCGGCTCCGGCCGGAGCCGCTCGACCCGGCCCCGACGGGCGCGGGCGCGCCCGCGGGCGGTGCGTCCGCGGCATACTCCTGGCCCTGTCCCCACGTCATGCCGGGAAGGGTAGTCGAGGAGGTCGGGCGGCCGCCCGTGTCACAGCGGGGCAATAAGGTGGGCCGGTGACTGCCACCCCCACCGACCGCTCCGTCAACGACCGCATCGTCTGGATCGACTGCGAGATGACCGGGCTCTCCCTCGAGGCCGACGCCCTCATCGAGGTCGCGGCCCTCGTGACGGACTTCGAGCTCAACCAGCTCGGCGACGGCGTCGACGTCGTGATCCGCCCCCCGGACGCGGCGCTGGAGCAGATGGACGACTTCGTCCGCAGCATGCACACCACGTCGGGGCTGCTCGAGGAGCTGCCGGGCGGCACGACGATGGAGGACGCGCAGGAGCAGGTGCTCGCCTACATCCGCGAGTGGGTGCCCGAGCCGCGCAAGGCCCCCCTGGGCGGCAACACCGTCGGCACCGACCGCAACTTCCTGGCCCGCGACATGGCCGAGCTGGAGGCGCACCTGCACTACCGCATCATCGACGTCTCCTCGATCAAGGAGCTGTCCCGCCGCTGGTACCCGCGCGCCTACTTCGGCTCCCCCAAGAAGTCCGGTGGCCACCGCGCGCTCGCCGACATCCGCGAGTCGATCGCCGAGCTGCGCTACTACCGCGAGGCCGTCTTCGTTGCTCCCCCCGGGCCGGACAGCGAGACGGCCAAGGGCATCGCCGCGCGGCACATCGTCGACCACGGCTGACCACACCACCACGACCAGCCCGTATGCCGCGGCCTCGCCGGCCGCGTCTGCGTCACCTCCCCGGGGTGGTCACGAGCACCGGTCCGGAACAGGTACTATTGGCGTCGCTTCCGCGACCGGCACTGTCCGGTCGTGACGCATGGTGGGCGTAGCTCAGCTGGTAGAGCACCGCGTTGTGGTCGCGGGGGTCGCGGGTTCAAGCCCCGTCGCTCACCCCAAACCGAAGGCCCCTGACCGAGACGGTCAGGGGCCTTCGTCGTCCCCGGTCTCCCGGCTCTGGTGCTCGTGCTCACCGCCCGGGAGACTGGCGGCATGTCCGGCTGCTGCGACCCGCATGGGTACGACGAGGTGTTCAGCCCGCGGTTCGCGCGCCGGCAGGCGCGGCGCTACCGCAGGCGCGGGCTGGGCCGGGCGGAGCGCGACATGGTCGAGTTCCTCGCCGGTCGTGGCGTGGCCGGGGCGACCGTGCTCGAGATCGGTGGTGGCGTCGGCGAGATCCAGCTCGAGCTGCTGAAGCTAGGCGCCGCCCGCACGACCAACCTGGAGCTGGTCGCGTCCTACGACGGTCCGGCCGGCGAGCTGGCCCGCGAGGCCGGTCTGGCGGACCGGGTCGAGCGGCGGCTGCACGACATCGTCGAGGCCCCGGACCAGGTCGCGAAGGCCGACGTCGTGGTGCTCCACCGGGTCGTCTGCTGCTACCCCGACTACGAACGCCTGCTGGGAGCAGCAGCCGATCATGCCGGACGGCTCCTGGTCTTCAGCCACCCGCCGCGCAACCTGGCGGTCCGTGCGTACAGCGCCGCCCAGAACGCCGTGCTGCGGCTGACCGGCCACTCCTACCAGTCGTTCGCCCACCCGCCCGAGGCGATGTTGGCCGTCTTGCGGGACCGCGGGCTGACCGCCGTGCACACCCACCGCGGGCCGGTCTGGCACGTGGAGGGCTTGGAGCGTCGGGCGGCCTGAGACGCAGTGTGCGCCTGGGGCGCCAGGATCGCGAGGCGACCGGTCAGGCAGGATGGTCGGGTGTTCATGGACTCCGAGGGCAAGACCAAGGTCATCCGGATCGGGGTGTGGGTCGCGATCATCGGCCTGCTGCTGGGGGTGCTCAGCTCGCTCGTGATGGCGACCAGCGCTGACGCCCACGCCGTGCTGAGGTCGATCACCCCGAAAGATGGCGCGACGCTGACTGCCGTCCCCACGAAGGTCGTCCTGACCTTCAACGAGCCGATCGGCACGAGCTTCGCCACCGTCAGCGTGGCCGGTCCCGACGGTTCGGTCTCGGAGGGCAAGGCCGTCGTCGACGGGTCGACGGTCACCCAGGCGCTGGCCGACGACCTGCCCAACGGGCGCTACACGGTGTCCTTTCACGTGGTCAGCGAGGACGGTCACCCGGTCTCCGACCGGACCACGTTCTCGGTGGCTGCGGTGGCCACCGCCACCCCGCTGCCGGCTCCCTCGTCGACCTCGACCACGAGCGCACCGCCCACCAGCGAACCGACCACCAGCACGCCTTCGACCCGCCCTGCCGACGACGAGGGAGACGGACGGGCCCTGCGGCTCGGGCTGGCCGTCGGCGTGGCTGCTCTCGCGCTCGCGGGAGGTACTGCCCTCGTGGCCGCGTCCCGGCGCCGATCCGGCGACTGACCCCTCGCCGAACCGGCGAATGAGCCGTGGCGTCAGCCGATTTCACGCCGCCCGCATCGTCCTGCTAAGGTCTCTCCTCGCGCGCCATTAGCTCAATTGGCAGAGCAGCTGACTCTTAATCAGCGGGTTCGGGGTTCGAGTCCCTGATGGCGCACCATCCACGTGTACGAGTTCGCCCGACGCTTGACGTTTGGGCTTCGGTTGATGCCTGACAAGCTGTCCGCATCAGATGGACCCGGCGGTCGAGGTCGCGGTGCTGCCCCCAACGGTGTGCGCCAAACGACGTAAGGATCGAGCGCCAGAGCGGACCTAGACTGGATGGACCCCTGGGGCTCAACCGGCGGGGTGAAGGGTTCGGACGGCCATGGCACGTGCGAAATCAGCGGCGAAGGTGCCTGGCTCACTTCCCGCCGAGATGACCAGCTTCGTCGGGCGGCGACGCGAGCTCACTGAGACCCGCCGTCTGCTGTCCGCCAGCCGTCTGCTCACGCTCACCGGCATGGGTGGCGTCGGAAAGACCCGCCTGGCGCTGAGGACGGCGGCCGACCTGCGCCGGACCTTTCCTGACGGGGTCTGGTTCGTCGAGCTCGCCTCGCTCCACGACCCGCAGCTGCTCCCCCACACCGTCGCCAACACCTTGGACCTGCGACAGGTCTCCGCGAACCCCGCCGCCGACCTGGCGGAGTACCTGGAGGACAAGCGGCTGCTGGTGGTGCTCGACAACTGCGAGCACCTGACCGATGCCTGCGCGGTGCTCACCAGCAAGCTGCTGGCCGCGGCTCCCGGGCTGCAGGTCCTGGCCACCAGCCGACACGTCCTCGGGGTCGAGGGGGAGCAGATCCTGCCTGTCCCGCCGCTCTCATCACCCGACGAGGACTCCCCAGAGACCCGGGAGCCCCGACGCTATGAGTCGGTGGCGCTGTTCCTGGACCGCGCCACCGCCGTGACCCCCGACTTCCAGCTCGTGGACGCCAACCGAGCCGCGGTGCTCGAGCTGTGCCGGCGCCTCGATGGGATTCCCCTGGCCATCGAGCTGGCCGCGGTATGGCTGCGGACCCTCACCCCCGCCCAGATCCTCGAGCGGCTCGAGGACCGCTTCGCGCTTCTCACCTCCGGGCGGAACGCCGCGCCAGCCCGCCAGCGTGCCCTGGACACCGCGATCGGGTGGAGCTTCGACCTCTGCTCTCCCGCCGAGCGCCTCCTCTGGGCCCGGCTCTCGGTGTTCGTCGGAGGTTTCGACCTCGAGGCCGCCGAGGACGTGTGCTCGGGGAGCGGCATCGTCCGAGACGATGTATTGGGCCTGATCGCGGGTCTGGTCACCAAGTCGATCATCACCCGACAGGACGGTACGAGCCAGGCATCGTCCCGCTACCAGATGTTGGAGACCCTCCGCCAGTACGGTGCTGCGCAGCTCGTCGAGTCCGGGGACGCGCCGGACATCCACCATCGACACCGGGACCACTACGGCTCGCTCGCGCAGCAGTTCGGGCGTGAGAGCTTCAGCACGCTGCAAGCCGACTGGTTCCTGCGGCTGAGGCGCGAGCACGACAACGTGCGAGCCGCCATCGACCTGTGCTTGGAGACACCTGGCGAGTCCTCCGCCGCGCTGGACATAGCAGCACCCCTGTGGAACTTCTGGTTTGCCGGGTTCCTGCGGGAAGGGCACCGCTATCTCGTCCGGGCGCTGGAGGGTGCCACGGCGCCGGACCTCTGCCGCGCTTATGGGTTGTGGGCTGCGAGCTACCTGTCCATGTTCGCCGGCGAGTTCGACCGGACGCACACGATGCTCGCCGAGTGCACGGACCTGGCCGAGCAGTTCGACGACGAGCTGTTGCGAGGGCGCATCGACGAGTGCCGTGGCCACGCGGCCATGTACCAGGGGGATCTTCCTGGCGCCTGCGTGCTCTTGGAGAGCGGGCTCAGTCGATTCCGCGCGGTGGGCGACCCACTCGGCGAGTTCGACACCTTGCTCCTGCTGTCGGCCGCCGCGTTCTTCATGGACGACCCTCGGACCGAGGAGTTCAGCGAGCAGGCTCTGGCCCTCGCCGAGCGCCACGGCGCGCTCTCCTCGAAGGCCTACGCGCTATGGAGTGTCGGGATCGTGCGCTGGAGCCAAGGTCGGCTCGACGAAGCTCGCCGAGCGCTCCGCCAGTCGATCAGGCTGTTCGAGCCGATGCACGACCTGACCGGGCTCAGCTTCGACGTCCAGGCGCTGTCGTGGTGCGCCGCGCTCGAGGCCCCCGACGAACGGGCGGCCCGGTTGCTGGGCGCATCGCAGGCGGTGTGGCGGGCCAGCGGAGCAAAGGTCGACGAGACCACGGCATACGGCATGTTCGACCGGCGATCGGAGGACGCGGTCCGCGAAGCTCTCGGTGACACCCTGTTCGAGAAGGCGTTCGCCGAGGGTGCCGCCTCTTCACTTGACCAGGCACTCGGCCTGGCCAAGGGAGACGACGAGGGCCCCGACCAGGGAACCAGCGACGGCGAACCACCTCCAGCTGCCGACGTCGGCACCGCCCATGGACTGACCCGCCGGGAGCAGGAGATCGCGGCCCTCATAGCTCAGGGGCTGAGCAACAGGGAGATTGCCGCACGTCTCGTGATCTCGAGCCGCACAGCCGAGACGCACGTCGGCAACATCTTGAACAAGCTGGGGCTCACCTCACGAGCACAGGTGGCCAGCCGATTGGGGCAGCACTGGCCCCACTGAGGGTCGACTACGTACTCGGACGATCTCAGTACCGATCCCCGTAGTTCTCCGGATGCCGCGGTCGTGACGCACGCGGAACTCTGTGGTGCACGAAAGTTAGCGCTCACACCCCGAGGCCACCACGATGCACAGCCTGCCCAGCACCGCACTCCGCCAGCCTGGCGGACCTGTGCGTCCCGCCCGGCACCCCCACCCGCAGGCCGCCCGCAGCAGCGGGTCGCACAGCGACCAGGGGAACCTCGGCTGGTGGCGCCAGGCCGTCACTTACCAGGTCTATGTGCGCAGCTTTCAGGACTCTGATGGTGACGGCGTGGGCGACCTCGGCGGAGTCCGCCATCGCCTGCCGTACCTGCGCAGCCTTGGCGTCGACGCCATCTGGCTCAACCCGTTCTTTCCCTCGCCCCTGCACGACCACGGGTATGACGTCGCTGACTATCTCGACGTGGACCCCCAATACGGCACTCTCGAGGGTTTCGACGCCCTGGTCCGCGACGCTCACCGGCTCGACATCAAGGTCCTCATCGACGTCGTTCCCAACCACTGCTCGATCGAGCACGCCTGGTTCGCCGCGGCAGTGGCCGCCGGACCGGGCAGCCCCGAACGTCGTCGCTTCCACTTCGCCGACGGCCGAGGCGCGCAGGGAGAGCTGCCGCCCAACAACTGGCGCTCCATCTTCGGGGGACCGGCATGGCGGCGGATCACCGAGCCCGACGGCACACCCGGGCAGTGGTACCTGCACACCTTCGCTGAGGAGCAGGCTGACTTCAACTGGCGACACCCAGCCGTGCCGGCGTACTTCGAGGAGGTGTTGCGGTTCTGGTTCGACCGGGGCGTCGACGGGCTGCGGATCGACGTGGCCCACGGTCTCCACAAGCAGGAAGGGCTGCCGGACCACGACTCCGCCCTCGACGACGAGCTCACCGGCGACCCGAACAACCCCCATGCCTGGAACCAGCCGGAGGTGCACGACGTGTGGCGCCGCTGGCGCGCCATCGCCGACTGGTACACCGCTTCCACCGGACACGAGCGCGTGCTCATCGGCGAGGTCGGGGTGTTGGACACGGCGGAGCTCGCCGCATACCAGCGCCCGGACGAGCTTCACCAGAGCTTCTTCTTCGAGTTCCTGCGGACCCCCTGGGACGTCGAGCAGCTGCGCGGCGTGATCGATCGCGGACGGCTGACGGTTGCCGCCACCGGCTCACCCGTCGCGTGGGTGCTCAACAACCACGACATGCCCCGAGTGGTGACCCGGTACGCGGGCGGCGCCCCGGGCGGCCCGGTCGGCGACATCGAGCTGGGCCTCAGCAGGGCTCGCGCCGCCGCCCTGCTCATGCTGGCGCTCCCCGGGTCGGCGTTCATCTACCAGGGCGAGGAGCTGGGTCTGCCGGAGGTCACCGACCTGCCGGAACACCTGCTGACAGACCCCATGTTCCACCGCACGGCCGGTGCGCGCCGGGGACGGGACGGCTGTCGGGTCCCACTGCCCTGGGACTCGGGCAGGGACGCCTTGGGCTTCTCCCCGGAGCCCGCTGCTGCGACCACCTGGCTCCCGCAGCCGGACTGGTTCGGTTACCACGCCGTCGACCGGCAGCTGGAGTCCGGCGAGTCGATGCTGCACCTGTACCGCGAGGCGATCGCGCTGCGCCGCAGGGTGCCTGGCATCACCCAAGGGGAGTTCCGGTGGCTGCCCACCGAGCCGGGAGTGCTGGCCTTCATGCGCGGTGACGGCTTCGCGTGCGTGGTGAACTGCTCGTCCCGACCCGTGTGCATGCCCGTCGACGGTCACGTGCTGCACGCCAGCAAGGCCGAGGTGGGCGAGAAGCTGCCGCCCGACAGCGCGGCATGGCTGCTCGTGAGGGCCTGTGATGAGTGACCGCTTCCGACCCCTGGTGTTCGGCTACATCTGTGAGGGCGCGCTCGATGAAGGGGAGCCCCTCACCAGCGCCGAGACGCGTCTCGAGCACTTCGCCCGCAGCGAAGGGTTCACGCTCGGGACCATTTTCATCGACCGACGCCACGCCGTGCCATCGGCCTTCGACGCGCTGATGCAGCAGTTCCGCCGCGGCGACGAGGCCTGGGGCATCGTCATTCCGGACATCGGGCACCTGAGCGATGCGAACCGACGGGCCATGAGCGCCAGCCAGGAGGACTACACGAGCCTGACCGTCCTCGTCGCCAACGCGTCCTTGCGCTCCCCCTAAACCGGCGGACCTGGCGGTTGAGCCCCCCTATCGCCGCCAGGTCCGCCTTTCCAAGAGTCGCGGCTTGGTGCGGTGGTCGAAGCCGTCTCGCCGGGCAGTAGACGGTGCCGCTCTCCGCCCAGCAGCGCTCGGGTGCGTATCTCCCTGTGACATCCGGGCGCTTCGCCGGCGGCACGGGCGCCTGCCCCCCTGGTCAGGCTAGTCGGCGGGCGCACGGGTGTTGAGGCTGAACACCTGGTGCGGCGGCTTCTGTGACAGCTCCAGGCGTCTGTATGCGCTGGGTGTCATGCCGACTTCGGCGAGGAACTGGCGGTTGAAGTTCGCGAGGTTGCTGTAGCCGCTCAGTCACGGCGGCTCCCCGACCGGGTCGGCTGGGAACGGCTGGACTCGGGTCGGAACGACATCGTCGCCTGCCTCTCAAGGACACGAGAAAAGTATCAAGAACGCGGGTCGGGGGCGCTTGTCGTGCGTCTCGCCCGCCTCCTAGCGTTCCCCGCATGAGCAGACAGCGCAGCCTGCGAGACACAGTCGTCGTCGTCACCGGTGCGGGTGGCGGGATCGGGGGAGCGATCACCCGCCAGGTCCTGGCGGGTGGCGGCCGGGTCGTTGCGGGCGACCTGCGCCCCCAGTCGTTGGCGACCTTGCAGGCTGAGCTCCAGGACGAGGACCGGCTCGTGGTCGTCCCCGGGGACGTCCGCGACGAAGCCACCTCGGCAGCCCTCATCGAGGCCGGGATCAGCGCGTTCGGGCGGGTGGACTCGGTGGTGGCCAACGCCGCCATCGGCTTCTACGGCGGAGTTCTCGATTACTCGGCCGACGACGTCAGCCTCATGATCGACGTCAATGTCAAGGGTTCCGTCTGGCTGGCCCGCGCGGCCGTGCGCCAGTTCCGCGTGCAGGGCGACGGAGGCGACATCGTCATCATCGGTTCCGTCGCCGGCCTCCTGATCGGAGGTGGCAAGGAGGCGGTGTATGCCGCGACCAAGGGCGCGCAGATCAACCTGGGTTACGCCCTCGACCGCGAGCTTCGAAGCGAAGGCATCCGCACGACCGTGATCGCGCCGGCCGGCGTGAACACGGCGTTCGCCGCCGCCGATGGACGGTTCGGAGGCGCGGACCCGTCCGAGGGGCAGTTCATGGAGCCGACCGACATCGCCGAGGCCGTCGTCTACACACTGCAACAGCCGCGGCGGATGCGCACCGAGCTCTGGACCATGTGGAGCATGGCCGAAACCCACTAGCTTCCGTTGCGTTGGGTTGGCGGTCAGCGAGATCGTCCGCCGGCGAGGCCCGCCACTGTCACGGCGCCCAGGGTCAGGGCGCCCAGCGCGGCTAGCACTTGTGTTGGTGGCAGGCCGGCGGTGAGACCGGCGGCTGCCGTGCCGGCGGACGCGAAGGCCACTTTCGTCCCGGCCACGGTGACGAAGACGGTGCCCTGAGTGCCCGCGGGTGCGTACTCGCCTCGGGCCGCAAGGCTGAGCATTGTCTGAGGCGCGACGACCAGGCCCAGGGTCGTGAAGGTGGCCAGCAATGGGGGAAGGCTCGTCCCGAGGAGCGCACCCGCGGTGAGCACCGGGACGAGCCCACCGACCCACATCATCATCCCGCGGGCTGGGTCTGCTCGCACTGGGTGCACGGCGAGCAGAAGGCCGCCGACAAGGCCACCGCTTCCGAAAGCGGCGGCGATCCATCCGCCGTGGCCGGTGGCGTTCCGTTCGCCCAAGGACATCCCGGCGAGCAACGCTGCCGCGACGACGAACGCGCCCAGCCAGGTGAGTATCGCGACCTGCCTGAGCCGTCGGTCACGCCAGATCGCGGACAGGCCGGACCGAAGACCAGAGAGCGCGGGGGATGTCGGATCGTGATGGTTTTCGGCGCCCCACGACGCATGACGCGTCCGCTCGCTCCGCCCCTTCACCTGTCGGGTGGAGGGTAGGTGCATGACCAGCCCGGCGCCCAGAAGGCCCAGACCGCAGAGAGCCAGGAGCGCACCGCGGGGCGATACGAGCGTCGCGAGGACCGCGATGAAGGCGGGCGCGGCTGCCCCGGCAAGGCCGTAGGTGAGAGCGTCGAGAGCGCGACTCCGTCGTGCCTGTTTGTCGGCCCGACGTCCGTCGACCAAGCTGCTCAACCCACCGGTGAGCAACGGCCCTGACCCGCCGGCGATCAGGCAGAGTAGGAAGACGACCCCCAGTGGAGCGGTTGCGAGTGCCGTCGTGGCCGCCGCAAGCATGCTCGCAAAAGTGGCTGCGGCGGCACCGATGACCCGTCGCGGGTCGCGGGAGTGGTCGAGGAGGGGGGCCGTGACGAAGCCGAGGACGTGCGGAGCCGTGAGGGCCGCCCCGAGGAGTCCGGCGGTCCGCAGCGGCGACGACATCTGCGAGGCGCTGCACAGGAGCACCACGCCGACGGTGGCTCCCGCGTCCATGGCCCGCACCAGCACGGCCGCTGCCATGTAGGTGGTCATCGTCCTCGAAGGCATGACACTCCTCAAACCGGTTACCTCCACGTTGCCAGACGTGACGTAACCGGTCAAACTGGTGACATGTCAATGGTTCACGTCGCTGGGAACACCGCGCTCGATTTCGTGGGCACTGTGAGCGAGCGGGGCACCCGCAACGAGGAGGGCCTCGACAGCGGCGCCACGCTCGGTCGCTGGTACGTCGAGGCGGGTCTGGTCGACCGTGTTCCTCCGGTGAGCGAGCCAGACTTGAACCGCGCCCGTGAGCTGCGAGAGCACCTGTTCGACGTGGTTACTGCACTCTTGGAGGGGACACCGATACCTGAGCGCAGCCGGCTGGCCCTCAACAGGGCCGCCAGCCAACAAGGACCCATCAACAGCGTGGGGCCAGACGGCCGACGTGTCCGACGTGGTGATGCAGCAGCCTGTCTTGCGGCCGTGGCCCAGGCCGGCATCGCTCTCGTCGACCCCACCGACGGCGCCATCCTGAAGCTGTGCGCAGACGACCTGTGCACTCACCCCTTCCTCGACCGCTCGCGCGCGAAGGCGCGACGGTGGTGTGACATGGAGACGTGCGGAGATCGCGCCAAGGTGCGCCGTTACCGCGCCCAGCAGGCGGCGGCCCGATCGCATCGTGACGGCTCTCTCGTCGTCTCTCGGCCTTCGCAAGGGCTGCCCCCGGCTCGGTCAGAATTCGGGGTCGACGACGTTTAGAAGCTCCCGGTCTGGGCACTATCTCTGAAGCCTGAGATCAAGGAGGTAGGCATGATCATCCTCGGCATCATCCTGGTCATCATCGGCTACGTGGCCGATCTCCCCATCCTCATCACGATCGGCGTCATCCTGGCCGTCATCGGCCTGGTGCTGGTGCTGCTCGGCTCGACGGGCCGCGCGATCGGCGGGCGTCGGCACTGGTACTGACCTCCCCGCGGAGTGCGAGGAAGAAGGAACCACGGAAGGAGTCCACCGTGTCCAAGGACCTCAGTGACACCGAGAACCGCAAGAAGCTGAAGAAGTCGTCGTTCGCGTTGCCGGAGCAGGAGAAGTACCCCATTCCGGACATCGAGCACGCACGCAACGCCCTGGCCCGGGTGGCCCAACACGGGTCGGAGTCCGAGCAGAAGAAGGTCCGGGCGGCGGTCGAGAAGAAGTACCCGAGCCTCAAGAAGGACGACTGACGAGCGGGTCTCCGGCGCGGCCAGGGTCGCCGGCTTGATGTTGTGCTGGGTCGAGTAGCTCCGCAGGAGTCCGAAGGCGACCTCGGCGTCAACACCCGAAGCGCAGCATCAGCGCGCCCTTGGCCTGCTCGATCGCCGATCGATGTGCTGCCGAGGATGAGCTCGGTCGTGGGCGCCTGGTGATCGCTGCCCTTCAGGGGCACGGAACGCACCGTGTCCAGCAACAGCCCCTTTGCGTTGACCCCACTGCTACATACCATTGACAGAAGCGCCTGCCCGGACCCGCAGGCCATGGTCGATGGCCATCGTCGGGTCCAACAGCGCCGCTCAGACCCCCGGCCATCACGGCGACGTCCTGCAAGTTCAGGGGCGCTGGACGTCGGCCGAGGTGGTGCCCCCGCTCGCTCGGGTGGGGGCACTGCTGCGTCAGGGGTCTCGCGTTCGGCAAGCCCGTTCGCACCGTTGACCGAGCCCTAGGAGGACAAGATGGCCGATCCGACCGACACCTACACCCAGACCCGGCTCAGCCTGCACGCGCTGGCCGAGCTGGTCCTCGCCGGGCCGCGGTTCCGCGAGACCGGCGACCTGCGGCTGCGGGTGCGCCCAGAGGGCATCGGCACCTGGGACGACCCGGTCATCGCGCTGGCCGGCGGTGAGCTGGTCACCCGGACCTCACGGATTCCCCTCAACGGGCTCACGATCTCGGACGCGGCCAAGCAGGCCGGCTGGGAGGCCAGCCCGCTGGACGACGTCTACAGCGACGGCCCCCACGTCGCACCGTCGGAGACCGTGCAGCTGGATCCCGGCTCGGTCCACGTCATCGAGACGGCCTTCCGACTCGGCGACGAGGCTCTCCGCGAGTTCAGATCCGACGCCGAACGCACCCTCTGGCCGGAACACTTCGACGTCGCCACCAGCGTGGACGAGGTCAACTACGGGGTCTCCCCCGGCGACGGCTACCTGGACCGGCCGTACGCCTACGTCGGCCCGTACCGCCCGGTCACCGGTGACTTCTGGAACGCCCCGTTCGGCGCCGCTCGCCTCGTCGACGAGCTGGCCGACGTCGCCGGGATCGCAGCCTTCTTCACGGAGGGTGCCCGCCTCGCCGCC
This sequence comes from Phycicoccus sp. Soil802, assembly GCF_001429605.1. Lineage (GTDB taxonomy): Bacteria > Actinomycetota > Actinomycetes > Actinomycetales > Dermatophilaceae > Pedococcus. Next base: position 493,563 of record NZ_LMSS01000006.1, read on the forward strand.
CGATCCTGACAAGACTCAGCTGGGCGCGGTGAACTGGTGGTCCCCGGCGCCCACCACCACCCGTTCCGTGCCGTCGGGCAGCCGCACTGTGGCCTCGACGCCCTGAGGCACGGTCACCCGAAGCGACAGCGTGCCTTGGTCGTCCAGAGACCAGTCGGAGGCGATGGTGCCGTGCCTGGTGTCCAGGGCGCCCTTGGCCCAGGTCAGCCCTCCGCCCGGTCGTGGCGCGATGAGGACACGGTCGTACCCGGGCGCGAGCGGGGCGATGCCGGCGATGGTCCGGTGCATCCAGTCGGCCACGGCGCCCAGGGCGTAGTGGTTGAAGCTCGTCATCTCGCCGGGGTTGATGGTCCCATCGGGCAGCATCGAGTCCCAGCGCTCCCAGACGGTGGTGGCACCCATCGTGACCGGGTACAGCCACGAGGGGCACTCCCGCTCCAGGAGCAGCTGGTAGGCATCGTCGAGGTGCCCCGTGGACGTCAGGGCGTCGGTCACGAACGGCGTCCCGGCGAAACCCGTGGAGATGCGGAAACCGTTGTCCCGCACCAGTTCTGCGAGCCGGTCACCGGCACCCTGGCGATCGGCCTCATCGAGCAGGCCGAACTCGATGGCGAGGGCGTAGACGGTGGCGCAGTCGCTCAGGACGCGGCCGCCCTCGGTGACGTAGTGCTTCTGGAAGGCACTGCGCACCCGCTCGGCCAGGGCCGAGAAGTAGCCCGCGTCGTCGGGGATGCCGAGGATCTCGGCCGTCGCAGCCACCTGGCGCAGGGTTCGGTAGTAGCACGCCGTTGCCACGACGCCGTTGTCCGCCTTCGCCTTGAACGGCTGGTCCGGTGGCGCTTGCGGGTCCAGCCAGTCGCCGAACTGGAAACCCTTGTCCCACAGGTCGTTGTCCGAGAGCAGTCCTTCGACCCGATGGGCGTGCGCCGTCATCGCCGGGTACTGGCGCTCGAGGGCCGCCTTGTCGCCGTAGGCGGTCCACAGTGCCCACGGCACCCAGGCCGCCGCATCGCTCCAGACCGCCGTGCTGTCGGGGTCGGGGAAGTCTGCCGGGATTTCCATGTACTTGAGGACGTCCGGCACGACGAAGGGCACCATGCCATCGGCATGGCTCTGCTCGAGGTCGACGTCGACGAGCCAGTTCGACAGGAAGCCGGAGACGTCATAGAGGTATGCCGCGGTGGGGGCGAAGGCAGCGATGTCACCGGTCCAGCCCAGCCGCTCATCGCGTTGCGGGCAGTCGGTGGGGACATCGAGGAAGTTGCCCTTGAGGCCCCAGACCACGTTGCGGTGCAGCTGGTTGAGGAGCTCGTCGGACGACTCGAAGGTGCCGGTCCGCTCGAGCTCGGAGTGCACGACCACGGCCTCGAGCGAGTCCTCGGTGAGCTGGCCCGGCCAGCCCGACACCTCGGCATACCGGAAACCGTGGAAGGTCTTGGTGGGCTCGAAGGTGTCGACCCCCCCGCTGAGGATGAAGCGGTCGGTCGCCTCGGCGGTGCGTAGCGGTCGGGTGCCGAGCTCGTCGTGCTCGAGGACCTCGGCATGGCGGACCGTGATCTCGCTGCCTGCCTCGCCCTGAACGGAGAAGCGGAGCCAGCCGACCAGGTTCTGCCCGAAGTCGACCAGCGTCGCTCCCGCCGGGGAGGTCCACACCTTCACCGGCGCCACGACCTCCTGACGACGGACGGGGGGCCCGAGGTACGGCTCCAGCCGTCCACCGTCATGGGCCACCACGTGCACCCCGGACCAACCCTCGAGGGCGGCGCCGGGCTGGGTCCAGTCGGAGGACTCCAGGCGGGCGTCGATGGTCTGGCCGTCGTACAGGTCGTTGACCAGCGTGGCGGAGGGACCTGCCTGCCAGGTGGCGTCAGTGCCCACGAGCTGGCGGTGCCCGTCCTCGAACTCCACGTGGAGCTCCGCGAGGCCCGCGAGCTCGGCGCCGTAGAACCCACTCTTTCCACTCCACCCCAGGCGCCCACGGAACCAGCCGTTGCCCAGGGCGAGCCCCAGCACCGAGGTGTCCGAGACCAGCGGCGTGACGTCGTAGCTGCGATAGCGCAGGCGCCACTCGTAGCTGGTCCACCCTGGGGTGAGCACCTCGTCCGAGACGGGAGTGCCGTTGATGGTCGGCTCGACGATCCCGTGCGCCGTGACGAAGAGCGTCGCCCCCACCACGGGACCGTGGCCCTGGTCGAGCGCAAACTCCTTGCGCAGCAAGGGGGCTCCGGCGAAGTCCTTGTCAGGGGCGATCAGGTCCGCGGACCATTCGTGGGTCATGGCTGCCTTTCGGGAGAGCTGTGCGAGCTGTCGGGAGAACGGTGGGGTAGGGATGGTCGGGCGGGCCCTGCGCCCACCCGCCGAAGGGCGTCAGCCCTTGACGGCGCCGGACGTCATTCCGGCGACGATCTTGCGGTTGAAGAAGATGAAGAGGACGAGCGGCGGCAGCGTGACGAGCACGATGTCCATGAAGAGCAGGTTGTACTGCGTGCTGAACTGGCTGAGGAAGTTGAACAGCGTGAGCTGCACCGTGGCGTTCTCGTCACCGGGCAGGAAGTACAGCGGGTTGACGAAGTCGCTGTAGATGAAGACCGAGCTCGTGAGGATCACCGTGATCGTGACTGGCCGAAGGAGCGGGAAGATCACGCGGAAGAACAGGTTCAGCCCCGTGCACCCGTCGATCATGGCTGCCTCGTCCAGCTCCCGGGGGATGGCGGCGACGAAGGCGCGGAAGAGCAGCACGCAGAACGCCATCTGGTAGGCGACCTCGACCAGGATCAGCCCGGGCAGGGTCTTGAACAGGTGCATCTGCTGCAGGACCCAGATGGTCGGCACGACGGCCGGCGGGATGATCAGCCCGGAGATGACCAGGATGTTGGCGAGGTTCGCCACCCGCCCAGGACGGCGCTGGATGACGTAGCCGACCATCGAGCACAGCACCACGAGGATGGCCACCGAGACGACGGTGAGGATGGTGCTGTTCTTGAAGGCCGTGAGCAGCATCCCGTCCCGAGCTGCGAAGGCCTCCTTGATGTTGTCGACGACAGCCCAGTCGGTGGGCAGCGAGAACTTCAGGTCGGCCGACTCGAACTCGTCCTTGGACGCGGTGAGGAACATGAACACGAACGGAACGACGAACACGACCAGGGCGACCAGGATGGCCACGACTTCCAGCGAGACGCTTCTCAGGGTTTTCGTCCTCATGACTCCACCTCCTTCGAGTTGAAGTACCGGAACAGCGGGAAGATGATCAGGGACACCATGACGAAGAGGACGACGTTGCCCGCCGTGGCCAAGCCGTAGAAGCCGGCTTGGTACTGCTTGTAGATCACCGACGCGATCACGTCGCTGCTGAACCCGGGCCCGCCCCCGGTCATCGTCCAGATGAGGTCGAACGACCGGAGACCTCCGATGAGGGACAGGAGGATGACGGTGAAGGTCGCCGGGCGGGCGAGCGGGAGGGTGATGTTCCGGAACTTGGTCCAGGCACTGCCGCCGTCGACGTCGACGGCCTCGTAGTAGTCCTTGGGGATCGCGAGGATGCCCGCGATGTAGATCAGCGTCGCGAGTCCCACGCCCTTCCACACGTCGACGAGGGCCACGGACAGCAGGGCGAGGCTGGGGTCACCGAGCCAGTCGGGCGAGGTGATGCCGACCTTGCTCAGGACGGTGGCGACGAGGCCGAAGTCCGGCTGCAGCAGCACGCTGAACGTGATGCCCACGGCCACGGTGCTCACGAGGACCGGGAAGAACACGACCGAGCGCAGGAGGCCACGCGAGCGGATCGGGCCGGTCAGCAGGACGGCGAAGAGCATGCCGAGCACCACCTTGAGGCCACTGGTGAGGACCGCGTAGATCAGCGTGTTCTTGAGGCCGCTGACCAATGACTGCTCTGAGAAGAACTGCCTGAAGTTGTCCAGACCGATGAACTCTGAGTCGAACAGCGTCCAGCGAGTGAGGGAGTAGTAGAAGGCGATCACGGTCGGCACCAGGAAGATCAGGCCGTAGATCACCGCTGCGGGCGCGTAGAACCAGTAGGAGTAGGTCCGGGCGCGGAGGTTGCGGGCGCCACCGGACCGGGCCTGCTTCCGGGTGGGCCGACCGGCCCCCGCGTCACCGCGGGGGCCGGTCGTCCGAGTCTGGCTCGGGGTGACGCTGGTTACCATCCCGGCAGTCCCAGCTGCTTGGCCTGCTTGGTCACGTCGGCGTCGTACTGGGCGGCACCGTCCTTGCCCGAGGTCTGGCCGGTCTCGACGGCGACGGTGATCTGCTCCAGCGACGGGCCCTTCACCGGCGACAGGAACTCGAGGGCCGGGGTCGTCGCCTTGGCGTCGATGTAGGCCTGGAGATCCTGGGCGACCGGCGGTGCGTCAGCGGGCACCTTCGATCCGGTCACCATGTACGGGCCGGTGGGCGGGGCTGCCGAGGAGTACACCTCAGAGCCGGCGGGCGAGGCCACGAAGGCGATGAACTTCTTGGCAGCGTCGATGTTCTTGCTGGTCTTGGGGATGTACTGACCGTTGCCGGGCCAGATGGTGGCGCCGTTCTTGCTCGCGTCGTCACCCGGGATCCCGAAGAAGCCGATCTTGGCGGCGTCCGCCTTCGACAGCGTGCCGACCGGGAAGGTGAGCAGCGGGTACTGGCCCGCCTTGCCACTGGCCAGCAGCTTCATGCCCTGGTCGAAGGTGGTCGAGCCGGCACTCTTGTTGAGCCAGCCCCTGGCCTTCGCCTCTGCGGTCTTCTCGAAGCCCTTCACCGCCGTCGGATCCGTCGCGTACTTGACCTTGTTCGCGGTGTAGTCGGCAGCGAAGCTGGGGTTGGCCGAGGCGACGTTGTGGAAGTCGCCGAGCACGAACAGCTGGGACGTCCAGGTGTCCTTGAAGCTGCCCACCACCGCGGTGAGCCCGGCGGCCTTGATCTTGTCGCTGTTCGACTCGAACTCCGCCCACGTCTTGGGGACCGACAGGCCGAGCTTGGAGTAGACCTCCTTGTTGTAGAGGATGCCGCCACCCATCACGGTGCCCACGGGAGCGCCGTAGACCTTGCCGTTCTGCGTGACCGTCGGCAGGAACGCCGGGTCGGTGTCCTTGAGAGCCGCGTCGCCGGTCAGGTCGACCAGGTTCTTCTCCGGGCTGAGCGCCTGCAGGAGCGAACCGGAGTTGTACCAGAACACGTCTGCCATGTCGCCGGTCGACAGCTTGGTCTTGACCAGGTTGTCGCCGTCGGCGCCGCCGGGTCGGGACTCCAGCTTGACGGTGATGGTCGGGTTGGCCTTCTCGAAGGCCTCGGCGATCGCCTTGGCCGGCTTCACCGTCGTCTCCGCGTTGTCGGTGAGCAGCGTGATCGTCGTCTTGCCGGACGAGGCCGCATCCCCACCGCCGCCACAGGCAGCGAGCGACACGACGGCAGTTGCAGCAACGACGGTGGCCGCGAACTTTGAACGGGAAATCTTCATGGGTACCTCCACAGCATTGGGGCGCGTATCCGCGTTGGTCTCACGTCGTGTTTTGAATCGCTTCATTTCCTGACGTGGCTCCAAGGTAGGGGCGCCGCCTGGACCTGTCAACCATTCTCCCTCGATTTGTTTCCGCCGTGAATTGCCTTGATATCAAGACGTCCAACCCCAGCACTCCTCCTGCAGGGCGTTCCCGAGCTCGGCGTTGACGCGCGTCGCTTCTTGCTGTTTACTCCATGCAACTGAAGCGCTTCATTTGCACTCATGAACGGACGGTCAGGCATGAACACCTTCGCCGACATCGCGGACAGCCTCGCCCAGCAGGCGATCGAGCTGCCCTCCTGGGCGTTCGGCAACTCGGGCACGCGCTTCAAGGTCTTCACCACCCCGGGCACGCCGCGCACGGTCGAGGAGAAGCTGGCAGACGCGGCCCAGGTGCACCGGCTCACCGGGCTCGCGCCCTCGGTCGCCCTGCACATCCCCTGGGACAAGGTCGACGACTACGACAAGCTCGGCCGGGTCGCGGAGGACCTCGGGGTGCGCCTCGGGACGATCAACTCCAACACCTTCCAGGACGACGACTACAAGTTCGGCAGCCTGACCCACGTCGACGAGCGGATCCGGGCGAAGGCGATCGCCCACCAGCTCGAGTGCATCGACATCATGGACGTCACCGGCAGCCGGGACCTGAAGATCTGGCTCGCCGACGGCACCAACTACCCGGGCCAGGGTGACCTGCGCGACCGCCAGGACCGCCTCGCCGACTCGCTCGCGCAGGTCTACACGCGACTCGGCCAGGACCAGCGACTGGTCCTCGAGTACAAGTTCTTCGAGCCGGCGTTCTACGCGACCGACGTCCCCGACTGGGGCACCTCCCTGGTCCACTGCCTCGCCCTCGGCGAGCGCGCCACGGTCTGCCTCGACACCGGCCACCACGCACCCGGCACCAACATCGAGTTCATCGTCGCCCAGCTCCTGCGGCTGGGCCGGCTGGGCTCGTTCGACTTCAACTCGCGCTTCTACGCCGACGACGACCTCATCGTCGGCGCGGCCGACCCGTTCCAGCTGTTCCGGATCCTCTACGAGGTGATCCGCGGCGGCGGCTACGGCGAGGACAGCGACGTCGCGTTCATGCTCGACCAGTGCCACAACGTCGAGGACAAGATCCCCGGCCAGATCCGCTCGGTCCTCAACGTCCAGGAGATGACCACCCGGGCCCTGCTCGTCGACCGTGCCGCGCTGCGCGAGGCCGAGCGCGCGGGCGACGTGCTGGGCGCCAACGGCATCCTCATGGACGCCTTCTACACCGACGTCCGCGCCGACCTCGCCGACTGGCGCGTCACCCGCGGGCTGCCCGCCGACCCCATGAAGGCCTACGCCGCGAGTGGCTACCAGGACCACATCGCCGCCGACCGCGTCGGCGGCACGCAAGCCGGCTGGGGCGCCTGAGCCCCACTCCCCCTCCCTGGCCCTCCCCACGTCCTCCCGTTCGACCGAGAAAGAACCCCGATGACCAACAACGCCGTTGCCGACCTGATCGCCCGCTCCAACCGGCTGGGTGCCGACCCGAGGAACACCAACTACGCGGGTGGCAACACCTCCGCCAAGGGGTCCGAGACCGACCCGGTGACCGGCGAGCAGGTCGAGCTGCTGTGGGTGAAGGGCTCCGGCGGTGACCTCGGCACCCTGACGGAGCCCGGTCTGGCCGTCCTTCGCCTGGACCGGATGCGCTCCCTCGTCAAGGTCTACCCCGGCCTCGACCGCGAGGACGAGATGGTCGCCGCCTTCGACTACTGCCTGCACGGCAAGGGCGGCGCAGCTCCCTCGATCGACACGGCCATGCACGGGCTCGTCGACGCAGCGCACGTGGACCACCTGCACCCCGACAGCGGCATCGCCATCGCCACCGCCAAGGACGGCGAGCAGCTCACCAAGGAGATCTACGGCGACAAGGTCGTGTGGGTGCCCTGGCGGCGCCCCGGCTTCCAGCTCGGGCTCGACATCGCGGCCATCAAGGCGGCCAACCCGCAGGCCGTCGGCACCATCCTCGGCGGACACGGCGTGACCGCGTGGGGCGACACCAGCGAGGAGGCCGAGGCCAACTCGCTGTGGATCATCCAGACCGCGCAGGCCTACCTCGACGAGCACGGCAACACCGAGCCCTTCGGCCCGCAGGTGCCCGGGTATGCCGCCCTGCCGGAGTCCGAGCGGCGCGCCAAGGCCGCGGCCCTCGCCCCCCACATCCGTGCGGTCGCCTCGCAGGACAAGGCGATGGTCGGCCACTTCACCGACAGTGCTGTCGTCCTCGAGTTCCTGGCCAGCGAGAAGCTCGCCCCCCTCGCCGAGCTCGGCACCTCCTGCCCCGACCACTTCCTGCGCACCAAGGTCAAGCCCCTGGTGGTCGACCTCCCCACTGACGCAACGGTCGAGGAGATCGTCGCCCGCCTCGCCGAGCTGCACGCGGCCTACCGGCAGGACTACCAGGGCTATTACGACCGCAACGCCACCCCCGACTCCCCCGCGATCCGCGGCGCCGACCCGGCCATCGTCCTCGTGCCCGGCGTAGGGATGTTCTCCTACGGCAAGGACAAGCAGACCGCCCGCGTGGCCGGCGAGTTCTACACCAACGCCATCAACGTCATGCGCGGAGCCGAGTCGGTCTCCACCTACTCCCCCATCGACGAGGCGGAGAAGTTCCGCATCGAGTACTGGGCCCTCGAGGAGGCCAAGCTCGCCCGCCTGCCCAAGCCCCGCTCGCACGCAGGGCGGATCGCCCTCGTGACCGGCGCCGCCTCCGGCATCGGCAAGGCCATCGCCACCCGGCTCGCCGCCGAAGGCGCGTGCGTCGTCATCGCCGACCTCGACCTCGCCAAGGCCCAGGCCGCAGCCGCCGAGCTCGGCAGCAGCGACGTCGCCGTCGGCGTCCAGGCTGACGTCACCGACGCCGACGCCGTCCAGGCCGCCGTCGACGCCACCCTCCTCGCCTTCGGCGGGATCGACCTGCTGGTCAACAACGCCGGCCTGTCCATCTCCAAGCCCCTGCTCGAGACCACCGAGGCCGACTGGGACCTGCAGCACGACGTGATGGCCAAGGGCAGCTTCCTCGCCTCGAAGTCCGCCGCCGCCGCGATGATCGCCCAGAAGCTCGGCGGCGACATCCTCTACATCTCCTCCAAGAACTCGGTCTTCGCCGGCCCCAACAACATCGCCTACTCCGCGGTCAAGGCCGACCAGGCCCACCAGGTGCGGCTGCTCGCTGCCGAGCTCGGCGAGCACGGCATCAAGGTCAACGGCATCAACCCCGACGGCGTCGTCCGCGGCAGCGGCATCTTCGCCGGCGGCTGGGGCGCCAAGCGGGCCGAGGTCTACGGCGTCCCCGAGGAAGAGCTCGGCGCCTACTACGCCAAGCGCACCCTGCTCGGGCGCGAGGTCCTGCCCGAGCACGTCGCCAACGCCGCCGCGGTCCTGACCTCCGACGAGCTCAGCCACACCACGGGCCTGCACATCCCCGTCGACTCCGGCGTCGCCAACGCCTTCCTGCGCTAGACCATGGCCGCAAGGGTGTTCGGCGCCATCGACATCGGCGCCTCCGGTGGGCGCGTGATGGCGGGCGTCGTCCACCCATCGAGCGGGCGGACCCAGTTGCACACCCTGCATCGCTTTGCCAACGGGGCGACGATGCAGGGTGGTCACCTGAGGTGGAACCTCACGGGCCTGTTCGCCGAGGTCATGACAGGCCTGACGGCGCTGGCGGCCCAGTTCCCCGAGGTCGAGTCCATCGGCATCGACACCTGGGCCGTCGACTACGGCCTGCTCGACGCCGACGGCCGGCTCCTCGCCGAACCCATCTCCTACCGCGACAGCCGCACCGACAGCGTCATCGAACGCGTGCACGACCGGGTCACCCAGGACGAGCTGTATGCCGTCAACGGCCTCCAGTACCTGCCCTTCAACACCCTCTACCAGCTCGAAGCGGAGAAGCGCTCCCCCTTGTGGGACAAGACCGCCCACGTCGTCCTCCTGCCGGACCTGTTGGCCTACTGGCTCACGGGCCAGCTCCGCACCGAAGCCACCAACGCCTCCACCACCGGGCTGCTCGACGTCTCCACCGGGGACTGGTCGGCCGCGCTGCTTGAGCTGCTCGACCTGCCTCCGCAGCTGCTTCCGGAGATCGACCAGCCGGGCGAGGTCCGCGGTCGCCTGCTCCCACGTGTGAGCCGGGCGACCGGTCTGGCTGACCGGGTCGTGGTCACCACGGTCGGGTCGCACGACACCGCCTCGGCCGTCGTCGCGGTGCCCGCGACCAGCCGGCGCTTCGGCTACGTCTCCAGCGGCACCTGGTCCCTGGCCGGCCTGGAGCTCGACAAGCCGGTGCTGACCGCGGAGAGCCAACAGGCGAACTTCACCAACGAAGGTGGTGTCGACGGCCGGGTCCGGTACCTGCGCAACGTCGGCGGCCTGTGGCTGCTCCAGGAGTCGCTGCGGACCTGGGCCGACGAGGGCACCAGCCACGACCTCGCCTCGCTCCTCACCGAGGCCGAGACCCTCCCCAGCGGTGGCCCGACCATCGACGTCGACGACCCCGAGCTCATCCCGCCCGGACGGATGCCGCAGCGGATCGCCGCCGCAGTGACCCACAAGGGCGGCACTCCTCCCACCGGACCCGCTGCCACGGTGCGGTGCATCCTCGACTCGCTCGCCGCGGCATACGCAAGCACTCTGGGCCGGGCGAGCGAGCTGGCCCACGGCATCGACGTCATCCACATCGTCGGCGGCGGGTCACAGAACGCCCTCCTGTGCCAGCTCACGGCCGACCTCTCGGGCACGCCGGTCACCGGCGGGCCGGTCGAGGCCACGGCGCTCGGCAACGTCCTGGTCCAGGCACGCACCCACGGTGCCGCACCGGACAGCCTCGAGGAGCTCCGCGCCGCCCTGCGGGAGACCCAGGAGGTGCGTGTCTTTGTGCCTTCCTGACCTCCCCGACTCCTCCCCACCGCAACAATGAGAGGGCGTCCCGGTACCTTGCATCGACGGATAGGAGCGCAGATGGCATCGGCCAGCATCAAGGACGTCGCGGCAGCGGCGGGTGTGTCCGTCGGCACCGTGTCGAACGTGCTCAACCGTCCTGCTGCCGTCCGTCCGACCACGCGCGCCAAGGTCGAGACGGCCATCGCCCGGCTCGGTTTCGTGCCCAACGCCTCGGCGCGCCAGCTCGCTGCGGGCCGCAGCGACACCCTGGCCTACCTCGTCCTCGATGCCTCGAACCCGTTCTTCACCGATGTCACGCGAGGGATCGAGGAGGTCGCCAAGACCGAGCACCTCTCGCTCTTCCTCTGCAACAGCGACCTGGACGCCGACCGCGAGGACCAGTACCTCGAGCAGCTCACCCAGCTGCGGGTGCGCGGGGTGCTCATCACCGCGATGGACTACGCGAACCCGCGACTGACCCGACTGCGCGAGCAAGGGGTGCCCGTCGTCCTCGTCGACCGGGCGCCACAGGACGGCCACGACTGGTGCACCGTCGGCGTCGACGACGTGAGCGGGGGGGAGCTGGCCATCAGCCACCTCCTCGAGTCCGGTCACCGCAAGATCGCGTTCATCGGCGGGCCCCTGGAGATCCCCCAGGTGACGGACCGCCTCACCGGGGCCCGTCGGGCGATGGAGACCGCTGGCCTCAGCGCCGACGACCTGAGCCTCATCCAGACCGACGCCCTGACCATCGCCGACGGCAGACGGGCCGGGGAGCGGCTCCTCGGGCTGCCGCGGAGTGGCCGGCCCACCAGCGTGTTCTGCGCCAACGACCTGCTCGCCCTCGGTCTCCTGCAGCACCTGGTCCAGCTCGGGGTGCGCGTCCCTGACGACGTGGCCATCGTGGGCTACGACGACATCGAGTACGCCGCCGCGGCGGCAGTCCCCCTCACCACCGTGGCGCAGCCGCGCCAGCTGCTGGGGCGCACCGCAGCCCGGCTGCTCATGGACGAGGCCGAGCGGGGCGACGACCACCACCACGAGCACGTGGTCTTCCAGCCGGAGCTCGTGGCCCGCGCCTCGTCCGCAGCGGTCCGCAGGACTGCCTGATGAAGGTCGCCCTGTTCGTCACCTGCCTCGGTGACGTCCTCTTCCCCGACGTGGGCCGCGCGACGGTCACGGTGCTCGAGCGCCTCGGCCACGAGGTGGTCTTCCCCCACGCGCAGACCTGCTGCGGCCAGATGCACACCAACACCGGCTACCAGCGCGACGCCGTGGGTCTGGTGCGCCACCACGTCGAGGTGTTCGAGCAGGCCCTCGCGGACGGCTGCGAAGCCATCGTGGCGCCCTCGGGGTCGTGTGCCGGGTCGGTCCGCCACCAGCACGCCGCCCTCGCCCGCCGTGCCGGCGACGAGGCGCTCGCCGTCCGCGCGGAAGCCGTTGCAGCACAGACGTTCGAGCTGTCCCAGCTGCTCGTCGACGTGCTCGGGGTCACCGACGTCGGAGCCTCCTATCCCCATCGCGTCACCTACCACCCCACCTGCCACTCGCTGCGGCTGCTGGGGGTCGGCGAGGCTCCGTTGCAGCTCCTGCGGGCAGTTCGTGGCATCGACCTGGTCGAGCTGCCGGCCGCCGACGTGTGCTGCGGCTTCGGGGGCACCTTCTCGATCAAGAACGCCGAGACCTCCACCGCGATGCTCGCCGACAAGATGTCCGCGGTGCTCACGACCAAGGCGGAGGTGGTCACCGCCGGCGACGCCTCCTGCCTGATGCACATCGGCGGCGGCCTCTCCCGCCTCAAGACCGGCGTCCGGCCGGTGCACCTCGCCGAGATCCTCGCGAGCACCGCATGAGCACCTTCCTCGGCATGCCGGGCGGCCGGACTGCCGGCACAAGGGGCCCGGCCGCCGACCCGGGCGTGGGTCACCTCACCGGCGACCGGTCGTTCCCCGCCGCGGCCCACGACGCGTTGGCCAACACCCAGCTGCGGCGCAACCTCGCCCACGCAACCTCGACCATCCGCGCCAAGCGCGCCAGCGTCGTGGCCGAGGTCCCCGACTGGGAGGCCCTGCGCGACGCCGGCTCGGCGATCAAGGCCGACACCATGGCCCGGCTGCCCGAGCTGCTCGAGCAGCTCGAGGCCAACGTCATCGCGCGGGGCGGCACGGTGCACTGGGCCCGCGACGCCGCCGAGGCCAACCGGATCGTGACCGACCTGGTCCGCGCGACCGGCGCCGACGAGGTCGTCAAAGTGAAGTCGATGGCGACCCAGGAGATCGGGCTCAACGAGGCCCTCGAGGCCGCCGGCATCACCGCCCACGAGACCGACCTCGCCGAGCTGATCGTCCAGCTCGGTCACGACAAGCCGTCGCACATCCTCGTGCCCGCGATCCACCGCGGCCGAGCCGAGATCCGCGAGATCTTCGCCCGCGAGATGCCCGGCGTCGACCCCTTGCTGACCGACGAGCCAGCGGTGCTCGCTGCCGCCGCACGGACCCACCTGCGCGAGGTGTTCCTTCGCGCCAAGGTGGCCGTGTCCGGCGCCAACTTCGGGGTGGCCGAGACCGGCACGCTGACCGTGGTCGAGTCCGAGGGCAACGGACGCATGTGCCTCACCCTGCCCGACACCCTCATCACGGTGATGGGGATCGAGAAGGTCGTCCCGACCTGGCGCGACCTCGAGGTCTTCCTCCAGCTGCTCCCCCGATCCTCCACCGGCGAGCGGATGAACCCCTACACCTCGACCTGGACCGGCGTGGTCCCAGGCGACGGGCCCCAGGACTTCCACCTCGTCCTGCTCGACAACGGCCGCACCCGGGCCCTGGCCGACGAGCTCGGCCGGACCGCCCTGCACTGCATCCGCTGCTCCGCCTGCCTCAACGTCTGCCCCGTCTACGAACGCACCGGCGGCCACGCCTACGGCTCGGTCTACCCCGGCCCGATCGGCGCCATCCTCAGCCCCCTGCTGACCGGGCTCACCGGCGGCGACGACCCCAACGACTCGCTTCCCTACGCCTCCAGCCTCTGCGGCGCCTGCTACGACGTCTGCCCCGTCAAGATCAACATCCCGGACATGCTCGTCCAGCTGCGCGCCGAGCACACCGAGGCCCACGCCGACACCCATCGGCTGCCCAGCCCCGAGGCCGCCGCGATGAAAGCCGCCGCCTGGGTGATGGCCGACGAGGGCCGCTTCGCGAAAGCCGGTCGCGCCGCCGCCGTGGCGCGACACGGCATACGTCGAGGGAAGCCGCGCATCCCGCTGCCGCCGCCACTCAACGGGTGGACCGCCTCCCGCGACGCACCCGCCCCGGCGGCCGAGTCGTTCCGCGACTGGTGGACCCGCACCCGCGGAGGCTCGTCGTGAGTGCCCGCGACGACGTGCTGGCGCGCATCCGCGGCGCCCTCGGTGCCGACCCCACGGCGCCGCCGGTCCCGCGCGCCTACCGCCAGCACGGTGAGTATGCCGCCGGGGCACCAGAGCTCGTCCTGCAGCTCGTCGACCGGCTCGAGGACTACCGCGCCACCGTCGTCCGCATCGGCGCGGACGACGACGACTCCATCGGCCGGGCCGTCGCAGACGCGCTGGCCCCGCGGGAGATCGGCCAGGCGGTCACGCCGCCCGGCACGCCCCGGGAATGGACCGGCTGGCTGGCCGACGTCGTCGTGGACGACGGGTCGCTCGACGCCAAGGCGCTCGACCGCATCCCCGCCGTCGTCACCGGATCCGTGGTGACCATCGCCGAGACCGGCACCATCGTCCTCGACGGCGGTGAGCTGTGCGGACGACGAGCCATCACCCTGGTGCCCGACACGCACGTCTGCGTCGTCCGCGTCAGCGACGTGGTGCAGACGGTCCCCGAGGGCCTGCAGCGGGTGGACCCCGTCCGCCCGCTCACCTTCATCAGCGGCCCGTCCGCCACCAGCGACATCGAGCTCGACCGGGTGGAAGGCGTCCACGGCCCCCGACAGCTGGTCGTCATCGTGAGCGGCTGACGCCGGTCACGTGCGCCCGACGCTGGCTTCCTGCTGCGTCGCTGCCCACGAGGCAAGCAGTGAAAGGGCCTGCGCCGTGGGCGATCCCGGTTCCGCGCTGTAGATGGTCATGCTCAGACCGGCCCCGGAGCGCAGGTCCATCGACTCGTAGGCCAGCTCGAGGTCGCCGACGACGTGGTGGTGGTAGTGCTTGGTGCCACCAGCATGCGTCCGGACGTTGTGTGTACCCCACCGGCGTCGAAAGTCGTCACTTCGCGTGGACAGCTCCCCGATGAGGTCCTGAAGGGCCCTGTCGTGGGGGTCCTGCCCCGCCGCGGTGCGCAGGTTGGCGACGGTGATGTCGGCCATGTGTTCCCAGTCGGGGTAGAGCCGATGGGCGGCGGCGTCGAGGAACGCGAACCGGGCCAGGTTCGGCGGACGGGTTGGGTCGGTGTACACGTCGACATACAGAGCTCGCCCCAGGTGGTTGGCGGCGAGCAAGTCGGACCGGTTGTTGCCGACGATCGCCGGTCCGGTGGTGATGGAGTCCAGCACCCACTGCAGGCTCGGCGGGAGCGCCCACTGGGCGGGGCTACGTCGGCGGGGGCGCATGGCTGCCGTGGTGCCGTCGGCAGCTTGGGCAAGCAAGAACAGGTGGCGGCGCTCGGCATCGTCGAGCTGCAGCGCGCGGCCGATCGCGTCGAGGACACCCGCAGACACGCCCCCAAGTGCGCCGCGTTCGAGCTTGGCGTAGTACTCGACGCTCATCCCGGCCAGTGCGGCCACCTCGCTGCGGCGCAGGCCTGGTACCCGGCGCTGCCCAGCCTGGGGCACGCCCGCCTGCTCGGGGGTGATCTTGGCTCGCCGCGAGGTCAGGAACTCGCGGACTTCGGCTCGGTTGTCCACGTCGACCACGGTACGACCGCGAGTGACGATGAGGGATGCCCTGTCGGTACACCCATCATCAGTGACTTTTCCAGGCGTCGCGCCGACGGTCTCCTTGGGACATGACCAGCACCCGACGACCCCGACGCCAACCCCGCCTGGTGGCGGGCGCAGCATTGGTCCCCGCGTCCGTGGTCGCGTTGCTGGCGTGCTGGACCCTGAGCGGCCCCGCTCCCTCCGGGTCGACACTTCCCGCCGTCCCGGCTCTGCCGACCGACGCAAGCGTCAGCCGCGTTCCCAGAACGGGCGACGTCTTCTTGCGTGTCCCCGCTGGACGGGCGGTGGTCAGCCTTGATGACACTCCGGCAGCGCGAGCGTTTGCTGCGATGCTGCCGTTGCGGGTGTCCATGGGCGACCCGATGGGTCAGGCCAAGTCCGGCAGGCTGCCGGCGCCGATCGACGTGTCCGGCGCGGCGCGGGTGTTCGACCCCCGCGAGGGGGAGCTGTACTACTGGGCTCCGAGCCACACGGTCGCGATCTTCCATGACGACCTTGGGCAGTCGGTTCCCCCGCCTGGCCTGGTTCGGCTCGGGGTCGTGGACAGTGGGCTCTCGTCGATCGACGAGGCCGGCAACAGCTTCCTCGTCCGGATCGAGCCAGCGACCGGCACCCCCACGACCATGGGGTCTTGAGCGTGGAAACCACTCCGCCCCTCGTTGACCCAGGGCCTGTGACGTCCTCGGCAACAGTCGCGGTGGGCCGCGGCGTCCCTGCGATCCTGGCGTTGCTCACGGTCTTGGGGCCAGCCTCCATGGACCTCTACCTTCCGGTACTGCCCGCCCTCGCCCGCGACGTGGAGGCGAGCACGTCGTCCGCGCAACTGACCATGACCACGTGCCTGCTCGGTCTGGCGCTCGGCCAGGTGGTCGCGGGGCCGGTCTCTGACCGCTACGGTCGCCGTCGGCCGCTGATCGCCGGCTTGGTCGTCTTCATGGTTGCCTCCGCGTTGTGTGTCTTCAGCAGTTCCGTCGGGATGCTCATCGCTCTGCGTTTCGTCCAGGGTTTGGCCGGCGCGGTAGGCCTGGTCATTGCGCAGGCCGCAGGCCGCGACATCTACGTGGGTCGGCAGCTGACGCGTTACTACGGTCGGATCGTCGTGCTGTCCGGGCTGGCTGCGATCGTCGCCCCGGTGGTCGGAGGGCAGCTGGCGACGCTGCTCGCGTGGCGAGGATTCTTCGTCGTTCTCACCGCGATCGGTGGGCTCGTGCTGCTCGCCGTCATCCTCGGATTCCGGGAGAGCCTGCCCGTCGCACTGCGCGTCAGTGGGGGCGCTCGGAGCACCGGCGGACACGTCCGGACCCTCCTCGGCGACCGCGTCTTCCTCGGCGCGATGCTCGCCAGCGCGTTCACAGCCGCGGCCTACTTCGGCTACCTTGCGGGGGCATCGTTCGTCCTGCAGGACGTCTACGCGCTGCCACCGGCGACGTACTCCCTGGTCTTCGGTCTCAACGCGGCAGGGTTCGCTGGGTTCGGATTCCTCGGTGGGCGCCTGGCCGAGCACTGGTCGGAGAGACTGGCCTTCATCGTCGGTCTCGGCATCATGGCGGCGGGGGCTGGCGGGCTCCTGGCGACGGCCGTGACCCACCTGCCGCTGCCGTGCGCGATCGCGTCGTTCTTCGCAGTTGCAGCGGGCGCGGCGGCGGTCTCTCCGCCGGCGACATCGCTGGCCCTGGCCGACTACCCGCAGTTCGCCGGCACCGCGTCATCCATCCTCGGCGTCACCCGGTTCGCGGCCGGCGCCCTGACCGCGCCACTGGTCGGCCTCGGCGGCTCAATGACGCTGGTTCCCCTGGGCATCGTCACCGTGGCCAGCGTTGGACTCGCTGTCGCGGCCTACGTCTGGTTCGTCCACAGGGCCGTAGCCTGACGACGTTCCGATCGAACGGCGGCCGCCGGAGCTCAGCACCCCCGGCGAGGCGTTCGACATCAAAGGTGTGCGCGACCGAGATCTGGGGTATGCCTTCTCCATCACACGAGAGGCTGGTCAATGAGGTCGTGGCGCAAGTCCGAGGCCGGCGGTCTCGCCAGGCTGTTCGCGTGGCTCGTGGTCACGTTCCGCTGGTTCCTGGTGGCCGGGTGGGCGGTCGTCCTCGTCGCTGCGGCCCTCTGGCTTCCGGCAAGCACGTCCAACGCCGACCTCGGCGGCTTCGCGCCGCCCAACAGCCGCGCCATCGCGACGGAGACCACGTCGGCCAAGGCCTTCGGGTTCCCCATCCTGTCGCGCACCCTGCTGGTGCAGCGCGACGAGGACGGTCTGTCGCAGGCCGCGCAGCAGCGCGCCGTGGAGCGGGCGGTGGCCGTGGCGAAGCACACTGCGGGAGACGTCGGTCCCATCGTGGCGGTCGTGCCGATCGGCAACGCCGAGGCCGTCTTCCCGTCGTCGGCGGAGCGGGACACCACCGCCCTGAGCTACGTCTTCACCAAGCCGGGCACCACGTTCGGCGACGAGGTCGCTGCCGCGAAGAGGTTCGCCCGGGAGCACGTGAACCAGCCCGACGACCACTTCGTCGGGGTCACGGGGACGGTCCCCGCCCAGCTGGCGCAGTCGGACATCCTCTACGGCCACCTGCTGCTCCTCGAGTGCGCCACGCTCGTCGTGGTGATCGGGATCGTGGCCCTCAAGTTCCGTTCGATCGTCGCGCCGCTCGTGGCGTTGGTGACCGCTGCGGCGTCGTACTTCCTGGCCGTTCGCGTCACCAACTACGCCGGCGGGTTCATCGAGGGCGGGGCACCCGAGGAGCTGAAACCGCTCGTGCTGGCGCTGGTGCTGGGCATCGTGACGGACTACGCGATCTTCTACCTCTCCAGCATGCGCACCGGTCTCGAGGACGGCCTGGACAAGGTCGAGGCGGCCAAGGCCTCGGCCACCCAGACCGGTCGGATCGTGCTGGTCGCCGGGATCGCGGTCGCGGCAGGCAGCGCGGCGATGCTCGTGGCCAAGTCGGGCTTCTTCCGCGCCTTTGGTCCCGTGCTCTCGCTGTCCGTGCTGTCCGCGGTCGTCGTCTCGCTGACCCTGATCCCGGCGCTGATGGCGATCTTCGGTCGCGCGTTGTTCTGGCCCAGCCGGCCCAGTCGGAACACCACGCTCCCCCTCGCCCGGGCCGCCGCCCGGCTGCTGACGGTGCGGGTGGTGGCGCTGGTCCTCGGTGGAGCGTGCGTGCTCGGGCTCGCGACCCTGGCCACCGACGCGGGACGCCTGCACCTGGGCGTCTCCTTCGCGGCGTCCCTCCCTTCCGACAGCGCGCCGCAGCGCGCGGCGCAGGCCGCCGCGTCCGGGTTCGCGCCCGGCATCGTCGCGCCGACCGAGCTGCTGCTGCAAGGCAGCAAGGTGGGAGGCGACCGGGACAAGCTCACCCGCCTGGGCAAGGAGCTCGCGGAACAGAAGGGCGTCGCGGGTGTGCTGAGCCCTGAGGCCCTGCCCGACGAGGTGGTGGCCGGGGCGCTGGTGACCAAGAACGGCGACGCGGCTCGTCTCATCGTGGTCCTCGACCACGATCCGTTGGGGCCCACCGCGATCCGCGACCTCAACCGGGTGTCTGCGGCCATGCCCGACCTGCTGCAGCGGGCGGGACTGGGTGACGCCCGCTACGGCTTCGCCGGCGACACGGCTGTGGCGAGCGAGCTCGTGGCCGCGACCAACGCCGACCTGCAGCGCATTGCCGTCGCGGTGCTGCTCGTCAACCTGGTCCTGCTGATGGTCTTCCTGCGGGCCTTCGTCGCCCCGGTGCTGCTGCTCGCGTGCAGCGTGCTCGCCCTCGCCGCATCGCTGGGTTGCCTCACGCTGGTCTTCCAGGACCGGCTGGGCCACGAAGGGGTGGCCTTCTACGTGCCGTTCGCCGCCTCGGTCCTGCTGCTGTCCCTCGGGTCCGACTACAACATCTACGGGGTCGGTCACGTCTGGACCCGGGCCAAGCAGACCACCATGCGCAAGGCCATCGCCGAACGCGTGCCGGAGACCTCCGGCGCCATCACGGCCGCTGGCATCACCCTCGCGGCGAGCTTCGGCATGCTCGCCCTCGTGCCGCTCCGCCAGTTCCGTGAGCTGGCGTTCGTCATGGGGCTGGGAGTCCTCATCGACGCCCTGGTGGTGCGCGCAGTCCTGGTCCCCGCCCTGCTCGCACTCCTCGGCGGGTTCAGCGCCTGGCCCCGCAAGCTCAGGGGCGCCGAGGTCGACCGCGAAGAGGTGCCGGCCAGCACGACGGCGTGACTCGGCGAACCCAGCCCCATCTGCAGCGCGCGGCCCCTACAGTCCGGTCATGGACTCAGCGCTGACCACCGTGGGGCTGCCCGTCGCCCTGGCCATCATCATGTTCGGGCTCGGCCTCTCGCTGACGCCCGACGACTTCCGCAGGGTGGGCCGCCACCCGCGGGCCGTCGCGGTCGCCCTCGCCTGCCAGCTCCTCCTGCTGCCCGCCGTCTGCTTCGGGCTGGTCAAGCTCTTCGACCTGCCCCCGCTCCTGGCCATCGGCATGATGCTGCTCGCCGCCTCGCCCGGCGGCACCAGCGCCAACCTCTTCAGTCACCTGTTCCGGGGCGACGTCGCGCTCAACGTGACGCTGACCGCGATCAACTCGATCATCGCGATCGTCAGCCTGCCGATCATCACCAACCTCGCGATCGCGCACTACGACCAGTCCGACACCGTGAGCCTGCAGTTCGGCAAGGTCCTCGAGGTGTTCGCCATCGTCCTGGTCCCCGTCGCCATCGGGATGGCGGTGCGCGCCAAGGCCCCCGCCTTCGCGGCCCGCACCGACAAGGGTGTGCGGATCGCGTCGGCCGTGATCCTGGCGGTGCTGGTCGTCGGCATCCTGCTCGACCAGCGCGAGAACGTCGCCGACTACCTCGCCGACGTCGGTCTGGTCGCCGCGCTGTTCTGCGCCGCCAGCCTCGTCTCCGGGTACGTCATCCCGAAGGCGCTCGGCATCGTCGAGGGTCAGGCGATCGCCTCGTCGATGGAGATCGGGGTGCACAACGCGACCCTCGCCATCTTCGTGGCGGTCGAGGTCCTGGAAGCCACCGAGATCTCCATCCCGGCAGCGGTCTACTCGCTGTTCATGTTCGTCTTCGCGGCAGCCTGGGGCTCGGTCATCAGCCGGCGGGTCACCGGCAGGGCCACCACCGCGGCCTGACCGCGATTCGGTGCGTCGAAGCGCCCCGACCCACGGCTCCGGGGCCTTACACTCATGCGGCCACACGACATCTCTTGGGGGGATCCAACCGTGAGCTTTCTGCCGACCTGGCGCCATGTCCTGAGTGGAGCCACCGCGTTCGCCGTGCTCGTGGGCGCCCTCGCGGTCTCTGCGCCGGCCGCTCAGGCCGCCGACACCGAGGCCCCGATGCTGGCCTCCTTCTCGGTCTCGCCCCGGGCCGTCGGGCCCGGCCAGGACGTCACGGTGACCTACGCAGCGACCGAGGCGGCCGGGACCCTCTCGTCGGTCGAGTTCCAGTTCCAACGCGGCACAGTCGCCTACACGGCCCACGCGACTGGTGCCGTGCCGACCTCGGGCACCGTCCACGTCAGCCTGCCGGACGGCTCCGCGAACGGGACCTACTCCCTCAGCCTGGTGCGGCTCAAGGACCCAGCCGGCAACACCTCTACCGCCTTCCGCGGCGGCTCGGTCAGCTACTCCTCGGGCGCCACCGGCCCGGCGACCCATCCGTTGGTCCTGGCCGACGGTGACCTCACCCTGACCGGCTCCGTCGCCGACTGGACGTCACCTGTGTTGACCTCCGCCTCCATCAGCGACTCGACGCTCACCGTGGGCGACTCGCTGGCCGTCAACTACGCCATGGATGAGCAGCACCTCTTGCGCGCCGTGACCGTGTACTACCAGAACAAGACCGCCGACTTCTCGCCCTACGTCCGGGCTGCCAAGCTGGTCGACGCCGACCTGCCGACCTCCGGCACGGCGACCACCACGGTCCCGGACACCTGGGCCAACGGCACGTACGCCGTGACCTCGGTCGCCGTGGTAGACCAGTTCGGGAACAGCTCGAGCTTCTACTCCGACGGTACAGCGATCCGCGATGGGTTCTGGGGCACCCACGACGTCGACCTCAAGTCCCTGTCCTTCACCGTCTCAGGCTCCCCGGCCGACTTCGAACCCCCCGTCCTGACCAGCCTGGGTCTCCCGACGCCGCTGGCCACCTTCGGGGGCACGGTGTCCCTGCCGTACACCACGACCGACGCGAGCGGCCACCTCGGCAGCATCACGGCGACCTTCACCTCGTCATCTGGCGACTCCTTCACCCTGACCAACACCGGCGCGCCCTTGTCGGGGACCCTCACCGGCCCAGCCAACCCGACTCCGATGAAGAGCATCGCGGACTACGAGCTCGCCTCCCTCCGCGTCACGGACGCGAAGGGGCGCTCGGCGACGTACCACCGGGGCGGCCTCCTCGACCTCCCCGGCGGTTCGACCACCCACAGCTTCGACTTCTCGATCCGCGAGGTCCGTCTCGCGAAGGTTCCGACCGCCCCGACGTGGGCCGCTGTCACCCCCGGCCCGGCCTCGGCCAAGGTCCAGTGGGACAGCGCCGGCGACAACGGCGCCCCGATCACCGGCTGGACCATCACCGTCAGTCCTGGTGGGAAGGTCGTCACCACGAGCGGGTCGGCCCGGTCGGCGTCCATCACCCGACTGACCAACAAGACCCGCTACACCTTCACGGTCCGCGCCAAGAACGCGGTCGGTACCGGTGCCGGAAGGTCGGTCTCCGGCACCCCGCGCGCCTTCGGGCTGCGCATCCTGTCGCCGGGAGACTTCGGCGACGACGGGAAGACCGACATCCTGGCCGTCAACCACGACGGCAAGCTGCTCTACTACCGCGGCAACGGGCGCGGGGGTTTCGCGTCCACCGGCAAGGTCATCGGAGCCGGTTGGCAGGTGAACCGACTGGTCCTCCCCCGGGTGGGTCCTCGGGAGGGTGGCCTGCTGCCCGACGCGTGGGCGGTCACCTACGACGGCGCCCTCCGACGCTACGACGCGACACGCCAAGGAACGTTCTCATCCTGGGCACCGGTGGGCTCCGGCTGGGACAAGTTCGACAAGGTGTTCACGTCCGGCGACTTCGGCACCGACGGCTACCCCGACGTCATGGGCATCACCGACGGCGGCGATCTCTACTACTACCCCTACCGGTCGCAGACGGCCGGCCTCTACCCGGGCGTCCGGATCGGCGGCGGCTGGAACGTGTTCACCCAGGTGTTCGGCGCGGGCGACCAGACCGGCGACGGACGCAACGACCTGATGGCGATCAAGTCCGACGGCACGCTCTGGCTGTACGCCGGCAACGGCAAGGGCGGGTTCGCCGCCGCCGGCAAGCGGATCGGCAGCGGCTGGGGCTCGGTGCGGGCGGCGTTCGTCACCGACTTCGACGGTGGCGGCCCCGACCTGCTCACGGTCGACGCCAAGGGAGACCTGCGGCTCTACCACGGCAACAACCGGGCGGGTTTCAGCTACCGCGGCGTCATCGGCAAGGGCTGGAACATCTTCCTCTGACCGTCGGGCTGACGCGGTCGGTCGTCGCTGCACAGCCACGACCGGCTGACGAGCGGGCACCCGCGGGAGCACACTGGCCGGACGAGTCGTCGGCAGGAGGCCCAGCATGACCGTGTCGCCATCGGAAGCACCCCCGCCGCAGGGCGTCCCCGACGGGGTCCGCGCGCAGATCCTCGCCACCGAGCACTGGAGCCTGCTG
The DNA here is from genome assembly GCF_001429605.1 of Phycicoccus sp. Soil802. Classification (GTDB taxonomy): domain Bacteria; phylum Actinomycetota; class Actinomycetes; order Actinomycetales; family Dermatophilaceae; genus Pedococcus. Next base: position 516,601 of record NZ_LMSS01000006.1, read on the forward strand.
GCCACGCGCAGCATGACCTGGTCCGAGGTGATGAGCCGGATCACCATCCACCTCACCGTGTCGTCGGCCTCCCTCGTGGTGCTCGCGCTCTTCGCCCAGGCGTCCGGGTTCGACACCGCCTTCCGGGTGATGGCGATCGGGCTCGCGGCGGCCGTGCTCGTCATGGGCACCCTGACCCAGATCCGGGTGGTCAACGCCAGCATCGACGACGCCTCGACCGTCCTCGGCATGAACCGGCTCCGCGCGGCCTACCTCGACCTCGACCCGGGCATCGCGCCATACCTCATCACCTCGGCCCACGACGACCAGAAAGGCCTGATGTTGACCTACCTGATGGGCTGGCCGCGCTCGACGCTGAGCCACGTCGCGGGGAGCACGAGCATCTTCCTGACCGTCGTCAACGCGATCGTCGCCGGGACGCTCGGTGCCCTGGTGGCCGATGCGGCCGGCGCCGCGTCACCGGCCGTGGCGATCATCGGCGTCGGGTGCGGCCTCGGCTACGTGGCCGGCCAGCTGGTGATCGGGCAGCGGACCTTCGCCTCGCCCCGGCAGGAGTCGCGCTTCCCCACGCCGGACGTCGACTGATCCCCCGTTCGTCCGCGTTTCGTCCGGTCTGCGAGACGGCTGGACGACTCCGTGGACGAGTCCCGCCCCGTCGTGCTCCACTGATGGCATGTCTTCGACCACCGCGGTGACCGCCACGCACATGGCTTCCATGTGCTGCGGCGTCATGCGGTGTTGCTGCTGCGCCTGAGTCCCAGCCCCGCACCAGCCCGGCGCTCCATCTGAGTGAGCGCCCCACCGCACCGGAGACGAACCCATGAGCACCACTCTTGCCAGCCACGCGGCATACCACCGCATCCACCTCGACCTGCACCTGACCCAGGGCTCTGTGTGTCCGCGAATGTGTTGCCACGCCGCACATTCCGACACCCAGTCCACTGAACAGGAGCAGTTCCATGACCGCCATCACCACCGCCGGCACTCCCGGCGTCAACCGGTTCACCCGTAGCCAGCTGCTGCGCACCGCGCGGCTCTTCGCCACCGACCCCGACCTCGACCGCCTGGTCGACCCCGAGGCCACCGAGCGCAGCTGGCAGCGCCTCGACGCGACCGACCACCTCGAGATCTGGCTGATCAGCTGGCCCGTCGGCGCCAGCACCGGGTGGCACGACCACCTCCAGTCGGAGGGCGCCTTCCTCACCGTCAGGGGCGAGCTCGCCGAGCAGTCCTGGTCGGGGAACACCGCCCACGACCGCTACCTCTGGGAGGGCGAGGGCCGGACGTTCGGTCCGCACCACATCCACAACGTCGCCAACCTCGGCGACCGGCCGGCCCTGTCCGTGCACGTCTACTCCCCCTCGCTGCGCGGGATGACCCGCTACGCACTGCTCGACGGACGCCTGAAGCAGACCGGGATCGAGCGGGCGGGAGAGCAGTGGTGACCGCCGTCGCGCCCAGCACCACGGCGGCACCCTCCGTCCACTGGGAGACCCGGCTGTTCAGCGACCCGACCGCGACCAGTGCGCCGCCGGCCGGGCGCGGCTGGGACGCGCCGACCTACGCCGGCATCGACGACCAGCTGGGTGACGCCCGCAGCCGTCTGGACCGGGTGAGCGTGCGCGCCGCCTACCAGGAGGTGCTCTACGGGCGGGCCATCCTGGTCGACATCCGACCTGCGGCCCAGCGCCTCGTCGAGGGCGAGGTGGCGCCCCACCTCGGTGTCCTCGTCGTCGAGCGCAACGTGCTCGAGTGGCGGTTCGACCCCCGGCACGACGCGCGCCTCGAGGTCGCGTCGTTCGACGCCCGCATCCTCGTCCTGTGCCAGGAAGGCTTCACCTCGTCGCTGGCCGCGGATGCCTTGCTGCGCCTGGGGATCCACCGCAGCACGGATGTCGTGGGCGGGTTCCGCGCGTGGCGCGAGGCCGGGCTGCCGGTCGCCGCCTGAGCTGCCACCCGGGCGACCGGGGTATGCCGCGCGGCTGGGCCCCGCGGCATACTTCCTGTCAGCTGGGCCGCTGGAACCGGCCAATTGGCCGACTTCTCAGCCAGGATCGCGGGTTGGCGCGCTGGAACCGGGCAATTGGCCGACTTTAAGGCGCGCGACGGTGCCGCGCGGCGCCCTCCGCTGGGACGTTCAGCCGCGTCGGCGGCGGATCGCCCCCAGGCCGATCAGCGCGACGGCCGCCGCGGCCAGCGCGGCGATGCGCTCGGTGCGCAGGTCACCGGACTCGGTGCGGGTGGCCTCGGTGAACTTCGCCTTGGCCGACGCCACCTGACGTCGGGCGATCTCCTGTGGCGCGGTGCGGGTGTGCAGCTCGTCGACCGTGCCCGCGAGCCGCTCGCGCGCCGCGGCGATGTCGGCCTCGATCTGGTCGACGGACCGGCTCGCCCCGGACGAGGCCTTGCCGTTCTGGTTCTCGCTCATGCGGCGCTCCTCGGTGGGTCGGGCGGAGTCTGGGTCAGGCGGGGAGACGGGGGTGAGCCGGACGTCAGGCCAGCCCCAGGTCACGGCGCAGCTTGGCGACGTGCCCGGTGGCCTTGACGTTGTACCAGGCGTTCGAGACCTTCCCGTCCTCGTCGACCACGACGGTGCTGCGCAGGACGCCCTCGACGGTCTTGCCGTAGAGCTTCTTCTCGCCGAACGCGCCGTAGGCGTTCATGACCGCCTTGTCGGCGTCGGACAGCAACCGGATGGTCAGGCCGTCCTTCTCCCGGAACTTCGCGAGCTTCTCGGGCTTGTCGGGCGAGATGCCCAGCACCTCGTAGCCCTCACCGCGCAGGGTGTTGATGTTGTCGCTGAAGTCGCACGCCTGCGTGGTGCACCCCGGGGTCATCGCCGCCGGGTAGAAGTACACGATCACCTTGCGCCCACGCAGGTCGGACAGCGAGACCTCGCCGCCCTGGTCGTCGGGCAGGGTGAAGTCGGGGGCGGTGTCGCCTGTGGTCAGTCGCTCGGCCACTGCTGTCTGCTCCTCGTCGTCCGGACGGTGTTGTTGCACGATGGTGTTATTGCGAGTCAGTTGCAATAACGTGGGTGTCACCAGCGGTTCCCAACCTATCCCAGCCGGGCTACGAACACCTCAGGACAACCACAGCCGACGGCACCACCCATGGCAAGGAGCGACCCGTGCACGTCCCCGACGGATTCCTCGACGCACCGACGTCGATCGGCGCCGCAGTCGTGGCCGCCAGTGGGGTGGCGCTGGCCCTGCGTGGAGCCCGTCGCGAGCTCGACGACCGCACCGCGCCGCTCGCCGGGCTCGTCGCGCTGTTCATCTTCAGCACCCAGATGCTCAACTTCCCCATCGCCGCAGGCACCTCGGGCCACCTGCTGGGTGGCGCCCTGGCTGCGGTCCTCGTGGGTCCCTGCACGGCCACGCTGTCGATCACGGTGGTCCTGCTGGTGCAGGCCACCCTGATGGCCGACGGCGGGATCACCGCGCTCGGCACCAACATCACCCTGATGGGCCTGGTCGGGGTGTGGACCGGCTGGCTGGTGTTCATCGCCCTGCGCCGGGTGCTGCCCAAGCGCCCACTGTGGGTGGTCCCCGCCGCAGCCGTCGCAGCGCTGGTCTCCGTGCCCACGGCCGCCCTGGCGTTCTCGCTCCTCTTCGACGTGGGTGGCACGGTGGACGTGCCGTTCGCCACCGTCGCCACCACCATGGTCGGGATCCACACCCTGATCGGGATCGGCGAGGCGGTCATCACCGCACTGGCCGTGCTGAGCATCGTCGTGGTGCGTCCCGACCTGGTCCACGGAGCCCGCCCGAGCCTGGAGCGCCGCACCCTGACCATCCGCGAGGGGGTGTCCGCGTGACCGCAGCCGCGCCACGACCCCGCGTCTCGACCCGACGCCTGATGGCGGTGGGCATCCTGGTGTGCCTCTTCCTCGCGGGGGTGGTCTCCTACTACGCCTCCAGCCACCCCGACGGGCTCGAGTTCGTCGCGAAGGAGCAGGGCTTCGCCGGTTCGGCCGCGCCGCACGCCAGCGACGGCTCCCCCTTCGCCGGCTACGCGACCCGCGGCATCGACGACGCCCGGGTCTCCGGTGGCGTGGCCGGCCTCGTGGGAGCCGCGCTCGTGTTCGTCATCGCCGGCGGACTCTTCGTCGCCGTGCGTCGACGCGACCAAGCCACCAGCGACGCGGCCACCAGCGACGCGGAAGTCAGCGTGGGCGCCGACGGCGGCCGCCCCGAGCGGGACGGCGCCTGACGTGGGCGCGGGACACGGTCACCACCTGCACTTCCACGGGCACTCCCCGGTCCACCACCTGCCTGCGCACCTGAAGCTGCTCGCCCTCGTGGGTTTCGTCCTCACCGTCGTCCTGACTCCCCGCACCGCCTTCGCGGCGTATGCCGTCTACCTCCTGCTCGTCCTCGTCGCCCAGCGGGCGTCGCGAGTGCCGTTCGGCTACTTCGCCAAGCGGATGGTGGTCGAGGTGCCGTTCGTGCTCTTCGCGCTGCTGATGCCGTTCGTCGCGACCGGGCCCCGGGTCGACGTGGGTCCGCTGCGGCTGTCCGAGCACGGGCTGGTCGGCGGGTTCGCCCTGCTGGCCAAGGGCACGCTGGGGGTGATGGCCTCGCTGGTGCTGGCCACCACCACCGAACCGCGGCACGTCGTCGCCGGCCTGGAGCGGCTGCGGCTGCCAGGTCAGCTCGTGCAGATCATGGGCTTCATGGTCCGGTACCTCGAGGTCGTGACCGGCGAGCTGTCCCGGATGAAGGTCGCGCGCGAGTCGCGGGGCTTCCGGGCCACGTCGGTCCGTGCGTGGCCGGTGCTCGCCACGACCGCCGGGGCCCTGTTCATCCGCTCCTACGAGCGCGGAGAGCGGGTCCACCTGGCGATGCTCTCGCGCGGCTACACGGGGTCGCTGCCGGTGACCCACCCCGCAACGGCGACGCCCGCGCAGTGGCGCGTGGCCGGCATGCTCCCGGCTGCGGCGCTCGCGACCCTGCTCGTGGTGGTGACCAGGTGACCACCCCGGTGCTCGAGGTGCGCGGGCTCGCGTACGCCTACCCTGACGGACACCAAGCGCTGTTCGGCGTGAATCTCCATGTGCACCAAGGGGAACGCGTTGCCCTCCTCGGACCCAACGGCGCCGGCAAGACCACCCTCGTGCTCCACCTCAACGGCATCCTCACCGCCGGTGCCGGCTCGGTGTCGGTGTCCGGCCTGCCGGTGACCGAGCCCAACCTGATGGAGGTGCGTCGGCGGGTGGGCGTGGTCTTCCAGGACCCCGACGACCAGCTCTTCATGCCCTCCGTGCGCGCCGACGTGGAGTTCGGTCCGGCCAACCTCGGCCTGCGCGGCGCGGCGCTCGAGGCCCGGGTGGTCGCCGCCCTCGACCAGGTCGGGATGCTCGACTTCATCGACCGACCGCCGCACCACCTGTCGTTCGGCCAGCGTCGGCGGGTCGCGGTGGCCACGGTGCTCGCGATGGAGCCCGAGATCCTGGTGCTCGACGAACCCTCGTCCAACCTCGACCCCGCGTCGCGACGGGAGCTGGCCGACATCATCCGGTCCCTCGACGTCACGGTGCTGATGGTCACCCACGACCTCCCCTACGCCTACGAGCTCTGCCCCCGCTCGGTGGTCCTCTCCGACGGCGTCGTGGTCGCGGACGGCACCACGCGGGAGGTGCTGACCGACGACGCGCTGATGTCGGCGCACCGGCTCGAGCTGCCGTTCGGCTTCGACCCACGGACCATCCCCACGCCCTAGCGGGGTGCGTCCTCCCACGCGGCCTCGTCGGCGCCGTAGCGGCGCCCCACCCAGGCGAACTCCCGCGGGGAGTCGTCGAGCGTGAACGCCGGGCGAGCCTGCACGACGTGCCCGTATGCCGTGTCGGAGCCGACCGTCCACGGGCCCAGGTCGTCGACCGGCACGACGGCCCCGTCGAGGGCGTCGGTCTGCAGCAGCCAGTGGGCGGTGCGGGCCAGGTGCGCCGCCACCCGCCAGGTGCCGCCCTCATCGGCGCGGCGGCGCAGGGCGGAGAGCACACCCGCCGCGAGGAGGTAGCCGGTCGCGTGGTCGAGCGCTTGGGCGGGGAGCGCGCCCGGGGCCTGCCCGTCGCGCGACTCGAGCACGGCGATGCCGGTGGCCGCCTGCACGATGCTGTCGAAGCCCCGGCGGGCGCCCCAAGGACCAGTCGGGGTCCACGCGCTGAGGGTCGCGCAGACGAGGTGGGGGTGCTGCTCGGTGAGCCGCTCGGGGTCGAGGCCGAAGGCTCCGAGCGCCCCGGGCCGGTAGCCGGTGACCAGGACGTCGGCCCTCCCCAGCAGGTCGTGGAGGCGGTGGCGGGCGTGCTCGTCCTGCAGGTCCACGAGGGTGGAGCGCTTGCCGGAGTCGGTGTCGAGGTGGAGCGCGGCGAGCTCGGGGAGGTGGGGGCTGTCGACCCGCAGCACGTCGCACCCCAGCTGGGCCAACGCCCGCGTCGCGACCGGGCCCGCGAGGACCCGCGTGAGGTCGAGGACGCGCGGTCGGACCAGCACCGGCAGGGGGTCCGTCGGGGCGACCGAGCGCACCGCCAGCACGTCGTGGCCCGCGACCGCGTGGGCCTGCTCAGAGGCCATCCACTCGGCGATCGTCCGCACCCGCACGGCGATGCCGTGGTCGGCGGTGACGAGGTCCTCGAGGTGCTGCGCCGGTCGCTCGGCGATCGCCGCGGTGGCGTCGTCGCGAATGGCGCCGTCGGACAGGCCGAGGGCCCGCAGCAGCCGCACCCGGTGGTGGGGGTAGTTGGCGTGCGTGCGGACCCAACCGTCGCTCGCCTCGAAAAAGCCTGACAGCGCTGCGAATCCGGGTTCACGCGAACCGTCGATGGTCTGCACCTGGTCGTTCCGGAACGACACTGACACCTGACGAGGGTCGACCCGCACCCGCTGCGCACCACGAAGCGCCGCGCCGGCCAGTCCAGCCGCAGCGACCGCTCCTGCGGCGAGGGTGTTCACCGGGAGCTCGGAAGGCAGGGACCCGCCGGGCGCGAGCTCGAGGTGCGCCGCGGCATACCCCTCGTCGAGGCCCAGGGCCGGGAGCACCTCGCGCAGCAGGTGGTTCACACGTCGACTCTAGGACCCGCCGCAGGCCGCGTCGTGCCGGCCGCCCACGAGGGCGGCTCGATGCCTCTCGCGTCCCGTGGCCCGGGCTCGTGACAATTGTCATGGGGCATTTCGTGCATTGGGCGGAGCCTTGCGGATGACGCCGCACCCACGGTGTCACCAGGGGACCACGAGGCCCCACCCCTCCATCCAGGGAGCACACGATGACCCTTCGAATTGGTCTGGCGACAGTCGTCGCCGGATGTCTCGGGCTCGCCGCCGGGGCCCCCGCCCTGGCCGGCACCACGACGCCGGTGTCCACGGGCACCTCGCTGTCCGCGCGGGCGCCTGAGTCCGCCTTCCACGCTTCCGGCGCCGCTGCCCGCTCGGCCGACCCGGCCAGCTGCACGCGACCCGCCCCGGACAACCGCGTGAGCACCACCATCCACTGCTACACCCCGGACCAGATCCGTGCGTTCTACGGGCTGGCGCCCCTGACGCCGGCCACGACCGACGGGGCCGGTCAGACGATCGTCCTGGTGGACTCGTACGGGAGCCCCACCGCCGCGAACGACGTCTCCTTCTTCGCCCAGACCTTCAACGGACCGACGCCCGACTTCGAGGCGGTCTTCCCACTGGGCAAGGTCGACTACAGCCACGCCACGGGCAACGGCAGCGGCACCGCCGGGCCGACGGCGGCCGACGGCTGGGCGGGTGAGGCCAACCTCGACGTGCAGTGGGCCTACGCGATCGCCCCGAAGGCGCACATCGTACTGGTCGCCACCCCGGTGGCCGAGACGCAGGGTGTGCAGGGCATGCCCAACTTCATGACCGCGATCGACTGGGCCATTGCGAAGTACCCGGCCGGGACCGTCTTCTCGATGTCGTTCGGCACCAGTGAGGAAGCGTTCGGTGGAACCTCGGCGAAGGCGCAGTTCGCCCGGTTCGACCAGACCTTCCAGCGTGGGCTCGCCAAGCACGACACCTTCTTCGCCTCCTCAGGGGACGACGGCTCGACCGGCGTGGGCCGCTCACACCACCAGGGCACGGTCGTCGACCACCCGTCGGTGAGCTACCCCAACTCCTCCCCCTACGTCACGTCGGTCGGCGGCACGCAGGTGCAGTCCGGCTGGACGTGGGCGCCGACGCAGGACAAGCCGTTCAACGACGACGGCAGCCGCAACCCGCTCTACTGGGCGTGGACCCAAGGCGGCAGCAGCCAGGCCGTGTGGAACGAGAGCTGGGCCGCCATCGGCACCGGCGGCGGCCTGTCGAGCGTCTACTCGCGACCGGCCTTCCAGTCGACCGTGGCCGGCGTCGTCGGCACCCACCGCGGCGTCCCGGACCTCGCCTGGAACGCGGCGGTCAACGGTGGGGTGCTCGTCTTCCACACCTACTTCCCCGAGATCGAGGGACCCCCGGCGTGGGGTGTCTTCGGAGGCACGTCGGCGAGCTCACCGCAGGTCGCAGCCCTCACCGCCATCGCGAACGCGTCACGCAAGGCGGCTGGCAAGGCCGGCATCGGCAACCTCAACGCGGCCATCTACGCCAGCGGCTTCCCGCGGGCGAGCGCGTTCAGCGACGTGACGGCGCACACCTACGGCACCGTTCCCAGCGGCGTCCTGCAGGACAACCGGATCTGGGAGACCGGCGCAGACGGGTTCGTCACGCCGGGTGCGGTGCCCGGCTTCCCGACCACGGTGGGCTACGACCTCACCACCGGGTGGGGCAGCCCGCAGGCCGCGGGCTACGTCGCGGGACTCACCGCGGAGCCCTGACGCCGACCGACCTCGCCGGTCCCGGGGCAGCAGCAGGGCTGCTCCGGGACCGGCGCCTCGGCTCCGGCTCCGTCAGAGGTCGGCGCGCCGGTCAGCCGTTCGCGCGCCGGTCAGCGCAGCCTGCGCGTCACCTGCGGCCGCTGCCTTCCACGCTGCGTACTCGGCCCGCAGGCAGGTGCCGCAGGGCCGGTACCCAGCGGCGACGGCCGTCTCCTCGTCCGCGAAGAAGACCCGGTGCTTCACGTAGCCGCCCTGTCGGAGGGCGCGCAGGGCGGACGGGCAGTCGAGGCGTCCGTAGAGCTTGCCCCGGCGGTTGCCACCCAGCGTCCCGGGCACCGCACTCTCGCAAGGCTTTCCGTCGGCCCCGATGAGGGTGAACACGCTGGCTAGTACCCCTCCGGCAGCAGCTCGCCGACCGGGGTGCTGGGCTCGATCCGGTTGGCCGCCGGCGCCAGGGGACAGACCCAGCGGTAGTCGTAGACGCACGACGGGTTGTAGGCGAAGTTGAGGTCGACCACCCACCGGCCGTCGTCGTCGCGCCCCAGGTCGGTGCCCTTGACCGTGTCGAGCAGGTATCGCCCGGCGCCGTAGGTCTCCTGGCCGGCCGAGCCGTCGCGCACCGGTAGGAAGATCCCGCCGCCGTAGGAGTTGAGCCACCACACGTCGAGCGTGCCGAGCCCGTCGAGGGTCACCCGACCCGCACCGGTGAACGGCACGATCCCGTCGGTGGCCGACCGGAACTCCCACTCCTGCTGGGGTCTCTTGTCGCCGGCGTCCACCGGCTCCACCTCGACGACGAACCGGTATGCCGCGTCGTAGGCCGCGTGCCGCAGCTGCTGGCCCTCGCGGCGCGGCGAGGCGGGGTGCTCGTGGAACAGCCGCGACCGCGTGTCGACCCACAGCGCGTGGGCGGTGGCGGGGTCCGGCTCGGCCCGCACCGCGGCATACAGGGCGTGCACCTCGCGTCGCCACGACGCGACGTCGAGGGCGCCGGGGTACTGCAGCTCGTCCTGCCCTTCGAGGGCTTCGTCAGTCACGTGCGCAAGGCGGGACTTGAACCCGCACACCCGAAGGCACCAGCTCCTAAGGCTGGCGCGTCTGCCAATTCCGCCACTTGCGCGTGGTCGCCAACTCTAACGCGGCGGGTGGCGTGGCGAGTGAGCGCCAACCCACTCACGGGGGCACCAGATGAGCAGTTTGGCGCTCACTCACGAAGAGCGGAGCGGCTCAGCCGAGGAGCTCGCGCAGGTGCGGGACCATCGCACGGAAGGCCTTGCCGCGGTGCGAGATCGCGTTCTTCTCGTCCGGGCTGAGCTCGGCCGCGCGGCGGGTGTCGCCCTCGACCACGAGGACCGGGTCGTAGCCGAACCCGTTGGTGCCCTTGGCCTCGCGCGCCAGCGACCCGGCCATCCGGCCCTCCGTCGCGCGGACCGTGCCGTCCGGCAGGGCGAGCACCGCGGCGCAGACGAAGGCCGCAGCCCGGTGCTCGTCCTTGACGTCGGCGACCTGGGCGAGCAGCAGGTCGAGGTTGGCCTGGTCGTCGCCGTGCCGACCCGACCAGCGCGCCGAGAAGATGCCGGGCGCCCCACCCAGGACGTCGACCGCGAGGCCGGAGTCGTCGGCGAGCGACGGCAGGCCGGTGTGGGCGGCGAGCGCCACGGCCTTGAGGCGGGCGTTGCCCTCGAAGGTCACCTCGTCCTCGACGACGTCGGGCGCACCCTCGAACTCGGACGCCCCCACGATCTCGAGGCCGAGCTCCTCGCACACGTCGGCGAGGATGGCGCGCAGCTCACCGACCTTGTGGTCGTTGCGGGTGGCCAGGACGACCCGCGTCACAGGCTGCGCCGACATCAGAGCACGCGCTCGCGCGGGGTCGTGGCGAGCGCCTCCTGCTGCTTGCGGGTGAGGTCGGCGCAGCCGACGGTGGCCTTGTCGAGCAGCTGGTCGAGCATGGCTCGGTCGAACGCACCGTTCTCGGCGGTGCCCTGCACCTCGACGAACCGGCCGTCGCCGGTCATGACGACGTTCATGTCGGTCTCGGCCGTGGAGTCCTCGGGGTAGTCGAGGTCGATGACCGCCTCGCCCTTGACGATGCCGACGGAGACCGCCGCGATCGAGCCGGTCAGCGGCTGGGCGTCCTTGGCGATCAGCCCCTTGGCGCGGGCATCCTCGATGGCGTCGACGAGCGCGACGTAGGCACCGGTGATCGAGGCGGTGCGGGTGCCGCCGTCGGCCTGGAGGACGTCGCAGTCGAGCACGATGGTGTTCTCGCCGAGCGCCTTGGTGTCGATGATGGCGCGGAGGCTGCGGCCGATCAGCCGGCTGATCTCGTGGGTGCGCCCGCCGACCTTGCCCTTGCGCGACTCGCGGTCCGACCGGGTGTTGGTCGACCGCGGCAGCATCTCGTACTCCGAGGTCACCCAGCCGGTGCCCTTGCCCTTGAGCCAGCGCGGCACGCCCTCGGTGAACGACGCCGCCACCAGCACCCGGGTGCGGCCGAACTCCACGAGCACGCTGCCCTCGGCGTGGTCGAGCCAGTTGCGCGTGATGCGCACCTCGCGGGTCTGGTCGGGGGTGCGTCCGTCGTGGCGAGTCATGCGGCAAGGCTAACGGGGGCGTATCGGGCGTCGGTGGCCCGGCCTAGGGTGGGAGCCATGGCTGACACCACTCGTCTCGGCGCCCACGTCGACTCGGCCGACCCGGTCACCGCCGCCCAGGAGCGCGGCGCCGGGCTGAGCCAGTTCTTCCTTGGCAACCCCCAGGGCTACAAGGGTCCGGAGTACGCCTACGAGGGCGGGCCGGAGGCGTTGCGGGCTGCAGCGGAGGCCGCCGACGTCGACCTCTACATCCACGCCCCCTACCTGATCAACGTCGCCTCGACGAACAACCGCATCCGCATCCCCAGCCGCAAGCTGCTGCAGCAGTTCATCGACGCCGGTGCGCTCATCGGCGCCAAGGGGCTGATCGTGCACGGGGGCCACGTCGAGCAGGCCGATGACGTCGACAAGGGTATCGACAACTGGCGCAAGGCGATCGAGGCGACCGACCTCAAGATCCCGCTGCTGCTGGAGAACACCGCGGGCGGCGACAACGCCATGGCCCGCACCCTCGAGCGGATCGCCCGGGTCTGGGACGCGATCGGCAGCGCCGAGGGGTCCGCCCACGTCGGCTTCTGCCTCGACACCTGCCACGCCCACGCGGGCGGGATCCCCCTGGCCACCGCGGCCGACGACATCCGGGCCATCACGGGTCGGATCGACCTGGTGCACTGCAACGACTCCCGCGACGAGTTCGACTCTGGGGCCGACCGCCACACCAACCTCGGCGAGGGACTCATCGACCCCGACGAGCTGGTGGGTGCCGTGCGGGCCGCCGGTGCACCGGTCGTGATCGAGACCCGTGGCGGCCTCGAGGGGCAGCAGGCCGACCTCGACTGGCTCCGCGCCCGACTCTGACCGACTCCGATGGGCTCCGATCGACTCTGATCTGAAGGGCCTGGCCCGCGGCTCAGTCGACCGTCGGGTGCGTCGCGAGGAACCGGCGGATGTGCTCGCGGGGCTGGTCGGCCAGGTGTGGTCCGTGGGTGAACGCCGCCGTCGTGTAGTCCAGCTCGGCGAGGCGGTGCGCGGTCTTCTGGGTCAGGGCGAAGTTCGAGCAGAACGACTTGATCGGCCAGCGCAGCCCGCGGACGTTGAAGATCGAGTCACCGGTGATGAGCACCCCCGACTCGCGGTGCAGGTATGCCGCGTGGCCGGGTGAGTGCCCGGGGGTGTGCACGACCTCGAGACCGCCGGCGACGTCGAGCACCTGCCCGTCGGTCAGCCGCTCCCCCACGGTGACCGGCGGGAACGCGTTGCTGCCCATCAGCTTGGTCATGATCCTGGCCATGAGGAACGACTGGTCACGCTGGGCGGTGGTCCCCGCCTCGGCATAGGGCGCGTCGTCCTCGTGGATGCCGAAGTCGCGCCCGGTCTGCTCGGCCACGTGCGCGGCCCCGCCGGCGTGGTCGGGGTGGGCGTGGGTCAGCAGCAGCCGCGTGACGTCCGACGGGCCGGAGCCGATCGACGCGAGGGCGGCCATCACCTTCGGCCCGGACTGCTTGATGCCCATGTCGACCAGGGTCACTTGGCCGTCGGCGGCACGGAGGATGAAGCCGTTGACGAAGTCCCCGAGGAGGGGGATGCGCCAGACACCTGACGCGATGGGGACGGCTGCCGCTCTGGCCATGCCCGGAGCCTAGGGCGCTCGGGGTCAGTCGGCGAGGTCGGGCGGCCAGACGAGCGTGAACCGCTCGAAGCAGACCTCCAGGTCCTCGGAGAACTCGATGCCGAGGCGGGCGCACTGCCGCTCGTAGGCCGCGCGGTGACCGTCGAGCCAGGTCTGCAGGGTCCGGTCGCCCTCTCCCTCGTCCCGGGCGAACTGGGGGTCGACGCTGTGGAACGGCCCCAGCCGCAGCTCGGTGGTGCGCAGGACCGCGCGGGGACGCCCCGACCCGTCGCAGCAGACCCAGTAGGCGCCCAGGGGTGGAAACGGATCACTCGAGGCGAGGTAGCCCGCGGCCAGGGTCGCGGTCGCCCGCTTGGCGCCGCCGACGATCAAGCCGAGGATCTCGTCGGCGTACGCGGGGTTGTCACCCCAGCAGACCACGTCGACGTCATCGCGGCGCGGGACCTCGGGGTGGGCCGCGAGGAAGTCGTCGTACATCCGCAGGCCGGCCTCGCGGTCGACCACCACCGGGCCCGTGCCGTCAGGTTCCTCGGGCGGTCCGCTCACGCGCGGCCGCCCACCTCGTAGGTCGCGCCCTGGACGGCCACGTCCAGCGGACCGGACCAGATCGCGGCGGCCTCCGCGCGGCATACCTCGGGGTCGTTCCACGGCGGGATGTGGGTGAGGACGAGGCGACGGACCCCACCGGCGGCGACGGCGGCCGCGGCGGCCCGCCCACCCGAGAGGTGGATGCCCGGGGTGTCGTCGCGCCCGTCGACGAAGGCGCTGTCGGTGAGCGCGAGGTCGGAGCCGGTCAGGAGCGGCGTCAGGGCGTCGCAGGTGTCGGTGTCGCCGGTGTAGGCGATCACCGCGCCGTCGGCCTCGACGCGGAAGCCGTAGGCCTCCACCGGGTGGTTCACCCGGTAGGCCGTGACGGTGAAGGGGCCGACGCGGGTCACCTGGGTGTCGGCCAGCTCGTGCACGGCGAACTCGTTGGTCATCCCCCCGTGCTCGAGCCCGTGGTACATCAGCGCGAACCGCACGTCGGCCCCCGACGGTGCGTGCACGGGGAGCTGGCCCACGACCGGGCCGCTCGGGCGGTACTTGCGCGTGACGTAGAGCCCGCAGACGTCGACACAGTGGTCGGGGTGCAGGTGGCTGATGAACACCGCGTCGAGGGCGGCCAGGTCGACGTAGCGCTGGAGCGGACCGAGGGCGCCGTTGCCGAGGTCGAGGACGATCGACCAGGTGCGCCCGAGGTGGTCAGCCTGGATGAGGTAGGAGGAGGCGGGCGAGGCGGGTCCGGCGAACGATCCGGAACAGCCGACCACGGTGAGCCTCATCGAGCCACCACGACCGTCCGCACCACGGAGTTGCCGTAGACGTCGCCGACCTCCGGCCCGAGGAACCGGCGGGCCAGCGCGCGGAACTCCTCGGCGTCGCCGGTCGTGGTGAACCCGTGCTCGGGCGGGGGCAGGTGGCCGGGACGAAGCAGGTCGCGGTCCGCGAGCACCCGGTAGAGGTCCTTGGCGGTCTCGTCCGCAGACGACACCAGGGTGACGCCGTCGCCCATGACGTAGGAGATCGCGCCAGTCAGCAGCGGGTAGTGCGTGCAGCCGAGGACCAGGGTGTCGACGTCGCGGTCGACCAGCGGGGCCAGGTAGTCCCTCGCGACGTCGATGACCTCCGGGCCACTGGTGACCCCGGACTCCACGAACTCGACGAACCGCGGGCAGGGCACGCTGGTGACCTCGAGGTGCGGGGCCGCCGCGAACGCGTCGACGTAGGCGCCGGACTGGTGCGTGCCCCGGGTCGAGATGACGCCCACGCGGTGGTTGCGGGTGGCGCGGGCCGCGCGACGGACCGCCGGCCGGATGACCTCGACCACCGGGACGTCGTAGCGTTCCCGGGCGTCGTGGAGGACCGCCGCACTCGCGGTGTTGCACGCGATGACGAGGGCCTTCACACCGTGGTCGACCAGCCGGTCGAGGCACTCGAGCGCGAACTCCCGCGACTCGGCGATGGGACGCGGTCCGTAGGGCGCGCGGGCGGTGTCGCCGAAGTAGGCGATCGACTCGTGCGGCAGCTGGTCGAGGACGGCCCGGGCGACGGTCAGCCCGCCATAGCCCGAGTCGAAGATCCCGATGGGTGCGTCCGCCACGGGCACAAGGCTAGGTGCCGACCCCGCTCCCGTCCTCATCCTTCCGGCGTCTCGTGTGTCACACAGCACGCTCAGGGCGCCAGCGCGTGCGCCAGCGTCTCCTGCAGCCAGGTGAGGAAGTCGTAGACGGCCAGGGCGTAGACCGCCGGGTCGTCGTCCTCGAGGCCGGAGACCTGCTCCTCGAGCCGGTCGAAGTCGTCGTCCTGCTTCAGGCCGAGTCGCTCCCCCAGCACCAGGCGGACGTCGGTCAGGGCGATGAGGAGGGCCAGGGCCTGCGGCTGCTCGAGCGAGATCTTCTGGTCCTCGAGCGCCGACAGGGCCGTGATCGCCGTCGTCAGGTTGGCCGCCTTGCGGGCCCGCAGCCCGTCCTCGGTGAGGCGACGGAACTCAGCGGCCACCTGGTCGTCCTGGCGGTTCGCGGTCGGGAAGATGCGCTCGAGGGCGGGGTCGCGCGGCTGCGGGACGGAGCCGGAGAGCTCCGGGGCCTGGTCGGCCGCAGACAGCGAGACGCCCATCCCGATGCCGCCCAGCCCGGCCACGATGCGGTCGAACTCGTCACCGTCCGTGGCGTCGTCGTCGAGCTCGTTCCCGGCCGTGGGCTCCGGCTCGACCAGCTCGAGCACCTGTTCCATCAGGCCGACGACCAGCCCGCGCTCGACCGCGTCGAGCTTGGCGACGAACCGCCCGTCGCGCCGCTTGAACCCGCGGGCCACGTCAGCTGTCCTTCTGGAAGGTGGCCCACAGGCCGTAGCCCTGGAGGGCCTCGGTATCGGTCTCCATGCGCTCACGGGCACCGGTTGACACGACGGCGCGGCCCTTCACGTGGACGTCCATCATCAGCCGCTCGGCCTTGGCCTTGGAGTAGCCGAAGTAGGTCTGGAAGACGAAGGTCACGTAGGACATCAGGTTGACCGGGTCGTTCCACACCAACGTGATCCACGGGACGTCCACGTCGGCGAGCTCCTCCGTGGAGACACTCTCCTGCTCCACGGGCGCGATCGACATCACCGCAGTGGACGTGATGGTGGGGACAGCACGGGGCACGGGTCCACCTTAGGCTGCGAGCGTGACCCCGCGTTCACCCAGCACCGCCCTGTTGACCGACCACTACGAGCTCACGATGCTCGAAGCCGCCCTCCGCAGCGGGGCGGCCGCGCGCCGCTGCGTCTTCGAGGTGTTCGCCCGCCGGTTGCCCGACGGCCGCCGCTACGGCGTGGTCGCCGGCACCGGCCGGCTGCTCGACGCGATCGAGCGGTTCCGCTTCGCGGACGCCGAGCTCGAGCACCTGCGTGGCGTCGTGGACGGGCCCACCCTGGCCTTCCTCGCCGACTACCGCTTCGACGGGGACGTCTGGGGGTATGCCGAGGGCGAGAGCTACTTCCCCGGCTCACCGGTGCTCGTGGTCGAGTCCGACTTCGCCCACGGGGTGGTCCTGGAGACCCTCGTCCTCAGCATCCTCAACCACGACAGCGCGATCGCCTCCGCCGCGTCGCGGATGACCTCGGCGGCCGGTGACCGGCCGTGCATCGAGATGGGGTCGCGCCGCACGCACGAGGAGGCGGCGGTCGCCGCCGCCCGCGCGGCATACCTCGCCGGCTTCGCGACCACCTCCAACCTGGAGGCGGGACGGCGGTTCGGGGTGCCGACGGCGGGCACCGCCGCGCACGCCTTCAGCCTCCTGCACGACGACGAGCGGGAGGCGTTCGCCGCCCAGATCGCGGCGCTCGGCAAGGGCACGACGTTGCTGGTCGACACCTACGACGTGCCCACGGCGGTAGCCCTCGCGGTCGAGCTCGCCGGGCCCGAGCTCGGTGGCGTGCGGCTCGACTCGGGTGACCTGCTGGTGCAGGCCCGCGAGGTGCGCGACCAGCTCGACCGGCTGGGCGCCACCCGGACCCAGATCGTGGTGACCAGCGACCTCGACGAGTACGCCATCGCGGCCCTGGCGGCCGGCCCGGTGGACCGCTACGGCGTGGGGACATCGTTGGTGACCGGGTCGGGCGCCCCGACGGCCGGCATGGTCTACAAGCTCGTGGCGCGCGGCGACGACGACGGCGTGCTGGTCGGGGTCGCCAAGAAGAGCAAGGACAAGGCGTCGGTCGCGGGGCGCAAGTACGCACTGCGCCGGCGCAACGCCAAGGGCATCGCCGAGGCCGAGGTGCTCGGCATCGGCGAGCCACCCCTCGACGACGGCGACGACCGCGAGCTGCTCGTCCCGCTCATGGCTGGGGGGCGCACCGTCTCGACGTCGACCCTCGAGGACGCCCGCGAGCGCCATGCCGTCTCCCTCGCCGAGCTCCCCGCCGCGGCCCTGCGTCTGCAGCGCGGCGAGCCCGTGATCCCCACCGTCTACGAGGACTGACCACGCGTCGGCTCGCGGCGGGCAGTAGCGTCGCCGCATGAGCCGCGCACTGGTCATCGTCGACGTGCAGAACGACTTCTGCGAGGGTGGCTCGCTGGCCGTCGCCGGTGGGGCCGAGGTGGCCCGCCGGATCAGTGCGCACGTGGTCGCGCACCTCGACGACTACGCCGCGATCGTCGCCACGGCCGACTGGCACGAGGACCCGGGTGCGCACTTCTCGCCCGACCCCGACTTCGTGGACAGCTGGCCCGCGCACTGCCGCGTCGGCAGTGACGGCGCGCTCTTCCACCCTGCTGCCGAGCCCGCTTTCGAGCACGTCGAGGCGATCTTCCGCAAGGGCCACCACAGCGCTGCGTACAGCGGCTTCGAGGGGTTCACCGTCGAGGCGGACCGCAGGGTCGCGCTCGCGGACTGGCTGCGCGACCGGGCCATCGAGCAGGTCGACGTCGTGGGCATCGCCACCGACCACTGCGTCCGCGCCACGGCGCTGGACTCCGCGGACGAGGGGTTCGAGACGACGGTGCTGCTCGACCTCACCGCCGGCGTCGCTCCCGAGACCACGAGAGCAGCCCTGGCCCAGCTGGCCGCCGCAGGAGTCGAGACGACCGGCTCCCCCGCCTGAGGAGCCGCCCGCTCCCCGCGCGAAGGTTTACAGGGACGTCACACGGGCACCCTCGTCGCGAAACAGCCGGTCCCTAGCGTGGCCGCGTGGACGAGGAACCCGATGCTGCCCCGCGACCGCGGACGGCCGCCGCGCAGATGGCGTCCGCACGGGTGGCCTCGGCGCGGGTGGCGCCCGACCTCGTGGCGCTCTGCGGCCTCAAGCACGTGCCGACCCGGCACGGCGCCGCCATCACGGTCGCCGGCGTGCCCCTCGCGCTGTTCCGCGCCGGGGACCGGGTCTGGGCGGTCGAGGACCGCAACCCCTACACCGGGTGCGGGGTCGCCGGTGGCCGGATGTCACGGGTCGGCCGCACGCCGGTCGTGGTGTCGCCGATGTACCACCTCGTGTTCGACCTGCGGACCGGCGCCTGCCTGAACGCGGTCGACCTCCCGCAACAGCGTCTGCGCACCGTCCCGGTCGAGGTGGTCGCGGACGTCGTCCACATCGACGTGACCGCCCTGCGAGCAGACCGGGCGGTCGCCGTCGGTGTCAGCGCCTAGTCGTCCGGCCGCTGCCCCGACGAGTTCCCCACTTCTGGCCAGCGGTGCTGTGTCGCACCCCGGACCGGGGGCGCGGGTGAGCCAGGCGTGGCCAGAGGTCGAGGCGGGGTCGCTGTTCTCACAGCCACCCGGAACCACCTGTGCGGCAATGGTTACGGAGCCTTTACGGCAGCCGTCGGGTCGGGAAACACGGTCTTGCCACGCTGACTGCGTGACCACGAACCTGAGCCCCGAACCCACGACCGCGACGTCGCCGACCACGACCACGCCGCCCTCGTCGTCCACCACCACCGCCGCACCCACGCACCGCAGCGGCCGCTGGATCGACCACTGGGATCCTGAGGACCCCACCTTCTGGCGCGGCGGCGGCCGCGCCATCGCCCGCCGCAACCTGACCCTGTCCGTCTTCGCCGAGTTCCTCGGCTTCTGCGTCTGGGCCCTGTGGAGCGTGGTCGTGCCACTGCTCCCGGGCGCCGGCTTCACCCTCACCCTCGACCAGCAGTTCTGGCTCATCGCCGTGCCGAGCCTGGTGGGCGCGACGGTGCGGATCCCCTACACCTTCGCCGTACCGCTGTTCGGTGGCCGCAACTGGACCATCATCTCGGCCCTGCTGCTGCTCCTGCCGGCGTCCGCCCTCGCCTGGGTGGTCACGGAGCCGTCGTCGTCGTTCGGCCTCCTGCTCGCCTGCGCCGCCCTCGCCGGGTTCGGCGGCGGCAACTTCGCCTCCTCGATGACCAACATCTCCTTCTTCTTCCCCGAGGCCGAGAAGGGCAAGGCGCTGGGCCTCAACGCCGCCGGCGGCAACCTCGGCACCGGCCTCGTGCAGATGGTCGTGCCTGCCGTCATCGTCATCGGGGCCGGCACGCACCTCGAGCGAGCCGGGTTGATGTTCATCCCCCTGGCGATCATCGCGGCCGTCCTGGCCTGGAAGGGCATGGACAACCTCACCGGCGCCAAGGCTGACTACCGCAGCTTCGCGGCGGCCACCCGCAACCGGCACACCTGGATCATCTCGTTCCTCTACATCGGCACCTTCGGGTCGTTCATCGGCTACTCGGGGGCCTTCCCCACCCTGCTCAAGACCCAGTTCCCCGAGACGCCCACGACGATCGCGTTCCTGGGTGCCCTGATCGGGGCGCTGACCCGCCCACTCGGTGGCATGGTGGCCGACCGGCTCGGTGGCGCCCGCGTCACGATCGCGTCCTTCACCCTCCTCATGGCCGGCGCGATCGGGGCCATCGAGGGCCTGAAGTCCCACAGCTTCGTGGTGTTCTTCGGCTCCTTCCTCGTGCTCTTCGTCGGAGCCGGGATCGGCAACGGCGCCACCTACCGGATGATCCCCGCGGTCTTCCGGGCCGGGGTCAGCGCCGACCGCCTGCCCATCGCGCGCAAGACCGCCGCCGGGTGCATCGGCATCGCCGGTGCCGTGGGCGCCTACGGAGGCTTCTTCATCCCCCGCGGGTTCGCCATGGCCAAGGCCCACTACGGCTCGCTCGTCCCGGCCCTGTGGGTGTTCGTGGTCGCCTACCTGCTCATGGCCATCACCACGTATGCCGTGTACGCCCGGAAGGGCTCCACCCTCGCCGCCGAGTCGATCTGAGCCTTCGTGACGACGACCTCCACCTCCACCGTCCGGGCCGACAGTGTCGCGACCCACTGCCCGTACTGCGCCCTGCAGTGCGCCCAGACCCTGACGGCCAACCCCGGAGTCGACGGTGCCAACGGCGTCATCGTCGAGGGCAGGGCCTTCCCCACCAACCGGGGTGGGCTCTGCCAGAAGGGCTGGACGAGCGCGGAGGTCCTGACCAGCCCTGACCGCCTGACCAGCCCCCTGGTCCGGGGGGTCGACGGCGAGCTGGCCCCCTCGAGCTGGGAGGACGCCCTCGACCTCGTGGCCGACCGGCTGCTCGCGATCCGGCGGGACTCCGGGCCGGACGCCGTCGCGGTGTTCGGCGGTGGCGGGCTGACCAACGAAAAGGCTTACCAGCTGGGCAAGTTCGCCCGGGTGGCGCTCGGCACCGCGAACATCGACTACAACGGACGGTTCTGCATGAGCAGTGCCGCAGCCGCTGCCAACCGGTCACTCGGCGTGGACCGGGGGTTGCCGTTCCCGCTGACGGACCTGGCCAGCGCCGACGCCGTCCTGCTGCTGGGGAGCAACCTGGCCGAGACCATGCCCCCGTCGGTCGCCCACCTCGCCGGGGTGCGCGGTCGGGGTGGGCTGGTCGTCGTCGACCCACGCCGCAGCGCGACCGCCGACCTCGCGGCCGACGGCCAGGGGCTGCACCTCCAGCCGGTGCCGGGCACCGACCTGGTCGTCCTCCTGGCGCTTCAGCACGTGCTCCTCACCGACGGCCTCGTCGACGCCGACTACCTGGAGCGACGCACGAACGGGCTCGAGGACGTCAAGCGTCGCTCGGCCCTGTGGTGGCCGGAGCGGGCCGAACAGGTCTGCGGCGTCCCGGCCGACCTCCTGCGCGACACGGCGCGGCTGCTCGCCGCAGCCAGCCCGTCCCGTGGCGGCACGGGTGCCTTCGTGCTCACCGGCCGAGGCGTCGAGCAGTCCCGGCAGGGCACCGCCACGGTCTCGGCGGCCATCACGCTGTCGCTCCTGCTCGGTCTCCCGGGCCGGGTGGGCAGCGGGTACGGCGCGGTGACCGGTCAGGGCAACGGCCAAGGTGGCCGCGAGCACGGGCAGAAGGCCGACCAGCTGCCCGGCTACCGCATGATCGACGACCCCGCGGCGCGCGCCCACGTGGCCGCGGTCTGGGGGGTGTCGCCGGAGTCGTTGCCCGGCAAGGGAATGCCCGCCGTCGAGCTGCTGGCCTCCCTCGGCACCGCCGACGGTCCGCGGGCCCTGCTGGTGCACGGCTCCAACGTCCTGGTCAGCGCCCCGAACGTCCACCGCGTGGCCGACCGGCTCGCGGCCCTCGACCTGCTCGTGGTCTGTGACTTCGTCCCGTCCGAGACGGCGCTGCTGGCCGACGTGGTCCTCCCGGTCACCCAATGGGCCGAGGAGGAGGGCACCATGACCTCCCTCGAGGGTCGCGTCATCCGGCGACGCAAGGCCGTCGAGCCGCCCGCGGGCGCGCGCAGCGAGCTCTGGGTCTGGGCCCAGCTCGCCGCACGGCTCGGTGCCGCCGGCACCTGGGACACCGAGCCCAGCCTGGTCTTCGACGAGCTCGCCCGGGCCAGCCGCGGCGGCCGGGCCGACTACAGCGGCCTCAGCCACGCACGGCTGGACGGCGACGAGGCGCTGCACTGGCCGTGCCCCGCCACCGGCGACGGGGAGCCCAACCACCCGGGCACCCCACGTCTGTTCGCCGAGTCCTTCCCGACTCCGGACGGACGGGCCCGGATGGTGGCGGTCGACCACCTCGGTCCGGCTGACGACCTCCGCCCCGACGCCCCCCTCTACCTCGTGACCGGGCGGGTCCTGCAGCACTACCAGTCCGGCGCCCAGACCCGGCGGGTGCCGGCCCTCGCAGGCGCGGTGCCGGGCGCCTTCGCCGAGGTCCATCCCTTGCTGGCCGCGCGGATCGGCATCGCGGACGGTGAGCGGGTGCGGCTGACCACGGCGCGGGGCTCGCTCGCCGTCCCGGCCAGGGTGACCGACTCGATCCGCCCCGACACGGTGTTCGTGCCGTTCCACTGGGCCGGCACCGGCAGTGTCAACCGGCTCACCACGGACGCGACCGACCCCGTCTCGGGCATGCCCGAGTTCAAGGTCTGCGCCGTGGACGTCACCGCCGCGCGGGTGCAGCCCGCTGGCTCAGCCCGACCGACGGCGGGGGTGCCGGCATGACCCGCCTCGTCGTCGTCGGGAACGGCATGGTCGGGTCGCGGTTCGTCGAGGACCTGCTGGCCGCCGACACCAGTGGCCGCTACGACATCACCGTCGTGGGGGCGGAGGCCTGCGAGCCCTACAACCGCGTGCTGCTGAGCGAGGTCGTGGCCGGCAAGCACGACCTCTCGGCCCTCACCCTCCCCACCCCCACCAGTCCACGGCTGACGGTGCTGCGCGGCGCACCCGTCTCCCACCTCGACCGCGAGGACCGCGTCGTCGTCACCACCGACGGCGCCCGACTGCGTTACGACCGCCTCGTGCTGGCCACCGGTTCGGCGGCCCGGGTGCCCCCACTGCCGGGCCTGCGCAGCGCCGCCCCGGTGGACCGCGACGACCCGTTCCCCAGCGACGACCTGACGGCCGGCGTCCACGCCCTGCGCACCATCGACGACGCGCGTGAGGTCGTGGCCGCCACCCTCAACGCCACCCGCGCCGTGGTGCTCGGTGCGGGTGTGCTCGGGATGGAGGCGGCCTGCGGTCTCGCCCGGCGCGGCGTCGCCGTCACCGTGGTGCACCCCGCGAGCACGCTCATGGAGCGTCAGCTCGACGCCGAGGCAGGACGGGTGGTCGAGCTCGCGATGGCACGCCTCGGTATCGACCAGCGCGTCGGCGTCGGAGCCACCAGCGCGGTCGTCGAGGGAGGCCGCCTCACCGGACTGCGGCTCGACGACGGCGAGCTGGTGCCGACCGACCTCCTGGTGCTCGCGACCGGCACCGTGCCCAGCACGACGCTCGCAGCGAGCGCCGGGCTCGGCGTGGATCGCGGGGTCGTGGTCGACGACGACCTCCGCTCCCCCGACGACCACCGGATCTTCGCGATCGGCGACTGCGCCCAGCCCCCTGAGGGCGGCACCGGCCTGGTGGCCCAGGGGTGGGAGCAGTCCCGACGCCTCGCCGCCCACCTCTGCCGCGACTCCAGCACCTCCGGGAACCCCTCCCGCACGGTCAGCACCGACCTGGCTCGCCGGTCGTCGACGTCAGGCAGCGACGTGGTGCGGCTCAAGGCCCACGGCCTCGACGTCGTGACCATGGGCGTGTGTGGTTCGGCTCGGACGGACGACCCGGCCCAGCGCACCCTGCGCCTCAGCGACCCCGACGTCGGCCGGCACGTCGAGGTCGTCGTGTCCGGCGGTCAGCTGGTCGGCGCCACGTGTGTGGGCGCCGGCGCCGTCGCCGCCGACCTGGTCACGACGTACACCCGGCGCACGCCGGTGCCGGCCGACCCGGCATACCTGCTGCTCCCGGCGCTCGTGCCGCACCAGGGCCTCGGCCCCAGCTCCCCCGCCGACCTGGCCGACGACACCGCGGTCTGCCGGTGCAACGGCGTGACCAAGGCCGGCATCACGGCGTGCGTCCGGGACGGCGCGACCAGCGTCGCCGAGGTCGCCGCCGCCACCCGCGCCACCACAGGCTGCGGCGGGTGCCACGACGACGTCTGCGCGCTCCTCGACTGGCTGGTGCCCGTGACCTCACCCGAGGGCGCCGGCACCGGTGAGAACCACGTAACGAAGGGGAAACACATGATCCACAGCACCGAAACGGCGGGCTCCTAACGTGGCCGCCATGGTCCAGCCCACGGTTCCGCGCCAGCTCGTCGTCGTCGGCGGCGGGATGGTCGCGCGCCGGCTGGTGGATGCCCTGCGCTCCCGGGACGTGGCGGGCCAGTGGGCGGTGACGCTGCTCTGTGAAGAGCCGCGTGCCCCCTACGACCGGGTTGCCCTGACGTCCTACTTCACCGGTCGCGACCCCGACGACCTGGCGCTCGGTGGCCAGGAGCTGTGGGACGACCCGCTGGTGACGCTGCGGCGCGGCGTCGCCGCCACCTCCGTCGACCGCGACGGACACACGGTCAGCACCTCCGACGGCCGCGTCCTGCCCTACGACTCCCTCGTGCTGGCGACCGGTTCGTATGCCGCCGTGCCCCCGGTCCCGGGCAAGGACCTCCGCGGCGCGTTCGTCTACCGCACCATCGACGACGTGGCGGGACTGCGCTCCTACGTGGAGAACCTGCGCACCGAGGTCGACCGCCCGCTGCGCGGGGCCGTGGTCGGCGGCGGCCTGCTCGGGCTGGAAGCCGCCGGGGCGCTCACCGCCCTCGACGTGCACACGACCGTCGTCGAGTTCGCGCCCCGCCTGATGCCCCTGCAGGTCGACGAGGGTGGCGGCGAGGCGCTGCGGCGCCTGATCGAGGCGCTGGGCGTCACCGTCCGCACCGGCACGGCGACCGCCAAGATCGTGGGACGGCTCGGCCGGGTCTCGCGCATGGAGTTCGCCGAGGGTGCCCCGCTCGACGTCGACGTGGTCGTCTTCGCCGTCGGGGTCCGTCCGCGCGACGAGCTCGCCCGCGAGTCCGGTCTCGAGGTCGGGGAGCGCGGCGGCGTCGTCGTCGACGACACCTGCGCCACGAGTGACCCGGCCGTCTGGGCGGTGGGCGAGGTCGCGTGCATCGGTGGCCGCACCCTCGGCCTGGTCGCCCCCGGCTACACCATGGCCGAGATCGTGGCCGACCGGCTCCTGGGCGGGGAGGGCACCTTCCCGGGGGCCGACCTGTCCACCAAGCTGAAGCTGCTGGGCGTCGACGTCGCGTCGTTCGGTGATGCCTTCGCCGCGGAGCCCGGTGGGCTCGAGGTGGTCATCTCCGACCCCGTCGCCGGCGTCTACAAGAAGCTCGTGATGTCCGACGACGCCCGCACCCTGCGCGGCGGCATCCTCGTCGGCGACGCCAGCGCCTACGCCGCCCTGCGCCCCATGGTCGGCCGCGCGCTCGGTGGCGACCCCGCGGCATACCTGCTCCCCGAGGGGGCCGCGCCGGCTCCCGCTGGCGACCTCCCGGACGACGCGGCGGTCTGCTCCTGCAACAACGTCACCGCCGGTGCCATCCGCTGCTCGGTGACCGACGCGGGGTGCACCGACCTCGCCGGGGTGAAGGCGTGCACCCGCGCCGGCACGAGCTGCGGCTCCTGCCTCCCCCTCGTGAAGCGCCTGGTCACGACCGAGCTGGAGAAGTCCGGCATCGAGGTCAGCAGCGCGCTGTGCGAGCACTTCGAGCTGTCCCGCGCGCAGCTCTTCGACGTCGTGCGGGTGCAGGGGCTGACGACGTTCAGCGAGATCATCGCCAAGCACGGCACCGGCCGTGGCTGCGACATCTGCAAGCCGGTGATCGGCTCGATCCTCGCCTCGCTCGGCACCGGTCACATCCTCGAGGGCGAGCGGGCGTCGTTGCAGGACACCAACGACCACGTGATGGCCAACCTGCAGAAGGACGGCTCGTACTCCGTCGTCCCGCGCATCCCCGGCGGTGAGGTCACCCCCGAGGGGCTGATCGCCATCGGCGAGGTCGCCAAGGACTTCGGGCTCTACACGAAGATCACCGGCGGCCAGCGGATCGACCTGTTCGGGGCCCGGATCGAGCAGCTGCCGAAGATCTGGAAGCGGCTCGTGGACGCGGGGTTCGAGTCGGGCCACGCCTACGGGAAGTCGCTGCGCACGGTGAAGTCGTGCGTCGGCTCGACGTGGTGCCGCTACGGCGTGCAGGACTCCGTGGGCCTGGCCATCGCGTTGGAGCTGCGCTACCGCGGGCTCCGGTCGCCCCACAAGCTCAAGCTCGGGGTGTCGGGCTGCGCACGCGAGTGCGCCGAGGCGCGCGGCAAGGACGTCGGGGTCATCGCGACGGACCAGGGCTGGAACCTCTACGTGGGTGGCAATGGCGGCTTCACCCCGCGGCACGCCCAGCTCCTGGCCGAGGACCTCGACACCGAGACCCTGGTGCGCACCATCGACCGCTTCCTCATGTACTACGTCCGCACCGCCGACCGCCTCCAGCGGACCGCCGCCTGGGTGGAGGACCACGAGGGCGGCCTCGACGCCATCCGGGCGGTCGTGCTCGACGACTCGCTCGGGATCGGTGCCGACCTCGACCTCGCGATGGCTGGTCACGTCGACGGCTACGAGGACGAGTGGGCCGCCGCCCTCGACGACCCCGAGACCCTGCGGCGCTTCGGGTCCTTCGTCAACGCCCCGGACCAGCCCGACGACACCCTCGCCTACGTCAGCGAGCGCGGGCAGCCGCGTCCGGCCACCGAGTCCGAGCGGGCCGACTCGGGCGTCCTGATCGCCGGGACGACCCTGGAGGTGCGGCGATGAGCGTGGAGGTCAGCGCCGAGGTGGCAGCCGCGGCGGCCCTGACGTGGCACGAGGTGTGCGTGCTGGCCGACCTGTCCCCGGAGCGCGGCGCCGCCGCCTTGCTCGACGGCGTGCAGGTCGCGCTGTTCCGCACGCACGACGACCAGGTGTATGCCGTGCAGCAGCTCGACCCCTACAGCGCCGCGAACGTCATGTCCCGAGGGATCGTGGGGAGCCGGGGAGACGTGCCCACCGTCGCGTCGCCGATGTACAAGCAGGTCTTCGACCTGCGCACCGGCGAGTGCCTGGACGCCGTGGGCAAGGAGCCGAAGCCGTTGCAGTCGTATGCCGTGACCGTCGTCGACGGAGTCGTCAGCGTCGGCCTGCCCGCCCCTGGTCCTCCCGGCGGTGCGACATGACGACCCTGGTCGGCCTGGACGTCACCGGGCGGCGCGTGGTCGTGGCCGGCGGTGGACCGGTGGCCGCCCGCCGCGCCAACGCCCTGGCCCGGGACGGAGCCCTGGTCACCGTGGTCGCCCCGCAGCTGTGTGAGGACCTGTTCGACGCGGTCGCCGACGGCACTGTCGAGTGGGTCGACCGCGAGGTCGAGGAGAGGGACCTCGCCGACACCTGGCTGGTCCACGCCGCCACCGACGACCCGGGCGTGAACGCCCGGGTCTCGCAGTGGGCCACCGCCGCCCGCATCTGGAGCGTGTGCGCCAGCGACGCCGAGCTGGGGACCGCCCGCACGCCGGCCACCACCGAGCACGCCGACCTGCTCGTCGGGGTGGTGTCGACCGGCCACCCCGACCCGCGCCGGGCCGCCGCGGTGCGCGACCGGCTCGAGTGGACCCTGCACTCCGGCGACCTGGACCTGCGTGCCCGACGTCGCCGGGAAGGGGTCCGTGGGCGGGTCGTGCTCGTCGGCGGCGGCCCCGGGGCCGCCGACCTGATGACCCTGCGGGCCCGTCGGCTGCTGTCCGAGGCGGACGTGGTGGTCACCGACCGGCTCGGCCCGACCAGCGTCCTGGCGGACCTGCCGCGCGACGTCGAGGTCGTCGACGTCGGCAAGACGCCCGGCCTGCACGCCGTCACGCAGGACGAGATCAACCGGATCCTGGTCGACCACGCCCAGCGAGGTCGGCTGGTCGTGCGCCTCAAGGGTGGCGACCCCTTCCTCTTCGGCCGCGGGGGTGAGGAGGAACTCGCGCTGGCGGCCCACGGCATACCGGTCGAGGTCGTGCCCGGAGTGAGCTCGGCCCTGGCGGCTCCGGCGGCGGCCGGCATCCCCGTCACCCACCGGGGCACGGTCGCCGCCGTGCACGTCGCCCACGGCCACGGCCGGCTCGACGACACCGCTGTCGGGGCGGTGGTGCGGGGCGAGGCGACCCTCGTGGTCCTGATGGGCATCAGCCTGCTGGCCGACCACGTCGCCCGCCTGCTCTCGGCCGGGGCATCCGAGCAGGTACCGGTGGCGGTCATCGAGGACGCCAGCCTCGACACGCAGCGGGTCACCCGGGGCACCCTGTCGACCATCGCCGCGACCTGCGCCGCCCGGCAGGTGCGTGCCCCGGCGGTCGTCGTCGTGGGGGCCGTGGCCGCCGAGGGCTTCCTGGCGGCGCCGCCGTGAGCACCCGCCTGGGCCAGGTGATGACCGGCTGCGTCGTGCTGGTGACCGCCGACCGCCGGTCCGGAGAGCTGGCCTCGGCGCTGACCCGGCGCGGCGCCACCGTGCGGCACGCCCCGGCCCTGAGCATCGTGCCCCACGAGCACGATGACGAGCTGTTGGCCCACACCCGGGAGCTCCTCGACGCCCCACCCGACATCGTGGTCATCACGACGGGCATCGGGTTCCGGGGGTGGGTGGAGGCGGCCGACGCCGCCGGTCTGGCCGACCAGCTCGTGCAGGTCCTCTCCCGGGCGCGGATCATCGCGCGTGGCCCCAAGGCCAACGGGGCGATCCAGGCCGCCGGGCTGCAGGCGGACTGGGTGGCCGAGTCGGAGACGAGCGCGGAGATCCTCGACCTGCTGCTGGCCGAAGGCGTCGCCGACCAGGTGGTCGCGGTGCAGCACCACGGCGCCGGGGCCGATGGGCTCGACACCGAGCTGGCCGCCGCTGGGGCGCAGGTCCGCAGCCTCGTCGTCTACCGCTGGGGCCCGCCCCCCGATCCGGTGGCCCTCAAGCTGTCCGTCCTCGCCGCGGCCGACGGCGAGATCGACGCGGCCGTCTTCACCTCCGCCCCCGGCGCAGCGGCCTGGCTCGCCGAGATGGACGCCCAAGGCGTCGGCGCCGAGATCGTGGCGCGCACCTGCAGCGGCAGCATGGTGGTGGCCGCCGTCGGTCCGGTGACGGCGAAACCGTTGCAGGAGAGGGGCATCCAACCGATCGTCCCCGACCGCGGACGGCTCGGCGCCCTCGTCCGCACCCTCGTCAACCACTACGAGCAGGCCCAGACCTCCGCGGTCCAGACGACCGCCGGACGACTCCAGGTCCGGCGCACCGTCGCACTGCTCGACGACCACGTCCTCCCCGTGTCACCCAGCGGCCTCGAGGTGCTGCGCGTGCTGGCCGACGCCGGGGGCGAGGTGGTCACCCGCGCCCAGGTGCTGTCGGTCCTCCCCGGGGACTCGACCGACCCGCACGCGGCCGAGGTGGCCATCGCCCGGCTCCGCGAAGCCGTGGGGCACAAGGGAATGGTCAAGACCGTGGTCAAGCGCGGCTACCGGCTGACCACGACCTGACCACGACCTGACCACAACCCGACCACGACCTGACCCGACCGGCCGACGACCGGCTGACGACTGACCCGACCGGCCGACGACTGGCCGATGACTGACCAGGCGGGGCGACGGCCGACCTAGTGGCGGCCGCCCTCGGCGGCTCCCTCGACGACGACGGGCTGGCCGTTCGAGACGAGCTTCCAGTCGTACGTGGTGAAGGTGGTCGGGTCGATCACGCCCTGGTCGGTGGCCCAGTCGATGAGGAGCTGCCGGATCTCGACCTGCGCGTTGTAGAGGACCGGAGCCGTGGTCACGCCGGGGAAGCCGCCACCACCGGACTGGCGGTAGTTGTTGATGGCGATGACGAACCCCGCTGCCGGGTCGATCGGTTGCCCGGCGTAGGTGAGGTTGGCGATCCGCTGGCCCACCGGCTGGGCGATGTCGATGTCGTAGGCCAGGGAGGCGTCGAGGCCGCCCATGATGTCGTAGTTGTAGTCCGGGATGGGGCTGCCGGTCGTCGGGCTGATGGCACCGGTCACGGCGTCGGGGGCGAAGGGTCCGGTGCCGGTGACGGTCTTGAAGTAGGCGGCGGAGTACTCGAGGTAGGCCTTGACCTGCGCGCCGGTGAAGCGGATGCCGAGGAGCGTGTTGTCGTAGATGTACAGGCCCGCGACGTCGCGCACGGTGACGTTGCCCGCGGGGATCGCGGCATCGCGGTTGAAGGGCGCGGCGATCGACAAGACCGGCAGCGACTCGTCGGGGGTGCCGGCCAGCGCCGCCTTCACGGCGTCGGCCTGCACGTGGTTGATGAAGTCGATCGCGGCGGTGTCCTCGAACCGGGCCGTCGCCGCCGACATGGCCACGGTGCAGGTGCCGATGACGGAGTTGACGTAGGTGCGCACGATGGCGTGGTCCTCGAGCACGAGGGCGGCCACCTCGGGGTCCTCCGGGACCGTCTTCGCGTCGAGGAGCGTCGCACGAGAGCTGGTGAGGTGCCAGCGGCCCTTGCTGAACTCGAGGACGAAGTCCATGACGGACAGCCGCATCCCCCACTTGAGCGGCTCGGTCAGCAGCACCTTCTTGCCGGGCGTGACCTTGCTCGGCACGAGCAGCTCGACGACCTCCTCGTGGGCGTGCCCCACGAGGACCGCGTCGACACCCGCAACCTCTTCCGCGAGCTGGCGGGACGCGTTCTCCGGGAACGGCAGCGCGTCGCCGTACGACGAGCCGGGCTTGGAGCCCGAGTGGCACGAGACGATGACGAGGTCGCACCCGGCCTGCTTCAGCCGCGGGACCATCACCTTTGCCTGCTCGACGATGCCCGGGAACTTCACCAGTCCCTCGACGTTGGCCTTGTCCCAGATGGCGACGCCGGGCGTCACGAGGCCGAGGATGCCGACCTTGACCGGCTTGCTCCCCCGGACCTGGAAGGTGCGGATCACGTAGGGCTTGAAGATCGGGGCGCCGCTGGTCCAGTCGACCGAGTTGGCGCTGAGCAGCGGGAAGCTGCACTGCGACTCGAAGGCCCGCAGGGTGTCGAGCCCGTAGTTGAACTCGTGGTTGCCCAGGGCGGCCGCGTCGTAGCCGATCGCGTTCATCGCCTTGGCCATCGGGTGCTTCGACCCGCCCGTGATCGGGTCGACCTTGGCGTAGTAGTAGGCCAGCGGGGTGCCCTGGATCGTGTCGCCCGCGTCGAGCAGGAGGGTGTTCTGGGCGCCGCGCTCGGCCCGGACAGCGCTGACCAGGGTGGCGATCTTGGCCAGGCCGATGTCGTTGTGCGCCGAGTCGTCGTACTCGACGTCCTTGAAGTAGTCCCAGTTCAGCGCGTTGCCGTGGGTGTCGGTCGTGCCCAGCACGGTCAGCCGGAAGGTGGGCGGCGTCTTCGCCGTTGGCCGGCCGGCTTCGGGCACCGCGTCGGCCCGCGGGGCACTGGCGAAGAAGGCCGCTCCGGCCCCTCCGACGACCGCGAGCGCGA
The DNA here is from genome assembly GCF_001429605.1 of Phycicoccus sp. Soil802. Lineage (GTDB taxonomy): Bacteria > Actinomycetota > Actinomycetes > Actinomycetales > Dermatophilaceae > Pedococcus. The sequence continues at coordinate 547,977 of NZ_LMSS01000006.1, forward strand.
GCATCTCGCGACGGCTCGTCTCGTGCTGGCCGAGGTCCTGGACGGCGGTGCGGGCGGACGTCACGATTGCCTCCAACGACAAGTGGCCGGGAGCGGGGGCGGCTCCCGGGTGCGCGGGCCTCGTCGTCGTCGACGGGGCGGGTCTTTCAGCCTAACCCGGGCATGACACGACAGACCATGCCGAACTGGCAAAGTCTGCCGGTCAGCCGATGCGGTCAGCCGATGCTGTAGTCGGAGCCGTCCCCCGTGCCACCGTCGCCGGTGCGACCGCGGCTCCACGACCAGGCGTACTTCCCGTCGTCGACGGCCCGACCGCCCTCACCGAGCTCGAGCGGGCGGAAGGTGTCGACCATGACGGCCAGCTCGTCGAAGTACTCGACGCCGATCGACGCCTCCGACGCCCCGGGCTGCGGCCCGTGGGCATGACCGCCCGGGTGCACCGAGATCGAGCCCTTGCCGATGCCCGAGCCCTTGCGGGCCTCGTAGTCCCCGTCGACGTAGAACATGATCTCGTCGCTGTCGACGTTCGAGTGGTAGTAGGGCACCGGGATCGAGAGCGGGTGGTAGTCGACCTTGCGCGGCACGAAGTTGCAGATCACGAAGTTCCAGCCCTCGAAGACCTGGTGCACCGGCGGCGGCTGGTGCACCCGTCCTGTGATCGGCTCGTAGTCCCGCACGTTGAACGCGTAGGGGTAGAGGCACCCGTCCCAGCCGACGACGTCGAGCGGGTGGAAGGGCAGGGTGTGCACCGTCCCGACGATCCCGCCCGGTCCGTTGCCGCGGTGCTTGATGTAGACCTCGGTCTCGTCGCCCGGCTCTCCGCCGACGTCCTCGGCGAGCAGCGGGCCGGCCGGTGCGCGCAGGTCGCGCTCGCAGTAAGGCGCGTGCTCGAGCAGCTGGCCGTACTTGGACAGGTAGCGCTTGGGCGGGGCGATGTGGGAGTTCGCCTCGATGCAGTAGGTCCGCAGCGGCTCCTTGGCCGAGCGCTTCGGGATCCAGCGATGCGTCGTCGCCCGCGGGATGACCAGGTAGTCGCCCTCGGCCACGTCGAACGCCCCGAACACCGTCTCGACCCGCGCCCTCCCGCGCTCGACGTACACGCACTCGTCGCCGATCCCGTTGCGGTACCACGGGCTGGGAGCTCCGGCCACGGCATACGAGATGCGCACGTCGCCGTTGCCGAGGACGAGGCGACGGCCGGTCACGACGTCGGTGTTCTTCACGTCCTTGGCCTCGAAGAGGTCGTGCAGCTTGAGGTGCCTGGGCATCAGCGGGTGGTTCGGCGTCGTCGACAGGTCGCCGATCACCCACTCCCGCGCGCCCGCGACGGTCGAGGGGATGTTGCGGTGGTAGAGCAGCGAGGAGTCGGAGGAGAAGCCCTCCTCCCCCATCAGCTCCTCGTAGTAGAGCTCGCCCTGCTTGCCTCGGCCGGCCGGCCGGCGGTGCTGGGTGTGCCGCTTCGGCGGGATGTTGCCCTGGTGCTGGTAGAACGCCATCGCTCACTCTCTCGTCCGGTGGTCCCTCGTCCGGTTGGGGCGAGCATTGCACGACCGACCGCCATCCCGACACCGTGGGCTGCCCGGTAGCCTCACCGCCATGACCTCGCTGTCGGATGCCGTGGCCGACCGCCCGGCCGAGCCGGCCCTGTTCGCCGGCCTCGTCGACGACGCCGCCGTCTTCCCCCCGGGCAACGCACCGCTCGCGGAGGCCGTGCGGCTCCACCGCATCCACCGCGCGAGCCGGTATGCCGCGTGCGTCGGTCCGCTGCTCGTCCCCGCCTCGGCTGCCCCCGACCTCACCGGCCTGCTCGACGGGGCAGCACTGGCTGTCGGGGTCATCGGCCGGCCCGGCACCCCGGCCTCCGAGGTGGCCGACGCGGTGGCGCTGCTGCGCCGGATTCCCGGCGTCGAGGTCGCGGGGGTGGAGCTCGGCTGGACCCCGGACTGGCGGGCCACGGACTTCGGTGGGCTCCCCCGCACCCTCGAGGTGCCGCGCGGCTCCGAGCAGGAGACAGCCGTCGCCGACATCGCCGCCGACGCCTCCGATTCCGTTGTCCTGCAAGCAAAGTTCCGCACGGGCGCGACCGAGACCTGGGCCTGGCCCGACGAGGCCGAGCTCGCGACCTTCGTCCGCACCGCCATCGACCATGACCTCGGCTTCAAGCTGACCGGCGGGCTGCACCACGTCGTCCGCGGCACCCACGACGGCCAGGAGCAGCACGGCCTGCTCAACGTCCTGGCGGCGGTCCGCTGGGCGCTCAACGGCGAGGAGGTCGACGAGCTGGTGCCCCTGCTGGCCGAGCGCGACCCGGCCGTCCTCGTCCCCCAGATCACCCGCATGAGCGCCGCGGACGCGGCGATCGTGCGGGCCTTCTTCACGGCCTACGGCTGCTGCGAGGTCACCGACCCGCTCGGCGAGCTGACCACCCTCGGCCTCATCCAAGGAGCCTGACGTGTCCTCCCCCTCCACGCCGGTCACCGCCACGATGCCCGCACAGTCCTGGCTCGACCTCCCCGCCGGCCACCCGTTCGGGGTCGCCCACCTCCCCTACGGCGTCTTCTCGACCTCGCGCACCACGCCCCGGGTCGGCGTGCGGATCGGCGACTGGGTGCTCGACGCCAGCGAGGTCGCCCGGATCGGGCGGGACGCCGTCGGTGTGGGCGACGGCCCCGACCTGACGGCCGCGTGGGAGCAGCCGAGCCTCAACGCCTTCCTCGACCTGGGCCACGAGGCCTGGGCGGTCGCCCGCGCGTGGCTGGTCGAGATCCTCACCGACGACGTCCACGCGGAGGGCGTCCGGCCGCACCTGGTGCCGCTCGCCGACGTCACCGTGCACCTGCCGATCGAGGTCGCCGACTACGTCGACTTCTACGCCAGCGAGCACCACGCCACGAACGTCGGCCGCATCTTCCGCCCCGACTCCGAGCCGCTCACCCCGAACTGGAAGCACCTGCCGATCGGCTACCACGGTCGCTCCGGGACGGTCGTCGTCTCCGGCACCGACCTCGTCCGGCCGCAGGGCCAGCGCAAGGCCCCGAGCGACCCGGCGCCGACCTTCGGGCCGAGCCGCAAGCTCGACATCGAGGCCGAGCTGGGCTTCGTCGTGGGCGGCGGCACGACGCTCGGCGAGCCGGTCGACGTCGGCCTCGCCGCGGAGCAGCACCTCTTCGGTGTCGTCCTGCTCAACGACTGGAGCGCCCGCGACCTCCAGGCCTGGGAGTACGTGCCGCTCGGGCCCTTCCTGGGCAAGTCGTTCGGGACCTCGATCAGCGCCTGGGTCACCCCGATGGCGGCCCTGGCGTCGGCCCATGTCCCGCTGCCCGGCCAGGACCCCGAGCCGCTCCCCTACCTGCGTGGTCGGGCCGACGCGGTGTTCGGGCTCGACCTGCACCTCGAGGTGGACTGGAACGGCACCGTCGTCGCCCGGCCGGAGTTCCGCGACATCTACTGGTCGCCGGCCCAGATGCTGGCGCACCTGTCGGTCAACGGCGCCTCCATCCGCAGCGGTGACCTGTTCGGATCGGGCACCATCTCGGGCGCCGCTAAGGAGACCCGTGGGAGCTTCCTCGAGCTCTCGTGGAACGGCACCGAACCGGTGCAGCTCGAGGACGGCAGCGAGCGCACCTTCCTCGAGGACGGCGACACGGTCGTGCTGCGCGCGTGGGCCACCGGCACCGACGGTGCGCGCCTCGAGCTGGGCGAGGTCAGCGGCACGATCCTGCCGTCCCGCTGACCCGGCGGCCTAGCCCCTGGGCTGCTTCCCCACCACGACGTTCGTCCGCGCGAGCTTGTCGTGCAGGGCCTGCCTTCGCTCGTCCCAGGCCGGCCACAGGAGGTCGACCAGGGCCACGAGCGAGAACAGGTTGCCGAGCAACGGGATGTTGCCCAGCAGGCTGAGCCCGGCCTGCAGTGACGTGCGCTTGGCCGCATCGCCGACGGACAGCACGCCGGGCCGGTCGCGCAGCCGCACGCTGATGCCGACCGCGGCCTTGCCGGGCGTGGCGCCGGTGCGGCTGAGGAAGAACACGGCGTACCCGAAGGTGATGACGGCAGCGATGACGCCGAAGGCCAGGATGTAACCGAAGTTGACGTTGTCGGCGGTGATCCGGTCGAAGGCGCCCGGGTCCCCGGAGTCCATGGCCGTGACCAGCTCGTCCCACACGGGCTCGAAGCCCTTGAACAGGAACCAGCCACCGAGCACCAGCATCAGCACGAACTGGATGATGCCGTCGAGGATGAACGCGCCGACCCGCTGCCAGTAGCTCGCGAGCGGCTGGCCGTCAGGGGTGGTAGCCACCCGCTGCACGCCGCCGTAGGTCGGGGCGTTCCAGCCGCCCTGCGGCGACCCGGGGAACTGCGGGTTCTGCTGTCCCGGCTGGGGTGTCGGTGGGGCCGACCAGCCACCGGTCGCCGGCGGCTGCCCCTGCACCTGGCCCGGCACCGGGCTCGGCGTCGGCGCCTGGGTCCCGCCCTGGCCCGGGTACTGCGGTGGGTGGCCCTGTCCCGGGAACTGCTGCTGACCGGGCTGCGCCACCCCTGTCGCGGGCCGCGTCGAGCGGGGCGTCGTGTGCTTGCTCCAGACCACGCCGTCGAAGTACCGCAGCTGGGTGTCGTCCTCGGGGTCGTCGTACCAGCCGGGAGTCGTGGGCGTGCTCATGCCGCAAGCCTCTCACGCGCGCAGGAGCCTTCCTCCCACGCCCACCGCAGGTCAGTGCCCCTGTCGTGCGGTGCGGCTCAGAGGTTGCCGCGCGCGTCCTGCTCGCGCTCGATGGCCTCGAAGAGCGCCTTGAAGTTGCCCTTGCCGAAGCCGAGGGAACCGTGCCGCTCGATGATCTCGAAGAACACCGTCGGGCGGTCGCCGAGGGGCTTGGTGAAGATCTGCAGGAGGTAGCCGTCCTCGTCACGGTCGACGAGGATCTTGCGCTTCTGCAGCTCCTCGATCGGGGCCCGCACCTCGCCGATGCGGGCGCGCAGCTCCTCGTCCTCGTAGTAGGAGTCGGGGGTGTCGAGGAACTCGACGCCGTTCGCGCGCAGCTCGTCGACGGTGCGCAGGATGTCGTTCGTCGCCAGGGCGAGGTGCTGGGCACCGGGACCGTTGTAGAACTCCAGGTACTCGTCGATCTGGCTCTTGCGCTTGGCGATGGCCGGCTCGTTGAGGGGGAACTTGACCCGGTGGTTGCCGTTCGCCACGACCTTGGACATCAGCGCGGAGTAGTCGGTGGCGATGTCGTCGCCGATGAACTCGGCCATGTTCACGAAGCCCATGACCTTGTTGTAGAAGGTCACCCACTCGTCCATCTTGCCGAGCTCGACGTTGCCGACGATGTGGTCGAGGGCCTGGAAGAGGCGCTTGGGCGAACCCTCGCGCTTGACCCAGGTGGACGTCCTCGCGACGTAGCCCGGCAGGTAGGGGCCGTCGTAGCGCGAGCGGTCGACGAGGGTGTGCACCGTCTCGCCGTAGGTCGCGATCGAGGCGATCCGCACCGTGCCGTGCTCGTCGGTGACGTCCTCGGCCTCGCGGACCACGCGGGCGCCGGCGCGCTTGGCCTGCGCCACGCACTTGTCGACGTCGGGCACCTCGAGCGAGATGTCGACCACACCGTCACCGTGCTTGGCGTGGTGGGCGATCAGCGGGCTGTCGGGGCTGACCGCGCCGTTGATGACGAAGCGGATCGAGCCCGACTTGAGGACGAACGACTTGTGGTCGCGCTGGCCGTTCTCGGGGCCGCTGTAGGCGACCAGCTCCATGCCCCACGCGGACTGGTAGTAGTGCGCGGTCTGGCTCGCGTTGCCGACGACGAAGACGATCGAGTCCCAGCCGGTGACCGGGAACGGGTCCTTGCTCTCGTCGTACTCAACGAGGCCGACCAGCTGCTTGAGCTGCTCGATGTCGAGGTTGGCCTCGCGCTCCTGCGGCGTCAGGTCCAGGGCAGTGTCCGTGGCGTGAGTGGTCATGCGTGCAGGGTGCCGGGCTGGGGGCACAGTGTGCAACCGTGCGCGGTTGGGCTGCACAGTCTGCGCAGACTGTTGGTCATACCCGCCCGGACAGTGGACAATGTGCCCATGAACCTCGACGAGCTCGACGGTCGGCTGATCACCCTGTTCAGCGAGCAGCCCCAGATCGGGGTGCTCGGCGCCTCACGCGATCTCGGCGTGGCCCGCGGCACGGTGCAGGCCCGGCTCGACCGGCTGGTCCAGCACGGGGTGATCCGGTCGTGGGCGCCGCAGCTCGACGCCGCGGCGATGGGCTACCCGGTGTCGGCGTTCTGCACGCTCGAGATCCGCCAGGGGCGCGGCCACACCCCCGTGGTCGACCACCTCTCCGGCATCCCCGAGGTGCTGGAGGCGCACACCATCACCGGTTCGGGTGACCTGTTCATCCACATCGTCGCGCGCGACAACGCCGACCTGCAGCGGGTCATCGACGCGGTGGTCGACGACGAGCACGTCATCCGGGCGAACACGGCGATCTCGCTGGCGACCCGCATCCCGCTGCGCACCCTCCCCCTGGTCCGCGCGGCATCGACGGCTCGCTCCTGACTCAGTCGTCGAGCCGGAAGCCGAGCTTGACCGTCACCTGCCAGTGCGCGACCGCTCCGTCCGCGATCTGTCCACGGACGCTCTGCACCTCGAACCAGTCCAGGTTGCGCACCGTCTTGGCGGCCTGGGTGACGGCATTGCCGACCGCGGCCTCGATGCCGTCGGGTGAGGTGCCGACGACCTCGGAGATGGAGTACACGTGGTTGGCCATGTCCTGCTCCGTCCTCGGCGGCCGGGCGTCGCCGTTGCCGGCCACGCTAGCCCTCCGGCGGTGATGCCGCCTAGACCGCGGAGAAGGCGTCGGGGTCGGTGCTCAGCCGGGCGCGGAACGCACTGTCCAGCGCGGCGTCGTCCTCGATCGCCTCGTCGTAGTGGTCGTCGGACGACAGGTCGAGGGCACTCGCGCTGGTCGGGTCGTCGAGGGCTCCGTCGGCGATCGCGCGACGCACCGCCGCGATCGCCTCCGAGGCCGCCGGCACGTGCAGCCAGCGGTAGCCCGCCTCGGCCGCGTCCAGCTCCTCGTCCGTCATGCTCTGCACGGCATCGAGGACGCCGTCCGCCATCGCCGAGCTGTGCAGGCGCAGGGCAGCGGCGAGCGCCTTGTCACCCTCGCCCGGGTCGGAGCCACCGGCCTCGAGTGCCGCGCGGTTCCAGATGCTGTCAGCCAGGTCGTCCATGACCGCAGCATGTCACCTGACCCGGCTCACGTCCCCCGGAACACGCGCCGGTTCGAGGTAAACCCACCGGGGACTCCCGGCGCGTTTACATCGAACCGACAGGGGGCCGGACGGCGACGCGATCAGCGGCGGCCGACGAACCAGGCCCGGATCTTCTCGACCCGTGCGACGACCTGCTCCGAGGTGGCCTCGTCGAGGGCGGGCCCACCGCAGGCCCGCCGCAGCTCGTTGTGGACGACCCCGTGCGGGGTGCCCTTCTTGCGCGCGTAGGCGGCGACCAGCTTGTTGAGCTCCTGGCGCTGGGCCGCGAGCGCCCGGTGCGCCGACACCGGCTGCTCCACCTTGCGGGGGCGACGGGTGCTCTGGGCGGTCTGGCGCTCGTGGAGCAGCACCGCCATCTGGTCCGGCTCGAGCAGCCCCGGCAGACCGAGGTACTCCTGCTCCTCCTCCGACCCGGTGACGGCGTTGAGCCCGAACTGCTTCGCGTCGAAGAGCACGTGGTCGAACTCCGCGTCGGACTCGAGCGCCTCGAAGGCCAGCTGGTCGATGTCGGGGGTGCGTGCGGTGCGGTTGGCGGCGTCGAGGAGGGCGTCCTCCTCAGCCCACATGGACGCCGCGCTGTCGTCCTTGCTGACCCGGTCGAGGGCGTGGTCGCGCTCGTCCTCGAGCCGGGCCGCGTGCTCGAGGATGACAGGCACGGACGGTAGGAAGACCGAGGCCGTCTCGCCGCGCCGGCGGGCGCGGACGAAGCGTCCGACCGCCTGGGCGAAGAACAGCGGGGTGGACGTCGAGGTCGCATAGACGCCGACACAGAGCCGGGGCACGTCGACGCCCTCGGACACCATCCGCACGGCGACCATCCAGCGCGACTCGCTCGCCGCGTACTCCTCGATCCGCGACGACGAGCCCGCGTCGTCGGAGAGCACCAGGGTGGGCTTCTCCCCGGTGATGGCCTCGAGGGTCTTGGCGTACGCGCGCGCCGCGGTCTGGTTCGAGGCGATCACGAGGCCACCGGCGTCGGGCACGCCGCGCCGCACCTCGGTCAGGCGCTTGTCGGCGGCGGCGAGGACGGAGGGGATCCACTCCCCCTTGGGGTCCAGCGCGGTGCGCCAGGCTTGCGCCATCGAGTCCTTGGTGAGCAGCTCCCCCAGCCGGGCCGCGATCTCGTCGCCGGCCTTGGTGCGCCAGCGCATGGCGCCGCCGTAGGCGAGGAACAGCACGGGCCGCACGACCCCGTCACGCAACGCCTCGGCATACCCGTAGGTGTAGTCGGCCGACGAGCGGCGGATGCCGTCGGCATCCTCCGCATAGGTGACGAACGGGATGGGCGAGGTGTCGGAGCGGAACGGCGTGCCGGTGAGGGCGAGCCGGCGGGTGGCCGGCTCGAACGCCTCACGGATCGCGTCGCCCCACGACAGGGCGTCGCCGCCGTGGTGGATCTCGTCGAGGATGACGAGGGTCGGCGCCGACTCGGTGCGGGTGCGGTGCAGTGCGGGCTTGCTCGCCACCTGGGCGTAGGTCAGCGCGACGCCGTCGTACTCGCTGGAGTGCCGGGCCGAGGAGTTGGAGAACCTGGGGTCGATGTGGATGCCGACCCGCGCGGCCGCCTCGGCCCACTGCGTCTTGAGGTGCTCGGTGGGCGCGACGATCGTCACGGCCGAGATGGTGCCCCGGCCGAGCAGCTCGGTGGCCAGGCGCAGCGCGTAGGTGGTCTTCCCGGCGCCGGGCGTGGCGACCGCGAGGAAGTCCCGTGGGTCGGCGCGCAGGTATGCCGTGAGCGCGGCCTGCTGCCAGGCGCGCAGCTTGTCGGCCGTCCCCCACGCCGCCCGCTCCGGGAAGGCTGGTGAAAGGTGCGAAGCGGCTGCGGTACTCATGGGACCGGCCACGTTATCCGTTGTCGCAAAACGACATGCCGAGGCCCCGGCGTCTCCGCCGGGGCCTCGGTCGTGTGCTAGGCCGCGAGGGCCGCTGCCCTCACCTGCCTACCGTGCTGTCAGCTGGCTGTCAGCCGCGGTAGGTGACCCACTGGTTCTGCATGCGGGTGGTCTGCCCGGCCGAGAAGGTGTTCATGCACGAGTCGTCCGTGTAGTCCATGAAGTTCTTGATCGGGTCGAGACCAGTGGCGGAGCAGGTGTCCCGACCGGTCGGGCACCCGAACGCCGGGGAGGCCTCGGCCGGGGTGTCGCTCACCAAGTCGCCACCCGAGCAGCCGCCCTGGAAGGTGTGGTAGAGCCCGACCCAGTGGCCCACCTCGTGAGTGGCGGTGTCGCCCTGGTTGTACGGCGACAGGCTGCCCCCGGGGATGCTCCTGTAGTCGATGACGACACCGTCGAGGGTGGTGTTGTTCGTGGACGGGAACTGCGCGTAGCCCAGCGTGCCGTCGGAGAACGTCGTCGAGTAGATGTTCAGCGCGGCCTTGGTGCCCTTGTGGAGGGCGGTCTTCATCGCTTTGGCGTCGCTCGGCTCCTGTCCGCTGGCGGGGAAGGCGATGCTGTACCAGTCGCTGTTCGTCGTGGTCTCCGTGCCGGCGAGGGTGAACGAGAAGCCCGACGAGGCGTAGGCGTTGTTGAGGACGTTCAGCTGGCTCTGGATCTGCGTCGTCGTCAGCTTGCCGCTCGTGCCGTTGGTGATCACGTGCCAGTAGACGCTGACCGTGGTCGCGGCGAAGGCGGGCGTCGTCGGCCCCGGCTTCCTGCTGCTGGTGTGGCCCAGCTTGCCGCTGGCCATGGGGGCCAGTCCCTTGGCAGCAGCGGCGGTGCGGTAGGCGGCCTCCATGCGGTCGACCTGGGCCTGGCTGAACTCGTGCGGGTCGACGCGGTTGCCACCCTTGGCCGAACGTGCGGTGTTGACGGCGTCGGTGTGGGTCGCGCAGTCCGCGGCCACCGTGGCCTCACCGGCCATCGGCTGGGCGGTCGCGGTGCCCTGGCCGAGTCCGAGGGCGACGGCTCCCAGCATCAGGGAGGAGAGTGCGATTCGAGAGCGAAGCTTCATGGGCGTCCTTTCGAGGTGCCTCCCTCCGGGTTCGGTGGGTGGCTCGACCTCGCACGCTAGGAGCCCGATGCCCTGGCCCCGGGTCAGGAGAGGCAGGCGCAGGTAAAGACTCGTTCAGGCTTTCGGAGGGAATGAGACCCCTGTGCCTCGGCGGACGTCTGAGGCGCCCACCTGCACCGATGCGGCTACTCGCCGCCGTCCTGGGGTGCCCGCAGGCCTTCGTAGATCTCCTTGCACGTCGGGCAGACCGGGAACTTCTTCGGGTCGCGGCCGGGCACCCACACCTTGCCGCAGAGCGCGACGACGGGGTCGCCGGACAGGGCGCTCTCGAGGATCTTCTCCTTGCGCACGTAGTGCGAGAACCGCTCGTGGTCGCCGGGCTCCTGCAGCTGCTCCTCGACCTGCTCGCGCTCGAGCACGGCGGTCGTCGTGGAGGGCTGGGAGGGCTGGGCCTCAGGGGCCAGCGGGTCGTCCAGGGGGATCTGGGGCTCGCTCATCCCCTGAGTGTATGCCGCGTGGTTCAGCCGCGATTCGGTGCCACAGGCTCCGGATATCCGGGCGTTTCACTTCCAACAGGGGGCTTCCAACCGAACGGGAGGAAGGGGGTCAGTTCATCTCGGGGTCGGTCGGGAAGGTCGCCACGAAGGCGAGGTGGTCGCGCTGGCGCCGCAGCACCCGGGCCCACAGCTGCTCCGGGTCGGCGTCGAACGCGTCCCGACCCTCGGACTCCACGACGTACCAGCTCCCCGAGCGGACCTCGTCCTCGAGCTGCCCCGGCGACCACCCGGCATAGCCGGCGAAGATCCGCAGGCCGGCCACCTCGGGGACCACGATCGCGGGTGGGGTGTCGAGGTCGACGAGACCGAGCCCGCGGAAAAGCCGCTTCACCCCGAGCGGCTCGACGTCGCCGGGCACGGTGACGAGGCCGAGCGCACTGTCGAGCCCGACCGGTCCACCCTCGAAGAGCACCGAGGGCGCGGTGGCGTGGGCCTGCCAGTCGGGCAGCACCGCGTCGACGCGGGCGTCCATCGGCCGGTTGAGCACGACGCCCTGGGCGCCCTCCTCGTCGTGGTGGAGGACCAGCACGACGCTGCGACAGAACACGCCCTCCTGGATCTGGGGGGTCGCGACGAGCAGGCTGCCCGACAGGTCCTTGATCTCCACGAGTCCATTCTGCCTGCCGACGCCAGAGCCCCGGTCGCGGGGACCGGGGCTCTGGCCGTTCAGTTGATGCGCTCCCCCGCAACCTGGGCGCCCTCTGGGGGCTCAGGCTGCGGCTCAGGTGACCGCTCAGCCGCGAGCGGCGCGCGAGTAGCTGCCGCGCTCGCCGCGCGAGCCGCCGGAGCGGTCGTCACGGTAGGAGCGGTTGCCACCCTGGCGCGGGCCACGGGGGCCACCGCCACGGGGACCGCCGGACGGGCGACCGCCGCCACGCTTCGGGCCCTCGAGCACCCGACGGACCTGGTCCTCGGGGACCGGGATGCCGCTGGGGGTGACGGCACCGGTCGCCGCGAGGCGGTCGTCGCCGGGGACGGCCTTGGTCGGCATCGCGTCGATGCCGGCCTCGCGGGCCATCCGCTCCATGGTGCGGCGCTGGTGCGGGAGCGCCAGGGTCACGACGGTGCCCTTGTCACCGGCGCGGGCCGTGCGGCCCGAGCGGTGCAGGTAGTCCTTGTGGTCGGCCGGCGGGTCGACCTGGAGGACGACCGAGACGTCGTCGACGTGGATGCCGCGGGCGGCGACGTCGGTGGCCACCAGGACCGGCAGGCTGCCGTCGCGGAAGGCACCGAGGACGCGGTTGCGCGCGCCCTGGTTGAGGCCGCCGTGCAGCGCGGCCGCGAAGACGCCCTGCTCGCGCAGCTGGAGGGCCACGCGGTCGGCGCCGAGCTTGGTCCGCACGAAGACCACGGTGCGGCCCGCACGGTTGGCGACCTCGGCGGTGATCGTCTTCTTGTGCATCGGGTCGATGAGCAGCACGTGGTGCTCCATCGTGGTGACCGAGGCCTTGGCGTCGTCGGTCGAGTGCGTCTTGGGGTCGGTGAGGTAGCCCTCGACGAGCTTGTCGACGCCCTTGTCCAGGGTGGCCGAGAACAGCATCCGCTGGCCACCGGCCGGCATCTGGTCGAGGATCGCGGTGACCTCGGGCATGAAGCCCATGTCAGCCATGTGGTCGGCCTCGTCGAGGACGGCGATCTGGATGTCGCGCAGCTGCACGGCCTCCCGCTCGATGAGGTCCTTGAGGCGACCGGGGGTGGCGATGAGCAGGTCGACACCGCGGTTCAGCGCACTGATCTGCGTCGTGTACGAGAGGCCACCGGCCACGAGCTTGTGCTTCAGGCCCAGGACGTGCACCAGCGGCTCGAGCGCGTCGGACACCTGCATGGCCAGCTCGCGGGTCGGGACCAGCACGAGGGCGCGCGGGCGACGGGGACGGGCCCGCTCGCCATCGGCCAGCCGGGACAGCATCGGCAGGCCGAAGGCCAGCGTCTTGCCGGAGCCGGTCTGGCCACGGCCGAGGATGTCCTTGCCGGCCAGCGCATCCGGGATGGTCGCGGACTGGATCGGGAACGGCGTGGTGATGCCGTCACGGGCGAGCCGCTCGACGAGGCGCTCGGTCAGGCCCAGGCCGGCGAAGCCGTTGTCGGCGTCCACGGTCACGGGGCCGTCGACGCTCTTGCGGGTGGCCTTCACCCAGGTGTCGGCCTCCATGCGCTCGGCCTCGGGGTCGACCTGGCTGTCGAAGCCCCGGGCCGGACGGTCGTTGCGGTCGAAGCTGCGCGCCGGACGGTCGGTCCGGTCGAAGCTGCGCGCGGGACGGTCGCTGCGGTCGTAGCTGCGGGCCGGACGGTCCGTGCGGTCGGTGCTGCGGGCGGGGCGCTCGCTGCGGTCGAAGCTGCGCGCGGGGCGGTCGGTGGAGCGGGCCGGACGGTCGTCACGGGTGGAGCTGGTCACAGGGCGGTCCTCACGGTTGTACTGACGGGGACCACGGCTCTCACTACGGTCTCTGGCATCACGGTCATTGCGACGAGCCGGGCGGTCGTCACGGGTGGACTCGCGGCGCTGGGGCCGGTCGTCACGGTTGAAGGTGCGAGCCGGACGGTCGTCACGGTCGAAGCTGCGGGTCGGACGGTCGGTGCGGTCGCTGCGGTCGTAGCTGCGCGGCGCGCGGTCGTCCCGGGTGAACGAGCGGGCCGGGCGGTCGCTGCGGTCGTAGCTGCGCGGCGCGCGGTCGTCCCGGTTGAACGAGCGGGCCGGGTGGTCGCTGCGGTCGAAGCTGCGCGGCGCGCGGTCGTCCCGGGTGAACGAGCGGGCCGGGCGGTCGCTGCGGTCGTAGCTGCGGGCGGGACGGTCCGCACGCTCGGAGCGCTCGGGGCGACGGTCACCGTCGCGAGCCGGCCGCGCGGCATACGAGCTGCCACCGGTGGGTGCGGAGGACTGGCCGCGGTGGGCCTTCTTGGGGCTCTTCGTCCGGGCAGCCTTCTGGTCCGTGGTCCAACGGGCCTTTTTGGGCGCGCCGGATCGCAGGTTCTTGGGCACAGATGTTCAACTCACTTCAGGTACTCGAGGTAGACACGTCTCGAGCCACCTGGCGAGGGCAACGAAGAAGACGAGCCTCAGGCCCGATGGGCCCGTTGGACCGGATCAACAGTTGTCATCCGGTGGTCTGCAGTCGGAGTAGGGAATGCGTCTGTGGCGCCTGTGCCACCTGATGGCGCTGCCGAGCGCCGCCGAACTGAGCCCGACCAGTCTATCAGCGCCGCAGCGCCCGCCCGACCACGACCGACGTGACCCCGAGCACCACGCCGCCGAGGTCCGCCACGGCGTCCCAGGCGTCGCCCGACCGGTGCGGGAGCAGGTAGTGCTGGAGCAGCTCGCTCACCGGGGCGTGCAGGGCCAGCAGCGCGACGAGGTAGGCCGGGCGCACGCCGGCGAGCAGGCCCGCGACCGTGGGCGCGAGGAACAGCAGGACGTGCCCGACCTTGTCGCTCCACGTGACCGGGCCCACGATGTCGACCCGCGGCCAGTAGAGCGCGGCCAGGTGCGCGACGAGGATGACGGCGAAGACCCCCACGGCGGACCTGGGCCGCCGGCTAGCCAATGAACTCGGGCTCTTCGGCCATCCGCCGGGTGGGGACCTGCTCCGGTGTCGTGCCGAGCACGGCCGCCTTGACCGCGGCCGCGACCACCTTCGACACGTCGGGGTGGAACACGCTGGGGATGATGTAGGCGGCGTTCAGCTCCTCGGGGTGGACCACCTCCGAGAGCGCCTTCGCGGCGGCGAGCATGACGTCCTCGTCGATCGAGGTCGAGGCGGCGTCGAGCAGGCCGCGGAAGACCCCCGGGAAGACCAGCACGTTGTTGATCTGGTTGGCGAAGTCGGAGCGGCCGGTGGCCACGACGGCCGCGTGCTGGGCGGCGGCGATCGGGTCGACCTCGGGCTCGGGGTTGGCCATCGCGAAGACGATCGCGCCGTCGTTCATGGTCGCGATGTCGTCGCCGGTGAGGATGCCCGGGGCGGAGACCCCGACGAACACGTCGGCGCCCGCGATCGCCTGCTTGAGGGTGCCGGTCACGCCCCGGTGGTTGGTGTGCTCGGCCGACCACGCGAGGGCCGGGTGCTCGCCGGACGCGATGTCGTCGCGGTCGCGGTGCAGCACGCCGAACTGGTCGGCCACGACCACGTCGGTGGCGCCCGCCTTGAGCAGCAGCTTGAGGATCGCCGTGCCCGCCGCACCCGCCCCGGACATGACGACGCGGCACTCGCTCAGCTCCTTGCCGACCACGCGCAGCGCGTTGCGCAGGGCGGCGAGGGTGACGATGGCGGTGCCGTGCTGGTCGTCGTGGAAGACCGGGATGTCCAGCTCGTCGCGCAGCCGCGCCTCGATCTCGAAGCACCGCGGCGCCGAGATGTCCTCGAGGTTGATGCCGGCGAAGACCGGGCTGAGCGCCTTGACGGTGCGGATGATCTCCTCGGTGTCCTGGGTGTCGAGGCAGATCGGGAAGGCGTCGATGTCGGCGAACCGCTTGAACAGCGCGGCCTTGCCCTCCATCACCGGCAGCGCAGCCAGGGGCCCGATGTTGCCCAGCCCGAGGACCGCAGAGCCGTCGGTCACCACGGCCACCGTGTTGCGCTTGATGGTGAGGCGGCGGGCGTCCTCGGGGTTCTCCGCGATGGCCATGCAGACCCGCGCGACCCCCGGGGTGTAGATCAGCGAGAGGTCGTCGCGGTTGCGGATCGGCACCTTGGACTCGATCTTGAGCTTGCCGCCCAGGTGGGCGAGGAAGGTGCGGTCGGAGACCTTGCCGATCTCGACGCCGTGCACCCCGCGCATCGCCGCGACGAGCTCGTCGGCGTGGTCGGTGTCGCGAGCCGCTGCGGTCACGTCGACGCGCAGCCGGTCGGCGCCGGACGCCGTGACGTCCAGCCCGGTGACCAGGCCGCCACCCTTCTCGATGACCCCGGTGAGCTCGGAGACCGCGGTGGCGCGGGCCGGGAGCGTGAGCCGGACGGTGATGGAGTTGGACACGGACGGGGCTGCGGTCATGTCGGGCATTCTCCCGATTACCGCGGGGTATGCCGAACCGGGTCCACGACCTGACGCCCCGGCCGAGCCATCGCCAGCCGCCGGTCGACGAGGTCCTGCCCGCTCACGGCCAGCCAGCCGCACACCACCGCCAGCGGGAGCTCGACCAGAACCGCCATCGCGAGCGCGACCCACCGCTCACCGTGGGTGGGCGCGGTCACCACGTCGAACCACGCGTCGGCGGCGAGCAGGGCGGCACTGGCCCCCGCCACCGCCGAGAGCCACCGTCGGCGCCGCACCGCGGCCCAGCCGGTCAGGGCGAGCAGCACCAGGAGGGCGAGGTCGAAGCCGCCCCACGCCAAGTCGAAGTGCGCGGCAGGCGCGGTGCGTGGCAGCACCACGAACAGGTATGCCGTCCACGGCACCATCAGCGCGGCCAGCGCGGCCAGCGTCCAGCCCGCCACCGTCACGCGTCGCGCCCGCGCCCGCATCAGGGCGTCGCCGCCCGTGCCACGGCGCGCAGGAGGTAGCGCTCGTGCTCGATGTCCTTGTCCCAGAACACCGAGTCGGTCAGCTGCACGACGGTGCACTCCCCCACCAGCTCGCCCACGACCGCCGCGAGCTCCTCCGAGGGCACGCCCGAGCTCCACGGCAGGGCCGGCTTGTCGGCTGCGGCCTCCAGGCCCCAACGCCCCTCGACCAGCACCATCCGGCCACCCGGGCGCAGGAGGGCGGCCCACCGACGCAGTGCCTCGGTCGGGTCGGGCAGGGTCCACAGGATGTGCCGGGCGAAGACCACGTCCACGGACCCGGGCTCGAACGGCGGGTCACCCGCATCGCCCTGCTCGACCTCGATCGCGGCTCCGAACGGCGCGGACTTGGCCCGGGCCAGGCGCACCATCTCCGCCGACAGGTCGACCCCGCGGACCTGGTGGCCGAGCTCGGCCATCAGCACGCTCATCGTGCCCGTGCCGCAGGCGAGGTCGGCCACCGACGACGGCGTCGTGGGCAGCCAGGTGCGCAGCAGGTCCTTCCACGCCGACCGGATGTCGGAGTCGAGCAGGCCGTGGTCGGGGTAGCTGTCGTACTCGGCCGCGAAGTCGTCCCAGTAGCGGCGGATCTCGTCGGTGCTCGTGCCGTCGGTGCTGACCGGCTCGGCGGTGACCCGCTCGGCGGTCGCGGCCCGGGTGCTGGTCTCTTCGGTGCTCATCTGCGCCAGCCTAGGCTGGTCCCATGACAGGACACAGCGGGTCCGGTGGCGACGCTGCCTTCCTCGAGCTCACCGGTTCAGGGACCGCCTCGGCCGCCCCCGACGTCGTCCGCGTGCGGGCCGGGGTGCGGTGCGACGCCGCCGACGTCTCCTCGGCCCTCGCCGACGCGGGCAGCCGCGCGCAGGCCCTCGCCCAGGCGGCGCGCGACCACGGCGTCGCCGACGCCGACCTGCGCACCACGGGCACCGGGGTCCATCCCCGCCACGATCGGGAGGGGGTCGCGGTCGTCGGCTACACGGCATACCAGAGCCTGTCGGTGACGGTCCGCGACCCGGCCCTCGTGGGGAGCCTCGTCGAGGCCTTCGCCGGCGCCGCCGGCAACGCCCTGACCATCGACCACATCGGCCTCGAGCTGGCCGACTCCGCCCCCCTGCTCACGCAGGCGCGCGAGGCCGCGTTCGCCGACGCGCTGGGCAAGGCGCAGCAGTATGCCGCGCTGGCCGGTCGCACGCTCGGGAAGGTTGCGCGGTTGTCCGACGTTGAGCGTGGTGGGACCCAGCCCCGGTTCGCCATGATGGCGGCCGGCAAGGCAGCCGACCTGTCCGTCGAGCTGGGCGAGAACTCGGTGACCGCGACCGTCGCGGTCCGATGGGAGTGGACGTAGAGATGGCTAGCACGACGCTGACGGCGGAGAACTTCGAGAAGACGATCCTCGAGGGCGGCACCGTCTTCGTGGACTTCTGGGCCGAGTGGTGTGGGCCGTGCAAGCGGTTCGGACCGGTCTTCGAGAGCGCCTCGGAGCAGCACGCCGACGTCGTCTTCGGCAAGGTCGACACCGAGGCCGAGCAGGCCCTCGCCGCCGCCGCCAACATCACCTCGATCCCGATGCTGATGGGCTTCCGCGACGGCATCCTCGTGTTCGCCCAGGCCGGGGCCCTCCCCGCCCCGATGCTCGAGGACGTCATCACCAAGGTGCAGGCCCTCGACATGGACGCCGTGCGCGCCGACATCGAGGCGCAGAAGGCCCCGCAGGCCTGAGCCGCGGGGGCCCGTGCCCCGGTCAGGCTGCCCGGCTCCGCACCGTGGTGCCGTGTGCCTTGGCCGACCGCGCCGCGAGGAGCAGGGCCGCGCCCACGGCGATGCAGACCACCTCGGAGATGGCGGCCGCGAACACCGCGAACCCCTCCCAGTGGCTGTGCACACCCATCAGCCCGACCGTCGTCGAGATGACGAACGCGCCCAGCGTCGAGAGGCCGAAGCCGAGGGTCAGGAAGGCCGGCACCCAGTGCTGCCACGTGAGCAGCAGGACCGCGATCACGACGCCGGCCACGACGTTGACGAGGAAGGCGGGACCGACGGACTGGTCGCGTACGCCGCCGAACCAGAGCTTGAGGTGGACCGCGGCCGACACGACCAGCGCGACGGCGCCCAGTGCACGCCACTTCATGGTGATCTCCTTTGCCAGGGTGCCCTGCGACCGGGCCAGACCCGGCCACCTACCCATGACGACGGTGCAGCCCCCGTCGGGAGTTCACCCGGCCGGCTCCGTCACCGGCTGCCTCGGTCACCGGGCGACTGCGGCACCGGTGCCCGGGAGCGGGCCGAAGGCCGTCAGCACCCGGTCGCGGAAGGCGTCCATGCGCCAGACCGGCGCTGCCGAGGTGGGCCGCATGCCTTCGTCCCAGCCCCAGCCTTCTATCCGCTTCGTCACAGCAGGGTCGTGGGCGACGAGGGTGACCGGCACCCGGTGGCTGGCCCCGACCCCTGACACGACCGTCGACGGCTGGTGGTCGCCGAGCAGCACGAGCACGAGGTCGTCGTCGTGGGCCCGTTGCACGAACCCGACGAGGCTGTCGATCGAGTAGGAGATCGACTGGGCGTAGGCCGCCCGCACCGACGCCGGGTCGCGCCAGACCTCCGCCCTGGTGGCGGCCCGGTCGCGGATCGGCCGGTAGACCGACCCGTCGCCGAGGGAGTCCCAGTCGACCAGCCGGGGCAGCGGCGCCCACGGGACGTGGCTCGTCACGAGGTCGATCTCGGCCATCACCGGCGCGCGGGGACGAGGGGTCAGCTCGCGGTCGCTGAACGCCTCGAGGGTGTACTGGTCGGGGATGGTGGCGTAGCCGAACCGCGGCCCGGCGTACCCGACGTTGCGGGCGTCGTAGACCTGGTCGTAGTGGTAGAACGAGGTCGCCTCGGGCCAGTCCTGACGGTTCGACGGGACGTCCACGACGGTGCGCCAGCCGGCCTTGCCGAAGGCTCCGCTGAGGGTGAGCCGGTCAGTCGCCACGAGCTGGTCGTAGCGTCGCTGGCTGTCGACCCACACCCCCGACTGCAGGGTGGAGTGGGCCAACCAGCTCGTGCCCCCGAAGGTGGGTGAGTCCAGCCACGCGCTCCGGATCGAGTAGCCGGCCGTCTCCAGCTGGTCCGTCGCCCGGTCGAGGGTGGGAGCGACCCCCGCCGGCGCGGGTGTGCCCGTGACGGCGACCTCGCCATAGCTCTCGACGAAGACCACCAGGACGTCCTTGCCGCGCAGACCGGTCAGCAGGTCCGCCGCGGGTGCCGCTGCGAAGGGATCGGTCGCGACGGCCCTGGCGAAGGCGGCCCGGTCGTGCAACCCCGCGCGCGTCAGGGCCACGTGGTCACCGACGAGCCCGACCGAGGAGGTGGACGCCAGCGCCACCCCGGGCGCGACCTGCAGCGGGGTCGCCGCGGCCACCAGCCAGGCGGTGCCCAGGACGACCGCGGCGCGGGTCCAGCCGAGCCGGTGGCGGTCCACGTGCGGAGCGAGCCGGCGGACGAGCCCGTGCAGCGACCACGGCACGACCACGAGGAGCGCCACGGCCACGACGGCTGCACCGACCACGGCCGCAGTGGCCCACGACGTCCCGACCGAGTCTGCGAGCAGGTCGCGCGCCGACCTCAGGTAGGTCCAGTCGGCCAAGAGGTCGAAGGGCCGGCGCAGCGCCGAGGTGAAGCCGATGTCGAGGAGCTTGACCAGGGTCGCGGCTCCGAGCACCGCGCCGAGCACCAGGCCGGCTCGGCGACGCGTGCGGTCCCGGAGGGCCAGGAGCAGCACCGCCAGCAGGACCGGTTCGAGCGGCAGCCTGAGCAGCCACGTGAGCGGCTCGTGGCCCGGGTCGTCCGGCGCCACGAGCACCACCCACACCACCATCAGCGGCACCAGCCCGACGACCGCCGCCACAACAGGCCGGATCCGACTCCCCCGGTGTCGGTCGGCGGGGTCGGGCCGGCTCACGGGCTCACCCCGACCCGCTGCCCGTGCCCTTCGTCGACGCCGGGAGCAGGTCTGCGCGCGACCGTTCGGCGTGCGGTCGGCCAGGCCGGTCGCCGGGCCCGTGCCTGCCACAGCTCGGCACCTTGGGTGCCGAACGACCAGGCAAGCAGGACGAGCGCCGCGGCGACGGCTCCGGTGAGCACGGGCCGCGGCAGGACGTCCGCGGTCGCGAGGGTGAGCACGATGCCCTGCAGGGCCGCAATCGCCTTGCGCCAGTAGCTCGGCGGGACCGAGCCGCCGAGCCACGGAGCGACCCAGGTGGCAGCGACGAGCGCGTAGCGGAAGAGGCCGATGGCCAGCACCCACCAGCCGAGCAGCTGCGCGGCCGCGATGCTGAGGACGAGGATCAGGAAGGCGTCGACCTCCATGTCGAGCCGGGCACCGAGGGAGGTCGCCGTGCCGGTGCGCCGGGCGACCCAGCCGTCGACCGCGTCCAGGGCGAGCGCCACGCTCGCGAGGGCCACGAGGGGCGACCGGAGGACGGAGCCCGCCAGCCCCGCCTCCGTGGCGCCGCCGACCGTGGCGGCACCGACCGAGGTGCCGGCCACGGTCGGACCGAGGAGCGAGCTCGTGGTCAGCGCGGCCACGACGCAGGCGAGCGTCCCGCGGGTGACGGTGACCAGGTCGGCCGGCCCCAGCCCTCGTCGTCCGCGGCGGGCCAGCGCCCGGGCCAGGAGGACCCAGCCACCCCCGGCACACGCGACGGCCACCAGGAAGCCTGCGAGACGTGCGACCCCACCGAGCTCGCCCAGCCCGGGCGCCAGGGCCCCGAGGAGGGCGCCGAGCACGGCCCACTGCACGACCATCGGCGCCACCGGGACTGCATTCCTGCGCACCACACCTCCACTGTCTCGGGCCTCACCCTAGGACGGCCCAGCACGCCGCTGGGTTCACCGGGCCACCACCGCGCCGCCCGGCGGGCAGGACACCGGGCGGTCGCTAGGGTGGGGCCGTGTCCGGGGCTGCACGCGCGTACTGGTTGACCGCACCCGGGGTGGGCGAGCTCCGGCCGGTCGTGGTGCCCCTCCCCGGGCCGGACGAGGTCCTCGTGCGCACCGTCTGCTCCGCCGTCAGCCGGGGCACCGAGGTGCTGGTCTTCGAGGGCAGGGTGCCGCAGAGCCAGCACGCCACGATGCGAGCGCCCTTCCAGGAGGGCGAGTTCCCGGCCCCGGTGAAGTACGGCTACCTCAACGTCGGGATCGTGGAGGAGGGTCCGGCCCACCTGCGTGGTCGGCTGGTCTTCTGCCTCCACCCCCACCAGACGAGGTACGTCGTGCCGGCCGACGCGGTGGTGGTGGTACCCGACGGCGTGCCTGCCGAGCGGGCGGTCCTCGCCGGCACCGTCGAGACCGCGGTCAACGCCCTGTGGGACGCGGCACCGTTGGTGGGTGACCGGGTGGCCGTGGTGGGCGCGGGCATGGTGGGCTGCTGCGTCGCGCGCCTGCTCGCCGGCATGCCCGGGGTCCGCACCACCCTGGTCGACGTCGACCCCTCGAGGGCCGCGGTGGCCGCAGCCCTGGGTGTGGACTTCGCCCGGCCGGACCAGGTCGGCGCCGGCCAGGGCACCCACGACCTCGTCGTGCACACCAGCTCCACCGCCGCGGGCCTCCAGCTGGCCATGGCACTCCTCGGCGCCGAGGGCGAGGTGGTCGAGCTCAGCTGGTACGGCGACCGGGAGGTCAGCATCGGGCTCGGCGGCTCGTTCCACTCGGGCCGGCTCGCGATCCGCGCGAGCCAGGTCGGGGCGGTCTCCCCCGCCCGCCGGTCACGCCGCACCCCGGCGGACCGGCTGGCCCTCGCGCTCGACCTGCTGACGGACCCCGCCTTCGACGCCCTCGTCACCGGACGCTCGGCGTTCGACGAGCTCCCGACCGTCATGGCCCGTCTCTCGGACGGGAGCCTGCCGGCGATCTGCCACCTGATCACCTACGACGCCGGCAGCCCGGGCACCACCACAGGCAGCACCACAGGCACCACCACAGACACCACCACAGGAACCACCACAGACACCACCACGAGCAGCAGCGACGAGCAGGGGTAGCCGTGTTCAGAGTGACCGTGCGGGACCACATCATGATCGCCCACAGCTTCCGGGGCGAGGTCTTCGGTCCCGCCCAGTCGCTGCACGGCGCCACCTACGTCGTCGACGCGACCTTCCACCGCCCCGACCTGGACGACGACGGCATCGTCGTCGACATCGGGCGGGCCGGGGAGCAGCTGCGCGCGGTGCTCGCCGACCTCAACTACCGCAACCTCGACGACGACCCGACCCTGACCGGCGGCAACACCACGACGGAGGCCCTGGCCAAGCTCGTGGCGGACCGCCTGGTCGACCGCATCCACGCCGGGGACCTCGGCGCCACGGCCGCCGGCATCACGGCGGTCACGGTGACGCTGGCCGAGTCGCCGGTGGCCTCGGCCAGCTACGAGCGCGAGCTGTAGGACCACCGGTGCGGGCCGTCCACGTCGTCGTCCCCGACTCGGTCGACGACCCGGCGCGGCCGAGCGGCGGCAACACCTACGACCGTCGCGTCTGTTCCGGTCTGCAGGACCTCGGGTGGGACGTCCGGGTGCACCGCCAGCCCGGACGCTGGCCACACCCGGACCCGGCCAGCGTCACGGCTATGGCCAGCGTGCTGGAGTCGCTGCCGCGCGACGCCGTGGTCCTCGTGGACGGGCTCCTCGCCTCGGGCCACCCGGAGGTCCTCCGGCCGGCCTCCGAGCGGTTGCGCGTCGTCGTGCTCGTGCACCTGCCGCTCGGGCACCCGGTCGCCCTCGACGCGACGGGGCAGGCCGCGCCCGCAGCCCGTTCCGCCGTGCGAGCGCAGGAGGGCTCGGTGCTCGAGGCAGCCGCGGCGGTCCTGACCACCAGCCGCTGGACGGCGGAGTGGCTGCGGGCCTCCTACGACCTGGCTGCGCACCGGCTGCAGGTGGCCCGACCGGGGGCGGACCACGCCCAGCCGGCGACCGGCACGGCCGAGGGCACCGCGCTGCTCAGCGTCGCGGCCGTGGTGCCCGCCAAGGGTCACGCCGAGCTGCTGGACGCCCTCGCCACCCTGACCGACCGGCCGTGGCGGCTCGTCATCGCCGGCGCGCTCGACCTCGCCCCCGACCACGTCGCCCGGCTCCGCGCGACGTGCGCGAAGGCGGGGATCACCGACCGGGTCACCTTCGCCGGTCCCCTGGCCGGGGCGGCGCTCGACCGGGAGTATGCCGCGGCCGACCTCCTCGTCGTCCCGTCCCGGATCGAGACCTATGGCCTCGTGGTCACCGAGGCGCTGGCCCGGGCGCTGCCGGTGGTGGCCGCGGCCGTCGGCGGGGTCGAGGAAGCCATGGGATCGGTCCCGGACGGCGGTCGACCGGGCCGGCTGGTGCGCCTCGGGGGGGACGAGCTGCCGCTCGCCCTGCGCTCGTGGCTCGAGGACCCGGGCCTGCGCGAGCGGTGGCGATCGGTGGCCAGGGAGCGCAGGACGACCCTGGAACCCTGGTCGGCCACGGCACGGCACGTCGCCGACGTGCTCCGCGAGGTGGCCGCCCGGCCGTCGGGGTCGGCCAGCACCGGGCGACCCGCAGGCCCCGCCGGCTCCGAGGGAGCACGCCGGTGAACCGCATGCGCACGGCATACGTAGATCTGGGTGGAGGACCGCACCCCAGCCCACGACGCCACCCCACCCGAGAGGCCCGCACCATGACGGTGACCGAACGACCGGCCGGTCGGCCGCGAGCCGCGGGCGCGCCGGTCACGGCGGGGCGCCGCCTGGTCCACTCCTCGTCCCTCCGCAGGGTCGGCGGCGCGACCGTCCTCGGCGTCGTGGTCTGGCGGCTGGGCGTGCACCAGTCGCTGCGCGCGGTCGGCGCCATCGACGCCCGCGCGCTGGTGGCCGCCCTCGTCCTGACCGCCCTGACCACCGTCTGCTGCGCGTGGCGGTGGCGCCTCGTGGCCACCGCGATCGGCGCGGAGGTCCGGCTGGGCGCTGCGGTGGCCGCCTGCTACCGCTCGCAGTTCCTCAACACGGCCACCCCGGGTGGTGTGCTCGGGGACCTGCACCGCGGTGTGCAGCACGGTCGACGCACGGGCGATGCCGGCCGGGGCCTGCGCTCGGTGGTCTGGGAGCGCACCGCCGGTCAGGTGGTGCAGGCCGTGCTGGCCGTCGTGGTGCTGTCGGTACTGCCCTCACCGGTGCGCGCCGACCTGCCGTGGGTGTGGGCCGCCGCCCTCGTGCTCGCCGGCCTCGGGCTCGCGCGACGCCGGCACGGGTCGGGCGGTCGGCGCCAGGTGGGCCTTAGGTCAGCCTGGCTGGTCGAGGTCCGTCGAGGGGTCCTGGCCGCTCGCACCTGGCCGCTCGTCACCCTCGCCTCGGCGCTCGCCGTCGCCGGTCACGTCCTCACCTTCCTCGTGGCGGCCCGCACCGCCGGGGTGACCGCGTCGGTGAGCCAGCTCGTGCCGCTCGCCTTCGTCGTCCTCCTCGCGATGGGTGTCCCCGCCAACCTGGCCGGCTGGGGACCACGGGAGGGCGTCGCGGCCTGGGCTTTCGGGGCGGCCGGGCTGGGTGCCGGGACGGGGCTGTCCACGGCCGTCGTCTACGGGGTGCTGGTCCTCGTCGCCGGCCTGCCCGGCGCCGCGGTGCTCGTGGTGGCGCAGGTGCGGGCGCGCGGGAGCAACGCCCACCGGCCGGCCACCACCACGGTCGCCCCACCCGCGGTCACCTCCCTCGAGACGGAGGTCGCGCGTGGCTGACCGGCCCTACACCCTGCTCAGCTGCAGCATCTCGATGGACGGCTACCTCGACAGCGCCACGTCCGGTCGGCTCAAGCTCTCGAACGCTGCCGACTTCGACCGCGTCGACGCGGAGCGGGCGCGCTGCGACGCGATCCTCGTCGGCGCGACCACGATCCGCAACGACGACCCGCGACTGCTCGTCCGTTCCGCCGAGCGGCGGGCCGAACGCGTCGCCAGGGGCTGTCCCCCGTCGCCGACCAAGGTCACGGTGACCTCGGGTGCCGACCTCGACCCTGGTGCCGCGTTCTTCGCGATGGGCGACGCGGAGAAGCTGGTCTACTGCCGCAGCGGGGCCGTGGACCAGGCCCGCGGTCGCCTCGGCAGTGTCGCGACGGTGGTCGATGGCGGCGCCCCGGTGACGCTGCGGGCGGTCGGCGTGGACCTGGCCCGACGAGGCGTGCGACGCCTCATGGTCGAGGGTGGTGGGTCGGTGCTCACCCAGCTGCTCAGCAATGACCTCGCCGACGAGCTGCAGCTCGTCGTCGCGCCCCTCTTCGTGGGGGACTCGCGGGCCCGCCGGTTCGTCGACGACGCGGCGTTCCCCTGGTCGCCCGGCCGACGCGCCGACCTCGTCGAGGTGCGCCACATCGGCGACGTCGCCTTGCTGCGTTATGCGCTCTCACCCCGTTTCCACGAGGCCGACGGTGGGCAGGTACCCAACCACGGCCCTGAGCAGCACGGCCACGGGACCCAGTCGGGAGGCACGTCATGACCCTGCGCGACGTCACGGTCCGCGCCCAGGTGAGCCTCCCGCTCACCCTTGCCGACGGTTCCCGCACGACCGCTCGCGTGTTCACCTTCACCGGCCTGCGGGACGGGCGCGAGCACCTCGCCCTCGGACTGGGTGGCTGGGCAGACCGTCCGGTGGCGCCGTCCGCACTCGGGCGACCGCCGCTGACCCGGGTGCACAGCGAGTGCCTGACCGGCGACGTCCTGGGCAGTCGCCGCTGCGACTGCGGCCCGCAGCTCGACGAGGCGCTCCATCGCCTCGCCGAGGAGGGTGGGCTGCTGCTCTACCTGCGACAGGAGGGACGCGACATCGGCCTCTACGCCAAGCTGGACGCCTACGTGCTGCAGGACGAGGGTCTCGACACCTACGAGGCGAACGTCGCCCTCGGGTTCGAGGAGGACGCCCGGGACTACACCGTCGCGGCCCAGATGCTCTCGGCACTGGGCGTGGACCGGGTGGCGCTGCTGACCAACAACACCGACAAGGTCGCCCAGCTGGAGCGGCTCGGCATCGAGGTGGCCGAGCGGGTGCCGACCGGGCTGCACCGGTCCGACGTCAACGGGCGCTACCTTGCCACCAAGCTGGGCCGGCACACCGCCTCCCCCCTCCCCGGCGACCGGTCGCCCGCGAACCCGGCTGCGTGGTGAACCGGGCCGCTCCCACGCTGGCAGACTGCGGGCATGACGTCGTGGTCCATCCAGGCCCTGGGGTGGGCAGGCTCCGCCCTGCTCATCTTCTCCCTCCTCCAGCAGCGCGTGCTGCGCTTCCGGCTGCTCAACCTCACCGCGAGCTGCACGCTGATCGTGTTCAACGCGATGCTGCACGTCTGGCCGATGGTGGGGATGAACACCGTGACGGCCGGCATCAACATCTGGATGGTCACCAAGCTGCTCCGTGAGCGCGGCGACGAGTCCGTCTACGAGGTCGTCGCGGTCGGACCGGACGAGTCGTACCTCCAGCACTTCCTCAAGGTGCAGGGTGCCGACATCCGCAAGTACTTCCCGCAGTTCGACGCAGGAGCCCTGGGCTCCGGTCGCAGCGCGTACCTCGTTCAGCGCGGCAACGAGACCGTCGGGGTCGTCGTCGTCCGCGACGCGGGGGACGGAGTGGCCCAGGTGGAGCTCGACTACGTGACGCCGCGGTTCCGCGACTTCTCCCCCGGCGAGTTCGTCTACCGGAGCAGCGGGCTGTTCCGTGGCAAGGGGATCCGCCAGATCGTGACGCCCGCCGGCATGGTCAACCCCTACTACGCCCGGCTCGGCTTCCGCGAGGAGGGCGACCACTGGGTCGCCGACCTGGCCTGACGCACGGTCAGGAAGAGCCGGTGGGCGGTGATGACCGCGGCCGCCCAGCCGAGCCCGAGCGCCCAGCCGGCCACCACGTCGGTCAGCCAGTGGTGTCCGAGGAAGACCCGCGACAGCCCCATCGACAGGACGAACGCCGCGCCGACGACGACCGTCGTGGTGCGCGCCCACGCCGAGTCGAGCCGGCGCAGCAGCAGGTAGACGAGGACCACGGTGATGACGGTCGCGTTGAGGGTGTGGCCGCTCGGGAAGCTGGGCGAGCTCTCGTAGGGCGGCACGGCCTCCTGCAGCGGCGGCCGGGCCCGCCCGATCACGGCCTTGCCGGTCGTGGTCATGGCCAGTGACCCGGCCGCTGCGATCAGCACGAGCACCAGCGGCGTCCGCGACCGCCAGCGCCACACCATGAGCAGCGTGAGCACCGTGGCCAGGACCGGCATCCCCACCGGGCCCCCGATGTCGGTGTAGACGGTGACCCCGTGGTCGAGCGCGGGCGAGCGCCAGGCGATGGCCTGGTCGAGCACCGGCTGGTCGAGCCCGGCGATGCCGTCGGCCTCGGTGACCGCGTCGTAGACCTCCGCAGCCACCGCGGTGAGCGCCACCGCCACCGCGCCCCCGACCACAGCGGTCACGACGAGCACGAGGTGCGCGGCGCTCCACCGCGCGACCCCGGTGGCGTGCCCCACGACCCAGCCCGCGAGGCGACGGCCCGCAGGGGTGCGCCAGTCGGTCAGGTCGCGGGACCCGATCCGCTCCTCGGCGGGGGTGTCGTCGCGCAGCATGGGGCCATCCTCGCAAAGCCGGCCCGGCGGCATACCCCCGCGCCCGCGGTGACGCCGGTATGCCGCGTGGCTCGCTCGTCGTGCTGGGCACCACGAAGGCCCGGTCGCGAACGACCGGGCCTCGGGGCTGAACTGACGTGGGAACACCGCGGTGGTGGAGGTGGCGGGAATTGAACCCGCGTCCACTGACGGGAATCCAGGACTTCTCCGGGTGCAGTGCGCTAAGGATTTTCTCGGCCCCAGTGCTCGCACGCACACGTCCACTGACAGGCCCAGTCGAGTAAGAGTCCCGCGCAGTCCCCCGACATGACTGCGCAGCAAGTTCTCTAGCTGACGCCAGACACTGAGTCGAGAACTAGCTCAGGCTGACGGACTTCGGAGCTCGCTCAGGCGGCGAGGGCGAAGTCGGTGCGCTTGGAATCGGCACCTATTGGTTTGCCAGGATCGTTAACGAGATAACCGGGCATCCTCGACCCGCTTCCCCTGAAATGCCGACCAATGTCGAAACCGATCACCCCCGTGCTCCTGCGAGTGCAGGGGTGTTCACACGTCCACTGTTCAGTTGGTGCTGCTCTCACAGCCTACCGTCCAACGCCGACGGCCCCGCACGTATTTCCATCCCGGGGCCCTCTGTCCAAGGTTTGTCCAATCCAGTGCGGGGCCGGCGTCGAACCCCACGCGCAGGGTCCGGACGTGCGGCCAGCGGTGACCGCGCTTCCGGGACCACCACACCGCAGTGGATTCCTGGAGGACAAGCATGTTCGCTCGACGCTTCACGACAGCGATGGTGACCCTCGGCCTCGCCGGCACGGCCACCCTCGTCAGCGCACCATCCGCCTCGGCGCACGGGTGGGACCACTCCGCCACGGGCACCCGCAGCCTCGCGGCGGTGCTCGCCAGGGACGGGTCCGGCTTCGACCGGAACTGGAACGACTTCGACATCGTCGACACCGCGGTCACGGCAGTGCTGACCGCCAAGCCGGGCTCGGCCGTCGGGGTCCTGGCCGACGGGACGGTCCCCCTCACGGCGTTCCTGCCCACCGACCGGGCCTTCCGCCACCTCGCGTCCGACCTCACCGGCAAGCACTACACCTCGGAGTCGGCGGTCTTCGCCGACGTCGCCTCCCTGGGCATCGACACCGTCGAGGCCGTCCTGCTCTACCACGTGGTCCCCGGGGCGACGATCACCTACCGCCAGGCCCTGGCCGCCGACGGCGCGACCCTCACCACGGCGTCCGGTGGCACCGTGCAGGTCGACGTGGTCGGCCGGTGCTTCGTCTCGGTGGTGGACGCCGACCCCAGCGACCGAAACCCCTGGGTCGTGCGGGCCGACCTCAACAAGGGCAACGCCCAGATCGCGCACGGGATCTCCGAGGTGCTGCGACCGCTCGACCTCTGAGCCGGACAGCCGACCGAGCCGCGAGCGCGACAGCGGGCACCCGCGGCTCGGTCAGCCCCCGAAGTCCTGGGTCCAGTAGTGGCCGTACGACCCGCCGGTGGCATGGCCGACGCCGAGGGCCGTGAAGGAGCAGTTGAGGATGTTCGCCCGGTGGCCCGAGCTGGCCATCCACGACCTCATCACGGCTGAGGCGGTGCTCTGCCCGGCGGCGATGTTCTCACCGATCGTGCTGCCCCGGTAGCCCGCGGCGCGGATGCGGTCGGCGAAGGTGCGGCCGTCCTTGCTGGTGTGCGAGAAGTAGTCCTTCACCGCCATGTCGGCGCTGTGTCGCTGCGCGGCGGTCTGGAGGGCGGAGTTGGCCCGCACCGCACGGCAGCCCGCCTTCGACCGCTCGGAGTTCACCAGCGACAGGACCTGCCCCGCGACCCCGCCACTGGACGGCGGCGTGGGTGCGGGCGTGGGCGAAGGTCTGGGTGGCGGCTTCGGTGCCGGCTTGGGTGACGGCTTGGGGGTGGCCCGCGGCGGGCTCGTGGCCGTCCCGGTCCGCGACGCCGCCGGACGAGCCGTGCGGGTGGCCGTGGTCGGGCGGGTGGTCGGGGTGCTCGTGGTCGGCACCGTGGTGGCGGCCGTCCCTGCCGAGCTGGTGGTCGCCCCGGCCCCGGTTGGACCCCCCGCTCGTTCAGCGTCGTCGGCGCAGGCGGCCAGCGAGGTCAGGGCCAGGGCCAACGCAGCCAGGGCCGGGACGCGGCAGATCGGGCGGTGCGAGATCGGGCGGTGCGGCGGGCGGTGAATCAGTCGTCGTGCGGTGCCGGTCACGGGGGGATCTCCTCGAGCGGGGAGCGTGGGGCAGCGGCCGCAGCCGCGACCGGTCGCCCAACCTACGCTCCTTGGGCCTCGAAATCGTCCCTGGCGGCCACGATCCGGCCGACGTGGGCCTCGGCCCAGTCGGTGAGCACGGCGATCGGTCCACCCAGCGAGACCCCGAGGTCGGTGAGCGCGTAGTCCACCCGTGGTGGCACCTGGGCGAACACCGTGCGGGTCAGCAGCCCGTCGCGCTCCATCGCCCGCAGGGTCTGGGTGAGCACCTTGGGGGCCACGCCGGCGACCCGCTGGCGCAGCGCCGTGAAGCGCAGCGGACCGTCGATGAGGGCGCCGATCACCAGGACCGTCCACTTGTCACCGATCCGGTCGAGCACCACCCGGGTGGGGCAGTCGGGGTCGAAGGCGTTGCCCCGCTCGAGCTCGTCGCGCTTGGTAACCATGAGGTACTTATAGCACGTTGAAGTGCTCAGTTACCAATGGTTACTGTCGCAGCGATCCACCATCCCCGCTCGACACCACCTTTGAACGAGAGGCACCACCATGACGAAGAACACCCCGCTGAGGATCGCTCTGTTCGGCGCCAGCGGCATGATCGGCTCGCGGATCGCGACCGAGGCCGTCTCGCGCGGCCACGCGGTCACCGGCTACACCCGCCGCAGCGGTCAGCTGCCGCCCGGCGTCACGGCGGCGACCGGCGACCTCGCCGACGAGACGACCGTCAAGGACGCCGCGACGACCCACGACGTCGTCCTCTCCGCGACCGGTCCGAGCCGCACCGGCGAGAGCCACGAGCCGTGGCTCGAGTCCGTGCAGAACCTCGTCGACCACGCCATCGGGGCCCGCGTGCTCTTCGTCGGTGGTGCCGGCTCGCTGCTCACCCCCGAGGGCACCCGCCTGCTCGACTCCCCCGGCTTCCCGCCGGAGTATGCCGCCGAGGCCACCTCGGGCGCGGCCGCCCTGGACCTCTTCCGCGCGGCTCCCGAGGACCTGGACTGGACCTTCGTCTCGCCGGCCCCGGTGATCGCGCCCGGCGAGCGCACCGGCAGCTACCTGGTCGCCCTGGACACCCCGGCAGGCGGCTCCATCAGCGCCGAGGACTACGCCGTCGCGCTGGTCGACGAGCTGGAGCAGCCGCGCCACCGCCGCCAGCGGTTCACCGTCGCGAACTGACGCCCGCACGGCATACCCCTCTCCCGCCCTGTTGGAAGCGAAACGCCCGGAGATCCGGCAGCTTCGCTTCCAACAGAGCCGGGGAGACGACGAGCCCGTCCGCATCGCGGGCGGGCCGTCTCACTTGTCGGGACCTCACTAGGATCGGAGCCACCCTGCCCGCCCCCCGTGCTCCTCGAACTTCGCCGGCTCCCACCACCTCCCGGGGGCCGACCACCTGGAGGTCAAGTGTTCAGCAAGGTCCTCGTCGCGAACCGGGGTGAGATCGCGGTCCGCGCGTTCCGCGCCGCCACCGAGCTCAGCGCCAAGACGGTCGCCGTGTTCCCCTACGAGGACCGCAAGTCCGAGCACGTGCTCAAGGCCGACGAGGCCTACCGGATCGGCGAGCAGGGCCACCCGGTCCGCGCCTACCTCGACCCCGAGGCGATCGTGCGGACTGCCGTCGAGGCCGGCGCCGACGCGATCTACCCCGGCTACGGCTTCCTGTCCGAGAACCCCGACCTCGCCGAGGCCTGCGCCAACGCCGGCGTCACGTTCGTCGGCCCGCCGGCCTCGGTCCTGCACCTCACCGGCAACAAGGCGCGAGCCATCGCCGCGGCCAAGCAGGCCGGGCTCCCCACGCTCCAGAGCGCCGAGCCCAGCACCGACATCGACGCCCTCGTGGCCGCAGCCGAGGAGATCGGCTTCCCGATCTTCGCCAAGGCCGTCGCGGGTGGCGGTGGCCGAGGCATGCGACGGGTCGAGCGTCGTGAGGACCTGCGCGAGGCGCTCGAGGCCTGCATGCGCGAGGCCGAGTCGGCCTTCGGTGACCCGACCGTCTTCCTCGAGCAGGCCGTGGTCAAGCCCCGCCACATCGAGGTGCAGATCCTCGCCGACGGCGAGGGCAACGTCATCCACCTGTTCGAGCGCGACTGCTCGGTGCAACGGCGCCACCAGAAGGTCGTCGAGATCGCGCCGGCCCCCAACCTCGACCCCGAGCTGCGCGAGCGGATGTGCGCCCACGCCGTCGCCTTCGCCAAGGAGATCGGCTACGTCAACGCCGGGACGGTCGAGTTCCTGCTCTCCCCCGACGGCCGCTACGTCTTCATCGAGATGAACCCGCGGATCCAGGTCGAGCACACCGTCACCGAGGAGATCACCGACGTCGACCTGGTCAGCTCGCAGCTGCGGATCGCCAGCGGCGAGACGCTGGCCGACCTCGGGCTCTCGCAGGACACCCTGCAGATCCGCGGGGCGGCGCTCCAGTGCCGCATCACCACGGAGGACCCGGCCAACGAGTTCCGGCCCGACACCGGCCGGATCACCACCTACCGCTCCGCCGGCGGCGCGGGTGTCCGGCTCGACGGCGGCACCGTCTTCGTGGGGGCCGAGATCGGCGCCCACTTCGACTCGATGCTGGTCAAGCTCACCTGTCGCGGCCGCGACTTCCCGACGGCGGTCCGGCGCGCCCGCCGGGCCCTGGCCGAGTTCCGGATCCGCGGGGTGTCGACCAACATCCCGTTCCTCCAGGCCCTGTTGGAGGAGCCGGACTTCCAGGCCGGCCGGCTCTCGACGTCGTTCATCGACGAGCGCCCCGACCTGCGCACGGCGCGGATCCCGGCCGACCGCGGGACCAAGCTGCTCACCTACCTCGCCGACGTGACGGTCAACCAGCCGCACGGTCCGGGCCGCACCCGCGTCTCACCGCGCGCCAAGCTGCCGGCCATCGACCGGTCGACTCCCCCGCCGCCCGGTGCCCGCGACCGGCTGCTGCGCCTCGGCCCGCAGGCGTTCGCCGAGGAGCTGCG
Organism: Phycicoccus sp. Soil802; assembly: GCF_001429605.1. Lineage (GTDB taxonomy): Bacteria > Actinomycetota > Actinomycetes > Actinomycetales > Dermatophilaceae > Pedococcus. Next base: position 580,990 of record NZ_LMSS01000006.1, read on the forward strand.
GGCCCAGGAGGCCGTCGCCGTCACCGAGACCACCTTCCGCGATGCCCACCAGTCGCTGCTGGCCACCCGGGTGCGCACCCGCGACCTGATGCACGTGGCCCCCCACGTCGCCCGGCTCACCCCCCAGCTGCTGTCGGTCGAGGCGTGGGGCGGTGCCACCTACGACGTCGCGCTGCGCTTCCTCGCGGAGGACCCGTGGGACCGGCTCGCGGCCCTGCGCGAGGCGATGCCCAACCTCCCGCTCCAGATGCTGCTGCGCGGGCGCAACACCGTGGGCTACACGCCCTACCCGACCGAGGTCACCGACGCCTTCGTCACCGAGGCGGCCGGCACCGGCATCGACATCTTCCGCATCTTCGACGCCCTCAACGACGTCGACCAGATGCGGCCGGCCATCGAGGCGGTCCGCGCCACCGGCACCGCGGTGGCGGAGGTCGCGCTCTGCTACACCGGCGACCTCACCAGCCCGGACGAGAAGCTCTACACCCTCGACTACTACCTGCACCTGGCCGACCAGATCGCCGAGGCCGGGGCCCACGTCATCGCCATCAAGGACATGGCCGGCCTGCTGCGCGCCCCGGCGGCCCGCACCCTCGTCACCGCACTGCGCGAGCGGTTCGACCAGCCGGTGCACCTGCACACCCACGACACCGCCGGTGGCCAGCTGGCCACCCTGCTCGCGGCCATCGACGCCGGAGTGGATGCGGTCGACGTCGCGAGCGCGGCGATGGCCGGCACCACCTCCCAGCCGCCGATGTCGAGCCTGGTCGCCGCCACCGACGGCACCGCGCGGGCCACCGGGCTGGACCTCCGGGCGGTCAACGACCTCGAGCCCTACTGGGAGGCGGTGCGGCAGCTGTACTTCCCGTTCGAGTCCGGCCTGCCCTCCCCCACCGGTCGCGTCTACACGCACGAGATCCCCGGCGGCCAGCTCTCCAACCTGCGCCAGCAGGCCATCGCCCTCGGGCTCGGCGACCACTTCGAGGAGGTCGAGGACATGTATGCCGCGGCCAACCGCATCCTCGGCAACATCGTCAAGGTGACCCCCAGCAGCAAGGTCGTGGGTGACCTCGCGCTGGCCCTGGTCGGGGCCAAGGCCGACCCGGCCGACTTCGAGGCCAACCCCACGAAGTACGACATCCCCGACTCCGTGATCGGCTTCCTCTCGGGCGAGCTGGGTGACCCGCCCGGGGGCTGGCCAGAGCCGTTCCGCACCAAGGCGCTCGAGGGTCGCACCCCGAAGCCGCGCGTGACCGAGCTGGGCGACGACGACCGGGCCGCCCTCCAGGCCGATCCCCGGCACACCCTCAACCGGCTGCTCTTCCCGGGTCCGACGACCGAGTTCGAGAAGTCCCGCGACGCCTACTCCGACCTGGCCGTCCTCGGCACCCGCGAGTTCCTCCACGGGCTCGAGGTCGGGTTCGAGCACGAGATCGACCTCGAGCCCGGCAAGCGCCTGCTGCTCGGCCTCCAGTCGGTGTCGGACGCCGACGACCGCGGCATGCGCACCGTGATGTTCACGATGGGTGGCCAGCTGCGTCCCGTCCAGGTGCGGGACGAGCGGATCGCGGTCGACGTCAAGGCCGCCGAGAAGGCCGACCCCGCAGCGAAGGGCCAGGTGGCTGCGCCGTTCGCCGGGGTCGTCAGCCTCGCGGTCGAGGAGGGCGCGAGCGTCGAGGCCGGTGCCGTCGTGGCGACGATCGAGGCGATGAAGATGGAGGCCAGCATCACCGCGCCGGTCGCCGGCTCGGTGCAGCGGCTGGCCATCGGCTCGCAGCAGCAGGTCGAGGGCGGCGACCTCATCCTCGTGATCAGCTCGTAGCCCGCCACCGCACCCACACCCCGTTTGGGCCGCGGCAAACCGGGTAGGCCGGACACATCAACCCCTACCCAAAGGAGATTGCCATGGGCGCCGACGACAAGATGAAGAACATGGGTGAGGACCTGTCCGGGAAGGCCAAGGAGGCCACCGGCAAGGTGACCGACAACGAGCGCCTCGAGGCCGAGGGCAAGGCCGACCAGACCGAGGCCGACCTCAAGCAGGCCGGCGAGAAGGTCAAGGACGCGTTCAAGAACTGAGCCCGGTCGCCGGTATGCCGCGTGCGGACCTCCGCACGCGGCGTACCGGTACGAGGCTGCAGGTTTCGTTCCAATTGGAGGGATACCTGCACGGGCGGCCGGGACATCGCCCTCCAGCGTCGGGCCGCAGGCCCTACCAGGAACCGCCCGAGCTGCCGCCTCCACCGCCGCCGGAGAAGCCGCCGCCCCCGGAGAAGCCGGAGCCTCCCGAGCTGCCGGGCGTGCTCGTGAAGGTGCCCCCAGCGGTGGTCGCGAAGGAGTCCATGTCGCGGGCGATGCCGTCGTAGTCGAACCCGCCCGAGCCGATGTACCAGAGCGGTGCCGCCATCGAGTGTCCGGCGGCCGCGGCCGCCTCGGCCACCTGGCGGAAGGTGGCCGCCCACTGCGAGGCGACCCCGAAGACGATGGCGTAGGGGAGGTAGCGGCTGAAGATGTCCTGCGCCTCCTCCCACTTGATCTGGGTGGCCTCGGCGGTCACGAGGTACTGCTTGAACCCCTCGGACTGGGCGAGCACCGCGCTGCCCTCGGCGGTGCGGGCGGCCATCCGCTGGCCGAGGAACCCGACGATGAGGCCGGCCAGGATCAGTCCGCCGAGCAGGATGAAGGCCGGCGGGATCGGGAGGCCGGTGCCGGCCCCGAGGTCCGAGAGCGGACCGCCGAGCCACACGAAGAGGAAGAACGAGCCGACCACCAGGATCGCGCCGAGGGCGGTCCAGGTCGCGCGCTGCGACTCCGGCGAGCGACGGAACCAGCCGCGCCGCACCACTTCGTCGTACATCAGCTGCTGGACCCTGCCCAGGGTCGGCTTGAAGTGGTTCTTGAGGCTGGAGAGGGTCCGCGTGGGACCGCTCTCGAAGAGGCCCACGAGGAGCGCCTCCTCGTAGGGCAGCAGCGCGGTCCGGGACTGCTCGGCCGTCGGGGTGGTGCGGGTCAGCCGCCAGTCCTTCCCCTGGAGGAAGCCGCCCTCCTCGTCAGCGATGGTGAGGTGGCCACGGGCGGCGAGGTCGATGATCGTGGCGGAGACGTCGATCGTGTTGGCGGTCTCGTCGATGACCGTGCCGACCAGCCCGGGTTGCACGCCGTCCGGCGGGGTGAACTGGACCGCGACGGGGCCGCTGCGGCCGCGCACCACGTGCCCCTCCTCCCCCACGACCGGGCTGAGCCCCGGGGTGAGCCCGGCGTACTGCTCGTCGCGCCCGCGGGTGTAGACGAGGGTCCCCATCAGCCCGGCCGCGAGCAGCGGGATGGTGATCCCGGCGCCGGCCGCGAGCGCGCCGAGCGCCTTCGACGTCGTCGAGGTGACGATCACGCCGTCGTCGGAGACCTGCCCTTCGTGGAGCACCGGGTCGAGCGGGCCGAACCCGTCGATCGGCAGCGACGCCAGGATGGAGACGCCCTGGCCGGCCCCGGCCCTGGGCGCGCTGAACTGCGCGCTGGCGCCCGGCGTGGCGGTGCAGCGCTCGGTCGAGCCGAACTCCCCGATGAAGCACTCGGCCCGGTCGCTCGCCCCGGGTCCGGTCACGGTGGCGCTGACGTCCTCGTAGACGTTGTCGTCGGAGGCGTCGACCAGGTTGTAGTAGACCTCCGCGTGGTCGGTGAAGCCGTTGACGTAGGCCTCGAGGTGGTAGCGCACGACGTAGGTCTGCGTGCCGCTCACCGTCTCGTCGGCCCGGCCCACCCGGATCCGCATCGCCGAGCCGTCGGTCGCGTCGGTCACCGAGACGTCGGCCGGCGCCCCCGAGGGTGAGCTGGCCGAGACCTGGGACAGCGGGTACTCGCGGAAGGTGTCCGTGCGGTCCTGGTAGCCCACGCGGACCGTGACGAACCGCTCGATGCCGTGTCGCTCCTCCCCCTGCGGAAAGTGCCAGGTGATGTTCTCGACGACGTCGAGCGAGCCGTCCTCGTTGGCGGTGATGTCGACGTGGAACCGGGTGGCCAGGTCGTCCGGGGCGGCAGCGACGGCGCTCGAGGCGCCGAGGACGAGGGCAGCGGAGGCGAGCAGCAGGGCGAGTCCCGCCCCGGCGGCATACCGTCGTCCGCCCCCGCGCACGCGCATGCCCCTAGCGTCCCTCGCCCGAGGCGCGCCGGGCCTGGCTGAGCGCGCGCTGCGTGTCACGGGTGTCCTGGCGCTCGCGCAGGGCATGCCGCTTGTCGTACTGCTTCTTGCCCTTGGCGATCGCGATCTCGACCTTGGCCCGGCCGTCCTTGAAGTAGAGCTGGAGCGGCACGATGGTGTGGCCGCTCTCGGTCGACTTCTTCATGATCTTGGCCAGCTCCACGCGGTGCAGCAGCAGCTTGCGGCGGCGCCGCGGGGTGTGGTTGGTCCAGTTGCCGTTGACGTACTCGGGGATGTGCACGCCTTCGAGCCACAGCTCGTCGCCCCGCCAGGTCGCGTAGCCGTCGATGAGCGAGGCGCGACCCATCCGCAGCGACTTGACCTCGGTGCCCATCAGGACGAGCCCGGCCTCGAAGGTGTCCTCGATGAGGTAGTCGTGGCGCGCCTTCTTGTTGCTCGCCACCACCTTGCGACCTTGTTCCTTGGCCACTGCACGTCCTTCGGTCATCGCTGGGTCGCCGTGGTCGACAGCCGACCCGGCGAGGCAACGCTACCTGCCGGACCGGGTAAGCCGGCCAGTCGGTTTCCGTGCGGCGCGCCGGACCACCCGCCAGCCGACGGCCACCGACCTCAGAGCCAGCGCCGCGGGTCCCTCGGGATGCCGTCCTCGTAGGTCTCGAAGTGCAGGTGGCAGCCGGTCGACGAGCCCGTGGTCCCGACGTAGCCGATGACCTGGCCACGCGAGACGTTGCCGCCCCGCACGGCATACCGCTCCATGTGGTTGTAGGTGGTCACGAGGTCGACGCCGCGGACGATGCCGTGGTCGATCATGATCCGGTTGCCGTAGCCGCCGCCCCAGCCGCGCGAGATGATGTGGCCGGACGCCGCCGCCCTGATCGGGGTGCCGCAGTTGGCCGCGAAGTCGCGCCCGGCGTGCAGGCGCCAGTAGTGCAGGATCGGGTGGTAGCGCATCCCGAACTCGGAGGAGATCCAGCCCTCGGACGGGCGCGACAGGTAGCCGCCGGAGGACGAGATCGGCGGCGGCACCGGCTTGTGGTGCTTGCGCAGCCAGGCGGCCCGACGGGCCGCCGCGAGCTTCGCGGCCCTGGCCCGGGCGACGAGGACGCGCTGCAGCCTCGCCTGCTCCTTCTGCGCCGCGTCGAGCTTGGTCTTCTCGGCCTTCTTCTGGGCCTCGAGCGCCTTGGACTGGGCTGTCTGCTGGGCGGCGAGGGCGTCGAGCCTGGCCTTCGCGGCCGCCGCGGCGGCGCGGGCCTTCTGTGCCCTGGCCAGAGCGGCCTCGGCCTGCTTCTTGGCCGCCTGGACCTGCACCTTGAGCGCCTTGATGTGCGCCTCCTGGGCGGTCGCCGCGGCGCGGGCGGTGGCGAGCCGGGTGAGCGACTGGTTCTGCACGTCCATCACGGTGTCGTTCATCGCGATGCGGTTGGCGAAGTCGTCGGGCGTGGTCGCGCTGAGGGCCACGGACAGCTGGCCCATCCCCTGGTCCTGGTAGAGCTGCGCGGCGAACCGGGCCACCCGGGTGCGGGTCTCGGCCAGCTGGGCGCGAGTGGCCGCGAGCTCGTCGACCGCGCGGGCCTCGTTGGCGCGGGCGACCTCGAGCCGCACCGCCATCTCGTCGTTGTAGGCGTCGGCCCTGGACACGGCGGCGGTGGCCTTGTCGAGCGCGGCCTGGGCCCCCGGCAGCGCGGCCTGCGTGCGGCGCAGCGCGAGGTAGGCGTTCTTCAGGCTGGCCGAGGTGTCCTCGAGCTCCTCCTTGAGGGACTCGATCTCCTTGTCGACCTGCTTCTTCGCCTTGCCCGGGTCACCAGCCGCCGGCGCGGTCCCGACCGCGGACCCCAGGACGGGTGCGGCGGCCAGCGACGGGGTGGCGACACCGACTGAGCACGCGACGGCCAGCCCGAGGGCCAGCAGGCGGACGCGGCGGGACCCGCGACCGAGGGGCAGGTGGGCGCGAGACGGCGGGGGGATTGCGCTCATAGGCCTCATTGGTAACACAAACCACACCCGTATCCGGGGATTGGCACCTGTGAAATGTCCGATCGGCCGACGGCTCCCCCAGCAACCGTGGCTCGAGTGGGCCCGGGTCAGACGCGCAGGTAGCGGCGCAGCGTGGCCCACGAGGTGAGGACCGAGACCACGAGCATGAAGCCGACCAGCCACGGCGCCACGAACCAGATGTCGTGGGCGCCGACGAGCGGGGCGTCCTGCAGCACCGCCGAGACGCGCGGGAGCAGCGAGTCCGCCGTCACCCACAACCCGGCGATGGCCAGACCGGTGCCGGTCAGGGCGGCCAGGACGGTCTCCATGACGAACGGCAGCCGGATGGTGAAGTTCGAGGCACCGACCAGCTTCATGATCCCGGTCTCGCGCCGTCTGCTGAAGGCAGCCTGGCGGATCGTCGTGGCCATCAGCAGGATCGAGCAGAGCACCATCAGCCCGGCGAGGAACAGCGAGCCGATGGTGACGACGTTCATCACCTTGAAAAGCTTGTCGAGGGTCTTCTGCTGGTCCTGGACGCGACCGACCCCCGGGGCCCCCTCGAAGGCGCTCACCACGACCTCGTACTTCTTGGGGTCGGACAGCTGGACGCGGAAGTTCTGCGGGATGTCGCCGACCTGCAGGTAGTCCGACAGCGGCGAGTTGCGGTACTGCTCCTTGAACCGGTCGAAGGCCTGCTGCTCGGACTCGTAGTAGACGTTCTTGACCAGCGGCTTCATCTCGTCGAGCTGGCTGCGCAGGGCGTCGCGCTGCTCGTCGGTGACCGCCTTGCCGTCACAGTTGACGTCGAGGGAGTCCTTGCCGCACATGAAGATCGAGACCTGGATGCGGTCGTACCAGTAGCCCTTGAGGGTGTCGACCTGTCCCTGCGCGAGAAACCCGATGCCCATCAGGTAGACCGACACCATCGTCACCAGCATCACCGAGATGGCGATGGACAGGTTGCGGCGCAGGCCGATCCCGATCTCGCTGAGGATGAACTGGATGCGCATCAGCGACCACTCCCGTAGACGCCCTTGTTCTCGTCACGGATGATGTGGCCGTTGCGCAGCTCGACGACGCGCTTGCGGAGCTGGTCGACGATGTCGTCGTCGTGGGTGGCCATCACGATCGTCGTGCCGGTGCGGTTGATCCGGTCGAGCAGCCGCACGATGTCGAGGCTGGTGGTGGGGTCGAGGTTTCCGGTCGGCTCGTCGCACAGCAGGATCGGTGGCTTGTTGACGAACGCGCGCGCGATGGCGACGCGCTGCTGCTCGCCACCGGAGAGCTCGTGTGGGAGGCGCTTCTCCTTGCCCTCGAGGCCGACCATCTCCAGCGTCTCGGGGACGACCTGCCGGATGGCGTGGCCCGAGCGACCGAGCACCTGGAGCGCGAACGCGACGTTCTGGTAGACGGTCTTGTTGGGCAGCAGGCGGAAGTCCTGGAACACCGTGCCGATCTCGCGGCGCAGGCGGGGCACCTTGCGGGCCGGCAGGCTGCCGACGTCCTGACCAGCGACCAGGACGGTCCCCTGCGTGACGCCCTCCTCCTTGAGGACCAGGCGCAGCAGGGTGGACTTGCCCGAACCGGAGGCGCCCACCACGAAGACGAACTCACCACGCTCGACCTCGAGGTTGATGTCGCTCAGCGCCGGTCGGGTCGACCGGGGATAGACCTTGCTGACGTTCTCGAAACGGATCATGCGCGCTGGGTGAGCCTCACGGGGAGATACGGGCGAACGGGACGGAAACGGCATACGTGCGCTGGTGGCGCACGCCCACCCGAGGATAGGTCGCCAACCTTGGTATGCCGCGCAGCCCCGCCTCCTCGGCGTTGCGGCCCGCCCGGACCGAGCCGCGTCAGCCGTCGAGCTTCTGCTGCTCCTTGCGCCACCGCACGCCGGCCTCGATGAAGCCGTCGATGTCTCCGTCGAACACGGCCGAGGGGTTGCCCACCTCGTACTCGGTCCGCAGGTCCTTGACCATCTGGTAGGGCTGCAGGACGTAGGAGCGCATCTGGTCGCCCCACGACGCCTTGACGTCGCCGGCCATCTCCTTGCGCTCGGCGGCCTCCTCGGCCTGGCGCTGGAGCAGCAGCCGGGACTGCAGCACCCGGAGGGCGGCCGCACGGTTCTGGATCTGCGACTTCTCGTTTTGCATGGAGACCACGATCCCGGTGGGGATGTGCGTCATCCGGACCGCGGAGTCGGTGGTGTTGACGCTCTGGCCGCCGGGACCGCTGGAGCGGAAGACGTCGACCTTGATCTCGTTTTCCGGGATCTCGATCGAGTCGGTCTGCTCGATCAGCGGGATGACCTCGACCGCTGCGAAGCTGGTCTGCCGCCGCCCCTGGTTGTCGAACGGGCTGATCCGCACGAGCCGGTGGGTGCCGGCCTCGACCGAGAGGTTGCCGAACGCGTAGGGGACGTTGATCTCGAAGGTGGCCGACTTGAGCCCGGCCTCCTCCGCGTAGGAGGTGTCCATGACCTGGGCCGGGTAGTTGTGCCGCTCGGCCCAGCGCAGGTACATCCGCATCAGCATCTCGGCGAAGTCAGCGGCATCGACCCCACCGGCGCCCGCGCGGATCGTGATCACGGCGGCCCGCTCGTCGTACTCCCCCGACAGCAGGGTGCGGACCTCGAGCTCGCCGACCGCCTTCTGGAGCGACACGAGCTCCTTCTCGGCCTCGATCATCGTGTCGGCGTCGCCGCCGTCCTCGGTGCCCATCTCGACGAGGGTCTCGAGGTCGTCGATCCGCTGGTCCATGCCGGTGACGCGCTCGTACTCGGAGTTGGCCCGGGAGAGGGCGGAGGTGACCTGCTGGGCGGCATCCGGGTCGTCCCACAGGTCGGGGGCGGACGCCTTGGCCTCGAGCTCGGTGATCTGGGCCTGGACGGAGGCCAGGTCGGTCACCTCACGCACCGAGTCCATCGTGTTGCGGAGGTTCTTGATCTCTTGCTGGAAGTCAACGGCCACGAGACCCAACTCTATGGCACCTCGCGCACGCCCCCGACCTTCCGGCGCCGAGCAGCGAGCCGGGCAGGGAGACAGGTATGCCGCGTGGCCCAGGCCACGCGGCATACCCACCTCCCACGAGCCGTGGGTCAGACGACCAGGCCGAGGATGAGGACGAAGACCAGGCCGGAGACGGAGAGCAGCGTCTCCATCAGCGACCAGGACTTGATGGTCTGGCCGACCGAGAGGCCGAAGTACTCCTTGACCAGCCAGAAGCCGGCGTCGTTGACGTGGGAGAAGAACACCGAGCCGGCGCCGATCGCGAGGACCAGCAGCGACACCTCGGGCGTGCTCATCCCGGCGGCGAGGGGCGCGAGGATGCCGGACGCCGTGACCGTCGCGACGGTGGCCGAGCCGGTGGCGAGGCGGATCAGGACGGCAACGACCCAGGCGAGCAGGAGGATGCTGACGCCACTGCCCTCCACCCAGTCGGCGACCAGCTGGCCGATGCCGGTGTCGACCAGGGTCTGCTTGAACCCGCCGCCGGCGGCGACGATGAGCAGGATGCCGGCGATGGGCGGCAGCGACTTCTCGAGCGAGGAGGCCAGCTCCTTGGTGCCCATGCCGGCGCCACGGCCGAGGGTGAACATGCCCACGATGACCGCGATGAGCAGCGCGATGATCGGGGTGCCGAGGAAGTCGAGCACGGTGCGGACCGCGTTGCCGTCCTCGGCGAAGATGTCGGCGAGCGCCTTGCCCATCATCAGGACCACGGGGGTCAGGACCGCGAACAGCGTGACCGCGAAGGTGGGGCGCTGGAGCCTCGCCTCCGGCTCCTCACCGGTGCCGAAGAACTCGGGAGCGGGGACGTCGACCCAGCGGCCGGCGAACCGGGCGAAGAGCGGGCCGGCGATCGCGATGGTCGGCAGGGCGATCAGCACGCCGAAGGCCAGGGTGATGCCGAGGTTGGCCTTCAGGGCGTCGATCGCCACGAGCGGCCCGGGGTGGGGCGGCACCAGGCCGTGCATCGCGGAGAGACCGGCCAGCGCGGGGATGCCGACCTTGACGATCGACAGCTGCGCGCGCCGGGCCACCAGGAAGATCACCGGCATCAGCAGGACGAGGCCGATCTCGAAGAACATCGGCAGGCCGATCAGCGCACCGACGCCGGCCATCGCCCAGGGCAGGGTGCGGGGAGAGGACCGCCCGACGATGGTGTCGACGATCTCGTCGGCGCCACCGGAGTCGGCCAGCAGCTTGCCGAACATCGCGCCGAGCGCGATCAGCGTGCCAACCCCGGCTGCGGTCGAGCCGAAGCCCTTGGTGAAGCTGTCGATGGTGTCGGACATCGCCACACCGGCCACCGCCCCCACCGTCAAGGAGCCGAGGGTCAGGCCGAGGAACGGGTGGAGCTTGAAGCGGGTGATCAGCACGACGATCACGGCGATGCCGAGCAGCGCCGCCGGGATCAGCCGGGCCGCCGGGATGTCGGGGACCTCGGCGGCGTCGGCCGCGGTCAGGAGGGGGTGCAACAGGGAGAGGACGTCGCTGGTCATGCGTGGTCACGCCTTTCGGGGGAGTGGCCGGCCGGTGGGGTGAGGCCGGAGGGGGTGGTGAGGCCGGAGGGGGCGGTGAGGCCGGAGGGGGCGGTGAGGATGGAGGGGGCGGTGAGGATGGCGACGGACTCGTCGACGAGGGTGTCGACCGGCTGGGCCACGTCGAGGGTGGCGCCGAGCTCGTCCGGCTGGAGCACCTCGAGCGTCGCGAACTGCGAGTCGATCAGGGCGGCGGGCATGAAATGACCCGGTCGGCCGGCGACGCGGGCGGCGAGGACGTCGCGGTCGCCGTGCAGGTGCAGGTAGATGGCTTGGGGAGCGGCCGCGCTGAGCACGTCACGGTAGGCACGCTTGAGGGCGGAGCAGCTGGCGACTCCGCCGGTGGCGGCGTGCTCGGCCAGCCAGGTGGCGATGGCCTCGAGCCAGGGCCCGCGGTCGTCGTCGTCGAGCGGGATGCCCGCCGACATCTTGGCGATGTTGGCCTCGGGGTGGAAGTCGTCGGCGTCCGCGAAGGGGACCCGCAGGCGCTGGGCGAGGGCCGCGCCGACGGTCGTCTTGCCTGACCCGGACACCCCCATCATCACGACTAGGGGCGGTGCGGGGTGTTCCGGTGCTGCAGGCATGGGCTGACTCCTGTGTCGGCTCGGGCTCGTCATCGAGGACCTGTCGACCAGAGTGGCTCATCAGAACGGCTTTATCAAGACTTGGAGACAAATAAATATTATTTAAATGACCGACCACCTGTTCGCATCATGTCTGGCAGGCTGGACCCATGAGCGACACCCCCACCTCCCCCGCCGGCCACGAGGTGGGCCTGCACGCCGGCGTCCTCGACCGGCTGGGCCAGGAGATCGTGTCCGGCACGCTGGCGGTCGACTCGGTGGTGCGGATCGACCAGCTCGACGAGCGGTTCGGGGTCTCGCGGTCGGTGGTGCGCGAGGCCGTGCGGGTGCTGTCCTCGATGGGACTCGTCGAGACGCGGCGCCGACTCGGCGTGCGCGTGCTCCCTTCGGCACAGTGGAACGTCTTCGACCCGCGGGTGATCCGCTGGCGCCTCGACGGGCCCGACCGGGAGGACCAGCTGGTCTCCCTCGGGGAGCTGCGCCGCGGCTTCGAACCCGTGGCCGCCGAGCTGGCCGCCGACCGCGCCACCCCCGACCAGTGCGGGGCGATGGCGGCCGCCGTCATGCAGATGACCGTGCACGCGAAGTCGGGCGACCTGGTCGCCTACCTCGAGGCCGACAAGGACTTCCACCGCACCATGCTCGAGGCCTCGGGCAACGAGATGCTCGCGGCCCTCTCGAGCGTGGTGGCCGAGGTGCTCTCCGGGCGCACCCACCACGACCTGATGCCCCGCACGCCCAACCCTGCGGCCATCCGCCTGCACGGCGAGGTCGCGCAAGCCATCGGCTCGGGCGACAGCAAGGCCGCCAGCGCCGCCATGGCCGCGATCATCGACGAGGCGAGCGCCGCCGTCCGCGAGACGAAGGCCTCGGGCCGCCGCAGCTGACGGACGGCCCGCTCCCACGCCTCACAGCTCGCAGGTGTTGACCAGGTCGCCGACTGCGGGTCGGGGGCGCAGTCCGTCGGCCGGCGGCTGCACACCGTCCTCCACCCAGGCGGTGAGGTCGTCGAACGCCGTCCGCGCGCACGGCAGGAGCGGGCGCAGCCGGTCTGGGTACGCGGCATACAGGCCGTCGGTGTGGGTGCCGTCCTCGACGCGGTAGTAGCGGTGCAGCGCACCGGAGCCCGCGTCGTCGACCAGCTGTTCGTAGACGTCGGCGTCGGTCGCCGGCGGAAGGAGGGTGTCGAGCGTCCCCTGCACAGTCAGCATCGGCTTCCCGATCTTCCCGGTCAGCTGCACGGACGCCACCGCCCGCTTCACCGCGGCCGGGCGGGCGGCGTACTCGTAGTCGGCGTCGCAGCTCGGGGTTCCGCTGGCGCAGAACGGGATCCCGGCCTTGAGGTCGCCGTCGAAGGTGGGGTCGAGCTCCTCGCGGTAGATGCGCTGGGTCAGGTCCCAGTACACCGCCTCGTGGAACGGCCAGAGGAACTCCGAGCCCGCTGCGAAGCCGGCTCCGATGATCGCGTCGTGCGCCGCCTGGTCTCCCGTCGCGGCATACGCGGGGTAGTTCCTGATCGCGGTCGGCAGGTAGGTCAGCAGGTTCGGGCCGTCGGCGCGGAACAACGTCCCCTCCCAGTCGAGCCCACCGTCGTAGAGGTCGGGGCGGTTCTCCAGCTGCCACCGGGCGAGGTAGCCGCCGTTGGAGATCCCGAACAGGTAGGTGCGTTGCGGCGCTGCGGCGTAGACCTGCTTGACCACCCGCTTCGTGGCGATGGTCAGCTGGGTCACCCGCGAGTGCCACTCAGCGATCGACCCGCCCGGCGCCGAGCCGTCGTCGTAGAAGGCCGCGCCGGTGTTGCCCTTGTCGGTCGACGCGAAGGCGTAGCCCTTGGCCAGCACCCAGTCGCCGATGATGAAGTCGTTGGCGTACTGCCCCCGCACCCCGGGCGCGCCGCTGATGACGAGCCCGCCGTTCCAGTCGTCGGGGATCCTGATCACGAACTGGCTGTCGTGCCTCCAGCCGTTGTTGGCGTTGGTGGTCGAGGTGTCGGGGAAGTACCCGTCGACCTGGATGCCCGGCACGCCCGAGGGGTTCGTGGTCCCGGCGGCGTGCAGGCCGGCCCAGTCGTTCGGGTTGGTGTGGCCACTGGCGACCGTGCCGGCCGTGGTGAGGTCGGCGAGGCACGCCACCTCCTGCAGCTCGGCGCCAGGCACGGCGATCTTGGCCAGGCGCGCGCAGTGGCCGCCGTGCGGCTTGTCCGCGGCGGCCGGCGTGGCGGCGGCGAGTGCGCCCCCGAGCGCGAGCGCGAGCGTGGCGGTGAGGGCGGCGGTGCGGCGGCGTGACGTCGTTGTCAGTGGCATGCGGTCATGCAACCCCCGCGGCTTCCGCCCCTCAATGTGGGTGCCCCACACAAACCGGTGTGCCGCGTGTGCGCCGCCGGCTGCCCCGCTCACCTCTCTTGTACTCTACCTAGGGGGCTAGGTAGAGTACGACCATGACTTCAACTCGTGAGCCACGGATGACGTTGGCGACCCAGCTGGTCCTGGGCACCCTCCTGTCCGATCCGTCGAGCGACCACTACGGCCTCGAGCTGAGTGCGGAGGCCGGCCTGCCCAGCGGGACGATCCACCCGATCCTGGCGCGGCTCGAGGGCCTCGGCTGGCTCGAGTCGAGCTGGGAGGACATCGACCCCCGCGTCGAGGGCCGGCCGGCCCGGCGCTACTACCGACTCAGCGCCGCGGGCGCCGACTCCGCCCGCGCGGCGCTCGCCCGGGTGTCACACCGCCGGGCCACCGCCACGCTCCGGCCCGCACCGAGCGGACACTGACGTGGCCACCGCGCACGGGCCCGGCGCGACCGCGCACCGATGGCCGGCCACCGACTCACCCTTGGGCGACATCGTGGCCTCTACCAAGCCGTTCCTCTGCCGGACCGGCCTCCACCACCGCTGGGAGCTCGCCGAGACCAGCGACGGCGAGGAGTACATCCGCTGCGCCAAGTGCCTGAAGGAGAAGTGGACGGGGCTCGGCGACGACCGGTCGGTGGCCTCCAACGTCATCGCCAACTACGGCAGCATCAACTGAGGGACTGGGCTGGGAGGACGCCGTGACGCGCCGGGCTGCACTGCCAGGGACCACGTGGACGCGCGTCCTGCCCTGGCCCGCACGCCTCGTGCGCCTCGCGACCCACACCCTTCCGGCGGGCACGGTGCGTGACCGGTACCGGCTGGAGTTCCTCGCCGAGCTCGCGGCCGTGCCCGGACCGCACCAGACCCGCCACGCGGCGGGGATCCTGACCCATTCCCTGGCGTTGCGCTCGGCCGTCCGAGGCACGCAGGTCGCTCCCCTGGAGGAAGCCATGACCGCACCCACCAAGCCGCTGCTCTGCCGGACCAACCTCCACCACCACTGGGAGTGGGCCCACACCAGGGACGGTGAGCGCTACATCCGGTGCGCACGCTGCCTCAAGGAGAAGGACTCCGGCGCGGGAGGCCGCTGGGTCGGTGGGGTCAGCATGGGCGGTGGCTACACCGGGCCCTAGTCGACGCCGTGGCGCAGGACGTCGCGGGTCAGCTCGAGCTGCCCGCGGTGCTGGGCCAGCTCCTCGTAGACGTGCAGCAGCACCTCTCCCTGCGTGGCGTACTCGTCGCGAGGGTCCGGGTTGACCGGGGGCGCGCCGACGTCGCTGGCCCCGACCCACTCGGACAGGCTCCGCCGAAGGCGGTCGGTCTCGATCGCGAGGTCACCGACCGCACCCGTGGCGGTGAACTCGCCCGGGCGGTCGCGCGGGACGACCACGCCGAGGTTGGTCGTGGACGCCCACGCGGCGCACATCCCGAGGCAGTGGGTCAGGATCGCGAACGGGCTGTTGGCGCCGGGCAGGTCGGGGCGCCGGTGGGCCAGGTCGTCGCCGAGGTCGACGACGATGTCGCGCATCGCCACGAGCGCCTCGTCGCAGAACCGCAGGTAGGTGTCCTTGTCGATCACGGCGCTAGCTCACCCTGTGCCCGGGATGGCGCCGGGGCCGGTCGATCACGGCTGGCCCGTCTCGAGCAGCCGGCGGAAACCGGCCTCGTCGAGGATCGGGCGCCCCAGCTCACGCGCCTTGTCCTCCTTGGTGCCGGCGTTCTCCCCGACCACGACGTAGTCGGTCTTCTTCGACACCGAGCCGGACGCCTTGCCGCCACGCGACAGGATCGCCTCCTTGGCCGAGTCGCGGGAGAACCCCTCGAGCGATCCGGTGACCACCACCGTCATCCCCGCCAGGGTCTGCTCCACGGACTCGTCGCGCTCGTCGGCCATCACCACCCCGTCGGCCTGCCACTGCCTGACGATCTCGTCGTGCCAGTCCACCGCGAACCAGGCGGCCACGGCCTCGGCGATCACCCCGCCGACCCCCTCGACCCCCGCCAGCTCCTCGGGGCGCTCCTTGGCGGCCTCCCGCAGGGCGTCCATGCTGGCGAAGTGCTGAGCCAGGGCCCGTGCTGCGGTGGGCCCGACGTGGCGGATCGACAGGGCGACCAGGACCCTCCAGAGCGGCTGCTGCTTGGCCTGCTCGAGGTTCTCGGAGAGGCGGATCCCGTTGGCGGACAACACCTTGCCGTCGACCACGGCCTCGTCCGGGTCGGTCTTCTTGGCCGCCCGGGTGAACAGCGGCACCGTCGCGAGCCGGGCGCGCCCCGCCTCGCCGGCCAGCCCGAACAACCCGCTCTCGTCCTCCAGCACCCCGGAGTCGAGCAGGGCGCCGGCGCCCTCCCAGCCCAGCGCCTCGATGTCGAACGCACCCCGCCCGGCCAGCCCGGCCAGGCGCTCCCGCAGCTGGGACGGGCAGGTCCGGGAGTTGGGGCAGCGGATGTCCTTGTCGCCCTCCTTCTCGGGCGCCAACGGCGTGCCGCACGAGGGGCACTCGGTCGGCATGACGAACGCGCGCTCGCTGCCGTCGCGCAGGTCGACCACCGGGCCGAGGATCTCGGGGATGACGTCGCCGGCCTTGCGCAGCACTACGGTGTCGCCGATCAGGACCCCCTTGCGGTGCACCTCGTCGGCGTTGTGGAGGGTCGCCCGCTCGACCGTCGATCCCGCGACGACGACCGGCTCCATCACCCCGAACGGGGTCACCCGGCCGGTGCGCCCGACGTTGACGAGGATGTCGAGGAGCTTGGTGTTGACCTCCTCCGGCGGGTACTTGAAGGCGATCGCCCAGCGCGGCGCCCGCGAGGTCGAGCCGAGCCGGCGCTGGATCGAGATCTCGTCGACCTTGATGACGATGCCGTCGAGCTCGTGCTCGACGCTGTGCCGCTCCTCGCCGTACTGGTCGATGAACTTCTGCACCTCCTCGATCGAGTCGAGCACCCGGTAGTGGGTCGAGATCGGCAGCCCCCACTCGCGGAACAGGTCGTAGGCCTCGGACTGCCTGGTCAGCTCGAAGCCCTCGCGCAGCCCGATGCCGTGCACCAGCATCCGCAGGCCACGACTGGCGGTGACGCGGGGGTCCTTCTGCCGCAGCGACCCGGCGGCGGTGTTGCGGGGGTTCGCGTAGGGAGCCTTGCCGGCCTCGACCAGGCTGGCGTTGAGGTCGCCGAACGCCTCGACCGGGAAGTAGACCTCGCCCCGGATCTCGACGCGCGCCGGGTGGTCGGACCCGGCCAGCTGGTGCGGGATGCCCTCGATGGTCTTGACGTTGTTGGTGACGTCCTCCCCCGTGCGGCCGTCGCCCCGGGTCAGCGCCCGCACCAACCGGCCGTTCTCGTAGAGGAGGTTGACCGCGAGCCCGTCGATCTTGAGCTCGCACAGGTAGTGGTAGCCGGTCGAGCCTGCGTCGCGGGCGACCCGCGCCGCCCACGCGGCGAGCTCCTCGTGGGAGAAGCAGTTGTCGAGCGACAGCATCCGCTCGAGGTGGTCCACCGCGGTGAAGTCCGTGGAGAACACCGCGCCGCCCACCTGTTGGGTCGGGCTCTCCGGCGTGCGCAGCTCGGGGAACTCCTCCTCCAGCGCGTTGAGCCGCCGGATCAGCAGGTCGTAGTCGGCGTCGCTGATCGTCGGCGCATCCTTCACGTGGTAGGCGAACTGGGCCGCCGTCGCCTGCTCGGCCAGGTCGGCCCACTCGTGCCGGGCGGCCTCGGGGGCAGGGGTCGGGGTGGGGCCGGAGGTGTCGCCGGCGGTGGTCGCGGACGCGGTCGTCGAGTCGTTCTCACTCACGGCGCCCATCCTGCCGCACACCCCTGACGCCGCGCCCCCGCGCGCCCGGAGGCCGGGCCCTGGGACGGTCGCAGGCGGCATACCCGAACCCGTAGCCAAACCGCCCGCGCACCGGAGAGGATGGCTGGGAACCGGACCCCCAGCGTCGAGGAGCCTGCGTCATGACCAATCTCGCCACCAACCTGGTCACCACCGCCCGGGAGCGGCCCGACCAGGCCGCCATCAAGTTCATGGGCAACGACATCAGCTACGCCCAGATCCACGGCATGGCGGCGAAGGTGGCTGGGTCCCTCAAGGCGGCTGGCATCGAGCCCGGCGACCGGGTGGCGATCATCCTCCCGAACGTGCCGGCCTTCCCCGTGGTCTTCTTCGGCTCCCTGCTCGCCGGCGCGATCGTCGTGCCGATGAACCCGCTGCTCAAGGCCGGTGAGATCGACTTCTTCTTCACCAACTCCGGCTCCAAGGTCGCGTTCGTCTGGCCCGACTTCGTCGCCGAGGCGACCGAGGGGGCCACGAACTCGGGCACCCGGATCATCACCTGCGGGCCGATGGGTCCCGTCGAGGGCGCCCTCGAGGACGGGGACCCGATCACCGAGCCGGTCGAGCGGGACGACGAGGACACTGCCATCGTGCTCTACACCTCCGGCACCACCGGCCGCCCCAAGGGCGCCGAGCTCACCCACCGGAACGTCCACCTCAACGCCCACCGCAGCGCGGTCGAGATCCAGGGCACCACCCCCGACGACGTGGTGATGGGCTGCCTTCCGCTGTTCCACGTCTTCGGTCTGGTGGTGGGGCTCAACGCCGCCGTCATCGCCGGCGCGGCGCTGGCGCTGATCCCCCGGTTCGACCCGGCCGAGGCGATCAAGGTGATCGGCAACGAGAAGGTCACCATCTTCATGGGCGTGCCGACGATGTATGCCGCGATCCTCAACCACCCCGACTCCGACGCCCTCGACGCGACCTCGTTGCGCACCTGCTGCTCGGGCGGCTCGGCGATGCCGTTGGAGGTCATGAAGGCCTTCGAGTCGAAGTTCGGCTGCATGATCCTGGAGGGCTACGGGCTGTCCGAGACCTCACCGGTCGCGTCGTTCAACATGCCGACCATGGAGCGCAAGCCCGGCACCATCGGAGTCGCCATCCCCGGCTGCGAGATGAAGCTCATCGACCTCGACGGCAACGACGTGCCGCCCGGCGACGGCGTCGGGGAGATCGCGATCCGCGGCGACAACGTCATGAAGGGCTACTGGCAGAACCCCGAGGCGACCGCCGAGGCGATCCCCGACGGCTGGTTCCGCACCGGCGACCTCGCCACCGTCGACGACGAGGGCTACTTCACGATCGTGGACCGCAAGAAGGACATGATCTTGCGCGGTGGCATGAACGTGTACCCGCGGGAGGTCGAGGAGGTGCTCTACACCCACCCCGACGTGCTCGAGGCCGCCGTGGTCGCGGTGCCGGACGACCTGCTGGGCGAGGACATCGGCGCCGCGGTGGCCCTGCGCCCGGGCGCCACGGCGACGCTGGACGAGGTGCAGGCGTTCGTCAAGGAGAAGATCGCGGCCTACAAGTACCCGCGCCACCTGTGGCAGGTGGACGAGCTCCCGAAGGGACCGACCGGCAAGATCCTGCGCCGCGAGGTCCACAAGCCCGCCGACGCCTGACGGCTCAGCGGCGCTTGGCCGGCAGGCCGATGGTGACGGCCGAGACCAGCACGATCGCGGCGCCGAGCAGCTGCGGCCAGGCCAGGTGCTCGTCGAGGACGACGACGCCGAGCAGCACCGAGACCACCGGGATGAGGTAGGTGACCGTGGTGCTGACGGTGGCCCCTGCCCCCCGTACGACGTCGAACTGGAGCATGTAGGCCAGGCCGGTGCCGACGACCCCCAGGGCCACCACGCACAGCAGGGGCAGCACCACTCCCCCGCCCTCGACGTCTAGGTGGCCGGACCACGGAGCGGCGTAGGTGTCGCGCGACACCAGCCACCACACGAGGAGCACGGGCACCATCAGGGCCGACCCGACGAGCAGCAGAGCGGTGGGCATCGAGAGCCCGCCGAGATCTGCGCCCCCGAGGAAGCGGCGGTTGTAGGTCCAGCCGAGGCCGTAGCACGCGCCGGCGACGAGGGTCATCCCGAAGCCGAGCAGGTCGGGACGGCCCATCGACTCCCACGGCTGCATGATCACGACGACGCCGAGGAAGCCGATGACGACGGCGGCCAGCTTGCGCGGGGAGAGCCGGTCGCTCGGCAGCAAGATGAGGGCGAAGAAGACGGCAGCAAGGGGCGTCGTCGCGTTGCCGATCCCCGCCAGCGCCGAGGAGACGCGGACCTCGCCCGCGGCGAAGAGGCTGAACGGCAGCGCCGTGAGGAAGACGCCGGACACCGCGAGGTGGCCCCAGACCCGGCGCTCCCGGGGCAGCCGACCACCGGTGAGGGCCAGCAGGGCGAGCAGGGTCGCGGTGCCGGCGAAGATCCGCAGCCCGGAGATCTGCAGCGGGGCCATGGTCCGCAGCCCCACCTTCATGAGCAGGAAGCTGGAGCCCCAGATCAGGGCGAGCAGGAGGTACTTGGCCTGCCAGGGCACCCGCGTCGTCGACGTCCCGACAGGGGGGACGACGGTGGCGTCGGATGGGCTGGCGGCAACTCTGGCGCTCATGGGCGGGTCAACTCTCGGCTCGTTCGGACCATTCCGCGGCCACGTCGACCGCTGCGCGTTGAACGCGCCAGGCCCCCTCCGGTGTGAGTCCGGCGAGCCCACAGGCGGGGGTGGCGGTCAGGGACCCGAGGCCCTTGGGTGACATGCCTGCGTCGGTCCAGCCGCGTGTGACGAGGTCGGACGCCCCGCGCACGGTGCCGCTGGCATCGGTCGGGAGGCACCCGGCATACAGGGACACGCCGTCCTCGACCGTGGCGGCGATGGACTCCCACCGCGCGGGTGAGAGGGCGGTGACGTCGAGCGCGACGGCGCCGACGCCGGTGGCGCGCAACAGCGGCAGCGGTATGCCGGGGTCGCAGCAGTGCACGACCGTCGCCGTGCCCTCGGGCACCGCGGCGAGGACGTCGCGCAGGCCGGTCATCGCGGTCTGGGGGTCGACGGCACGCAGGTGGCCGTAGCCGGACACGGTCGGGAGCCGGCCGGCGAGGACCGCCGGCAGCGACGGCTCGTCGACCTGGAGGACCACCGTCGCGCCCGCGACGAGCCGCTGCACCTCGGCGACGTGCTGGCGCACCCCTTCGGCCAGCGACCCGACGAGGTCACGCAGCGCGCCCTGGTCGGCCAGGGACTTCTCGCCGCGGTTGAGCTCGATCCCGGCGGCCAGCGTCCACGGCCCGGTGACCTGGACCTTGAGGTCGCCGACGTAGCCGTCGAAGACCTCGGCCAGCTCATCGAGGTCCTGGTGCCACAGCGCGGTCGCGCGCGACGAGTCACGCCCGGGCCGGTCGACGAACCGCCAGCCACCCGGCTGGAGGTCGACGTGCAGGTCGACCAGCAGGGCCGCAGCGCGCCCGATCATGTCGGCGCCGGGACCACGCGCCGGCAGCTCGGGAAGGTAGGGCAGGTGGCCGTCGCCGAGGATCTCGCGCACCCCACGGAGCGCCTCGCTGACGTCGGTGCCGGGAAGGGATCCGATGCCAGTTGCGCGAGCCACGCCCTGAGCGTAGCCAGCCCCACCGACACCACCACGGGCGGCAGGGGAACTGCGTCATTTGACTGGGGTGTCCATGATTCGCCGTCGTTAGCCTTGGGGGGTCCCGGCTGGTGAGGGACTGGCGCGACGCAGGGTGACCGGGCCCCAGGGGCCCCACCAGAGCATGTCCGCGACCGGGCTGCTCCCGATGACCCATCCCTTCGCCCAGGGGAGCGAAGTCATGACCCTGTCCACGATCGCCGCCGGTTCTGCGTCCGTCCCGGTCAGCAAGCTCGGCCAGAACGCCGCCCTCGCCAAGGAGGTCCAGGCCCGGCTCGCCGCCCTGGGCTGCCTCGACCCGCCCGCGGACGGCCAGTTCGGGTCGACCAGCAAGCTCACCCTGGCGCGCTACGCCAAGCTGCGGGGCTTCGCCTTCAAGGAGCTCCTGACCCCGCAGATCGCCAAGGGGCTGTTGAACGACAAGGCCGACACGATCTTGCCGCTGCGACTCGGCAACGACTTCGCCAGCCGGATGGTCCGCTACATGCAGGCCCAGGCCAAGCCGTTCTTCGTCGCGCGACTACCCGGATTCCTGAACATCGTCTACGTCGAGGGGGCCGACAAGAGCGGGCGGCACAACGCCGACACCTTCAACGTCTTCAACGACCGCAGGACGGTGTTCCACTTCGACAAGACCGGCAAACCGGTCATGGACCTCAACGTCCTGTGCACCACCGAGCCGGGGAGGTTCTTCACCGACACCCCGCTCAACCCCGACGGTGCCGCCCGGATCGCCTTCGGCCAGTACAAGTCGTGGACCATCGGCACCCACCACCCGGAGTCCCAGCCACCGCGAAAGCACAAGGCACTCGTCCAGGCCGACAAGATCCACATCTTCCGCGACAAGAACAAGGACGGGATCCGGCCCGGGGACAAGGAGTTCATCGTCGGCAGTGGCGCCGGCATCAACCAGCACTCGGGTCTCAACCAGTCACCCTCGAACATCGGCAGGCTCAGCGCCGGGTGCCTGGTCGGCCAGAACGACGCCGAGCACAAGAAGTTCATGAAGCTGCTCGAGGGCGACCCACGCTTCATCGCCAACCACGGCTACAAGTTCATGACGACGGTCATCGCCGGGGACGACCTGGACAGGAAGGTGCCCTGACCGGCGGTGTATCACCGGCGACCGGTCGCTCCTCTTCCCCACCAGGGACCACCTGAGAGGAGCGACCATGTCCGAGCAGCGTCGCCTTGCCGTCATCGTCGTGCGCAACGACTCGTCGACACCACAGCCGAACCTGGCCGACGTGATGGACCTGGTGCTGTTCAGCCCCAGCTCGATCGCGCGCTACTTCCGGGAGAGCGCCGAGGACTACTTCCAGTTCGCCAGGCTCGACTTCTTCGGGTCCTACGACGTCACCCTGCCGATGGCACCCAGCAGCCGGGACGTCGGGATCGAGGCGGCGCGCAACGCCGCTGCCGGTGCGGGGGTCGACCTCAGCCCGTACGACGGCACCGTGGTCTTCGCCTTTCCCGGCACCGGGTACGACGCCGGCGCCTACGGCTCCTCGGCGTTCCTGCCGACGACCGCCGACTTCACCTTCTTCTGCCACGAGGTGGGCCACGTCCTCGGCCTGGACCACAGCTACGGCATCTTCACCACCGGAGCGGACTGGATCGACAACAACCAGCCCGACTACTTCCCGGTGTACGGCGACCCGTACGACCTGATGTCCTCCGCCACCTTCGGCGCCTCCGACCCGACGACGACGCGACCGGCGGCGGACGTGCCGACCGCCCACCCGTCGTGGGGCTCCGCGCCGCCGCACATCGCGCGCGCCCTGCTCCACCACCAGAAGCCGGCCGCGCTCGAGGACAAGGGCCGCGTCGTCCACGTCAACGAGTCGCAGGACGTCACGACCACGCTCTACCCGGTGGGGACGGCGACCGACGGCAAGCCCGAGCTCGTCGTGTTCCACCCGACGGGCGAGGACGCCGCCGGGCACGGACGGGTCTACGTCGAGTACCGCCAACCCTTCGCCCACAACGCCTACTCCCGCTGGGACGAAGGGCTGGCCGACACCAACGAGCCCGGTGCGCGGGACCGGTGCGGCGTCATCGTCCACACGATCGTCGACCAGCCGGGAGTGACGCCCGGGCCTGTCGTCTGGTACGCGGGCCGCATCGTGTTCCCCACTCCCGACACCGACGTCGCAGTCGACACCCCGCTCGGGCAGGTGCACGTGGGTGTCACGCAGGAGTTCGGCCAGACCACGCGGCCCGGCTTCGTGCGCGTGCGCGTGCGGCGGCACAGCGCCCCGTCGCTGACCGTCCGCACGGCGAGCGCCGACACCACCGCCGTCATCTCGACCGAACGCCGCCCGCACCCCGGTTGGGAGTGGGCCGGCGACTTCACCTGGGAGACCCGCGAGACCGTGCGTGTGACGACCTACACCCCGGTCACGGTCGGCATCGGCGGGACCTCACCGATCGACGCGGAGTCGAGCGTGGTGGTGAGCTGGTTCGTCGGCGGCAACCAGGTCTTCGGCCCGAGCTCGTCGATCCCGGTCACGCTGCCGGACGGGCGGGTCGTGACGCTCGAGACGACCCTGCACCCGACCACGCGGGTCCTCACCATCACCAACCACCCCGCGGACGGCGACATCGACGTCCCCGTGGTCGCCCGGGCCTCCGCGGCCGACGGGACCGGGGAGGTCTTCGCCACGAGCGCCTACTCGGTGCAGGCCCGGACCAGTGGCTGGGGATCCGACTGGGACCGGTTCATGGACTTCTGGTACCGCATCACCCACCCCGTGCCGCGGGAGCGGATCGGCCCGCCGGACCCTGGGGACCCGCTCAAGCGGTTCGACCCGCTCGCCGAGGTGGCGCGACAGCAGCTCGAGCGCGTGCGGGAGGCGTATGCCGAGCTCGCGAGGGTGAGCCCGGCGGTGGCCGAGAACGTCCGCTCGGTGATGGCCGACCAGGAGCGGATGCTCCAGCCGCAACGGCTCAGGGCCGTCAGCGTCGACCGACGGGTGGGCTAGCAGGCGTCGCTCAGGTGGCGTCGAGCGCCGCCAGCAGCCGCTTCGGCGCCACGCCGCGCCAGCCGTCCTCGACCAGCTCCTCGACGTGCGGCCAGTCGATGTCGTCGACGTCGAGGTAGACCCCCACCCAGCCCCGGTGCCCGACGTACGGGGGACGGAAGTAGCGCTCGGGCTCAGCGGCGACCAGGGCCGTCTGCACCCCCTCGGGCGCGGCGACCCAGATGGCCGTCCGGTCGTCGTGGTGCTCCTGCGCAGCCATCACGAAGGTCTTCTTCCCACCCGCGAACCAGCAGGGCTCACCGTGCGACTCCCGCTGCTCGGTCCCCGGGAAGGCCAGGCACAGCGACCGCACCCGCGCGAGCGGCGACCCGTCCCGGATCTCGCTGCGCGGCATACGACCTAGCGCTCCAGCCAGGTCGACGCGATGGTGGCCGAACCCACCACGCGCGTCCCCTCGTAGAGGACGACGGACTGTCCCGGCGCGACCCCGCGGAGCCGGCCGGAGAGCCGCACCTCGACATCGTCACCGTCCGCCCAGGCCTGGGCCGGCACCTCCTCGCCGTGCGCTCGCACCTGCGCCCCGACCTCGACCACACCCTCGGGCGGCGGTCCGCACCAGCGGGCGTGGTCACCGCGAATCGCGTTGACCCCCAACAGGTCTGACGTGCCGATCAGCACACGGTTGGCGGCGGCGTCGACCTGCACGACGTAGCGCGGGTCACCGTCGAGCGCAGACCGGTCGAGGCCCAGACCCCGCCGCTGCCCGACGGTGTAGGCGTAGGCGCCCTGGTGCGACCCGACCACCTCGCCCGACTCGGCGTCGACGATCTCGCCGGGCTGCTCCCCCAGCCGCGACGTGAGCCACCCGCGGGTGTCGCCGTCGGCGATGAAGCAGATGTCGTGGGAGTCGGGCTTGCTCGCGACGTAGAAGCCGCGCTCCTTGGCCTCCGCCCGGATGTCCGGCTTGGTGGTGTCGCCGAGGGGAAAGAACGCGCGGGCCAGCTGGTCGGCGTCGAGGACCCCGAGCACGTAGGACTGGTCCTTGGCCATGTCGACCGCGCGGTGCAGCTCGCGCCCGCCGTCGGGCCGCTCGACGACCTGCGCGTAGTGGCCGGTGGCCACCGCGTCGAAACCGAGCGCGAGCGCCTTGTCGAGCAGCGCCGAGAACTTGATCTTCTCGTTGCAGCGCAGGCACGGGTTGGGGGTCCGCCCTGCGGAGTACTCGGCGACGAAGTCCTCCATGACGTCGCGCTTGAACCGCGCGGCCATGTCCCAGACGTAGAACGGGATCCCGAGCACGTCGGCGACCCGCCGGGCGTCGCCCGCGTCCTCGATCGTGCAGCAGCCACGGGCGGACTCCCGCAGGGTGGCGGCACTCTGTGACAGCGCGAGGTGCACGCCGACGACCTCGTGCCCGGCGTCGAGCATGCGCCCCGCAGCGACGGCGGAGTCGACGCCGCCGGACATCGCGGCGACGACCCGCATCAGCCGGCCCACCCGCTGGCCCGACGCGCCCGGTCGATGGCGGCGGGCAGCGCCGCGAGCACCGCGTCCACGTCGGCGTCCGTCGAGGTGTGGCCGAGCGTCAGGCGCAGGGCACCCTTGGCGGACTCCTCGGGGATCCCCATCGCCAGCAACACGTGCGACGGCTGCGGCACGCCGGCCTGGCAGGCCGAGCCCGTGGAGCACTCCACGCCTGCGGCGTCGAGGAGGTAGAGCAGCGAGTCACCCTCGCAGCCGGGGACGAGCAGGTGGGCGTTGCCCGGCAGGCGGTGTATGCCGTCGCCGGCCTCCCACGCGCCGGTCACGGTCACGTCGTAACCCAGCGCCATCGCCTCGCGGACCAGCCGGTCGCGCAGGGCCATCAGCCGCGGGGCCTCCGTGGGGACGGTCTGCACCGACTCCTCCATGGCCACCGCGAAGGCTCGGATGGCCGGGACGTCGAGGGTGCCGCTGCGGATCTGCCGCTCCTGTCCCCCGCCGAAGCTCTGCGGCACCACCACTGCGTCACGACGCACCAGCAGCGCGCCCACCCCGAGGGGTCCGCCGACCTTGTGGCCGGTGACCGTCATCAGGTCGGCCCCGGAGGCGGTGAAGTCGACCGGGAGGTGCCCAGCCGCCTGGACGGCGTCGGTGTGGAACGGCACGCCGAACTCGTGGGCCAGTGCGGCGAGGTCGGCCACCGGTTGGACCGTGCCGACCTCGTTGTTCGCCCACATCACGGTGACGAGCGCGACGGAGTCGGGGTCCTGCTCGATGGCTGCGCGCACGGCCCCGGTGGTGATGAAGCCGGCCGGGTCGGGGTCGACCCAGGTGACCTTCGCGCCCTCGTGGGAGACCAGGTGCTCCACGCAGTCGAGGACGGCGTGGTGCTCGATGGAGCTGCAGACGATGCGGATGCGGGCGGGGTCGGACTCGCGGCGGGCCTCGAACGTCCCCGCCACCGCCAGGTTGTCCGACTCGGTGCCACCGGACGTGAAGACGACCTCCGACGGACGGGCGCCCAGGGCCTTCGCCAGCCGCTCGCGCGACTCCTCCACGACGCGGCGCGCCATCCGGCCCGAGGTGTGCAGGGACGACGCGTTGCCGGTGGTGGCCAGCTGGTCGGCCATCGCCGCGATGGCCGATGGCAGCATCGGCGTGGTGGCGGCATGGTCGAGGTAGGCGGTCACTGGCGAAAGTTTACGCGTCAACCGCTCAACCTTCCGCCCGAGTGTGGCGTTGGGTACGTCAGCGAGCCAGGGACGTCGGCCGCTACCGCACCCGGGACTACGGTCGGGGGCGGGACGACGGTGGAGGGGGGCAGCATGAAGCCGAGCGAGGAGGCCGCGTTCGAGCAGTTCGCCGCGCACGCCATGCCCCGGCTGCTGCGCACGGCCTGGCTGCTCACCGGCGACCCGACCCGCGCCGAGGACGTCGTCCAGGAGAGCCTGGTCCGGATGTTCGGGGTCTGGCCCCGGGTCGGGCACGACGAGCCCGAGGCCTACTGCCACCGCATCCTGCGCAACCTCGTGGTCAGCACCTGGCGCAAGGACCGCCGGCTCGTCCTCGTGGACCACGTCCGCGACGACGTCGACCCGCGCAGCCAGGTCGATCCCGGGCGCCGAGCCACCGACGACGCCGGCACCCGACTGGACCTGGTCCGAGCCCTGCAGGAGCTGCCCGCCCGCGAGCGCGAGGTCGTGGTGCTGCGGCACTACGCCGACCTGTCCGAGCGCGCCGTCGCCGAGCTGCTCGGCGTCAGCATCGGCACCGTGAAGTCGTCCGCCTCACGCGGGCTCGAGCGCCTGCGGGCCCTCATCTCCGACAAGGGGGAAGCCCATGTCCAGTGACCTCGACGTCGTCGAGCGGCTGCGCACCGACCCCGCACCGGCCATGCACGTCGCGCTCGCGGACGTCCTTGCCGAGGGCCGACGACGCCACACCCGCCGGATGGCGAGCCGGCTCGCCATCGTCGTCGCAGGAGCCGCCGCTGCAGCAGTGGTGGCAGTCGTGGTCCTCGGCCCCGACGACCGTGGCACCACGACCCCTCCGGTCGGGACGACCTCCAGCACCGCGAAGGACCTGTCGATCTCCGGCGAGGCCGGCACCGAGCTCCCCGACGACCATGGCAGCTACAGCGTGGTGGTCGACGCAGGCAACCTCCACGCCTGGGTGACCCGCGACCTCGACAAGGAGTCATCCACCGTGGTCCTGCCCAGCGGCGCGGCGTGGGTGAAGCTCCCGGGCACCCAGGACGTGCCGGTCCTCCTGGGCGTCGTCCCTGCCGGCGCCACGGACATCGACCTGGTGCCTGCGCCCGGGACTCGGTCCCACACCGTCCAGACCGTCCAGTCCGGCGACTTCGAGGCCTTCGTCGTCCGGTTCGACGAACCCCTCGCCGACGGCCAGCTCACGGGAGTCGACCTCCAGTGGCGTCAGGGGGGACGGACCGTCGTGGCCCTGGGCACCGACCCGCAGCGAGTGGAGTTCGACGTCGCCGGCGCGGGACGGCTCGCGGTGAGCATGTCGAGCCCGCGGGCCGGCGCGGTGACCGCCACCCTCGACGGTGCGCCCCTCGGTCCGGAACCTGTCGTGGGCGACACCCCCGGCACCCGCTACAGCGTGGGCAAGCACGCCCTCGCGGACGGTCGGGTCCTGGTGTGGGGCGTCATCCCCCAGCTGTCCTCGGTGACGCCGGTGACCAAGCCGGGAGCCTCCGCCGGAGCGGCCGCGACGCGACCTCTGGGGGAGCACCCGGCCTACCTGGCCTACGCCGCCATCGTGGACGGGAGCGCGTCCGACGTCACCGGGATCCGCACGGTGGACCGGTCCGGCGCGGGTATCGGCCAGGCGGAGTAGCCGGCTCCGTGGCAGCGACCAGCATCGACCTGTCCCCCCGTGGGGCGGGGGCCGGCGCCCTTTCCTGACCGTTCCTTTACCTACCTGCGCGTAACCGCCCCGGCAGCCCTTCGTTGCACACGGCATACCGACCATCGCCGTAGCTGGTCAGTCACGCTGGCCAGTGCCGAAGGGAAACCCATGCACACCGTGAAGAGAACCCGGACCGTCGTCGCGACGGCCGCCACGGCGGCCCTCGCCGCCGTGGCCCTCGCCACGCCCGCGTCCGCGGGTCTGCTGTCCTCAGGCCTCGCGTCGAAGGGCACGGGCCTCGCGCCGGTCCAGCCCTGGCTGGCCTCCCAGCTGGGCGTGCTCAAGGCCGCGACCCCGACCACCGTCCTCGTGCACGGCAGCGACCTCGCCTCGGCCACCAAGGCGGTCCAGGCCGTCGGCCTGCGCAAGGTGACCTCGTTCGACAAGGTCGGCGTCGTCGTGGCAACCGGCCTGCCCGCCCAGGTGCAGGCGGTGCGTGCGCAGCCGGGCGTCACCTACGTCGAGGGCAACCGGCCCATCGAGATGCTGCTGTCGACCTCCAACAAGGCGACCCGCGGCGACGAGGCGCGCAACACCCTCACCGGCGCGAACGGCACGGCCCTCGACGGCAAGGGTGTCTCGGTCGCCGTGATCGACTCCGGCGTCGACCCGACCCACCCGTTCCTCCAGAACGCCGACGGCACCAGCGCCGTCGTCAAGAACCTCAAGATGGTCTGCGAGCCCCTGACCGAGAGCACCTGTGCCCCGGTCGACGCCGGCTCGCTCGACACCGACCTGGTCTCGGGTGGCGGTCACGGCATGCACGTCAACGGCATCGTCGCCGGTCGCGACGTCACCCTCGCGGACGGCACGAAGATGCACGGTGCCGCGCCCGGCGCCAGCCTCGTGAGCATCAGCACGGGTGCGGTCCTGTTCATCATCGGGGCCGACGCGGCGCTCAACTGGGTGCTCGAGAACCACAACGCTCCTTGTGGCACGGGGGTCTCCGCGGCCACCTGCCCGCCGATCAAGGTGACGTCGAACAGCTACGGACCCACGGGCGGTGGGGCGTTCGACCCGAACTCGGCCACGGTCAAGATCCAGCGTGAGCTGGTCAAGGAAGGCGTGGTGAGCGTCTGGGCCAACGGCAACGACGGCGGCGACGGCTCCGAGGACCTGTCCAACCCGCCCGGCAAGGACCCGACCCCCGGCATCCTCTCGGTCGCCTCGTTCTTCGACCAGAACACCGGCACCCGTGACGGCACCGTCTCCGACTTCTCCAGCCGCGGCAAGGCCGGCGACAAGTCGACCTACCCGGACATCTCGGCGCCGGGTGAGGACATCACCAGCTCGTGCCGGATCTACCTGCCGATCTGCTCCACGGGGCTCGACCCGCAGGAGGGCGGCGACTACAACACGATCAGCGGCACCTCGATGGCCACCCCGCACATCTCGGGCATCGTCGCGCAGCTGTTCCAGGCCAACCCCGCAGCCACCCCGGCGCAGATCGAGGCGGCCCTGGAGTCCACGGCCTACAAGTACACGGACGGTGCCCCGTACGAGTCGGGCACCAACGGCACGACGAGCTTCGACAAGGGCCACGGCCTGGTCGACGTCGTCGCCGCCGCCAACGCTGTTCGCTGACAGCCCAGCGCAACAGCGCGGCGTCTTCGGAGTCCCGTGAGGGGGGTTCCGAAGACGCCGACACCGCCGCCACGCGACCCAACCCCGCAGGCAGGCGGCGCGAACGCCCCGGACCCCCTGTCCGGGGCGTTCGCCTTGTCACGGGACGCGAAGCGCCCCGGACCACAGGTGGTCCGGGGCGCTTCGTCGGTATGCCGGGTGGCCGTCGCGCGAGCGCCGGCCGGAGCGATCAGCCCTTGGCCGCGTTGACTGCCTCGGTGGCCTGCGGGAGGACCGTGAAGAGGTCACCCACGACACCGAAGTCGACGAGCTCGAAGATCGGGGCCTCCTCGTCCTTGTTGATCGCGATGATCGTCTTGGACGTCTGCATGCCGGCCCGGTGCTGGATGGCGCCGGAGATGCCGCACGCGACGTAGAGCTGCGGCGACACCTGCTTGCCGGTCTGGCCGACCTGCGAGGTGTGCGGGTACCAGCCGGCGTCGACGGCGGCGCGCGAGGCGCCGACCGCCGCACCGAGGGAGTCGGCGAAGGTCTCGACGGGCGAGAAGTCGCCGCCGGTGCCGCGACCACCGGAGACCACGATCGCGGCCTCGGTGAGCTCGGGACGCCCGGTGGCCTCCTTGGGCTTGGACTCGGTCACCTTGGCGCCCTTGGCGGCGTCGGAGATGGTCGGCTCGAAGACCTCGTCGGCGGCCGCACCGGCAGCCTCCTCGGGCGTGGCCGAGTTGGGCTTGACCGTGATGATCGGGGTGCCCTTGGTGACGGTGGCCTTGACGCTGTAGGACCCGGCGAAGACGGACTGGGTCGTGGTGACCCCGCCACCGTCCCCGGCCTGCACGTCGACGGCGTCGGTGATCAGGCCGGAGTCGGTCTTGATCGCCAGCCGGGCCGCGATCTCCTTGCCGGCGCTGTTGCTCGGGATGAGCACCGCGGCGGCGGAGGTCTTCTCGACGAGCTGCGCGAGCAGCTCGGCCTGGGGAGCCACGAGGTAGTCGGTGACGTCGGCGCTCTCGACGCGGTAGACCTTCTCCGCGCCGAACTTGGCCAGCGTCTCCTTCGCGGCGTCGAAACCGTCGCCGACGAAGACGGCACTGGGCTCGCCGAGGCGGCGGGCGATGGTCAGCAGCTCCGAGGTG
This sequence comes from Phycicoccus sp. Soil802, assembly GCF_001429605.1. Lineage (GTDB taxonomy): Bacteria > Actinomycetota > Actinomycetes > Actinomycetales > Dermatophilaceae > Pedococcus. The sequence goes on from NZ_LMSS01000006.1 coordinate 612,201, forward strand.
GTCTTGCGGACGGTGCCGTTCGCGTGGTCGACCAGGACAAGTACTTCAGCCATGGGGTTTCCTCTCTCTTGTCTCTGGCCGGCTCAGACGAACTTCTGCGCGGCCAGGAACTCCGCGAGCTTGGTGCCGCCGTCGCCATCGTCGGTGACGATCTGGCCTTGCTCGCGCGGCGGGCGCTTGGTGAACGACTCGACCTTGGTCCAGGCGGCGTCGAGGCCGACCTGCGAGGCGTCGATGCCGAGATCGGCCAGCGCCCACTCCTCGACCGGCTTCTTCTTCGCGGCCATGATCCCCTTGAACGAGGGGTAGCGCGGCTCGTTGATCTGGTCGGTCACCGACACCAGCGCGGGCAGCGTCGCCACGATCGTCTCCGACGCGGCGTCACCGTCGCGGCGGATCGTCACGGTCGAACCGTCGACGGACAGCTCGGAGGCGAAGGTCACCTGCGGCAGGCCGAGACGCTCGGCGAGCATCGCCGGGACGACGCTCATCGTGCCGTCCGTGGAGGCCATGCCGGTGATCACGAGGTCGGGCGTGCCGGTCTTCTTGATCGCCTCGGCCAGGACCAGCGACGTCGCCACGGCGTCAGAGCCGTGGATCGCGTCGTCCTTCACGTGGACCGCCTTGTCGGCGCCCATCTGCAGCGCCTTCTTCAGCGCGTCGGCAGCCTGGTCGGGGCCGACGGTGACCACGGTCACCTCGCCCTCACCGGCTTCCACCAGCTTCAGGGCCTCCTCGACGGCGTACTCGTCGAGCTCGGACAGCAGTCCGTCGACGCCCACCCGGTCGGTGGTGTTGTCGGACTCGTTGAACGTGCGGTCGGACTGTGCGTCCGGCACGTACTTCACGCAGACGACGATGTTCATGTGCTGATCGTCCCCTTCTTGGAATGGCTACTGGGATCGACCGTGGTGATCGACGATTGGGTCAGGTGCCATCCTTACAGCCCGTGCCCGGAATCGACACGCCACCACCGCGTGACGCTCACCACGGGGCCCGCTCGACCAGCCGAGAGAGGTGATGGTGGCCACACCGCTGACGATCACCGGCGAGCGAACCGTGCCCTGGGTGGCCTCCGAGAACTACTGGTTCCGACGCCACGAGGCCGGGTATGCCGCCGTGCCCGGCTGGGTGCCGTCGACCCCCGCCGTCGTGCTCGACGCCGGCTGCGGCGAGGGGTATGCCGCGGGCCTCCTCGACGCGGCCTGGCCGGGAGTGCGGGTGGTCGGCGTGGACTACGACGCGGCGACCACCGCCCACGCCGGGCGCACCCACGGCGGTGAGCGGGCGGCATACCTGCGGGGTGCGCTGACGGCGCTCCCCCTGGCCGCCGGCGCCGTCGACGTGGCGGTCTCGCTCCAGGTGCTCGAGCACATCTGGACGCCCGGCGACTACGTGCGCGAGCTGGCCCGGGTCACCCGCGACGGAGGGCTGTTGGTCGTCTCCACCCCGAACCGGCTCACCTTCTCCCCCGGGCTGGGTCGCCGGGAGAAGCCGTCGAACGTCTACCACTGCCGCGAGTACGACGCGGCGGAGCTCGGCGACGAGGTGCGCCGCTGGCTGCCCGGCGCTGCGGTCGAGGTGGTCGGGCTCGGCCACGGTGAGCGGCTGGAGCACTGGGAGTCGGCGCGGGGCTCGGTCGTCGCCGCCCAGCAGGACCGGGACCCCGGGGCGTGGGACGACGACCTGCGCGCGACCGTGGAGTCGGTGACGGCGCAGGACTTCGTGCTCGGCGAGCCGCAGGACGCGAGCCTCGACCTGTTCGTCGTGGTGCGGCTGCCCTAGCTGTACTGACCGGAGAGGTTGGTCAAGCGGGTGATGGGTGGCTTGTTCCCGCAGGCGGTGTGGGGTCGGTGGTGGTTGTACTCGTGGATCCATG
>NZ_LMSS01000007.1 GCF_001429605.1 Phycicoccus sp. Soil802
CTTCGAGCACCTCCTGACGCGGGCTCGCGAGCTGCTGGCGAACGACGAGCCGGAGCGGGCCCGCTACGTCACCGGGCAGGCCAGGGAGCTGTGGCGGGGGGAACCGCTCGTCGACCTCGCAGACTGGGGCCCGGGGCGGGTCGAGGCCGAGCGCCTGGTCGAGCTGTGGCGCGACGCCGACGACCTCCCTTCAGCAGTTCCACTCCACCGCGGGAGGCCCTCCCACGTCATCCCCTCAGATCGAGGAGTCACACTCCCTCAACCAACGTGCCCGGTCAGTACAGCTAGGCCTGCTCTCGCGCACACGGCTTCCCCGGCCGCACCCCAAGGACTTGCACCCTTGCGCCTTCAGCCGACCTTCAGCGCCGCCGCGCACTGTTGGGCCACCAACCCCTCATCGCTCGCGAACGAAAGGACCGACGATGCGACCCACACTCAAGTTCCGGGGCTGCCCCCTGACACGGGAGCAGGTCACCGGCACTGCGAATAGGCACTCCGGGCCCTCGATTCCGACCGCTGCATGCAGGGGCATGGGGACGCGCGTCCGCCGCGACGCACCACGGCTTGGCCCCGCAGCCCGAGCCTGCAGGCGTCACCCACGTCGGCCCATCGGGTGAGGAGACCTCGCCTCCAGAGGCGCCGAAAGAAGCCAACTGACCCACGAAGGGAGGTGCGCAATGACCAGCAAGCCACGGGTGATCACCATCGCCGCGTGCGTCCTGTGGTTCGTCATCCAGACGGCCGGCATGTGGCGCCCGTAGAACAAACTCCAGACCCATCCAAAACACATGCCCCACGTCACTCAGGAAGGAGGTGAAGCGTCATGACCACACTGCGCACCAAGGCCACCACCGCGTTCGTCCTGCTGTCCTCAGTGGCTTGGCTCGCCATCGAGACCGCTCCACGTGTCCACTACTGAGACGCAGGCCGCGCGGGCAAACCACCCGCTGTGACGACACCCGGCGAGTCCCAACCCACCCGCTGACCCACCCGCTAAGACAGCCACCCAGAGGAGGTGAAACGTCATGACCACACTGCGCACCAAGGCCACCACCGCGTTCGTCCTGCTGTCCTCAGTGGCCTGGCTCGCCATCGAGACCGCCCCACACGTCCGCTGGTGACACCCCAACTCGGGGTCACCCCTATGCCCCGAACAGACCACAACCCGCGCGAAGGAGAAGCCATGCCGTCCTCAAACCACACAACGCAGAGGGCATTTAGCAGGCGGATGGCCACCGGAATGGTGCTCGTGTCAGCCGCCCTCGTCGTCGTCGTTGACCTGTCGACCAAGCACCTCGCGGCAACCTACGCCCGGCCACACACCGCCGGAGACGTCGCAGCCGTCGGGTTGGTGCGACCAGTGACCAACCCTGCGTTCAGTTTGGGCCTAGTAGGCGCGGCGCCGACCTCCGCCGTGCTTCTCATGGCCTTGGTTCTCGCCGCGGGAATGGCCGCATCGGTCATCTACGTGCGCAGGGCGGCCGCACCCCCGTGGGCGGTGGGACTGACGCTCGGCGGAGCCGCCGCCAACACCATCGACCGAGCCCTTCACAGGGCAGTCCAAGACTTCATCGTGACCGGCCCTATCGTCATCAACCTGGCCGACCTCGCTGTGCTAGTCGGCCTGATCGCCCTCGTACGACACCGTCCACCCCGTGGCAAGGAGCGGCCGCGGCCGCTCCTTGCCGGAAGCCTCGAAAGGAGGTGAACACCATGACCAAGAAGCTGAACCGCGCGATCCTGCCAGCCCTGTACTCCCTCGCAGGCATCGCCTACGTCATCATCGAGACCGCCGGAGGCAAACTCCCCTAAGCCGTACTCAACGCCTCGCGGTCAGTGATCGCCGCCCTGGGTGACCATCCGAAGACCGGGCTTCCCATCCGCGGGGACGCGGTCCGCCAGGATCCCGGCCGGCAACTGTAGTCACTTAGGGGCAGCATCCGTCGGACTCTGGGGCACATAACGAAGGGACCTCTGACCTGCGTTTCCGCAGGTCAGAGGCCCTGTTGCTGGTGGGCGATACTGGGTTTGAACCAGTGACCTCTTCCATGTCAGGGAACGCGCTGGCAAGGGGAGCGAGCTCCGGACTCTGCGGTCTGCACTGACCTGCGATCGCCCGGACATCGACCCGGAGACACCCCGAAAGGGCATCCAAGCCCGGTCATCGCGACGTCTCATGTGTTTCTGCCTTGTCCCAGGCGGCCCGTCCCGTCCGTCCCGTTCAAGACCGTCTCAGCGCCGGTTGGTTACACATTTGGCTACATGTGCCAATGCCAGAGGCCCTCTCCGAGATGGGAAAGGGCCTCTGACCTGCTACTTCGTGGTAGCGGGGGCAGGATTTGAACCTGCGACCTCCGGGTTATGAGCCCGGCGAGCTACCGAGCTGCTCCACCCCGCGTCGGTAGACACCACCTTACGGGAAGCCCTGCGCGCGAACCAAATCGGTGCGCTCGCAGGGCTTCCGCAGCAGGTCAGGCGGTGGACGTCACCCGCACCGGGTCAGGGTGTGGACGTCGTGGTCGGCGTCGCCGTGGGGGTGGCGGTCGTGGTCGGCGACGGCTTGACCGTCACCGAACCACCCTTGGGCGCCGCAGCGACCGCACGCTGGATGGCCTCGCTGAGCTGCTTCTGCGCAGTGCCGTATGCCGCGAAGTCACCGGCCTTGAGCGCCTTCTGTCCCGCGTCGTAGGCGGCCTGGATGTCGGCCAGCGCCTTGGCGAGTGCAGCCGAGTCCGTGGGCGGCGGGGTGGTCGGGGTGCTACCCGGCGTCGTCGGGGTGGGGGTCGAGCCCGAGTCCCCCGCCGTGGCTCCGGAGTTGCCACCGAAGAGACCGTCCAGCGCGCCGTCGAGCGTGTAGGCCCAGGCCAGCTTGTCACCGAACGCGACCACCGTGGCCCGCTGGAGCGGGAACGCCGAGTCACCCTGGGCCCGCACGTAGATCGGCTGCACGTAGAGCAGGCCGCCACCGACGGGCAGCGTCAGCAGGTTGCCCAGCGTGACGCTCGACCCGCTCTGGCGAGCGTTGTTGAGGAACTGGCTCAGGTTGAGGGCAGAGTCCGGCGAGGTGGCGTTGGACGAGCCGATCTCGTTCTGCACCTGGCCCGGGCCGCTGACCTGGCTGTCCTTGGGCAGCGTGAGCAGCCGCATCGTGCCGTAGTCGCTGCTGCGCTGCCCCTTCGTCGACCCGGCGTCCGCGTCGACCGCGAGGAAGCCGGTCAGGATCTGCCGGTCACCCACGGGCTTGAACGTCGTCGTGATCGAGAAGCGGGCGGCGTCCTGGTCGGGCATCTTGAGGGTCAGGTAGTAAGGCGGCTGCACGACGCTCGCGTCCTGCGCCGGGTCCTCGGGGATCTGCCAGTAGTCCTGGCCGCCGTAGAACGACGCGGCGTCGGTCACGTGGTACTTCGCCAGCATCTGGCGCTGCACCTTGAAGAGGTCCTCGGGGTAGCGGATGTGCGACATCAGGTCTGCGCTCATGTCGCTCATCGGGAGCACGGTGTTGTCGAACGCCTTGCTCCAGGCCTTGAGCAGCGGGTCCTTGTCGTCCCACGCGTAGAGCTTCACCGACCCGTCATAGGCATCCACGGTGGCCTTCACGGAGTTGCGCATGTAGTTGACCTGACCGCTCCCGATCGTGGTCACGGCGACGGACCGCGCGGTCACGGAGTCGGAGGTCGCACTGTCGATGTCCGTCAGCCGCGAGTAGGGGTAGTCGGCCGACGTCGTGTAGCCGTCGATGATCCACTGCACCCGGCCGTCCACGACCGCGGGATAGGGGTTGCCGTCCGGAGTCAGCCACGGGGCGACCCGCTCCACCCGCTCGAGCGGCTGGCGGTGGTCGAGGATCCGGCTCTTGTCGTTGACGGCGTCGGACAGCAGGAGGTTGAGCTCGCGGTACTTCAGCGCGTAGGCGAGCTTGCGCGGCAGTGAGCCCAGCGCGACACCGCCCTTGCCGGTGTAGGTGCTGTTCTTCTGCCCCGCCGCGCTGTTGTCCGGGTAGTCGAACTCGCGCGGGTTGCTGCCCGAGGCCGCGCCGACGATGGAGTAGGACGGCGACTGCTCACCGAAGTAGATGCGCGGCTCGAAGTCGGGCAGCTCGCCGGCCTGCGGGATGTTGCGCTCGTAGAACACCGGCTGGCCGTCGGCGGTGCGCTGGTTGCCGAACGCGGCGACCAGGCCGAAGCCGTGGGTGTAGACGGTGTGGTCGTTGAGCCAGTTGCGCTGGTTGGCCGGGATGCCGTCCAGGTCGAGCTCACGCACCGCCAGCACGGTGTCGCGGACCTTGCCGTCCACCTTGTAGCGGTCGACGTCGAGGGCGTCCGGGAAGGCGTAGTAGGACTTCACCGACTGCAGCTGCTTGAACGTCGGCGAGACCACGATCGGGTCGACCAGGCGGATGCCGGGGATGGTCTCGGCGTCGTCGCGCAGCTGTCCCTGGGTCGCCTCGGTCGTCGCGGTGTAGCCCTCGGTCTTCACGTCCGCGATGCCGTAGGCAGCCCGGGTCGCCTTGATGTTGCGGTCGATGTAGATCTGCTCGCGGGACTTCTCCGACGGCTTGACGATGAACCGCTGGTAGAGCGCCGGGTAGATGCTGCCCACGACGATCGAGGTGATGAGCAGCAGGGCCACCCCCACGATCGGCAGCCGCCACGAGCGCGACCAGATCGAGGCGACGAACAGCCCGACCGTCATCAGCGCGGCGATCGCGAGGATCGCCTTGGCCGGCAGGACGGCGTGCGCGTCCGTGTAGCCGATGCCCGTCAGCAGGCGAGAGTCCTTGGTGGACAAGGCATACCGGTCGAACCAGTACGTCGCGGCGCGCACCAGGACGAGCGCGGCCACGAGGATGGCCAGGTGGGTCCGGGCGGCGCGCGAGGTGCGCTCGGCGCGCGACTGGATCTGCAGTCCGCCGTAGACGTAGTGCGTGAAGGCCGCGGCCAGCGTCGCCATCACCAGCGCCATGGTGAGGAAGCCCAGCAGGAACTGGATCCACGGCAGCGTGAACATGAAGAAGGACAGGTCCTTGCCGAACTGCGGGTCCTTCGTGCCGAACGGCACCCGGTTGAGCCACAGCAGGTAGGTCTTCCACTGCCCTGCGGCGCCCGTGCCCGCGAGCAGGCCCAGGATCGCCGGGATCGCGAAGATGGCGACCTTGCGCAGCGGTTCGATGGCCTCGCGGTACTGGTCGAGGTTCTGCTGCTGGGCGGTGACCGGTGCGTAGATCGGGCGGGTCCGGTAGGCGACGATGAGGCTCGACGCCACGACCGCCGCCGTCAGCACGAACGCGACGACGAAGAGCAGGACCTTGGTGGTCAGCTCGGTGACGAAGACCTGCTGGTAGCCGACCGAGCTGAACCACAGGATGTCGGTCCACAGCGAGGCCATCAGCGAAACCACGAAGCCCAGCACGACCAGCACGACGAGGGTCGGCACCAATGGTCCGCGGCGCCTGCCGAAGGTCAGCGTCGGGGGACGCCGGCCACCGGGGCCGGACCCCCGCGGGGTTCCCTCCGGTCGGGCGCCCTCGGCACCCGGCTCGCCCTGGCCGAACCATTCAGAGGAAGAACTCACGCCACGCCCGATCATCCGTGCGACCGCCCGCGGTGGTCGCCTGCTGTAGTGGGTCCAACTTACCGAGCGCCCCCGGGGTTCCCACGGCCGCCTTGGACACGGATTGGCACCACCTGTGCACCGACTGGGTATGCCGCATACGGCACCATGGGCGCGTGAGCCAGACCTCCCGCCCCGTCGCCGACCCGCTGTCCATCGCCGCCCTGGACACCGAACGCCACGTCGCCGCCGCCGGGTGGGACCAGAACCCGCGGCTGTTCGCCCTCGTGCCCACCGCCGAGCTGCTCGAGCGCGAGCCGCACCTGCGGGCCCAGATGCGCGGATCCGACCTGGCCGCGGGTGCGCTCAGCGCGATCGAGCAGGAGGACCTCCCCCGCACCTCCAACCTCGAGAGCCTGCTCGGCGGGATCGCCTGGCCCGACAGCGTCGTGGGGGCGGCGCTCGCGGTCGAGCGCATTGTCGTGCCGCCGGAGGCCGAGCGCGACCTGCCGGCCCACACCGAGTCGGCGGTCGACGCCCTGGCCGCGCACCCCGGGCGACAGGACGTGCGGCTGCTCGTCGCCGTGACCCGCGACGGCCAGAGCCGCTGCCTGTTGCGCCAGCGGGCCAACGACCGCGACGACAAGGTCGCCCTCGGCGACGAGATCGCCCCCGGCCTGGTCCACGCGCTCAAGGCGACGCTGCAGGCCTGAACCGGCCGCGCGGCATACCCCTTGCGGTGCGAAGGGGGTTTGGGGTTGACGTGTTATCGCGTGCAGGTGGGGAGCGAGTCGGTGCGCCTGTCGGCGATCGCCTCGACCGCGGACCTGGCCTCGTCGAACGTCGCGATCCGGACCACTCGCAGGCCGTCGGGCACGTGGCCGACGACCTCGTCGCAGTTGTCGGCAGGAGCCAGGAACCACTTCGCTCCCCCGTCGTGCGCGCCGACGAGCTTCTGGCGGATGCCACCGATCGGCCCCACCTGGCCCTTGGCGTTGATCGTCCCGGTGCCGGCGATCTTCTGGCCGCCGGTCAGCGGTCCGGGCGTCAGGGTGTCGTAGACGGCCAGCGAGAACATCGTGCCGGCCGAAGGGCCACCGACGTCGCCGGCGTTGATCTTGACGTCGATCGGGAACTCGAACCGGACCCCGAGGAAGACGCCGACCGTGGCACGGCCCTCGGCCGCGCGGGTCTTGGCCTCGACCGTCACGGGCTTGCCGTCGCGCACCAGACCCAGGGCCACGCTCTCCCCCGGCTTGTGGGCCCCGACGGCGTCGCGGACGCCGCTCGAGTCGCTGATCGCCTTGCCGTCGACCGAGACGATCTCGTCACCGGCCTTGATCAGGCTCGCGGACGGCGCGTCCTTGGCGACCTGCGCGATGACGATGTGCTCGGTCACCTTCTGGCCGACTGCCTTCAGCGCCACCGCGACCGCCTCCTGCTGGGAGTCGATCATCTCGGCGGCGCTCTGCTCCTCGACCTGCTTGTCCGTCACGCCCTTGGGGAAGTAGAGCTCCTCGTCGACGACGTCCTCGCTCGGACGGATCGCGGCGCTCAGGAGGTCCCAGACGGTGACCTTGTAGCCGGGCCCTCCGGAGATCCGCACGGTGGTGAAGTCGAGGGCGCCCTGGGTCGGGTAGGTCGGGGCGCCGGAGACGGTGATCAGCTGCTTGCCGGAGAGCTTGCCGAGGGTGTTCGTGATCGGGCCGGGCTTCATGATGACGTAGGGCAGGCCGACCATGACCGACAGTGCGCCGAGGGCGATCGCCAGGAAGAACCCGACCAGGCTCACGGTGGACTTGCGGCTGAGGCGGTAGGGGTCGCTGACCGCCGAGCCGGTCGCGCCCGCCGGGCCGGTCGCGCCCGCCGGGGCGGGATGGTCGCCCTGCTGATGAGGAGGCGTCGTCACGGCAGCCCCACCCACTCGTCGGTGCCGTCGGTGAACAGCTGGTGCTTCCAGATCGGGACCGTCCCCTTCAGGGTGTCGATGAGGTCGCGACAGGCGTCGAAGGCCTGTCCGCGGTGTGGCGCCGAGACGGCCGCCACGACGGCGATGTCACCGATCTCGAGGTGACCAACCCGGTGCACGGCGGCGACGCGCGCGACCTCGTGCCGGCCGGCGACGTGGGCGCAGACCCGGCTCAGGGTGTCCACGACGCTGGGGTGCGCGGTGTAGTCCAGGGCGGACACGTCGGCGCCGTGGTCGTGCTCGCGCACCACCCCGACGAACAGGGCGATGCCCCCGCACCGAGGGTGTTGCACCGCCTTGAGCACCTCGTCGACGCTCAGCGGCTCGTCCCGGACGTCGCTGAGCACCACCATCGGGTCGCTGTCCAGCTCCCTGACCGGATCGGTCATGCCGTTGAACCTTTCCTGCGGCGTCGCCGCATGATTGCCGCCGTTCCCACCAGGGCCACCGCGGCGCTGGCCGCTCCCAGAGCGGCATCCTTGCGGTCCAGTCTGCGTGCCGCCACCGCGTGCGACCCCCGGATCGCCTCCAGGAGCACGCCGAGACACGTCTCGTTGTCGTGGACCGGCACCCAGCCGCGATCCCGCATCGTGCGGGCGGAGACCGCCCAGGGGAATGCCACGAAGGCGAGGTCGCTGGCAGGGGCCGGCAACACCCCAACGCGGTGGAGGCGGTCCGCAGTTCCCATCGCTGCCCCGAGGCTGAGCTCGACCCGGCGCATGCCGGTCAGCCGTTCGAGGTCGCGCTGGGTCAGGTGGCCCTCTGCCCCGACGGTGACGGCGCCACCCACGCCCTGGGCCAGGACCAGCGCCACCGCGGTCCCGAGGTCGTCAACGTGGCAGAACTGCCAGGCGGGCTCGGCGCCGCGCAGGGTGAGCAGCCGCGGCGCCTCGAAGTGACGGGTCACCACCGTGTCGACGCCGTCGCCCACCAGCGCGGCCGGCCGGACGGCGGTGATGGTCAGGCCGGGGTGGACGTCGCGGGCCACCTCGATGAGCTGCTCGACGTCCATCAGGTCGCCGACCTGCCCCTCGTCGGAGGCGGCCCGCAGCGGCGCGTCGTCCTCGAGTGGGACCGGGTTGTCGGCCCGGGCGCCGTAGGTCTGTGCCGAGGTCACGACCACGAGGTGCCGCAGTCCCGCGGCGGCCGCCGAGGTGATGACGGTCTGGGCGACGCGCAGGTTGCGCTCACGACGGGCCCGGGCGCCGATGGCCAGGTCGCGTGCGAGGTTGGTGCTCGTCGCCACGTATGCCGCGGCGTGGGCTCCCGAGAGCGCCGCGGCCAGGCTGGGGTCACCGGGGTCGGCGTGGCGGAACTCGACTCCCCCGACCACCGGGGACTCGGTGCCCAGGGCCACGACCCTGCCGATCCGGGCCTCTCCTTCGGCGCCGCCGGGCTGCGCCGTGGTCGTGCCCCGCGCGGCGGCCGACACCAGGGCGCGCACCACCGCACGACTCGCCGGGTCGGCCGTGCCGATCACCGCGACGTCGATCGCGCTACGCCGCGAGCGAACGGCGCCCCGTCCAGCCCGCCCGGGGGAACTCACTGTGGCCTCCGCGTGGTTGTCTAGTGAGAGACCATCCTCTCAGGACCGCTGAGGAGCAGTTGTGCCCGACCTTCCCCGTGACCATGACGACCAGTCCGACGACCAGTCCGACGACCAGTCGGACGACCCGCGCGACGAGTCCGGGCGACCGTCCGACGACGCCCTCGGCGACGCCCTGTCCCCGGAGATCGCGGAGGTCCTGGCGCGGCTGACCGGTGGCGAGGTCGACCCCGACCTGGCCAAGGCCCTCAAGGACATGGGCATCGACCAGGTCGACCCGGCGATGCTCCAGATGATGGTCGGCCAGATGCAGTCGATGTTCGCCAGCACCGACACCGACGCGTTCAACCTCACCCTCGCCACCGACACGGCCCGCAAGACCGTGTCCGAGGCGGGCGACGCGGTGGTCGGCGAGGCCGCGCAACGCCAGCTCGACCAGGCGGTCCAGGTGGCCGAGCTCTGGCTCGACGAGGTGACCGCGTTCGAGGCCCCCGGCATCTCGACCCACGCGTGGAGCCGGGCCGAGTGGGTCGAGGCCACGATGGCCACCTGGGGCACGCTCGTGGAGCCGGTCGCCGAGGGCGTGGGCCGGGCCGTCGGCGACGCCATGCGCACCCAGCTCCAGCAGCTCGGCGAGAGCGGCCTGCCCGAGGGCCTCCTGCCGGCCGGCATGGACCCCGCGGCCATGCTCGGCCAGATGGAGCCGATGCTGGCCAAGATGAGCGGGGCGATGTTCGGGCTGCAGGTCGGCCAGGCCGTCGGGGCCCTCGCCACCGAGACGGTCAGCGGCACCGAGGTCGGCCTACCCCTGGTGGCCGACCGGTCGGTCGCGCTGCTGCCCGCCAACGTCGAGGCGTTCGCCGAGGGTCTCGGTGTCGACCTCGACCAGGTGCGCATCTACCTCGCCGTCCGCGAGGCCGCCCGCGTGCGGTTGTTCTCCGAGGTCCCGTGGATCGGGCCGCAGCTGGTCGCCGCCGTCCGCGACTACGCCCGCGACATCAGCATCGACACCGACCGGATCGAGAGCGCGCTGCAGTCGGTCGACGCCAGCGACGCGACCGCCCTCCAGTCCGCCCTCCAGGACCAGCTGTTCCGCCCCGACCCCAGCCCCGCCCAGCGCGCCGCGCTGGCCCGGCTCGAGACCTACCTCGCGCTGGTCGAGGGATGGGTCGACGTCGTGGCCGACCGTGCCACCCGTGAGCACCTGCCCCAGTCCGCCGCCCTCGGCGAGGCCGTGCGTCGCCGGCGGGCCACCGGCGGTCCCGCCGAGAAGGCCTTCGCCGGTCTCGTGGGCCTGGAGCTGCGCCCTCGTCGACTGCGCGACGCCGCCAACCTCTGGGCCGCCCTCGAGGCCAAGCACGGACCGGACGGGCGCGACGCCGGGTGGGGACACCCCGATGTCGCCCCCACCGGCGCCGACCTCGACGACCCGCTCGGCTACGTCGAGCGCTTCGGCACCTCCGAGAGCGCCGACCTCGACGCGGCTCTCGACCAGCTGCTCCGCGAGGGCGAGACCCCCGGGGACGACGAGACCGGCGCGGACGGCCGGTGACCGGCGCACCTGCCGTGCCCGCGGCATACCTCGCGCTGCGGGAGGACGCCCAGCGCGTCCTCGAGGGCTGGACGGCACCCGACGCAGGGCAGGAACGGCTGCGGGTCGAGCTGCTCGCGCACTGCGCCGAGCACCCCGACGCGCTGTTGAAGCAGGGGCCGCCAGCCCACCTCACCGCCAGCGCCCTGGTGCTGAACCGTTCGCTCGACAAGGTGCTGCTCACCCTGCACGCGAAGGCCGGCCTGTGGCTGCAGTTCGGAGGGCACTTCGAACCGGGCGACGAGTCGGTCCTGGCCGCGGCGACCCGCGAGGCGCGCGAGGAGTCCGGCATCGTCGACCTCGAGCTGCACCCCGAGCTGGCGCACCTCGACCGGCACGCGTTGCGCGCCTCGGGATTCGGTCGGTGCAGCGAGCACCTCGACCTGCGCTACGTCGGGGTCACCGACGACGAGGCCGGGTATGCCGTGAGCGAGGAGTCGCTCGACGTCGCCTGGTGGCCCGTGGACGCGCTCCCCGAGGCCAGCCGCAACGCGATCGCACCCCTCGCCGAGGCGGCCAGGCGGCTGCTCGCCTCGTCGCTGCTGCGGTGACCGAGCAGGTCGCGCGGGGTCAGTCGCTGGGACCGAAGTCGAGGGCGGCCTGGCCGAGCTCGTCGGACTCGGTCTCACCGTCGGACAGGTCGAGGCCGGCGGTCGCCGCGACGCCCTCGAGGTAGCCGCGCGCCCGCTCGAGCCGCGGGTAGCCCTCCAGCAGCCGCCAGAAGTCAGGACCGTGACCGGGCGAGAGCAGGTGGGCCAGCTCGTGGAGGATCACGTAGTCGAGCACGAAGGCCGGCATGCCCCTGACCCTCGTGGAGATGCGGATGGTGCCGTCGGAGGGTGTGCAGGAGCCCCAGCGGGAGTTCTGGTTGGTCACCCAGCGGATGCTCGTCGGCTTGGCCTGGCCCCCGAGGTAGCGCTGCGAGAGCTCGGCCGAACGGGTGCGCAGCTGGGCATCGCTGGGCCGTCGCTTCTTGTCACCCTTGGCCAGTCGCTCGAGCATCGTGTCGACCCACTGCTGCTCCTCGGCCTTGGTGAACCGCGCGGGGATGAGCACGATGGTGCGACCGCCCTCGCGGTAGGCGCTCACGGTGCGGCGGCGCTTGCGGCTGCGCCGGACCTCGATGTCTGGACTCCCCATGCCACCACGATAGGCGAGCCGACCGACATGGCCGGTGACCCGCGCCGCAACCTGGGCGCCTCCTGGGGCGCTCAGGTTGCGGAAAGCAGCTTGGCCAGCCTGCGGTCGAGCACCTGCACGGCGGGTCCGAAGGCGGCATACGCCTCGTTCGTGGTCTGGCCGTTGGCATAGCGGTAGTAGATCTGCTGGGCGATGACGGCGAGCCGGAAGACCCCGTAGGCCTGGTAGAACACCGCGGCGTCGGCGCTGACCTCACGGCCGGCCCGTTCGCAGTAGCCCGCGATGAGCTCGGCCCTGGTGAGCATGCCGGGCAGGTGGGTGGGCACCCGCCGGAAGCTCTGGAAGTCGGCGTCGTCGTCGGCCTGCACCCAGTAGGCCAGCGCAGCGCCGAGGTCCATCAGCGGGTCGCCGACCGTGGCCATCTCCCAGTCGAAGATCCCCACGATGCGGGTGGGGTCGTCGGCGGCGAGGACGAGGTTGTCGAGCTTGTAGTCGTTGTGGATCACACAGCTGCCGACGTCGGCGGGCTGGTGCTCGTCGAGCCACGCCATCGCCGCCTCGAGATCGGGCTGGCCGGTCGTGTGGGCCCGGCGGTAGCGGCTCGACCAGCCCTCGACCTGCCGGCGCACGTAGCCCTCGCCCTTGCCCAGCGTGTCGAGCCCGGCTGCGGCCGGGTCGACCGAGTGCAGCTCGACGAGGACGTCGAGCATCGACTCGCAGAGCCGGCTCGCCTGGTCGCTCGACAGGTCGACCGGCATCTCGCGACGCGGCACCGTGCCGACCAGGCGCTCCATCACGTAGAAGTCGCCACCCAGCACTGCCGGGTCGTCGCACATCGCGACCATCGTTGCGACATAAGGGAAAACGGGTCCCAGCGCCGCCTGGATGCGATGCTCGCGACCCATGTCGTGGGCGCCCCGGGCCTTCGTGCCGCTCGGCCCGCGTCGGAGCACAAGGTCGAGGCCGGGGAAGCGCAGGAGGTAGGTGAGGTTGGAGGCGCCGCCCGAGAACTGCCGGACCTCCGGCTCCCCCGCCAGCCCCGCGGCATACCGCTGGTCGGCGTGGGAGCGCAGCCAGGCCACCGCCCCGTCGACGTCGAAGGCGTCCTCGGCGCGCACCGGTCGGGCACCGGCGACCTCGCTCACCGCTCCTCCGCGAGCCGCGACGCCTGGTGGCGCATCAAGGCGTCGTATGCCGCGCGGTCACCCCACTTGAGCGCGTAGGCCTGGCGGGCCGGCTCGTCGGGGACGATCACCTCGTAGCCGTGCGCGATCCCCTCGAGCACCGCGGCAGCCACCTCGTCGGCCGTCACCGTCGCCCGCTCGATCAGGCCGGCAACGACCCGCCCGACCCGCTGGTCGGAGCCGCGCATCGAGCTGAGCAGGTTGGTCTTGAAGTAGGACGGGCAGACGACGGATGCCTTGACACCAAAGGGATGCAGCTCGTGTCCGGTCGTCTCCGTGAAGGCCACCACCGCCGCCTTGACCGCGTTGTAGGAGCCCATGCCGGCGGCGTGCACCAGCCCGGCGAGCGAGGCGACGTTGACCACGTGGCCGGACCCCTGCTGCTTGAACATCGGCGTGAAGGTGCGGGTGCCGCGCACGACACCGAGGAGGTTGACGTCGATGATCCGCTGCCACTCGTCGATGGTCGACAGCTCGATCCGGCCACCCCCGGCGATGCCGGCGTTGTTGACGAGGATGTCGAGGCCACCCCAGCCCTGTTCGACGTGGGCCAGGGCTGCGGCCCAGTCGTCGTCGGACGTGATGTCGAGGACGAGGTCGACCCCGTCGGCGTCGTGCACGTCGGTGACCAGGACCTCGTCACCGGCCGCGCGGAAGGCGCTGACGAGCGCAGCACCCAGCCCCGAGGCTCCGCCGGTCACGAGGACCCGCCGGCTCACTGGTGCTTCCCGAGCTCGATGCGGCCGACCACGCTGCGGTGGACCTCGTCGGGACCGTCGGCCAGGCGCAGGGACCGCGCGCCCACCCAGGCGGCGGCCAGCGGGAAGTCGCTCGTCATGCCCCCACCGCCGTGCAGCTGGATCGCGAGGTCGATGACGTCGAGGGCCATGGTGGGCACCTCGACCTTGATCTCGCTGACTGCCGACAAGGCCTCGCGCGAGCTGCCCTGGTCGAGCAGCCAGGCCGCATGCATGACCAGCAGGCGTGAGCGGTTGATGGCGATCCGGGCGTCGGCGATGCGCTCGAGGTTACCGCCCAGCTTCGCGATCGGCTTCCCGAAGGCGGTGCGCTCGAGGGCGCGCTGACAGGCCAGCTCGAGCGAACGCTCGGCGAGGCCGATGGCCCGCATGCAGTGGTGGACGCGCCCCGGTCCCAGCCGACCCTGCGCGATCTCGTAGGCCCGCCCGGGGCCGAGCAGGATGTTCGCGGTGGGCACCCGCACGTCGGTGAACGACACCTCGCCGTGGCCGAGCGGTTCGTCGTGGTAGCCCATCGTGGAGAGCATCCGCTCGACCTTGACGCCGGGGGCGTCGCGCGGCACGAGCACCATCGTGTGGCGGGAGTGTCGGTCGGCGTCAGGGTCTGACAGCCCCATGAAGACGAGGATCTTGCACTCGGGGTTGCCGATGCCGGTGGAGAACCACTTGCGGCCGTTGACGACCACCTCGTCACCGTCGACGACCGCGGTCGCTGCCATGTTGGTGGCGTCGGAGGAGGCCACCTCCGGCTCGGTCATGCAGAAGGCGCTGCGGATCCGCGCGTCGAGCATCGGCTCGAGCCACTCACGCTGCTGCTCGGGGGTGCCGTACTTGAGCAGCACCTCCATGTTGCCGGTGTCGGGCGCGTTGCTGTTGAACACCAACGGCGCGATGGCGGAACGGCCCATCACCTCGGCCACCGGCGCGTAGTCGACGTTCGAGAGGCCCTCGCCGCCGTCGGTGCCGAACTCCGCGGCATACCGTCCGGCGTGCTCCTTGGGCAGGAACAGGTTCCACAGACCCTGCGCCCGCGCCTTGGCCTGGAGCTCCTTGACGACCGGCGAGGGCGTCCACGGGTCGCCCCCGCTCTCGCGCCGGGTCTGGATCTCGGCGTCCAGCGCGGCCTCGACCGGCTCGATCTCGGTGTCGAGGAAGGCACGGACGCGGTCGCGTAGGTCGGTGGCACGCGGTGACAGGGAGAAGTCCATGCGCCCGACCCTAGTGAAGGTCAGCGGCCGTGGAAGGTCGGCCGGCGTTTGGCTGCCGCGGCCGCGATTCCCTCGTGCAGGTCCTCCGTCGCGAGGGTCACGGCCTGGGCCAGCGCCTCCCACTGCAGGGCGTCCTCGAAGGTCGCGTGGCCGCCGTCACGCAGCGCCTGCAGCGTCAGCCGGGTGGCGACGGGCGCTGCCGCCGCGATGCGTTCGGCGGCGGCGATCGCCTCGGGCAGCACGTCGTCGACGGGCAGGGCGCGCGACACCAGCCCGAGCTGCGCCGCCTCGGTGCCGCTGACGACGCGATCGGTGAGCAGCAGGTCTCGAGCCACCGCGTGGCCCGCGACGTTGGGCAGCGACCAGGTCGTCGCCATCCCCGGGTGCAGCCCCAGGGAGGTGAACGGCACGCCGACCTGGGCGTCCGCGGCGGCATACCGGAGGTCGCAGGCGAGCGCCACGGCGAACCCGGCCCCGATCGCCGCGCCGTTGACGGCCGCGATCGTGGGCACCTCGAGGTCGCGGATCGAGAGCCACGAGCGGTAGAAGGCGAGCATCCTCGTCCGTAGCTCGCTGACCGGCGCGTCGGGGTCCTGGACGATCCAGGAGAGGTCGCCACCAGCGCTGAACGCCGGCGCCGCTCCGGTCACCACGACGGCCGCGAGCGCCACATCCGTGCGCAGGAGCCCCATCAGCCTCACCCACGACGCCGTCATGGCCGTGCTCATCGAGTTGCGTCGATCCGGCAGGTCGAGCGTCACCACCGCGATCCGGCGTCCCGAGGCCTCCCGGGAAGCCACCCGCAGGTCCTCGAACTGGGTCTCCCACCACGGCTGCGTGCTCATGGGGCGAAGACTAGGGGTGGGCCCTGAGCACGACGCACAGGCCCCCCTTGCGCGATTTTGTGCTCAGCATGGTCTAAGTTTGGCCGAAGTCCGACGGCGCACCGTGTGCCGTGAACAAGAGGAGACATGGCGATGGCTGAAGAGACCTACAAGGGCGAGTTCTACTGCGTGAAGTGCAAGGAGAAGCGCGAGGCCGAGGGCCGTGTCGTGGAGACCAACGGTCGCCGCATGGCCAAGGGCGTGTGCCCCGTGTGTGGCACCAACCTCAACCGCATTCTCGGCAAGGCCTGACACCAGGCTTTCGCACCGCGAGGGGCGGCACCGACCACTGGTCGGTGCCGCCCCTCGCGGCGTCCGGGCCTGTGGATGGCGGGTCGGGTCGCGAGTGCGCTGTGCGAGATTGGGCCGCGTGACTGGACGCACCCTGTTCAAGGCCCTGTGGCCGGTCCTGCGCCGCGGCGCAGGAAGCGTGCAGTTCGGCACCGACCCCACCCGTGCGCGGGTGGTGGAGGGACTGCGCGCTGACGAGCTCGACGCCCTCCAGCTGCTCGACGGCGCCCATGAGCTCCCCGCGGCGCTGCAGACCCCGACCGGTCGTGACCTGCTCGACCTGCTCCTCGCTCACCGGCTGGTCGCCGATGCCGCCCAGCCGGTGCCGCAGCCGCCGCCCACGCGGGTCCTGCTCGCCCACGACACGCAGGCGGTGCTGCGCAGCGCCCCCACCCAGAGCCAGGCGTATGCCGCGTTGGCCGGCCGCCGGGCGGCGCACCTCCTGGTCGTCGGGCGGGGTGAGCTGCCGCGCGCCATCGCGGAGCTGCTGCGCCGCGCCGGGATCGGCTCCGTGCGGCAGGGCGCCGACGTGGCGGACGACTGGGAGCCGCCCGCGCTCGTCGTCCTGGTCGGCTGGGGCGCGGTCGACTCGGCAGCCGCCACGCCGTGGCGAGCCCGCGGCACACCGGTGCTGCCCGTGGTGCTGCACGGGCTGGAGGCCGTCGTCGGCCCGGTCGTCGTGCCGGACGGACCGTGCCTGCGCTGTCTCGACCTCGCCCGCGCCGACCTCGACCCGGCGTGGCCCGCCCTGCTCGGGCAGCTCGTCCCGGTCACGGTCGGAGCCGGACCCGAGGTCAGCGGGGAGACCACGCTGGTCGCGATGACCGCCTCGATGGCCGCGATGGTGGCGTTGGCGGTGCTCGACGGCCACTCGCTCCCGACCGGTCGGTCGCTCGAGGCCTCGCTGCCCTGGCCCGGGGTCCGACAGCGTCAGTGGGCGGCGCACCCGCGGTGCGGGTGCGGGACGCGATCCGACCCGTTCTGCCGACCCGCTGACGGCGAGGTTGCCCCGCAGGTCAGAATGGCCGGGTGAACGAACTCCCTCGCCGTGCCGTCAGCCGCACGGCCCGACTGGCGAGCCTGCCCCTCGGCTTCGCCGGGCGCACCGCGGTGGGGTTCGGCAAGCGCGTGGGCGGCAAGCCCGCCGAGGCGGTCGCCGCCGAGCTGCAGGCCCGCACGGCCGAGCAGCTCTTCAAGGTGCTGGGCGAGCTCAAGGGCGGAGCGATGAAGTTCGGCCAGGCCATGTCGGTCATGGAGGCAGCCCTCCCGGAGGAGATGGCCGGCCCCTACCGCGCCACCCTGACCAAGCTGCAGGAGGCAGCCCCTCCCCTGCCGGCTGCGACGGTGCACAAGGTGCTGGCCGAGGAGCTCGGGCCCCGGTGGCGGTCCTCGAAGTTCCAGTCGTTCGACGACACGCCCGCAGCAGCGGCCTCGATCGGCCAGGTCCACAAGGCGGTCTGGCGCGACGGTCGCGAGGTCGCCGTCAAGATCCAGTACCCCGGCGCGGGCAAGGCCCTGTTGTCCGACCTCAACCAGCTCGCCCGGGTGGCCCGGCTGGCCGGCGGGTGGATCCCCGGCATGGACATCAAGCCGATCACCGACGAGCTGAAGTCGCGGATGAGCGAGGAGCTCGACTACAACCTCGAGGCCGCCAGCCAGCGCACCTTCGCCAAGGCGTTCCGCGGCGACCCGCACTTCGCCGTGCCGGACGTGCTGGTCAACAGCGAGCACGTCATCGTGTCGGAGTGGATGGACGGCATCCCGCTGTCGCAGATCGTCGCGTCGGGCACACCCGAGCAGCGCAACGCCGCCTCCGAGCGCTACATGGCGTTCCTGCTGGTCGGCCCGGCCCGCGCCGGGCTGCTCCACGCCGACCCGCACCCCGGCAACTTCCGGTTGCTGCCCGACGGGCGGCTCGGGGTGATCGACTACGGGGCGGTCAACCGCCTGCCGTCAGGGCTGCCGCCCGCGATGGGCACCCTGGTCAGCGCGGCGCTGCGTGGCGAGGCCGCCGAGCTCGAGCGGGGCCTACGCTCCGAGGGGTTCATCAAGCCGTCGATGTCCCTCGATGCCGAGGCGCTGCTGCACTACCTCGGCCCGTTCATCGAGCCCCTGTCACACGCCGAGTTCACCTTCAGCCGGCCGTGGCTGCGGGGCGTGGCCGCGCACGTCAACGACATCCGCCGACCCGAGTTCCTCGTCGGCATGAAGCTCAACCTGCCGCCGTCCTACCTGCTCATCCACCGGGTCTGGCTCGGCGGGATCGGGGTGCTGTGCCAGCTGGGCGGGACCGTCTCGGCCCGGCAGATCGTGGTCGACCACATGCCCGGCATGCAGCTCCGGCACCTTCCCCCACCCCTCGACTGACGTCGGGTCACCACCAGGCGGAGTCGAGCTTGCCCTCGATGCTGCGCAGGTGCTCGCGGCTGCAGCGGTCGCAGGTCCAGACCTCGCGGCCGTTCTCGGTGCCGCGGGTCCAGGTGATCGCGGCCAGGGCCGGGTCACCGGCGACGGTGCCGCAGGTCGAGCACACCGGAGGTGTCTCTGACGGTCCAGCCTGGTCAGCCACGGCTACTTCTTCGTCAGCGCGGCGTCCTTGGCCTTCGCCGCGGCCTTCGCGGCCTGCTTGAACTCCCGCACCTTGGCCAGCGACGCGGCGTCGACGACGTCGGCCACCGAGCGGTAGGAGCCGTCCTCGGCGTAGGGGCCGATGGCCTCCTGCCACCCCGCCGGCCGCACCTCGAGCTGCTTGCCGACCAGGGCGGCGAAGATGCGGGCCTTCTGGTCGCCGAACCCGGGCAGCGCCTTGAGCCGCTCGATCAGGTCGCGGGTGTCCGCGGCCTCGGTCCAGATCGTCTCGGCCCGGCCGTCGTACTGGTCACGGACGACGGTGGCCAGCTGCTGCACCCGACCCGCCATCGACCGGCCGTACCGGTGGATGGCCGGCGGCGTGGCGCACAGGTCGGCGAAGGACTCCGCCTCGGCCGCCGCGATCGCGTCGGGGGCCAGCGTGCCGAACCGGTCGAGGATCTTCCACGGTCCGCGGAACGCGTGCTCCATGGGGTACTGCTGGTCGAGCAGCATCCCCACGAGCAGCGCGAACGGGTCGTTGCTCAGCACCTCGTCGGCGGCCTCGTCCTGGGCGATCCGGATCTGCGTAGCCATGCGGACCAGCCTAGCCTGCAGGTTTCGTTCCAATTGGAGGGAAACCTGCAGCGGGGCGGTCCCCCTCCTTGCCGCTGGGTGGGCCCGCCCGGTGGCCTCAGAGCAGGTAGACGAACCCCGGGCCCTCGTCGCGGTAGGGGATGCCGAGCGCCTCGAGGGCCGGCGTCCACGAGCCGGTCACGCTCGGGTCGGCGCCCTCGAACCCGTGGTCGGCCGTCAGCAGGAACGTCACCTCGTCGAGCACCCCCAGCGTCTCGAGGTGGTCGAGGAACACCACGAGCCGGGCGTCGCTCTGCCGCAGCGAGTCCCGGGCGAGGTCCGACCGGGGCCCGCCGCCGTGGTGTCCGGCGTCGGTCACGACGTGCGCCCACCAGGTCAGCGTGGGCGCGTCGGCGGCGGTCTCCCACAGCTGGAGCACTTGCTGCAGGCCCATGTCGTCCACCTGCACCCCCCACCGGAAGTAGGGGTCCGCCAGGTGCTCGGGTCGCTGGACGAACGGGGACTTCTCCGGGTCCGGGAGCAGGTCACCCATCCCCGTGGTGGCCGACTCGAACCCGCCGGCAGCCCTCAGCAGCGCCATCGTCCCGTAGTCCGCACCGCGGTCGATGGCCTCGTCGACGCTGGCGGTCCGGGGCGAACCCTCTTGCCGCACATGGTCGTTCACCATCTCGAAGACGGTGCGCACGCCGGGCCGGAGCCATTCCGCGCTCCGGTGCCAGGTCTCCGCGTCGTTGGGGACGACCCGCTCCTGCCGGGACCGGTCGAAGTACACGTTGCCGAGCACGCCGTGCCGCCCCGGGCCGACGCCGGTCAGGATCGAGGTGTGGTTGGTGAGCGTCACGCTCGGGAACTCGGCCACCGCACCCCCACGCAGCGCCAGCCCGTGCTCGATGAGGCGAGCGACCCCCGGCAGCTCACCGGACTGGGCGAGGTGGAGCAGGTCACCGCAGTGCGCTCCGTCCCACAGGATGCCGACGACCCGCCGACGCTGCCCGTCCGCGGGTGGTTCGAGGTATGCCGTGAGGGCGCGGCCGTCGAGCTCGGCACCGTGCGCGTCGCGCAGGTCGTCGGACGGCACACCCGACAACACGGCGAGGGTCGGAGCCACGTCGACGAGGCGGGCGTGGTCGTCGACGAAGCCCAGCTTCGCCACTCCCGGGCCGGACATCACCAGCGGGGCGCGCGACTGGATGACGTCGAGCGACCCGTGCTCGCCTGCGTGGCCTCCCTCGTCGACGAACCAGTGCCGTGGGGTGTGGACGACCGCGACGTCAGGGCTGCGGTCGGCGTCGCCGAACAACGAGAGGATCCGTTGCGCGGCATACGGGTAGGCGTTGTCGGTGGACACCCGCGGGCCGGCAGCCGCGAGCTCGGCCTCGTAGGGCAGGAAGGCCATCGGGTCCTCGCTGGCCACGGGGTCGAGCCCCGACAGGACCTCGTGGCTGCCGTCGGTGTGCAGCCGCACCGTGCCCAGGTGGTTCGCGGCGTGCGCCACCCCGTCCTCGACCCAGACCGCCAGGTCGACCACGGCGGAGAGGTCGGGAGCGGTCAGGGCCTTGACGACGGCTTCGCGGGACATGTGCGGACGATAACGAGTCGAAGGCCGTGCGCAGGACCCCAGACATGAAAGAACCCGCCGGGACGACCTCCAGAGCGGAAGGTCCCGGCGGGTTCGGGCACGGGGTCACCGGGCCAGCATGCGAGGCATGGCGAGCAGCAACTCGTGCTGCGCCTGTGCCTCGAGCCGGCGCTGGTACTCCCGTTGACGGCGCCGTCGATGGGCGCGCGCCAGGTCGGCGTACAAGGCCTGGAACATGGTGGAACTCCTGGTCTGTGAAAAGTGGTGTTCAGTGCTGTGGGCGGGGTGACGGGTCGGTCCCGCGGGGCCAGCTCCTGCGGCTGGCCCCGCGTTCACCTCTCCGGTACCCCCGCCGGTGACGGTCTGGACGAATGCCGTGGACGACATCAGGCGGCGACCGGGTTCTTGCGCGGCCGGCCCCTGGGCCGCTTGCGTGCGACGACGACCCCCTGGACGAAGAGCTCACCGCCCCACACGCCCCACGGCTCGGACCGCTCGAGCGCGCCTGCGAGGCAGGCGGCCAGGGCCGGGCACGTGTGGCACAGCGACTTCGCGAACTCGACGTCGGCCGGGCTCTCGGCGAACCACATCTCGGCGTCGTTCTCTCGACACGGGATGCCGGCGCCGGCGACCGCGGCCTGCTCGTTCAGGTCGTGGAGTGCGCTCAGATGCATCGGGTGTCACCTCCCTCTCGTCGTCCCGCCACGGTGGTGGCGGATTTCCCTGTTTCCGTCTGGCCGGTGGGTCCTCGGTCGAGGGCCGGCCCGTTCTCTTCGGTGTCGGACTTCATCTCTGGTGGTGCTTCTTCCTGCTCGGTGTGGTGCGGAAGACTTGTGTTTGACCAACAACGGGTGTTCGGACAAACAGAAAGGCCGCGGATCCCGGATATCGGGTTCCGCGGCCTCGGAGAGGGCCTGCTGGCTGGTGGCCTAGACAGGTGGTTCTCCGAAGGGACGGAACGCGAGATCCTTGGTGGCACCGAAGCCGCCGACGTAGAACGTCGGAACCGGGGCATCGGTGATCACACGGGTGGCGATGGGCGCGGGCACAGTGGTCCCCTGGACCCATCCACGGCTGCCTGCGAGGAGGACACGGCCGACCTCGGGGCACACGGAACGGACGCGGGACATGTGAGTCGCGTCGATCGTCATCGTGAAGTTCTCCATTGGGACCTACCCTCCTTCGTGTGCTCGTGGACCCCAGCGCATCGCGCGCGACACCCTGGGCTGGTGTGTTGGTCCAGAGTACGGGACGCCCCTGCGGGGCAGCAACGCATTTATCGAGATTTCCTGCAAAGAATTGGTGAACGAACGCCTAGTCGTCGGAATCTGTTGCAGCAGAACGGGTTTCGAGCACAGATTCGACATCCTCACCGCTGATGAGGGCCAGCACCTGCGCGCCGTAGAGCCCGAGCTTGCGCGCCCCGACGCCGGAGATCTGGGCCAGCTCGCCCTCGGAACCCGGCTCGCGCTCGGCGATCACCGTGAGCGTGGCGTCGGTGAAGACGACGTAGGCCGGCACGCTCGTCTCCCGCGCGACGGCCAGCCGCCAGGCCCGCAGCCGCTCGAAGGTGGCCTCGGAGTAGGTCGGCGGACAGGTGTCGCAGCGACCGGTCTTGCGCTGCGCCGCGGTGGTCAGCTCGGTGCCGCACGAGCGGCAGTGCGCGGGGAGCGCCGGCTTGAGGGCCTTGCCCCGGCCGCCCTTGCCTGCTCCGACCTTCGCCGACCCCTTGGGCTGCGAGCGAGCGCCGTCGCCGAGGATGCTCGCCGCGCCGTCCAGGAACCGCGACGGCCGGCGGCTGGCCCGGGCCCCGGGAGTGCGGGCGCCGGACCACGACAGCCGCAGCTCGCGCCGCGCCCGGGTGACGCCGACGTACATGAGACGGCGCTCCTCCTCGATGGCCTCGGGGGTCTCGGCCATCATGATCGGCAAGTAGCCGTCGGAGACCCCGGCGAGGAACACGACGTCCCACTCCAGTCCCTTCGCGGCGTGCAGCGAGGCGAGCGTGACGCCCTGGACGGCGGGCGCGTGCTGGGCCGAGGCCCGCTCGTCCAGCTCGCGGATGAAGTCGGGCAGCCGGGCCTCGGGACTGGTCACGACCAGGTCGTCGGAGAGCGCGGCGAGGGCACTGAGCGACTCCCAGCGCTCCCGACCGGCGCCTCCTGAGCTCGGCGCCTCGCGGGTCCAACCGGCGCCGAGCAGGACGTCGCGCACGAGCTCGGGCAGCGGCTTGGAGGCGTCATCGGACCGGGCCGCACCACGAAGCAGCAGGATCGCGTCCCGCACCTCGCGCCGGGAGAAGAACCGCTCCCCGCCTCGCACGAGGTAGGGCACACCCTGGTCGGCCAGCGCGGACTCGAACGCCTCGGACTGGCCGTTGGTGCGGAACAGGATGGCGATCTCGGCAGGAGACACCCCGTCGGCGACCCGCTTGGCGACCTCCGCGGCGATCGCGGCGGCCTCGGCCGGGTCGTCCGGGTGAGCGGTGAGGACCGGGGTCGGCCCGTCCTGCCCCTGGGCCTGGAGCACCACCGCATTGCTGCGCATCGCCCCAGACGGCCCGCGCACGACGAGGTTCGCGAGCCCCACCACCTGCGGTGTCGAGCGGTAGTTGCGCACCAGCCTGACCACCTCGGCCTTGGGGTGCCGGGTCTGGAACTCGAGCAGGTGACGGGGGCTGGCGCCGGTGAACGAGTAGATCGTCTGGGCCGGGTCACCGACCACGCAGAGGTCGTCGCGCTCCCCCACCCACAGGTCGAGCAGCCGCTGCTGGAGCGCGTTGACGTCCTGGTACTCGTCGACGACGAAGTGGCGGTACTGCGAGCGCACCGCCCGCGCGATGTCGTCGCGCTCGGCGAGGATCCCGACGGTCAGCAGCAGCACGTCCTCGAAGTCGATGACCCCACGCTGGGTCTTGACCTGCTCGTAGGCCTCGAGCACCCGCGCCATCGCGGTGGCGTCGAGGCCGGGCGGCTCGCGGCGCGCGGCGCGCGCCCCCGCGGCATACGTCTCAGGGGTGAGCATCGACACCTTGGCCCACTCCACCTCGGCGGCCAGGTCACGGATGGCGGTGCGGTCGCGCGCGAGGTCGAGCCGCAGCGACGCAGCGGCCTGGGCGACCGCAGCGGCCTTCTGGCTCATCACCTCGGGGGCGGCGCCGCCGATCGCCTGCGGCCAGAAGTAGTGCAGCTGCCGCAGGGCCGCGGCGTGGAAGGTGCGCGCCTGCACCCCGGCGACGCCGAGGGTGCGCAGCCGGGTGCGCATCTCACCGGCAGCTCGGGCGGTGAACGTGACGGCCAGGACGCGTTGGCCCTGGTAGGCGCCGGAGTGGACGCCGTAGGCGATCCGGTGCGTGATCGCCCGGGTCTTGCCCGTGCCGGCGCCGGCGAGCACGACCATGGGTCCCAAGGGGTGCGCCGCGACCTCGCGCTGCTCGGGGTCGAGGGCGGCGAGGATGTCGTCGGCGGAGGAGTGCACGGGTATGCCGTGGGGCTGGGTGGGCATCGCCGAGATCCTGTCATGGGCGACTGACGGCGGGTTACTGGACCAGCCCGTAGACCCGGGTCACCCGCAGGCGCAGGATGCGACGACCGTCCTTCACCATCGCCCGGCGGTAGTCGTCCCAGTCGGGGTGGTCCTCGCCACGGATGGTCCGGTAGAGCTCGACCAGCTCGTCGACCACCTCGTCGTCCTCGGCCCCGGCGACCGGTGAGAACTCGGCGTCACCCTCGAGCACGGCATACGACCACCCCTCCGGCGAGGTGACCATGAGCGAGCCCCTCGGGTCGCGCAGGAGGTTCGCCACCTTGGCCCGGCCGTCGACGACCGACACCCGCACCGTGGGGGTGGCCGGGTCGCTGCGGTCGAGGGCGAAGTTGACCATCGAGAGCTGGGGCCGGCCGTCGCGCTTGAGCGCCGCGAGCGCGCCGAGGTTACGGCCGGCGGCCAGGGCGAGCAGGGCTGGGTCGAACGCGGGGGTTTGTCCGGATGCTGCAGTGGAGGCCATGGGACAATCATGGTCACAGAGGTCACACCCCGGCGCGGAAGAACGCGGGCCGGACCGTGGTTACATGGCTAGACAGTCTCCGACCCCCTGAAAGAGATCATGAGCGCCAGCGCCCTGAAGCACCCCGTCCCCGGTTCCGTGACCATGTTCAGCACCTCGTGGTGCGGCTACTGCAACCGTCTCAAGGCCCAGATGGGGCGCGAAGGCATCGCCTTCACCGAGGTGAACATCGAGGACGTGCCGGAGGCCGTGAAGTTCGTCATGGACGCCAACGACGGCAACCAGACCGTCCCCACGCTGCTCTTCCCGGACGGCTCGTCGGCGACCAACCCCTCGATCAACGAGGTCAAGAAGCGCCTCGCCTCCTGATCGGGAGCACCCGGACACCCACGAGACCCCGGCCACCGGCCGGGGTCTCGTCATGCCCGGCTCGCTTGCCGCGTCCTCAGTCGGGAGCGACCTCGGCCAGGTCGTGGCCGAGCCAGCGCTCGATCAGCCGGCGGGCGATGGACAGGCGGGTGGAGGGGCTGACCTCTCCCGCCGCGAGGATCTCGCGGTACTCCTCGCGGGTGAACCACCGGGCCTCGGCGATCTCGGCCTCCTGCAGCCGGAGCTCGTCGCCGGTCGCCCTGGCGGTGAAGCCGACCATGAGCGAGTTCGGGAACGGCCACGGCTGGTCACCGAGGTACTCCACGTCGTGGACCTGCAGGCCCACCTCCTCGTGGACCTCCCGGGCGACCGCCGCCGCGAGGCTCTCCCCCGGCTCGAGGAAGCCCGCGAGCACCGAGAAGCGACCCGTGCCCCAGCCCGCCCCTCGGGCGAGCAGCAACCGGTCGCGGTCGTCGACGACGGACATGATCACGGCCACGTCGGTCCGCGGGTAGTGCTCGCTGCCGTCCCGGTCACACCGGCGCAGCCAGCCCCCTTGGATCGGCTCGGTGGGAGCACCGCAGCGTGGGCAGTGGCCGTGGGTCGCATGCCAGTTCGCGAGCGCGAGTGCGGTCGCGAAGACCGTGGCGTCGCGGTCGGACAGGTCGGCGCCGACCTGGCGCAGCCCGCGCAGCCGCTCCCAGACGCCGCCGTCCGGCGCCTCCACCTCGGGTGCCGGGCGCGCCACGGCGAGGTATGCCGTGCCGTCGCCGTCCTGCCCGAGGAACAGGACCAGCGCATCGGCATCGGTGGGGACCGGCGCCCGCAGGTCCAGGGCCGGCGCGGTGCCCGCGCCGTCGTCGTCCGGCCGGTCTCCGTCGTCGGCGTGGCCCAGGAGCACCGGGACCTTGTCGCCGTGGACCTCCAGGACCCGGGTCGAGGGGTCGGCGAGCAGCCGGTCGAGCAGGTCCGGCTGCCCACGCAGCTCCGCGTGCCGGTCGAGACCGGGCCGGGCGAGCGCGAGATTCGGGAGAGTTTCGGTCAGGAGGCCCACACCTCCACCCTAGGCGCGCCCGCACGGCATACGGTGACCGTGTGGACCGCAGCCCCCTCTTCCTCGCAGCGCTCGCGAGCGCTGCCGTGCCGGGGCTCGACCCGGCCAGCGTCGAGGCGCTCCCCGGCACGTCCGACCACGGTGACCAGGCCTACGGCTACGACGTCGCCTTCGTGCAGGACACCCAGCACCGGCGCTGGGTGGTGCGGGTGCCGCGCAGCCAGGCAGCAGCCGCCCAGATGGAGTCCACCTTCGGACTGCTCGTGCTGCTGGCGCGGCGGCTCCCGTTCGGTGTGCCGACCCCGAAGGGCTTCGCCGCGCTCAAGGAGGGCGGCCGGGCCGCGATCTATCCCTACCTGCCCGGACAGAACGTCGACTTCGCGCAGCTGCCACCCGGGCCGGGCCTGGCCGCGGAGCTCGGGCGGTCGATCGCCGCGCTGCACAACGCCGACCACGGCCTGTTCGACGAGGCCGGGCTGCCGGCCTACGACGCCGACACCTACCGCACCCGACGGCTCAGTGAGCTCGACCGCGCGGCGGCCACGGGGCACGTGCCGACCGGCCTCCTCGCGCGCTGGGAGAAGCTGTTGGAGGACGTGACGCTCTGGCGGTTCGCGCCGACCCCGACGCACGGCGACCTGACCGGCGACCAGGTGCTGGTGGTGTTCGACGACGACGACGATGCTGCGAGCGGCCGCGTCAAAGCGTTCACCGGGTGGGAGGACGCCAAGGTCGCTGACCCCGCTGACGACTTCTTCGCCCTGGTCACGCAGACCGCGCCGAGGGCCCTGGAGACCCTGATGGAGGCCTACGCGCACGCCCGCGCCGAGCGCCCCGACTCCCACCTGCTCACCCGGGCCCGGCTCTCGGCCGAGATGCGCACGCTCTCGCAGCTGATGTCCGCCGTCTCGGGCGGCGACCGACTCCAGGTCGAGCGACTCGCCTCGGCCCTGCGTCGCCTCGACGACCGCGTGCACGCCGAGGAGGAGGCCGCCAACGACTACCGGCGGGCCGGCAGCGGCCCGACCACGAGCAGCCCGGTGCTGGTGCCCCCCGTCCTCGCGGACGCCGAGGACGACGACGAGGACGATGTCGAGGTGATGTTCGGCCGGACGGCCGACCCCGACGACAACAGCGACACCGACGACAGCGGCGACAGAGACGCCAGCGACAGCGACAGCGACGCGGTGTCACCGGGCCGGGTCGGCCACGCCGAGTTCGAGGGCGAGCTCGAGGGCGAGCTGGAGGGTGAGTTCGAGGGCGAGCTGGAGGCTGAGTTCGAGGGCGAGCTGGAGGGTGAGTTCGAGGGCGAGCTCGAGGATGAGCTCGAGACCCAGGGACAGCTCGCGGGCGAGGGCGAGCTCGACACCGAGGACCAGCCGGCGGCCGGGTCCGAGACCGAAGCCGGGTCCGAGACCGAAGCCGGCTCCGATGCCGAGCCCGAGACCGGGTCAAACCACGACGTCACGGCGGAGCTCGACGTCAGCTCGCTGCGCCGTCCCGAGGTCATCGAGGGCGACGACCCGGGCCCGGAGTTCGAGCCCGGCTACCACCCGCGCACCTAGCCCCCGCACCAAGTCGCCGCACCACGTCGCCAGGCTTGACCCGGTCTAGGCGTCGGGGACGGTCCCCAGCAGCGCGGCGAGTGCCGCGTCGTCGGGGAGCTCGGGCCAGACCGTCTCGCCGGTGCCCGCGTAGTAGAACGCCGCGTCGACCTCGTCGAGGCCCAGACCACGCAGTCGGGCGAAGCCGACCCGGTAGGCCGCCAGCTGGAGGGCCCGCGACCGTGCGGACTCGCCGCTGGGCTTGGACCCGGTCTTCCAGTCGACGATCGTGAAACCACCTCCCGGGCGCGGGAACACCGCGTCGATCCGCCCGCGCACCGCGATCCCGTCGATGACGGTTTCGACCGCGATCTCGATCTCCGCGGGGGTGCGGTGGGCCCACTCGCTGGCGAGGAAGCGCTCCTTCATGAGGGGCAGGTCCGCGTCGTCGCCGGGGTCGTCGTCCGCGCTGCCCGGCAGGTCGAGGATGTCGACCATCGCCGCCTGCGCGTAGTGCTGCTCGACCCAGGCATGGAAGGCCGTGCCACGGCGAGCGGCGAGCGCGGGCGGTTCGGGCATCGGTCGGCGCAGGGCCGAGGCAAACCGCGCCGGGTCCTGGGCCAGGCTCACGACGGCGGAGGCCGACAGGTGGCGCGGCATGAGGACCGTGACGTCACCACGGTGCGCGAGCCTGCGGCGCTCCTCGAGGAGCAGGTCGAGCTCCTCCAGCACGGTCAGGGCGTCACCCGGCAGCGGGAACCTGCCCTGCTCCGCCAGCGCTGGCGCAGCGCCCGAGCCGTCCACCTGTCCGGCGACCGCGGCGCGCACCGCCTCGGCTCCTGCGGCCAGCGCAGCCCGACGGTGGGCCAGGGGATCTGCGGGCCACTGCACGCTGACAGCGGTCGCGGCGGTCGGGTTGACGGCCTCGGCAGGCTCTGCGGGGTCGGGGAGGTCTACCCAATCGAGGCGGGTGACTGGCAGGGGTGGCTCGGCCTCGACGACCTCGAGCAGGAAGCGGGACGTCACCTTCGGCGTCTTGCCGTCGGTCCAGACCGGGGCGGACAGCAGCATGTCCGACCTCGCCCGGGTGAACGCGACGTAGGCGAGGCGTCGCTCCTCGTCGATGCCGTGGTCGCCGCCGGCCCGCAGGAACCGCTCGACCCGGGTCTCCATGTCCTTCCAGTCGCCGGCACCCTCCCAGTCGAGCAGTGGCAGACCGTCACGGTCTCCCCGCAGGGCGTAGGGGATCCCCCCGTCGGAGAGGCCACCGATCCACCCGCGCTGCTTGGGGTCGGACATCGTCCACGCCTCGCCGTTCGAACGACTCGCGGCCGAGGCCAGCGCCGGGAACGAACCCTCGACGAGCCCGGGGACGGCCACGGCGTCCCACTCCAGACCCTTCGCCGCATGGATCGTCAGGATCTGCACCGCGTCGGACGACGCCTCGATGTAGCCCTTGTCCAGCCCGCGCTCCTCCTTCAGGGCTGCGGCGAGCCAGGCCAGGAAGCCCCCGAGGTTGGGTCGGTCGGCGCTGACCGTGAAGGTCGCGGCGACGTCGGCGAAGGCGTCGAGGTGGGCTCGGGCTGCGGCTGGGGTGTAGCCCTCGCGGGCGAGCACCTCGATGTCGAGGCCGAGGGCGCGCTCGGCCTCCCCCACCAGGTCGGCCAGTGGCAGGGCGGACAACGAGCGCAGCCGGCGGATGGCCTGCTGCAGCCCTCGGAGCCGCCCCAGCCCCACGTCGCTGACCCGCTTGCCATCCCAGCTGGTCCAGCCCGGCCGAGGCGGGTCGTCGACCGCCTCGACGATGCTCACCCGGTCGGAGCTGTCCGGGGACTGGTCGCGCACCAGCCGGGCCGGGCCCGCGTCACCACTGCCGCTGCCGGCCGTTGCCGACCCGATGACCGCCCCTTCGGCATCGTCGTCGTCGTCCGGGGCCGACCGGTCGTCGATGCCCAGACGCAGGTCCTGCTGGTGACGGGCCCACGCCATCAGCCCGTCGAGGTCGGCCGCCCCCAGCCGGCAGAGCGGCCCGGTGAGCAGGCGCATGAGCTGGTCGCCGCGGCTGGGGTCGTGCACCACGTGGAGCAGGGCGGTGATGTCCTCGACCTCGGGCGTGAGGAGCAGCCCACCGAGCCCGACCACCTCGTAGGGCACGCCCTTCGTCTCGAGCGCGTCGATGAGTGGCGCGAACTGAGATCGCTTGCGGCACAGCACCGCAGCCGACTTCGCACCTGCCGCTCGTCGCTGCGCCAGCCAGTCGGCGACCAGCGCTGCCTCCTCACCGGCCGTCTCGACGCGCGCCGCCACGACCCGGCCCGGCCCGGCGCTCTCGCGGGCGACGAGCTGGTCGACCGGCACGGTCGAGCGCTCACGAAGCGGCTCGGCCACGGCGTTGGCGACGTCGAGCACGGCCTCGTCGTTGCGCCAGCTGGTGGCGAGCGGGAGCACGGGAGCCAGGCCCTCAGGTCCACCGAACGCCCGCCGGAACTCGCTGAGCGTGGTCGCACTGGCTCCCCGCCAGCCGTAGATCGACTGGTGCGGGTCACCGACCGCGGTGACCGGAGACGGCTCCCCCGGGGCCATGAACAACGACTGCAGCAGCTGGAGCTGGGCCGCCGAGGTGTCCTGGAACTCGTCGAGGAGCACGGCGCCGAACCGCTCACGCTCGATCTTCCCGATGTCCTCGAACCCGATCGCCAGCTTGGCGGCCAGCGCCATCTGGTCGGCGAAGTCCATCGCGTCGCGGGTGCGCTTGAGGGTGAGGTAGCGCTCCACCATGGGCAGCACCCCCACGCGGGCCAGGAGCTGCTCGCGCATCTTCTTCACCTCGCCGGGCAGGTCCTTGCCCCGCGCGCCGACGTGCGGCGGAAGCGCGGCCAGCGAGCCCAGCACCCGCTCGAGGTAGGCCGCCACGTCACCGACCTCGACGAGGTGCTCGGCCATCTCGCCGGCCAGGTCGACGACGGCTGCCGTGACCGTCGACTCCGCGAAGCGGACCTCGTCCATCGGGCCGTCGTACGCGGCCACGACCTCGGACGCGTACTGCCACGCAGCCGCCTCGGACAGCAGCCGCGACTCCGACTCGTAGCCCAGCCGCAGCGCGTGCTCACGGACCAGCCGACCGGCATACGAGTGGTAGGTCGACACGGTCGGCGTGCCGCCGAGGACCTCGGCCCCGGTCTCGGCGTCGTCGGTGCGAGGGTGCCAGACATCGCGCTGCTGGAGCAGCCGGAGCCGCGCACCGATGCGTTCGGACAGCTCGGTCGCGGCCTTGCGGGTGAAGGTCAGGCCGAGGACCTGGTCGGGCTCGACGAAGCCGTTGGCGACGAGCCAGACCACCCGACCGGTCATCGTCTCGGTCTTGCCGGACCCGGCGCCGGCGACGACGAGCAGCGGAGACATCGGCGCCTCGATCACTCGCACCTGCTGTTCAGTGGGCGGCGGCTGACCGAGTGCGGCCGCGATCTCCGTGGCGGACAACAGGGAACGCGTCATCA
Organism: Phycicoccus sp. Soil802; assembly: GCF_001429605.1. Classification (GTDB taxonomy): domain Bacteria; phylum Actinomycetota; class Actinomycetes; order Actinomycetales; family Dermatophilaceae; genus Pedococcus. Next base: position 31,336 of record NZ_LMSS01000007.1, read on the forward strand.
CAGCACCCGCCCCTCGGGCTGGGCGGGGCACGACGCCCGCACCTGGCAGAGCTTGCACCAGTCGCCCACGGTCGCCTGGAACGTGGCGCCGGCCATCCCCTCGGCCGTGCTGGTGACCAGCTCGGCGGCCCACTGCGGCTCCGGGTCGGCACTCAGTGGGCCCTGGGTCTGCAAGGTCGTCTTCACGAGGGCCGCCTTGCCGACCTGGAGCAGCGCCGCGCCTGCCGAGCGGTCGCCCAGCTCGCCGAAGGCGCCCCGCTCGACGCCCAGCTGGTAGGCCCCCAGCTGCGGGTGCCGGTCGAGCTCCTCGGTGCGCGGCTTGCTGCTGCCGGTCTTGTAGTCGACCACCCGCAGAGCCGTGCCGTCGGGCGTGCCCTCGATCCGGTCGACCTTGCCGCTGAGCACCGCCCGACCGAGGACGACCTTCATGTCCACCTCGGCCCCGAGTCGGACCCACCCCCCGGCACGGGCCTCGTCGAAGTAGGTCGCGAGCCGCCGGACCATGCCGTGCGCCTCGTGGCGCTTGCGGTCCGAGACCCAGCCGGCCGGCATACCGAGGCGTCCCCAGCGGGCGTCCACCTCGGCCACGAGCGTGTCGGCGTCGACGTCGCCGAGCTCGGCGGCGATGTCGTGCACCAGCGTGCCGATGTCGGCAGCGCCGACCGACGGGCCGTCGCCCCCGACCGAGCCGAGCATCCAGCGCAGGCCACAGTTGCCGAACGACTCCACCTTGCTCGGCGAGACGCGCACCTCCTGGTCGGGCTCGCGCAGCGGTCGCTCGTCGGACAGCCCGCGCAGCACCCACCACTGCGCCGGGTCGGCCCCGGGGACTCCCTCGCGGGTCAGCCGGGCCAGCGCCGCCACCGCCGTGCGGCGCACCGAGGTGTCGTCGGAGACCAGCTGGCGGCGCAGCTCACCCACCAGGGTCGGCAGGGTCATCGTGCGCGCGACCTCGGCGAACGGTCGATCTCCTTGTGTCGCAATGGTTTCGGGGTCGACGACGTCGAGGTAGACCGACGGCTGCTCGTCGTCGGAACGCACCGCCGTCACGACCACCCGGTCACTCGCCCGGGTGAGGGCCACGAGGAACGACCTGGTCTCGTCGTAGCGCACGGCGGCCTGAGCGGCCCGGAACGTGCCCGCGCGCCCGGACATGACATCGACCAGGTGCTCCGACCCCAGCAGCGAGCCGCGGAGGCGCAGGTCGGGCCAGACGCCTTCCTGCACGCCCGCCACGACCACCAGCTGCCACTGCCGGCCGGCGGCGGCCTGGGGCGTCGTGACCGTCACCGACTCACCGACGGGCGAGCGCGCGACCAGGGTGTCGCCCGGGATGTCCTGGCTGCCGATGTGGGTGAGGAACTCCTCGGGACCGGCCTGCGGCAGGCGGTCGACGAACTTCGCCGCGGCGTCGAAGAGCCCGACCACGGCGTCGAGGTCACGGTCGGCACGACCGGCTCCGGGGCCGCCGGCGAGCGCGGTGGCCTGCCACTCCCCGCCCAGACCCGTCGCGGCCCACATGGCCCACAGCACCGACTCGGCGCTGACCCCCGGCTCCCACCGCCAGACCGGTCCGGTCGGGGTGTCGTCGGCCACCCCACGGGCCGCCTTGACCCCGGCGGCGATCGTCGCGGCGACGCGGCGGGCGGGATGCCCCTCGGCCCCCACCTCGACCAGGGCACCCGGCGCGAGCAGCGCCTCGGCGAGCAGCTCGTCACTGGTGCGCCCGCCACCGCTCTCGAGCTCGAGCCGGCGCAGCGCGCGCCGCAGCCGACGCAGCCCGACGGCGTCGGCACCGCCGATCGGCGACAGCAGGGTGTCGACGGCGATCTGGGGCGGCAGCGGCTCGTCGACGCCCCGGGCGCGGTCGAGCACGACCTCGAGCAGGGCCAGCAAGGGACGCACCGCCACCTCGTCGCGCACCGGCAGGTCGGTGGCGGTGCCGGCGACCGGCACCCCCGCAGCCATCAGCACCCGTCGCAGCGTGGACGTGCGCCCCTGGCCACGCACGATGACCGCCATCTCGGACCACGGGATCCCGAACCTCAGGTGCGACTCGCGCAGCTCGGCGGCGACGTGGCTGGCCTCCTGGCTCACCGCGCGCAGGAGCCGCACGTCGACGCGGCCCCCTGCTCGGCCTGCGGCCGCACCGCGCTGGACGCCGCCGGCCAGCGCACCGATCTTGGGTGCCACCCTGGCCGCCGCGTCGACGACCGCCTGCGGCAGCCGGTATGCCGTGGGCAGCACGAGGGTGCGCGGCTCACCGCCGGCGGACCTGGGGCCCTCCACCGCGCGGGAGCCGAGCTGCACCCATCCGTCGCTGAGGTGGCGGGGATCGGCGCCGCGGAAGGTCTGCACCGCGCTGTCGGGGTCGCCCAGCAGGACGAGGTCGAGCCCGGGCGAGGCGATGGTGCGCAACAGCCGGGCCGCCGCCGAGGTGAGCTCCTGGGCGTCGTCGACCACGACCAGGCGCAGCCCGTCGACGAGCCGGGCGCGGGCGGCCGGGTCCTCCTCGAGCAGGTCGGCCGCCGCACCGAGGATCCAGGCCGGGTCGTAGGCGCCGGGCGCGGACAGTGCCGTGACCTCGTCGTACTCCGCCAGCACCTCGGCCGCGGCCACCCACTCGGCTCGGTCGTGCTCCCGGCCGAGGCGGGCGAGGTCGTGCGGCTCCAGGTCGTGCTCGACCGCGCGCATCAACAGGTCACGCAGCTCGCCGCGAAACCCCCTCGTGCCCATCGCGAGGTGCACCCGCTCGGGCCAGGCGGGACCGGTGCCCTCGGCACCGTGTCCGGCCAGCAGCTCGCGCAGGATGACGTCCTGCTCGGGCCCGCTGAGCAGTCGCGGGGTGGGGTCACCGCGCATGGCCGCGGCCTGCCGCAGGATGCCGAAGCCGAGGGCCTGGTGGGTGCGGGCCAGCGGCTCGGTCGAGGTGCCGCCCAGCCGGGCCGTGACCCGCTCACGCAGGCTGCCGGCGGCGACCCGCGAGGAGGTGAGGATGAGGCACTGGTCGGGTGTGGCCTCGCCCGACTCGACCCGGGAGACCACGGCCTCGATGGCCGTGGTGGTCTTGCCGGTGCCGGGGCCGCCGAGCACCCGCAGCACTCCACCGCGGTGGGCGAGCGCGGCCAGCTGGACGTCGTCGAGCGGCGGCGCCTCGGCCACCACGCTCGGGGCGCGGCGGAGGTTCAGCACGGACCCATCCCACCATCCCCGACCGACATCTCCCCGCACCCCCCGCCCCAGCTTTATCGGGTCTAGGGAGAAGGTTGTCCTTCACCCCGGAAGGTTTCCCGGGTGAAGGTCAACCTTTCGGGGTGAAGCCACGCGTCAGCCCGGGGGTGGCGGGACTGGCGGCCGGGCCTCGAGCCAGCGCGCCCTGGTGAGGTCCACCCGGCGCCCGTCGACCTGACCGCGCACCAGCGGCGTCCCCTCCTCGCGGTAGTGCGCCAGGGCCTCGTCCTCGAGCCCCTGGGGGAAGTAGCCACCGGAGCGGATCACCCGCCACCACGGCACGTCGGAGCCGTAGCGCGCCATGACGTTGCCGACGCCTCGTGCCCCGCCACGCCCGAGCAGCTCCGCGATGTCGCCGTACGTCATCACCATGCCCTCGGGGATCGTGTCCACGACCTCGAGCACGTCGTCCGCGAACTCGCTGGGGGCACCACTCACCCGCCCCGCCTGCGTCACCATCACTGTCTCCCTCGGTCGCCGCTCAGTAGACCGGCAGGCTCGGGTCGACGTCGCGCACCCAGGCCAGCACCCCGCCGGAGAGGTTCGCGACCTCGGTGCGACCGGCCGCGGCCAGCAGTCCGGCCGCCTCCGCCGACCGGACCCCGGACTTGCACAGCAGCACCACCGGGGTGTCAGCCGGCAGCTCGTCCACGGCGGTCCCGTCCCGGAACCGGTCGAGGTGCAGGGCGCGCGACCCCGGGATGGACACGACCGCCCGCTCACCCGGCTCACGGACGTCGACCAGCTCGAAGGTCCGGTCGCCGCTCTCCCGCTCGGCCAGCATCTGGGCGAGCTCCTTCGCGGAGACGTCGGCGAAGCCGGGCACGGCACCCTCCTGCCCGTCGGGCACGTCGGAGGCACCCGGCATACCGCAGAACTGCTCGTAGTCCACCAGGGAGGTGACGGTCGGAGACTCCCCGCACACGGGGCAGTCGGGGTCCGCGCGCACCGTGAGGGAGTCCCAGGTCTGGCGCAGCGCGTCGTGGACGAGGAGGCGGCCGACAAGCGGATCACCTTGTCCCACAATGAGTTTCAACGCCTCAGCCACTTGGACGGACCCGACTGCCGCGCACAGCACACCGAGCACCCCGCCGGTCGCGCACGACGGCACGGCGTCCGGCGGCGGCGGGTCGGGGAAGACGCAGCGGTAGCACGGCCCGTGGCCGGCGAACCACACCGAGACCTGGCCGTCGAACCGGTAGATCGACCCCCAGACGTGGGGCAGACCCAGGAAGACGCACGCGTCGTTGACGAGGTATCGGGTCGGGAAGTTGTCGGCTCCGTCGAGGACCACGTCGTAGTCGGCCAGGATCTCGAGGGCGTTCTCGGAGGTGAGCCGCAGGTCGTGGCGCACGACGGTGACCAGCGGGTTGATCGCCGCGACGGTCTCGGCCGCCGACTCCGTCTTGGACCGCCCCACGTCGGCGACACCGTGCACGACCTGGCGCTGGAGGTTCGACGCGTCGACCACGTCGTCGTCGACCACCCCGATCGTCCCGACGCCGGCCGCCGCGAGGTACATCAGCGCGGGCGACCCGAGACCCCCCGCACCGACCACGAGGACGCGCGCGTTGGCCAGCCGTCGCTGGCCCTCGACGCCGATCTCGGGGAGCAGGATGTGGCGGGCGTACCGGGCCTTCTGCTCGGTGCTGAGCTCCGGTCCGGGCGCGACCAGCGGTGGGATCGCCATGTGATGCAGGTTACCCACCCGTACGATGTCCTCGACACCGCAGTCAGGCTGCACCACCGCCGAACAGAGAGTCCCCATGTCAGTTCGAGCAGTCCCAGGCACCGACAACGCCCGCGGCCAGCGCCTCCCCCGGTCGGCCCGCCGCGCACAGCTTCTCGAGGCCGCGCAGGCCGCCTTCGTCGAGTCCGGCTACCACGCCGCCGCGATGGACGACATCGCCGACCGGGCCGGCGTCTCCAAGCCGGTGCTCTACCAGCACTTCCCCGGCAAGCTCGAGCTCTACCTCGCACTGCTCGACAAGCACAGCGAGGCGCTCGAGCAGCTGGTCCGCGAGGCGCTCGCGTCCACCCACGACAACAAGGAACGCGTCTACGCGACCATCGCCGCGTACTTCGACTTCGTGTCGCGCGACGGTGCGGCGTTCCGGCTCATCTTCGAGTCCGACCTCACCAACGAGTCCGCGGTGCGCAACCGCCTCGACGCCGTCGGCCTGGTCTGCGCCGAGGCAGTCGCCGAGGTGATCGCCGAGGACACCGGGCTGACCGACGAGGACGCCTCCCTGCTGGGCATGGCCCTCACCGGACTCGCCCAGGTCAGCGCCCGGCACTGGCTCGCCCAGGGCTCCGACGTCCCCAAGGACGAGGCCGCGCTGCTCATGGGCGCACTTGCCTGGCGAGGGCTCGGGTCGTTCCCCAAGGTGGGCGGGGAAGGTTCCTGACACACCGCTCGTTAGCCTTGTCGACAGATCCGCACGCGCTCGTATGCCGCGTGCCCACCGTGGACCGTGACCTCCCCGTCAGGGGCGCCACCGCGGCCACACCCAGCACAGAGAGGAACCACCGTGGAGGTCCGCATCGGTGTCCAGAACGTCGCACGTGAGGTCGTCTTCGAGTCCAGCGAGGGCGCGGCGGAGGTCGCCGCAGCCGTGAGCGCCTCGCTCGAGAAGGGCACCGTCCTCACGCTGACCGACGACAAGGGCCGCCAGCTCCTGGTCCCCGCCTCGGTCCTCGGCTACGTGCAGATCGGTGAGTCCGAGAAGCGTGGTGTGGGCTTCGGAGTCTGACGACTCCAGCGCCTGACTGACCCCGGCGAGCCTCTGACCTGCACAAACGCGACGGCATCGTGTCCACTTCTTAATGCGGCACGCAGGCACGAAACGTGCGTTTCGAGGCGATTCGTGGTCGAGTTGGGGACGTACGGGCCCGATCAGGGCCCACGTCAGCACGGTTTGTGCCGTGTAGAAGGAGTGCAGTCATGGGAGCTGTGATTGGCACCATCATCTTCGGTGCGGTAATTGGATTCCTGGCGCGGCTCGTCCTCCCGGGCAAGCAGAACATCAGCCTGATCGTCACCGTCATCCTCGGCATCCTCGGCGCGCTCGCCGGGTACTACCTGTGGGGTGCCATCTCCGACAAGGGGGACACCTCGGGCATCGACTGGATCCGCTGGATCATCAGCATCATCGTCGCTGCCGTCCTGGTCGTCATCTACGGCGCGGTCACCGGCCGGAAGCAGGTTCGCTGACCCAGCAAGCCGGGTCTGTCCTGACCTGACCGAAGGGCCCCGTCCACCAGGACGGGGCCCTTCCGCATGCTCCCCCTCCCGCACTTCTGGCCACGCATGCCGCACCAGGCCCCCGTTTCCGGGCCCGCGAGCGACACCAGTGGCCCGAAGTCGCAGGTGGGGTCAGGCGGCGAGGCCGAGGCGACCCATCCGCCGGGTGTGCTCGTCGGTCAGCCGCGCGAACATCCGGCCCAGCTCGGCCAGGTCGGCGCTCGGCCGGTCGGGTCCGCCGACGCCACCGACGAGGAGGGAGGCCAGGGCGTCGCGTTCGACGGCCACCTGCTGCGCCTGCGAGAGCGCCTCGCCCACGAGGCGGCGACCCCAGAGCGCGAGGCGCCCGGCGATCTTCGGGTCGGCCTTGATGGCCTCGCGCACGACCTTCACGACGAACTCGGCCTGCCCGACGTCCTCCATCGCGGAGTGCACCAGGGCCTGGGTCGAGGGGTCGACGTAGGCCGCGATCTCCCGGTAGAAGTCCGTTGCAATGCCGTCGCCGACGTAGGCCTTGACCAGGCCCTCGAGCCAGCTGCTCGGCTTGGTCCGCTCGTGGAACGCATCGATCGGCGCGAGGAACGGGGCCATCGCGGCCTCCGGGTCGATGCCCATCTCGTCGAGTCGCGCGACGAGGATCTCGTAGTGCCGGAACTCGGCCACGGCCAGCCCGGCCACCGCGGCCTTGAGCGGCTGGCTGGGTGAGAGCTCGCTGTCCCCCGCCAGCCGGGTGAACGCCGTGAGCTCGCCGTAGGCCAGCACCCCGAGCAGGTCTGCGACCGCGTCGCGGTACTGCGGGTCGGCCAGCCAGTCGTTCTTGGTCATGTCGGTCACCCTAACGGCGCCCCTCGTGGGACGCCGTCGATGCAGGGATGTCACGCCCCCCGGGCTAGACTGCTGAGGTCAAAGGTGCCCGGTCGGCACGAATCAGCCGCGGACCCGCTCCGCGACCCCGCTCACAAGCATTGACGAAGACCTCCGATCGGCCCGCTTGCGCGAGCGCGCCCGCTCTGGGTGTGCCCCCGATCGAGAGAACTTCATGACTGAGACCACCACGGATGCTGTCGTGCCCGCAGCCCCGACCTTCGCGGACTTCGACGTCCACCCCGACATCGTCGCCTCCCTGAGCGATGCCGGCATCGTCTCGCCCTTCCCCATCCAGGCGATGACCCTGCCGGTCGCCCTCGGCGGCCACGACATCATCGGCCAGGCCAAGACCGGCACCGGCAAGACGCTGGGCTTCGGCGTCCCGATGCTGAACCGCACCATCGCCCGCGGCGACGACGCCTGGGACACCTTCCCCCACGCCGGCAAGCCGCAGGCCCTCGCGGTCGCCCCGACCCGTGAGCTCGCCGTCCAGGTCGCCAGCGACCTCGAGCGGGCCGGCAAGCGCCGTGGCATCCGCGTGCTCACCGTCTATGGCGGCCGCGCCTACGAGCCCCAGATCGAGGCGCTGCGCAACGGCGTCGAGATCGTCGTCGGCACCCCTGGTCGCCTCATCGACCTGGCCAAGCAGGGCCACCTCGACCTGTCGCACTGCAAGTCGGTCGTGCTCGACGAGGCCGACGAGATGCTCGACCTCGGCTTCCTGCCCGACGTCGAGAAGCTGCTCGCGATGACGTCTCCGGCCCGCCAGACGATGCTCTTCTCGGCCACCATGCCGGGCGCGGTCGTGGCCCTGGCGCGCCGCTACATGAGCCAGCCGACGCACATCCGCGCGATGGGCGACGACCAGGAGAACGCCCACACCGTGAAGGCCGTGGAGCAGTTCGTCTACCGCGCCCACGCGATGGACAAGGTCGAGATGCTGGCCCGCATGCTCCAGGCCGAGGGCCGCGGCCTGACCATCATCTTCAGCCGCACCAAGCGCACTGCCGCCAAGGTCGCCGACGACCTGATCGACCGTGGTTTCGCCGCCGCCCCGATCCACGGGGACCTCGGTCAGGGCGCCCGCGAGCAGGCCCTGCGAGCGTTCCGCAACGGCAAGGTCGACATCCTCGTCGCCACCGACGTCGCGGCCCGCGGCATCGACGTCGACAACGTCACGCACGTCATCAACTACCAGTGCCCCGAGGATGAGAAGACCTACCTGCACCGCATCGGTCGCACGGCCCGCGCCGGCAACACCGGCATCGCGGTCACCTTCGTCGACTGGGACGACCTGCCGCGCTGGGGCATGATCAACAAGACCCTCGACCTCGGCATCCCCGAGCCCGAGGAGACCTACTCCTCGTCCGAGCACTTCTACGAGCAGCTCGACATCCCGCGCACCGCCAAGGGCCGCCTGCCCAAGGCCGCGCAGAAGCTCGCCGGACTCGGCGCCGAGGTGCTCGAGGACCTCGGCGAGACCGGCAAGTCCAGCGGTCGTCGCCCGGCTGCCGGCGGTCGCGGCGCCCGCGACGGCGGTGGCCGCGACAGTGGCGGTCGCGACAGTGGTGGTCGTGGAGGCCGCGGTGGCGAGCGTCGCAGCGACAGCGCCCCGTCGGCCCCGAGCGAGGGCGGCGACGCCAAGCCGCGCCGCAACCGCAACCGCCGCCGCACCCGCGGCGGAGCGACCGGGGAGACCAGCACCCAGGCCTGACCGGCCCACCCACGACGAACAGGTATGCCGCGCGGCTGGACCGCGCGGCATACCTGTTTCGTCTCGGCGGGGTTGCGGATCGGTCACGCGCCCTCGCGCCGACCGACTCGCCTGCGAACATCGGCGCATGCGGGGGATCCGACAGCATCCACTGACCCAACCGGTCGCCGTCCTGGCCGCGGTCGTGCTCGTGTGCGTGGCCACGGTCGTGGTCCTGCGCACCGTGCCGCACCAGGCGCGCCTCGAGCGATGGCTGGAGAAGCAGCCGGGCGTCACCAGCGCGGGCGTGAGCGCCGGGCCGATCCGGGAGGCCAGCGACTGATCCCCGACAGCCTGGGTCGGCCTAGACGGCGAGCTCACCCCGGCGACGTACTCGCGGTTCGCGACCGCGTACGAGGGCTATCTGGTGGACCATGCGTGGGCTGGCACCTGGGGGCTGACGATCTCCAGCGGGACGGTGACGCTGCCGGTCGGGAACCACGCGGCCAACGTGGCCATGCGGGACCTGCTCGGCCGGATCGCCACCGACCCCCACGTGGTGGAGGTGAGGTTCGAGGACCGGTACATCTACGTAGTCGTCGTCGAGTCGGTGGACCCGGCCGCGACCACGGCCCACCTCGGCCCGACCCTGGCTTCCCACGACAGGGTGCGGGTCATCCGCCCCGGCGAAGTCCTGCACCCCTGAGTCAGTGCGGAAACGCCCGGAAACCCGGGCGTTTCCACACGAACTCGGCCCGGTCGGGAGTCAGGCGCCGATCGTGGCGGTGTCGATGACGAAGCGGTAGCGCACGTCAGAGGCGACGACCCGGTCGTAGGCCTCGTTGACCTGGTCAGCGCTGATCGTCTCGATCTCCGCGGCGATGCCGTGCTCTGCCGCGAAGTCGAGCATCTCCTGCGTCTGCGGGATGCCGCCGATGTTCGAGCCGGCGAGCACCTTGCTTCCGCCGATCAGCGAGAAGGCCCGGAACGAGCTCGGGTCGCTGGGCGCTCCGACGTTGACCATCGCCCCGTTGGGCTTGAGCAGCGCGAGGTAGTCGTCGAACGGCAGGTTCGCGCTCACCGTGTTGAGGATCAGGTCGAACTGGCCGCGCAGGTCCGTGAAGGTCGACCCGTCCTTGGTGGCGCGGTGGTCGACGGCGCCGAACCGCGTGCTGTCGGCCTGCTTGGCGGTCGACTGGCTGAGGACCGTCACCTCGGCCCCGAGGGCGGCCGCGAACTTCACCCCGAGGTGTCCGAGTCCACCGAGGCCGACGACGGCCACCTTGGTGCCGGGACCGGCCCCCCAACGCTTGAGCGGGTTGTACGTCGTGATGCCGGCGCAGAGCAGCGGGGCCGCGACGTCGAGCTCGAGGGCGTCGGGGATGCGGACGGCGAACCGCTCGCTGACGACGACCTGCTGGCTGTAGCCACCCATGGTCTCCTCGCCGTCGTAGCCCTTGCCGTTGTAGGTCATCACGGCACCCTTGGCGCAGAAGTGCTCCTGGCCGTCCTTGCAGTACTCGCACTCGCCGCACGAGTCGACCATGCAGCCGACGCCGACGCGGTCGCCGACCCGGTATCGAGTCACCCCGTCGCCGACGGAGGAGACGACCCCCGCGATCTCGTGGCCGGGGACCATGGGGAAGATCGCGCTGCCCCACTCCTCGCGGACCTGGTGGATGTCGCTGTGGCAGATTCCGGCGTAGGCGATGTCGATGGTGATGTCGTCGTCACGCAGGTCGCGGCGCTCGATGGTGGTCGCCGTGAGCGGGGCGCCTGCGGAGGCGGTGGACAGTGCGGCAGTGCGGGACATGAGTCTCCTCAGGGGTTCGGGTTTCAGTCACCGTCAGGGGACAAGTCCGCACCCCGTGCTGCTATTCCGCCCCGGGCGGCCGGGCTCCGCGGCTTCAGGCGGCCTTGGAGATGCTGCTCACCGTGGACCAGGCACTGGTGCCCATCCCATTGGTGGCGTTCACCCGGACCTGGCAGTAGGTGTACCCGGTCAGCCCGTAGTGGTTGTAGTAGATCACCGAGGGAGCCGTCGTGGCGCTCTTCCAGGCCTGCCAGACACCGCTCTTCAGGCAGCGGACCTGCGTCGTGTACTTGGTGACGGCCGCGCCGTTGGCCGTCGCGGCATACCAGCCGTAGTGGACGTAGGTCGGCTTGGGCGAGGTGAGGTAGCGCGGCGAGGGCGGAGCGGACGGCACGGTCGCCGGGATGACCGACTTGGCCGACGACCAGGCGCTGAAGCCCGAGCTGTTGCCGAAGGTGACGCGGAAGCGGTAGGTCCGTCCGTTGGTCAGTCCGGTGATCGTGGTGCCCGTCGTGGTGCCCGCAAAGGTCTTGTACGTCGGGTCGTGCCACCCGTTGAAGCTCGGTCCCCAGAGCTCGGTGGTCACCCGCACCGACGTCGTTCCGCTCGGCGGGGTGCCCCAGGCGAGCTTCGCCGAGGACGGTGCGCGGGTGGCGGTCAGGGTCGGCTGCGCGGGAGTCTTGTTCCAGACGTCCGTGATGCAGGACGAGTTGGTGGTCGGGGTCCGGTAGGCCATCTTGGGCAGGGTGTCGAACGACGTGCTCCCGTTGAAGATGGTCGGCATGACCACGGTCCCCGACGACGTGCAGGCGCGCAGCGTGCCGGGGTCGACACGGGTCCCCTTGATCCCGCCCTCACGCACCTCGAAGTGCAGGTAGTTGGTGGTGCAGGGGGCACTGTCGCCCCAGTGACCCATCCGCCCGATCATGGTGGCCGGTGTGACCAGCGCTCCCTCCGCGACGGCGATCGAGTCGAGGTGGGTGTACTTCGTCACCTTGCCGCCGCCGTGGTCGACCCAGGCCCAGGTGCCATCGGTCTGGGTGGTGGTGGTGCCGCAGGTCTGCTCGGTGGCGCCCACGTGGAAGATCCCGGCGCCGGCCGCGTAGATGCCGTCTCCGCGGGCACCGAGGAAGTCGATCGCCCAGTAGCCGTGGTAGTGCTCACCGTTCGAGCTCGTGCAGTTCGTCCTGACGCAGCTGATCGTGGCAGGGGACCGCAGGGGGGACCAGATCGGTGCGCTGAACGGGTGCGTCGAGCTCGCCGCAGGGGCCGTCGCCGTCGTCGTCGCTCCGGCCGCGCTGGTGTGGCCGTGCAGCAGACCAGCAGGTGACACCGCGAGGAGCCCGGCGGCGAGGGCGAGCACGGCGAGACGAGCCAGCCAGGACGTTCGCCCAGAAGGGCGGGGCGAAGTGGCAATGGACATGGACAGCTCCTCGGGGGCGTGAGCTCAGGCAAACAGCGGTCGCTGGAGACCGGCAGGCGGGGTTCACCCGATGGTTGCAGCCCATACACGTGGACGGGCGCCAACCGACGGATTCAGGGGTCGACGCCAGAGGATACGCCCAATCACACCCGTTCGGACGATGAGCGCAGTCGCCAGTTCAGGCGATGGCGATCTGCTCAGAGCTTCTTGGCGAGCGCAGCGGCCACGTCGCGGTAGGCCTTCGCGCCCTTCGAGGTGCGTGAGGTCGCCAGGATCGAGCGCCCCACGGCCGGCGCCTCCGCGAACCGCACCGTCTTCGGGATCGGCGGGTCCAGGACGGGGAGGTCGTACCGCTCGCCGACGTCCGCGAGGACCTCACGGGCGTGGTTGCTGCGGCCGTCGAAGAGGGTGGGCAGGATCCCCCACACCTCGAGGTCCTTGTTGAGGATCTTCTGGACGTCGCCCACCGTGTCGAGCAGCTGGCCGACACCACGGTGGCTGAGCATCTCGCACGGCATCGGGATGATCAGCGCCTGGCTCGCGGTGAGGGCGTTCAGGGTCAGCACACCCAGGCTCGGGGAGCAGTCGAGCAGGATCACGTCGTACTCGTCGCGCACCTCCTCGAGCGCCGTGCGCAGCACGTACTCCCGACCGGGCCGCGGCAGCAGCTGGGCCTCGGCGCCCGCGAGGTCGATCACGCTCGGCACCAGGTCGACCCCGTCGTCGCAGGCCACCCGCACGTCGGCGATCGTCGCCCTGCCGAGCAGCACCTCGTTGATCGAGCTGTCCACCTCGTCGGGGTCGACACCGAGGCTGAAGGTCAGACAGGCCTGCGCGTCGAGGTCGACGAGCAGCACGCGCTTGCCCTGTTCCGCGAACGCCGCGCCCAGCGAAGCGACCGACGTCGTCTTCGCGACGCCGCCCTTCTGGTTGGCCACGGAGACGATCGTGGCCGGCTTCGTGCGGGTGCTCGCCACCAGTGGCCGCCCTTCTGCTGTGCTTGCCCTCGGGAGATGGGTATGCCGGTGGGCCAAGTCTGTCAGGTGAGTGCGCCGTCCCCGTCGCCGCCCGTCCCACCGAAACCTGGGATTGTCCGTGAATCCCGCTTCCGCGTCTGTAAGGTTGAGGCTTCAAGAGCTTCGGTGCCGGGGGGCTGCATCGAGCCGACCAATCGGCAGGCAGCGCCCAGCGCAGGGGGTGGCAGCATGACATCAGGGGACGCCGTGGACGGCGCCACCCGGGACAGGCCGCGCCCGGGCGATCCGGACGCCTTCTCCGACGCGCTGCGCTCGGCCATCGCCGGGAGCGGCCGGAGCCTGGAGTCCCTGCGCCGCAGGCTGGCGGAGCGCGGGACCCCCGTCAGCATCGCCACCCTCAGCTACTGGCAGTCGGGTCGCAGCAAGCCGCAGCGCGGCTCGTCCCTGCGCGCGGTGCTGCACCTCGAGGAGCTGCTCCAGCTGCCGCACGGACACCTCCTGGACCGGATCGGCCCTCGTCGTCGACCGTTCCTGACCCAGCAGGAGGTCACCGCCGTCGGCCTGCCCATCGACCACCCCGACGCCGAGCTGGCCCTGGCCGACCTGGGCTTCGGGGCCAACCCGGGCCTGGTCGACGTCACCATCCACGACACCCTCGATGTCGACGATCACGGCGTCGAACGAGTGCGGACCATCCGCAACGTGGTGCGGGCCGTGCGACCGGGCGCCCAGCGCCTGCCCGCGCTGCTGACCATCGACGTGCCGAGCGGTGAGCGCGCCGAGTTCGTGCCGGTGAGCGGGTGCACCCTCGGTCGTCAGGTGTCGCGACCCGAGGTCGGCGTGTTCGCGGCCGAGCTGGTGCTCGACCGGCCGCTGCGGCTCGGGGAGACCGCTGCGGCCGAGCACCGGGTCCTGATCCCCCGCGACCTCGGCTCCAAGCACTGCATCGAGTACTACCTCGTGCGCGAGGTCACCGAGCTGATGATCTGGGTGCGGTTCTCCCCTGCCCGGCTCCCTGCACGGGTTGTGACCTACAGCACCCTCGGGGGCCGGACCATGTCCCGCCCGGTCCACCTGAACGGTTCGACGAGCGTGCAGCACGTCCTGCACCACGCCGGGCCGGGGGTCGTCGGGGTCCGCTGGGACTGGTGACACCAGCAACCTTTGGCTGGCAGAGCTTGCTGGTTGGTGGACAGGTTGCACCCTGTCCACCGAGAAACCGTGGCTAGGAGGGGTCCCGGGCAGCTGCGGGAGCCGGCTGCTCGAGGGCGGCCCAGTCGGACTTCTCCGGACCGAACGCCTGGCCCGCCGGACAGTGCGCCCGGAAGTCGCACCACTGGCAGATCGGGCCGACCTTGGCGGGGAACCGACTCGAGTCGACGCCGAGCTCCGCGTAGTCGTCCTCGGCCCGACGGGCCTCGCGGGCGATCGACTCGGCCTCGTCGATCTTGCGCTTGAGCGACTCACCAGAGTGCTCGTGGCTGGCGACCGACCCGCTCGGGAGGTGGTGGAGCTCGACGCGGACGCACTTGCGCCGGAACATCTTCCACACCGCCGCGGCGTAGAGGGCGAGCGGGAGCGACGTGCGCGCGTCGTCGTCGGTGGGCTCCCAGCGGCTCATCTTGTAGTCGACGACGGCCAGCTCGCCGGCGCGGTCGTCGAGGCGGTCGATGCGGCCCTGGAGCGTGAAGACCTCGGTCTTCAGCGAGACGGTGCGCTCGATGCCCAGCGGCTGGTGGGCCGGGTCGACGTCGTCGAGGTAGGCGACCACCTGACCCTGGGCCCGCTCACGCCACGCGATCGACTGGTCTGCGTCGCGGAAGCCCACGTCGATCCACGACGTGCGCACCAGCTCGGCCCCGGCCGCGGGCGAGCGCTGCTCCACCGGGAGGTCCCACCAGTCGCGCAGGGCGTTGTGCACGGCCACCCCGACCGAGGTGTGGGCCCGCTGCGGGCGCGACGGCGGGGCCGGGCGGTCGAGGTACTGCATGCGGTAGCGCCGGGGGCAGTCGACCCACGCCAGCAGCTTGCTCGGGCTGGCGCGGAACAGGCGACGCGGCATACCCACGAACTCCTGCTGGACGCCGCGCGCGCCGTGACCCTGGTCGCCAACTTCCCCCGTGCCCATGCCGACCACGCTAGGCGGTGCCGCTGACAAAGGCGCGGATGCTGTCGGCGACCATCTGGACCGCGATCGCGGAGAGCAGGAGGCCGGCGATCCGGGTCACCAGCACCGTGCCGCTGTCCTTGAGGACGCGGTGCACCTGGCTGGCGAAGCGGAAGAACAACCAGACGACGAACATCGTGGCGACCAGACCAGCCGCGACGGCGATGTAGTCACCCACGGCGTCGGCGCGCTTGACCTGCAGCATCGTCGCCACGATGGCACCCGGGCCGGCCAGCAGCGGGGTGCCGAGCGGCACCAGGGCGACGTTGACGCCGGCGTCGGCGTGCTGCTCCTGCTCCGACCCGGTCAGCAGCTGGAGCGCCACGAGGAGCAGCAGCAGACCGCCGGCGCCCTGCAGCGCCGGGAGCGAGATGTGCAGGTAGGTGAGGATCTGCTGCCCGAACACGGCGAAGAGGACGATCACGCCCAGCGCCACGAGGGACGCCCGACGGGCCGCCGCGACCTTCTGCTTCTGGGTGAGCGAGGAGGTCAGGGCGAGGAAGATCGGCAGGGCGCCGGGCGGGTCCATGATCACCAGCAGGGTCACGAAGACCGAGCCGAAGGTCTGGAGGTTGATGATGTCGTTCACGCTCGTGCCACCCTGACCACGTCGATGCCGCTGGTTGCCTGTTCCTCGATCTGCGCGAGCACTTCCGGGGTCGTGGTGTTCTCGCCGAGCCGGTTCTCCTTGCCCGCGCCGTGGTAGTCGCTCGACCCCGTGACGAACAACCCCAGCCGCGCCGCGAGCTCGACCGCGTGGGTGCGCTCTGCGGGCGTGTGGTCGCGGTGGTGCGCCTCCAGCCCGGCCAGCCCGGCGTCGGCCATCCGCTCGATGACCGAGTCGTCGACGGTCCAGCCGCGACCGTTCGCGAACGGGTGCGCCATCACGGGCACACCGCCCGCCGCGCGGACGAGCTCGACGGCCCGCACCGGGTCGGGGGCGTAGTGGGAGACGTAGTAGCGGCTGCCGTTGCGCAGGACGTCGGCGAACGCCTCGTCGCGGCTCCTCACGAAGCCGCTCGCGACGAGCGCGTCGGCGATGTGTGGCCGACCCATCGTCGTGCCGACACCTGCCTGCGCCCGCACCTCATCGATCGTCACGGGTATGCCGTCGGCGGCCATCAGCTCGACCATCCGGTCGATCCGGGTCACCCTCGAGTCGCGGGCCCGGTCCAGCTCGTGCAGGAGGCCGCTGGCCTCGGGGTCGACCAGGTAGGCGAGCAGGTGGACGCTGATCCCGCGCTGCGAGCACGACACCTCGACCCCGCGCACCAGGTCGACGCCGAGCTCGCCGGCGGCTGCCACGGCAGCCGGCCACCCGGCATACGTGTCGTGGTCGGTGAGGGCCACCACGTCGAGACCGGCTCGCGCAGCCTGCGCCACGACGACCTCGGAGGCTTCAGTGCCGTCGCTCGCGGTGGAGTGGGTGTGGAGGTCGATCGGCACGTGCCCAAGGGTAGGGCCCCGGCCGTGCCATCATCGCCAGGTGTCCTCCACCTCGCGACTGCCGATCCGCGATGCCGAGGGCGCGGACCGCTTCGAGGTCTTCCTCGTCTGCTCGGTGCTGTCGATCGCACTGACCCGGATGATCCTGGCCGCCACCGGCTTCCCGCAGCTGGGTGGCGGCACCCTGCACCTCGCCCACCTCCTCTGGGGCGGTCTCGGGATGCTCGTCGCGCAGCTCATGTTCATGCTGTTCCTCAGCCGGGCCGTGCGGAACGTCGCGACGGTTTTCGCGGGCATCGGGTTCGGGTTGTTCATCGACGAGGTCGGCAAGTTCGTCACGGGTGACAACAACTACTTCTACGAGCCCGTGGCCGCGATCATCTACGGCACGTTCGTCGGGATGTACCTCGTCGTCACGTTCGTCGTGCAACGGCATCCCCTGACCGATCGTGAGCGGGTCGTCAACGCCGTCGAGCTGCTGAAGGAGTCCGCAGCGCACGACATGGACCAGGCGGAGCGGCAGCGCGCGATCGACCTGCTGCGCGAGGTGGGCGACTCCGAGGCCTTGGCCGGGCCACTGCGCCGCACCCTCGAAGGGCTGCCGGTCACCGCGGTCTCCAGCTCCTTCATCGCCCGCGCCTACGCACGGGCGCGGCGGACCATCATCGGCCTGCCCCGGCTCGAGCTGGTCAAGCGCACCGCCGTCGTGGTGGTGCTCGTGTTCGTGGTGGCGTCGATGGTGCGCCCGCTCGTCCTCCTCGCCAGTGGCCCCACGACGAGCGACCTGATCTACGGGCTCTTCAGCGTCGCCTCGGCGGCTCTGGCCGTCGTGGCCACCGTCCGGTGGGTGCGCGGAGACCGGGAGCGCGCCCTGCGGATGTTCGAGATCGCGCTGCTCGCCGAGCTGTTCGTGGTGCAGTTCTTCCGGTTGCTCGACCAGGAGTTCGCCGGCTACCTGCTCGTCTTCATCAACCTCGCCCTGCTGGGGTTGTGCCGGGGGTTGCTGTTCGAGCACCGGAGCCCGCGCCAGACCGACGCGGACCCGGTCATCCCGGTCGGCGAGGACAGCGCCGTCGGGGAGGGGCCTCCCGGCGTCGTCTGACCCCAGAAGCGGCCAATTGCCCGCTTCCCCGGGCCAACACGCCGCGCGCGTCAGGAAAGTCGGCCAGTTGGCCGAGTCCTGACCGCGCCCTTGGGTCAGGTGGCGACCGGGCGGAGCTCGACGGTCTCGCCCGGTCCGGCGAACTTCTCGGCCACCTCCTCGGCCCGCTCCTGGCTGACGACGTCGATGAGGAAGAACCCGGCGAACTGCTCGACCGTCTCGGCGTAGGGGCCCTCGGTGATCTTGCGCCGCCCGGCGTGCCACCGGACCAGGCGCGCGTCGGCGGGGTCGCCGAGCGCCTGGCCGCCGAGCAGCTCGCCGTTGTCGGACATCTCCTGCATCACCGACTCGAAGTCGGCCTCGAGGGACGCCCGCTCCTCCGGCGACAACGCCTGGTGCTCGGCGACGAAGTCACTGGTGGGGTGACCCCACGGTTGTGGGTTGGAGTGGATGAGGATGACGTACTTCATGGTTGCTGCTCCCTGTCCGGGGATCGGGTGGCCGGGTGGCCCTGTCACTACCCTGACGGCCCGGAACCGACGGTCTCGATCTTTCGACCCGGAAATCTCGAGAAAGTTCTGCGACCAATCCCGACGCGTCCGCTGTGAGGGAACCCACGCGGCATACCGGTGTCCCTGCGCTGCGCGCATCGGCAGGATGGGGCCCATGCAATTCGGACGCAGCTACGAGGAGTTCGAGGTCGGCGCGGTCTACAAGCACTGGCCCGGCAAGACGGTGACCGAGTACGACGACCACCTGTTCTGCCTGCTCACCATGAACCACCACCCGCTCCACCTCGACGCCAACTACGCGGAGAACACCACGCAGTTCGGCAAGAACGTGGTCGTAGGGAACTACATCTACTCGCTGCTGCTGGGCATGAGCGTGCCCGACGTCTCCGGCAAGGCGATCGCCAACCTCGAGATCGAGTCGCTGCGCCACGTGGCCCCGACCTTCCACGGCGACACCATCTACGGCCAGACCGAGGTGCTCGACAAGTGGGAGTCGAAGTCCAAGGACGACCGCGGTGTCGTGCACGTCGAGACCAAGGGCTACAACCAGGACGGCACGCTCGTGTGCATCTTCCGCCGCAAGGTGATGGTGCCCAAGGACTCCTACCTCGAGGCGCGCGGCGGCGAGCAGCCCGGCCGCCCCGAGCTGGTCGAACCCGCCCCCAAGGACTAGCCGTCACGACCTCGGTATGCCGCGTGGCCGGCTTCGTGCCGCACTAGGGTCACCCCATGGCCGATTTCGTTGGTGCGGTTGACCAGGGAACGACGAGCACCCGCTTCATGGTGTTCGACCACGACGGCGCCGAGGTGGGCCGACACCAGCTCGAGCACGAGCAGGTGATGCCGCAGGCCGGCTGGGTCGAGCACAACCCGCTCGAGATCTGGGAACGCACCCAGACGGTGATCGGCTCGGCACTGTCGCAGCTCGACCTCCAGCCGTCGGACCTGTCCGCGCTCGGGATCACCAACCAGCGCGAGACCACGGTCGTCTGGAACAAGCGCACCGGCCGACCGCTGCACAACGCGATCGTCTGGCAGGACACCCGCACCGACCGCATCGCCCGGGCGCTCGACCAGTCCGGCAAGGGCGACGTCATCCGCGAGCGCGCCGGGATCCCGCCTGCGGCGTACTTCTCCGCCGGCAAGGTCCAGTGGATCCTCGACCACGTCGACGGCGCCCGGGCCGCCGCGGAGCACGGTGACGCCCTCTTCGGCACCATCGACACCTGGCTGCTGTGGAACCTCACCGGCGGCACCGACGGCGGGGTGCACGTCACCGACGTCACGAACGCCAGCCGCACCATGCTGATGGACCTGCGGACCCTCGACTGGGACGACGAGCTGCTCGGCTTCTTCGACATCCCACGGCAGATGCTCCCCACGATCCGGCCGAGCTCCGACCCCGAGTTCTACGGGCTGACGCGCGCCGGTGGCCCGCTCGGTGGTGAGGTGCCCCTCGCCGGAGACCTCGGCGACCAGCAGGCCGCGACCGTCGGCCAGGTCTGCTTCGCGCCCGGCGAGGGCAAGAACACCTACGGCACCGGCAACTTCATGATCCTCAACACCGGCGAGGAGATCGTGCGCAGCGAGTCGGGGCTGCTGACCACGCTCTGCTACCAGCTCGGCGACGCCAAGCCGGTCTACGCCCTCGAGGGCTCGATCGCGGTGACCGGGTCGGCGGTGCAGTGGCTGCGCGACCAGCTCGGGATCATCTCGGGGGCCGCGGACATCGAACGCCTCGCCAAGCAGGTCGACGACACCGGCGGCCTCTACTTCGTCCCGGCCTTCTCCGGACTGTTCGCGCCCTACTGGCGGCCCGACGCCCGCGGCGCCATCGTCGGCATGAGCCGGTTCAACACCAACGCGCACCTGGCGCGGGCCACGCTCGAGGCGATCTGCTACCAGACCCGCGACGTCTCCGATGCGATGACCAAGGACAGCGGGGTCGAGCTCGAGGTGCTCAAGGTCGACGGTGGCGTCACCGCGAACGACCTCTGCATGCAGCTCCAGTCCGACATCCTCGGCGTGCCGGTGTCCCGTCCCGTGGTCGCCGAGACGACCGCGCTCGGGGCGGCCTACGCTGCTGGTCTGGCCACCGGTTTCTGGTCAGGCACCGACGAGCTCCGCGCGAACTGGCAGGAGTCGAAGCGGTGGTCACCGACCTGGTCGGACCGGCAGCGCACCGACGGGTATGCCGGGTGGCGCAAGGCCGTGGAACGCACCCTTGACTGGGTGGACGTCGACGAGGGGTAGGACATGGGTCTGGCAGGCACCAACACGGCACTCTCGCCGCAGGGCCGCGAGCGCGCGATCGCCACGCTCGGCAGTGGCGAGGAGCTCGACCTGCTCGTGATCGGTGGTGGCGTGGTCGGCAGCGGTACCGCCCTCGACGCCGTCACCCGCGGCCTGTCGACCGGGCTGATCGAACAACGCGACTTCGCGAGCGGCACGTCCTCGCGCAGCAGCAAGCTCATCCACGGCGGCCTGCGCTACCTCGAGATGCTCGACTTCGCCCTCGTCCGAGAGGCCCTGCACGAGCGGGGGCTGCTCCTGACCACCCTCGCACCCCACCTCGTGCGCCCGGTGCCGTTCCTCTACCCGCTGACCCACCACGGCTGGGAGCGCGCCTACGTCGGGTCAGGCATCGCCCTCTACGACGCGATGGCCATGAGGTCGGGTCACGGCGCGGGTCTCCCCCACCACCGCCACCTGACCCGTCGCCAGGCGCTGCGCCTCATGCCGAGCCTGAAGAGCAGCGCACTCACCGGTGCGGTGCAGTACTACGACGCCCAGGTCGACGACGCCCGACACACCATGGAGCTCGCCCGCACGGCGGCCAGCTACGGCGCGCACGTCGCGAATCGCGTTGCTGCCATTGGCTTCCTGCGCCAGGGCGAGCGGGTGACCGGCGTGCGGGCCGTCGACAAGCTCACCGACCGCGAGTTCGTGATCAACGCCAAGCAGATCGTCAACGCCACCGGCGTGTGGACCGACGACACCCAGGCGATGGTCGGCGAGCGCGGCCAGTTCCACGTGCGCGCGTCCAAGGGCATCCACCTGGTCGTACCCCGCGACCGCATCCACTCCTCGACCGGGCTCATCCTGCGCACCGAGAAGTCCGTGCTCTTCGTCATCCCGTGGGGCCGGCACTGGATCCTCGGGACGACGGACACCGACTGGTCGCTCGACAAGGCGCACCCGGCGGCGACCCGGGCCGACATCGACTACATCCTCGACCACGTCAACCGCGTGCTGGCCACCCCGTTGACCCACGAGGACGTCGAGGGCGTCTACGCCGGCCTGCGGCCCCTGCTGGCCGGCGAGTCCGAGTCGACCAGCAAGCTGTCGCGCGAGCACGTGGTCGCCCACAGCGCGCCAGGGCTGGTCGTCGTGGCAGGCGGCAAGTACACGACCTACCGCGTGATGGCGAAGGACGCCGTCGACGAGGCGGCCCAGGCCATCCCCGGGCGCATCGCCGAGTCGACGACCGACACCATCCCGCTGCTCGGCGGCGTCGGCTACCAGGCGGCCTGGAACCAGCGCCAGACGCTCGCCCGCTCCTCCGGGCTGCACGTCGCCCGCATCGAGCACCTCCTGCGCCGCTACGGCGCCCTCACCCAGGAGCTCCTCGACCTCGTCGCGGAGCGGCCCGAGCTCGGCCAGCCGCTCGACGGCGCCGAGGACCACCTGCGGGCCGAGATCGTCTACGCGGCGTCGCACGAGGGGGCGCTGCACCTGACCGACGTGCTCACCCGCCGCACCCGGATCTCGATCGAGGCCTGGGACAGGGGGGTCTCGGCCGCCCCCGCCGCCGCCGCGCTCGTCGCGCCGGTGCTCGGCTGGGACGACGCCCGCACCAAGGAGGAGATCGAGATCTACCTCGGTCGTGTCGAGGCCGAGCGGATCAGCCAGACCATGCCCGACGACGCCAGCGCCGACGAGGCCCGTCGGAGCGGTCCTGACGGCACCCTCTGAGTGGTCGACGACGACTCGAGACACCTTGGACACACTTTGAACATCGCAGGTCAGACGGTTAGCGTGGGTGTTCCAGGCAGCTGAGCACACTCGATCCCCCGCCCTGGCCAGCCCGCCGAGAGGAGTGCCGCGTGTCGTCGCCGAGCATCCTCTGGCTGCGCCGGGACCTGCGCCGTGGCGACCTCCCGGCCCTGGGTGCGGCCCATCACGCGGCCACGAGTGCCTCGGGCACCGGGCCTGGCGAGGTGGCCGTCGTCTTCGTGCTCGACCCCACGCTGTGGAAGGGCGCCGGCGACGCCCGCCGTGCCTGGCTGGCCGAGAGCCTCAAGGCCGCCGACGCGGCATACGAAGGGCGGCTCTGCGTGCGGGAGGGTGACCCGGTGGAGGTGGTCCCGGCACTGGCCGCCGAGCTGGGCGCACACTCCGTCCACGTCTCCCGCGAGACCACGCCCGCGGGGCGACGCCGCGACCGCGCCGTGGCGGCGGCGCTCGGAGAGGCCGGCGTCGCCTGGGTCGAGACCGGCTCCCCTTATGCCTTGGGGCCGGGCTCGGTGCGCAACGGCTCGGGCACGGAGTACAAGGTCTTCACGCCCTTCTCGAAGGCGTGGCGCGAGCACGGCTGGCCCGCTCCGGCCACGGAGCCGAAGGACCTGCGCCTGGCACAGGTGCGGTCCGACCAGTCGGCCCTCACCACCCTCGAGGACGCCCGCGAGGCGAACGGCCTGCCCACTCTTCCCGCCGCGGGCGAGGCGGCCGCCCTCGAGCGGTGGGCCGACTTCCGCGACGGTGCGCTGGCCGACTACGACGGCAACCGCGACCGGGCCGACCTCGACGGGGTGTCGCGGTTGTCGCCGTACCTCAAGATCGGGGCCGTGCACCCCCGCACCCTCCTGGCCGACCTCGCGGACGGCCGCCGGAACCTCGGCCCGGGAGCCGACCGGTTCGCGACCGAGCTGGCCTGGCGCGAGTTCTACGCCGACGTCCTGTGGCACCACCCGGAGTCGGCGTGGCACGACCTGCGCCCCGCCCTGTCGGGGATGGACTACGACGACGGCGGCGAGGCCGTCGAGGCCTGGCGCGAGGGACGGACCGGCTACCCCGTCGTGGATGCGGCTATGCGCCAGCTGCTGCGCGAGGGCTGGATGCACAACCGGATGCGGATGGTCACGGCCAGCTTCCTCACCAAGGACCTGCACGTGTGGTGGCCGATCGGGGCCAGGCACTTCCTCGACCACCTGATCGACGGCGACATCGCCTCCAACAACCACGGCTGGCAGTGGGTGGCCGGCACCGGCACGGACGCGTCGCCGTACTTCCGGGTCTTCAACCCGATCACGCAGGGGCTGCGCTTCGACCCGCACGGCGACTACGTCCGTCGCTACGTGCCGGAGCTCGCCCACCTCGAGGGGCCGGCGGTCCACGAGCCCTGGAAGCACGACGATGGCTACGCCCACGACTATCCCGAGCGGCTCGTCGACCACGCCGACGAGCGCCGCGAGGCGTTGCGCCGCTACGCGTCGGTCCGCGGATGAGCGGGTCCACACCGGACGCCCACCGGACGCCTGCGGCGAACCGGGGACCGCACCCGGTCCGCGAGGTCCGCGACTTCATCCGCGCGGCCCTCGTGACGCCGGTCGCGCGCGACCACACCGAGAGCGACGCGGCCTTCCGCCGACGCCGCGTCGTCGCCCTCGTGACCCTCGTCGTCGGCGCGGCGGTGCTGGCGTTCGCGTTGCGCATCCAGCCGGGCGACCCGATGTTCTACGTCGCGACGCTCGGCCTCGCTGCCGTGTGGGCCACCGGGGCGTTCGCCTCTGGCCCCCTCCACCTCGGCCACGCCCACACCCGCGCCGGCGGACAGGACGCCCGGCCCATCGTCCAGTCCCTGGCGCTCGGCGCGCTCCTCCTGGCCCTGTTCCTCGTGGGGGCAGTGGTGGTGGCCCAGGTGCCGGTCCTGCGCGACCCCGTGCAGCACCTCCTCGACCACGCCCGCCTCGGCTCACTCGCCCTGGTGGCCGTGCTCACCGCCGTCAACGGCGTCGCCGAGGAGCTCTACTTCCGCGGCGCGCTCTACTCCGCGGTGGGCCGCCGGCACGCGGTGGCGATCACCACCGTCGTCTACGCGCTGACCACGGTCGGGGCCGGCATACCGCTGCTCGTCCTGGCCGCCGGCCTGCTCGGGCTGCTGACCGCCCTGCAGCGCCGCGTCACCGGTGGCATCCTCGGCCCGGTCGTCACGCACCTCACGTGGTCGCTCGGGATGCTCTTCCTCCTGCCCCTCGTCCTGTCCACCGGGAGCTGACGCATGACCGACTCCGTCCCCCGCAGCACACCACGCACGGCGCTCGTCACCGGCGCGACGGGCTACATCGGGGGCGAGCTCGTGCCCGCCCTGCTCGACGCCGGGTGGAGGGTGCGCGTGCTCACCCGCAGCAGCTCGCGCCTCGCAGGCCATCCCTGGCACGAGGACGTCGAGGTGGTCGAGGGAGACGCCACCTCACCCGACGACCTCGGCCGCGCCCTCGACGACACGGAGGTCGCCTACTACCTCCTGCACTCGATGGACGGGCGGGGCAGCTTCGTCGAGCGCGACCGCACCATGGCGCAGGGCTTCGCCGCCGCGGCCTCCGACGCGGGCACCACCCGGGTGGTCTACCTGAGCGGCCTGCACCCGTCGGGCAAGCTGTCCGAGCACCTCGCGTCGCGGGTCGAGGTGGGCGAGATCTTCCTGGCCGGCCCGGTGCCCGCCACCGTGCTCCAGGCCGGAGTGGTGCTCGGGGACGGGTCGGCGTCGTTCGACATGCTGCGCCACCTCACCGAGCGGCTGCCCGCGATGGTCGCGCCGAAGTGGGTCGACAACCGTATCCAGCCGATCGCCGTCGACGACGTCGTGCACTACCTGGTCGGTGCCGCCGATCTCCCGGCGGACAGCAACCGCACCTACGACATCGGCGGCCCCGAGGTGCTGACCTACGCCGACATGATGCAGCGCTACGCCGAGGTGGCCGGCCTGGGCCGTCGCCTGATCGTGTCCGTGCCGGTGCTGTCGCCCCGGCTGGCCGGACTGTGGGTCGGTCTCGTCACGCCGATCTCCGCCGGCATCGCGCGCCCGCTGGTCGGCAGCCTGGTCCACGAGGCGGTCTGCCACGAGGACGATGCGCAGACCGAGATCGGCCCCCCACCGGGCGGTCCTGCGGGCTTCGACACGGCCGTCCGGGCCGCACTGCGCACTGTCGACCCCCAGCAGTGGCGGCGCACGGTCCAGCGGACCGCCGGCGCCGCCGCCGGCGCCGCCGCCGGCGCGGCCGTCGGGGCCGCCATCGTGGCCGCGACCCTCCGGACGATCGGCCCGCACCGTGAGCGCGGGTGACCTCGCTGGACGTGTGGCGCCGGCCGGACGGGGTAAGGCCACCGGACTGCTCGCGTGTGCCGGGTGGCGCACCTTCGCGACCGCCCTCACCACAGCCATTGCCCGACGCAACCCGCGTCACTGACCACAGGAGCACGTGAATGCCCACCGTCCGGCGCACTGTCACCACCACCGCACCACCGACCCGGGTCCTGCCCTACCTGCTGGACTTCGAGAACGCCGTGGAGTGGGACGCCGGCACGGTCACCTGCGAGCTCCTCTCGGGCGACGGCTCCCCCGGCACCGTCTGGCACAACGTGTCGAAGTTCGCGGGCCGCACCGTCGACCTCGACTACACCCTCGAGAGCGTCGCCGACCACGGGTTCGTCATCGTGGGGCGCAACGAGACCACCACCAGCCGCGACACCATCACCGTGTCCCCCGACGGCGCCGGGTCGTCGATCGACTACACGGCGGAGTTCTCCTTCACCGGGCTGGGCCGGTGGCTGTGGCCGGTGGCGATGCCGTTGCTCAGCAAGCTCGGCAGCGACACTGCCCGCACGCTCAAGTCGGCCCTCGACAGGCTGTAGACCGTGCCCAGGTTGCGGAAGGTGTCACCCCAGTCGAAGGGCTGGCGGCGTCGCCGAGCAGGCAAGGGATTCGTCTACCTCGACGAGAACGGGGCGAAGCTGGGCGCCGCTGACGTCGAGCGGATCCGGTCGCTGGCGATCCCGCCGGCCTGGGAGGACGTCTGGATCTGCCCCCTGCCGCAGGGACACATCCAGGCCGTGGGCACCGACGTCGCGGGTCGGCGCCAGTACCTCTACCACCCGGTCTGGAGGCTCAAGCAGGACCAGACGAAGTTCGACCGGGTGCTGGCCGCCGCGGCCAAGCTGCCTGCGGCCCGACGACGCATCCTCGCGGACCTCGCGCTCGAGGGCATGCCCCGGGGTCGGGCGGCCGCGACCGCCGTACGCCTGCTCGACCTCGGGTACTTCCGCATCGGCAACGACGCCTACACCCAGGACAACGGGTCGTTCGGTCTCACCACCCTGGAGCGCCAGCACGTCCGCCGCCGCGGCGACGTCATCGTCTTCACGTTCGTCGGCAAGTCCGGGATCGAGCACACCATCGAGATCGACGACGCGGCCGCCATCGAGGCGCTGGACCGGATGCGGCGGCGCAAGTCGGCGAGCAAGCGGCTCCTGGCCTACCAGGAAGCCCGTCGCTGGGCCGACCTCGACTCCACCGCCGTCAACGCCTACCTGGGCGACCTGCTCGGCGGCGAGTTGACCGCCAAGGACTTCCGCACCTGGCACGCGACCGTGCTGGCCGCGGTCGCCCTTGCGGCGAGCGACGAACCGGGCGACACCAAGGCGTCCCGCAAGCGGGCGGTCAAGGCAGCCGTCGACGAGGTGGCGGGGTACCTCGGCAACACCCCGACCATCGCCAAGAACTCCTACATCGACCCGCGCGTGCTCGACCGCTACGAGTCGGGTGCCACCATCGACGTGGACCCGTCGCGCTACCGCACGCCCGAGCGTCGCCAGGCGGCGATCGAGAAGGCCGTGCTCGCGCTCCTGGCCGACGACTGACCCTCAGCCGGCGGCCCGGCCATTCCGTGCCCGTCCAGCGCGGGCGACGTCAGGCCGAGCAGGGTGGCGCCTTGGCGAGGGCAGCCGCGGCGGCGCGGTAGGCGGTCAGCGCGGGCTTGGCGTCCTCGACCATGCCGGCCCACCGGTCGAGGTACTCGGCTTCGCCCATGTGCTGCTTGTGGGCCATCATCGCCAGGTGGGCCGCCCACTGCCGGTGCACCACCGCGCCGGTGCGCGCCACCCGCGCCAGCGACGCCGACCGGGTCGTACACCGCTTCGCGGGCACCTCGACGGAGGAGCCGGACGTGGCGGCAGCGAGGCGGTCGCAGCCACCGCGGGCGCGCTGCACTGCCTTGACGGCTCGGGTGTACGCCGCCAGATCGGCCGGACCGCGCGCCTTCGAGGCCGCCCACTGCGCCTCGGTCTGCGCCACGGTGAACTCGCCGGAGTCGAACTTGCGCTGGGCATCGGTGTGCAGGGCCCAGTCCCGAGCAGATGCGGCCACCGCCCTGGCCAGCCCCTGCTGGGCACGCACCGTCGTGGTGCAGGACGCGAGCGCGGTCACGGCCGTGGCGTCGGTGGTCGCCGAGCCCGGCGCACTGGAGCTGGTCGAGCTCGTGGCGCTGGCGCCCGCTGCGCCGCTCGAGGAGGTGCTGCTCGACGGCGTACTGCCGGACGAGGTGCCGGACGAGGTGCTGGAGGACGTGCTGCTCGGGGACGTGGTCGTGGCGCCGGCTCGGCTCGGCGGTGGGGTGGCATCGTCAGCATTCATCACGGCATACACGCCTCCGACTGCCAGCGCCGCGACCAGCAGGACACCCGCGCCGATGACCACCGGGTGCCTGGCCTTGCCCCTGTGCCGTGCCATGGACCGATGCTGGCAAAGGACGTCTCGGACGACCCCCACCATTGGGGTGAGGCCGGGTGGTGCCATGGCACGATGGGCGGGTGAGCGAAGAGCAGAAGAAGTCGGAGAACCGCGCCCGCCCGACCACGGACGAGTTCCGTGCGTTTGTCGCCGAGGACTGGGCTCCACGGCCGCCCGGTCCGAGCGAGCTGAGCGAGGCAGCCCGGTATGCCGCGGCGCGTCGGGAGGCGGTCAGCGCCGCCTTCCAGGGCGACCGGCTGGTGATCCCCGCGGGTGGGCTCAAGGTGCGCAGCAACGACACCGACTACGTGTTCCGACCGCACACCGCGTTCGTCCACCTCACCGGGCTCGGCGGCGACCGCGAGCCGGATGCCGTGCTCGTCCTCGAGCCCCGCGACGACGGCACGCACGAGTCGATCCTCTACTTCCGTCCGCTGGCCGGGCGGGACACTGACGAGTTCTTCGCCGACGCCCGCTACGGCGAGTTCTGGGTGGGCGCCCGCCCGACCATCGAGGACGTGGAGATCGAGCTCGGCGTCACCGGACGCCACATCGACGAGTTCTCCGACGCGGTGGTCAAGGACGCCGGCGAGGTGACCGTGCGCCTGGTCCGGGACGCCGACCGTGACCTCACCCGCGAGCTGGACACCGCCCGCACCTCGGAGGCGGTCTCCGCCACCGCCGAGCAGGACGACCTCACCGAGGCCGACGACGAGCTCGCCCACTTCCTCTCGACCCTGCGGCTCACCAAGGACGAGTGGGAGGTCGAGGAGATGCGCAAGGCCGTCGAGGCCACCCACCACGGGTTCGACGCCGTGATCGCCGACCTGCCGGAGGCCGTCGCCAAGGGCCGCGGCGAGCGCTGGGTGGAGGGCGTCTTCGGCCTCACCGCCCGCCACGAGGGCAACGGTGTCGGCTACGACTCGATCGCCGCCGCCGGCGACCACGCCACGACGCTGCACTGGATCAAGAACACCGGTGAGCTGCGCGACGGCGACCTCATCCTGCTCGACGCCGGGGTCGAGGTGGACTCGCTGTTCACGGCCGACATCACCCGCACGCTCCCCGCCAACGGCACGTTCACCGATGCCCAGCGTGAGGTCTACGACGCCGTCTACGCGGCGCAGGAAGCGGGCCTGGCGGCGGTCAAGCCGGGCAACAAGTTCTCCGACGTGCACGCCGCCGCGATCAAGGTCATCGCCGAGCACCTGCTCGCGTGGGGCCTACTGCCCGAAGGCGTTTCGGTCGAGGACACCCTCGACAAGGAGCACGGCCAGTACCACCGCCGCTGGATGGTGCACGGCACGAGCCACCACCTCGGCCTCGACGTGCACGACTGCGCCCTCGCCACCCGCGAGGAGTACATGGACGCCGAGCTGCTGCCGGGCATGGTCCTGACGGTCGAGCCGGGTCTCTACTTCAAGGCCGACGACCTCAAGGCACCCGAGCGCTTCCGTGGCATCGGCGTGCGCATCGAGGACGACGTGCTGGTGACCGCCGACGGCCACGAGAACCTCTCCGCCGGCATGCCCCGCGCGTCGGCCGACGTCGAGGCCTGGATCCGCGAGGTCCAGAGCCGCTAACGGCGCTCGACGACGTCGAGGGTGAGGGCCTTGTCGACGCCGGCTGCCTGACCGCCCCACCCGAGGATCATGCCGATCAGCTCGGCCGGCTTGGGGAAGGTGTCGGGCAGCGCGTCGTTGTAGGCCCGGTGCGCCTCCAGCGACGCCACCGCCTGCTCGAAGTGGTCGCCCACATCGACGAAGTGCGTCGCGGTGGGCGACCCGCCGAAGCAGAGCCGCTTGACGTTCCAGGGCTCGAACCCCTCGTCGACCAGCTCGGGGAAGATCCAGCGGTTGCCGGCGTCGGCGACCGCGTCGACGGTGGCGAGCCCGACGGCGCGGTGGTCGGCCTGGTTGAGCATCCCCTGGACGAACCGGTCGCCGTAGTGGCCCGTGATCACGACGTCGGGCCTGCGTCGCCTGATCTCGCGGGAGATGTCGCGGCGCAGGTCCAGGCCGTACTCGACGTTGCCGTCGCGATGGCTGCCGAAGTCCACCTCGGTCACCCCCACGATGGCCGCCCCGTCGCGCTCCTCCTGCTCGCGGACGCCGGCCGCCTCGTCGGGGTGCATGGTGTCGATGCCTGCCTCCCCCCTGGTCAGCAGGAAGTACGTCACGGTCTTGCCGGCCGCGGTCCACTTGGCCACGGCCGCGGCGGTGCCGTACTCGATGTCGTCCGGGTGCGCCACGACGCACAGGACGGAGGTGAAGTCGTCGCCGAAGTCGGCGAGGGCGGGCTTGTCCCCTGCGGTCTCAGTCATGGGAGGGAGCGTATGCCGCGTGCCCGCGACCGCGCCTCCCCTCACTGACGGTTCTTCGGACGGACCGGGTCGCGACTCTGAAGGATCCGCCGGGTCCTGGCCCGCAGGATCCTTCAGAGTCGCGAGGTCGGCGCCGAGCTCAGACGGTGGGAGGCGGCGGGGGGCTCGCCTGCTCGGCGGCGGCGCGCTGACGCTCGGCCTCGCGGGCGGCGTCGACCTGGGCCTGGGCTGCCGCCATCGGGTCCATCTTGGTCAGGAGCTCACGGGCCTGGGCCGCGAACTTGTGCTCCACCAGGACCTCGTACTGGGTGGCGACGACCTGCATCACCGAGGTGAAGTCACGGTTGCCCCCGGTCAGGGCGTAGCCGATCAGCGCCCAGACCAGGCCGAAGATCGCCCCGAACGCCACCGTCAGCAGCACCCCGACGAACCCGGCGCCGTTGCTGCCCGTGTCGAGCAGCGAGAAGATCAGGCCCACGAAGAGGCCGAGCCACGCACCGGAGACGAGGCCGCCGACCGCGACCCGCTGCCGGGTCAGCCGACCCGTGACGCGCTCGAGCTGCTTGAGGTCGGTGCCGACGATCAGGACGTTCTGCACCGGGAACTGATGGTCGGAGAGGTAGTCGACGGCCTTCTGGGCCTTGTCGTAGGTGTCGTACCGTCCGAGCGACATCGGGTACTCCAGCGACAGGACCGCGCGGGACCTGGCCATGGCATTGGGCTGGGTGCTCATGGCACCAGTGTGTCAAAGCCCGCTGGGAGACCGCTGGACGGCACCCGATCGGGACCTGTGGTGCGCCGCGCGGCCGGCCACGCGGCATACGTCGCCCTCACTTCTTGAGAGCGCCATCACTTCTCGAGAGCGCCATCACTTCTTGAGAGCGAAGTCCTCGAGGAGGCGGCGGCCGATGATCATCTTCTGGATCTCCGCCGTGCCCTCGCCGATCAGCAGCATCGGGGCCTCGCGGTAGAGGCGCTCGATCTCGTACTCCTTGGAGTAGCCGTAGCCGCCGTGGATGCGGAACGACTGCTCGACCACGTCGGCACAGTTCTCGGCGGCGAGGTACTTGGCCATGCCGGCCTCGAGGTCGTTGCGCGCACCCGCGTCCTTGAGCCGCGCGGCCTTGACCATCATCTGGTGGCTGGCCTCGACCTTGGTCGCCATGTCGGCGAGGCGGAACAGGATGCCCTGGTGCTCGGCGATCTTCTTGCCGAACGTCTCGCGCTGCTGGGAGTAGGCGATCCCGAGCTCGAAGGCCCGCATCGACACCCCGCAGGCGCGGGCGGCCACGTTGACGCGACCCACCTCGACGCCGTCCATCATCTGGTAGAAGCCCTTGCCCGGCTCGCCGCCGAGGATCTGGGCGCTGGTGGTCTGGTGACCCTCGAGCACCATCTCCGTGGTGTCGACGCCCTTGTAGCCCATCTTCTCGATCTTGCCGGGGATGGTGACGCCCTGGGCGGTCTCGCCGAAGCCGGCGGTCTTGTCGATGAGGAAGGTCGTCATGTTCTTGTAGACCGAGTCGGCGCCGAGGTCCGTCTTCACCAGCACCGCAACGAGATTCGCGCTGCCGCCGTTGGTGAGCCACATCTTCTGTCCGGTGATCGACCACTGGTCGACACCGTCGACCGTGTCGCCCTTCACCGCCTTGGTGCGGATCGCCGACACGTCGGAACCCAGCCCCGGCTCACTCATCGAGAACGCGCCCCGGATCTCGCCGGTCGCCATCTTCGGCAGGTAGCGCTGCTTCTGCTCCTCGGTTCCGTGCTGCAGCAGCATGTAGGCGACGATGAAGTGGGTGTTGACGATGCCGCTCACCGACATCCAGCCGCGCGCGATCTCCTCGACCACCAGCGCGTAGGTGAGCAGCGACTCCCCGAGACCGCCGTACTCCTCGGGGATCATCAGCCCGAAGATCCCCATCTCCTTCATGCCCTGGACGATCTCGGTCGGGTACTCGTCCTTGTGCTCGAGCTCCTGGGCCACAGGGATGATCTGCTCGTTGACGAACTCGCGCACGAGCTTGACCAGCTCCGTCTGCTCCTCGGTCAGGCCGTCGGTCTGCTGGAGTCGGGACATGCGGTTCGCCACCTTGCAGCTGTAGGGATGCGATCTCGGGGATCAGGACCTCCCGCGAGTATGCCGAGTGGCCCAGTCCCAGCACAGGTTCCGACCGTGTGAGCCTCCCCACCCAGACCTCACCTTTATCGGGTCTAGGGACTTGTGTCGGCTTCACCCCGGAACGGTTCCGGGGTGAAGCCACCCTTTGTCCCTAGACCCGATAAAGCTGGGACTCGATAAATCAGTGGCGTGACCGACCGCGGGTCTGTCACGCTCTCCGGGTATGCCGCGTGGCAAGGCTCCGCGCGCACGACTCCCTCTCGGAGGGACGACTACATCAACCGAAGGAGGCACGAGATGTCCACGACTGTCCTGGGCGTGTCCACTGCCCTTTCCCTGCGTTCGATGGAGTCCACCCATGCAGTTCCAGGAGCACCTCTCCTTCTCGTTTGACAGCCTTCCCGACGCACCCCCCGAGGGTGAGCGTTGGTCCAGCTGGGACGGTGCGACGCACGGTCCGAAGCCCAGACCCGACTGGGTCATCACCGCCCTCGGTGCGGTCGAGTCCGACCTCGGCGTCCTCAAGACAGGCAAAGAGGCCGACGTGCACATCGTCCGGCGCTGGCTGCCGGACGGGACGACCACGCCTGCCGTCGACTCGTTCCTCGCCGCCAAGCGCTACCGCACCGGCGAGCACCGGCTGTTCCACCGGGACGCCGGCTACCACGAGGGCCGACGGGTCCGGCGCAGCCGCGAGATGCGCGCCATGGCCCGGCGCACCGAGTTCGGCAAGGAGCTGCTCTCGGGGCAGTGGGCCGTGGCCGAGTTCGAGGCGCTGGCCACGCTCTGGGAGATGGGCCTGCCCGTCCCCTACCCCGTGCAGCTCAGCGACCGCGAGATGCTGATGGAGTTCATCGGCGACCCCGGCGAGGCGGCTCCGCGTCTCGCGCAGACGCGCCCGTCGGCCGACCTGCTGCCCGAGCTGTTCGAGCAGCTGCGCACCTCGATGGTCACGTTGGCCAGGCGCGGCTCGACGCACGGCGACCTGTCCCCCTACAACGTGCTCCTGCACGACGAGCGGCTGGTCATCATCGACTGGCCGCAGATCGTCGACATCATCGGCAACCCGCGTGGCTTCGAGTTCCTCGAGCGCGACGTCGCCAACATGTGCCGGTGGTTCGTCAGCAAGGGGCTCGAGGTCGACGAGGGCGAGCTGCTCGGCGACCTCGTCGCCGAGGCGACCTCGCGCTGGTAGCCCGACACCCGCGGGGTGCCGGCCCGCGCCGGTGGCCGGCCACGTGTTGTTGGCCGGCCACGCGGCATACCGGAGTCCGGACCTGACCCGTCCTAGGGTGAGGCCATGGCCACGATCACCCGTCGCACCCTCCTCGCCGGGGCGGCGGGTGCGGGCGGGCTCGCCCTGGCCGGCTGTCGTGGCCCCGACGCCTCGGACGTGGCCGTGCGGTCCGGGTCGCTGCGCAGCAGCCACTGGCCCGGGCGGGACATCCACTGGCAGCTCGCACAGCAGACCAACGACGTCACCACGCCCGCCCCCGTGGTGGTCGTCCTGCACGGCAAGGGCGGCGACGCCTCGCACGCCTTCCGGATCATGAGGTTGCAGGAGCACGTGCGCTCGGCGGGCGTCACCCTGGCCTCGGTCGACGGCGGCGACTACTACTGGCACGCTCGCCGGGCCGGGGTCGACACCGGCGCCATGGTCGTCGAGGACTTCCTGCCGCTCGTCCGACGGGAGACCGGCTACCACGGCAAGGTTGCCTTCCTCGGCTGGTCGATGGGCGGCTACGGCTCGCTGCTGCTGGCCAGCGAGCTCGGTCCCGACCGGGTCTTCGCGGTGGTCGCCGAGAGCGCCGCGCTGTGGACCGACCCCGGGCTCAGCGCGGCGGGGGCCTTCGACGACCGTGAGGACTTCGAGGCCCACGACGTGTTCGAGCGCACCGACGTGCTCGCGAAGATCCCGCTGCGGATGGACTGTGGGCGCTCCGACCCGTTCGTCCCCGGCAACAAGGCCTTCGGCAAGGCCCTGCCCTCGGCTGAGCTCACCTTCGACAAGGGTGGGCACACGGCGGAGTACTGGACCAGCCACGGCGGCCCGCAGCTGGAGTGGGTGCGCGAGCAGTACGACCGTCAGTAGACGGTGACGCGCCCGCCGATCGGCATGATGTCGTTGGCCCAGATCATGTCCATGGCGGGGTTGCTGACCCGGGCGCAGCCGTGCGAGGCCGGGTAGCCGGGGACGTTGCCGGCACCGTGCACCGCGATGCCACCGTTGAAGTAGCGCGGGCGCCACAGGTCACCCAGCGGCCCCTTGTCGAGGTGGTTGACCGACCGGAAGGTGCTGAAGGTCCCTGCCGGGGTGAGCGCCGTGCGAGTGGAGCCCTGGCTGGTGTACCGCTCACCGCTGCCCGTGCTGGTGTTGAGGATCATCGTGACCCGGCCACCGCGCACGACGAGCAGGAGCTGGCGGGCCTTGTCGATCTCGATGCCGCTGCCCCCGATCCGCGACTGGGGGCGCACGCCGTTCTGCAGGGCACGTCGGGTGGCCGGCCCGAAGACGCCGTCCCGGCCGAGTCCGGCCGCCTTCTGCAGGGCCATCACCGCCTGCGAGGTCAGGCCGCCGTAGACCCCGTCGGCCGAGCCGTTCCAGTAGCCGAGGGCGGAAAGCCGCTGCTGCACCTGCTTGACGTAGGGGCCCGTGTCGCCCGAGTGGAGGGTGTCGCCCTCGGTCGGGACCGGCCTGGTGGTCGGCTTGGGTGGGGTGGGCTTGGTCGTCGGCTTCGGCGTGGCCGTCGCCGTGGTGGGCGGCGTGGTCGGGCCGGACGTGACCGTGCCGGGGTCCGTCGGCTCCGGCGTGGGATCGGTCGTGGCGGGATCGGTGGCCGACGTCGTGCCTTGGGCCGAGGGGGTCGCCGAGGTGTTCTTGCCGAAGGTGATGCCTCCGCACCCGCTCAGCGCGAGCGCGCCGACCAGCAGCGACGCAGCCAGCGCCACGCGTGATCCAGTCCGCCTGCGGTCCATCGAGTCCCCTTCCCTGGCCGGCGGACGCGGTCCGCAGGCGACGCCTTGTCAGTCATGGTGACGCACTCGACCGCATTTCGGTTGTCCACCGCGCCGAATCGTGACCATCGCGAGCTGCGAGGCTCCGGGGCGGCGCTCCCTCCCGCTCCGCCCCGGAGCCAGCCACCATGCCCCCCGGCATGGCGCGGTCGTCCTCGTCGAGGACGACCGCAAACACCCAGACGCGGCGGCGGGCCGAAAGGTTGCCCCCGTTGTCCTGTTGATTTCTCAACCGGACGCACTTCCGGCCACTGGTGTGGCGCGAAGGGCCCGGGAGCGGGCCGACCCGCACCACTGGTGGCCAGGAGTGCGGGGCCACGTAGCGCCGGGTCAGCCCTCGGCGAGCGCCGTGATGGCGTCGTGGATCGCCAGCACCCGCTGGGCGGTCTCGACGTGCAGGCTCTCGACCAGCCGTCCGTTGAGCGTCACGACACCAGCCCCGGCACCGGCCTCCCAGGCCGCGAGCACGGCCCGCGCGTCCTGCACGGCGGCCTCGCTCGGCGCGAACGCCGCGTTGCACGGCTCGACCTGTCCGGGGTGGATCAGGGTCTTGCCGTCGAAGCCCAGCTGACGCCCCTGGGTGCACTCGGCCTCGAATCCCTCGGCGTCCTTCACGTCGTTGTAGACGCCGTCGAGGATCACCGTCCCCGTCGCCCGGGCCGCCAGGAGGCACAGCGACAACCCGGTGAGCAGCGGCGCCCGACCGGCCACGTGCTCGGCGTGCAGCTCCTTGGCGAGGTCGTTGGTGCCCATCACGAGCACGGTGAGCCGGTCGGAGGCGCCGGCGATCTCCTCGCAGTGCAGCATCGCCTGCGGGGTCTCGACCATGGCCCAGAGCGCGGTGTGGTCAGGGGCGCCGGCCGCCTCCATGGCCGCGACCAGCGCGCGGACCTCGTCGCCCGACCCGACCTTCGGCACCACGACTGCATCCGGCCCGGCCGCGCACGCGGCCTGCAGGTCGGCCTCGTGCCACTGGGTCCCGATCCCGTTGACCCGGATCGCCAGCTCGCGCCGACCGTACTCACCGGACCGCGCCGCGGCGCAGGCGTTGTCACGGGCTGTGTCCTTCGCGTCGGGCGCCACCGCGTCCTCGAGGTCGAGGATCAGGGCGTCGACGGCCAGCGTCTTGGCCTTCTCCAGCGCCCGCTCGTTGGACGCCGGCATGTAGAGCACCGAACGCCGCGGCCGGTATGCCGTGGTGTCCACCACGTCACGCACCGTCGCCTTCACGGGTGGCCGGCTTCGCGGCATACAGCTGCGCGAGCTCGGGGTCGGTGGCGGCGAGCCGCTCGGCGAGCTCGAGCATCACCTGGCACTGCTTGAGGGACGCGTCGTCCTCCATCTTGCCGTCGAGCATCACGGCGCCCGTGCCGTCGCCCATCGCCTCGACGACCCGACGCGCGTGGGCGACGTCCTCGGCGGACGGGCTGAACACCCGCTTGGCGATCTCGATCTGCACCGGGTGCAGCGACCAGGTGCCGACGCAGCCGAGCAGGAAGGCGTTGCGGAACTGGTCCTCGCACGCGACCACGTCCTTGATGTCACCGAACGGCCCGTAGTACGGGAAGATCCCGTGCATCGCGCAGGCGTCGACCATCCGCGCGATCGTGTAGTGCCACAGATCCTGTTGGTAGGTCTGGCGGTTCGCGTTGACGGCGTCCTCGACGCCGGCCGGGGGGTCCTGCCGGACGAGGTAGCCGGGGTGTCCCCCGCCGACGCGCGTGGTCTTCATCCGTCGGTCGGCCGCGAGGTCGGCCGGGCCGAGCGAGAGACCCTGCATGCGGGGGCTGGCCCCGGCGATGGCCTCGACATTGGCGACGCCGCGGGCGGTCTCCAGGATCGCGTGCACGAGGATCGGGCGCTGGAGGCCGGCGCGCGCCTCGAGCTGGGCCAGCAGCCGGTCGACGTAGTGGATGTCCTCGGGCCCCTGCACCTTCGGGACCATGATGACGTCGAGCTTGTCGCCGACCTCGGTCACGAGGGTGGTGAGGTCGTCGAGCGCCCAGGGGCTGTCGAGGGAGTTGACCCGGGTCCACAGCTGGGTGGAGTCGCCGAAGTCGGTGCCGCGGGCGATCTCGACGAGCCCGGCCCGCGCGGCCTCCTTGCGGTCCGCCTTGACCGCGTCCTCGAGGTTGCCGAGGAGCACGTCCACCGTGCCGACCATGGCCGGGATCTTGGCGGCCATCTTCGCGTTGCTCGGGTCGAAGAAGTGGATCACGCGCGAGGGGCGCGAGGGCACCTGCGTGAGCGGGGTGGGAGCACCCACCGCCAGTGGGGCGAAGAAGTCCTTGGGGCTGCGCACGCGGCGACGCTAGCAGCGACAGTCTCACTGCGGTTATGACACAGTTCACGTGTGACCGAGCCCGCGCCCGAGCCTGCCGGAGGCGGCGCCGCGCCTGCGCCGCCCGAGCTCACCGCGAGCACGCCGCTCAACGTCACGCCGCTCAACGTCACCGCGCTGTTCGCCGAGGCGGCAACCAAGTCGGGTCTCATGTGGGTCCAGCCCCCCGGCGACCGCGCGTGGCCGTTCTGGCACGCGTGGGCGGACGAGACCGTGTATGCCGTGTCCGGACCGGGCGAGCAGGCGTTGCCCTGGCTGCCCGAGGAGGTGCTCCTCATCCTCCGGAGCAAGGACACCGGTGGTCGGCTGCTCACCGTGCAGGCCACCGTCCAGGAGATCGGCCCCTCCGACGAGGGCTGGGTCACGGCGACGGAGGCGCTGCGGGCCGGGCGGCTGAACGCGTCCGTGGACGCCGTCGAAAGGTGGGCCCGCGAGTGCACCGTGCGCGCGCTGCGGCCGTTCGGCACCCCCGTGGAGGGTCCGGGGTCCTATCCCACGACTTCCGGCGCCGCACCGCCGCCGCCCAGCGAGGCCACGACCGCGACCTGGCGCCCGTGGCACTGGCGCGGACGACCACGACGACGGCGCGGGAACCGCCTCCCGGACGACGGCTGACCAGCCGGATAACCTTGCGGCGTGAGCACTCCGTCGCGCGTCTTCGTTGGCCGCCTGACCAGCCTGAGCGTGTTCGACCCGCTCGGTGACCAGGTCGGTCGGGTCCGCGACGTCGTCGTCACGTTCGGGGCCTCCCGCCGCCGCCCCCGCATCATCGGCCTCGTCGTCGAGGTGCCCGGTCGTCGGCGGGTCTTCGTGCCCATGACGCGCGTGACGTCCGTCGACGGAGGGCAGGTCATCACCACCGGCCTGGTCAACATGCGCCGGTTCGAGCAGCGCACCAACGAGGTGCTCGTGATGGCCGAGATCCTCGAGCGACCGGTCACGGTCCACGACCCCGAGGGCGACTACGAGGCGACCGTGGAGGACGTCGCCATCGAGCGCGAGCGCAGCCGCGACTGGGCGATGTCGAAGGTGTTCGTGCGACAGGGCACGGCGCGCGGCACGCTCGGGCCCTTCCGACGCCGCCGCGGCGCCACCGTGCTGGTGCCCGTCGAGGACGTGACCGGCATCCACCAGTCCACCGCGGGGCAGTCGGCGGCGATGCTGCTCGAGACCTACGACGACCTGAAGTCCGCCGACCTCGCCGGCGTCATCCACGACCTGTCACCCAAGCGCCGGGCCGAGGTCGCCGAGGCGATGGACGACGACAAGCTCGCCGACGTGCTCGAGGAGCTCCCGGAGGACGACCAGGTCGAGATCCTCGAGACGCTGCCCGTGGAGCGGGCCGCCGACGTGCTCGAGGCGATGGAGCCCGACGACGCCACCGACCTGCTGCACAACCTCACCGCCGAGAAGCAGGAGGAGCTCCTCCAGCTCATGGAGCCGGACGAGGCGGCCGACCTGCGCCGGTTGCTGACCTACGACGAGGAGTCGGCCGGCGGCATGATGACCACCGAGCCGGTCATCCTCGGTCCGGAAGCCTCGATCGCCGAGGCGCTGGCCGTCGTGCGCCGGGCAGAGATCTCGCCGGCCCTGGCGTCCACCGTCTACGTCTGCCGGGCCCCCCACGAGACCCCCACGGGCAAGTTCCTCGGCATCGTCCACATCCAGCGGCTGCTGCGCGAGCCTCCGCACGGGGCGATCGGCGGCATCCTCGACAAGGAGATCGAGCCGCTGACCGCGGATGCCCCGCTGGGTCAGGTGACCCGGATCCTCGCCACCTACAACCTGGTCGGTGTCCCCGTGGTCGACGCCGACGGCCGGCTGATCGGTGCGGTCACCGTCGACGACGTCCTCGACCACATCCTCCCGGACGACTGGCGTGAGGACCGGCACGAGGTGACCCGTGGCTGAGCGCGACCGCCGGGTGGCATCCAGCCGGCTCGACCAGCCCCGCGAGACCCGCAGGGCGCTGCTGCCGCGCCCCACCATGAGCCAGGAGACCTTCGGGCGGTGGAGCGAGCAGTTCGCCCGCTTCATGGGCACCGCGGCGTTCCTCATCGCCATGACGGTGTTCGTCGTCTTCTGGGTGCTCTGGAACCTCGTGTCGCCCAAGGAGTGGCGGTTCGACAACTACCCGTTCATCTTCCTCACGCTCATGCTGAGCCTCCAGGCCTCGTATGCCGCGCCGCTGATCCTGCTCGCCCAGAACCGCCAGGCCGACCGCGACCGGGTCGCCCTCGAGCAGGACCGCGCCCGCGACGAGCGCAACCTCGCCGACACCGAGTACCTCACCCGCGAGGTCGCGTCACTGCGTCACGCGATGGGTGACGCCGCCACCCGTGACTTCGTCCGCTCCGAGCTGCGTGGACTGCTCGACGAGCTCGAGGAACGCGGCCTGGAGGTGCGCCGACGTGAGGCAGATGACAGCCGCCCGGGCGCGACCGGTTCTTCGAGGGACCACGGCGCGACCTAACATGGGGGCATGTGCCCCAGCCCCAGCGACACCTCGAGCGACGCCCAGAGCGACGCCGTCAGCGACAGCGGGTCTGCGGCCGCCCCGGTGACCGACGACGCCCTCCACCAGGCCCTGGCGACCGTCATCGACCCTGAGATCCGCAAGCCCGTCACCGAGCTCGGCATGGTCGAGAGCGTCACGGTCGATGCCGTCGGCCGGGTCGCCGTGACCATCCTCCTCACCGTCTCGGGCTGCCCGATGAAGGACACGCTGACCAAGGACACCACCGCGGCCCTGGCCAAGGTGCCCGGGGTCACCGGCGTCGACGTCACACTGGGCGTGATGAGCGACGAGCAGCGCGTGGCGCTGCGCCAGCAGCTGCGGGGTGGCACCGCCGAGCGCGAGATCCCCTTCGCGAAGCCCGGCTCGCTCACGCGGGTGTATGCCGTGGCCTCCGGCAAGGGCGGCGTCGGCAAGTCCTCGGTCACGGTCAACCTCGCCGCCTCTCTCGCCCAGAGCGGGCTGCGGGTGGGGGTGGTGGACGCGGACGTCTACGGCTTCTCGGTGCCGCGGATGCTCGGCGTCGAGCACCGGCCGACGCAGGTCGACGACATGATCCTGCCGCCGATCGCCCACGAGGTGAAGGTCATCTCGATTGGGATGTTCGTGCCCGGCAACCA
Source organism: Phycicoccus sp. Soil802 (assembly GCF_001429605.1). Classification (GTDB taxonomy): domain Bacteria; phylum Actinomycetota; class Actinomycetes; order Actinomycetales; family Dermatophilaceae; genus Pedococcus. The sequence goes on from NZ_LMSS01000007.1 coordinate 72,534, forward strand.
GCCCGTGGTGTGGCGCGGACCGATGCTGCACCGCGCGCTCCAGCAGTTCCTCGGCGACGTCTTCTGGGGCGACCTCGACGTCCTCCTGCTCGACCTCCCCCCGGGCACTGGAGACATCGCCATCTCCGTGGCCCAGCTGATCCCGACCGCCGAGATCCTGGTCGTGACCACTCCGCAGCAGGCTGCCGCCGAGGTCGCCGAGCGCGCGGGATCCATTGCGCTGCAGACCCACCAGCGCATCGTCGGGGTGATCGAGAACATGTCCTGGCTCGAGCTGCCGGACGGTTCGCGCCAGGAGATCTTCGGGTCGGGTGGCGGTCAGGCCGTGGCCGACTCCCTCACCCGCGCGGTCGGCGCCGACGTGCCACTGCTCGGCCAGATCCCCCTCGACGTCAACCTCCGCGAAGGCGCCGACCAGGGCACCCCGGTCGTGCTGCGCAACCCGGAGTCGCCGGCCGCGGTGTCGCTGCGCGCGATCTCGCGTGGTCTGGCGACCCGGTCCCGCGGGCTGGCCGGTCGCTCGCTGGGCCTGTCCCCCGTCGGCCGCTAGCCGCCTTCCCGCGGTTCGAGGTGAACGCGCCCGGGACTCCCGGCGTGTTTACCTCGAACCGGTGGGGGTTCGTCAGGTCGCGTCGTCGTCGTAGGGCGTCGGCTTGGTCGCGTCGAAGCCGCCGGTGCTGGTGGCGTAGGTGGGCGGAGTCCGGTCGGCGTCGGCCGGGTTGGGGTCGAGCAGGGCCTCCCGGACGATGCGGCGCGGGTCGTACTGGCGCGGGTCGTACTGGCGCCAGTCGATGTCGTCGAACTCCGGCCCCATCTGCTCCCGCAGCTGGCCCTTGGCGCCCTCGGCCATCGCCCGCGCCTGGCGCACCAGGCGACCGAGCTTCGCGGCATACTCCGGCAGTCGTTCGGGACCGAGGATCACCACCGCCAGCACGATGAGGGCGATGAACTCCCAGCCGTTGATGCTCGCCATGGCGTGCCCTCTCCTACTTGCCCGAGCCGGACAGGGTCAGGGTGACGCTGATCGTCTCACTGCCGCGGCGCACCTTCATCGACACGTCGTCACCCACGCTCTTGGCCCGGATCGCCACGACGAGGTCGTCGGGATCGGTCACGCGGTGGCCGTCGAACTCGACGATGACGTCACCGGGCTTGATCCCCGCCTTGCCGGCCGGGCCCTGGGGGTCCACCGGCGGACCGCTCGTGTCGCTCTCCTTGGCCAGGATCCGCACCCCGTCACCGGTGAACTCACGGTCGAGCACCACCCCGATCACCGGGTGCTGGGCCGAACCGGTCTTGATGAGCTGCTCCGCCGTCTTGATGACCTGGTCGCTCGGGATGGAGAACCCCACGCCGATGTTGCCCGACTGGGTGTCGGTGGCTCCCGGGATGCGCGCGATGGCGGAGTTCACGCCGATCACCTGACCAGCCATGTTGAGCAGCGGTCCCCCGCTGTTGCCCGGGTTGATCGCGGCGTCGGTCTGGATCGCGTTGATGAACGACTGCTGGTTGCCGTCACCACCGGGGCTGACCGGTCGGTTGAGCGCGCTGACGATGCCGCTGGTCACGGTGGACTCGAGCCCGAGGGGTGCACCGACCGCGATCACCTGGTCGCCGACGACGACGTCCTTGGACGAACCCATCACCAGCGGCACGAGGTCGGTGCGGTCGGTCTTGAGCACGGCCAGGTCGTAGGAGCCGTCGCGGCCGGCGATGGTGGCGTCGATCTCGGTGCCGTCGGACAGCTCCACCTTGATCGTGCCGCGGCTCGCGGCGCTCGCGACCACGTGGTTGTTGGTGATGATGTGGCCGTCGCGGTCGAGCACGAAGCCTGATCCGGTGCCACCACCGTCGGCACCGTCGACCTTGATGGTCACGACGCTCGGCAGCGCGTTGGCCGCGATGTTGGCGATCGACCCCGCAGGCCGGGCGGTCGAGCCCGCGCCGGCCGAGGGGATCGACGAGGGCGTGCGGTCGAGCCGGCCGAAGTCGACCCGTCCGGTCGCCCCCAGCCAGCCACCGAACACGCCACCGAGACCCGCTGCCACCAGGGCGGCGACGGCAGCAACGGCCACCAGGGCACCCCAGCCGGGTCCCTTCTGCTGGGGAGCCGTGGCCTCGGGCGGGCGCTGCCCGACCCACGGGGTCGGCTGGCCGACATACCCGGCGTCCGCGGTGGGGCTGCTGATCGGGTCCCAGCCTTCGCTCGTGGCGGGCTGGGCGGAGGCGTATGCCGCGTGGCTGGCCGGCTCGGTCGGGAAACCGGTCGGCGCGGGCGCCGAGGACGCACCGACGGGGACGTCCGCGCTGTGCGCCTGAACGTCGTCGAAGGGCCACCCGGTGGGCTCCGCGGCCCAGACGGGTCCACTGCCGGGGGCGTCGGACGTCGACGGCGCGCCGGTCGTCGCGCCGTCGGCGGCACCGTGGACTGGCTGGCCCTGGAGCTCCCGGGTGTGCGTCAGGTCGACGGGCTGGGTGTGGTCTCCGCCGCCACGTCCGGGCGGGGCCCAGGGGTCCCAGACCGGTTCGCTGACGGGAGCGGGAACCTCAGGGGTCAGCTCGGCGGTGGGCTCGGAGGTCGGGTCGGAGATCGGCTCGGCCGTGGGCTCGGGACGGACCTCGGGCGAGTCGGCGGCGGGGTCGGCGGGCGTCGGCCGGTCGTGGCCTGCCGGGTCTCGCTCGTCGCTCATGGAGACGATTGTGCCGAACGACCACGCACCGTGCCCACAGAGGGTGTGGCAGAGGGGCTGGACGCGGAACCGCCGAGCCCGGGCACCGTGAAGGCAGCTGTCGCGAAGCCGGGGCTGACCGGCTTGGCGCGTTGCACGACAGGGGGTGTGGTGGGGTTGGTCGAGGTCAGGCCACCGCTCACCACGAGGCTCAGCGCCGCGGCGGCCGTGGCCCCGGCGGCGAGCCCGGCGTAGACGGTCGCCCGACCGGCCGACCGGTGCAGCGCGGGGGTGCCGCGGTCGACGACCGGGACCGGCGCCACCGGGATGGGCGGGAGCAGCGGGGCCCGGGTCGCACTCGTGCCGTCGGGGCCGGAGGACGGCATGTGCGTGGCGAGGGCGAGGAGCATCCCGCGCAGGTCACCGGGGATCGGGGAGCCGGCCGAGGAGCGCAGCGCGGAGAGGACCCGGCGTTCCTCGTCCACAGCGGCGCGGCAGCACTGGCAGGCCACGACGTGGCGGTCCCAGCGCAGCAGGGTCGCGTCGTCCATCGCCCGGTCGGCATAGGAGGTCAGCTGGTCGCCGAGGCACCGGCCGCGCGCGCTGAACGAAGCACTCGCGACGCCGGTCCACCCGGGGCGGCTCACCGTGATCCCGGCACCGCCCGGCCGAGCACCGGGATCCGGCGCTTGGTCACGGGCGCACGGTCGGCGTCCACGGCGGGACGGGCGAGCTTGGGGTCACGGTGCGCGAGCGCCTCGCGCAGCTGGGCGCGGCCACGGTGGATCCGCGAGCGCACGGTGCCGAGCTTGACGCCCAGCGTCGCAGCGATCTCCTCGTAGGACAGACCCTCGATGTCGCACAGCACCACGGCAGCCCGGAAGTCCGGCGACAGGGCGTCGAGCGCGCGCTGCACGTCGTCGTCGAAGTGGGTGGCCTCGAACGCGGCCTCGGGACCGGCCTCACGGGTGGGCAGGCGGGCGGCGGACTCGTCGGACAGCGCGTCGAAGCGGATGCGCTGCTTGCGCCGCATCTTGTCGAGGAACACGTTGGTGGTGATGCGGTGCAGCCAGCCCTCGAAGGTGCCCGGCTGGTAGCTGTGCAGCGAGCGGAACACCCGGATGAAGACGTCGTGGGTGAGGTCCTCGGCGTCGTGCGGGTTGCCGGTGAGCCGGTAGGCCAGGCGGTAGACGCGGGCCGAGTGCTGCTCGACGATCTCTTCCCAGGTCGGCGGGACCCACGCAGGTCCCTCCTGGGCGTCCCCCTGGACGTCCTGCCGGGCCGTACCGATCGTGTCGGTCGCGGTCACGTCCCTCACCTCCGTCGAGCGCCGGGCGGCGCACACCTGTCATTCGGTCCAGACGACCGAATGGCTTGCATCGTTCCCCAACAACCTGAGCGTTCCCTGTATGCCGCGGTGCCCGGTTCGCGGCGTTCGCGGCAGTAGGGTTTGGCGCATGAGCGCACAGAAGCCGGCCAGCTGGGCCTACGCCGAGGAGTTCGTCACCGAGAACGAGGTGATCGAGTCGGCGCGGCGCCGGGGCGAGGAGCTGGGGGCCACTCCGGTCGGCAACGGCGCGGGGGTGCTGCTGCGACTCCTCGCGGCTGCGGTCAAGGCCAAGTCGGTCGTCGAGGTGGGCACCGGCGCGGGCACCTCCGGGCTGTGGATGCTCCAGGGCATGCCCGAGGACGGCATCCTCACCACGATCGACGTCGAGGCCGAGCACCAGGGCGTGGCGAGGAAGGCCTACGCCGAGGCAGGGATCGCCCACCAGCGCACTCGCGTCATCACGGGTCGGGCGCTCGACGTGCTCCCCCGCATGACCGACGGCGCCTACGACATGGTCGTGATCGACGGCGACAAGGTGGAGTACCCGGAGTACGTCAGCCACGGCATCCGCCTGCTGCGCTCCGGTGGCGTGCTCGTGCTCGACAACATGCTCTGGCACGACAAGGTGGCCGACCCGGCTGCACGCGACGAGCAGACCTCGGTGCTGCGCGACCTCGGCAAGGCGCTGCGCGACGACGAGCGCCTCATCCCTGCGCTGCTGCCCGTGGGCGACGGCGTGCTGGCGGCCGTCAAGCGCTGATCCCCCACCGCTTGCTCCTGTTGGGAGGGGAACTACCGGATCTCCGGTAGTTCCCCTTCCAACAGGAGCGCAGATTTGCGGGAAGGGTCAGGCGGTGCCGGGGCCGGGGCCGCGACGGAACCGTCCGGGGCCCTCGGCGATCGCGACGACCTCGAAGGGCTCGATCAGGGTCGGCGCCGAGCCGATGATGCCGCTGCCCGCCGACTCGGCGGCCGTGGCGGAGAACTCGCGCTGGAAGTCGTCACGGTAGACCTTCTCGTCGAAGACGTAGGTGCCCTCGAACCACTGCCCCTCGACCATCCGCCAGGTCTTGAAGGCAAGGCCGTCGAGGAACATGAACTTGGCCATCGAGGTGCCGACGACGTAGTCGCGCAGCTCCTGTTCGACGCCTTCGGGGGCGGACTCCAGGGACCAGCGCACGCTCAGTCCGTATCCCGCGTTCATGACATCTCCTCCAGCCAGGTGAGCAGCAGGCGGGCACCGAAGCCCGTCCCGCCCTTGGTGAGGAGTCCGCGGTCGACGTCGGAACGACCCACCCCGGCGATGTCGAGGTGTGCCCAGCGTCGCGCACCCACGAACTCGCGCAGGAACAATGCTGCCGAGATCGAGCCGCCACCGCCTCCCATGCCCGCGATGTGGTTGATGTCGGCCACCTCGCTGTCGAGGTGGGCGCGGTAGTCCTCCACCAGCGGCATCGGCCAGAGCAGCTCGCCGGTCGCCTCCCCCGCCGCCACGAGCGCACGGGTGAGGCCGTCCTCGGTCGCGTAGACCGGGGCCATCGACCGACCGAGCGCCACGCGGGCGGCGCCGGTGAGGGTGGCGATGTCGAGGAGCACCGTGGGGTCGAGGCGCAGGTCCGCGTAGGCGAGGGCGTCGGCCATCACGATCCGCCCTTCCGCGTCGGTGTTGCCGATCTCGACGGTCCGCCCGCCGTACTGGGTGACGACGTCACCGGGCCGGTATGCCGCGCCGCCGACGCCGTTCTCGGCGAGGGCCAGGAGCCCGGTCACCCTCACCGGCACCGCGAGCTCACGGCAGGCGGCCAGCACGGCCAGCACGATGCCGGCGCCACTCATGTCGGTCTTCATGGCGAGCATGCCGTCGGCGGGCTTGATGTCGAGGCCGCCGGTGTCGAAGGTGATGCCCTTGCCGACCAGCACGACCCGCGGCGTCCGGGTAGTGGCACCTTCGGGTGCGTAGTCGAGCTGCACGAGGCGCGGAGGGGTCGCGGAGGCGGCGCCGACCGCCAGCAGGCCCCCGAAGCCCTCGGCCTTCAGCTCACGCTCGGTCCAGACGCGCACGTCGAGCCCATTGCGGCCCGCCAAGGTCCTGGCCTGGGCGGCGACCCAGGCGGGGTTCTTGGTGTTGGAGGGGACGACGGCGAGGTTGCGGGCGAGCATGGTGGCGCGGGCCCGCACGACCGAGTGCCGCACGGACGGCTCGTCGTAGGAACCGACGAGGGCGACCTGCGCGGCAGGGGTGGAGGCCGGCGTGGCGTCGCCGCGGACCCACCGCGGGCTGGAGTAGCCGCCGAGGGCCAGACCCTCGGCGAGCGCCGCCTGGCCGGCCCGGGACGTGCCACCGCCGACCGTCGTCACCAGCGCCGCGTGGCCCTTGCCTGCTCGGCCGAGCGCGGCACCGGCAGCGCGCAGCTCGGCAGCACTGGCTGCGGCCACCCCCACGAGGAGCACCTTGCGGGCTGGACGCTCGCCCGGTGGGAGCGGGATGGTCGTGACCGACCCGGCCTCGGACTTGGGCTCGTAGGTGGCCGACACCTCGGCGGCGTCCAGGCCGACCAGGGCCAGCGCCTTGGCGGTCGCCCCCGTCGGGGGCACTCCCCCGGTGGGCACCGGGAGGGCCAGCAGCAGGTCGACGGGGTCGAGGTCGGCCAGGACGTCGGCCAGCGGCTCTGCCGAGATGGTCCAGTCGCTGGCTGCGGGGTCGAGCAGTTCGGGTGCACGCACGGACTCGACCCTACCCACCTGCCTCTCGCCCGCGGCATACCCTGCACGCGCGAGGACCCCCGCCGGCAGCTGCCGATGGGGGTCCTCGAAACGTGCGGTGGGGACTACTTCAGGCCCTCGCAGTTGGTGATCGCGTCGCCGAGGGCGCGGACCTCGTCAGGAGTCATCTCGACGACGAGTCGGCCGCCACCCTCGAGGGGCATGCGCAGGACGATGCCGCGACCTTCCTTGGTCACCTCGAGCGGGCCGTCGCCGGTCCTCGGCTTCATTGCCGCCATGAGTGTCCTTCCGTTTGGCGTGGTCTGCTGCTGGCCACGCGGATCCACGCCAGTGCCTGTGATCAGTCCCGCGCGCGCCAGATTTGCTCCATTATCCCGTGAACCACCTCACAGGCGAAATCCGGGTCCGACGACGGTCCGGCAGGATGACGGCATGACCGACACGACCACCGACGCGACCACCCAGCCGAGCTCCCTCGTCCTCGTCGAGCGCGACGGCGGGGTGGCCACGGTCCGCCTCAACCGGCCCGAGTCGATGAACTCCCTGGACATCGCCACGAAGGACGCGCTGGTCAGCGCCCTGACGGAGGTCGCCGAGGACCCCAGCGTGCGCTGCGTCGTCCTGACCGGCAGCGGTCGCGCCTTCTGCGTCGGGCAGGACCTGCGTGAGCACATCACCCTCCTCCAGAACGACGACCCCTCGCTCTGGGACACCGTGGCCCGGCACTACAACCCCGTCGTCGAACTGCTGGCGACGATGAACAAGCCGGTCGTCGCGGCGGTCAACGGGGTGGCGGCAGGCGCTGGGGCCGGGTTCGCGCTGGCGGCCGACTTCCGGGTGATGGTCGACACCGCCGGCTTCAACCTGGCCTTCGCCGGGATCGCCCTGTCGTGCGACTCCGGCACGTCGTGGTCGCTGCAGCGGTTCGTCGGCCCCGCGAAGGCCAAGGAGCTGTTGCTGCTCCCGCGCACGGTCCCCGCCGAGGAGTGCCTGTCCCTGGGCCTGGTCACGACCGTCGTCCCCCCGGACGAGTTCGACGCCGCGGTGGGTCAGCTGGCCACCAGGCTGGCCGCGGGGCCGACGCTCGCCTACGGCTCGATCCGCCGCGCCGTCGCGTTCAGCGCCGGTCACGGCCTGAGCGACTCACTGGCCAACGAGGGTGACTACATGACGCTGACCGGCGGGACGGCCGACCACCGCGCGGCCGTCGCCGCGTTCCTCGCCAAGGAGGAGCCGGTCTTCACCGGCGAGTGACCCCTCCGCGACCGCGTCTTTTGGAAGTGGAACTACCGGATATCCGGTAGTTCCACTTCCAACAGACGCACAGTCGTCTGGTCAGGGTGGGGCGGAGGCCCAGGGCGTGTAGGTCAGCAGCGTGCAGGTGAACCAGAAGAGCCCCACGAGGAGCACCAACGCGACCACGCCCACCCGCCGTCGCCAGTGCGCCACGACCTTGGCGCCCGTGGACGTCCGCATCGCCACGGAGGCCACCACGGCCGCCAGCGGGAAGTCGAGCAGCAGGAAGCGCCACATGCTGGTGATCGGGCGCACCACGGCGAGCAGGTACAACGGGTACGCCAGCGCCCAGACCCGCAGCTCCACCGCCAGCCACCGGCCGTGCCGACCGAGGATCAGCGCGATGTAGGTCGCGACCAGCCCCACGAGGATGACCACCCCGACGAGGCCGTGCGCGTCCCACGCCCAGGACAGCCAGAGCACGAACGGGCCGGACTCCGGCTTCTGCCCCCACGCGGCCTGCACGTCGAAGAACGCCCTCGGCAGGCCGCTGGTGATGCCGACCACGACCGGCCACGCGACCGACGAGACGCCGGTCGCGACGAGCATGAGGGCGGCCGTCACCCGCTGGCCACGCAGGGGTGACACCCCTGCCGCGCGGTCGTCGCGCCACCGCAGCACGAGGTGGGCGATCGCTGCGCACGCGATGCCGGGCGCCGCCGCCCGGGTGAACCCGAGCGCGAGCACGAGGACGACGACCCAGGCGTAGCGCCGCTGCATCAGCAGGAGCAGCGACCCGGCGATCAGCACTCCGGCCAACGCCTCGGTGTAGGGCATCACGAGGATGCCCGTGGCCGGGTAGAGGCACCAGAGCGCGCCGGTCACGAGGGCGAGGCGTTCGCGGGCCGGCTGGGGTGAGGCGTGCAGCGCGAAGTTGAAGCAGCGCCAGACCAGCAGCGTGCAGACGGCACCCAGCACGAGGTTGAGGCCCACCCCGGCCACCTCGAACGAGACGCCGGTGAGCATCAGTCCGCGGACCAGCAACGGGAAGGCCGGGTAGAAAGCCCACGCGCTGTAGGTCAGCAGGCCCGTGTCGGGGTCGGCCGGCAGCGGGACGGGGTAGCCCTGGGTCGCGACGCGTCGGTACCAGATGCTGTCCCAGTTGCCGAGGATGTCGCCCACGGTCGGGTCGAGGTGGCCCACCCCGGCAGGGGTCTGGAACCACGTCGCGGCCACCCACATGGCGACCAGCGCGATGACCCGGGTCACGGCATACACGAGGAGCAGGAAGACGACGGGACGCCGCAGTGCCCACTTCCCCACTGCGCTGCGCCCCTGGGAGGTCACGACGGCGCGCAGCCCGGTCACGGTCACGGCGGGTAGTCCGAGGGTGGCACGTAGACGAGCAGCTTCCAGATCCACATGGCCTGCCCGGCGATGCCGATGGCGACGAGGAGGCTGACCTTCGTCCAGAGGTGGCGGGCTCCCCGCTCGACCCACGCCCCGCCGAGGACCACCGCGACCAGCGGGAAGAGCGGGATGGCGTAGCGGAAGATGCTCGTGAACGGGTCGAGGACGACGGCGAGGTAGGCCGGGTAGGCCAGGCACCAGGCGCGCAGCTCGGGGCCCAGCCTGGTCGCCCAGGGGCCACAGGTGAGCACGATGATCGTGGTGGCCAGGGCAGCGAGGGCGACGGGACCGTAGACGTCGCCCTTCGCGAAGTCGCGGAAGGTCCACTGGGACATGCCCAGCCACGGCTTGAACGGAGTGATGACGTTGCCGACCCGCCAGGCCGCCATGGTCTCGGTGTAGGCACTGCGCACCCCGGTCACCTGCCAGGCGATCAACGGCCACGCCACCGCACCGACGGCCGAGGCGACGAGGGCGAACGCCCCGGCGGCGTACTCACCGGGCTCGACCGGGTCGACGGCGCGACGACGCCATCGCAGCAGCAGCACCAGCGCCACGACGACCGCCACGGGCACGGCGATCGGTCGGGTCACCCCGAGCACGAGGGCCAGGGCGCCGGTCACCACCCAGTTGCGTCGCACCAGCGCCCAGAGCAGGCCGCAGAGCACCAGCATGGCGATCGCCTCCGTGTAGGCGATCTGCAGCGAGACGGCTGCGGGGAAGGCTCCCCACACCGCGACGGTCCCGAGCGCCACCCGCGGGCCGACGCGGTCGGCCAGCAGCTGACCCATGATGAGCGCCGCCCCCAGGCCACAGAGCAGCGAGAGGGTGGCGGCCACGACCGGGAAGCCGAGGTGCGTCACGGACATGAGCATCCGCGCCAGGATCGGGAACAGCGGGTAGAACGCCCAGGCGTTCTGGGACACGTGACCGTTGCCGGGGTCGACCGGCAGGACGTGCGGGTAGCCGTGCTCGGCGATGTAGCGGTACCAGCTGCCGTCCCACAGCACGGTCATGTCGATCGGCTCGACGGTCGGCCCGGTCCAGTCGGGCATGACGACCTGGTCGCGGCTGGCCAGGACGAGCAGCACCGCCGACACGGCCCGCAGCGCGAGGTAGACCACCGCCACCCTCACACCGAGGGTGCGCATCATCGGGCTCCGCCCGCCCGGTGGCAGCCGGCCAGGTGGTCGTCCACGAGCCCGCAGGCCTGCATCGCGGCATACATCGTCGTGGGGCCGACGAAGACGAAGCCGGCCCTCTTCAGCGCCTTGGCCAGCGCAACGGACTCCGGCGAGGTCGCCCGGAAGTCGGCCGTCGTCTGCGGTGGGGTGTGGTGCTCGGGCGCGTGCGACCAGACCAGCTCGTCGAGCCCGCCTGCCTCGCGCAACGCGAGCACCGCTGCGGCGTTCTTGATCGCGGCGTCGACCTTGAGCCGGTTGCGGACGATGCCGGTGTCGGCCATCAGCCGGGCCCGGTCGTCGTCGTCGAACCGCGCCACCACCTCGGGGTCGAACCCGGCGAAGGCTGCGCGGAACCCCTCGCGCTTGCGCAGGATCGTGATCCACGCCAGGCCCGACTGGAACGCCTCGAGGGTGAGCCGCTCGTAGAGGGCTCGCTCACCGTGGACCGGCACCCCCCACTCGGTGTCGTGGTAGTCGAGGTAGTCGGGCGTCGACCCCGCCCAGGCACAACGCGCGATGCCGTCCGCGCCGACGACGAGTCCGCTCACCGCCGTTCCTCCGAGCCCGCCGACTGCGCTCGCTGCTCGGCGCGCGCCAGCATGGCGTCGATCGCCCGACCGTAGAGACGTTCACTCGCGCGGGTCAGCAACGGCGCGAACAGCCGCTTGAACGGCAGCGGCCGCACCACGACGTCCTCATGCCACTGCAGACGGGTGCCGGCCCCCTCCGGTTCGACCAGGACCTCGGCCCAGCCGCCGAGCAGCCGTCCCGTCTTGACGACGCGGAACGAGCCGCGCCCGTCGTCACCCGGAGGCGCCCACGCCGACACCAGCATCGAGTCGGAGAACCTCACGCGCCCCACCCCGCTGACCCCCGTGAAACCCCAGCCCAGCCGGGGTCCGCCCGGGTCGACCCGCATGCGGGTCAACGGCATCCAGTCACCGTATGCGGCGAAGTCGGTCACGACGTCCCACACCATCGCGGGTGGCGCGGCGCACAGGCGGGTGAGGTGGAAGTCGGCCATGGGGTCAGCGGTGCTGGTCCCCGGCCTCGAGCTCCGCGATCCTGGTCTGGAGCTGGTCTAGCACGGCGTCGACCTGGTCCATGCGGTAGCCACGCAGGGCGGTGTCGAAGCGCACCGCTGCGATCTCCCCGGCGCCGAACTCCTCGGACAGCACCGGGTCGGCCTGGGTCGTGGTGGCTTCGGACAGGGGGTCGTAGCCGACCCGCCCCACGATGAGCGCGGCGAACCCCCCGACGAGGAGCACGCCGACGGCGATGAAGAGGACCCAGATCACCGGCCGATCGTCGCACGAGTTGCTGACGACGACCTAGTCAGCCCGCCGTACCGAGGTCACGGACGTCGTCGTCGGACTGGCTGATCGCGGTGCGCGTCAGCATCTCGACGAACTGGGGGACGTCCTCGGGGGCGAGGCGCAGGGTGGCCCGGCACACGGTGTCCTGCCAGATCGACAGGACCACCCGACCGGCCTCCGGGTGACCGGAGATGCGCAGCGTGCGACCAGCGACGTCCCGACCGACGATGACGTCACCATGACGCGGCAGCGGCGAGATGGTCACGGACCCATCATCGGCTGAGCGGACCGGTCCCGTCCATCCCCCGATCTCCGAGTCGTGGGCGTGAGGACGCGCCAGGGCGGGCCCGGACGCACGACTCGGGGGTCTACTCGGGGCGCTTCGGTGCGACGTCGTCGTCGGCCTCGGTCACGAGCCGGACCGCCTCGTCCACGTCGTCGGTGAGGTGGAGCAGGTCGACGTCCTTGGGGCTGACGGTGCCGGCCTCGAGGACGGTGCCGCGCAGCCAGTCGAAGAGGCCGCCCCAGTACTCGGTGCCCATCAGCACGATCGGGAACGACGTGACCTTCTGGGTCTGCACCAGCGTCACCGCCTCGAACAGCTCGTCCAGCGTCCCGAAGCCACCGGGCAGGACGATGAACCCTTGCGCGTACTTCACGAACATCGTCTTGCGGGCGAAGAAGTAGCGGAAGTTCACCCCGAGGTTCACGTGTTCGTTGAGTCCCTGCTCGAACGGCAGCTCGATGCCGAGGCCGACCGACGCGCCCCCGGCGTCACGGGCACCTTTGTTGGCCGCCTCCATGGCGCCGGGCCCGCCACCGGTGATCACGGCATACCCCTGCTCCACGAGGCGACGCCCCACCTGGGTGGCCAGCTCGTAGAAGGGGGTGCCGGGCTTGGTGCGTGCCGACCCGAAGACGCTCACGGCGGGCCCGAGCTCGGCCAGCGCCCCGAAGCCCTCGACGAACTCGCTCTGGATCCGCATGACGCGCCACGGGTCGGCGTGCACCCAGTCGGTCGGGCCGCGGCTGTCGAGGAGCCGCTGGTCGGTGGTCGTCCCCGGCACCCGCGAACCACGCAGGGTCACCGGACCCGTGTGGTAGTCGAACCCGGGATAGTCGTCGTCGCGCTCGGTGGCGCCGGAGGTCTGGGTCTCGTCGGTCACGGAGCCAACCTACGCGAGCGGCGCGGGCCCGCCTGCGCGGACCGTGGTCGCTAGGGTCGATGGCGTGGACACCACCTTGCAGGACACCACCATCCGACGGCTGCGCGACATCGCCATCGACCGCCAGCGCACCGGTCGGGTGCCCGGCCTCGCGGCAGCCGTCGTCCGCCACGGCGAGCTCCTGTGGTCCGACGGGGTCGGCACCGTCGACGTGGCCACCCCCCGCGTGCCCGGCCCGGACGACCAGTTCCTCGTCGCCTCGAACACCAAGACCTTCACGGCCGTGCTCGTGATGGCGCTGCGGGACGAGGGTCGGCTCGACCTCGACGACACCCTCGACCAGCACCTGCCCGAGGTGAAGCACCGGGCGACCGTGCGTCAGGCCCTCTCCCACGCGACCGGCCTGGCCCGCGAACCACTGGGGGACGTCTGGGAGACCCTCGACCAGCCCGACGCCGCGACCCTCGTGCGCGACTTCAACTCGATCGAGCGCGTCGGTCGGCCGCACGACCACTGGCACTACTCCAACGTCGTGTATGCCGTGTTGGGCCAGCTCGTGGAGCGCCTCGACGGCCGCGCCTGGGAGGAGTCGCTGAAGGCGCGGATCCTCGACCCCCTGGGCATGACCCGCACCACCGTGGGCTTCGACGACGGACCCCGGGCGACCGGCTACCACGTGCAGCCGTTCCACGACGTGCCCCGCGTCGAGCCCGTGGTCGACCTGCGGGCGATGGGTCCGTGCGGTGCCCTGGCCAGCACCGTCACCGACCTCGCGAAGTGGTCGGGCTTCGTGGCCGACCCCGACTCCGCCGTCCTCTCGCCCGACACCCTCGAGGAGATGTGCCAACCGCAGCTGATGGTCGACCCGGACGACTGGGGCGGTGCGATGGGACTGGGCTTCTTCCTGATGCGCTCGCCCGGCAAGCGGACCTGGGTCGGGCACACCGGAGGGATGCCGGGCCAGGTGACCGGGCTGTTCACGCACCGCGAGAGCGGCACCGGCGGGATCGTCCTGATGAACAGCTCGTCCTCTCCCGACCCTGCTGCCTTCGCGATCGCCCTCGGTGAGCACGTCCTTGAGCACGACCCGGCGGAGGCCGAGCCGTGGCGGCCGGGCACCTCCGTGCCAGACGACCTGGCTCCCCTGCTGGGCCGGTGGTTCTCCGAGGGGTCGGGCTACACCTTCTCGGTCCGCGAGGGCCGGCTCGAGGCGCGGGCCGACAACGCACCAGCAGACCGCGCTCCGTCGGTCTTCGAGCGCATCGACGACAGCACGTTCCGTACCGTCTCGGGTCGCGAACGCGGTGAGACGCTGCGGGTCACCTACGACGCCGACGGCGCGGTGGCGAAGCTGAACTGGGCGACCTACCTCGTCAGCCGGGCGCCGCTGGGGTTCGGCGAGCCGCTGGACGGGTGACGCCGCGCCGGGGCCGGCCCCGGCGGCATACTCCTCGCGCCTGGGCGGCGCCGCATCAGCGCCGCATCAGGCGCCGCGGCGTCAGGCGAGCCAGCGCAGCAGCGCGGCCTCGGCCGACTCGAGCTGACCCACCGGCACCCGCTCGTCGTCGTGGTGGGCGAGGTTGGGGTCACCCGGCCCGAAGTTCACGGCGGCGATCCCCATCTCGGAGAACCGCGCCACGTCGGTCCAGCCCTCCTTGGCGATGACCGGCACCGCGAGCGCGTCGACGAAGGCCTTGGCTGCTGGCAGGTCGAGGCCGGGGCGGGCGCCGGGAGCGTTGTCGAGGCAGAGCACCTCGTAGCCCTCGAACAGGTCCTTCACGTGGACCAGGGCCTCGTCGGCGGACTTGTCGGGGGCGTAGCGGTAGTTGACCGTGATGACGCACTCGTCGGGGATGACGTTGCCGGCGATGCCGCCGCGAATGCCGGTGGCGTTCATGGCCTCGTGGTAGTCGAGCCCGTCGACGGTCACGGTCGAGGTCTCGTAGGCGGTCAACCGGGTCAGCACCGCGGTCGCGTCGTGGATGGCGTTGCGGCCGTTCCACGGACGGGCCGAGTGGGCGGCGACACCCTTGACCGTCACGTCGACGCGCAGGGTGCCCTTGCAGCCGCCCTCGACCTGGCTGGCCGTCGGCTCCAGCAGCACCGCGAAGTCGGCGTCCTCGATCAGCTCAGGGCGCTGCTGCTGCACGTGGAGCAGGCCGTTGAACTGGCTGTCGATCTCCTCGCCCTCGTAGAACACGAAGGTGAGGTCGCGACTCGGCTCGGCGACCAGGGCCGCCTTGAGCTGGACCGCCACGCCACCCTTCATGTCGACGGTGCCCCGGCCCACCAGGTCGTCGCCGTCCCGCCGGGTGGGCAGGTTGGCGGGCGCCTTGGTGAGCGGGACCGTGTCGATGTGGCCCGCGAGGACGACCCGTTCGTCGCGACCGAGCTCGGTGCGGGCGACCAGGGTGTTGCCGATCCGCGTCACGGCCAGGTGTCCGAGTGGGGCGAGCGCCGCCTCGATGGCGTCGCACACGGCCGCCTCGTCGCGGCTCACTGACTCGATGTCGCACAAGGCCGCCGTGAGGGTGACGATGTCCGCGGACAGGTCGAGGGCAGGAGTCGCGGTGGTCGTGGGGTTCGCCATGCCGCCACCATATCCACCGTGCGCGAGCGCGCCGACCGGCAGTCGGACCTGGCTCGGGCACCCGACCGCGTCTCGTAGGCTTGACCCATGAGCAGCGCACGCACGGCCTGGGGCCACGGACTCGCGACGATCCACGACAGCGGCGCCGTCCTCGACACCTGGTACCCACAGCCCGTCCTCGGCGACCGGCCGGCAGACGCCGCGGCTCCGGCCGAGCTCGACGCGCTGGTCGGCAAGGATGACGTGCGCAAGGTCCGACGCGAGGTGGTCACGACCGAGATCGACCTCGACGCCGCCCCCGTCGACGCGGCCGACGCCTACCTGCGCCTGCACCTGCTCTCCCACACCCTCGTCGCCCCCAACACCATCAACCTCGACGGCCTGTTCGGCGTGCTGGTCAACGTCGTCTGGACCACCCAGGGGCCGTGCGCGGTCGACGGTTTCGAGCTCACCCGGGCCGGTCTGCAGGCCAGGGGGGCGGTGCAGGTCCTGGGCGTCGACAAGTTCCCGCGGATGGTCGACTACGTGGTGCCCGCCGGCGTGCGGATCGGCGACGCCGACCGCGTCCGCCTTGGCGCCCACCTCGCCCCCGGGACGACCGTCATGCACGAGGGCTTCGTCAACTTCAACGCCGGCACCCTCGGACACTCCATGGTCGAGGGTCGGATCAGCCAGGGCGTCGTGGTCGGCGACGGCTCCGACATCGGCGGAGGGGCCTCCACGATGGGCACCCTGTCGGGTGGCGGCACCGCCCGCGTGAGCATCGGCGAGCGCTGCCTGCTCGGGGCCGAGTCCGGCCTGGGCATCGCCCTCGGCGACGACTGCGTGGTCGAGGCCGGCCTCTACCTCACGGCCGGCACCAAGGTCACTCTCACGGACGGCCGGGTGGTCAAGGCCCGCGAGCTCTCCGGCCAGTCCAACCTGCTCTTCCTGCGCAACTCGGTCACCGGCACCGTGGAGGCGCGCGCACGTGACGGTCACGGCATCGTCCTGAACTCGGCCCTGCATGCCAACGACTAAGCGCGGCGGCGTCGTCCTCTCGGAGCAGCGTCCCCCTTCGCGGACCCGCAAGCTCGTCACCCGTCTGGTGCTCCTGCTGTTCGTCGCCGGTCTCGCGGTCGCCGGCGTGGTCGGCGCCCGCGGGCTCGTGACCAACTTCGGCAGCCCGCGCTGCCAGGCGACCGCCGCCGGTGCGAGCGTCGACTTCGACCCCAGCCAGACGGCATACGCGGCGACGATCGAGGCGGTCGCCGAGAAACGGGGGCTGCCCGCGCGCGCCGCCACCATCGCGATCGCGACGGCGATCCAGGAGTCCAAGCTGCGCAACCTCAAGTACGGCGACCGCGACTCCGTCGGGCTGTTCCAGCAGCGGCCGAGCCAGGGCTGGGGCACGGTCGACCAGATCCTCGACCCGGTCTACGCCACCAACAAGTTCTACGACGCGCTGGTGAAGGTCGACGGCTACGAGCACATGCGGATCACCGAGATCGCGCAGGAGGTGCAGAAGAGCGCCTACCCCGAGGCGTACGCCGACCACGAGACCGAGGGCCGGCTGCTCGCCTCGACCCTCAGTGGCCACTCCCCCGAGGGCATGGGCTGCCGGCTCGACGACGCCACGTCCGGCGACCCCGCGGCGCTGAAGTCCGCGCTGTCGAAGGAGCTGGGCGTCAAGGCCACGGTGAGCGGTCGCACCCTGACCGTCGCGGCCGGCTCCCAGCGCGCGGCGTGGAGTGCCGGTGCGTATGCCGTGGCGAAGGCCTCGGTGCACGGCGCCACGTCGGTGCAGGTCGGGACGCGGGAATGGACCCGGACGCGCAACTCCTCCGGCTGGGAGTGGCACGACGCGAAGAAGCAGCGCGGCACGGCCAACACCGTGACCGTCACCTTCGCCCCCTGACCCCTGACCCCGCGCGCCTGGGGAGTGAGCGCCAACCAACTCTCCGGACCACCCCGAGAGTTGGTTGGCGCTCACTCGCCTGCCGCCGGCTCCGCTCGGGCGACCTGCACCGACCGACCAAGGGCGTGCGGTCCCACCGCGGGGCGACCACCCTCGACGACCTGGCGGCCGACCTGGCACTGGCCCTCCCGCCGCCTTGGGCGTGGTCGCACCTCACCGCTGCCCGGCTCTTCCGGCTCCCGCTCCCCTCGGAGTGGACCGGGGCAGAGCCGCTGCACGTGCTGCGCCCCACCGAGTGCGCCCAGGTCCGCAGGCCCGGTCTGGTCGGACACCGGGGACTCGAGCACCGCCAGACACTGACACTGCGCGGGCACCCGACGACAACCGCCGTATGGACGTGGTCCGATCTGGCGAGCCTGCCGGAGCTCTCCGTGACTGACCTCGTCATCGCGGGAGACGCGCTCGCGACTCGCGACTCGGCTCTGTTGGAGCAGCTGGTCGCCATGGGTCGCGCGGGCGGGTCTCGTCGTGGGTCCCGAAAGCTCCGGGCCGCTGCGGAGCTGTTGCGGTCCGGGAGCGGATCACCGATGGAGACGCGGGCGCGGCTGGCGTTCCTCGCTGCCGGGCTCCCCGAGCCCGAGCTCAACGCGACCGTCCACGGACCTGACGGTCACTTCCTGGCACGGGTCGACTTCCTCTGGCGTGCGGCGGGCGTCGTGGTCGAGTACGAGGGCGACCAGCACCGGACGGACCGACGGCAGTGGCAGAACGACATCGCCCGGGTCCGCCTCCTCGAGGAGAGCGGGCTGCGGGTCATCCGGGTCACCAGCCTCGACCTGTTCGACGCGAGCCGGCTGCGGGTCCTCGTCGCGATGCTGAGGGGACTTCTCACGTGAGTGAGCGCCAACCCACTCTCACGACGTGCCGGAGAGTCGGTTGGCGCTCACTGGGCGCGGGGTGGGTCAGCGCGTGGTCATGGCGACGTAGTCGCGTTCGGTGGCACCGGTGTAGATCTGGCGCGGACGGCCGATCTTGGTCTGCGGGTCCTCGATCATCTCGCGCCACTGGGCGATCCAGCCGGGCAGCCGGCCGAGCGCGAAGAGCACGGTGAACATCCGCTCGGGGAAGCCCATCGACTTGTAGATGAGGCCGGTGTAGAAGTCGACGTTCGGGTAGAGCTTGCGCTCCACGAAGTAGTCGTCCTCCAGCGCCCGCTGCTCGAGCTGCATCGCGATGTCGAGCAGGGGGTCGGAGACGCCGTCCTTGGTGAGGATCTTGTCGGCCGTCTTCTTGATGATGGCGGCGCGCGGGTCGTAGTTCTTGTAGACCCGGTGGCCGAAGCCCATCAGCTTGACCCCGTCCTCCTTGTTCTTGACCTTCTTCACGAAGGTGTCGACGTCGCCGCCGTCCTGGTGGATCGTGTTGAGCATCTCCAGGACTGCCTGGTTGGCGCCACCGTGCAGCGGCCCGAACAGAGCGTTGATGCCGGCCGAGACCGACGCGAACAGGTTGGCGTTGGACGAGCCCACCAGCCGTACCGTCGACGTCGAGCAGTTCTGCTCGTGGTCGGCGTGCAGGATGAGGAGCAGGTCGAGCGCCTTGACCATGTCCTCGTCCATGTCGTACGGCTCGGCCGGGAAGCCGAACGTCATGCGCAGGAAGTTCTCCGGCACGGACAGGGAGTTGTCGGGGTAGAGGAACGGCTGCCCGACCGACTTCTTGTAGGCGTAGGCCGCGATGGTCGGCAGCTTGGCCAGCAGGCGAACCGTGGAGATCTCCACCTGCTCCTTGTCGAACGGGTCGAGACTGTCCTGGTAGAAGGTCGAGAGCGCGGACACCGCGGATGACAGCACCGGCATCGGGTGGGCGTCGCGGGGGAAACCGCCGAAGAAGGCCTTGAGGTCCTCGTGCAGCAGCGTGTGGCGCCGGATCTTCTGGTCGAAGTCGTCGAGCTGGGCCTGGGTGGGCAGCTCGCCGTAGATGAGGAGGTAGGAGACCTCGCTGAAGGTCGACTTCTCGGCGAGCTGCTCGATCGGGTAGCCGCGGTAGCGCAGGATCCCCTCGTCGCCGTCGATGTAGGTGATGGCGCTGCTGCACGATGCGGTGTTGACGAACCCGCTGTCGAGCGTGACGTTGCCGGTCTCCTTGAGGAGCTTGGAGACGTCGTAGCCGTTGTTGCCCTCGGCAGCCTTGACCAGGGGGAGGTCGAGGGTCTTGCCCCCGGCCGTCAGGGTGGCGCCACCAGTTGCGTCAGTCATGCGAAATCCATCCTCCAACGTGATGCGGGCGCCCGGATCCGTGTCCCACCGGGCGCTTCCCGCGCACTGCGACGCTACCCCACCACCACGGGCCTCAGGGAATCGACCCGACTAGCCCGCGAGACGCTCGGCCGCTGCGGCGATGCGCTCGTCGGTGGCGGTGAGGGCGATCCGCACGTGCTCACGACCGGCTTCGCCGTAGAAGCTGCCGGGTGCCACGAGTATGCCGCGCGCGGCCATCGCGTCGACGGTCGCCCAGGCGTCCTCGCCCCGCGTCGCCCAGAGGTAGAGGCCCGCGTCGGAGTGGTCGACCCGCATCCCGAAGCCCTCGACGGCGGCCCGCAGCGTGGCGCGCCGCGCGGCATACCTGGCCTTCTGCTCGGCCACGTGGACGTCGTCACCGAGGGCGACCGTGAGGGCCTGCTGCACCGGCCACGGCACGATCATCCCGGCGTGCTTGCGGACCTCGAGCAGCCGTCGCACGAGGGCCACGTCGCCGGCGATGAACGCGGCCCGGTAGCCAGCGAGGTTGGACTGCTTGCTCAGCGAGTAGACGGCGAGCAGGTTGTCGTGGCTACCGCCGCAGACCCGCGGGTCGAGGATGCTCGGCGTGGTCGGCGAGGAGCCGTCGCGCTCGCCATCCGGTCGCCAGTCGAGCTCGGCGTAGCACTCGTCGCTGGCCACGACGACGCCGTGCTGGCGCGCCCAGGCGACCACCTTGGCGAGGTGGTCGATGCCGAGCACCCGCCCGGTCGGGTTGCTCGGGCTGTTGAGCCACAGCAGCTTGGGCGTCGTGGCGGTAGTCAGCGGGCCCAGCGCAGCGAGGCCGTCGACCACCTGCGGCCGGGCCCCCGCGAGGCGGGCACCCACGTCGTAGGTCGGGTAGGCCACTCCGGGGAAACCGACGATGTCGCCCTCCCCCAGCCCCAGGAGGGTCGGCAGCCACGCGACGAGCTCCTTCGAGCCCACCGTCGGCATGACCCCGTCGGGGTCGAGGTCCGGCACTCCGCGGCGGCGGGCGAACCAGGTCGCCACCGCCTCGCGGAGCGGGGGCGTGCCGTAGGTCTGCGGGTACCCCGGCGCGTCAGCGGCAGCCCGCAGCGCCTCCTGCACGACCTGGGGCGTGGGGTCGACGGGGGTGCCGACCGACAGGTCGACGATGCCGCCACCGGGCTCGCCGGACGAGCCGGGCACACCGACAGCGAGACTCGCCCGCTCCTTGTACGGAGCGAGCGAGTCCCAGGGAAAGTCAGGCAGAGCGCGCGGGCTCACACCGCTCACTCGTCGTGGACCTGCGGCGGCAGGTCGGCGATCAGCGGGTGGTCCTTCGGGATCAGGCCGAGCTTGGCCGCACCGCCCGGGCTGCCGAGGTCGTCGAAGAACTCGACGTTCGCCTTGTAGTAGTCGGCCCACTGCTCGGGGGTGTCGTCCTCGTAGTAGATCGCCTCGACCGGGCAGACCGGCTCACACGCACCGCAGTCGACGCACTCGTCGGGGTGGATGTAGAGGGACCGCTCACCTTCGTAGATGCAGTCGACCGGACATTCCTCGATGCAGGCCTTGTCCTTGAGGTCCACACAAGGCTGGGCGATCACGTACGTCATGCCGCACATACTATGCGGCTCATGTCGGCCGACGTCAGCAACCTCCCCCTCGGGTCCCGAGTCGTGGTCAGGTGGCGGCTGGCGGCCCCCGATCCGGCGACCGGCGCGACCCTGACCGACGCCGTCGGCACGCTCCTCGCGCGCGACGCCGAGACCGTCCGCGTCGAGACGTCCCGCGGCGTGGTGACGATCGAGCGCGCGCGGGTCACGGCCGCCAAGGAGGTGCCGCCGAAGCCGTCGCGGCGGGGCGCGGCCCACCTCGCGCTGACGATCGAGGACCTGCAGCGGGTGATGACGCCCGCCTGGGGCGCGGTCGAGCGGGCGGCCGTCGGCGACTGGGCGCTGCGCGCCTCCGCCGGCTACACCCAGCGTGGCAACTCCGTGGTGCCCGTCGGCAGCCCCGGCAAGCCCCTCGCCGACGCCGTCGCCGACGTCGAGGCCTGGTATGCCGCGCGCGGACTCCCAGCCAAGTTCGCCCTCGCCGGGCCCGAGGGTTTCGACCCCGCCGACGACCCGTTGGGCACGCTCCTGCTCGGCCGGGGCTACGTCGTCGGCAGCCGCACACTGAACCTCACGGCCGCCCGCGAGACCATCGCGGCGGCCGATCCTGGCGGCCCGGCGGTGACCATCGGCAGCGAGCTGACCCCACAGTGGCTGGAGGCCTACCGGCTCACCCGCGCCACCGTGCCGGGCGCCACCGAGGCGGTCCTCCGGGACAGCCCGCGAGTGGTCTTCGCCAGCATCACGCCCGGCGGAGGCCTGTCGCAGCAGCTCGGTCTGCGCGCGGCCGATGCCGCAGGCACGACGCCGATCGCGTTGGCACGCCTGGGGATCGGCGCGGGCTGGGCCGGCCTCGGTGCGGTCTGGACGGACCCGGCATACCGAGGTCGCGGACTGGCCGCGCACCTCACCGCAGCCCTCGCAGCGCACCTGCGCCAGGAGGACATCGCCCTCATCCACCTCCAGGTGGAGCACGACAACGACACCGCGATCCGCCTCTACCGGCGGCTCGGCTTCGACGTGCACTCGTCGTACGCGTACCTCACCCAGGGCTGAGGACCCGAGGCGTCGGTCCCCGGTCCCGGGCGCCGGAAAACCTGCTGGCGCGCAGCCTGCCGAACCGGCCAGAGTGACGCCATGACCTCACGCATCTCGCACACCAGCATCGACTCCCGCAACGCCTACGAGCAGTCGATCTGGTGGTGTGGCGTGCTCGGCTTCTCCGAGGACCCTCGCGACCCCAACCTCCCGGGTCACGAGGAGTGCATGATCTTCTCGCCGGACGGGCGCCAGCGGGTGCTCTTCATCGAGGTGCCGGAGGGCAAGTCGGTCAAGAACCGCGTGCACTTCGACCTCTGGCCGACCGACCGCACCATGAACGAGGAGGTCGAGCGGCTGTTCGAGGCCGGCGCCACGCTCGTCCACGACCTGCGCGACCAGCACGGGCCCGGCACCGGCTGGGTCACGCTGGCCGACCCCGAGGGCAACGAGTTCTGCGTGCTGCGCAGCGAGTCCGAACGACCGGACCCCTACGCCCACCTCGTGAGGTAGTCGCAGGGGGTCCGGACTGTCCGGCGGCGCCGACCGGTGGCGGCCGGAGGAGCGGCCGGGTGTGGCTGCGGTCAGGCTGCCGAGACCGACGCGTCGGGTACGAGCGTCCCACCGGTGCGTGACACCCGAGGCTTGCCGGTCCAGTTGCCACCCATGCCCATGACCAGGTTGACGTAGGCGGTGCCGCCGGACACCGAGACGACCGGGACCGACTCGGGAGTGGCGCTGGCGCGGTTGGTCCAGGTGTTCGTCAGCAGGGCGGTGCCGCCCTGGACCATGATCAGGCCGGTGTCCCTCTGGTCGGTGAAGTCCGACGGACGGGCCATGCCGAAGTTGAGCTTGGTGTTGGTGAACGACACACCGCCACCCTTGACGACGATGAGGGCACCCATGGCCGGGTCGCCCGCGTTCTGGCCCTCGACGACGCAGTCGGAGAAGTCGAGACCACCCTGCTGGGAGTCCGGGCCCTCGACGAGGATCGCGCGGGACCCGCCACGCGCCGTGAGGTAGAGGTGGCGGACCGCGGTCTTGGACAGGTTGGAGAAGCGCATCAGGTAGCGGCCACCGTTGGCGCCCTGCCACCCGTAGTTCATGTCACCGGCGACCCACAGGAAGTTGTCGGAGCCCCGCAGCGAGAACTGCGTGTCCTGGACCGCGACACAGGTCCACGAGCCGCGCGTGGTGACCAGCGTCATCGAGAACGGGTCTGCGGGGGTGCCCAAGACGTGCTTGAAACCGTAGAACGAGAGCGTGTCCAGCGTGGTGGCGTAGGACGTGCCCGCGCTGTACGGGTGGTGGTAGAACTGCGTCACCGCGTTCGAGGACTTGAACGTGATGCCCGCGACCATGACGTTGTAGGTGGTCTGGGTACCCACGAGCCAGGAGCTCGCGCCGTTGCCGCAGTTGAGGGTCACGTTGCACTGCGGGAGCGCTCCGGCCGTGTTGGCGATCTCGGGGTTCTGCCACCCGACGTTCGGGCCGAGGATGCGCAGGCCGGAGAACGTGGTGCGGGTCTGGCTGAACGTGTGGCTGCGGGGAGATAGCCGGATCGGTCGACGCGGGCTCGAGTTCCGAGCCAGGTCGAGCGCTGCGGTGAGCTTCTGGTCGTCGGTGCCGCTGAACGAGTCGAGGAGGATGTCGTCCTCGCCCGACGCCGTGGCCGCCGACGCCGAGGCCGTTCCGTTCAGGACGGCGGCCCCCGTCGTGACGACTGCGGCAGCGCCGAGGCGCTTGAGGATGGTTCTGCGGGGGGTGGGCATGCTTCTCCTTCGGCCCCGGGGGGAGGGGGCTCTGGCTACGGGGGTGGCTCGCCGAGGGACGGCCCAGCGAGCACCGACCAGCACCAGTCACGCCATGCGGCGTCACTGGTCACTGAAGGCGGTGGCGTCCTCGAGGACGCGCTTCCGACGGCCACCTCCCTGCAGGAGGCTCCGGACACCGGTCCAGCGGTGCGGATTCCCACACGCGGATCGATGAGGCAGGAGACTACGCAACGGCACGGCGCCCGCGAAATCGCGTCCACGGTGGATGTGCCGAAAATCAGGACATTCGGGACACCACAACCCCCGGCCACGTGACGGATCGCCGACGGTGCCAAGCGACGGACAACCCGCTGACCAGCGACGTCACGACCCGCTACGTCCGACACGCCCGCAACGTCGGAAGCCCGACAATGGTGGGGAACGCGGGGCCGTCGCCGTCGCTGGCCCATGCCTTGGCCGAGCCGCTGCTAGCCGGTCCTGAGTGACTGGTCCGCGACGAGGGTCCCACCGGAGGCCTTGGCCAGAGGCTTGGTCGCCCAACCGGAGCCGCACCCGATGACGGTGCTCACGTAGGCGGTGCCGCCGCGGACGTCGACGACCGGGACGGTCTCAGCGACCTGCGTCGACGTGCCGGGCTTGTTCGCCTTGTTGACCCAGACGTTGGCGATGAGCGCGGTCCCGCCGAGCACCATGATGTAGGCGGTGTCGGCCTGGTCGGTGAAGTCCGACGGTCGCGCCATGCCGAAGTTGAGCTTGATGTTGGTGAAGGACGCCTGCCCCTTCGTAACGATCAGCGCGCCCATCGCCTGGTCGTTGGCGTTCTGGCCCTCGATCACGCAATCGCTGAAGTCCAGACCGCCTTGGGCGGTCGCCTCGACGAGGACGGCTCTGGAGCCGCCGCGGGCCGTGAGGTAGAGGTGCTTGACAGCGGTCTTCGACAGGTTGCTGAAGCGCATGAGGTACCGACCCTGGTTGGCGCCCTGCCAGCCGTAGTTCAGGTCGCCGGCGACCCACAGGAAGTTGTCGGACCCGCGCAGCGAGAACTGGGTGTCCTGGACCGCGACACAGGTCCACGAGCCGCGCGTGGTGACCAGCGTCATCGAGAAGGGGTCGGCCGGGGTGCCGAGGACGTGCTTGAAACCGTAGAACGACAGCGTGTCGAGCGTCGTGGCGAAGGACGTCCCGGCGCTGTAGGGGTGGTGGTAGAACTGCGTCACGGCGTTCGAGGACTTGAACGTGATGCCCGCGACCATGACGTCGTAGGTGGTCGCGGCCCCGACGAGCCACGAATTGGCACCGTTGCCGCAGTTGAGGGTCACGGTGCACTGCGGGAGCGCGCCGGCGGTGTTGGCGATCTCGGGGTTCTGCCACCCGACATTGGGACCGAGGATCCGCAGCCCCGAGAACGTGGTGCGGGTCTGGCTGAACGTGTAGCTGTGTGCGGACAGGCGAATGGGCCGGCGCGGGTTCGAGTTCCGCGCCAGGTCGAGTGCAGCGGTGAGCTTCTGGTCGTCGGTGCCGGTGAACGAGTCGAGCTGGATCTCCTCGTCGCCCACGGCCGCCGACGCAGTCGTCCTCCCTGCAACTGCGACCCCCGTCGTGACGACGGCGGCTGCGCCGAGGCGCTTGAGGACTGTTCTGCGTGTGGACATCAGGTTCTCCTTCGGCCCCGAGGGGGCACTGGGTACAGCAAAGGGTTCGCTGGCGCGCGCAGAAGCGGCGACAGACGATGTCGATCCTCACCAGGTACAACCCCGAGGGTGTACTGATCGCTCGGAGTCTGGGAGCGTCGCGACGGCGGCATTTCCAGGCGGCCGTCCCCCTGCAGGAGGTTCCGGAGCACCGTCAGGCGTGTGGCGTTCCACACGCAGATCGACGTTGCCGACAGTAGCCGTACGCAACTAAGGAGTCGAACCATCCCTTGTGTGGCACAACCCGTCAAACTCCGGGCAAATCAGACATTTGGGGATAGCTCACGTGGCGGATGACCGACGAGACGTTCATGACGAATGTCCCTGACCTGCCACGACACCCGCACCTGCGGGTCGTTTAGCCCTCGGCGGAGGGCCGCCACCCCCCGACGACCCCGAACGGGTCAGTTGGCCTTCGGATGGGTGCAGGTGACCTTGTCTTCGGGGATGTAGTGCGTGGTGAAGGTGGATGACCGGATCGTCTTGCCGGCCTTCTTGAAGATCCGCGTCACCGTGACGTCGAAGCCGGTGCTCGGGGACTGGGTCACGCACCCGGGCTTGTCGTCCACGATGGTCTTCGGCTGCACGACGTTGCGCCGCGGGCTCTTGACGCTCTCGATGTCCCACACCTTGGTGCCGTGGAACGTCACCGTCACGGACCCGTTGGAGACGAAGGCCTGGATGAGGATCCCGTAGCCAGTGTCGTTGGTCCACTTCTGGTCGACGTCGGGCCAGGAGATCGTCGCCTCGCGACCCTCGGGGTAGCGCGAGATGTAGAAGCTGTGCGCGAGGTACTCGTCGATCCGGACGCCGGAGAAGAACGCGGCGTTGAACGTCGTCGTCGACAGCTGCGAGATGCCGCCGCCGTAGTCGGTCGTGAGGCGACCGTTGTTGATCACCGGGGCGGGGTTGTAGCCCTTGGCCGCGGTGCGCTGGCCGAGCACCTTGTTGAGGCTGAACTGCTCGCCCGGGCCGACGTAGGTGCCGTTGAGGGTGCGCGCCGCGATGGTGATGTTCTCGGTGCGCGGCGGGTTGTACGGGAAGTACGTGGTGAAGGTCGAGACCACCTCGCGCGGCTTGATCTTCTCGGCCTCGGCCGTGGTCAGCTTGGGCTGCAGCACCGCAGTGGTGACGGTCGCGGTGCGGGTCGACGAGGTCAGGGCAGGGACGAAGGTCGACACCACCGATTTCTCATCGAGGGTCGCTCCGGCTGCGGACGGCACCACGACCGGCGTGGTCCCCCTGAAGGTGATCTTGGCGTCACGGGGCTTCGCCTCGAGTCCCGCAGCGGAGGCCGACTTCCGCACTGCCGCAACGAGTTTGGCGTTGTCGATGGCAGGAGCGAGCTTGCCGGCCGGGTCAGGCCTCATCGCCAGGGCAGGCGCGAAGGCCGCTGGCGGCACGGCGAAGGTCCTTGCCCCCACCTTGACCGTGACCGGCGCGGACACCGCGGGCGAGGCGAACTCTGCGACCGCACGGTCCACCTCCTGGGCGCTGACCGCGGGGGCGACCCGGTCGACCTGCGGCGTGATCGGCGTGGTGCTCGGCCACCGGGCCGCGACCTCGTCGGCGGTCTTCTCCAACGACAGGGTCGCCCCCTCGACCGGCTCGACGACCTTGACCTTGCCGGCCGGGAAGGTCACCGATCCCTGGACGACCTTCGTGTCGAGGGTGGCCTCCGCGCCCCGGAGCGCGGCGAGCAGCTTGTCGCGGTCGACGCTGATCTCGAGCTTCTCGGCGGACCCGCCGGACAGGTTGTTCCAGACGTCGGCGGGGTTGAGGCTGAACCCGGAGAGCCCGTCGACGGTGCCCGCGTAGTCGATCGCCAGACCAGCCACCTTCGGGTCGAGCTGGAAGGTCTTGTCGCCTGCCTGCAGCGTGACCTTGGCGCCCTCCCGCGAGGCGAGTGCGCGGCGCAGGGTGTCCTCGGCGGACTTCGGAGCCATGCCTCCCACGGGCACCCCGGCGACGGTGGAGTTGGAGGGGATGTGACGTCCCAGGAACCACGCCATGCCGAGGTAGCCGGCCAGCAGCACCGCGACGGCGATGCCGAGGCGCAGCCCAGCCGAACCGCTGTCCTTCACGGGCGGACTCCCATCACTTCAGCGCCTGGTATCGGCTTCGGTAGTACACCAGCGCATCTGCGGGGTGCTCGGTGCTCGCCAGCGAGACTACTTCGCCGACCACGATGCTGTGGTCACCGGCGGGGTGAACTGCCGTCGTCCGCACCTCGAGGGTGGCCAGTGCGTCGTCGAGGAGGGCGACTCCGGTCGCGCCCCCGCGGTGGTGGGCGATGCGGTCCAGCTGCCCGTGCAGCGGCCGTCCCTGCGTGGAGAGCCACTGGGCGACCGGTCGCTGGTCGGCGCCGAGCACGCTGACGCCCCAGACGCCCGAGTCGACGATCGCGTCGTGGAACCGCGCGTCGACCTCGACACAGACCAGCACCAGCAGCGGGTCGATCGAGACCGACGTCAGCGCGTTGGCCGTCATGGCGTGGTCGTGCCCGGCGCTGAAGGTGGTCAGCACCGTGACGCCGGTGGCGAACCGGCCCATCGCCAGGCGGAACTGGTCGCCGTCCACGGGCGGGAGCGGTGTCCCCGGTGCCACGGCACCTGGGACGTCGTCGGCACCCACCGGGAGCGCCGCGTCGGCGGGACTCATCGGTCACCGCGCAGGAGATCGGTATGCCGCCTGCTCGCCTGCGTGTCGGGCGGTGCGAGCCGGCCGGTGGTCGGGTCGAGGCGGGAGAAGCCCTCGCGCCCCGGGATCCGGGCGGCGATGTCGTTGGAGAGCGCGTAGACGTCCCCGGACTCCGCCACGGTCACCTGCGTGACGTGTTCGCGCAGGGCCGCGGCCTGCACGGGCACCAGCTCCGGGCTGACCACCTCGTGCGTCACCAGGTCGTCGGCCACGACCGACGGTGGGTAGTCACCGTCCGGGTCGGGGAGCTCCCAGCCGGTGCCGGTCGGCGGGTGCTCGGCGAGCCACACGCGGTCCTCGCGCGCCCACGACTCCGGCACCAGCACGGCATACAGCTCCGGGCGCTGCTCGGGGGGCAGGGAGGCGACCGCCGCGCAGGTGACGCGGTGGGTCTGGACGTGGTCCGGGTGGCAGTAGCCACCGTGCTCGTCATAGGTGACCACGATGGCCGGTCGCACGCGCCGGACGACGTCGGCGACCAGGGCCGCAGCTTCGTCGACGTCGGCGTTCACGAAGGCGTCGGGGTTGGCCGCGCTGGGGGTGCCCGCCATGCCGGAGTCGCGGTAGCGCGACAGGGCACCCTCGGCGAGATCCGCCCCGAGCACCTCGTGGGTGGCACCGAGGACGGCCATCGCAGCCCGCAGCTCCTCGAGGCGGTGGGCGCCCAGGACGTCGTCGTGGGCCGCGTCGAGGTGCCGCAGCTCGGGCGGGATGACCTCGCCCTCCTCCCCCAGGGTGCACGTGAGCACGTGCACGCGGTGACCGTCGCGCACGTAGCGGGCCATGGTCAGGCCCGCGGTCAGGGTCTCGTCGTCCGGGTGGGCATGGACGAACAACAGGCTCTCGGGCTGGGCGCTCACGTCGCTATTCCACACCCAGGGTCGCGAGGTCGACGAACCCGCCCAGTGCCTCGTTGGCCGACAGACCCGTCACCGAGCTGCCCGCCACGAACAGGGACCTGCGCTGGGCCAGCGCCACGAACACCCCACGCTCGGCCAGCGAGGCGTCGAGTCGGCTCCAGGCATCGGCGCGGGTGGTCGCGTCGGACAGCGTGCCGATGCGGGTGATCTCGGCGTTGACCGCGGGGTCGGCGAAACCACCGAAGTCGCGACCCTTGCCGCTGTCGGACAGGTTGAGGCGGCTGTCGAACAACGGGGGGATGACGGTCGAGGCCGACGGCCACGCCGGAGCCCAGTTCGCCCAGAAGACGTCGGTCTGCGCGGAGCGGGCCGGCTTGGACACCTCCGCGAAGTAGTCCTTCTCGATCGGCTGGAGGGAGACGGTGAAACCGGCCGACTCCCAGCCGTTGACCAGCGCGGCCATCGCCTTGTCGGCGGTCGGCGTCGAGCGGTAGGACACCCGGATCTGCACGGGCAGCGTCAGACCCGACTCCTGCAGCGCCGCCTTCGCTGCGCCGGCGTCGCCCGCGGGGCCCGCGCCCACCGGGTCGGAGTCGGTGTGCCCGGGCAGCGCCGCAGCGATGAGGGAGTAGGCCTCGGTGGCGGCGCTGGCCCCGCCCAGGGCGTTGACGTAACCCTCTCGGTTGGTGGCCAGAGCCAGGGCCTGGCGGACCTTGGCGTTGCGCATGACGCCCGTGCTGACGTTGGGCGCGAGGTAGTCGAGGAACTGCGCTGACGGGTTCACCGAACGGGTCTTGAGGGCTGCGTCGGTGAGGACGTGCTGCTGCATCGCCGGCGGCGCGGAGTCGAGCGTGACCGCTCGACGGTGGACGCCGGAGTCGTTGATGACCTGCTGCACGGCGGTCTGCGACTCGGTGCCCTCCACGTAGTCGATGGAGGTGGGCTTTGCCAGCCGGATCGGGTCAGAAGCCTTGTCCCACCGGGGATTTCGCTCGAAGGTGCCGCCCGCACTCGGGTTCCAGGCACCCTTGAGCTGGTAGGGGCCGTTGGAGAACACGGCATACGTGCCGTCCGGGCCCTTGTCCTGCGACTGCTTGACGGGCGCGAACACCGGCAGCGCGACGACCTGGTTGAAGTCGGCCATCGGCGTGCTGAGCCGGAACGTGACCGTCGTGCCTTCGCAGGACACCGCCTTGTCGAACTCCGCCTGGCCCTTGGTGTCCTTGACGAACGGCCCGGCGTAGAGGGACGACCCGTCGGCCTTGCGCGGGATGTCCAGGTAGGCCAGGGGGAAGTTCAGCCCCTCCGACGCGAACGGGTCGGCGAACGACCGCGAGACGCCGTAGCGCACGTCCTCGCAGGTGACCGGCGAACCGTCCTGCCAGCTCACCCCGTCACGCAGCGTGAAGGACCACCGCTTCAGCGTGGAGTCCACGGTGCCGGCGGTGGTGGCCAGGTCGCCCTCGACCGCTCGCTGCCGGGCGGCATCCGCGCCGGCGGGGAAGGCCGTGAGGGTGCGGGTGAACACCCGGCCCGCGAACGCGATGTCCTGGGGGGTCGAGATCCGTTGCGGGTCCCAGGTGGCCACCGGTCCCAGGGACAGGACCGTCAGCTGTCCGGCCGGGCCGGCCTCACTTGACCCGTCGCTCGCGACGCCGGTGCAGGCCGACACCGTGAGCGCAGCTGTCGCTGCGCCCACGGCGAGGACCGTGGTCCTCCGTGGTCGGCGGTCCTGCATCGAGGGCCGCACGCCTCAGGCGTTGCGCGCCCGGGCGGCGCTACGGGCGCGGACGGTCTGGTCGAGCTCGACCTTGCGGATGCGGACGGCCTCGGGCGTCACCTCGACGCACTCGTCCTCGCGGCAGAACTCGAGCGACTGCTCGAGGCTCAGCTTGCGCGGCGGCACGATCTTCTCGAAGTTGTCCGAGGAGGAGGCGCGCACGTTGGTGAGCTTCTTCTCCTTGGTGATGTTGACGTCCATGTCGTCGGCGCGGGAGTTCTCGCCGACGATCATGCCCTCGTAGACCTCGGTGGTCGGGTCGACGAACAGCGTCCCGCGCTCCTGGAGGTTGACCATCGCGTAGGCCGTGACCACACCGGTGCGGTCGGACACGAGCGAGCCGCTGGTGCGGGTCGTGATGGTGCCGAACCACGGCTCGTAGTCCTCGAACACGTGGTGGGCGATGCCGGTGCCGCGGGTCTCGGTGAGGAAGAGCGTGCGGAAGCCGATCAGGCCGCGGGACGGCACCAGGAACTCCATCCGGACCCAGCCGGTGCCGTGGTTGGTCATCTGCTCCATGCGGCCCTTGCGGGTGGCCAGGATCTGCGTGATCGCGCCGAGGAACTCCTCGGGCGTGTCGATCGTGAGGCGCTCGACCGGCTCGTGGGTCTTGCCGTCGACCTCGCGGGTGACCACCTGCGGCTTGCCGACGGTCAGCTCGTAGCCCTCGCGTCGCATCTGCTCGACGAGGATGGCCAGGGCGAGCTCACCTCGACCCTGCACCTCCCAGGCGTCGGGGCGCTCGGTGGGGAGGACGCGCAGCGAGACGTTGCCGATGAGCTCCTTGTCGAGGCGGTCCTTGACCATCCGCGCGGTGACCTTCGAGCCACGCACGCGACCCACCATGGGGCTGGTGTTGGTGCCGATGGTCATCGAGATGGCCGGCTCGTCGACGGTGATGACGGGCAGCGGGATGGGGTTCTCGGCGTCGGCGAGGGTCTCGCCGATCATGATCTCCGGGATACCGGCGATGGCGATGATGTCGCCGGGGCCGGCGGACTCGGCCGGCTTGCGCTCCAGCGCCTCGGTCATCAGCAGCTCGGTGATCTTGACCCGCTCGACGGTGCCGTCGACCTTGCACCACGCGACGTGCTGGCCCTTGCGGATCGTGCCGTTGTGCACGCGGAGCAGGGCCAGGCGGCCGAGGAAGTTGGAGGCGTCGAGGTTCGTGACGTGCGCCTGCAGCGGCGCCTCGTCGTCGTAGACCGGCGCGGGGATCGTCGAGAGGATCGTCTCGAAGAGCGCCTCGAGGTCCTCGGCGTCCGGCAGGCCGCCGTTCTCCGGGCGGTTCATCGACGCGCGGCCGTTCTTGGCCGAGGCGTAGACGATCGGGAACTCGATCTGGTGCTCGTCGGCGTCGAGGTCCATGAACAGCTCGTAGACCTCGTCGACGACCTCGGCGATGCGTGAGTCGGGACGGTCGACCTTGTTGATGCAGAGGACGACGGGCATCTTGGCGGCGAGCGCCTTGCGCAGCACGAACCGGGTCTGCGGGAGGGGGCCTTCCGACGCGTCCACGAGCAGCACGACGCCGTCGACCATCGACAGCCCGCGCTCGACCTCGCCACCGAAGTCGGCGTGGCCGGGGGTGTCGATGATGTTGATCGTCGCGCCATCGGGCAGGCCCGCCTCGGCGGCCGCCTTGCCGGCGTAGTGGATGGCGGTGTTCTTCGCGAGGATGGTGATCCCCTTCTCGCGCTCCAGGTCGCCGGAGTCCATCGCCCGCTCGTCGACGTGCTGGTGCTCGCCGAACGCACCGGCCTGCCAGAGCATCTTGTCGACCAGCGTGGTCTTTCCGTGGTCGACGTGGGCAACGATGGCGACATTGCGGATGTCACCGCGGGTCTTCATGGGCATGAGCACCATTGTCTCAGGCTTTCGAGCACGCCCTGACCACAGCGAGCGCACGCATCCGCACGCAAACCACCGAAGGTGAGGTATGCCGCGGGGCTGCCCCCGCGGCATACCTCACCTTTATCGGGTCTAGCAGGAAGGTTGACCTTCGCACCGGAAGCAAAGTCGAGTGAAGGTCAATGTTCCCCCTAGACCCGATAAAGATGGGGGGCGATCGCGTCGACGATGGGGAGGTCCGCAGGGAGCCACGGCACGGCATGGAGCTCGTCGACGGCCAGCCAGCGCAGCTCGTCGTGGTCCTCGATCGGTGCGGGCTCGCCGGCCGTGACCGTCGCGAACCACACGGCCATCGCCCACGACTCGCCGAGCGGCCACCGGCCACCCTCCAGCGGTCCGGGCACCCGCTCCCCCAGCGCCACCGCGACACCGAGCTCCTCGCGCAGCTCGCGGTGCAGCGCCTCCTCGGGCGTCTCGCCGGGATCGACCTTGCCGCCGGGGAACTCCCACCCACCCGCGAGCGCAGGCGGTTCGGTGCGCCGGGCGGCCAGCAGCCGCGTGGGGCGAGCCAGGTCGTCGACGACCGCGGCGCCCACGACCTCGCGGACCGGTCCTGCTGCCATTTCGGACATGTGTCTCACTTTTGTTAATTTCCGCGGCGCACGGGTTCAGCGACCGCAGTTCTCGCTAGGGTCTGCCGACAACCGCAGAAGGATTGCGCACGCACTCTTCCTGCGGAGGAGCACCACCCAGCACCACCCTTGGCGCCCGACCGGGTCGACCAAAGATCGCACATCAAGCGAGGTATACATGAAGCTCACGCGGAAGGCGGCCCCGGTCGCCTTGGCGACGACGCTGGCCCTCACGCTGGCAGCCTGTGCCCAGTCCGACCGAACCTCCGACGGCAATGCGTCGAGCGGCGGTGGGGACGTGAAGGACACCATCACCTTCGGCGCCGCCGGCGCCCCGGAGCTCTTCGACCCCTTCTACGCCACTGACGGTGAGACCTTCCGGGTCACCCGCCAGATGATGGAAGGCCTGGTCGGCATCAAGCCCGGCACGGCCGACATCGAGCCGGAGCTGGCCACCAAGTGGGAGGCTTCGGCCGACGGCAAGGAGTGGACCTTCTCCCTGCGCGAAGGCGTGAAGTTCTGGGACGGCGAGGCGTTCAACGCCGCAGCGGTCTGCTACAACATGGAGCGCATGTCCGACCAGAACGAGGTCGCGGCAGGCGGACCGGCCGGCTACTGGGCCGACGTCATGGGCGGCTTCAAGAAGGACGGCGCCGACGCGCTCTACCAGGGCTGCACGGCCAAGGACGACATGACGGCGGTCATCAAGATCAGCCGCGCGACGTCCAAGTTCCCGACGGCGCTGTCGCTCGACTCGTTCTCCATGCAGTCGCCCAAGGCACTCAAGGCTGGGGACGCCAACAACGTCACCAAGCAGGGTGACGGCTTCGGCTACCCGGCGTACTCGAAGAACCCGGTCGGCACCGGCCCCTACAAGCTCGACAAGTACGACGAGGCCAACAAGACGGTCACGCTCGTGCGCAACGACGCCTACTGGGGCGAGAAGGCCAAGACGGCCAAGCTCGTGTTCAAGATCATCCCTGACGAGAGCACCCGTCGCCAGGAGCTCGAGGCCGGCAGCATCGACGGCTACGACCTCCCGAACCCGGCCGACTGGAAGGGTCTGAAGGACTCGGGCAACAACGTGCTCGTGCGCCCCGCCTTCAACATCCTCTACATGGGCCTCAACCCGGCCAAGAACCCGAAGCTGAAGGACCTCAAGGTCCGGCAGGCTCTCTACTACGCCCTCAACCGGGAACAGCTGGTCAAGACCCAGCTGCCCGAGGGCGCCCAGGTGGCGACGCAGTTCATGCCCGACACCGTGGCCGGTTACAACAAGGACCTGAAGCCCTACGCCTACGACAAGGCCAAGGCCCAGTCCCTGCTCAAGGAGGCCGGCGCCGAGGGCATGACCCTGACGTTCGCCTACCCGTCCGAGGTGTCGCGCCCGTACATGCCGGACCCGCAGAAGATCTACGAGGCGCTCCGTGGCGACCTCGAGGCGGTCGGCATCAAGGTCAACGTCGTCACCAAGCCGTGGAACGGTGGGTACCTCGACACGGTCGACAACGGTGGCTACGACGCGTGGCTGCTCGGCTGGACCGGTGACTACAACTCCCCCGACAACTTCATCGGGACGTTCTTCGGTGGCCTCAAGACGAACGACTTCCACACCAGTGCGACGTCGTACGGCGCGAAGCTCTCGGCGGACCTCGCTGCTGCGGACGCCATCGTGGACGAGGGCCAGCGCGCCGCCGCCTACGAGAAGCTGAACCAGGAGATCATGGAGCAGGACCTGCCGGGTCTGGCGATCAGCCACTCCCCGCCGGCCCTGGTCGTCAGCGCCAAGCTGAAGGGCCTGGTGGCCAGCCCGCTGACCGCTGAGACGTTCTCCTCGGTGACGGTCAGCAAGTGACCTGAGGCTCGCCTCAGAACAGCAATTCCAACGACTGTGGCCGTCCCAGCAGATTCGCTGGGGCGGCCACAGTCGTGTACAACCGACGATCGGTTGTGTCGGATCGTCGAACGTGATCGACTCCGGTCGTCCGAAACTGTCGCCAGTGAAGGAGATTGAGCCACCGTGCTGAGATTCATCCTGCGAAGGCTGCTGCAGATGATGGGCGTCGTCATCGTCCTGTCGCTGCTGGTCTTCCTGTGGTTGCGCAGCCTGCCGGGGGGCACGGTCTCCGCGATCCTCGGCGAGAAGGCCACCCCCGCGCGGCGGGCGGCCCTCGAGAAGGCGCTCGGCCTCGACGAACCGCTCTACGTGCAGTACTGGGAGTTCGTGAAGCGGGCGGTCAAGGGCCAGTTCGGGTCGAGCACGGGTGTGCTCCCCGGCGTGGACGCGTTCCAGATCTTCCTTCAGCGGTTCCCCGCGACCGTCGAGCTGAGCATCTTCGCGCTGGTCCTCGCGGTCGCGCTCGGCATCCCCCTGGGCTACATGGCCGCCCGACGCCGGGCGAGCTGGTTCGACAACCTCTCCGTCGTCGGCTCGCTCATCGGCGTCGCCGTGCCGGTCTTCTTCCTCGCCTTCCTGCTCAAGTACGTCTTCGCGGTCAACCTGCACTGGCTGCCGGTGTCGGGACGCCAGGACCCCGGCCTCGACGCCACCCGCGTCACCGGCTTCTTCGTCCTCGACGGCCTGCTGACGCGGGAGTTCGACGCGGCGTGGGACGCCATCAAGCACCTCATCCTCCCCGGCCTCGCCCTCGCGACCATCCCGTTCGCGGTGATCTTCCGCATCACCCGCGCCGCGGTGCTCGAGGTGATGGACGAGGACTACGTCCGCACCGCCGAGTCCAAGGGCCTGACCGCCCGGGTCATCCGCGGCCGCCACATCCTGCGCAACGCCCTCCTGCCCGTGGTGACCACCATCGGCCTGCAGACCGGTGGCCTGCTCGTCGGCGCGGTCCTCACCGAGCGGGTCTTCTCCTTCGGCGGCCTCGGCGAGGCCACGGCGCTGTCGTTCGAGCGGAAGGACTACGCGGTGCTCCAGGTCCTCCTGCTGATGTTCGCGGTGACCTTCGTCATCATCAACCTCCTGGTCGACATCGCGTATGCCGTGATCGACCCCCGGATCCGGACGAGGTGACCCCCGTGCCCAACCCCCTCAACCCCCGCGCCCGCAAGCAGCGGATCGACGACCTCGCCGCGAGCTCCGCCACTGGCTCCCGCTCCGGCGGGGTGGCCGTCGACGACCACGTCGTCGACAGCGCCGGCCACGTCGAGGAGGGTGCCGGTGTCTCCCTCATCGCCAGCGCCTGGCGCCGGCTCCGCCGCAACCCGGTCTTCCTCCTCGGCCTGGCGATCAGCGCGCTGTTCATCCTGCTGGCGATCTTCGCCCCCCTGATCGCTCCGCACGACCCCGCGGCACGTTTGCTCATCGACCAGGTCCGACCCCAGAGCAACCCGATTCCCGGACCACAGGCGGGCTTCCCGCTGGGCGCCGACAACTCCGGTCGCGACATCCTGTCCCGGCTCATCGTGGGCTCGCAGCAGACGCTGCTCGTCGGCGTGATGGCCACCTCGTTCGGCTTCCTCGGGGGCCTCACCCTGGGCACCATCGCCGGCGCGTTCGGCGGCTGGGTCGACTCGGTCGTCATGCGACTCGTCGACGTCATGCTGTCGATCCCGTCGCTGCTGCTCGCGGTCTCCATCGCCGCGCTGGCCTCCCAGCCGAGCCAGTGGACCGTCATCATCGCCATCGCGACGGTGCAGGTGCCGATCTTCGCGCGACTCCTGCGAGGGTCGATGCTCGCGCAGCGGGCCAGCGACCACGTCCTCGCCGCCCGGGCCCTCGGGGTCAAGCGGTCGGCGATCGTCTTCCGGCACATGCTGCCCAACGCCCTCGGGCCGGTCATCGTCCAGGCCACCCTCGTCCTGGCCGGAGCCATCATCGACGCGGCGGCGCTGTCCTTCCTCGGTGTCGGCAACCCCGACGACCGCAAGCCGGAGTGGGGACAGATGCTCGGCAAGGCCCAGCCCTACATCTACGACCACCTCACCCTCGCGGCCTACCCGGCGCTGTGCATCATCGTCGTGGCGCTCGGCTTCACCCTGATGGGTGAGTCGCTGCGCGAGGCCCTCGACCCCAAGAGCAGGAGGTAGGGCGACCATGACCGAGACACTCGAGAACGTCCAGACCCGTGGCAACCGGGAGGAACCCCTCCTGTCAGTGCGCGACCTGCGCGTCACCTTCACCCGGCAGGGCGAGGAGCCCTTCGTCGCCGTCGACGGAGTGAGCTTCGACGTCCGACCGGGGCAGACGGTGGGCCTGGTCGGCGAGTCCGGCTGCGGCAAGTCGGTCACGTCCCTGGCCATCATGGGCCTGCTCCCTCAGCGCGGGGTCAGGGTCGAGGGCGAGGTCCTCTACGGCGGGACGAACCTGCTCACCCAGACCCGCGAGCAGATGCGTGACCGGCGCGGTCGTGACCTGGGCATGATCTTCCAGGACCCGCTGTCGTCGCTGAACCCCGTCGTGCCGATCGGGCTGCAGGTCACCGAGGTCCTCGAGCGCCACAAGGGGCTGTCCCGCAAGGCGGCCACGCCACTGGCCCGCGAGATGCTCGAGAAGGTCGGCATCCCCGACCCGACCCGACGCCTCAAGGACTACCCCCACCAGCTGTCCGGCGGCATGCGGCAGCGGGCCCTGATCGCGATGGCGCTGGCCTGCGAGCCCCGCCTGCTCATCGCCGACGAGCCCACGACCGCCCTCGACGTGACGATCCAGGCCCAGATCCTGGCGCTGCTGAAGGAGCTCGTGGAGGACAGCGGCACGGCCCTCGTGATGATCACCCACGACCTCGGCGTGGTCGCCGGCCTGGTCGACCGGGTCAACGTCCTCTACGGCGGGCGCATCGTCGAGCGAGGCGACCGGCACCCGCTGTTCGCGGCGCCCCGGCACCCGTACACCCACGGCCTGCTCGCCTCGATCCCCCGGCTGGACGGGTCGCGCGGCGAGAAGCTGACACCGATCCCGGGCTCGGTGTCCGACAACCTGCCGTGGGCCAACGCCTGTGCCTTCGCCCCGCGCTGCTCACAGCCGATCGACGTGTGCGTCCAGCGCACTCCCGAGCTCGTCGAGGACGGTGCGCGAGCGTTGCGTTGCCACAACCCCGTGGAGGTGACCCGATGACCATCAGCGACGAGATCCTGGTCGACGTCAAGGGAGTGAAGGTCCACTTCCCGATCCGCAAGGGCGTCATCTTCGACAAGACCGTGGGGCACGTCTACGCGGTCGACGGGGTCGACCTGCAGATCCGCAAGGGTGAGACCTACGGCCTGGTCGGCGAGTCCGGGTGTGGCAAGTCCACGCTCGGCCGGGCGATCCTCAACCTCGAGCCGCCCACCGCCGGGTCGGTGGACTTCGAGGGGGTCGACATCGCCTCGCTCAAGGGTGAGGAGCTGCGCCACAAGCGGCAGGACATCCAGATGGTGTTCCAGGACCCGATGGGCAGCCTGGACCCGCGCCAGACGGTCGAGTCCCTGCTGCTCGAGGGCATGAAGGCGCACGGCCTCGCGAAGGACGCCAAGCAGGCCGGCAAGCGGCTGCGCGAGCTGCTCAAGGCGGTGGGGCTGCCCGCGGCGGCGCTCAAGAAGTACCCGCACGAGTTCTCCGGCGGCCAGCGGCAGCGCATCGGGATCGCCCGGGCCCTGTCGGTGAACCCGAAGCTGATCGTCGCCGACGAGCCCGTCTCGGCGCTCGACGTGTCGGTGCAGGCCCAGGTGATCAACCTGCTCGAGGAGCTCCAGGACGAGTTCGGCCTCACCTACCTCGTGGTCGCCCACGACCTCGCCGTCGTGCGCCACATCAGCGACCGGATCGGCGTGATGTACCTCGGGGCCCTCGTCGAGGAGTCCGACGCAGAGGATCTCTACACCAAGCCGCTGCACCCCTACTCGCGAGCCCTGATGTCCGCGGTGCCAGTGCCGGACCCGATCATCGAGGACCGCCGCGAACGCATCCTGCTCACCGGCGACCTGCCCTCACCGGCCAACCCGCCCAAGGGCTGTCGCTTCCACACCCGCTGCCCGTGGCGGCAGGAGACCAGGTGCGACACCGAGCGCCCCGAGCTGCGCGTCATCAGCATCGACGGCGTGCCGGCGAGCCACCGCGTCGCCTGCCACTTCGCCGAGCAGATCTCGGCCGGCGAGCTGAAGCCCCACGAGGTCAAGGCCCAGATCACGACCCAGGAGGAGCACGGTGACGACACCGACTTCATGGGTCCCGCCTCGGTCCAAGAGGCCCTCTGACCGCCCCGACCACCACGGCAGGTATGCCGCGTGCGCACCGAGCGCACGCGGCATACCCGTGCCTGGGGCGCGGTGACGTCGTGAGGTGAGGTGAGGCTG
The DNA here is from genome assembly GCF_001429605.1 of Phycicoccus sp. Soil802. Taxonomy (GTDB): domain Bacteria; phylum Actinomycetota; class Actinomycetes; order Actinomycetales; family Dermatophilaceae; genus Pedococcus. Next base: position 112,536 of record NZ_LMSS01000007.1, read on the forward strand.
GGCTTCGATGACAGGCGCGGACTTCCTTGCCAGAGTTGGGCCATGAGCCGACTGCTGACCGACGAGGAGATCGGGCGCCAGCTGGGCGACCTGCCCGGCTGGACCCGCGAGGGTGACGAGATCAGGGCGAGCTACGAGGCGCCGGACTTCCCGACGGCGATCCGCCTGGTCGACGAGGTGGCCGTCGAGGCGGAGGACATGGACCACCACCCCGACATCGACATCCGTTGGCGCACAGTCACGTTCGTGCTCTCCACCCACTCGGAGGGTGGACTGACCCAGCTCGATGTCGAGCTGGCCCACCGGGTCGCCCAGTCGGCCGCTCGTCTGGGGGCGACCGCCAGTGGCTGAGGCAGCGACGCAGGTCGAACCCCACGACGGCGAACAGCACGAGCAGGGCATCGGGGCCAAGCTGAACTGGCTGCGCGCCGGCGTGCTCGGCGCCAACGACGGCATCGTCTCCACGGCCGGCATCGTCATCGGCGTGGCGGCGGCGACCGTCGAGCGGTCGACCATCGCGACCGCGGGCATCGCGGGTCTCGCCGCCGGGGCGATGAGCATGGCCGCCGGCGAGTACGTGTCGGTGAGCACCCAGCGCGACACCGAGAGGGCGTTGCTGGCCAAGGAGAAGCGTGAGCTCCGCGAGATGCCCGACGAGGAGCTGGAGGAGCTGGCCCAGATCTACCAGGACAAGGGGCTGACCCCAGACCTCGCGGCCGAGGTCGCCCGCCAGCTGACCGAGCACGATGCACTGGGCGCGCACGCCGAGGCCGAGCTGGGCATCGACCCCGAGGAGCTCACCAACCCGTGGCACGCCGCCTGGGCCTCGATGTCGGCCTTCACGCTCGGTGCCCTCCTGCCGCTGCTCGCCATCCTGCTGTCCCCGGCCGGCGACCGGATCTGGGTCACCGCGGTGGCCGTGGTCGTCGCGCTCGCGTTCACCGGGTGGGGCAGCGCCCGCCTGGGGCAGGCGCCCGTACGGCCCGCGGTGCTGCGCAACATCGCGGGCGGCCTGGTCGCGATGCTGGTGACCTATGCGATCGGCGCCCTGGTCGGCACCCAGGTCTGACGCGTCCCGGACCCGTCGCGCGCCGCCGCGGCCGGGCCCGCCCCCCAGTCGGGGTCGCCCACGGCCGTGCTCGGGGAACTCGGTCCCGCGCCGGGACGTTCACCGGTCTCTCCCCCCATCTGCAAGGACCGGTGATCCACCCAGCCATGTCTGGCTATTGGCTCGACATCGCCCTCGTCGGAGCACTCGTGCTCCTCAACGCCGTCTTCGCGGGGAGTGAGATGGCCTTGGTCTCCCTGCGTGAGGGGCAGCTGCGCCAGCTGGAACGCAGCGGCGGTGCCCGTGGGGAGCGCCTCGTGCGCCTCGCCCGCGACCCCAACCGGTTCCTCGCGACGATCCAGATCGGCATCACGCTGGCCGGCTTCCTGGCCTCGGCCACGGCGGCGCTGTCGCTGGCCGAACCGCTCGTGCCCCACGTGACCTTCCTCGGCACGCTGGCCGAGCCCGTGGTCGTGGCCGGCGTGACGCTGGCGCTGGCGTTCGTCACCCTGGTGCTCGGCGAGCTCGCCCCGAAGCGGCTCGCGATGCAGCTGGCCCTCCCGTGGGCGCTCGTGGTGGCCCGGCCGCTCGACGTGCTCTCGACGCTGTCACGACCGGCGGTCGCCGTGCTGAGCGCTTCCACCGACCTCGTCGTCCGGCTGTTCGGCGGGCGGTCCGAGACGACCGCGGAAGAGATCTCGGCCGAGGAGCTGCGCGACCTGGTCACCAGCAACCCCGGGCTCGACGCCGAGCAGCGCGTCATCATCAGCGGGGCGCTCGACCTGCACGAGCGGCTGGTGCGCCACGTCCTGGTGCCCCGCGGCTCGGTGCTCTCGCTCGCCAGCGACCTGACCGTCGCGCAGGCCCGCGAGGCGATGGCTGCCGCGGGCCACTCCCGTGTCCCGGTGACGCTCGGCCACCACCTCGACCGGGTCCTCGGCATCGTCCACTGGGGCTCGGTCGTCGACGGCGACGACGACCTCGTCGGCTCCCGCGTGCAGCCCGCCCTGACGCTCCCCGACACGGTGCGCCTGTCGGACGCCCTGCGCCGGTTCCGTGAAGAGCGCCAACAGATGGCGATCGTCGTCGACGAGCACGGCTCCGTCGACGGCATCGTCACCCTGGAGGACCTGCTCGAGGAGGTGGTCGGCGAGATCTGGGACGAGAACGACCCTGACCTCGCCGCGGCCGACCGTGGCCCCGACGGGGTGCTGACCCTGCCGGGCACCTTCCCGGTCCACGACCTGCCCGACCTCGGTGTCGAGCTCGGCCTGCCTGCCTCCGCGGACTACTCGACCGTCGCCGGGCTCGTGCTCAAGGTGCTCGGGCGGGTGCCCGAGCGTCCCGGTGACGTCGTCGCCGTGGCCGACTGGACGGTGGAGGTCACCGGTGTCGCGCGGCGCGCGGTCACCGAGGTGCGGCTGCGCCCCGCCGAGACGACCCCGGGCAGCGACGGAACGGACTGGTCCGGAGCCCCGGCGAGCACGAGGCATACCGGCAGAAGATCCCCCCGATGACACTGGACAGGTGACACGCCAAGGGTTTGAATGCGCTGGTCGCCCACGGGGGTGACCAGACTGTAGGGAGTCCGCATGAAACTTCGTCGCGCGCTGGCCGTCTTCGGCATCAGCACCGCCATGGTCGGGGGCACCACCCTCGCCGCATCGGCCATCACCGGGGGCGACCTCGACGGCAACGGCCACCCGAACGTGGGCATGATCGCGTTCTACGACGGCACCGGCCGGTTCCGCTGCAGCGCCACCCTGGTGTCGCCGACCGTCCTGGTCACCGCAGCGCACTGCACCGACGGCACGGTCGGCAAGACCGCCGTGACCTTCAAGTCCGTGGTGGCGGAGGCCCCGCCGTCGCCACTGCCGGCGGCCGCCAACCCTGCCGCGGGCTACACGTCGGCAGAGCTGACCGCGGCCGGCTTCCTCAGCGGCACCGCGCACACCCACCCGGGCTACTCGGACTTCACCGACCTGCGGAACTGGAACGACGTGGGCGTCATCGTCCTCGACGCCCCGGTCACCACCATCGCCCCGGCGACCATCGCCCCGACGAACTACCTCGACAAGTACACGCCCAACGTCCTGAACAAGACGCTGTTCACGGCGGTCGGCTACGGCACCGAGGTGCGCCAGGCCGAGAGTGGTCCCCAGAAGCCCACGCCGATGTCCTACCCGATCGTGCGCCGGGTCACCGACGAGGTGGGGCAGAAGCTCACGCCGCAGATCCTCCAGGTCAACGGCAACGAGAACGACCCGCGCGGTGGCGGTGGCACCTGCTTCGGCGACTCCGGTGGCCCGTCGTTCAACGGTGGCTACCAGGTGACCGTGACGAGCTACGGCTACACGTCCAACTGCCGTTACCTCGGTGGTCTGCAGCGGATCGACATCCCGGTCGTCCAGAGCTGGCTCGCAGGGTTCGGCGTGGGCCACGCCTGACCCGGTCCGACTCGACGTGGCGGCGCCCCTCGTGGGCGTCGCCACGTTCGTCGACCGCGACGCTGGAACGGCGCGGGGCGGGCGGCGAGCGGAGCAGGACGGGTGGCGAGGGCGGCGGTGTTCATGGCTCCACCGTGCTGGGTCGCCGTCAAGCAGGGGTATGCGGTGCCTGTGGCCTCCCTGTGCGCGTCAGCCTCGCGGGTGGGCGCCCTCGCGGGTGGGCGCCCTCGGGGTCAGCCGCGCCCCTCGGCGGTGCGATCCGGTCCTGGAGCCGCGCCACGGAGCTCCTCGAAGGTCGGCCCGGACCGGGAGATCGCGTCGAGCAGCCCGGTCAGCGGCCGCGGCAGGGCGTCCAGGTCGAGCGCCCCGGCCAGCGCGCCGGCCATCAGCTCCTTGCGCCCCGACGCCGCCCCCGCGAACCGGTGGACCCGGTCGTGGAAGGAGCCCGAAACCCACGCCGGCTGCTGGGTCAGCATCGCGAACCGCTGGGTGAGTCCGAGCTCCTCCAGCACCGTCCGGGTGCCCGCCTCGCCCAGATGGCGCACCAGCTCGTCCTCAAGGTCCCGGTCGCAGACCTGGAAGCCCCACCAGGGCAGGTCGCCCGGCCCGTCCACGGCACAGCCGACCCGACGCAGGGCGCGGACGAAGAACGGCGCCTCCGGGGCGTCGCACATCCCCAGCACCCGCGGGCTGTCGGTCGCCTCCGTCGCGGCGAACAGGTGCCGACGGATGTTGGTGGCGCCGTGCATGTCGACCAGCTCGACCCCGCGCGCCTCCAGGGAGACCCCGGCGCGCTGCGCGACCACCCGCACGGCAGCGACGTCAGAGGCTCCCTCCAGCAGCACCCACACGGGCGCCGCTGGTCCGACCTGCGCGGGCACGGACACGGTCATACCGGTCAATCTGCCAGATCGACCCGCCCGGGCGCCGGGGCATTTCCGGCCGCAGTGGTCCCGCGACCGTGGCGTGGTCGGGCCGCCTCAGCGGGGTCGTCGCGGGGTCAGCGGGGCAGGGACTGCCCGGGGCAGGCGGTGAGCACCCGGACCATGGCGTCGCGCTCGGCGGCGGTGACGGCCAGCGCGTAGCGGTGCTTGACCGCGATCTGCCGTGCGACGTAGGCGCACCGGACCGCCTTGCGCGGCGGCAGCCAGGTGGCGGCGTCGCCGTCTCCCTTGCGCTGGTTGGTGGGCCCGTCGACGGCCAGGAGGTTGAGCGGGTCGTTGGCGAACGCCGTGCGGGTCTTCGTGGTCCACCGCTGGGCACCCTTCTGCCACGCGTCCGACAGGGCGACGACGTGGTCGACCTGGACGGCGTTGGACGTGCCCGGGCCACGGACGAACGCGATGCGCGTGCCCGTGTACGGGTCGGTCAAGGTGCCGGTGAGCACCAGGCAGCCGTGGGCGCCTGCCTTGAGGGTGGTGCCGGTGAGGTCGCGCCGCAGGATGTCGTTGCGGGTGTCGCAGCCGTTGCGGTCGACGTCGGCCCAGGCCTGCCCGAACAGGTCACGGTCGTAGCCGGTCCGCGGCGCCCGACCCTTCACCGTCAAGGTCGCCAAGGTCGTGACGGCCGTGCCCGGCCGCACCGTTGCCGTCTGGGCGGGCGCGGGCTGGTCCTGCGACGAGGTATGCCGCGTGCTCGGCGCTGCGACGGCGCTCGAGGTCGTGGCCGGGAGACCCGCCGTGACGACCGCGGCCGTGATGGAGGGCGACGCCGGGTTGGTGGTCCCGCTGCTCGACCCGGCGCGAGAGGTTGCGGACGCCGCCGAGTCGGCGCTGGCAGGCGCGCAGGCCGCGAGCGCGAGGACTGCGAGGATCGACCCAGCCAGAGCTGGCCGGTGGCGGTCGGATCGACGGATCATGAGGAGGGACAAGCACTTCCGGGCGTAGCAGGAAATGAGGAACGTTCACTCGGTGGCGGCCACGCTAGGCCGGCGCCGACCACGCCTGCGCCGAAACCGGACAACCCTGCCCGAACGGACGAGCAGCCACTCGTCCGAGCTGCCCGAGCCGGCAGCAGGCGGCTCCGGCGCGGAGCCCAATCGCGGGCCCCGCGCCGGAGCGGTCAACCATCTGGCGAGCCAGCTCAGAGGGTCGTGGTCGCCACGGTGAGGGTGAGCAGTCGGCTCTGACCGCCCCACAGCGCATAGAGGCCACCGGTGCCGGTGCCCGTCTGCGTCACGGAGGTGATGGCGCCCAGCCCGCTGTTACCCGGGCAACCGTCTCCGACAGCCGGGATGTTCGTGCCGGTCGAGGTGACCGTGCCGAAGCCGGTGAGGTACCAGCCCGTCATCGGCCCCTGCTTGCCGCTGCTGTTGGTGCGGGAGTCGCTGCCCACGGTCGCGTTGACCGAGGAGCGCTTGGTGTTCGTGATGACGTGGTGCCCGCCGGGGTTGTCGAACTCGCAGACGACCTCGTAGGTGGCGGTGCTGTCATAGGCGAACGTCACGCCTGCGACGTTGTCCTGCATGGCCTTGTTGTTCCAGCCGTAGGCGCTCTGGACCTCCCCCTTGCCGACCCAGCCCACACCGCCTGCATCCATCGTGTACGCAGACGCCGACCCGGCTGCTGCCAGCAGCAGCCCGGCCCCCAGCGCGGCCACAGCCACAGTCTTCCTGAACATGAGCAAGTCCCCTCGATCACGGGCGACCCCTGCGGTCTCCCTGGGGCGAAGGATGGCCCAGCCGGACCAAGGTAGGTATGGATTTGGTCAAGTAGCGGTCAAGGCAAGGCCAAGTTGCACCCGTTCAGGTGAGGACATCCGCGACCTACCGGACAATTGCCCACCCGAGGCACCGGGATGGGCGCCTGCCTCCAGCATCCGACCTCGTCCGAACGGGCGACGGGTTCGGCGAACCGCCACCGGACCCGAGCCGGCTCCAGATACTGGCCCTGTGGCGCGCGAGGACTTCGCGGAGCTCCTCTCCAAGGCACAGGCCGGCGACGAGGAGGCTTTCTCGCGCCTGTGGCTGGACCTCAACCCCCGTCTCGTGCGCTACCTCTCGTTGGAGCCTGGCGGTCATGCCGAGGACCTGGCAGCCGAGACGTGGATCTCGGTGATCAAGGGCCTTCGTCGGTTTCGTGGCAACGAGGTCGAGTGGCGCGCCTGGGTGTTCACCACGGCCAGGCGGCGAGCCCTGGATGCCGCCCGGCGCCGCTCCCGGCGACCACGGGAGGTGCTCGGCGACCCCAGCGAGCAGGCGTGGGCGGTTCCCGACCCGAGCCTCGGCGTGCTGGAGGACCTGAGCCCGGGATCGGTGGTCGCCCTGTTGTCGACCCTGCCTGCGGTGCAGGCCGAGGTGTTGGCCCTTCGAGTCATCGCTGGACTGCCGGTGGAGACCGTGGCCGCGATGGTGGGCAAGAGCCCGGGAGCCGTCCGGGTGTCGGCCCATCGCGGACTGCGGACCCTCGCAGCGACCCTGCGGAGCCAAGGTGTAACGCAGTAACCGCTGGCGGCGCTTCATCCAGTGCCATGACTGATTTCACCGACCCCACCGGCAGCGGCGCCGAGCCCGTGATCTCGGACGCCGATCTGGACTCGATGCTCAAGGGCCACCGTCCCCTCGAGGGCGCCCCCGAGGTCCAGCGGGTTGCCGACGCCATGAACGCACTGACCTCGCCGCCCGAGCGCAGCGAGCTGGCCGGCTATGCGAAGGCCATGACCGCCTATGGCAGCACCTTCGCCCAGCCCCGATCCCGAAGGGTCGCCATGATCCCCTCAGCAACTGGTCTCAGGGCCCTCGCATCCGCGGCGGGCGCCGCGGTCGCACTGGGCGGTGTGGCGACGATCGTCTTCGCCTCGGGTGCGATGGGCCCGGCTCATCCGACTCCGGTCGCGCCGGTGGCCACCAGCGCGACGACCGATGCCGCGAAGCCGACGCCGAAGCCTGACAAGACCGGCACACCCGTGGGCCCCGACGCGTCCGGTCCGGCCGCGTTCGGACTCTGCAACGCCTGGACCCACCACCAGGCCCAGGACAAGGACAAGCCCGGCAGCTCGGTGGCCTTCCGCAACCTGGCCAAGGCCGCAGGAGGCGAGGCAAAGATCGCCGCCTACTGCGCGAAGATCCCCCACCCCGGCTCTTCTGGTGCCACCAAGACGCCGAAGGGCACCTCGACCTCCAGGACACCGAAGGGGACCTCGACGTCCAAGAGCAAGGCACCAGCGACGCCGCCGGGCCAGTCCAAGACCACCCTGCCCACGCCGACGCTGACCACACCCGGGCCCGTGACCACCCTCCCCACGAACGCCCCATGAGCCGGTTTGACGCCTGGAGGACGGGCACCCTACGGCGCCGCCTGGGGAGTGAGCGGTCGGACCGCGGCGCGGTCGCGGTGACCGTCGCAGTGATGATGGTGGTCCTGGTGGGCATCGGAGCCTTCACCCTCGACTTCGGCGTGTCCTACGCCAGCACCCGACGGCTCCAGGCCGCCTCGGATGCCGCGGCGCTGGCGGCCGCGAACGTCTTCGCGGACAAGACCGGCAGCTGCGCGACGATCCTCGCCACCCCGGCGTGGACCGCCGCCGCAGCCAGCGCTGCCTCCGCCATCCGCGAGGACAACCGACCGGGCAGCACCGAGGCCAGCTACAGCGCCACCTGCACCACCAAGGGGTCCATCCAGGTCCGGTACGTGTCGGGGGGCTCCACGCCCACCCTGCTCGGCGGGATCTTCGGTCACAACGGCCCGTACTCCACCACCCGACCCGCCACCGCCATCGTCTCCGCGCCCTCCGAGGCGATCGGCGTCCGGCCCTACGCGGTCTGCGGGAGCCAGCTGCCCACGGTGCTGCCCTCCACGGTCTTCCAGATGACGCTCCCCTCGACCGGGAACACCATGTGCCCCGGCGCCAGCAGCAGCGGCAACTGGTGGTCCATCGACTGCCCCGAGGCCGGCAGCAACAGCACCACCTACCTGGGCACGGCGACCCAGAACGGCTGCACCGACCCGATCACGATCGTCCCCAACCAGACCCCGCGCACCGGCTCCGCCCTGCGCACCTACCTGGAGGGCAGCTGCCCGGCGAAGTCCAGCTCCTGCCTGGCAGCCAACAGCGGCAACCTGGGTGGCACACCGATCCTGCAGGCCTGGGACTCCTTGGTGAGCACGCACAAGCAGATCCTGCTGCCGGTGTTCTGCGGGGTGCCACCCTGCGACCAGTCGGCGGTGGTCAACGCCGGCGGCAACAACGCCATCTACCCGGTCCAGGCGCTGATCGGTGTGGTCGTCTGTGGCTACCACTTCGGAGGCCAGGACAGCTCGGGGCTGAGCATGACCGGCGAGTGTGCCGGACCCACCAACAACCCCTCGTCGTTGACCCCAGCGACGGGAGACAACCAGACCAACTACCTCTTGCTCAAGGCCGTGAAGCTACGGCTGTCCGGCTCGAGCCACGAGAGCGACTGCGCCCTCGGCACGTCCTGCGACCTCCAGGTGCGGCAGGTCTACCTCATCGAGTAGCACTGCGAGTGGGCGACCAAGGCTCGGCGTTGGTTCACCAGCGGCTCGAGTCGCTGCCTCCGTTCGCACACGCCGCACGGACGCCGTGTCACCATGACGCATGACTGCAGAGCTGGACGTCCTCTCGGTGGGGTACGCCGACGAACGCGTGGCCAGCACCGTGGTCCTCATCCGGGACGGGTCGCACGCGGTGGTGGTGGATCCCGGGATGGTGTCCCACCGCGGCAAGATCCTCGACCCGCTCGAGGCGCTCGGGCTGCAGGCCTCAGACGTCCGCGACGTGGTCTTCAGCCACCACCACCCCGACCACACGCTGAACGCAGCATTGTTCGAGCGAGCGCGGTTCCACGACTTCTGGGCCGTCTACGAGGGCGACACGTGGACCGACCGTCCGGCGGACGGGTTCGAGGTCTCCCCCTCGGTGCGGCTGATGGCGACGCCCGGACACACGGCCCAGGACATCACGACCCTGGTTGACACCGCAGAGGGCCTGGTCGCCTGCACCCACCTGTGGTGGTCCGAGGACGGTCCAGACGAAGACCCCCTCGCGGAGGACCAGGCCACCCTGGAACGGTCTCGGGCTGCGCTGCTGGCGCTGGAGCCGGTGCTCATCGTGCCCGGCCACGGCACACCGTTCCGGCCCGACCAAGTCAGACGTTGAAGCGGAACTGCGACCCCGGGCTTTGGGCCTGTGTTGCGGCGGTATTTGCGCTGGTCAGCGCTCCGACTGGCTTCGGTTGTGTGACGGTGGCTGCCGCAGGGCGTGAATCTCGTGTGCCCCAAATGTGCCCCAGAAGGGCTGGGCAGGGAGAGCCACCGACCCGATCGCGGAGCAGTGGAGGGCGGCGCTCGAGTCGGTCAAGGCCGCCCTGACATGAACGCCGATGTGGCGGTACACGGAGTGTGCACCGTGACCTGGCTGGGAGCTCGGCCTTGACGGGCTCGTGAGTGCCGGCCGGAGGCTGCGGAGTCGGGTCGGCGGCTCGGTGGTGAGGAGTGCCTCGGACAAGATCCGGGGCACTTCGTCTGTTCGCGGGGTGCGTTGGGGTGCGCGAGGACGGCGCGCCAGCGCCGCCCGCAGCGCGGGGCCCCATCGCGGGGCCCCGCGTCGCGGCGAAGCCGCGCTTGAGCCATGTGAAGAAAGTCCTCACCGATTCGCACACGTCACGGATGCGTGCTCGCTGTGCTTCGTCGTCTGATGCGTGCCACCTGGACGCGGCTCGCGGCGTGCCCGGTTGTCAGTCCGGGGGCCACGCGCGGTTCACGGCTCTACGACGCAGTTGCACAGAAGGCTCCCGTCTCTCGCTGAGCCTGCATGGACAGCCGGACGCGTGTCGCCATATCGGGCCAAGGCTGTCGAGTAGCGATCGTGGAACACAATCCGAGTCACGTCCTCGAAGCGCCACTGGCCGGGCTCGCGGGACCAATGGCCCTCGGGCCCGATGAGGTGGATGTCGAACTCCTCCGCGCCGAGCCGACAGAGGTGGCCGATGAGCAACGCGTCCTCGTCGGTCGCCTCGGTGTGCACGACGATCAGCTGTGCGCTGTCGGCGGCGGCGTGTAGGACCGCTGGTGTCGTCGCACTGGGCGGCAATCGAAAGCCCACGGCCGGTCGGCCCAGGCCCGCAATCGCCCGCTCGGTGTAGGCAGCCTTGTCATCGTCATCGTGATCGAGCTCGGTGACGTCCTGAAGGCGCACGATGTCATAGCCGTCGATGTAGGCGGTATCCATCAACCGGTGTAGCGCGACCCAGTCGCCGGAGATACCGACCACGAATCCGCGGACTTCTTCAGCCCACCAATCGTGCTCGCGAACGATGCGAACCGGCCGCTGTGATTCCAGTGCTTCAGCCAGGGCGTCTGCAACCGCTGCTTGGGATTGGGGCATGGGCGAAGCATGTCAGGCTGGTGGGTGCAGCGCGCGGGAACAACCCAGCCGGCGGATCTGCCGTGAACCACCTGCCGACGAGGGCGAGCGCACGCTGCGCGGCATGATCGGGCGGTTCGTGCAGTCCTCGCGTGCCGGGTCGTCGAACCGGACGGCTGGTGCCGTTGAGACCGGCGGCTTCAGACCCCCCACCTACACCCTCGATTGGGATGAGCCCTCTATCGTCGGTCCATGACCACTCGACTGAACCCCTACCTGAGCTTCGCGGGTGATGCCTCGGCCGCTCTGGCGTTCTACCAGGACGTGTTCGGCGGCGATCTCACGATCAACCACTTCGGCGACTTCGGCACCGACGACCACGGCATTGGCGACCAGGTCATGCACGGCCAGCTGGAAACGGCGTCTGGCCTCACGCTGATGGCCGCCGACATGCTGCCGGGCGAGACGTTGCGGCCCGGGAACAACCTCGCGGTCAGCCTCGGCGGGGACGACACCGAGGGACTGCGCGGCTACTGGCAGGCGCTGTCGGACGGAGGGACCGTGACGGTCGAGCTGGCCACCCAGCCGTGGGGCGACGAGTTCGGGATGTGCGTCGACCGGTTCGGGACCTCGTGGCTGGTCAACATCGCCGGGGGCGGCTGACGTATCCAATCCGCGCTGCGCCCGATCGGTCAGGCTGTCCGTCGGGACCGCAGGTCGGCGATGCCGCGGCCGGCGGCAGTCCCCTTGCGCTCGAACCTCGTCACCGGCCGCTCGGCCCAGCGATCGACCACGCTAAGACGGCCCCGCAGGTGTGCCGTCATAGGCACGACCGGCGGCAGTAGCGTGCGCCTGATCGCGCGCAGAGCGGCATGATCGGATGTTTTCGGCACGATCGCGACCACGTACGTCGAGCAGTTCAGCGAGTGGGTGACTGAAGCCCGACGACCTCGGTGAGCCGTCTGACCGCCGTCATCGCTCGACGTCCGGCCCGCCCATGAACGTCTCGAGCGCGAGATCGAGCTCCGATCGAAACGTCGAGGCGCCGCCAACCAAAGCCTCCGGCGACACGACGAACGAGTTGGGCACCCTTGGCTCACCGAACAGCCTGCTGAAGGGACGCCGCACGACCACCCCTTCGTGGGAGCCGACAAGCACACGCAGAGTGAACGACGGTCCGTCCTCAAGCCCTTCGAACGCGTGCCACGGCAGGAAGAACGACTCGAAGGGGTGACGCACCGCGAGACCCTCTGCGGAGAACACGGCCGAGTACCGCAACGCCAAGCCCATCCCCGCCAACGACGCGAACATGAGGATCACCCAGAGACAAGTCATTAAGGGGGCGTATGGCGGCGCCGCCGATGCTGTAGCCCAGTCAACCAGGGCGAGCACCCCTCCACCGATGGCCCATGCTCCCGCGACGTAGGCCGCGCGGTGGAAGTCTCCCGGTATTGTTACCGTCCCGTCGGCGGCGTGCCGCGGCTGAGCCGTTTGACTCTCGCGACCGATCCAGAGCAACACACAACCGAATGCGGCCAAGCCACCCGCCGCGACGAGCCAATTCATGTGGGGTAGGGGGGCCAGCCACTCCGGCTGCTGAACGGTCACCGTGGCAACTATGGCGGCCACGACACACGTGTGCACGCACATCGGCATGAGCGGACGTTCCATCCCCGCCTAGTTGGGTAAGGAGTTGGTCAAGGATGGCCGGTGGTCGGGGGTAAAGGTGGATTGCTGTCCGTGGTGGGTGTCATCCTCGAAGCAGCGGACAATTCCATACAAAACAAACACACAAATTTGACGGGTATATCCCTGGGGGTCGGCTCCCCACCCTTGGCCAGAGGCCGCACACAAACTGACAGCCGCTCAAACACACACAGACAAAACTCTTCGTCCGCACCTCCCTGATTCTTCTGTGTCCGGCGTTTGAGCGACCCCCAGCGTCGGTGAGCACCACCCTTAGTGGCCGCCCCAGTACCGGGTGTGTCGTGTGGAACGGGTCGCACTAGCTCCACGCGGCACACCCTTGGGAAAGGGCGTGGTGGTCGTGACCTCGACGACCCGCAACCAGGTGTGGACGGCGCTGCCCCCGATCGGCGATCGGGACGACCGCCCGCTGGACTTGCCGCAGCTGGACGCCGCGACGCAGGCGCAGGTGGTGGCCCGGTTGCTGTCGCCGGACTTCGACGCCTGGTCGGTGGCCGCATCCCGGGTCGGGTTCTGCGCCAAGCCAATCCGCCTGGTCGGCCAGTCCCGCACCTTCGACAAGACGACTGGTGAATTGGTCCGGTGTTACGCGTCGGCGGATGAGCCGACCGGGGTGACGTTCGTGCGCTGCGGCAACCGGCGCGCCTCCGAGTGCGAGTCTTGCTCGCGGCTGTACGCGGCGGACACGTTCCACCTGATCCGCTCAGGGGTGACCGGCGGAAAGGGCGTCCCGGCGACCGTTGGCGAGAACCCGCTGGTGTTCGCGACCCTGACCGCCCCGTCGTTCGGGCCGGTCCACGGCGTCCGCCCCAACAACGGCAGGTGCCGGCCACGACGCGATACCGGAGCCCGCTGCCCGCACGGAAGACCGTTGTCCTGCATGGCGATTCACGCCGATGAGGACATAGCCGTGGGGCAGCCGTTGTGTCCGGACTGCTACGACTACGCCTCCCAGGTGGTGTGGCAGTGGTGGGCGCCCGAGCTGTGGCGACGCTTCACGATCACCCTGCGACGGATGCTGGCCCACCACGTGGGCGTGCTGCCCGCCCACCTCGGCGATGTGGCGAGCGTGCAGTACGCGAAGGTCGCCGAGTACCAGCTGCGCGGCGCGGTGCACTTCCACGCCCTTGTCCGCCTCGACGGCCCCCAAACCACTGACGGCTTCGCTCACGCCCCCACCCAGGTGACCGCCCGAGTGCTGTCCGCGCTCGTCGAGCAGGCCGTCCGCGCGGTCCGGGTCACCGCCGACCCGGTCCACGACGGCGATGTCCCGCGCGTGCTGGCGTTGGGAGTCCAGGTCGACACCCGCCCGGTGCGGACCTCGTCACGCACCGACGACCCCGACCGCGAGCTCACCCCCGAGCAGGTCGCCGGGTACCTGGCTAAGTACGCCACCAAGTCCGCCTCCGACACCGAGGCCAAGGACTCCACCCACCTGCGCCGCCTACACGCCACCGCCCGCAGCATGGCCGCGCGTGCCGTCAGCGCCGAGGAGGACCCGACGGCCCCTTATGGGTTGCTCGGCAAATGGGCACACACGCTCGGCTTCCGGGGCCACTTCGCGACCAAGTCCCGCCGCTACTCCGTCACCCTCGGCGCCCTCCGCCGGGCCCGGCAACGCGCTCAGGCCCGGATCGTCGAGGCCAACCGCACAGGCACCCCTATCGACCTCCGCGCCATCGAGGCAGAGCTCCTCGCCGACGTCGAAGACGAGGCCACCGTCGTGATCGGATCCTGGGCCTACGCCGGCACCGGATGGGCCAACGACGGCGAAACCGCCCTCGCCACCGCAGCCGCCTCCCGAGCCCGCGAGTACGCCCAGGAGCGAGCCCGAATTCGAAGTGAGCACAACAGAAACCGCTTGAGAGGAAACACTGATGACAGTTCGAAGATCTTCACCGGCAGGTGAAGCAACCACGTCGCGACCGCCGAGCTGCGCTCGGTTGTGGACCCTCCAGGACGTCTCGGACTTCCTGAACGTGCCGATGGGGACGCTCTACCAGTGGCGGGTCCGCGGCGAGGGTCCACCAGCGTTCAAGGTTGGCCGCCACATCCGCTTCGATCCCGACCGGGTCAGGGCCTGGCTCTCCGAGTCTGGGGCATGACATGGCCAGCATCGACAAGCGCGAACGCGGTGGCGCAGTCACGTGGCTGGCGCGATGGCGTGACGACACCGGTCGTCAGCGCAAGAGGTCGTTCAGGCGCAAGATCGACGCCCAGCGCTTCGTCACGCAGATCGAGGCGGACATGCTGCGAGGTCAGTACGTCGATCCGTCGGACACCACAACGGTGCTGGAGTATGCCCGTCGCTGGGCCGCGGCGAGGATCCACCGACCGACGACGGCTCGGCGGGTGGAGAGCATGATCTCTACTCATGTTGCTGGGACCAGCTTGGGGGCGCGACGACTTGCGGCGGTCACGCCGTCGGAGGTGCAGGCCTGGGCATCGGACCGAGCGCAGATCTTGGCACCGACGACGTTGCGCAACCTGGTGAGCCTGCTGCGCTCGGTATATGCCTCGGCAGTGCTTGATCGGTTGGTGGCGACGTCGCCCGTGGTTCGGCTGTCGCTTCCCCCGACACATCGGGAGCGAGTCGTGCCCCTATCGATCGAGCAGGTCCTGGCTCTGTCCGAAGCGATGCCCAGGCGTAACCGGGCGATGGTCATCACCCAAGCCGGCCTCGGCCTTCGGATCGGCGAGCTCTTGAGCCTGCGGGTCCAAGACGTCGACTTCATGCGCAGGTCGGTGCGCATCGAGTGGCAACTGGCCCCCGGGCAGAAGACGCGCAGCGCCCCGAAGACGCGGCGCTCAACGAGGACCCTTCCGCTCCCCCAAGTGGTGGCCGAAGCGCTGTCGGTGCATCTCGAGGAGTTCGCGCCGGGCTACGACGGCACCCTGTTCACCACTCGGTTCGGGGCGCCATACCGGCACGACTACTACGGGACACGGATCTTCGCCGAGGCGGTCGCCAGGAGCGGCCTGCCCAAGTCGACCACGTCCCACGACCTGCGGCACCACTACGCCTCGGTGCTCCTGGCACAAGGCGAGTCGGTCATCGCGGTGGCCGAGCGCCTGGGCCACCACAACGCGAGCCTGGTGCTGTCCACGTATGGCCACCTGATGCCCGATTCCGAGGACCGAACCCGCCGAGCGATCGAAAGTGCTTGGGCCTCGTGTGCCCCGTCCGTGCCCCACGAGGAGGTCGCAGGTCGCTGACCTGCGGAAATGGCCGTGTTTCAAACGTTGAAGCGGAACTCCACGACGTCGCCGTCGGACATGACGTAGTCCTTGCCCTCCATGCGGACCTTGCCCGCGGCCTTGGCCGCAGCCATCGAGCCCATGGCGTCGAGGTCCTCGTAGGACACGATCTCGGCCTTGATGAACCCACGCTGGAAGTCGGTGTGGATGACCCCGGCGGCCTGCGGCGCGGTCCAGCCCTGACCGATGGTCCACGCGCGCGACTCCTTGGGGCCGGCCGTGAGGTAGGTCTGCAGGCCGAGCGTGTGGAACCCGGTGCGGGCGAGCTGGTCGAGCCCGGACTCCTCGGCGCCGAACGACTCGAGCAGCTCCATGGCCTCCTCCGGCTCCATCTCCATGAGGTCCATCTCGAGCTTGGCGTTGAGGAACACCGAGTCGGCGGGCGACACCAGCGCGCGCAGGGAGTCCTGCAGCGCGGCGTCGGACAGCTGGTCCTCGTCGAGGTTGAACACGTAGATGAACGGCTTGGTCGTCAGCAGGCCCAGGCCCCGCGCCTCGGCGAGGTCGACCCCGGCAGCCGCGCCCGCGGCATACAGGGTGTGGCCCTCCTCGAGCACCTTCTGCGCCGCCACGGCGTTGTCGAGGATGGCCTTCTTCTCCTTCTGGATCCGCGACTCCTTCTCCAGCCGCGGCACGGCCTTCTCGAGGGTCTGCAGGTCGGCGAGGATCAGCTCGGTGTGGATCGTCTCGATGTCCGACTCGGGCGAGACCTTGCCGTCGACGTGGACGACGTCGCCGTCCTCGAACGCGCGCACCACCTGGCAGATCGCGTCGGCCTCACGGATGTTGGCGAGGAACTTGTTGCCCAGGCCCTCACCCTCCGAGGCCCCGCGGACGATGCCGGCGATGTCGACGAACGACACCGTCGCGGGCAGGATGCGCTCGGAGCCGAAGATCTCGGCCAGCCGCTTGAGGCGGGCGTCCGGCAGCGGGACCACCCCGACGTTCGGCTCGATCGTCGCGAACGGGTAGTTCGCGGCGAGCACGTTGTTCTTGGTCAGGGCGTTGAACATCGTGGACTTGCCCACGTTGGGCAGGCCGACGATTCCGATAGTGAGAGCCACAAGGCCGAGAGTCTACCGGCGGTCAGCGGCAGGCACGGACGCCCGGGCGAGCTGCCGAGACAGCGCGACGAGCCGTCCCTCGCTGTCCCAGACCTCGGCGTCCTCCTCGAGGAAGCCACCGGCCAGCGTGCGGTTCGTGAGGTTCACCCGCAGCCAGCCCGGGGCCGGACGGGCGCGGACGTGCGCCGTGAGCTCGAGGGTGGGCGTCCAGCCGGGCAGCCCGAGCTCGAACGCGACCGGCGGCAGGGCGTCGACGGCCAGGAGCAGCAGGAGCGGGTCGGGCTCGCGGCCGTCGGCCATCCGCAGCCACCCGCGGATGACGCCGTTGCCCGACGGCTTGCCCATCGCCCAGCCGGTGGTCGCCGGGTCGAGGCGCATGTCGAGGCGCTGGAGGAGGGAGGCGTGCTTGAGGAAGTCCGGCGGCGCCTGGGCCGCCGACACGCAGCGGTCGGGGGGCGGCAGCTCGGGCGGCTGGGCGGACGTCGTGAGGTCGCCGTCGACCGAGGCGAGGTCGCCGTAGGTCGCGAGGAAACGGACCCGCTCCACCTCGCCGCCCTGCCCGTCGTCCTGCAGCAGCGAGGCCTGTCCGGTCGACACGGCCCGGCCCCGGCGGATCACCGAGGTGCGCACGGTCGCGGGTCCGGGGGCACCCGGCGTCAGGTAGTAGGCGCTGATCGCCAACGGGTCCGGGTGGGCCGGACGGTCACCGTCCGCAGTGCCGAACTCCGCGGCGAGCGCCCGACCGGCGATGGCCAGCAGCACCCCGCCGTTGACTCCGCCGCCGATCCGCCACCCCTCGCCCAGGGCCGCGTCGTAGACGCCCCCCTCGCCGTCGCGTGCGGAAACCGCTGAACCCGTGTCGAACTCACTCGCCCCACTGACCACTTGGCTGCTCCCATCCTGCGCTGCGCGCGGCATACCTGACGTCACTGGAGGGTATGCCGCGCAACGGCCGGTCAGGGCGTGGCCGTGGCCTCCGCCACGTCCTCGGCGGTGGCCGTCGTCGGCTGGGTCGGGGAGGTAGTGGGGTCAGTGGTGCTCGCCGGATCCGAGGTGCTGCTCGCGCTCGACGACGACCCGGGGGCGGTCGATGAGGAGCTGGCCGAGGGCGAACCCCCGGTCGAGGACCCGGTGGCACCAGTCGTGGGCGACGTCGAGCCAGTCGGCCCGGTGGTCGTGGGCGCGGTCGGCGTGCTACCCGTGGCCGGTTTCACCCAGGCAGGG
Organism: Phycicoccus sp. Soil802; assembly: GCF_001429605.1. Taxonomy (GTDB): domain Bacteria; phylum Actinomycetota; class Actinomycetes; order Actinomycetales; family Dermatophilaceae; genus Pedococcus. The sequence goes on from NZ_LMSS01000007.1 coordinate 130,607, forward strand.
TCCTGCTGCACGATGGCCAGGATCTGGCGCTCGAACTCGGTCAGCCGCTCCTGGAGCTCGCTGAGGGGGACATCCTGGATGGAGTCCCCGAAGGCGGAGATCTCCTTCCACAGCTCCGCGAGCTCGGCACTGCTCTGGGCGCTGAGAGGGCCGGACAACGTCACCACCAGCTGGGTCGCGAGGGCCTGGGTGACGCACTGCACGCAGCCGTAGTTGACGGCCGCGGCGACGTTCTCGGGGACGACGACGTTGGCGTTTCCCAGAACGAGGACGACCTGGAAGGCCACTGCGACGGTCTGGCACCCGGTGCAGGACGCCAGCGCGTAGGCCTCGTTGCTGTTCGACACCGTGTCACCATCGGCCCAGACCAGGGCGAAGGCCACGTCGTAGAGCGAGGACCCGTCCTTGGTGTTGACGGCCATGGCCTGGTTGCCACCCTCGCCCGGAGGGAGCGGGCGGTTGAACGGGAAGACCCAGGTCGGCAGCTGCTGGTCCCCGTCCGCCGCCCGGCCCCCTCGGGGCACCATGACGACCGCCAGCTCCGGCGACTCCGCAGTCGGCAGCGCCGCATCGCGGGGCCACACGGCTCGCCCCGCACCCTGCCGACCCTGCTGCAGCGTGGTCGGGGTCCCTGAGCGCAGGGTGCTGGCGACGCCGTCTGCCAGCGTCCCGCGCTCGTAGGCCTGGATGGGCCGGTACGTGCCCGGCTGGGGCCACCAGGACCAGGCCAGCCCGGCCACGACTGCGAGCGCCAGCACGCCGGCCAGCGCGCGCCGCATCGGTCGGTCCTCGGTGGCCCGCCAGGTGCCGGTCGCGACCTGCTTGGTGACACGCGTGACGATGAAGACGACGCCCAGCACCGGAAGGGCGATGGCGACGATCGACAGCACCCGCACCACGACGGCGAGCACGTCACCGTCGGCGAGCTGCGTCTCGAGCCGCGCCCACTGCCTGCCGACGGAGGCCCACGCGGTCCCCGCGACGCGGGGGAGGCTCAGGACCATCATCACGAGGGAGAACAGCAGGACGGGCACGACGACGACCACCCAGACGGTGACCACGGCCCGGGCCCAGGGCTTGAGCACCGTGGCCTCCGGGTCGTTCCAGTGCCGGGGAAGCAAGCCCACGAGGGTCGGCTTGATCCGGTGGTAGAGGTCGGGCACCCCGGTGACGTCGGCCAGGACGTGGTAGCCGTCGAACCGCACGAGAGGAGCCAGTTGGCGCACCATCTGGAGCACTTGGGTCGCGATGATCAGCAGGATCGCGTCCCAGCCCGTGCCCCACCAGACGCCGAACATCGCCACGGCCACGATGGCGTTGAAGTAGAGACCACCGAGGTCGGTGCGCACTCGTCCGGCGCGGCCGAGCCGGTAGCTGTCGGTGACATCCGTGTAGAAGGCCGGCCACACGAGGTAGAAACCGGTGCCCATGGCCCCGGGTGTCGAGCCTCCGTAGCGCGCGGCCGCTGCGTGCCCGAACTCGTGGAAGCCGGCCGAGACGACCGTCAACGCGAACACGGCCAGCAGCAGGGCCGGCTGGTCGAAGGCCTGATGGGTGGCCGACGCCAGCCCCTTGTCGAGCAGCACCCAGGCGCAGACTGCGAGGAACGCGCCGACCAGCACCACCACGACGACCGGTGCGAAGAGCAGGGCGAAGGGGGCGGTGATCCGCCTGGTCGATTCCGGATCGGACACGACGTACTTGAACCGCAACGCCAGCAACGGGTTCGAGCGCCGGACCTCGGGTTCCGAACCGTCCGCCTTCGTGAGGACCCCGAGGGTGCGCAGCTTGTCGCACAGCGTCTCCACGTCTGCCCCGGACACCTGGCGTCCCAGGGCTGCCCCCATGGCCTCGGCCACCTCGGCGTGGGACCGCTGCCCGTCCACGTGCTCCAGCACGGAGTAGAGCAGAGGGGTCAGCTGGATCGCCTGGCCGTCACCCCGGCGCACCAGGGCGGGGGCGACGCGGTAGCCGGAACCGGGCACCTCGCCGAGGAGCTGCACCCCGTCGGCCCGCACGGGTGCCGCACCCCCACCACTCGGTGGGGGTGCGGTCGCCTCGTCGTGGACGACTGCGGGCGCGTCGGGGGCACCCGGCCCCTCGAAGGGAGTCACGTCAGCGAGAGCTCGCGCCGACTACTGGGAGATGTCGGACGACTGGTCGGTCGTCGCGTTCGCGTCGGCGTCGATGTCCTGGACGATGATCGCGTCCTGCTGGGCCAGCGCCACGGCATCGGAGTCGATCGACCCGATGTTCGCGGCGACCGCCGCGTCGATCGGGGCAGCCACGTTGGCGTTGGCCGCCACCGCACCCGCGATCGGCGCGGCGAGGTCGAGGTCGGCGGCCAGGTCGACATCGACGTTGAGCAGGTTGCCGTCCAGCGCGCCGTTGCTGGTGACCGCGTCGGTCGCGCCGTCGGTCGGGGACGTCGTCGCGTCGGCGGGAGCGTCCGTGGTGGCGGGCGTCTCGGCGGCCTGGTCGATCGTGGAGTCCTGGCCGGCATCGGCCACGGCCTCACCCGTGATGCCCTGGTCGATGATGACGCCCTGGTCTGCCATGGCCTCGGCCTCGGAGCCGACGGACAGGATGTTCGCGCCGACCGCAGCGTCGATCGGCGCCGCCACGTTGGCGTTCGCGGCCACGGCGAGGTCGATCGGCGCAGCGGCGTCGAGGCCGATGTCCAGGTCCGCGTTCAGGTCGAGGAGGCTGATGACCTCCTTGTCGGGCAGGGCGGTGCCGGCCTCGGCGGCCAGCTCGTCCGCGGTCAGTGGCGGCATGCTCGAGTCAGTCATGGTGCACTCCGTGTCGACGGTTTCCCCCGGCCCAATGACACGGCGACAGTACCCCTCGCTGCCTCACGATGCACATCGGGGCAAGGCCCTGACCTGCGACGATGCCCCTGCGAGCACTCAGCCAGGCGGCTGACCACTGCAACCGGTGTGGGCGACGAACGGCCGCCGCGCGGCATACCTGGTCGACCTCACCTCACAGCGCCGGGAGTCCGTCCTCGAGGTATGCCGTGGGGCCGGCATGGGCGGCGAGGAAGGCGAGCAGGCGCTGGTTGTAGGGCGCCACGCGCTCCTCCCACTCCTCCTCGGCGGCGAAGTGCAGCGAGCGGATCTCCCTGCGCTCCAAGGTGGTCCGCGCGATGAGCTCCTCGTCGGCGACCCCGAGGTCGAAGACGAAGACCGTGGCGTCGCTCCACCCTCGCCACGGTGGCAGCCAGTTGACCGCGAGCAGGGCGCGGACCTCGACGTCGATCGCGAGCTCCTCCCTGACCTCGCGAACCACGCACTCGGCCGGCGACTCCGAGGGGTCGACCACGCCACCGGGCAGGTCCCACTCGGCCTTGTAGGTGAGCTCGCACAGCAGCACGCGCCCCGCAGGGTCGCGCAGCACGCCCTGGGCGATGGCGCGCTTGGTGGGCAGTGACGAGTTGAGCAGGGCGATGAAGCCGTCGCGGCTGTCGGGCTCCGCGTCGTCGCGCAGCCGGGCGAGCACCATCGTGTCGACCCGCTCACCGGGACCCGCGAGCGCCCCGCGGGCGACCCCCTCCTTGCGCATCCCGGCGCGCAGCGCGGCCCGCACCCCCGATCGGTCGGCGTCGGGCACCCGGGCCTCGATGCGGTGCACCTCGAGCGCGTCGAAGGTCCAGGCGACGGCCAGTCGCAGGGCGCGCTCGACGATGCCGACCTCGCGGTACTCGGCGACGACCGCCCAGATCAGGTCGGCGTCACCGGACCCGTCGTCGATCACCTCGACGCGCCCCACCTGTTCGCCCTGCCACTCGACGGAGAACGCGTGGTCACCCAGCTCACCGGTCGGGTCGGGGTCGCCGCCGTCGCCGTCGACGGCCCGCAGGGTCAGGTCGCCGTCGACCAGCGCCATCCCGGGTTCAGCCACGCGCCAACCCTAGACGAGCCGCCCCAGCCTCATCCGTTCGGCTGAATTGTCACCGGGGTGCGGAACGGTGCGACCCAGCGCTCGTTGTCCCCGTAACCGTCCCGTCAGGCAAAGGAGTGCCCCGTGACCTCCACCGGTCCCGAAGAGGAGCTCAACGATGCCGCACTCCTCGAGGAGATCGACCTCCTCGCCGACCTGGTGGTGGCGGCAGGCAGTGCGGACCGGCCCCTGACCGACCCCGAGGTGGACCTGGCCCTGGGCCTGCATCCTCAGCCCGTGCGGCCACCAGGCGCCGAGGACGTCGCGGCTGCCTCGTAGCGTCCGCTGGTCGACGCGAGCTGGGCTCGGGGCTTCGCGGTTCAGGACTGGTCGAGTCGGCTGACCTGTGCGGGGGTGAGCGCGATGTCGGTCGCGGCGGCGGAGGCCCGGACCGTCTCGGGGCGGCTGGATCCGGGGATGGGGATGACCACTGGGGACTTGGCCAGCATCCACGCGAGCGTCACCTGCTGTGCGGTGGCGCCGACCTCGGCGGCGACCTCGGCGAAGGGCTGGTAGGTGGTGGCGAGGTCGGCGGCGTTCTTGATGCCTCCGAGTGGGCTCCACGGCAGGAACGCGATGCCGAGTGCGTCGCACAGCTCGAGCTCTGGCTCACTCGACCGGAAAGCGGGCGAGAACTGGTTCTGCACGGACACCAGTCGCCCGCCGAGGATCTGCTGGGCGCTGCGGATCTGGTCCGGGTTGGCGTTGGAGATGCCGGCCATGCGGATCTTGCCTGCGTCGAGCAGGTCCGCGATGGCGCCGACCGAGTCCTCGTAGGGGACGGTGGGGTCGGGGCGGTGGAACTGGTAGAGCCCGATGGCGTCGACTCCCAGGCGCTGCAGGGACGCCTCACACGCGGCCTTGATGTGGGCGGGGGTGCCGTCCAGGGTCCAGGCGCCGCCACCAGGGCGCAGGTGCCCGCCCTTGGTGGCGACGAGCACGCCGGAGGTGTCACCGCCGTAGGAGGCCAGCGCTTCGGCGATGAGGGTCTCGTTGTGACCGACGTCGCTCGCATCGAGGTGGTACGCATCGGCGGTGTCGATCAGGGTGATGCCGGCGTCGAGGGCGGCGTGGATCGTGGCGAGGGAGCGAGACCGGACGGGACGCCCCTCGATGGACATCGGCATCCCGCCGAGTCCGATGGCGCTGACCTTGGTGTCGCCGATCTGGCGCAGCTGCATGGGGTGGCTCCTTGCGGTGGGCGGGTGGCCGGTGGGTCCGGCCCTGAGGTGGAGCGGGTTGGTGATGTCGTCAAGGATCCCTGTCAACGATTGACAAGTCCAACAGTAGAAAGTGCTGGCAGTATCCACTTACACTTCTGGATCATGGACCTGCGGCAGCTCGAGCACTTCGTCACCGTGGCCGAGGAGCGGCACTTCACCCGCGCCTCGGAACGGCTGTTCATCTCCCAGTCCGGGCTGTCCGCGTCGATCAGGGCACTCGAGAAGGAGCTCGACGCGGAGCTGTTCGACCGCAACACCCGCCGGGTCGAGCTGACCGACGCGGGACAGGCGCTGCTCGAGGAGTCGCGACGGACCCTCGCGAGCGTGGTGGCTGCGCGGGATGCCGTCGCCGCAGTCCAGGGCCTGCGACGGGGCCGACTGCGGGTCGGGACCGAGCAGTGCCTGGGTGCGGTCGACGTGCCCAAGGAGCTCGCCACCTTCCATTCCGCGCACCCCGGCGTCGAGCTGGTGGTCCAGCAGGCGGGGTCGGCCCGGTTGGTCGACGAGGTGCACACCGGACGGCTTGACATCGCCTTCGTCGCAGGGTCGGCCGGCGCTCCTGACGACGTGAGGTTCGAGCGGCTCGAGAGCGAACCCATGACCGTGGTCTGCCGACCCGAGCACGGCTTGACCCGCGCCAAGCGGCTGGGGTGGAAGGCGCTGGGCGGTGAGACGTTCGTCGACTTCAACACCGACTGGGGCTCCCGGCAGGTGGCCGACCGGGCCTTTGCTGCGGCAGGAGTCGCCCGGCGGATCGCCTCGGAGGTCAATGACGTCCACACCTTGCTCGACCTCGTCGAGCACGGCCTGGGCATCGCCGTCGTGCCCAAGCACATCGCCGCCAAGAAGGCTGGGAAGCTGATCGCCGTGCCGCTGCCCGCGGATGCGCCGACCTGGGACGTCACCATCGCGCTGCCGGCCAGCGCCACCACCGCTGCCGGCGAGATCTTCCTGGCACCCATCCGCCAACGGTTCGACACCTGAGGGACGGGCTGACCGAAGATCCAGCGGGGCACTCACGCGGCTGAGCCCGTGTCGCGCCGTGCCGTGTCGGTGGCTGATGGGATGGTCCTGTCCATGGAACTCGTGGGCATCCTCATCCTCGGCCTGGTCGTCGGCGCAGCCGCCGGCTGGTGGAGCGCGCGCGGGTCCGCCTCCGCCGCCCTGGCGTCGGCGCGCACCGAGGCCGACCTCCTGCGTGAGCGCGTGGTCGACCTCGAGGCCGCGGTCTCCGACGACGCCCAGACCGCAGCGGCCCTCCTGCCCCTCCGCGACGCCCTCGTGCGGGTCGAGCAGCAGGTCGGCACGCTCGAGCGTGACCGCACCAGCCAGTTCGCGGCGCTCGAGACGACGATGGCGGCGGTGCACGAGTCGACCACCGCCCTGGGTCGCCAGACCCAGTCGCTGGCCGGTTCGCTCAACTCCTCGACCGTGCGGGGGGCCTGGGGTGAGGTCCAGCTGCGACGGGTGCTCGAGCACGCCGGCATGCTCGCGCGGTGCGACTTCGACGAGCAGGTATGCCGCGTGAGCCGGCACCAGCGCCAGGTGCGCCCCGACGTCGTGGTGCGCCTGCCCGGCGACAAGTACCTCGTCATCGACGCCAAGGCCCCGATGGGTGCCTTCCTCGGCGCCCAGGCCGACGACGTCCCGGCCGGTGAGCGCAAGGAGCTCCTCCGGTCGCACGCCGCGTCGCTCAAGTCGCACGTGACGTCGCTGGCCGCCAAGGACTACTGGGCTGCCTTCGACAACTCTCCCGAGATGGTGGTCTGTTTCGTCCCCAGCGATGCCATGCTCGCTGCGGCCCTGTCGGCCGACCCGGCCCTGCACGAGGACGCCATGTCCCGCCGCGTGGTGCTCGTCGGTCCGGGCTCGCTGCTCGCGCTGCTGCGGACCGTGGCGTTCACGTGGCAGCAGGACGCCCTGACGGCGCACGCCCGCGAGGTGATGACCCTCGGGCGCGACCTCTACGACCGGCTGGGCACGCTGGGCAGCCACACGATGCGGATGGGCACCGCCCTGCAGCGCTCGGTGGAGGCCTACAACCAGATGGTCGGGGCCCTCGAGTCGCGGGTGCTGGTGTCAGCGCGGCGGATGCACGAGGCGGGGATCGTCGAGCGGCCGCTGCCCACCCCGCTGCCGCTCGAGACCGGCCCCCGGGTGCTGACGGCGATGGAGCTGATCGAGGCCGCCACGGCCGACGCCGAGCGACCTCAGCTGGACTTCGACGACGTCGAGATCCCGCCGAGGTGGACCGGCAGGGAGTCGACCGCATAGACGATCGACTGGTCGCGGAACTGCAGGCTTTCCGGGGCTGCGGCGAGCGCCAGCTCCGGGAAGCGGCGGACCAGTCGGGGGAAGGCGATCCGCAGCTCGAGCCGGGCCAGCTCGGCCCCGACGCAGCGGTGGAAGCCGTACCCGAATGCCACGTGCGGTGACGGCGGGCGGTTGGGGTCGAAGGTGCCCAGGTCGGGACCGATCCGGTGGTCGCGATCCGCCCGGCTCAGGGCTGCGATGACCACATCGCCCTTGTGGATCGTCTTGCCGAAGAGGTCGAGGTCTTCCTTGGCGAACCGCGGGAACGCGATCTGCACGACGCTGAGGTAGCGCAGCATCTCCTCCACGACCCGGTCGATGGAGCTGTCGTCGTCGCGGACGAGCTCGAAGTGCTTGCGGTCGCGCAGCAGCACCAGCGACCCCAGGGCCAGCATGCTGGCGGTCGTCTCGTAGCCGCCGGTGAAGACGCCGTCGGCGAGCCCGGCGACCTCCTCGTCGCTGACCTCGTCGCCCACCGCAGCGAGGATCCGGCCCAGGAGCCCGTCGCCCGGGTCGACCCGCTGCTTGCGGGTGGCGTCGAGCAGGAACAGCTGGCTCTGCGAGATGGCGCCGAAGGCACCCGCACCCCCGGCCGTGACGTCGAAGCGGGCGTGGCTCAGCGTGCGGAAGCGCTCACGGTCCTCCACGGGGAGACCGAGCAGCTCACAGATGACGAGGAACGGGATGGGGAAGGCGAAGTCCTCGACGAGGTCGACGACCGGGCCGTTCGCCTCCATCCGGTCAAGCTGGTCATCGACGATGGCCTCGATCCTCGGAGCCAGCCGGTTGATGCGGCGCATGGTGAACTCGGGCGTGAGCAGCGCGCGCAGTCGGGTGTGCTCGGGCGGGTCGGTGAAACCCAGCCCGCCCACGCTGGCTCCTGCCGCGCCGACGTACGGCCGGATGTCGTTGCTGAACCTGCGCTGGTCGGCCAGGACGGCTTTGGCCTCCTCGTGGCCCGACACCAGCCAGATGTTCATGCCGAACATGTGCGCGAGCCGGTGGACCGGCTCCGGGGCGGTCGTCCCGATCCGGTGCACCGGGTCGAGGCCGGAGCGCCGCAGCGGGCGGAGCAGGCGGCGGGGCACCGCGTCAAGGCTCGAGAGGTCGACCGGGCCGCCGCCCGTGGCACGGGCGATGAGCCGCTGCGTGAGGCGCGCCCGCGCAGAGGTCAAGCCGATCATGGGTCAGACGGTACCCGCGTGGCGTCGTCGCGACGGACAGGCTCCCTAGTTCCGGGTGCGCGTCGCGACCGACGCCTCCCGCACCAACCCCCGACTCCTGGCCACCCATCCCGCACCAACGCCCGAAATGCGCTACCTGGAGACGCACTGGTGGCCCGAAGTCGGAGGCCTCCGCGACCTCACGAAACCCACCGTCAGTGGAGTGAGCCGGCCTCTTCGAACGCTCCGTCGTGGCGCATCTTGTCGCTCAGCCCACGGGCCTTGAGGTCCCTGCGGATCTCGTTGGGCAGCGAGAAGAGCAGGCTCTCCTCGGCAGCCACGACGGGCTTCACGTCGGCGTAGCCCCGCTCGCCGAGGTACGTGAGCACGTCCCGGACCAGCAGCTCGGGGACCGACGCCCCGGAGGTCACCCCCACCGTGGAGACGCCCTCGAGCCACGCCTCGTCGATCTCGTCGGCGTAGTCGACGAGGTGGCCGGCGCGGGAGCCGTGCTCGATTGCGACCTCGACGAGCCGCACCGAGTTGGACGAGTTGCGCGAGCCCACGACGATCATCAGGTCGCACTCCGGCGCCATCTGCTTCACGGCCAGCTGACGGTTCTGGGTGGCGTAGCAGATGTCGTCGCTGGGCGGGTCCTGCAGGGACGGGAACCGCTCGCGCAGCCGCCGCACCGTCTCCATCGTCTCGTCGACCGACAGCGTCGTCTGCGAGAGCCAGACGACCTTCTCCGGGTCGCGGACGGTGACGTTGGCGACGTCGTCGGGGCCGTCGACCAGGGTGATGTGCTCAGGAGCCTCGCCCGAGGTGCCGACGACCTCTTCGTGCCCCTCGTGGCCGATCAGCAGGATGTCGAAGTCGTCGTTGGCGAACCGGACCGCCTCGCGGTGCACCTTGGTGACCAGCGGGCAGGTCGCGTCGATCGTCTTCAGGCTGAGGGCCTTGGCCTCCTCGTGGACGACCGGGGCGACCCCGTGGGCGGAGAAGATGACGGTCGCGCCCTCGGGCACCTCGTCGGTCTCCTCGACGAAGATCGCGCCACGCTTCTCGAGCGTGGTGACGACGTGCTTGTTGTGCACGATCTCCTTGCGCACGTAGACCGGGGGCCCATAGAGCTCGAGGGCCTTCTCGACGGTCACGACGGCCCGGTCGACGCCCGCGCAGTACCCCCGCGGGGCGGCCAGCAGCACGCGCTTGGTGGCCTGGTCAGTCGTCTGGGTCATGGCTCCATCGTAGGTGGCCGTCGCCGGCCACCCCAATCCGCGGGCGGGGTGTGCCGCGTGGTCACCACGCGGCATACCCCGCCCCGGGCGCCAGCTCAGAGGGAGTGCGGCCCGAAGCGCTGCCAGGCCACGAACGCCGCGAGCAGCCCCAGGACGACGTTGACCGGCACCACCTGCGGCTCCTTGCGGCGCAGGTGGGTGACCACCGCCAGCACCTGCACCACGACGAGCCCCGTCGCGGCCAGCGGCGTCAGCCAGGCCGCGATCCCCGTGGCGGCGGGGAGGACCAGCCCGATCGCGCCGAGCAGCTCCATCACGCCGATGAACCGCACGGTGCGGTCGGAGAAATCCTCGACCCACGGCATCGTGCCTTCCAGCGCGCGACCCCGGGTCGACTTCAGCACGCCGGCCACTCCGAAGGCGACGGCCAGGATGATCTGCACGATCCACAGCACGGTGTTCATGGTTTCCCTCACGGTCCCGGAAGTGGAGGCCATCCTCCACTCTCTCCGTGCGGGAAACCATCGATGTGGAGGATGTATTCCACTTACCTCGAGCCCACCTATGCTGGGGCGATGCCGAGCACACCGGAGTGCGAGTCGCGACACCTGCGCGCGGACGCCGAGCTCAACCGGAGCCGGATCCTCGCCGCCGCCCAGCAGGTCTTCGGTGAGCAGGGGGTGTCCGCGCCGCTGAGTGAGGTCGCCGCCCGCGCCGGCGTCGGGATCGCGACGCTCTACCGCCGCTTCCCCGACCGTGCCGCCCTGGTCAGCGAGGCCTTCGAGGACGCCTTCGACCGCTACGACGCCAGCGCCGACCAGGCCCTCGCGGAGGACGACCCGTGGGAGGGGTTCGCGGGGCTCGCGGAGCGGATGGGCGCCCTGCAGGCGGAGAACCTCGGGTTCGCCCACCTCATCCAGTCGTCGATGCCGATGGGTCGGACCGGGACCAGCGCCCGCGAGCGCAGCTACCGCAAGGTGCTCGAGGTGATCCGGCGCGCGAAGGAGGCCGGGGTGCTGCGCGACGACTTCAGCCCCGAGGACCTGCCGATCCTTTCGTTCGCCCTCGCGGGGGTGATCGAGACGACCCGCGACGACCTGCCCGACGCCTGGCGACGCCACGTGGCGCTGTTCCTCGACGGCTGCCGCCCTGCCGGCGGCAGGCCCGACGGCCGGCGCCACATACCGTCCGCGCTGCCGCCGGCAGCGGAGCCGGCCGGTCTCCAGCGCGCCATGCTGCGCTCGTCCCGTCGGCGGCAAGGTCGTGGGTCGCGCTCCGGTGACGGGCCCACCTCCTAGAGTGGACGCGTGAGCGGCCCAGACCAGCGCCCGGCGCTGCCCGAGAAGGCCGCCGACACCTCGGCGGAGTCGCCGTGGCCGGTGCGGCTGCTGAGCATGCGCATCGCCGAGTACGTCGAGAAGATGTCGGTGCTCTGGGTCGAGGGGCAGGTCGTCCAGCTCACCCGCCGCCCCGGCCAGCGCACCGCCTACCTCACCCTGCGCGACCCCGATGTCGACATGTCCCTCTCGGTCGCGATCCAGGTCAACGCCCTCGACGCGATGGCGACGCCCCTGGCCCAGGGAGCGCGGGTCGTCCTCCAGGCCAAGCCGGTCTTCTGGACCCAGCGTGGCTCGTTGATGCTCGACGCCCGCCAGATCCGGCCCGTGGGCGTGGGCGAGCTCCTCGCGCGGGTCGAGCACCTCAAGCGGACCCTTGCCGCAGAGGGCCTGTTCGACCCCGAGCGCAAGAAGCCGTTGCCGTTCCTGCCCCGCACCGTCGGGCTGGTCTGTGGGCGGGCGGGGGCCGCGGAGAAGGACGTCGTCGAGAACGCCCGTCGCCGCTGGCCCACGGTCCGCTTCGAGATCCGTGAGGTCGCCGTGCAGGGCGGCAACGCGGTGCAGGAGGTGATGGCCGCGCTCCAGGAGCTCGACGGGCGGCCCGACGTCGACGTCATCGTGATCGCCCGTGGGGGCGGCTCGGTCGAGGACCTCCTGCCGTTCAGCAACGAGGCACTGGTGCGCGCGGTCGCCGCCACCCGCACCCCCGTCGTCTCGGCGATCGGCCACGACGTCGACACTCCCCTCCTCGACCACGTGGCTGACTGGCGGGCCTCCACGCCCACCGACGCAGGCAAGCGGGTGGTGCCCGACGCGCAGGCCGAGCGGCACGGCATACGCCACTCGCGCGACCGAGGGCGGCGCGCGCTGCACGCGCGGATCGCCAGCGAGCGCCGGCACCTCATCGCCCTGCGCTCGCGCCCGGTGATGGCCCGCCCGGCGGCGATGATCGAGGCCCGTCGCCAGGAGCTCGACGCCCTGACCGACCGGGCCCACCGCCGCGTCCTCGCCTCGGTCCACCGGGCGGCCGACCAGGTCGCCCACCTGCGTGCGCAGGTCAGCACCCTCTCGCCGTTGTCCACCCTCGAGCGTGGGTATGCCGTCGTGCAGCACCGCGACGGGCGGGTCGTCATGGACCGGGCCGACGTGACGGTCGACGAGGTGCTCCGCGTGCGCGTGGCGCGTGGCGACTTCGCCGCGAGCGTCGTCGGCCTGCCCGGCAGCTCCGGTTAGGCTCCTCCACCATGGCCAAGGGAGCAGAGAAGGCGACACCCGCCGTCGAGACCGACCGCACCGTCGAGACGGACGGCGCGTTCGACGACATCGCGGAACTGTCCTACGAGCAGGCCCGCGACGAGCTGATCAGCGTGGTCGCCCAGCTCGAGGGTGGCCAGCTCGGGCTCGAGGAGAGCATGCGCCTGTGGCAGCGGGGCGAGGCGCTGGCGGCCCACTGCAGCACATGGCTCGACGGCGCCGAGGCCGCCCTCGCCCAGGACGACCCCGAGGACTGAGGCCCGGCCAGGGCTGCCCGACCCGGGTGGTCCTGCGCAGGTCAGCTGGTCGGGACGGGACGGAGCGTCTCGGCGAAGGCCGTCAGCTCGTCGAACGTGCCGGTGCCGGTCACGATCGTCGTGAGCTCGGAAGCGGTCTCCGCGCGGTGGACGAGGCTGTTCTGCACCTTGCCGCTGCGGACGTAGGTGCCCCACGTCTGGCCCTCCACCTGCACCTCACCGGTCTTGGCGGCGCGGTTGGTCTGCGCCGACACCCACTCGTCGGTGGCGTCCTTGGTCTGCTCGATCGCGACGTAGTTGCCGGTCGGCGACTGGTAGCCGGCGTGCCAGGTCATCAGGCCACCGGTGGAGCGGACGTAGCGCACGCTCGTGGCCTTCCACCCGTCCGGCAGCGCCTCGGGCCGGTCGATCGGCCAGCCGCTCGTCCGCGCCACCTCGACCGAGGTCCCGGCCACGTCGACGGGCGGCTGCGAGACGCTGTTGACCCGGGGCACGATGGCGATGAGGGCGGCCACGATCACGCCGATCACCACGAGCGACCGGACCATGTTGGCCACGGAGCCGTTGGCGTAGGAACTGCGGGGGGCGGGCGTGCTCACGCTCCCATCGTCCACGACCGGGGCACCCCGGCGCCAACCGCCCCCACCACCGATAGGCTGCGGGCGCTCACCCGCCGTCGCGTGAAGGATCCATCGCATGTCCGAGCAGCACCTCCCCTCGTCCTTGCGCGTCGGCGTCGAGGCGCCCGACCGCAACCTCGCCCTCGAGCTGGTGCGGGTGACCGAGGCGGCCGCGATGGCCGGCGGTCGCTGGGTCGGCCGGGGCGACAAGAACGGCGCCGACGGGGCCGCGGTCGAGGCCATGCGCGCCCTGATCAGCACGGTCTCGATGAAGGGTGTCGTCGTCATCGGCGAGGGCGAGAAGGACGACGCCCCGATGCTCTACAACGGCGAGGAGGTCGGCGACGGCAACGGTCCGGAGTGCGACGTCGCCGTCGACCCGATCGACGGCACGACCCTGACCGCGAAGGGACAGTCCAACGCCGTGTCGGTGCTCGCGGTGTCCGATCGCGGCAGCATGTACGACCCGTCGGCAGTCTTCTATATGGACAAGCTCGTGACCGGTCCGGAAGCGGCCGACGTCGTCGACATCCGCCTGCCCGTCGCCGAGAACATCAAGCGGATCGCCAGGGCCAAGAAGGAGACCGTCGAGGACGTCACGGTCGTCATGCTCGACCGCCCGCGGCACCAGAAGCTCGCCGACGAGGTGCGCGACGCCGGGGCGCGGCTGCGGTTCATCTCCGACGGTGACGTCGCCGGCGCGATCATGGCGGCCCGCGACGACACCGGCATCGACCTGCTGCTGGGGATCGGCGGCACCCCCGAGGGCATCATCACCGCCTGCGCCATCAAGTGCCTCGGCGGGGTCATCCAGGGTCGGCTGTGGCCGCAGGACGACGACGAGCGCCAGCGCGCCCTCGACGCCGGGCACGACCTGGACCGCGTGCTGTCGACCGACGACCTCGTCACCGGCGAGAACTGCTTCTTCGTGGCCACCGGCATCACCGACGGCGAGCTGCTCAAGGGTGTCCGCTACCGCGCGGGAGGGGCCACGACGCACTCCCTGGTGATGCGCTCCAAGTCGGGCACGATCCGGCTCATCGAGAGCCACCACCAGCTGGCCAAGCTGCGTGCCTACTCCTCCGTGGACTTCGACCACGCCGGCCCGGGCGGTGCCTCGTGACCCGCCTGCTCGTCGTCGGCGAGGCTCTGGTCGACATCGTCGCCGAGCCGTCCGGGGAGCGCACCGAGCACGTCGGCGGCAGCCCGGCCAACGTGGCCATGGGCCTGGCGCGACTGGGGCACGACGTCGACTTCGCGGGCTGGCTCGGCCGCGACGAGCGGGGCGAGCGGATCTCCGCCCACCTCGCGGACCACGGCGTCCACGTCCTGCCGGAGAGCTTCGGTGACGACCCGACGTCGACCGCCGTGGCGACCCTCGACGACACCGGCGCCGCGTCCTACGACTTCGACCTGCACTGGAACCTGCCGACGATCGCGCTGCCCGAGGGCACCGGGCACGTCCACACCGGGTCGATCGCCACGGTCCTGCTCCCCGGTGCGGCCAGCGTCACCGCGGCCCTCGAGGCCGTGCGGTCGCAGGGCACGGTCTCCTACGACCCCAACATCCGCCCCAGCATCATGGGCGACCTCGACCCGGTGCGAGCCCGGGTCGAGGAGCTGGTGGCCCTCAGCGACGTGGTCAAGGCGAGCGAGGACGACCTCGCGCTCCTGTACGCCGGTCAGTCACCCGAGCAGGTCATGGCGGCGTGGGTGGGTCTCGGGGCCGGCATCGCCGTGGTGACCCTCGGCGCCGACGGTGTCGCCTACCGGGTGTCCGGCGACGACACGGTCGCCCGCGCCGACACCCGGGCCGAGCAGGTCGTCGACACCGTGGGGGCGGGTGACTCGTTCATGGCCGGGCTGGTCTCCGGACTCGTGGCCGCCGGACTGCTGGGTGACCCGGGTGCGCGCGAGCGGCTGCGCACCGCGACACTGGAGGAGGTCCGGCCCGCCGTCGAGCGCGGCCTGGCCACCAGTGCTGTGACCGTCGGCCGGGCCGGCGCGTACGCCCCCGCACTGGACGAGCTGTAGAGCTCGAGCTGTAAGAGCAGTAGCCCCGAAGACAGGAGCACGACGACCCGATGGCCGAGTTCGAGTACGAAGACCTGCTGCCGACCGGTCCGGACCAGACCGAGTACCGGCTGCTGACCACCGAGGGCGTCTCCACGGTCGAGGGTCCCGGCGGCCGCACCTTCCTCCAGGTCGAGCCCGAGGCACTGCGCACGCTGACCGAGACGGCGATGCACGACATCGCGCACTACCTGCGTCCGGCACACCTGGCCCAGCTCCGCCGGATCATCGACGACCCGGAGGCCAGCAACAACGACAAGTTCGTGGCTCTCGACCTGCTCAAGAACGCCAACATCGCGGCGGGCGGCGTGCTGCCCATGTGCCAGGACACCGGCACCGCGATCATCATGGGCAAGCGTGGCCAGCAGGTCCTGACCTCGGGCTCCGACGAGCGGGCCCTCGCCGAGGGCGTCTACGACGCGTACACCCGGCTCAACCTGCGCTACTCGCAGATGGCCCCCATCACGACCTGGGAGGAGAAGAACACCGGCTCCAACCTCCCGGCCCAGATCGAGCTCTACGCCGACACCGCCGAGGGGCACGAGACGGCCTACAAGTTCCTCTTCATGGCCAAGGGCGGCGGCAGCGCCAACAAGTCGTTCCTCTACCAGGAGACCAAGGCGGTCCTGAACCCCGAGCGCATGCTGGCCTTCCTCGACGAGAAGCTGCGCAGCCTCGGCACCTCGGCCTGCCCGCCCTACCACCTGGCCATCGTCATCGGCGGCACCAGCGCCGAGTTCGCCCTGAAGACGGCGAAGTACGCGTCGGCCAAGTACCTCGACGAGCTGCCCCGCCAGGGGTCGATCACCGCACACGGCTTCCGCGACACCGAGCTGGAGGAGCAGGTCCTCGAGCTGACCCGCAACTTCGGGATCGGGGCGCAGTTCGGCGGCAAGTACTTCTGCCACGACGTGCGGGTGGTCCGTCTCCCCCGGCACGGTGCCTCGCTGCCGATCGCGATCGCGGTCTCGTGCTCGGCCGACCGGCAGGCGCTCGGCAAGATCACTCCCGAGGGCGTGTTCATCGAGGTGCTCGAGAAGGACCCGGCGCGGTTCCTGCCCGAAACCACCGACGAGCACCTCGAGGACGAGGGCGACGACGTCGTGCGCATCGACCTCAACCGGCCGATGGACGAGATCCGCGCCGAGCTCACCAAGTACCCGGTGAAGACCCGGCTGTCGCTGTCCGGACCGCTGGTGGTCGCCCGCGACATCGCGCACGCCAAGATCAAGGAGCGGCTCGACGCCGGCGACGGCATGCCGCAGTACCTCAAGGACCACGCCGTCTACTACGCCGGTCCGGCCAAGACGCCCGAGGGCTACGCGAGCGGGTCGTTCGGCCCGACCACGGCCGGTCGGATGGACTCGTACGTCGACCAGTTCCAGGCCGCCGGCGGCTCGATGGTGATGCTCGCCAAGGGCAACCGCTCCAAGCAGGTCACCGACGCCTGCGACACCCACGGCGGCTTCTACCTCGGGTCGATCGGCGGTCCGGCCGCCCGGCTCGCGCAGGACTGCATCAAGTCGGTCGAGGTGCTCGAGTACCCCGAGCTCGGCATGGAGGCGGTCTGGAAGATCGAGGTCGAGGACTTCCCGGCGTTCATCGTCGTCGACGACAAGGGCAACGACTTCTTCGCCTCGACGATCAAGCCGATGGCCATGTCCATCCCCAAGCGCCCCGGACTATTGTGAGCGAGGACCACGCTGTGAGCGAGAACCCAACGACCGCAGGCGATTTCGACGACCTGCTCGACGCCAACCGCACCTATGCGTCGACCGACTTCGCGACGGGCGGCTTCGACGGCATCGCGCACGCCGGCGTCGCCATCGTCACCTGCATGGACTCGCGGATCGACCCGCTGCGGCTGCTCGGGCTCAAGCCCGGCGATGCCAAGATCTTCCGCAACCCCGGTGGCCGCGTGACCGCCAACGCCCTCGAGGCGCTGGTCCTCGGCGTGCACCTGCTCGGGGTCGAGCGGATCCTCATCGTGCCCCACACCCGCTGCGCCATGGCGAGCAACACCGAGGCCGAGCTGCGCGAGCGGGTCGGCGCCTCGGCCGGCCAGGACGCGTCGTGGCAGGGGTTCCACGTCATCGACAACCAGCGCGAGGCCCTGATGGCCGACGTGCGAGCCGTGCGCTCGCACCCACTGATCGGCGACCAGGTCCCGGTCGGCGGGTTCATCTACGACGTCGACACGGGACTGCTCGAGCAGCTGGTCTGAGCGGCCGCGCGCCGACGCAGACGCGGGGTATGCCGGGTGGTGACCACCCGGCATACCCCGCGTCGCGTCGTGGGCGCGTCGGCGGCCTACGCCGTCAGGCGAGGGCGACGGTGACGTCGATGTTGCCGCGGGTCGCCTTGGAGTAGGGGCACCGCTCGTGCGCCGCGTCGACCAGCTGCTGGGCGGTGCCGCGGTCGAGGCCGGGCACCTCCGCGACCAGCGCGACCGCGAGACCGACACCCGTGTCGGTCTTCCCGAGGGTCACCGTGGCGGTGACGGTGGAGTCGGAGGTGTCCAGCCCCATCGCCGTGGCCACCGAGTTGAGGGCGTTGCCGAAGCAGGCGGCATACCCGGCCGCGAAGAGGGTCTCGGGGTTGGCCTTGGGGTTGGCCTTGCTGCCGGGCTTGCCGAGCTTGAGGTGGACGACGCCGTCCGCGCTCGTGACGTGCCCGGCCCGGCCACCCTGGGCGGTGGCGGCGATCGAGTAGAGCGGTTCGGTCAGGGACTCGTGGGGCATCAGCGGGGCTCGCATTCGGTGGGGCGACGGATGAGGACATCCTCGGGGCGGATGCCGCTCAGGACAACGGGGGCGGTGCATCCGTGATTCCAGAACGGCCCCATCACCCGCTCGTCCTAGGCTGTGACGATGCCGACACCGGTGCGCCACCTCGTCATCGGCGGCGGGATCATCGGGCTCACGGTGGCCGAACGGCTGTGCCGCGAGCATCCCGGTGCCGACGTCACCGTGGTCGAGAAGGAGTCGACCTGGGCCACCCACCAGACCGGCCGCAACAGCGGGGTCATCCACTCGGGCCTCTACTACCCGCCGGGCTCGCTCAAGGCAGCATTCTGCCGCGCCGGGGCGGCCTCGCTCACCGCCTTCGCCCGGGAGGAGGGCATCACCCACGAGATCTGCGGCAAGCTCGTCGTGGCGACCAGGGCCGACGAGCTGCCCGGACTCGACCGGTTGCACCAGCGCGGCCTGGCCCACGGACTCGCCGTCACCCGGCTCACCCGCGACGAGGCCCGCGCGCACGAACCCCACGTCAACGCCCTCGCCGCACTGCACGTCCCCGAGACCGGCATCATCGACTACCCCGCCGTGTGCGCGGCCCTGGTGCGCCGACTCGAGCGAGCCGGGGCCACCCTGCTGCTGGACACCGAGGTCCTCGGCCTGGGCAGCGGCGCGGGTCGGGGCGGTGTCGTGGGCGCTCGGGGAGCCGGGGGCATCGTCGTGCGGACCAGCCGCGGCGACCTCCGGGCCGACCTGGTCGTCTCGTGCCCGGGCCTGCAGGCCGACCTGGTGGCGCGACGGCTCGGCCACCGGCCCTCGGCGCGCATCGTCCCCTTCCGGGGCGAGTACTTCGAGCTGCGTCCCGAGGCGACCCATCTGGTCAGGCACCTGGTCTACCCCGTGCCCGACCCCGACTTCCCGTTCCTCGGCGTCCACCTCACCCGCGACACCGACGGGCACGTCCACGCCGGCCCCAACGCGGTGCTCGCCCTGGCCCGCGAGGGGTACGACTGGCGCACCGTGCGCTGGCCGGACCTGCGCGAGACCCTGACCCACCCGGGCTTCTGGCGACTCGTGGCCCGGCACCACCGGGCCGGGGCCGCCGAGGTGGCGCGCTCCCTGTCCCGACACCGCTTCGGGGCGAGCCTGCGCCGGCTGGTGCCAGAGCTGCGTGACGACGACCTCGTGCCGGCCGCGGCCGGGGTGCGCGCCCAGGCCCTGCGGGCCGACGGTTCGTTGGTCGACGACTTCCTGATCGAGCGCGCCGGGTCGGTGGTCCACGTCCTCAACGCGCCGTCCCCGGCCGCCACGAGTGCCTTCGAGATCGCCCGCCACATCGTGCACCTGCTCGACGAATCCGCCTGAGCCGCAACAACTTCCTCTCCGCCCAACTTTATCGGGTCAAGCAAGAAGCTTGACCTTCACCCCAGAACCGAAGTCGAGCGAAGGTCAACGTTCCCCCATGACCCGATAAAGCTGTGGCAGGTGAGGTATGCCGGGTGGTGACCACGCGGCATACCCCGCCTCTGCGTGGCGGGGCGGTCAGAGCGAGAGGCGCGCCTTGACGACGTCGACCAGGCGGTCGGCGACGGCCTGGGCCTGCTCCTGCTCGGCGGCCTCGACCATGACGCGGACGACCGGCTCGGTGCCGGACTTGCGCAGCAGCACGCGGCCGCTGCCGGCGAGCGCCTCCTCCTCGGCCTTGACGGCCGCCTTGAGCTCGTCGTCCGTCTCGACCCGGGCCTTGTCCACGCCCTTGACGTTGATGAGGACCTGGGGCAGTCGGCGCATCACGGTGGCCAGCTCCGCCAGGGGCTTTCCGGTCTCGGCGACGCGGGCGGCGAGCATCAGGCCGGTGAGCACGCCGTCGCCGGTGGTGCCGTGGTCGAGGAAGATCACGTGCCCGCTCTGCTCGCCGCCGAGCGAGTAGGAGGACGCGCGCATGTCCTCGAGGACGTAACGGTCACCGACCGCGGTCTGTCGCACCGCGACGCCCTCTCGCTCCATCGCCTGCAGCAGGCCGAGGTTGCTCATGACCGTCGCCACGAGGGTGTCCTGGGCCAGCGCGCCGCGGGACTTCAGCGACACGGCGAGGATCGCCATGATCTGGTCGCCGTCGACCTCGGTGCCGGTGTGGTCGATCGCGAGGCAGCGGTCGGCGTCACCGTCGTGGGCGATGCCGAGGTCGGCGCCGCGGGCCACGACGGCAGCCTTGAGGTGGTCGAGGTGCGTCGAGCCGTAGCCGTCGTTGATGTTGAGGCCGTCGGGCTCGGTGCCGATCTCGTAGACCTCGGCGCCGGCCAGCCGGAACACCTCCGGCGAGACCTGGCTGGCTGCACCGTGGGCGCCGTCGATGACGACCTTGATGCCGTTGAGACGGTTGGGCAGGACGGTGAGCAGGTGGGAGATGTAGCGCGTGTGGCCGTCGGGCATCGTCACGACCCGGCCCACGTCGGGGCCGGTCGGGCGCTCCCAGTCCTGGTCGAGGCGGGCGGCGATCTCGTCCTCGATCCGGTCGTCGAGCTTGTGCCCACCGGCGGCGAAGAACTTGATCCCGTTGTCCGGCATGGCGTTGTGCGACGCCGAGAGCATCACGCCGAAGTCCGCGTGGGTGTCATCGGTGAGGAAGGCGATCGCCGGGGTCGGGAGGACGTTGGCGTGGTAGACGTCGACACCCGCCGAGGCCAGGCCGGCGATCACGGCGGCCGAGAGGAACTCTCCCGAGGCGCGGGGGTCCCGACCGACGACGGCCTTCGGGCGGCGCCCGGCTCGACGCGCGTCGTCACCGAGGACGTGGGCGGCAGCCACGCTGAGCCGCAGCGCCAGCTCGGCCGTGATGTCGACGTTCGCGAGCCCGCGAACCCCGTCGGTACCGAAGAGTCGTGCCGTGGTGGGCATGAAGAGGAAGCCTTTCGATCAGGTGCGCGGACGGCCGCGCCGCGTGGGCAGGGCCGGGCGCACGGGCATCTGGCGTGAACCTACCCCCAAAGACGCCGGAGGCGGCACCCGAGTTGGGCGCCGCCTCCGGACGGGTACTGCAGGGGCAGATCAGCGCTTGCTGTACTGCGGAGCCTTGCGGGCCTTCTTGAGACCAGCCTTCTTGCGCTCCGGGACGCGGGCGTCACGGGTGAGGAAGCCGGCCTTCTTGAGGGCCGGACGGTTCAGCTCCTCGTCGATCCCGTTGAGCGAGCGGGCGACGCCGAGGCGGACCGCACCGGCCTGGCCGGAGGGGCCACCACCGTGGACGCGCACGAGCACGTCGTAGGCACCGTCGAGCTCGAGCAGCGTGAACGGCTCGTTGACGATCTGCTGGTGGACCTTGTTCGGGAAGTACTGCTCGAGGGTGCGCCCGTTGATCTTCCACTCGCCGTTGCCGGGGACGATGCGCACGCGGGCGATGGCCTGCTTGCGTCGACCGGTCGCGGCGCCGGGCACGGTGGCACTGGCGCGACGCGCGGGCTCGTCGGAGGAGACAGGGCCCTCGGACTCGGAGGTGTACTCGGTCAGCTCGACCTCGTCACCCTCGACAGGGGTCTCAGTGTTGATGTCAGTCACAAGAAATCCTTACTGGGA
Source organism: Phycicoccus sp. Soil802 (assembly GCF_001429605.1). Classification (GTDB taxonomy): domain Bacteria; phylum Actinomycetota; class Actinomycetes; order Actinomycetales; family Dermatophilaceae; genus Pedococcus. The sequence goes on from NZ_LMSS01000007.1 coordinate 152,341, forward strand.
GACCTGGGTGATCTCGAACGGGACGGGCTTCTGGGCGCTGTGCGGGTGCTCGGAGCCGGCGTAGACCTTGAGGTGGGTCAGCTGCTCACGACCGAGCGTGGTGTGCGGGAGCATGCCGCGAACGGCCTTCTCCACGGCCTTGGCCGGGCTCTTGGCGAGCAGCTCGGTGTAGGAGGTGCTCTTGAGGCCGCCCGGGAAACCGGAGTGGCGGTAGGCCTTCTTCTGCTCGAGCTTGGCGCCGGTGAGGGCGACCTTCTCGGCATTGATGATGATGACGAAGTCGCCACCGTCGACGTGCGGGGCGAACGTGGTCTTGTGCTTGCCGCGCAGGAGGATCGCGGTCTGGCTCGCCAGGCGACCCAGGACAACGTCCGTGGCGTCGATGACGTGCCAGGTGCGAGTGACCTCGGCCGGCTTCGGGGTGAAGGTGCGCAAAGTTCTGAACCTTTACATCGGAATTACATGAGGAAATGCGATGGTTCGGTATGCCGCGTGCGCCCGAGGCGCACGATCCGCCGGGCGGATCGGTGGTGTCGCCTTACGAGGGCGCACGGCACAACAGTGCTCAAGTTTACGGGCAACGCGCTGTGCACCCAAATCGCCGTTGAGGCCGCCGCAAACAGGCCCTGACCTGCGGTGATGCACGTGCACATTTCCTGTGCAAAATACTTGTGCAAACGAAGTGTGCAAAGGTATTGTGCACGCATGGCCACTTCTCGTACCCAGATCGGCGACATGACGGGCCTGCGCCTCGACGCCGCCGCCCTCAAGGTCCTGGCCCACCCCCTGCGCTCGCGGCTGCTCAGTGCCCTGCGCGTCGACGGGCCCGCGACCGCCACCGCACTGGCCGCACGGCTCTCGACCAACTCCGGGGCGACCTCCTACCACCTGCGCAAGCTCGAGTCGGTGGGGCTGGTCTCGGACAACGGCGAGGGCGAGGGCAAGCGCCGGCTCTGGCAGGCGGCCACCGACTTCCACACCTGGGAGGCCAGCGACTTCGCCGGCGATGAGGACTCCGAGACGGCGCTCAACTGGCTGGTCCGCGACTACGCCCGCCACTTCTCCGAGAAGTTCGAGCAGTGGCTCGACGTGCAGGAGACCTGGCCGGTGGAGTGGCGCGACGCCGCCGGCATGAGCGACAACTTCGTGGTCGCCACCCCGGAGCAGGTCGAGCAGCTCAAGGCCAAGCTCGACGAGCTCCTCCTGAGGTACCGACGGGTCGGGCAGGGCAACCCGAAGGCACGCCGCCTCGCCGTCTACTACGCGGCATACCCACTCGACCTCGACCGGGTCCCGACCGGCAAGGACGTGTCATGAGCAGCCTCTCCCCCACCGCGGCCAAGCGGGTCTTCCTCATCCTGAGCACGACCCGCTGGCTCCCGGTCGGCTTCGTCGTCGGCATCTTCACCCTCGTGGCCCGCGAGCGCGGCCTCACGATCCAGCAGATCACCCTCTACATGACCGCGCAGGGGATCATGGTCTTCCTGCTCGAGCTGCCGACCAGCGGGTTCGCCGACGCGCTGGGGCGGCGTCCGCTGTTGCTGCTCGCCGGGGTGGTCAACATCGGGGCGGGCGTGGCCTTCCTCTTCGCCCAGTCGTTCTGGCAGTTCGCCCTGTCCGCGGGCCTGATGGGGGTCTACCGGGCGCTGGACTCCGGCCCCCTGGAGGCGTGGTACGTCGACACCGTGCACGAGCGCGAGCCCGGCGCTGACGTCCACCGCGCCATGTCGGCGCAGGGCGTGCTGGTCGGCGTCGGCATGGGTGGGGGCGCCCTGGTGTCCGGTGGGCTCGTGGCCTGGCACCCGTTCCGTGACTCGAGCGCCCTGCTCCTGCCGATCCAGGTCTTCGTGGCGCTGTGCGTCGTGCACCTCGTCGCGACCATCGCGCTCCTGCGCGAGACCCCGCGCAGTGACGGCCGGATGCGGGCCCGGCTGGCCGACTCCGTGCGCGAGACCCCGGTGGTGGTGCGCGACGGGATCCGCCTCGTGACGCGCAACCGCGTGCTGGCCGGGTTGGTCGCCGTCGAGCTGTTCTGGGTCATCGGGATGATGGCCTACGAGACGCTGATGCCCCTGCGCCTGTCCGACCTGCTCGGCTCGGAGGCCGAGGCCGGCGCCTGGATGGGCCCGGCTGCGGCCGGCGGCTGGGCGCTGTTCTCGGTCGGCTCGTGGCTCGGTGGCCGCGCCGCCGACCGTTTCGGGCTGGTGCAGGCCGCTGTGCTGGGTCGGGTGCTCAACGGCCTCGGCGTCGTGGCGATGGGCCTGGTCCTCGGACCCGCCGCGCTCATCGCGGCCTACCTCGTGACCTACTCGCTGCACGGCGCCGCGAGCCCTGCCTACATGGGCCTGATGCACCGCGAGGCGAGTGCGCGGAACCGCGCGACGATCCTCTCGCTGGGCTCCCTGGTCATGCAGGCCGGTGGCGCGGTGGCCGGCCCCCTCCTGGGTCTGCTGGCGGCCCACACCTCGATCGCGACCGCGATGGTCGTCGCCGGTGCCGTCAGCACCGTGGGCTTCGTCTGCTTCCTCCCAGCCTGGCGCCGTGGCCGGCTCGAGCCGGTCGACGAGCTCGAGGTCGAGGACGCCACCACCGCCTAGCTCCGTCGCGTGGGTGGACGGCCTCAACCGAGGGTCGCGAGGGCCGGCTCGGGCGCGGGGACACTCGTCGTCCGGCGCAGCTCGCGCGACCCGCGGACCAGCATCGGTGCGAACGACGCGAGCGCCATCACGACGGCGGCCACCAGGATCACCCGACCGGTCCCGTAGGTGTGCGCCAGCGGTCCGGCGAGGGCGTTGCCGGCCGGGATCGCGACGAACGACGTCAGGATGTCCCACGACGACACCCGTGCCAGCACCGAGTGCGGTACACCGTCCTGCAGCGCGGTGTCCCAGCAGACCGAGAAGTACATCAGCCCACCGAAGGCGACCACCGCCGCGCCGATGACCGCGGCCAGGTGGCCCGGCCACGCGAACGCCGCCGCGAACAGCGACATCAGCGCCACGCAGGGCCAGCCGACGAAGAGCGGGCGACTCGGCGGCATACGCAGCGCCAGCAGGCCACCCACCAGCCCCCCGGCGCCGGAGGCCGCGGAGATCCACCCGAGGGCGGTGGGGCCGCCCAGGTCGCGCACCGCGATGACGTCGACCAGCACGGTCACCGCCCCAAAGGCTGCGTGGTATGCCGTGGCGGCCAGCAGGCCGGCCAGCAACCAGCTGCGGCTGGTGACCTCGTGCCACCCCTCCCGGAGCTCCGCGAGCAGGCCCACGCGCGCGGCGCGCGGGGCGTCGACGCGGATGGCTGCCACCGTGCCCGCCGACACGAGGAAGGAGGCGGCGTTGACCACGAAGGCCCAGGGGGCGCCGGCCCACGCGACGAACACGCCGGCCGCGGCGGGGCCGAGGATGAAGGCGGAGTTCTGGAGGATGTTGAGGGTGGCGTTCGCCGCGTGCCGCCGGTCCGCCGCCACCAGCAGCGGGCGTAGCGAGACGAAGGCCGGCCCGAAGAAGGCGGCGGCACCACCGGTCACGGCCGCCAGCCCGCAGAGCAGCGGCACGCTGTCCTGGCCGGTCGCGAAGTAGCCGGCGGTGCCGAGGGCGCTCAGGGCCCGCACGACGTCGCTGGCGACCATGATCCGTCCCGGCGACACCCGGTCGGCCCAGACGCCGCCCACGAGCGTGCCCGCCAGGCGGGCCGCCATGGTGGCTGCGAGGACGAGACCGAGCTCGCTGGCGCTGCCCCCGCCGGCGAGGACGGCGACGGCCAGGGCGATCGGCGCGAACGCGTCGCCGAACCACGACAGGCCCTGGCCGACGGCCAGGAGGCGGAATCCGCTGGGGGCTGGACTGGAGGTCATGCGAGAAATATTAGTACACCATCTAACTATCTGTCATCTAACTCTCAGACGGTATCCAGATCTGCCACACTGGTTCCATGGCCAAGCAGCAGGAGCAGGACTGGGTGGACCAGCACGTCGAGCGCTGGCGGCGGACCTTCCGGGGGTTCGACCCCGAGGTCGAGGGCGCCCTCGTGCGGATCGGGGCGATCAACCGGCACGTGAAGCGCGCCAACGCCACGGCCTTCGGTGAGCTCGGGCTGGGGCCGGCCGAGTACGACACCCTCCACACCCTGCTCATCCAGCCCGAGCCCAACGAGACGACCCCCGCCCAGCTCGCCGAGGCGTGCCACGTCACTCGCGCTGCGATGACCTCGCGGCTTGACCGGCTGGTCGAGCTGGCCTACGTCACCCGCGAGAGCGACCCCCTCGACCGGCGACGGATCATCGTCCGGCCCACCCAAGCCGGACGGGCCGTGTGGAAGCAGGCCCTCGAGCTGGCCGTCGTCCGCGAGAAGCAGACCCTGGCGGTGCTGAGCGAGGCCGAGAAGGTCCAGCTCAACGCCCTCCTGCGCCGCATCGTCCTCGGCCTCGAGACCTGACCCCGGCGAGTCGGGGCCAGGTCCCGAGTCGTCAGGGCTGGAGGAAGACCGCCACGGTCCTCGGCGGCACGGTCGCGGTGCCTGCGGCCGCATTCCACGTCGACGTCTTGACGACGGCGTCCGAGCCCTGCTGCTGCACCGGCGACAGAGCCAGGGTGGCGCCGGCCAGGCCGGGCACCTTCTGCGTCACGGCCGTCGGCGACGCGTTGAAGACCACGACCAGGCCCTTGAGCTGCGGGTCGACGTCCGCGCCCTTGGTGTCGTCGATCCGCATGGCGATCACCCCGGGGTGGGCGTCGGCCGTGCCGCTGGCTGGGAAGGAGACCTTGGCGTTGATCGCCGAGGCACTGCCCAGCCGGAACAGCCGGGTCGAGAACCGCAGCCGCAGCAGGTCCTGGGCCTGCGCCGTGGCGCTCTGCACGTCTGCTGCTGCCGGCTTGAGCGCCGGGTTGGCCAGCAACGGCTTCTGGAACGACCACTTCGACTCGTTGTCGCCCTTGAGCGGCAGCCCGTGGCCGAAGCCGTTGTCCGCGCCGGTCCAGTCGAGCGTGTTGAACCAGTCCGAGCTGTCATAGCTGTTGCGGTCCAGCGACTTCGACCGGAGCAGGTCTGCGCCGGCGTGCCAGAACGACGGAGTCTGGGCGAGGGCGGTCGTCGAGAGCGAGAGCGTGTTCATCCGCACTCGGTCGCTCATCGAGGTCGCCACCGGCAGCTTGTAGGTCAGGCTGTCGAACAGCGCCTCGTTGTCGTGGGCATCGACGTAGGTGATCACCTCGTCCGGCTGGTCGGCATAGCCCGCCGGCTGGCCGTTGTAGTCCACGTCCTTGCCGGTCACCACGGAGCCATTCTCGTTGAGCCGCAACGAGAATGACCTCAGGTTGCCGGCCAGACCGAGCTCGACGAGATCGGTGTCGTGCTTGAGCCGGGTCGCCGCATCCGGGTTCGCCCCGAGGTCGCCGTTGGGGTCGGTGGCCTCACCGCTGCCGAACCCCTGGACCCGCGGGTTGTCGTCGAACGGTCCGCCACCCCGCACGGCGTCACGCAACCGGTCCGAGAACGTCCCGATCCCGGTGCCGCCGAGCTGGCCCTGGGTGGCCTGCACGAACCGCGCGTTGTTCGCGACCTCGCCGAAGTTCCAGCCCTCGCCGTAGACGTAGACGGACTTGCCGTCGACGCCGTCCTTGCTCAGCGTGAGCTGGTCGAGGGCAGCCCGGACGGCCAGCATGTTGGCCTTGCTGTGGTGCCCCATCAGGTCGAACCGGAAGCCGTCGACCTTGTAGTCCCGGGCCCACAGCACGACCGCGTCGACCATCGCCTTCTGGGCCATGGCGTGCTCGGTCGCGACGTTCTGGCAGCAGGTCGACGTCTCGACGGCACCACTGGCGTTGAGGCGCTGGTAGTAGCCCGGCACGACCTTGTCGAGCACGCTGGTCTGCGCCTGCCCCGAGGTGGGGGTGTGGTTGAACACCTGGTCGAGGACGACGCGCAGCCCGTCCTGGTGGAGCGCCCCGACCATGGTCCGGAACTCCGCGACCCGCGCTCCCCCGTCGGCCTTGGCTGCCGTGGAGGCGTAGGAGCCCTCGGGTGCCATCCAGTGCCACGGGTCGTAACCCCAGTTGAAGGCGTCCTTGGCGCGGATGGCGTCGAGGCAGGCCTGCTGCTGGTCGCTGTCCGGCGGGTAGGACTCGAGGTCACAGCCCGGGGTCTGCTGGTTGGCCGGGTCCTCGGGGATCGACGCGATGTCGAAGGTCGGCAGCAGGTGCACCGTGTTGAGCCCCGCGGCCGCGAGCGCCTTGAGGTGCTTGGTGCCGTTGCCGTTCTCCGCGAAGGCCAGGTAGGAGCCGCGGTTCTCCGCGCTCACCGTCGGGTCGTTGACCGAGAAGTCACGGACGTGCAGCTCGTAGATGGTCGAGTCGACGTCCTTGGCCAGCGCCGGCGCCTTGGCCGTGCGCCACGACGAGGGTTGGTATGCCGCGTCGCTGAGGTCGACGGCCACCGACCGGGTCGAGTCGAGGGTCAGGGCGACCGAGTAGGGATCGGTCACCTGCGTCGTCTCGACCTTTCCGGTGCTGGGGACGTAGACGGTCACCTCGTAGAGGTAGCGCGCGTTGCGCACCCCTGCAGACCCCGACCACGAGCCGTCGGACCCGCGCGCCAGGTGGGTTCGGGTCGCGGCGCTGGCCGGCGCATCGGCGGCCGCGCCAGGGGCCCAGGTGAGCAGGTCCACCCGCTGCGCCGTGGGCGCCCAGATCCGGTAGGCGGGCGAGCGCCCGGCGAAGGTGACGCCGTAGGCGCGCTTGCCCGCGTCCGCGGCATACAGGTCGTCGAGGACGTAGGCGATCTGCACACCCGTGGCGTCGATGACCCGGTTGAGGGAGTCGAAGACCCCGACCGCGACCTGGCCCTTGAGGATCTCGGGCACCTGCTTGGCGGTCTTGTCATCGAGCCGCAGCGCGAGGTAGCCGGCGAGCTCTGGATGGGCGGCGACCACCGTGGCCGACAGTCCCCGCGGGTCCCACGTCAGCGGGGCCGACGAGCCGCCGACGATGTCCTCCGCGTCGACACTGAGCCCACCGGTCGCCGACCAGGCCAGCCGCCAGCGCAGCAGCGCGGGGTTGGCGCCTTCGGGGACCATGCCGGCAGGCGCGGCGATGAGGTCCTTGCCGACCCAGACCGCCCGCTGCTTGGTCAGGTCGGGGGCAGCCCCGGCCCTGGCGGCCTTGGCCGTCGCGACGTGCGTGCTGATGTCGTAGGAGATCGAGACCACCATGCCGTCGGCCGGTACGGTCAGCGAGATGTTGCCACCACCCGGCGCGCCACCGGCGCCGAAGTTCACGTCCCAGCTCAGGCCGTGGGTGATCTTGAACTCGTAGGTGCCGGCCGGCACCTGGTCACTCGACCAGGTGAAGATGCCGTCGCCGTTGGGGTCCTGCAGCCACGGTCGCATGCAGTCCGGGCTCCAGTCGGCCGGGCAGCCCAGCTCGGACTGGAACGACCCGGGCGCGGTGACGATCGGACCCTGGGCGTTCGAGGTCACGTAGTGCGTGCCGTGGTCGTAGTAGAACGTCACGCCGGTGGCGGGCGGCGTGTAGCCGATGTTGTCACCCCCCGGCACTCCTCCGGCCCCGTAGTTCTCGTCCCAGGACTTGTTGATCGCGACCTTGTAGGCATAGGTCTTGACCGGGAGCGTGGTGTAGGTGCCCTTCCAGATCTGGTCCTTGGGGTCGAGCGCGAGCTGGGCCTGCGGGCAGTCCGGCGACCAGTCCGCGGCACACCCCATCTCGGAGTTGTGGTCACCGGGGACGCTGGCTGCATCCGGCTGGGTGACCGGCCCGACGTTGCCACCGCCGCCAGCGGCCTTCGGGTCGCCCACGATGCCGTAGCTCGACGACGCCGAGAGGTGGCCCACCGAGTCCTTGGCCACCGCGCGGTACTCCACCAGCGTGCCCTTGGGCCAGGCCGTCGTGTCGCTGACGTCGTGGAAGACGCGGTAGGGCGCGTTGTCGTCGGTGCCCAGCTCCTGCCACGCCGTCGTCCCCACGGGGCGGGCGAGGAAGGAGACCTGGGCGAACGTGTTGTCCGCGATGCCCGCGCCGATCTCGGCACGGCCGCCGACGACGTCACCGGCACCGGGCGAGGTCAGGTAGACCGCGGGCGCCGACTTGGGCTTGTCCATCGGGCTCGTGGCCTTCCACACGGAGACCGACTGCGCCGGGAGGGTGACGGCGAGGCGGCCGTCCTTGGCCGAGCGCACCGACGACGTGGTGCCGTAGACGGGCGCGAACGTCTGGTTGTGGCCGTACGTCGCGAAGGTCGCGGACTTGGCCGTCGTCGCGTTGTTCAGGGCGACGACGTACTCGACGCGCTGGTCCTTGTCGATGCGGGAGAAGGCGAACAGGCCTGCGTTGCTGCTGGCGTAGCGGTGCACCTGCGCACCGTCGGCGAGGGCGGGGTTGGCCGCCCGGACCGCGGACAGCTCCTTGATGTGCTGGTAGAGCGGCGCGCTGGTGTCGAACCGCTCCTTGGCGCCCGGCTCCCCGCCCAGCACCTGCTCGCTCGCGTAGCTGGGGACCTGGGTGGCGAACATGTCCTGCCGGGCGGCCTTGTCGCCGCCGGAGCCCATGAAGCCCTGCTCGTCGCCGTAGTAGGTGATCGGCTGGCCCCGGGTGAGGAACATCAACGAGTCGACCAGCTTGACGCGACGCATGAGGTCTGCGGCGTCCGCGCTGGGACCCTTGAGGAGCATGGCGACCCGACCCATGTCGTGGTTGCCCGTGAAGGTCGGCAGCTCGTAGGCGTTGGAGTCGGTGTCGGTGTAGTAGTCGTCGTCGGCATAGAGGTCGCGCAGGTCGGTCCCCGACTTGCCCTGCACCCAGTTGACCGACTGCGCCTGGAAGCCGAAGTCGAGCGTGGCCGGGAGCTTGCCGGTGGTCGTGAAGGTCGACATGTAGGACGGCCGCGAGTCGAAGACCTCGCCGAACATGAAGAAGTCGTCGTTGCCGTCCTTCCTGGCCTGCTCCAGCATCGCCGGGCTGAACTTCTGCCAGAACTCCATGTTGACGTGCTTCACGGTGTCGATCCGGAAGCCGTCGACGCCGAAGTCCACCCACGCCTTGTAGATGTCCTCCATGCCCTGCTCGACGTCGGCCTGCTCGGTGAACAGGTCGTCGAGCCCCACGAAGTCGCCGTACTCCGAGGACTCACCGGCGAAGGTGGAGTCGCCCCGGTTGTGGTAGTTGGTCCGGTCGTTCAGCCACGCCGGCACCTTCACCGTCGCGTCGGCGGGGGTGTTGAAGACCGGGTGGTACGGGAACGAGGTGTTCGGGTCCAGGGCCGGGAAGCCGGGTTTGCCGGCATACGCCTTGTCGTCGAAGACGTTCCCGTCGGCGTCCTTGTAGGGAGAGGTCGCCTTGTCGATGTAGGAGTACTGGCCCTCGGAGTAGTTGATGACGTCCGCCGTGTGGTTGGTGATGATGTCGAAGAAGACCTTCATCCCCTTCGCATGGGCTGCCGAGATCAGGGCCGTGAGGTCGGCGTTGGTGCCGAGGTGCGGGTCGACCTGGGTGAAGTCGGTGATCCAGTACCCGTGGTAGCCGGCACTGTCGTTCGGCGGGGCACCCTGCACCGGACGGTTCTTGAACGACGGCGTGAGCCAGATGGCCGTGGTGCCCAGACCCTTGATGTAGTCGAGCTTCGACTGGATCCCCTTCAGGTCACCACCGTGGTAGTACCCGCTGTTGGTCGGGTCGTAGCCGGTCTGGAACTTGTCGCCGGTCAGCCCACCCTTGTCGTTGGTCGGGTCCCCGTTCGCGAACCGGTCCGCCATGACGAAGTAGTAGCGCTCCTTGGTGAGCGGCTCGCGCAACGAGTCCGCGGCATACGCCTGGTCGGCACTGGTGGCCGGCCCCGACAGCTGGACCGGTCGCATGCCCACCTGGTGGCTGACGTCGTCGTAGGAGAACTCGATGCGCGCCGGACCCTTGAGGACCAGCGGGATGTTGCCGCCGTTCTTCGCCCCACCCGCACCGTAGTTCTCGTCCCAGGAGTGGTTGATGACCACCTTGAACTCGTACGAGCCCGCGGGCACGTCGAAGACCTTCGCGTATGCCGTGGTGTTGCCCACCTGCGTCAGGTCCGTCGTCGTGCAGTCCGGAGCCCAGTCACCGGGGCAGCCGAGCTCGCTCTGCAACGAGCCGGCCAGCGTGGCCGTCCGGGGCACCGGGTCCGCGGCGGACGCGGGACCGGCCGCCAAAGGCACCCCCACCCCGGCGAAGATGACGGCAGCGCTGCTGAGGGCAGCAAGAAGGGTCTTGGTACGCGCCATGACAGCACCGTCCTGGTCAACGGGAGTTCGGGGGAACCAAGGCAATGTATTCCCGCCCGGCCCGCAGCGCTCGCCGAGAACGACGGGTCCGGCTCAGCGGGCGCGGGCCACCCGGCCCTCGTCCCAGACCGGCTCGTCCGACTCGTAGACCCGGCCGTCCGACCCGAACACCAGGAACCGGTCGAAGCCCCGCGCGAACCACCGGTCGTGGGTCACTGCGATGACGGTGCCCTCGAACGCCTCGAGGCCCTCCTCGAGCGCCTCGGCCGAGTGCAGGTCGAGGTTGTCGGTGGGTTCGTCGAGCAGCAGGCAGGTCGCACCCGACAGCTCGAGCAGCAGGATCTGGAACCGCGCCTGCTGGCCACCGGAGAGCGAGTCGAAGGTCTGCTCGCTGGCTCGCGCCAGGCCGTAGCGGTCCAAGACCCGGGCGGCCTCCTCGCGGGGCCGTCCGGCGCGGTGCTCGTCGCCCCGGTGCAGGATCTCGAGGAGCGTGCGGTCGACGAGGGCGGGCTGCTCGTGCGTCTGGGCGAACCAGCCCGGCCGCACCCTCGACCCCAGGCGCAGCCGACCGGTGTGGGTCACCGAGACCGGCTGGAGGTCGCCGACCGGGCGGTGCTCGGCGTCGGGGTCGCTCCCACCGGCCGCCACGAGGCGCAGGAAGTGCGACTTGCCCGAGCCGTTGCTGCCGAGGACCGCGACTCGCTCCCCGAACCAGATCTCGAGGTCGAACGGCTTCATCAGTCCCCCCATGGCGGGAGAAAGCGTGCCATCGGGAGGTGACCCCGCCTTCAGCTCAAGCCGCTCGGCGATGACGGCGCGCTTGGCGGTGCGACCACCCTTGAGCCGCATGTTCACGTTCTGCCGCAACGGCGTCTCCTGCGGTGGGCCGGCCTCCTCGAACTTGCGCAGGCGGGTCTGGGCGGCGTGGTAGCGGGGCGCCATGCCGTCGTTGTACTTGGCCTTGACCTTGAGCATCTGTACCAGGTCCTTGATCTTCTGGTGCTCCTCGTCCCAGCGCCGGCGCAGCTCCTCGAGGCGGGAGTTCCGGTCCTCCCGGGCCTGGTGGTAGGTCACGAACCGCCCCGGGTGGACCCACAGGGTCGAGCCGGCACCCCCGGGTTCGAGGGTGGCGACCCGCGTCGCGACCCGGTTGAGCAGCTCCCGGTCGTGGCTGACGAACAGCACCGTCTTCGGCGAGGCGATGAGCTGCTCCTCGAGCCACCGCTTGGCCGGCACGTCGAGGTAGTTGTCCGGCTCGTCGAGCAGCAGCACCTCCTCGGGCCCGCGCAGCAACGCCTCGAGGACGACCCGCTTCTGCTCCCCGCCCGACAGGGTGGTGACCTTGCGCCACTGGGCCTTGTCGAACGGCATACCGAGGGCTGCCACGGTGCAGACGTCCCACAGGGTCTCGTAGTCGTAGCCACCCACGTCGCCCCACGCGACGAGGGCGTGCGCGTAGGCCATCTGGTCGGCCTCGCTGTCGCGCTCCATCATCAGCATCTCGGTGCGGTCGATCTCGGCGGCGGCCTCGCGCACCGGCTCCGGCGCGACCGACAGCAGCAGGTCGCGCACGGTCGAGTCGTCGCGCACCGAGCCCACGAACTGCCGCATCACCCCGAGGCCGCCCGAGCGCGTCACCGCGCCCTCGTGGGCCACGAGGTCACCGGCGATGATCCGGCCCAGCGTCGTCTTACCCGTGCCGTTGGGACCGATGAGGGCCACCTTGGCGCCCTCACCCACGCGGAGGGAGACCTCGCTCAGCAGGGGCCGGCCGTCCGGCAGCACGAAGCTCACGGTGTTGATGTCGAGGTGTCCCACGGGGTCAAGGGTGCTGCACGCGACCCCCGCCCGTCATCTCAGTTGTCTGGCGGCCAACGCCGGACGAAGGGACTAGACGAAGGTAAAGGCTTGTCAAAGTTGGCAGGGAGCACCGGTCCAGACCCCCGACCATGGAAACCTCACCCCGAAAGGACATCCCGTGCCCCGCTCTGCCTCCCCCCTGCGCCTCATGGCTATGGTCGCCCTCGTGGCGATCGTCGGTGCCGTCGGCGTGACGGTGGCAGGCCAGGCGATGGCTGCCCCGGAGGTGGACCGCACCGGTCGGCCGGCCGCTGCGCGAGCCATGTGGGTCTGGGACACGTCCGACCCGCAGGCGGTCGTCAGCCTCGCCACGGCTCGGGGCATCGGTCAGCTGTATGCCGCCGTCCCCCCGCACGTGGACGGCTCACCGAAGCTCGCCGAGCTCCAGCAGCTCGTCGCCCTGGCCGACGCCGCGGGGCTGCGGGTCGACGCGCTCGGCGGCGACCCGGGCTGGGTCGACAACCCCACGTGGGTGGTCACCAACTGGCTCCAGCCGGCGCTCGCCACCGGGCTGTTCACCGGGGTCCACGTCGACATCGAGCCCTACACGACCCCCGCGTGGACGAAGAACCGCAAGGCCGTCATCAAGAAGTACCTCACGACCCTCGACACGCTCGGCGCCGCCGCCGCAGCAACCCCGATCGAGGCGGACATCCCGTTCTGGTTCGACGAGATCGCCGCGAACGGCTCCACGCTGGACCGCGAGATCATGCGTCGCACCGACGCGGTCACCGTGATGGCCTACCGCAACACCGCCGACGGGACCGACGGCACGATCGCCCTCGCCTCGGCCGAGCTGGCCGCGGGCGCACTGCTCGGCCGCCCGGTGCGGGTCGGTCAGGAGACGAACTTCCTCGGCGCCGACCCGACGGAGGTCAAGCAGACCTTCCACGGCATGACGCTGGCGCAGATGGACGCCCAGCTCGCGCTCGTGCGGGACGCGTTCTCGGGCTCCCCCGCGTTCGCGGGGCTGGCGATCCACGACTCGGTCGGCTACGCGGCCGTCACCGGCTGACCGGTCCCCCCGGACTTCCTCCGCTGGGGCTCAGGGCCTCTCGGGCTCCAGGAGCAGGCGGCACCACAGGTCCTCGAGCAGGTCGGCGTAGCGCTGGGCCGACCAGCCGCGCGAGCGGAGCAGCAGCCAGTAGTCGGGTGAGTTGGTCGACCAGATCAGGTCGGCCACCTCGTGGTCGGTGAGGTCTGCCCGCAGGTCGCCCGTCGCGCGCAGGTCGGCGGCCAGCAGCAGCATGTTGGCGGCCCGGCGGTCCATCACCATCGCCCAGGCCGAGGCCGAGGCGGGGTCGGACTCCCCCGCCCTGCGCAGAGCCTCGAGCAGCGGGGCGGTGCGCGGCACGAGCGTCCGCAACGCCGCGGCATACACCGCGAGCTTGTCCCGGCCGGTGCGGGCGGCCTGCACGGCCCGCACGTAGTCGCGCTCCTGGGCGGGCACCGGCTCGTCGCTGGAACCCAGCACCATGTCGACCACGGCGACCGCCAGCTCGGGCTTGCGCCCCACGCTGGTGTAGACGGTGTCGACCGAGACGCCGGCCGCAGCCGCGACCATCGCCACGGTCGTCGCCTCGTAGCCGTGCTCGGTCAACAGGTCCTTGGCTGCGCGCAGGACGGCGAGCCGGGTGCGCTGTGCCTGCTCGGCGCGCAGCGTCGACCGGTAGGTGCGGGTCTTGACGGGCTTGGTCATCGGGCCTACCTTAGCAATATTCGTCCGAAGATGATTCGGATGAAATGGCTGGGCCCGACGACGGGTCGGGAGCCGTGGCCCGGATGCAGCACGAGGAGCGTCAGATGAGCGAGCTCGGGACGACCGCCATGACTCCCACCACCGACCATGGCCCCGGGGTGGTCCACCGGCCGGCGGGCACGGGACGGGGGACGTGGGCGATGGGCTCGTTGTTCGAGCACCTCCTCACTGCTGACGAGTCGGGCGGGCGACTCGGCGTCGCGATCGTGACCCAGCCCCCCGGCATCGCCACCCCGCTGCACCGGCACACCCGTGAGGCAGAGGCCTTCTACCTCCTCGACGGCGCCATGACCTACCGCGCCGGGGACGAGGTCTTCCACCTCACGGCCGGTGACTTCATCTGGCTGCCGGCGATGCTGCCCCACGCCTTCCGGGTGACCGGCGACCGGCCGGTCCGGTTCCTGGGCCTCACCGACCCCGGGCACCTGTTCGACCTCTACGACGAGGTCGGGCTGCCTGCGCTCGAGCACCGGCTGCCGGGAGCGGATGGTCGCCCGATGCCCGAGGAGATCGCCCGGTGGAACGTCGTGGGCCCGCGGTACGGGCTCGAGGTGGTCGGACCGCCCCTGCCCGAGGGCTCCTAGCCCCTCCGCTCGCCCAGGGTGCGCACGGCCCGCGCCTCGTCCGCACGGGAGGCCAGCCCGGTGTCGTCGGGGTAGGTGACCTCCTCCAGCGACAGGCCGTGGGGTGGCATGACGGTGACGCCGGTGTCTCTGACGGCGGCGCGCATCACCTCGGCGGGCCACTCGACCGAATGGCGCCCCTCGCCGACCGGCAGCACCGCCCCGACCAGCGACCGCACCATCGAGTGGCAGAACGCGTCGGCCACGACGGTCGCCTCGAGGGTGCCGTCCGCGGCCCTGCGCCACGAGTAGTCGAGCAGCGTGCGCACCGTGGTGGCGCCGTCCCGCTTCTTGCAGAACGCGCCGAAGTCGTTCAGCCCCAACAGTTTCTGCGCCGCGGAGTGCATGGCCTCGACGTCCAGCTCACGCTTGGTGAGGACCGTGTCACGTCGCCGGAGCGGGTCGGCCGTCGCGGGTCGGTCGCACAGTCGGTAGAGGTAGCGGCGCTGCAGCGCCGAGAACCGCGCGTCGAAGCCCGCGGGGGCGACGCCCACCGCCCGCACGCCGATGTCTGCGGGGAGTATGCCGCGCAGTCGCGACAGCGCCGCTGCCTCGGCGGAGCGCTCCGACCGACCGCGCAGGGCCGCCCAGGCCGACGGGTCTGCGTCGAGGTGAGCCACCTGTCCGCGGGCGTGCACGCCGGCGTCGGTGCGCCCCGCCACGGTGAGGCGCACCGGTTCGCTGGAGCGCAGCAGGGTGGTCAGGGCGGCCGAGAGCTCCCCCTCGACGGTGCGCAGACCCGGTTGGGCCGCCCAGCCGGAGAAGTCGGTGCCGTCGTAGCCGAGGTCGAGGCGGATCCGCAGGGGCGCGGTCGGCTCCACGCCCTGCTCGTCGTCCATCCCGCCAGCCTAGCCACGGGCACGGCTCCGACGATGCCGGCCGGCGGTCTGCCAGAGTGGGCGGGTGAGGATCGCCACCACCGCGGCGCCGACCGCTGCCGGGCTGGCCCGGCACCGCGCGGCCGTCGCCGCCGCCTTCGCCGTCCAGGGCCTGCTGTTCATCTCCCTGACCACCCGGCTGCCGAGGTTGCAGGACCGGTGGGACCTGTCGGAGCTGTTCGTCTCCGGGCTCCTGCTGATGGTCGTGCTGCTGGCCGGCGCCGGGTCGGCCCTGGCCGAGCTGGCCGCCACCCGCCGGGGCAGTGCCACGACGTTGCGGGTCGGGTTCGTCCTGCAGGCCTTCGGGTTGGCCGCGGTCGCCGGGGCGCCACAGCGGGGTGTCTTCGTGGGCGGGCTCGCCGTCTACGGCCTGGGCCTCGGCGTGGTGGACGCCGCCTCCAACATGCAGGCGGTGGCGGTCGAGCACCGCTACGGCCGCACCATCCTGCCGTCGTTCCACGGCGCCTGGACGGCGGGCGGGATCGTCGCGACCGTCGTCACGATCGCGGTGACGCAGGTCGGCCTGCTCGCCGGTTTGCTGCCGTTGTGCGCCGTGGCGCTCATCCTGCTGGCCGCCCCCCTCCTGCCCGCGAGCGCCGACCCGCCGGTGACGACCGCGCCCGGCCTGGACGTCCCGTGGCGCAAGATCCTCCTGCTCGGTGCCGCGATGGTGCTCTTCTACATGGTCGACACCGCCGCGACGACCTGGGGGCCGGTCTTCCTCAAGTCGGTCCACGACGCCCCCGACTGGCTGCTTCCCCTCGCCACCCTCCCCTACCTCGTCGCCAGCCTGGCCACCCGGCTCGCCGGTGACGCCGCGGTCGCCAGGGTCGGGGCCGTGTCCCTGCTCCGCGGCGGTGCGGTCGTGGCGTGCGGGGCCCTGGCCGTCATCGTCTTCTCCCCCTCGTGGTGGGTCGCCGTCCTCGGGTTCACCATCCTCGGTGGCTCGGTGGCCGTGATCGCGCCGTTGTCCTTCTCCGCCGCCGCGGTGGTCGCCGGAGGCGGGCTCGACCCCGAGGCGCGACGGGCGCGGGTGGATGCGGTGATCGCCCGGTTCAACCAGTTCAACTACGTGGGAGGGCTGCTGGGCGCGGTCCTGACCGGCGTGGTCGGGTCGCAGTCACTACGGCCGGGGTTCGCCGTACCCATGGTGCTGATCCTGGCCATCCTCCCCCTCGCCGGCGCCTTCCGCACCGAACCGGCGACCCGGCACACCTGACCGGCGCACCCGCCACCCGCAGGTGTGGCAGACCGCCCCCACTTCTGGCCACCAGCACCTCACCAGACCCTCAGAACCGCCATCCCGTGAGGCACCAGTGGCAACAAGTCGGGGTGGGGCGGGCCGGGGTGGGGTCAGCCCGGCCACCCTCCAGACGCGCGCAACCGGGCGGCGAGCACTGGAGCCAGCGTCGCGGCATACGTCTTCGTGAGGTGGTTGTCGTCGAGGTAGACCCAGACGTTCCCCACCGAGGGTGGGCACTGCTCGTCAGGGCAGATGTGGTCGGTCAGGTCGACGATGGTGAGCCCTCGGACCCCCGCCAGTGCGGCCGCAGGGTCGACGGGAGCGAGCTTGGCGGCGACCGGCGCGCCACAACCGGCCTCGTCCCCCTCGCGGAGCGCGCAGTTCACCACTCCCCCGTGCCAGCGCGGGTTGTCGCGCAGCCCGACGACGGAGATCCCCCGGGTCGTGAGCTCGAGGACGGCTGCCTGGTAGCCGGTCACCAGCCGTTCCGCGGCGGTGGTGGGGTGCGCCGCGGTCGCCACCGTCACCACGCTGTCAGGACGGTGGTCGGTGAGGTATTCCATCGCCTCGCGGTTGAAGGCCGCGCACGCACCCGAGCGGGTCTGGGCGTCGCCGAAGCTGCAGGCGCCCTTGAGCAGCGAGACCAGGCGCCAGTGGTTGCTCCTGGCCAACGGCAGCAGCGTCGCCAACCACTGCTCGGCATGGGAGTCACCGACGACCACGATCGTGCGCCGGGCCGGGCCACTGGGCTCGAACACCCGACAGCTCAGCCCACCGTCGGGCGCCCAGGCACCCCCGCAGGGATCGGGCAGCGACGCGAACTCGCCACGCAGCGCCGTGGACGCCGGCAGTCGGTCCCGCTGCGGGAGCGGGATGACCGCGGCGGCCGCCCCCACAGCCCGGGCACCCGGGTGGCGGGGGTCGAACGCGCCGCTGGCCACCGCATCCGCGCGGGCGGCCTCACCGTGCAGCTGCAGCAGGCCGACCCCGCAGAAGGTCAGAGCCGTGCCGACGATGCAACCCAGCAGCACGGCTGAGCGCCACGGTGCGGTGTCCGGCCAGGACCGCCCGCGCAACGGTCGCTCGACCCCGCGACCGAGCCCGACCGCCAACACGCCGGAGACCATCACCACGCCGAGGCCGTCCACCACGCCCGCCCCGGGCCGACCCGACCACGCGAGCCACAGCACGAGGACCGGCCAGTGCACGAGGTAGAGCGCATAGGCGTAGCCGCCGACCCCCACGAGTGGTCGGCTCGACAGCAGCCGGTCGACACCGAGCGGGTGCCCGGTGCGTCCCGCCGCGATGATGGCGGCTGCGGAGAGCAGCGGCCACAGCGCGAGGTAGCCGGGGAACGCGTGGGTCACCTGCAGCACCAGCCCGCAGCTGACCATGCCCGCCAGCCCGACCCAGCCCAGCGGCACACCCAGCGACCCCGGCACCCGCAGCCGCGCCAGCCCGAGCGCCAGCAGCGTCCCGAAGGCGAACTCCCACAGCCGCGCCCCGCCGTCGAAGTAGGCGAAGGCCTGCCGCTGCGACGTCGTGTGCACCGAGTAGGCCAGCGACAGGACGAAGACCACCCCGAAAAGTGCCGCCACGAGCGGCCGCAGGGCCACGCCGGTGCGACGGGCCACGACCCCCGCACCCACGAACAGCAGCGGCCACAGCACGAAGATCTGACCCTGCAACGACAGCGACCAGAAGTGCTGGAGCGGGCTCGCCACGCCCTGGTCGGCCGCGTAGTAGTCGACGGCCCGATGGGCGAGCAACCAGTTCTGGACGTAGCCGAGCGTGGCCAGGCCCTCCTGCAGGAGGTCGCCCCACCGGGTCGGGGGGAGCACCACGAAGGAGACGGCCAGGGTCGCGACCAGCACCACCACCGCAGCCGGGACCAGGCGTTGGAAGACGTGCAACCAGTGTCGTCCGAGCGAGATCCGCTGCCCGGCCTCGAGCCGGCGCACGAAGCTGCCCGACATGAGGAAGGCCGAGATCAGCAGGAAGATGTCGATCCCGCCGGAGACCCGGCCGAGCCACACGTGGTAGCCGACCACCATGAGGACGGCCAGGGCGCGGAGCCCCTGCACCTCGGGGCGGTAGGGCGAGCCGGTTGACCGGACGGCCGGGGCCTCGACGTCAGGGGCCCGGACGGTGTCCGGGCGTGGTGGGGCAAGGGTCACCCCGTCATCCGACCGCCTCCAGGTGGCGGTGCGGTGACCTCGCCACGGCCAAGGGGTGAACCGCAGCGGTCACCGCCGGACGGGTGCCGCCCGTGCCGCACCGAACCCCGAGGCGCCGGGGACGACGAGGGCCGCTCACCCCATGGGGTGAGCGGCCCTCGTCGGTGCCGGGTGGCTGCCTGGGTCAGGCGCCGGCCTTCTCGAAGCCAGCGGCCTCGGCGTCGGCGGCGGACTTGAACCAGAACTCCGCGTGGGTCTGGTCGTACCACTGGCCGTCGGGCTCGTGGAACTTGCCGGAGTCGGCGTTGCCCTTGACGGTGTACTCCGCGTCGGGGGACGAGCCGTCCTCGTTCGCGGCGATGGCACCGGCCGGGACCTCCTTGGCGGCAGCCTCGGTGGTCTCGGTCTCGGTCGCCTCGGTGGACTCAGTCGCCTCGGTGGTCTCCTCGGCCTTGGCGTCGTCCTCCGCAGCCTTGGTCTCGACCGCAGCCTGCTTGGCCTCGGCCTGCTTGGCGGAACGCTTGGTGGCGGCCTCCGCCTCCTTGACCGTCGCCTTCTTGGCCAGCGGCTCGCGGACGAGCTCGATCACGGCCATGGGGGCGTTGTCACCCTTGCGGGCGCCGATCTTGGTGATGCGGGTGTAGCCGCCGGGGCGCTCGGCCATGTCGGGCGCGATCTCGGTGAAGAGACGGTGCACGACGCCCTTGTCGGAGATGACCGACAGGACGCGACGACGGGCGTGGAGGTCACCGCGCTTGGCGAACGTCACGAGACGCTCGGCCAGCGGGCGCAGGCGCTTGGCCTTGGCCTCGGTGGTGGTGATCGAGTCGTGCTCGAACAGCGAGCTGGCCAGGTTGGCCAGGATCAGGCGCTCGTGAGCCGGACCGCCGCCGAGACGGGGACCCTTGGTGGGGGTAGGCATGGTTCAGGTTCTCCTTGGTGTGTGACCTGCCGGCACCGCGGACGGTGCCGACTGGTCAGCGGCGGTTGGTCAGAGCTGCTCGTCTTCGGCCAGGGCGCGGCCGTCGTCAACGAAGTCGTCGTCGTAGTCGCCGTAGTTGTCGGCGATGGCGGACGGGTCGAACCCGGGCGGGCTGTCCTTGAGGGCCAGGCCCATGCCGACGAGCTTGGCCTTGACCTCGTCGATCGACTTCGCACCGAAGTTGCGGATGTCGAGCAGGTCGGCCTCGCTGCGTCCGACGAGCTCACCCACGGTGTGGATGCCCTCGCGCTTGAGGCAGTTGTAGGACCGGACGGTGAGGTCGAGGTCCTCGATCGGCAGCGCCAGGTCGGCAGCCAGGGCGGCGTCGGTCGGCGACGGGCCCATGTCGATGCCCTCGGCCTCGACGTTGAGCTCGCGGGCCAGGCCGAACAGCTCGACCAGGGTCTTGCCGGCGGAGGCCATGGCGTCGCGGGGGGCCATCGAGTTCTTGGTCTCGACGTCGACGATCAGCTTGTCGAAGTCGGTGCGCTGCTCGACACGGGTCGCCTCGACCTTGTAGGTCACGGCGAGCACCGGCGAGTAGATGGAGTCGACCGGGATGCGGCCGATCTCCTGGTCGCCGGACTTGTTCTGGTTGGCCGAGACGTAGCCGCGACCGCGCTCGACGGTCAGCTCCATCTCGATCTTGCCCTTGCCGTTGAGCGTGGCGATGTGCAGGTCGGGGTTGTGCACCTCGACGCCGGCCGGCGGAGCGATGTCCGCGGCGGTGACGGCGCCCGCACCCTGCTTGCGCAGGTACATGACGACCGGCTCGTCGTGCTCCGAGGAGACGACCAGGCCCTTGATGTTGAGGATGATCTCGGTGACGTCCTCCTTGACCCCGGGGATCGTGGAGAACTCATGCAGCACGCCGTCGATGCGGATGCTGGTCACGGCTGCGCCGGGGATGCTCGAGAGGAGCGTGCGGCGCATGGAGTTGCCGAGCGTGTAGCCGAAGCCGGGCTCGAGGGGCTCGATGACGAAGCGGCTGCGGTTGTCCGCAACGACGTCTTCGCTGAGTGAGGGGCGCTGTGCAATGAGCACGGGTGTTTCCTTTCTCTTCGGCGACCGCTATATGACGCCGATGATGTGCCGGTCCGACCGGCTGTCCATGCCACCTCTGTCTGCGGCGTGGACCACAACGCTTCGGTATGCCGCGCGCACGAGCGCGCCCGCGGCATACCGAAGCTCGTTGTCAGTTCTTCGAGTAGAGCTCGACGATCAGCTGCTCCGTGAGGATCGTGTCGATCTGCGCACGCTCCGGGAGCTGGTGGATCATGATCTGCAGCGTGCCCGGGACGACCTGGAGCCAGGCCGGGGTGGGGCGCTCGCCGAAGGTCTGGCGAGCCAGCTCGATCGGGAAGGTGTTCACGGACTGCTTGCGAACGGTGATGATGTCGTACTGCTCGACGCGGTAGGACGGGACGTCAACGCGCACGCCGTTGACCTCGAAGTGGCCGTGCGTGACGAGCTGGCGAGCCGCACGACGGGTGCGGGCCAGGCCGGCGCGGTAGACCACGTTGTCCAGGCGGGACTCGAGGATCTGCAGCAGGGTCTCACCGGTCTTGCCAGAGCGGCGCGAGGCCTCCTGGTAGTAGCCGCGGAACTGCTTCTCCATGACGCCGTAGGTGAAGCGAGCCTTCTGCTTCTCCTGCAGCTGGGTGAGGTACTCCTTCTCCTGCATCCGGCGACGGCCGTGCTGGCCGGGCGGGAAGGGACGGAGCTCGAAGTTCTTGTCGCCGCCGACGAGGTCGACCTTGAGGCGACGCGACTTCTTGGTGATGGGGCCGGTGTAACGAGCCATGAGTTTTCTCTATCTCCCTGTTCTTTACCGACGGCTCAGACGCGACGGCGCTTGGGCGGACGGACACCGTTGTGCGGCGAGGGGGTGACGTCGCTGATGGCGCCGACCTCCAGGCCGGTCGCGGTCAGGGAACGGATGGCGGTCTCACGACCGGAGCCGGGGCCCTTGACGAAGACGTCGACCTTGCGCATGCCGTGCTCCATCGCGCGACGGGCAGCAGCCTCGGCGGCCATCTGAGCGGCGAACGGGGTGGACTTGCGCGAACCCTTGAAGCCCACCTGGCCGGCAGAGGCCCAGGCGATGACGGCACCAGAGGGGTCCGTGATCGAGATGATCGTGTTGTTGAAGGTGCTCTTGATGTGAGCGTGCCCGTGGGCGATGTTCTTCTTTTCCTTGCGGCGCACCTTCTTGGCGCCGGCCGTACGAGCCTTGGGAGGCATTACTTACCAACCTTCTTCTTGCCGGCGACGGTGCGCTTGGGGCCCTTGCGGGTGCGCGCGTTGGTCTTGGTGCGCTGACCGCGCACAGGCAGGCCACGGCGGTGGCGCAGACCCTCGTAGGAGCCGATCTCGACCTTGCGGCGGATGTCGGCGGCGATCTCGCGACGGAGGTCACCCTCGATCTTGACGTTCGCCTCGAGGTGGTCGCGGAGGGCGACCAGCTCGGTGTCGGTCAGGTCGCGGACGCGCGTGTTCGGGTTGACACCCGTCGCGGCCAGGGCCTGCTGGGAGCGGGTACGACCCACTCCGAAGATGTAGGTGAGAGCGATCTCGACGCGCTTCTCGCGCGGGAGATCCACACCAACAAGACGTGCCATCTTGTGTGTTTCCTTTGTTTCACCGGAGGTCTGGAGCAGTACCGTTCCGGGCTGCTTCCCGAAGCTTTCCTCGGGGCACCGGTCCTCGGCCTCCGGGCCGGGGGTGACGTCCTGGGCTGCGTCGACGACGCTGCTCTCAGGGGCCGGGTACTGCGGTCGATTCACTTGTCTGCGCTTCTCGAAGAGATGCGAGTCGTGCTGGGCGAGTCCCGAACCCGGGCCTCAGGTGGAGCTGGTCAGCCCTGGCGCTGCTTGTGGCGCAGGTTCTCGCAGATCACCATGACCCGGCCGTGACGGCGGATCACCTTGCACTTGTCGCAGATCTTCTTGACGCTCGGCTGGACCTTCATAGCCTCTGCTTCAGTCGATCTGGCACTGTCGCTCCGGGCGGACCGACAGGTCTAACGGGTGGTGCTGGTCGTGCGTCTAGCGGTAGCGGAAGACGATCCGGCCACGGGTCAGGTCGTACGGGCTGAGCTCCACCACCACGCGGTCCTCGGGGAGGATCCGGATGTAGTGCTGACGCATCTTGCCCGAGATGTGAGCGAGAACCTTGTGACCGTTCGTGAGCTCGACCCGGAACATTGCGTTCGGGAGAGCCTCGACGATCGTGCCCTCGATCTCGATGACACCGTCCTTCTTGGCCATATCCTCCACAATCTGTCGTCGTGGCGCCCCCGGCTGGGGCGCACACACGAATACGGCACGCGAGGTCGCGCACCGACAGATCAGTCTACGCCAGGACTGCCTGAGCACGAAATCGCGCTCCAGGACCCCCAATCACGCGACTTCTGGCCACCCATGGCGCACCAGGACGCCGAATGCGGCGTCAGGTGCTGCACCAGTGGCCAGAAGTGCGGGGAAGGAGCGTGCGGAAGGGGGGTCAGGCCAAGGGGGCGTATGCCGCGCCGGCGGCTTCCAGCCGCTCCTTGCCGCCGTCGAGGGCGGTCAGCACCCACAGCCCGGCGTCGGTGACGGCCACGGTGTTCTCCCAGTGGGCCGCCCTGGACTTGTCGTTGGTCACGACGGTCCAGTCGTCCTCGAGCACGGTGGTCTCGGCGCTGCCGAGGGTCACCATCGGCTCGATCGCCACGGTCACCCCGGAACGCACCGTGGGACCGCGGTCTCGGACGCGGTAGTTCGGCACCTGGGGGTCCATGTGCATCTCGGTGCCGATGCCGTGGCCGACGTAGTCCTCGATGATCCCGTAGTCGTGCCCGTCGCGCTCGCCAGAGGCGACGATGCTGTCCTCGACCCCGGCGCCCACGGCATACAGCGACTCCCCCACGGTGAGCGCGGCGATGCCGGCCCACATGGAGTCCTCGGTCGCGTCGATCAGGGCGAGGTCCTCGGGGCGCCCGGCGTCGCGGCCGCCCACGATGACGGAGATCGCGGCGTCGCCGTGCCAGCCGTCCACGATGGCCCCGCAGTCGATCGAGATGAGGTCACCTTCGGCCAGCACCCGCGAGCCGGGGATGCCGTGCACGACCTCGTCGTTGACCGACGTGCACAGCGAGCCGGTGAACCCGTGGTAGCCGAGGAACGACGGTGTCGCCCCACACCCACGGATGTGCTCCTCGGCCAGCTCGTCGAGCTGCTTGGTGGTCATCCCCGGACGGACCGTCTGGGCCATCAGCTGGAGGGTCTGACCGACCACCAGACCAGCCTTGCGCATGCGCAGGATCTGGTCGGGGGTCTTGGTCTCGATGCGGGACCTGCCGAACATCAGGATCGAGCAACCCCTTCGAGGGCTTCGGAGATGCGGGTGAAGACGTCGTCGACCGACCCCATGCCGTCGACCTGCACGAGCAGGCCGCGGGCGGAGTAGACCTCGGTCAGCGGGGCGGTCTCGCGACGGTAGATCGCCTGGCGCTCGCGGATGACCTCTTCGGTGTCGTCCTCGCGTCCCTCGATCTCGGCCCGCTTGAGCAGCCGCTGGACCACGGCCTCTTCGTCCACGGTCAGCTCCAGGACGGCACCGAGCGCGTGGCCGTGCTCGGCCAGGATCGCGTCGAGCGTCTCGACCTGGGCGGCCGTGCGCGGGTAGCCGTCGAGCAGGAAGCCCTGCTCGGCGTCGTCCTCGAACAGCCGGTCGCGCACGATCGCGTTGGTGATCTCGTCGGTGACGTAGCCACCGGACGCGAGCACCTCCTTGACCTGCAGACCGAGGGGGGTCTCGTTCTTGATGTTGGCGCGGAAGATGTCGCCGGTCGAGATCGCCGGGATGCCGAACGTGTCGGCGATCTTGGCCGCCTGCGTGCCCTTACCGGCACCGGGCGGACCCAGGATGATCAGACGCATTACCGAAGGAACCCTTCGTAGTGCCGCTGCTGCAGCTGCGACTCGATCTGCTTCACCGTCTCGAGGCCGACGCCGACGATGATCAGGATGGAGGTGCCACCGAACGGGAAGTTCTGGTTGGCGCCGACGAGCTTCAGTGCGATGAGCGGGATCAGCGAGACGAGGCCGAGGTAGATGGCCCCTGGAACGGTGATGCGGGTGAGCACGTAGTCGAGGTACTCGGCCGTGGGTCGCCCGGCGCGGATACCTGGGATGAAGCCTCCGTAGCGCTTCATGTTGTCGGCCACTTCCACCGGGTTGAACGTGATCGACACGTAGAAGAACGTGAAGAACAGGATCAGCGCGATGTAGGTCGCCATGTAGATCGGGTGGTCGCCGCGCACCAGGTGCGCGTCGATCCAGGTCACCCAGCCGGGCTGGTCGCCGGTGGTGGACCTGTTGAACTGTGACAGCAAAGAGGGCAGCGCGAGCAGCGACGAGGCGAAGATCACGGGGATGACGCCGGCCATGTTGACCTTGAGCGGGATGTAGGTCGAGGTCCCGCCGTACATCTGGCGGCCGACCTGGCGCTTGGCGTACTGCACCGGGATGCGGCGCTGGCTCTGCTCGACGAACACGACCAGGGCGATGATGAGGAAGCCGAGCAGGATGACGCCGATGAAGACGTCCCAGCGGCCGTCCTGCTGCTGGATCGCCCAGAGCGAGCTGGGGAACGAGCTGGCGATCGAGGTGAAGATCAGCAGCGACATGCCGTTGCCGATGCCCTTGTCGGTGACCAGCTCACCGAGCCACATGACGACGCCGGTGCCGGCGGTCATCGTGAGCACCATGATGACCAGGGTCGGGATCGACTCGTCGGGCAGGATGCTCGTGCAGTTCGGGCCGAACAGCGCGGACGGGTTCTGGGCGAACGTGATGAGGGTGGAGGACTGCAGGACCGCCAGGCCGATGGTCAGGTAGCGGGTGTACTGCGTCATCTTCGTCTGGCCCTGCTGGCCCTCCTTCTTGAGGGCCTCGAACCGCGGGATGACCACGGTGAGGAGCTGCACGATGATGCTCGCCGTGATGTACGGCATGATCCCGAGCGCGAAGATCGACAGCTGCAGGAGGGCGCCACCACTGAAGAGGTTGGCCAGGCCCAGCACGCCGGTGGTCGCGTCAGCACCCTTGATGCAGGCCTGCACGGCGGTGTAGCTCACGCCGGGGACGGGCACGTGCGAGCCGAGCCGGAAGACGACGACGATCGCGAGGGTGAACAGCAGCTTCCTGCGCAGGTCCGGCGTCTTGAACGCACGGGTGAAGGCGGTGAGCACAGGTCCTCCTGGTGACGCGGGCCCGTGGGGCCACGCGATGATGATGGTCAGGCAATCCTACGAAGGCTACCCCGGGTGACGGCTGGGGACAGCAAACGGGGTATGCCGCGCGCTCACCTCAGCGGTGAGCCCGCGGCATACCCTGTCGTTCTGGCGTGGTCAGGCGGAGGTGACCGAGCCGCCAGCGGCTTCGATCTTCTCCTTGGCGGTCGCCGAGAACTTGTCAGCGGTCACGTTGACCTTGACGGTGATCTCGCCGGTGCCGAGAACCTTGACCGGGGAGTTGTCGCGGACCGCACCCTTGGCCACGAGGTCGGCGATGGTCACATCGCCACCCTCGGGGAACAGGGCCGACAGCTTGTCCAGGTTGACGACCTGGAACTCCACGCGGAACGGGTTCTTGAAGCCACGGAGCTTCGGGAGACGCATGTGGAGCGGCATGGCGCCACCCTCGAAGCGCTCCGGGACCTGGTAGCGGGCCTTGGTGCCCTTGGTGCCGCGACCGGCGGTCTTGCCCTTGGAGCCCTCACCGCGACCCACGCGGGTCTTGGCGGTCTTGGCACCCGGGGCGGGACGCAGGTGGTGCACCTTGAGGGCCGTGCCCTCAGGAGCGGCAGCGGCCTTCGCGGCCTTCTTCTCTGCCATGGTCAGTCAACCTCCTCGACAGCGACCAGGTGGGTCACTGTCTTGACCATCCCGCGGATCTCGGGACGGTCCTCCTTGACGACGACGTCGCCAATGCGCTTCAGACCGAGGCTGCGCAGCGTGTCACGCTGGTTCTGCTTGCCACCGATCTCGGAACGGGTCTGGGTCACCTTGAGACGCATCAGGCACCTGCCTTCGCAGCTTCGCGACCGGCAGCCTGGGCGCGCAGCATGGCGGCCGGGGCGACCTGGTCGACCGGGAGGCCGCGGCGGGCAGCCACTTCCTCCGGACGCTCGAGACCCCGGAGGGCCGCGACGGTCGCGTGGACGACGTTGATGGCGTTGTCCGAGCCGAGCGACTTGCTCAGCACGTCGTGGATGCCGGCGCACTCGAGCACCGCGCGCACCGGACCACCGGCGATGACACCGGTACCGGGAGCGGCGGGGCGGAGCATGACGACACCGGCAGCGGCCTCACCCTGGACGGGGTGCGGGATGGTGCCCTGGATGCGCGGGACCTTGAAGAACTCCTTCTTGGCCTCCTCGACACCCTTGGCGATCGCCGCGGGAACTTCCTTGGCCTTGCCGTAGCCGACGCCGACGGTTCCGTCGCCGTCGCCCACGACCACGAGGGCGGTGAAGCTGAAGCGACGACCACCCTTGACGACCTTGGACACGCGGTTGATGGTCACGACGCGCTCGACGTAGGCGCTCTTCTCGGCCTGGTCGCGGCCGCCGTCACGACGGTTGTCGCGGCCACCGCGGCGGTCGCCGCGCTCACCACGAGCTGCGTCGCCGCCAGCAGCGGCACCAGTGCCTCGACGCTGGGGTCCGGGCATCAGATGTTCCTCATCTCAATAACAGTTTCGGTCACGGTGCTCACAGGGCCAGTCCACCCTCGCGGGCGCCCTCGGCGATGGCCGCGACGCGGCCGTGGTACTTGTTGCCACCACGGTCGAACACGACGGCCTCGACACCGGCGCTCTTGGCGCGCTCGGCGAGCAGCTCGCCCACCTTGCGGGCCTTGGCGGTCTTGTCACCCTCGAACGAGCGCAGGTCCGCCTCCATGGTGGAGGCCGACGCCACGGTCTTGCCGATGGTGTCGTCGACGATCTGCACGAAGACGTGGCGCGAGGAGCGTGACACGACCAGGCGCGGACGCACGGTCGTACCAGTCACCTTCTTGCGCAGGCGCAGGTGGCGACGGCCGCGTGCAGCGGACTTGCCCTTGGCGCGCTTGACGATCATTGCCATGGCTTACTTACCGGCCTTTCCGACCTTGCGACGGATCTGCTCGCCCGCATAGCGAACGCCCTTGCCCTTGTACGGGTCGGGCTTGCGCAGCTTGCGGATGTTCGCAGCAACCTCGCCAACGAGCTGCTTGTCGATGCCCTGGACCGCGAAGCGGGTCGGGTTCTCGACGGCGAAGGAGATGCCCTCGGGGGCCTTGACGGTGATCGAGTGGCTGTAGCCGAGCGCGAACTCGAGGTCGCCGCCCTTGTTGGCCACGCGGTAACCCGTGCCGTGGATCTCCAGCTTCTTCTCATAGCCCTCGGTCACACCGAGCACCATGTTGTTGATGAGCGAGCGGGTCAGGCCGTGCAGGGCACGGGACTGGCGCTCGTCGTTGGGGCGCTTGACCTCGAGGTCAGCGTCGCCCTTCTCGACCGTGATCGGCTCGGCCACGACGTGGCTGAGCTGGCCCTTGGGGCCCTTCACCGTGACGGACTGGCCGTCGATGGTGACCTCGACACCGCTCGGGATGGCAACTGGGAGTCGTCCGATACGCGACATGTCGAATCCCCTTACCAGACGTAGGCGAGGACTTCCCCGCCCACGCCCTTGGCTTTGGCCTGGCGGTCCGTGAGGAGACCAGACGAGGTGGAAAGGATCGCCACGCCGAGACCGCCGAGAACCTTGGGCAGGTTCGTCGACTTGGCGTAGACACGCAGACCGGGCTTGGAGACACGGCGCACGCCAGCGATGGAACGCTCGCGGTTGGGGCCGTACTTCAGCTCGATGGTCAGCGTCTTGCCGACCTCGGCGTCCTCGACCTTCCAGGAGGCGATGTAGCCCTCGGCCTGGAGGATCTCGGCGATGTGGGACTTCAGCTTGGAAAACGGCATGGAGACTGCGTCGTGGTGCGCCGAGTTGGCGTTCCGGACGCGGGTCAACATGTCCGCAATCGGGTCAGTCATGGTCATGGGCTTCTCCGGCCCTCTCTCACCGTGGTTTCACTGCGTCTGCAGCGACCTGCGATGTAAGGATGAAATCGGTGGGTATTACCAGGAGCTCTTGGTGACGCCGGGCAGCTCGCCGCGGTGTGCCATCTCGCGAAGGCAGATGCGGCAGAGCCCGAACTTGCGGTAGACCGAGTGCGGTCGGCCGCAGCGCTGGCAACGGGTGTAGCCACGCACCTTGAACTTCGGCTTCTTGTTGGCCTTGTTGACCAGGGCGGTCTTCGCCATGTCAGTTCTCCTTGAAGGGGAAGCCGAGCGCCTTGAGCAGTGCGCGGCCCTCGTCGTCGTTGGTGGCGGTCGTCACGACGGTGATGTCCATGCCACGCACGCGGTCGATCCGGTCCTGGTCGATCTCGTGGAACATCGACTGCTCCGTGAGGCCGAAGGTGTAGTTGCCCTTGCCGTCGAACTGCTTGGGCGACAGGCCGCGGAAGTCACGGATACGGGGCAGGCCCACCGACACGAGGCGGTCGAGGAACTCCCACATCCGGTCGCCGCGCAGCGTGGTGTGCGCACCGATCGGCATGCCCTCGCGCAGCTTGAACTGCGCGATGGACTTGCGGGCCTTGGTGACCAGGGGCTTCTGGCCGGTGATGGCCGAGAGGTCCTTGATCGCGCCCTCGATGAGCTTGGCGTCCTTGGCGGCGTCACCAACACCCATGTTGACGACGACCTTGACCACGCCGGGAACCTGCATGACGTTCTCGTAGCCGAACTGCGTGAACAGCTGGCCCTTGATCTCGTCCGCGTAGCGCTGCTTCAGGCGCGGCGTCACCGCTGCGGAAACTTCGGTCTGGGGCTTGCTTGAGGTGATTGCGGTTTCGGTCATGTCTCTCACAGGTCCTTGCCCGAGCGCACCGCGACACGGGTGCGGACGGTCTTGGTGCGGCCGTTGCGCTCGACGGTCTCGACGCGGGTCTTGATCCGGGTGCCGACCTTCTTGTCGTCCGGGTCGACGACCGCGACGTTGCTGACGTGGATCGCAGCTTCCTGGACGACCAGGCCACCGGTGCGGCTGCCGCGAGCGGTCTGGCCGGCCTTGGTGTGGCGGGTCACGCGGTTGACGCCCTCGACGAGCACGCGCTCGGTCTCGGGGTAGACGGCGATGACCTTGCCGATGCTGTTGCGGTCCTTGCCGGTGAGCACCTTGACGGTGTCACCCTTCTTGATCTTCATCTTCTTCTTGTCAGCCATGGGTCAGAGCACCTCCGGCGCCAACGAGATGATCTTCATGAACTTCTTCTCACGCAGCTCGCGGCCCACGGGGCCGAAGATGCGGGTGCCACGGGGGTCCCCGTCGGCCTTGAGGATGACGGCGGCGTTCTCGTCGAACTTGATGTACGACCCGTCACCGCGACGGCGCTCCTTGGTGGTGCGCACGATGACAGCCTTGACGACGTCGCCCTTCTTGACGTTGCCGCCAGGGATGGCGTCCTTGACTGCGGCGACGATGACGTCACCGATGCCGGCGTAACGACGACCCGAGCCACCGAGGACACGGATGCAGAGGATTTCCTTTGCACCAGTGTTGTCGGCGACGCGCAGTCGCGACTCCTGCTGGATCACTTCTAACTCCTACTCGTCGTGCTGGTTCTCACCCTCGCGGGCGAGCCTGGCCGAACTTGACTGTCTGATGACAGATGGGCTTGCCGAGGCGGCAGGTGGCTTACTTGGCCTTCTCGAGGATCTCCACCACGCGCCAGCGCTTGGTGGCCGAGAGGGGACGGGTCTCCATGATCGAGACGCGGTCGCCGATACCGGCAGCGTTGTCCTCGTCGTGGGCCTTGACCTTGCTCGAGCGCCGCAGGACCTTGCCGTAGAGCGCGTGCTTCACGCGGTCCTCGACCTCGACCACGACGGTCTTGTCCATCTTGTCGCTCACCACGTAACCCTGGCGGGTCTTGCGGTAGTTGCGGTCCTGCGCCGTCACGGCCTCATCCTTCACGTTCTTGGTCATGCCGACTCCTCCTTGGCCGAAGCACTCGGGCTCTGCCCGATACCCAGCTCACGCTCACGGAGCTCGGTGTAGATGCGGGCGATGTCCTTGCGGACGGCGCGCAGACGGCCGTGGTTGTCCAGCTGGCCGGTGGCCGACTGGAAGCGGAGGTTGAACAGCTCCTCCTTGGCCTTGCGGAGCTCGTCGACCAGACGGTCGTCGTCGAGACCACGCAGGTTCTCCGACACCAGGTCCTTGGATCCGACTGCCATCAGATGTCACCACCCTCACGCCGAACGAAGCGGCACTTCATGGGGAGCTTGTGCATCGCCAGACGCATGGCCTCACGGGCGACCTCTTCGGACACACCGGACACCTCGAACATCACGCGACCAGGCTTGATGTTGGCGATCCACCACTCGGGGGAGCCCTTACCGGAACCCATGCGGGTCTCGGCAGGCTTCTTGGTCAGCGGGCGGTCGGGGTAGATGTTGATCCACACCTTTCCACCACGCTTCATGTAACGCGTCATCGCAATACGAGCGGACTCGATCTGACGGTTGGTGACGTAGGCGGGCTCGAGGGCCTGGATGCCGTAGTCGCCGAACGCGATCTTGGTGCCACCCTTCGCAGCGCCCGAGCGACCCGGGTGGTGCTGCTTGCGGTGCTTGACTCGACGAGGAATCAACATGTCAGGACTGCTCTCCCTCAGTGCTGGCTGCGGTCGCCTCGACGGCGGGAGCCTCAGCAGCGGTCTCGGTGGCGGCGGCCTCCGGACGCTCGCGACGAGCGCGGGCCGGACGGTCGGCGCCGTCACGACGGGGGCCACGGCTCGGGCGCGGCGCAGCAGCCTGCTGCTGGGCCAGCTCACGAGCGGTGACGTCACCCTTGTAGATCCACACCTTGACGCCGATGCGACCGAAGGTGGTGCGGGCCTCGTAGAAGCCGTAGTCGATCTGCGCACGCAGGGTGTGCAGCGGGACGCGACCCTCGCGGTAGAACTCGGTGCGAGACATCTCGGCGCCGCCGAGGCGACCGGACACCTGGACACGGATGCCCTTGGCGCCGGCGCGGGTGGCGGACTGCATGCCCTTGCGCATCGCGCGACGGAACGAGACGCGAGCAGAGAGCTGCTCGGCGATGCCCTGCGCGACGAGCTGGCTGTCGACCTCGGGGTTCTTGACCTCGAGGATGTTCAGCTGGACCTGCTTGCCGGTGAGCTTCTCGAGCTCGCCGCGGATGCGGTCGGCCTCGGCGCCGCGGCGACCGATCACGATGCCGGGACGCGCGGTGTGGATGTCCACACGGACGCGGTCACGGGTGCGCTCGATCTCGACGCGGGAGATGCCGGCCCGCTCCATGCCCTCGGACATGAGCTTGCGGATGGCGACGTCTTCCTTGACGTAGTCGCGGTACCGCTGACCCTCCTTGGTGGAGTCAGCGAACCAGCGGCTCTTGTGCTCGGTGGTGATTCCGAGGCGGAAGCCGTGCGGGTTGACCTTCTGACCCATTAGCGGGTGCCTCCCTTGGTGGTCTTCGGCGTGACGACCACGGTGATGTGGCTGGTCCGCTTGTTGATGCGCGCCGCGCGGCCCTGGGCCCGCGGACGGAATCGCTTCATGGTCGGACCCTCGTCGACGAAAGCGGCGCTGATGACCAGGTCGCGCTCGTCGAAGGCCTCGGAGGCCTTGTCAGCCTTGACCCGAGCGTTGGCGATGGCGCTCTCGAGCACCTTCTGGACCGGGTCGGACGCGGACTGCGGGGCGAACCGCAGCACGGCAATCGCCTCGACGGCCTGCTTCCCGCGGATCAGGTCCACGATGCGGCGCGCCTTCTGGGGCGTGACGCGGATGTTGCGTCCGCTCGCCTTGGCTTCCATCACGTTGTCCTTGTTGTCGGTGGAGGCAGCCATCAGCGACGCCGCCCCTTCTTGTCATCCTTCACGTGACCCTTGAACGTGCGGGTCGGCGCGAACTCACCGAGCTTGTGGCCGACCATCGACTCGGTGACGAACACCGGGACGTGCTTGCGGCCGTCGTGCACGGCGAGGGTGTGACCCAGCATGTCCGGGCTCACGACCGAACGACGTGACCAGGTCTTGATGACGTTCTTGGTGCCCGCTTCG
Source organism: Phycicoccus sp. Soil802 (assembly GCF_001429605.1). GTDB lineage: Bacteria > Actinomycetota > Actinomycetes > Actinomycetales > Dermatophilaceae > Pedococcus. The sequence goes on from NZ_LMSS01000007.1 coordinate 185,301, forward strand.
TTCTGGACGTCGACCTTCTTCTGAAGGTGGCCGTCGATGAAAGGGCCCTTCTTCAAGCTACGAGGCATGGTTTCTCAGGCTCCTTCTCAGCGCTTCTTGCCAGTACGGCGGCGGCGAACGATCATCTTGTCGCTCGGCTTGCCGGGGCGACGGGTGCGGCCCTCGGCCTGACCCCACGGGCTGACGGGGTGACGTCCACCGGACGTCTTGCCCTCACCACCACCGTGCGGGTGGTCGACCGGGTTCATGGCGACACCACGGACGGTCGGGCGCTTGCCCTTCCACCGCATGCGGCCGGCCTTGCCCCAGTTGATGTTGGACTGCTCGGCGTTGCCCACCTCGCCGACCGTGGCGCGGCAGCGCAGGTCGACGTTGCGGATCTCACCGGACGGCATGCGCAGCTGGGCGTAGGGGCCGTCCTTGGCGACGAGCTGCACGCGCACACCAGCCGAACGGGCGATCTTCGCGCCGCCACCGGGCTTGAGCTCGACGGCGTGGATGACCGTACCGGTCGGGATGTTGCGCAGCGGCAGGCTGTTGCCGGGCTTGATGTCGGCCGAGGGGCCGTTCTCGATGTTGGCGCCCTGCTCGAGGCCCTTGGGGGCCAGGATGTAGCGCTTCTCACCGTCGGCGTAGTGCAGCAGCGCGATGCGCGCCGTGCGGTTGGGGTCGTACTCGATGTGAGCGACCTTGGCCGGCACACCGTCCTTGTCATGGCGACGGAAGTCGATGACGCGGTAGGCGCGCTTGTGTCCACCACCGATGTGACGGGTGGTGATGCGGCCGTTGCTGTTGCGGCCACCGGACTTCGTGAGGGGGCGCACCAGCGACTTCTCAGGCGTGGAGCGCGTGACCTCGACGAAGTCGGCGACGCTGGAGCCTCGGCGGCCGGGCGTGGTCGGCTTGTACTTGCGGATACCCATTGTTCGTAATCCCTTACGTCTCTTCAGCGATTCCGTCAGGCGCCGGCACCGAAGATGTCGATCGAGCCCTCGCGGAGGGTGACGATCGCACGCTTGGTGTCCTTGCGCTTGCCGATGCCGAACCGGGTGCGGCGGGTCTTGCCGACACGGTTGAGGGTGTGGACGGAGTCAACCTTGACGTTGAAGACGCGCTCGACGGCGATCTTGATCTCCGTCTTGTTCGCCCGCGGGTCGACGATGAAGGTGTACTTGCCCTGGTCGAGCAGCGAGTACGACTTCTCGGAAACGACCGGTGCGATCAGGATGTCGCGCGGGTCCTTGCCTGCAGCGAGGGTGCTCACTTGGTCTCCTCCTCGTCCGCGCTGGCCTTGGCGGCCTTGGCCGTCTTCGCGGCCTTCGCGGGCTTGTCGGCCTTCTCAGCCTTCTCGGCCTTCTCGGCCTTGGCGGGCTTTTCGGCCTTCGCGGCGGTCTTGGTGGCCTTGGCGGGCTTGTCTGCCTTCGCAGCCTTCTCGGCCGTGGCGGTCTCGTCCGTCTCGTCGACGATCGTGACCTCGACGCCACCCACGGGCTGTGCCTTGGTGACGAAAGCCTCCAGGGCGGCCTTGGTGAAGACGACGTCGTCCGAGCACAGCACGTCGTACGTGTTGAGCTGGTCGGCGGCGAGCACGTGCACGCCCTCGAGGTTGCGCACCGACTTCAGCGACACCAGGTCGCTGCGGTCGAGCACCACGAGCAGGTTGGGACGGTCGGTCAGGCCGGCGAGCAGGGCGAGCGCGTCCTTGGTGGACGGGGCGGAGCCCGTCACCAGCGACTCGACGACGTGCACGCGGTCGTGGCGGGCCCGGTCGGAGAGGGCGCCACGCAGGGCGGCGGCCTTCATCTTCTTGGGGGTCCGCTGGGCGTAGTCACGCGGCTGCGGGCCGTGGACGACGCCACCACCGGCGAACTGCGGGGCGCGGGTCGAGCCCTGACGGGCGCGGCCGGTGCCCTTCTGGCGGTAGGGCTTGCGGCCACCACCGCGGACTTCGCCGCGGGTCTTGGTGGAGTGCGTGCCCTGACGCGCAGCGGCCAGCTGGGCCACGACGACCTGGTGGATCAGCGGGACGTTGACCTGGACGTCGAAGATCTCGGCGGGCAGGTCGGCGACGACAGTCTTGGTAGCCATGTGGGTCAGGCTCCCTTCGCGGCCGTGCGGACGAGGACCGTGCCGTTGCGGGGGCCGGGAACGGCACCCTTCACGAGCAACAGGCCTCGCTCAGCGTCCACGGCGTGGATCGTGAGGTTCTGGGTGGTCTGGCGCTCGCCGCCCATCCGGCCGGCCATCCGCATGCCCTTGAAGACGCGGCCCGGGGTGGCGCAGCCACCGATCGAGCCCGGCTTGCGGTGGTTCTTGTGGGAGCCGTGGGAGGAGCTGACGCCGTGGAAGCCGTGCCGCTTCATGACGCCGGCAAAGCCCTTGCCCTTGGTGGTGCCGGTGACGTCGACGTCCTGGCCGGCCTCGAAGGTCTCGACCGTGACTTCCTGGCCGAGCGTGTACTCGGCGGCGTCAGCGGTACGGAGCTCCACGAGGTGGCGACGCGGGGTCACGCCGGCCTTCTCGAAGTGCCCGGTCAGGGGCTTGGTCACCTTGCGGGGGTCGATGGCGCCGAACGCGATCTGGACGGCGTCGTAGCCATCCGTCGCGGCGTCGCGCACCTGCGTCACGACGCAGGGGCCCGCCTCGATGACGGTGACGGGGATGAGCCGGTTCTCGGCATCCCACACCTGGGTCATGCCGAGCTTCTTGCCCAGCACACCCTTCACGGTCTTGGTAGCAGTGGTGGTCATTTCGCCAGCCTCAGAGCTTGATCTCGATGTTGACGTCAGCCGGCAGGTCGAGACGCATCAGCGAGTCGACGGCCTTCGGCGTCGGGTCGATGATGTCGATCAAGCGCTTGTGGGTGCGCATCTCGAAGTGCTCGCGGCTGTCCTTGTACTTGTGGGGCGAACGGATGACCACGAAGACGTTCTTCTCCGTGGGCAGCGGCACAGGGCCGACCACCGTCGCGCCAGCACGGGTCACCGTGTCGACAATCTTGCGCGCCGAGTTGTCGATGACCTCGTGGTCATACGACTTCAAGCGGATGCGGATCTTCTGTCCCGCCATCTCCGTTACGTCTCTCTCTCGCCGAACATCTAGCTTGGCCGGCTCTTGGCCATCTCCGACCCCCGCGGTCGGGTGTGTCGCACCCGCTTCGCGGCCGGACGACACGCGTTTTCACGCAGTCGTGCGGTTCGGATTGACCGGCAGAGCCGGGGCTTGCGCTTCCCTGGAGTGTCGCCCCGTGCTGAACGCACGGTTCGAGGTGTGTCACCGGGGGTGGCGGCGTCGACATGGGTCAACGGCGCGCGTCAAGCAACCGGTCCAGTGTGCCAGAGCGGGCGGCGACCTACCAAATCGAGGCGGTGGCACCCGGCATACCCGCACCGGTGGCGCGCCGCGCGCCGTCCGCGACGTCCCCACGGGGCCGGCCCCAGTATCCCGCGGGCCCACCTGCGCGGCCGACGCACCCACCGGCCGACCGGGCAGGCCGAACACCCGGCCGGGCCCACCGGGGGTGGACACGGCCGGGGCGGCCGGGGGGGTGCAGTTCGGCCGGTCGGTCAGGGGCGACCGCCGCCGAGGACGCCGGCGTCGACGGCCTTGAGGACCGCGGCCCGGTCCGCGGCGGACAGCGTGCCGGCCTTCACCGCCGCGTCGAGCCGGGTGGTCAGCTCCGTCCTGCGGCTCGCCTCCCGGTCGGCCTTGATCGCGTCGAGGGCGGCCTGGACCTTGACCTGGCTCACCCCGAGCTCCTTGGCCAGCGCGGTGACGCGGGCCTTCTCGCGGGCCTGGCGCTCGGCGTCGGTCGCCTGGCTGCCCTGCGCCGGCGGGCTGCTCGGCTGCTGCGCCGCCCGCAGCTTCTCCAACGCGGCGGTCACCTTGGCCTCGGTGAGGCCGAGCTTGGTGGCCAGCGCTGCGGCGTCCAGCCCGCCGGGGCCGCCGTGGTGGCCACCACCGCCGGGTCCGCCGCGGCCGGGCGACGCCTGGGAGGGGGCCGACGTGGACGTGCCACTGGGCGTCGGCCTGGCGGTGCTGTCGGCCATCGCGGCGCTGGCGCCGATCCCGGCGGCGACCGCAGCCACGCCTCCGGCGGCGGCGAGCTTCATGGACTTGCTGACGGTGGGCATCGGGGGCGCACTTCCTCTCGTTGACGGGGCGCCGCGGTGCGCCCCTCTCCCGCCGAGGCTGCGCCGCCGGGCTGGTAGGAGGCCGTGGCGAACCTGTCACGACGCTGTCAGGTCGGCCCCGCCTTCACAGCCACAGCAGTCGACCGACTGGCAGGATCGAGCCATGTCGGACCCATCAGCAGTGCCGCCCCCGGAAGGGCCCGGCCGCACCCGCCAGGGGCTGGTCTACCGCGCCGGCGTCCTCGGACACCGGCCCACCGTCCCCACTGACGCCGCCGAGCTGGAGCGGCGTGCGCAGGCGGCCATGTCGCCCCGCGCCTGGGCCTACGTCGCGGGCTCGGCCGGCGAGGGCGCGACGGCCCGGGCCAACCGGGCGGCGTTCGACCGGCACCGGATCGTCCCCCGCATGCTGCCCGGCCGGGCCACCCGCGACCTGTCCACCGAGCTGCTGGGCCGCCGGCTCCCGGCGCCGGTGCTGCTCGCACCGGTGGGCGCGGCCGGGCTGGTCCATCGCGACAGCGACATCGAGATCGGCGCGGCCGCGGCCCAGCTGGGGCTGCCGTACATCATCTCGAACCAGGGGTGCTCTCCCATGGAGGACGTCGCCGCGGCCATGGGCTCGGGCCCGCGGTGGTTCCAGCTCTACTGGTCGAAGGACGAGCTGCTGGTCGACAGCCTGCTGGCCCGGGCCGAGGCCAGCGGGGCCGAGGCGGTCGTCGTCACGCTGGACACCACGATGCTCGGCTGGCGACCGCAGGACCTCAACCTCGGGTCGCTGCCGTTCTCGCAGGGGATCGGGATCGCGCAGTACACCTCGGACCCGCGCTTCCAGCAGGTCGTCGCCGAGCGGGTGGCGGCCAAGCAGGAGCAGAAGGGCGCCTCGGACGACGTCAAGGTCACCCTCGGTGCGCTGCGGTCGCTGCTGTCCATCAGCCGGGAGCACCCCGGCGACCTGCGGTCCAACCTGCGCTCCCCCACCCCGCGCGCGGCCGTCGAGACGTTCCTCGACATCTACTCCAACCCCGGCCTCACCTGGGAGCAGCTCGCGACGCTGCGCGACCGCACGTCACTGCCGTTCCTCGTCAAGGGCGTGCTCCACCCGGACGACGCGCGGCGCGCGGTCGAGGTCGGCGCGAGCGGCATCGTCGTGAGCAACCACGGCGGCCGCCAGGTGGACGGCGCCATCGCCTCCCTCGACGCCCTGCCCGCCGTGCGGGCCGCGGTGGGTCCCGAGCTCCCCCTCGTGCTCGACAGCGGGGTGCGCACCGGCAGCGACGTCGTCAAGGCGATCGCTCTCGGCGCCGACGCCGTTGCGATCGGGCGCCCCTACGTCTACGGGCTGGCGCTGGCCGGGCGCGACGGGGTGCGGGACGTCCTGTCCAACATCGTGGCCGAGCTCGACCTGACGATGGGCCTGTCCGGGGTGGGTTCGGTGTCCGAGCTCGGACCGGAGCTGCTGGCGGCGGCGCCCTGATGGCCAGGCCGCTCCTCAGCACGGCCCGACTGGAGCTGCGACCCCTGACTGCCGATGACAGCGACCTGCTCGTCGAGCTCGACGGCGACCGGGCAGTCATGGAGTTCCTCAGCGGTCGCGAGACCCCGCCGGACGAGGTCATCGAGGTGTGGATGCCGCAACGCACCGACCCGGCGCACGACGCACTCGGGCTCGGCTACTGGTCGGGCTTCGAGGACGGTGAGTTCGTCGGGTGGTTCTGCCTGACGCCCACCGGCGACGGCGAGGCCGAGCTGGGGTACCGACTCCGCCAGCGGGCCTGGGGTCGTGGCCTGGCCAGCGAGGGAGCCCTGCGCCTGCTCGAGCACGGGTTCGTGACCGCGCGGCTGCGGCGCATCTGGGCCGAGACGATGGCGGTGAACGTGCGCTCGCGAGCCGTCCTCGAGCGGCTCGGCCTGCGGCACGTCAGCACCGACGTGCGGCAGTGGGACGACCCCCTGCCCGGGGCCGAGCTGGGTGAGGTCGTCTACGAGCTGACTGCCCAGGAGTTCGCCAGCCGACGCGCGGCGACGTCCGGAAGGAGCGTCAGGCGGGACGTCAGGGGAACGGAACGGCCTTGAGGTCGTCGAACGACATCGTGATGGGGGCGTTGGTCGCGCTGCCCGACAGGTAGAGGTAGAGGCCGACGCCACCGGCCACCTGGAACCCTGCCGTCGAGTCCGTCGCGGTCTTCTGCCACGTCGTGGGCTCGGTCGTCCCGGACTTCCAGACCCGCGCCCGAATCGTCGTGGGTGAGGTGCCGGTGACCTGGACCCGGGCGAGCAGCTTCTCGCCCGCCGCCATCGTGATCCCCGGGATCTGGGTCTCGGCGGCCAGGACGGTCTCCGCGTTCGCCGCGGTGGCCCGCTGCAGAGACAACCAGACGCCACCGTTCGACGTGTAGTGCACCTTCGCCCGGTAGTCGCCCACGCCGGCCACCCGCCGGCCGTTGAGCGAGGCGTAGGCCCCGCTGCCGCTGGCGACCTTGTCGAGGGCGATGGTGGCGCTGAGGTCGGTGCCCGAGGAGGAGACACCGGCCAGCGCAAGCCACGGACCGGATCCCGCAGCGAGCCGCACCTGGCCGACCCCCGAGCCGACGGACAGGTTCGTGGCGGACCCGCTGAAGGTCCATGCCCCGCCCGTGTCGGCGCTCCCCCAGCCGCTGGCCAGGGTGCGGCCGAACGCATCGGCCGCGAGGACGGTCGGCGGGGGCGGCGCGGTGACCGTGACCGAGGTCGTCGTGGTCCCGGTGGCCCCGTTGTTGTCGGTGACGGTGAGCCGCACCGGGTAGGTGCCGGCCGCGGAGAACGTGTGGCTGGGGGTTGCACCACTGCCGTCGGCGGTCGCGTCACCCCAGTTCCACGCGTACGACGCGATGCTGCCGTCGGGGTCGTTCGAGCCGGTGCCGTTGAAGGTGCAGCCCAGGTCGGTGCAGCTGTTCGTGAAGCTCGCCGTGGGCGGCTGGTTGGGCGTCGGGGCGACCGTCACCGACCGGGTGGTGCTGCCGGTGGCACCGTCGTCGTCGGTCACGGTGAGGGTGATCGTGTAGGTGCCGGCCGCGGCATACGTCCGGCTCGACGTGACGCCGGTGCCGGTGCCACCGTCGCCGAACTGCCAGGCGTAGGAGCTGATCGTGCCGTCGGGGTCGCTGCTGGCCGCGGCGTTCACGGTGCAGGCGAGCTGGGTGCAGCTCGGCGTGAAGTCGGCCACCGGCGGCTGGTTGGGCGGCGCCGCACCACGGGTGATGGTGAACGCGTCGGTGAAGGTGAGGCCCGCAGCCCGGCGGAAGTTCGCGGTGAGGACGTCGGCCGTGACCGAGAAGTCGAGCACGCCGAAGGTGGGGTTGATGTTGAGCCCGGCGTAGGCGGCGAAGTAGCCGGCCTCGGGGTCGGTGGTGTTGACGTCGCGCTGGTTGATGCCGCCGGTGCCGACCGTCGCGAAGACGGTCCCCGCGCCCGCGGCGAGGTCGTTGTCGGAGTCGACGACGCAGGACGCGTTGAACGTGCCGGGCACGAGCTGGGTGCACCCCGCTCGGGTGGTGAGCTGTTTGGTGCGCTGGTAGAGGTGCTCGTGACCACCGAGGACGAGGTCGACCTTCTTGGTGAGCAGCAGGTTGGCCAGGTCGGAGCCCATCTCGCAGGCGTACTGCCCCAGGCTCAGGCACGGTGTGTGGTTGCCGACGACGACCCACGGGATGCCCGCCGCCCGAGCGGAGTCGATCGCCGCGGCGGTCCAGGTGTACTGCGGGGTGCCGACCGCGTAGCTCAGTGTGCCGGCGGTGAACGGGATCCCGGCCGCCACGGCGATGTAGCGCACCAGAGGAGCGTTGGCGGGCACGTCGACGTAGTACTGGCGGCCGTAGGTGCCCTTGAGGCCGGGCAGCTGGTTGGGCAGGCAGGCCGAGAAGTCGTTGATGTTGCCGTTCTGTCCGTTGCTCTCGTGGTTGCCGGAGACCAGCTCGAAGGGATAGCCCTCGCCCACCCCGGCCTTGACCGCGTTGCACCACGCGTCCTCGGCGCCGGTGGTGCCGTAGGACATGTCACCGAGCGCGGCGTGGAAGTCGTTGTCGAGCGATCCGATCAGGTTGAAGACGCTGGTCGCGTTTCCGCCCGCGGAGAAGTCGCCCGCGGCGCTGAACCGCACGGTCGGGTCACCGGGTGCCGACGCCACCGGAGCCGCGAGCACGGTGAGGAGCACCGCAGTCGCCAGCGCCACGCGGCGGAACCGTCCGGTCATGGCCCGAAACTAACCCCGGACCGGCCCGGCCACCTCCCCCACGAGCCGTACCCGGGAACGGGCACACCCGGCATACCGGGCAAAAGCAACAAGGCCCCGCAGCCGTAGCTGCGGGGCCCTGTCGGTGGAGCTGGGTGCGTCAGACCACTGTGGTGCTGGACCGCGGTGTTCCTGTGACTACTTGGTGATCTTGGTGACGCGGCCGGCGCCGACGGTACGGCCGCCCTCGCGGATGGCGAAGCGCAGGCCCTCCTCCATGGCGATCGGCTGGATGAGCTCGACGTTCATCTCCGTGTTGTCACCGGGCATGACCATCTCGGTGCCCTCGGGGAGGTGCACGACGCCGGTCACGTCGGTGGTACGGAAGTAGAACTGCGGGCGGTAGTTGTCGTAGAACGGCGTGTGACGGCCGCCCTCGTCCTTCGAGAGGATGTAGACGTTCGCCTCGAAGTCCGTGTGCGGGGTGATCGAGCCCGGCTTGCAGATGACCTGCCCGCGCTCGACGTCCTCGCGCTTGGTGCCACGCAGCAGCAGGCCGACGTTCTCGCCCGCACGACCCTCGTCGAGCAGCTTGCGGAACATCTCGATGCCGGTGACGGTGGTCTTGGCGGGCGGACCCTCGTGGATGCCGACGATCTCGATCTCCTCGTTGACGTTGAGGATGCCGCGCTCGATACGACCGGTGACGACGGTGCCACGACCGGTGATCGTGAAGACGTCCTCGACGGGCATGAGGAACGGCTTGTCGACCTCGCGCTCCGGCTCCGGGATGGCGCTGTCGACAGCGTCCATCAGCTCCAGGACCGACTTGCCCCACTCGGCGTCGCCCTCGAGCGCCTTCAGCGCCGAGACCTTGACGACCGGCAGGTCGTCGCCCGGGAACTCGTAGTCGGACAGCAGCTCACGGACCTCCATCTCGACGAGCTCGAGGATCTCCTCGTCGTCGACCATGTCGGCCTTGTTGAGCGCCACGACGATGTAGGGGACGCCGACCTGGCGGGCCAGGAGGACGTGCTCCTTCGTCTGCGGCATCGGACCGTCGGTGGCCGCGACAACGAGGATCGCACCGTCCATCTGCGCCGCACCCGTGATCATGTTCTTCACGTAGTCAGCGTGTCCGGGGCAGTCGACGTGGGCGTAGTGACGGCTCTCCGTCTGGTACTCGATGTGCGCGATCGAGATCGTGATACCGCGCTGCTTCTCTTCGGGTGCCTTGTCGATGTCGTCGAACGCGAACTGCGGGTTCAGGTCCGGGTACTTGTCGTGCAGGACCTTGGAAATCGCAGCCGTCAGCGTCGTCTTACCGTGGTCGATGTGACCAATGGTGCCGATGTTGACGTGCGGCTTAGTCCGCTCGAACTTTGCCTTCGCCACTTGATGTCCTCCTCAGGACTCTTCTTTGGTTGAACGCCGTGTTCCCAGGCGGGACGTGGCGCGGATTGGGGGTTGTGGAGCTCTGCAGTCCGTGGTGCGACCGGTAATGCTACCGGTCACTCACCACGGGTCTTCTTGATGATCTCCTCGGCAACAGCCTTGGGGACCTCGGCGTAGGAGTCAAACTCCATCGAGTAGTTCGCCCGACCCTGGGTCTTGGACCGCAGGTCGCCGACATAGCCGAACATCTCCGAGAGGGGGACCAGGCCGCGAACGACCTTGGCACCACTGATGTCCTCCATGGCCTGGATCTGGCCACGGCGGGAGTTGATGTCACCGATGACGTCGCCCATGTAGTCCTCGGGCGTGCGCACCTCGACGGCCATCATCGGCTCGAGGAGCACGGGGTCGGCCTTGCGGACGGCCTCCTTGAGCGCCATCGAGCCGGCGATCTTGAACGCCATCTCGGAGGAGTCGACGTCGTGGTAGGCGCCATCGAGCAGCGTCGCCTTGATGCCGACCAGCGGGTAGCCCGCGAGCACGCCGTACTGCATGGCGTCCTGGATACCGGCGTCGACCGACGGGATGTACTCGCGCGGGACACGGCCACCGGTGACCTTGTTCTCGAACTCGTACAGCTCGCCCGACTCGGTGGTGTCGAGGGGCTCGATGCTGATCTGGATCTTGGCGAACTGGCCGGAGCCACCCGTCTGCTTCTTGTGGGTGTAGTCGAACTTCTCCACCGTGCGACGGATCGTCTCGCGGTAGGCCACCTGCGGCTTGCCGACGTTGGCCTCGACCTTGAACTCGCGCTTCATGCGGTCCACGAGGATGTCGAGGTGGAGCTCGCCCATGCCGGCGATGATCGTCTGGCCGGTCTCCTCGTCGTGGTGGACCTGGAAGGTCGGGTCCTCGGCGGAGAGCTTCTGGATGGCCGTGGAGAGCTTCTCCTGGTCACCCTTGGTCTTCGGCTCGATGGCCACCTGGATGACCGGGTCCGGGAACGTCATCGACTCGAGCACGATCTGCTCGTTCGGGTCGCTCAGGGTGTCACCGGTCGTGGTGTCCTTCAGGCCGATCGCCGCGTAGATGTGACCCGCGAGGGCCTCGTCCACGGGGTTCTCCTTGTTGGCGTGCATCTGGAAGAGCTTGCCGATGCGCTCCTTGCGGCCCTTGGTCGTGTTGACGACCGCGGAGCCGGAGGAGATCTGGCCGGAGTAGACCCGGATGAAGGTCAGCGTGCCGAAGAACGGGTGCGTCGCGACCTTGAAGGCCAGCGCCGAGAACGGCTCGCTGGTGTCGGGCTTGCGCGTCATCTCGACCTCCTCGTGGTTCGGCTTGTGGCCGACCATCGGGGGGACGTCGAGCGGCGACGGCAGGTAGTCGACGACGGCGTCGAGCATCGGCTGCACACCGCGGTTCTTGAACGCGGAGCCACACAGGATCGGGTAGAGCTCGGAGGTGACCGTGAGCTTGCGGATCGCGCCCTTGATCTCCTCCGGGGTGAGGTCCTCGCCACCGAGGTACTTCTCCATGAGGACGTCGTCGGACTCGGCGACGCGCTCGACGAGGGCGTGGCGGTACTCCTCCACCTTCTCGAGCATGTCGGCCGGGATCTCCTGGATCTCGTACTTGGCACCCATGGTGACGTCACCCTTGGCGTCACCGGGCCACACGAGGGCACGACGGTAGATGAGGTCGACGACGCCGACGAACTCGCTCTCGGAGCCGATCGGCAGCTGGAGCACGAGGGGCTCCGCGCCGAGGCGGTCCTTGATGGTCTGGACCGTGAAGTAGAAGTCCGCGCCGAGCTTGTCCATCTTGTTGACGAACGCGATGCGGGGGACGTCGTACTTGTCGGCCTGACGCCACACGGTCTCGGACTGGGGCTCGACGCCCTCCTTGCCGTCGAACACGGCGACGGCACCGTCGAGGACGCGCAGCGAGCGCTCCACCTCGACCGTGAAGTCCACGTGACCGGGGGTGTCGATGATGTTGATCTGGGTGCCCTCCCAGAAGGAGGTCACGGCGGCAGACGTGATCGTGATGCCGCGCTCCTTCTCCTGCTCCATCCAGTCGGTGGTCGACGCACCGTCGTGGGTCTCACCGATCTTGTGGTTGACCCCGGTGTAGAAGAGGATGCGCTCAGTCGTCGTCGTCTTGCCGGCGTCGATGTGCGCCATGATCCCGATGTTGCGGACCTTGGTCAGGTCCGTCAGGACGTCGAGTGCCAATGTGATCGTCTCATCTCGCTCGTTAGAAAAAGTTCGTGGTGGTGCGTGGGGGGCGGGGCCTCGACCACGCACCTCCGGTATGCCGCGTGCGCGCGGTGGCACGCGGCATACCGGTCGCTGTTACCAGCGGTAGTGCGCGAAGGCCTTGTTGGACTCGGCCATCTTGTGGGTGTCCTCGCGACGCTTCACTGCGGCGCCGAGGCCGTTGGACGCGTCGAGGATCTCGTTCATGAGCCGCTCGGTCATGGTCTTCTCACGGCGCTGCCGCGAGTAGCCGACCATCCAGCGCAGGGCCAGCGTGGTCGCGCGGTTGGGCTTGACCTCGATCGGCACCTGGTAGGTGGCGCCACCGACCCGACGCGACTTGACCTCGAGCGTCGGACGGATGTTGTCCAGGGCGCGCTTGAGGGTCACGACGGGGTCGGAGCCGGTCTTCTCCTTGACGCCCTCGAGGGCGCCGTAGACGATCGTCTCGGCGATGGACTTCTTGCCATCGAGGAGGATCTTGTTGACCAGCTGGGTCACCAACGGGGAGTTGTGGACCGGGTCGACGACGAGGGGGCGCTTGGGCGCGGGTCCCTTGCGAGGCATTACTTCTTCTCCATCTTCGCGCCGTAACGGGAGCGGGCCTGCTTGCGGTTCTTGACACCCTGGGTGTCGAGCGAGCCGCGGACGATCTTGTAACGGACACCCGGGAGGTCCTTCACTCGACCGCCACGCACGAGCACGATCGAGTGCTCCTGCAGGTTGTGGCCGACGCCCGGGATGTAGGCCGTGACCTCGATGCCGCTGGTGAGGCGCACACGGGCGACCTTGCGCAGGGCAGAGTTCGGCTTCTTCGGGGTGGTGGTGTACACACGCGTGCACACGCCACGGCGCTGGGGCGAGCCCTTGAGGGCAGGAGTCTTGGTCTTGGTGACCTTGTCCTGACGCCCCTTGCGCACAAGCTGGTTGATCGTAGGCAACCTGTTCTCCGTACGTAGTTGATGTTCTGTGCCGCCGGGCCGCGGCTGCGGTCCTGCTGGCACTCCTTGGTGTGGTGCCTTGCCCGACCCCCGCACTCGGGTGTGTCGTGCTCGGCGCTCTCCCCTGCACCCTCCACGCACGAACCATGGCGGTTCGGTTGCGGAGTGCCCGGCGAGAGGGGTGCTGGTCCAGCGGCCGACATGCTCACGGTGTTGGTCGTGATGTGGTCGGCTCCGACTCCAGCGCATGACTGAGGCAGACCTCAGACACAGTGTTCAAAGATACCGCCTGCGTGGTACCCGACCAAATCGGTTACCCCCGGCCCCACGCGGCACCGGACGGTACAACGCCGCAGGTCGTTCCCGTATGCCGGGCCACCCTCCCCCGCACTTCTGGCCACGGGTGTGGCACGGGTGCCACCCCAGCGGGGTCCGGTGCGGCATCAGTGGCCAGAAGTCGAGGGGGACACACGAGCGGAGGGCGGGTATGCCGCGTGGTGACCACGCGGCATACCCGCCCTCAGCGGGTGGTGCCGGTCGCTCAGTCCAGGCCGAGCTCGGCGTCGTCGAGGCGGATGGCCTCGCCGGAGCCGGGGCCGAACACCGGGTAGTCGTACTCGTAGCTGGGCATCGAGTACATCGCGGCCTTGGCCTCCTCGGTGGCCTCGACCTTGACGTTCCGGTAGCGCGGGAGACCCGTGCCGGCCGGGATCAGCTTTCCGAGGATGACGTTCTCCTTCAGACCCAGCAGCGGGTCCGACTTGGCGTTCATCGCGGCCTCGGTCAGCACGCGGGTCGTCTCCTGGAAGGAGGCGGCCGAGAGCCAGGAGTCCGTGGCCAGCGACGCCTTGGTGATACCCATCAGCTCGGGGCGACCCGAGGCCGGGCGGCCACCTTCGGCGACGACGCGACGGTTCTCGGTCTCGAACCGACCACGCTCGGCCAGCTCACCCGGGAGCAGGTCGGCGTCGGCGGACTCGATGATCGTGATCCGGCGCAGCATCTGGCGGACGATGACCTCGATGTGCTTGTCGTGGATCGACACACCCTGCTGGCGGTAGACGTGCTGCACCTCGTCGACGAGGTGCATCTGCACCGCACGCGGGCCGAGGATGCGAAGGACCTGCTTGGGGTCGATCGAACCCTGCGTCATCCGGTGCCCGACCTCGACGTGGTCGCCGTCGGCGATCAGCAGACGCGCGCGCTTGCTCACCGGGTAGGCGTGCTCCTCGGAGCCGTCGTCCGGGGTGAGCATGATGCGACGGGTCTTGTCGGTGTCCTCGATGGCCACCCGACCGGACGCCTCGGCGATCGGGGCGACACCCTTGGGGGTGCGCGCCTCGAACAGCTCGACGACACGGGGCAGACCCTGCGTGATGTCGTCACCAGCCACACCACCGGTGTGGAAGGTACGCATCGTCAGCTGGGTGCCGGGCTCACCGATCGACTGGGCCGCGATGATGCCGACGGCCTCGCCGATGTCGACCAGCTTGCCGGTCGCGAGCGACCGGCCGTAGCAGAGGGCACAGGTGCCGACGTGCGACTCGCAGGTGAGGACCGAGCGGACCTTGACCTCCTCGACGCCAGCGGCGACGAGGGCGTCGATGACCACGTCACCGAGGTCGATACCGGCCTCGGCGAGGACGGAGCCGTCCTTCTCGACGTCGGCGGCGAGCGTGCGCGCGTAGACCGAGGTCTCCACGTCGTCGTGCTCGACCAGGGCGCCGGCCGCGTTCTTCTGCGCGATCGGCATGGTCAGGCCACGCTCGGTGCCACAGTCGTCCTCGCGGATGATGACGTCCTGCGAGACGTCCACCAGACGACGGGTCAGGTAACCCGAGTCGGCGGTACGCAGCGCGGTGTCGGCAAGACCCTTACGCGAACCGTGCGTCGAGATGAAGAACTCGAGCACGGACAGGCCCTCGCGGAAGTTCGCGCGGATCGGTCGCGGGATGATGTCGCCCTTCGGGTTGGACACCAGACCACGCATACCGGCGATCTGCCGCAGCTGCATCCAGTTACCACGCGCACCCGAGGACACCATCTTGTAGATGGTGTTGGTCTTCGGGAGGTTGGCCTCCATCTCCTTGGCGACCTCGTTGGTGGCCTGGGTCCAGATCTCGATGAGCTCCTGGCGACGCTCGTCGTCGGTGATCAGACCGCGCTCGTACTGGACCTGGACCTTGGTGGCCTTGGTCTCGTAGCCCTCGAGGATCTCGAGCTTGCGCGGCGGGGTCACGACGTCGGAGATGGCGACCGTGGTGCCCGAGCGGGTCGCCCAGTGGAAGCCGTACTCCTTGAGCGCGTCGAGGGACGCAGCCACCTGGACCTTGCTGTAGCGCTCGGCCAGGTCGTTCACGATGGTCGAGAGGCGCTTCTTGTCGACGACCGCGTCCACGAACGGGTAGTCCACCGGCAGGGTCTGGTTGAACAGCGCCCGACCGAGGCTGGTCTCGACGATGAGCGAGGCCACCTGGCCCTGCTCGTTCGTCTCGACACCCTCGCCCAGCTCCGTGCCGGGGATCGGCACGACGTCGAGCAGACGGATCTTGACCTTGCTGCCGAGCTCCAGCTCGCCGGCGTCGAACGCCATCCGGGCCTCGGAGACCGACGAGAACGCGCGGCCGGAGCCCTTGCCGTTCTCCACCTCGGAGGTGAGGTGGTAGAGCCCGATGATCATGTCCTGGGTGGGCATGGTCACCGGACGACCGTCGGCCGGCTTGAGGATGTTGTTGCTCGAGAGCATGAGGATGCGGGCCTCGGCCTGCGCCTCCGTGCTCAGCGGCACGTGCACGGCCATCTGGTCACCGTCGAAGTCGGCGTTGAAGGCCGAGCAGACGAGCGGGTGGATCTGGATGGCCTTGCCCTCGACCAGCTGCGGCTCGAAGGCCTGGATGCCGAGGCGGTGCAGGGTGGGTGCGCGGTTGAGCAGCACGGGGTGCTCGGTGATGACCTCTTCGAGGACGTCCCACACGACCGGGCGGGCTCGCTCCACCATGCGCTTGGCCGACTTGATGTTCTGCGCGTGGTCGAGGTCGACCAGGCGCTTCATCACGAACGGCTTGAAGAGCTCGAGCGCCATCTGCTTGGGCAGACCGCACTGGTGCAGCTTGAGCTGCGGGCCGACGACGATGACCGAACGGCCGGAGTAGTCGACGCGCTTGCCGAGCAGGTTCTGGCGGAACCGGCCCTGCTTGCCCTTGAGCATGTCGGACAGCGACTTGAGCGGACGGTTGCCGGGGCCCGTGACCGGGCGACCGCGACGGCCGTTGTCGAAGAGGCTGTCGACAGCCTCCTGGAGCATCCGCTTCTCGTTGTTGACGATGATCTCCGGCGCACCGAGGTCGAGCAGTCGCTTGAGTCGGTTGTTGCGGTTGATCACACGACGGTAGAGGTCGTTGAGGTCCGAGGTCGCGAACCGGCCACCGTCGAGCTGCACCATCGGGCGCAGGTCCGGCGGGATGACCGGGACGGCGTCGAGGACCATGCCGGACGGCTTGTTGGTCGTCGCCTGGAAGGCGGTCACGACCTTGAGCCGCTTGAGGGCACGGGTCTTCTTCTGGCCCTTGCCGGTGGCGATGATCTCGCGCAGCAGCTCGGCCTCGGCCACCAGGTCGAAGTCCTCGAGGCGCTTCTGGATCGCCGCGGCGCCCATGCCACCCTCGAAGTACAGACCGAAGCGGTCACGCATCTCGCGGTAGAGGATCTCGTCGCCCTCGAGGTCCTGGACCTTGAGGTTCTTGAACCGGTCCCAGACCTGCTCGATGCGCTCGATCTGCATGTCGGCGCGCTTGCGGATCTGGTTCATCTCGCGCTCGGCGGACTCACGGACCTTGCGCCGGGCGTCGGCCTTGGCACCCTCGGCCTCGAGCTCGGCGATGTCGGACTCGAGCCGCTTGGCCCGGGTGTCGACCTCGGAGTCACGCTTGTTCTCGTACTCCTTCTTCTCCACCTCGATCTGCGCCTCGAGCGAGGGCAGGTCCTTGTGACGCTGCTCCTCGTCGACCGACGTGATCATGTAGGCCGCGAAGTAGATGACCTTCTCGAGGTCCTTGGGGGCGAGGTCGAGCAGGTAGCCCAGGCGCGACGGGACGCCCTTGAAGTACCAGATGTGGGTGACGGGGGCGGCGAGCTCGATGTGGCCCATCCGCTCACGACGCACCTTGGCGCGGGTGACCTCGACGCCACAGCGCTCACAGATGATGCCCTTGAAGCGGACCCGCTTGTACTTGCCGCAGTTGCACTCCCAGTCCCGGGTGGGGCCGAAGATGCGCTCGCAGAACAGGCCCTCCTTCTCGGGCTTGAGCGTGCGGTAGTTGATCGTCTCGGGCTTCTTCACCTCGCCGTGGCTCCACTGGCGGATGTCTTCCGCCGTGGCCAGGCCGATGCGCAGTTCGTCAAAGAAGTTGACGTCGAGCACGTGGTTCCTTCTTCCGTGTCTCTTGCTTGAAACTAAGGGGTTGGTCATGAGGGGAGGTGTGCCGCGTGGTCACCGTGGCGGTGACCACGCGGCACACCGTCAGACCTCTTCGACCGAACTGGGCTCGCGCCGGGACAGGTCGATGCCGAGCTCCTCCGCCGCGCGGAAGACGTCCTCGTCGGACTCCTTCAGCTCGATGGAGGTGCCCTCGCTGTTGAGCACCTCGACGTTCAGGCACAGCGACTGCATCTCCTTGATGAGCACCTTGAAGGACTCGGGGATGCCGGGCTCCGGGATGTTGTCGCCCTTGACGATCGCCTCGTAGACCTTCACGCGGCCCTGGACGTCGTCGGACTTGATCGTGAGCAGCTCCTGCAGCGCGTACGCGGCGCCGTAGGCCTCCAGTGCCCACACCTCCATCTCACCGAAGCGCTGGCCACCGAACTGAGCCTTACCACCCAGCGGCTGCTGGGTGATCATGCTGTAGGGGCCGGTGCTGCGGGCGTGGATCTTGTCGTCCACGAGGTGGTGCAGCTTGAGGATGTACATGTAGCCCACGGACACCGGCTCGGGGAACGGCTCGCCGGAGCGACCGTCGAAGAGCCGGGACTTGCCGGAGCCGTCGATGAGCCGGACGTCGTCGCGGGTCTTGGTCGTGGAGTCGAGCAGACCCACGATCTCGTCCTCGCGCACACCGTCGAACACCGGCGAGGCGACTCGCGTGCCGGCCGGGGCCGAGCGGGCGTCCTCGGGGATGAGCTTGGCCCAGTCCGGGTTGCCCGCGATGTCCCAACCACGCGAGGCGGCCCAGCCGAGGTGCAGCTCGAGGATCTGGCCGACGTTCATACGACCGGGGACACCGAGCGGGTTGAGCACGACATCCACCGGGGTGCCGTCCTCGAGGAACGGCATGTCCTCGACGGGCAGGATCTTCGAGATGACGCCCTTGTTGCCGTGCCGGCCGGCGAGCTTGTCACCGTCGGTGATCTTGCGCTTGTTGGCGACGTAGACGCGGACGAGCTGGTTGACGCCCGGGGGCAGGTCGTCGCCCTCGTCCTTGTCGAACACCTTGACGCCGATGACCGTGCCGGTCTCGCCGTGGGGCACCTTGAGCGACGTGTCGCGGACCTCGCGGGCCTTCTCACCGAAGATGGCGCGCAGCAGGCGCTCCTCCGGGGTCAGCTCGGTCTCACCCTTGGGCGTGACCTTGCCGACGAGCAGGTCGCCGTCGCGGACCTCGGCACCGATGCGGATGATGCCGCGCTCGTCGAGGTCGGCCAGGACCTCCTCGGAGACGTTCGGGATGTCCCGGGTGATCTCCTCCGGCCCGAGCTTGGTGTCGCGGGCGTCGACCTCGTGCTCCTCGATGTGGATCGAGGAGAGGACGTCGTCCTGCACCAGACGCTGGCTGAGGATGATCGCGTCCTCGTAGTTGTGGCCCTCCCACGGCATGAACGCCACGAGCAGGTTGCGGCCCAGGGCCATCTCGCCACCGTCGGTCGCGGGACCGTCGGCGATGACGCCGCCGGCCTCGACCCGGTCGCCCTCGTTGACGACGACGACCTGGTTGTAGGACGTGCCCTGGTTGGAGCGCGCGAACTTGGCGATCCGGTAGGTGCGCGTCGAGCCGTCGTCACCGGCGACGGTGACGAGGTCGGCGGACACCTCGGTGACCACACCAGCGGTCTCGGCCCGGACGACGTCGCCCGAGTCGAGGGCGGCGCGGTACTCCATGCCGGTGCCGACCAGCGGAGCCTCGGACTTGACCAGCGGCACCGCCTGGCGCTGCATGTTCGAGCCCATCAGGGCGCGGTTGGCGTCGTCGTGCTCGAGGAACGGGATCAGCGCGGTCGCGGCCGACACCATCTGGCGCGGCGAGACGTCCATGTAGTCGACGTCGGCGCCGGGGATGTAGTCGATCTCGCCGCCCTTGGTGCGGACGAGCACGCGGTCCTCGGTGAACAGGCCCTCGTTGTTGATGACGGCGTTGGCCTGCGCGATGACGTGCCGGTCCTCCTCGTCGGCGGACAGGTAGTCGACCTTGTCGGTGACCTTGCCCTTGACGACCTTGCGGTACGGCGTCTCGATGAAGCCGAAGGCGTTGATCCGCCCGTAGGACGCGAGCGAGCCGATCAGGCCGATGTTCGGGCCTTCAGGGGTCTCGATCGGGCACATCCGGCCGTAGTGCGACGGGTGGACGTCACGGACCTCCATGCCGGCGCGGTCACGGGACAGACCACCCGGGCCGAGGGCCGACAGACGCCGCTTGTGCGTCAGGCCCGCGAGCGGGTTGTTCTGGTCCATGAACTGCGACAGCTGGGAGGTGCCGAAGAACTCCTTGATCGAGGCCACCACGGGGCGGATGTTGATCAGGGTCTGCGGCGTGATCGCCTCGACGTCCTGCGTGGTCATGCGCTCGCGGACGACGCGCTCCATGCGGGACAGGCCGGTGCGGACCTGGTTCTGGATCAGCTCACCCACGTTGCGCAGGCGACGGTTGCCGAAGTGGTCGATGTCGTCGACCTCGACCGGCACCTCGTCGCCGTTCTTGCCGGCGAGGGTGGACTCCCCGGCGTGCAGCGCGACGATGTACTTGATCGTGGCGACGATGTCGTCCACGGACAGCACCGAGGCGCTGAGCTCGGCGGCGACGCCCAGCTTGCGGTCGATCTTGTAGCGACCGACCTTGGCCAGGTCGTAGCGCTTCGGGTTGAAGTAGAGGTTGTCCAGGAGGGTCTGGGCGGCCTCACGGGTCGGCGGTTCGCCCGGGCGCAGCTTGCGGTAGATGTCGAGCAGCGCGTCGTCCTGGCCGGCCGTGTGGTCCTTCTCCAGGGTGAGGCGCATCGACTCGAAGTCGCCGAACTCCTCGAGGATGTCGGCCTCGGACATGCCGAGGGCCTTGAGGAGCACCGTGACCGACTGCTTGCGCTTGCGGTCGACGCGGACGCCGACCATGTCGCGCTTGTCGATCTCGAACTCCAGCCAGGCACCGCGGCTCGGGATGACCTTGGCGGTGTAGATGTCCTTGTCGGACGTCTTGTCGGGCGTGCGCTCGAAGTAGACGCCCGGGCTGCGGACCAGCTGCGAGACGACGACACGCTCGGTGCCGTTGATCACGAAGGTGCCGCGCTCGGTCATGAGCGGGAAGTCGCCCATGAAGACCGTCTGGCTCTTGATCTCGCCAGTCGTGGTGTTCATGAACTCCGCGGTGACGAACAGGGGCGCCGAGTAGGTCTGGTCGCGCTCCTTGCAGTCCTCGATGGAGTACTTGACCTCCTCGAAGCGGTGGTCGCGGAACGACAGCGACATGGAGCCGCTGAAGTCCTCGATGGGAGAGATTTCCTCGAAGATCTCCTCGAGGCCGGAGCGATCCGGCACATCCCCACGGCCAGCGGCCTTGGCCTCTGCGACACGGGCCTGCCAGCGCTCGTTACCGAGCAGCCAGTCGAAGCTTT
This sequence comes from Phycicoccus sp. Soil802, assembly GCF_001429605.1. Taxonomy (GTDB): domain Bacteria; phylum Actinomycetota; class Actinomycetes; order Actinomycetales; family Dermatophilaceae; genus Pedococcus. The sequence continues at coordinate 206,110 of NZ_LMSS01000007.1, forward strand.
CCGTTTGCAGCGCCAGGAGGTCGGGGACCTCGAGGGGTTCGCGGATCTTCGCGAACGACAGACGGCCGGAAGCCGTCCGTGCGGTGGACACAGTCTGAGTCGCGTTGCGCGAGGCAGCCAAGGAGGGGTCCTTCCACGGGCCTTGTCTTAAAACTGATGGTTCGAAACCGGTGCAGCGCCAGCCGCCAGCCGGACCACGCAGGAGACTGGGCCACGAATCCGTGCCGCAGGGCACGACGAAGGGCTGAGGTCTGAGGTGAGGTCAGGAAGAGGGCAGCGCAAAGGGTTACCATACACGAAAGAGGGCAGCCTCGTCCAACCGTGTCCAGCGGGCTCGCGCCACGAACTGTCGACGGGGGTCAGGCCCGGGCCACAAGCCGCGGGCTGATCCGACGCAGATGAGGATGACGCGCCAAACCCCCCACGTCAAGACAATCTCCGCGCGCGTCGCCGAACGGACGACGGCGATGCACCCGAGTGGGGTGCATCGCCGCAGGTCAGAGGGGCTCTAGAAGGCCTCGACCTTGCTGATCAGCCAGCGGTCGCCGACCTTCGACATCGTCGCGATGACGCGGTTCTGGTCGATGACAGGCTGCTTCTGGTCGGTGCCGACGCGGGCCTGGTTGACGAAGGCGAGCACCTTGACCGTGGTGTCGGAGGAGCTCATCACGCCGATGTCGGAGACCTTGGCCTGCACGACGGTCTGGTTCTTGACCGCGAGCGGCTTGATGTCCTTGGCCATGGCGGCGCTGAACTCGCCCTTGAACGACCCGGTCAGGAGGCCCTCGATCTGGGCCGCCTGGGCGTCGATGGTCTTGTAGTTGTAGCTGAGCATCTGCTCGATCGAGGTGCGGGCCTGGCTGGCCGCGGCCCGGTCGGTGCGGGCCTGGGCGGCGGGGTCGTGCAGGCTGATGCCGGCGACCGTGCCGAGCAGCGCCAGCACCGCGACGAGCGCGACGACCGGTGCCAGCCAGCGACGGCGGTCGTGGGCCGGCTCGGTGGCCGCCCGCCTCGCCCCCTGGGTGCGCCGCGTGGGCAGCTTGGGCAGTCGTGGCCGGGTCCGCTCGGTGGCCGTGACGGCGACGGGTTCAGGGGCGCGCAGCGGGGCTTGCTGCGGGGCCCGGACGCGGGACCGCTCCCCCGCCACCTTGGGACGGGTCCTGGGCCTGGTCTCAACCGACGAACTCAAGGTTCTCCACCTTCCACTCGTCGCCAACCATCCGCAGGTCGAGCCGCATCCGGTAGGTCTTGGTCTCGCCGTTGGGGACGGCGGTGTTCCTGGTCGGCGCGACGACCCCGACGAGCGCGACCGCCGAGTCCTGGTCACCGGAGACCAGGGCGGCCTCGGTGCGCGCGACGGACGACACGGTCTTGTTGGCGACCAGGACCTTGCTCAGGTCGGCCGCCGAGGTCGAGTAGCTCTTGAGGAACTCCCCCGTCGCCCCCGCCTTGACCCGTGCCACGTCGGCGTCGACCTTGGTGTAGTCGACCGTGACGAAGTTGATGGCCAGCTGCTTCGCGGCGGCCACGGCGGCGGCGTTGGCCGCCTCGGTCTGCCGCGCGGCATACCAGTCGCGACCGCGGGTCGCCCCGAGCGCGAGGCTCGCCACGAGCGCCACGGCCACCACGACCCACAGCATGCGGGGGGTGAGGCGCAGCGCCCGGGCGCGGTCGCCGGGGGTCAGGCGCGCCGGCATCGGGTCGGCGACGGTGGTGATGGTGCTCATCGAGCAGCCTCCTTCATGATCCACAACCACGAGGACTCGCTGCTCTCACCTCCGGACGGAGGCAGGGGCACCGACACCTGTGGTGTTGCCATGCCCAACGAGGCAGCCAGGCCCGGGGATACGGGTTGGTCGCCGAAAGCGAAGGGAACCGTCGAGTTCGTGCTCGACGACGGGCCGGGGGCGTTCTGCGCGCCGCGCACGCTGGTGCCCGACCCGCGGGCCGCGGTGCACCGGGCGGCGGTGTTCGCCTTGGCGTCGGTGGTGACGCTCGGGCTGCGCCGCTTGGTGCCCTGGTAGCCCTGGGTGCAGACCGGCGGGTCGTGCGCGAGGGCCAGCCCGAAGTGGGCCGAACCGTCGCCCGGCACCACCGTGTAGCCACCGGCCACGACGTCGGGGTAGGTGACCAGCAGCTGCTGGATCCCGTCGACCCGCGAGGTGGTCACCTGGCCGATGGTGATCAGGTTGGCGAGCAGGGCCGCGAGGTTGCCCCGGTTGTCCCTGACCAGGGTGTCGAGCTCCTTGGAGGCCACCGCGCCGCGGTCGAGGATCAGCCTCAGGTCGCCGTCAGAGGACTTGAGGGTCTCGGACAGGTCGGCGAAGTTGCTCGCGAACACCTTGACGTCGCCGGCGGTGTCGCGCTGGGTGTCGAGCACGATCCGGCCGTCGTCGATCAGCTTGATCGTCTCGGGGAGCGCCTCGGTGGCCGACTTGGTCAGGGCGTCGCCGCTGTCGATCAGGCGCTGGAGGTCCTCCCCACCATCGGCGAAGCCCTTGCCCAGCTCGTCGACCACGGTGGACAGGTCCTGCTTGTCCACCGAGTTCACCGTCTGGTCCAGGTCCAGGAGGAGCGTGTCCACCCGCAACGGGTATGCCGTGTCCTTGCGCGGGATCGCGTCGCCGTCGGCGAGGTCGGGCCCCGTGTCGCTGCGCGGCTGGAAGTCGAGGTACTGCTCCCCCACGGCGGACCGGTTCTCGACGACGACCTTGGTGTCCTTCGGGATCTTCACCCCGCGCTGGATCTTCGCATCGACGATGACCCCGTCCTTCGACAGCCGCAGGTCGTCGACCCGTCCCACGGTGACCCCGCGGTAGGAGACCTCGGACCCGACGAAGATGCCGCCGGACTGCTCGAAGTCAGCCGTCACGTGGATCTGCCCACCGGCGACCCGGTCGTAGAGGCCGACGTAGCGTGCGGACAGCAGCGAGACCGTGAACAGGGTGATCAGCAGGAACGCGGCCAGCTGCACCTTGACGGACCGGCGGATCATGCCGCACCCCCGTCGTAGAGCGAGCGCCACGACTGGTCGTCGCCCGAGGACCCGGACTGCTGGGCCGGGGCGCCCAGCGGGCAGCCGACGATCGGCGGGCAGCTGGTGCTCGTGGGTGTGGGCCCGCCCGGCAGCACCGGGGGGATGGTCACGCTCGGCACCGGCGGCAGGGTGGGCAGGGGCAGGGTGGGGGTGCCGGTCGGCAGGCCGCCGCCACCGGGCGGCGTGGTCGGGACGCCGAGGTTGCCGGCAAGGTTCTTCAGGTTCAGGTCCATGTCGACCGACATGTTGGTGAAGTCGCCCTTCATCGCGCCGGTCGTCGCATCGGAGAACGGGTAGGTCAGCAGCAGCTGCAGCGACTTCGGCAGGTCGTCGCCGGCCTTGGTCAACTGGGCCAGGATCGGGGCGAGGGCCTTGAGGTTCGCCGCGGTGTCGGCCTTGCTCTGCTGGATGACCTGGGTGCCGATGGCGCCGAGCCGGCTGAGCGCCTGGAGCATCTGGACGAGCTGGGTGCGCTGGTCGGCCAGGACCTTCAGGCCGCCCGGCAGTGCCTCGAGCGCGGCCGCGATGTCGTCCTTCTGGGCGGCCAGCTTGCCGGCGAGCTTGTCGATGTTGTCGATGGCGCGGACGATCTCGGCCTTCTGGTCGTCCAGCCCCCCGACGAAGATGTCGAGCTGCTTGATGACGTCCTTGATCTGGGCCTGGTTGCCCCGCATGGCGTTGTTGAGCTCGCTCTCGATCACCTTGAGCTGGGCCACGCCACCACCGTTGAGCAGCAGCGACAGGGCGCTCAGGACCTCCTCGACCTCGGGGTTGCGACCGGTCCGCGCGAGGGGGATGTTGTCGCCGTCGCCGAGGTGGCCCTCGGGCGCCGCCGAGGAGGGCGCCGAGAGCTGGACGTACTTCTCGCCGAGCAGCGAGGTCTGCTTGAGCTCCGCGACCGCGTTGTCCGGCAGGTCGATGTTCTTGGGCAGTCGCAGCGTCACCCGGGCCGTCCAGCCGTTCAGCTCGATCTTCTCGACCGAGCCGACGGTGACCTGGTCGACCTTGACCGACGACTGGGGCACGAGGTCGAGCACGTCGGCGAACTCCGCGGTGACGCGGAAGATGTCGCCGCGGTTCGCGGCCCCGCCGGGAAGCGGGAGGTCGAACGCGCCCTGGCACCCCGAGACCCCGAGGAGGGTGGCGACGACGACGACGCCGGAGAGCAGGCGCCGGGCCCGCGGCATACCGGTGGTCTCTGGTCCGTGGTTCATCGGGCTGTTCATCGGGCTGTTCATCAGGTTGTTCATCGGGATCCCTCCAGCAGGCCGCCGAGGGTGGGGTCGGCGCCGCGCATCTGCACCGTGTCGGCCCCGGCGTCCGTGGTCGGTCCAGCGGCGCCGGTGGTCTGGGACTGCGGCAGCGCCGACAGCAGGTCGAGCGGCAGCTTCACGCCGAGCTTGTCGGCCTGGTCGAGCAGGTCCTCGATCGGCTTGAGCGCCCCGTTGACCGTCGTGCACAGGGACGCTGGCTGACCGCCCTCGGTGATGAAGCTGCAGAGCAGGTTCTGGAGCTTGAGGTTCTCGTTGACGTTGGCACGGGTGTCGAGGGTGCCGGTGTCGGGGTTGTAGGCGTTCTGCAGGTTGCTGATGGCCACGGGGGCGTTGGTCAGCGTCTCGGCGAGTGCGTCGCGCTGCTCGGCGATCGTGCCGGTGACCGAGGCGAGCTGCTTGAGGTTGGTCGTCAGGCCGGCGCGGTTGTCGTGCACGAACGAGCTGACCTCGCTCAGTGCGACCGCGAGGTTCTTCAAGGCGGCCGCGAGGTCGTCGCGCTCGCCGTCGAGCTGCTCGGAGACGTTGGCGAGGTCGCTGTTGAGTCGGCGCACCTGGTCGTCGTTGGTGGCCAGCATCGTCGTGAAGGCCTGCAGGTTCTTCACCGTGCCGAACAGGTCGTTGCGGCCACCGGAGAGGGTCTCCAGCGCCTTGGACAGGTCGCGGTTGGTGTCGTGCAGCTTCTGGCCCTGGCCGCCGAGGTTCTTGGCACCGGTGTCGAGCACGTCGGCGAAGGCACCGTTCTTGTTGGCGCCGGTCGGGCCGAGCGCGACCAGCAGGTCGTCGAGGCTCGAGGAGATGCGGTCCAGCTCCACCGGGACCGCGGTGCGGTCCAGGCCGATCTGGGCGTTGTCCCGCAGCACCGGACCGGCCGTGTAGGCCGGGAGCAGCTGGACGTAGCGGTCGCTCACCAACGAGGGGGCCACGACGGCGGCCTTGGCGTCCGCGGGCACCTTGTACTTGCGGTCGAACTCGAACTTCACCTCGACCTTGTCACCCATCGGCGTCACCTCGGTGACCTTGCCCACGGCGACGCCGAGGATGCGGACGTCGGAGCCCGGGAAGAGGCCGACGGCGCGGGTGAACTCACCGGTGACGTGGACCTTGTCCTGGCGCGGCCAGAAGGCGTAGGCGCCGGCGACGAGGGCGACCACCACGAGCGCGCCGACGATCCTGGGGATGAGCCCGAGCCGGGGCAGCGCGGGCAGGACGGAACGGCCTTCCCCGGCGGACCGACGGTCGGAGCGCTTCATCAGTTGCCTCCCGGGGAGACGGGGGTGGTGAGGTTCGCGATGTAGGTGTCGAACCAGCGGCCGTTGCCCAGCACGTTGGAGAACAGCCGGGTGAACGGCCCCATCGCGGCGATCGTGGCGCTGAGGTCCTGGTCGTGCTTCTGGAGCACGGCGAGGACCTTGGTGAGCTGGTCGAGCGCCGGCTTGAGCTCGGTGCGGTTGTCGCGCACCAGGCCGGTGATCTGCTGGGCCATCGCCGAGGTGTTCGTGAACAACGTGTGGATGGCGTCGCGACGGGCGTTCAGCTCGACCATCAGCAGGTCCGCGTTCTTGATGATCGACTCGACCGCCTGGTTGCGCTGCGCGATCGTGCCGCTGACGCTGTTGGCCGACGCCAGCAGGTGGCGCAGCTCGTCGTCCCGGGAGGCGATCGTGTTCGAGAGCCGGCTCAGTCCGTCGAGCGCGGCCTTCACGTCGGGCGGGCTGTCCTTGAACTCGGTGGCGAGGACGGTCAGCGACTTCGCGAGCTGGTCGGTGTCGATCCGCTCGGAGGTGGTCGCAAGGTCGGTGAAGGCGTTGACGATGTCGTAGGACGAGACGGTGCGCTCGAGGGGGATCTCGCTGTCCTCCTTGAGCTGCCCGGCGCCGCCCGGCTCGAGCGCCAGGTACTTCGCACCCAGCAGGGTCTTCATCCGCACGCTGGCGCCGGTGCGGGTGCCGAACGCCACGGGCTCGGTGACCCTGAAGTCGACCAGGACGTGGTCGCCGGCGAGGTCGACCTTCTCGACCTTGCCGACCTTGACCCCGGCGATCCGGACGTCGTCACCCTTGATCAGGCCACCGGCCTCGCTGAAGGCCGCGCGGTAGTGGTCGCCGCCGCCCACGAACGGGATGCTCTGGATGTTGAAGGCGAGGAAGAGCACCAGACCGATGGCCAGCAGGCCGGCGGCCCCGATCGGGACCGGGTTGCGCTCGCGGAAGGGGATGCTCATGACGAGCACCTCGCTCCGGACAGGCCCGCGGGCTTGTCGACCGGGATCTTCACGGCCGGCGCACCCTGCACCGGCGACGGGACGACGATGGTGCCGCTGAAGTCGCAGAGGTAGAAGTTGAACCACGAGCCGTAGGTGGCGGTCCGGGTGATCGTGTTGATCTTGCCCGGCGAGTTCGACAGGAACTTCTCGAAGGTCGCGGTGTTCGACGGCTTGTTCAGGTTGGCGCTGAGGTCGTGGAGGTGCGCGATGTCCGCCTTGATCGAGGGCCGGGTGACCTTGAGCAGGTCAGCGGTCTCGGCGGTCAGCGAGTTGATGTTGGTCAGGGAGGCACCGATCGTCGTCCGGTCGGCCGCCAGCCCCGAGATGAACCGCTGGAGCTGGTCGATCAGCTCCTTGAGGGCGGCGTCGTGGGCGTCCACGGTGCCGAGCACGGTGTTGAGGTTGGCGATCGTGCGACCGATGACCTCGTCGCGGTCGGCCAGGGTCGAGGTCAGCGACGCGGTCTTGGACAGCAGCGAGTTGATGTTGCCGCCCTCCCCCTGCAGGACGCTGATGATGTTGGTCGACAGCTCGTTCACGTCCTTGGGCGAGAGCGCCGCGAAGAGCGGCTTGAACCCGTTGAACAGCACCGTCAGGTCGAGGGCCGACTGGGTGTGGTCGAGCCCGAGGGTGGCACCGTCCTTGAGCGGGGTCGCGCCACCGACGTCCTGGGTGAGGGCGATGTAGCGCTCCCCCACGAGGTTCCGGTACTTGATCGTGGCCTTGGTGCCCTGGGTGAGGACGCTGGTCTTCAGCACGTTGAAGTCGACCGTGGCGTGCACCCGGTCGGAGGCCACCGCGATCGACTTCACCTCACCGACCCGCACACCTGCGATCCGGACCTCCTGTCCGGGGGCGAGACCGGTGACGTCCTCGAAGACGGCGCGGTAGGTAGCCTTGTCGCCGAACTGGGTGTTGGCGATGGTGGCCGCCAGGGTGCCCGTGGCGAGGAGGGTCGCCACGACGAAGACGATGAACTTCACGAGGCTGGATCGGGTGCTCATCGTTGGTTCACCACCGTTCCGCGCAGCATGGGGCCGGCCAGGAGCGTGGTGATGGCCGAGCGCTTCCCGTCCGGGGAGAGCAGCGCCGCCACGACGTCCTGCTCGGCCTCCGTGCCGGCCAGGCCGGAGTCGGCGCCGACGATGGCCTGACCCGAGGTGCCCGAGAACATCGACGGCAGGGCACTGCCGGCCGAGCTCGAGTGGTTGGTGCCGTCGTCGAAGTGGTTGCCCCGCCACGGGTGCGCCTGGGTGCCGAAGCGACCCGGCAGTCCCTGGCAGCTGGGGGCGCGGCGCTCGCCCCAGCGCGGCTCCTCACCCGGGTGGTAGCCCTGGCGCTGCTGGGTGACCTCGAGGGTGATGTGGAAGGTCTTGTCGCGCCAGGCCTCGTCGATCCGCGGGATCCAGTTGGTCATGGCGGTCGCGATGCACGGGTACTGCGGTGAGTACTTCGCGAACACCTCGACGGTGGGGCGCTGCACGGCGCCGACGCGGATGATCCGCTGGCCGTTCGCGTCGAGGAAGTCGGCGGTGGTGTTGGCGAAGCCCGCGGTCCCCGCGAGGAAGCCCGACAGGGCGTCCTTCTTCTCCACGATCGTCGTCGAGGTGGTGATCAGCGCCTTGGCCGCGCGCACGAGATCCGGTGCCGCCACGGCATACGTGCTCGCGAGGTCGGCGAGACCACTGATGTCCGCCTTGATGACCGGCAGCTTGGGGTTGATCTGCTTGAAGTAGGAGTCGACGAGGACGAGGTTCTGGCCCAGCCGGGTGCCCCTGCCCTCCAGCGCGGTGGCCAGGGCGTTCAGCGTGGCGGACAGCTTCTCCGGCTGGACGGTGCGCAGCAGCGGCAGGAGGTCCTCGAACACCCGCTCCAGCTCGATCGCCACCGAGGTCCGGTCCTGCCCGATCGTGTCGCCCTTGGCGATGTGGCGGCCACTCGCCTCGGCCGGGGCCACGAGGTCGACGAACCGCTCACCGAACAGCGTCTTGGGCAGCAACCGCGCCGACACGTTGGCCGGGATCAGGTCGACCATCTCCGGCTTCAGGGCCAGCTCCAGCCGTGCGCCGTTGCCAGTGGTCTCGATCGAGCGGACCTCTCCCACGATCAGGCCGCGGATCTTCACGTCGGAGGAGGTCTGCAGCTGTGACCCGATGCGGTCGGTCAGCAGGTTGACCATGACGACGGGGGTGAACCGCTTCTGGAACGACGCCACCGACAGGCCGACCAGCAGCCCGACGACGAGGATGAACCCGACCCCGTAGGCACGGTTGCCCAGGCGTGAGAGTGCTCCGGTGGATGAGTCAGCCATGGTTCAACCCGCGATCCGTACGGTCGTCGTGGCGCCCCACACTGCGAGCGAGAAGAAGAAGTCGACGATGTTGATGGCCACGATCGAGGTCCGCACGGCCTTGCCCACGGCCACGCCCACGCCGGCCGGTCCGCCCGAGGCGTTGTAGCCGTAGTAGCAGTGGATCAGGATGATCACGACGGCGAACACCATCACCTTGAGGAAGGAGAACAGCACGTCGATCGGCGGCAGGAACAGGTGGAAGTAGTGGTCGTAGGTGCCGGCCGACTGCCCGAAGTAGTGCACGACGATGAACCGCGTGGCGCCGTAGGACGACAACAGCCCTAGCACGTAGAGCGGCACGACGGCCACGAAGCCGGCGATCATGCGGGTGGTCACGAGGAACGGCAGCGACGGGACCCCCATCACCTCGAGGGCGTCGACCTCCTCGGAGATCCGCATCGCCCCGAGCTGGGCGGTGAACCCGCAGCCGACGGTGGCCGCGAGGGCCAGACCCGCGACCAGGGGCGCGATCTCACGGGTGTTCAGGTAGGCCGAGACGAAGCCGGTGAACGCGCCGGTGCCGAGCTGGTTGAGCGAGGAGTAGCCCTGCAGGCCGACCTGGCTGCCGGTGAAGAAGGCGAGGAAGGCGATGACGCCGACGGTGCCGCCGATCACCGAGAGGGCGCCGGAGCCGAGGGAGACCTCGGCGAGGAGGCGCAGCACCTCCTTCTTGTAGCGGCGCAGGGTGCGCGGGCTCCAGGCGAGCGAGCGGACGTAGAACCGCAGCTGCTCGCCGAGGCTGTCGAGCGCCTCCACGGGACGACCGGCGAGATCGAGGACCTTGCTCACGGCTTCTGCACCTCCTTCAGATCTTCTGGGGGACGACTTGGAAGTAGACGGCGCTCGCGACGAAGTTCACGACGAACAGGAACATGAAGGTGATGACGACGCTCTGGTTGACCGCGTCGCCAACCCCCTTGGGACCGCCGCCGGCCGTGAGGCCCTTGTAGGACGCGACCACGGCGGCGATGAAGCCGAAGATGACCGCCTTGATCTCGCTGGTCCACAGGTCGGCCAGCTGGGCGAGCGCGGTGAACGAGGCGATGTACGCACCCGGCGTGCCGCCCTGGATGATCACGTTGAAGAAGTAGCCACCCGCGACACCGACGACCGACACCAGCCCGTTGAGGAGCAGCGCGACGAGCATCGCCGCGAGCACCCGGGGCACGACGAGGCGCTGGATCGGGCTGATGCCGAGCACCTCCATCGCGTCGATCTCCTCGCGGATCTTGCGCGAGCCGAGGTCGGCGCAGATCGCCGAGCCACCGGCCCCGGCGATGAGCAGCGCGGTGACGATCGGGGAGGCCTCACGGATGACAGCGAGGACCGAGGCCGCACCCGTGAAGGACTGCGCGCCGAGCTGACGGGTCAGGGTGCCGAGCTGGAGGGCGATGACGGCCCCGAACGGGATCGAGACCAGCGCGGTCGGGACGATCGTGACCGAGGCGATGAACCAGCACTGCTGGATGAACTCCTTGGTCTGGAACGGCCGCTTCGGCAGCGAACGGATGACGTCGAGCACCAGCGCGAAGAGCGACCCGCTCTGGCGCAGCGCACCGATGGCTGGGTTGCTCATGCGACGACATCCTGAGGACACGAGCGACGAAGGAGCGAGGCCCGGAAGGTCGAGGAGCGTGAGCAGAGATTCAGTCTCACGACGATCGCACCGCCTCGGCGGTCGGCGCGGGCTCGGTGGGCGCGGGCTCGGTGGGCGCGGGCTCGGTGGGCGCGGGCTCGGTGGGCGCGGTGGGCTCGGTGTGGCGCACGCCGGGGACGCCGGCGTTGTGCGAGTGGAACGAGCCGGGCGGCGGGGTGATGCCGTTGTCGCGGCACCACTGGCCGGCGGGACGCTCACCGCGGCGGGGCGCACCGTCACTGGTCCCCAGCTGCAGCGGGATCGGCGGCAGGGGCGGCAGCTCCTGGCCGGACCGCGCCTCGGCTGCGAGCTCGTCGGCGTCCTTCTCCTCGGACATGCCGATCGGGCCGATGGTCTGGGCGTTGAGGAACTGGCGCACGACCGGCTCCTCCGAGCTGAGCAGCATCTCGCGCGGCCCGAACATGGCCAGGTGCTTGTGGTAGAGCAGCCCGATGTTGTCCGGCACGGTGCGGGTCGAGTTGATGTCGTGCGTGACGATGAGGAAGGTCGCGTCGATCTGGGCGTTCAGGTCGATGAAGAGCTGGTTGATGTAGGACGTGCGCACCGGGTCGAGGCCGGAGTCCGGCTCGTCGATCAGCAGGATCTCGGGGTCGAGCACCAGGGCGCGGGCGAGCCCGGCGCGCTTGCGCATCCCACCGGAGATCTCGCCGGGCAGCTTCGACTCGGCGCCGGTGAGGCCGACCAGGTCCATCTTCTCCATCACGATGGTGCGGACCTCGGACTCGGACTTCCGGGTGTGCTCGCGCAGCGGGAAGGCGACGTTGTCGTAGAGGTTCATCGAGCCGAAGAGCGCGCCGTCCTGGAACAGCACCCCGAACAGCTTGCGGATCTCGTAGAGGTCGTGCTCGCGCAGCCGGGTCAGGTCGCGGCCCTCGATCATGATCGAGCCGGCATCCGGCTTGAGCAGCCCGACCAGGGTCTTGAGGAAGACCGACTTGCCGGTGCCCGAGGGGCCCAGCATCACCGAGATCTCACCTGCAGGGAGGGTGAGGGAGACGTCGTTCCAGATGACCTGCGACCCAAATCGCTTGGTCAGGCCTTCGACCTTGATCTCAACGCCCACAGCTCACCTCGTCGTGAAGTCCACGCCCGTCACTGCTGACAGGCCCCGGTTCGCATGGCTCAACGAGGCAGGGGGGACGAAGTTACGGCTGGGTACGCCACGGCACCGGGCCCGCCCCGCCGAGATCCCAGCTTTCGGGCTTCCCGACCTGGATGAAGCCCGAAAGCTGGGATTTCGGCGTGGGTGGTCAGCATCAACCTCGTCGGTCAGGGGACGCGGAAGCGGGCCCGACCGTGAGGTCGGGCCCGCTTCGCAGCAGTGCTGGTGCTCCCGAGGGAGCTCAGATCACTTGAGGGTGACGGTGGCCCCGGCGCCCTCGAGGGCCTCCTTGGCCTTGTCGGCCGCAGCCTTGTCAACCTTCTCGAGGACGGGCTTGGGGGCGCCGTCGACGAGGTCCTTGGCCTCCTTGAGGCCGAGGGAGGTCAGCGCGCGGACCTCCTTGATGACCTGGATCTTCTTGTCACCAGCGGACTCGAGGACGACGTCGAACTCGTCCTGCTCCTCGACCTCGGCGGCGCCGCCGCCAGCCGGGGCGCCGGCCGCAGCAACGGCCACGGGGGCAGCAGCGGTGACGTTGAAGGTGTCCTCGAACTGCTTCACGAACTCAGAGAGCTCGATGAGGGTCATTTCCTTGAAAGCCTCAAGGAGCTCGTCGGTGGAGAGCTTCGCCATGATGGGCGTCCTTTCTATTTCTTCGTATGCCGTGAGTGGCGGTTTGGTGTGCGAGCTGGGGTCCCGGAGGACTCAGCTCTCGTCGCCACCCTCGGCGACGTCTGCGGTTGCCTCGGCCGCGGGGGCCTCGGCGGGGGTCTCCTCAGCAGCTACCTCGGCCGGAGCCTCGGCAACCTCGGCCTCGGCGGCGGGAGCGGCGGCAGCTGCCACCGGGCGCTCGGCCTCGACCTTGGCGCGCAGTGCGTCGACGACCCGAGCGGTCTGCGACAGCGGTGCGGCGAAGAGGTAGACAGCCTGGCTGAGCGACGCCTGAAGGGCACCGGCCAGCTTGGCCAGGAGAACCTCGCGGGACTCGAGGTCCGCGAGCTTCGTGATCTCCGCGGGAGTCAGGGCCTTGCCGTCGAGGACGCCGCCCTTGATCACGAGGAGGGGGTTCGCCTTGGCGAAGTCACGCAGGCCCTTTGCGGCCTCGACCGGGTCACCATCGACGAACGCGATGGCGGACGGTCCGACGAGCTGGCCGTCGAACGCCGTGACTCCGGCGTCCTTGGCAGCAAGCTCGGTGAGCGTGTTCTTCACGACGGCGAAGGTGGCGTTTCCGCGCAGCGAGTTGCGGAGATCGGTGATCTGCTTCACCGACAGCCCGCGGTACTCGGTCAGCACGGCCGCGCCGGAGTTGCGGAACTTGTCCGACAGCTCGGCGATGGCGGCAGCCTTGTCAGCCTTGGCCATGGGGCCTCCCTTCCGTGTGTTCGACCGGCCGGAGGTGAGGGCCCCACATGGAAGAAGCCCCGTGCACAGGGCACGGGGCTCGCACGCGGGCAGGCTCTGGGAGCCGGCACTGCGGGTGAATCGTGGCCTGCGCTGGACGTCCACCACAGTGGAACCTTCGGTCACGTGCTGCCTCTTGCGGTGGCACGTGACAACCGAGCGGTCTTTGGTCAGGGTCCAGCGTACGGGTCCGCGGCGTCCCCACCAAATCGGTGCGGAAGCCGCGGGGAGCCGGCGGTGCCGCTCAGCCGGTGGGGAGCTGGAAGGTGCCGACCTGGTCAGCCGGCGGGGCCGTGATGGTGACCGGCTTGCCCCAGTCGCCGAAGGTGATCGTGATGCTCTGCCCCTGGACCTCGACCGTCATCACGGTGGGCCGGTCCTCGGCGTCGAGGGTGTACCGGGCCTTGACCGGCTCGGTCGACGGCACCGACGACGCTGCTCCCCCGAGGAGCGCCTTGGGGTCGATCGTCACGTCGTAGGTGCTGGAGTCGGCGGTCGAGCTCACCACGGTGGCCTTCGAGCCCTCGAGCGCCTTGGCGAGCTGGCGCGGGTCGCCCATGTCACCGGCCATCCCGGCGAGCATCTGGCTCACCGGGTCGTCGGCCCTGGGGTCGATCTTGACCCACGGCTTCTTCGACCCCGGCAGGCCCTTCAGGTAGATCACCCCGCCGGTCGAGACGATCTCCATGCTCTGTCCCTCGATCGGCATGGTCATCTGCTGCTCCATGACCCCGCCCTTCATCGAGAACGAGCCGGTGGCCTTGCCCTCGGTGCCAAGGTCCAGCGCGATGGTGCCCGAGCCGGCCTTGACCATCGCCGCGGTCATCTTCGTGGCGAGCTCACCACCGTCGACGGTGGCGCCGGGCTGGAGACCGGAGGGAGTGGAGCTGGACGAGCTCGAGGGGCTGGCGGGGGTCTTGCCGGTGGAGTCGCCGCCGGCGTCGCCGCAGGCACTCAGGCCGAGAGCGGCGGCCAGCGCCAACGCGGCGAACGACTTGGTGGTCTTCACGAGAACTCCCCCATCGACGGCACACCGCGCGCGTGCTGCGCCATGCGGTCCTGCGATCGTAACCCGGCGACCTGAGGGCAACGGCGAGAGCCCGCCACCCCGAGGGGTGACGGGCTCCACGCGAATGCGTACCGGTTGGTCCGGACTCAGGCGGTGGCCTCGTCCTCGACCAGCAGGTTGCGGGTGCGGGTGTAGTCCAGCGGGATGCCGGGGCCCATCGACGTCGACAGGGTGGCCTTCTCGATGTAGCGGCCCTTGGACGAGGACGGCTTCAGGCGAAGGATCTCGTCGAGCGCGGTGGCGTAGTTCTCGACGAGCGACTTCTCGTCGAAGGATGCCTTGCCGATGATGAAGTGGAGGTTCGCGTGCTTGTCGACGCGGAACTCGATCTTGCCGCCCTTGATGTCGGTCACGGCCTTGGCCGTGTCCATCGTGACCGTGCCGGTCTTCGGGTTGGGCATGAGACCACGCGGGCCCAGGACCTTGCCGAGCCGACCGACCTTGCCCATCATGTCCGGCGTCGCGACGACGGCGTCGAAGTCGAGCCAGCCGCCGGCCACCTTCTCGAGCAGCTCGTCGGACCCGACGTGGTCGGCGCCGGCCTCACGGGCGGCCTCGGCCTTGTCGCCGTTGGCGAACACCAGGACGCGGGACACCTTGCCCGTGCCGTGCGGGAGGTTGACGGTGCCACGGACCATCTGGTCGGCCTTGCGGGGGTCGACGCCGAGTCGCATGGCGACCTCGACGGTCTCGTCGTACTTGGCCTTCGCCGACGCCTTCGCGAGGCGGACGGCCTCGAGGGGGGCGTAGCTCTTGGTCACATCGATCTTGTCCGCGGCCTCGCGGTAAGCCTTGCTGCGCTTCATTTCTGCTCCTGTGCTGGGTGTTTCGGTGGAGTTGTGGTCGGTACGGACCAGCGCGGTCCTGCCACGTGCCCCGGTATGCCGCGTGGGCGGCATACCGGGAACCCTCGTCAGAGGGTGGTGTCGATGCCCATCGAGCGGGCGGTGCCGGCGATGATCTTCATCGCCTGGTCGATGTCGTTGGCGTTCAGGTCTTCCATCTTCTGCTCGGCGATGGCGCGGACCTGGTCGGCCGACAGCTTGGCGACCTTGGTCTTGTGCGGCTCACCGGAGCCCTTGGGCACCCCGGCGGCCTTCTTGATCAGCTCGGCGGCCGGCGGCGTCTTGGTGATGAAGGTGAAGGACCGGTCTTCGTAGACCGTGATCTCCACGGGGATGACGTTGCCGCGCTGGGACTCGGTCGCAGCGTTGTACGCCTTGACGAACTCCATGATGTTGACGCCGTGCTGACCGAGGGCGGGGCCCACGGGCGGGGCGGGCGTGGCCGCACCGGCCTGGATCTGCAGCTTGATGAAGCCGGAGATCTTCTTGCTCTTGGGAGGCATTGCTGTGTTCCTTTGGTTGTGTGGGCCTACGCCGTGGGCGATGACCCGGTTGCATGCTCCCGGGGTGCCGGGAACAGGTGCTGCCGTGCCCTCAGATCTTGGCGACCTGGTTGAACGACAGCTCGACCGGGGTCTCCCGGCCGAAGATGGAGACGAGCACCTTGAGCTTCTGGGTGTCGGGGTTGATCTCGGAGATCGTGGCGGGCAGGGTCTCGAAGGGCCCTTCCATGACGGTGACGGACTCGCCCACCTCGAAGTCGACGACCGCGACCTCCTTGGGCTTGCCCGAGGAGCCACCGGCGGCGCCGGACGTGGCCGGGCTCTCGAGGTCGGCGGGGGCCAGCATCGTGAAGACCTCGTCGAGGCTCAGCGGCACCGGCTGGTGGGCGTTGCCGACGAAGCCGGTGACCCCCGGCGTGTGGCGCACGGCGCCCCACGACTCGTCGGTGAGGTCCATCCGGACGAGCACGTATCCGGGCATCCGGACGCGGCGCACGAGCTTCTTCTGGCCGTTCTTGATCTCGGTGACCTCTTCCATGGGCACCTCGGCCTCGAAGATGAAGTCCTCCATGTTGAGCGAGGTCGTGCGGTTCTCGAGGTTGGCCTTCACGCGGTTCTCGTAGCCGGCGTAGGAGTGCACGACGTACCAGTCGCCGTACTTGGCGGCCAGCGCGTCCTTGAACTCCTGGACCGGGTCACCGGGAGCGGCGTCGACGTCGGCGGCCGCGTCAGCGTCCTCGTCGTCGGACTCGACCACGGGGGTCTCGTCGTCGGAGAAGGTCAGCGTCGAGACCTGCGGCTGGTGGACCTGCTCGTCGTCGAGGTCCTCGCTGTCATCCCGCTCGACCTCGTCGACGATGACCTCCTCCGCGGCGGCCTCGTCGGTGTCGGCGTCGGTGTCGGTGACATCGGCGTCGGTGTCATCGGCGTCGGTGTCATCGGCGTCGTCAGCGACGGCCTCGACGTCCGTGTCGGCCTGGATGTCGCTGGTCTCGAGCTCGGCGGCAGCACCGTCGACCGTGACCTCTTCGGTCCCGGGCTCGGCGTTGTCGGTGGTCCTCTGGTCGGACACGCTGATGACCTACTTCCTTCTGGTATTCGCCGGGTGACCCCGGGATGACTGCGGCAGGGCGGCGGTCAGCCGCCGAAGACCCACAGGACGAGCTTGGTGAAGCCGAAGTCCACGGTCGAGACGAGAGCCATCACGAAGGTCACGAACACGATCACGACGATCGTGTAGTTGACCAGCTCGGAGCGAGTCGGCCGCACGACCTTGCGCAGCTCGTCGAGGATCTGGCTGACGAAGAGGGACATCGAGCGGAACATCCGCGAGATGGGGTTGCCGCCCTTGTCACTCTTGCGGCCGGTACGACCAGAGCCGCGGGTGTCCGCGCTCACGTCCGTCACGATGCCTCTGCTTTCACTCATCTGTGCCGCGACCGGGTCCGGTCACAGGTCCTGCTACGCAGGGCAGGAGGGACTCGAACCCCCAACCGCCGGTTTTGGAGACCGGAGCTCTACCAATTGAGCCACTGCCCTACGGAACTCACCGCGGGGGCGGAGGGTTCCGGGAGGCTGAGCCGACCTGCGCCCGGGCACGCCGAAAGCATGGTCAAGTCAACCGAGGAAGAAGCATACGTGAGGCACCGGGCCGAACGCGAACTCGCTGGTGCCACCGTCTAGACGAGTCCGAGCTCGGATGCTCGACGCACCACCTCGCGCCGCGTCCCGAGGCCCAGCTTGGTGAGCACGGCGGACACGTGGTGGTCGGCGGTGCGCGGCGAGATGTACAGCTTCTGGGCCAGCTCGGCGTTGGTCAGCCCCAGGGCCACCAGGCGGGCCACGTCGAGCTGCCGGGAGGTGAGGCCGGACGGGTTGGCGACCGTGGTCGTGCGGCGCCGAGCGGGCACCCGCGACAGGCCGCGCTCACGCAGCACCCCCCGCGCGCGGTCGGCAGCCGCCCAGGCGCCCATCGCCTCGAGGTCGGCGAGCGCGGCGACGGCCACCTGCTCGTCCGACGACCCGACCCGTGCCAGCGCCGCCTCGTAGGGCGCCCCCAGGGCACGCCAGCGCTGCGCCGCCTCGTCGGACCGACCTTCGAGCTCGAGCGCACTGGGTTCGGCGACCGTCAGCGACGGCCCGTCGTGCGCGGACGTGCCGTTGAGGTGTCCCACCCCGTCCACGTGGTCGGTCTCCAGCCTCCGCAACCAGACCGCGAGCCGCCCCGTGGACCACTGCACCCCGGGCAGCCCACCCACCTCGCGAAGCAAGGCCGCTGCCCCGGCCAGCCGCGGGTCGCGGAGGTCGAGCAACCAGGCTCGCTCGGCGAACGCCGCCATGACCGCCAGCCGCGCCAAGGGCTCCCCCATCTGCTCGGCGAGCCGCCACGCGTGCTCGAGGTGGTCGTCGGCACCCCCGGGCGCGGGCTCGCCCCGTCGCAGGGCCACGAGTCCCGCCACCAGGTGCGGCCACAGGCTGGCGATCGGCGCCCCGCCGTCGAGGACGGTCTGGGCGTCCTCGAGTCCCGCCTCCCACCGACCCCGCTCGAACTGGAGCCGCGAGCGCACCCCGGTCTGCCACTGCTCGCAGATCGGGATGTCCCGGTCGACGGTGAAGGGCAGTGACTGCTCCAGCAGGCTCTCGGCGTCACGGAACCGGCGCTGCTCCACGTCGATGGCGGCCAGCTGGGACCACCCGGTCGAGGCCGTCTCGTCGAACAGCCGGGCCGCCGCGTCGTGCACCAGGATGAGCAGCCGGTCGCGCGCGGCGAGGTCGTCGCCCATCAGCACGTCGCCGGCCGTGCCGAGGATCTCCGAGCGCACGAGGAGCTCGTCGTCCGACCGCTCCTGGGCCAGCGAACGAGTCACCTTCCGCGCCTCCGACGTGGCGTCGGCGTCGTTGCGGCGGAAGGCCAGCAGCATCTCCAGGGACTTCGCCGCGCCATAGGCAGGGGCGTCGCGGTGAGCCAGGGCCAGCGCGATGTGCCGCTCGGACGCCGCTCGCCGGGCCGAGTAGTACTCGATCAGGGCCCGCCTGCTGTGCGCCGCCGCCAGGCCGTCGTCGTCCCGGGCCTCGGCCCAGAGCCGAGTCGCCTCCGAGATCGACTCCACCGCCTCGGGCAGTCGGCTCACCATGTACTGCTGGAAGCTCAGCCGCTCGAGCAGCGCGGCCCGGTGGACCGGCTCACCCCCGGGGGCGGCCAGCGCCAGCTCGAGGAAGGCGACCGCCTCGCGGTGCGACCCGGCTTGGGTGGCCTCCGCGGCGGCCCGGTCGGCGTACGCCCGCGTGCGCGCGTCGTCGCCGGCCGCGTGGGCGTGGTGGGCCAGGACCGCCGGGTCTGCGCCAACCCCCTCGAGGGCCAGAAGGATCCGGGCGTGCAGGCGGGGAGTCACACCCGGAGGGATGGAGTCCTCGACCGCCCTGCGGGCCAGCTCGTGGCGGTAGCCGACCCCGCGACGCGAGCGTCGGAGCAGACCGGTGGCCTCGAGCCTGCGCAGCTGCGGCACGTCGATGGCCAGCGCCGGCAGCAGGCGGTCGTCGAGGGAGTCGGGCGCCGTGGCGATGACCTGCAGCACCTCGAGGTCGGCGGCGCCGACGGCACTCGTGCTGGCCAGGACGGCGTCGCGGACCGAGGCCGGCAGTGCCTCGGCGGGGTGCCGGGCGATCTCGGTGACGAAGAAGGGGTTCCCGCCGGTCAGCGCGAGCACCGAGGGCGCGTCGATGCCGGTGCCGGCGAGGACCGTCCGGATGGCACCGATCGACAGACCCTTGAGCCCGATGCTGGTGCCTGCGTCGAGCCGGGCGATGTCGCCGAGCAGCGGGCGGAGCACGTGGTCGGGACCGATCTCACCGTCGCGGTAGGTGAGCAGGACGACGAGCGGCAGGGCCTCGACCCGACGGGCGACGAAGCGCAGCACCTCCACCGACGCCTCGTCGACCCACTGGGCGTCCTCGATGACGAGGGTGGTCGGCTCGCTCCCGACCGCGTCGAGCAGGCGTTCGGCCAAGGGCACGGGCGCGCCAGGGTCGGCCCCCACCTTCACGCCGAGGTCGGCCAGCACGTCGCGGACCGGCCCGAGCGGACGCGGGGTCTCCAGTGGGTCGCACAGCCCGCGGGCCACCCGGGTCCACTGCTGCCCGGTGGTGGCGACCCGCACGAGGGCGGACTTGCCGGCGCCGGCCTCTCCGGACACGGCGACGAAGCACCCCTGGGTGCGGCTGCGCTCCAGGGCCGTGCGGAGGTGTTCCAGCTGCGGCTCCCGCTCCACGAGCTCCACCCCGACAGGGTACGAGCCGCCGACCGCGGTCCGGAAGGTCTCGCGGTCGGCGGCCGTGGAGGTCACCGGGATTCGGCCCGGCGACGGCGGCGGACGTCGAGGACGATCCGGCGCGCGCTGCGCGGCCCGACCGGCCGCTGGGCTCCCAGCCGGCCCCCTGCGACCGTCTCGTTGAGGAAGACATGCATCTGGGCGTCGATCATGCCGTCGCCCCCGCCCGTTCGCTCTCGAGCTCGGTCGCGGTGTGCGGACCGAACTCGGCGACGACCTCGGCCACGACCTCGCACGAGAACCCGCCCCGGCGGGCGTGCTCGCGGATGGTCTCGGCGTCGGACGCCTCGTGGAGGCAGTAGATCTTGTCGCCGGCGACGTAGCTGCGGACCCAGTTGTACTGGACCCCGAGCGACTCGACGGCGGCGTTGGAGGTCCGGGAGATCTCGGCGAGCTGCTCGTGGGTGAGCTCGCTGGCGCCCTGGACTTCGCGTTCGATCAGGAAGAGCTTCATCGGATTTCCTTCTGTGGTGGTGTTGGTGATGGTGTGCGACGACCGCGTGCCGCCGCCCTCCAAGAGTCCGGTCGACCGTGGGTCCCGGGCATCGGTAGGCACTGCCCATCTGTCTGCCCGCTGGCTGCCCATCGACCTGCCCACACCGCTGCCCGGGTGACCGGGCTGCGGACGGCGACTTCGCGGCATACCGGGGCTCTGGGAGCATGGAGCCCGTGACCGAGCAGACCGCCACCGCCAGCACCCCCCTCGCCGAGCGCTCCGCCCAGGAGCTCCAGGCCTTCGCCCAGGAGCAGCAGGAGGCGTATGCCGCGCTGAAGGCGCGCGGCCTGTCGCTCGACCTCACGCGAGGCAAGCCCGCCGCGGCCCAGCTCGACCTGTCCGCGGACCTGCTGTCCCTGCCCCACGGCGTCAAGGACGCCGCCGGGGTCGACACCCGCAACTACGGGGGTCTCGAGGGCATCAAGGAGCTGCGCGAGATGTTCGCCGAGCTGCTGTGGGTCGAGCCCGAGCAGGTCGTCGCCGGCGGCAACTCCAGCCTCGTGATGATGCGCGAGGTGCTGGTCGACCTCTGGCTGCACGGCGGGGTCGACAGCGAGCGCCCGTGGAGCCAGGAGGAGAAGGTCACCTTCATCTGCCCGGTGCCCGGGTACGACCGGCACTTCACCCTGCTCGAGTGGTTCGGCATCGACATGGTGACGGTGCCCATGCACGACGACGGCCCGGACATGGACGAGGTCGAGCGGCTGGCCGCCAGCGACCCGAGCATCAAGGGCATGTGGCTGGTGCCGACCTACGCCAACCCCACCGGCTCGGTCGTGACGCAGGAGATCGCCGCGCGACTGGCCTCGATGCCGACCGCCGCCCCCGACTTCAAGATCTTCTGGGACAACGCCTACGCCTTCCACCACCTCACCGACGAGGAGGCCAAGAGCGCCGACATCCTCACGCTGGCGGCGGCGTCGGGACACCCGCACCGGCCGATCCTGTTCGCCTCGACCTCGAAGATCACCCTGGCCGGCGCCGGCGTCGCGTTCCTGGCCGGGTCGGTCGAGACGGTGAAGTGGTACACCACCCACCTCGGCAAGGGCGCCATCGGACCCGACAAGGTCAACCAGCTGCGCCACGCGCAGTTCTTCGGCTCCCCGCAGGGCGTGCGCGACCACATGGTCAAGCACCGGGCGATCATCGCCCCGAAGTTCGCCGAGGTCGAGCGGGTCCTGAGCGAGCGCCTCGGTGGCCTCGGGGTCGCCACCTGGACGAAGCCGACGGGCGGCTACTTCGTGAGCCTCGACGTCCTCGACGGCACGGCGTCCCGTGTCGTCCAGCTGGCCAAGGAGGCCGGCATCGCCCTCACGCCGGCTGGCGCCTCGTTCCCCCACGGCGACGACCCGCGCGACCGCAACATCCGCCTCGCCCCCACCTTCCCGCCGCTCGACCAGGTCAGCGAGGCGATGGAAGCCGTCGCGACGTGCGTCCTGCTGGCGGCGGCGGAGAAGCTCAGCGCCGCCTGACCCGCTCCTCACAGCTTTATCGGGTCTGGCAAGAACCTTGACCTTCACCCCGCTTCCGAAGTCGTGCGCAGGTCATCCTTCCCCCTTGACCCGATAAAGCTGGGTCCGGGCGGGGTATGCCGCGGGCTCCCCTTGCGGGGGCATCGCGGGTCCCGCAAGGTGGACGCATGAGCGACCAACCCGGCACGGAGAGCTTCGACGACGACCTCGGCAGCATCAGCCTCGACGACGCGACCGACTCGGGCAGCGGGCAGGACGACCTGCTCGACGCCAGCGAGGGTGACAACGAGCCCTGGTCGCCGCCGGACAGCCAGCCGCGCAACACCGAGTGGGGCACCACCGCCTGGGAGCAGGGCCAGGAGGAGACCATCGAGCAGCGGATCCGCCAGGAGGAGGCCGACCCGGACTCCGCCTACGGCGCGCCCGACGACGAGGGCGGGCTGGACTCCGGTGCCGTGGACGGCGACGACTTCGAGTCCGGCGCGTCCGACGACGACGAGCCGGACCCCTCCACCGAGTTCGTCGACGACGGTGAGGTCGGCGGCGCCGAGGCCGGGGCGGGCAGTCCCGAGTCGGCAGCCATCCACGTCGTCGACGACTGACCCAGCGGGCCAGCCGCAGGCGGGTGCTCACCGGCGCTGCTGACCCCAGCGGCCGGCGGCGCCGGCGGGTGCTCACCGGCGCTGATCTGCCTGAACGCCCGCCCGCGGGAAGGCCCGCTTCGTAGACTGGCCGCACCGCGCACGGACCCGCGCGGGCACCAGGGGGCGCTCGTGTACCTCGCCGACCGGCACCGCCCGGCTCCACCGGGTGCGCCCGCCACCCGTGGGGGCAGGGCGGCACGTGCACCGGTCGCGCGGACGGTCATCCTGCTCGGGCTGGTCAGCCTCGCCACCGACATCTCGTCCGAGTCCGCCGCGGCCGTGCTGCCGCTCTACCTCACCGCCGGTCTCGGGTTGTCGCCGCTGGCCTACGGTTTGGTCGACGGGCTGTACTCGGCCGCCTCCGTGGTGGTGCGCTACCTCGGCGGGTGGCTGGCCGACCGGCTGGACCGACCCAAGCAGGTGGCGCTGACCGGCTACACCGTGTCAGCGCTGGCCCGCACCGTGCTGCTGTGGCTGCCGGGGGCCGCGGTGGTCGCAGGGGTCCTGGGTGTCGACCGCCTCGGCAAGGGGCTGCGCACCGCCCCCCGTGACGTCCTCATCGCCGCCTCCAGCGACCCGGGGTCGCTCGGTCGCTCGTTCGGCGTGCACCGTGCCCTGGACACCACGGGGGCCATGCTCGGGCCGCTCCTCGCCTTCCTCGCCCTCTGGGCGGTGCCCGAGGACTACCGGCTGGTCTTCGTGATCTCGCTGGCGGCGGCGGTGATCGGGGTCGCCCTGCTCGCCCTGCTCGTGCCCGACCTGCGACCGGCCCGCGCGGCCAGGACGGCGGACCAGCACACCGGAGCAGCCGTGGACGTGGCCCGTCCCACCGTGCGGATGCTCGCCGAGCCCGGGTTCGCCCGGCTCGTGGGGGCGGCTGGCCTGCTGGGCCTGCTGACCCTCAGCGACGCCTTCATCTACCTCGTCCTGCAGGACCGCAACGACCTCGCCGCGCTCTGGTTCCCGTTGCTGTTCGTCGGGACCAACCTGGCCTACCTCGCGCTCGCCGTCCCGTTCGGGCGGGTGGCGGACCGGTTCGGGCGGGCCCGCGTGATGGTCGTGGGGCACCTGTTCCTCGTCGGCGCCTACGTCTGCGCCTCCGGCCCGGTCGGCTCCCTGGTCCTCGGCGCGGGCTGCCTGCTCCTGCTCGGCGCCTTCTACGCCTCCACCGACGGGGTCCTGGCCGCCGCGGCGGCATCGGTGGTCCGCCCGGAGGTGCGGGGCAGCGCGATCGCCACCGCGCAGTCCGCGGTGGCCCTCACCCGGCTCGCGGCGGCGGTCGTCTTCGGCTGGACCTGGACGCTCGTGGGGCCGGGTCGCGCGGCCCTGCTGATGGCCGCCCTGCTGGCCGTCGTCGTCCCGGTGGCGTGGCTGCTCCTGCGGTCCGCGCCCGGGCCCGGAGCCCGGCGATGAGCCAGCGCTCCCGGGTGGTGGCCCTCGCGGTGGTCGTGGTGCTGTGCGTCGGCGGCGTCGTCGCGTATGCCGTGTCGAGCCGGCCGGCGCCCGCCGCACGCACGCCGACGAGCGTCCCGAGCGCCTCGCTGGCCGAGGTGGAGGCCGTGCCGCACCTCGTCTACCGGTCGACGGCCCTGGGTCCCGACTTCGGCAAGGTGGCGATGTCCACGCTGGCCGACCCTGCCGGCCCGCGCGCCGTCACCGCGGACGCCTGCGAGCGCGTCGACCAGCGAGGAGGGACCACGCTCTGCCTCCGCTCGCGACCGGGGGTGGTGCTGGGCAGCTCGGTCACGGCCTGGGACCGCACCGGCCACGTGACCTACCGGCGCAACCTGCCCGGCATACCCAGTCGCGCGCGACTCTCCCCCGACGGCAGGTTGGCTGCCACCACGGCCTTCGTGGCCGGCGACTCGTACCTCAGCGCCGGCTTCGCCACCCGCACCTACGTGCACGACCTGGCGGCGGGCACCGCGGTCCACCTCGAGGACTTCGCGCTCACCCACGAAGGCCGCCGGATCACCCCG
The DNA here is from genome assembly GCF_001429605.1 of Phycicoccus sp. Soil802. GTDB lineage: Bacteria > Actinomycetota > Actinomycetes > Actinomycetales > Dermatophilaceae > Pedococcus. The sequence goes on from NZ_LMSS01000007.1 coordinate 230,536, forward strand.
GTCGACCGCAACTACTGGGGGGTGACCTTCCTCGACGACAACACCTTCTACCTCACCGTCGCGTTCGACGGACGGCCGTGGCTGGCCCGGGGAAGCGTGTCGAAGCGGTCGGTCACCACGGTGCGCTCGGGCGCGGAGTGCCCCTCGCTGTCACCGGACGGGCGACGGGTGGCCTACAAGAAGCTGCAGCCGTCCTCGCGGGGGTGGCGGATCGCCGTGCTCGACCTGGCCACGGGAAGCGAGCGGCTGCTGGCCGAGACCCGCAGCGTCGACGACCAGGTGCAGTGGCTCGACGACTCCACCGTCCTCTACGGGCTCCCCCTGACCGGCGAGCGAGGCGGTGAGACCGACCTCTGGGCGGTCCCCGCCGACGGGGCCGGTGCGCCGCGCCTCCTCGTGCCGCAGGCCTGGTCGGCGTCGGTCGTCCGCTAGCGGCGGGCCCCGGACCGGTCCGACCACAGCGGATGCAAGACTGCCTCGCATGCCGCGCCCGGTGACCGACCTGCCCAAGGCGCACCTGCACCTGCACTTCACCGGCTCGATGCGCGTGGAGACCGTGCGTGAGCTGGCCGAGAAGCACCACCTCCACCTCCCCGACGCCCTCACGACGGGGTACCCGCCGCAGCTGAGTGCGCGCGACGAGCGCGGGTGGTTCCGGTTCCAACGGTTGTATGACGCGGCCCGCGCCTGTGTGCGCGACGAGGCCGACCTGAGGCGCATCGTCCGGGAGGCCGCGCTGGACGACGCGAGCGAAGGGTCTCGGTGGCTCGAGATCCAGGTGGACCCGACCTCCTACGCGCCCTTCGTCGGTGGCATCACCCCCGCCCTCGAGATTGTGCTCGACGAGGCCGCCGCCGCGTCCCGCGAGGGGTCGACGCAGGTCGCCGTGGTCGTGGCGGCGAGCCGCATCCGCCACCCCCTCGACGCCCGCACCCTCGCCCGGCTGGCGGCCCAGCATGCCGGCGAAGGTGCCGGGACCGTCGTCGGGTTCGGGCTCAGCAACGACGAGCGACGCGGGCAGACCGCCGACTTCGCCCCGGCCTTCGCCATCGCCCGGCGGGCCGGCCTGGCCTTGGTGCCCCACGCCGGTGAGCTGCTCGGCCCCACCGCGGTCGAGTCCACGCTGGAGGCGATCCGGCCGGACCGGATCGGCCACGGCGTGCGCAGCGTGGAGGACCCCCGCGTGCTCGAGCTCGTCGCTGAGTCGGGCGTCGCCCTCGAGGTGTGCCCTCGGAGCAACGTCGCCCTCGGGGTCTACGGCAGCAACGCCGAGGTGCCCCTGCGCACGATCGTCGAGCACGGCATACCGGTGGCACTGGGCGCCGACGACCCGTTGCTGTTCGGGTCCCGGTTGGCCGCCCAGTACCAGCTGGCCCGCGACGCCCTCGGCTTCACGGACGAGGAGCTGGCCACCCTCGCACGGGGCTCGGTGACGGCCTCGCGCGCGCCCGCCGAGGTGCGGGACGCGGTCCTGGCCGACATCGACACCTGGCTGGCGACCCCACCTGACGCGGCCGGACCCGACCCGAGTCTTTGATGGGTCCCCCACGCTCTGGTGGGGTCAACCCATCAAAGACTCGCTGGAGCTCGGGGCTGAGCGTCAGAGCTCGTGGCCGACGAACACCGGCTCGTTCACCAGGGTGACACCGAACGCGTCGTGCACCCCGGCCTGCAGGTGACGAGCCAGCTCGGCGACCTCGGCGGCCGTGGCGGCACCGCGGTTGGTGATCGCCAGGGTGTGCTTGCTCGACAGGGCCGCGCCGCTGCCGGGCAGGGCGAAGCCCTTCTCGAACCCGGCCCTGTCGATCAGCCACGCGGCACTGGTCTTGACGTTGCCGTCAGCGTCGGCGAACCGCGGCGGCGTCGACCCCTCGGCCCCCAGCCGGGTGGCCGCCCGCGACTCCAGCGCGGCGAACCGCCGGGCCGACAGGATCGGGTTGGTGAAGAAGGAGCCGCACGACCACGTGTCGTGGTCGGCCTCGTCGAGCACCATGCCTCGGTTGCGCCGCTGGTGCAGGACCGCCTCGCGGGCAGCGGCCAGCGGCACCCGGTCGCCCACCTCGACCCCGAGCTGGCGGGCCAGGTCGGCATAGCCCACCGGCTGGCTCAGCTCGCTGGGGATGAGCTGGAAGAGCACGTCCAGCACCACGTGGCGCGAGGACGCCTTGAAGATCGAGTGCCGGTAGGTGAAGGCACAGTCGAGCGAGCTGATCGTGCGCACCTGCTGCTGGGCGCGGTCCCACACCCGGACCGACGCGATGGTCTGCGCCACCTCCTGGCCGTAGGCCCCGACGTTCTGCACCGGCGTCGCACCGGTCGAGCCGGGGATGCCGGACAGCGCCTCCACGCCGGACCAGCCCTCGGCGACGGCCCGGGCCACGAACTCGTCCCAGACGACGCCGGCGGCGACGCGGACCATGACCCCGCCGCAGAGGTCGGCCGACTCGACGGTGACCCCGTCGGTCGCCAGGCGCACCACGCTGCCCGCGAACCCGGCATCGGCGATGACCAGGTTGGAGCCGCCGCCGAGGACCAGCAGTGGCTCGTCGGCGTCGTCGACCTCGCGCACGGCGTCGACCACGTCGTCGATCGTCTCGGCCGTGACCAGCCGCGCGGCCGGTCCACCGACGCGCATCGTCGTGAGCGACGCCAGGGCGACGTCGTGCTCGTCATGCATGGGCGCCCCGGTCAGTCGAGCTGGACGACGGCGATGCAGCGCCCGAGCACCTTGGCGCCCTCGCTGGTGGCGGTCAGCTCGACCGTGGCCCGGCGGGTGTCCTCGTCGACGCTCTTGACGACTCCGGAGACCTCGACCTCGCCGCCGCCCTGCGGGACGACCACGGGCTTGGTGAAGCGGGTGCCGAACTCGACGACCCGGCCACCGTCGCCGGCCCACTCCTCGACCACCGAACCGGCCGCACCCAGGGTCCACATGCCGTGGGCGATGACGTCGGGCAGTCCGACGGACTTCGCGAAGTCCTCGTCCTGGTGGATCGGGTTCTGGTCACCGGAGGCGTTCGCGTAGGCGACCAGGGTCTCGCGGGCCACGGCGATGGTGACCGGTCCGATGGTGTCGCCCGCGGCGGTCTGGGCCAGGCTCCGTGCAGCCACGGTCACTCCCCTCCTCGGATGACGATGGTGGAGGTCGAGGTGCACAGCGCCTCGCCCTCCTCGGTGGTGAGCTCGGTGCGGGTGGTGACCATCGCGTGGCCGCCCGCCTCGCGGACGGTGTCGACCGTGAGGGTGCCCAGCACGGAGTCGCCGGCCGTGATCGGGCGGTGGTGGACGAAGCGCTGCTCGCCGTGGACCACCCGGCTGTAGTCGATACCGGCCTCGGGGTCCTGGACGAACACCGCGTCGCACTGCTGCGCGATCGTCACGGCGAAGGTCGGCGGCGCGATCACGTCGCGGTAGCCGGCGGCCTGCGCGGCCTCGGTCGAGGTGTGCACGGGGTCCTGCGAACCCACCGCGGAGGCGAACGCCGCGAGCATCGCCGCGTCCACGGCATACGGGCCACTGGGCGGGTAGCTGCGCCCTGCGAAGTCTGCGTTGACGGCCATGCTCCCCACCCTATGGGGCACCGGCCCGGGCATGACAAAGCCGCCCTGGACCGTGGTCCGGGGCGGCTGTCGGGACGCGTCAGGTCAGCGGGTCTCGCGGTGGACCGTGTGCTTGCCGTCGCGGGGGCAGAACTTCTTCATCTCCAGGCGGTCGGGGTTGTTCCGACGGTTCTTCTTGGTGATGTAGTTGCGCTCCTTGCAATCCACGCACGCCAAGGTGATCTTGGGGCGGACGTCTGCGCTCTTGCTAGCCACGGGGCAACCTGCTCTCGGAACTGACTGGGTGTGAAATCGAGTGGGCCCGCTATACACGGGCAACGACGCATCAGAATACGCGAATCCAGGGTGAATCCTGAAATCGCGGCTGTAGCGGGAGCGGGGCTCGATCCCGCGACCTCACGATTATGAGTCGTGCGCTCTAACCAGCTGAGCTACCCCGCCATGGGGCGTGCGCCTCGCGGCGCCCTTCCCAGAGCCCCCTGTCGGAATCGAACCGACGACCTTTTCCTTACCATGGAAACGCTCTGCCGACTGAGCTAAGGGGGCGGGCACGAACCTCGCGGGCAGGACCCGCGCGGAAGTGCGACGGTGAGACTACACGGTCAGATGCCTCCACCGAAAATCGAGGGTATGCCGCGCGGCCGGGCCCGCGCGACGGCATTCCGCGTCGCCCTCAGATGACCCCGGAGCGGGGCCTTAGCGGAAGGCCTGCTGGCCCGTCATCGCCTGCCCGATCACGAGGGTGTGCATCTCGACGGTGCCCTCGTAGGTGAGCACCGACTCGAGGTTGTTCATGTGCCGGATGATCGGGTACTCGAGGCTGATTCCGTTGGCCCCCAAGATGGTTCGGGACATCCGGCAGATGTCGATCGCCTCACGGATGTTGTTGAGCTTGCCCAGGCTGACCTGCTCCGGCCGCAGTGTCCCGGCGTCCTTGCGACGGCCCAGGTGCAGGGCCAGGAGCTGGCCCTTGACGAGCTCCAGCGCCATGTCGGCGAGCTTCTGCTGGGTCAGCTGGAAGCCGGCCAGCGGGCGGCCGAACTGCTCGCGCTCGATGGAGTAGCGACGGGCGGTGTCGAGGCTGGACCGGGCGGCCCCGAGCGAGCCCCACACGATGCCGTAGCGGGCCTCGGACAGACACGAGAGGGGACCCTTGAGACCCCGGACCTCGGGGAACACCGCGTCGCCCGGGAGCCGGACGCCGTCGAGCACCAGCTCGCTGGTCACCGAGGCCCGCAGCGACAGCTTGTGCTTGATCTCGGGAGCCGAGAACCCCGGGCTGTCGGTGGGGACCACGAAGCCACGGATCCCGCCGTGCTCCTCCCCCGCGTTGGCCCAGACGACCGCGACGTCGGCGATCGAGCCGTTCGTGATCCACATCTTCGCGCCGTCGAGCACCCAGTCGTCGCCGACTCGGCGGGCCCTCGTGCGCATCGACGCGGGGTCGGAGCCGTGGTCGGGCTCGGTCAGGCCGAAGCAGCCGATCGCCTCACCGGTCGCCATCGAGGGCAGCCAGCGCCCCCGGTGCTCCTCGGTGCCCCAGCGGTGGATCGCGAACATCGCCAGCGACCCCTGCACCGAGACCAGGCTCCGCACGCCGGAGTCAGTGGCCTCGAGCTCGAGGCAGGCCAGGCCGTAGTCGACCGCGCTCATCCCGGCGCAGCCGTAGCCCTCCAGGTGCATCCCGAGCAGCCCAAGCGCCCCGAGCTCCTTGGTCAGGCCGCGGATGTCGTCGATCTCGCCCCGCTCGAACCAGTCGGCGACGAACGGCTCCACCCGCTTGTCGAGGAAGGCGCGGACGGTGCCGCGGATCGCCTTCTCCTCGTCGGAGAGCAGGTCGTCGATCCCTGCGAGGTCCATCGGGTCGAGTGGTGACTGCGGGGTCATGCCCGCAGTCTTGCAGCCCGGCTCTCCCCTTCTGTTGGAAGTGGAACTACCGGATATCCGGTAGTTCCACTTCCAACAGGGGGGAGAGCCGGAAGGTCAGTGCCGGTGGTCGACCAGCTCGGAGATGCGGGCGATCGCGTAGGCGTAGCCGCTGGGGCCGCACCCGGTGATGACGCCGTTCGAGACGGCGGACAGGTAGGAGTGGTGCCGGAACTCCTCGCGCTGGTGCACGTTGCTGAGGTGCACCTCGAACACGGGGAAGCTCACCGCCGCGAGCGCGTCGCGCAGCGCGATCGAGGTGTGCGTGTAGGCGCCGGCGTTGATGACCAGGCCCACGGCCGACTTGCGGACCTCGTGGATGGCATCGATGAGGACGCCCTCGTGGTTGCTCTGGCGGAAGTCGATCTCGAGCCCGGCCAGGCCGGCGGCCTTGCGGCACAGGGCCTCGATCTCCGCGAGGGTGTCGGACCCGTAGATCTCGGGCTCGCGCTCGCCGAGCAGGTTGAGGTTCGGTCCGTTGAGGACGACGACGGTCTGCTGGCTCATCGTGGCGTGCTCCTGTGCTGGCAGGGTGCCGCGTGGCCCGCGGCGGTGTGGGGTTGCGGCCACCCTTCCACGCGACCGACCACTTTCAGGGTAGGTCACCGCAGGTCCACATGTCCGGACGACCTCGTCATCGTCCGTTTGGGCGGGTCGGCGGCCATGGGCCGTGCGGTGGGTATGCCGTGGGGCGGGCTAGCCGCTCATCGCCCGCCAGATGACGATGACGGCGACCACGACGACGACGCCGATGGCGACCTGCTTGCCGTAGGACCTGAGCAGGATCGGCAGCACGGTGGAGCCCAGGTCGAGCGCGTCGTCCTGCTCCTTCGGCGGGGTCGGTTGCGGGGCGACCGGGGCCAGCGTGACCGGGGCGGGGACCTCAGCGGCCGGGGTGGGGACCTCGGCAGCCGGCGCGGGGACCTCGGCAGCCGGGGCGGGGACCTCGGGAGCCGGCGTGGGGACCTCGGGCCCTGCGGCAGATGCAGGTTTCGTTCCAATGGGGTGAGATCCCTGCAGCCCGGGGTCTGCAGCATCGTGGGGGTTGGCATCGCCTACCTTGCCCTCGATGCAGGCGATGAACTGGCCGAGCAGCTTGTCGGACACGTCCTGCATGACCCCCCGTCCGAACTGCGCCGGCTTGCCGGTCACGGCCAGGTCGGTCTGCACGTCGGCGCGGGTCGACCCGTTGCCGGCCTCGGCGAGCTGGATCGTCACGGTGGCGCCCGCCGTGCCGTTGCCCCGCTTGTCCTTGCCCTTGGCCTCGATCACGGCCCGGTGGGTGGCGTCGTCCCGCTCGACGAAGGCGCCCGTGCCGGAGTACACCAGCGCAATCGGGCCGAGCTTGACCTTCACCGTGCCGGCGAAACCCTCGTCCGTCAGCTCGGTGACGGTGGCCCCGGGGAAGCAGCCGCCGACCAGGGGCAGGTCCATGAAGGTGGCCCAGGTCTGCTCGACGGTGGCGGGCACGGTGAACGAGTGGCTCAGCTCCACGGGCTCACGCCCCTGCCGCGGCCAGGACGGCCCGTCGGGCGAGGACCGTGGCGAGGTGCCTGCGGTAGTCGCTGTCGCCGTTGAGGTCGGACGGCGGGTTGGTGCCCTCCGCGGCCGCAGCACAGGCCTCCCGCACCGCCTCGTCGGTGGCTGCCTTGCCCACCAGCGCCTGCTCCACGGCGGTGGCCCGCAGCGGGGTGGACCCCATGTTGGTCAGCCCGATCCTCGCCTCGGCGATCGTGCCGCCGTCGACCCGGACCGTCGCGGCGACCGCGACGATCGACCACTGGTGGGAGACCCGGACGAACTTCTCGTAGCGGTGGCCCCAGCCGGTGTGCTTCGGGACGCGGATGGCGGTGAGCAGCTCGCCCTCCCCCACCGCCGTCTCGAACAGGTCCTGGAAGAAGTCGGCTGCCGCGACGGTGCGCTCACCACCGCTGCCGGTGATGACGAACTCCGTCTCGAGCGCGAGCGCCGGAGCCCCCACGTCGCCGGCCGGGTCGGCGTGCACGAGCGCGCCACCGACCGTCCCGCGGTGCCTGATCTGCGGGTCGGCCACCTCGGCGATCGCGTCGGTGAGCAGCCCCGCGTGCTGACGGACGAGGTCGCTCGCCAGCACATCGGCATACGTGGTCATCGCACCGATGACGACGTGGTCGCCGTCCTCGGACACGCCCTTGAGCTCCTCGATCCGGCCGAGGTCGATGACCTTCTCCGGGGCGTTGAGCCGCATCCGGAGGATGGGCAGCAGGCTCTGGCCGCCGGCCAGCACCTTGGCGTCGTCGCCGGCCTCGGCCAGCGCCGCGAGGGCGTCGGCGACCGAGGTGGGGGCGACGTAGTCGAACGATGCGGGGATCACTGGCCTGCTCCGTCCGTCGAGGCGCCGGCATCGTCACCGGGGGTGTCCTGGTTGGGCGCGCCGGCGTCGAAGTGCGGCTGGGCGTCACCGGTGGTGGCCTCGGCCTGGTTCGAGCCGGCCGACTGGATGGCCTTCCAGACCCGCTCGGGGGTGCACGGCATCTGGAGGTCGTTGATGCCCAGCGGTCGCAGGGCGTCGACCAGGGCGTTGACGACGGCTGGCGTGGAGGCGATCGCGCCGGCCTCGCCGACGCCCTTGGTGCCCAAGGTGTTGGTCGTCGACGGTGAGGTGGTGTTCTCGGTGACCAGGCTGATCGTGTCGGCGGCGGTCGGCAGGGTGTAGTCGACGAACGAGCCGGACACGAGGGTGCCCTGGTCGTCGAAGACGGCTTCCTCCCACAGGGCCTGCGCGATGCCCTGGACGACGCCTCCGTGCACCTGCCCCTCGACGATGAGGGGGTTGATGATCTGACCGACGTCGTCGACGGAGACGTACTTGCGCATCGTCACCTGACCGGTCTCGGTGTCGACCTCCATGGCACACAGGTGCGTGCCGTGGGGGAAGGAGAAGTTGTCGGGGTCGAAGGTCGCATCGGCGTCGATGCCGGACTCGACGCCGTCGGGGAGGTTGTGCGAAGTGAACTGCGCCGTGGCGATCTCGGTGATGCCGATCCCGTTGTCCGTGCCCCGCACGGTGAACCGGCCCTGCGAGAACTCCACGTCGTCGATGCTGGCCTCGAGGAGGTGGGCCGCGACGACCTTGGCCTTCTCGACGACCTTGTCGGCGGCTCGCACAACGGCTTCGCCGCCCACGACCAGCGAGCGCGAGCCGTAGGTGTCGAGGCCACGCGGCGAGATCTGGGTGTCGCCGTGGAGGACCTCGATGTCCTCGAAGGGCACACCCAGCCGGTCGGCGGCGATCTGGCTCCAGGCCGTCTCGTGGCCCTGCCCGTGGGGTGAGGTCCCCGTGATCACCTCGACCTTGCCGGTGGCCAGCATCCGGATGGAGGCGTGCTCCCATCCACCGGCGCCGTAGTTGAGGCTGCCCAGGACGCGCGATGGCGCCAGGCCGCACATCTCCGTGAAGGTGGAGACGCCGATCCCCAGCTGGACCGGGTCCTTGCTGGCGCGGCGCTCCTGCTGCTCCCGCCGCAGCCCGTCGTAGTCGAAGAGCTCCTTGGCGCGCGCGGTGGCCGCCTCGTAGTTCCCCGAGTCGTAGGTCATGCCCGCGACGGACGTGAACGGGAACTCCTCGTGCTTGATCCAGTTCTTCTCGCGGATCTCCAACGGGTCGACCCCCACCTCGACCGCGAGCTCGTCCATGAGCCGCTCGACCGCGTAGGTCGCCTCCGGACGGCCCGCACCGCGGTAGGCGTCCACCCAGGTGGTGTTGGTCAGGACGGTCTGGACCGTGAAGCGGTAGGCGCGGAACTTGTAGATGGCGTTGAACATCCAGGCCCCGAGGACGGGAACGCCTCCCCCGACCAGGCCGACGTAGGCGCCGAGGTTGGCGATGAGGTCGACCTTGAGCGCGGTGACGGTGCCGTCCTTGGTCGCGGCCAGGGTCAGCGTCTGGTACTGGTCTCGACCGTGGTGCCCGGAGACGAGCGACTCCGACCGCGTCTCGGTGTACTTCACCGGCTTGCCGACGTGCCGCGCGGCGGCCAGGGTCGCGAACTCCTCAGCGGTCGTCTGCAGCTTGCCGCCGAAGCCACCGCCCACGTCCGGGGCGATGACCCTGACCTTGGACTCCGGCAGGCCGGTCGTGGCGGCGATGAGGAACCGCAGGATGTGGGGGACCTGGGTGGACGTCCACACGGTGATCTGCTCACCTGTGGGGTCGACGACGGTCGAGCGCGGCTCCATGAAGGCCGGGATGAGGCGCTGCTGGCGGTACTCGCGCTCGATCACGATGCCGTCGGCACGAGCCTTGGCGATCTCCTCGTCGACATCGCCGCCGCTGCCCTGCTCACCGGAGTCGAGCCGCCAGAGGGCCGACTTGTTGGTCCCCAGGTCGGGATGGGCCAGGACGGCGTCCTCGACCGCTTCCTTGGCGTCCAGCACGGCCGGCAGCTCGTCGTAGTCGACCTCCACCAGCTCCGCGGCATCGCGCGCCAGCGCGGCGGTCCGGGCCACCACCAGGGCGACGATCTCCCCGGCGCAGGCGACGTGGTCGACGGCGACGGGCAGGTGGGCGGGCGCCTTCTGGTCCGTGGTGATCGGCCAGGCGTTGGCGATCGCGCCCTGGGTGTCCTTGATGTCAGCCCCCGTCAGGACGGCGACCACGCCCGGGGCCTTCTTCGCGGCCGCGGTGTCGATGCCCGTGATCCGGGCGTGGGCGAACGGGCTGCGGACCATGGCCAGGTGCTGCATGCCCGTGAGCTGGATGTTGTCGGTCCACTTGGTCCGGCCGGTGATGAGCCGCTGGTCCTCCTTGCGCTTGCGCGCTGCGCCCACCTCGGTCTTCGGGCGGTCCTCGACGGCGGTCATACCGGCTCACCGCCCAGGGTCGAACCGCTGGTCGTCCCGGCTGACGAACCCGTGGTCGCGCCGGCGCCAGCCGCCTGCTGCACTGCCTTGACGATGTTGTGGTAGCCGGTGCAGCGACACAGGTTGCCCTCGAGCCCGACCCGGATCTGCTCCTCGGACGGGTCCGGTGTGTCGTTGAGGACGTCGATGGCCTGCATGATCATCCCGGGCGTGCAGTAACCGCACTGGAGCGCGTGGCAGTCGTGGAAGGCCTGCTGCATGGGGTGCAGCTCGCCGTCCTTGGCCAGGCCCTCGATCGTGGTCACGTCGTGTCCGTCCGCCTGGACCGCCAGCACGTTGCAGGACTTCACGCTGCGGCCGTCGAGGTGCACGGTGCACGCACCGCAGTTGCTCGTGTCGCACCCGACGACGGTGCCCGTCTTGCCCAGCTGCTCCCTCAGGTAGTGGACGAGGAGCGTTCTCGGCTCCACCTCGTCGGAGTAGTCGACGCCGTCGACCGTGACGCTGATGCGGGTCATTCGATCACCTCTCTGTGACGAACACGAGTGCTTCAGGTACTGGCTGGGCAGGCCCGGCTCCTTCGGATACTTCTCCGTCCGGAGGGCTGGGACAACGGTCAATCCGGGTGGTTTCCGGTGGCCTCCTCGGATCGCGACGTCGCGGCCACCAGACCGGGTGCGTGGTGGTGGATCGGGCCCTCGCGGTGGCCCAGGCGCTCGCCCCGGCCGCCCCACTGGAGGGCGATGATCTCCGCCGCGATGCTCACCGCGGTCTCCTCCGGCGTGCGGGCGCCGAGGTCCAGACCGACCGGGCTCGACAGGCGCGCCAGCTCGACCTCGGTGAGGCCGGCCTCGCGCAGCCGCGCCAGCCGGTCGTCGTGGGTGCGGCGCGAGCCCATCGCCCCGACGTAGGCCACCTCGGGGAGGCGGAGGGCGACCTCGAGGACCGGCACGTCGAACTTGGGGTCGTGGGTCAGCACGCAGATGACGGTGCGCGCGTCGATCCGGCCGGCGTCGCGCTCGGCCTCGAGGTAGCGGTGTGGCCAGGTGACGACGACCTCGTCGGCCGACGGGAAGCGGGAGGTGGTGGCGAAGACGGGCCGGGCGTCGCAGACCGTCACGTGGAAGCCGAGGAAGTGCCCCTGGTGGGCCACCGCAGCGGCGAAGTCGATGGCGCCGAAGACCAGCATCCGCGGCTTGGGCGCGAACGACGAGACGAAGACCCGCATGCCCTCACCGCGGCGCTCGCCGTCCGGGCCGTAGGTCAGCGTCTCGGTGCGTCCGGAGGCCAGCATGCCGCGGGCGTCGTCGGTGACGGCGTCGTCGGCCCGGGGTGAGCCCAGTGACCCGGTCGACGCGCCGGCGCTGCTGTCCTGCTCGGGCCGCACGATGAGCCGGCGCCCGAGCCAGGCCGGGTCGGGGTGCTCGATGACGGTGGCCACGGCGACCGGTCGCCCGGCCTCGATGTCCCGGGCCACTTCGTCGAGCTCCGGGAAGCTCTCCCGGCTCACCCGCTCGACGAACACGTCGAGGATGCCCCCACAGGTGAGGCCGACGGCATACGCGTCGTCGTCACTCACGCCGTAGCGCTGCAGCACCGGTGTCCCGTCGGCGACGACTGACTGGGCGAGCTCGTAGACGGCTCCCTCGACGCAGCCGCCGCTGACCGAGCCGACCGCCTCCCCGCCCGGCCCCACGAGCATCGCTGCCCCGGCCGGTCGCGGCGCCGACCGCCAGGTGCCCACGACCGTCCCGACGCCGACGGTCGCACCCGCCCGCCACCAGCGGAGCAGCTCGGGAAGCACCTCACGCACGGCCGACCACCTCCACCAGCTCCTCGAAGGCGGCCATCGAGTGGCCTGCCACGAAGTCGTCAACGTGCGGCAGCGCAGCCACGATCCCCTGCTGCACCGGTTGGTAGCCGGGCTTGCCACGGTGCGGGTTCACCCAGACGACCCGGTGCGCCAGTGCCTGCAGACGACGCATCTGCTCGCCCAGCGCCTCGGGCTCGTCGCGCTCCCAGCCGTCACTGAAGAGGACGACGACCGCACCTCGCGCCATCCCGCGCCGACCCCACCTGTCGAGGAAGGCGCGCACCCCCTCGGCCAGCCGGGTGCCGCCCGACCAGTCGGGGACGCTCGCCCCGCAGGCGACGAGGGCCCGCTCCGGATCGCGCTGTCGCAGGGGCCGGGTCACGTGGGTCAGCCGGGTGCCGAGCGTGAAGACCTCGACCGGCAGGCCGGTGGCCACGTAGGCGTGGGCCAGTCGCAGCAGGGCGTCGGCATATGCGCTCATCGACCCCGAGACGTCGACCAGCAGGACCACTCGGCGGGCCCGAGTCCCCCTGTGGCGCCAGGCGATCGGGCCCGGTTCGCCCATCCTGCGCAGCTGCTCCCTCAGGGTCTTCCGGGCGTCGACCGCTCCGCGGCGGGCCGGGGTCTGTCGGTGCGCCGGCCGGCGTGGCGCGCGTGGCCGCAGGGCTCCGAACATCGCGGCGAGCCTGGCCCGCTCGGCGCTGCTGAGCGAGGCGACGTCGCGGTGCCGGAGCACCTCGGCCGCACTCGCCTGGGCGCGGACCACGTCCTCGGGCGACTGCGGGTCCTCGGTCGAACCCCGCCCGAGGTCGAGCGGGGCCTGCGCCACGGTGTGGGTCGAGTCGCGGCGCCGCCGGGTGCCGGCGCGCTCGAGGCCGAACCACGCGGCATACACCTGGTCGTGCCGCTCGAGGTCGGCGGGCGAGGCGCACAACGTCGCCCGGCCGGCCCAGAAGGCTGCCGACTGGTCGTCGGCGCCCACGGCCTCGACCGCCTCGAGGTAGGTGCGCTCACGGTCGGCGGTGACGTTGACCCCGGCGGCCCGCAGGGCGCGCGCGAACCCGAGGAGGATCTCGTCCGCGGCGTGCGCCGGCGCGATGGTCATCGGGCCAGGATCCGGTCGAGGGCGGCCCTGACCCGCTCCGCGTCCTCGCGGTACTTCACGGCGACGCCCAGGCTGGCGGCTGCCGTGTCGAGGTCGAGGTCCGAGGCACCGAGCTCGTCGAGGGCGCGGGCCCAGTCGAGCGTCTCCGCGACCCCCGGCGGCTTGATCAGGTCGTGCTCGTTGCGCAGTCGCTGCACCGTCGAGACGACTTGTGCCGCAAGGGATTCTGAGACGTGCGGCGCCCGCGACCGGACGATCTGCAGCTCGCGTTCGAGGCTGGGGTGGTCGATCCAGTGGTAGAGACATCGACGCTTGAGCGCGTCGTGGAGCTCGCGGGTGCGGTTGGAGGTCAGCACGACGATCGGTGGCGTCGCCGCCGTGACGGTGCCCAGCTCGGGGATGGTCACCTGCCACGTCGAGAGCACCTCGAGCAGGAACGCCTCGAACTCGTCGTCGGCCCGGTCGATCTCGTCGACGAGCAGCACGACCGGCGACTCGCGCAGCGCCCGCAGCACGGGACGGGCGAGCAGGAAGCGCTGGTCGAACAGCTGGTCCTCCACGGCAGCAAGGTCCTGGCCGTCGGACGCCACTGCCTCGACGGCGCGCAGGTGCAGGATCTGCCGGGGGAAGTCCCAGTCGTAGAGGGCCTGCGTCGCGTCGATGCCCTCGTAGCACTGGAGCCGGATGAGGGGCAGGTCGAGGGCCGCCGCGATGGCCTCGGCGAGCGCGGTCTTGCCGGTGCCGGGCTCCCCCTCGAGCAGCAGCGGCCGCTCCAGCCGGAGCGCGAGCCAGGCAACCGTCGCGAGGGCGTCGTCGGCGAGGTAACCCGTGTCGGCAAGCCCCTGCGTCAGTGCCCCCGCGGACGAGAACGCCTCGCGTGGCTCCATGTCCACAGCATCACTCATCGCGACGCCTAATTGAAGGGGCAAGATCTCACTCCGGCGTCGGACGGCCGACGCAGGTCGATCCGGGGCGTCGAGGTCGCGGATGGTCGCGCTCGGGCGCGGCAGAGGGTGATCGGTGCCTTCAGGGGCGCAGATCGACCCCGCTGTCAGTCAGAGGTCGTCGGGGCTGTCGACGTCGCGTCCGGTGGCGAGGTCACCGCACTCGACGAGCGCGTGGTCGTGGGTGGCGAGGTAGTCGCGAGCGCCCCTGTCCCCGGCCGCGACGTCGAGGACGCCCTGCCAGTGGTCGCGTCCCATGACGACCGGGTGCCCCGGGACGCCGTGGTATGCCGCGCGCGCCAGCGCCGCGGCTCCGGCACCGACCGCGGCGGTCACCCGCTCCACGACGGCGGCGCCGACGTCGGGCAGGTCGACGAGCAGGATGCACACGACCGCTGCGTCCGTCGACTGGAGCGCGGCAACGCCGGCGCGCAGTGAAGCGCTCTGTCCCCGGGCCCAGTCCGGGGCCTCGACCACGAGGTCGGCCCCGGCCGCCGTCGCCAGCTCGGTGGCCCGTGCCGCCTCGGCGCCCACCACGACGACCACCGGCGAGCACCTGCCGGCCCGCAGCACGCGCACGCCCCGCTCGACGAACGAGCCACCGGCGGGGTCGTCGACCAGCGCCTTCGGGGTGCCCATGCGGCGACCTCCCCCGGCAGCGAGGAGCAGCCCGGCTGGTTTCACCGGGCCACCTTCCCACGGGCGGGCCCGGTCAGACCGGCGGCTCGGTCAGACCGGCGGCTCGGCCTGGCGCGGGTCCTCGACGTAGCGGTGCCCGGTGGAGAGCGCCACGGAGACGGCCTCGAGCCAGCGCGGTGGCTGCTCGCCGATCCCCCGCGCGGCCAGGCCTGCCGCCAGGTCGGCCCGGAGGTCGGCGGGGTCACGGCCCTCCGCGTCGCGGCCGAGCCCGTCGATGACCTCCTGGATGACGGTCTGGACGACCCGGTGGCGGTCGACGTCACCTTCGTCCATCGACGCCAGGTCACGGTCGTGCTCACTCATGGTTCCTCCTGCGGTCGGGTATCCGTCGACCCTCCCGTACCCGCCCGGCGGGAAGCCATGCGTCCGGGTGGTCAGCTCCTGCGGGCCAGCCCGGCCTCGATGGCCGCGATGATCCTCGGCCGCAGCTCGTGCGGGTCGATGACGGCGTCGACCGAGCCGACACTGACCGCCCGGTGGATGCTGTGCACCGCGTCGAACTCCGACGCGACCTCACCGAGCTTCTCGCTGCGCACCGCGGTGCGCAGGTCGGCCAGCTCGGTCGCGATGAGCGCCCGCTCGGCGCCGGTGGCCTCGCCCAGGCGGGACTCGGCCTCCGTGACCCGGGGGTCGGCCGCGGTACGGGCATCGACGTCGCGGGAGAACACGACCGCGGCGGCCGGGGCGCCACCGATCACTGAGGCGAACGACCCCTCGACGGCGAGCACGGTCATCTCGGGGTTGAGGGCCTTGGAGAACACCACGAACGCGCCACCGTGGTAGCGGCTGACGACGCAGAAGACGATCGGGCCCTCGAAGTTGACGATGGCCCGGCCGATCTCGGCGCCGTACTCGAGCTGCAGGTTGCGCATCGACTCGGGAGACCCGTCGAAGCCGGACAGGTTGGCCAGCACGACGAGGGGACGGTTGCCACTGGCGGCGTTGATCGCGCGGGCGGCCTTCTTCGACGACCGCGGGAAGAGCGTGCCGGCCGTGTAGGTGTCCGGGCCGTCGGTGGGCGGGAACCCGCGCCGCGCGACGGTCTTCGACTCGATCCCGAGGAGGCAGACCGGGATGCCGCCGAGGTGGGCGTCCTGGACCACTGCGGTCTCGGCGTCGGCCATGCCGGCCCAGCGCTCGAGGGTGGGGTGGTCCTGGTCGGCGACCGCAGCCATCAGGATCCGGATGTCGAACGCCTTCTTGCGGTCGGGGTTCGTGGCCGGCGAGAAGATGTCGCCCACCGTGGTGAACCCCGAGTCCGGGATGACGTGCGGGTATGCCGTGACGTCCCGGTCCGCGGGGTCCGTGGTCTTCGCGCGGCGCGGGCCGGGCTCACCCGGGTGGACGTAGGTGTGGTCGTAGTGCGCCATCAGCACGTCACGCGCCCCGGCGAGGTCCGGCGCCCAGTACTGCGCCTGGCCGTTCGGGCCCATCACGCGGTCGTAGCCGCCGATCCCGAAGTTGTCCTCGGCGGAGACGCCACCGGAGAAGTCCAGCGACTGCTTGCCGGTCAGCACCATCGCGCTGTCCGGGGTCATCACGAGGATGCCCTTGGTGTGCATCAGCATCGTCGCCTCGGCGTTCCAGTAGGGCTGGGCGCCGACGTTGATCCCCGCGACCACGATGTTGATCTCGCCGCCGGACTGGGTGAACTCGATGATCCGCTTGAGGGCCTTCGCGACCCAGTCCATGTTCTCGGTGCCCGAGTCCATCGAGATCCGGGCGCCGGCGGACAGCGCGAACCACTCGACCGGCACCTGCAGCTGCTCGGCCAGGTCGAGGGCGGCGATGACCCGGGTGCACTCGGCCTCGGACACGGCGCCGAGGGCCTTGAGCGGGTCGCCGCACAGCAGCACCCTGGTCATGCCTTCGGGGTAGCGCTCGGTGGGCGTCGTGATGAGCCCGGCGATGATCCCGGCCTTGTTGAGGCCGTATGGACGGTCGACGGGGGCGAGCGCGCCGGTGTCGTCGAGGTCGTACTCGGTGGCCGTCCCACCGGGACCGGCGATCATGGCCTGCAGCTCGTAGGGGTAGACGACGCCCCGACGCCGCGCCCGGACCACCTTCTGCGCGTAGTCGTCGAGCGGCTGCAGCCGCGTGGTCGGGGGCTCCTGCACCGAGGTGACGACACCGGAGCCGGGCTGGAAGTGGAACCGGGCGGCCAGTGGCGCGATGGCGCCTCCGGGCGCCGCGATCCGGCCCTGCACCAGGACCTCCTCGATGCCCGCACCCGCGGTGAGCGGGGCGATCTTGGCCTGGAGGGCCGTCAGCTGGTCGAGGTCGGCCTCGATCGGGGGCCAGATGTGCACCCAGACGTGGTTCATGTCGAGCTTGGCGCCCGCTGCTCCTCGCGCGGCGCGGGCGCGGCGGATGGCCTCGAGGCAGTTGGCGATGGCGCGCTCCGCGTGGGGCAGGGCGGTGACCCGACCCTGGTCGTCGCGAACGACGACGAGCTGGCGCACCTGGGCCAGCGCCACGAGGCGCTGGTCGGCCTCGTTGCCGGGGGCGGTGCAGAGGTAGAGCAGCACGTCCTCGGGGGCGTCGAGGCGGGTGACGTCGAAGTCGCGCAGCCGCCAGAGGTTCAGCCGCCGCCCGACCATGGGGTGCACGCCGCGGACGAGGCGGTCCTCGACCATTCCTCCGGACCCGTCGGGACGGAAGGTGAAGTAGGCGACCGGGCGACCCGCGCCGGGGCAGACGGCGATCGCGACCCGGCGCAGGCCGTGCGCGAACGGCATGGCGGCGAGGAGCTCGCCCAGCCGCGCCGAGGCGTCCTCGGGTGACGCGGGCTCGTCCGGCCAGGACAGGTAGAGGTCGACGACGCCCTCCGAGCCCGCGGCCGTCTCGTCGAGCTGGGCCGCCACGGCCTGCTCGAGCTCACCGCCGGGGACGAGCTCGTCGACCCGGCCGACACTCGTGACCAGGTGGGTGCCGCGGCCGTCGAGCGTGTAGTCAGCCACCGCGAAGGGACGGCCGTCGACCGCGAGCTCGCGCAGGCCGGTGAGGTCGTGCTCGCGGTAGTGCCGCTTGATCAGGACCGCGAGCATCGGCTCGCGCTGCGGGACACCGCCTTCGAGGCGCTCGGCCAGGAACTGCACGATCTGCTCCGGGATGGCGGCCAGCGCGTCGATGCGGCGGGCGCGGTCCTCGCCACCCGGCATACCCTCCAGCGCGGTGAGCTCGTCGCTCACGCCACCGAGGACGCTCGCCCGGTCGGCGTCGACCAGCGGCTGGTCGAACCACCGGAACCGCACGCTCCGCGCGAGGTCGCCCACGACGGGGAAGCGCAGCTGGGTCGCGACCACGAGGCGGTCGAGCACCTCGCGGGCGGCCGCGTCCAGCGGCGGCTCGGGGCACGGCTCGACCATCCAGCGCTGCAGCAGCGAGGTGGCCAGGGCGACGTCGGGGGCCGAGCGCTGCTGCGACAGGAAGACCCGGAAGACCGCCTGCTCGAGCTCGGGGGTGCGGTCGAGGCTGTCGAGGCCGTAGTGGCGCAGGACGTTGGCGAGCTTGCTCCGGAACTGCTCCGGCAGCGCGCCACGGTCGGGGTCGAGGCTCTGGAGGTAGGTGTGGAAGTGCTCGCGCGGGCTGTGCACCCGGTGCTCGACGTGCGCCTCCTCCCCTGCCGGCCGGTTGCGGCTGAGCTCGGCGAAGTCGGCGAACACCTCGAGGACGTCCACCTCGTCGCGGATCTGCGAGGCGCCCTGCGCGGTCAGCTCGTCGCGGGCGGACAGGTAGCTGGTCAGGGTGGCGCCCTCGTCGCGCTGGTCGAGGTCATAGCCGAGGAGCATGGCCGCGAGCGCGTCGCGGGCGTGGTCGGCGGTGGCGGCGGCGCCGTCACCGGACCTGGCGCCCTCGGGGAGGTCGAGGTCGATCGGCTCGTCGTCGACACCCTCGGCTGCCGCCTCGTCACCGTCACCGACGGGCTCCAGCCGCACCAGGGGGGTGCCGGTCTCGACCTGGCTGCCCGCGGAGACCAGCAGCTCCTTCACGCGACCGGCGAAGGGCGCGGGCAGGACGGTCTCCATCTTCATCGACTCGAGCACGAGGACCGGCGCACCTGCGGCGACCTCGGCGCCGACCGCGACGGGGGTCGCGACGACGAGCGCCGGTGCGGGAGAACGCAGCACGCCGCCCTCGTCACGGCTCACGCGGTGGGTCACCCCGTCGACCTCGACGAGCTGGATCGGGCCGTGGGTGGCCGTGATGAGGCGGTGCGTGCGGCCGGCGATGGTGATCCGGCTGGTGTACTCGTCGAGGCGGTCGAGGTCGGCGTCGACGGTCTGCTCGGTCGCCCCGGCAGCGATCGCCACCCGGAACCGGTGCGGCCCGATCCGCCACACCGTGACCTTGTATGCCGTGCCGCGGAGCTTGAGGTCGATGGCGCGACCGGTGCGGTGCTGCACCTGGGGTCGGCCGCCTCGGGAGGTCTCGAGCAGGCGGGTGCGCTCGAGGGCCTCCTCGTCCTCGTAGCCCTCGATGCCAGCGGCGACCAGCGCGATGCCGGAGTGCCGGTGGGACACCAGTCGGCCCTCGGCGCGGACCCGGTCGATCCAGCCGGTGTCGGCGCTGCCGTCGATGACCTCGGGCTGGTCGAGCAGGTCGAGGATGAAGCTCTTGTTCGTGGCACCGCCCTCGATGACCACTGTCGTCTCGCCCATCGCACGGCGCAGGCGGGCCAGCGCCTCGTCCCGGTCCCGCCCGACGGCGATGATCTTGGCGATCATCGAGTCGAAGTCGGCAGGGATCGAGTCGCCCTCGCCCACGCCGGTGTCGACCCGGATCCCGGGACCCGACGGCAGGTTGAGGAGGGTGATCCGTCCGGGCGACGGCGCGAAGTCGCGGTCGGGGTCCTCGGCGTTCAGCCGGGCCTCGACGGCGTGCCCCTCCTCCGTGGGGCGCTCCCCCTCCAGGCGACCGCCCCCGGCCACGTGGATCTGCAGCTTGACCAGGTCGGTGTCGGTGGTGACCTCGGTGATCGGGTGCTCGACCTGGAGGCGGGTGTTGACCTCGAGGAAGGCGAAGAACTTCTCGCCCGGGTGGTAGAGGAACTCGACGGTGCCGGCACCGGCATACCCGACCGCGACGGCGAGCCGCTCGGCACTGGCCTTGACCTCGGCCACCTGCTCCGGCGCGAGGACCGGCGAGGCGGACTCCTCGATGACCTTCTGGTTGCGGCGCTGGACGGAGCAGTCGCGCACGCCGATGGCCCACGCCGTGCCCTGTCCGTCGGCGATGACCTGCACCTCGACGTGGCGGGCGCCGGTCACCAGCCGCTCGAGGAAGACCACACCGGAGCCGAAGGCGCGCTGCGCCTCGTCCCGGGTGCGCTCGTAGGCGTCGGTGAGGTCGGCGTCGCTGGCGACCATGCGGATGCCGCGGCCACCACCACCGGCGGTCGCCTTGAGCATCAGGGGGTAGCCGATCCGTGCTGCCGCGGTCTTGGCGTCCTCAAGGGTGTCGACGCCACCGCCGCTCCACGGGGCCACCGGGACCCCGACCTCCTCGGCGATGATCTTCGACCCGATCTTGTCGCCCAGCTTGCGCATCGCCTCCGGGCTCGGGCCGATGAAGGTGACGCCGATCCGGCCGCAGACCTCGGCGAAGCTCGGGTCCTCGGCGACGAAGCCCCAGCCGACCCAGGCGGCGTCGGCGCCGGTCTCGCGCAGGGCCTTCTCGAGCACGGCGTAGTCGAGGTAGGGACGGTTCGCGGCCGGACCGAGGTTGTAGGCGTGGTCGGCCTCGCGGACGAACATGGCCCGCTTCTCGCCCTCGGTGTGCAGCGCGATGGTCTCGATGCGGTGCCCGTCGACCCCCGCCTGCGCATTGAGGTCGCGCACCGCGTGAATGAGCCGCATGGCGGCCTCGCCGCGGTTGACGATGGCGATGCGCGAGAACATCGGGTGGGCCTCCCAGCGACGACGGACTGCGGAACGCTGCCGAGCCTGCCACCGATCACGGGTGACTCGCGAGTAATGCGACCTCGGACCGCGAGGCGCGCGCTCGCCCGCCACGCGGCATACCGTGGTTGCCACCTGCGTGCTTGCCAACATCGGACGGCACCTGCGACACTATTACAGACCGTTCGGTCAGTTAATCGCCTCACCGCGGAGGGTTGCATGACGGACACCACCACGGCCCAGTCCGGGACCGACGAGGGCGACCTGCTGGCCGGGTTCGAGGCCACCATCGCCCGCAACGACCGCATCGAGCCCCGCGACTGGATGCCCGAGGGCTACCGCAAGACGCTGGTGCGCCAGGTCGCCCAGCACGCGCACTCCGAGATCATCGGCATGCAGCCCGAGGGCAACTGGATCGGCCGGGCCCCCTCGCTGCGCCGCAAGGCCATCCTGCTCGCCAAGGTGCAGGACGAAGCCGGCCACGGGCTCTACCTCTACTCCGCGTGCGAGACCCTCGGGGTCAGCCGCGGGCAGCTCACCGAGATGCTCATCGAGGGCCGCCAGAAGTACTCCTCGATCTTCAACTACCCGACCCTGTCCTACGCCGACGTCGGCACCATCGGCTGGCTGGTCGACGGCGCCGCGATCTGCAACCAGGTGCCGCTGTGCCGCACGTCGTTCGGGCCCTACGGCCGGGCGATGATCCGGATCTGCAAGGAGGAGTCCTTCCACCAGCGCCAGGGCTACGAGCTGCTCATGACGATGATGCGTGGCACCGACGAGCAGCGCGCGATGGTGCAGGAGTCGGTGAACCGGTTCTGGTGGCCGGCGCTGATGATGTTCGGCCCGCCCGACGACGAGTCCCCCAACTCGGCGCAGTCGATGGCGTGGGGCATCAAGCGCAACACCAACGACGACCTGCGCCAGCGGTTCGTCGACATGTCCGTGCCCCAGGCCGAGGCGCTCGGCGTCACCTTCCCCGACCCCGACCTGCGGTGGAACGAGGAGCGCCAGGCGCACGACTTCGGCCAGCCCGACTGGGACGAGTTCATGCAGGTCGTCAAGGGCAACGGCCCGTGCAACACCCAGCGCATCGCGCACCGGCGGGCCGCGCACGAGGACGGTGCCTGGGTGCGGGAAGCGGCCACCGCGTATGCCGCGTCCTCGGCTGCGGAGGTGTCGGCATGAGCGCCGACGAGCGGGTGCGCGCCGAGTGGCCGCTCTACGAGGTGTTCGTCCGGGGCAAGCGCGGGCTCAACCACGTGCACGTCGGCTCGCTGCACGCGGCCGACGACGAGATGGCGCTGCGGCACGCGCGCGACGTCTACACCCGCCGCAACGAGGGCGTGAGCATCTGGGTCGTGAAGTCGACCGACATCGCGGCGTCGAGCCCCGACGAGAAGGACCCGCTCTTCGCCCCGAGCGGCGACAAGGTCTACCGGCACCCCACGTTCTACGAGATCCCCGACAACGTCCCCCACATGTGAGCTGCTGACCATGCCTGAATCACCGCAGCCCGACCCGACGGGTCCGGACGAGCTGGACGCGATCCAGTCGGTGGCCGACGACGTCGCCCACCAGCCGTCGCACCCTGCCCCGGACCCCAACGACGCCCACGGCTCCGTCTACGACGGGCTGCTCGGCGGCGACCCGTCGCACTGGGCCTTCGGCACCGACTTCGAGGACCCGCTGGCCGGCGTCGACACGACCATCCCCGACGGCGTCGACGCGGCCGACCTGGGCACCTACTGCCTGATGCTGGCCGACGACGCGCTCATCGCGTCGCAGCGGCTCTCGGAGTGGACCAGCCGCGCACCCGACCTCGAGGACGACATCGCGCTGTCCAACATCGCGCTCGACCTCCTCGGTCAGGCCCGGTTGCTGCTCGCTCGCGCGGCGGCCGCCGACCCGTCGCTGGTCCCGGCCCTTCCCGAGGGGTCCCCCGTGCCGCCCGAGGACGCGCTGGCCTTCTTCCGCAGTGACCGCGAGTTCCGCAACGTGCGGCTCGTCGAGCTCGACAACGGCGACTTCGCGGTGACCATCGTCAAGCTGCTGCTCTTCTCCAGCGCCCGCATCGCGGTCTTCGAGCAGCTCGTCGACAGCCGTGACCACGTGCTCTCCGCCGTGGCCGCCAAGGGCATCAAGGAGCTGACCTACCACCGCGACTACGCGGGGCGCTGGTTCCTCACCCTGGCCCGCGGCACGCAGGAGTCCCGGCGCCGCATCGACGCCGCCCTGGTGCAGGTCTGGCCGCTGCAGGCCGAGCAGTTCGCGACCCACGAGGTCGAGGCCCGCGTCGCCGAGGCCGGGGTCGGGGTCGACCCGGCGACGGTCTCCGACGCGGTCGCGGTCGTCCTGGCCCAGGTCTTCGCGCTCAGCGGCGTGGAGCAGCCGACCGGTGCGCCGATGGCCGCCGTCCAGGGACGGCAAGGGCGCGACGGCATGCACACCGAGGCCCTGAGCCGGATCCTCGGCGAGCTGCAGGTCGTGGCCCGCGCGCACCCGATGGGTCAGTGGTGACCATGCCCCCGACGACGACCACGAGCGCCACCCGGCCCTCCCGCCGGTTCGATGTAAACACGCCGGATGAACCCGGCGTGTTTACATCGAACCAGGAGCTGCGCGAGCGGGCCCTTGCGCTCGCTCGGACGGTCACCGACCCCGAGATGCCGATGCTCACCCTCGACGACCTCGGCGTGCTCCGCTCGGTGGAGGTCTCCGAGACCGGCGCGGTGACGGTCGCGATCACGCCGACCTACACGGGCTGCCCCGCCATGGCCACGATGAGGGACGACCTCGTGCGGGTGCTCGGCGAGGCCGGGCTCGCCGCGACGGTGCGGGTCTCGCTGTCGCCCGCCTGGTCGAGCGACTGGATCACCGAACGTGGACGCCAGGCACTGGCCGACCACGGCCTCTCGGCGCCCGGTCGCGTGCCGGCCCGCTCGGGGCCCGTCGCGCTGTCCCTGCTGCCCACCCGCCGCGAGCTGCACTGCCCCCGCTGCGGCTCGGACGCCGTCGAGCTGACCTCGGAGTTCGGCCCCACCGCCTGCAAGGCGCTCTACCGCTGCACGAGCTGCCTCGAGCCGTTCGAGCACGTCAAGGAGATCTAGGTCGTGACCGCCTCCACCGGCTCCCTGCTGCTCCCGAAGAAGACCCGGACCACCCCCGTCTTCCACACCCTCACCGTGCACTCAGTGGAACAGCTCACCGACGACGCCGTCGCGGTGAGCTTCGACGTCCCAGCCGAGCTCGCCGCGGCGTACGACTTCGCTGCGGGGCAGTCGCTCACGCTGCGGCGCCGCATCGACGGCGAGGAACACCGCCGCACCTACTCGATCTGCGCCGCCGTCGGTGAGCGACCGCGGATCGGGGTCCGCGAGATCCCGGACGGCCTCTTCTCGCACTGGCTGGTCCACGAGGTCACCCCCGGCACCGAGATCGAGGTGCAGACGCCGTCGGGCAGCTTCCGGGCCGATCCCGCGACCGGAGGTCGGCACCTCTGCATCGCGGCAGGCTCCGGGATCACGCCGATGCTGTCGATCGCGACGACCATGCTCTCGAACCCCGAGTCCGAGGTGACCCTCATCTACGGCAACCGCACCACGGGGTCGGTGATGTTCGCCGAGGAGCTGGCCGACCTCAAGAACCGGTACGGCTCGCGCCTGCAGCTGATCCACGTGCTGTCCCGCGAGCCCCGCGACGTCGAGCTCTTCTCCGGCCGGATCGATGCCGAGCGACTGCGTCGGCTGCTCGACCTGCTCGTGCCGGTGCAGGACGTCGACGACGTGTGGCTGTGCGGGCCGTTCGCGATGATCGGTGCGGCCCGCGAGGTGCTGGCCGAGGTCGGCGTCGCCGAGGAGCACATCCACTTCGAGCTCTTCTACGTCGACGAGCCGCCGCCGGAGCTGCACCGCGCCGACGCCGTGGTCGAGGGCGAGACCAGCGACGTCACCGTCGTCCTCGACGGGTCGAGCTCCACCGCCCCCATGCCGCGCAGCCAGTCGATCCTCGATGCAGCCCAGGCCACCCGCACGGACCTGCCGTTCGCCTGCAAGGGCGGGGTCTGCGGCACCTGCCGCGCCCTCGTCCGCGAGGGCGAGGTCGACATGCGCCGCAACTACGCGCTCGAGAAGGGTGAGGTCGAGCAGGGCTTCGTCCTCACCTGTCAGTCCTACCCCGTCAGCGACGCCGTCACCGTCGACTTCGACGCCTGACCTTCGCCGAGCTCCAGGAGGCCCGCATTTCCAGCAAGCAGAGCGTGACCGAGGCGTTCATCGTCGACGGAGTGCGCACCCCGATCGGCCGGTATGCCGGTGGGCTGGCTTCGGTGCGCCCGGACGACCTCGCCGCCCTCGTCGTGCGCGAGGTGGTGGCCCGGTCCGGCATCGACCCCGAGCTGGTCGACGAGGTGGTCCTCGGCGCGGCCAACCAGGCCGGCGAGGACAACCGCAACGTCGCCCGGATGGCCCTCCTCCTGGCCGGGCTCCCCCAGTCGGTGCCCGGCTTCACGGTGAACCGGCTCTGCGCCTCGGGCCTGACCGCCATCGCCACGGCCCGCCAGATGATCGCCTCGGGGGACGCCGACGTCGTCATCGCCGGTGGGGTCGAGTCGATGACCCGCGCGCCGTGGGTGACCGAGAAGCCGACCAAGGCGTTCGCCCGCCCGGGCGCGACCTTCGACACCTCGATCGGGTGGCGCTTCACCAACCCGCGCTTCGATGCCGACACCACGCTGACCATGCCGCAGACCGCGGAACGCGTTGCGCAGCAATGGAACCTGACGCGTGACGAGCTCGACGCGTTCGCCCTGCGCTCCCACGAACGCGCGCTCGACGCGATCAAGAACGGCCGGTTCGAGGCCGAGACGGTCGCGGTGCCGCTGCGGGACGGCGAGTTCGCCGTCGACGAGGGACCGCGCGCGGACACCAGCCTCGAACGGCTGGCCGCGCTGCGCCCGCTGCACGGTCCTGAGGGGCTGGTCACGGCCGGCAACTCCAGCGCCCTCAACGATGGTGCCGCGGCCGTCGTGGTGGCGAGCGAGCGGTTCATCGAGCAGCACGGCCTCACCCCGCGGGCGCGCGTCGTCGCGGCGGCCAGCGCCGGCGTGGCTCCCGAGGTGATGGGCATCGGCCCGGTCCCCGCGACGCGCAAGGCCCTGGCCCGCGTCGGGTGGACCGTCGACGACCTCGACGCCGTCGAGCTCAACGAGGCCTTCGCCTCCCAGTCCATCGCCTGCGTGCGCGACCTGGGGCTCGACCCCCACCTGGTCAACGCCGACGGTGGCGCGATCGCCCTCGGCCACCCCCTCGGCTGCTCCGGCACCCGCATCGTCGTCACCCTGCTCGGACGGCTCGAGCGCGCTGGTGCCCACCGCGGCTTGGCAACGATGTGTGTCGGCGTCGGTCAGGGCAGCGCCCTCCTGCTCGAACGCCCATGACCCGCAACACTTTTCGACCAGCTTGAGCCTTCCGAACGGAGCACCCATGACCGACTCCACCGCGCTGCCCACGCGGGTCCTCGTCTACGGCGGGGGGCGGATGGGCGCAGGGATCGCGCACGCCTTCCTCGCGGCCGGGTCCTCGGTCCACGTCATCGAGAGCGACACCGAGTCCGCCCGGGCCGCCCTCGAGCGGGTGGCGGGAAGCCTGCGCAAGGCGGCCGACAAGGGCGCGCTGGCGGAGGACCTCGAGGTCATCCTGGGTCGCGTCCGGGTGAGCGCCGGGCCACACCCCGACTACGACGACGCGCAGCTGGCCATCGAGGCCGTTCCAGAGGACCTCGAGCTCAAGCAGACCGTGTTCCAGCGTCTCGAACAGGAGCTGCCCGGGGCAGTCCTGGCCACCAACACCAGCTCGCTGTCGATCGACGCCATCGCCGACGGGCTGCAGGCTCCGGAGCGTGTCATCGGGCTGCACTTCTTCAACCCGGTCCCCTCCAGCGACCTCCTGGAGGTGGTCGTCGGGAGCCGGACCGCGCCCGAGCTCGTCGAGCAGGCGCGTGGCTGGGCCACCTCGCTCGGCAAGACGGCCATCGTCGTCAAGGACTCACCCGGGTTCGCGAGCAGCCGCCTGGGTGTCGCCATCGCGCTGGAGGCGGTGCGGATGGTGCAGGAGGGCGTCGCGTCGGCGGAGGACATCGACACCGCGATGACGCTCGGCTACCGACACCCCATCGGTCCACTGCGCACCACCGACATCGTCGGGCTCGACGTGCGGCTGGCCATCGCGGAGCACCTCGCCCGCGAGCTGGGCCCGCGGTTCGAGCCGCCGCAGCTGTTGCGCGACAAGGTGGCCGCCGGTGAGCTGGGTCGCAAGACCGGACGGGGCTTCTACGACTGGTGAGGCTGGTCGAGCGCCAGGCCGTCGAACACGATGGTGGTGATCGCCTCGGAGAGCTGCTGGCCCTCGACGCCACCCCCGGCGCGGTGCCACTCGACGAGTGAGTTGACCATGCCGAACAGCAGCCGGCTGACCAGGGCCGGCGGCACGTCGGTGCGCAGCGACCCCTCGTCGATGGCTTCCTTGACGAGCGCGGCGAGCCGCGCGTCGATCTCGCGGCGGCGCCGCAGCGCGGCCCGCTCCACCTCACTGTTGCCGCGCACGCGCAGGAGCAGCGTGACCGCTGGCTGGTGTTCGACCAGCACCTCGACACTGCGGTGCACCGCCTGCCGCAGTCGGGCGTATGCCGTGCGACCGGCCGCGTCGTTGCTGGCCTCCTCGATGACGCGGGTCAGCCCGTCGAGGGCCTCGTCGAGGGCGAGGGACAGCAGGTGGGTCTTGCTCGGGACGTGGTGGTAGATCGCCGACTTGCTGAACCCGAGCTCCCGGGCCAGGTCACCCATGCTGGTGCCGTCGTACCCTTGCTCGTTGAAGAGCTCGATCGCCCTGCGCAGGACCGTCTCCTGGTCGTAGCCGGGGCGCCCGCGCCGCGGTGAGCCAGAGGTCGCAGGTGCTGGTTCGCTCACGTCGGCCAGACTCTCACAGCCACACCGGGTCGATCGCCGTCCAAGGGGCGCCGCGCGGGCGGGATGGCCAGGGACCAGACTCGGGACATGGCTGTCTTCTCCTCATCCAAGCGCTCGACCGCTGTCGTGCCGCACCCGCGCGACGCGGTCTGGGCGGTGCTGAGCGACGCGAAGCTGGTGGCGCGGCTGACTCCGATGGTGCGGTCGATCGAGGACCACGGCAGCACCTGGCTCTGGAAGCTCGCGCCGATCGAGGTGCTCGGCAAGAGCATCGGGCTCTCGTTCACCGAGCGGATGGAGTTCACCCCGAAGGAACGGATCGTCTACACCCACGAGCCGAAGGGGGCCGAGCGGGCCGGGGTCGAGGGCACCTACCAGCTGGCCGACAGCGGCACCGGGACCCGACTCACGATCGAGCTCGGAGTCGAGGTCGACCTGCCGTTCCCCAAGCTGGCCAAACCCGCCGTCCAAGCGTCCATGCACGCCGTCATCGCCGCCATGGGAGTCGGGTTCGCCCGCAACCTCGAGCGTGAGCTGGCTCGTCGGGAGCGCTGACCTCGGCCGCCCGGCGTCAGCCTGACAGCGATCCGGTCCAGGCCGCATCGGAGCTCAGTGGGCCGAGGATGTCGCGACCAGGGTCCGGGACCGCGGCGTCGGGGACCGCGAGCGCCCGGTCGATCGCCTCGGCGACCGGCGTGCGGGCGTGGCCCCGGGGTATCAGCTGGACCATCAAGTCCGGTCGACCGCAGACCATGTCGTGGTGCAGGCTCTCGACCAGCGACTGCACGGTGGAGGCGGGTGCGCGGGTGAGCGCGGGCGCCAGCCGGGACACCAGCGCCGTCGGCAGGCCCGGCACCCGCACCTGCACCCGGCGCAGCCCGGCGCGGTCGGCGTAGAGCCGCAGCAACGCGGCATACGGCATCCGCTCGCCGCTGCCCAGGTCGAAAGCGCGGCTCACAGCCGGTGCGGTGACGGCGCCGACGAGGGCGGCGACCACGTCCGTGACGGCGACGGGTTCGACCCGGCTGTCCATCCAGCGCGGCAGCACCTGGACCGGCAGCCGTTCGCTCAGCTGGCGCATGATCTCGAACGAGGTCGACCCGCTGCCGACCACCATCGCCGCGCGGAGGGCCAGGGTCGGGACGCCCGAGTCGGTGAGCACCTGTTCGACCTCGCGCCGCGACCTCAGGTGCGGGGACAGGTCGCCGTCCGCGACGGCCGGGACCAGGCCGCCGAGGTAGACGATCCGGCCGAGGCCGGCGCGCACCGCGGCGTGCGCCGCGTTGTAGGCACCCTCGCGGTCACTGGTCGCGAAGTCGTCGCCCCCGAGCCCATGAACGAGGTAGTAGAGCGCCTCGGCGCCGGCGACGGCCGATCGCACCGTGGGGCGGTCGAGGACGTCGACCTCGACCACCTCCACCCGGTCGACCCACCAGAACCGCTCCGCGGCTGCCGCCCTGGTGAAGGTGGCCGTCACCTGGTGGCCGGCCGCGAGCAGGGCCGGCACGAGACGGCTGCCGACGTAGCCGCCCGCGCCCATGACGACGACTCGCACCAACGACTCCCGGGGTTCGGCCGTGGCCGCCGGCGGCACCCACGAATGCCTCGAACCTACCTCGCGGGTGCGGCGACCTCCCCACTCACCTCAGCCGCCGGGCCCGGCACCGCCACGGGGGACCACACGACGGACCGCAGCGCCAGCATGCGGGCCTGGGTCACCCTGGCCCGGACCGCGGCGACCTCCTCACGGGTGACCAGGCCGACCGCCTCGGTGTGCTGCCAGCCCGGCCCGTGGACCGTCACGGTGAGCTGCACGCTGCCGGTCGCCCCGGCACCGGTCGGGGCGCGTCGCCACACCCTGCGCCGCGGGGGTCCCTGCTCCTTCAGGGTCCACCGCACGCCGTTCACCGGCGCGCTGCCGGCCGGGGTGAGCACGGTGCGACTGGTCGCCGAGACCGCACCGATCCTCAGGATGAGTCGTTCCGTTCCACGCGCCTGCACTGCTTCCACGGGCTCTGCTCCTCATTGACGAGGCCGGGTGGGGACCCCGGCGCCTGCACGGGCGCCGACACGTGGCGCCTCCCCCTCAAGGAGTGCGCACGGCGGTGCTCGTGACGCGCGACGCCGGTATTCCCCACCGTCGTCCCCGCTCGCCGGCGAGGCCTAGTGACGTCGGCTGCGTCGGCCGAGCCCGGTGAGCAGGATGCCCGACCCCAGCAGGACCGCCGCGGCCCCCGCGAGGTGCACGGCGTCGAGGCCGGTGAAGGCCAGCGCAGAGTCGTCCGTCAGGCCCAGGGCTCCGCCGGTGGTGCCGCTCCCGGTGGTGACGAGCACGCCGCCGGTCGTGACCGGCGCGGTGACGGTGCCCGTCCCCGTGGCGGTCGTGCTGGGCGAGGTCGTGGGCGAGGTCGTGGACGAACTGGTGGGTGCGGTCGTGGACGACGGCGACGGCGACGTCGTGGACGTGGTCGTGGACGTGGACGTGGTCGTGGTCGTGGTGGGGGACGGCGTGCCCTCTCCGTCACCGCCCGCGTCGCTGTGGCGGACCGTGTCGTGGACCGGCGTCGTGCGACCGTCCATGGTCACCGAGCCGTCGTTGCCGTAGGTCGCGAGTGACGGGTCGACGACATCCGCCCGGACCCACAGCTCGGCGTACTCCCCTGCCGGGACGTCCGACCACGTGACCGAGAGCGCTTGGGTCGTGCACGAGATCTCGGGGACGTACTGCGCGTCGTCCCGGGGTGCGGTGACGTTGCCGTCGGCGTCGAGGACCTTGCCGATCGACGCCTTGAGCGAGCCGCAGTCGAGCGCCAGACCGGGGCCGGGCGCGTCGGTGATGGTCACGTCGCTGACCTCCGAGGTCGTGGCGGGCGTGCGGATCACCGACCGGGTCTTGGTCTGGCTGGTGTCGTCCCACCACATGTACTTGCTGGCCTCGGTCCGGTCGACGGCGCAGTCGTGGGTGCAGGGGCCGACCGTGGGCAGGTCGACCCGGACCACCTGGTCGCCGACCTGGAAGTCCAGGTGGACGGTCTCGTCGGTGGTCTCGGCGCTGTACCGGGTCGAGAAGTGACAGGTCCCGTGCAGGTCGACGGGATGAGTGCGGACGTAGTCCGTCAGGGTGAACACCACGAGGCCGTCGGCGCCGGCATGGGCGTGGGCCACCGGCTGGCCGTCCGGCGCAGCGAGGTCGAAGTCCGCCGAGCCGAACCACTGCAGCTGCGGTGGCAGCTGGAGGCTGAAGGTGTCGCCGGGCGACGATCCGTCCGGGACGGCCCACCTGCAGGCGAGATCGACGCGGTCCCACTGAGTCGTGCTCGTCGCGGTCGTCGTGATCGAGGTGATGGCCCCGTCGATCGTGGCCGCCCGAGCCGCCCCGGCCCCCAGCAGCGTCGCGCCAGCCAGCACCAGGCAGGCGGCCAGTGCTGCGAGCCATCGGCCGACTCCCGGCAGCCGGATCAGCGTCGTCCCCGGTCCTGCGTGTCCGACGTCAGCGTTCGTCATGTATCCCCCAGCGAGAAGTTCGTGTCCGTCACAGTTCGATCCATCCAGGCAGCCGCGAGCGGCCCCTGCTGACCGAGACGCGGTCGCCCTCGATGTGTGACGTGGGTGGCCGGACACCGGCATCCGGCCCCGGAGGTCATCGGCAGCGAGCGGCTCACGCGTCACGAAATGGCGGCGGCATCGTCTCAGCGGCGGCGACGAGATGAGGGGTGGTGAGGGCCTTGGCGCTGGGTGGCGCCCGATGCCGGGGCCCTCACGCGAGGGAGCTGCGTCACCAAAGGTGCCGCAGTCAGTCCTCCAGTTGAAGCCGCGTCCTCCAGCCGAAGGCGTGACCGGGGGGCCGGTGTCGGCCGACCTGACCCGCGTGCCCCTCGTCCAGTCGACCCGCGCACGTCGACCACCGACCGAAGGGGGACCTCGGAATGACATCGACAGGCAGCAGCTTTCCCGAACCCGCCGACTGCCCGGAGCCGGACGGGGCCGGCGGGATCGGCAGGTGGACGTTCGGCCTCGAGGCCGAGGAGGTCGAGCGACCCCACGTCGTCGTGACCCTCGACACCCGCACTGGAGGCGCGACCTTCTCCGGCCCCTACCGCACCGCCATCGGCGCCCTCTGCGCGGCGGATGTGGAGTACCAGGTGGACCGGGACCAGGGTGGTCGGGGCGAGCTCACCTTCCACGTCGCAGCCCTGCACGCTCCGATCAGCGACGCCGAGCAGGACGTGCTCTTCGACGGGGAGGGCGACGCCCTCGCCCGTGGCCACGGGCCACGACCGCTGGCGCAGGTCCTGGCGTTGTTGGCCACGGTGGCGCAGCGCACCATCCGACGCCGACCGCTGCTCACGGCGGGCAGCATCGCCGTCACTGCGGCGGCCCGCGCCTCCAGCGCAGGCGACGGCTGGATGCGGCGTGGGCGCACCCCGCGCCACCGCCATCTCGGGCGCGACCACCTGCTCGGACGCGGGGCCCGGTGAGCGCAGACCCGCTGGCCACCGACCTGGACCTCGTCGAACGGGCTCGCGACGGGTCCCAGGAAGCCGTCGTCGAGCTCTGGGTGCGGCACTACCCGGCTGCCCTCGCGGCCGCGCGCAGGAGCTCCCGGCAACCGCGCGACGCGGAGGAGCTCGCCTCCGACGCCTTCTCCAACATGCTGGGCGCCTTCGCGTCCGGGGGCGGTCCCACGGGGTCCGTGCGCGCCTACCTGCTCACCTCTGTGCGCAACCTCGCGGTCACCCGCTCGCGCCGCGCGTCGTCCTCCGAGGTCCTCAGCGACGACGTCGCCGTCTTCGAGGACGGCTCGCGCGGACCGGTCGACCCGATGGCCCGCCAGACCGAGGTCTCGATGATGCGCCAGGCCTTCGCGGCGCTGCCTCGCCGCTGGCAGCTCATCCTGTGGCGCACGGCGGTCGACCATGACCGCAACATCGAGATCGGCCAGGACCTGGGCATCTCCCCGAACGCCGTCGCCGCCCTCGCCAAACGAGCCAGGCGGGGGCTGCGGCAGGCCTACCTCCAGACCCACCTGAGCACCAACGGCCTGGAGCCCGGCTGTGAGCCCTTCGTGCGCCGGCTGCCGATGCTGGCCGTCGACGGGTCCGTCGCCGCCGACGACCTGGCCCGCCACCTGTCGACCTGCCCCACCTGTCCTGGTCGGCTCGCCGAGCTGCAACGCGTGGAGCAGCAGCTGGGCTCGATGCTGGGGCCAGCGGTGCTGCTGACGGCACCGGGGTTCCTGACCCACGCGATGGCGACGACGGCAGGCGCGTCCGTCGCGGGCGCCTCCGCAGCGGCCGGAGGGGGTGGGGCAGCCGCGTCCAGCCTCGTGGGTGGGACCGGGGCAGCCGCGCCGGCGGCCGCCGGCGGGTCGGGAGCAACCACCACGACCTCGTCCCTGGTCGCCAAGCTGAGCGTCGGCAAGGTCGTCGCCACCGCCGTGGGGGCCGCGGCGGCGGTCTCGGCCGGCTTGCTGATCCTGCCCGACGACCCGCCCCCCAGTCCGCCCTCCGCGCAGGTGACCCCGACCACGACGCCGCCGATCGCGTCGACGGATCCCCCGAGCCCCTCCCCGACCGAGACGGCGGCCCCGACCACGACCCGCGAGACCAGCGCGCCGCGGACCACGAGCCCTCCGCCGGCGAAGCCATCGCCGAGCGCCCCGGCGCCGCCGCCGCGTCCTGCCGCGACCACGCCTTCGTCCTCTTCGCCGACCCCGACCCGCAGCCCGTCGACGACCGTGGCCACCACGCAGCTGCAGGTCTGGATGAGGATCTCCGGACCGGCCGACGCGACGTCGATCGAGGTGGACGCGCAGGCCCAGGGCACGACCGGTGCCGTCAGCCTCACCCTGCGGGTGCCGTCCGGCGTCGTCCTTCGCCGTGCGTCGGGCGACTGGAGCTCCTGCGAGCAGAGCGGTGACCTGATCTCATGCACCGCCAGGTCGGCATCAGGGGACTGGTCCGGGATCATCGTCACGCGCTGGGACGACGACGCCTCCGGCCGGGTGACGGCGGAGGTCGAGGCCACCTACCGCAACGGCGGCCGCGTCAACGCCTCGGCCTCCGCCAGCTGGCCGCCGTAGGACCTCGAGCAACTTCGTTCCCTCGATCTGGCTGGACGCCTGGCCGGTGCAGGGTTTCAGCGATTGGTCGGACCCTCATCGGGATGGGTTCAGCGGCCGTTCGGGCCAGAGCTACGCAGTTTGCTAGAGGTACGGGTCACCCATCAGCGGGAGGATGCGCTGTGCAGGATGGGTCAGGAGGGATCCTCGATGAACGCCACTCCGAACTTCGTCCGTCGCCAGCTGTGGCTGTTGGTGCCCGCTGCGCTCGTCACCGCCATGCTGTCGCCCGCCGGGGCGACACAGGCCGCCCCGGCGAAATCGCCGGACAAGCTGAAGCCGAAGTTTACGACGGCCGCGGCGTTCGACGTGTCGCCGTCACTTCGTGAGCTGGCCAAGGCAGCCAAGCACGGCACAGCGCGGCCCGACGTCGTGGGCCGAGACCCGAACCTGAGGTCGGCCGTCGCCCGTGCAGGCGCGGCCGACGGCGCGCTGCAGTCCGACGCCTCGCCCAGCGCCCTCGCCATCCCCGGCACCCTGGCCAACTTCGAGGGCCTCAGCAACCAGGACAACTTCACCGTCCTGGGCGGCCGGGTCAACCCACCCGATCCCAACGGTGAGGTCGGGCCGAACCACTACGTGGAGATGGTCAACCTCGTCTTCGCGGTGTACTCCAAGAACGGCACGCGGTTGCTCGGACCCGTGGAGACCGGCACGTTGTGGAACAACTTCCCGATCGACGAGTGCACCGAGCCGTCCGGTGACCCCGTGGTCATCTACGACCAGGTGGCCGACCGCTGGATCCTGACGCAGTTCACCACGCGCGGGATCGACTACCCGGACGAGCCGCTCAACCTGTTCTACAACTGCGTCGCCGTCTCGACGAGCCCTGACCCGACCGGCTCGTACTACCGCTACGCGTTCACCACCGGGTACAACTTCCCCGACTACCCCAAGTACGGCGTGTGGAAGGACTCGTACCTCATCACCACCCGCGAGTTCGGCATTCTCGACCCGAGCATCTACGGCATCGGTGTCTACGGGCTCGAGCGGAACAAGATGATCGTGGGCGACCCAGCCGCGCGTGCGGTGAGCTTCCTGGTGACCGACAGTGCCGTGCCGCTCAACCTGATCGGCGACGGGCTGCTGCCACCGGACGTCGACGGAAAGACCAAGCCCAGGAACGACGCCCCCGCACCGATCGTGGGGACCCAGGACGACAACGCCCCCTATGGAGCGACCTTCGACGCGCTGAACATCTGGGAGTTCGACGCCAAGTGGCGCTCGACCCCGACGGCGTCGATGGTCCTCAAGACTCAGCTGCCAGTCGCGTCGTTCGACTCGGACTTCCCGTGTGTCGGTGGCTTCGGCTCCAGGGACTGCCTCCCCCAGCCGGGCATCACGAACACGGCGCAGTACCTCGACATCCTGTCCTACCGGCAGCGGCCCTCCTTCCGGTTGGCCTACCGCAACCTCGGCACCTCCGAGTCCCTGCTGACGAACCAGTCCGTGGAGGCCGCTCCGGGTGTGGCCGGGGTGCGCTGGTACGAGATCCGGCGCACCAACGGCGTCTACAGCGTGCGCCAGCAGGGCACCTACGCGCCCGCTGACGGTGTCCATCGGTGGATGGGAAGCATCGCCGCCGACAAGAAGGGCAACTTCGGGCTCGGCTACAGCGTGGTCAACGGCACCGACGTGTTCCCGGGCATCCGCTACACCGGGCGGATGGCGGCTGACCCGCTCGGCCAGATGCCCCTGGGCGAAGGCACCATCGTCAACGGGACCGCAGCCCAGACCACAGCCAACTCGCGCTGGGGCGACTACACCGACCTGACCGTGGACCCCGTGGACGACTGCACGTTCTGGTACGTCAACGAGTACTACACCGTGGCCAGCGCGGCGTCGGCACCCAACGGAAACGGGTGGACGACCCGGATCGCCAGCTTCAAGCTGCCCGGGTGTTGACCCGCCCGCACCCGGACGCCCCCGCTCTGCGCTCAGACGGTCGCCCAGGCGTCAGATCCCCCTAGTTGAAGAGGAAGTGGGAAATGTTCGAAACACTACGAGCGACGCCGACCATCGCGGTGTCAGACCTCGAGAGGGCCAAGAAGTTCTACGGCGAGACGTTGGGCCTGCAGGTCAAGGACGAGCGGGCCGATGGGGTCCGGTACGAGGCGGGTGGCGGATCGCTGGTGCTCGTCTATCCCTCCCAGTTCGCCGGAACTGCCCAGAGCACCTACATGGGCTTCGACGTGGACGACGTCGAGAAGGCGGTGGGTGAGCTCCGCGAGCGCGGGGTGGTCTTCGAGGAGTACGACATGCCGGGCTTGAAGACAGTGGACGGCATCGCCGAGATCGAGGGCGTGAAGGGCGCCTGGTTCAAGGATCCCGACGGCAACATCCTGTCGATCGGCCAGGAGACCTGACACCGCCCGGCCCGACCTCCGGTCACCCCGTCGCGACACCACTCCCGGTCCGCGTTCCTGACTCCGCGTCGCCCTGCGTCTCTGCCATCGTGGCGAGGACGAGCTTGCGGACGTCGGTGGCGCCGGGCAGCGTCAGCGCCTGCCCCGCCAAGGACGCGCAGTGCTCGACGTCGAGCTGACGGATGGCCGCCTTGACCCTGGCGACCGCGGGAGGCGAGACGCTGAGCTCTCGCACGCCGAGCCCGACGAGAATCGGGATGGCCAGCTCGTCGGAAGCGGCCTCGCCACAGACAGCCACGTCGACCCGACCACTCGCTGCTCGACAGACGTGGTCGATCAAGCGGAGCACGCCCGGGTCGAGAGCGTCCGAGAGTGCGGCGACGGCGCCGTTTCCGCGTTCGGCCGCAAGGGTGTACTGGGTCAGGTCGTTGGTGCCGATGCTCACGAAGTCGACGTAAGGCAGGAGAGCCTCGATCTTGAGCGCGGCCGAGGGGACTTCGATCATGGTGCCGATGTGCAGACCCGCCGGAAGGCCCGACGATCCGGCAGCTTCGACGAGGACCTGTCGCGCCTCGATCAGCTCGTCGGGTGTCGACACCATCGGGAGCATGATGCTGGTCGGCGAGTGCCGCGCCGTGTGGCAGATGGCGGCCATCTGGTCGCGCAGCAGGTCCCGGTTCCTCAGGCTCAGCCGGATGCCGCGCTGGCCGAGGAACGGGTTGGCCTCGGGGGGCATGGGCAGGTACGGCAGTGGCTTGTCGCCGCCCACGTCGAGGGTTCGCAGGGTGATCCGCCGACCCTCCATGGCCTCGGCGATGGAGTCGTACTGATCCTGTTGTTCGTTGATGTCGGGAGCTGCGGTCCGGTCGAGGAAGAGGAACTCCGTGCGCACCAGTCCGGCGCCGTCCGCCCCGGCCGCGAGCGCGGCACGCGCGTCGCTCACCGATCCCAGGTTGGCCGCCACGAGGATGCGGGTGCCGTCACGAGACACCGCGGGGTGGTCGGCGAGGGCGACCTGGCGAACGCGTTGCTCCGCGGCCTCGGCGGCGCGGCGCTGGTACTCCTCGATCAGCTCGGGCGCGGGATCGAGGTGCAGCGCACCGGTGGCCCCGTCCAAGAGGATCGTCCTGCCTTCGGGGATGCCCAGCACCTCGGGGCCGGCCGCGACCACGACCGGGATGTCGCGGGCCCGCGCCAGGATGGCCGCGTGCGAGGTCGGACTCCCCTGGGCGAGGACCACTCCGGTCACCAGCGCGAGGTCCAGGCCTGCGGTCTCGGCGGGCGTGAGGTCGCTGGCAACCAGCACACCCTCTCCCGTCATCCGGCGGGCCGGTTGACCGGTCAGAGCCTGCAGCACCTGTTCTCCGACCGCGCGGACGTCGGCGGCCCGCTCCCTGAGGTAGGGGTCGGGAAGCTCGGCCCACTGACGTTCGACCTCGGCGAGTGAGCCGGCCCAGGCTGCCACCGCGCCGGTGCCAGGGCGAATGCGCGCCTTGACGTCGCCCAGCAGCTCGGTGTCGGTGAGGAGGGACAGGTGCGCGTCGAAGATGCTGGCCTGGTCGGGCCCGAGCTCGCGCTCTGTGAGGACCCGGACGTGCTCGATCTCCCGACGCACGGCCGCCACCGACGCCAGGACCCGCCGCCACTCCTGAGCCGGCTCTCCTGCGGGGTGGAGGGCGGGATCGACCGGCTCGGCAGCCAGTCGGCGGACCGGGCCGACCGCGATTCCCGGGGACGCGGCAAGCGGCCCGCTGCGGCTGGGGGTGGGTCGCGGCGGAGCGGGTGGGGCGGAGACCTGCTCGGGGGGTTCGTCGAACCGTCGCTTGGCGAGCGCGAGGACGTGCTCGACGGCCTCCTGGGCCTGCGGCCCGGTGGCGCGGACCTCGACCTCGTGCCCGTGCAGAGCCGTGAGCGTCGCGACTCGGCTCAGGCTGGCGGCGGGGACGGGTCCGGCGCCGGTGGTGAGGTTGCGCAGCTGGACGGACGCATCGAGGGCGCGGACCTCGCTGACGAGTCGGGCGGCCGGTCGGGCGTGCAGACCGTGCGGGTTGGCCACCGGAAACACTCCGACGATGGCTGCCTGCGCCTGGTCCTCCGGCTCGGGCGCGACTCCGGGCTCCGGGGTCGACAGGTGGGCGGCCTTGCCCATCACCGCGTTGCGGGCCTCGGCCGCGACCTCTTCCCTGCTGGCGCCACCCGCGGCGGCGACGGCGGCCACGATGAGGCCTTCGACCAGGGGGGCCGGCGACAGCGTGACCCGATCGCGGATGGAGGAGTCCTGGAGGAGGTCGAGCGCGAGCTCGGCACTGAGCACGGCGCTCCCGAGGTCCATGAGGACCACGACGCCCGCTGGGCTGTCCGCCCGTTCGATCGCCTGCATGATGCTGACCGCGTCGGTACCGAAGGTCGTGTCGTCCAGACCAGCCGCTACTTCGATCGTCAGTGGGCGGCCATGGAGCATCTCCCCTGCCAGCGTCACGGCGGCCAGGGCGAGTGCGCGGCTGTGGGAGACCACGATCAGCCCGACCCGGCGCTCGGCATCCGTTGCCGGCGCGTTGGCCGATGTGCTCTCGGTCATGTCACTGCCTCCGCTGCTGGTCGTGCTGACGTGGGTGGTGGATCGGGGGCTGGCTCAGGAGGCTGCATCTGCTGCAGCGTCCAGCAGCAGCGCCACGCTCGCCGCCCCGGGATCCTGATGGCCCACGCTGCGTTCGCCGAGGTAGCTGGCTCGCCCTTTGCGCGCCAGCATGGGCGTCGTGGCGTCACGACCCGCCGCGGCGGCATCCCGGGCGGCCTTGAGCCCGGTGGCCAGGGTGGCCTGGTCCGTCAGCGCTGCTTCCAGCGCTTCGACGGCAGGCGCGAGGGCGTCATACATCGTCTTGTCACCGGGGGCGGCCTTGCCTCGATCGACGATGCCCCCGAGCCCGGCTCGCAGCGCCGCTGCGACATCGCCTGCCGAGACCGTTTCGGCGGTGGCCCCCAGCGAGCCCCCCATCCTCATGAAGAAGGTCCCGAACAGGGGCCCGCTGGCCCCACCCACCGTCGAGACCAACGTCATCCCCACCTTGGTCAGGAGCGCGCCGGCCGTCGGCGGCCGGCTCTCATCGAGCGCGGCCACGGCGGCCTTCATGCCCCGGTCCATGTTCGACCCGTGGTCGGCATCGCCGATCGCCGCGTCGAGCTCGGTCAGGTGCTCGCGGTTGGCGGCGATGAGGTCCGCGAACCCGCGCACCCATTGCTCGAAGACCGCCGTGGTCACGTTCTCGCTCATCCTCAGATGCCCCATCTCAGTGCAGCAGTGTTGACAGGAGCGTCCCAGAGGGAGAGCAGCTCGTCATCGACCCTGAGCAGGGTGATCGACACGCCGGCCATGTCGAGCGAGGTGATGTACGAGCCGACGAGCGACCGAGCGATGGGCACGCCGCGCCCGCCGAGGATCTTCTGGACCTCGTTGAAGACCACGTAGAGCTCGATGAGCGGAGTGCCGCCGAGACCGTTGACGAACGCGATGACGGGGTTGCCCCTGGTGAACGGCAGGTCGGAGAGAATCGGCTCGACCAGGAGCGAAGCGATCTCGCTCGCCGGGGCGAGCGGCAACCGCGCGCGGCCCGGTTCTCCGTGGATGCCGACACCGAGCTCCATCTCGTCGTCGCCCAGGTCGAAGGTCGGGTGGCCTGCAGCCGGCACCGTGCACGAGGTGAGGGCCAGGCCCATGCTCCGGCCGTTCTCGTTGACCGTCCTGGCGACCTGGGCGACCTCGTCGAGGTCGCGCCCCTGCTCTGCGGCCGCCCCCGCGATCTTCTCGAGGAGGACGGTGACGCCGACTCCGCGTCGCCCTGCCGTCCAGGTGCTGTCCTGGACCGCCACGTCGTCGTCGGTGACCACCGACACGATGCGGGCACCGGTCTCTGCCGCCGCCATCTCAGCGGCCATCTCGAAGTTCATCACGTCGCCGGTGTAGTTCTTGACGACGTGCAGGATCCCTGCGCCTCCGTCCACCAGCTTGGTCGCGGCCAGGATCTGCCCGGGGACCGGGGAGGTGAAGATCTCGCCGGCACACGCTGCGTCGAGCATGCCCAGGCCGACGAATCCACCGTGGAGCGGTTCGTGTCCGGACCCTCCTCCGGAGATGAGGCCCACCTTGCCTCGCTTCGGGGCGTCACCGCGGTAGATGACCTTGCTCTCGTGGTCGACCCGCAGTTCGGGGTGAGCGGCTTCGATGCCACGCAGTGCCTCCACGACGACGTCGTTCGGGTCGTTGATCAACTTCTTCATCAGAGTCTCTTTTCGCAGTCAACGGGTTCGGGACGCGTCAGACGGTGCTGGTCTGGCGGGAGATGGCGGCCTGGGGGTCCGGGTCACCGAGGTCCAGCCCGGGAGCCGCGACGGCGCGGTCAGCCGGGGTACGGGTGAGCAGGCCGTAGAGGAGGGCGGCGACGACTCCGGCGAGGAGCTCGGCCGCCAGGTAGACCGGCAGCTGGTGCCACTTCACCTCGCCACCCGCGAGCTGCTGGACGAGCATGGGACCAACGGTACGAGCCGGGTTGATGGATGCGCCCGTGGCCGGAGCGACGGGGATGATGGCGGCGAAGACGACCAGGCCGATGGCGACGCCGGCGAACCCCGCGGCGGCCTTGCGATGGATGACGCCGAAGATGGTGAACACGAGGATGAAGGTGCCCACGAACTCGGCCGTGAAGGCCTGCAGCCAGCTGATGTCGCCGTAGGCGGCAACTCCCAGGCCCACGTCGCTCGCTTGGTGTCCGAGGACCCCGATGATCGCGGCCGCCCCGACGATCGCACCGACGACCTGGGCTCCGAGGTAGGCCGGCACCTGGGCCCACGGGAACTTGCCCGACACGGCCAGGCCCAGGGTGACCGCCGGGTTGATGTGGTTGCCGCCCACGTGCCC
Organism: Phycicoccus sp. Soil802; assembly: GCF_001429605.1. Classification (GTDB taxonomy): domain Bacteria; phylum Actinomycetota; class Actinomycetes; order Actinomycetales; family Dermatophilaceae; genus Pedococcus. The sequence goes on from NZ_LMSS01000007.1 coordinate 271,688, forward strand.
CAAGGCGTAGACGGTGGCCACGACCACGGTGCCGAACGCCAGGGAGATGACGCCCAGGTCGGCCATGGTGAACGGCGCCTTGCCGTTGACGATGAGGGTGGCGGGGACCGACCCCACGCCGATGAACACCAGGAAAGCCGTTCCGATGACCTCAGCGCCCAAACGCTGGAGGAGATTGGTCTCGTCAAGCATCGCCCTTGCCCCTTTGCAAGTTGTCTGAATTTCATTCGATATTGTCGAACGTGATTTGGAGGCTACCCCTATGATTCACTGGGAGGCAAGAGTTTTCGTGAAGTAGGTCACAGCGGAGAGGACAAACGTGATCCAATCGGTCGATCGCGCCATCCGGGTGCTCAGCGCGCTTCAGGGCGCGCGGCGGATGAGCCTGTCCGAGCTGGCCGCGCGCCTCGAGCTGGCACCCTCGACCACTCACGGGATCGTCCGCAGCCTGGTCGAGCACGGGATGGTGGTGCAGGAGCGCGGCTCGAGCCGGTACCAGCTCGGCCCCGCCGTCCTGCGGCTCGGCAACGTCTACCTCGACACGCTGGAACTGCGGTCCAAGGCCATTCCCTGGGCCGAGGATCTCGCCCGGCGCACGGGTCTTGCCGTGCGCACCGGGGTGCTGCTCGTCGACGACGTCGTGATCATCCACCACGAGCCGCGCCCGGATGGCAGTCGCCAGATGCCGGAGGTGGGCATCGTCATCCCGGCCCATGCGAGCGCCCTCGGCAAGGCTCTGCTCGCCTTCCTCCCTGACGACGAGAAGCGAGTGCTCACCTCGGCAGAGCTGCGCAGCATGACCGGCGAGACGATCACCTCCGCCGACCAGCTGCGCGAGCAGCTGGAGGTGATCCGGTCGACCGGCATCGCCCTCGAGCAGGACGAGGCCGTGCTCGGTGAGAGCTCGCTGGCCAGCCCCGTCTTCGACTCGTACGGAGAGGCCGTGGGGGCCGTGGGGGTCGTGATCCCCTCAGACGGCGACGTGGCCCGCCACGAGGCGCGCGACCTGGTTCGCGACACCGCGCGATCCGTGTCGCGCGAGCTGGGCGCCCAGGCGTGGCCCCCTCGCCCCGATGGCCAGAACCTCCGGTGATCGCCGTTGCGCCGCCACCTGGGGTCTCACGCGATTCCCACGTAGGTCGTCTCGAGGTACTCCTCGATGCCTTCGAGCCCGCCCTCGCGCCCGAACCCAGAGGCCTTCATCCCGCCGAAGGGCGCGGCGGGGTTGGACACGATGCCCTGGTTGACCCCGACCATGCCGACCTCCAGCTGCTCTGCGAGCCGTAGCACTCTCGAGAGGTCGCGGCTGAAGACGTAGGCCGCCAGCCCGTACTCGGTGTCGTTGGCTCGCGAGATGGCCTCGTCCTCGGTGTCGAAGGTCGCGATGGCCGCCACCGGGCCGAAGATCTCCTCACGCAGGAGCCGAGCGTCGGCAGGCACATCGGTGAGGACGGTGGGTGCGTAGAAATGGCCCGTCTCCCCCACTGGCTTGCCCCCGCAGGCAACCCGGGCGCCGCGCAGGACGGCGTCGTCCACGAGCTCTTCGACCTTCGCCTGCGCCGGCGCGTCGATCAGCGGCCCGACGTCGACGCCGGCCTCGGTGCCGCGCCCGATGGACAGCTGCTCCATCCGCGCCGTCAGGCGGGTGGCGAACTCGTCGGCCACACCTGACTGCACGAGGAACCGGTTGGCTGCCGTGCACGCCTCCCCCATGTTGCGCATCTTGGCCAGCATCGCGCCGTCCACTGCTGCATCGAGGTCGGCATCGTCGAACACGATGAACGGGGCGTTGCCGCCCAGCTCCATGGAGACCCGCAGCAGCTGGGTGGCCGACTGCTCGACGAGCGTGCGGCCGACAGGCGTCGACCCGGTGAAGGTGAGCTTGCGGGCCCGCGGGTCCCGGATGAGCGGCTCCATCACCGCAGCGGTCCGGGTCGTGGTGATGACGTTGAGCACCCCGGCCGGGAGCCCGACCTCGTCGAGCAGGGCGGCCAGGGCGAGCATCGACAGCGGTGTCTGCGTCGCGGGCTTGACCACCATGGTGCAGCCGGCGGCGATGGCAGGGCCGATCTTGCGGGTCCCCATCGCGAGCGGGAAGTTCCACGGCGTGACCATCAGGGTGGGTCCGACCGGCTTCTTCATGGTGAGCAGTCGCGTGGCGCCGTTGGGCGCGGTCATCCACCGCCCCGAGATGCGCACCGCCTCCTCGGAGAACCACCGGAAGAACTCGGCGCCGTAGGCCACCTCTCCCCGCGCCTCGGCCAGCGGCTTGCCCATCTCGAGGGTCATCAGCGTCGCGAAGTCCTCGGCCCGCTCGGTGAGCAGCTCGTATGCCGCCAGCAGCAGCTCCCCGCGCTCGCGCGGCGCCGTGGCGGCCCAGCTCGCTTGCGCCGCCGAGGCGGCGGCGAGGGCGTCGCCTCCGTCGGTCACGGTGGCGTCAGCGACGCTGGCGAAGGCCAGACCCGTGGAGGGGTCCTCCACCGGTACTCGCGCGCCGTCAGACGCTTCGCACCAGGCGCCGTTGATGAACAGGCCGGTGGGAACAGCTGCAACGAGCGCCTGCTCGGCGGGTGACAGTGTCATGTGGTGAATCTCCCTGTGCTGCAGCGGTTGTCAGGCGTGGGCCGCGAAGGCCTGCTCGAGGATGTCGAGCCCTTCGTGAAGCAGCTCGTCGGAGATGGCCAGCGGCGGCAGGAAGCGCAGCACGTTGCCGAAGGTCCCTGCGGTGAGGGTGACCAGACCCTGCTGGTGACACGCCGCGTTGATCCGAGCGGTGAGACCGGGGTTGGGGGTGTCGTCCCCGCCGCCGGTGACCAGCTCGACCGCGAGCATGGCGCCGCGGCCGCGGACCTCCCCGACGACGTCGAACTTCTCGGCGAGCTGACGGAGCCGTTCCGTGAACAGCGCACCCACCTGGCGGGCACGACCACACAGGTCCTCCGCCTCCATGGTCTCGATGGCGCCGAGCGCCGCGGCGCAGGCCACCGGGTTGCCTCCGTAGGTGCCACCCAGCCCGCCCGCGTGGACGGCGTCCATCATCTCGGCGCGGCCGGTCACGGCAGCCAGGGGCAGGCCGCCCGCGATCCCCTTCGCCGTCGTGATGAGGTCCGGGACCACACCCTCGTGGTGGCAGGCGAACCAGTCACCCGTGCGGCAGAAGCCGGTCTGGATCTCGTCGGCGATGAACACGATGTCGTGCTCGCGGCACCAGTCGGCCACCCGGCGCAACCAGCCCTCTGGGGGCACGATGAAACCGCCCTCCCCCTGGATCGGCTCGATGATCACGGCCGCGACGTTGTCCTCGCCCACCTGGGCGTGCACCTGCGACGTGAAGGCCTCGAAGGCCTCGTCTGCCACCCGGGTGCGATCGCCCGCCCAACGGTAGGGATAGGCCATCGGGACCCGGTAGACCTCGGAGGCGAACGGCCCGAACCCGTGCTTGTAGGGCATGTTCTTCGCGGTCAGGGCCATGGTGAGGTTGGTCCGCCCGTGGTAGGCGTGGTCGAAGGCCACGATGGCCGTGCGGCCGGTGAACACCCGCGCGATCTTCACGGCGTTCTCGACTGCCTCGGCACCGGAGTTGAACAGTGCCGACCGCTTCTCGTGCGTCCCCGGCGTGAGGGCAGCGAGCTTCTCGCAGACCGCGAGGTACTCCTCGTACGGCGTCACCATGAAGCAGGTGTGGGTGAACTCCTCCACCTGCCTCTGCACGCGCTCGACGACCCGCGGCGCCGAGCTGCCCACGGTGGTCACCGCGATACCCGAGCCGAAGTCGATGAGGTGGTTGCCGTCGACGTCGACCAGCACTCCCCCCGCAGCCCGCTCGATGTAGACCGGCAGACCCGTCCCGACCCCAGCGGCGACGGTCGCCACCTTGCGCTCCTGCAGGGCCTGCGAACGCGGACCCGGGATGGCAGTGACGAGGCGACGACGCTGCTCGACGGCTACAGACATGGGATCTCCTTGGGGGCCAGCGGAAAGACGCAGGTGTTACGGGTGGTCACCGCCCAGCCTCGGGCGCCGCCTGCCATGCTGTCCAATACCTGTTGAGCCTCGTCCCCATGCCTCGGAGGCATACCGTGGAGATCCGCACCCTGCGCTACCTCGTCGCCGTCGCCGACCTGGGATCGGTGACCGCGGCGGCCACCGCGGTGCACGTCACCCAGCCCTCGTTGTCGCGCCAGCTGCGCCAGCTGGAACGCGAGCTCGGAGTCGACCTCTTCGTCCGCGACGACGGCCGGCTGCGGCTGAGCGCGGCCGGTGCGGAGTTCCTCCCGGTCGCCCGGTCCCTCGTGGTCCAGGCCGAAGCAGCACGCAACATCGCCGCGGCCATCGCCGCCGGTCGGCTGCAGCGCGTCACGATCGCCGCCCCCGGGACCACCCTGACCGATGTCGTGGCTCCGTTCCTCGCCACCCTCGAGGCTGACGACCCGATGCCTGCCGTCCTGGAGGAGACCCCCGCCTCGGTCTACGCCACCCTCACCCTGGGGGCAGACCTGGCGATCGGCACGACGCCTCCTCCGGACCAGCTCGCCGGGATCGCCCTCGCCGACCTGCCCGTCTGGGCCTATGTCCCACGCACCCATGAGTGGGCCGGTCGCGGCCAGGTCCCACTCGCCGACCTGGTGGACCGCCCCCTCCTGACCCAGGACCGCGACTACCACCCGCGTCGCGCCCTCGACAGTGCGGTGGCGGCGGCACGCCTCGCCTACACGGAGCTTCACGAGTTCGGCTCCCCTGAGGTCGCGCAGGCGGTCGCCGCGTCAGGCCGTGGCATAGCCGTCGTCTCGGACGACCCGCGGTTCGACCTCCAGCCGCTCACCATCGACGGCCCCACCGGGCCGTTGGGGATCAGCCTGTATGCCGCGTGGCAGCCAGGCCACCACGGCGCGGCCACCATCGGCCGCCTTGCCGCGCGGCTGGCCGCCTTCTGCGTGGCCCGCTACGGCGAACAGGTGACGCCACCACGGCGCCGGGCACGGCGGCATACCGCGACGCCGTGAGTGGTCACGAGGCGTGGCTGCTCATCACGTGCTTGATGCGGGTGTAGTCCTCGAGCCCGAAGATCGACAGGTCCTTGCCGACGCCGGACTGCTTGAAACCGCCGTGCGGCATCTCGGACGGGATGACCTGGTGGCAGTTGACCCACACGACGCCGAAGTCCAGGTCGGCCGACAGTCGGGTCGCGCGCCCGTGGTCGCGGGTCCAGACGCTCGAGGCCAGCGCGAAGTCGACGCCGTTGGCCTTGGCCAGCGCGTCGGCCTCGTCACGGAAGGACTGCACCGTCAGCACCGGACCGAAGATCTCGCGCTGCACGACCTCGTCGTCCTGCTGCACTCCTGCGACCACCGTGGCGTCGACGAAGTAGCCCGGGCCGTGGCTCGTCCCGCCCGCGACCACGGAGGCGTGGGCGGGCAGCCGTTCGAGGAAGCCCTCGACCTGCGCCTGCTGCGTCACGCTGTTCACCGGACCGAAGGCGACATCGGCGTCGTCGGGATGGCCAGCACGCCGGGCCGAGGCGGCCGACGCCAGCAGCCCCACGAACTCGTCGTGCACCCGCGCGTGCACGAGGACCCGGGTGGCGGCCGTGCAGTCCTGACCGGCGTTGTAGTAGCCGGCACCGGCGATCGCCTCGGCGGTCGAGGCCAGGTCGACGTCGTCGAACACCACGGCCGGAGCCTTGCCCCCCAGCTCGAGGTGGACGTTCTTGAGGGTCTCGGCCGCCGAGGCCATCACCTGGGACCCCGCCCGCGTGCTCCCGGTGATGGCCACCATGTCCGGCCGCGGATGGGACACCAGTGCGCGACCCGTGTCGCGGTCGCCACAGACCACGTTCAGCACCCCGGGTGGCAGCACCTCCTGGGCCAGCTCGGCCAGGCGGACCGTGGACCACGGCGTGGTGTCGGACGGCTTGAGGACCACGGTGTTCCCCGCCGCCAGGGCCGGCGCGATCTTCCAGATCGCCATCATCAACGGGTAGTTCCACGGGGTCACCTGCGAGATGACCCCGACGGGCTCGCGCCGGATCGAGGAGGTGAAGCCGGCTTCGTACTCCGCGCTGGCCACACCTTGGAGGACCCGCGCTGCGCCGGCGAAGAAGCGGAGCTGGTCGATGCACGGCAGCAGCTCCACCTCGCGGGTCAGGGCCCGCGGCTTGCCGGTGTTGCGCACCTCGCAGTCCAGCAGCTCCTCGGCGTGCACCTCGACCAGGTCGGCGAGCTGCAGCAGTGCTCGCTGGCGCTGGGCAGGCGTGGTCCGACGCCAGCCGACGAAGGCGTCGGAGGCGGCGCCCACGGCCGCATCCACGTCTGCCGCGGACGACAGCGGGGATTCGCCCAGCACGGCCCCGGTGGCGGGGTCGTGGAACTCCATCGAGGCGGCCGACGAGACGGCCCGCCCGTTGACGATGTTGCGCAAGGAAGGCATGACGAGCTCCAGCAGGGTGTCGGTGGGTGGAGGTGAGTGTGTCGATGGGCCGGGATGCCTGGGGGTGGTGCGTCGGCGACTGCGACCCGGCGAAGGACTGCGGTCAGACGCGGTGGTAGATGACCGTGGGGCGGTCGGCCGAGAGCGCCTGTGCCGCAAGGGGTCCGAGCTCGTCGACGGAGGTGGCTTCGACACCGTGGGCTCCGATGGCCCTGGCCAGCGCCGGGATGTCGGGACGGTAGAGGTCGACGGCTTGGGGCACGATGCCGCGGTCGACCATCTGCTCCCGGATCTCCGCGTAGCCACCGTTGTCGACGATCACGACCGGGATGGCCAGGCCCTGCTCGGTGGCCGTGATGAGCTCCTGGATGGAGAACATGGCGGCACCATCGCCGAAGAGGGCGACGACTGACCGGTCGGGGGCAGCGATCTTGGCACCGATGGCGGCGGGCAGGCCGTAGCCGAGCGTCGCGTAGCCGGTCGGGTAGAGCAACCGGTTCGCCGGCGTGAACGGCCACGAGTGCACGGTCCCGTAGTAGGTGACCTGCGAGCTGTCACCGGCCACCACCGTGTCGGCTGGGAGCGCCGCGGCGAGGGACCGCTGGATCGGCTCCCAGGCGGCACCGGACCGGGCCGCCTCCGCGTCGATCTGGCCACGGAGCGTCAGGGCCCGCGCGGTGTCCCAGCCCCGGATCCCCTTGTCGCGCAGTGCCTCCACGAGGTCCCGGAGGGTCAGCCGGGCATCGGCGACGATGGCGAGGTCGGCTCGGACGTTCTTGTGTGCCTGGGCGGCGTCGAGGTCGATGCGGACCACCGTGCGCTCCCCCGGACGGCCGGGAGCGACCGTGCCGCCCCAGAGGTCGGAGTCGCCCAGCTCCGACCCGACGACGAGCAGCACGTCGGCGCCGTTGACGGCATCGTGGGCGGTACTGAGCCGGGCGCCGGCCCCCAGCGACGCGGGATGAGCCTCGTCGAGGACGCCCTTGCCGTTGACCGTCGTCAGGACCGGGATGCCGAGCTCGGCCAGGGCGCGCAGCTCGGCCGTCGCACCTCGCGCACCACCACCGGCGACGACGAGGGGGTTGGCGGCGCCCAGCAGCGCAGCTGCGACGGCGTCGACGGCTGGGCGGTCGGCACGGGCCGCGCCCGGCAGCGGGCGGCGAGCACACGGCACCCGGGTCCAGTCGCCCTCGAGGACATCGACCGGCACTTCGAGGTGCACGGGTCGCGGGCGGCGGCTGGCAAAGCCCTCGAAGATGTCGGCCACGATGTCGGGGATGTCGTCCGCGGACTCCGCGCGGATGCTCCGCCCGGTGACGGCGTCAAGAGCAGCCTGTTGGTTCTTCACCTCGTGCAGCCACCCGACGTCGGCGCCGACGCGCCCGCGCGGGGCGCCGGGCGAGACGGCGAGGATCGGGATCGAGTCGGCATAGGCGGTGGCGAGGGCCGTCACGGCGTTGGTGATGCCCGGCCCGGAGGTCGTGATCAGCACGCCCGGACGTCCGCTGACGCGCGCAAAGCCGTCCGCGGCATACCCGGCGCCCTGCTCGTGCCTGGTGACGACGTGCCGGATCCCCGACTGCGGCAGGTAGCGGTAGAGCTCGAGGTTGTGGGTCCCCGGGATGCCGAACACATCCGAGACCCCTTGTGCCGCAAGGGAGTCGATGACGGCGGCGCCACCCGTGACCGGCTCGCTCATGACGTGGCTCCTTCGCGCGGTGCCATCGCCGAGATCAGCTCGTATGCCGCGTGGGCGGCCGCGATGCCGGTGATCTCCGCGTGGTCGTAGGCGGGTGACACCTCGACGACGTCCGCGCCGACGAGGTTGAGCTCGCTGAACGCCCGCAGGATGTTGAGCAGCTCACGGCTGGTCAGCCCGCCCGCCTCAGGGGTGCCCGTGCCGGGGGCGAAGGCGGGGTCGAGCACGTCGATGTCGAGGGACACGTAGGTCGGCCGGTCCCCCACCCGGGCCTTGATCCGCTCGACCGCCCCCTTCCAGCCCAGGTCGTCCATGTCGTGGCACCCGATGACCTGGAAGCCGAGCACCTGGTCGTCGCTGAGGTCCTGGGGCGAGTACAACGGCCCGCGGATCCCGACGTGGATGCTGCCGGTCTTGTCGATCAGGCCCTCCTCACTGGCGCGACGGAAGGGCGTGCCGTGGGTGATGGGCGCTCCGAAGTAGGTGTCCCACGTGTCGAGGTGTGCGTCGAAGTGGACGACCGCGATCTCGCCGTGCTGTTCGTGCAGCACGCGCAGGAGCGGCAGCGCGATGGTGTGGTCGCCGCCGATCGTCATCAGCTTGGCGCCGGTCCCGGCGATCTCACGAGCCGCCCCGTCGATCTGGCGGACGGCCTCGAGGATGTCGAACGGGTTGCAGGCGACGTCGCCGGCATCGACGACCTGCTGCACCGCGAACGGCTCGACATCCTGGACCGGGTTGTAGGTGCGGAGCAGCTTGGACGCGGCCCGGACGTGTCCGGGACCGAACCTGGCGCCGGGACGATAGCTGACCCCGGAGTCGAAGGGGACACCCAACACCGCGACATCGGCGCGCTCGACCTCGTCGAGACGCGGGAGTCGGGCGAAGGTGGCCGGCCCGCCGTACCGGGGGGTGACGGTCGCGTCGACGGGACCGCGCGGAGGTGTGGCGGTGGCATGGTCAGCCATGGTCAGAGCACTTTCGAGAGGAACGACTGGGTGCGGGCATGCTGCGGGTTGCTGAAGACGTCGTGGGGTTTGCCCTCCTCGACGATGACGCCGCCGTCCATGAAGACGACGCGGTCGCACACCTCGCGGGCGAAGCCGATCTCGTGGGTGACGACGATCATCGTCATCCCGTCGGCAGCGAGCCCCTTCATGACGTCGAGCACCTCGCCGACGAGCTCGGGGTCGAGCGCGGACGTGGGCTCGTCGAACAACATCAGGGCCGGCTCCATGGCCAGCGCCCGGGCGATCGCCACGCGCTGCTGCTGGCCACCTGAGAGCTGCGCGGGGTAGGCCGCCGGCTTGTCGGCCAGGCCGACCCGGTCCAGGAGCTCGCGGGCTCGGGACTGCGCCTCGGCCTTGGGGACGCCCTTGACGAACACGGGCGCCTCCATGACGTTCTGCAGGGCCGTCAGGTGCGGGAAGAGGTTGAACCGCTGGAAGACCATCCCCACGTCGCGCCGCGCCGCCGCGACCTCCTTGGGCTTGAGCTCGAACTTCTTGCCGTGGCTGCGCCGGTAGCCCACGAGGTGGCCGTTGACGCTGATCTCGCCGCCGTCGATCCGTTCGAGGTGGTTGATGCAGCGCAGGAAGGTGGACTTGCCCGAACCGGACGGTCCCAGGAACGACACCACCTCACCCGCCCGGACGCTCAGGTTGACGCTCTTGAGCACCTCGTTGTCGCCGAACACCTTGCGGACGTTGATGGCCTCGACCATGGGTGTCGCCGGGCCTGCAGTGGTGCTGGTCATCACCGACCTCCGATCGCGAAGCGGTTGCGGCGTACCTGCGCACCGAGGACTCCCCTGCTCATCCGGCGCTCGATGCGTGACTGCACCACCGTCAGGATCGTGGTGAGCACGATGTACCAGATGCTGGCGACGATCAGGAGCGGGATCTGCTGGAAGTTCCTCCCGTAGATGAGCTGCGCCGTGGTGAGGAGCTCGGGGAGGCCGATCACCAGGCACAAGGACGTGAGCTTGAGCATCGAGATCAGCTCGTTGGCCGTCGGTGGCACGATCACCCGCGCGGCTTGCGGAAGCACGATCCTGCGGTAGGTCAGGCCCGGGTTCATGCTCAGGGCCTGGGCCGCCTCCGTCTGGCCCCGATCCACCGAGCCGATGCCGGCGCGGACGATCTCGGCCATGTAGGCGGCCTCGTTGAGCCCCAGTCCCAGGATGGCCGCGACGAACTGCGTGATCAGGGTGTTGCTCGAGATGCTGAAGAACTCCGGCCCGAACGGGATGCCCAGGCTGATCTTCGGGAGCACCGTGCCCAGGAAGAACCAGAACAGCAGCTGCACCAGGATCGGCGTGCCGCGGAACAGCCACACGTAGCCGCCCGCGACACCCCGCAGCAGCGGGTTCTCGGACAGCCGCATGACGGCCAGCAGGGTGCCGAGGACGACACCGACCAGCATGGCCGCTGCAGTCACCTCGATGGTGACCAGCAGGCCACGCAGGATCGACCGCTCGAACAGGTACCCGAACACGAGGTCCGGCCGCAGCTGCTCGGTGGTCACCACGAAGTTGACGAACATCGCCGCCAGGACGACCAGGACTGCCGCAGACACCCACCGGCCGGGGTGCCGGAGCCGGACGACCGGCTCGTCGGCGTGCCCCGCCTCGGTCGACTGCACGACGTGTGCGGTCATGGTCAGCTCCCGGAGTTGAGCGGTGCGCCCGTGAGCGCCTGGTTCTGCAGGTTCCACTTGGCCAGGAGCTGGTCGTAGGTGCCGGACTCGATGACCTTGAGCAGGGCAGCCTGGACAGCGTCCCGCAGCTCAGGGCTCTTCTTGGGCACCGGGATGCCGACCGGCAGGGTGCCGAACGGCTTGGCGGGCACCTCGAAGGCGTTGGGGGCCTGCTTGACGTTGTAGGCCAGGGTCAGGTCGAGGGCGACGACGGCGTCGGCCCGGCCGGACTGCAAGGCCTGGACTGCGCTGGCCTGGTCCGGGAAGGGCTGCTTCTTCACCGCCAGCTTGCCGGCGGCCGTGCACTCCTTGGTGATGTCGTCCACGGACAGGTCGCCGGTGGCGCTCTTCTCGACGGCCGCAGACTTGCCGCAGAGGTCCAGCTTGTCCTTGAGACCGGACGGGTTGCCCTTCTTCACCATGAAGGTGACACCCGAGTTCAGGTAGTCGATGAAGTCGACCGAGGTCTGGCGGGACTTCTTGTCGATCATGCTGGTGAGCGAGAGGTCGTACCGGCCGGCGTCGAGCCCGCCGATGATGCCGTCGAAGTTGGTGTTCTGGAACTCGAACTTCACGCCGAGGACCTGTCCGAGGGCGGCTCCGAGGTCGGCGTCGAACCCGAGGACGGTCTTGTTGTCGGTGTCGAAGAACTCCATGGGCGGGAAGCTCACGCCCGAGGCGACGCGCACCGTGCCAGCGGACTTGATGGCGGCCGGGAGCTTCGCGGCGATCGCGTCGTCCTTGGTGAGCGCGCCGACCGACGACGTCTGGCCGCTGCTGGAGCTGCTGGCGCCGGATCCTGCTTCGTCCGGGGCTGCGCAGCCGGACGCGATGGTCACCGCGGCCATGGTGCCGGCAAGTGCGAGGTGTCGAAGCTGCATGGTCATCTCCAGTGGTGTTTCGTGTAGAGCAACAAAGGTTGTGCAACGAGGATCGGGCAGGCATGATGGGATGTCAAGGGGTGCAGCCCGATCTGGACGCAGCAGCCCGTAACGTCGCCCTCACGAGGACGGCCACGTGTGTCGCCCGGTCAGAGAGGATCCACAGATGCGCCCGGTCCCCGTCTCCCCCACCCACAGCGGGGTCCGACTAGGCGCGCGCCTTCGCGCAGCGCGGAAGGCGAACGGGTTCACCCTCGACCAGCTCGCGACGTCGTCCGGGCTCACCAAGGGATTCCTCAGCCGGGTCGAGCGCGACGAGACCTCGCTCAGCGTCAGCTCGCTCATCACGCTCTGTGAGGTGATGAGCGTGGACGTGGGCACGCTGTTCAGCGCCCCGCAGGTCGCGCTCGTGCGACGCGAGTCAGCGCCGGCCATCAACCTCGGCGGTACCGGTGTCAGCGAGCAGCTGATGACTCCCCGGGGGCAGGCGAGGGTGCAGCTCGTGCACACCACGGCCGAACCAGGCGCCACCGGAGGGGCCGACCTCTACACGATCAACTGCGAGCTCGAGGTCCTGTACGTCCTCAAGGGTGCGGTCGAGCTGATCTTCTCGGACCGCCGACAGCGGCTCACCGCGGGCGACGCACTGACCTTCCCCGGCGGGGAGCCGCACACCTGGGAGAACACCAGCACCTCGAGAAGGGCCGAGATGGTGTGGATCCTCTCGCCCGCGCCGTGGAGCGGCAGCTCGTGATCGTCGCGGGCAGCTCGTGATCGTCGCGGGCAGCTCGTGACCGTCGCGGGCAGCAAGAGGGCGGCACGCCCATTCCTGCTAGGCCCGCGTCAGGTGGAACCGTCGCAGCAGACCGAGGCCGAGGAGGAGCAGGACCAGGCCGAGCGCACCGAGCGGTGCGATGTCGCTTCCCGTCTGGGCGAGCGAGTCACCGCCACCGCTGGGGACGGGGGCGGCCGCCGGGCAGCTGACGGTGAACTCGACCTCGTCACCGCTCAGCCCGAACTCGTTGCCCGTGACGGCCACGACTGTGTGCTGGCCGCAGGCCAGGTCGGAGGTGGGCGTGAGGCTCCAGCTGCCCCGTTCGTCGGTGTCGACGTCGACCGGCTCGCCTTCGTCGATGGACACGAGGACGACCGAGTTCGGCTGGTCCGACGTCCCAGTGATGTCCGGCGTGCGATCGGTGGTCGTCGACCCGTCAGCAGGGGTCGTGATCGCCACCTCAGGGAGGGGACCTTCCGCGAACACCTCGAACTCCACGGAGTCCGTCGCGGTGGCGCCGGACGCGTTGGTCGCCGTCGCCTCGGCCACGTGGACGTCATTCGAGAGCGGCACCGTCGGCGTGTAGGTCCAGCCACCTGACGCGTCGGTCGGGACACTGACCGGGTTGCCCCCGTCGATGACCAGCGTAATCGTGCCGTTCACGACGGACGAGCTGCCGGCAATCTCGGGCGTCTGGTCCTCTGTGGTGGAGCCGTCCGCAGGGGTGCTGATGGTGATGGCGGGTGGGATCGAGACCGTGAAGGTGGTCGTGTCCGAAGCCGTGCCTGCAGGCGTGGTAGCGGTCGCGATGACGGTGTGCGACCCCTCCACCAGAGGAGTCGTCGGCGTGTAGGTCCAAGCCCCGGTGGCGTCCGTCGACACGGTGACCGGAGCGGCCCCGTCGATGACCAGGCTGATGGATCCCGAGAGCACGTTCGACGTGCCCGTGACGGCCGGCGTGGTGTCGGCGACCGTCGAGCCCGTGGACGGAGCCGTGATGACGATGGCCGGGGCGGGGGCGGCCACCGTGAACGTGTTGCTGTCCGTGGCTGAGTTGCCTGCAGCATTCGTCACCGAGGCGTTCACCGTGGTGGCGCCGTTGGCCAAGGGGGTGGGCCACTCGAAGGTCCATGCACCCGAGGCGTCCGTCGTGACCGTGTGGGTCTCGCCGCCGATGGTGATGGTGACGGTGCCGCTGGGCACGTTCGAGGTCCCGGAGATGGTCGGGGTCGAGTCGGCCGTCGTGGAGCCTTCGGCTGGTGTCGCGATGTCGATGACGGCGCGGGTGCACTCCACGCCACCAGTGGGTGCGGTGGCCGACACGGAGAGTGGGAGGACGCCCACGGAGACAGTGCCGGCGCCGGCGAGCAGGGTGATGTCAACCGTGAGGAAGGTCGTCGAGAAGACCCCGCCGTTGGCAGTGACGTCTGCATTGCTGGCCACGTGGACCGTCGCGGTCCCGACCAGGGGGATCGAGACCGCGGCGCTGGTGTCGCCGAGGTTGAGGGTCTGGGAACCGCCGGGGTAGGTGAGCGTGACCGCGGAACCGGTCAGCGAGGCGCTACCCGCCGGACCGCTGCTGGCGGTTGCGGTGAGGGTCGGCTGGAGCGCGCTGACGGAGATGGCCCCGAGCAGGGTCAGGCCCGCGACGTTGCCCGTCGCGGCCGACTGCACCGACCTGGTGTCGTTGGTCGCGGACTGCGCGATGAGCGAGGTCGTGGCGGTCGTCGAGGCGTCCCCCGTGGACAGGACGGGGACCCCGAGCAGGGTGGCGGAGGCGCCGGTCGTCGACGTCGTTGCGGTCGACAGGGGTGTGCCCAGGGCGACGCACGCGAGGTCGCCCGCCCAGTTGGCGCTCGTCACGGCGCTCAGGATGCCCGTGCCGAAGGTTGCGGGGGCGCTCGCAAGGGAGGCCTGGACGATGCTCCCGTTGTTGGTCGAGGACGGCGGCGCGGTAGCCGTCCGGCTGTTCAGCTGGGCGCCGACGGGGCCGACTTGGGCGCCGAGGTTGGCCGACGTGGCAGAGGTGCGCGGGCTCGTGGTGGAGCCGGCGGCCGCGTCGGCATGCACCAGGTCCACTGCGGCGAGGGGCGCGGTCGCGAGGGTGCTGGCCACGGTCAGGACGTCACCGGACGCGTTGGCGGTGTATGCCGCGGGCAGCGGGGCGGCGTCGGCGCTACCGGCGACGAGGACGGAGGGTGCGGCCAGGACGGCCGCGCTGGCGGCCATCACGAGCAGGCGGCGCGCCAAGGGGGCCCTCCTGCCGTGCAACGGGGGAAACAGACGCATGTGGAGCCTTCCTCGCAGAACAAGACGGATAGCGTTCACAGTCACGCCAATCGCAGGCTACGTGCGGCCGAGAACTCAAACAGGCAATTCCCAGGAAATTTGTCCGGCTTGTCCACGTGGCGGGAGGCACCCGGCCCGAGGGTTTGAAGTCGGCCACACACGGGTACTCGCCCCCGCACATTGCTTCCCGGGACGGTGACGGGTAGTTGGTGGCAGGCGCTGTGATGCGGCACGGCAGTCAGTCGCTGCTTCGCAGCGAGACAGGGATTGACCGTGCTCTGCATGGTGACGTTGCGGTCCCGAGTCCGGAGCAGGCTCTCATCGCCCGCTGGACACGACCGAGGAGTTCATCGGCGCGAGATGGTCTCACGCGGGGAAGTCAGCCAGGGGCCGTCAGGCAGCCGACCGGCACAGCGTCGATCCACTGACGTGTGCAGGCCGCTCGGATTGCCGCGAATCCACATGCGAAGGCGGTGCCGCAGAGCCAGGCAGCCAGACGTCCAGGGTCGGCCTATACCCACACCCGGGAGGCTGACAGGATCGGGACATGGCGCGCGAGGGGCTGACCGCGGGCGGCAAGGCCTTGGCGGTCCTGTCGACCTTCGGACGAGAGCATGCCCAGCTCACCCTTTCTCAGATCGCCCGACGCACCGGACTTCCGCTCAGCACTGCGCACCGGATCGTCGCTGAACTGGCGGCATGGGGGGCCCTCGAGCGGGACGACGAGGGGCGGTGGCACATCGGCCTGCGCCTGTGGGAGGTGGGTTCGCTCTGTCCTCGTGGCCAGATCCTGCGGGAGGTGGCCCTTCCCTATCTCCAGGACCTCTACGAGGCGACTCACGAGAACATCCAGCTGGCCGTGCGCGAGGGCACCGAGCTGACCTTCGTCGAGCGCATCGCGGGCCACCGATCGGTCGAGCTGAAGACGATGGTGGGCACCCGCTTCCCGCTGCCGTCGACCGGCGTGGGCATGGTCCTGCTCGCCTTCGCCCCCACGGACATCCGTGACGCCGTCCTGTCCCAGCCGCTGCCGCGACACACTGAGTTCACGGTCACGGACCAGCGCCGACTGCGAGCCATGCTCGCCTCGGTGCGACGGCACGGGTATGCCGTGAACGACCGCCAGCTGTCCGACCACACCGTTGGACTGGCCGCCCCAGTGCGGATCGGCGCGGGGGGCCCGGTGCACGCCGCCATCGGCATCGTCGTGTTGGGCAAGACTGCGTCTGCGGTGCGTCACCTGCGGCAGCCCGTGGTCGCCGCCGCCGCTGCGATCTCGGTAGAGCTGGGTCGGCGGGCCGGCACTCCGTCGGGCGTCGTCGCGGCCGACGCCACAATCCGATAGGCCTTCCACCTGGCGGAAGGCGGCTGTGGAGGACCCGGCGGACCGGCGATGCTGGAACCGAAACCACAGCACTGACGCGAGGAGACCCGGGTGGCACCTGCGCCGACAGAGCGCGTCGACACCGTCGTCGACGTTCCCATCGCCATCCTGGGCGCGGGGCCGGCGGGCCTGATGCTTGCCCACCGGCTCGGCAGGTCGGGCATCGCCTGCGTGAACATCGACCTGCGCACCCGGGCGGAGATCGAGGGCACACACCGAGCTGGCATCCTCGAGGCCGGCGCTGCTCGTGACCTCGTCGACACGGGTGTCTCGGACCGGATCCTGAGGGACGGGCACGAGCACGGCGGGACCGAGCTCCGTTTCGGCGGACGGGGCCACCGCATCGACTTCCGGGAGCTCGTCGGGGGCTCGGTGTGGCTCTACCCGCAGACGGACGTCTTCATCGACCTGGCCAACGCGCGGGACCGTGACGGTGGCACCGTGCACTTCGGCGTGACCGACCCCGAGGTGAATGGGGTCGAGACCGACCGACCCACCATGCGGTTCACGAGTGCTGACGGGGTGCGTCACGAGGTGCGCGCCACGATCGTCGTCGGCGCCGACGGCTCTCGCTCGATGTGTCGTTCGCTCATCCCCGAGGCCGGTCGCACCCAGTTCTTCCGGGAGTACCCGTTCGCGTGGTTCGGCATCCTCGCTGCCGCACCCAAGAGCGCCCCGGAGCTCGTCTACGCCCACTCAGAGCACGGCTTCGCCCTGATCAGCCAGCGCACCGACGCCGTGCAGCGGATGTACTTCCAGTGCGACCCGGAGGAGGACACCGAAGCCTGGAGCGACGACCGGATCTGGGAGACCCTGCAGGTGCGCGTGGCGGGCGACGACGGCTTCTCCCTGGTCGAGGGGCCGGTCATCGAGAAGACCGTGCTGCGCTTCAGGTCCTTTGTGCAGCAACCGATGCGGTGGGGTTCCATGGTGCTCGCCGGCGACGCCGCGCACACGGTTCCCCCCACCGGAGCGCGCGGACTGAATCTGGCTCTCCACGACGTCAAGGTCCTCGCCGAGGTGATCCCGCGTGCTCTGGGGAAGGAGGGGCTCGACGCCCTCGACGACTACGAGCCACGGGCACTCAGCCGGGTCTGGCGGGCCCAGAACTTCTCCTACTGGATGACCCAGATGTTGCACACCGCGCCCGGCGCGAGCGCCTTCGACCTGCGCCGCCAGCTGGGTGAGCTGGACAACGTCGTCTCCACGCGCGCCGGTCGGACCTACCTCGCCGAGCAGTACGCAGGGTGGCCGACCGAATCCTGACGTCGGTCGACGCATCAGGTGGCGGGCGCGTGGTCAGGTAGCTGGTTCGAGCGCGTGACGCCTGATCACCCCGTGTGCCGCGGGCGCAGCGAGCAGGGTGAGGACCGCCAGGGCCTCAGCCGGGTGTTCCGAAGCCGTCGCCACCGCGCCGGTGAAGATCGTGATGATCTCAGCACCGGGTGGCATCCGGCCGGCGACGGTCACACCGGGAGCGGCGGCGAGCTCACTGCGTTGCTGGAACCCGAGATCAGCCGCGCCGTCGGCCAGCAGCCGGGCGACCGGCACACCCGGAGGCGCCTGGACCCATCGGTCCGCCAGCTGTTCGTCGAGACCCCAGGCCCCCACGAGCGCCTGCAACGCCGAGCCGCTCGGCCCGGTGGAGTAGCCGATTCGTCGCGAGGCGAGCAGGGCAGCCGTCAAGGATTCCACACTGCTGATGTCCGGGACGGGGGCGCCCTGGGGGACACCGACCACGACATCGGACCGGAGCAAGGGCAGCACCGTCTGACCGTCGAGGACGCCGTCGCGGGCCAGCGCTTCGATCGCGTCGCTCGCGAGCACCACGACGTCGGCCTGCCCGCCCGCTCGCAGTCGTCGCGCCACCTCGACGCCGCCCGCCGACTCCACCTCGAGATGGCCCAGCCCGAGGTCGCCCTCGGCAGTCAAGGCAGTCAGGACGCCGCGCGTGGCCATTGACGAAAGCCCTCGCAGGGTGACCATGCTTTCCACCCTAGGCGGCCACCTGCCTCCTCCACAGAGCCCTTCCGCCAGACGGAAGTCTCGCTGTCTGGCGGACCAGCGGGTGCGAGGCTGGGCCCGTGATCATCGACTGCCACGGGCACTACACGACGGCGCCGGCGCCGCTCGAGGCCTGGCGCAACGCCCAGGTCGCCGCGATCGGCGGCCCAGGCAGCGCGCCCGACCCGGCCGCACTGCGGATCACCGACGACGAGATCCGGGCGAGCATCGAGGCCAACCAGCTCCGGTTGATGGACGAGCGCGGCATCGACGTGACGATCTTCTCGCCGCGCGCGAGCTTCATGGCCCACCACATCGGCGACTTCGACGTGTCCTCGACCTGGGCGCGGATCTGCAACGACCTCTGCCACCGGGTCAGCACGCTCTACCCAGAGCGGTTCGTCATGGGGGCCATGCTGCCGCAGTCCCCCGGGGCTGATCCCGCGACGTCGGTGCCGGAGCTTCGTCGCGCGGTCGAGGAGCTCGGCGCGGTGACCGTCAACCTCAACCCCGATCCGTCCGGCGGGCACTGGGACAGCCCGCCGCTGACCGACCGGTCCTGGTACCCCATCTACGAGGCGCTGGTCGAGCTCGACGTGCCGGCCATGGTGCACGTCAGCACCTCGTGCAACGACGCCTTCCACACGACGGGAGCGCACTACCTCAACGCCGACACGACGGCCTTCATGCAGCTCCTCCAGGGCGACCTCTTCGCCGACTTCCCCACCCTGCGCCTGGTCATCCCCCACGGTGGCGGCGCGGTCCCCTACCACTGGGGCCGGTTCCGGGGCCTTGCCATGGCGCTCAAGCGTCCCGACCCGGAAGCGTTGCTGGCCAACGTCTTCTTCGACACCTGCGTCTACCACCAGCCCGGCGTCGACCTGCTGACCACCGTCATCCCGAGCAGCGCCATCCTCTTCGCCAGCGAGATGATCGGAGCCGTTCGCGACGTCGACCCGCGCACCGGTGCGTACTTCGACGACACCAAGCGCTACGTCGACGCCACACCGCACCTGAGCGACGCCCAGCGCGAGGACGTGTATGCCGCGAACGCGCGCCGCGTCTACCCCCGCCTCGACGCGCGGCTGCGCGAGCAAGGACGCTGACATGACCACCCGAAGGGAGTACCCATGAGCGGAACCGAGCTCGGTGTCGTGCACACCAGGATCGAGCGGGCCGACCCGAATGCGGTCCGCGACCTGTCCGCGTTCGGCGTGGCCACCATCCACGAGGCCATGGGCCGCGTCGGCCTGATGCGTCCCTACCTCCGACCCGTCTACCAAGGCGCGAAGCTGTGCGGCCCGGCCGTGACCGTCCTCCTCCAGCCCGGCGACAACTGGATGCTCCACGTCGCAGCCGAGCAGGTCCAGGAGGGCGACGTGCTCGTGGCAGGGTGCACCACCGAGAGCGAGGACGGCTTCTTCGGCGAGCTCCTCGCGACGTCGCTCCGCAGCCGTGGGTGCGCGGGCCTGGTCATCGACGGTGGAGTCCGTGACGTCGCCGACCTGGAGAAGATGGACTTCCCCGTCTTCAGCAGGGCCATCAACGCCAAGGGCACCATCAAGGCAACCCTGGGCTCGGTCAACATCCCGGTCGTGTGCGCCAACGCCCTCGTGCATCCCGGCGACGTCATCGTGGCCGATGTCGACGGCGTGGTCGTCGTGCCCGCCGCGAGCGCGCCCGCGGTGGCGGCCGAGGCCGCGAAGCGGGAGGCCAACGAAGAGGGCAAGCGCGCCAAGTTCCGCAGCGGCACACTGGGACTCGACCTCTATGACATGCGCGAGCCGCTGGCCCGTCTCGGCCTGCGCTACGAGGACTGACGCCCGATGACCGAGACCATCACCAAGACCCCCGGCTGGCTGGACTGGTACGCCGACCCGACGAAGCCCCGCTTCACCCTCCCCGAGGGCGCCGTCGACGCCCACTGCCACGTGTTCGGCCCCGGCGCGGAGTTCCCCTTCGCACCGGAACGCAAGTACACGCCCTGCGACGCCTCCAAGAACCAGCTCTTCGCCCTGCGCGACCACCTCGGCTTCAGCCGGAACGTCATCGTGCAGGCGACCTGCCACGGGGCCGACAACCGGGCCATGGTCGACGCGCTGCGGGCCTCGGGCGGCAGGGCGCGCGGAGTCGCGACGGTCCGGCCGGGCATCTCCGAGGCCGAGCTGGCCGACCTGCACGAAGCCGGCGTGCGCGGCGTGCGGTTCAACTACGTCAAGCGGCTCGTCGACACGCCCTCCCCCGAGGACCTGCGTGACGTCGTCGCGCGGATCACACCCTTCGGCTGGCACGTCGTCATCTACTTCGAGGCACCCGACCTGCCCGAGCTGCGCGACTTCTTCACCTCGATCCCCCTGCCCCTCGTCGTCGACCACATGGGCCGGCCCGACGTGTCCGCGTCGCCGGACGGACCCGGCTTCGCCGGCTTCCTCGACTTCATGCGGGACAAGACCGACGTGTGGTGCAAGGTGACCTGTCCCGAACGCCTGTCGCGCACGGGGCCACCGGCCCTCGATGGCGAGCACGCGGCATACCGGGACGTCGTGCCGTTCGCCCGCCGCGTCGTCGAGGACTTTCCCGACCGGGTGCTGTGGGGCACCGACTGGCCACACCCGAACCTCACCGACCACATGCCCGACGACGGCCTGCTGGTGGACGGCATCCCCCACATCGCGACGACTCCGGAACTGCAGCAGGCGCTGCTCGTCGACAACCCGATGCGCCTGTACTGGCCTGAGGAAGGATCCACCCCATGACCATGGACAAGCCGTACCTCGACGTGCCCGGCACGACGATCTTCGATGCCGACCAGTCAGCCAAGGGCTACCACCTGAACCAGTTCTGCATGTCGCTGATGAAGCCGGACAACCGAGCCCGGTTCATCGCCGACCAGAGCGCCTACCTCGACGAGTGGGAGCTGTCGCCGGAGCAGAAGCAGGCCGTGCTCGACCTCGACCTCAACGAGTGCATCCGGCTGGGCGGCAACATCTACTTCCTGTCCAAGATCGGCGCGACGTTCGGGCTGTCCTTCCAGCAGATGGCCGGTTCGATGACGGGAATGACCGAGGCCGAGTACCGCGACATGATGCTCGCCGGTGGTCGCTCGATCGAGGGCAACCGGATCCGCGACGCGCTTGCGGCGCGCATCGTCGAGCAGGGGTATGCCGCGCCGTCGCCCGCCGCGGAAGCGCACCCCACGATCAGCGCCAGCGTCTACACCTCGCACGTGCCCGCGATCGGTGCGGCGATGGACCTCGGCAAGACCGAAGAGCCTTACTGGAAGGCGGTGTTCGACGGGTACGAGTGGTCGCGTCAGTGGATGGCCGACAACACCCCGGACGTCGTCATCCTCGTCTACAACGACCACGCGACGGCGTTCGACCTGCACCTCATCCCCACCTTCGTCATCGGGACGGGGCCGCACTTCCCGGTCGCCGACGAGGGGTACGGGCCGCGGCCAGTCCCGCCGGTGGAGGGCGACCCCGACTTCGCGGCACACCTGGCCCAGGCGCTCATCCTCGACGACTTCGACCTGACCCTCGTCAACGAGATGGCCGTCGACCACGGGTTGACCGTGCCATTGTCACTGATGTTCGGCGAGCGTCCGCCCGACGAGCCGTGGCCGTGCAAGGTGATCCCCCTGGCCGTCAACGTCGTGCAGTACCCCGTCCCCCACGGTGCCCGGTGCTATGCCCTCGGTCGGGCCCTGCGCCGGGCGGTTGAGTCCTATGACAAGCCGCTGCGCGTCCAGATCTGGGGCACCGGCGGGATGAGCCACCAGCTGCAGGGGCCGCGGGCCGGACTGATCAACCGCGAGTGGGACAACGCCTTCCTCGACCGGCTCATCTCTGATCCCGCTGGCCAGGCGGAGGTCGGCCACCTCAACTACGTGGAAGAGGCAGGATCAGAGGGCATCGAGCTCGTCATGTGGCTGATCGCCCGCGGCGCGATGGCGGACATCGCCGACGACGGTGGTCCCGGCGCCGGCACCACCGAGGTCCTGCACCGCTTCTACCATGTGCCTGCCTCGAACACTGCGGTCGGCCACCTCGTCCTCGCCAACCACGCGGCCCAGGACCCGGCCAGCGGTCCGGCTGCACCCACCCAGGAGTGAGATGACCAATCAGCCGATCCGAGTGGCCCTCGCCGGGGGCGGTGCCTTCGGCGCCAAGCACGTCAACGGCTTGAAGCGCATCGAGGACGTCGAGGTGGCGGCGGTCGTGAGCAGCTCGCTGGAGTCGGGGCAGGCCTTCGCGGCCGAGCACGGCGTCGGCCGGGCCGTGGCGACGCTCGAGGAGATCCTCACCATGGATGACGTCGACGCCGTCATCCTGGCCACCCCGACGCCGATGCACGCCGACCAGACCCAGGCCGTGCTGCGGGCCGGCAAGCACGTCCAGGTCGAGATCCCGCTCGCCGACTCCCTCGCCGGCGCGCAGGCCTGTGCCGACTTGCAGGAGGAGACGGGGCTGGTGGCGATGGTGGGCCACACCCGCCGGTTCAACCCCAGTCACCAGTGGGTGCACCAACAGGTCGTGGACGGCAGCTTCACCATCCAGCAGATGGACGTGCAGACCTACTTCCTGCGCCGCCAGAACCTCAACGCCCTCGGCCAGCCCCGGTCGTGGACCGACCACCTCCTGTGGCACCACGCCGCGCACACGGTTGACCTGTTCGCCTACCAGACCGGCTCGCCCATCGTGCAGGCCAACGCGATCCAGGGCCCGATCCACCCCGAGCTCGGCATCGCCATGGACCTGTCCATCCAGCTGCGAGCTGAGAGTGGCGCGATCTGCACCCTGTCCCTGTCCTTCAACAACGACGGGCCCTTCGGCACGTTCTTCAGGTACATCGGCAACACCGGCACCTACCTCGCTCGGTACGACGACCTGAGCACGGGCAAGGACGAGCCGATCGACGTGAGCCAGGTGGCGGTGTCGATGGACGGCATCGAGCTGCAGGACCGCGAGTTCGTGGCAGCCATCCGCGAGGGCCGGCAGCCCAACTCCTCGATCACAGACGTCATTGACTGCTATCGGACCCTGGACGCACTGGAGCAGCAGCTCGAGGCCGCCCGGTGACCGAGCCCGACCCCGTCACCCGTCGGATCGGCCAGTTCGAGGTATCCCCCATCGGCCTGGGGTGCATGAACCTCAGCCATGCCTACGGCACCCCACCCCGTCCGGCGGACGCCGAGCAGGTCCTGCTCACGGCGCTGGAGCTCGGCGTCACGCTCTTCGACACGGCAGCGCTGTACGGCTTCGGCGCCAACGAGGAGCTCGTCGGCCGGGTCCTCAAGCCGCATCGCGACCGGATCGTGCTGGCCAGCAAGTGCGGCATGACCGGCGTGGATGGCAAGCGCGTCATCGACGGCCGCCCCGACACGATTCGCCGCACCGCCGACGCGGCCCTGTCGCGGCTGGGGACCGAGGTCATCGACCTCTACTACCTGCACCGCCGGGACTTCTCGGTGCCGATCGAGGAGTCCGTGGGCGCCCTGGCCGAGCTCGTGGCGGCGGGCAAGGTCCGCGCCATCGGTCTGTCCGAGGTGTCGGCCGAGACGCTCCGGCGCGCACACGCCGTCCACCCCGTCGCTGCTCTCCAGAACGAGTACAGCCTGTGGTCCCGCAACCCCGAGCTCGGCACCCACGCCGTATGCCGCGAGCTCGGGATCGCGCTCGTCGCCTTCAGTCCCCTGGCACGCGGCTTTCTCACAGCGTCTCCGCCGGTCATGAAGTCGTTGCCGTTAAACGACATTCGGCAGAACATGCCGCGCTTCGACACCGTCAACTACCCGCTCAACCTGGCGATCCACGCGCGGCTGATCACGCTCGCCCGCGATTTCGGGTGCACCCTCTCCCAGCTCGCCCTGGCCTGGCTGCTCTCGCGGGGCGACCACGTCATCCCGATCGCCGGCACGCGCAGCGCGACGCATCTCCGGGACAACCTGAAGGCGCTCCCGCTCGCCGTCCCGCCCGACGTCTTGGCGGCCGCGGCCGACCTGCTGAACGCCGTTACCGTCCACGGCGCTCGGTACAACGCCACCACGGCGCTGGAGATCGACACCGAGGCCTTCGTCGCGGCGGGCTGATCCGACCCCGGTGCTTGATCGCGACTGGCGATTCCTCTCAGTGAGAAGTCCCGTTGCCCTGCGGGTCACGACCGGCCAGATTGGCGACCACGTCGCACACCCCGACGTGATGGCAGCGCGTGGCGACACGGCGAGAGCGGAGCAGGCAAGTGGTGCGCGGGCATGGACCAGGCCGAGCTGACCGCTGACCAACGCAGGACCCGTGCGGACTTCGAGCGCAGGCGCGGGTACTGGGCCGACGACTGACAGATGATTCTCGAGCTCGCGGACGCTCGGCATCGATCGAACGATGCCTGCCGACCGCATGCCTGCGACATCGCGGCTCGGCGGGATCTTCCGTCTGGAGTTGACGGACAGGCGCACTCTTTCCACACGTTGGGGACGGCACGCCTCCTCCCCTCACCGCTCACGCCGCCACGCAGCGCCGCTCCGCGGTCCGCCCAGAGACGCCACCGGGTGCCCCGCAGCAGCGCCGACCTTGCACGCGAAGGCGCCACGGCGCGGCATACGTGATCTCGAGGGCGGGGGGCCGGAGGGCGGTCAGCGCAGGGGGTTGCCGCTCAGTGCCCGCCGGCAGCGCAGCAGGTAGGTGCGGAAGATCTCCGTCTGACCGGTGTCGAACGCCTCGAGCATCCGCGACTCGATGTCAGCCACCGACTCGTAGAGGCCGTCGAGCAGCTGCTGACCCTCCCCGCTGAGGGACAACAGGTACTGCCGTCGGTTGCTCCGGTCGCGCTCGCGGATGACCAGCCCCCTGGTGATCAGGAAGGTGACCATCTCAGCCATGGTCTGGGCTCGGACGAACGAGCTGCGCGCCAGCTCGGCCGAAGTGGTGCCGGGGTGCCGCTCGAGCACGGTCAGCGCGGTGTACTGCAAGGTGGTCAGGTCAGCGGTCGCCACCACCTCGTCCAGCGCGTCGCGGACGGCCAGCTCCACCTGCTTGATCAGGTAGAGCAGCGTGACGTCGCGGTCCGGCGCGGCGGAAGGACTGGTGGTCACCCGCCGGCTCCCGCTCCGAGTCGCCGTCGCCCGGCGCCGAGGGCCGCAGATGCCGACGGCAGGATCCCCCGGGGCAGGAACAGCAGCGTCGCGATGAGGACGGCGCCGTACGTGGCGTACTGCAGGATCGGCCCAGCCGTCGGCGGCAGGCCGGGCTGGCTGCTCACGGAGTTGAGCACCTGCAACAGCACCGAGATGACCACCGCTCCGATCACTCCTCCCCACACCGTGCCCAGTCCGCCGACCACTGCCATGATCACGTAGGTGAACGACTCTACGGCCGGGAACGAGTCCGGGCTCACGTAGGGCGTGAAGAACGCGGAGAGCGCGCCGGCAAGACCGGCGTACGCGCCAGACAGGGCGAAGACCGCCACCTTGCTGCGCCCGACCGGGACGCCGGCCGACTCGGCTGCCGTCTCGCTGCCGGCCAAGGCGCGGACACCGCGGCCGAACCGGCTGTGCACCACCCGATGCGTGAGCGTGAGCACCAGACCCAGGCACACCAGCGCGAGGTAGGCGTACGGCAGCTGCCCGGAGAACGCTGTGCCGGCCACGCCGAAGGCAGGAATGCCGCTGATCCCGAAGGCGCCACCGAGCACGTCAAAGGCGCTCATCGCCGCCTGGACCATCAGGAGCAGGGCGAGCGTCCCGAACGCGAGGTAGTGGCCCTGCAGGCGCAGGATCGGTATGCCGACCAGCGCGGCGAAGGCCGCGGCCACCAACGGGGCCAGCAGCAACGCGACCAGCGGCGGCAGCTCCAGCCGCGTCGTCCCGATCGCGACGGTCAAGGCACCCGCGGCCACGAACGCACCCTGCCCGAGGGAGGCCTGCCCGGCATACCCCATGAGCATGGACAGGCCCGTCACCACGATCGCGGCGAGGACGGTTCGCATGAAGAAGGTGAGGTCGGCCATCACCAGCGGCGCCACACACGCAGCCACCGACCCGGCCACGACGAGCAGCGTCTTCCAGTTCAGCAGCCGACTCATTTTGCCTCCTCCGCGACGAAGGACTTGCTTCGCGCGATCATGATCACCAGCATCAACAGCAGGGCCACCTCTGTCTGGTACGACCCGTTGAGATAGCCGGCAGTGAGCTGTCCGGCGACTCCCAGACAGAGGCCGCCGACGAGTGTGCGAAGCGGGCTGGTCAGTCCGCCGAAGACGGCAGCGGCGAAGCCACTGAGTGCCAGCGGCAGGTCCGAGGAGAACGAGAGTGCGTTCGTCGGCGCCACCAGCACCCCGGCCAGGCCACCCAGGACTCCGGCGAGGGCGAAGGCGACCAGCCCCATCCGCCGCACGTCGATGCCGACCATCCTGGCGGCGAAGGGGTTGGACGCGCTGGCGGTGAGCGCCTTGCCCAGGTAGGACCTGGAGAAGACCAGCGCGAGGGCTGCAAAGGTCAACAGGGTGGCGACGAGGACGAGCAGCCGCTGGCGCTCGACGCTGGCACCCAGGATCGTCATGGAGCCGCTCAGCCCCGGCGGCGAGACCGGGTCCTGGCCCCAGAGCCAGATGATCGCAGCCGACGCCAGCAGCGAGATCCCGAGGGTCACGATCAGGGAGATGAGTGGTGGGGTGCCGCGCCTGCCCACGGCGAGGATGCCCATCAGCAGGCCCACCGCGCCGCAGACCACGACCGCGACGAGCTCGCCCACACCGTGCGGCAGGCGTCCGCCGAGCAGGGACGCCGACAGCATGCCTCCGAGGACGGCCAGCGAGCCCTGTGCGAAGTTGACGACCCGGGTGACCCGGTGCACGACGACGAAGCCGCTGCCGATGAGGGCGAACGACGAACCGAGGGCGACTCCAGACACCAGGTACCCGACCAGCTCGTTCATCGAATGACCTCTTCCATGTCTTCGGTGTTCATGTCTTCGGTGTTCAGGTCTTCGGGGCGGGGCAGGTCGCCGAAGTAGGCCCGGCGCACCACCTCGGTGCCAGCCAGCTCCGACGAGGTTCCGGAGGCCACGACGCGGCCGGCGTCGAGGACGCAGGCACGGGTGCAGACATCGAAGGCGAGTCCGACCTCCTGCTCGACGAGCAGCACCGCGGTGCCGCGTTCACGGTTGAGGAGACGCAGGTGGTCTGCCAGCTCGTCGACGACGAGCGGGGCCAGGCCCAGGGAGAGCTCGTCTATGACGAGGAGGTCGGGGCGCGCCATCAGCGCCCGGCCGACCGCGACCATCTGCTGCTGCCCACCGGAGAGCCGCCCTGCCTTCCGCCTGCGCAGGGACCCCAGGTCGGGCAGCAGGTCGAGGACCTCGGCGAGGTCCCGGTTGCGGATGGACCAGCCACCGAGCTTCAGGTTGTCCTCGACGGTCATGTCGGGGAACATCTGCCGCCCTTCTGGCACCAGCGCGACGCGGCCCTCGAGTCGGACCGACCCGGCCGACGGCTTGAGCAGACCCGCGATGGTGTTGACCATCGTGGACTTGCCGGCGCCGTTGGGCCCGACCAAGGCCACCATCTCGCCGGCCTCGACCTGCAGCGAGACGCCGTCCAGTGCCACCGCGGAGCCGTACCGAACCACCAGGTCCTCAACGTGCAGCATGATGCGCCCCTGTTCCGAGATAGGCCTTGACGACGGCTGGGTCGGACGTGACCTCGTCCGGCGTCCCGTCGGCGATCACCCGGCCGAGGTCGAGCACGGCGATCTGCTGCGCCAGCGAGGTCACCATGCCGACGTCGTGCTCGACGAGGAGGATCGTCGTGCCGGTCCGGTGCAGCTCGGTGATGAGCTCCGCGAGCTGGCTCCGCTCTTCGGAGCGCAGGCCCGAGGCCGGCTCGTCGAGCAGCAGCAACCGCGGCCGCCCTGCCAGGGCCCGCGCCACCTGGAGCCGGCGCTGCTGGCCCAGCGGCAGGCTGTCTGCCGGCCGCGCCGCCCACGACAGCAGCCCGACCCGCTCGAGACAGTCGGCAGCAAGCGCCTGGGTCTCGCGCTCCTCGCGCCGCTGGTACGGCGTACGGAGCGCAGCGGCCAGCACGCCGGCCCGGGTGCGGCTGTGGGCGCCGACCATGACGTTCTCCAGCAGGCTCATGCCCGGGAACAGGCGCGCACCCTGGAACACGATCGCGACCCCGAGGCGAGCCCGGCTGTGCGCGGGGAGCCGGTCGATCCGCTGGCCGGCGAGCGAGATGGAGCCTGCGTCGGGACGGGTGTGGCCGGCAATCAGGTTGAAGAGCGTGGACTTGCCCGCGCCGTTCGGGCCGATGATGCCGCGGAGCTCGCCGTCGGCCACCCGGAGGGTGACGTCCCGGTTGGCGTACACGCCGCCGTAGTGGCGCGACACCCGGTCGATCGTGAGCATGGTCGTCCTTCCCAGCAGGTGGGGCCCGGACGCATGGCGCCCGGGCCCCCGGTGGTCACTTCGGAAGATTCGTGCTGAACCGCTGGAGCGAGTACGGCGTCGTCTTGAGGTCACCGTTCTCGACCTTGACGATGGCGACGGCGTCGGTGTCCAGGCCGGCATGGTCGGTCTTGGAGAACGTGAACCTGCCGGTCGGGGTGAGCACGTCCAGCGACTCGAGCGCGTCGCGGACCTTCGCACGATCGGTGGAGCCAGCCTCCTCGATCGCTGCCTTCAGCAGCTGCACGCCGGTGGCGCCGTCGAACGCGAACTGCGGGGGGTAGCCCGCGTTCGTCTTCGCCCAGGGGCCGGTGAACGCGTCGACCAGGTCCTTGAGCGGGCCTGCGGGGAGCTCCCGCCCCGGCACGGCGATGCTGCTGGTCATCACGACGCCCTCGGCCGCCGCTCCCGCCGGCTTCACGTAGAGCTGGGACGCCTGGGCGCCGGTCATGAGCAGCGGGATCCCGGAGCCCGCGAACTGCTTGCTGATGATCACGGGGGCCGGACCCGCACCCCAGACCAGGAACGCGGCGGGCTTGGCCGCCTTCACCTTCGACACCAGGGCGCTGAAGTCGGTCGCGGTCTGGTCATAGGGCTCGTCCAGGACGACGTCGATGCCAGCCTCCTTCGCGGCGGCCACGGTGGCCTTGTTCCCGGTCTCGCCGTACAGGTCCTTGCCGGTGTAGCCGATCGCCAGCGAGCTGATCTTCTGCGCCGCGAGATAGTCGACCATCGCCCGGGCGTACACCTCGGGAACTGCCACCCCGGTGAATGCGTAGGGGTTGCTGCCGTCGGCGAACGCACTCACCGGCCCCAGGGCCACGATCGGGATCTTGGCGGTCTTCGCGCTCGGTCCGACGGCCGTCGATGCGGAGACGAACGATGAGGACAGGATCGCGCTGTAGCTCTTGTCGGCCGCCAGCTGGTTGAACTCCGTCACCGACTGCGGGACGTCGGACTTGTCGTCCTTGATGGTCACCTCGAGCTTGCGCCCGAGGACCCCGCCGGCGTCGTTGATCGCCTTGACCTCCTGCTCCACCGCCGCCTTGTCCCCCAGTCCGAGCGGCGACAGGAAGCCGGTGACCGGCACGACGACCCCGATCTTCACCGGCCCCGTGCTCGTCGACGAGCCGGCGTCCGCGGCGGTGCACGCCGCGGTCAGGCTCAGCGCACCTGCTGCCGCTACCGCGGCGAGTCGTGAAGTCAGCATCTGTTCCACCTCATTGTGATCGTCAGCGTTCATCAGGTTTCCTGATGATGCCACCGGAGTATGAGCGCCGTCACACACGGTGTCAAGACCCCTTCCGCGAGCTGCGGTTGGGTTGATTTCACGCGTGAGACCGGGCCTAAGTAGTTCTGGGGGATCTACGTGGATTCACCCATTGACAAGTCGTCCAGCCTCGAAGCAGACTTCAATCCGACAGGAATCCTGATAATGGAGGCAGCACAATGAGCATGGAGACAACGACGTTTCCCCGGGGTGAGCTGTTCGTCGCAGGACACTGGCGGCAGTCCGGCACCGGTGCGCGGCGTGATGTGATCGACCCCGCGCACGGTCGGCTGCTGACCACGGTCGCCGAGGCCGACGCCGGTGACGTCGCCGTCGCGGTGGCTGCCGCACGCGAGGCCTTCGACAACGGCCCCTGGCCCCGGATGTCTGGCCGCGAACGGGCCCGCATCCTGCACCGGGTCGCCGACCTGATCCGCGAGCGCGCGGACGAGCTCGTCGCCATCGAGAGCCACGACGTCGGCAAACCGGTCACGCTGTGCCGCGCCGTCGACGTGGAGACCGCGGCGGAGCAGTACGAGTACTGCGCGGCCCTGGCCCAGGGCATCGACGGCGCCACGCGCGCCACTCCCCTCGGCGCCCTGGCCTACACGCTCCGCGAGCCGGTCGGCGTCGTCGCCGCCATCACGCCGTTCAACTTCCCGCTGATCCTGTCCAGCACCAAGATCGCCCCCGCCCTGGCGGCCGGCAACGTCGTCGTGCACAAGCCGGCGGACGACACGCCGCTCAGCGCCCTGTTCATGGCACAGCTGCTGCACGACGCCGGCGTCCCCGACGGTGTCCTCAACGTGGTGACCGGCAGCGGGCAGGTCGTCGGCGAAGCCCTCCTGCGGCACCCGGGTGTGGACAAGATCGCGTTCACCGGCTCGACCGCCGTCGGTCGCCACGCGGCGAGCGTGGCCGGCGAGCACCTCAAGCCGGTCACGATGGAACTGGGCGGCAACGCGGCACACCTCGTCTTCGACGACGCAGACCTCGACATCGCCATCGGCGCGGTCATCAAGGCCTTCGTGTTCAACTCCGGCCAGTTCTGCATGGCCGGACCGAGGTTGCTGGTGGCTCGACCCTTGTACGAGACCGTCCTGGGCATCCTGGCCGACGCGGTGCCCACGGTGCCGATCGGCAACCCCCGTGAGGCGGCGACGGTCGTCGGCCCGATGGCCGGGGAGCGTCAGTTGCGCAACGTCGAGGAGTGGGTCGACCTCGCCCGGAAGGAGGGCGGTCGGGTCGTGTGCGGCGGTGAGCGCCTCGAGCTCGACGGCGGTTACTACTACCTGCCCACGGTCATCGCCGACCTGCCGGATGACTCGCGGGTGGTGGCCGAGGAGGTCTTCGGCCCCGTGCTCACCGTGCAGGCCTTCGACACCGAGGACGAAGCCGTCGCACTCGCCAACGGGACGGCCTACGGGCTGGCCGCCGGTCTGCAGACGCGCGACCTCACCAGGGCGCACCGGGTCGCGTCGCGCCTGCAGGCAGGCATCGTCTGGGTCAACGACTGGGCGATGCTCGACCCGGCCATCCCCTTCGGCGGAGTCAAGGACTCCGGCTTCGGGCGTGAGTACGGCCCCGAGGCCCTCGAGGCCTACACCAGGGTCAAGTCGGTCGTCGTGTCCCTCCCGCCACCGGCCTGACCGCCGGTCTGGTTCCCTCCAGTCCCGCTACCGCCTTCTTCGGTCGCCCGACCTCTCCCGCTCGCCGGGTCCCTCACCTCGACACGTTCAGGAGCTCGCCATGCCCATTGCCACCCAAGCCGCTGTCATCGAGGCCGGCGGCGCGCCATTCACCGTCCACGACGTCGAGCTGGACGAACCACGACCTGGCGAGGTCCTCGTCAGGATGACCGCCGCCGGCCTGTGCCACACCGACCTCGGCGTCGCCTCCGGTGGACTGCCCTTCCCCCTGCCGGGCGTGCTCGGTCACGAGGGCGCCGGCGTCGTCGAGCGGGTGGGTTCGGCGGTGACCTCGGTCCAGCCGGGCGACCACGTCGTGCTCTCCTTCACCTCCTGCGGGAGGTGCGCCAACTGTCGGCGTGGCCACCCGGCATACTGCGCCACCTGGTTGCCCGCGAACCTGATCGGCGGCACGCGCGACGACGGCTCCGCGACCATCACGCGGGACGGTCAGCCCCTCGGCAGCCACTTCTTCGGACAGTCCTCCTTCGCCCGAGCCGCGATCGCCGACGAGCGCAGTGTGGTCAAGGTCGACCCCGCCCTGCCACTCGAGCTGCTCGCTCCCTTGGGGTGTGGCGTGCAGACCGGCGTGGGCGCGGTCTGGAACGTCCTCGACCCGCGCCCGGGCAGCACGGTCGTCATCGCCGGAGCAGGCGCCGTCGGCCTCTCGGCGGTCATGGCCGCCGCGCTGACGCCCGCCCTGCGGATCGTTGCCGTGGACATCGTGCCGCGGCGGCTCGACGTCGCGCGCAAGCTCGGCGCCACCCACGTGGTCGACGCCTCCACCGAGGACTTCGCCGCTCGCGTCGCCGAGATCACGGGCGGCGCCGGCTGCGACGGGGTGATCGAGACGACGGGCAACGTGGCCGTGCTGCGCCAGTCCGTCGACGCACTCTCCGCGCGTGGCACGGTCGTCGTGGTCGGTGCCCCGCCGTTCGGCACCGAGGTGAGCCTCGACGTCAACGGCATGCTCGGCGGCAAGAAGGTCGTCGGCGTGACACTCGGCGACAGCGAGACCCAGACCCTCATCCCGGTGCTGGCGTCGATGGTCGCCGACGGACGGCTGCCGGTCTCCGAGCTGGTGAGCTTCTACGACTTCGGCGACATCCAGCAGGCGGTCGAGGACGTCAAGAGTGGCACCGCCATCAAGCCGGTGCTGCGCTTCACCGACTGATCGGCCGCACCCCCGTACTGCTGCAGACCACGCACCACCCAGGAACCAAGAGGAGCAACACATGGACATCACCGGCAAGGTCGCCGTCGTCACCGGCGCAGGTCAGGGACTCGGCCTCGCGTACGCGAAGGCACTGGCCGACGCGGGTGCCGCTGTCGTCGTCAACGACGTGCAGCAGGAGACCGCCGACGCGGCGGTCGAGGCCATCACCGCGAGCGGTGGTCGCGCCGTGGCGGAGGTCGTCCCCGTCGGCACGACTGAGGCGGCTGAGCGGCTCGTGGGCCGCGCCGTGCAGTCGTTCGGCCGACTCGACGTCATGGTGACCAATGCGGGGGTGCTGCGCGACCGGGTCCTGTGGAACATGACCGACGAGGACTTCGACACGGTCGTCCACGTCCACCTACGCGGCACCTTCACCTGCGTCCGAGAGGCTGCGCGGCACTTCCGCACCCAGGGCGAGGGCGGGCGGGTCATCCTGGCCGGCTCACCAGCGGGTCAGCGGGGCAACTTCGGGCAGACCAACTACGCCGCCTCCAAGGCAGGCATCGTCGCCATGGCGCGGACCTGGGCGATGGAGCTCGCCAAGGCCGGCGTCACCGTCAACGCAGTCATCCCCAACGCCGCCACCGCCATGACCGAGACCATCCCCTTCCTCGCGCCCTACGTCGACCTGATGACGCAGGGACTTCCGGTGCCCTCGGTCGTGCGTCGCGCCGCGTCGTTCGGCACACCGGAGGACGTCGCCGGGCTGGTGGTGTACCTCGCGTCCGACGCCTCGGCCGACGTGACCGGGCAGGCCATCGGCATCGGTGGTGACCGGCTCTCGCTCTGGTCGCACCCGACCGAGATCCGCAGCGCCTTCCTCGACGGTGGCTGGACCGCCGACGCGCTCGCCGAGGCGTTCCGGTCCACCGTCGGCGAGAGCCTCGAGAGCTACGGCATCCCGATGCCGGTGCTCCCCGAGCTGCAGGCCCACGGGGCGTGACCGTGCCCTCCCCTGCCGCGCCCGCCAGTGCCGTCGCGCCGCGGTACACGCCGCAGCTCGACCTCGACGGCCTGACGGCGATCGACGTGCACACGCACGCCGAGACCGACGGCTGCGGACACTTCTCGCTGCCGGAGAACCTCCGGGCCGGGGCCGACAAGTACTTCGGCGTCGACGGCGGCGGCCCCCCGACGCTCGACCAGCTGGCGGCCTACTACCGGGAACGGCGGATGGCCGCGGTGGTCTTCACCGTCGACGCGGAGGCTGCGCTCGGTCACACCCGGATCGCCAACGAGGCGGTGGTCGAGTCGGCACGACGCAACGCCGACGTCCTCATCCCGTTCGCCAGCATCGACCCCGCCAAGGGCAAGGCCGGTGTCGCGGAGGCACGCCGCCTGGTCGAGGACCTCGGCGTCCGCGGCTTCAAGTTCCACCCGAGCGTGCAGGCGTTCTACCCCAACGACCGGAGCGTCTACCCCTTCTACGAGGTGCTCGCTGAGCTGGGCGTCCCTGCCCTGTTCCACAGCGGCCAGACCGGGATCGGTTCGGGCCTGCCCGGCGGGGGCGGCATCCGGCTCAAGTACTCAAACCCCCTGCACCTGGACGACGTCGCGGTCGACTTCCCGGACCTCACGATCATCATCGCGCACCCGTCATTCCCCTGGCAGGACGAGGCGCTGGCGGTCGCCTCCCACAAGCCGCGGGTCTACATCGACCTGTCCGGCTGGTCTCCGAAGTACTTCCCGCCCCAGCTGGTGGCGTACGCAAACACCCTGCTCAAGGACAAGGTGATGTTCGGCTCCGACTTTCCGCTGATCTCGCCGGACCGCTGGCTTGCGGAGTTCGGGAAACTGGGCATCAAGGACGAGGTGCGACCGCGGATCCTCAAGGACAACGCCGTCACCGCGCTCAACCTTCGCCCGCCGACGCCAGAGCTCGACGGCAGCCAGGTGCGGCAGAAGGAGCCGTCATGAACATCCCCGGTATCGGCAGCTGGCCCGCACGCAGGGCGCGCATGAACCCTGACGTCATCGCGCTCGCCACCGACGAGGAGGAGCTGAGCTACACCGAGCTGGCCGCCAAGGTGGAGGCCACCGCCCGAGCGCTCGGCGAGCTGGGGGTCGCCGCGGGCGAGCGGGTCGCCTATCTCGGTCAAAACAGCATCGACACCTTCGTGTGCTTCTTCGCCACGGCTCGGCTCGGCGCGGTCTTCGTCTCGCTCAACACCCGGCTTGCTGCTCCAGAGATCGCGTACATGCTCCAGGACAGCGGTAGTGCGGTGCTGGTCCACGGCAGCGAGTGCACCGAGCTCGTGCGCGCAGCTGGCCCGGCTTCCAGCGGCGTCGGTCACGTGCTCACGACCGAGGAGCTGCGACGCTCCACCACCATGCACCCGCACGAGGTCTCGTGGCCGGACGATCTGGTGCCTCACGACGACGCGGTGCTGATCCTCTACACCTCGGGCACCACGGGCCGCCCCAAGGGAGCGGTGCTCACCCACGGCAACATCACCTGGAACACCGTCAACCAGCTCGCCCACGTCGATGTGCTCGGCACGGACGTCGCGCTCTGCGTGGCACCGCTGTTCCACGTCACAGGCCTCGGGCAGGTGTCGATGCCGACGCTGCTCAAGGGCGGGACCGTCGTCGTCGTGCCCAAGTTCGACGCGGGGGCTTTCCTGGCGATGATCGAGCGCCGCCGCGCCACCTCGTTCTCCGCCGTCCCGACGATGCTCCAGATGCTGTGCGACCACCCCGACTGGGGATCGGCCGACCTGTCGTCGCTGCGGTACGTCATCTACGGCGGGTCGCCGATCACCGAGCGGGTGGCGAAGGCCTGGCTGTCGCGCGGCGTGGTGCTGCAGCAGGGCTACGGCATGACCGAGGCGGCTCCAGGTGTCTTCATGGGACTGCCCGAGGGGGCCGTGTCACGCCCGGTATCCGCCGGGGTGCCGCACTTCTTCACCGACGTGCTGCTCGAGGCAACCGATGGTGTCCGGTCATCAGGGCCCGGGCAGGGCGAGCTCCTCGTCCGCGGGCCGCACGTGTTCGCCGGCTACTGGCGCCGCCCCGAGGAGACCGCCGGCGCCCGCACCGACGACGGGTGGTACCGCTCGGGTGACGTGGTCCGCATCGACGAGGACGGCTGGGCCTACGTCGTCGACCGCGTCAAGGACGTCATCATCTCCGGTGGCGAGAACATCTACCCCGCGGAGGTGGAGGCGGTCATCACCGAGCTCCCGGGCGTCGTCGCCGCCGCGGTCGTCAGCCTGCCGGACGAGCGCTGGGGAGAGGTGGGCTGCGCCTACGTGTGCCAGCGGCCCACCCAGGGGTCCGGCGAGGCGCTGGACGAGGCAGCGCTGCGCAGGCATCTCGAGCAACGGCTGGCTCGCTACAAGATCCCCCGCTACATCGAGTTCTGCGAGGACCTTCCCACGAACGCCACCGGCAAGGTGCTCCGCTCGGTGCTGCGCGACCGGGCGGCACGTGCCCATTCATCACCCGACAGGACGGAAACCCCATGACACACAGCTCCACGACGATCTCGCACCCCAAGGACCTGCTCACGATGGTGGGCGACGACCTCGGCACGAGCCCGTGGGTCGAGGTGGGCCAGGACCGGATCAACCTGTTCGCCGATGCCACGGGCGACCACCAGTGGATCCATGTCGACGTCGAACGCGCGAAGCAGGGGCCGTTCGGCGAGCCGATCGCCCATGGCTACCTCACGCTGTCGCTGCTCATCCCGCTCTGGTCGCAAATCCTGGTCTTCGAGGAGCTCGGCATGGCGGTGAACTACGGCCTCAACAAGGTTCGCTTCCCAGCACCTGTTCCGGCCGGTTCCCGCGTGCGAGTCACGGCGTCGCTGGCCGGCGCCGAAGAGGTCGCGGGCGGTGGGGTCCAGGCCACCATCGACGCGGTCATGGAGCTCGAGGGCGCACCCAAGCCCGTCTGCATCGCGCAGATGGTCCACCGCTACTACAAGGACTGAGCCAATGACTTATGCCTTCGATCCCGAGCTGGCCCCCTGGGTGCCGGCGCTGTCCGACCTGCCCTTCGCCGACTATGTTGCCGCCCGCGCAGGCGAGGCGGCGCTGCTCGAGGCGCTGCCGGCATACCAGCCGACCTCGCCGGTCGAGGTCCTCGATGTCCTCGTGCCCGGCCCTGGCTACGCACCGCCGGTGCCGGTCCGGGTCTACACCCCCTCGACGACGGACGTCCCACGTCCGGGGCTGGTGTACCTGCACGGGGGCGGCTTCGTCCTCGGCAGCCTCGAGCTGTACCACTCCGACGTCCTGCGCATCGCCGACCAGGTGGGCGCGGTCGTGGTCTCGGTGGACTACCGGCTGGCGCCGGAGCACCGGTTCCCGGCCGGCCTCGAGGACTGTTACGCCGCGCTGGTCTGGACCGCCGAGAACGCCACCGAGCTCGGCATCGATCCCGACCGGATCGCGGTCGGTGGCGAGAGCGCCGGCGGTGGCCTGTCGGCGGCGGTCGCCCTGCTGTCTCGCGACCGGGGCGGGCCCGCCCTGTGCTTCCAGTATCTCGGCATACCCGAGCTGGACGACCGGCTCGACTCACCCTCGATGCAGGCGTTCCACGACACACCGCTCTGGAACCGGCCCACCGCGGAGGTCAGCTGGGACTACTACCTCGGCGAGGGGGTGCGTGGCAGCGAGAGGGTCGAGCCGTATGCCGCGCCGGCGCGGCACACGGACCTCGCCGGACTTCCGCCCGCCCTGGTGACCACGTGCGAGTTCGACCCGCTCCGCGACGAGGGCATCGCCTACGCCCAACGCCTGGTGCAGGCCGGCGTGCCGACCGAGCTGCACCTCTACCCGGGTACGTTCCACGGTTCCGCGATGATCCCCGGCGCGAGGGTGACCCAGCAGATGGTGTCCGACCAGCTCGAGGCCCTCCGCCGCGCCTTCCGTGCGTCGGTGACGCAGGGGGTCTGAGCGGTGACCGACCTGGTGCCGAGCGGACGCGTGACCGCGAAGATCTTCCCCTACCCCCTGAACGCCTGGTATGCCGTCGCGTGGGACCACGAGGTCACCAGCAAGGGCCTCCTGGCGAGGACCGTCGCGGGCAAGCCGATGGCGCTCTACCGCACGACCGACGGCCGGCCGGTGGCGCTGGCCGATGCGTGCTGGCACCGGCTGGCACCACTCTCGCAGGGCAAGCTGGTCGGACGCGACGAGGTGCAGTGCCCCTACCACGGGCTCCGGTTCAACTCCGCGGGTCGCTGCACCCAGATGCCGGCCCAGGAGACGATCAACCCCAGCGCGATGGTGCCGTCGTACCCCGTCGTCGAGCGCTACCGGTTCCTGTGGGTGTGGCCCGGCGACGTCACCCTGGCCGACCCCGACTTGATCCCGGACATGCACCAGATGGACCACCCCGAGTGGGCCGGCGACGGCCTGACCATCGAGGCGCCGTGCAACTACCAGCTGATCCTGGACAACCTGATGGACCTCACCCACGAGGAGTTCGTCCACGGCAGCAGCATCGGACAGGCGGAGCTGAGCGAGTCCGGCTTCCGCACCCGCCTCGAGGACGACGGCAGGGTGACGGTCGAGCGGTGGATGCTCGACGTGGACCCGCCACCGTTCTGGCGCAAGAACATCCGAGACAAGTTCCCCGAGTTCGACGGCCGGGTCGACCGGTGGCAGATCATCCACTACGAGGCCCCGTCCACGATCTGCATCGACGTCGGCGTCGCACGGGCCGGCACCGGCGCTCCCGAGGGCGACCGGAGCCAGGGCGTCAACGGCTACGTCATGAACACGATCACTCCGGAGACCGACCGCACCTCCCACTACTTCTGGGCCTTCATGCGCAACTACCGGCTGGACAGCCAGCTGATCACGACACAGCTGCGCGAGGGCGTGAAGGGCGTGTTCGCCGAGGANCTCCCACTACTTCTGGGCCTTCATGCGCAACTACCGGCTGGACAGCCAGCTGATCACGACACAGCTGCGCGAGGGCGTGAAGGGCGTGTTCGCCGAGGACGAGGCGATGCTGTCGGCCCAGCAGGCGGCAATCGACGCCAACCCGGACCACGAGTTCTACAGCCTCAACATCGACGCCGGCGGTATGTGGGTGCGCCGGATCCTCGACCGGATGCTNCCAGCAGGCGGCAATCGACGCCAACCCGGACCACGAGTTCTACAGCCTCAACATCGACGCCGGCGGTATGTGGGTGCGCCGGATCCTCGACCGGATGCTGGCCGCGGAGGGCCGGGGTGGCGCAATGAGCGAGGATGGCGCAGACTCCGGGGCCGCCTCCTCGGTGCAGGCGCGATGAGCACCGGCACCCAGCCCGACTGGCGGCGGGGACGGGTCGTCGCCAGCGACCCTGTGACACAGGAGACCCGGCGGATCACCATCGAGCGACCGGCACGCGGGCGCGCTGCCCCGGGCAGCCACCTCGATGTCCGCGTGCGGATCGGGGATGTGACCGACACCCGCTCGTACTCGGTGGTCGAGTCCGACCCCAGCGGCGGCCGGCTCACCATCAGCGTGCTGCGCTGCGTACCGTCACGGGGTGGCTCGACCTTCATGCACGAGCTCGCTGTCGGCGACGAGGTCGAGGTCACCCAGCCGCTGCAGAACTTCCCGCTGCGGGTCGGCGCGCGCCGGTACGTGCTCCTGGCCGGCGGGATCGGGATCACCGCGCTGGTCGAGATGGGACGGGTGCTGCACTCGCTGGGAGCCGACTACACACTCGTCTACGTCGGACGCAGCCGCGGCCGGATGGCCTACCTGCGAGAGCTCACCGCGCTTCACGGCAAGCGGCTCGTGGCGGCGATCGACGACGAGGGGTCCGCCCTGGACGTGGCCGCCCTCGTTGCTGGCGTTGCGCACGATCCGCTCGGTGCGGAGACGGAGCTCTACATGTGCGGCCCGATCCGGTTGATGGATGCCGTTCGTCGTGAGTGGGAGGGTGCGCAGCTGCCTGCCTCGAACCTGCGCTACGAGACCTTCGGCAGCAGCGGCTGGTTCCGGCCCGAGGAGTTCACCGTCCGGATCCCCCAGCTGCAGCTCGAGACGACCGTGGGGGCGGACGAGACGATGCTGGAGGCCCTGACGCGCGCCGGCGCTGACCTCATGTACGACTGCCGCAAGGGAGAGTGCGGACTCTGCTGTATCGACATCGACCAGGTCGACGGCAGGGTGGACCATCGCGACGTCTTTCTCAGCAGCGCCCAGAAGAGCGGCGACCGGTCCTTGTGCACCTGCGTCTCCAGGATCGTCGCCGCCAGCGCACGCGACAGGCCTGCCGTCTCGCTCGTGCTGCCCGGCGCGGCTGCACGAACCCCCAGCCTTCCCTGACCGAACGGAGTCTCATGTCTGCCCTCTCGCAGCCGATGGTGGCCTCGCTGGCCGCCAAGGCCATGCAGCGCCTCGTCGTTGCCGGCCAAGGCCGGAGCAAGCGCCGCTCCCCCCTCGCGCGCTTCCCGGACGTCCCACGCGACGCCTTCGAGCTGTCGATCCCGACCTCGATCGCACCCGCCAGGGCTGTCGTGTACCTGCCTGCGAAGACGGACGGCAACCCGCCTCCCGTGCACGTCAACTTCCACGGGGGCGGCTACGTCATGCCGCTCCTCGACGGGGATGACCCCTTGTGCCGGTTCCTCGCCGCCGATGCGGGTGTCGCCGTCATCAACGTGGACTACGTCCTCGCTCCCCAGCACCCGTTCCCGGCGGCGCCCCGACAGGCGTTCGAGGTGGTCCGGTGGGCCGCCTCACACGGTGCCCAGCACGGCTGGGACGGCACCCGTCTCACCGTGGGCGGCCAGAGCGCCGGGGGCGGGCTCGCGGCGGCAGTCGCGCGCCAGGCCCTCGAGGAGGGCGGCCCTGCCCTCGCACTCCAGGTGCTTCACTACCCACCGCTCGACCTCGCAACCAGTGCCAAGGACAAGCGCGCCTCCATCCCCAAGCCGTTCCTCCGCCCGTGGATGGCCGAGATCTTCGACAGCTCCTACGTCCCCGACCGGCAGGCCCGCTTCGACCGCCTCGTCTCACCGGCCAACCCGGCGGACGACGAGGACCTGACCGGAATCGCCCCTGCCCTCGTCATCACGGCGGCCTTCGACCTGCTCAAGGCAGAAGGGGCGCGGTACGCCGACCGACTCCGACGAGCCGGCGCCCTGGTCGAGCACCACGACGTGTCAGACGCCGACCACGGGTACGACGGCGAGGACGACGCCAAGGCACGTGCTGCCTACTCCCTGATCGCCCGTCACGTCCACCGGGCCACCACCCCTGAGGAGGCCAAGGCCCCCTGAGCTTCCGCTCCGCCGAAATCGGCCCATCGCCGCCTCCTTGGCGCGTGTGGCGATCGGTCAGGCATCGAAGACGACCGGCTCATTGCTGCGTGTGCCACTCGTGAACCTGGGCAGGAACCGGGCACCCACCGTGAGCAGCAGGGCGATCAGGAACTGGATGCCGACCGTGGTCGCGAAGGCGGTCGGGATGCTGTGCGGCTCGAGGGCGAGGTAGATGGTGCCGAGGGTGGCCACGCCCAACGCGAGGCCGGACTGCTGGAGCGTGATCAGGACGCCGCCTCCGATGCCGGCGTGGTGCGCCGGGACGTCGGTGATCACGACGCGGAACAGACCGGCGAACAGCAGAGACTGGCCGGCGCCGATCAACGCCAGTGGCCCGGCGAGCGCGACGAGGGCGACGTGCGGCCAGGTTTCGACCATGACTGTGGCGATGAGGGCCAGACCGAGGGCCTGGGTTGCGGCGCCGGCGGCGATGGCGGCGCGGCCGTACCGGTTGATGATCTTCGCGCTGACGAGGGAGCCGAGGAGGAACATCGCGGCCATCGGCAGGATCGACAGCCCGCCGACCAGTGCGTCCGCGTGCAGCCCGTTCTGCACGGTGAGTGCGAAGACGAACATGAAGGAACCGAAGCCCACGCTGAATGGCAGGACCATCGCCAGGCCGCGCGCCATGGACGGCAACCTGAGCACGGATGGCGGCAGCAGCGGAGTGAGTCCCGCGCGCTCGCTGCGCCGTTCGACTCTGACTGTGAGGGCGCCCAGCACGACGGCCAACCCGAGCAGCGCCCAGGTCCAGGTCGGCCAGCCGAGCGTGTGACCCAGGCTCAGCGGCAGCAACAGCGCGACGAGGGTCCCGCCGAACAGCAGAGTGCCCGGCAGGTCGACGTGGCTTGGGTGCGGCGACCGGGTGGCTGGGACGACGTGTCCGGCGATGTAGTACACGGCGACGCCGAGTGGCACGTTGATCAGGAAGATCGGTCGCCAGGAGG
Organism: Phycicoccus sp. Soil802; assembly: GCF_001429605.1. Classification (GTDB taxonomy): domain Bacteria; phylum Actinomycetota; class Actinomycetes; order Actinomycetales; family Dermatophilaceae; genus Pedococcus. The sequence goes on from NZ_LMSS01000007.1 coordinate 313,679, forward strand.
ACCCGGCGATGTCCGCGGTCACCAGCAGCCCGCCGGCGAGCTGTCCGACGACGGCGGCGATGCCGGACGTCGCCCCGTAGAGCGCCAGCGCGCGAGTCTTGCGTTCACCCTCCAGCACCGCATGGAACGTCGCCAGGACCTGCGGGACCAGCGCAGCCGCGGTCGCGCCCTGGACCAGCCGCGCCGCGACCAGGACCCAGGTGTTCGGGGCGAGGCCGCAGGCGGCCGACGCGAGCACGAATCCGGCAGCGCCGATCTGGAAGAGGCGATGCCGCCCCATGCGGTCGCCAAGCCGCCCGCCAAGGACCAGCAAGGCTGCGTAGGCCAAACCGTAGGCAGCGACCACCAGTTCGAGTGCACCGGGGGTCGCACGCAGCGACCTGCCGATGCTGGGCAGCGCCACGTTGACGATGAAGAAGTCCGCGATCGGCAGGAAGGCACCAGCCAGGAGGATGAACACGCCCAAGGGGTGGAGGCCTCCGGCCCGGGCCACCTCGCGCGGCGAGCCTCGGCGGGTTCCTGCGACGCCGGCTTGGACAACGACTTCGGTCATGACACGCCCACTTCGTAGAGTGTTAATGCTTTCATAATCAATATAGATTCATAACTACGCTTTTCTCATACGTATGTCAAGCGGAGCAGTTAGGGTGTCGGAATGGTTGCCAGAGGTGGACGACGCCCCCGTGGGGCACGTCGAGCCGACCAACGCTGGGCCGAGCTCGGCGACCTCGCACTGGTCGTCGCCCGGGAGATCCAGATCCGGCCCTACCTCGACGAGCGCGTCCTGCACCTCTCGCCGTCCGAGGGCATGGTGATGCGCCACCTCCAAGGGGGCGACGCCGCGACCCCCACCAGCATCGCCGCTGCCGTCGGACTGCAACGCACGAACGTCTCCACGGTGCTACGCGGCCTCGAGCAGAAGGGCCTCATCGAACGCAGCACGAACACCGAGGACCGGCGCGTGGTCACCGTGCAGCTGAGCGAACGCGGGCGCGGGCACTACGAGCTGGCCCGCAACGAGTGGGCCGCCGCAGTAGCCTCGGCCGCCGGCAACGACACCCGCCAGCTCGACGCAGCCATCGAGCTCCTGACCCGAGTCCGAGACGGAATGACTTCGTACCGGCGAGGCTGATCCTCCTGGGCGAGACACCGCGACTACCACCACCCCGCAATCGAGCGCGGGCAACGCGCGGGGCAACGCGCTACCCGGAGGCGTTGGCGGGAGACGACGAGCGACTCGCCCACGCACAGGAGAACAGATCAAGTCTTCGACAGCCAGCTGCCTGCCCGAGAGCCGAACTCTCTGGCAGAGAGGGCTCCGGCGCCGCTGGGCAGGGTCCCGAGCAGGGGTGCGTTGGCGACCCGTGGGAGGTCGAGCAGGTTCGACTGCTCAGCCAAACCGGGCTGCGTCGGGTACGAGCCGACCACGACCCCCAGCAGTGGGAGCCCCCGGGAGGCCAGTGCCTCGGCGGTGAGGGCGGTGTGGTTGAGGGTCCCGAGGCTGGGACTGGCCACCAGGATGAACCCGGTGCTCATCCCCTTGTACCGCAACGCTGTTCCGATGTCGGCCAACGTGCCGCCGCGGCTGTCGAGCCGTACCAGCAGCCCACCGGCCCCCTCGACCAGCACGACGTCGACGTCGGTCGCGATGGCCGCAATCGCCCGCGCGTGCTCGGCGACGGGAGGCAGGGTCAGCTCCTCGAGCCGTGCCGCCGCGTCCGGCGCCAGTGGTGCCCGGAGCCGGACGAACTCGTGGAAGGTGACGCCCGGGTCGTCGCCGAGCAGCGTCTGGACGGTCTGGATGTCCCCGTCCTCGCCTTCGGTCACCCCCGTCTGCACTGGCTTCACCACGGCCACCGCGGCCCCGCGTCGGCGCAGCATCACGGCGAGGGCGGCCGTCACGACGGTCTTCCCCACGTCGGTGCTGGTGCCGGTGACGACGACGACCTTGGGCAGGGAGATCGGGTCGGAGGTGTCGGGGTCAGCCATGTCGGGGTCGGGCTCCGTCGGGTCAGCCACGCGCGACCAGTCCCCGCAAGACCTCGACCGCGTGGTCGAGCACGTCGGGCCCGTGATCCGCATGGGCCGTCAGCCGCAGCCGCGAGCTGCCGTCCGGCGTGGATGGCGGCCGGAAACAACCGATGTGTATGCCGCGCTGCTTCGCTTGGGCGACCGCCGCGAGGGCCTCCGCGGGTCCGGGCATCGTGACCGAGAGGACCGCCCCGGCCGGGGCGTCCACGCCGCAGGCCTCGGCCAGTCGTGCCGAGTTGGCCCGCGCAGCGGCCGGCAGGTGAACGTCGCCGGCCAGGACGTCGAGGGCACCCAGCGCCGCCCCCGCGGCAGCCGGCGCCAGTCCAGTGTCGTAGATGAACGGACGCGCCGTGTTGACGAGGTGGTCCCGCACCGCCTCGTGCGCGAGCACCGCTCCCCCTTGGGCCGCAAGCGATTTCGAGAGCGTGACGGTGACGACGACGTGCTCGCGGGCGATGACACCGGCCTGCGCGGCGCCGCCCTCACCACGCTCCCCCACGACCCCGAGTCCGTGGGCGTCGTCCACGACCAGCACGGCACCGAGCTCCTCGGCAAGGCCAGCCAGCGGCCCCAGCGGAGCGGCGTCGCCGAGCACCGAGTAGACCGACTCCACCACGACGATGGCTCGCGGCTGGATGCGGGTGGTGAGCAGCTCGCGGACGTGGTCGAGGTCGTTGTGGCGGCTGACGGCGACCGTTCCTCGGCTGAGGCGGGCCCCGTCGATGAGGGAGGCATGGGCGTGGGCGTCGGAGACGATCAGGGTCTCCGGGTCGGCCAGGGAGGTCAGGACGGCGAGGTTCGCGTGGTAGCCCGTCGACAGCACCAGCCCCGCTGGCGCCCCGGTGAGGCGGCACAGCGCGCGCTCCAGCTCCTCGTGGATCTCCAGCGTGCCGGTCACCAGCCGGGACGCCCCCGCTCCGCCGCCGTACGTTTCCGCCGCGGCGACGGCGCCCGCGACGACGGCCGGGTGCCGGCGCAGGCCCAGGTAGTCGTTGCCCGCCAGGTCGACCAGCTCACCGGTCTTGAACGGCCTGACCTCGCGGCGCAGCCCGCGGCGGTCACGCTCGTCGGCGCGGTCGGCCAGCCAGTCCAGGAACGCACTCACGCGGGCATCCTCTCAGCCGTGCACCGTGGCGACGGACTGCACCATGGCGTCGCAGACGGTGGCCAGGTCCTCGGCGGACGTGACGTAGGGCGGCATCGCGTAGACGAGGTCGCGGAACGGCCGGATCCAGACGCCACGCGCCAGCGCTGCAGCCGTGAGCTCGGCAACCCGCGCCGGCTCCCGCAGCTGGATCACGCCGACTCCCCCGAGGACACGGACATCAGCCACGGCAGGGAGGTCGGCGGCGGGCTTCAGGCCGGTGGTCAGACCAGCCTCCAGACCCCGCACCTGGGCACTGAAGTCGTTGTCCTGCACCAGGTCGAGACTCGCCAAGGCCACTGCACAGGCCAACGGGTTGGCCATGAAGGTGGGCCCGTGCATCAACGCTCCCCCGGCCCGCTCGGTGCTCACACCGATGGCCACCTCGTCGGTGCACAGGACCGCCGCCAGCGTGACGTAGCCGCCCGTGAGTGCCTTGCCGACGCACACGATGTCGGGCACGACCCCGGCGCGCTCCATCGCGAACAGGGTCCCGGTGCGGCCGAACCCGGTGGCGATCTCGTCGAAGATCACGAGAGCACCGTGTTCGCGGGCCAGCTCGGCCAGGACCTGCACCACGCGCGGGCTGTGGAACCGCATCCCTCCTGCGCCCTGGAGCAGTGGTTCCAGGATGACCGCGGCGACCTCGTGCGCGTGCGCCGCGAAGAGCTCACGGGTCTGGCGCTCCCACGCCAGCAGGGCCGGGTCGTCCGCCGCGACGTCGATGCCCGCCGGGGGGATGGGCGCGAAGACGTGCTCGGGCAGGATGCCGGTGAAGAGCGTGTGCATTCCCCCGACCGGGTCGGTCACCGACATGGGCGAGAAGGTGTCGCCGTGGTAGCCACCGCGGATCGTGAAGAACCGGGTGCGCCGGGCGCCGGCTCCGCCCCCGACGCCGACCTGGAACTGCAGCGCCATCTTCATCGCCACCTCCACGGACACCGAGCCCGAGTCGGCGAAGAACACCCGCTGCAGAGCCGCTGGGGTCAGCGCCACGAGCCGCTCGGCCAAGGCGATGGCGGGCTCATGGGTCAGGCCGCCGAACATCACGTGGCTCATCCGCGAGAGCTGGGCCCGCACCGCGTCGTCGAGCTCTGGCACGGCGTAGCCGTGGATGGCACACCACCACGACGACATGGCGTCGATGGCCTCCACAGCCGAGCCACCCGGCATACGCAAGGACAGGCGGACGCCCGCGGCGGACTCCACGAGGTAGGACGCGGCAGCCGAGCCAGCCGACGAGTAGGGGTGCCAGACGTGGTCGCGGTCGAAGGCCATCAAGCGGTCGAAGCCAGCCACGCCGTCAACCATCGCTGCGGGTCTCTCCGTGGACGGCGCACTGCGCGGACCAGCCGCGTGGGAGCACCTGCACCTTCATCCGGCGACGGCACCGCTCGCAGAACCGCGGCGGCTCAAGGGTGAGCGCCCGGTCGCACGCGGCATGGTCGGCGCCCTCCCGCGCCCGTCCGCAGCGTCCGCACCACGGGCCCTCACTCGGCATACCCGTCACGCTCTCAGAACGTCTCGCTCAACGCCTTGATCGGCATCTCCAGCTCGGAGAGCAGGCCGAGGTCTTCCTTCGGGTCGCGGCCCAGGGTGGTCAGGTAGTTGCCGACGATCACGGCGTTGATCCCGCCGAGCAGCCCCTCGCGGGTGCCGAGGTCGCCCAGGGTGAGCTCGCGCCCACCGGCGTACCGCAGGATCGTCCGCGGGAGCGCGAGCCGGAACGCCGCGATCGTGCGCAGGGCGTCCCGCGAGTCCATCACCGGCAGGTCACCGAACGGCGTCCCCGGGCGCGGGTTGAGGAAGTTCAGCGGCACCTCGTGGGGGGCCAGCTCACCCAGCTGTGCGGCCAGCTCGGCGCGCTGCTCGAGCGTCTCACCCATGCCGACGAGCCCGCCGCAGCAGAGCTCCATGCCGGACTCCTTGACCATGAGGCAGGTGTCCCAGCGCTCCTCGAACGAGTGCGTCGTCACCACCTGCGGGAAGAACGACCGCCCCGCCTCGAGGTTGTGGTTGTAACGGTGCACGCCCATGTCGACCAGGTCGTCGACCTGCTCCTGGCTGAGCATGCCCAAGGAGGCCGCCACCTGGATGTCGACCTCCGCCTTGATGGCCGCCACACCCTCGCGCATCTGGGTCATCAGGCGGGCGTCGGGACCCCGCACCGCAGCGACGATGCAGAACTCGCTGGCCCCGGTCTCACGCGTCTGCCTGGCCGCGCGGACCAGCTCGGGGATGTCCAGCCAGACCGAGCGCACCGGGGAGCTGAACTGGCCCGACTGGCTGCAGAAGTGGCAGTCCTCGGGGCAACCGCCGGTCTTGATCGAGACGATGCCCTCGACCTCGACCTCGGGCCCGTTGAACTGCAGCCGCACCTCGTGGGCCAGGGCGAGCAGCTCCTCGAGCTGGTCGTCGGAGGTCTGCAGCACGGCGAGGATCTGGTCGTAGCCCAACGGCTCACCCCGCCCAAGCACCTGCTCACGGGCGATCGAGAGGATGTCTGCGCTGACGGTTGCCTCGGCGGTCATGGAGCGAGTGTGGCGCAGCCGTGGGTGGGTTGCGGACCGATCTCAAACCCCGAACGTCCAGGCGGCCGGCGGCGCCCGAATCGCCGGCTCCCCGCTCCGTGTCGGGCGGTAGCCTTCTCGCGATGTGGTCCAGTCGCGATGTGGTCCAGTCGTTACCTGGTTCAGCTCGGATACCAGCGACGCAGGCCCACGCCTGAGTCAGGCGAGGAACAGGCTCTCGAGCGGACAGACCACGGCCTGAAAGGGGCGAGCGTCGATGGAGCAACGGGTACTAGGGCGTACTGGCAGGCACGTTTCGGTGGTCGGGCTGGGGACCTGGCAGCTCGGCGGCGACTGGGGCGACGACGTCGGTGACGGCCAGGCCTTGGGGATCCTCGAGGCCGCGGCCGCTGAAGGGGTGACGTTCTTCGACACGGCCGACGTCTATGGCGACGGGCGCAGTGAGCAGCTGATCGGCCGCTTCCTACGCGAGTCCGACCCGGATCGCACCATCACCGTGGCGACCAAGATGGGACGTCGAGCCGAGCAGGTGCCGGCGAACTACACCCTGAAGAACTTCCGCCTGTGGGCCGACCGATCGCGGCGCAACCTTGGCGTGGACCAGCTCGATCTCGTCCAGCTGCACTGTCCGCCAAGCGATGTCTACTCCCAGGACGCCGTCTTCGACGCCTTGGACACCCTCGTTGACGACGGGGTCCTGGCCCATTACGGCGTGAGCGTCGAGCGGGTCGACGAGGCGCTGACCGCTATCAGTCGACCGCGGGTTGCAACGGTGCAGATCATTGCGAACGCCTTCCGAGTCAAGCCGATCGAGCAGGTCCTGCCTGCCGCTGCCCGAGCGGGTGTCGGCGTGATCCTGAGGGTCCCGCTCGCCTCCGGCCTGCTTTCCGGGAAGTACGACGAGCAGACCACCTTCGCGGCGGACGACCACCGGACCTACAACCGGGACGGCAGCGCCTTCGATGTCGGCGAGACCTTCTCCGGAGTCGACTTCACCACGGGGGTGGAGGCTTCGAGGACCTTCGCGGAACTGGTCCGTCAGGAAGCGCCAGCCGGCACGACCAGCGCTCAGGCGGCCATCGCGTGGCTCTGCCAACAACCCGAGGTGTCCACCGTCATCCCGGGCGCGCGCACCGTGCAGCAAGCCCGGGCCAACGCGGCGGCAGCCTCCGTGCCAGCGCTCGGGCCTTCCTTCACCAAAGAGGTCATGGCGATCTACGACTCCCGCTTCCGGGAGGCCGTCCACTCCCGCTGGTGAGCTCCGGGGCCCGACGCGCATCACCGCAGCTGGGACCCTGCGACCTCTCGCGCCGCCTCGCGGTAGCGCTCGAGGACCGTGGGCGTGGCCTCGGCCTCGAAGGTCGCGACCTGCCCGGGCTGCCACTTCGGCGGTTCTGCCGCGCCGGAGAGGACCCAAGCGGCCTGGCGCGCTGCCCCGTCCGCGACGTACTCCCCGGGCGACGGCACTTCGACCGGCACACCGAGGATCGCAGGCGCGATCTCGCGCACGGCCCGGGACCGAGCTCCCCCACCGACGAGCGTGACCCTCTCGATGGGCACGCCTTGGCGGCGCACCGCCTCCATGCCATCGGCCATGAGGCAGAGCAGACCCTCGACCGCCGCGCGAGCCAGGTTCTCCCGGCTCATCGACTCGAGCGTCATGCCCCACAGGGAGCCGGTTGCTCGCGGCAGGTTGGGCGTGCGCTCGCCCTCGAGGTAGGGCACGTGGACGAGACCGCCCGCGCCGGGACCCGCGGCAAGGGCGAGCTCGGTCAACCCGTCGTGATCCACACCGAGGAGGCGAGCGGTGGCGTCGAGGACCCGCGCGGCGTTGAGGGTGCACGCGAGTGGGAGGAACTGCCCGGTGGCGTCGGCGAAGCCCGCCACGAGCCCGCTGGGATCGGAGGTGGTGGTGTGCGACACCGCTGCCACCACGCCCGAGGTCCCGAGGGAGACGGAGGTCTCGCCGGGCCGTAGTCCGAGGCCCAGAGCAGCGCCGGCGTTGTCGCCACAGCCGGGTCCCAGCTGCAGGTGGCCTCGGCCGGCGGTGTGGTCCCCGTCTCGGACGAGGCGGCCCGTCTCCGCGTCGCGGATGACGACCTTGCAGGACTGGGTGGAGGAGTCGATACCCGCGACGAGGGTCATCAGACGGTCCGGTCAGCCGATCAGGTGCTCGAGCGCGAGCTGCTGAAGCTTCACGAAGCCGTAGTCGCGCTCCGCGGCCTTCTCCGGGTCGAAGCCGTCGTCCGTCGCCAGGAGGTCGGCCACGGTCTCGCCCGGCTCCAAGGTGGGCCGGGCAAGGTCGAGCACCCCGGCATACTCCATCGCTTCCTGGACCCGCGCGTCGGCGCGGTACGCCTTGGCCTTGTCCGCAAGCATGATGTACATGGACATGCAGGCCCGTGCCGACTCCCAGACGCCCTCCATGCCCTCCGTGCGGGACGGCTTGTAGTCGAAGTGCCGCGGCCCGTCGTAGCGCGGGCCGTCCGGGTGGCCGGGAAAGCCGTTCTCGATCAGGTCGACGGTGAAGAACGCGGAGATCAGGTCACCGTGGCCGAAGACGAGGTCCTGGTCGTACTTCAGGCCGCGCTGCCCGTTGAGGTCGATGTGGAAGAGCTTGCCGCTCCACAGCGCCTGACCCAAGGCGTGGGTGTAGTTCAGGTTGGCCATCTGCTCGTGCCCGGTCTCGGGGTTGAGCCCGACGATGTCACCGTGCTCGAGCTCGGCGATCAGCGCGAGGGCGTGGCCAGCGGTCGGGAGGAAGATGTCACCCCGCGGCTCGTTCGGCTTGGGCTCGAGGGCGATCTTGAGGTCGTAGCCCTGGGCCTTGATGTGACCCGCGACGGTGTCCAGACCTTCCTTGTAGCGCTCCATGGCGCTGAAGACGTCCTTGGAGCCGTCGTACTCGCTGCCTTCGCGGCCACCCCACATCACGAACGTGCTGGCGCCCACCTCCGCGGCCAGGTCGACGGCGCGCAGGACCTTGCGCAGGCCGAAGCGGCGCACCGACCGGTCGTTCGCGGTCAGGCCGCCGTCCTTGAAGACCGGGTGCGTGAACGTGTTGGTGGTGACCATCTCGATGACCAGGCCGGCCTGGTCGGTGGCCTCCTTGAACCGCCCGAGGAGGCGCTGCTTCGTGGCGTCGTCGGCGTCGAACGGGAACACGTCGTTGTCGTGGAAGGTCACGCCCCAGGCGCCGAGCTCGGCAAGCTTCTCGGAGTACTCCCACGGATCGAGGGCGGGCCGGCTGGGCCCGCCGAACGGGTCGGTGCCCGTCCAGCCGACGGTCCAGAGACCGAACGAGAACTTGTCCTCAAGGGTGGGCTGACGTACCACGGCTACTCCTCGGATAATTTGTTTTCGCGTACAACATATAGAAGCCGGAAGGTAGGGTCAAGGGGTGCCGACACCCTCCGCTGCCAGCGCCGCGCGGCCGGATCCGCCAGCCGTGGAGCCGCTGGGCGCGAGGCAGTCCACCCTGCGGGAGAGCAACCTCTCCCTGGTGGCCCGGACGGTGTGCGCGTCCCCAGCTCCGCTGTCGCGCGCCGGCGTGGCTGCCCGCACCTCGATGACTCGCTCGACCGTTTCGCGGCTGGTCGACGATCTCGTCGCAGGAGGGGTGCTGGCGGAGCTCGAGCCGCCCGCGGTGACCGGACCGGGCCGACCAGCCATCCCGCTCGTCCCGAGCAGCGGGCTGGTGGCGCTCGGCCTGCAGGTCAACGCCAGCTACCTCGCCGCCCGGCTCGTTGACCTGCGCGGTCGCGTGGTGGCCGAACACGTCGAGTACGACGACCTCGTCGGCTGCGATCCACGCTCGACGCTCGGCCGCCTGGGGGCCATGAGCAAACAGGTGCTCGGCCAGGCACAGGGCGCCCGACTGGTGGGCGCCGGCCTTGCTCTGCCCGGGATCGTCTCCTCGGGATCCGGCCGGCTGCTGCTCGCACCCAACCTGGGCTGGTCCGATCTCGAGCCTGCCGCGTTCCTGGACGACGAGGCCGTGGGCGGCACACCTTTGCGGATCGGCAACGAGGCGGACCTGGCCGCCCGGACGGTGGCGCAGGTCGCACCGGGCCGTCCTGGCCGGCTGGCGGACTTCATCTACCTCTCCGGCGAGATCGGCATCGGCGGCGCCGCGGTCGTCGACGGGCAGGTCATGTCGGGCCGGCACGGCTGGGCGGGGGAAGTGGGACACGTCTGCGTGGACCCCGACGGCCCACCCTGCCGCTGCGGGTCCACCGGGTGCCTCGAGCAGTATGCCGGTCGGCAGGCGCTCGTTGCCGCCGCCGGACTCGCTCCTGACGCGACCCCCGCCGAGCTCGCGGAACGGTTGCGGTCAGGCGACTCCCGCGCGAAGACCGCCGTCGCGAGCGCCGCGTGGGCCCTGGGCATCGCCCTGGCGGGTGTCGTGAACGTCCTCGACATCCCGGCCATCGTCCTGGGCGGTCACCTGGGCCAGATCACCGAGCTTCTCCGGCCGGACCTCGAGCAGCAGCTGCGCCGGCGAGTGCTGTCCGCCCGCTGGGTTGCCCTGACCATCGAGCCGGCGGACGGCGACCCTGCACCGGGTGCGACGGGGGCGGCCCAGCTCGAGCTGACCGCCGTCCTCGCGAACCCCGCGAAGTGGGTCGACTGAGCCGGCCGCCCTCGCCCGATGGATGGGGCGGCGGGCGGCCGGGACGATTCCTGGCCTCTTGTGGCGATCCTGAGTGCGGTGTTACCGTCCCCACGGCTTTAGTTTTGCCACGCACCAAACTATCGAGCCCGCACAACCACGCGGGCCGCTGGGTCGCTGGCAGACCAGGCTTCGCCGTCACGGCAGTTCGAATCGACAACGTCCGCGCCCCCGGGCACACCTTCGGCGAAGGAGCCGCACGACATGCAGACCAACTGGGCCGGGAACCACGTGTACCGGGCCGCTCGCCTCGAGGAGCCCGGATCCGTGGCAGAGCTCCAGGAGCTCGTGGCCTCGCACGAGCGCGTGCGGGCACTGGGCTCGCGGCACTCCTTCACGGACATCGCTGACACCGACGGCGTGCTCGTGTCGCTCGCGAACCTGCCCGACGACGTGGACATTTTCGAGCCCGGCCGCAGCGTCACGGTCGGCGGTGGGGTTCTCTATGGCCACGTGGCAGAGTCGCTCCAGCAGCGTGGTTGGGCCATGGCGAACATGGCGTCCTTGCCGCACATCTCGGTCGCGGGCGCCGTGGCCACTGGCACGCATGGGTCCGGCGACCGCAACGGAAGCCTCGCGGCGGCTGTGAGTGCAGTAGAGGCGGTGGGGCCCTCAGGCGAGATCTACCGGCTGCAGCGTGGTGACGCCGACTTCGCAGGCAGCGTCGTGGCGCTCGGGGCCCTGGGGATCGTCACCGCCCTGACCCTCGACATCGAGCCCAGCTTCGACGTGCGCCAGGACGTCTTCACCGACCTGCCCTGGCCGGTGGTCGAGCAGAGCTTCGACGACATCACCGGCCGCGCGTACAGCGTCAGCCTCTTCACGGACTGGACTGCCGACTCGGTGCAGCAGGTCTGGATGAAGAGCCGGGGCACCGACTCGCCAGGGGACCTCCTCGGTGCCGCGCCGGCGACCGCCACGCTCCACATGCTCCGCGGTGGAGCGACCGAGTCGGTCACCGAGCAAGGTGGCGTCACGGGTCCTTGGCACGAAAGGCTCCCGCACTTCCGGATGGCCTTCACGCCCAGCCGGGGCGAGGAGCTGCAGACCGAGTACTTCGTACCCCGCCGGCACGCCCAGGCGGCCTTCGCCGCCATGCGGCGGCTCGGCCCCCGCATGGCGCCGCTCCTCCAGGTGGGCGAGATCCGCACCGTCGCCCGGGACGAGCTTTGGCTCAGCGGTGCCTACCAAGAGGATGTCGTCGGCCTCCACTTCACGTGGGTCCGCGACCCGGAGGCCGTGTATGCCGTCTTGCCCGCCATCGAGGCCGAGCTCCTTCCGCTCGACGCCCGGCCGCACTGGGGCAAGTGCTTCACGGCCTCGCGAGACCAGCTGCTGGCCGCGTACCCCCGGCTCACGGACTTCGTCGCGCTGCGGACCAAGGTCGACCCTGGGGGCAAGTTCGGCAACGCATTCCTCGAGCGCGTCCTGGGCTGAGGCCCACGCTACGACGCCGCCGCGCGACGCCGTTCGAGCACCCCGGATCACCAGAAGCCCTGATCGGCGCGTGCGGCACGCCGCCCGGCATGACGTCGTGGGGCCAGTCCGTCGGGACCCAGCATGACCGGACTGACCAGTTGGGTCCGAGCCGAGCTCAGGCGTGGATCCGGCACCGCACGAGTCGGCGCCAGTCGGCTCGGCAAGGGCTATGTTGGTCGGGACAGGTCCAACTCGTCGTCGCCCTGGACCCGGTGACTTCAGCTGCTGCACCGCTTGGCAGAGGAGACATCGTGTGGCACCGCCCGGGACCAGCGTCCCGACAGGCTCGAAGAGCCGACCGGGCATCTCCGATGGGCAGGACGTTTGGCACTGGCAGGCATGCACCGAAGCCACTGTGCTTGTTTCCGCGCCGCCCCACCACCGCCGGTGGGCCGATAAGGAGACCAGCCATGGCCGAACAGGCCGCCGCAACGCCCGTCGTCGACAGCTCCGTCGTCAGAGCACGACCGTGACCACTCCGATGACCACCACCCCGTTGACCTCGGACCAACAGCCCCGAGCGGCAACCAGATCGCCCTGGCTGATGCTGGCGATGGCCACCCTCGGCTTCGCGGTGAACTTCTGGGCCTGGGCGCTGATCAGCCCGCTCGGACCACTATTCCGGGCCACCGGGTCCCTCGGCACCCTGACCGAGTCCGACGTCGCCCTCCTCGTCGCTGTCCCCGTCGTGGTGGGCTCCCTCGGCCGCATCATCGTGGGCGGGCTGACCGACCGGTACGGCGGACGGGTCATGTTCCCGATCGTCTCGGGCGTGACCATCATCCCGACCCTCTTCATCGCCTTCTTCGCCCTCGACTCCTACGCCCTGCTCATCCTCGGCGGCTTCCTCCTCGGCATCGCCGGCACCGCTTTCGCCGTGGGCGTCCCGTTCGTGAACGCGTGGTTCCCGCCAGAGAAGCGCGGTCTCGCGGTCGGCATCTTCGGCGCCGGCATGGGCGGTACCGCGATCAGCGCGCTGACCACCGTCAAGCTCACCGACCACCTGGGCGCAAAGGCACCCTTCCTCATCACCGCGGTGGTGCTGGCCGGCTACTCCCTCGCCGCCTGGCTGATCCTTCGGGACGCACCCGACCGCGTGGTGCCCACCACCTCACTGGCCTCGCGGATCTCGGCCAACGCCCGGCTCCCGATCACTTGGCAGGCGTGCCTTCTCTACGCGGTGGCCTTCGGTGGGTACGTCGCCTTCTCGGTCTACCTCCCGGCATACCTCAAGACCGCCCACCACCTCACCCCGGACAGCGCGGCCAACCGGATGGCCGGCTTCGTGCTCATCGCGGTCATCCTGCGCCCCGTCGGCGGCTGGCTCGCCGACAAGGTGGGTTCGATCCCTGTGCTGGCCACCGGGTTCGGCGTCGTCGTCGTGTGCGCCGCCATCTCCGCCGGCACACCACCACTGCACGGCATCGGCACCCTCGCGTTCCTCGCGATGGCCGCCGCGCTCGGCTCCGGAAGCGGCGCCACGTTCGCCCTCATCGCCAAGGTCACTGAGCCTTCTCGGGTCGGGGGCGTGACCGGACTCGTCGGCGCAGCCGGAGGTCTGGGTGGTTTCGTGCCGCCACTGATCATGGGCTACGTCTACGGCCGCACCGACTCCTACGCCATCGGGCTGTGGATGCTCAGCGTCACCGCCGCACTGGCACTGCTCCTCACCGTCACGGTCGTCCGACGAACCGCCGCCCAAGGACAGGAAGCTCGTTGACCCCCTCGCACAAGAAGTCCACGTCCGACATCGGGATGGACGGCTCCCTCATGGAGGCACTGGTCCGCAGCCGGAGGTTCTTCACCAAGGGAACCGTCTCGGACGACCTCCGGACCATCTCGCAGGTCGGAGGGCGCGAGGCCGACGACTTCTACCGCGACCGCTGGAGCCACGACAAGGTCGTACGGTCCACCCACGGGGTGAACTGCACCGGCTCCTGCTCGTGGAAGGTCTACGTCAAGGACGGGATCATCACGTGGGAGACCCAGCAGACCGACTATCCCTCGGTCGGCCCGGACTCCCCCGAGTACGAGCCCCGCGGCTGCCCCCGTGGCGCGGCGTTCTCCTGGTACACCTACTCCCCCACTCGAGTGCGCTACCCGTATGTGCGCGGCGTCCTGCTCCAGATGTTCCGCGAGGCCAGGTCCCAGCACGACGGGGACCCGGTGAAAGCCTGGGAGCACATCGTCGAGAACCCGTTGCGGGCCAAGGCATACAAGTCGGCGCGCGGTAAGGGCGGCCTGGTCCGCGCCACCTGGGAGGAAGTCAGCGAGATCGTCGCCGCTGCGCACGTCCACACGATCAAGAAGTACGGGCCCGACCGCGTCGCCGGATTCTCGCCCATCCCCGCGATGTCGATGGTCTCGCATGCCTCCGGCGCCAGGTTCGTGAACCTCATCGGCGGCTCCATGCTGAGCTTCTACGACTGGTACGCCGACCTCCCCGTCGCCTCCCCGCAGGTCTTCGGCGACCAGACCGACGTCCCCGAGTCCGGTGACTGGTGGAACGCGGGCTACCTGATCATGTGGGGCTCCAACCTCCCCGTCACCCGCACGCCGGACGCCCACTGGATGACCGAGGCCCGATACCGCGGCCAGAAGGTCATCGCCGTCGCCCCGGACTACGCCGACAACGTGAAGTTCGCCGACGAGTGGCTGGCTGCCAAGCCCGGCACGGACGCCGCCCTCGCGATGGCGATGGGCCACGTCGTGCTGAAGGAGTTCTTCGTCGACCGCCAGACGCCCTACTTCACCGAGTACGTGAAGACCTACACCGACCTGCCCCACCTGGTCCGCCTCGAGGAAGCGGCTGACGGTGAGTACACCGCCGGCAAGTTCCTCACCGCCGCCGACCTCCCCGACCACATCGGCGACGAGAACGCCGCCTTCAAGACCGTGCTCATCGACTCCGTCACCGGCAAGCCCGTCATCCCGAACGGGTCGCTGGGCCATCGGTACGGCGAGGCAGGGGTGGGCAGCTGGAACCTCGAGCTCGGCGACGTCGACCCGGTTCTCTCCCTCCTGGACACCGCGACCGAGTCCGTCGTCGTCCGTATGCCGCGTTTCGACACCCCTGACGGCGCGGCCGCCGACCTTCCTCGGGGCATACCCGTGCGCCGCGTCGACGGTCACCTGGTCACCACCGTCTACGACCTGCTCCTCGCGCAGTACGGGGTTGGCCGGTCGCACGAGGGTCAGGCCCTTCCGGGAGTCTGGCCGACCGGTGACAACAGGGGTTACGACGACGCACAGTCGCCGTACACGCCCGCCTGGCAAGAGGCCATCACGGGAGTGCCGGCCGCCACCGCCGCTCGGATCGGGCGCGAGTTCGCGCAGAACGCCGAGGAGTCCAAGGGCCGGTCCATGATCGTCATGGGCGCCGGCACCAACCACTGGTTCCACTCCGACACGATCTACCGCGCCTTCCTCACCCTCACCAACCTCACCGGCTGCCAAGGCGTCAACGGCGGCGGCTGGGCCCACTACGTCGGTCAGGAGAAGGTCCGCCCGATCACCGGCTACACGCAGATCGCCAACGCACTCGACTGGAACCGGCCGCCGCGCAACATGATCCAAACGGCGTACTGGTACCTGCACACCAACCAGTTCCGCTACGACCAGTTCGGCGCCGATACCCTCTCAGCGACCACCGGCAAGGGCCAGCTCGCGGGCAAGTCCACTGCCGACGTCATCGCCCAGAGCGCCCGGATGGGCTGGATGCCGTCCTATCCCACCTTCGACCGCAACCCGCTCGACCTCAGCGACGACGCGGCTGCCGCCGGGAAGCCGATCGGCGAGTACGTCGCCGAACAGCTCAAGTCCGGCGAGCTGGACTTCGCCGGCGAGGACCCTGACGCGCCCAGCAACTATCCGAGGATCCTGTCGATCTGGCGGGCCAACCTCCTCGGCTCGTCGGGCAAGGGCAACGAGTACTTCCTCAAGCACCTGCTCGGCACCGACTCCTCGGTGCGAGCCACCGAGACACCTGAGGGGCAACGACCCGTCGATGTGAAGTGGAGGGACGAGGCACCGGAGGGAAAGCTCGACCTGCTCATGACGATCGACTTCCGCCAGACCAGCACCACGATCTTCTCCGACGTCGTCCTCCCCGCCGCCACCTGGTACGAGAAGCACGACCTCAACACCACCGACATGCACCCCTTCGTACACTCCTTCAACCCCGCCATCGCCCCGCCGTGGCAGACCCGCACCGACTGGGACGCGTGGCAGACGATCGCCGAGAAGTTCAGCGAGCTCGCCGCCACGCACCTCGGTGTCCGCAAGGACGTGGTCGCCGTGCCGCTCACCCACGACACCCCCGACGCGATGGCCAACCCGCACGGCGTCGTGCGCGACTGGAAGAAGGGCGAGTGCGAGCCGATCCCCGGTGTCACGATGCCCAAGCTCGTCGAGGTGGAGCGTGATTACGGCGCAGTCGCAGAGAAGATGAACGCACTCGGCCCCCTGGTGGACACGCTCGGCGCGACCACCAAGGGCGTCACGTTCGAGCTCAGTAAGCAGGTCGACTACCTCCGGGCCAAGAACGGGGCGGTCCGAGGCGGCGTGGCCGACGGTCGGCCGTCGCTGAAGAAGGACGTCAACGTGTGCGAGGCGATCCTCGCGATGTCCGGGACCACCAACGGGCACCTGGCCACCCAGGGCTTCAAGACCCTCGAGAAGCGCACCGGAGTGCGACTGGCCGATCTGGCCGAGGAGCACGAGGGCAAGCAGATCACCTTCGCCGACACCCAGGGGCCGCCCGTGCCGGTGATCACCTCGCCGGAGTGGTCGGGTTCGGAGACCGGGGGGCGGCGCTACTCACCCTTCACGATCAACGTGGAGCGCAAGAAGCCCTGGCACACCCTGACCGGGCGGATGCACTTCTACCTCGACCACGACTGGATGACCGAGCTCGGCGAGGGCCTTCCCGTATACCGGCCCCCGCTCAACATGGCGGCGCTGTTCGCCGAGCCCGCGCTGGGCACCGTGTCGGACGGTTCGGCCGGCCAGGTCGAGGGGCTGACCGTGCGGTACCTGACCCCACACAACAAGTGGTCGATCCACTCGGAGTACCAGGACAACCTGTTCATGCTCTCGCTCTCGCGCGGCGGCCAGAACATCTGGATGAGCGACCGCGACGCGGCCAAGGTCGGCATCAAGGACAACGACTGGATCGAGGCGGTCAACCGCAACGGCGTCGTCGTGGCCCGGGCGATCGTCTCGCACCGGATGCCGGAGGGAACGGTGTACATGTACCACGCCCAGGACCGGCTGATCGACGTACCGCTGGCGGAGACGTCCGGCAAGCGCGGAGGAATCCACAACTCACTGACCCGGCTGCTCGTGAAGCCGTCCCACCTGATCGGGGGGTACGCCCAGCTGACCTTTGCGTTCAACTATCTCGGCCCCACCGGCAACCAACGTGACGAGGTCACCATCATCCGCAAGCGCAGCCAGGACGTGACGTACTGATGAAGGTCATGGCCCAGATGGCGATGGTGATGAACCTCGACAAGTGCATCGGGTGCCACACCTGCTCGGTGACCTGCAAGCAGGCATGGACCAACCGCTCGGGCACCGAGTACATCTGGTTCAACAACGTCGAGACTCGGCCTGGGCTCGGCTACCCGCGCACCTACGAGGACCAGGAGAAGTGGAAGGGCGGCTGGGAGCTCACCAAGAGCGGCCGCATGAAGCTCAAGGCAGGCGGACGCCTCAAGAACCTGATGACGATCTTCTCCAACCCGATCCTGCCCTCGATCGGCGAGTACTACGAACCGTGGACGTACGACTACTCCACCCTCACCGACGCGCCCGCCCAGGAGCACACTCCGGTCGCACGACCCAAGTCGCTGATCAGCGGCAAGAACATGAAGATCGAGTGGTCGGCCAACTGGGACGACGACCTCGGCGGCTCCACCGAGACCGCGCACCGCGACCCCATGCTCAAGAAGATCGCCGACAAGGTGAAGTTCGAGTTCGAGCAGACCTTCATGTTCTACCTGCCCCGGATCTGCGAGCACTGCCTCAACCCGTCGTGCGCCGCGTCCTGCCCCAGCGGCGCGATCTACAAGCGCGAGGAGGACGGCATCGTCCTGGTTGACCAGGACAAGTGCCGGGGCTGGCGCAAGTGCGTCTCGGGCTGCCCCTACAAGAAGATCTACTTCAACCACCGCACCGGCAAGGCCGAGAAGTGCACGTTCTGCTTCCCGCGTATCGAGGTCGGCCTGCCAACCGTGTGCGCCGAGACCTGTGTGGGTCGGCTGCGCTACATCGGGTTGATGCTCTACGACGCCGACAAGGTCCTCGCGGCCGCCTCGACCACTGACGACCAGGGGCTCTACGAGGCCCAGCGCGACGTGTTCCTCGACCCGTTCGACCCCGAGGTGATGCGTGCGGCGGAGTACGCCGGCATCGCCCGCGACTGGATCGACGCGGCACAGCGCTCACCGATCTACGCCCTGATCAACACCTTCAAGGTCGCACTGCCGCTCCACCCGGAGTACCGCACCATGCCCATGGTCTGGTACATCCCACCCCTGTCCCCCGTCGTCGACGTCGTCGCAGAGACCGGGGAGGACGCCGAGGACAAGGGCAACCTCTTCGCCGCGATCGACGCCCTCCGGATCCCCATCGAGTACCTCGCCGAGCTCTTCACGGCCGGCGAGGTCGAACCCGTGGACGCCGTCCTCAAGAAGCTCGCCGCGATGCGCTGCTACATGCGCGACATCAACATGGGCCGCGACCCCGACCCCTCGATCCCCGCCGCAGTGGGGATGAGCGAGGAGGAGTTGTACGACATGTACCGCCTCCTCGCGATCGCGAAGTACGACGAGCGCTACGTCATCCCGGCCGCGCACGCCGAGCAGGCCCACTCCCTGGAGGAGCTGTCCACGGAGTGCTCCGTGTCGGAGTACGGCGGCGGACAGCAGGACCTGTTCGGCGAGGGGTCCGGAATCCCGACGCCGATCGCGGTCGAGAACTTCCAGATGCTCCAGGACCGGCAGACCTCCGACTCGCTGGCCGGACCGAGCCACACAAAGGGCCGGGTCAACCTCCTCAACTGGGATGGCAAGGGCTCCCCGCCGGGGATGTTCCCACCAACGGGCTCCGACTCATGAGCAGCCGCCGTCCCAGACCGACCCTGCCCCCCGACCAGCTCACCATCGTGTGGCAGTCGGTCTCCCTGCTCCTGGACTACCCGGACGAGTTCCTCCTCGCCCGCGCCGACCTGCTGAGGTCCGCCTCGCAGCGGCTGACGCCGGCGGTTGGGGGCTCCATCCGGGCCTTCCTTGACCACCTCCAGTCCACTCCGCTGCCGGAGCTCCAGGCGGACTACGTCGAGACGTTCGACACTCGGCGCCGCTGCAACCTGTTCCTGACCTACTTCGCCCATGGGGACACCCGCAAGCGCGGGATGGCACTGCTCCGGTTCAAGCAGTCGTACCTGCGCGCCGGGTTCGAGCTCGACGACGGGGAGCTGCCCGACCACCTCTGTGTGGTGCTCGAGTTCGCCGCCACCGTCGACCAGGACATCGGCCGCGACCTGATGCTCGACCACCGGGCCGGCCTCGAGCTGCTGCGACTCTCGCTGCGGGACATGGGCTCGCCGTGGGCGCACCTGATCGATGCAGTCACCGCCACGTTGCCGCCGCTGCGTGGCGACGAGCGCGATGCCGTCCGGCGTCTCGCTGCCGAGGGGCCACCCGAGGAAGAGGTCGGGCTCGCCCCGTTCGCCAACCCGCAGTTCAGCCCCGGCGCGGACACCCGTGCTGCCACGGCATCCATCGCGCTGCCCATGCCGTCGTTCCCGGGAGCCCGCACATGAACGAGTTCCTCTTCGTCATCCTCCCCTACCTGTGCCTGACGACCTTCGTGGTCGGTCACCTGTGGCGCTACCGCTACGACAAGTTCGGGTGGACCACGCGATCGTCCCAGCTCTACGAGAACCGCCTGCTGCGCATCGGGAGCCCGCTCTTCCACTTCGGGATGCTCGGCGTCGTCGGCGGCCACATCATCGGCCTGCTGGTGCCGCAGTCCTGGACGGACTGGGCCGGGGTCAGCGAGCACGCCTACCACGTGGTGGCCGTCACGGGAGGCCTGCTGGCCGGCGTGATGGCCGTGGTCGGCATGGCGATCCTGATGTACCGCAGACGCACCGTCGGCCCCGTCTTCTCCGCCACCACGCGCATGGACAAGGTCATGTACGCCTTCCTCGCCGTCGTGATCGTGCTGGGCATGTGGAACACCATCGCCGGCTCGATCATGACGATCGGCGGCGAGTACAACTACCGCGAGGGCGTATCCGTCTGGTACCGCTCGTTCCTCGCGTTCCACCCCGACGCCTCCCTGATGGCGGACGCGCCGCTGGGATTCCAGCTGCACGCGCTGGTCGCCTTCGGGCTGTTCGCCCTGTGGCCCTTCACCAGGCTGGTGCACGTGTTCAGCGCGCCGGTCGGCTACCTGACCCGCCCCTACATCGTCTACCGCAGTCGCGACGACGCCCAGCTCGGCAGCCACCGGCCCCGTCGCGGTTGGGACCGCGTCGGCTGAGGGCTCTGCGCCCCCGCCAGACCTGAACCACAACCCTGGAGATGAGCACGATGCAGAACGAGTCCCTGAACGATCTGACGCGACACCACCTCGAGCTCGCCCGGACGGCGACCAGCGGACGGAGTGCACAGACCGTGTTCGGAGGTCACGACCATGTCCTTCGCCAGACCCTCATCGCACTCCGCGCCGGCAGCGCCCTCGACGAGCACGAGAATCCGGGCGAAGCGACGGTCCAGGTCCTGCACGGACACGTCAGGCTCGTCTCAGGGGACACTTCGTGGAGCGGGTCAACGGGGGACCTGCTGGTCGTGCCCGATGCCAGACACGCCCTCGAGGCCGACGAAGACTCCGCGATCCTCTTGAGCGTCGGGAAGAAGAACGGCTGACACCTGGCTGCCAGCCCGCGCACTGACCCAAGGTCGGGCGGCTGGCCCTGCACCAAGCGGGCATCACTGCCCGATCATGCTCTGACCCGGGTGAGCCTCCTGCCACGCCAGCATCGAGGCGTCCCACTCGGCGCCTCCCAGCGCGATGAGTGACGCAGGGAAGAGGCCGTCCTCCTCCTTCGCGATGTGTTCGTGCAGCTCGGAGACCGCAGTCCGGATACGTTCCTGGTCGGCCGGGTCAGCCAGATCCACGGCGACAAGCAGGTCCTCGAGCTCGCGGTGCTCCCGCACCAATGGACCGATGTGCTCCGCCGCCAGGGGGTCGCGACCCATCACGGCGAACAGGCCGTTCTCCTCGCCCTGCCAGTGGGACCGCAGCTCGGCACCCATCAGGCGCAGAAGCTCACTCGCCTCGGCCAGCTCACCGCGGTCGATGGCGCGCACCGCGTCGCCACCGAGGTTGGTCGCCCGCTCGTGCTCGGCGATGTAGTCCCGGATCAGAGGCATCTCTCGACACCCGCAGTAGTGGCACATGGCTCCATCCCTCTACGGGGTCGGACCCGTTCCTCCGACCCTAGGCGACGTCGACCCGTAGACGACGGGCATGGGACCAGCCAGTTCTCGAGGCCGGGAAGACGGCCCAGCAAGGAAGGCCCACCCGGCCAGGAAGGCCTGACACCCGGCGGCCTCACTCCCGGGCCGGTCCGTGCGCCCGCAGAAGGGCGCGCTGATCTGCGGTGTCACGCGGTACCGCCGCCCAACGGTCTCGGGTTGTGACTCCGCAGCGCGCTGGCGCTTGGGATGTCAGCCTGTATGGGGATCTGGTCATCAGTGATCTCACCACGCTTCGGTGGATCCTGTGTCGGCCAAGCATCCTCAACGTCGGTCCGGTCGGGGCCCGGACTCCCCGTGGTGCCGCGCAGCACAAGCTCCGTCGGGGCTGTCACGATCTCAGCCGGAAGGGTCGGATCCCCCATGCGCCGGATGAGCATCTCGGCAGCCAGCTCACCCTGCGCTTGCAAGTCTTGTCACGGGCTGCGCGTTCCCGACGACGTCTCCCTCGTCTCCTTCGACGACGACGAGCTGGGGGCCTACATGCGACCGCCCCTGACCACGGCCAGACTTCCCTACTACGAGATGGGCAGACTCGCGATGGCGATCGCTCTGGCGCCGGACACGGGGAACGGCGAGAACTTGGTGCCGATGCCGCTCCAGGTCCGCGACTCCGTTCGCGACCTGCGGCGCGCCACGTCCTGGTCAGGTTGAGCCCCTCAGGGGCCCGCGGTCAGGCGGCGTGACCGGGACCCGGTCAGCACCGGGGTGGGCAGCGGACGGCCGCGGCACTACGCACCAGGAATCGCGCGGCGCGAGGCGATCATGGTTGCCGCCTACGAAGCCTTCGGCATCCGGGCGCGGGTGCCAGCCCGCCGGCATACCGACCGATCGGCGTCCGGACCCCGAGACCAGGTATGCCGCGCACAGGGCTCACGTGGCGCCCCCCGGAGATACGGGCGCGACCGTGTTCGGTGACCGCGCAGGCCCCGTGATCCGTGGTCCACACGCTGGACGCCGGGCCGTACTTGACGTCGTTGGCCAAGCCTGACCGCTTACCGCTCGTCGTCGAAAGTTTGAACGCCTGCGAGCGATGCACCGGAGGTGCCACACTCGGGGTGAGTCGCGCGCTCGGTCACCAGCCCTCCGACAGCACCCGGTCGAGGGTGTCGACAAAGAAGTCGGCAGCGGCCTGGTCCAAGCACAGTGGCGGCTTCACCTTGAGCACGTTCATCCGGTCACTCGTCGGCTGAATCACCACACCGAGGTCGAGCATCCGGTCGCAGATGGCCGCTGTCTCACTCGATGCCGGTTCGAGCGTCGTCCGGTCGCGCACCAGTTCCACGCCCAGGTAGAGGCCGTATCCGTGGACGGCTCCGATGATGTCGTGCCGTTGCGCCAGCTCTTCGAGACGGGCCTTGAGATGGCCGCCCACCGTTCGAGCGTTTCCCTGCAGGTCCTCGTCACGGATGATGTCGAGCACGCACAGACCGATGCGTGAGGACAGCGGGCTGCCGCCGGTGGAGGAGAAGAAGTAGCCAGCGTCGCGGTACTTGTCGGCCACAGCGCGGCTGGTGATGACGGCTGCCACCGGGACGCCGTTTCCCACTGCCTTCGCCACGGCGATGATGTCGGGAACGACGCCTTGCTGCTCGAATCCCCAGAACCAGTGACCGAGCCGGCCGTAGCCGACCTGGATCTCGTCGGCGATCGTCAGGCCGCCGTGGCGGCGTACCGCGGAGTACACGGCGGCGAGGTATCCCTCGGGCAAGGGCATGCCGCCGGCGTTGCCGTAGTAGGCCTCGCCGATGAAGCCGGCCGGCGCTTGTCCGGATGCGGCGAGCTCGTCGATGGCGGCGGCCGCTTCGGGTCCGTACCGGGTCGCGTCGGCCCCGCGGTGCTGACCCCGGTACGGGTTCGGCGCCGGGACGGTGTGCACCCAGCTGGGTCGGGTGTGCAGGGCATTGGGGTTGTCGGCGACAGAGGTGGAGACCGCGTCCGACGCGTAGGTCCAGCCGTGGTATGCCTCGCTCATCGCGACCATGTCGGACCGGCCGGTGGCCACGAGCGCGAGCCGGATGGCCAGGTCGGTCGCCTCCGAGCCGGAGTTCACCAGGAAGACGGTGTCCAGCGGATCAGGCGCGAGGTCGGCGAGCCGGGCGCTGAACGCGGCGATCGCCTCGTAGTTGAATCGGGAGTTCGTGTTCAACAGCCGTAGCTGGCGTTCGGCAGTTCTCGCGAGACGCGGGTGAGAGTGGCCGACCACCGCGATGTTGTTGATCATGTCCAGCAGCGGGCGACCCTCCTCGGTGATGAGGAAGTGGCGCCAGCCGCGTTCGATCCGGGGCGGCTCGCGGTAGTAGTGCTCCTGGACTTCGGCCAGGGCACGTTCGCGTTGTTGGAGCACGGACTCCGCTGCGCTGCCGACGTCACCTGCGTCCGTCATGGGCAGCCCGAGCAGAGGAGCGGGGTCGGCCAGCGTCGCCAGCCATCCCCGTGCGTACTGCGCGGCTACCCCCTCGGGTACCCCTCCGGCCCGGAGGCCCGCCGTGATCCGGGTTCGACCGCTCGGCACCGTCGTGGCGACCACCGTGCCTGCGCCCACGGCTCCCGTTGCAGAAGCGACGACACCGTGCGCCACCAGCTCGAAGCCGTCGGCGAGCAGCACGATGCCAGACTCGTCGGAGGACACCTCGCAGTCCCACGGTGCCCTGAGCTCCTCGGATCCGGCCGTCCAGAGGTCTATCCCGGTCGCGACAGTCGCAGGCTGCGCGTGCACGAGCACGCCACTGCCGGCAAGGCGTGCCTCGCCGAACCTCGTCACCACGGCGCGATGCCCAGCCGCCAAAAGATCCGCGGCAAGCACCTCCGGAATCTCGGCGTTCTCCCACGCCCCGCCGTCCAGCAACGACGACTGCGGGGACAGGTCTAGCACCGCCGCGTCCGGGAGGGCTAGCAGCACTCCGTCCGGCACGGGCGCCGCTGCAGCGCCACGGATTGCGCTCAGGCCCAGGGCGTCGCCGATCATGGCGGTCATCACCTCGGGCGGGACCGAGAGCGCCTGTTCCGCGATGCGCCACTCCCTGACCAGGCGCGTCTCCGCATAGGCGTTGTCACCGTCGACTGCCACCTGGTGGCAGCCGCTGGCCACCAGGACCCCGGCACGCAGAACCACGAGTGGCCAGATCGCCATGACCTCGGCCTCGGACAGCGGACGCAGGGAGTGGTACGCCCGCACCGCGGGTAGAACGCTGGCCGGCTCCGCGCCGGGGTGGTGCAGGATCGAAGAGATCGCGATCGCGAGCTCGCAGACCGTCCAGGTCCTGGTCAGATCGCTGAAGTCGATCACCCCGTCGACGAGACCGTCTGCGCCGAGCACGGTGTTGTCGTCGGTGAGGTCGAGGTGCACGACCTGTACAGGGAGGTCGGGGACGAGGGGTGCGAGCAGGTGCCAGGCCCTGGCCGCAGCTGTTTCGATCTCGGCACGCCGAGCTGCGGGTAGCGACGAGCCGAGCGTGGCCACCGTCCTGTCTGCATATTGCAGGTCCCACTGCAGGACCCGGTCGAGTCCGTTGCCATCGGTGATGTCAGCCAGCGCCAGGTCGACCTTGGCTGCGACCTCGCCCAACCGGGCCACGCTTCGCGGATCCAGGTAGCCCTTGTCGAAGAGCGTGCCGCCGTCCAGGAACCGGATCAGCCGCGCGACCGCTGGGCCGTCCGGAGTGGCGACCCTGATGCGCTGGGCGACTCCGTCATCACCGCGCAGCACATGGGCGACCCTCAGCTCCGGACATGCAGCGGCTATTCGGTCGGCAGCATCGTCCTGGACTGTGACCTCGGCGGCGCCGAAGGCGGGATTCGACACCTTGAGCACCGCCACTGGTTGGCCGTCGGGCGTCCGGATGAGGAAGTTGGCGTCCTGGTTGCTACCCAGCTGGTGCGCAACGGCGTCGATACCGAACGATTCCCGGACGACCCTTCGAGCCCACGCCTCGTCGACGCGTGGCGCGGGAAGGGTGACGGCGTCGAAGTCCATCCCGGTCGTCATCTCACTGCCCCCGCCCGCTCGTTCCTTGGTTGCTGCTGGGTGATGCGGTCAGGTCCATGCAGCACCGACCAATGCCTCGTGGGTGATCGCACCCTCCGCCACCGTCAGGATGATCGGAGCGTCGACCAGCTCGTCCGGCGGCGCAAGCAGCGGGTCCACCGCGAACGCGGTCAGGTCCGCGCGCTTGCCGACCTCGAGGGTGCCCGCGACGTCGTCCTCGCCGACCGACCACGCCGCGTGCACGGTGTAGCCCTCGAGCGCCATCCGGGCAGTGATCGCCTGCTCCGGCCCGATCGGCGCACGGTCCGGGGCGCCGCCGCGCCGGCGCAGCTGCGCGGCGGCCAGGATGCCTCGAGGGTCGAAGTCCGCGATCGGCCAGTCCGAGCCGAGCGCGACGCGCACGCCCGCGTCTCGCAGGTCGCGGATCCGCCAGCCGCGGCTCGTCCGCGCCGGGCCCAGCCGCGTCGACCAGTTGTCGCTGTGATCTGGTGCGGTGTACTCCGTGCAGTGCGTGGGCTGCATGCTGGCGGTGATCGGCAGCCTCGCGAACACCTCGACCAGGTCGTCCGGGATGGTCTCGACGTGCTCGATCCGGTGCCGCACCCGGCCACCGGCTCGAGCCACCGCCTGGAGCGCATGCCGGACGCCCTGGTCACCGATCGCGTGCGTGGTGGTCGGCACGTCGTGGGCGTCGAACCAGCCGATGGCGCGGGAGAATTCCGCCGGATCGGGCCAGTACGGCGACGTCGACTCGCCCAGCGTGTCGGGCTCGGCGAGCCACGCCGTGCCGTTGTCCACGGTGCCGTCGATGAACAGCTTCGCGCCGCGCACGTACCAGCGACGACCGCCCGTGCCTTGCAGTTGCGCGACCCTCGCCCAGTCCGCTTCGTGCGTGCCTGGCTGCACCCAAGGGGAGCATCGCAACCGGACCGGCAGCTCGCCCTCGGCCTCGATCAGCCCGTAGACCGCAGGCGCCTCGGGCGCGTGCTCGAGCGCGTGGGCCGCGGTGATCCCGAGCGCAGCCATTCCCGACAGCGCCTCGTGGGCGCGTGCGGCGATCTCCTCGACGGATGCCTCGGGCGCCGCGGTGTCCACCAGGGCGATCGCGGCCGCCTCGAGCAGCAGCCCGGTCGGCCGCCCGTGGGCGTCGCACACGACCTCCGACCGCTGGTCGAAGGCGCGCGGGCCGTCGACGCCGGCGACCCGCAGCGCCTCGGTGGAGGCGAGCGCCGAGTGGCCGTCGAAGAGCCTGATCAGCGCCGGCCGTCTGCCGACCACGTCGTCGATGTCCGCTGCGGTCAGCCTCCTTCCGTGCACCACGTTCGGGTCCAGGCCCCAACCGAGCACCCAGGTGCCGGGCTCGAGGGTGGCGGCATGGTCGGTCAGCGCGCGGCGGACGCCGTCGAGGTCGAGGCCGAGCAACGCGACGCCGCGCGTGAGCTTGGCTCCCAGCACGGGGTGGACGTGCGCGTCGATGAGACCGGGCGTGACCGTCGCCCCGCCCAGGTCGACGACCCGGGTCGCCGCTCCCCGCCACGCGGTGACGTCCTCACGACTGCCGAGGGCGGCGATCCGGCCGTCGCGGATCGCCACAGCGGTCACGCCCAGTTCTGCGCCGGCCATGGTTCTGATCCGGTCGGCGGTGACGATGAGGTCGATCATTCCGGCAGCTCCACGCCGGCGTCGTCGCGGGCGAGCAGAGCGATTGTGTCGGGTCGGATGCTTCGCAGCACGAGGCCGCCGACGACACCGAGCAGGAGCACGGCTGGGACAACCGCGAGCAGCACGTCGTTGGTCGCCTTGGGCGCGCCGGTGAGCACGTCGAGGTGCTTGACCACCATGTAGATGACCCACGCCATCAGCCCAACCGCGACCACCGAGCTGGAGATGAGGAACATCCGTCGCGGCATGTCCCGACGGCGCAGGAAGAACGCGACCGCCGCGGCTGCCGCGAGCGCCTGCAACACGATGATGCCGATGACGCCGGGAGTGTTGACCTTGATGAGCAGGTCCTGGAACGGGTCGAGTCCCGCCAGCCCGAAGACGAGCACAACGGTGAGCGCCAGCAGGCTCTGCACCGCACCCGCGAACGCCGGGCTTCCAGCACGGTTGGTGCGGGCGAACAGGCGCGGCAGCGCACCGCTCTGCGCCATCCCGAAGGTGTAGCGGTTGATCGCGTTGTGGAAGGCGAGCTGCGAGGCGTAGACGCTGGTCACGATGAGGGCGTACATCGCGTGCTCGGCCCAGCCGCCGACGTACTGATGGATGGTGGCGAAGAACAGCGCCGGCCCCTGCTCGCCGGCCCGGGCCTGGACGTCGGCCTGTCCGATCGCCTGCACCACCGTCCAGGCGATGAAGCAGTAGAACAGCGCCATGAACCCGACCGCGGCGTACGTCGCCCGCGGGATCGTGCGGGCGGGGTCACGCGCCTCCGCACGGTACAACGCCGTCGACTCGAACCCCATGAACGCGGCGAAGCAGATCCCGAGGACCGCGAGCACCCCGCTGGTGAAGATGTTGTGGGGGTCGAACGAGGCGACCCCGAGTCCGTTCGCGCCACCCTGAACGACGATGGCGATGCCCATGATCGCCAGGATCGCCGACTCCAGGGTGATCAGCACCACGAGCACCTTTGCGCCGACATCGATCCCGAGCGCTCCGAGGATGAACACGGCCACCACAGCGATCGCCGAGATCACCCACCACGGAGCGGTCACGCCGAAGAGGTCGTCGAGCGCCGCGCGAGTCTGGATCCCGAGGAGACCGTAGACCCCGATCTGGAGGAAGTTGTAGGACACGATGGCCAGCACCGCGGCGGCGAAACCGGCAGTGCCGCCGAACGCGTGCCCGATGTAGACGAAGAAGCCGCCGGTTCGTCTGATCTCTGCCGCCATCGCGGTGAACCCGATCGCGAAGATCGCCAGCACCGCACCGGCCAGCAGATAGGCACCGGGCACGCCGACGCCGCCGATGGCCAGTGCCACCGGGGCGACGCCGGCCATGACTGTGAGGGGGGCGGCCGCAGAGATGACGGTCGCCATCACGCCGACGGTGCCGATGGAGTCCGGGCGGAGCTCCGTCGAGCCCGACCTGGGCGAAGATGGTGCCGAGACCGAGGAGGTGGAGCTGGCAGGGAGTGCAGACATGGCGACCTCGATGCTGTAAACGAATGATGTTCGTTTAGAGTGATGGCGACCTGTCTCACATGTCAAGGGATCCGTCGAGAATCTGTCTGGCTAGAGAGGAAACCGTGGGTAGGCCCCGTACGCCGTTGTTGTCCAAGGACGCCATCGCGATGGCAGCGCTCCGTCTGGTCGATGGCACGGGCGAGTTCACCATCGCCCAGGTCGCCGACGCCCTCAGAGTGCGACCCTCGTCGCTCTACAACCACGTCTCCAGCAAGGGCGAGATCGTCGAGGCGATGCGCTCCTTGGTGTTCCGCGAGGGCGGCGTGTCCCGCGAGGGCGGCCTCGCGGCCGGCGACTCCGGCCCGTGGGAGCAGACGGTGCGCGCGATGCTCCGCCGGTACCGCGAGTGTTTCGCCCGGCACCAGCGCCTCATTCCGCTGGTGACCGCGTACACCGTGTCGTCTCCGGAAGTCATGGGCATGTACGACGAGCTCGCCGAGACCCTGAGGGCCGCGGACGTGCCGGACGGGCAGCTGCTGGACGTGATCACGATGTGTGACAGCGTTGTCTTCGGCGCTGCCCTCGACCTCGCAGCGCCCGATGAGGTCTGGGCGGTGGACCAGGCCCGCAGCCCCGCGTTGATCGCGGCGATCCAGCAGGCCGGCTCCGGACGGCAACGATCTGATCGGGCCTTCGATCTCGCCCTGGACATCCTCATCGCGGGCATCGCCCGCTTGGCCGACGGGGGCCAGCCCTAATCGTGGCCCAGCGTTCGAAAGTCAAGTCCTATGACCCAGAATGCAGCCGCGCGGTCCAAACAAGCGCCGCGTTTCCGCAGGTCAGCAGGCTGAAGATGAGGCCGTGAATCTTCCTGCGTCGGCTACCCCTGCCGGATAATGACAGAGCACCTCTAGCCGGCGTTTCCGCTGGTCAGGGGCCCTCTGCTGCACTGGGCGACAGGTGAAGGATTCGAACCTTCGAAGCTTTCGCGATGGATTTCCAGACCGAGGGATGCCACCGCACTGCGGCGGACCCGGACCGGGCCATGCCTCCACGGTGAACGCCGAAGTCTCGTTCTGACCCGGCACACCGGTTATGGGCTGGACCTCACCGGTCGGAACCCGCCCTCCTCAAGCACGGTGCGGGACGCAACAACGACACATCGGCCCTTTGCCTTGGAACATGGCCGCTCATGCCTGAATGTCTACGGCCGCATCCGCGATCTTGTCGCGAATGGCGTCCGAGACATTGCGGGTGTCATCGGTCCCACCGATGTCGCGGGTCCGGGGACCGTCCCGCAGCACCGTGTCGATAGCCCGGTTGATGCCGCTGGCTGCGGTTGTCTCGCCGAGGAAGTCGAGCATGAGCGCGCCGGTGGCGATCTGCCCCACTGGATTGGCGATGCCGCGTCCGGCGATGTCCGGTGCTGAACCGTGCACTGGTTCGAACATGGAGGGATATCGCCGCTCTGGGTTGAGGTTTCCGCTGGCTGCGAGCCCGATCGATCCCACGCACGCGGCCGCCAGATCCGACAGGATGTCGCCGAAGAGGTTGGACGCGACCACGACATCGAACTGCTGAGGGCGCGTCACCATCGCAGCGGCGAACGCATCGATCAGCAGGCTCCGTAGTTCCACCCCGGGTTGCTCGGCCACGGTCTGGGCCACGACCTCGTCCCAGAACGGCATCGAGTGGATGATCCCGTTGGACTTCGTGGCCGAGGTCAGCTGCCCGCGCCGCGTCGCGGCCAGCTCGGCTGCATAGCGTGCTACCCGCGTCGTTCCCTGCCTGGTGAAGATCGCCTCCTGCACGGCGAGCTCTGCGTCGGTGCCGCGCCCGAACCGGCCACCCACTTCCGAGTACTCGCCCTCCACGTTCTCCCGGACGATCACCATGTCGGTGCCCTCGGGGTTGGCGAGCGGGCTGGACACGCCCGGCACATGCCGCACCGGTCGAAGGTTGACGCACTGCTGGAAACCGCGGCGAATCGGAATCAGCAGCCCCCACAGGGTGACGTGGTCGGGAATGTCCGGTGCCCCGACTGCCCCGAAGAACACGGCATCGTGCTGCGCCAGTTGGTCGAGGCCGTCGGAGGGCATCATCGTCCCGTGCTCGCGGTAGTACTCGGAGCCCCAGGGATAGGGAGTCCAGTCGACCGTGAACCCGTGACGTACGCCGGCGGCGTCGATGACCTCGGTGGCCAGTGGGACCACCTCGGTCCCGATCCCGTCGCCGGCGATGACGGCGATCGAGTGTCGCCTGGTGCTGGTGTCGTTGCTCATGACCACCCCATGGCGATGCCGATGTACTTCAGCTCGAGGAACTCGTCGATGCCGACGCTGCCACCCTCGCGGCCCAGCCCGGACTCCTTGACCCCGCCGAAGGGCGCGGCCGGGTTGGACACAACGCCCTGGTTGAGCCCGACCATGCCGGACTCCATCGCCTCGCCGACCCGCAACGCACGTCGCAGGTCGTTGGTGTAGACGTAGGCAACCAATCCGTACGGGGTGTCGTTGGCGACTGCCACGACCTCTGCCTCGGTGCTGAACGGGGTGAGCGGGGCCACCGGGCCGAAGATCTCCTCGCTCGCCATCCGCGCCTGCGGCGACACCCCGGTGAGCACGGTCGGTGCGTAGAAGTACCCGGCACGCTCACCCGCACCACCACCCGTCAGGACGGTCGCACCACGGTCCACCGCGTCAGCCACAAGCTCGGCGACCTTTCTCTGGGCCGCATCGTCGATCAGCGGTCCGACCGTGACACCCTCCTCAGTCCCGCGCCCGACCTTGAGGGCGGCCATCTTCTCGGAGAGCCGAGCACCGAACTCTTCGATCACGGACTCGTGGACGTAGATGCGGTTCGCGGCCGTGCATGCCTCCCCCATGTTGCGCATCTTGGCGGCCATGGCACCGGCCACCGCCTCGTCGAGGTCGGCGTCCTCGAACACGATGAACGGAGCGTTTCCGCCCAGCTCCATGGATGTGCGCAGGACCTTGTCGGCGCACTGCTCCAGCAGGATCTTGCCGACCTTGGTGGAGCCGGTGAAGGACAGCTTGCGCGCCAGACCCGAACGGATCAGCGGCTCCACCACCTCGTTCGCTCGCATGCAGGTCACGATGTTCACGACCCCGTCGGGCAGTCCAGCCTCGGCGAGGATGGCGCCGAGGGCCAGCATCGACAAGGGTGTCTGGGGCGCAGGCTTGATGACGCTGGTGCAGCCCGCGGCGATCGCCGGCCCGATCTTGCGCGTTCCCATCGCCATCGGGAAGTTCCACGGGGTGATCAGCAGACAGGGGCCGACCGGTTGCCTGGTCACCAGGAACCGCGCATCCCCGGCCGGCGATGTTTGGTAGCCGCCGTCGATCCGTAGTGCCTCACCGGCGAAGTGCCGAAGGAACTCCGCGGCATACGCGATCTCCCCCCTGGCTTCGGCCACCGGTTTGCCCATCTCCAGGGTCATCAGCAGCGCCAGGTCGTCGATCCGCTCGTGCAGCAGGTCGAAAGCCCGGTTCAGGATGTCTGCCCGTTCACGCGGGCTGGTCCGGGCGAACGACGACTGCGCAGCCACGGCGGCATCCAGTGCGCGGCGACCGTCCGCGGGGGTTGCGTCAGCGACGGCACACAACGGCTCGCCGGTCGAGGGGTCGATCACGTCGAAGGTCGCGCCATCCTCGGAGTCGACCCAGCGCCCGTCAATGAGCAGCTGCTTGGGGACTGCCTTGATGAGGCGCGACTCACGCTCGGTCAGCGCTGAGGTGGCCGGTGCTGCGGCGTGTGTGCTCATGAGAACCTCTCCAGGATCCAGGTGATGTGGGGCTGTTTCCGACTTTCGATGCCGCGCTGGCGAGGCGAGCCCCTTGGCGCTGTCCGTCGGTCGGGGAAGGGGCGCGGTGGTCGCGCCGGCTGTCAACGTGGCCCGTCGTAGGACGCCAGCGCACCGTCGATCGCGTCGACGATCTGCGCCACGTCATCGTCGGTGCAGACGAACGGCGGACAGATCTGGAGCGTGTTGTCGTGGATGGTCCTGATCAGGACGCCAGACTCCGCACAGGCGTCGATGATCGGGTCGGCGTCCACCTCGGCGCGGAGCTGGACACCGGCCATGAAGCCGGCGCCCGCACGCACGTCGACGACCAGCTCGCTGTTGCGCAGTGGCTTCACCATCAGCTCCAGGACAGCCTCCAGCCGGCCGGCCTCCTCGACGAGGGACTCCTCGGCCAGCACCTCGAGGTTCGCCATGGCGACGACACAGGCAGTGGCGTGCCCGGAGTAGGTGAGTCCATGGCGGAAGATGGGCGCGTCCGGCCCGGCAAAGAAGCGGTCCGCCACACGGGGGGCGACCAGGACACCTCCCAGCGGCGCGTAGCCCGAAGTGATGCCCTTCGCCACCGTCACGATGTCCGGCACGATGCCCCAGCGCTGGGAGGCGAACATGTGCCCCGTCCGGCCGAAGCCCGTGATGACCTCGTCGGCGATGAACAGGATGTCGTGCTGCCGGCACAATGCCTCGAGCCCCTCGAGGTAGCCCTCGGCAGGCCCGATCACTCCCCCCGTGCCGATGACCGGCTCGGCGATGATGGCTGCGATGTTCTCGGGCCCCAGCTCCAGGACCGAGCGGCCGACGTCCTGGAGGTCGTTCGTGGAGATCCGGGCGGTCTCGGGCACCAGGGAGTCGGCTCCGTAACCCTCCCGGTTGTAGCTGAGACCAGCGACGCTGGTCCCGAAGGCGTGCAGCCCGTGGTAGGCATTGTGGCGGCTAAGGATGAGCTTCTTGCCCGGCCGGCCTTCCAGCTGCCAGTGCCGCCGCGCCAGCTTGCAGGCGAGGTCGACCGAGTCAGAGCCGCCACTGGTGAGCATCACCTTGGCACCCGCCATCGGCGCCTCGGCCGCGAGCCAGTCCGCCAACTGAAGAGCGGGTTCGTTCACTGTCCGTCCGAAGGTGTGATAGGTCTCCAGCTTCGTCATCTGGTCGTATGCCGCGCGAGCGAGCCGTTCGCGGCCGTGCCCGATGTTGGCGTGCCAGAGACTCGAGGTCGCGTCGATGAGACGGTCACCGGTCGACGTCTCCAGCCAGACTCCCTTGCCGCCAGTGATGACCAGCCTCCGCTTCCGCGCTGTGGGCATGTGAGCCTGCGGGTTCCAGTACGCATCGCCGGGGGTGATTTCTCGTACGCCGATCATGAAGTAACTGTAGTACAGTTGAACTGAACTGCACAAGCCCACGATTTCGCTTATGATGGCCCCATGTCAGCACTGGATGGCCTTGTGATTCACCGACAGACCGCCGCCCAGCAGGTGGCCAATGGCCTGGCCTCCCGGATCCTCAGCGGCGCGTTCGCCGCCGGGGCACCACTGCGGGAGAGCGCAATCGCTGCAGAGCTCGGCGTCGCTCGGAACACCGTGCGCGAAGCCGTCCGGATCCTCGAGCTGAGCGGGCTCGTACGTCACGAGGTCAACCGCGGCGCGGTGGTGATCTCGCCCACCCCGGAAAGGGTGGAGGCGCTGTACGCCGCCCGCGAGCGACTCGAGACCGCGGCGGCGGCGCGCCCCGCGAGCCCGGACCACATCGCCAAGCTCAGGAGCGCCTACCAGCGACTGGAACAGGCGGCGTCAACGCATGAACCAGCGCAGATCGTCGAAGTGGACCTGGAGTTCCACTCCGCCATCGTCGGAATGCTCGACAGCAGCAGGCTAGACATCTTCTACACAGAGCTCATGGTCGAGCTGCGGTTCTACCTGATGGTGCTGTCGGTCGAAGATCGCGAGTTCGAGCGTCCCCAAGACTTGCTGGTCGAGCACAAGGACATCCTCGACGCCATCGAGTCCGGCGACAGCGGTAAGGCGGTGGAAGCGGTTCGCTCGCACATCGTCCGCAATGCGGCACGTGTGGCGCAGATTGTCGCCGCGCGGGGGGACGGCTCCGGAGACTCTGGGGCTGCCGCACGCTGATCGGCGTCCTCATGGCGCGCCGAGCCTCAGACGAGGCGCTCGGGCCGGACGAATTCGAGACCCTCGACCCCTGCGGGGCGGCCCAGCGCCTCGGAGGCGGCGATCGACCCGAATGCCGAGGCCATCTTGAATCCAGCACCGGAGAAGCCCGTTGCCAGATAGATCCGGTCGCTGCCCGGGACAAAACCCACGAGGGGCGTGGCATCACTCGTGTACAGATCCGGGTACGCATCGGAGCGCACGATGCAGGGAATCAGCCCAGGCAGGAACTGCGCAACCGTCTCCTCGGACTCAGCGATCTCCGCTGCGGTGAGCGCACGATCGACACTGTTTGCGTTGGGTGCCGGCTGCCCCCGGCCATCCAGCGTCGCCTTGACGCTCGCTCCATCGAGGGTGGGCGCCCCATAGAGGGAGCGTTGACCGGTGATCCGGATGAAGATTGGAAACCTTTCCGGCTCGAACTCCTTGGGGTCGCGCGCCGCGAACCAAGAGAGGTAGATCCGCCAGGTCTGCACTTGACCCTGCAGCGAAGATGGGAGCAGGTCGCGCGACCACGCGCCGGAGGACACGATGACCCGCTCGAACACCCAGGTGTCGGCGTCCGTGCTGATCCGGACGCCGCCCGGCACCTCGCGGATCTCGCGGATCGGCGTACCGGTCACCACGCTGGCCCCGTTGTTCTTCGCCGCGTCGATCGCTGACAGGACAGCGCGATCCGTGCGCAAGAAGCCTCCCTCGGGATCCAAGATCCCGCATTCGCCCGCAGCGAGGCGGTGTTGCGGATAGCGACGCTCCATCTCGGCGTGGTCGAGGATCTCGTGCGGCGCACCCGTCCGCTTGATCGACTCGAGCAGTGCGGGGATGTAGCTGCCGTCGATCTCCCCGATCGAGAGGCCACCGCACTGGGTCAGGATGGTCTGACCGGACTGCTGCTCGAGCTCCCGCCACAGATGCTGGGCGACCCGGAGCACCGGGTAGTAGCTCCCCTCCCCGCGATAGGTCATCCGAAACAGCCGGGTGTCGCCGCCGACGGCGCTACGCGGGTGGGCGGGAGACGCGGCTTCCAAACCGACGACGGATCGCGACGTCTGGGACGCCTGCCAGAGCGCCATGCTGCCGATGCTGCCGAGGCCGATGACGGCCAGCTGTCCGTCCGACATCTACACCAACACCTTCTCCAGGAACTTCTGGGTACGGGGCTCCTTGGGGTTGCAGATGACGTTCTTGGATGGTCCTTGTTCGACAACGAGGCCGCCGTCCATGAACATCACCGTGTCGGCGACCTCCTTGGCGAAGCCCATCTCGTGGGTGGCCACCATCATGGTCATGCCGCGTTCGGCGAGGTCCTTCATCACGGCGAGGACCTCCCCGACACGTTCGGGGTCCAGGGCGCTGGTCGGCTCGTCGAACAGCATCACCTGCGGGTCCATCGCCAACGCGCGGGCGATGGCCACGCGTTGCTGCTGACCTCCAGACATCTGCCAGGGGTAGTGCTCGCCGTGGCCCTCGAGCCCGACGCTGGCCAGCAGCGAGTCGGCCCGCTGCGACGCCTCGCGTTTCGGCGTCCCCTTCACCAGCACCGGCCCCGACATGACGTTCTCGCGGGCGGTCATGTTGGGGAAGAGGTTGAACTGCTGGAACACCATCCCGATCCGAGTGCGTTGGGCGGCAAGCTCCTTGCGGGGCAGCGCCTGGTAGGCGTTGTCGGTCTCGCGGAAGCCGAGGTCCTCGCCGTTGACGCGCAGGACCCCGCGGTCGACCTCCTCCAACCCGTTGACGCACCGCAGCAGGGTCGACTTGCCCGACCCGCTCGGGCCGATCAGGCAGACGATCTCACCGCACTTGACGTCCAGGTCGATCCGGTCCAGGACCACCCGGTCGCCGAAGGACTTGCGCAGGCCGCGCGCGTACACGGTGCCCACGCCGCCGGTCACGCCGCCGGTCACGCTGTTGGCCGGGTTGTTGGTCACGTCGTTGCTCACGTCGGTCATCTGGCTTCACCACCCACGGTTGCGTCCAGCGGGAGCTGGGGCTGTGCGGCGCCGGTGGCGACGCGGGACTTGGAGCGGGAGTACTTCTTCTCGATCAGGGACTGGGGGTAGCTCAGGGCGAGGGTCATGAGCAGGTACCACAGGCAGGCCACGATCAGCAGCGGGATGGTCTGGTAGGTGCGCGCATAGATCAGCTGGACGCTCTGCAGCAGCTCAGCCACCCCGAGGACGCTGACCAGCGACGTCTCCTTGAACATGCCGATCACCTGGTTGCCGACGGCGGGGATCACGGTCGGCATCGACTGCGGGATGATGATCCGCCACAGCTTCGTCCGACCGCTCATGCCGAGGGAGTCCGCGGCCTCGAGCTGCCCCTTGTCCACCGAGGCGAACCCGCCGCGGATGATCTCGGCCAAGTAAGCCGCCACGTTCATCGACAGCCCGACGATGGCCGCCGTGGTGGCACTCATCAACGCGTTCACGTCCACCGCCTGAGAGACATCGGTGAACGGGATCCCGATCCTGATGTTCGGGTAGAGCGCGGCGATGTTGAACCAGAAGATCAGCTGGACCAGCACCGGGGTGCCACGGAAGAACGTGATGTAGCCCGACGCGAGCAACATCAGGGGCCGCACCTTCGAGACCCGCAGGATCGCGATGAACATGGCCAGGATGGTGCCGAAGAACATCGTCAACGCGGTCAGCACCAGCGTCAGGACCAGGCCCTTGAGCACCGTGGGGGCGGTGAAGTACTGCGCCACCACGCCCCACTGGTAGTTCTCGTTCGTCGCCAGCGTGTGTGCCACGCCGATGACGATGAGCAGACACAGCGCCCACGCGGCGTACTCCAGGAGTCCTCGTTGGTGCACCCGCGGCTTCTCGGTGGTCTTCACCCGTCTCATCTCCTCGGTCGGGGCCCGCTGTCCAAGACTGATGCCCGACGCCACGGCGCTACTTCAACAGTTCCGACGTCGGGATGGCGCCACCGCCGAGGCCCCACTTGTCCAGTGTGGCCTTGTACGCCGGCCCGTCCATCAGCGACTGCATCGCGGCATGCAGCGCCGGCGCGAGCGGGGAGTTCTTCGCCACCCCGAGGGCCACGATGTCGTTCCCTTGCTTCTTCTTGTACTGCTGCGGGAACAGCTCGAACGCCTGCGGCTGCTGCTTGGCCGCCCACCCCAGCTGGGAGGTGTCGGAGAAGACCCCGTCTATCCGCTTCGAGGCGAGCTGGGTCAACGCTCCCTGCACGTTCGGCAGGACCACGGCGTCGACGGGATCCGCGCCGTTGCCCTGACACGCCTTGGAGATCTCGGGGACGTAGGTCTCCTGCTGCGTGCTACCGGTCATCACCGCGATCTTCCTGCCGCACAGGGACTGGTCGGTCAGGTCCAGGTCCAGCGGGTTGCCCTTCGCCACGATGAGGGACGACCCGGCGGACCAGTAGGTGACCATGTCCAGCACCTTGAGCCGCTCCGGCGTCGGAGTCATGTTGGTGGCGGTGAAGTCGTAGCGCTGAGCCGCGATCCCCGGGATCACTCCATCCCAGGCCACGTTCTTGACCTCGACCTTCAGCCCGAGCGTCTGGCCTAGCAGGTGAGCGATGTCGACGTTGTACCCGATCGGCGTCTTGTTGTCCTCGGCGAGGAACGAGGTGGGTGGGTAGTGCAGGTCCGCGGCCATCGTGATCGTCCCGCCCTTTCGCAGGTCCGCCGGCAGCAGCTTGACCGCCTCCGGGTCCGCCTTCACGTTCGGCAGCGAGTCGGCGGAGGCGTCGGCGGCGCTGGGGCCGCCGTTGGCCGCGGCGCCACCCCCTCCGCACGCACTGATCGTCAGCAGGAGTGCAGCCCCCGAAGCCAGGGCGGCGAACTTCGTTCCAACTCTCATGGTCTTTCCCTTCCAGCGATGGACTCTTGCCAGCCATCGAAGCATGTCTTCAGCCGATTGTCGACAATCTGCTAACAAAACTTTGACTTTTCGTTCGGGGACGCTTCAGGGACATGGGGCCACACGGCCCCTGCCAACGTCTCGAGTCCAGCGCAAGAGTCCGTTCAGGGACGCCCGGGAGACCTCAGACTGTGGCCCTGCCATCGCCCTCCGGCCGGCTCACTCTGGTCGCCGAGCGTTCGCGGAAACCCGGGGAGAGGGCGCAAGGTGGCTCGCCGCCACCGTCAGGTGCTCGGCGATGGCCTTGACCGTCGCCTCCTGCTCCCCACTGGCGAGCGCCTCGATCAGGGTCTCGTGATCATCGATGACCTCTTCGCCCGAGGGAATCGCGATCTCCAGCCTGTTGATGCACGCCAAGGTCTGTGCAGACAGGATGGAGTAGGCGTGGACGAGGCGCGAGTTGCCTGCCGAGGCCACCAACGTGGTGTGGAACTCCAGGTCAGCCGCCGAGATCTGACGGTGATCGCCTCGTTTCACCGCCGCCCTAAGGCCATCCAGCCTGGCGCGAAGGGCATCGATCGCCCGGGCGCGGCCTCCGGGACCGCTGTCGATGATGCGAACAGCCGCGTGGCTCTCGATGGCACACCTGGCGTCGTAGATCTCCCAGATGTCCGATGCCGAGAAGGTGACCACCGTGACGCCCTTGTTCCGCGTCGCAACCAGAAGTCGCTGCTGGACGAGCTGCTGCAACGCCTCGCGGACAGGGGCCCGCGACACGCCCAGCTGTTCTGCGATCCGCGCTTCGCCCAGCTGCTCGCCGGGCAACAGCGACCCCTCGATGATCATCTGCCGCAGCTCATCGCTGATGCGATCGGACGTCGACCGTCGTTCGAGCGCTTTCAACCTGTCCAAGCCAGACACAGCCACCGTCAGATCCCCTCACTCAAGCCCGGCGCCGGCCATGGAGCGGCAGGCACTCGGACCGCCTGCTCATCTTCACCACACACATGTAACTTGTCAACAAGTCGTTGCCGACGGTCGACAATCTGCATTCAATGGGCTACTTTTCTCCTGGCGACCGACGTCACGGACGCAGACCGCACTCACCTCACTCAGATGGGACAGAACATGGAGAACACCATCCGCCGCCCGCAGTACGTCTCATTCGACTGCCTCGGGACGCTCATCTACTTCGAGATCACCAGCACGACCCGTCGTCTGCTCGGCGACCGCCTCACCGAGCCTCAGGTCCAGGCCTTCCTCCGCCAGTTCAGCAAGTACCGCTACGACCAAGTGTGCGGTGAGTTCTACGCGTATGAGCAGGTACTCCACGACGCCTACGCACGGACGTGCGTCAAATGGGGTCTGGAGGTCAACGAGGACGCCGGCAAGCAGCTGGCCGCCGCCGTGCTCA
Organism: Phycicoccus sp. Soil802; assembly: GCF_001429605.1. Taxonomy (GTDB): domain Bacteria; phylum Actinomycetota; class Actinomycetes; order Actinomycetales; family Dermatophilaceae; genus Pedococcus. The sequence goes on from NZ_LMSS01000007.1 coordinate 353,441, forward strand.
GCTGGGGACCCCACGACGACGTGCCCGCGCCGCTGAAGAAGCTCGGCGACAACTTCCCGCTCGTGATCCTCTCCAACGCCGACACCAGCTACCTGGACGCATTGGTGCCGAAGCTGGGAGCGGACTTCCATGCGGTGTACACCGCGGAGCAAGCCGGCTTCTACAAGCCGCGCTACCAGGCGTTCGAGTACATGCTCGACCAGCTCAACGCCAAGCCCGAGGACGTCCTGCACGTCTCCTCGCACACCCGGTACGACCTGATGCCCGCGGACGACCTCGGCTTCACCAACAAGGTCTTCCTCGACCGGGGCTACGACCCCGAGAGCCCGGCCTACAACTACACCACCGTGCAGTCCCTCGACGAGCTCAACTCGCTCCTCGGGCTCTGACCGCCTGCGAACCAGGAGAAAAAGGTGAAGCTCACTCCCTATTGGCTCGACACCGCGACGCCATCCAGCGACTATCGCCGGAATCCCGTGCCCGAGCGCGCAGACATCGCCATCGTCGGCGCTGGCTTCACCGGTCTGTCCGCCGCCCTGGAAGCGGCTCAGCACGGCGCGAGTGTCGTCGTCCTCGACCAGCACACGGTGGGATGGGGTGCTTCCGGACGCAACGGCGGGATGGCCACCACCGGCCTCGCTGTGGGCCTCGGCAAGGCGATCAAGCGCTACGGGAGTCAGCGGGCGATCGAGATGTTCGCGGAGTACAACCGCGCCATCGACACCATCGAAGAGCTCGTGAAGGAGCATTCCATCGACTGCGACTTCCAGCGCTCGGGCAAGCTGACCCTGGCCATGAACGCCAAGCAGGTCGGGCAGATGCGCAAGACTCAGCAGACCCTCGCCGAGCTGGCCGACTACTCAGTGACCGTCGTCGACAAGCACGACATCCACAGCGAGATCGGCAGCGACTTCTACGCCGGCGGCATGGTGGATCCCCGGGGGGCAGGAGTGCACGTCGGCAAGTTCGCGCACGGCCTGGCCGAGGCCGCCGCCCGTGCCGGCGTCGCGCTGTGCGAGAACGCCCAGGTGACGCAGCTCGCCGCCCGCCCGGGCGGCGGCCACGCGGTGCACACGACCCGAGGCGTGGTCCACGCCGACCAGGTCCTGATCGCCACCAGTGGCTACACCGGATCGCTGACGCCCTGGCTCAGGCGCCGAACCATCCCCGTCGGAAGCTTCATCGTCGTGACAGAGCCCCTCCCGCTCGAGACGGCGCAACGGATCCTGCCCCGCCACCGGCAGGCCTCCGACAACAAGATGCTCACCTACTACTTCCGCCTCACCCCGGACAACCGGCTGCTCTTCGGAGGTCGGGCCAGGTTCGCTCTCTCGAGCCCCGACTCGGACCTCAAGAGCGCCGAGATCCTCAAGCACGCGATGAGCACGGTCTTTCCCTACCTGTCCTCCGCTCGGATCGACTACACGTGGGGCGGGTTGGTGGACCTAACCATGGACCAGATGGTGCATGCCGGACAGCGCAACGGCATTCACTACTCGCTCGGCTACAGCGGCCACGGTGTCCAGATGGCCACCTACATGGGCAAGCAGATGGCGCTGTCCATGGTGGGCAAGCCGTCCCGGAACCTCTGGGAACACCTGCCGTACCGAGCCGTGCCAGGGCACGTCGGGCCGCCGTGGTTCCTTCCGTTCATCGGCGGATACGCCAAGGTCGTCGACCGATTCAGCTGATGAGGAGTCCAGTCATGCACGCATCAGACCAGCGGGTGCACGCCCACGAGTGCGCCAGCGGCGCACCGCCCGTCAGCGCCCCTGTACCCGATCTGTCGGTGCCTGGAGGAGCGCTCGTCAACGGCAGCTGGCAGCGCCACGACCTCACGTTGCCGGTCACCGACCCCGAGGACGGCCGCGTCATCGGCTACGTCGCGGACTCGACCCCCGCCGACGTCGCCGCCGCGGTGTCGGGGGTCCTGGAGTCGGTCTCCACCGATGACTGGCCGTTGTGGGCCCGCAGCGAGTCCCTCCACAAGGCAGCGCGGCTGCTGCATGAGGAATCAGCCCGGTTCGCGCACCTCATCGCGTCCGAAGGTGTCAAGACGATCGCCGAAGCAGAGCGCGAGGTCGGCCGTGGTGTGGAGACGCTGCGCCTGTCTGCGGAGGCGGGGGCGTTCCTCAAGGGGGAGACCATCCCGTTCGCTGCGAGCAGGCGGGGAGGGAACCGTGTTGGGTGGTTCACCCGCGAGCCCGTCGGTGTGGTAGCCGCCCTCACGTCCTTCAACGACCCCCTCAACCTCGTTGCACACAAGCTCGGACCCGCCCTGATCGCGGGCAACGGTGTTGTGCTGAAGCCCTCTGACCACACTCCCCTCACCGCGCTGGCCTTCGTCGAGCTCCTGCTCTCGGCCGGTGTGCCGTCCAAGCGGATCGCCGTGGTCTGCGGCCGCGCCCAAGCCGGGCAGTCGCTGGTGGCGGACGCGCGCATCGCTCTGGTGTCGTTCACCGGTGGGCCGGCGACAGCCGCCAGGATCACCGCGGCCGCCGGCCCCCGGAAGATGCTGATGGAGCTCGGCGGCAACAACCCGACGATCGTGTGCGCCGACGCGGCGCTCGCCCACGCGGTCGACGCGGTCGTGGACGGCGCGTTCGGCGTGGCGGGTCAGAACTGCCTGTCGGTCCAGCGCGTCTACGTTGACGCCTCGATCTATCACGAGTTCCTCAGCGAGACCATCGCCGCTACCAGCCGGCTCCGGGTCGGCAGCAAGCGCGACGCCGGCACTGACATTGGCCCCTTGGTCAGCGAGGCGGAGGCACAGCGCGTCGAGGAGTGGGTCGGGAAGGCCGTCGGGGACGGAGCGACCGTTCACGCCGGCGGGTCCCGGCGCGGGGCCTTTCACGAGCCGACGATCCTGACCGATGTCCCCGAAGGCGCCCAGGTCCTCACCGACGAGATCTTCGGCCCGGTCGTGACGATCGTCCCCTTCGAGGACATCGCCAGTGCGATCGCGGCCGCCAACAGCAGTGACTACGCCCTCCAAGCAGGGGTTTTCACCCAGTCCATCGAGACCGCGTTCAGTGTCTCGTCACAGCTGCTCGCGGGAGCCGTCATCGTCAACGGCACGAGCGACCTGCGAGTGGACGCCATGCCCTTCGGCGGGTTCAAGAGCTCGGGCATCGGCCGAGAGGGCGTGCAGTTCGCTGTCGAAGCCATGACCGAACCGAAGAACACCATCATCAACCTGGTCTCTTGACTTCTCGGTGGGAGCCGGCCGTCAAGCACGCCGACCGCTGAACGCACTCCACGAGACACGCGACTAGAGGACAAACGTGACCCAGACCCCGCCTTACCAGGTCATCGACCCGGCCACCGCTGAGGTGGTGCAGACGTTCCCGTACGCCACCGACGCTGACATCGCAGCGGCGCTGGGTGCCGCCGCGGCGGCCTTCGAGAGCTGGCGGACGTTCCCTCTAGCGGAGCGGGCGGCAATCGTGAAGCGGGTCGGTGCGCTGTTCACCGAGCGTGCCTCCGAGCTGGGCGCCCTGGTCACCCGTGAGATGGGCAAGCGGCCTTCCTCAGCTCGCGACGAGGCCTCGTACTGCTCCACGATCTTCGACTACTACACCGACCACGGCCCAGCACTCCTTGCCGACCGCCCGCTGCCCGGCCGCGACGGCGCCCGGATCCAGCACCTCCCGATCGGCCCGCTGCTGGGCGTGATGCCGTGGAACTACCCGTACTCCCAGGTTGCGAGGTTCGCCGCCCCGAACCTCCTAGCCGGCAACACCATCGTGGTCAAGCACGCCGAGAACTGCCCCACCTCGGCGCTCGCCATCGCCGACCTGATGAGGGAGGCGGGCGTCCCCGACGGGGTCTACGTCAACCTGTTCGCGACCCACGAGCAAGTCGCCACGATGGTCGCCGACCCGCGTGTGCGGGGCATCTCGCTCACGGGCTCCGAACGCGCGGGCGCCACGGTTGCCGAGGCCGCCGGGCGCCACCTCAAGAAGGTCGTCCTCGAGCTCGGCGGCTCCGACGCCTACATCATCCTCGACACCGATGACGTGGCCACCGCCGCCGAGCAGGCGTGGGCGACCCGGATGGCCAACGTCGGCCAGGCGTGCAACTCCAACAAGCGGATCATCGTGATGGACGACATCTTCGAGGACTTCGTGGCCACCCTGGTCAAGCAGGCCTCGGCGATGACTCCGCGCATGCCGGGCGATGACTCCGACAAGTCGTACTCACCGATGGTGTCCCGCAAGGCCGCCGAGACCCTGCTGGCCCAGGTGCACGATGCGGTAGCCAAAGGTGCCACGCTGCACATCGGAGGCGAGCTCTGCTCCGAGCAGGGTGCCTACTTCGCCCCTGCGGTCCTGACCGGAGTCACGCCCCGGATGCGGGTCTACCACGAGGAGCTCTTCGGGCCGGTCGCCGTTGTCTACGAGGTCAGCAGCGACCACGAGGCGGTCGCCCTCGCCAACGCTGTCGAGTTCGGCCTCGGCGGCGCCGTCTTCAGCACCGACGAGGAGAGAGCAGCCAAGGTCGCCGCGCAGCTCGACGTCGGCATGGCCAGCGTCAACGCCCCCGCCTGCGAGGGACCCGACGTCCCCTTCGGCGGCACCAAACGCTCCGGCTTCGGCCGCGAGCTCGGCCCCATCGGCATCTACGAGTTCGTCAACAAACGCCTCTTCTACGTCCAGCGATGACACCCCTGTCGTCACTGCCCGAGTATCGGTCGACAACCGCAGCCCCCGAAAGGAACCCTCCATGTCCTACGTTCACCAACCCGCCGCCACCGTCACCGGCGCCCTCCAGCCGAAGGGTCAGCGCCCCGGGGCCGACAGCGGTGACCCGCAGATCGCGTCCCTGGCCTTCGACACACCGGACGACGTCCGGGTGGGAATCTGGGAATGCGAACCGGGTGGTTGGCCGATCGTGAACCGAGCCGATACCGAGACGTGCTACATCCTGAGCGGCCGGGCGACGGTCACCGACGCCGACACCGGACACCGCCACGAGATCTCCGCCGGCGACGTCATCGTGCAGCCGCGCGGCTGGTCGGGCCGGTGGGACGTCACCGAGACAATCCGGAAGGTCTACAGCATCGGCGTACCAGCCGCCGCCAACTAACCCGGTGGCGCCGCGGACCGGTCGCCGTCCTCCTCCAACGGGTGATCACCCGCTGGCACTCACGGCGTGGCGCAGGTCCCGGAGTACCTGTACCCCGACAGTGAGCATCGCGACGTCGACATCGTTGCTGTCGGCCAGTCCGGCGTAGGCAGAATGTGTGCGCGCCAAGGCATCTTGTTGTTGGCGCATCCACGCAGCCAGCCCGCCCGCTGCGAGGACCTCCGTGGCGAGCGCCACGGTGAGCGAAGCGAGCTCGTCCCTGAGTGCAGCTTTGCCAGCGCCTTAGGAGCGGCCGTTTGGCTCGCAGCCTCCCCGCCCATTGCGAAGCCTGACAGGAGGCAGCGGAAGGGGTAATGACGAGCTCAGGGCGCACCACCCAGTGCGTAGGGTCGAATAGTCGCAACCACCTGGCATACCCGCGACTGCGAAAGGCCCTCCCCATGCTGCGTCCACAGGACACCGCCACCCGCGAGCGGAAGAACCTCGACGGACTCTGGTCGTTCAAGCTCGACTCCGAGGCTGCCGGACGTGACAACCGTTGGTATGGCGCGCCGCTCACCGAAGCGCGCGACATGGCCGTGCCGGCCAGCTTCAACGACCTCGTCGCCGACGCCTCAGTCCGCGACTACTTCGGCGACATCTGGTACCAGCGCACCATCCGCGTCCCGCGCGGCTGGGATGGCCAGCGGATCGTCCTGCACTTCGAGTCGGCCACGCACCGGGCGACCGTGTGGCTTGACGACCACGAGGTGGTCAGCCACGAGGGCGGCTACACGCCGTTCGAGGCGGACATCACCCATCTCGTTGAGGCTGGCCAGGAGATGCGGATCACCGCACTGGTCAACAACACGCTGACCTTCCAGAGCATCCCACCGGGCGTGATCGAGAAGACCCCGAGCGGGGCCACGCAGCGCTACTGGCACGACTTCTTCAACTACGCCGGTCTGCATCGCTCCGTGTGGCTTTCGGCCACCCCGCAGGCGCGGATCGAAGACCTCACGGTGACCACTACCTTCTCGGGGACCACAGGTTCGATTGGCTGGGCCGCGGACGCGACCGACCAGGACGAACTCGACGTCGCGGTCGTCCTGCGGGATGCAGAGGGCGTCGAGGTGGCTACGGGCAGTGGTGTGTCCGGATCTCTGGAGGTGCAGGACGTGCACCTCTGGGCACCTGGCGACGGCTACCTCTACGACCTCGAGGTCCAGCTGGTCGACGACGCGGGCCAGGTGCTGGACTCGATCCACCAGAACATCGGTATCCGCACCGTCGAGGTACGCGGCACGCAGTTCCTCATTAACGGAAAACCCTTCTACTTCAAGGGATTCGGCATGCATGAAGACCACGCTGTGATCGGCAAAGCCCACAACAACGCCCACGTCATCAACGACTTCGAGCTCCTCAACTGGATCGGTGCGAACTCGCTCCGCACCTCGCACTACCCCTACAGCGAGGACGTCCTGGACTACGCCGACAAGCACGGCATGGTCGTCATCGACGAAACCGCTGCGGTCGGCCTGAACATGGGTCTCGGCGGCGGCATCGTCGGTAGTCAGGGCTACACGACATTCTCCCTCGACACCATCAACGACAGCACCCGCGAGGTGCACGCCCAGGCCATCCGCGAGCTCATTGCTCGCGACAAGAACCACCCCAGCGTGGTGCTGTGGTCGATCGCGAACGAGCCCGAGTCCCATACCGAGGGCGCGGAGACCTACTTCCGACCGCTGTTCGAGGTCACGCGCCAGGCCGACCCGACCAGGCCCGTGGGCTTCGTCAACGTCGGGCTCGCACCCCACGGCACGTGCCGGGTGTCGCAGTTCGCCGACGTGATCATGCTCAACCGCTACTACGGCTGGTACGAAAACACCGGCGACCTCGCCGGCGCCGAGATCGCCTGGACTGCGGAGCTGCAGGGCTGGTCCTCCGAGGGCAAGCCGATCGTCATCACCGAGTACGGCGCCGACACCCTCTCAGGCAACCACTCCCTTACGCCTCAGCCCTGGAGCGAGGAGTACCAGGTCGATTACCTCGACATGAACCACCGTGTATTCGACGCCTGCAACGCCGTGGTCGGTGAGCACGTCTGGAACTTCGCCGACTTCGCGACGACCTCCGGAATAATGCGCGTCGACGGCAACAAGAAGGGCATCTTCACCCGTGACCGCCGCCCCAAGTCCGCCGCCTTCGCGCTGCGCCGCCGTTGGAACAAGGAAGCCTGACCCTGGTTTCCCGACAGGTGCCCCCGGTCGCGTCACCGGCCCGGCACGCGCAACCTGGCCCGCTACAGCCGGTCGGGCTCCGGTCGCGCTCCCTGCACGCCGTGCCGACGACGCCTGCATCCTCCTGCGCACCATGCACCTACCACCAGGCCCTCAACAAAGCTCACCTAGCGGCATCCCTGCCTCCCGCCCATGACGGCCGAGTGTGCTCGAGGTGGTGGCCTCAGCGAGTTCCTGCTGCTGCGAGGTCGCCGAGCTCCTGTTCCTGCTGCAGCTGGAGGGCGATGTCGATGATCATGTCCTCTTGGCCCCCCCACATACCCGGCCTCCCCTACACGCTGGAGGATCTGCTGAGTCGGCACGCCGTAGCGCTCAGAGGCCCGCTCGGCGTGCAGGAGGAACGAGCTGTAGACGCCGGCATACCCCTGGGTGATCGACGCGCGGTCCATCCGCGGGAGCTGCGGGATTAACGGGCGCACCACGTCCTGTGCCGCGGACAGCACCTCGCCGAAATCGACACCCGTGCGGATTCCCATCCGCTCGAAGGTGGCGGCCAGCACCTCGGCCGGCGAGTTGCCTGCGCCCGCGCCGAGGGCTGCGCCTCTCCAGCGGCTCCGACGGGAATCCTGGTGACCCGCAGCTACGCCGTCGCGAACGCGCCCGCCGTCGGTCGGTGGCGAGCTGGTGGGCAAACGCGCTCGCCGTGTCCGACTCCCAGCCCCGAGCCGCCACCCCTCCGCGCCCGTGGACACAATCGCAGTGGTGGGAACTCCATCGCGAATGCCTACCCCCACCCGACGTTTCCGAGCAGGTCACGCGGCGCGTGAGTCCGACTGTCACGGCCATCCGAAGCCAGATTTCCCCGCCCATTCCCGGCGCGCCCAAACAGGCACCGCGCTTCCGCAGGTCAGAAGCCTGGCACTGTGACCGCATATCTTCCTGCGCCACATACCCCTACTGGGTACAGACAGAGGGCGCCGGACTCGCGTTTCCGCAGGTCAGACGCCCTCTTGAGCACTGGGCGGCAGGTGAAGGATTCGAACTTCGAAGCTTTCGCGATGGATATACAGACCGGGGTGTGCCGCCCGCTCACCTGTTGCTTCTCAGCTCCCTAGCGAACTTTGCCGTGAATTCGCACAAACGCTCGACGCCGGTCGGCGACTTTCGGGCACACCCGGACCCTCAGACGCCATGATCGGCTCGTGCGGCACCCTGCCCAGAGTGACGCAGGGCCCCGCTAGTCACGCCGGGAGTCGGACAGGTCTGACAGCGGTCACGGAGGCGCGGCGCACGAGAGGGCACTCCAGTCGGGCGACCTCACCGGTGCCGTTGGGCTGCCAGGAGGCGGACGAGGTGTCGTGGCCGAGCAACGTTTGGATTGCCAGCTTTCCCATCTCGGCATGAGGCAGCCGCATCGTCGTCAGGGGCGGGTCGAGTTCTGAGGCGATGAACTCTTGGTCGTCGAAGCCGATCACTGAGATGTCGTGGGGGACGGAAAGCCCTCGCTGTCGCGCGGCGCGGTAGAAGCCCATCGCGACCTGGTCGTTGAAGCAGAACACCCCGGTGGGACGCACGTCGTCGGGGAGGTCGAGCAGTTCGCCTCCATGCACGCCGCCGCTGACCCTCGGCAGGACACCGAGGCGTAGGCGCGGGTCGGGGCGGATTCCGGCCTCTGCGAGGGCTTGCCGGTAGCCGGCTAGGCGAAGGCTCGAGGCAACAAGACCGGTGTCGTCCCCGAGGTAGGCGATGCGCGTGTGTCCGTGCGCGAGAAGCTCACGGGTCGCGTCGTATGCCGCGGCCGTCTCGGAGGGAATGATCGAGCGAAATGATCCGCTCGTGGCGCGGCAGTTGAGGAAGATCGTCGTCTCGGGAAGTCCCGGGAGGGGTTCGACCTCCTGGTGGAACATGTGTGCGACCACCAGTGAGGACACCTGATGCTGCACCAAGGAGTCGAGTGCGCGTTCCATGTCCGCGTCGTTGGGCGAGCGACCGATGTTCACCGTGATGAGCAGAAATCCGTTGCGCGCGGCCTCGGTCTGCGCAGCCGCCAACATCGCCACAGCGAACGGGGTGGTGGTCACCTCATCGGACAGAAATCCGATCGCCTGGCTGCTTCGTCGTCGCAGCCCCCGGGCCATCTCGTTGGGCCGGTAGCCGAGCTCGGCGGCCGCCTTCTGCACACGCTGTCGGGTCGCTTCAGGAACTCGGACACCCTGTCGCTTTCCATTGAGCACGACCGAAACCGTCGTGATGGAGACGCCGGCACGCAGGGCAACGTCCTTCAAGGTGGGACGAGAGGGCGGCACAGGATTCTCCTCTGCATCGTCCGGAAACTGGGCTCCGGTGGGTATTGACAGTGAAGAAACGTTGTATCACTATTGCGGAAACGTTTCTTCAGTCCGCTCCACAGTACCTCAACCCCCAAGGAGAACCACCGTGAATCGAGACATGCGACGCAGGGTTGTGAGTGCTGGCGCGCTCTTGGCAACCACCGCTCTGATGATGACGGGCTGCGCGAAGGCCACCACCAACGCCAGCGGCGGAGACGGGGGCACCCTGACCCTGTGGACGCACGCGGGTGGCGCCCCCAAGGAGATCGCGCTCCTCAAGACGGCCATCGCGGACTACAACTCGAGCCAGCAGAAGTACAAGGTCGACCTCAAGTCGTTCCCGCAAGAGGCGTACAACGGCGCAGTCACGGCTGCCGCCACGTCGAAGAAGCTCCCGTGCATCCTCGACATCGACGCGCCGAACGTGCCGGCGTGGGCGAAGGCCGGTTTCCTGGCCCCGCTCGACCTGCCGGCGGACCTGGTAGCCAAGAACCTCGACAGCACCAAGGGCATCTACAACGACAAGCTCTACTCGATCGGCTACTTCGAGGCGGCACTGGCGATCTTCGCCCACAAGGACGCCCTGGTTCAGGCTGGCGTGCGCATCCCCACGGTGAAGCAGCCGTGGACCGCCGCCGAGTTCGATGACGCGCTGAAGAAGGTCAAGGCGACCGGGAAGTACAAGACCACGTTCGACCTCGGCACCGGCGACTCGGGCACCGAGTGGTGGACCTACGGCTACTCGCCCTTCCTGCAGAGCTTCGGCGGCGACCTCATCGACCGCTCCGGCTACAAGACCGCGGAGGGCGCGATCAACGGCGACGCGGCCAAGAAGTGGGCCGCGTGGTTCCGGGGTCTGGTGGACCAGGGCTACACCCCTGCCAAGTCCGGGGTCGACGCGTTCGCCGACTTCTCCAACGGCAAGTCGGCGATGGTCTGGACGGGTATCTGGAACTCCACGGGTCTCGACAAGGTCAAGGACGGCGTCGCCCTGCCGCCCCCGGACTTCGGCAAGGGTCCCAAGATCGGCGGCGGTTCCTGGCAGTGGGGCGTGAGCTCCAATTGCGCGAACAAGGCCGCTGCAATGGACTACCTCGCATACTCGCTCCAGCCGAAGTACCTCTCGAAGATCGTGACCGACTCCGGCAACGTCCCGGCAACGGACGAGGCGGCCCAGCTGTCGCCGGGGTGGCAGGAGGGAGGCCCGAAGCGCTTCTTCCTCGAGGAGTCTGCGGCCTTCGCCGAGCTTCGTCCCCCCACGCCGGGCTACCCGTTCCTGACCACGACCTTCGCCAAGGCAGCGCAGGACATCATCGCCGGTGGTGACGCCAACGCGATCCTCGACAAGGCGGCCGCCGACATCGACGCCGACCTCAAGGCGAACGACTACTACGGCAACTGAGCTCGCTGGGGCGGGCGGCAATGACAGCCGCCCGCCCTCATCGAGCCCCTCACTCTGGAGTCCTGATGACCACCACAGTCGCCCCGCGGACCACCACTTCACGCAGTAGGACCCGACCGCCATCCAAGGCGCACACGCGCTCCTGGGTCGGATTCAGCTTCACTGCTCCGGCCATCGTCATGCTGCTCGTGTTCTTCTTCGTGCCGCTGATCCTGTGCTTCCTGCTGGCCTTCACGAACGCTCGGCTCATCTCCGGTGAGCCCACCAGAATCACGGGGCTGGACAACTTCCAACGACTGTTCTCCGATCCGCTGTTCTGGAAGTCATTGCGCAACACGGCCTACTTCGCGGTGGTCGTCGTGCCGATGCAGTCCGCCTTGGCACTGCTGCTCGCGATCCTGGTGAACGGTCAGGGACGGGCGAAGAACTTCTTCCGCACCCTGTACTTCGTGCCCGTGGTGACATCGATCGTCGTCGTGTCGATCCTGTGGCGCTTCATGTACGCGAGCGACGGTCTCATCAACAGCATGCTGCAGCTGGTGACGTTCAACGCGGTGCAGGGCACCGACTGGTTGAGCAACACCTCGACCGCCATGCCGGCGGTCATCCTGATGTCGATCTGGCAGGCCGTCGGATTCCACATGGTGATCTGGCTTGCCGGCCTGCAGACCATCCCCATGGACCTGTACGAGGCGGCCTCCCTCGACGGTGCCGGCCGGTGGGACCAGTTCCGCTTCGTCACCTGGCCGGGCCTCAAAAACACCCGCACGTTCATTCTCGTCACCATCACCATTGCTGCGCTCAGCCTCTTCGCCCAGGTCCAGGTCATGACCAGCGGTGGCCCGCTCGACTCGACCTCGACCGTCGTCTACCAAGCTGTCCGCGCCGGCTACACGCAGCAGGCCACCGGCTACGCATCCGCGATCTCCCTGGTCTTCTTCGCACTGGTGTTGACCGTCTCGCTCATCCAACAGTTCCTCACCCGAGACAAGGACGCCTGATGACCACGCTCACACACAAGGCCGCCTCCCGCCGAGCCTCGAAGCCGCGCCGAAAGATCACCCGAGGCACGGTCGGCCTGAACGTCGCTCGCCTCGTTCTCGGACTGTTCTTCGCATTCCCGATCGTCTTCATGCTGGTGTCCTCGCTGAAGCCGGACGAGCAGATCTTCGGCGATCTCGGCTCCCTCAAGGCGTTCCTCCCCGTCGGACACCTGTCTCTCGACAACTACCGCACGACCTTGGACACCGTCCCGGCCTTGCGGTTCCTGCTCAACTCGATCGTGGTCTCGGGAGTGACCGTCGCCCTCGGGTTGTTCATCAACAGCCTGGCTGCCTTCGGCTTGTCCCGGCTGCAGTGGAAGGGTCGCAAGATCGTGCTCGCCCTGGTGCTCGCAACCCTGGTCGTGCCGTTCGAGACCTTCGCACTGCCCCTGCTTTGGTGGGTCAACCACCTGCCCTGGCTCACGCACGACGGCTTCACCCTGCTGTGGACGGAGGGCTGGCTGGATACCTACCGAGTGCAGATCCTGCCGTTCGTTGCCAACGCGTTCTCGATCTACCTCTTCTACTCCTACTTCCAGAGCATCCCCAAGGAGCTCGACGAGGCAGCCATCGTTGACGGGGCCGGATGGTTCCGCATCTACCGCAGCATCATCATGCCTCTCTCCGGACCCGCTATCGCCTCGGTCTCGATCCTGACGTTCCTCCCCGCCTGGAACTCCTACCTGTGGCCCCTCATGGTGGTGCAGACCGAGGAATTGCGGCCCGTCATGCTCGGTGTCAGCTACTTCTTCCAGCTCAACGTCGAGTGGGGCCCGATGATGGCCTACTCCAGCATGATCACGATCCCCGTCCTCGCGCTCTTCTTGGCCTTCCAGCGAAACTTCATCGGCAGCATTGCCGCGAGCGGCGTGAAGGGATGACCTCGACAGCGCCCCGGGCGACCGAAACCCGGCCGACCGTCCACTTCACCCCACCGGTGGGGTGGATGAACGACCCCCACGGGATCTACTGGCTCGACGGTGTCTACCACCTGTACTTCCAGCACGTGCCGGACGCGGTGGAGTGGCAGACCGGGATCTCCTGGGGCCATGCCACCAGTAAGGATCTCGTCCACTGGCGCCCAGCGGCCCCAGTCCTTGCACCCGGCGAGGGCGACGAGGGCATCTGGTCAGGCAGCGCGGTGATCGATGACGACGGCCGGCCGGTGCTCTTCTACACCTCGGCCGGCGGCGAGGACGTGGACCTCGGAAGGATCCGCTCCGCGCGGTTGTCACAGTCCGGCGATCAGTGGGTCAAGGGTCCAGTCGTGGTTGAGCCTGTGGACACAGCGACGCGCGTGTTTCGGGACCCGACAGTGTTCCGCGACGGCGACCACTGGACCATGGTCGTTGGCAGCGGCCGGTCCGACGGCACCGCGAACGCGGAGGTGTTCTCGTCCTCGGACCTCGCGAGCTGGACACCCGTCGGGATCCTGGCTTCGCGAAGCACCCGTTCACAGCACCCCTGGACGGGCGCTGCCTGGGAGTGCCCGCAAGTGATCATCGGCGACGGTGATGCACCAGACATGCTCGTGGTGTCGATCTGGGACGACCACAAGCCGCACGATGTGGCAGCGGCGACGGGGACCTACGCCGACGGCCGGTTCGTCGCGCGTCACTGGCGCTTGCTCTCAGCCGGCGCTGGCCACTTCGCCGCCTCGGCGTTCACCGACGTCGAGGGACGGTCCTGCCTGATCTTCTGGATACGAGGCATCACCGACCCCGGTCGGTGGGCCGGTGCCTTGAGCCTGCCGTACGTCATCACCGCAGACGGCGACGACGTCCGTCTGGAGCCTCACCCTGCGGTCGCGGCGGCGCGCCTCCCCCCTGACGCCGGCCACGTCGGCGCCGGCCGAGCCATCGACGTGGAATGGCGGCCCCACCAGGAGGACAGGCTGCAACTGGTCACGCCCGAAGGCGAGGTGCAGGCATCGGTCCACGTCGAAGGATGGACTGTTACGGTCGCCGTTCGCGACGCCGCGTCGGTCACGGTCAGCCACCACAGCGAGTGCCTGCGGATCATCGCCGACGCCCAGGTCCTCGAGGTCGTCGCCGACGGCGGCTTGGTCGGGTTGCCCCTTCCGGCATCCAAGACTGGACTACAGCCGCACACTGGCGATCCGAGCCGGGTCGCCTGCTGGCACCTCAGTTGACTTCCCCACGACGCCCGGCATGGAGCAGTCATGCTTGGCCCGAAACGCGGTGTATCTGACTCCGAAACCACCCTTCAAACTCGCTACTGACAACGTTGTCATACCGGAGGTTAGTCATGGCTTTCAGCACTCGTTCAGCTCCGCGCCGGCCGCTCGCCGTCGTCCTGCTGGTCCTCGCGGTCCTTGCCGCGCTCGGGGTGGCGCCCGCGGCGGCGGACACACCGCAACACCGACCCGCCTACCACTTCAGCCCCGCGAAGAACTGGATCAACGACCCCAATGGGCTCGTCTTCTCCAAGGGTGTCTACCACCTCTTCTTCCAGCACAACCCGCTCGGCAACGGCTGGGGCAACATGTCCTGGGGCCACGCGACGAGCACCGACCTCGTCCACTGGGAGGAGCAACCGGTCGCCATCCCGTTCGACGCCAACGAGGGAGTGTTCTCCGGCTCGGTCGTCATCGACAAGACCAACAGCTCCGGCTTCGGCACGGTGACGAACCCCCCACTCGTGGCGATGTACACCAGCGCCTACACGGCCGCCAGCGGCCGCGATGGCATTCAGGCACAGTCGCTGGCGTACTCGACCGACGACGGTCAGACGTGGACCAAGTACTCGGGCAACCCGGTCATCGACATCGGATCGCGCGAGTTCCGCGACCCCAAGGTCTTCTGGTACGAGCCCGCCCAGGAGTGGCGGATGGTGTCGGTGATCGCCAACGAGCACAAGGTCCTCATCTGGCGCTCCGCCAACCTCAAGCAGTGGACGCGCCTGTCCGAGTTCGGCCCTCGCGACGCCATCGGCGGTGCGTGGGAGTGCCCGGACCTCTTCCCCCTGGCGGTCGACGGCGACCCGGAGAACGTCAAGTGGGTCATGATCGTCAGCCTCAACCCGGGCGGGATCGCCGGCGGCTCGGGCACCCAGTACTTCGTCGGTGACTTCGACGGCACGACCTTCACGCCCGACGGGCCGGCGAGCTACCAGCCTCCCACCGGCACGCTCCTGCAGGGGTTCGAGAACGGGTATGCCGGGTGGACCCCGACCGGGACCGCCTTCGGGTCCGAGCCGGCATCCGGTTCCCTGCCGGGCCAGCAGCCCGTCACCGGTTACGTGGGCGAGCACCTGGTCAACAGCTTCATCGACTTCGACGGCGCCCAGGGCGAGCTGACCTCCCCGCAGTTCACGATCAACCAGAGGTACCTCAACTTCCTCATCGGCGGCGGCCACCACGAGGCAGTTGCCGGCGCGACGCAGGGTGACCCTGGCGGCGAGGTCTTCACCGACTTCGAGAACCTCGACCCCGCGACGCACCTGCCCGCCGGTTGGAGTGCGACAGGGGACTTCGTCGGCTACGGCGCGACCAGCTCGGGCCTGCCCTACCACCAGGGTGACAAGGTGCTCGACACGTGCGTCGTGCCCGACAAGTGTGACCTCGCCGTGGGCACCTTCGTGTCGCCCGAGTTCACCGTGACCAAGGGCTACGTCAACCTCCTCATCGCAGGAGGCACGCACCCGGCCGGGACGAGTGGCCCGACCGTCGTCGAGCTCGTCTCGGGTGGACAGGTCGTCGGGTCGGTGACCGGCAACAACTCCGGTGAGATGGACTGGCGCCACATCGACGCCCGGGCAGTGGTGGGCAAGCAGGCCCGGATCGTCGTCCGGGACGACCACAGCGGCGGCGACTGGGGACACCTCATGGTGGACGACATCCGGTTCTCCGACACGGCTGCCGGCCCGCGCGACACCCAGACGACCGTCAACCTCGTCGTCGGCGGCGAGGTCGTGCGGTCGAGCACGGGATCGGACAGCGAGGCCCTCGACTGGGCCGCGTGGGACCTCAATGACCTGCAGGGCAGGACCGCGCAGATCAGGGTGGTCGACCACAGCTCCGGCGGGTGGGGCCACATCCTCGCCGACCAGTTCATGCTCGCGCCGGCACCGGCCAAGAGCGGGACCGATCGTGCCAGCTGGGTCGACTTCGGACGCGACAACTACGCCGGCGTGACCTTCAACGGGCTGCCCGACAACCAGCGCACCACCATCAGCTGGATGAACAACTGGCAGTACGCCGGCGACGTGCCCACCGACCCGTGGCGCGGCCAGATGACGATGCCCCGCAGGCTGTCCCTGGTCACCACCGAGGCAGGACCGCGCCTCCGCCAGACGCCCGTCCCGGGAGTCGATGCAGTCACCGTGAACCGTGACAAGCAGCAGGCCAAGCAGCGTTCGGTCGCGGCCGGTGTGACGCCGACCGGGCTCGCGGCGAGCGTGGCACGGGTCGAGGTCCGGGTCGCCCTGGGCTCGGCGTCCGAGGCGGGCGTCGTGCTGCGACGCAGCGCCGACGGCGCCGTGGGCACCAGGATCGGAGTCCGTCGCGACGGCACTCTGGTCGTCGACCGGACCCGCAGCGGCAACGTCACGTTCAACCCCCTCTTCCCCAGCGTCGAGGAGGCGCCGGTGACGGTGCGCGACGGGGAGGTGACCTTCACGGCATACCTCGACCGCAGCTCGGTCGAGGTGCTGGCCGAGGACGGTCAGATCTCTGTCACCGACCTCATCTACCCGCCGACCGCGGCGACGGGTGTCGCTGCCTACGCGGTGGGCGGGACTGCCAACGCGGTCGACATCAAGGTGACACCCATCCGCCCCTGACCTGGTCGGGGCGGCCAGTGCAGTCCCAGCAGCTGCACTGGCCGCCCCACCCGTCCACGACTCATCGCCAGGCAGGTACTGACGAGGTCCGGTCTCCCCGTCGCCGTGGTTTGAGCGCAAGGAGCGGGCCGCAGCCAGGTAGTCCTGTACTCCGTGGAGCCCTTAGGCCAGTAACCAGATGCGCGGAGAAGTTGACGTTGAACGCGTCTCAATAGAGCTGACAGCCCTGCTGGACGGGCTGCAGGTCCAGTGGCTGTCCTCCCCCGACCTCGTCGACATGCCGTCTCAGTTTCGAGTCAGAGTCGATGAGCTGCTCAGGGAACCGTTGAACATGGCGCTTCCACATCCTGGCTAGGTGCTGACCGTGCGTCTTGGTTCGGTGGGCAATTCGCGCCCCCACGGGTTCGTGCAGGTCACCGGCGCAGGAGTCCGACCATCACGGCCTTCGGTTCCCGGCTTCCCCACCCATTCGCAGGAGCCACGATCGGCCAACGCGTTTGCGCACGTCAGAGCTTTGACGATGGGGCCCGCAAATCTCCCGGCCTCAAATACCCCTAGCGGGTACGGACGGAGGGCGCCGGACTCGCGTTTCCGCAGGTCAGGCGCCCTCCATTGCACTGGGTGGCAGGTGAAGGATTCGAACCTTCGAAGCTTTCGCGAGGGATTTACAGAACGGCGTATGCCGACCGCTCACCTGCGGTTTCCCGGCTTGCCAGCGAAGTTCGCCGCGAATTCGCCACAGACTCTCGACGACACCCGAAGCCGGAGGTCGTCAGTCGGACACCACTAGGCGGACACCCATCGGGATTCAATGCCGATCTTCGGGCACAAATGAGGTACACGTCGTCGCGGGGTGCAGTCGTCCGAACGTTGACGCACCGAGAAGCTCGGTTTCGTCGGCAGCCGCGCCGGCATCGCCACGTTCACCGCAGACCAGGTCGACGAGGCAACCACCTGCCGCGCCCCCGCCATCAGCAACGGAAGGAACAGCCACCATGACCAGCCATCATCGGCGTCCCCGTCCATGCCGGCCCAGATGCACCAAGCCGCTGCCGACCATCTGCTCGCCCTCGGGCGCAACCCTGCGCGCATGGACCCCCTGACCGCCCGCGGGCGCCGCGCCGCCAATCCGGACGCCATGAACGCTCGGCAGGCGCCTGGACGAGCGTTGGGCCCTACCTTCGCTATGACTTGCGTCCGCGACGAAGCGCGGCGGCCGCCTCGTTCCTCCTGTAGCTGAGGACCGCAGCTGCGCGCTCCACCCGCAGCCGTGTCTCCTCGCGGACATGGGGTTCGGCGTTCAACACCCTTGACACTGTTGCAAAGCTCACTCCAGCCATGCGAGCGACGTCCTTGATCGTCGGGGGGCTGGGGGCGTCTCTTCGATCCGCCGTCCCTTGGGCAGTCATCCCCTCAACCTCGCCATCCAACTGGGAGTCCCGGCACTCGGCCGAGGAGTTCGTCATGACTGGCGTCCTTTCATGAATGCCCAAGCGTCCGCCACGATGTCCAGAAGCCCAGCCTCTGGCGACCAGCCGAGCTGCGCTCCGATGCGGCCGTTGGACGCGACCAGCCGGGCGGGATCGCCTTGCCTTCGTGCCGCGGGAAGACTCGGAATGCGATGCCCGGTGACTGAGCGGCACGCTTCGATCACCTCGTTCACCGAGTAACCCGTTCCCGACCCCAGGTTGTAGATGCTGTGCGTCCCTGCCCGGGCCGCGTCGAGGGCGAGGAGATGGGCCGTCCCAAGGTCGACGACGTGCAGGTAGTCGCGCACGGCTGAACCGTCAGGCGTGGGGAAGTCGGTGCCGAACACCGAGACAGTGGCCCTGGAGCCCGTCGCCACGACCAGGACATTGGGGATGAGGTGCGTCTCGACCTTGTGCCGCTCCCCGAGGTCTCCCATGGCGCCGCCGACATTGAAGTAGCGCAACGACACGACCGCCAGGCCGTGGGCCCTCGCCGCTGCCCCCAGCATGAAGTCGACGGCCAGCTTCGACTGTCCGTAAGCGTTGATGGGCACCGCCGGGGTCTGCTCGTCGATCGTAGCGACGTCGGGCTCTCCGTACACGGCTGCAGTCGAGGAGAAGACGAAGCGAGGTACTCCGTGAGCACGAACCGCTTCAATCAGGGCGAGACTCTCGACGACGTTGTTGCGCCAGTAGAGCTCCGGGCGGGCGACGGACTCGGCCACCAAAGACTTCGCTGCGAAGTGCAGGACGCCGTCGTACGACTTCCCAGCGAGGGTGGGGCTCGCCTCCGAGACTCGCGCCCTCACGAACCGGGCGCCTGCGGGGACCGCGTCCTCGTGACCAGTGGACAGGTCGTCCAGAACTGTCACTTCGTGTCCTGCGGCGAGCAACTGCGACGCGACGACGGACCCGATGTAGCCGGCCCCTCCGGTGACCATGAGTCTCATCTGGCCTCACTACTGGTCATCATCGGTCTCGCCCGGCCTGGCCGGAGGGCGCGACCGCGAAGCACTCCGGCGCCGAGAAGCAGCGGCCCGAGAAGGCCGTGGTCACGGCGCCCACGACCGCATCCTCGGTGTCCGCTCGGACCAGCGCCACGACCGAGCCGCCGAAGCCGCCCCCAGACATGGCCGCGTCCACGGCCGTGTCGAGCTCCGTCGTCGAGACCTCAAAGTCGTCCCGCAAGGACGCGTGCGACGCAACGAAGATGTCGCCCATTGCCGTGAAGTCTCTCGCGCTGATGGCCGCGACAGCGGCGCGCACCCTCTGGATCTCGGTGAGGTTGCCCGGTGCGATGCCTTCGATCGGGACCTCGACGATCGACCCACTCTGCATCGAGACGGCCCGCAGAACGTCTACTTCGCCCAGTCTCGCCGCGACCACGGCTCTCTGGCGCAAGGCCACGGGCAGGCGCAGCCCCTTGTTGTAGTCGGTGTGCTCGCCCAGGAGGTTCACACGCCCCGGCGCTGACCAGGCGCCAGTGGGCGGCGCGCCGTACACCTCGGCGAAGAGCTGGGACGCACCGGTGCTCATGGCGTCGTCTCGCGGAGCCGGGCCGCGACCGCCTCGGGCGCGACGTGATTAACCCATCCACCGACGCCTGACTCCGACCCGGCGAGGAACTTCAGCTTCGCGGGCGACCGCCGGACGGACATAATCTGGAGGTGCAGTCTCGACACCTCGCGCCCCTCGCCGACAGGGGCCTGGTGCCATCCGGCGATGTAGGGCAGCCGGACGGACGATCCGTCAGGTGCCACGTAGAAGCGGTCGAGACGCCGGAGCAGGTCCAGGTAGACGGTCGCGAGGTCGTCTCGTTCGTCACCTGTCAGGGCAGGCAGATCCGGCGCATCGCGGCGCGGTGCGAGGTGGACCTCGACCGGCCAGCGTGCCGCGAAGGGGACGTACGCCACCCAGTGGGCCGACTCGGTCACGATGCGCGCCCCCTCGGCCAGTTCCTCGACCAGAAGGTCCGAGCCCAGGAGCCTCCCGGTCCGCTCGTGGTGCGCCTGGGCCTGCCGCAGGATCGTCGCGGTCCGTTGTGGCACATAGGGATACGCGTAGATCTGGCCGTGCGGGTGGTGGAGGGTGACACCGATCTCCTGGCCTCGGTTCTCGAAGCAGAACACGTGCCTGACCTCGTCCAGCGCGGCGAGCTCGAGCGTGCGGTCCGCCCAGGCGTCGATGACCGTTCGCACCCTACGAGGCGGCAGGTCGGCAAAGGTCGAGTCGTGGTCGCTGGTGAAGCACACCACCTCGCAGCGACCCACGGCTGGCCGCTTCAGGCCTCGCGCGCCGTCGGGCGTGGGCACGTCACCGGATAGGTCTGCCGTGCCGGCGTAAGAGGGAAAGCGGTTCTCGAACACCACGACGTCGTATGCCGCGTCGGGCACCTCGGAGGCCACGCTGCCCGTGCCTGTTGGGCACAGTGGGCACTCGTCCTTCGGGGGCAGGAAGGTTCGGTCGCCTCGATGCCCGGCCACGGCGACCCAGTCGTCGACGAGCGCGTCGTACCTGATCTCGCCACCTCCCGCCTTGGGTCCGAGGGGCCGGGCTTCGAGCACCGTCCGGGGAGGGGCTTCGGGGGTGTCGTCGAAGTAGATGATGGAGCGACCATCAGCGAGTTCACGCGCTGTGCGTCTGACCCCGCCCTGGAGCCCAGCTTCGTGGAGTAACGGTGACATCACGCGTCCTTCGCTGGCTGAAAGCATCGTGCGCTCCTCAGTGGTGGGTTGACGGGAATGATTCGAACGTCTCGTGCCCCGACCAGGGGCTCCCCGACTCCGACGGGGCGGACCTCTTCGTAGCGGCTCTGGCTCGTGACACGGACGCGGACCAGAGGCCGAGAAGGGCAAGGAAGAGCACCGTGTGCACCAGGGAGACCGTCGTCGCCACCGGAAGCGAGCGTGACCATGCACCGATCGAATGACTCAGCTCGACCAGCACATCGGAGGCGGCTCTGGTCGGCGGGCCGGGCTCACTGCCCGACGCAGGCACGTCGAAACCTGGGTTCACCGGCCCAGTGAGGACTGCTTGGAGGTTCACCGTCGCGGTCACTGACACGAGGAGGTAGGAGACTGCCCACCTCAGCCCGAGAGCCGCCAGGAGGGCCGCGGAGACGAAGACCGGGAAGAGGTACCTCTCATGCACTCGAGTAGGCAGTGCGAAGAAGGCCATGGCCAGGACGACATGGCCGAGGAGCAGCACCACCCGGCTCTCGCTCACTCCCCGCCACACCAGGATCGGCAACGCCACCGCCAAGGCGGCGACTGCCAACAACCCGGCGCCGATGCTGAAGGCTGAGTGGGTTCCCAGCAGCGGCACCGTGATCGCCAGGGAGTCGGGCGTCCACACAGCCCGGCCCCCAGCGGGACTCTCCACCAGCGGGCGGGGCCCGACGAGTGCCCACCCGTTGTAGGCGTTGGCGGACAGCACGTCGAAGGTCTGCCCGACCGAGCGGTACAGCTCCCAGAGGCCGGTCAGATCGCCCAGCACGGCGATATCTCGGAAGCGACCCCGGCTGAAGTGCTCGAGGTCGAACGGCAGACTTGCCACAAGGAGAACACAAGTAGCCGCGAAGCCACTTCGTAGCAGCGTGACGAAGTCGCGTCGGTCGATGAGGTGGCGGCGCACCAGGACAGGGACCAGGACCCCCAGCACCACGGCCGACTGTGGCTTGACCAGGACTGCGAGCGTGGCGCAGGCCATGGCCCAGCCAGGGCGTCGGTCGGCGAGCAGGACGAGGGCTCCGAGGACCGGCAGCGCGGCGACCGAGTCGACCTGCCCCCACACCGCGGAGTCGAACCAGACCACGGGTGCCACGAGGAACAGCGCGGCGGCCCCCAGGCCGACCCTTGGGCTCCACCACCGACGACCAGAGGTGAAGAGCAGCAGGGCGATCCCGATGTCGGCGCACACGGCTGGTAGCTTGGCGAGGACAAGTGCCACGGCCACCGGGTCTCTGCCGACCATGTCTGCGACGAGGGGGGTGACCAGACCGATGGGCCAGAGCACCAACAGGTAGATGGGTGGGTAGTTGGCCGTCGCTTCGTTCGCGTAGAACGCGCCCGGCCCGAAGCTCGCCATGGCCGCGGACCAGTCAGCGAAGAGCTCCAGGTCCCCGCGGAACCCGCGGCCAGGAAACGCCAAGAACGCAAGGAAGACCCGAAGTGACAGCCCTGCGCCCAGGACTGCCCAGACCTGCTCTGGCTCAGACGGCTTGCGCATGAAGCAGGACCATCTGGTCAACCGCCAGGAGTGGGCTTTGCAGACCCACCTCGCCCAGCAGGGCTCCGCTCAGCTCCACCCCGGTCTCGGCCCAGCCAGGCATGGCGATCCCGCGGTAGGCGCCTTCCGGACCCACGACCGTCACCCGGTAGCGACGCTGCGGATCCAGACCAGGCAGCTGCACGCGGCCGAGGGGCCAGGCAAGGCTGTGCTCCAACAGTGACAACCGGTAGACGGCTCGGTCCTCGTTGGCTGCAACGACGCCCTCGAGGGCGACGGCAGGGTTGCTGACATCGGCGTGGACGACGTCGCCTGAGTGCAGCAGCGGACGCAGTTCCTTGTGGAGCTGGATCCACCGCCGCAGGTCGGACAGCTCGGCGTCCGTGGCGCGGGTCAGGTCCCACTCGATGCCCAGGTGACCCCACAGGGCGGTGCCCGCGCGGAACTGGAGGTCGTGTGTCCTCCCTGTGGTGTGGTCGGCGCCTGAGCCCACATGGGTTCCCATGAGCTCCGGGGGGAGGATCAGGCCCGTCCAGCGCACGATCCTGTGGCGTTCGTGGGCGTCGATGCAGTCGGAGGGCCAGACGCGGTCAGTGACCTCCGCCATGCCGAGGTCGATACGTGCGCCACCGCCAGCGCACGACTCGATCTCCAGCCCTGGGTGCCGCTCCTTGAGCTCCGCCATGAGGCGGTAGACGGCCAAGGTCTGCAGGCGGACAGCGGGCTCGCCGCCCGGTTGGTGGCCGGCGTCGATGAGCGGCCGGTTGTGGTCCCACTTGATGTACGCCACGCCATACTCGGCAATGAGCGAGGACATCTGCGCCAGGACGTGGTCATAGGCACCGGTGTGCGTCAGGTCGAGGACGTGTTGGTGACGAGATGCGATGCCCGGACCGTGGTTGGTGGCGAGGAGCCACTCGGGGTGCTCGCGTGCGAGGTTCGAGTCGAGGTTGACCATCTCCGGCTCGAACCACAGGCCGAAGTCCATGCCGAGCCGGTGCACGTGGTCGACGAGAGGCCGGAGCCCGTCCGGCCAGACCGCCGGGTCGATGACCCAGTCACCCAGTCCTGCTGTGTCGTCGCGGCGTCCGAGAAACCAGCCGTCGTCGAGGACGAAGCGCTCGACGCCGCACTCTGCGGCCCTGTCGGCAAGCTCCAGCAACCGACCGAGGTCGTGGTCGAAGTACACCGCTTCCCAGGTATTGAGCAGGACTGGGCGCGTCGTGCGCGGATGCGAGTGGCGTTGCCGGAGGTGGCGGTGGAACCGGGCAGACAGCTCGTCGAGGCCGTCGCCCCAGGACCCACAGAGCCAGGGCGACACGTACTCCTCGCCGCGACGAAGCGCGACCTCGCCGGGAAGGATGACCTCTCCTCCCCGAAGGAAGCGCCAGTCCGTGATGGAGCGCTCGGCACGGACGGACTGGTTGCCGCTCCACGCGAGGTGGACGCCCCACACCCGCCCGCTCCGGAAGCTGAAGCCCTTCACCCCTGCGCACAGCACGGTCGCCGAGTCGTGGCCCGGTCTGCCGCCCCACGACTCGCGCAGCCACACACCGATGTCGAAGGTGCGTCGCTGGGGGTGTCTCTCATGCGCGTGCCTGCCCGTCAGGTCCAACAGCTCGGACGCCTGGGAAGGGACCGGGAGGGCTGGATCCAGGTGGGTGAGGTCAAAGGGGTCGTCACCGTTGTTGCGCACCGACGCCCTCAGCCGAACCAAACCTGCGGCATCGAGTTCGATCTCTGTGTGAATCTCCAGCTCGCTCGCCTCGTCAGTCCCGACACTCAGGACCCGGACCGCACCCACCGGCCCCTCGGGCCAGTCGATAGTGCCCGCCGAGTCCACACGGTGCTCGACGTGTGAGGGCAGGACCGACCATGCGCGGCCGGAACGGCTGCCGAGGATGCCAGGGCGTCCCAGCCAGCCGGTGGAGTGCTGTGGCAGGACGGACACCGCTTCCTGCGTGCTCACAACGCTGTCCGTGGGTGGCATGGCCCAGGCCGAGAGGACATCAGAGGACGTCAGGTGCGCGGAGTGCGCCCCCGTGGCCGTCTCGGTCTCAGCCAGGGTCGGCCCCCAGTGGAGGACGGAGGGGAATGATGTCGGGTGAAGCCGAAGCAGAAGGCTCGTGCCACCGCCGAACAGGTGGACCACGTCCTCCCGCGCCGCCTCGGCGATGGCGGTGGGCCCTACATGAGCGGCGTCACCGTGGCGTTCGGCTGCGATGTCCATGCTCACCCTCCTCCGGATAGTGGCGTGCCGGTCCGAACTGACCGGGTCGGGCAGGCGTGGGGTGAAGGCCCTCGGTGCACTCGTCTCCACCCCACGCCTGGGTCCCTACTTGAACAGGGCGTTCACCTGTTCGTTCGCCTTCGTCAGTGACGAGACGTCGGACTTGCCCTGAAGCACGGCATCCATCGCGGGCTGCATGATCGCGTTCACGTCGGCCGCGTTGTCGGTGATGGGGAACAAGAACGTCGTCTTCTCGTCCACCTGAATGGTGAACGGGGTGACGTCGACGCCCTTCGCCTTGAAGGCGGCCTTGGCAGCCTCGACACCGGAGTCGATGGCCGGGAAGACGACGCCTTCCTGACCCACGATGTTCTGGCAGTCAGCCGAGGCCAGGAACTTGACCCACTTTCCTGCGCCTTCCTTCTTCTTGGTGCCCGCGAAGATCGAGTCGGCCAAGCCGTTGAACATGCTCGCCCGCTTGCCGCTCGGGCCGACGGGGGTCGGTGCGATGCCCAGCTTGAGGCCCTTGTATGCCGCGTAGCTCCCGATCATCCAGGAGCCGTTCGCGTTGATCGCGGACTTCTTGGCACCGAAGTTGTCGTTCATGCTGGCGCCCACCGTCGCCTTCAACGGGGGCATGTACCCCTTGTCGATCAAGCCCTTCCACCACGCGATGCTCTGCTGGAAGCGGGGGTCGTCGTACTTATACTGCGTGCCCCACGGGTTCTTGTTCGTGTACTGCCATCCTGTCGTGGCGGCGAAGTAGCCCCATTCCGTCTGGCCGTTGCCGGCTCCCGACCCCGGCAGGCCCAGGCCGTAGACGGCGATGTTGTTCTTGTCGAAGCCCGCCTCGTCCCCGTGCTTGCCGTTCTTGTCCACGGTCAGCTTCGCGATGGCCTTCTCGTAGGTCCCTCCGTCAGTGGGGTTCCACGTGAGGTTGGCCATCTCGTCGTCGGAGATCTTGGCCGCTGCCGTCATCTCCTTGTTGTAGAAGAGGGCCACGGTGTCCCAGTCCTTGGGGAGGCCGTAGCGCTTGCCGTCCTGGCCGACCCACAGGTCCGCGAGGCCCGGCGCGTAGATCGAGGTGTCGACCTTGCCCACGGCGTCATCCAACGACATGAGCACCTTGTTCTTAGCGAACTCCGGATACTTGGAGAGGTGGTCCGTGAAGACGTCCGGAGCGGTACCTGACTGGAACCCCGTCGTCAGCGTGGACCAGTAGTCGTCCCAGCCTCTCTGGGTGATCTTCACCTTCCACGCGGGGTTTGCCGCGGTGAAGGCGTCCGCGCACTTCTGGTAGGCGGGTTGCTGGTTGGAGTCCCACAGCCAGTAGTCGATCGTCCCACCAGCACTGCCGCCTCCCCCACCGGCGTCGTCGCCTGCGCAGGCAGACAGCGTCAGTCCGAGGGGGATGGTGACGGCCAGCGCCATAGCGCGCACTGTCTTGCTCTTCATGGTCTTTCCTTTCGACGAGCTGCCGTCCACGCAGGGACCCAGACTCTGGTTGGATTACTTGATTCCGCTGAAGCCGATCGAGTTGACGATCCGGCGGCCGAAGATGCCGTAGATGATGAGAATGGGGACGGCCGCGACGAGAGTCGCCGCCATGAGCCCTGCCCAGTCCGGCGTGCCCTGAGGGGTCTGGCTGCGGAAGACACCGAGGGCCACCGTGAGGACACGAGAGCTCTCCGTCTGTCCGATCAGCAGTGGCCAGAAATAGTCGTTCCAGGACGCGATGAACTGCAGGATCCCGAGGGTGACCACAGGCGCCGTCGACATCGGCAGGATGATCCTGCGGAAAGTCAGGAAGTGCGACGCCCCGTCGAGACGGGCCGCCTCGTCGATCTCCTTCGGGATGCCCAGGAAGAACTGGCGCAGGAAGTAGACGGCGAACGGCGTCATGAAGAACGACGGCAGGATGATCCCCGGAAGGGTGTTGAGCAGACCCAGCGACTTGATCGTGAGGAAGTTGGGCAGGGCGGTGAAGATCGGCGGCACCAACAGGGCTGTCAAGAAGAGGGCGAACATCTTGTCCCTCCCGCGCCACTCGAGACGGCTAAACGCGTACGCCGCCATCGCGCTGAAGAAGACCTGGCCCGCTGTCGCAACCGTCGACACGATGAACGAGTTGCGCAGGTAGAGCCAGAAGTTGATCGAGGCGCCGGACCCTCCTTCGGCCTGGGCCTCGGCCACCGTCCCGAACCCGAGAACGCGTTTGAAGGCTCCCCAGGTGAAGTCGGCCGGCAGGAACGACCCAGAGTTGGCCGCCAGCGACCTGCCGTTGGACAGACCGGTCCGTATCATCCAGAAGAACGGGAAGACCGTGAGCAGGATGAAGGCCCACAGCACGATCCAGGCCACGACACGACCCGCCGACAGGGGCTTGCGGGGTTTGGTCTCGGCGACCGCACGCTTCGAGTCGCGGCGCCGCTTGACAGTGATGGTCGTCATGATCGTCTCCTCAGGCCAGGTCCGACTCGCCGCCGCGCAGCCACTTATTCTGGGCATACGCGACCACGGCCAAGATGATGAACAAGATGACGGAAAGCGCTGCGGCGTAACCGAAGTCGCTTCGTCCGAAGGCTCGCTCGACGATGTAGACCTGGATCACCCTCGTCGCGTTGATCGGGCCGCCCTTGGTGGTGACCGCAACGGTGTCGAACACCTGGAACGAACCCGTGACCGTGATGATCAGGACCAGGACAAGGACGGGTCGCAGCAGGGGCAGCGTGATCTTCCGGAAGGTCTGGACCTCGGTGGCGCCATCAACCGCGGCAGCCTCGTAGACCGTCGTGGGAATCGTCTGCAGGCCGGCAAAGATCAACAGTGCCGTGTAGCCCATGTGGCGCCAGACATTGACGAAGGCGATGGTAGGGATCGCCCAGTTCTCACTGCCGAAGAAGGCGACCGGATCGATGCCGACCCACCCGAGCATCGTGTTCACGATGCCGATCTGGTAGTCCAGCATCCAGAACCACACCAGCGCCACGATGACGTTGGCCACGAGGAACGGCAGCAGGATGGAGCCACGGATGATCCCCGACTTGGTGAGGCGATGCATGAGCACCGCAAGTCCCAGGGCGATCGTGGTCTGGAATCCGATGTTGAGGACGACGTACCACAGCGTCACCTTCATGGAGTTCCAGAACAGGGCGTCATCGGCGATGGCCGCGAAGTTGTCGAGACCGACGAACTGCGGGGCGCCGAAGAGGCTGTACTCGGTGAAGCTGAGGTAGATGCCTCGGAGCGTGGGGTAGAGGAAGAAGACGGCGAATCCAAGCGCGGCCGGCGCGATGAACAGCCAGGCCGTAAAGGTGTCACTTCTACTCTGCTTGCCCAGCGCGATGCGAGGGACTCGGCGCCCTGTCCGCGGCGGAACCGGCGCAATGGTGGTTGCCATGCACTTACCTCCTTGTGAGTGCTGCGACCTCGTGGGCGCCGGGGCATCGGACATCGCGTCCGTGCGGCGACCATGAGCTGCCCAATCGATGAGGGCGATCGACGAGCAACGTGCGCCTCGGTGGGCGACGGCTCGTGCGGTGGAGTCACCCGGGGCGGCATGGCGCCGTCGTGCGGGGGACGAATCCGAGAACGACCCGGAAATGATGTCTGCGCGTTAGCGATGTGAGGGTGGGATCGCTTGAACGAAACACTTATCGCGGTTGAACGAAACACCGATTTGGTTGAACGAAACAGTGGACCCACTTTCGTGGTCGGTCAAGAGAATCGTGTTACAGTTTTATAACGGCAGCGGTTTTACAGCATCTGCGAGGCAGCCCTCTCCTCGCCGGTATGCTCCAGCACGGCGGGAGTCCGCTCCGGCGGTGGCTACTCTGAGAGGACAATCGTGTTTGAGTCCGCGTTACCCGCGGAGAGGGTCCGCATCGTCGATGTGGCCCATCACGCTGGCGTGTCGCGACAGACGGTGTCCAACGTCATCAACCTTCGCGGCGGATTCACCGATGAGACGCGCGAACGGGTCGAGTCCGCCATCGAGGAGCTCGGCTTCCAGCCCAACCGGTACGCGCAAAGCCTGCGGTCGCGCCGGACCATGTTGTTGGGCTTTGACATGTCCGGCGAGCAGCTCGACGTCACCAACCCGTTCACGATCTCGTTCCTGCGGGCCGTCGTGCACGGCGCTGCGGCACGCCAGTACCGTGTCGTCGTGTTTGCCCACGAAGGCTTGGGCGCCAAGGACTTTCGCACGAGTGTGCAGTCCGGGGCCGTCGATGGTTTCATCCTCTCGGACTCGACGCCTGACGACCCCAGACCACGCATTCTGCGAGAGGCGCGAGTTCCATTCGTGGTGTTCGGGCGGGGCGCATCGGACCAGGCCTATCCCTGGGTGGACATCGACAACCGGGCGGCGATGATCCCCGTCGTCGAACACCTCGTCGCAGCGGGACACAGGACCTTCGGTTACGTCAGCTACCCCTTCGACAAGTACTGGAACCTCGAACGATTCGAAGGGGCGAGGGATGCCCTCCGTGCCCACGGGCTCGACATCGCCGACGACGCAGTCATCACTGGCGAGCCGCCAACCGTGACGAAGCAGCTCCAGGCGCTGCTGAACCGCAACGACCGTCCCGCCGCGATCGTGACGTCCAGCGACGCCATGGCTCTGGCGGTCGTGAACGTCGCTACGTCGAACGGCATCCGCGTGGGGGTCGACCTTGCGGTCACAGGTTTCGACGCCGGTCCGCTTCGGACAATGGTCGAACCCCCTCTGACGAGCGTGAGCATCCCTGTCAAGGACATCGCCGCTACCCTCGTCAGTCATTTGCTGATCCAGGTTGGCGGAGTGCACATTGCTGACGAAGGACACCTTGTGCCAACGGAGTTGGTGCTGGGCGGCAGCGCCTAGATGTAGCCGGTCATCGGGCTGGCGTCAGCCGGCCGCGCTGGATTCTTGAGTCGCTCCGCGGCGCCCTTCCGGCCCCGCCTCGACGTCTTGTCATTCCCATCCGCGTCCAAGGAGCCATCGTCGGCGTTCTTGCCGTCTCCGGGCTGTCTGACGGCGAGGGCCACCAACTAGCCGTCGGCGCCCTGCGATGGCGCTTGGAGTCGTTGGCCGCGACGCGAGGAACCGACCGGGAGGGGATCCCCGATGACCCTGAGGCTCCCCGAACCGGAGGGCTCAACTCGCGGGCGCGTCCCCGAAGTCCGGGATCGCGAGGCGGGCTCCGCCCAGCCGGGATGACTCATGAGCCACGATCCCGGGCAGTGTGTATCGGGCCGCCACCCATGCGTTCACCGGCGGCAAGCTCCCCGCGTTGACGGCGCTGACGAAGTCGTCGACGAGGAAGTGGTGGCTGCCCTCGTGCCCGTTGTGGATCTCGTCGAACTCGCGCGGAAGTCGCTCCCGGTCGTGGACTGGCGCCGAACCCGAGGTGAAGGCGGCCCGCAGGTCGGGAGCGATGCGCTGCAGCGAGGGGTCGTCCGGGGACATGGTCGGCTTGGGCTCCAGCAGCTCACTGATCTCTTCGATACCGCGCTTGTCCTGCCAGAAGGCAACGGTGGCCAGCTGCTCCATGCTCGCCTCGGTGCCGAAGAATCGGAAGCGTGACTCCCGGATCTGCGAGGGGTAGCCGACACGGCGGAACTCGTTGGTGCGGAACGATCCTCCGCCGGCCACCTCGAACAGCGCGGTCGCGTTGGACACGTCGTTGTCGAACTGGCTCACGTCCTTGTCGAACACGCCGTCGCCGCGCTCGTCGGTGACCCCGATGGCGGACACGCTGACCGCGTGCGTCTCCCATGCCCCGAGGACGCCGCCGATCGAATGCGTCGGATACAGCAGGGGCGGGTAGCTCGCCGTCTCCTTCCACTGCTCGCCGCCGCTGTACTGGTAGGCCTCGTAGAACCCGAGGTCCATGTCGTGCACGTAGTCGCCCTCGGCGTAGAACAGCCGACCGAACGCGCCCGCGGCGATCTGGTTCCGCGCGTACACGGTCGCCGGGTTGTAGTGACTGGTCTCGCCCATCATGTAGGTCAGGCCGGTGGCCTTGACAGCGTCGATGATCGCCGCGATCTCCTGCTCGGTGATGGCCATAGGCACGGCCGAGTACACGTGCTTTCCGGCCTTGAGCCCCTGGACGACAAGGGGGCCGTGCGTCCACCGCTGGGTGAAGATCGCGACGGCGTCAACCGCATCGGAGGCGAGCATCGCCTCGTAGGACGGGAACGTGCCCGCCAGACCTTCGTCCGCGTAGAGGTGCTCAGCCCGATCCGCTATCACGTCGGTGACGTACACATCACTGACGCCGGGGTGAGCCAGGAACAGCTTGGCGAACTGGCCGGCGAACTGGCCGGCGCCGACGATACCGAGGGAAAACACGGATACTCCTTTGGACGGTGGATGGGGACTGCGATCGGCCGCAGGCTTGTGGCACCACAGGCGCGCACAGTCCCGGCTTCTCGCGGACCCCTCCACGCTAGGTACTACAATACGCAAAAGGCTTCCCGCCCGAGAGCAGAAACTTCTTGAATCCTCAGACGCTTGCGCAAATCGCTCCGTCGAGCCTCACCAGCTGGACCGGAGCGCCGACCCTGATGGGCAGCGCCCACCAGCACGACGACCTCGAGGTCAACCTCGTCGCCGAGGGAGGGTCGATGCTCTACCTGTTCGGCGGTTCGCACCTCGAGGTGGCACCGGGGAGCACCGTGGCGTTCTGGGCCGCCGTGCCCCACCAGCTCGTCGCGAACTCCGCCACCCGCGCACACTGGGTCTACGTCCCCTTCTCGACGTTCCTCGGTTGGGGATTGCCGGAGGACGTGGTCAGTCGGATCCTGTCCGGCACCCCCTTGGTCTCCCCACCGTCGACGACCTTGGCGTCCGACGAGGCGGGCTTCGAGCACTGGGCAGCAGACCTCGCGACCGACGATCCCGAGAGACACCGCATCGCGATGCTCGAGGTCGAGGCGCGGATCCGGAGGCTGGCGCTAGGCGAGCACGAGCGTGACGCCGGACAGTACACCGGAGGCGACCCGGCCGTCCGCCTCGTCCTCGCCATGGTGCGGCACATCGCCGAGCACTTCCGCGAAGCGGTCACCGTCTCCGACGTCGCCGACGCCGCCCGGCTGCACCCGAACTACGCCATGACGCAGTTCCGCAAAGTCGTCCGCATGACCATCGGCGAGTACCTGGCACACTTCCGGCTCGCCGAGGCGCGCCGGCTGTTAGTGACCACCGACCTGCGCACGAACGAGGTCGCCGCGGCCGCTGGCTTCGGGTCAGTCAGCCGCTTCTACGCCGCCTTCGTCGCCGCGTGCGGCACACCGCCAGCAGCGTTCAGACGCGAGCACCGCAGGGCCGCTCCCGGGCCGCCGGGACGCACATCCCGGACGCCGGACCACCTACCTCAGCAGCCAGAGTCACGAGTGCGGCGGTAGGAGCCGGCCCGCGTCAGCCCTGCAGCCGCCCAAGCCAGTGACCCCCCGAACCCGGCGCAAGGGCTGAGCGGCCGATTCCCTACCCGTTCCCCAGACACCCGTACAACGCCGCTCAGAGCCGCTCTCAGCCGGACTCGCGACGGGACGACAAGGAAGGGCCCCGACCTGCGTTTCCGCTGGTCGAGGGCCCTTCGTGCACTGGGTGGCAGGTGAAGGATTCGAACCTTCGAAGCTTTCGCGATGGATTTGCAGACCGACGAATGCCGTCCGCTCACCTGCCACCTCGCGGCTCGCGGGCGACATTCGCCGCGATTTCCCCCGGGGGCACGGCGTGCATCAGCGGGGACGTCCTGCCGCTCTTTGCTGCGTCTCGCGCGGAACGGTGTCCCGAAGTGACCAGGTCAGAAAATTCCGTGCGCGGCGAAGGCTTTCAATGCCAACCCTCCGACATCTGCTTGGGCTTTGAGCACGCGGCCATCGTGGTCCAGCGGCTTGGGCAAGCCGTGGGTCGCCGTCGTGATCACAATGGAGAAGGGGTGCGTGACGCTGAGGGCGACGCTCGTCGGCTGGCTGGCGGGAAGGCCAATGGATCGGTTGAGTGTGCCATCGGGCGCGTATCTGTTCACTCGACTCCCTCCCCACATGGCGCACCACAGGTATCCCTCGGCGTCCACGGTCATACCGTCCGGGCTTGCGTCCTCGATCCGCGCGAAGGTGTTTCGTTCAGTCACCTCTCCAGAGTCGACATGGACGTCGCAGCGGTAAATCGTCCCAAGCGCCGTGTCGGCGACGTACATCACGTCCCCGGCAGCATTGAACGCTGGCCCATTGGGGATAGTCAGGCCGTCCATGACCTCCGTGAGCGACAGGTCGGCGTCGAGCCTGTACAGGGACCCGGCCCCAACCGTGGCGTCATAAGCCATTGAGCCCGCCCAGAACCTGCCACTCGGGTCTGTCACCCCGTCGTTCATCCGCACCGGCGTCGAGGCACCGTCCCCCGGACGGTGGAGCCATGTCACACCGTTTCGCAACAGGGCGAAGCCGGTGCCTGCGGCGGCAACCCATCCGCCTCCAGCAAGCGGGGCCACCGCCCCTAGTGGGACGTCGAGATGAGCCAGCTGTCTGGGAGGGCGTTCGGTCCCCAGGTGGAACAAACGACCCTCGAGCAGGTCGACGAACACGAAGCCATCGCCGAGCGCGCGTGCGCCCTCCCCTAGCGCGTGCCTTCGCGACTCCACCGGCGTGAAGTCGTATCCCGCGGTCATCGCAGTGCAAACCCTGCTGGAGCATCGACCAGCATCAGTTCCGATCGAACCGGTAGCCCCTCCCAGTCACCGCGGGTGGCGACGGCGAAGGCAGCCACTGTGTTCGCCCGTCGCAGCCGCTCGACCAGATCGATACCGTCGAGCCAGCCCGAGAGATAGCCAGCACAGAAGGCGTCGCCAGCGCCCACGGAGTCCACAACGTGTACCCGCGACGCGGAGCTGGTGATCGGTTCTTGCTGGTCCTTCGAATA
Organism: Phycicoccus sp. Soil802; assembly: GCF_001429605.1. GTDB lineage: Bacteria > Actinomycetota > Actinomycetes > Actinomycetales > Dermatophilaceae > Pedococcus. The sequence goes on from NZ_LMSS01000007.1 coordinate 387,163, forward strand.
GGCCAGCGCTCCCTCTGGACCCAACTTGACGATCACCTCCCGAGGACCAAGCTCGAGGAGCCCCTGGGGACTACCGATCAGCGAGAGCTCGTCTTCCGAAGCGATCACGATGTCAGCTTGTTCGGCCAGGGGTCGTAGCACCGCACCGGCGGCGTGCGCGTCCCACAATGCCCGCCTGTAGTTAACGTCGAGACTGACCGTAACTCCCGCACCGCGAGCGGCGTCGATCGCCATGCGAACAGTCTCGAGTGCGGTCTCGCTCAAGGCAGCGGTCACCCCGGTGACGTGGAGGAGTCGGGGCCTCCCCTCGAGGAGCACCGGGATCACGTCATCAGGCTGCAAGCGCGAGCCTGCGGAGTTCGCCCTGTGATACTCCACCCTCGTCACGTCTGGAAGCCGTTGCTCGAAAATGACCAGCCCGGTAGCCGCCGTTGAGTCGTCGACCACACCGTCCACCTCGACCTGTTCTGCGCTCAGTACGCGGCGGACCAACCGGCCGCTCTCGTCGTGGCCGACCCTGCCAAGCCAACGGGTCGTATGGCCCAAGCGGCTCAACCCAATGGCGACGTTGGACTCCGCACCGGCGATTGAGGTGTGCATGGGGGCGCCGAGGTGGATCAGCCCCTGGCAGCGAAGCGCCATCATCCCCTCTCCCAATGTCACGACGTCGACGCCGGTCATCGCACGGCCGCCATGAAGAGGCGCGCACGCTGCCGCAGGGCCTCAAGATCACCACCATGGGGTGCGTCACCGCAGAGGGGACTGCCGATGCCCACCCCAGTGGCGCCTGCCGAAAGGTAGGCGGCCACGTGCTGGAGCTCGACGCCGCCCACGGGCAGCAAGGGGACGTCTGGGAACGGATCGCGCAAGGCCTTGACGTATGCCGGCCCAAACACCGAGGCCGGGAAGAGCTTCACCGCGGCGGCACCGTGGTTCGCGGCCTGCACGACCTCACTGGGGGTGAGAGCGCCCGCGAGAACCGGTAGGTCATGACTGTGGGCTGCCTCGATTGACGGCGCCAAGGCCGGCGTCACGATGTACCTCGCACCGCAGTCACGGACCCTTCTCACGTCGTCGGCTGTGAGCACCGTGCCCGCACCCAGAGCAGTCTCACCATCAAGCCGGCTTGCCACCGACTCGATGACACGAAAGGCGTCTCTCGTCGTCAACGAGACCTCAATCAGCCGGATCCCTTCGTCGGCGAGGGTTAGGCACGTCGAGACAGATGCCTCTGCGTCGCGACCTCGGACGATCGCGACCAGCTTCTGCTCTCGGACTCGGTCCAACAGGTTCATCGAATCTCCTTGATGCGTCTTACCATTCGGCGAATGAGCCGTCGGTGTGCTGCCAGACAGGGTTGTGCCAGTCGTGGCTTTTCGCGTCCGCATGTCGCACGGCTGATTCGTCGATGTCAACGCCTAGTCCTGGGGCACTCCACAACGCGATGTTTCCGCCCATGAAATCGAAAGGGGACCGGTCCAGCACGTAGTCGAGGAGCTCTGCGGAGCCCTCGTTGTAGTGGATGCCGATCGACTGCTCCTGCAACAGGAAGTTGGGCGTGCTGAAGGCGACTTGCAGACTTGCGGCGAGGGCGAGCGGCCCCAACGGACAATGGGGCGCGAGGAGGGCTCCGAAGGTGTCAGCCAGCGAAGCGATCCGACGCACCTCAGAAATTCCTCCTGCGTGCGATAGGTCGGGTTGGGCCACCGCGATACCAGCACGGAGTGCGGGCATGAAGTCCTGACGCGAGTACAGGCGCTCCCCTGTGGCGATCGGCACGGTGGTGGACTCAACGATGGTGCGTAGTTGGGCGGTGAGCTCCGGGACCACTGGCTCCTCCACGAACAGGGGGCGGGCCGGCTCAATGAGGTGCAGGAGTCGTCGGGCATCCGCGGGCCCGACCCGTCCGTGGAAATCGACGGCGATGTCGACGTCGTTCCCGACTGCCTCCCTGACGCGGAAGACGCGCCCGGCGGCCTCGTCGAGGTCGCGGGGGCTTGCGGCACGGGGAAATGCGGCGGTGCCGTTCATCTTGACGGCAGTCAGCCCACTTTCGACAGCCGCCAGTGCCGCGTCGGCCACCTGCGCTGGCTCATCACCCCCGACCCAGCCGTAGACCCTCACCCGGTCGCGGACAGCGCCACCCAGCAGTTGATGCACAGGTGTATCGAGGCTTTTCCCCAAGATGTCCCACAGGGCTTGGTCCAGTCCCGCGACGGCGCTCGAAAGGATGGGCCCACCACGGTAGAAGCCACCCTTGGTGAGACGTTGCCAGTGCGCCTCGATGGTGCGTGGATCTCGTCCGATCAGGAGGTCCGCCATCTCGTGGACAGCAGACCGGACTGTGGATGCCCGACCCTCGACGACCGGTTCACCCCACCCGACCAGTCCCACATCGGTGGTCACCTTGCAGAACAACCAGCGCGGGGGCACTTGGAAGGTCTCGACTGACACGACCTTCACGACGACTTCTTCCCAACGCTCCAACCCCCATCGACGGCCAATGATGCGCCGGTGATGAAGGAGGCGTCTTCGCTGATCAGGAACGAAATGGCTGCTGCCACTTCGGCGGGTCGCCCCATCCGCCCGACCAACGTGGCGGAGGCGCTCTGCTTGCGATCCTCCGGAGAGATCTGGTCCCACTGAGCCGTCAGCACTGGTCCCGGCACCACACAGTTGAACCGGACCGCACCCCCGTACTCAACGGCTAGTTGACGGGTGAGACCGGTAAGCCCCGCTTTGGTGGTGGCGTATCCCGGCACCCCGGGAAGCCCGAACCATGCGTGGACCGAGGCGACCATGACGACCGATCCGGTGCCGCTGCGTGCCAGGTCCGGCAGACATGCGCGCACGCCGTGAAAGGCGCCGGTGAGGTTGACGGCCAACTGGCGATTCCAGGATTCCACCGACAACTCGTGCAGGGGCAGCCCATCAGTGACCAGGGCGTTGGAAACCAAGGCGTCGACGGGTCCGAGCTCGCGGTGGACCAGGGCCATGGCTTCGGCCCAGGACGATTCGTCAGCCACATCGCAAAGAGCGAAGGTAGCCCGCCCTCCAGCAAGACGGATCTCGTCGGCAACCTTCGTGCCGCGCGGGTCGATGTCGAGGACTGCCACGCGGTACCCGTCGGCCGCCAAGCGGTGTGCGGCTGCCGCTCCGATTCCCTGAGCCGCGCCGGTGATGACAGCGGTCCGGTTCACTACGCGGCTCACCGCTGGGCCTCGTGGGCAGGCCGTGACATCGACTCGTTGCCCAAGCAGTGTCCCGAGCCGTACGACGTCCATCCCTGCGAGGACATGTGACCATCAGCGTGAACCGACTCGATGTCGGGAGGCTGCCCCACCGTCGCTGCGCAGCGAAGGCGCATGGTCATCGACTCCCGCGGACTGAGACGGCGCAACGGCCCGAGCACCTCGAGTTCGACGATGTCAGCCGCCGGACGGAGGCCACCGAGGTTTGCGAGAGGCCTCGGTAGCGGGGTCTCCATCCACACTTCGGCCCGTGATCCACGATCGGGGTAGCTGGCGTCCACCTCGGGGCTGAACTGGATGGTCGACGTGGTCCCCCCGGCGAGGTGGGCGATCCAGCCCGACGCGTAGGGAAAGCCGAGCTTGCCGACGACGCGCTGATGACGGATGAGGACCCGCCCGCCTTGGAGGACTTCGTGCTCGGGTGCCACGGTTCCAACTACAAGCGGGACAGCGTCCTCCCCGCCGGGTTCGATGGACAGGATCACACCACCGTCGTCCGGGCTTCCGGCTCGGCGCTGCGTCACATTCCACAAGGCCCAAGTCACCATACGGCTGCTTGAGTTGTGCGCTTCGAGCAGCAAGTCATAGGCCGACGAACTCGGCGCCACAGTGAACGTGCGCACGAGTCGCAAGCCCGTCCTGGGATCCGGCTCACTGGTCATCTCCAGGCTGACCGCACCGGAGTCATGCCGATCTACCCGCCACGCGTATGGGCCCGAATCGAGGATAGGGTCGGGTGGTCCCGGCCACTCGTCAGGACCGGACCAGCCCTGCGGCGCGGGCCAGGTCTTGTCTCCGCCGTAGTTGTTCCAGTCCCTCAGTTTCCCAGTCGTAGGAGCGGGGTTGTGCCCCTCAACAGGGTGGAGCTGGTCATCGAGCAGGGCGGCGTTGCGCCACAACGTTTCTTCGCCAGCGACGGTCACGGACAGGAGTCGCCCTCCGAGTGCCGGCACGAATCCGAGGCGTACCTGCCCGTTGTTCAGCCACACCACGTCTGGACGTGCTGAGGGCGTCCCGTCGTCGATGACTACGGAAACCTGTGACGCCGAGGTCACGGCGCCTCATCTGCGACGAAAACCACTTTGCCCTTGCTCGCGCCCGCGGCGAGGCCGAATGCTTCCTGCGCTTGGCTGAGCGGAAAGAGATCGCTGACGATCCGCTCGGGACGTAGGTCCCAACGGACCAGGTTGACGGCAAGCTCACTCATGGCTTGAAGGGAAGTCACCCACGAGGCATGCAACGTGAGCTGCTTGTGCAGCAAGGTGTCTGACACTTCGGTCTCAAGGCGGCCTCCTTCTCCGACGAGGGAGACGTGTCCCCATTCGCCGGCGGCTTCGATGGCCGTCGACCTCCCCAGGACAGAACCAGATGCGTCGATCGTGAACGCGAACCCATGGCCTGCTGAGGCCTCTTCCAGGGCGGCTACGACATGGTCGTCGGCAGGGAGAGTCCGGTCGAAGAGGCCGAGAGTGTCGGCCCACGCTCGACGTTCTGCCGATGGTTCGACACCTACGACCCGCCGAGCCCCCATCCCCTTGCCGATCATGCAAGCGGCCAGTCCAACCGGGCCCAGCCCAACGACCAAGAGGTCGCCGTCGCCGTTGACGCGGATACGCCGCAGGCCTTCGTATGCCGTGCCGAAGCCGCATGCGATGAGTGCGCCATCGACGTAGGAGAGTTCATCGGGCAGTGGGACGAGGGTCCGCTCCTCGGCGAGTAGGTATGGCGCGTTGCCACCGTCGCGCTGCCAGCCGTAGGCCTCGCGAGAGGGCGAGGAACAACTGATGTAGAAGCCGCGGCGACAGTTGTCGCAGAGCCCGCAGCCCGCGATGTGGTACACGATGACGCGGTCTCCGACGCGGAACCGCCGACAGTCGGGTCCGACTGCGAGGACCCGGCCAGACGGTTCGTGGCCTGAGACGACTCCGTGGTACGCCGGGCCATCCAGTCCTTTGTGGGACTTGTAGCCGCGGTAGATGTAGCCGATGTCGCTACCGCAGATGCCGGAGGCGCCGACCTCGACCAGAACCTGACCGGGGCCCGGGGTCGGCACGGGGATGGTGCGGGTCTCGGTGGTCGAGTCGCCCGGCAGAAAGATCCCCGGCATGCTCGCCGGTAGTGGCTTGGATGGGGTGTCATTCATGGAGCGTTCAAACCTTCTCTTCATGTGACGGCTGGCGCCGCACGCTGTGGACAGTCGGGTGCACCGAGCTGATGAACAGGCGGTCAGTCCCCACGCCGGCCGGTACGGTTCCCCAGGACGGTGTTGACCAGGACGGCGGCCACGATGAGCAAGCCGCGAACGACGTCCTGGAAGAACGAGTTCACGCCGAGCAGGACGAGGCCATTGCCAATCACAGCGATGAACAGGACGCCCAGCAGCGTGCCCAGCATGGAGCCTCGGCCGCCCTGTAGAGCCGTTCCACCGACGACGACGGCGGCGATGACCGAGAACTCCAGGCCGGAGGCCGCGCCGCTGTTGCCTGACGCAAGACGGCCGGCGACGACGATGCCCAGCAGGGCCGCCATGAGCCCGCTCGTGGCAAACAGAATCACGCGAATCTTGAGGACGTTGATCCCAGAGAGGTTGGCGGCGCGAGCGTTCCCGCCGACCGCGTACACCGAACGACCGTAGGTGGTTGCTCGAGCCACGAAAACGAAAACGGCAAAGAGCAAGAACATCACCAGTGCAGCCGTCGGTATGGGACCGATCTTGCCTCCAAGCACGTCAAGCAGGCCGTTCGGCTTGATGGGCACCGGCAACGCGTCTGTCATGAACTGTGCCAAGCCGCGCAGGCTGCTCCACAGGCCGAGGGTGACGATGAAGGACGGAACGCCAAAGCGTCCACGCAACCAGCCTGCCGCGGCTCCGACGAGCAGACCCCCGATGAGGGTGAGCAGTACCGCCAAGGGCAGCGGGAACCCCCACGGGCCGGCCATCTTGGCGAGCATGACCCCCCAGAAGGCCACTGCCGGTCCCACACTGATGTCAATCTCTCCGGCAACGATGACCAGCGTGCCCGCCCAGGCCACGATCCCGACGAGGGCGGCGTCTCCGAGGATGTTCCACATGTTCGAGACCGTGGCGAAACTGTCCGTCGTGACCGCGAGGACGATGACGAGCAGGACGAGAGCGATGGTCAGTCCGCCCTCGTTGAGCTGTTGGGCCGTCAGGGTGCGGCCGCGCTCGGTCGTCTGTGCCTCTCGGCGGAATGTCAGAGTGGGCATTGGTCCTTCTCTCCTGGTCATGCGGGTTCGGCGATCGCCGCGAGCAGTAGCTGGTCGGTCTCGATGGCAGGCGCGGTGTGCTCCGCGGTAATGAGCCCGCCGTTGAGCACGACGACCCGGTCGCAGACCAGGTTGAGCTCCTCCATCTCGCTCGAGACGAAGACCACCGCCTTGCCCGAGCGCGCGAGCGACCGCAGAAGCTCGTAGATCTGCTGCTTGGCCATCACGTCCACGCCACGCGTTGGCTCGTCGAGCAGCAGAATGCTGCTTCCCGCGTGCAGCCACCGACCGATGACCACCTTCTGCTGATTGCCGCCGCTGAGGGCACCGATGGGTGTCGAGGACGAAGCGCTCTTGATCGACATCGCCTCCATGGCCTGGACGGCGGCGCGCTTGACACGGTCTGAGGACAAGACCCCAGCGGTGGCGACCTTGGTGAAGTCCGACATGACGAGGTTCTCGTCGAGGCCGAGCTCGGGCACGATGCCATCGGTCTTGCGGTCTTCCGGCGTCAAACCAACTCCGAGACGTTGAGCGAATCTGTGGCCTCGGCCGTGCGATGCGGTCCCATTTACTGTGACCGTGCCAGAGTCGGGGTTTCGGACACCGGCGATGACCTGCAGCAGCTCGGTTCGGCCCGACCCGAGGACTCCGGCGATGCCGAGTACCTCGCCGGGCCGCACGTCCAGGTCGATCCCGTGAAGTTTGGGTTCGACGACCAGACCACGTACCTCAACAACGGGAGGGCCAGCCGCGAGCGGGACTTGGACCCGTTCTGCGTCCTCACCCGCGACCCCCAGCATCATGTCGACCATCTCCCGGGTCGTGCGTTCAGCGATAGGGAACGTGGCGACAACCTCTCCGTTGCGCATGACCGTTGCGCTATCGGCGATGCGCCTGATCTCCGAGACGCGGTGGCTGACGTAGACCACGGCAACGCCGGACTGTTTGATTGTCGCTACCGCCTCCAGGACACGGTCCACCTCGGCGGCGGCTAGAGAACTGGTGGGCTCGTCGAGGATCAGAACCCTTGGACTGCGGCTCATCGACCGGGCAATCTCCACCATCTGCTGGTCGGCGATCGAGATGTCGCCGACCCACGCCCTGGGATCCACGCGGACCCCAAGGCGGGACAGGGCCTCGTCTGCCTTCTCGAGCATCAACCGTCGGTCGATGCGTCCTCCACGCATCGGCCACTCGCCCATGAACATGTTCTCGGCCACGGTCAGCTCGGGAATGAGACTAAGTTCCTGGTACACCGTGCGCACCCCGAGGCGCTGGGCGTCGGACACGTTGGGGCGCTCGAGCCGCTTTCCGCCGATGACGACCTGACCGCCCTCTGGAGACTCTGCACCCGCAAGGAGGCGGATCAGTGTCGACTTCCCTGCTCCGTTCTTGCCCAAGAGTGCGCGGACCTCACCGACGCCGATGCTGAAGTCGACACCTCGCAGCGCGTGGATCCCTCCGTAGGTCTTCGAGACTCCTGTTACTTCGGCGGCGTTCGGGGACACAGTGCTCATCTCTTTCACCTAGATCGGTCAGGCCGAGCGGCTTGGTTCGATCACGGGATGCCGTCGGCGTGGGCGGTCAACCACGAGGAGGCATCCTCCGGACTGGTGTAGATGTCCACCGGAACTGGCACGACGACCTTGGAGGGCTTCTTGCCGTCGATGATCTCCAACGCCGCCTTGATGGCCGCCTTGCCCATGACCTGCCCGCCGATGTCCACCTGTGCCTTCAGAACGGTGTTGTCCTTGAGCGCATTGGCGATGTCGGTCGTCATGTCGCCACCGAAGACCACTGTCTTCCCCACGCGGTTGGCGTTGCGCACCGCCTTGACCGAACCAATGGTGGCGTCGCCGTACTCACCCATGATGGCGTCCAGGCTGCTGTTGGCAGTCAGGATGTTCTGAGCGGCGGTCAACGAGGCGGAGGCGTCCCCGCCCTTCTGGTTTGCCACGATCCGGTAGTTCACGCCATCGGCCTTGAGGGCCTGTTCAAAGCCCTTGCGACGTTCGATGCACACCTCGACGAACTCACAGTTGACCACGCCGATCGTCGGGTTGGCGATGCCCTTGCTCTTGAAGTAGTCGGCAGCGGCCTTACCGAGCTTGGCGCCGAACTCGATCGGGTCGCCCAACGTGTAGGCGGAGACATACTTCGACATCTCCGGCTCTTGGATGCATGTGTTGTAGCAGATGACCGGGATGTTGGCGTCGTGTGCCTGCTTGATCGCTGGCACCGACGCGGTCGCGGAGGATGCGGAGAGCAGAATGGCCTTCACCTGCTGCCCGACAAGGGTCTGCATGAAGCTCGATTCCTTGCTGGCGTCATCCTGTGCGTTGGTCTCCACGATCTTCACCTTGGTTCCCGCCGCATTGGCGCCCGCGTCGATACCCTTGCGGACACCTCCATAGAAGCCTTGGGTGTCCAAGTAGATGACACCCACCTTGACTTCCTTTGGGGCAGAACCGCCGCCTGAGTCCGATCCACACGCAGCCAGTGCTGCGGTGCCGACGATCAGGGTGGTTGCCACGGTGATCATCCTGGAGAGTGCTCGTGCCACTGGATACTCCTCTTTGAGTTCGAAGTGGTCCGCGTCCTCACGGCCGGCGCTGGTCAAGGGACAGTCGGTATCCCTGAGACTCCGGTGAAGCGGATCGCTTTCACGCTATGACGGAATGAGGAGCGTCGATGAGGGTCAAACCGACTGCGTAACTGGACGTTTGGACGATCGAATCGTCGAACCGTCCAGTTCAGCCCTTGGCGCCCGAGCGATATTCGGAGGGAGTGCTGCCGTGTGTTGCGCGGAACTTCCGAGAGAAGTAGAAGGCATCTGCATACCCGACGCGGCGGGCGATGGTCGACACGGGCAGGTCCGTCGTGTCGAGCAGCTCGCGAGCAGCAGACATGCGCAAACGGGTCTGATACTCGGCTGGTCCGCAACCCACCGTCTTTCGGAACAGCGCCGAGAGATGAGATGCGGACAGCCCGACCGCGGCAGCGAGATCTCCAACACTGATGGCGGTGGTCAGCTCCTGCTGAAGCTTCGTTGTCGCGAGCGCCACCGGGTCTGGACGGCCAGCTGGGGCTCGGTGTCGTCCGCTGGTCAACGAAGCGAAGAGGTGCCAGGCCGCGCCCGATGCGATCGCTAACGAGCTAGGTGATTCGTCAGTCTCGAAAGCCCTGATGGCCTCATCGACCAGTGCCACCGCTTGCGAAAGTCGTGGTACCGCGACGACCGGCCGGCTGGAACTGACCTCCAACGCCGCCAGGAGTTCTGGCACCGCCGAACCCGTGGCGTGCAACCACCAGGCGGACCAGGGCGCCGCCTCGTCGGCCCCGTACACATGCGCCTCCCCGGGCGCGATGACCAACGCGGTCCCGGGAGTCACCCGGTGTTGGCCACCGCCGATGCGGCACCAGCCTTCACCCTCTGCGCAGATGATGACTATTGCCTGGCGCGCACCGTGAGGTCGACTGCGCTCGTGACCTGTCGCGTGAGGAAAATACCCACAATCCGTCACCAGTAGCGATCGGGTCAATGGGCGCTCGACAGCCGAGGCTGCAACGCGGGGAGGCAACACTCTCAGCCGCTCACCGAGAAATCCGGATCTCCGTTCCACGATCGAAGCGTAGCTATCTCTGTTGCCACGCCTAACCGGTCAGGACGTTGGCACGGCGCCGATTCGAGTCGGGCCCTGCAGCCGTCCGCGAGTCAGTGAGCGCCGCGACCCAGCATCGGGCATTTCCCCGCGGACACCCGTAGAACGCCGCTCAGAGCCACTATCACCCCGCACGTGATGGGGCGACGAGGAAGGCCCCAGACCTGCGTTCCCGCTGGTCAGGGGCCATCTTGTACACGTGGTGGCAGGTGAAGGATTCGAACCTTCGAAGCTTTCGCGATGGATTTAGAGACCGGCGTATGCCGCCCGCTCGCCCGGACCTTCTCGGCTCGCCAGCGAATTTCGCCGCGATTTCCCCACAGACACTCGACATCAGACGTCGACTTTCGACCACACCCGGACCCTTAGGTCATGCCCTGAGCATGAGGCGCTCCGCCCACGATTGGTGTCGCACACGGCCGCCATCGACGCGGGTTCGTTGCCTGGTTCCAAGTCTGTTGCCAGCCCTATGACCCGGCGCCGCGACGAAGTTGGGCAGCTGCCTCGTTCCTCTCGTAGCCGAGCAGCGCGACGGCGCGCTTCACCCGCAGCCGGGTCTCCTCGCGGACATGCGGTTCGGCATTCAAGACCCGGGACACCGTCGCGAAACTCACCCCCGCCATGCGAGCGACGCCTTGATGGTCGGGGGCCTGGGAGCGTCACTTCGGTCCGCAGTCCCGTTGGCATGGGTGCCCTCAACCTCGACATTCGACACACGGGAGTTTCGGCGCGCGGCTGAGGCGTCCGTCATGAGGGTTGCCCTCCATTCACGAAGGCCGAGGAATCCGCCACGATGTGGTGGAGGCGGGCGACCCGACACGCAGTCCTATGAGCAGTCGCGCCGCCGGGGTCTGGTCGGCCGGGGTCACCGATCTCGGCCCAGGCGGTGGTCGGCGGGTTCCAGCCCGCATTCAAAGACCTCCCGCTCATGACGGGAATGGTTCTGCTGGGGGTTGGATGGCGCGCCCGGCGCGGTGTTGGATCAGCTGCGTGGCGTCGGCGCGGTGCTGCATCCAGGCGGCGTCGGCTGCACCGATGATGCCGGCGTTGTTGGTCGACTGAGCGAGCCGGACCGGGGTTCGCGGGTTGAGGTGGTGAAGCCACTTTTCGGGGTTCTTGGAGATGCCGCCGCCCAGGATGATCAGGTTGGGCCAGACGAGGTTTTCCAGGGCCTTCAGGTAGGTGTCGGCGCGAGCGCCCCACTCGGCCCAGGTCAGCTGGTCGCGTTCGCGGGCTGACGCGGCCGCGCGGCGTTCGGCCTCAACGTTGTCGATCTCGATGTGGCCGAGTTCGGAGTTGGCGACCAGCTCGCCGTTGTTGATCACGGCGACACCGATGCCGGTGCCGAAGGTGACCACAACGACGACGCCTTGCTGGCCCCGGGCTGCGCCGTAGTGAGCTTCGGCGAGGCCGGCGGCGTCGGCGTCGTTCAGAAAGGTCGATGGCCCATCTAGCCGGGGACCGATGAGCTGGTGCAAGGAGGAACCGATCCAGCTGTCGTCCAGGTTGGCGGCGGTGTGAGCTACGCCGTTGAGGACGACGCCGGGGAACGCGACGCCTACAGGGCCGGCGAAGTCGAAGCGGGCGGCAACGGCGGCAACGACGTCGGACACGTCGGTCGGCGTTGCTGGTTGTGGGGTATCAAGCCGGTACCGCTGACTGACCAGGGAGCCTGATGAGATGTCCACCAAACCGCCTTTGGTTCCGGTGCCCCCGATGTCGATGCCAAGGGCGACATCTGGCTGGTCGCTCATTGGGGTGCCACCAGACGCTCGCGGAGGAACTGAACCTTGCTTTCGTCGTGCTGCCTGCTGTGAGAGTGCACGCCGAATGGATTGACCTCTATGCGCTTTCGCGCGGTGATGGCGTTATAGGCAGCGAAGACGGTTGATGGCGGGCACACTCGATCCATCAGGCCCACAACCATCGAGGTGTCTGCCGTGATGCGGCGTGCGAGTAGAGCGTTGTCTATGTAACGCAGCGTGTCGCGGGCGGCCTGGACCAGGTCGAAGTGCATGGCGAGGAAGTCGGAAATCTCGGCGTACGGGTACTCGTCGGAGAGTGTGATCGCGCGCTGGATGTCGCACAGGAAAGGTACGTCTGCCGCGCAGACCCGTACTGCTGGTGGCAGAAGTGCTGCCGCTGCGAGGGCGAGCGCGCCGCCCTGACTGCTGCCGGTGACGCCGATGCGATCAGGGTCTACGCCGGGTAGCTGAGCGGCGACCTCGACTGCACGAACGGCGTCGACATAGAGCCGGGTGTAGTAGTAGTCCTCGGGGTGGGTGATGCCTCTCGTCATGACCTCGGCTCGTTCCGCGAAGGTCCCTGTGCCGTCCGGCGTGGCTCCGGTTGACCAGCGACCGCCTTGCCCACGGGTGTCCATGACGAGGTTGGCGAAGCCGACGGCCGCGAGCGCGAGGTGGTCGCTCGGGACGCTGCGCCCGCCTCCGTAGCCGATGTAGGTGATGACCAGCGGCAGCTGGGTGTCGCCCGACCCTGCTGGGCGCAGGTACCAGCCGCGTACGCGGTCACCGCGAGCGCCGGAGAACTCGACGTCCCAGACTGGCAGGTCTCCGTAGACCTCTGGGCGGTGGCGCGTCATCGTGGTCGGCCGGGCCGCTGCTCGCGCTTCGTCGATCCGGGCGACCCAAAACTCGTCGAGGCCCTCAGGCTCGACCGTGGTCGTGCGGTACGTGCGCAGTTGGTCCTCGGGTAGGTCGAACCAAGGCATGGCGTGGGCCTTTCGGTGCTGGCGAGGATGGAGGATGCACGCTGGATTAGAAGCGTCGGTGGACGGTGGCGTACGTGACGAGGACGCAGGGTCACGGCCTGACCCTCCGTCCTCACTTGGTGCACGAGCGTTAGGTCTGCGCTGTCACTGGCGGCGGGCCGATGCGTACGTGTCCCAGGCGGCTAGGGCTCGCACGTAGTAGGCCGCTCGGTAGGTGGTGGGGTCGTAGCCGTTCCACGCCTCGGGGGTGTTGAAGGCGAAAGCACCACCTGCGGCTGCGCTCGGGCTGTAGATCTGGTGCACCAGACCTTCCGCGAGCTCGTTGCCGTCGGCGACCAGGTCGGGTCGTCCGAGCCGTCGGCCTTCCCGAATGAGCGTCCCGGCGAGCTCGAAGTTCGTCCCGGTCCACACCTCTGCGGCCTGGAAACCGAGTTCCAGGGGTCGGTTGAGCAGGAACGGGTAGGGCTTGCCACCGTAGGGGACGAGATTCGGCGCTCCGAGCATGTGCCCTGTGGAGTCCTTCAGCTGCGTCATGAGGTCGAAGGTGTTGGTCAGGTGGGCGGCCACGTGTGCAGGCGGATTGATGTCCGGCAGCCCGAGCTGCTCGGCCACGTGCTGAGGCCACAGGACGTCGACGAAGGCATCCGTGGACCGGGCTCCTGCGTCAGTGAACTTGTAGTAGCTCCCGGTCCAGAAGGCCGCCTCATACGCAGAACGGGAAGTGGCCCGCGTGTGGTCGAGGGCGGCGAGATCCACCGCCGAGGCTGCGGGGATCCCGAGCCGTTTGGCGTCCTTTGTAGCGGCTGCCATGATGTCTGCGGCCAAGACGTACAGGCCGGAGTTGTAGACACCATGCACTCCACCGGACTGCCCCATGATGTCGTAGGTGCTGGCGAAGGCGGCCGGCTCCGTGGGCAGCGTGTCGCCCTGCGGTATCCGAGATTGCACGTCGTGCGTCCAGGCGCGGAGCATCGCAGGGTAGATGTCGCGCAACAGTGCGTCGTTGCCGGAGCTGTGATAGGCGCCGTACGAACGGATCAAGTACTTGGCCGGACGGTCGAAGAAGGTGGTCTCGGGTACGGCTGGGCTGGTGGAGTTCTCCCATAGCAGCCACGGTGCGGTCAGGTGCCACCAGATATAGCTGCCGACCGGGCCGTTGAAGCCCGGGCTACCGGGCACTCGGCCGTTCGGGTCTTGGGTGACCATCTCGGAGGTCGCGCGTACCCAGGCGGCTTCGGTGGAGGGGAACAACTCGCGCAGAGCGATCGCCATCTGGCCTTGGACGTCGGTCTCCCCGGCGTCGGCCCAACCACCACCCGAAACCGTGTGGAACAGGTGGGTGCCAGGAACCGCCGAGCCTATCCGGGGTGCACCGGTCAGGTGTGGACTGGAGACGAGGCCGGATTCCCAGAAGGAGCCGTTGAACGGGAGCTGTCCGAGTTCGTTCAGAGCGGCTATGCGGATTGCGGGCGACACCGTGTTGTCGAATGCCACCGGCTTCCACCAGCGTGCCAGGGCTTTCGCTGCCTTGTCTTCGCGTGCGAGGTTCCGCGCCGCGATGGCGAAGCCCTGGTTGCCGGCATAGCTGCCCGGGATGTAGTTGTTTCGTGCGTCTTCCCGGGCTCCGTAATAGGAGGTGTAGCGCCGCATCCAGACTGTGTCGCCCGCGGTACCGAAAGTGATTTGCGGGAAGTCCCAGGCCAGGACGAAGTGAACGGTTTGCGTGTGATGGGCAGGCAGGTTCATCGAGACTGCTAGGGCGCTGGCGGAGCTGCTGTCGTCGAGGGCAGCGTTGGGCAGGGCACCGGTTGCCTTGAAGGGGGTGTAGATGTCGGAGCCGTCGCCGTCGGCGTCCCAGGAGGTTGCGTAGGTGACTCGCTGTCCGGGTTCACTGCGAACGGCAGTGGTCCACTCGCTGTTCTGCGAGTCTGCGGTGTTGGCGGGGCTGGACGCCCCCAGCGTGATGCCGGTGATCTTGTTGCGGTGATCGACCGTCTTGTGGCTGGTGTAGCCCGTGCGGACACTGGACACCGGGCTGGGGGTGTTCTGGACAGTGCTGGCCACGTGGGTTGGCGCGTTCGGGAAGGTGAACATCGTCGACACCTTCGTCGCCTTGCTCGTCTTGTTCGTGAGTTGCACGTCGAAGTAGGCCACCGGTTGGGACGAGGACTCGTCGTTGCCGGCCACGATGGGAGACCAGAATGTGGTCGACACAGAGGTGGAGGGCACGGGGTCGGTGTAGTCGATCCGGCCGAAGGGGTAGAGCGCGCTGTACGTCCCCTTGCCAGCATCTAGGGTCGACCAGGCAGGAAGGACGGAACCGAACTCGGAGCTGTTGACGGCGAGCGTCCTCGTCGAGGCACTTCGGCCTTGCTGCTGTTCGCGGATGTGGATGGCAGCCTGAGGAAGGATGCGCTTCTCGTAGTTGGAGTTTGTGGCTCCGCCCATGTTCCACGGACCGAAGGTCCCAGCTTGGTTGATCATGAAGGAACCCGCTCCAAGGCCACCGAGCGGGATGCCGAGGCCGGGCTGCGCCATCGGGTTGCCGAGCGCGAAGGGAACGGTGTCGGGTGCGGAGGCATCCCCCGCGCACCGCTGCCAGTCGTGAACGCTGCATGGGACACTTCCAATGACTCCGAGGGGTCGTTGGTATGCAGCGTCACCAAGGTCCGAGTGCCGCCCCGGTTGCGCGGCTGGCGCCAGCGGCACCGACGCTAGTGCCGGTGCGATGCCCGTAGCGGCGATGCCGACTGCGACAGCAACGGCTGCTCGGCGCCTGCGGGCGCTCCGGCTTCTGGAGAAGGTTGGATCTTTCATGACTTGACTCGCTTCCGGTCGGCACTGACGGATGGGACATTCCGAAGGCGCCCGAGGACGGCCTTTGGGCTCGATGGGGGCTGAAGATCAACGCCGGGCCGCGGCACTGACGACCCCCTGCCGGGGCGTCGTCGGCTCGACCCACGCGCCGGTGCGCGCTGACTCCAGAACGGCGTCGGTCAGTGCGGCTGCGCGAAGCCCGTCCGCGAAGGTGGGTAGGCCATCCGGTCGCTCGCCGCGCACCGCCCGATGGACGTCTCTGACGAAGTTGGTGAAGCAGTCTTGGTATCCCTGGGGGTGCCCTGCAGGGACCAGGTCGTAATGGGGGCCGATGACTTGGTCCTCCGCGGCACGCGGCAGTTCCACGTTGTGGCCCCGACCGCCGATCCAGAGGGAGTCCGGGTCTTCCTGGTCGAACTGGTACGAGGCGTCGGCGGTGTCGATGGAGAACCACAGCCGGTTCTTGCGACCGGGTGAGATCTGGCTGATGACGCTCGAACCGATCGCCCCGTGGTCGGTGACGAACTGTATGACTGCGGCGTCTTCAGTGCCCGATCCCCCGGCTCCTGTTCGCGGTAACGCCAACAGTTGCGCACTGACCCGCGCGATGCGGTGGCCGGTCACGAACTCGACCAGGTCACACCAGTGGACGCCAATGTCGCCGAAGGCTCGCGAGTGTCCTCCGAGGGCGGGGTCGACCCGCCAGTTCGTGTCGTCGGGACGTGACAACCAGTCTTGAAGGTAGCTGCCGTGGATGATCCGGACGCTGCTCTTCGGGGAGGCGAGGACACGTGCCCGGGCTTCGCGAACCGAGCCGTAGAAGCGGTACGCGAATGGGATCGCGTGGACCACTCCAGCCGCGGTTGCTGCCGCCTCGAGGTCCTCGGCATCCGAAGTGCTCGTGGCCAGCGGCTTCTCACAGATCACGTGCACGCCTGCGGCGATCGCTTCGTGCGCGAGCTCTAGGTGGGTGTGGTTGGGGGTGCAGATGTGGACAACATCGACCTGGCCCCCGTTCAGTGCCTGCTCCAGGGCGGTGTATGCCGACTCCGCGCCGAAGCGTGTCGCAGCGGCGGCCGCTTGGTCGGCGCTGCGCGAGACGACGGCCGCCACGGTGCCCCCAGAGGCGCGTACCGCCCGAGCATGAACGTCGCCCATGAATCCCGTCCCCACGATTACAGACCGAATGGCTGACGGGATGGCGGTAGGGCTCATGACGTCAGACCCGGGGCGGTGGCGAACGCGGAGTCGAACGACATTTCAGGCGGTTCAAACAGCTGGCTGCGCAGGTACCTCACAGCCTCGGCTGCGCCCTGCAGACGGTCCATGCCGGCGTCTTCCCACTCGACGGAGATGGGTCCGTCGTATCCGATGGTCGTGAGCATGCGGAAGCACTCGGCCCAGTCCACGTCGCCGCGCCCGGTCGACACGAAATCCCAACGGCGTCGCGGGTCGGCCCAAGGCAGGTGGGATCCGAGGATGCCGCGGCGACCGTCGGGGGTCCGCATCTTGGTGT
The DNA here is from genome assembly GCF_001429605.1 of Phycicoccus sp. Soil802. GTDB lineage: Bacteria > Actinomycetota > Actinomycetes > Actinomycetales > Dermatophilaceae > Pedococcus. The sequence continues at coordinate 404,371 of NZ_LMSS01000007.1, forward strand.
CTTTGCAGTCGACGTGGTAGATCCGGTCGCGGAAGTCCCAGATGAAGTTCACCGGGTCGATGCCCTGCCACACCATGTGCGAGGGGTCCCAGTTGAGGCCGAAGGCGGGCCGGTGACCGACTGCCTCGAGTGCGAGCTGGGTGGAGTAGTAGTCGTAGGCGATCTCGGAAGGGTGAACCTCGTGCGCGAACCGGACGCCGACCTCGTCGAAAACGTCGAGAATCGGGTTCCACCTCGCGGCGAAGTCTCGGTAACCCGCCTCGACCATGGCGGCGGAAGCCGGCGGGAACATCGCGACGTACTTCCAGATCGACGACCCGGTGAACCCGACGACGGTGGTCACGCCCAGCCGGGCGGCTGTGCGCGCCGCGTTCTTGACCGCCTCAGCCGCCCGATGACGAACTCCCTGCGGGTCGCCGTCACCCCAGACGGAGGGAGCCAGGATGCCTTGATGGCGTTGGTCTATCGGGTCGTCGCAGACGGCCTGACCTTGGAGGTGCGCGGAGATCGCATACACGCGCAGGCCAAAGCTGTCGAGGATCTTCCGCCGCTCGGCGATGTAGGCGTCGTCGACGGCGCCGCGTTCGGCGTCGAGGTGGTCGCCGGAACAGGCGATCTCCAGTCCGTCGTACCCCCATGAGGAGGCCAGCCGGCATACTTCCTCGAATGGCAGGTCCGCCCATTGGCCGGTGAACAGAGTCAGGGGTCGCCGCATGGCGTTCTCCTATTCGTAACGCTTCGGTGCTGGTGAGCGGTGGGCGAACTACTGGCCGGCGAGCGAGCCGCCGATTCCACCCACGCTGAAGTACTTGTTGAGCAGCACGAAGATGAGGACAGGCGGGATCATCATCACGACGGCGATGGCCATGACTCCGCCCCAGTCGGTCGTGTTCTGCTGGAAGAAGGACTGCACGCCCAGAGGCAGCGTGAACGCGACGGCTGAGCGTAGAAAGACGATGGCGACGAGGTAGTCGTTCCAAGCGACGAGGAACGTGAAGATGGCGGTGGACAGGACGCCGGGCAGGGAGTTGCGCAGCACGACCTGGGCGAAGCCTCGGAAGAGTGACGCGCCGTCGATCCAGGCGGCTTCCTCGAGGGAGATGGGGATGGAGTCCATGTAGGCGGCCATCATCCAGGTGGCGACCGACATGGCGGAGGCGACGTAGACGATCGTGACGCCGAACAGGTTGTCGATCAGGCCGAGTTTGGCAAACAGGATGAACAGGGGGATGACCGAGGTGACCACGGGCAGGCTCTGGAAGACGAACAGCAGAAGTGAATAGCCGGACACGGCCCTACTGCGGCCCCTGGAGAGGACGTAGCCGGCTGGCGCCGCGACCGCGACCGACACCACGACGGTGCCGAGGGTGACGAGCAGGCTGTTCTGAAGCCAGAGAATGACATCGCTATTGGCAAAGACGTTGCTGAAGTTCTCGAGGGTGAACCCGCTGGTACTCGAGGTCACCGTGGGGGTGAACGCCAGAAACATCACGACGGCAATGGGTATCAACGTGACGACCACGATGAACAGGACGAGGACGAAGCGCCACCACTGCCCGCGGGTGCCCTTCTCCTGTGATGTCAGCAGTTGCTTGCCGGCGACCTGGCCGACCTTGGCCGTTTGGTGGACGATAGCCATCAGATCGCTGCCTTTCGGATCTGCCGGTAGAGGAGGGTGGCGATGACCACCAGCACGACGGTCATCATGAACGCGACCGCGACTCCGAGGCCGACTTGCTGGTTCTGGAAGACGGTTCTGTAGGCGAGGACGACCAGGGAGTTGGTGGCGTCGATCGGACCACCGCCGGTGAGCAAGAAGATGGTCGGGAAGTCGTTGACGCAGAAGATCGTCATGAGGATCCATGAGATGTACGTGGACCGGGCGATGATCGGCAGGGTGATCCAGCGCAGCTGCTGTGGGCTGCTCGCGCCGTCCATTCTGGCCGCCTCGTAGACGGTCTCGTCGACGCTGGCCAGGGCTGCGCTGGACATCAGCATCATGAACGGGAAGCTGACCCACACCTTGAACACGCAGACCAGAATCCGGGCCCAGGTCGGATCGGCGAGGAACAGCGGCGGGGCGAGGCCGAGGTTCTCGAACAGCATGGGAATTGGGCTGGAGCTGGTAGCGACCAGCCAGTTGATCGCGGTCGAGGAGACGACGATGGGCACGACCCAGGGCAGCAGCAGCAGCACCTTGAAGATGCCACCGGCAGGTATGCGGGTGCGCAGAAGCAGCGCCAGCCCAAGCCCGATGATCCAGCTGCCGAAGACCCCGACCACCGTGAAGACCACGGTGAACCCGGCGGCCTTCCAGAACGTGGGGCTGTTCAGGTTGTCGATGTAGTTCTGCAGCCCCACGAACTGCCCGGGGTTGATCAGGGTGCCATCGTGTAGCGACTGCCGGAACGCCTGGATGAGCGGCCACCCATGGATCAGCAGCAGCAGCACGATGGACGGCAGAGCCAGGAAGAACATGGTCCACGTACCGGGCTTGAACCGTCGCCCGCCCGGCGTCCCGGGGGCACGCCTCTCCCGGGTCGACGTGGCCGTGGTCGTGGACGTCATGTCACGACTTCACGATGCTGGACAGGCCCTGCTGCAGGGTCGTCAGCGCCGACTTGGCGTCGGTCCGCCCGCCGAGGACCGCTTGGGCGAACTGGTTCAGCGGCTGGCTGCCGTCGACCTGGCCGATCGCGCCGAACAGCTTGTCCGAACGTGCGCCAAAGGTCTTGGCAACCGGCTGGTACTCCTTGACCACCTTCGCCTTGGCCTCGTCCTTCTGGAACTCGGGCAGGTCGACGATGGACTGCAACACGGGGAGAGCGCTGATGACGCCCTGCTGCCAGTACGACTTCATGTTCTTGATGTAGTAGGACACGAACGCCTCAGTCGCCTGCTGGGACGGGGTGTTGGTGTACATCATGATGCTGTTGACGTACGCCAGGATTGCCTTGTCGCCGTGCGGACCTGTCAACGGGCTGGCAACCACCAAGTCTCCGGTGGTGTCTCCGATCGAGTCGTTGAGGCCCGCAGTGTGAATGCCGAACGCGTTCTTCTTGTTCTTCCATTGGGCAAGGAGATTGTCCGCGGAGTAGCTGACTGAGGCACGGTCGCTGATGCCGGCCTTGACCAGCTCGATGACGAAGTCGATGGCCTCGACGTTGCGCTCGTTGAGCAGGTCGAGCTTGCCGTCGGGCGAGAAGATGCCGCCGCCGTTGTTGATCATCATCATGACGATCCCCTGGACACCGAAGCTGTTGCCTGCTCCCGCCCCCAAACCGAAGCCGAAGTAGCCCTTCTTCTTCAGTGCGGCCCCGGCGGTCATCAGCTCATCCCATGTTGTGGGGATCGTCGCGCCGGCGTCGTCGAACAGGGACTTGCGGTACCACCAGACCCGGTAGTCGGACTGCCAGGGGACGCCGACGTATCCCTTGTCGGTCTTCATCGCCTCGATCGTGCCGGGGAGGAAGTCCTTCTTGAAGCCTTCCTTCTCCCACGTCGAGATGAGGTTGTCGGCCATGGCGATGTAGCCCTGGTCGGCGAACTGGAAGGCCTGGAACCCGCCGCCGGAGCTCGCCGCGGGACCGGTCTTGGATGCCAGTGCCGAGGAGAACGTGGTCGTGAAGTTGTTCCACTGGATTCGTTGCAACGCCGCCCCTGGCAGCCCCTTCGCCGGCTTGTATGCAGCGACCAGAGCCTGCGAGGCCTTGTCGTACGTGCCTGTGGACCATGGCATGTCCCAGAACTTCAACGTCCCGGCGGCGCCACCGGAGCCGGTCTGGGTTTTCGACTCGGCGCAGGCCGCCAACCCTGGGATGAGGGCCAGGCCCGCAGCCGCGCCTGTGACCTTGAGAAAGCCGCGTCGGGAGAAGTCGGGGATGCTCAGGTTGCTCATGATGGTTCCTCTCGTGGATGTGCATGGATGTCGAGCCAGTTGGGTCGGGGTAGAGGGGCTATTGCGGTGGAAGGACGTTGTTGACCAAGGTCAGCTCCGCTCTCAGCTCGACTAAGTCCGTGGTCAGCGTGGCCCCGGTAACGGCGGCATGTAGTCGGCGCCAACCCGCACGGTGTGAGGTCTCCCAGAGGGTCGGCATCGTGGTGGCTCCGCTCGGCGTGGTGCGGACCAGCACAGCAGGGCGGGCGGTGGCGGGGTCCGGCAGGACAAGCTCCACCGAGGCGTTGGCGGCCAGTCCCCGAACTCGAAGCGAGGGCGGAGCGCCGGAGGTGACGTGGGCACTGAGAAGTACGAACGATCCTGCAGTCGTCGAAGCGCGGAGGTAGTAGCCGCTGCCGTTCCAGCTCAGTCGGTGGAGGTCGACCACGGGCTGACCGACGCGGCGCAGCGTGGCCAGCTGGTCGAGGAGGGTGGCGCCCAGATTCGACTCTTGTTGATCCGTGGCCGCGATCTCGATCATCCCTTCGGCGGGCCAGCCGACGAACGCCTCAGCCGCCGCGGCCAGGGCAGGGTTACCCGCGAACCGGTAGTCGACGACCACCGGAACCGAGAGGTCGTCGGGTACCTGGTTCGCCGGGACGGGAGTCGGTTCGACAATCAGCAGGCCACGGAGGTCGTGGAGAAGGCATTCGGCGGTTCGCTGCGGCCAGTCGGGCCCCCCGTGGACGACGAACAGATCGGCCGCGTTCTCGGATGCTTTGGCCACCAACGAGATCGGTAGGGATGCGATCACGGGAAGGACGTCGCCGGCGACGGCTTCGTCAGGTCCGGCGCTGACCCTCAGGGCGGTCATCGGACACCAGCTGGCTCGGGGCTGCTCGCTAGGGCGCTAGATGCCTTTGCGGAGAGGTCAAGGGCGAACGTCAGATCTGCAATCAGATCCGTCGGGGAAAAGTGGGCCGGCTCGCCGTGAGCGATGTCGTACAGGTGCTGCCACTGCTCGACGTACCCGTTCCGCCCGCTCGGCGCGAAATGCACCTGCTTGCCGGCTGAGCTGATGGCTGCCTCGGCGGAGCCGGCTTGAACATAGGAGGGCGTGAACTTGATTGAGCCGACGCGGTCGTCTGCGTATACCTCCAACAACCAGTTTGGGCTCCAGTTGTCAGACATGTGTGCGTGCAGCTCAACGACCTGGTCGCCACAGGAGAACACGACCAGATATCCGAACGGGTTCAGCGCCTGCGCCGTGTGCACGACGATGCCGTCTGTTGTGCTCAGGAAGGCACGGATCAAAGGAAGGTCGTGGATGGCGAGGCCCAAGATCCCGCCACGAAGCCGGTTTGCGCGGTCGTCGACCGAGTTCGGGGGGGAGGGCTCCTGTGGCGGTTGGCGGTTGGCCACTTCCGTGGCGAAGTCCTCAAAGCGAGTGTTGGGCGGCAGAACCACAGAGCAGCGGATGTGAGATGCGCTCCCTCGAGCTGGCCCCCAGGCCTTGGTGAACGAGACCCAACCGGGGTCGTAGGTGTGCATGGCGCCGACGATGATGGGCACACCGGTCTCCTGTGAGACTTGCGCGATCCGTGACGCTTCATCGGAGGTGGTCGCAAACGGCTTTTCGCACAACACCGCTCGCTTACCTGCCCGGCAGGCGGCGATGACCTGCTCGGCGTGGAACTGGTGGGGGCTGCATACCGCGACGACGTCCACCTCGGTGTCTTCCAACACTTCGTCGACCGACGTGGTTCCTCGAGCGCCGACTCGGGCGGCGACCCCGTCGGCGGTTGCCTCACTGACGTCCATCACCGCGCGCACGGTGAAGAGGTCGGTCAGTCGCGCCAACGCAGGTAGGTGGATGGCCTGCGTCACCGGGCCGCTTCCCAGAAAGCCGACACCGAGCGTGGAGGAGGCCGTCATGACGCGATCACGTCGAAAGCTGGGTTGGCCTCGAAGTAGCTCAGGCCCGCACGGGCGCTCTCAACCCGCGACGGCAGGTTCGGTACATCTACCTCAAGGACCGCCCACCCGTCGAAGCCTTCCAGGGCAGCGATCACCGCGTCGAGGTCGACGTCGCCACGTCCGGGCTCGGTCCACACGTGGCGCACAGAGGTCGCATCTTGGTAGTTGTCCCTTCGTTCGCGGGCGGTTGCGGCTGCGGCTGCGTCGACATCCTTGATGTGAACGCAGGCCACGCGAGTCGCGTAGGCCTTGATCAGGCGCCCCGGATCGGCGCCGCCCCAGAACAGATGCCCCGTGTCGGGACCGAACGCCAAGGCCGAACCCTCGGACCAGTCCAGTACGGCCCGGATCTCTTCCTCGGTCTCCACCCACGAGCCGACGTGCGAGTGCAACGCGGCGGTGACTCCTTCCGACTGCATGACCTCAGCGGCCGCCACAATGCCGTCAGTGAGCCGCCTCAGTCGTTCGTGGTCTGGGAGGTGCCCGACAGCCGGACGAGCCATTCGCTCGGTCGCCATCTCGGACGCGATGAACATCTCAGAGAGGCCGAGCTCGAGGTGTACTTCGGCGGCGCGGCGGGCCCGCTCGAGGACCTCGGCCCCGGAACCCACGTCGGCAAAGTGCTCGGAGAAGTACCCGGGGGCCGGCACGAACCCGTAGTCCGCGAGCGTCTGGCGGTAACCGACGACCGTCATGTCGTCAGGGACCTGGGCGTGTAGCGCGCGGAACCCCACCTCACGCAGGTCAGCCAAAGCGTCGACCAGGACCGTGCGGCTCAGCTGGAACCGGCCGTCGCTGAGCACCCACGGCAGCGGGTTGACGGCGACCTTCATCGTCTGACCAGACATCGGTGTCCTTGTCCTTGCGCCAGCGGGGGTGCGAGTCGGCGAGGCGGGGTTGGCCTCGGCACTTCCATCGCGCGATCCGGTGTGGGTAGCGGTTCTGCGGTGTGACGCCGAACATATGGACCTGAGAGCCAAAAGTCAAGGTTTTGCCCGCAAGGGATGTAACCCCGAGGGATGTAACCTTGGCTGCGCCCGACCACCCTTCGGAGGAAACGTGTCAAAACGGCTCGCCAGTACCCCACCTGTCGCGTCCAGCGATACCCACCTCGAGCAGGTGCTACGGCTGATCCTCGAGGGCAGCGCGAATACCCGACCCGACCTCGTCCGGGTGACCGGCCTCAGCCGAAAGATCGTCATTCAGCGGGTTGATCAGCTCATCGCGATGAGCCTCGTCCGCGAGGGTCCGACGGTCGCTTCCACTGGGGGACGACCACCTGGTCGGCTTGACTTCGTCGCGGACGCCGGCAGCGTGCTCGCGGTCTCGCTAGGAGCCACCGGCCTGACGGCCGCTATCACCGACCTTTCCGGCCATGTCCTGGCGACGCGTCATCGCCGGTTGCCGTTGGGAGCACGTCCCGACGTGGCACTGGCAGCCGCAGAGGCGGTCTTCACGCGGTTGCTTGAGGACCGCCCGACAAAGGCTCGTGGCCCTCTGCGCGGAATCGGTGTCGGCGTGCTCGGCCCGGTCGGACCCGACGGTCTGACCATGGATACGACGCGCGACGGGGGATGGGCTGGCTTCTCTGTGGCCGACTGGTTCAGCTCTAAGTACAACGTGCCCGTGTGGGTCGACAACGAGGTCAACATGATGGCCGCAGGCGAGGCGCGCGAGCGTTCTACCGATGGGTGTCGGAACATGCTGTATGTGAAGATGGGTACCGGAATTGGTGCGGGACTGATCAGCGACGGAGTCCTCTACCGCGGCGCCTCAGGTGTGGCCGGCGAGATCGGCCACATGACGATTTCCAACGATCGGTCCTTGGTCTGCTGGTGCGGCAACTCCGGGTGCCTGGGCACCTTGGCAAGCGGGCGAGCGATCACCAAGTTCGGTATCGCCGCGATGCGCAAAGGAGACAGCCCATTCCTTGAGGGGATGCCGCCGCGTCAGATCCGGGACGAGCACATCGTTGCCGGCGCGCTCGCCGGTGATGAAGCATGCGCCCAGATCATGGCGCGGGCAGGTGAAGCCCTTGGCCTTGCTGTCGCCGGGGCAACGAACTTGATCAACCCGGCCTTGATCGTCATCGGGGGCCGCGTAGGAGGCAAGGCGGGACACCTCCTGACAGAACCGGTCCGTCAATCTGTCGACAAGCGCTCATTTCCGCTCGCGACGGAGAGTCTGCAGATCGAGAGTTCACAGAACGCAAACATCGCTGGCGTCGCTGGTAGCGCCGACACGGTGATCCGCGGGCTACTTTCCGGCGAACAGCTCGAGGCGTGGCAGACGGCCGTTGATGATCCCTCTATGGAGCCGGCTGCTGGATAGTGCGTACTGCGCCTGAGCGAGTGGCTTGGCGTTCCCGGCAACCGGTCGTCAACAGGTCGCTGGTGGCATCCTGGGCTGGCGGCTCGAGGGTCTTTGGGGTCGTGCCGGGATGCGTTCTCAGTGGGATCTGCCCGGGCCCGCTGCGGGCGGCTGCTCTGGGCCTTCTCCCGCACGGTGATGGAAGGGTGCCGCTTCAGTGGCCAGTGCGGTCAGCGCGTCGAGCTGCGCCGGTTCGAGCTCGACTTCGGCTGCCGTGGCGTTGGCCTGCAGCTCTTCAATGGTTTCGGCGCCGACGATGGCAGAGGCGACCGCCGGGCGGGACAGCAACCAAGCCAACGACACCTGGTACGGCCGCAGCTCCCAGTTGCGGCTGAGCCGGTCGACTTCGCGGCCGATAGCGATTTCGGCGGCGGTGAAGCCTGCTCCGGAAAAGCGTCGGTCGCCTGCCACCTCGCGGTCCAGAACTCCAAGGTCAGCTAGCAGCCCGCCATGCAGCGGAGCGTAGGGGACGAGGGACAGACCGAACTGCTCGCAGGCCGGTGCGAGTTCGCGTTCGGCTGCCCGGTCGATGAGGTTGTACTTCACCTGAGCGGCAACGGGCGCCTGATGACGCCGGTCGTCAGCGATCCACAGAGCTTGGATGATCTGCCAGGCGGGATGGTTGGACAAGCCGACATAGCGGATCTTACCTTGCCTGATGAGATCGTCGTACGCCCCAAGGGTCTGCTCCAGCGGTGTGTCCGGATCGGGGTCGTGGGCGTAATACAGGTCGATGTAGTCCGTTTCCAGGCGACGCAGGCTGGTCTCGACCTGGCGGAAGATGTGGCGCCGCGACAGGCCTCGGTCGTTGATGTTCAGTCCGACGATGCCGTTGCACTTGGTAGCAATCACGATTTCGTCGCGGCGGCCGCGGAGGGCCTGGCCGAGGATCTGTTCGGCCGGTTCACGATCGGCGGCGGCTGGGGCGCCGGGCCGGTCGAAAACCGGCATGTTGCCGTACACGTCGGCGGTGTCGACGAAGTTGATGCCAACGTCGATCGCAGCGCGAACGAGCCGATCGGCGTCTTTCGCGGCGGGAGCCACCCCGAAAGTGGCAGTTCCCAGACAGATCCGGGACACCTTCAAACCTGTCGTACCGAGGACGGAGTACTTCATCAGCATTTCCTTCTCTTATGCGGCGGGCAGGCCAGGCGGGAGTAGCCGCAACCTCAAGAGAAGCAGAATTGCCTAGGTGATGCGGTGCCGACGTCGAGTCTTGTGGCGACCATGCAGGGGCTAGGCGACGGCGCGGGCCCGAGGCTCGACCGCCACTAGCGCCTCCACTGCCGCGATCAGGCGGCTGACGACCTGCTCATCGCCCAGCACATCGACGTCCGTGGTGGTTTGCGAGAACTCGATGTGCTCCGGCACAACCGCACCCGCGATGGCTGCCGACCGACGAGCGTGGTCGTGCGCCCACCTACCGCCGTACTGGCTGGACGTCGTGCCTACCGCCGCGAACGGTTTGCCGGTGATTGCGCCGCGCCCGTAGGGCCGAGACAGCCAGTCGATTGCGTTGTTCAATACCGCTGGCATGGTGCCGTTGTACTCCGGCGTTACGGCCAACACCCCGTCGGCACCAGCCACCAGCTCCCGCAGCCGCTGGGCAGAAGGCGGGACGGACGCGGCGTCGAGGTCCTGGTTGTAGAACGGGATCTCGCCCAGCCCGTCAGCGATCACGACCTCGACGCCTTGCGGTGCGCGCTCGACGACCGCCTCGGCGACACGGCGATTGAACGAGTCTTTCCGCAGGCTTCCGACAAGCACAACAAGGCGGGTGGCGGCGCTAGTGGTCATGGTGGGCTCCTGAAGGCTGTGTGAGGGTTTGGCTTTACTGACCTAAACGGACCATGGTCCGCTTATGTTCCCACCCCTACACTGCGGCCATGAGTGGCCACCCGCTCCCGCTGCTCGAGGGCCCCCGACCCGAGCGCTCTGATGCGGCACGCAACCGCGAGGCATTGCTCGCGGCCGCCCGCCGGATGGTCGAGGACAACGGCGTCGAGTCGGTGACCATGGATGCGCTTGCCCGGGAGGCGGGCGTCGGCAAGGGAACCGTCTTCCGTCGGTTCACCAGCAGGGCTGGCCTCATGGCGGCACTTCTCAACCATGGAGAGGCACAGTTTCAGGCCCTGGTGATGAGCGGTCCGCCGCCCCTGGGCCCCGGCGTTGAGCCCTGGGAGCGACTGGTCGCATTCGGCCGCACTCGCCTGGAGTACAACCTCCAGGCGGCCCGCCTCATTGAGGCGGCGGGGCAGCCTGGCCGCCGCTCCGTCGCCGCCAAATCGTTCACCACGCTTCACGTCATACATCTGTTGCGCGAGCTGGACGTGCGCGGAGACGTGCAGTTCCTCGCGAAGGCCCTTCTGGCACCCCTGGAGTCCGTGATCGTCGAGGAGGCCGTGCAGTTGGAAGGGTTCGCCGTGGACCGATTCGTCGCCGGCTGGCAGGACCTCGCCCGCCGCGTCATCGAGGGCTGAGAACATAACCGGCGATGCCACACCCAGCCAGCCTCTCTGGACGGCTGATGAGGGGCCAATGGCGCCGGCAGGAGCGCGGGGAGTCCATGTGATCCTCCGTTGGCGAGCTATAGCACGTGAAGCCGCACTCACCTCCAAAAGAGGTCCCGACCTGCGCGTCCGCCCACTTCTGAGAATGAGTTGTCGGAGGGCTCGCGGCCGACCCCAGCCAGACGTCTACTCGTGGACGCGCTCGACTTTGACGAGGCGTTGGCACACGGATCCGTCCTCACTTCGCCGCTGCGGGTACTGCAGGACGCGGCGCGCGCCAAGCGCCTCATCGGCGCGGAATAGGGAGGGTGCGCAACTCCATCGCGATTACATACCCCCACCCCGCGTGTCCGCGCAGGTCACGCGGCGCGTGAGTCCGACTGTCACGGCCTCCGGACCCCACATTTCCCCGCCCATTCCCCGCGCGCCCAAACAGGCGCCGCGTTTCTGCAGGTCAGAGGCCTGGCGCTCCGGCCGCAAATTTTCTTGCTCCACATACCCCACCCGGGTAACGACAGAGGGCTCTGTTCGCGTTGGCAGCCGGCGTCGAGCGTAAGGGGACGAGTGACCGCAGGGCTGCCATTCTCTGACGAGCACGGCTCCCGTGGTGCGGCAATCGCCCGAATCGACGCTGCACCGCCGGTGGGTCGTAGCCAATGGTGTCACCTCAGACTGCGGGCGGCTGCCAGTGGTTGGTCCCGACTTAGGCACGCAGATCTATTTGGGCGAGCCAGAATCGATCCGCTTCAGGGCGTGGAAGTCGTGTCGGCTCTTCGGGCCGCGATTCCGTGAAGGAGGAGATCGATCCATCGGTCGAGGGTGTCGGTGGGCTGGCCGGCGGGGATGTTGCTGACGAGGAGATAGAAGTCCTCGATTGACAGGTCCGAGCGGACGGTGCGGTCTTCGCGAGCTTGATTGATGATCGTCTGCAGGGCGGCGCCGCCTCGTCGCAGGTCGGAGGCATCGCCCTCGTCGGCGTCGACAGCGGCCGCGGCGGCTTTCGCGGCTTGGTTGGTCGCGGTTGCGATGACGATGTCCCGTAGGAGCGCGGTGAGCTCGGTGTATGCGGGACTGCCATCGCGCACGGCCGCCGCTGCGGTCTCGCTACGATCCGCCATCTGCGCGACGAACTCGCTCACAACCGACGCGACGAGATGCACCTTCGTCGGGAAGTGACTGTAAAGAGTGCCGACAGCAACGCCCGCAGCAGCAGCGATCTCATCCATGCCAACGTCGGAACCGTGGAGGGTGATCTGCGCTCGGGCAGCCTCGAGGATTTTCCCGCGGTTGCGCCGTGCGTCAGCGCGCACCGGCTTTCCTGCTGGCTGAGTCATGGAGTTGATCCTGTCATGGGTGATCGCACGGTTTGCAATTACTCGAACGATGGTTCAAGATGTAAGTCGAACCAGTGTTCAACTTAGCCGAAGGATCGAACCATGACCACCACCACCACCACCACCACCACCACCAAGAAGGTCGCACTCGTCACCGGGGCATCCTCGGGAATGGGCAAAGCATTCGCCATCCAGCTGCAGGAAGCCGGCTTCCTGGTCTACGGCGTCGCCCGACGCACCGACCGCATGAACGACCTCAGCGCTCGTGGCATCAATACCTTCGCCATGGACATCACCGACGACGCTTCGACCAGCGACGGTGTCCGCCGGATCCTTGCTGAAACTGGCCGGATCGACGTTCTCGTCAACAACGCTGGCTACGGGTCCTTCGGCGCCGTGGAGGATGTTCCTCTAGAGGAAGTGCGCCGTCAGTTCGAGGTGAATGTGTTCGGCGCCGCTCGACTAGTCCAGCTGGTACTTCCGTCGATGCGATCCCGCAAGAGCGGCACCATCATCAACATCACCTCCATGGGTGGAAAGATCTACACGCCGTTCGGCGCCTGGTACCACGCCACCAAGTTCGCGTTCGAATCTTTCAGCGACTGCCTCCGCCTGGAAACAAAGCCTTTCGGCATCAACGTCGTGATCATCGAGCCTGGCGCGATCCGGACCGAATTCAACGGCATCGCCGCCGATAACCTCATCGAAACATCCGGCAAAGGCGCGTACGCAGACAAGGCCGCGAAGGTGGCGAAGGCAGCTCGGGCTGAGAACACCAGGCTGTCGTCGCCCCCGGAGCTCGTGGCCAGAACCGTCGTCAAAGCGGCCACCGCACGCCGCCCCAAGACGCGCTATGCCGTCGGGTTCGGCGCCAAGCCCCTCATCTTCACCCGCAGCATCCTCCCCGACCGGGCATATGACGCAATGATCCTTCGCGTCAGCGGAGCCCACTGACCACGCACGGCCGAGAAACGCACCAGGTACGCCTGCTGTGGTGGGTCCGGTCCGCCGAGGACGCCTACTACAGCCGGGCGCTCAAGGAGCAACGGCGGGCGTCCGGCGGGACGCTGGACGCGCTCGTCCAGGTCGGACGGTTTCGCCCTGAGCAGCTGAAGGCCGAGATCGGCCGCGAGGAGCCCGAGCGGGTCGCGTTCGTTGTCGTCGGCCCGAACTCGGCCTTGCTGGCCACCCTGCGGACGCTGCGACGCCTCGGGTGCCCCGTGGCCACGTTCACCACGAACGCCTGACCATGTGAGCCGGCCCATGAAAGCGGCGAGGCTGGGAGGCACCGAGAAGGCCTCCCGGTCTGATGCGGACCCGGCCTAGGGTCGAAGGCGAAGTCCCAGATCCCCAACACAGAGGACGTGCGAGCAGGCACATGGTTCGCACCCCTCCACCCCGGCGGGCCTACGCCATGGGCGGGCCAGGAGCCTTCGACGACCTCGTCGCGGGCCGGCGCACCCCGGTCCCGTTCAGCGTCGACGAGCAGGGGCGGATTGCACCGCACTCCGGCGGCTACTGGTACCACCACCCGCTGCAGGACCCGCACTCCGCAGTCCGCGACGCCCTGTCGACCACGACCTGCTGCAGCGACTTGAGCAGCGCACCGGCATCGCGCTCGCCTGACTCATTGCCACCGAAGGGACATGAAGATGAAGCACCGCAGACTTGGCCAACAGGGACTCTCAGTCGCTGAGCTCGGCCTCGGAACCATGGGCATGACCGCCTTCTACGGCCCCGGCCCGAGCCGCGAGGACGGCATCGCCGTCCTCCGCCGCGCCCACGAGCTCGGGGTCACCCTGTTCGACACCGCCGAGCTGTACAACCAAGGCACCGATGCGAACGAGGCGCTCGTCGGCGAGGCGCTGGCACCGTTCCGCGACCAGGTCCAAATCGCTACGAAGTTCGGTAACGTCTACGACGCCAATCTCGGAGCCAACCGCTACGACAGCCGTCCAGCGAACATCCGTCGGGTCGCGGAAAACAGCCTGCGGCACTTGCGGACCGACGTGATCGACGTGTTCTACCAGCACCGGCCGGACCCGGACGTCCCGGTCGAGGAAGTTGCCGGGGCGGTGGGCGAGCTCGTTGCTGAGGGAAAGGTCCGCTTCTTCGGGCTGAGCGAGTCCGGTCCTCAGACGATCCGCCGCGCCCACGCGACCTTCCCGGTCTCGGTGGTGCAGACCGAGTACTCGCTGTTCGAGCGCGGCGTCGAGTCCGACGTGCTGCCGACGGTGCACGAGCTCGGGATCGGGTTCGTGGCGTACTCGCCGCTCGGCCGCGGCTTCCTCACCTCTGAAGTCAAACCCGCCGACGAGTACGACGAGAACGACATGCGGCGCGTCGATCCCCGCTGGCAGGGCGAAGACTTCGCGAACAACAAGCAGGCGATCGACCAGCTCGCCGCGTTCGCCGGAGCCAAAGGCATCACGCCGGCGCAGCTGGCGCTGGGCTGGCTGCTCGCTCAGGGCGAGGACATCGTGCCGATCCCCGGCACCCGCAGCCGGACCCGGCTGGAGGAGAACCTCGCCGCCGCCGAGGTCAGCCTGACCGCCGAGGATCTGGCCCGAATTCACGACATCGTCCCCCACGGGGCTCACGGCTCACGCTACGTCTCCGAACACCTCCCCGTTTGGGAGTGACGGCGTGACGGCGCCGTCCCGACAGCAAGCAGCAGAACAAGCGAGAGCGAGAAGCACCATGAAGGCATTCATCGTCGGAGCGGCCGGTGGCGTGGGCACCCGCCTGGCCACCCGCCTCGTCGAGGCGGGTGATGCCGCCACCGGCATGTTCCGCAACCCCGACCACCGATCCCGCGTCGAGTCCGCCGGGGCTACTCCGGTGATCGGCGACCTCATCGCCGACGACGTCAACCAGCTCGCCGCGAAGATGGCCGGCCACGACGCGGTGGTGTTTACCGCCGGCGCCCACGGCACCGGCATGGAGCAGACCACCCTCATCGACGGACGGGGCATGGAGAAGGCCTCGGCGGCCGCCGCGCAGGCGGGCATCGCGCGGTTCGTGCTGGTCTCGGCCTACCCGGAGGCCGCCGCCGCCCCACAGGGCATCAGCGAGGGGTACGCGCACTACCTGCGCACGAAGAAGGCCGCCGAGGTCTTCCTCACCAGAACCGAGCTGGACTGGATCATCGTCCGCCCCGGGCACCTCGTCGACAAGCCCGGCGACGGCCTCGTGACCGCCGGACCGGCCCTGGTCGAGCAGGACGTGCCTCGCGACGACGTCGCCGCGTTCATCGTCGCCGCCCTGCACGAGCCCACCCTGAGCCGCACCATCGTTGAGCTTGCAGACGGCGCCACCCCGGTGACCGACGCCGCCCGGCAGGTAGCGAATTCCGTCGGTCCCCGACGCTGACAACCCGTCCCGGAACCAACTGCCTGAGGCTGCCGACGCGAGCTGAGGACCCGACCGTGAGTCCGACGACCACCGTCGCCGCAGAACGAATCAAAGGGGAGGTCCCATGACTGGTCACGGCACCCAGCAGAGCCGCAAGCAGAACCGCGATAAACGCAGCCACCGGCGCGACGTTCTCAGAGCCATTCCTGGTTGGCAGGTCGCACGTCGTCGAGCTCTTGGCGGATCCGCTTGCCGATGGCGACCAGCCGCTTCCTCGGGAGGCGCATCGTGGGCCCGGCTACCGCGATCGCGGCGCGAGGGGTGATCGCGACGGCGACGCAGGAGATCCCGGCCTGCTGGCTGTCCAGGTCCAGGGCGAAGCCGTTCCGTTCGGCCTCGGCGACCTCCCGCGCGTGGCCCTCAAACGCCTGCGGGTCCTCGCCGCGTACCGAGGCAGCAAGATCATGGTCGGCGGCGAGCAGGGCGTGGCCGAGCGCCTCGCCCAGCAGCGACTTGCGCTCCCCGGGCCTCACCGCCAGGTGCAGCGGCTTGACCGACTGCACCGCGTCCACGCAGAGGTAGTCGTGCCCGGTGACCAGGGCGAGAAACGCCGACTCGCCCGATGCCTCGCTGACCCTCTGCAGCACCGGGCGGATCCGGGCGCGCAGGGCCTGCTCGGCCGCGGCGTCCAAGCGCTGCAGCTGGTTCACCTTCCCGGTCAGCCGGTACGAGCCTCCCTTGCGGTCTTGGGCGATGTAGCCCAGGGCCTCAAGCGTGGCGAGCAGGTTGTGCGCGGTGCTGCGGTGCAGCCCAGCGCCGTCGGCGAGTTCGCTCAACCGAGCTCCTTCGGGCTGCCGGGCGATGCGCTCGAGAAGGGCGAACGCTCGCCCGACCGACTGGACCACTGGGCGGCCATTGATGCCAGATTCCATGATGTTGAATCCTAGCAGTCATGAGTTTGCCATCGTGGAGCGTTGAGTTCAGGATCAATCAGGAAGGCAGGCCGAAAGCCTGACAACACCCGCCGGAGCCGGCCGCCTCCCACAATTACAAGGACCACTAGGAGAAGACCCATGGCACGCATCGTCCTCATCACTGGCGCGAACCGCGGCATCGGCCGCGAGCTCGGCGCCCAGCTCGCCGCCGGCGGCGACACCGTCCTGCTCACCGCCCGCGACGAGCAGAAGGCCATCCGGGCCGCCTCCGAGATCGGTGGCGACGTCCACCCGATCCAGCTCGACGCCTCCGACCAGGCGTCCGTCGACGCCGCGGCGGCGAAGGTCGCCGCGCAATACGGCCGCGTCGACGTGCTCGTCAACAATGTCGGCGGCCTGTTCGGCTATGACCAGCAGCCCTCCACCGTGAAGCTCGACAAGTTGCAGGAGGTGCTGGACCTGAACCTGATCGCCAAGTGGCGCACCACCCAGGCGTTCCTGCCGCTGGTGCGCAGATCCGCGCACGGCCGGATCGTCAACGTCTCCAGCGAGGCGGGCTCGATCGCTCGGATGGGCGCACACACCGCCGCCTACAGCGCCTCCAAGGCCGCGCTCAACGCCTTCACCGCCGCACTGGCCGCCGAACTGGAAGACGAGGGGATCACCGTGCACGCCGCATCGCCGGGGTGGACCGCCACCGACCTCGGCGGCGAGGGCGGCCGCCCCGTCCCCGAGGGCGCGGCCTCCATCAAGCACGTGGTGAATCTTCCCGCCGACGCCGGCACCGGTGGCTTCTACCAGGATGAGGGAATCGTTCCCTGGTAAGACTCCAGGCACAGGTCGAGGCCGCGCTTCCGCGGCCTCGACCTACCGCTTTTCACCAGCGGGCCCGAAGTTTCTGCGTCCGCGCACCAGCCCTGACGAGTCGGAACGGGGGCCAGGCTGTAGAACCCCACCGCAGTTCCGCTCCGAGCCCGGCGGTTAGGCAGATGAACGAACGCCTTCGTCGTGGGGTCACCAAAGAGTTCTCTGGCCGTGGCTTGAATGTCGAGACCGGGTCAGTGGGCGAACCGGTTGATCTTGCGTATCTGCTTATCGAACACGCGGGCCGGAACGAAGCGGCGCAGGGCGCTGACTCGAGTGGCGGTGCCGCCGGCCGGGTATCGAAGTCTCGGCTTCGCGTCGGTTGCCGCGTTGACGACCACCTTCGCCACGGTGGCCGCGTCGTCAGCGCCACCGCTCGAGTCCGCTATCACTTCGGCGAACGTCTCCCGCTGGTGTGCGTATGCCGGGATGAGGACTTCGGGACGCACCACGGCCGTACCAAATGCCGTCGAGGTGGGTCCGGGCTCGACGAGCACCACGCGAACGCCGTACTCGCGCACCTCGTGGTCCACCGACTCCGAGTAGCCTTCGAGCGCGTGCTTGGATGCGACGTAGACCGCCATGTGAGGCTGTGGGACGAGCCCGACGATCGACGAGATGTTGACGATGCGGCCCCGTCCCTGCGCGCGCATGTGGGGCAACACCGCCTTCATCATGCGCATCACGCCAACGACGTTGACGTCGATGACGTTGCGGTCCTGGGCGACCGAGAGCTCCTCGGCGGCGCCTAGGGAGCCAATGCCTGCATTGTTTACCAAGACGTCCAGACGGCCGTAACGCCCTATGACGTGCTCGACAGCCGCGATCACGGATGCATCATTTGAGACGTCGAGGTCAACGTAGGTCAGGCCATCGCGACCGGTGAGCCCTGACGCGTGGCGGCTGGTCCCCACCACTTGGAATCCGGCCTCGACCAGGCGATGGGCGACCTCCTTGCCGATGCCCGAGGAGGCGCCCGTCACGAGTGCCACTTGCTGCTGCGTTGTCATGGTGAGTTTCCTTGAGTTGTGGACTGCCGATCATAATATTACGTTCATACTACAATAGGCTATGGTGACCCGCAGGGCAAGCGACCCCGCCACCAACCTGGAGAAAGGCATGGCACGCGGCACGTCTTTAGTATGTCGATCGCCATACAATTATCCCCGGCAGGCGCTGGGACTGTCGCTAACCGGGAGGTGCACGTGGCTAGGTACGGCAAGGAGCACAAGGAGGCGACCCGGCAGCGGATCGTCGATGCCGCCGGCCGGCGCTTTAAGAAGGACGGGATCGACGGGTCCGGGGTCTCGACCCTGATGACTGACGCCGGGCTCACCAACGGAGCCTTCTACGCCCACTTCGCGTCCAAGGACGACCTCGTCGCGACGGTCCTAGGGGACCAACTTGATCGACAGGCGTCGGAGTTCAGCAAGCTTCCGGCCGGCCGCGCCGGACTCGAGGTGCTTGTGCGCGAATACCTGTCGCGCGCCCACCGGGACCACCCTGACGCGGGCTGTCCCTCGGCAGCACTCCTTGACGAGGTCGCACGGTCCGCGCCAACGACGAAGAAGGCGTACACCAGCGGCGCGAAGGCGATCCTAGCCGAGATCTGCACGCGCCTCTCTCCGGCGGATCCGGCGTCGGAACGTCAAACCGCGCTCCTGCTCTTCACCATGCTCGTGGGGTCCATGCAGCTGGCTCGGGCGTTGTCCGACAAGAAGCTGTCGAATGCCGTCCTCGAGGACGGCATCCAGAGCGCATTGGCGCTTTTGGACACCGGGAACTCGTAGAAGGCGGCGGGACGGGAGCGCCTGTGACCCGGGGCACGCCCTCTTAGGCAAGCTTGGTCTTTTCGCAGCGTGACCGGCACGTGAGGCAAGGCCATTCGTGCCGATCCCCCAAGTCGCGCGACGAGACGCATGCTGGGCAGGTTCATGCTGGGCAGGTTAGGGGCCCTCTGTAGCCGTTCGGCTCGAACGTGGACTAGCTATCCCCAGATTTTTCTCCGTCAGAGCGGCCGCACGGGAAGACTGCCGGTCGATCTCTCTTGGCTGGCAGCCCAAGAGGCGAGTAGTTGGAGCTTCTCCTCTGTTTCGGAACCCGCTTCGGCGGTGTAGGTGACGATGGTTAGCCCAGTCTCCCCGGGAATCTCGAAGGCGTCGAAGGTGAGGTGGAGTAGTCCGATCTCGGGGTGGCGGAAGCTCTTTTGGCCGGTGAGGTGGGCGTGGACGTCCTGGCGGGCCCAGTCCTTGCGGAACTGAGGGCTCCGGGTGGACAGTTCGCCGATCAGGGCGGTGATCTCGGCGTTGAGGGGGTCGGCACCGGCTTGGAGGCGGAGCATGGCAGCGGTGAGGCGGCGGGCCAGAGGCCAGTCAACGTAGAAGTCCTGGGCGCGCCGGTCGAGGAAGATGAATCGGGCCATGCTGGGCCGGTCGGTGTCGAAGTGCATGGTGTAGAGGGCGCGGCCGAGCAGGTTCGCTCCGATGAGGTCTTGCTGCATGTTGTTCACGACGGCGGGGACGGTGAGGTTGTCGAGAACGCGCTGCACGGATGCGCGTACCTGGCCCCTTATTGGTTTGCGCGGCCGGGCCGAGGGGGCCGGGGCGTGGCGGGCGAGGTCGAACAGGTGGGCCCGTTCGACGTCGTCGAGCTGGAGGGCTCGGGCGAGGGATTCGAGGATGCTTTCGGAGGCTCCGCGGATGTTGCCGCGTTCGAGGCGGATGTAGTAGTCGAGACTGATGTCGGCTAGCAGTGCGACCTCTTCGCGGCGAAGCCCGGGAACGCGTCGTTCGGTGCCGTAGTCAGGGAGTCCTGCCTGAGCGGGGGTGACCTTCGCGCGTCGAGAGACCAGGAAGTCTCGAACCTCGTTGTTGTTCTCCATCTGCCTGCTCCTAGCCTTCGTGCCCTATTCCTTCGACCCTGCGTTCGGCCGCTCGCCCGCGTCGAAGAGGAAGGAGGCATCCCCTTCGGCGCGGGCGTGGCTTACGTCCTAAAGGGTGAGGAGCACCTTGGTGGCGGTGCGCTGATCCATGGCCTTGTAGCCGTCGGCGGCCTGCTCAATCGGCAAGGTGAGGTCGAAGACCTTGCCAGGCTCGATCTTGCGGTCCCAGATCAACTGGATCAGGTCGGGTAGAAAGCGGCGAACCGGGGCAGGGCCACCGTGCAGGGTGATTTCGGCGAAGAACAGCTGGTCCGCCGGGATGCTCACGCCCTCGTGGGCGACGCCGACGAAGCCGACATGACCGCCGCCCCGGGCGGAGCCGATGGCCTGCAGGAACGACTCCTCCGTTCCGACCGCCTCGACGACGCCATGCGCGCCGAGCCCGCCGGTGAGCGCTTTGAGCTTGGCGATGCCTTGGTCGCCGCGCTCCTCAATGACGTCCGTCGCTCCGAACTCGCGTGCCAGGGCCTGTCGCTCGGGGTGGCGGGAGAAGATGACGATCCGCTCGGCGCCGAGCTGCTTGGCGGCGAGCACACCCATCAGGCCGACAGCCCCGTCGCCGACGACCGCGATCGTCTTGCCAGGGCCGGCCTGGGCGGCCCAGGCGGCGAACCAACCGGTGCCGAGCACGTCGGAGGCTGCAAGCAGATGCGGAATCAGGTCGGCATCGGGCTGTCCGGGCGTAGCGACCAGGGTGCCGTCGGCGTAGGGGATGCGGGCCTTGTCGGACTGGGTCCCGATAGTGGCAGAGACGAATTCGGCGTTGACGCACTTAGACGGGTAGCCGGAACGACAGATCTCACAGGTACCGTCCGAGATGACGAACGAGCCGACGACGAAGTCGCCTGGCTTGACGGTCGTTACATCTGTGCCAACCTCCTCGACGATGCCGACATATTCGTGCCCCATGGGGGCGTGGTCAACGTCTTCAACGCCGCGGTAAGGCCAAAGATCCGACCCGCAAATGCAGGTCGCGGTCAGCCGAATTACCGCATCGGTCGGGTCGATGATCTTCGGGTCTTCGCGGTCCGCGACTCGAACCTGACCCGGGGCGTCCATGTACACCTGACGCATGTGCTGCTTCTCCTCGTTAGAATTGGAGACGGTCCCGGATCGCTCGCCGGGAGCCCGCCGTCCGGTAGTTGCTGGCATCCCATGTTGCTATGGAACTCCGCTGGGTGGGAGGCACGGCCAGTGCCCCTCAGCCGATCAGTCGGGCAGGAACACGCCCTTGCCGCTGTCCTGCTTATCGAGCAACGAGTACGCCGCGGCCGCTTCATGCAACGTCCAGCGGTCTGTGAACAGCGCGTCGATGTCGATGTCCCGACTGACCACGAAGTCAGACAGCCGCTCCATCGATGGGACTGACAGGGTCCACGATGTCCTCGCCGTGATCTGCTTCGATAACTGGTCTGTGATATCCACCTGGATCGCGTTCCCACGTCCCACCCAGCAGGTCGTGCCCCAGAGGTCCAACACTTGCAGCGCTTGGTTCGCGGCCGATGGAGCACCGGAGGTTTCCAAACTCTTGCTGACGCCGCGACCGCCCGTAAGCTCCAAGACCGCTTCTCGGACGGACGGCACGTCATTTGGGTTGATGAGATGCGTCGCCCCGAACTCGCGGGCACGTGCCAATCGACGCGGCTCGATGTCAAGAGCGATGACTCGGGCTCCCAGGGCCGCTGCCAGTCGCGTGGCCGAAAGGCCCACCGGGCCCTGACCAAAGACAGCGACGGTGTCGTCCCCTCGAGCGTTGATCATCTCGAGCGCTCCCCAGGCGGTCCCCGTGCCGCAACTGATAGCCGCCGCGCTGAGAAATGACATCCCTTCAGGCATCGGCAAGATGGAACTGAAGGGCACCCGGACCAGTTCGGCGTGGGACCCATCAACGGTGTATCCCATGGCCTTGAGTCCCGATCGGCAAAGGTGGGGCCAGCCAGCCCGGCACTGGTCGCAACGACCACATCCGAAGTAGTGATGAACGAGCACTGGGCGACCGATCCATGCCGTAGGGACGCCCGCTCCCACGGCAGCGACGACACCGGCCGGCTCGTGACCAACGATCACCTTCGGGGCCATCCCTCGGGGAGCGCGATACTCATGCAGATCCGAGCCGCACATACCAGACGCTCGCATCTCAAGAACCACTTCCCCCGCTCCTGGAGTTGGGTCGGGAAAGTCCTTTACTTCAAGTTCGCGGTCGCCGTGAAAGACGATACCTTTCATCGCTCTGCTCCTTGGGTTCGCTGGTTCGGGATTCGTGTCCACCGCTGCACGCACACAGGTATCGCACGGTGGTTGGACCTATCAGGAGGACGGAAGCGACTGGCCACTCCCAGCGGTTTTGTAAGTATCAGGGAAGCTCGGCGGCCGGCAGGATCGAAGAGATGCGCCACTGGCCCTCTCTTCTCACGACGACATAGAGGTGACTGCTCGTGTTGATCGCCGAGTCGTCCTCTCTGAGCCGACTTACGTGTCCGATGACAATTGCCGACACTTCACTGAGGACCCACAGATTGATGACCTGCGCGGTGTGGTGGGAGAACCCAAGTTTCCGGTACGCCAGCCCCATATCCCGCCGCCAGGCCCGTATGGCAGCGCGAACCATTGTGAGTAGTCGTTTCCGTCGAGAGTGGCGGTGCCGGCGTAGTACTTCTTGAAAAACTCAAGCACTGCGTGAATGCGTGGGGCGACATTCCAGTCATTCCCTCGTTGAGTCACCTTGAAACTCCGTCTACTTGGTCCGAATTCATTTGTCAACGACCCGCTGGACCCGCCCACCCGGAGAGTGGGGGAACGATCGGGAAGCCGTGCTCCTGGAATTCGTCAATGTTTGGGTCATGGCTCATGAACACGCGGTCGCAGTAGCGGCGGATTTTATGTATCGACTGGATGGCTTCGCTAGACGAAGAGTTGATACCAGGCGGCGACGGTGCCATCAGGTTCTCCATGCTGCCCGCCGCGTCCCCGACGACGCAGAGCACGCCCTCGGCGGTATTGACCAAGACGGATTGATGGCCCGGAGTGTGGCCCGGCGTCTGGATCAGCCGGACACCGGGTAGAACGTCATAGTGGTCCACATCGATGAGGGTGTAGTTCAGAAAGCTGAGTTCTGTTCCTGTCCAATCGAAGTCGTACAGGGCCGCTTGCGCCGTATCCGGGGCAAGCGCGTACTCCCATTCGGTGCGGGAAACGAAAAATTGGGCACCTGGAACATCACGGTTGTTCTCTGCATGGTCACAATGGAGGTGCGTGTTGACGACCACGTCGACATCACTTGGCTTCCAACCCAGCGTCGCCATGCGACCTTTTAGGGTCTCTTCGGGGTCAAGAGTCGTAGGAGCGAGCCTTGAATGCCTGACCGCATCCTTGATGCCTGTGTCGACCAGAATCAACGAGCCGTTCCCCTCCACCACCGCCGCCCAAACCGGGATTGACTGGATGTTGGGTTCCCTGCCAGGCACAGAGGGGCCCATGTCGAAGTCCACCTTCCCGAGACGAATTGCATGGACTTTGTACTCTGGCAGCATTTCCACTTGCCTCCGTTCATGCCTTGATTACCTAAATGACAGTGTGGCTAACTATCCGAGTGCACGTGCACGGACAACTTGGCGGGCAAGCGTCAGGCATCTGGTCGCCACCTGATGAACGTGACCGTGCCCGTCGACCACTTGCAGCAGCCCATGGTCTTTTAGCGTGGCCATCAATAGCGGCAAGGAATCGGAGAAGCGCTGATATGAGTTTCGCACCCAAGCTTCAAGGTGTTCCGACTCGCATGGGCGGGTCCCGGGGAGAAGCCGTCGCAAGACTTCTCGCTCACCGACACCAAGCACAAGAGCTACGTCAATGGTTTGGCCACAGTCTCGTGTCCAGTTGAGCAAGAGTGACAGTTGTTGGGCCGTTCTCGGGTAGCCGGCAAGGACCCATCCAAGCGATGTGTCTGTTCGGGCAAGGCCGTCACGGGCGACCGCATGAAGGATGTTCTCGGAAACCGGCCCACCATGGCCCATCGAGCGCTTGGCCAGGTCCCCTAATGGCGTGCCTCGGCTGATGTGTAGCCGCAAGAAGTCGTCAACAGAGACGGCTGATAGGCCCAAGGCCCCGGCAAGTAGACGCGTCTGAGTCATCACGCCTGCGCCCGGCGGTCCCAGAACGATGGCCCTCACCTCTGTTCGTCCCGAGCTTGAGTGGGCAACAACGGCCCGCCATCCGGGGTGTCCCCTTCGCTCTGCCGGCTCTTGAACCTCGAGTGCGTCCGATCGGCATCCACGCGCGGGAGCGGGGGGGCGTAGGTGTCCCCGAGCAGCCACGGCGTCATACCCTCTGCCAGGCCGCCCAGGAATGTAGTCATCCCATCGAGGGAAGCCGCCTCGCCCTGCTCCCGCGAAGCGAGCGGCCACGGCGCCTTGGCGTGCGCGTGGTCGCTGATCATCGTGAACCAGTGCGCGACCACGACGACCGGCAGCCGCGACATCCGGGTGTGCCCCAGGAACTCGCGCAGCAGCGTCACCGTGCGGGCGCCCTTGTCACCGGTGCGGGTGGCGTCGGGCTGGCCGAGGCGGAAGACGGCGAGGAACTGCCGGATCACCCTGGCGAACAGCGCGATGGCGGTCAGGGCGACCGCGAGGCACACGACGAGCGCGACCACCTGAAGTGCAGTCACCCTTCCGCCCTTCTACGACTGTAGCTACGAAAATGTCGTTTCAGACCACTGCTTCTCGCGCGTCGCGAGCGAGAGGATGTCGCTGCTCTCGACGCCTGAGCGCGTCCGCGTGTCGGCGACGCTGGACTGCCGTCAGGGGCGACCATCGGGGAACTCCCGTGGGACGGCCGTCGTCATCGGTGGCCACCATGGTGAAGTAGCAACTGTTGGTGTGGCGGACGATGCGAAGGACCAAGTCCTCGGTGGTCACGCGAATGCCAATCTCCATAGAAGTTCGGCCCGTGTAGTTGACGCTGGCCTCGAAGGTCACCAGCTCACCGACATGGATGGGCTCACGGAACACCACGCGGTCGACCGAGAGAGTGACTGCATAGTGGCCGGCGTAGCGGCTTGCGCAGGTGTACGCCACCTGGTCCAAGAGCTTGAGCAAGGTGCCGCCGTGGACATTGCCCCTGAAGTTGGACATGTCGGGTGTCATCAAGACGGTCATCGAGAGCCGTTGGTTGTCCTGGTCGACTGATGGCTCGGGGGTGGCGGCGCTCATGACTCCCTTTCGATCCGTAATCCCGGATGCGTATACGCTATAGTGAACTGCGCCAGTGAATCAATAGCGGTCGGTCCGGTGCGGTCGGGAATCAGCTCGTTGTTGCGGGCGACCGATACGTCGCAACAGGCATGGAGGGATAGTCGTGCTGTTTACTGAGTCAGGACTTCCCTTTCGGACGGTCTACGACCACACGGACCTGGGAGGGATGCCAGCACACCAGAATCTGGGTGAGCCGGGTCAGTTCCCCTACACGCGTGGTGTCTACCCGAACATGTACACGGGGCGGCCGTGGACGATGCGGCAGTACGCCGGGTTCGGGACGGCCAAGGAGTCCAACGAGCGCTACCACGAGCTGGTCGCGAACGGCACCGGTGGGCTGTCCGTGGCCTTCGACCTGCCGACCCAGATGGGGTATGACTCCGACGAGGCGATCGCGCACGGCGAGGTCGGCAAGGTCGGGGTGGCGATCGACTCGATCGACGACATGCGGACGCTCTTCGGCGGCCTGCCGCTCGGTGACCTGTCGACGTCGATGACCATCAACGCTCCCGCCGCGACGTTGCTGCTGATGTACCAGCTGGTCGCGGAGGAGAACGGCGCGGACGCGTCCCGGCTGGCCGGGACGATCCAGAACGACGTGCTCAAGGAGTACATCGCGCGTGGCACCTACATCTACCCGCCGAAGGAGTCGCTGCGGCTGATCAGCGACATCTTCGCCTACTGCCACAAGGAGCTGCCGCGCTGGAACACCATCTCCATCAGCGGCTACCACATGGCCGAGGCCGGGGCGACTCCCGCGCAGGAGATCGCCTTCACCCTCGCCAACGCCAAGGAGTACGTGCGCGCGGCCCAGGCTGCCGGCCTCGACGTCGACGACTTCGCCCCCCGGCTGTCGTTCTTCTTCGTGGCGCGGACGACGTTGCTGGAGGAGGTCGCGAAGTTCCGGGCGGCCCGCCGGATCTGGGCGCGGGTCATGCGGGACGAGTTCGGGGCGAAGAACCCCAAGAGCCAGATGCTGCGGTTCCACACCCAGACCGCCGGGGTGCAGCTGACCGCGCAGCAGCCCGAGGTCAACCTGGTCCGGGTGGCGCTCCAGGGCCTGGGCGCGGTCCTCGGCGGCACCCAGTCGCTGCACACCAACTCCTTCGACGAGGCGATCGCGCTCCCCACGCAGAAGGCCGCCCGGCTCGCCCTGCGCACCCAGCAGGTGATCGCCTACGAGACCGACGTGACCAAGACCGTCGACCCGTTCGCCGGCTCCTACGTCGTGGAGTCGATGACCGACGACGTCGAGGCCGCCGCGCTCGACCTCATCCAGGCCGTCGAGGACCGCGGGGGAGCGGTCGCCGCGATCGAGCAGGGCTTCCAGAAGTCCGAGATCGAGCGCTCGGCCTACCGGACCGCGGGGGAGCGGTCGCCGCGATCGAGCAGGGCTTCCAGAAGTCCGAGATCGAGCGCTCGGCCTACCGCATCGCCCTCGAGATCGACAGCAAGGAACGCACCGTCGTCGGCCTCAACCGGTTCGCCCTCGACGAGGAGGAGCCCTACGAGCCCCTGCGGGTCGACCCCCAGATCGAGCACGACCAGCGCGAACGGCTCGCCGCCCTGCGCGCCGAACGCGACAACGCCGCCGTCGAGGCGGCCCTCGAAGCCGTCCGAGAGGCAGCGAGGGGCACCGACAACCTGCTCTACCCGATGCGCGAGGCCCTGCGGCTGCGGGCCACCGGCGGCGAGGTCAGCCACGCGCTGCGCGACGTCTGGGGCCTCTACGTCCCGCGCGAGACGTTCTGAGGGCGTCTAACTGATGACTGTCGTCGCCGATTCCGTCGCTGATCCGCTCTCCGTGGGTGGCACCGACGTCCCCGACCCCGAGTCGGGCATCGACATCCACTCCACCGCGGGCAAGCTGGCCGACCTCAAGCGTCGGGTCGCCGAGGTCGCGCACGCAGGGTCCGAGCGCGCCATCGAGAAGCAGCACGCCCGCGGCAAGAAGACCGCCCGCGAGCGGCTCGAGCTGCTGCTCGACGAGGGTTCGTTCATCGAGATGGACAAGTACGCCCGGCACCGGTCGGTCGCGTTCGGCCAGGAGGCCAACCGCCCCTACGGCGACGGGGGCTCGACGAGGGTTCGTTCATCGAGATGGACAAGTACGCCCGGCACCGGTCGGTCGCGTTCGGCCAGGAGGCCAACCGCCCCTACGGCGACGGGGTCGTCACCGGCTACGGCACGGTGGACGGTCGCACCGTGGCGGTGTTCGCGCAGGACTTCACCGTCTTCGGCGGGTCCCTGGGCGAGGTCTTCGGCGAGAAGATCTGCAAGGTGATGGACTTCGCGATGAAGGTCGGCTGCCCGGTGGTGGGGCTCAACGACTCCGGTGGCGCCCGCATCCAGGAAGGTGTGGTCTCCCTCGGCCTCTACGGCGAGATCTTCCGCCGCAACGTGCACGCGTCCGGGGTCATCCCGCAGATCTCCCTGATCATGGGACCCTGCGCCGGCGGGGCGGTCTACTCCCCCGCCGTCACCGACTTCACCGTGATGGTCGACCAGACCTCCCACATGTTCATCACCGGCCCCGAGGTCATCAAGACCGTGACCGGTGAGGACGTCTCGTTCGAGGACCTCGGCGGCGCGCGGGCGCACAACACCAAGTCCGGGGTGGCGCACTACATGGGCTCCGACGAGCAGGACGCGATCGACTACGTCAAGGAGCTGCTGTCCTACCTGCCCTCGAACAACCTCGAGGAGCCGCCCTCGTTCGCCGACGACGGTGAGCTGCCGTCGCTGGAGGTGACCGAGCAGGACCGCGAGCTCGACACGCTGATCCCCGACAGCGCGAACCAGCCCTACGACATGCACACGGTGATCAGGACCGTCGTCGACGACGGCGAGTTCCTCGAGGTGCAGCCGCTGTTCGCCCCGAACATCCTGGTCGGCTACGGCCGCATCGAGGGCCGGTCCGTCGGGGTCGTGGCCAACCAGCCGATGCAGTTCGCGGGCACGCTCGACATCGACGCCTCGGAGAAGGCGGCCCGGTTCGTGCGGACCTGCGACGCGTTCAACATCCCGGTCCTCACCTTCGTCGACGTGCCCGGCTTCCTGCCCGGCACCGACCAGGAGTGGGACGGCATCATCCGCCGCGGCGCCAAGCTGATCTACGCCTACGCCGAGGCGACCGTGCCGCTCGTCACGGTGATCACCCGCAAGGCCTACGGCGGCGCCTACGACGTGATGGGGTCCAAGCACCTCGGAGCCGACATCAACCTCGCGTGGCCCACCGCCCAGATCGCCGTGATGGGCGCCCAGGGAGCGGTCAACATCCTCTACCGCAAACAGCTCGCCGCGGCCGCCGAGGCCGGGGAGAACGTCGACGAGGCCCGGGCCCGGTTCATCGCCGAGTACGAGGACACCCTCGCCAACCCCTACATCGCGGCCGAACGCGGCTACATCGACACCGTCATCACGCCCTCGAACACCCGGATGAACGTCACCAAGGCCCTGCGGGCCCTGCGCACCAAGCGCGAGACCCTCCCGCCCAAGAAGCACGGCAACATCCCCCTATGAGCGCCCACCACCACTCATCCATCAGGCTCGCCACTGGCCAGCCCACCCCTGAGGAGCTGGCGGCCGTTCTGATGCTGCTCCTTGGCCCCCAAGCCCCGGCCGCTCCGACGTTCTCGCGTGCGTCGGAGTGGCCGGGTTCCACGCGCCGCCACCGCCGCACTATCCGCCCGGGCCCGGGAGCCTGGCGCGGTTCGACGCTCCCCCATCCCTAAAGGAGATTCCGTTGGCCGCAACGCTGACCAAGCTGTCCCACCACGAGCCGGTGATGCCGCGTGCGCGGGTCGTCATGGCCAAGCCCGGCCTCGATGGACACGACCGTGGCGCCAAGGTGATCGCTCGGGCTCTGCGGGACGCCGGGTATGAGGTGATCTATACGGGACTTCACCAGACACCGGAGCAGATTGTCGCGACCGTCATCGCCGAGGACGCCTCGATCCTCGGGCTTTCCATCCTCTCCGGCGCCCACATGACACTGGTGGCCAGAGTCATCGAGCTTCTCGCCCAGAACGGCGCATCGGACACGGCGGTCCTCGTCGGCGGCATCATCCCCCGCGACGACGTCTTCGCCCTCGAGATCCTCGGGGCACGGGGCGTCTTCACCCCAGGTGCATCAACACAAGACGTGGTCGACGCCGTTCACCACCTTTCGGCTGTGTACGGCTCAGTTGTGGAGAGATCCTGATGAAGAAGGTCCTCATTGCCAACCGGGGCGAGATCGCCGTGCGCATCGCCCGCGCGTGCGCCGACAGCGGCATCGGCTCCGTTGCCGTGTATGCCGATCCGGACCGCGACGCCCTGCACGTCAAGGTGGCTGACGAGGCCTACGCGCTCGGTGGCAACACCCCGGGCGACTCCTACCTGGTGCAGGAGAAGCTGCTCGAGGTGGCCCGCAAGTCCGGGGCCGACGCGGTCCATCCCGGCTACGGCTTCCTCGCCGAGAACGCCTCGTTCGCCCAGGCCGTGATGGACGCCGGGCTGAGGTGGATCGGTCCCTCCCCCGAGGCCATCGACTCCCTCGGCGACAAGGTCAAGGCCCGGCACATCGCCGCCCGCGCCAACGCGCCCCTGGTGCCCGGCACCGCCGACCCGGTCGCCGACGCCGACGAGGTCGTCGCGTTCGCGAAGGAGCACGGCCTGCCGGTCGCGATCAAGGCGGCCTTCGGCGGCGGCGGTCGCGGCCTCAAGGTGGCGCGCACCATCGAGGAGATCCCCGAGCTGTTCGACTCGGCCACCCGTGAGGCGGTTGCGGCCTTCGGTCGCGGCGAGTGCTTCGTCGAGCGCTACCTCGACCAGCCCCGCCACGTCGAGACCCAGTGCCTGGCCGACACGCACGGCACCGTCGTCGTGGTCTCCACCCGCGACTGCTCGCTGCAGCGGCGGCACCAGAAGCTCGTCGAGGAGGCCCCGGCGCCGTTCCTGTCCGACGAGCAGAACGCCGAGCTGCGCCGCGCCTCCAAGGCCATCCTCACCGAGGCCGGNCACCAGAAGCTCGTCGAGGAG
Source organism: Phycicoccus sp. Soil802 (assembly GCF_001429605.1). GTDB lineage: Bacteria > Actinomycetota > Actinomycetes > Actinomycetales > Dermatophilaceae > Pedococcus. The sequence continues at coordinate 434,804 of NZ_LMSS01000007.1, forward strand.
GCCCCGGCGCCGTTCCTGTCCGACGAGCAGAACGCCGAGCTGCGCCGCGCCTCCAAGGCCATCCTCACCGAGGCCGGCTACACCGGTGCCGGCACCTGCGAGTTCCTCGTCGGCCAGGACGGCACCATCTCCTTCCTCGAGGTCAACACCCGCCTGCAGGTCGAGCACCCGGTGACCGAGGAGGTCACCGGCATCGACCTGGTGCGCGAGCAGTTCCGGATCGCGAACGGTGAGGCCCTCGGCTACGACGACCCCGCCCCGGTCGGCCACTCCTTCGAGTTCCGGATCAACGGCGAGGACGCCGGCCGCGGCTTCCTGCCCGCCCCCGGCGTCGTCGCCGTGTTCGAGCCACCGTCGGGCCCGGGGGTCCGCCTCGACTCCGGCGTCGTCGCCGGCGACGTCATCGGTGGCGCGTTCGACTCGATGCTGGCCAAGCTGATCGTGACCGGCCGCGACCGGCACCAGGCGCTCGAGCGGTCCCGACGCGCGCTGGCGGAGTTCGTCGTCGACGGCATGCCGACCGTCCTGCCGTTCCACCGCGTCATCGTGTCCGACCCCGCGTTCGCCCCCGAGGGTGACAAGCCGTTCACGATCCACACCCGCTGGATCGAGACCGAGTTCGACAACCAGATCCCGCCCTACTCCGGCGTCGTGGCGCAGGCGCCCGAGGAGACCGGCGAGCGCCAGAGCGTGGTCGTCGAGGTCGGCGGCAAGCGCCTCGAGGTCGTGCTCCCCGGCGGGCTCGCACTCGGCGGTGGCTCCAGCGCTGCGAAGAAGAAGGCGCCCCGACGCTCCGGCGGGTCGAAGGCCGGTGCACCCGCCTCGGGCGACTCCCTCACCGCCCCCATGCAGGGCACCATCGTCAAGATCGCCGTCGAGGAGGGCCAGCAGGTCGCCGCGGGTGAGCTGGTGGTCGTCCTCGAGGCGATGAAGATGGAGCAGCCGATCAACGCCCACAAGGCCGGCACCATCAGCCGCCTCGTGGCCGAGGTCGGCCAGACCGTCACCAACGGCGCAGTCATCGCCGAGATCAAGGACTGAGGACCAGTCCCTCGTCGCACGCTCTATTCGTAGATGTGCACTCCGATCAACATGTTCGTACAGTCGAAACGCTTTCAGGAAGAAGGAGGTCACGTGGCTGTGAGTGGCAACGAGGTCCAGACGGCTCGACCGCTACCCCACGTCGCCATGGTGGTCATCGCGCGACCCCTGCGACGCAACGCGCTCAACCTCGAGATCAAGAGCCGAATCGCGGACTTGGTTGAGGAGCTGGACCGGGATCCCAGCGTCCGAGCGATCATCATCACCGGAGGTTCTGAGGTCTTCGCGGCCGGGACCGACGTCGACGAGATGGTGAGCATGTCTCCGACAGACCACACCCTCCGGGCCTCGGACCGCATGTTCACCACCATCCGTCAGTGCCAGACCGCGGTCATCGCGGCCGTGGAGGGCTTCGCGCTTGGCGGCGGTTGTGAGCTGGCGATGAGCTGTGACCTCATCGTGGCAGGCGCTGGGTCCCGGTTCGGTCAGCCTGAGATCAGGGTGGGGGTCATGCCGGGTGCCGGCGCGACGCAGCGGATGGTGCGGGTCCTAGGCAAGTACCGCGCCCTTCGCCTGCTGCTGTTGGGGGACACGATCACCGGCGAGGAAGCACTGGCCATGGGGTTGGTGTCCGAAGTTGTCCCCGACGGGGACGCCGTACAGCGGGCACAAGAGCTAGCCAGTGCCATCGCGGAGCTGCCTCCCCTCGCCATCCGAGCCATCCTTGAAGTGGTCGATGCGGGCGCTGACGTGCCGCTCGAGACGGCTCTGCTCCTGGAGCGGAAGGCCTTTCAGCTCCTGTTCGACTCTGAGGACCAGGTCGAGGGCATGCGTGCGTTCCTGGAGAAGCGACCCCCGGACTTCCTCGGTCGGTAGCCGATAGGGGTGAGTGGCTGCTGCTTCTGCCGATGTCCGGCGTTGCCGCGCCGAGGACAGTTCATTCGAGGTCGATGTACACGCACTTCTCGTAGAGGAAGGCGTCGATGTGAGCCGGACTTCCTTTGGTGCCATAGCCGCTCAACTTGGCGCCCGACATGCCGACCGCCGGATCCATCAACCCGTAGTTGTTGACCCACACCGTTCCCGCCCTGATGCCGTGAACCATGCGCATGGCGGTGGAGAGTTTCGTGGTCCATACGCCCCCAGCCAGGCCGTACTCTGTGTCGTTCGCCAAGCGGAGCGCCTCGTCCTCGTCATCGAAGGGGAGCACAGCGATGACCGGTCCGAAGACCTCCTCTCGAGCGATCGTCATGTCGGACGTCACGGCGGAGACGACGGTGGGTTCGACGAAGAAGCCGCGGGCGAGGTCGCCGAGGAGCCGCCGCCCTCCTGCCGCCACCGTCGCACCCTGCGGCACAGCGCCGTTGACATAGCCCATCACCCGGTCCAGCTGCTGCTGGGATACGACCGGTCCCAGGTCGACCTCTGGATCCATGCCGTTGCCGACCCGAAGCCCGCTCGCAAATGTCGACAGGCGGTCCACCACCTCGTCATGGATGCTCCGTTGCACCAACAGCCGCGAGCCTGCGACGCACAACTGCCCGCTGTTGGAGAACACGGACATGGCCGCGCTGGGCACTGCGCGGTCCAGGTCGGCATCGGCAAACACGACATCCGGAGACTTGCCGCCGAGCTCCACCTGCACTCGCTTCATGTTGCTCGCGGACGCCGCCACGATCCGCCTACCCGTTGCGGCCGAACCGGTGAACATGATTCGGTCGACGTCGGGGTGGGCCGCCAAGGCGGCACCGGCAGTCGGACCAAAACCCGTGACGACGTTGACCACTCCGTCAGGGAGTCCTGCGTCACGCAGCAGCTCGACCATGTAGAGGACCGACAGTGAAGCGACCTCTCCGGGCTTCAGGACTGCCGTACAGCCGGACGCGATGACACCGCAGACGGTCCACCACTCCCCGATCAGGGGGTTGTTCCAGGCCAGTACGGCACCGACGACGCCCAAGGGCGCCTTGAGCGTCATGGTCATGACCGCGCCCGGCAGGCTGTTGGGCAGGGTCTCGCCCGCGACGTTCGTTGTCTGGCCCGCGTAGTAGGCGATGATCTGCAGCACCGTCGACTTCAGCCCCAGCGTTCGGGTGATGGGCGCGCCGAGGTCGAGCGTTTCGAGGGTCGCCATCTCCTCGAAGCGCTGGTCCACGAGCTCGTGAACTCGCATCAGCAGCGTCTGCCTGTCGTAGGGCGTCCAGCGCGACCACGTCCCCTCGAACGCCACGCGTGCCGCGCGTACAGCCCGGTCGACGTCAGCTGTCTCGCCCTGGGCCAGCTGGCCGAGGACCAGGCCGGAAGCAGGGTCCAGTGTGTCGAAAACCTTCTCCGCCTGCGCCTCGACCGACCGCCCGTCGATCCAGAGGCCCATGGGCCCCTTGATGAACGGGTGAACGGGGGTGACGGCGAGATCGGTCATGCCGTGGCCCTTCGGTGCTTGTGCCGACGAGGCGGCCACACGTCCTCAGCTGCCATGAGCCAGCGGTGGTGGGTCATCGAAGATCATGGTTTTGGTCTCGAGGAAGGGCAGGAGGCCCTCGACACCACCCTCGCGACCGACACCGGACTGCTTGAAACCACCGAAGGCGATCCCGAAGTCGGTCCGAAAGGCGTTGTGTCCGACGGTTCCCGAACGCAGCTGGCGGCCAACGTCGTATGCCCGACCCACGTCTGTCGTGAAGACAGAGGCGTTGAGGCCGTATGGGGTGTCGTTCGCGATCGCGACCGCGTCCCTGTCGTCCGTCGCCGGTATGACGCTGACGACAGGACCGAAGATCTCTTCCCGCGCGATGCGCATGGAGTTGTCGACGTCAGCGAAGACGGTGGGTTCGATGTAGGCCCCCGCCCGGACATGGGCTGGCCGACCGCCGCCCGTGGCCAGTCTCGCGCCTTGCTCGCGGCCCGACGCGATGAATGACTCCACTCGCTCGCGCTGGTGGGGTCCGGCCAATGGCCCCATCTGGGACTGAGGATCGAACGGATCGCCCAGCCGGATGCTGGAGTAGGCGTCGGCCAGGGCGTCGACGAGCGCGTCGTGGCGGCGCCGGCTGACCACGATCCGGGTCAAGGAGGAGCAGACCTGACCGGTGTTGAAACAACCGCCCGCCGTGAGCGCACGGGCAGTGGTTGTCAGGTCGGCGTCGTCCAGGACCACGGCAGCAGACTTCCCCCCGAGCTCCAAGGTGAATCGCGCGATCCGATCGCCGCAGATGGTCGCAATACGTCTGCCGACAGCAGTCGACCCGGTGAACGTGATCTTGTCCACTCGTGGGTCGCTGACCAGGAGCTCAGACACCTCGCGGTCGGCTGGCACGATGTTCACGACGCCGGGGGGAAGCCCGACGCCCTCGAGGATCTGCCCGAAGACGTGCGCTTCTCCCGACGCCTGAGGTGCCGGTTTGAGGACGACGGTACAACCTGCGAGCAACGCCGGTGCCACCTTGTAGGTGATCTGGGCCAACGGCCCGTTCCACGCCGCGATGGCGCCGACGACACCGACCGGTTCCCTCACCAGGAGGCCGAAGCTTCCCCCGGCAGTCGGGGACCGCGGCTCTTCGAAGGCAAACGTCTCAGCAAGGTCGGCGTAGTAGGTCCAGGCATCGGCGTACTCGGCGGTCGCGCTCTTCGCGTCCGAGTACAGCACTCCGGACTCACGCGGCCACAGCTGGCTCAGGTCCTCGGCTCGTTCGCGGATCCCCAGAGCAATCCTTCGCAGGACACCGGCGCGCTCCAGGGCGGTCATGCGAGGCCACGGTCCGGCGTCGAACGCGACGCGGGCCGCGGAGATGGCCCGCGACATGTCCTCGGCATTGGCGAGGGCGACGGAGAACAGCTCCTCACCCGTGGTGGCGTCGACCACGGGCTCCCGCGCGGAGGAGGACGGCCGTACCCACTTCCCGTCGATGAACAATGAGCCGACGGTCGTCAGGACGTCGATGACGGGGCTTGCCGTGTCAGCCGCCATGGTGAGCTCCCATCTCCTCGCGCCGCGCAGCGCCCTGGCTGGTCGCCTGCCAGCCGGTGGCGTCTGGTGGGGTAGGCCCAGTCTTGCTGGGTGATCCCGGCGACGATGCTCGCGCCGCGAGCACCACGAGCCCGTCCACAGCCACCACCCCCCGTCCCTCTTCCCGGACCAGAAGTGGGTTCACTTCAGCCTCCACGATGTCGAGGTCCTGCACGGAGGCGAGCTGTGACATGGCGGCCACCGCGTCAGCCAGGGCTCGCTTGTCCCCTCGGGGCAAGCCGCGGAACCCCGACAGCACGGCGAGTCCCTGCACCTCGTCGATCATCGCCATGGCATCGTCCGGCCCCACGGGAGCCATGCGTACCGCGAAGTCCTGGTAGATCTCTGCGAGCACCCCTCCCACCCCCAGCACGACCACCGGGCCGAGCTGCGGGTCACGCCGATAGCCCAGGATCACCTCGGCGACGCCAGCTTCCTGCTGTTGCACGAGGATGCCGTCGATGCGTGCGCCCGGATGGCGTGCCAGGACCCGATCGAGGATGTCGGTCGCCGCCGATTGGAGGGCCTTGGCGTCGTCGATGCCCAGCACGACGCCACCGGCGTCAGTCTTGTGGGGCACATCTGCCGAGAGGACCTTGGCCACCACCGGAAAGGCCAGAGGGGCCTCCTCATCGGGTCGCGTGATCACCACGGAGGGTGCGGTGGCGATACCGAGCGCCGAGAAGACTGCGCTCGAGTCGCGCTCGTTCAGGCTGCCGGCGTGGGCTGAGGCGAGGCTTGCGCGCACCGACTCCAGGTCGCCACTGCGCGCTACGTCGGACGGGGGCGACCAACTGGCCCACGCGCGGATCGAGTCGACACATGACTCGGGCGTCCGGTACCCGGCGACACCGCTGCCGTTCAGCCGACGCAGTGACTCGTCGGCGTGCGGGGCGATGAACATCGCCAAAGGCTTGCCGTGGCGGTCGGCGTTGACCACGGGCTCGACCGTGATCTCGGGTTGGAACTGGGCAGAGCTGCCGGCTATCGCCAGCACCAGGTCGCAGTGGTCAGAGGCAAGGAGCTCCTGGAGAACGGGGCCATAGACCTCCGCACGCGTTCCAGCGTGCGTGAGGTCAGTGACACGCGCGTCGCTGATCGAGATGCCCTGGGCATGGAGGTTCGCGATCACCGACTCCGATGGCGGAACCACGTCCACGCCCACGGATCCGAGCCGGTCGACCACGATGCCAGCCCCGCCGCCGGTCGTTGACATGACAGCCACCCGGTGGCGGGTTGCCGGTCGCTGGCCCACGAGCAGCGGAGGAAGCTCGAAGAGAGCTTCCAGGTTGTCCACCCGGAGAATGCCGTTCGCGTGGAAGTAGGCGTCCATCACCTCGTCCGAGCCAACCATGGCGCCCGTGTGTGACGCGGCCATGTCCCGGCCCAGCTCGGAGCGGCCCAGCTTGTATGCGATGACCGGCTTGCCGGCCGACGCCGCTCGCTTGGCAGCACTCGCCAGCCGTGAGGCGTCGCGGACGCTCTCGATGAACAGCAACACGGCGCCTGTGCTGTCGTCGTCCACGAGCAGGTCGACGAGCTCTCCGACCCCGAGGTCCGCCTCGTTCCCGATGGAGACGATGCGAGAAAAGCCCACTCCCCGACCCAGCCCCCGCGACACCAGGCCACCGGTCATGCTGCCCGACTGCGAGATGATCGCCAAGGGACCAGCTGTGATCTCCAGTCGCTCGATGGCCGAGTTGACCGAGAGCGCGCACGACGGCTGAGTGCTGTAGATCCCACTGCAGTTCGGGCCGAGAAGACGGACGCCGCCAGCGCGGGCGATGTCAACCAGCTCGTCCTGGCGCCGACGTCCTTCCGGACCGACCTCCGCGAACCCATCCGTGTAGACGGTGGCAACCGATACGTTGCGTGCGACGCAATCCTCGACGGCGCGCGCCACAGCGTCGACCGGCACCATGATGAAGGCGTGGTCGATCTGACCAGGCGCCTCGAGGAGCGAGGGGTACGCGCGATCGCCGAAGACGTGGTCCCGCCGCGGGTTGATCGGGAGGATCGTCCCGGTGAAGCCGTGTGACCGGAGCATGCGCTGGGGTCGGGAGGTATTCTTCGCCGCGTCACTGGAGGCGCCCACGAGGGCGATCGTCTTCGGCGCGAACAGGGCGTCGAACAGCAAATTGTCCTGGGCCGTCACTGTGTCGGAACCTTCCACTCTGACCGGGCAGGTGGTAGTTGGGTGTGCACCGTCACCGCCCGGGACGCTGGGAGAACCGGCGATTGAAGATGGACTCCGCGATCCGGTTGAGAAGCATCTCGATCGTGCCGCCCGCGATCATCCAGCCGCGGGTGCGCCGGAGGCAGTACTCCACGAGGGTCTCGTCGCTGTACCCCGTGCCTCCCATCACCTGGAGGGACTCGTTAGCGACATCGAAGCCCACCCGATTGCACATGACCTTGGCGATGGCGGTCTCTTCCGGCGAAGGAAAACCGTTGTCCGCATTGACCGCCGCCCGGTACAGCAGCAGCTGGGCCGCGTCGAGCTTGATCTTCATGTCAGCGAACTTCCACTGCAGCCCTTGGAACTCTGCCAGCGGACGCCCGAACTGATGGCGGGTCAACGCGTGCTCTCGGGCCAGGTCGTAGGCGTACCGACCGAGCGCCAGAGACCGGGCGCTGTTGCCGATCCGCTCCACGTTGAATCCGCCCATCTGGTCCTTGAATCCGCCCGGACCGAGCAGCACGTTCTCGGCTGGCACGTAGACATCATCGAAGAACAAGGGATTCCACTCCTCGCCCCCGAGGAAGCGGGCCGGGGCACCGAAACTGAAGCCGTCGGTGCCACGCTCGACAAGCACGGACCCGATGCCGTCCACGCCGGGGCCGAACCGGACGTAGACGAGGAAGACGGAGGCATGGAGCCCGTGGGTCGTGAAGATCTTGGAACCATTGATACGGAAGCCATTCCCGTCCGGCTTCGCCGTCGTTGTCAGATCTGTCATCGCGGACCCGGCGTCCGGCTCCGTCATCGCCACGCAGATCAGCCCTTCCCCACGGAGCAAAGGGGCCAGATAGCGCTCCTTCTGGTCGTCCGTCCCGAACTGGGCCAAAACACGCAAGGCGCCGAAGTTGCCGGCTTGGACCACGTCCGCACTCCGCGGGCATTCAGCGGCGATCTGCTCGATGGCGATCACCGCGTCCATGAGGGACCCGCCAGAGCCACCGTCGGCCTCGTCCACGGTGATGCCGATGAGCCCCAGCTTCGCCATCCGGGTCGCCACGTCAAGGGGATAGTCCCCCGAGTGCGCACGCTCGAGCGCGCCGTCCGCGAGCTCGCGTCGGGCAAAGTCGCGCACCGACGCACGGAACGCCTTCTGTTCGGGCGTGAAGTCAAACTCCATGGCAATCGCTCTCTCTGATGGTTGGCTCGTTGGCGGTCAGTGGGACGAAGAGTCGGCGGGGCGGACCCGGGCAAAGTCGTCGGACGCCAGGAAATCCGCCCGTGTGGCGTACCTGCGCAGGTGTCGTGTTCCGTCCCAGTCGCGGGCGAGCTCCTCGATCACCGACATGTAGGAGTGCCGGAAGGGCGTCATAGGCACTACGGCGACCACCACGCCGACAGAGGCGGGGCTCTCGTAGTAGCTCGCGTTCTTGGTGCCGTCGGGGAGGTGGATCGTGCTGAGCTCGACGAATCCCGCGGACTCGAGGGCCCGGCAGGAGGCGGCGTAGTCCTCCGGCCAGAACTCGAGGTGCTGCACGCCTTCACGCCCCGCGTCGAGGAACTCTCGATACGGGGAAGGCGCATCGTTCGACTGGCTGATGAGCTCGAACTGCGTCTCCCCGGAGTAAGTGAGGGCCAGGGACATCTGCACGTCACTGCGACGTCCACGGTGAATGAAGGTGCGATCCTCGAGGGCATCCTCGATCAAGATCCAGGGACCCACCCCCAGATGCTCGGACCACAGCCGCGCCGCGGCCTCGAGGTCGTGGACGACCATGCTGACCTGGATGCGGCGTCCGAGCAGATCGGGAAGTCCGTTTCCGGTGGTGTTCGTGGTCATGGTTGGTTCTCTTCCTGGGAGGTGAGCCGAATGGCGTGCATCACTGGGTCGACCACTGCGGTGGACGCTTCTCCACGAATGCCGCCACACCCTCACGCATCTCGGCGCTCGACAAGGCGGCGCTCATGGCTTCTTCCGAGAGGCGCCATCCACTGGGAGAGTCCAAACCCAGGGCAGCTCTCATCACCCGTCGGCTTGCGCGCACAGCGCTCGGGGCGTTGGCGGCGATCTCCTCGGCGAGGAGCATCGCGGCGTCGAGAGCCGTGCCCGGCTCTGTGACCCGGTTGACCAGCCCGAGATGGTGCGCCCGGTCGGCATCGACGGGCTCACCGGTCAGGACCATCTCCATGGCGATGTTGAGCGGCAGGCGACTAGGTAGCCTGAACAGCCCGCCGGCGGCCGCCACCAGCCCTCGCTTGACCTCCGGAATACTGAAGGTAGCTGCGGTGGAGGCAACCACCAGGTCACAGGCGAGGCAGATCTCGGCTCCACCGGCCATGGCCGGACCGTCCACGGCAGCAATGACTGGCTTCGTCCTGTCGCGGGCAACGAAGCCGGCAAACCCGCCTCGGGCTGTCCGCAACTGGTCCCGGCGTCCTGCACCGATCTCCTTGAGGTCGGCGCCGGCGCAGAACACAGGGGGCGTGGCGGTCAGGACTCCGACCCAGACCCCGTCGTCGGCCTCAAGCCGGTCGACAGCGGCCTCGAGGCCCTTGGCGACGGCCGCATTGATGGCGTTCCGGGCCTGAGGCCGGTTGATCGTGATGACGGCGACGCGGCCGCGCACCTCGAACTCGACCTCGGCTCCGGACTCACCGGTCGTCAGCCGCGCCGTTTGGCGTAGGGGCGCGGTCATCGCGGTGGCATCCTGATGGCGCCGTCGAGGCGGACCGTCTCACCGTTGACATACGGGTTCTCGAGCAGCGCGACGGCCATGTGCGCATAGTCGTCGGGCGAGCCCAACCGTCGTGGATGCGGGACGGCCGCGGCCAGCGCCTCTCGCAGGTCTGTACGCAGACGGGCCAGCATGGCCGTGTCAAAGGTGCCCGGGGCGATGGTGTTCACACGGATCTGGCGGCTGGCCAGGTCTCGTGCCGCCACCAGCGTGATGCCGTGGACTGCGGCCTTCGAGGCGGTGTAGGCCGTCTGACCCATCTGGCCGTCGAAGGCGGCGATGGATGACGTCAGCACGATTGCGCCTCGGTCCCCGTCCAGCGGCTCATTACCAGCGATACGGGCAGCGGAAAGGCGAAGGACGTTGTAGGTGCCGAACAGGTTGACCCGAACCACCTCCGTGAAGCTCTCGAAGTCGCCGGGATTACCCTCCTTGTCGATGATTCGGAGCCGGTCGCCGCCCCGACCCGCACAATGCACGACCGCGCGGAGAGCGCCGCGAGCCTGCGCGGCGTCCAACGCCTTGCCGAACGCCGCCTCATCGAGGATGTCCGCGGGTGCGAAAGCGGCGTTGCCGCCCAGCCCTCCTGCCGCCTCGGCTCCCCCGGAGCCAGGAAGGTCCACGAGGACGACCTGCGCTCCCCGAGCCACGAGGGCGCTGGCAGTGGCGAGGCCCAGCCCGGACGCCCCTCCGGTGACGAGTGCCGACTGCCCACTGAGATTCACTGTCCCACTTCCTTCTTCGCCCGGATCAGCCTCTGCTGCTCTCGCCGTGCCATCCCTCACGCAACCAGTTCAAGAAGAGTTGCGTTGGCAGTGCCACCTGCCTCACACATGGACTGGAGCCCGTAGCGAAGGCCGTTGTCTTGCATGTGATGCACCAGCCGGGTCATGAGGATGGCGCCGGACGCCCCCAGTGGGTGACCCACGGCGATGGCACCGCCCAAGGGGTTGAGCCGCTTCTCGTCGGCACCGATCTCCGCCAACCAGGCCAGCGGCACCGTGGCGAACGCCTCGTTGATCTCAAAGGCGCCAATGTCCTCGAGGGCCACTCCACTACGTGAGAGCAGCTTGGCCGTGGCGGGGATCGGGCCGCTCAGGACGCTGACCGGGTCGGCCCCCACGGCGACCCCCGAATGAAGTCGAACGAGGGGCGTCAGTCCCAACGTGCGGGCGTGCTCGGGGGTGGTGACGACGACGGCCGCCGCACCGTCGGAGATCTGTGATGAGTTGCCTGCCGTCACCACGCCGTCCTCGTCGAAGACCGGCCGGAGTCCCGCCAGCTTTTCCAGAGTGCTGTCACGCCTGATTCCCTCATCAGTCTGCAGCGCATCGTCGAACGGGACGAGCTGACGGTCGAACGCACCAGCGTCCGTGGCCCCGGCGGCCCTCGAGTGCGACTCAAGGGCGTACTCGTCAACTCGCTGACGTGACAGGCCCCAGGTCCTGGCGAGCATCTCAGCCCCGGGCCCCTGTTCGAACGTTGCATCTGGGTAGCGCCCAGACATCAGCGGACCGTAGGGGTACCCCACAGCGCGGGTGGCGCCGAGAGGCACACGACTCATCGTCTCCACACCACCGGCGACTACGAGGTCGTACCGTCCGGAGATCACACCCATGGCAGCGAACTCGACTGCCTGCTGGCTGGATCCACAGGCCCGGTTGATGGTCACCCCAGGGATGTCCTCAGGCCAGCCTGCGGCCAGCGCCGCGAAGCGTCCCACGTTGCCCGACTGGTCGCCGAGCTGGGTGACGCATCCCCAGATGACGTCATCCACAGCCTCGGGCTGCAACTCCGTCCGTTCGAGGATCCGCCGGAGGACGTGCGCTGAGAGGTCGACGGGGTGAACGTCAGACAGGGCGCCGCCGCGCCGACCCAAGGGGGTTCTGATCGCCTCGACGATCACCGCTTCACGCATGGGATTCCTTTCACCTGTCTCGTAACCAGCTCATCACCGGTTTGTACTCGCGTTCCGTTTTGCCTACAGCCCACCCATGCACAGGTACTTGACTTCCAGGTAGTCGTCGAGGCCGTAGTGCGACCCTTCACGGCCGACGCCCGATTCCTTGATCCCACCGAAGGGAACCGCCTCGTTGGCCATCAGGCCGACGTTGATGCCCACCATCCCGACCTCCAGTGCCTCCGCGACCCGCCAGATCCGACCGATGTCACGGCTGTACACGTAGGCGGCGAGACCGAACTCGGTGTCGTTGGCCGCGAGGACCAGCTCGTCCTCGTCGGTGAACCGGAACAACGGGGCGAGCGGTCCGAAGGTCTCGTCACGGGCTACCTGCGCATCGCTGGTGACGTCGGCCAGGACGGTCGGTTCGAAGAAGGCGCCTCCGGCAGGGTGGCGTGATCCGCCGGTCAGCAGGCGGGCCCCCTTGGATATGGCGTCCTTGATGTGTGACTCGACCTTCTCCACCGCTTGGGAGTTGATGAGGGGTCCCATCGTCACGGCCGGGTCGGTGCCGTTGCCCACGGTGAGCTGCTCGACCGCCTTCACCAGTCGGGTCGCGAACGCGTCGTAGACGGTGTCGTGGACGTAGAAACGATTGGCTCCCACGCAGGCTTGCCCCGTGTTGCGGAACTTCGATGCAACCGCGCCTTCGACCGCCGCGTCGATGTCCGCGTCCTCGAAGACGATGAACGGAGCATTACCTCCCAGCTCCAAGGCGAGCTTCTTGATCGTGCTGGAGCTTTGCTCCATGAGGATCTTGCCCACCCCGGTGGACCCAGTGAACGACAGCTTGCGAACCAGGGGGTTGGTGGTCAGCTCGCGTCCCATGTCCTGCGGATGGCCTGTCACGACGTTCAGGACCCCCGCAGGGATCCCTGCTCGAGCAGCCAGATCGGACAGCGCCAACGCCGAAAAGGGCGTCTCTGTCGCAGGTCGGACGACCATGGTGCACCCTGCCGCCAGCGCCGCTGCCGCCTTGCGGGTCACGATCGTGTTGGGAAAGTTCCAAGGCGTGATGGCGGCACACACCCCGATGGGCTGCTTGATCACGACGACTCTCCGGTCGTGGGCCGGGGCGGGGATCGTCTCCCCATAGGCACGGCGCGCCTCCTCAGCGAACCATTCGATGAACTGGGCGCCGCTGACGACCTCGGAGAGCGCCTCTTTGTACGGCTTGCCCTGCTCCGCGGTCAGGATCCGGGCCAGGTCCTGTTGGTTCTCCATGACCAGGTCGTACCAGCGGCGCAGCAGCCGACCACGCTCCTTGGCGAGCAGGCCTCGCCACGCCGGCAGGGCTGCCTCGGCAGCCTCGACGGCGCGGCGCGTCTCCGCGGCGCCGAAGTAAGGGATGGTGCCCACTTGCCCACCATCCGCCGGGTTCGCGACCGGAACCGTGTCGCCTGAGTCGGCGGGGACCCACTGGCCCCCGACATGACACAGCTCGCGCAGCAGCGTCGGGTCCTCGAGGCCCAGTTGGGCGGTCATGGTGACTCTCCCGGCAGGGCCGGCATGTCCTCAGCGCTCAGCGGGCCTGGCTTCCACGTGTCGTGGAAGTTGGACGGGTATGGGTACCAGATCGCCCGGTACTGCGGAGTCTCCAGCTCGGTCTCCACGCAGATCAGCGTGGGCCGTCGGGAGTCGATCGCCGCCTCCAACGCCGGGGCGTACTCCGACGCCTTCGTGACGTTGACGCCCTCGGCGCCCATTGCTCGGGCCATGGCGGCATAGTCGGGCCCCCACAGCTCTTCCTCACCGATCTTGCGGTAGTCGCACATGGACTCGCGGCCGTAGACACGGAGCATCGTCTCGCGCTCGATCTGCAGCGAGCGGTTGTCCATCACCACCCACACGATCGGAAGGTTCAACTCAACCGCCGTGGGGACGACGGTCGCCCGCATCAGGAATGCGCCGTCACCGAGGAGGGCTATGGCGGGCTGGTCGCCGCTGGCGATGCTCGCGCCCAGGACGGACGCCGCACTCCAACCCATGCGATGCATGAACCCTGAGTGCACCACGTGTCGTGAGGAGGCGGGGAGGAAGGAAGGTCCGAAGCTCAACAGGTGGCCGGTGTCGAAGTGGACCGACGCCTCTGGACACTTCTCAGCGACCACCCTGGCCGTGTCATTGGTGACGCGACCGTAGTGCAGGGGCGCGATGTCAGAGGTGCGGATGGGCTCCGTCTCGGCGATCCATTGGGACCGCTTGGCATCGAGCAGCGAGGTCCACGACGTCTGCTCCTCGACCCCCGCCTCGCGGGCGGCGGCGGTGAGGGCATTGAGCCCCAACCTGGCATCCGAGGTCATGGCCACGGCAGTCGGGTAGGCACGCCCCAGCTCGCTCGTGTCGATGTCGATGTGGATGAGCTTGGTCTTGGTCGGAATGTCGAACAACGTCCAAGCCCCGGTGTCGATGTCGGTGAAGTGCGTACCCACTCCGATCACGACATCCGCGTTCTGGGCGCCGTAGTTCCCCTGCCCTGTGCCGGCCCTTCCAATACAGCCGAGGGACAGCCGATGGTCCTCGGGGAAGGCCGCCTTGCCGGACGGCGTCGTGGCAACGGGGACGCCCGTCGCCTCAGCGAACTCCAGAAGGGCGTCCCAAGCACCGGAGTTCGCGATGCCGCTGCCCACGACAACTGCGGGACGCTCGGCCGCCTTGATGATCTCGATGGCGTCGCGCACGCCTTGGGGATCGGGGGCTGGCGGCCGGTGCATGAGGTATGGCGTCGGATCCGGAAGATCGTCTGGGATCATGGTGTTCTGGATGTCGAACGGAATAGCCATGACGACCGGTCCGGGCCGGCCCGAGTGTGCCGTCTGGTAAGCCCTCAGGAACATGTCGATCGCGGTGTCCGGGCGGGTGACCATGAGGGACTTCTTCGTGATGGGCTTCATCACACCGACCCAGTCCTCGGGCCCGTCGCGGTAGAACTCCTCGATGCCACCACGATCGAACCAGTGCGTTGCACCGACACCAACCAGGATCAGCATGCCGATCGACTCGTAGTAGGCCGTTGCGATGGGGGGAACGGTGTTCATGTTCCCGGGGCCTACACTGGTGGTCACGATGGGAAGTGGCGGCTTCCGCGTGCGACGCCAGTAGCCGTCCGCCAGCTCGATCGCGTGATCCTCACTGCGCACCGCAACGCTTCTGATCTCCGTCTCGTGCACGAGTGCGTCGAGGAGTGCCCAATTGCCGTGGCCATTGAGGCCAAACACCACCTCGGTGCCCATCTGCTCCAGGAGCCGTGCGATGGCCTGGGCGACAGTGATCTGTCCCATGGTTCCGTTCCCTTGTCTCTAGTGTCCAGCGGCGGCGAGCAGCGGTGCCACGGTGGGCCCCGAGGCCCGGCTCAAGCGGTGAAGATGGTGGTGCAGGTCGGAAGTGCTTTGGTCGACGGCAAGGCGTCGACCTTCTGCAGGAGGTCGAACAGCTCTCGAGCCTCGGCCTCGCTGTGCGTCTTGAGCGTGCACTCCCGGAACTTTCCCCAGAGTTGTTCTGTGCTCAGGGGGTCGTTCGCGTGTCCCGGGATCGTGGAGATGGGCCCACTTTCGATGACCTCACCACTACGGAGCGTCATGGTCACCGACTCGGTCGGAGAGAACACGGGGTCACGCTCGTCGTACTCGTCGACCGCAATGAGCTTGACCTTGGGGAAGAACGCCTGGATGTCGGACCGCTGCACCACCTCGTCCGCGAGCTCAGGCACACCCATCTTCCCCAGGATGACTGCGGCTGCGATGCCGTACTGGCCACTGAACTCGGCCTCCCAGCGGGTCTGCGGACGCTCGTAGACCAGGCAGGTCACCTGACCACGACCCATACGAACCTCGACCGACTCGACGTCATCCGGACTGATCGTGCGGTCGGCCAGCATCTTGACCGTGCCGTTGAAGGACCGGTGGAGGAAGTAGCAGGTCGGGTGCAGCTTGATGAGCAGCTTGTGCTTGGGCAGGTACCAGTCCTTGCCGAGCTTGGACTCGGAGGTCAGGTCAGGAGTGCGGTCGGTGGAGTAGGCCATCAGGAAACCCTGCGGATTCTCGATGGCGTCATGACCCGCCGACATCCCGGCGGCCGCCAATCGTGCGGCCTCGAGGCCACCTCGAGCCGCTAGCCCCGCGTGGTAGCCCTTCATCATGGAACCAAAGTTCGAGAACAGGCCGCCGGCATAACTTCCTGCGATCGACACTGCCGCAGAAGCCCGTTCGGCCGAGAGCCCGTGGAGCACTGCGCCCGCTGCGGCTGAGGCCATCGCCCCGAACACCGAAGTCGGGTGCCACCCCTTGGCGTGGTAGCTGCGATCCCGCCGCCAGAGCTCACACCACACCTCATAGCCGGCCACGTATGCCGTGACCATCTGCTGACCGTCCGACCCGAGGACCTCAGCCTCCGCGAGGATGGCCGGGACCAGGACGGCGCTGGGGTGTCCGGACATCGACTGGTCGTCGTAGTCCAGCGAGTGCGCGATGGCTCCTGCCACCAGGGCCGCCTCGGGGGCTCCCACCAACAGCCCAGAGAGGCATGCGCGGGCCTCCGCTGGGCTGTCAGCGGGAATGAGCGCCTTGCGGACGATGGCCGCCACCGGCTCGTCGATTCCAACCATGATCACGCCAATGGTGTCCGTGAAGGCATCACGCACCATGGGAAGGACCTCGGGAGGCAGGTCGGCGTAGGTGATGTCTGCCAGGAACGTGCCGATGTCGGCTGTGAGAGAGCCCACCGATTCTCCTCGTTGCTCAGGGGCCACCCGCCGGCGATGACGTTCTGTTCCACAGCGGATCTCGCTTCTGCTGCTTCTTCTTCGCGGTGCCGGGCGACCAGTCCATACGTATATACGTATGCGTATTCGTAATAACAAGCAGACTATGGCGCCGACGAGGCTTCGTCAAGGTGATGCTGCGGGCTGAGCAGGGCTCCGCTTAGCGGCGACGTCGCGCCGGCTCACCGGGCGGGCGCGGCAACTGACCGCTGGAGGCGTCAGGGGCCCTGTCGGCCCGGTTCAGCCAACGGGCCGGGCGCCCAGCCAGCTGCTGGCAGCGTTCGACGGCGATGGAAGTCCCCACCCGCGAGGCCGAGTAGATGGAGTCGAGGATCACGGCGGGGTGGCTGCTGCAGCCCCCTCAACATCTCCGGGAACGTAGTCACCGCGCTGCCGATCTCGAACGCCCTGCAGTTGGACAGCCGCCCCTGGGCGATGACACCGAAAGCGGGCGGCGCCGCAGTCAGCCCGGCACCGCGACAGGCAACGTTTCCTCCATACCGCTCACCTGAGAACGGCCGGCGATACGGTACGCGAGCGGCGAACTCAGGTGCGCTTGGGAGAGCTCAGGCTTGCGGCTACGGCCCGGACATCCTCAGATATCTCAGCGATGCGATCTTCCATGCGCGGTCGGGGTCCAGCGATGGCGACTGCCATCGTGACCGGTGCAAATCCCGCAATGATTGGACTGGCGATTCCGACGTGTCCGGCGATGGTGTCGCCGATGTTCATCCCGATCTTCGTCTCACGGATGGACGCCAGCTCTTCCTCCATGGCGGCCTGGTTAACCTCGCCCGGCGTGGCGCGGCGCACATAGCCGCTCAGTCGCTTGGGCTCCATGAAGGCGAGGAAACACTTGCCCGAGCTCCGTGGCCAGAGCGGCAGTCGCTGGTTCCGTCGCGGCGCGGCGCGAATCAAGGAGTCTGGCTCGACACTGTCGAGGTAGACCAAGGAGTCGCCCACGAGGGTGGCAAGCATGGTGGTCTCGTTCCATCTTCCGGACAACTGCTCCAGCGCGCGGTGATAGAAAGACGGTACGGAGGTCGGCCCCACCGCCATCAAGGTTGAGATCGCCGGTCCGGCGAGGTAATGCGCACGCTCCTCGCGTAGATAGCCGGTTGCGACCAAGCCTTTGGTCAGGCCGTGGATCGAAGACTTCGGCGCGTCCAGCGCTGTTGCGATCTCGCCCAGTCTCAAGCCCTGCGGGTCACTTGCCAGGACGAGCTCAAGGATGGACATGACGCGGGCGACCGTTCGATGCTCGGCCGCCGGCAGCGAAGCTGCGCTGGACATCTTGGGTACCTTCCTGGTGTCGTACCGTGGACCGTCGATTGTCACAGCGCTCGCCTAGGACGATGTGCGAGACACGTTGATTGTGGCGATTCTCCGGTGCCGGCCCTTGCGCCCGTGGCTTGCGAGGTCTACTGGCCGACAGTTGATGGGCAGGTGTGAGGTTCTTCGACCAGCCGGGAAGCTGGCAATCTTCAGCATAGCGGACGACCGTGTCCAAAACCGAACACCAAAGGCGGACCGCCTCGGCGTGGCCGACCTTCAGGACCCCCCGCGGTGGCGCGACTCTGGAGGCGCCCGCTGGTCGGGTGCCGTCCGCTAGACGTGCCCCTTGCCACCGATCCGCCCGACCAGGAGCGCGAGCAGGATGACGACTCCGTAGATGGCGTCGATCCAGAAGGATGAGACCTGGGCCAGCGTCAGGACGTTGGTGATGGCGCCCAGGAGGAGAACGCCGCTGAGGACACCGAGCACCGTCCCCTTTCCACCCTGCAGGCTGACCCCACCGATGACCACCGCGGCGAAGGCGCTGAAGATCATGTTGTTGCCCTGGTTGGCGGTCACGGCGCTCGTGATGCCCGAGATGACGATGCCCCCCAGGGCCGCCAGTGCGCCGCCGACGACGAACACGCCGACACGTATGCGGTCGACAGAGATGCCGGATGCCCGTGCCGCTTCCAGGTTTCCGCCGATCGCATAGATGGAACGGCCGATCCGGTGATAGCGGAGGAAGCCGCCGATGACCAAGGAGATCGCCCCCACCAGCCAGACCGACACAGGGACCCCCAACCAGTGGGTGTTTCCCAAGTAGGTGAAGGAGTCCGGCAGTGGTGAGACGGTCCGGCCATTGCTGAAGCCCAGTGTGAGCCCACTCACGACGATCAGCATGGACAACGTCACCATGAAGCCGTTCAGGCCCACCTTGACGATGAGCATCGCGTTGAAAGCCCCGATTCCAGCCCCGAGTACCAGGGCGATGACGAAGCCGAGGAAGGGGTTCAGGTTGGCGCCGACTCCGCCGAACTCCGACGGAACCATGAGAAGACCAGCCAGCATCGGGGCGAATCCCACGGTCGACTGCAGGGACAGGTCGAAGTTGTCGGTCAACAGGATCAGCGTCAGTCCCAGGGACAGGAGCGCGAGTGGCGCCGAACTGCCGGCAATGTTGTCAACGATGTTCGACGGGTTCAGGAAGACTGGGCTCACGAAGGCGCCTGCGACGAATGTGGCCACCAGGGCGGGGAGCAGGAGCAGATTGGCAGGGAGCTTGAAGCGCAGTCGCGCTCGCATCGGCGCGTGGCCGTCCTTCGCGTCCGACGGCGTTTCCTTCGTGATCACGCTGTGCATCGTCAGTTCCCTTCACTCATGGCGGCCATGATGGTGGAGTCTGAGGACCCACCGGCCAGTTCTGTAGACAGGCGCCCGCCCACCATGACGAGGATGCGGCCGCAACGCTTCAGCTCCTCCTCGTCGTCGGAGATGATCAGGGCCGCGGTTCCTGCGTTGCAGGCGGCGGCGACCGCGCCGAACAGGGACTCTCGCGAAGCTATGTCCACTCCGGCCGTCGGGTTGTCCAGCACGAGCAGCTTCGGTCGCGAGGCCAGCGCCCGGCCGAGCACGACCTTCTGCTGGTTTCCCCCGCTCAGGCTGGCGACCTGCTGGGCGGGAGAGGACGCCACGACATCGAGCTCGGCGGTGATGGCCGACACCATCTGGTTGCGCCGACGTTCGTCCACGAAGCCGAAGCGGCTCACCCTCTTCAACACAGCCATCGCCAGGTTGTCGGTGATGCTCATGCCCGGAACGAACCCGTCGAAGTGACGGTCCCCGGATATGTAACCCACGCCGGCGTCAAGCATGGTGCGTACCTTCGTCGCGTTGACCGGCTTCCCCTCGATCTGGATGACTCCCGATCTGGGTGGCGCCAGACCGGCCAGCACTTTCCCCACCTCTTGGTTGCCGCTGCCCTTGAGCCCCGCCAGCCCAACACACTCACCGGGACGGATCGCGAAGCTGACTCGGTCGAGCAGTGAGGTGGTCAGGTCGCGAACCTGCAGGACGTCTCGAGGGGCGCCGTTCGTGCGCCCACGCGTTCCATCGATGACACCGGCGAAGGAGACGGCGCCGCCACTCATCGCTTCCGTCAGGTCAGGAACCGTGATGTCGCTGGCTGCACGAGTCCACACGTTCTTGCCGTTACGCACCACCGTCACCGTGTCGCATACCTCCAGCACCTCGTTGAGGTGATGGGAGACGTAGACGAACGAGATGCCTCGAGAGCGAAGGAGCCGAATGTGCTCCATCAACACGATGGCTTCTGCCCGTCCGAGCTTGGCCGTCGGCTCGTCGAGCACGATCACCTTGGGGCCCAACATCATGATCCGCAGGATCTCGAGCAGCTGTTGCTGTCCGATGGTGAGGCGACCTGCCGCTGCATCCAGGTCGACTGCTATCCCCCATTCCTGCAAAGCGGACGTTGCTCGCTCTCGCATTGCCGACCAGTCCACGACGCCGGCCCCTCGAACGATGGGCGCCCCGAGGAAGAGGTTCTCGAGGACCGAGAGTTCGCGGGCGATCATCGGCTTCTGGAAGACAGTGCCGATGTGGGTGCGCCAGGCTCCCACGTGGCCGGCCTTCGGGGCGACGTCCTCCGAGAAGCGGACCTCACCACTGTGGGGATGCAGGAGTCCGCTGATGACCGAGACCAAGGTCGACTTGCCGGCGCCGTTGCGTCCGATGAGCCCATGCACCTCGCCCGGCTGGACGGACAGCGTGGCACCATCCAGCGCCACGGTCTTGCCAAAGCGCACCGAGACTCCAGTCGCCTGCAAGGCAGGCGGCCCAGAGAGGTCAACGTGGGTCACGGCTACTCCTATGCGCCTGGGTGGTTCTTGTTCGTGGAGCCTGGCCTCCCTCGGCGCACCTGGTGGATCGATGCGCCGAGGGAAGTGTGGTTGAGGCGTCCGTGTGCGGATTCCGCCACGGGCTGAGAGGGTGCCTCAGTTGCCGGCCGCCAGATTGCCCCAAAGGTTGGGGTCGCCGACGTTGTCCTTCGTGACCGTGTCACTGGGGACGAAGTTGGTGAAGAGCCCATTGACGTTCTTGACCGGCCCGTGGTCGGTGTCGCCCTCCTTCTGCTTGACGCCGGCCAGGGCGTCCTTGATGTACGCAGCTCCGTACTTGGCGTACTTGTCCAGAGGCTGGGAGATGGAGACGTCGAGCTTTCCGTCCTTGATGCCCTGCAGACCTGTCGGCGAGCCATCGATGCTGGCCGTGAAGATGTGGCCGGGCTGACCGGCAGGATGCGCCTTGCCGAGACGGCCGAGCACGGACCAGACGGGCGTCAGGTAGAGGGTGTCTGTGGCGAGGTAGATGCCATTGATGTCCGGGTGTGCGGTCAGCACGGTCTGCGCGATGCTGGCAGCCTTGGCAGAGTCCCAGTCGGCCACCTCGTTGTAGAGCTTGACGTTTGGGTAGTCCTGCTTCATGCAGTTGGCGAAGCCCTGCTGACGCTGGAGGCCGCTGGAGTTCTTGAGGCTTCCGTTGATCATCAGCACCTCACCCTTGCCGCCGATGCTGGTGCCAAGCTCCTTGCAGGCCCTCGCCGCCATATCGACGTTGTCGGCTTGAACGAGCATGTACACCTCGCCACCTGCCGGCGCGCTGTCGATCGCCACGACGGGGATGTTCTTCTTGTTGGCGAACTCGATCGCCGGGATGATCGCTTTGGTGTCAACGACGTTGATCACGAGGCCCTTGGCGCCAGCTTGGACCATCGACTGCATTCCGGTGAACTGCTTCTGGGAATCCTGGTTCGCATTGTTCTGAATCACCTTGAGCCCTTGACCCTCGGCATCCTTCAGGAACAGCTTGCTGAGGGTCACCTGGAAGGGCTCACTGAGTGAGAGCTGGGAGTAGCCAATCGTCTTGTCCTCGGCCCCTGCAGCACCCGATCCGCCACCACCGCAACCCGACAGCGCCATTGCTGGCACGACCGCTGCGGCGGCTGCCAATGCCCACTGCCGGGCGTTCAGTCGAATCATGTTGGACTCACCTTCTCGTTCGTTTGGCCTGCCGCCGAGGCACCTCGGGGCAGTGGTTCTTGCATCTCTGGCGCCGCCCAGCGGCTGGAACGGTCGTGTGCAGGCCACTTCGGCTGGCCATGAGAGGCAACGAGCGGCAGCCCTACGTGCTGGTTCACGCGCACCCACGGCTCGTGCTGCGCCCTTGGGGGCTTCCCGCGTGCTGCGGCAGGCAACCCAAAGCGTTCGTAATATCGAATGTCGGAACGATATTATAAACGGCACTGGGTGTCAAGAGTTTCTTGCTAAGCCCTCTGGGGAGAGGCGCGACGCGCACGACGACCTCCCGGCACTCGAGGCGGGAGGCCGGCGCCAGAGGCCGCCGGGCAGCAACAAAGGACGACAAACGAGGCTCGCGCCTGGCTCGTCAGCCGCCGCTAGGCCGGACCACTCGTCCGGACCGTGGGTTACTTCGCTCCGGCACCGGCGTCCACGGGCAAGGCCGCACCACTGATGTAGCGCGCCTCGTCACTGGCCAGGAACAGGACTGCGTTGCTGACGTCGATCGGGTCGACCCAAGGAATGGGCATCGCGTTCTGCCCCTTCATCGCTTCCCGAACGTCCGCCTGCGCCGGTTCGTTCACGCCGGGCACGAAGAGGCGCCACAAGGTCGGGTGCTGGATCATCGGCGTGTCGACGTTGGTGGGATTCACGGAGTTGACCCGGATGAAGTGTGGGCCGAGTTCGATCGCGAGAGCACGCATCAGCCCTTGGACCCCATGCTTGGCGGCGACATAGTGCGCGAGGTTCGCAACGCCCTTCTCCGAGGCCAACGAACCCGTGAACACGATTGACCCGCCCTTGCCCGCCTCGATCATGTGGGGCACGCACGCGCGGGCAGTCAGCCACGCCCCCGTCAGGTTGATGTCGATGAGCTCGCGCCATTGCGCCTCGGCCAGCTCCCACGCGCGTCCGAACTCTGCGATGCCGGCATTCGCCACGACCACATCGAGACCTCCCAGGACCGATATCCCATGCGTGACGGCTGCCTCTAGTGCGCCCAGGTCCCGCACGTCCAGCTGCCGCACCACGACCCGCCGACCGTGCCGGCGCACGGCCTCGGCAGTCTCTTCGAGGTCGGCCAAGGTAGGCGGTTCATAGGAGGTAACCGTGTCGATACGGTCACAGATGTCGACGGCGATGATGTCAGCGCCCTCTTCGGCGAGGCGGATGCAGTGGCTGCGTCCCTGCCCTCGGGCGGCACCCGTGACGAGGGCTACTTTTCCGGCTACTCGTTGCGACATTCGTACTCCCGGGGGTTGGGCGATTCATCCAGATCCGTCAGCATCCTGTTGACCTCTACGGCTTGCCCGCCCCTGGCGCGTCCACCTCGACCGCCTCGATGAATCCAGCAATGTCGTCCACCTTGATCCGCTCGAAGTCGGTGTCGGCGGTCAACAGGAACAACGTGCGGCGATCTGGGCCACCCAGTGCAGGCGCAAGCGCCCATCGCCCGGGGGTGGGGATGCGGTGGGTGATTCGGCCGCCCTCGACGACCCTGACGAACTCGTGCGTGAAGCACGAGCCCATCCACACGCCACCTTCCGCGTCCAAACAGATTCCGTCAGGATTGGTCCCCGGCAGGTGCGCCCATTCCCTGCGAGGTCCGAGAGAACCGTCGTCTCGTCGGTCGAAAGCCGAGATCGCGTCTCCGTAGGTCTCGGCCACCAGGAGGACACCGCCGTCTGGAGTGACCGCCAAGCCGTTGGGCATTTCGAGACCCGTTGCGACGACACGACTTTCGCCTTCAGGTGTCGTGAGGACGATGGCCCCCGGGCCGGGTGGTTCGTTGGCGAGCAGGTCATGGCCCAGCGTGCCCGTGTAGGTGAACCCGTCGTCGGCCGTGACCAGGTCATTCACCCAATAGCGCGAGACGGCCCTGAGGTCCGCAAAGGGCTGCAACGGCTCGTCGCCCTGGGGCAGCTGCCAGATCATGCGAGAGCGCTGTTCCGAGACCAGCCGCCTTCCGTCCGGCAGCTCACCGAGCCCGGAGGGGCCTTGATCCATCTCGACGATGGTGGCGAGCTCGGATCCGTCGGCTTTGACGGTGTGGAGCTTGCCGCCATAGACGTCAGAGAAGTACAGCCTCTCGTCCCACCACCTCGGCGACTCAGGAAACTTTAGCCCGGCCGCGATCCGTTCGGGGTGCAGGTCGTTCACTCGCTCTCCTCGGATCGGGCACACGTGCCTCCTTGGCGGCGGCATTCTCCGCCCGCGCACATGGGCAATCGTCTGCTTTCGTAAATAAGTACGCCTGTACGCTATGGCGAAGAGTGTGTAGGGTCAAGACACGGCCGCCTCATTCCCGGCCGAAGAGCACCTGCGTCCCGGTGATGTAGCTTTCCAGGCCGATGACACCAGCGAGCTGCAGGACCTCAAGGATCTCGCCAGCGGTGGCGCCGTGCCCCAGGGCGTTTCGGATGTGGCGCCGCAGCCCCGGCTCGAAGAGGTGGTTCACGGTGGAGTCGATTCCGATGCACACCAAGGTTCGATCCTTGGGCGACAGCGGCCCGCCCCTCCAGGCCTCAGTGGAGAGGCGGTCGAGCGCCGCTGAGTAGTCGGGGATGAGCTCGGCGATCAGATCGCGACGTTGTTCCCAGAAGCCCCGCGATGCGATGAAAGCGTCCTTGGCCGCTTGGTACGCCGGGCTCGGGGCAGTGCGCTCGGCGACGACTCCCGCCGCCTCGAGCTCTTCGTCCAGGATCGGCACGGACGTGTAGAGAGCGTGGTTGGCCAGTCCGACCACGGTGAAGACCACATCGATGACTTCGTCGTGGGTCGCTCCGGCCTTTAGCGCCCGTTCGATGTGGCGTTCCACACCTGGGGCATGAAGGGACGCTGGCGACGCGTGGATGCCCACGAGGACTAGCTCCCTCATCCGGCGGTCCAGGTGGTGGCCGGTCATGGACGCCCGCCAGTACTCCGAAGCGGCGCTCAGAGCACGCGCACGCCAGGCGCTGGCGCCCAACTGGTCGGCCTCGCAGGTTTCGTACAGCAGCCGCTCGAGCGAGTCGGGCTCTCCTGCTGGTGACACTTCCCTTGCTGCTTCGTGTGCTGACATCGTCCCTTCCCATCCACAACCGACCATGCGGGTCGTTCGCCGCGACGTCGACGTCGCAATTGGTCGCGGTCACACGAGCGTTCGCGCGAACTCTGCCCTGAGTCCGTGAGACCGCGTCTCCGTGTACGAAGCCATGCCTTCGATGCCGGCCTCACGCCCGATCCCGCTGTTCTTGAATCCGCCAACGGGAGCTTGCAGGCCAACAGGGTTGCCGTTGATCTCCACAACGCCGGTCCGCAGCTGAGATGCGACACGAAGCGCTTCCCTCTCGTCCGCTCCGAAGACCGCTCCGCTGAGGCCGTACGCCGAGTCGTTGGCGAGCTGGATCGCCGCGTCAACGCTGTCGTAGGTCAGAATCGCGACGACGGGACCGAAGATCTCCTCTTGGGCGATCCGCATGGTCGAGTCGACCTTCGAGAACACGGTGGGCTCCACGAACCAGCCCGTGTCGAGTCCGACCAACGAGGCACCGCCAGCGACCACCTCGGCCCCTTGGGCGTGTCCGGAGGCGATGAAATCCCTCACGACGGTCTGTTGGCGCCGGGTCACCATCGGGCCGATCTGGGTCTTCGGATCCCTCGGGTCGCCCACCGGCATCGATTCGACAAGGCCCTTCATCCTGTCGACGAACTCGTCGTGTAGCTCGACGGGCACGATGAGGCGAGTCTTCAGGCTGCAGATCTGACCGTTGTTGCGAAATGAACCGAGTCGGAGGGATTCGACTGTGGCGTCAAGGTCGGCGTCCCTCAGGACGATCGCTGCCGACTTGCCTCCCAGCTCGAGCGTGACGCGGGTGAGGTTGTGGCCGCAGATCGACGCGATCCGTCGGCCGGCGAGAGTAGAACCCGTGAAGGCCACTTTGTCGACAGACGGGTGGGCGACGAGGTATTCGCTGACGTCGCGCTCAGCACACACGATGTTCAGCACTCCGCGTGGAAGCCCAGCCGCATGGAAAAGGCCGGCCAGGGCCAAGGTGCTGAGTGGCGTTTCAGGCGCAGGCTTGAAGACCACCGTGCAGCCAGCAAGCAGGGCCGGGGCGAGCTTCTGGATCGCAGCGATCAAGGGAACGTTCCATGGCACTACGGCGGCCACCACCCCGAGCGGCTCCTTCGTCACCAGGGCGCTTCCAGAGTCGGTGATGCGGACGTCGCGGAAGGGAAAGTGGTCCGCCACATCGAGGTACGCATCGATCAACCCCAGGGGGGCTCCGAGCTGGATGGCCTTTGCTTGCGTGATGGGACAGCCCATCTCGTCGGTGATGAGCTCCGCGAAATCGTCCCGAAGGAGTTCGAGCTCGGCGCGGACACGTCGGAGCACCTCGCCTCGTTCCGCCACCGTCATCCGTGGCCACGGGCCCTGGTCGAACGCCACCCTTGCAGCATTCACGGCTCGGTCGACGTCGACCGTCGACGCATGCGGAACCGATCCGAGGACTTCTTCCGTGGTCGGAGAGACCACGTCGATGGAACCACGCCCCGTCGGCTCGACCCACGAACCGTCGATGTAGAGCGACTCGTAGCTTCGTTCCAAGCTCATGTGGTCAGTCTCCTCGGCGCTAACGTTCGAATTTCCGAATGCTTGTACGTTATGAAGAACGCTGATCTCTGTCAAACGACTGCGTCAAGCGCCCCACCAAGGTCGAACCCCACGACCACCCCACGGCGGCCGCATTCAGCCTTCTGCGGCCTACACCTGTGCGTCACGCAGGGCCCGAAGTTCGCCGAGAACCTCGTCCGGCACCTCCACGAATCCTTCGGATCGCGCGCGGTCGCGCCTCTTCGAGCTCTGCTCACCCGGTATGCGTACCGAGGCGGCACCATCCCGGAGGTAGTCGATCAGGAGGTCGAGACGGTCCTGGAACTCTCCGGGTGCGAGAAAGGTGTCGGCCCGTACGAGAACGAAGATGTAGCCGTGGTTCGCCGCCTCGTTGGGCAGGGCGGCCCCACCTGCCAACACACCGAGCGCCGCTACGGCCATGGACAACGCAAAGCCCTTGTGGCCACCCCACGGAAGGATGGCTCCGGCCAGTGCCGCCTGCGGGTCGGAGGTCTCACGGCCGAGCCCGTCGATGGCAGCTCCCGGTGGAAGTTCCTCACCTGTCGCTGCCGCGAGGCGTACCGCACCCTCGGTGATGGCGGCTGTGGAGAAGTCGACAGTCAGCTCGCCTTGGTTGGTGGGAAAGGAGATGCAGAAAGGGTTGGTGCCCAGCACCGGCCGCGTGCCACCCGGCGCTGCCACCGCCGCAGACGAGCTATTCGTGTGGATGACGACGTGTCCCGCTCGGGCTGCTTGTTCTGCGTAGTACCCCAAGCGACCGCTGTAGTAGGCGTTGCACGCACCCACGATGACGACCGGCTGATCGCGCCCCTTGGCGATCCCCAGCTCGATTGCCTTCTGACAAGCGATGTATCCCAGGCTTCCCTTGCCGTCGACCCACGCTGTCGTTGCCGTTTCGCGGATGACCTCGGGGTCCTCGAGCACCCCACCGGTCAGCTCGCCGATGCCCTCCAACAGGGTCGGGATCCGCGGCAGTCCAGCAAATGTGTGGCCGGTGCAGTGCGCGTCGACGAGGTGGGCCGCCACGACCTCCGCACCCTGCCGGGAAAGGCCACCGCCCCTGAGTACCTCTACCGCAAGGTCGAAGGCCTCACTGATGGGCATCTTCATGTTGGTCGCTCAGCGTTCGAGTTCTTCGAGCCACAACAGAGCGCGCGCGACCGGGAAGATGACCGTCGACCCGCCGAGTGGGACCACCACGGCTTGCTTAAGGGCTGCCATCGGCACGTCGGCGTCCAGGAGCCGCTTGGCATGGATCTTGAAGGAGTCCTCGTAGCCGGCGCTGGCCAAGTTGGAGATCATGATCAGCTCGCAGGTGACCCGGTCGAGAGGTCCAGAGTCCAGGAGTGCGTTCCTGAGGGCGCGGAAGGCCTCGCCGGCCTCGGCCGAGACGCTCCCCAGGTACTCAGAGGGGGCCTTGCTCAAAGATTCAGCCATGGTTCCAGATGCCTTCCTGCAGCGGGAGTGCGTTTCTGCGGTCACGCGTGAGACGACCGACTGCTTCACCCATCGAGCAGCTGTCGGGCCGAGGCGGCCGCCAAGCGGGCCCGATCGACCAGAGGAAGCGTGGAGCGGGACAGCGACGGGACTTCAATACTGGCAGGTAGATCAGCAGGAAGGGCGCGGAGCAGCGCATCCAGTGGCAACTGCCCCTCACCGGGGAACAGGCGGTCTTGTCGAGCCTCCGCGACCAGGTCCTCGGGGGGGTCGGCGGGTCCGTCGCACAGCTGGATGCAAGCCAGGCTCCCCGGTTCGAGCGACGCAAGGTCGTCGATCACGCCGCCACTCCTGAAGAAATGCAGGGCATCCAGGGTGATGCTGACGTTCGATGAACCTGATGCGGCGATGACTCGTGCAGCGTCCGCCAGGGTGCGCAGGCCACGAAAGGCCATGAACTCCAGCATCAGACCCATGTCGTACTTCGCAGTGAGCTCCCCGATCTCACCCAGGCGTTCGACCAGCACTGGCTCATCCTCGGGCCGGTAGTCCTCCAGCGATAGAGACGTGGCTGCCAGCCACCGAGCGCCCAGTCCCGCCGCGAACTCGAGGACGGCCTCCACCGACCCGAGATCGATCCCCGGCGAGACCCTGATGACCTCGATGTCGAAGACCTCCAGCCCGGTCTCAGCAACGCGCTTGGAGATCTGGTCCTGCAACGCCCGATCGGCCATCACGTCCACGTCGGTGCTGAGCGAGGGCACCACGCGCAGCCCGGTGGACTCAAATCCCGCTGCCAACGCGGCATCGAGGTGCTCGAGAGGGCTGCACGGCAAGAGGGTCGAGGGAGAGAGTGAGAGTCGGCGCATCATTGCCCTTACTGTCATAGTTCTCTTATACGAACTTGTGAACCGTATTGTGAACAGCTACCGTCGTCAAGCAAGTGCCTGCGTCCTGCGCCAGGCAAGTCGGAGCCCCAAGGAGTGGAGATGCTCGGAGCGGACGCCGCCGTGAGAAACAGGCTGGCCGAGATTGCCCACGCCGCTGATGATGGTCGAACGGACGACTACATCGACATGTTCACTGAGGACGCGGTGTGGCAGGTCCCGTCGGGTACCTACGTCGGCCGCCAGCAGATCCACGAGGTCCTTGCTGCGATCGCGCCCACCAGCGCACAACGTCATGTCGTGGTCAACACCGTCATGCGCGAACATGATGACCACATCGCCACCATCAGTGACTTCGTCTTCCTGACCCATGCCGAGATCGGGTGGACGGTCGCAGCCGTGGGTCGGTACCACGATGAGTTCGTGGCGCAGGACGGCGTATGGAAGCTGAACCGCCGTGTCGTGCGCGACCAGGTGCCCGCCGCATACATGCCCGCGCGTTGACCATGCGCGCCTTCGCGAGGCTCACGTAGTCGCCCGGTCACGGTCGGGCAGGTGGCCTTCAGAGGCGATACGTGGAAGAGGCGGTCCCGGCGAAGAGCTGGCTCCTCTCCGGGCGTGAGTACGGTGCCGCGATCAGCTTGAAGGCGTTCCACAGCGTGACGTAGTCGCACAGGGCGCGGTCGACCGGAAAATTGCTCTCGAACATGCAGCGGTCCGGACCGAACGTGTCGATGCAGAAACGGATGTCATCGGCCCAGTAGTCCGCGATGGCCTGCGCCGACGCGGGCCCGCCATCGAAGAGCTCCGCGCCCGTGAAGGCGCGCATACCCACAGCCCCCAGCTTGATCACGACGTTGCGCTGACGACTTGCGGCGATGATGCCGGCACGCCACTCCTCGCGCACGTCGTTACGCCGGTGCGCGTGTCGACCGGTGACTGCCGGCCCACCGAGGTGGTCCAGTACGACGGTGAGGTCGGGGTGGTGCGCGGCGAAGGTCACCAGCTCCGGCAGTTGGTGGAAGTTGAGCCAGGTGTCGAAGGTGAGCCCCCGCTCGGCGAGCTGGCCCGCACCGGCGAGGAAGGCCTTGTCGAGCAACAAACCGGCGGGGGGGCGGCGATAGGTCGCGAAGACCTCTGGATCGCTGTCCCAGGCCACCGAGTGCCTGATCCCCTTGAACCGCTCACCCCCGACCTCCTGATGCTCGTCGAGGACCTCGCCGACCGCGGAGCCCAGCATCAGATCGGCGAACGCCACGATGCCACTACACAGTCCGTACGGGGACGCCAGACGCGCGACCGCCTCCGTCTCCCCCACAGGTCTCGAGCGCTCCGGCCCCTCGGACCGATAGAACGCCGAGCACTCGACGAAGACTGACCCGACGACCCGGTGCCCGGCTGTCGCATCGGTGGTGAAGTCGGCCAGGGAGTACGCCTGGGAGTCGGGGACGCGGGAGCCCTTCTGCACTTGTTGCCCCGGCCCCGGCTGCAACGAGACCACGGCCCCGGCAGCCGGCCACAGGTGATGGTGGGCATCGACGATCTCGAGGTCGACGTCCAGGACCTCGATCTCGGGCTGAGCCATGTCCACCTCCGGACTACCGTGCGTGACCGGCACGCGAGCCCCGCACTCCCCCGGCCGCCTCACTGGTCTTCTACTTGAGCATGCAGCCTGCGTCGACCGGAAGCGCCACTCCAGTGACGAAGCGGGCCTCGTCCGAGGCCAGCCAGAGCACGGCGTTGGAGATGTCCACGGGGTCCACCCAGGGAATCGGCATCTCGTTGTCGGCCGTGGCGGCCGGAATCATGTCCTCCGCGGTCGGCGCGTCCAGATCCGGACGGAAGAGCCGGTAGAACGTCTCGTTGTGCAACAGGTCCGTGGGCACCGCCGTCGGGTGGACGGTGTTCACGCGGATGAACTCAGTGGCCAGCTCACGTGCGAAGGTGCGGGCGATCCCCACGACCCCGTGCTTTGCGGCCACGTAGTGACCCATGTTGGGAAACGCCTTGAGCCCGCCGATGGAACTGGTGAGGATGATCGAGCCACCGCGCTTTCCGGCGCGGATGTGTGGCAAGGCGGCTCGGACCGTGCGCCAGACGCCCGTGAGGTTGACGTCGAGCATGTCGTTCCACACTTCCTCGGAGAACTCGTCGGCACGCTTGGGGATGGCGCCGATGCCGGCGTTGCCCACGACGATGTCCAACCGGCCGAGCTTCTCGACGCCTTCGTCCACCGCCGCTTTCAAGGCAGCGAAGTCCCGGACGTCGGCCTTCCTCGCGATGATGCGTCGGCCGAGTGCGTCGACCGCCTTCACAGTCTGCTGCAGGTCATCTTCGGTGGCGCCGGGGTACGGCAGGTTCGGCTGATCGGCGCAGGCGTCGATCGCGATGATGTCCGCGCCCTCCTCCGCCAGCCGAATCGCGTGCGACCGGCCCTGGCCGCGCGCCGCTCCGGTGATGAAAGCGACCTTGCCTTCGACACGTCCCATGACGCCTCTCCTCCTGCTTGTGGGGGGGTTCACTGTCCTGCTGCTGCCCGTGTGCTGACCCGATGACCGGCCACTCCAAGGCTCACGCTGAGCCGGGCGACGACTGCGCCCGCTACTTCTACGGCCTGACTGCCGCCTCTGGTGGCTCTTCGAGCGCCGGAAGTCCGGCGTGGATCCGGTTCCCATTGATCGTCTTGAACACGCCGGCTTCCATGCTGTGCCGAGCCCGGTATCCGAAGGCGGCGGTTGCACCGCTGGAGTCCGTCTTCATCTCGAAGTTGAGCGTCGCTCCGGGCGCCAGCGGCAGGTCGTCGTCATTCAGGTCGATCTGCGCTTCCGGCAAGAGGCGTCGTACGAACTCGACTGCCTCCCGGATCGGACGGTGATCACCATCGATGAGGTAGTTGCCGGAGCCCTCGGGCTCCTTGAAGTCCAACGCACTCACCATCGCCGAGACCAGGTCCTCGACGTAGAGGAACCCGAGGCTACGTCTGCCAAATGGCACTTCGACCGGACTCTCTCCGACCGCAGGCTTGTAAAGCAGGTTCGAGAGCCACGAGCTGCCGCCGCCTCGACTGAGCTTCACGTGCTCCCCAAAACCGTACACACGCATGGGTCGAACACCCGTGATGTTCAGGTCGTGCTTGCGAGCGTAGGCGCGCGCCATGCGCTCGCCCATGATCTTGGCGGCGCCGTACGCGTTCGGAGGGTCGTACATGGACTGGTCGCTGACCACTCCGGTCGGACCCGCGGAGCGCGAACCGAACACACTGCTGCTGCTCGCCCAGACCACCTTCTCCATCTCCAGCCGTGCGGCCACCTCGAAAGCGTTGGCCGTCCCCATGACGTTGACGTGGGCGCCCAGCCACGGCTGCGCCTCCGCGGTCCCCGGCAGCATGGAAGCGAAGTGCATGACGGCTCGGGCACCGTTGTCCTCGGCTGCCTTCGTCATCTGCTTGAGGTCGCCCACGTCTCCGACCACGATCTTGACCTTGTCCCGCAGGCCGCCGCCGATGAGGTAGTCCAGGTAATCGACCTCCGGCAGCTCACCCGCGGCGTCGCCGGTTCCTCCGAGGTACCCGAAGAGCACGACGTCCCTCCCCGTGGCAAGGAGCTCCTTGACGGCGTGTCCGCCGACGAATCCGACTCCGGTGACCAGAACCGTCACGTCACTCTCCTTGGGTTGAGGGCGTTCATCACTACGAACAACCGTATGTTATAGCGAACGCAATTGTCGGTCAACCAGTGCGCGCGACCGTCTCGTCAACTGTCGAAAACGATGACGCCCTTGCCGGCGTCCTGCTGCGCGAACCACTCGTAGGCCTCGGCGACCTGCTCCAGTCGCCAGCGATGGGTGAAGAGCCCGTCGATGTCCACGTTTCGAGAGACCACGAACTCGGCGCACTGCCGCTGGGCCATGATCGACATGGAGATGGAGGGAAGGACACTGATCTGCCGGCGGTGCGCCCCCAGCACCGGAAACCGGACTTCGCCCCCCAGCCCGACCAGCGCGATGCGTCCCCAGGGAGCCAAGAGCTCAAGGCCGTCGGCGATTGCTCGTGACGCCCCGGATGTCTCGAGCACCGAGGCCACACCTGCACCGTGGGTAACGTCCTCGACGGCAGTCCGCACGTCGCATTCCTCGGGGTCAAGGGTTGCGTGGGCACCGGCGCGCAACGCGCTGTCGCGTCGGCCGGCGACCGGATCTATGGCGATGACGCGAGCGCCAAGGGCAGTGGCGAGCAAGGTCGCCGAAAGCCCCACCGGGCCTTGGCCGAAGACGGCCACTGTGGTTCCCGCGAGGTCACCCAAGCGATGCAGTCCACCCCAGGCCGTACCCGTACCGCAGGCGATCGCGGCCCCTGCCTCGAACGACAAGGAGTCGTCGAGCGGCACGATCGTGGCGGCCGGCGCACGTAGCAGGGGAGCGTGGGCTCCGTGGATGTGGGTACCGAACACGCGCAGAGCGCGGCGGCACATCTGGGGCCAGCCGGACCGGCAGAGGTCACACACGCTGCAGCCGACGTAGTGGTGCACCATCACCCGGTCGCCGACGGCTGCAACGCCGGGGTCGACACCGGGGCCGACGGCGTGCACGACACCCGCCGGCTCGTGGCCGGCAATGGTGGCGCCTGTGGTGTTGTCCCCGCCCGGAGGGTCACGGTAAAAGCGCAGGTCGCTTCCGCACATACCCGAGGCCCGCACAGCGACGACCACCTCGCCCGGCCCGGGGGTGGGATCGTTGAACTCCAGAAGCTCCACGGTGCGGTCACCGGTGAATACTGCGCCTCGCACTGTCACCCTCCTGGGTCGTCCATCCCCGCTTGTCGGGGACCGTTCGTTGAGTCGTCGGCGCCATGGCCCGCCGAGCATGTCCTGCGTCCGGTCAGGCAGTCCTGCGGGCGCCGATCATGATGGCGACTGCCACGGCATCTCGGTCACTGCGGTTCTGCCAGGTGTGCTTGGTTCCACGCTGTACGAAGGTGTCACCGGGACGCAGGAGCGTCTCCCCCGTCTCCGAGACAGCCCACAGCTCGCCGGAGATGAGCGTCACGATGTCGACGGTGTCGGTCGCATGGAGCCCCGGGATGTCGCCCCTGACGAGCGACTCGCTGGCACCGCCGGCGGCGAGCGCATCGCCATAGCCTTCGTCGTAATCCCAGCTACTGTCCGGGTGGTAGGTCGTGACCATGTACTTGTAGCCGCACGGCGGAGGGAGGATGACCGCAGAGCCGGTCAGCGTGCTCTCCGCCATCACGTCGTTGGGGACACGGTCCGACTCCCACAGGTGGTTCAAGGTCCACGCGGGCGTCACCAGCCGGGTCTCGGTGTAACCGTCCTGCACCACAGTCGAGCGGCCCTGCGCGTCCAACCCCATCACGACACGCCGTGCCCGAACCTCGCGTCGCTCATCCATCGCCGGCTCCACACGAGCGCTGGCCTCCACGCACTGGGACCACATGGACCGGTTGTCGCATCATCGGTTGTTGTAGGCCGCTCGGGTCCCACCGTCCACCGGCAGGACGACACCGTTGACGTACTTCGCGGCGTCGCTGAGCAAGAAGAAGATGACGTCCGCGACGTCGTCAGGCGAGCCGATCCGGCCGAGCGGCGAGGTACCTGACGCGCGATAGCCCGACTCGGCGCCCGCCTTTGTCGCGGCGGCGATCATGGGGGTGTCCGTAGAGCCCGGTGCCACGACGTTGACCGCAATGCCCTGGGGCCCCAGCTCGGCCGCAGCGACCTGGGCCAGGACGTGGGCCGCCGCCTTCGTGGCGCCGTAGATGCCGCCGGAGACCTTCGGCCGGATTCCGCCGATGGACCCGATCACGATCACGCGAGCTGGGTCGTCCGGCGCTGCAGACTCGCGCAACATGGGGATGGCTTCTCGCAGCGTCAGCCAGGGACCCTTGAGGTTGATGTCGAACATGACGTCAGCGTCTTCCAGGGATATGGTCCCGAGCTCGCCGGTGATATTGACCCCGGCGGAGTAGATCAGCGCACGAAGCGAGGAGCATGACTGCCGTATGCGGTCGAACGCCTCACGGATGGCGTCGGCACTCCTGACGTCACACTGCACATAGGTGAGACGTTCCTCATCCGCGACAACAGCGGACAGCCGCTCCCGGCTGCCGAGAGCCCACACTGTCCAGCCTTGCTCTAGCAGACGCTCGACAGCTCTCAAGCCGATGCCCGAGGTTCCGCCCACCACCACAACCGTCTTGTCCACTGGCTCCTCCTCGCTTGTCTGGTCATCACGGTGAGCGCGCTACCGCGGGCGCAACTCGACCTGCATCGTGGAGAACCCGTTGAGGACGTGGTCCACGATCCACTGCGGCTGGTCGGCGTTGGGAATGGAGAAGTGTGGAAACTGGGCCAGGAACTTTGTCAGGAAGACGCCGAGCTCCAGGCGGACAAGGTGCATCCCGAGGCACTTGTGGATGCCCTCACCCAGCGACACATGGCTCTTGCGCTCCCGTTGTATGTCGAACGCATGGGGGTCAGCGAAGACGGTCTCGTCACGGTTCGCTGACGAGAGGAACGGGACGACCCAGTCCCCCGCGCTGATGCGCCGGTCGCCGATCGTGGTGTCGAAGCGTGCAACTCGAAGGCGCGACCTCACGGGAGTGATCCACCTCAGTACCTCCTCGACTGCTTGATCGATGAGGGCCGGTTGTGCGGCCAGAGCAGCGCGTTGAGCGGGGTTCTGGTGTAGGAGCCAGAGGGCCGCGACCGCAGTGTTCCGAGTCGTCGCGATGCCCGCGGCAAGGAGCAACGACAGCCACGCTCCCGTCTCGTGGTCATCGAGCCGCGTGCCGTCGACCACGGTCCTGGCCAGGAGACTGCCGAAGTCATCGGCCGGGTGGCTGCGTTTTGTCCTGGCCAGCTGGGCGCTGTAGTCCGCGATGGCATGGCGGGCGTCACTGACGATCTCCTCGGCGGATCGGCCCTCCACCGCATACTCCGGGTCGTCCGGGGTGAAGATCCTGGACACCTGACTGCGCAACCACTCCCAGTCGTCGCGCGGAACGCCCAAGAAGCGCATAAGCACGTACATCGGCATGTCGGCTGCTGGTCCCTGCATCAGGTCGAACCGGTCGTGCAGTGCGGCCGTGCCCAGCAGTTCGTCGACGACGGCCTCGACGTCCGCACGCATGGTCGAGATGGAGGCCGCTTGAAAGTGCCCCTCCACCGGTTGCCGGTGCAAGGTGTGCAGGGGCGGGTCCAGATGGGTCAGGAAGACGTCAGTGCCGCGCTGGTAGAGCTCGGAGGCAGTCAGCCTCGCGGCCACCCGGGGAGGTTTCGTGTCGCGGTAGTTGCTGAAGTTCCCGGGATCGTTCAGGACGCCGACGACGTGCTCGTACGTGGTGACGGCCCAGAAGGGTCGCCCGTAGTCGGACGGTTGCGCCCAGTGCACCGGGTCTTCTTGACGCAGCAGGGTGAACGCGTCGTGAGGCTCACCGGCGGCGTACCACTCGGGGTTGAGGAGGCCGTCGTCGATGTCCGACCAGCTGGATGCCACCACTCAACCGCCCAGTCCGACCGACTGCCCGCCGTCGACCACCATGGCGCTGCCAGTGGTGAACGCCCCGTCGGTGGAGCTGAGCCAGAGCACGGCAGAGGCGATCTCCTCGGCCTTGCCCAATCGTCCGATCGGCTCCTGGGCGACCATGCTGTCGTACCCGTTCGCGGCCGTCTTGGAGATCCGCTCGATCATCACGGTGTCGATCACGCCGGGGCAGATGGCATTCACACGGATGTTGGCCTTGGCGTGTTCCAAGGCGACGCTCTTGGTGAGGCCGATGACGCCAAACTTCGTGGCGCAATATGCCGCCTGGCCGGCGATGCCGATCACGCCCGCCGTCGACGCAGTGTTCACGATGGACCCTCCGCCGTTGCGCAGCATGACCGGCACGACGAACTTCATCCCCAGGTAGACGCCGCGCAGATTGACCGCGACCAGTCTGTCCCAAGCCTCTTCCGAGACGTCTTCGATCTTGCCGTAGGGCTGTTCGATACCCGCGTTGTTGAAGCAGACGTCGATGCGCCCGAACCTGTCGACAGCGCGGTCAACCGCGGCTTGAACGTCGGCGGCCTTTGTCACGTCAGTGGTGACGGCGAGGACTGCTGCGCCTTCCTTCTCCACGAGCTGCTCAGACTCCGCCAGGCCCTCCGCGTCGATGTCGACCAGCACCAAGTCCGCGCCGGCCCTGGCGAACGCCACTGCCGTCGCACGCCCGATTCCGCTGCCTGCCCCGGTGACGAGGGCTACCTTCCCGGCGAAGCGCTGGTCCTCGGTTTCAGCCATGACATGCTCCTTCGATGTGGGGTGCTGATGGAACGGGGTAGTGACAAACCTGTTTCACGCGTGTGCCGTGGGGCGACATGAGGGCTGATCGCGGTGTGGACACCGGTCACCTGCCCCGGCCGTGGCCGCGTCGTCGCTCAGCCACTGCATAGGAGCCGACAGCCACGATCAGGATGAGCCCATAGGCCGCCTGCTTGGCACCGTTGGGTACGTCCAGCAACGGCGTCGCATTGTCGAGCAGGGAGAGGAAGAGGGCGCCCAGCAGGGCGCCAACGAAGGAACCACGACCTCCGCTGAGTGCTGCACCGCCGAGGAAGACAGCCGCGAAACAGGGCAGTGTATAGCCGCCCCCCACGTCGTTGGTCCCGATTCCCGTCAGGGACGCCACACAGATACCTCCCAGGACAGCACCGAAGGCGCAGACCACCAGCCCGACCGATCGGACGATCACGGCCCGACGCCCTACCCGGTCGCTGGCCTGTGCATCGAAGCCGACGGCCCGAAGCGCCAAGCCACCCCGCCCGCGGTGCAACCACACTTCGAGTGCGACAGCGAGGGCGACGAGCAGCAGGAAGGCCCCGGGGATGAACCCCACGCCCTGGCTGAAGGCGGTGGTCAGCTCCGGAGCGATGAAGCCACCTGGCTCCGGTCGCAGGACGATGGCGACGCCCTGCACGATGCCTGTCGTCGCGATGGTGGCAACGATGGCGTTCACCTTGAGCAGACCGATGAGGACCGCGTTGAAGGCTCCGACGACCAGGGCGATCAGGAGGAAGGCGCCGACGGACCTCAGCAAGGAGAGAGGTCCCAGGTCTGGCAGGGTGATCGACGCGGCCACCACCGTCAGGCTCATCGTCGCCCCGATGGACAGGTCGAACCCACCGGAGAGCATGGTGTACTGCTGGCCAAGCGCGACGAACCCGAGCGGCAACGTCAGCAACAACAGGTTGGCGAGGTTGGGGCCCGTCCAGAAGACATCTGACTGGGAACCTGTGTACAGAGCCATCAAGGTGCACAGTACGGCGAGGGCGACTATCGGGATGCGTGATGAGAGCCCACCGAGGGCGCGGTTGACGAAGGAGGAGACGGCAGCTTGGCCACCTCCGTCCTCCTCCACTCCGGCGGCGCTCACGAAGCTACGGACGATCTCGGCCTCGGTGGTCGGTCCCTCCAGCTCCTGGCTGATCCGCCCTCGCGACATCACGTAGACGCGGTCGCACAGCCCCGCGAGCTCTGAGGAGTCCGAGGAGTTCACGAGCACGGCGACTCCGTGGTCGGCGGCGTCCGCGAGCATCCGGTAGATGTCCATCCGGGCCCGAGCATCGACGCCTTGGGTGGGTTCGTCCACCACAAGGACCTTGGGCTGGCGCAGCGTCGGCCGGGCCAACACGATCTTCTGCTGGTTCCCGCCTGAGAGGGCACTGATCGGCTGGAACGGTGACGCCGCGACTATCCCGAACTGCCGCGAGGCCAGGACGAACATGGCCCGCAGCCGCTGCAGGCGTGCGACACCAAGCGGACCCATCGCCGACCCAGACTGCGCCGTGAGGTTGTCCACGAGTGGCAGGGGGGCAAAGATCGACTCCGCTGCGCGATCTCCACTCTGGAAGCTGATGCCAGCCGCCAGAGCCTTGTCAGGCCGGTTGCGCCTCAGGGGCGCACCGTCGACGAGGATCTCGCCGGCCTCGTGCCCGGCTCCGATGAGGCCCCGGAGGACGGCTCGCTGGCCATTGCCTTCGGCACCGGCGACACCGACGATCTCACCGCCACGGACAGACATTGACAAGGGTCCGTAGCCCGCTCCGGCGAAGTCGCGCACCTCGAGCCGGACGGCCCCCGTGGTGGGGGTCACCCGCGGGGGGAACTCGAGCTCGGTAGGTGCCCCAACCATCAGCTCCACTATGTCGTCGACGTCCCAGGTGTTCGTGTCGTGCGTTCCACGGATGACACCGTCCCGCAGAACCGTGA
The DNA here is from genome assembly GCF_001429605.1 of Phycicoccus sp. Soil802. Lineage (GTDB taxonomy): Bacteria > Actinomycetota > Actinomycetes > Actinomycetales > Dermatophilaceae > Pedococcus. Next base: position 474,064 of record NZ_LMSS01000007.1, read on the forward strand.
GACGGTCGGCGAGCCGACGCACCTCCTCCAACCTGTGACTGACGTAGACGATGGCGGTTCCGTCGTTCCGCGCCTCGCGCACCAAGTGCTCGAGATGACCGGCCAACCGCATGTCTAGGGCAGCCGTCGGCTCGTCCAGAAGCAGCACCTTGGGCTGGTGGCTCATGGCTCGCGCGACTTCCAGGAGCTGTCGGGCGCCGGGCCCGAGCGCCGATACCGTGGCGTTGATCGGAAACGGAAGGTCGAAGCGTCGCAGGAGCTTGCGCAGGTCAGGGGGCCTGGGCTCGTCAATGGCGTCGAAGGAGAGTGCCAGGTTCTCCTCGACCGTCAGCTCCGCGACCAGGGCAGTGTCCTGGTATGCCGTCATGAGGCCCAGCTTTCGGGCCTGCTTGATGCTGCCGCGGGCGACCGACTGACCGGCGATCGAGACTGTGCCGGCGTCGGGCGTGAGGACACCGGCTGCGATCTTGATCAAGGTGGATTTCCCGGACCCGTTCTCGCCGACCAGTGCATGCACTTCTCCCGGCCGGCAGTCGAAGTCGACATCCGACAGCGCCTTGACGCCGGGGTAGGACTTGCTGACGCCCCTGAGGACGACACCGGTTTCCACCATCGGCTGGGTCACCACAGTGGTCATGGCCTACAGCTCCATCCGTTCGGGTTTCGAAGGTCGGTGGCCCGCCATTCCAGCGGGGTCTGGTGGGTGAGGTGCCCGGTCGGCCCCCGTAAGAGCCGACCGGGCCTCAACCCAAGCGATGCCGGCTCGGTCTACTGAGCGGCTAGGGCGAGCTTTACCAGCTCGGGCGACAGCAGCGTGGGGATGGGCACGTTCGCAGGCATCCCATCGATCTTCGGCACGTCCGTGAAAGCGACCACAGGAACAGGCGCCATGATCTTGTTGGACACCGTCTTTCCGGACTTTGCCATCACTCCAGCGCTGACCGCCAGCCTCACGTACCAGACGTGTCCGTTGGAGACGTAGCTGACCGGCTTGAGACCCTTGGCCACAGCGCTGTCGTGGATCGGGTAGGCAGAGAACCAGGCGGTGTCGGTGAAGGCGGCCGGGAGAGGCTTACCCGCCTTGATGTAGGGCGACAGGAAGTCGTCCAGGCTGGAGTCGTACAAGATCGCGGACGGGTTCTTGCCTGAGGCGAGCAGCCCGTTAGCGGCCTGCGCCTCGCCCTGAGCCGTCCACTGCGTGTAGCCCGTGGCCACCTTCTTCCATCCGGCTCCCGTCATGGCCTTCTCCACGCACGGCCACCACACCGACGCGATGGCGTTGCCCGGTACACCGGTGTAGAGCGCATAGGTCTTCTCGCCCGTGGTGACACCTGCTGCGATCTTTGCGGCAGCTGCAGTCCCCATGGAGCACAGGTCGTAGGGGAACTGCACCGCGACCGACGACTCGGCCTCTGCCGGAAGCGGAGAGTTGGCGGTCACGAAGGCGATTCCGGCAGCCTTCGCCTGCTTGGCTGCGGGGAGGATCGCAGCGCCGAATACCGGGTCCTCGACGATGACGTCAACCTTCTGGGCAATCAGGCTGCGCAAGTTCGCGAGCACCTCGGAGATCTCACCGCTGGTGGCACTCGTGAAGATGATCTTCTTGACCTGAGGGTAAGCGATCGCTTGGGCCACGGCCTCAGCACGGCGGATGTTCCACCACGGGTTGTTGGTGAAGTCCGCGTTGATCCCGATGGTGAGCGTGCCGCGTCCGGTCTCGCACGAACGCTGCGACAGACACTTCTTGAGCAAGGCCGTCTGCTCGGGCGTCAAGGGCTCTGACGCCACGGCCAATGCATCCGCCACCACAGGGTCGAGGTCGGAGGCAGGAACGCTGTCCAGCGTCGCCCTCTTGATCGCCGCGTCCAACTGGGCGGCAGGGACGTCAGCAGCCGTCACCATTTTTTCACTCGCGGCGGGCGCATCATCTGACGGTCCAGACCCGCCGCCCGTGGTGCTCGAACAGGCCGCGAGCAGCGCGACAAGCGCTGCGACGGCCACTGCGGTCGCCGGTCCCCGATAGCGGACCGACCCCCGTCGCCTAGCCTCGATGGCATTCATGATGTCTCCTTCTGGTGCGTGTCCGGGGTCAGCGACGGAGCGCTGGATTCGTTGTCTTCATTGAGTGCTCGTGGAACGGCGCTTGATGGGCGCAGCCGCGAGAAGGCGAACTGGCTCAGCGTGATCGCCGCTACGGCCAGAACCAATGCGATGCCTCGCACAACCACGCGAGGTCCCGCGGAGAAGCCATGGATTTCCATCGCCTGATCGAGCAGCTGCAGGAACAGGCAGGCGCTCAGGATTCCGGCCACACTGGCCGGCCCCCCGTTGAACGTCGTTCCCGCGATGGCGATCGCCGTGATGGTGAGAAGTTGGTAGGGCTCCCCGATGGAGACGTCCGGCGTACCGACGACGCCCGCCACGAGGATGCCGGCCACGGAGTAGAAGACCCCTGCGCCGGCGAAGGCGGCAAATTCCACCCGGGTGACCCGCATGCCCTGCAGGGTTGCGGCACGCCGGTTGGCCCCGATGGCAGCAACCTGGCGCCCAGCGCGTGTCTTTGACAGGGTCAGGGCCAGAATGAGCCCGCCGGCAACCGCTACCAAGAAGCATGCGCTCACGTTGAGCACCGAGAAGTCACTGAAGTCCTGGATGGCCTGCGGCGCCAGACCGGACTCCGAGAAGGACACCCCGGTCCAGATGCTTATGCCGCCGGTCACCAGCCCCAGCGTGCCCAGGGTGACGATGATGGAGTTGAGCCTGAGCACCGAGATGAAGAGCCAGTTCCACAAACTGATGGCCACGCCGAGAGCCAAGGTCGCCAGGATCACGAGGGGCAGATTGGCCCCCGGTGTGCCGTAGTGCACAACCATGCCCGCCGCGACGATCACGATCGACGAGACGGACAGATCGATGGCCCCGAGCATCACGATGAGCATCTGACCGAAGGAGGCCAGGGCCAGGACCGCCGCCAGGGCGGTCACAATCCTGACGCCGTTCGGCTGGAGGGCGACGGGCACCACGGCGACCACGACGGCGAGGAGGACCCCGAGGGCCCCCCAGCTTGCCAGGTAGCGGGCAGGGAGTCGGTACTTCAGGTCGGTTGCGAACTGACTCATGTCTCAGCCACCTCCGTTCCTCATCACGTCTTTGTGTTCGGGATGCCGTACGGGGAGCAACCTACGACCAAGCAGTGATCGTGTCAATGGCCGATCATGGGCGAAGGCGCAAGCGTGCTCAGACGGTCGCCGCGACAGCCGAGCCACGCAGTGCGCGCGAGAGGGCCACTGCGTCGCCCCATCGGTCGCACCTCGAGCCGCAGGGCCGCAGGGCGCGACGCCCTCACGGCATGTCTGGAAAGGTCGAAGGTGGGTCAGGCCGAGGCGGCCAGCGGGACGTCCACTCGGCACGCCTGCACTGTCCCGGCAGGTGCGTCCCGGTCGGGGTCGTAGTCCCCTGGGGCGGCGCAGAGGAACAGGGTTCTTCCGTCTGCTCCACCAAGGGCGGGGCAGAAACAGTTGAGGTTGCGCGCCGTCGTCACGGTGTCCGCGATCCTGCCTCCAGGCAGCACGCGGATGGCTCGGTCTCCGGTGAAGTCAGCCACCCAGATGGCGCCTTCGGCGTCGGGCTTCGATATGCCGTCACACCCGACCACCATCTGCCCGAACCGTTCTGCCAAGCTTGTCGCGGTGGGCATGGGGCCGAACGTGGCCCAGTCCCTTCGGTTGGTGAGGGCGCCGTCAACACCGACGTCGTACACCGACATGCGGTTGCCGAAGGACTCCGCCACGACCATGGCCTGTCCGCCGTCGAGCAGCGCACAACCGTTCGGGAAGAACGACGGTTCCCCGACCAGGGAGGCATCCCCGTCCGGGCTGACGCGCATGAGGCGAGAGGTGCGGAAGTCGGCGTTGCCGTGGATGTCGAACCCGAAGCATCCGACGATCGCGCTGCCGTCCGGCATGACGATGAGGTCGTTGAGCCTGGAGTCGCATAGGGCCGAGAGGTCGCTGTGGACGACGAAGTTGCCATCGGGTTCTCTGCGCAGCAGCGAGGCTGGCTCCCATTGCGTCACGAGCAAGCGACCATCCGGTAGCCAGTCGATCCCGACCGACACAGCCGGCAGATCCCCTTCGACTCGCAGGTCGGTTCCGTCCTCGAGGACCGACAGCACTCGACGGGCATACATGTCACTGAACCAGACGCGCCCGTCATGCCAGCGCATGCCTTCGGGCAGGGTCAGTCCATCGTGGATGACAGTGGCTTGATCCATGTGTGGCTCCGGTTACGTGACGGGCGGTCCTCGTGTACCTGATCCGTATACAGGAACGCTCGTACGTTATATTGTCCGTCTGTGGCGGGTCAATGGCACCGCCCTGCTCCCCGACCACCGTGTCGCCGGGTCCATGCTGGAGGCCGCGACGGGGTGTCAGGGGCAGCCCCCGACAGGAGTGATGATGGAACTGGATCTGCTGGATCACCACGAGGCAATCTTCATCGGCGGCGCGTGGGTGCCATCGGCTTCCCGCGAGCGGATCGACGTGGTATCGCCCTGGAGCGAGGAAGTCATTGCCTCCGTGCCTTCGGGCTCACGTGCTGACGTGGACCAGGCCGTCTCGGCGGCGCAGCATGCGCTCACCACTGGGCCCTGGCCCGCCATGGCTCTCGAGGCCCGCGTGGCGATCATCCGGCGCTTGCGGGAACAGCTGGTCCAGCACAGCGAGACACTGGCGCGATTGATCACCGAGGAAATGGGCTGCCCGATCGCCCAGAGCCGGGCGATCCAGGTCGTCAATCCGGTACGCATCCTCGATGGCTACCTCGAGGCCGTCGAGACCTACCCGTTCCGCGAGCTGCGGCACACCGTCGCGGGTCATGCCCTGGTGACACGCGCGCCAGTTGGCGTGGTCGCGGCAGTGGTGCCGTGGAACGTGCCCGCGTCCTTGACGATCCAGAAGGTCGTCCCAGCCCTGCTGACGGGTTGCACCGTCGTCCTGAAACCGGCACCGGAGACGCCCCTCGACGCCTACCTGCTGGCGCACATGCTCCGCGAGGCCGGACTCCCCGACGGCGTGGTCAACATCGTGCCCGCCGACCGTGACGTTAGTGAGTACCTCGTGACGCACCCGGGCGTCGCCAAGGTGACCTTCACCGGCTCCAGTGCCGCCGGCAAGCGGATCGCTTCGCTGTGCGGCCAGGATCTGCGGCGAGTCACGCTCGAGCTAGGCGGCAAGTCAGCGGCGGTCATCCTGGACGACGCGGACCTTGACCTGGTCACGTCGTCGTTGCGCATGGGGTCCTTCCGCAACAACGGTCAGGTGTGCAGCCTGAAGACCCGGCTCGTCGTTCCTGAGCACAAGCAGGCTGAACTGGTCGACCGTCTCAACGGGATGATCGACACGATGGCCATAGGCGACCCGCACGACGAGCACACCGAGATCGGCCCTTTGGTGAGCTCACGACAACGTGAGCGGGTCGAGGGCTACATCGCCGCAGGCCGAGCCGGAAACGGACGCCTCGTGCGGGGCGGTGGGCGCCCCGCCGGGCTGGACCGCGGCTGGTTCGTCGAGCCGACGGTGTTCGTCGACGTCGATCCGGACGAGACCATTGCCCAGGAGGAGATCTTCGGGCCCGTCGTCGCGGTCATCCCTTATCGGACGGAGCAGGAAGCGGTCGACATCGCCAACAACTCGACGTACGGCCTGAACGGCTCTGTCTTCACGACGGACATCGAGCGCGGCCTGCGTGTCGCCAGCCGTATCCAGACCGGCACGGTGGAGCTGAACGGCAGCCCGGCTGGGTTCGGTGTGCCGATGGGTGGGGTGAAGTCCAGCGGCTTGGGACGCGAGTTCGGCCCAGAGGGCCTCGAGCCCTTCGTCGAGCTCAAGTCCATCGGGGTCTCGGCCGAGGTCGCGGACAGGCTGCAGACGCCAGCACTCTGAGCAACCTGCCGCGGCCGGGCACTGTGCGGTGCTGACCTCTGCAGGTGGGGTCACCCCTCCCTTCTCGTGTCACCCTTCAAAGGCGGGTCGCGATGGACCATTCGCGGGAGCAGCACGCGAGTCGACCTTCCGCGCACCGCCCCGGCCCAGAGCCCTGCCCCGTAGGCCAGGTCGTCCAACCTGCGACCGGCTGCGTAAGACCCCAGACCGATCTCGCGTCGGTGGCGGCCATGCGAGACGAGGGTGTCGACGACGACGGCGACCGCCACCGCGCGACGCAACCGCCGCGAGAAGGGAAGAGCAGCCGCGGTCAGGGGCCACCAATGACGCAGCATCAGACCAGACTCCTGACGCACCGCCCAGCCCAGTCCCTCCACGGCGAGCCGCACCGCCAGCCGTCCGCGATCGCAACCTGCCGGGAGCTTGCGGTGGACGACCCATGTCGCGTGCGCCAGCGCGGCCGCGACGACAGCTGGAGACCACCGGCGCTGCGCCAAGACAGCCAGCGCCGCCGCGGCATACGTGATCGTGAACGCCGCGGGGGCGACCAGGTCACCGTGCCGGGCTGCGAGCGGCGCACCTCCGGTCCCGTAGTCGAACTTGCGGGCCAGCCAGCTCCTCAGGGAGCTTCGCGCCTGGTGTTCCACCACCTGATCCGGGTCATACCTGGCTCTCCAGCCGCGCTGCACGAGCCGCCAGACGAGGTCCACGTCCTCGCCGATCCGCATGGTCTCGTCGAACCCCCCGATTTCCGCGACCGCCATGGTCCTGGCGATGATGCACGCGCTGGGGACCCAGGCGACCGCGCCACCGGGCCGCACGCCGGACGGCTTTCCACCGAGGTCGAGCGAGGACGCGACTGCGTCGTACCTCTCGAACCACGGGGGGTCGACAGGGCGCGACTGGCCCTTCACCAAGGGCGCCACCAGGCCCAGGTCCGGATCGGCGAAGTGAAGGGCAAGGCGCCGTAGCACCCGAGCGTCTGCTGTGACGTCGGAGTCGACGAACGCCACCAGTGGTGTGTCGACATGAGCGAGGCCAGCATTGCGAGCCCCCGCGGGCCCGAGATTTTCGTGCAACGCCACCAGCTGCGCTCCATGCCTGGCCACGACGGAGGCTAGCGCTGACGGGTCAGTTGAGGCGTCGTCCACGACGAGGCAGCGCAGCTCAGGGCGAAGGCCACCCAAGAGCCGATCCAGCTCACCAGCGCGGTCACGAGCCGGAATGACGACAGTCAGCTCCGACGAGTCGCTGACCGCGCCGTCTGGCAGCAGGGGGACGCCAAGGTCCGTGGCGAGCAGGCGGTCGGCGACCAGCTGTGAGGCACCATCCCGGACCTCGACGATCCCGCAACAGAAGACCTTCATCGCCTCGGCACTGAACCGCAACGCTCTCATCGGCGCGCCACCGACCACTACACGTCCCGAGTCGACGACTCGGACGTCATCGCGCAGCCGCACCCGGAAACCGTCAGGCAGTCCAGCTTTCACGCGTGGAACCCCCCATCAGCGTGCAGCACGCTCCCATTGACCACAGCACCTTCCAGCGAGCAGCAGAATGCGATGGCGGCAGCGACTTCCTCCGGGTCGAGCAGGCGCTTGAGCAGCTGGTGCGCGGCAAGCTGGTCTGGGCTGTTGAGGTCGTAGAGATCGGCCGATGCGCTCAACATCGCGGTCCGCGTGGAACCCGGCGACACGGCCGCCGCCGTGACACCGGTACCGACAAGGTCGGCCGCGAGCCCTTTCACCAGTCCGACCACGGCGTGCTTGGCCATGCCGTACCCACCGAGACGGTAGAGACCGCGCGTTCCCGCGGCGGAGGCGACGGCCACGAATCGACCCCCTGAGGGGTTGGGTCCGCCGAGCATCACGGGGAGGGTCTCCGCAGCGGTGTTCCAGACGCCCCGGACGTCGATGTCCCACAGGAGGTCCAGGTCCTCTTGGCTGCTCTCCCAGAGGGGGCCGCCACCGTTGACGATCGCGGCTGCCGCAACCACACAGTCGAGCCGCCCCCAGCGGTCGAGGGCCTGCGTGACGGCGGCACGCAGTGATGCCCGGTCACGGACGTCCGCGATCGTGAGCTCGAGCTGCCCGGGAAACTCGGCGGCAAGGGCGTTGAGCTCCTCGGGCGTCGCCATCGGATAGCCGATTCCTGGGGGAACGTCCTCACCCACACACCAGTCGAGGGCCAAAACGGCATATCCGTCGCGCGCCAACCGGCGGACGGTGGCGGCGCCGATTCCACGGGCAGCGCCCGTCACGAGAGCGACACGAGCACTCACGTGGGGATCACCTCCGGGACCAAGAACATCCCTCGGTGGTTGACCAGCCCAGCCCTGGTCGCGAGCGCGACGTCGAGTGCCATGTTCTTCAAGAGGCGAAGCCCTTCCCGGGCGGTGGCCCCCGTCGGGTCGCCCAGCACGCCGTTCGGCGAGAGTGGTCGCACGCCGTGCTCGACCAGAGCGGGGAGCAGTTGCGCAATGGGCGTGGTGTTCCCGGCCTGCGCCCGGCGCAAGCGCACGGAGCGCGGCCGGAGGTGCAGCATCAGGGAGGTCTCCGTGAAGCCCGCGTGGGCGTCGACGTGCTCGGTCGCGCAGGGGGACCACCCGACCTCATGGCCCTCACGGCGCAGCTGGATGACAGCCGCCGAAAGCGCGGCGATGTTGCCACCATGGCCGTTGACGAATACCACGCGGTCCGACCAGGTCAGTAGAGACCGTGTCACCTCGACGAGAAGGAGTGTCAGAGCATCGCCGCCGATGGACACGGTGCCCGGGAAGGCTTGGTGCTCACCGCTGGAGCCGTACGCCAGGACAGGCGCGACGTAGACATCGGGCCCCAAGAGGGCCGCCGCCGCCTCACTGACCGCCCTGGCAATCACGGAGTCGGTGTCAAGTGGGAGGTGGGGGCCGTGCTGCTCGAGGGCGCCGACCGGCACCAGGACCGTGGCGCCGTTGGGTACCTCTGGCCAGACTGCTTCGGCCAAGCCGAATGCCGTCGGGGCCTGCGGTCCGGACGTCATGGACGAGTCGAGGGGACGCCCGCTCCCCCAGCGGGTGCCATGCTGTCGCTCACACCGAGAGCGCGGTGGAAGGACTCCGGCACCAGCAGGTGCTCGAGGCCCAGCTCCTGCACCGAGCCGACCCCCAGGCCACGTAGCGCAGAGTCGATTCCTCCCTGGAGGACATCGAGGACGTTCTCCACGCCAGCCTGCCCGTTCGCGGCCAGCCCCCACAGGTAGGCACGTCCGATCATGACGGCCTTGGCGCCCAGAGCGACCGCCTTGACCACGTCGGAGCCTCGGCGGACACCGCCATCCATGACGACATCGATCTGGTCGCCCACAGCGTCGGCGATGGGCTTGACCATGCGGACGGCAGCGGGGGTGCCGTCGAGGTTGTTGCCGCCATGATTGGAGACGCTGATGGCCGTGGCTCCGGCGTCCACCGCGCGAAGCGCGTCGTCGACGCGGCACACGCCCTTGAGCATGAACGGGCCTCCCCACTGCTCGCGCATCCACTCGACGTCGGACCAGGTGGGCGGCGGAGTGGTCATCCACTCGTAGTAGGCCTCAAAGAAAGTCGGCGCATCGCCGCCGGGCGCAGCCAAGTTGGGTGCGGTGAGATCGGGCAAGCCCCCCGCCATGGCGAAGTCGCGCAGCCAACGTGGCCTGCTGATGACCTTGGGAGCAAAGCGCAGCATCGTCCGAAGGTCCACTCGCTCCGGGATCTCAGGACTCCCCCAGTCACGGCCCATCGAGAAGGACCAGTCCAGGGTCGCGATCAGGCCGACTGCGCCCGCCGCGCGGGCTCGCTCCATCCGTTGCACCATGACGTCGCGGTTCCCGGTCCAGTACATCTGGAACAGGGTCGGCGCACCGGTGGCCACGACATCCTCGACCGACCTGCTTGCGAAGTTGGACAGTCCCATCACCGTGCCCCTGGCGGCGGCAGCGCGAGCGACGGCCACCTCCCCATCAGGGTGCACCGCCTGGACTCCCGTGGGGCTGATCATGACCGGCAGGCTGAGCGACTGACCCATGACGGTGGTGGACAGCGTGCGCGAAGCATGCTGGCCAACCACGTGTGGCGCGAACCCGATGTCGGTGAAGGCTCGCTCGTTGTCGTCGATGGTCTGCCCCCGCTCGGAGCCTGCGACCAGCGCGGCGTACACCGGCGCAGGGAGGCGCTTCTTGGCACGCGCCTGAGCCACGGCGACGGACTCGAACCAAGGGTTCTGCTTCCACGGGTTCTGAAGGGCGGCGCGTGACAGCCTGGGCAGCTTGGTCATCGTTGTCCTCTGTCGAGCGGGATGAGTTCGGGTGGACGCTGACCGTCAGCCAGGCGCGGCGTAGCCGGCAAGTGGGCTAGTTGCGCACGCCGAAACCGGTGACGTCGTCGGCCTTCCCCGAGTCAACTGGACGAGGACCGGAGCGTTGCGGGTGGGAATGGTCCGCGAGTGGTCCTGGCTGGGCGCGGGCCGCGTGCGTTCGCTGGCGAGGGCCTGCTCGCCGTAGCCCTGGACGCATTCGGGGTCCGGGCCGTCGAGGGGCAGGCCGGTGAAGAACTTCGCCGCCATGCAGCCACCGCGGCAGGAGTCATAGAAGGAGCACGACGCACACGCACCACCGGTCTGTGGCGACCGCAGACTGAGGAAGAGTTCCGACTCACGCCAGACGGACCCAAAACCTCCGTCGTCAAGCACGTTGCCAGCGAGGAAGGACTCGTGGATGGCGAAGGGGCAGGCATAGACGTCCCCCACCGGGTCGATCAAGCACACCACCCGGCCTGCGCCACACAGGTTCAGTCCGGGCAAGGGCGCACCGAATGCCGACAGGTGGAAAAAGGAGTCGCCAGTCAGCACGTCGTCCCCGTGGGCCACGAGCCAGTCGTAGAGCAGCCGCTGTTGCTCGGGAAGGGGATGCAGTTCGTCCCAGACCTCGGCACCCCGTCCGGAAGGCCGCAGGCGCGTCAGCCGCAACGTCGCGCCGTAGCGCTGCGCCAACGCCTTGAACTCGTCCAGCTGCGTCACGTTCTGCCGAGTCACAACCACGGAGATCTTCGCGTCGCGGAATCCTGCGGCGGCGAGGTTCTCCAAGGCCGAGATCGCGGTGTCGTAGGACCCCGGGCCCCGGACGTAGTCGTTCACCTCGGCGGTGGCCCCGTCCAGCGAGATCTGCACGTCGACATAGTCCGTCGCGGCCAGGAACTCGGCGCGATCCGGCGTGAGTCGGATACCGTTCGTGGAGAACTTGACCCCGACCTGGTGGTCGACGGCGTACTGGAGCAGGTGCCAGAAGTCGGGCCGGATCGTCGGCTCGCCACCGCCGATGTTGACGTAGAAGACCTGCATCCGCTGGAGCTCGTCGATGACCGCTTCGCACTGTGCGGTACTGAGCTCGCGGGGATCGCGGCGTCCACTGCTAGAGAGGCAGTGCGCGCACTCGAGATTGCAGGCGTAGGTCAGCTCCCAGGTAAGGCAGATAGGAGCATCCAGGCCCTTCTCGAACTGGTCGACCAGGCGAGCCGGTGCCGTCGTGGCGGCCGGGCGAGGCTGGGTCTCCACGGTCATGCCGCCGCTTCTTTCGCTCGTCGCTGCACCACGCCCGCGTGCTCAAGCCCGGCCAGCGCTGCTGCATAGGTCGCGTGCTGCTTCGGGTCTACACCCGCAGCGACCATGGCCGAGCGCGCACATGTCTGGTCGGCGAGCAACCGGACGACCTGAACGAGCTGCGGAGTCTTCAGGAAGGTCAGCGTGCGGGTGCCGAAGTGGTACGCCAACGCCCCGAAGGGTTCGGGTCGCAGGGCTACCGACGCACTCAGGGTCCAGGCGTCGTCCAGGATCGTGCCGTCCTCCATCGCTCAGTACACCCCGCACATGCCGTCGATCGAGACCTCCTCGATCAAGTCCTCCGCCACCAGATGGTCGTGCTGGTCGGGTTCGTCTTGGTGCAGTTGCTGCGGGTCATTCACGTCCTCGTGCTGGGACATCGTCGTCCCTCCCATACCTGTAGAGAAGCAGATTTGGCATCAAGTGCCGTTAGCCAGTAGACAGTACTGGCTCGGAGAGGCAGAAGGGAAGGCCAATCGTGCACTTGTTAAGTTCACGGGGTGACGAGCCAGACCCAGGGCCGACCGCCGATCACCAGCCACGCGGCCATCGAAGCCATCGCCTTCGCCATGTTCGAGGAGCACGGCTTCGAGATGACCACGATGGACGACATCGCGGCCGCGGTGGGTGTCGGCCGGCGCACCCTCTTCCGGTACTACCCCTCCAAGAACGACATCCTGTGGGGTCAGTTCGACGACAGCCTCGTCGAGTTTCGTAACAGCTTTCGTGAGGTGTCGCCCGACACACCTCCTTGGGACGCCGTCCGCAGCGCGATCCTCGCCTACAACAGCTACGACGAGGCTGCGCTGCCCCAACACAGACGGCGCATGCGTCTGCTCCTTGGCACCCCGGCACTTCTGGCGCACTCAGAGCTTCGGTATGCCGCCTGGCGCGCCGTCGTGGCGGATTTCGTCGCCGAGAGGACCCACCAACGCGCCGAGGACCTGGTCCCGGTTCTCGCCGGCCGACTCGCACTGGCCGTGGCGATCTCCGCCTACGAGCAGTGGCTCGCTGACGGCGCCACCAGCCTGCTCGACCACATCGCCCGGGCGGCGGACGGAGTGAGCCTCCACTTCACAGAGGACTTCGGCTGAAATCAGCCCGGCTCCGTCGGGTTTTACTGCTGAGGTGCACCCGCCGGCGGGCCGCCTGTCAGCTTGCCCACATCATCATGGCGCCTGGGCGATGAGCCTTGGCCGCCTCGACGTGCTCGGGTGGGATGCCCGTCGCTATAAGGAGGTCGGTGTAGCGCTGCTGGCGGCGGTAGTGCTGGATGGCGGCGGCGGCGTCCAGCCGAGCCGGACTGCCGGCCGCGGCAGCCTCGTTGTCGAGGGCTTGCGTCGCGGAGATCTCGGCGCCGGACGTGGCGAGCACCTTCTTGAGCACCTCATCGACCGAGACAGGGTCGCCGAGGTCGTGTGCTGTATGGGACCTCATCGGCCGGCGAGGTGGGGTGGTTGGCGTCGGCCGGATCCTCGTCGATCTCGTCGAGGTCGACGAGCAGCTGCGGGTCTGGCCGGAAGGCGGCGAGAACCTCTAGCAGGCAGGCAAGGAGGCCCTCTTCGGCGTAGACGGTGCGGAAATTGCCGGCCCTGTCGTCCCACCGGCCGTTGAAACGGCCGCCGGTGGCCCCTTCCGCTTGCCCGGACCACGCCCAGGGGTCAGGCTTGAAGCCGACTCGCCACACACGCTCGGCCGGGGCCGGCACTATCCGGAGTTCGGGCACCCGTCAGGTTCTCAGTTCGCAGCGGCCCAGACGCGTGCGGCCGCGAGGACCGAGGGGCCGACCTCAGCCAGTTCCCCTTCGCGAAGCACCCGGGCCGGGGCGATGTCGTCCAATAGCGGGTTCATCCCTTGGAACCATGCCTGCACCACGGCGGTCGCGTCCTTGCTCCGCAGGAGTGCAGCCACCTGGTAGGCCGCTCGAAGACGAAGCAACACTGCCGCCGAAGGGGCGCGCTCACCCTCAGCAGTCTCCCTTTGGCTGAACGCCGGCGTCCCGGCAACTCAGCTCGCGGAGTGGGCAGGCCACAGCGTGAACGTGCTTCTCCGCGTCTATGCCACGCGCATCTCGGGACAGGACGAGGCGGCACGTCGGCGGATCCAGTCGGCCCTTGCGTCCACCGAGACTCCGTGAACGCCAAGGGCCCGAGACAGGGGCCAGGCCCGAATTTCCCCACCAGTTCCCCACTGGCACCCGTAGAACACCGTTCAGGGCCGCTGTCAGCCGGACACGAGACGGGGCAACGAAGAAGGCCCCAAACCTGCGTTTCCGCTGGTCAGGGGCCCTCTTGTGCACTGGGTGGCAGGTGAAGGATTCGAACCTTCGAAGCTTTCGCGATGGATTTACAGTCCACTCCCATTGGCCGCTCGGGCAACCTGCCTTGGTGCGCGTGGAAGGATAGCAAGGACAACCACGAATGCCGAAACCGGTATCCACCCGACCGGGTGGGAGCCGCGTGACGCCCAGGAAGGACACGCCACCATGGCCGACAGCTCGTTCGACATCGTCAGCAAGATCGACCACCAGGAGGTCGCCAACGCCCTCAACAGCGCAGCGCGCGAGGTGGCCACCCGCTACGACTTCAAGAACGTCGGCGCGTCCATCGAGGCCAGCGGCGAGGACAAGGTCGTCATCAAGGCGAACACCGAGGAGCGCGCCAACGCCGTCCTCGACGTGTTCCAGACCTGGCTGGTCAAGCGAAAGGTCTCCCTCAAGCACCTGGACGTGCCGGAGCGCGGTCCGCAGCTGTCCGGCAAGGAGTACCGCCTCGAGGTCGGCCTGCAGGAGGGCATCTCGCAGGAGAACGCCAAGAAGGTCGGCAAGATCATCCGTGACGAGGGCCCCAAGTCAGTGAAGTCGCAGATTCAGGGCGACGAGCTGCGGGTCACGAGCAAGTCGCGCGACGACCTGCAGGCCGTCCAGGCGCTGCTCAAGGGCCAGGACCTCGACTTCGCGATCCAGTTCACCAACTACCGCTGACCCCGGCCGGGCCCAACCCGGGCAAGGGCAGTTTCACCCCGGAAACATTGCGGGGTGAAGCCGGCGGAAGTCCGTAGACCCGATAAAGGTGTATGCCGCCGTCCCCCAGCCGGGGACGGCGGCATACCTGTGTGTGGGCGTGCGCTACGCGCTGCCGGGCCGGGCGGTGTCCGTGCCGGTCTCCATGGCCATCGTCGGGCCACCCAGGTCGGGGAAGCGGATGACCGAGCCGTCGGTGTCGGGCGAGTCGTCCTCGGCCCAGCTGTCGAGGGCACTGGCCAGGCCCAGGGCGAGGCCGGCCATCTCCTGGTCGCCGAGACCGACCCGGGAGGCGACCTCGCGGGCGTTCGCGGGACGGTCCGCGGGGTCCTTCGCGAGGCAGTCGGCGACCAGCGACGCGAGGTCCTCGGGGACGCCGTCCGGGAGCGGCGGAGGGGGTTCGTTGACGTGGCTCAGCGCGGTCGCGACCGGGGTGCCCCGGTCGAACGGCTTGCGACCGGAGAGCATCTCGTGCGCCACGACGCCCAGCGCGTAGAGGTCGCTCGCGCCGGTCGCCGCCTCGCCGAGGGCTTGTTCGGGACTGATGTAGTCAGGGGTCCCCAGCATCTCGCCGGCCCTCGTGTGGCCGGCGGCGTCAAGGGCGCGCGCGATCCCGAAGTCGGTGAGCTTCACCAGCCCGTCAGGGCGCACCAGCATGTTGGCCGGCTTGACGTCGCGGTGGATCACGCGGGCCTCGTGCGCCACGCCCAGGGCCAGGGCGGCCTGGCCGATCAGGGAGCGCACCTCCGCCGGGTCGAGCGGGCCGCGCCGCTTGAGCAGCAGGGACAGCGGCTCACCCTTGACCAGCTCCATCACCAGGAACGCCAGGCCGTCGTCCTCGCCGTAGTCGAAGACCGTGGCGATGTTCGGGTGCAGGAGGGCAGCCGAGTGCACCGCCTCGTCGCGGAACCGGAGGGCGAAGAGCTCCTCGTGACCGGCGTCGGGCCGCATCACCTTGAGGGCGACCGACCGCTGCAGCACCTCGTCGGTGCCCGCCCAGACGTCGGCCATGCCGCCGGAGGCGATCCGCGCGCCCAGCACGTAGCGTTCGCCGAGGACCAAGCCTTCAGTCAGTCGATTCATCGAGGGATATCCACCCAGACCTCCGTGGACGGAGCTGAACGTCTGCTGACATCCGACGGCCTCGCCGCAGGCAACGATACCCCCAAAATGCGGAAAAACCGCCCGGAGCACCGCGTCGCACGGCCCCCTGACCTGCACAGACGCGGTCCGGGCGGTTCGGCGGACCGAACCCCACGCAGGCTCAGCCGAAGGTGGCCCGGGACCGCAGCGCCTCGCGAAGCTGCGACTCCGCGTCGACCATCGACCGGCGCACCCCGGCGGTGAGCCCGCCTCCGCCCAGCGTGGCCTCGCTGCGCTCCACCGTGGCGTCCTCGACCACCCGACCGGGGTAGGCCAGGGTCGCGACGCGGGCGATGGCGTCCTCACCCACCCAGTCGCTCATGGCCGGCACGTCGGCGAAGTAGCGCTCGGCGTAGGGGCGCACGACGGCGAGGTCGTCGGCCAGCCAGAACCCCTGGGCCAGCGCGTTGAGCTCGTAGTTCGAGCGGGACCGGTTGGTGGTGAGCTCCGCCCACGCCCACGCCTTCGCGTCGGCGCCCGGCATGGCAGCCCGTGCCATGAGGGCGTTGAGCCGGCCCTGGAGGGTGTCGTCGTCGGCCCGGCGACCCTCAACGAAGTCCTCGTCGACCAGCCCCCTCGCGGCCAGGTTGCGCACCGCGATCCAGCCGAAGTCCGAGTCCTCCTCGAGGCCGGCCGGGCGGTCCTTGGCCGCCGCCCAGGCCCGCAGGAGCGTCTCGTCGCCGGACGAGCGGGCGACCGTCCTGGCCGCGACCAGGGCCCGGGTCGAGCCGGGCCGGGCCGCGGCGAGCACCTGCTCGGCCGAGCTCGCCACGACCCCTTCGGCCCACTCGTGCTCGGCAGGCGGCAGGAAGGTGGGGATGATCCGGCCCAGGAGGGCCAGCGCCGTGCGGCTCAGGATCGAGTCGTTGTCCTCGACCGGCCAGGCGTGGCCGAAGGTCCGCACGAGCACCCGCGGGTCCACCGTGCCGAGGCAGACGCCGTCGACCAGCGCGATCCACACGACGGCCCGCGCCTGCACGTCGGGCACGCTGGCCAGGGCGGTCGGCACGGCCGCGACCGACTCGGGGTCGAGGGTCACGGTCGCCCAGGTGAGGTCGGACGCGTTCGGCACGACGAGCTCGGCGGCCGGCCCGTCCCGCAGCGCCGCGACGACGGTACGGTCCTGCGTGATGGTCACCGGCACCCGGAACACCTCGTCGCCGCCGGTGAACCCGGCGACGTCCATCGTGTGCGGCCGGTCGGCCGGGAACCGGCCCGGCACGGTGCGCTCCACGGCACCGTCGGCCCGGTCGACCGAGATCACGTCCACCCCTGCCGTGAGCAGCCACGCCCGGCTCCAGTCGGTCAGCGACTGCCCGCTCGCGTGCTCCATGAAGCCCATGAAGTCGGCCAGCGTGCCGTTGCCGTAGGAGTGCCGGCGCAGGTAGTCGCCGACCCCGGCGATGAAGGCGTCGTCACCGATGTGCGCGATCAGCTGGCGCAGCGTGGCGGCTCCCTTGGCGTAGGAGATGCCGTCGAAGTCCTGCAGCGCCGCCTGGGCGTCGGGCGCAGCCGACCCGGCCACGGGGTGCGTCGAGGGGGTGCGCTCCGCGGCATACCCCCACGCCTTGCGGGCCACGGTCGAGTCGACCCACGCGTCGGTGAACTCGGTCGCCGCGACACAGGTGCGGTGGGCCATGTACTCGGCGAACGACTCGTTGAGCCACAGGTCGTCCCACCACTGCATGGTGACGAGGTCGCCGAACCACATGTGCGCCATCTCGTGCACGATCGTGTTGGTGCGCGCGAGCACCTCGTCGCGGGCCGCGGCACCCCGGAAGACCATGGTGTCGCGGAACGTCACGCAGCCGGGGTTCTCCATCGCGCCGGCGTTGAACTCGGGCACGAAGACCTGGTGGTACTCCCCGAACGGGTACCGGATCCCGAACAGCGCGTGGTAGTAGTCGAAGCTCGCGCGGGTCACCTCGAGCATCTGGCCGGCCTCGCGCTCCAGGTGGGTGCGCAGCGACGCTCGGGCATGGATACCGAGGGGTATGCCGTCGTGCTCGTCGAGCACGGACGCGTAGGGACCGGCGCAGACGGTGACGAAGTAGGTGGCCAGGGGCCGGGTCTCGGCGAGCTCCCAGCGACCGGGCGAGACCCGGGTGGCCGCGCCGTTGCCGAGGACCAGCCACTCCCCGGGGGCGGCCACGGTCACCGAGTAGGGAGCCTTGAGGTCGGGCTGGTCGAAGCAGGCGTAGACCCGGGGGGCCGCGTCGAGGAACAGGTGGCCGTAGACGTAGTGCTCGCCGTCAGCCGGGTCGACCGCCCGGTGCAGACCCTGCCCGTCGCGGCTGTAGGCCATCGTCGCCTCGACCTCGAGGACGTTCTGGGCCTCGAGCCCGACCAGCTCGACCCGGCCGTCCACGAGGGCGGCCACGTCGAGCGCCCGGCCGTTGAGGACGATCGCGGTCAGCTCGACCGGCTGGACGTCGACGAACGTGGTGGCGCCCGGCTCCGCGCAGTCGAAGGAGATCCTCGAGCGGGAGCCGAAGGTCTGCTCGCCCTGGTCGAGGTCGAGGTCCACCGCCATGCTCGTCACGGTCAGGAGCTCGGAACGCCGACGTGCTTCGGCCCGGGTCAGGGAAGGCATGGCACCGATTCAACCAGCCGTGCCGGGGAACGCCGAAGCCCCCGGCCGAGACGGCCGGGGGCTTCGAACTGAAGTTCAGAGGTGGGGCAGGTCAGATGACCGTGACCTTCTCCGCCTGGGGACCCTTCGGGCCCTGCGTGATGTCGAACTCGACGCGCTGCGCCTCGTCGAGCGAGCGGTAGCCGCCGGACTCGATCGCGGAGTAGTGCACGAAGACGTCGGCGCCGCCGCCGTCCTGCTCGATGAAGCCGAAGCCCTTCTCAGCGTTGAACCACTTCACTGTTCCCTGTGCCATGGGATAACTCTTTTCCTAATTGGCCGATGTGGCCGCGGATGCGGACCACCAGCTGCGAAATCACCACGACACGGAATACACCGCTTACGGAAAAGGCCCGCACACTGGCGGGCCCACTCACACGAGGAACTGCAACTGCGCCAACTGTAACGTGAATCCGCCAGACTTTCATTCCCGGGCCCTGGCGAGTCGCCGACAGGCAGTCTGGGGTGGGCCCGGGAAGGGGTCAAATCAGCGCTGGCGGAAGCCGTAGGCCTGCTGCTCGAGCCGGGCGATCCGCTCGGTCATCGGGGGGTGCGTCGAGAAGAACCGCGACACGTCCTGCGGCCGGAACGGGTTGGCGATCATCATGTGGCTGGAGTTCTGGATCGCCGGCGTCGGCTGCAGGGGCGCCTGGGCGACTCCGGCCTCGAGCTTGCGCAGGGCCGACGCGAGCGCCAGCGGGTCGCCGGTGAGCTTGGCGCCGTCCTCGTCCGCGTCGTACTCGCGGGTGCGGCTGATCGCCATCTGGATCATCATCGCGGCGAACGGCGCGAGGAGCGCCATCGCGAGCATCGCCAGCGGGTTGGGGCGGTCCTCGTCGTTGCCCCCACCGCCGAACATGCCTGCGAACATGAGCATCTGGGCCACCGAGGTGATCACGCCGGCCACTGCCGCGGCCACCGAGCCGGTCAGGATGTCGCGGTTGTAGACGTGCATCAGCTCGTGGCCGAGGACCCCGCGCAGCTCACGCTCGTCGAGCAGCCCGAGGATGCCTTCGGTGCAGCAGACGGCGGCGTTCTCGGGGTTGCGGCCGGTCGCGAAGGCGTTGGGTGCGGCGGTGGGGCTGATGAAGAGCTTGGGCATCGGCTTGCCGGCCGCGGTCGAGAGCTCACGGACGATCCGGTACATCGCCGGGGCCTGCGCCTCGCTGACGGGGTAGGCGTGCATCGCCTTGATGGCGAGCTTGTCGGAGTTCCAGTAGCCGAAGGCGGTCATGCCGACGCCGAAGAGGGCGAACAGCCAGATGAACGCCGAGCTGCCGGTCGAGGCCGAGATGACCCCACCGATGCCGAGCAGGAGGGCGAAGATCCCGCCGAAGAGGGCTGCGGTCTTGAGCCCGTTGAAATGGTTGTGCATGTCTGCCTCAACGCTCCCTTCCGTGCTGGCGTTCCCCGTGCAGCCGCCCTGCAGTGCCGCTCAGCCGAGGAGCCCGAGCAGCAGCTGGGGCATCAGGCTGGTGGCCACGAGGGCGGTCCCGCCGAGGACGAGCGCGGCCAGTGCAGACCGGGGGATGCGGCGAATGACGGCGCGCGCCGGCCCCTCGTCGGGGTCCCGGAGCAGCACCGCGAACCAGCGCAGGTAGACCGCCACCCCGATCACGGCGTTGAGCACCGCTACGGCGACGAGCAGCCACTGGCCGGCGCCGACGACCGGACGCAGCGCGACCACCTTCGCCACGAGGCCGATGACCCCCGGCGGCAGACCGGCGAGCGACAGCAGGGCCAGTCCCAGCGCCCCGCCGAGCAGCGGGTGGGCGCGCAGCAGCCCGGTGTATGCCGCGAGCGTGCGCCCCTGGTCGACCACCCCGCGGCGCCGCGGTGTGGCCGTGACCACGTGCACCACCGTGAACGCGACCAGCGTCGCGACCACGTAGGCGAGCAGGTATCCGCCGGAGGCCGCGGCGGAGTCGTCGTCGAGCGCCGAGAGCGGCAGCACCACCCACCCGGCCTGGGCGACGGTGGACCACGCCAGCAGCCGCACCGGGTCGTCCTGGACCAGCGCCAGGACGTTGCCGACGGTCATCGACACGGCGGCCAGGATGCCGATGCCGACCAGCACCGGGGTGCCTGCGCCGACGAGTGGCTGGACCACCACGAGCAAGGCGGCGAGCGCGGCCACCTTCGAGGTCGCGGCGAGGAAGGCGGCAACCGGTTCGGTGGCACCGGCATAGGCCTGCGGTGTCCAGACGTGGAACGGGACGAGGCTGAGCTTGAACCCCAGGCCGGCGAGCAGGAGCAGCGCGCCGAGCAGGAGCACGACCCGGCGCTCCGGGTCGGCGAGCGCGTCCTGCACCCCACCGGCCGCGAAGACGGCTTCGCCGGTGGACAGCAGCCACAGCGCTGCCCCCAGCACGACCATCGCGAACGAGACGAGCGACGTCGTCAGCAGGGCGAGCGCACCCCGTCCGGCCGGAGCGTCACCGCGGAGGGCGACCAGCGCGATCGCCGGCAGGGTGGCCAGCTCGAGGCACACCAGCCACGACCCGAGGTCGTGCGCGGCCGCGACACCCGCGGCACCTGCCGTCGCAGCGAGGACCAGCGACACGATGACCGCCGGGCCGCCGCGCAGGTGGTCGCGGGGGTCGGCCCCGGGCCAGCTGAGCAGGAGGACGAGGAGCGCCGACGCGAGGGCGCCCAGCTGCAAGGCGCTGGCGAGCGGACCCGCTTCGTAGAGGCAGGCGCCGTCGGGAGCAGGCAGGCACAGCGTGCGCAGCGGGTCGTCGGCCGAGCGCAGCGCCCCGGGCACGGCGAGGGCGATGCCGGCCACCAGCGCGAGGACGCCGACGGCGGCATGCAGCCGGACCAGCCGGGGGGCGAGGACGTCGACGACGAGGACGAGCACGGCGCCCAGGGCAGGAACAGCGACGGGGGCCAGGGCCACCCAGTCGAAGGTGACCAGGCTGGTGGCCGTGGGTGCGCTCATCCGGCACCCCCGATCGTGTTGGCGACCAGGTTGGTGGCCGTAAGCGCGCTCATGGCGCGGCTCCGATGATGGTGCTCACCGTGTCGTCGGTGAGGGCGAGCAGCGGCCCGGGTGCGATGCCCAGCAGCAGGACGGCCAGGACCAGCACGGCGATGACGTCCCACTCGCTGTCGCGGCTGTCCTCGATCCGGGGCGCGGTGCGCTCGCCGGCCCAGACCGTCCGCAGGACCCGCAGCGCGTAGGCGGCGGCCAGGACCGTCCCCAGGGCGCCGACGACGGCCAGGGCGCGGAAGAGCCCCTCGGGACGGTCGGCGGCGGGTGACCACGCGGCATACACGCTGAGGAACTCGCCCCAGAAGCCCGCGAGGCCGGGCAGCCCCAGCGAGGCGGCGAGCCCGACGACGAGGGCGAACCCGAGGCGCGGGGTGACCTCCCGCAGGGCGGCCCGCGCCGTCTCCAGGTCGGCACTCCCCCAGCGCTCCTTGAGCCCGCCCACGACGACGAACAGGAGCGCGGAGACCACGCCGTGGGCGACGTTCGCGAACAGCGCGGCCTGCAGGCCGGTGCGGGTGCCGCTGGACAGCCCGAGGACCACGAAGCCCATGTGGGCCACGGACGAGTAGGCGACCAGCCGCTTGAGGTCACGCTCGACCAGGCAGGCCAGGCCTCCCCAGAGGATGCCGACCGCGCCGAGCACCGCGAGGACCGGTGCGACGTGCGCGAAGCCCTCCGGCAGCGAAGCCAGCGGCAGCCGGACCAGACCGTAGGTGCCCATCTTGAGGAGCACGGCGGCCAGCAGCACCGAGCCGGCGGTCGGTGCTGTGGTGTGGGCCGGCGGGAGCCAGGTGTGCACCGGGAAGACCGGCACCTTGACGGCCAGCCCGGCCACCAGCAGCGCCGCGACGAGGGTCTGGGTGCCGACGGGTATGCCGTGCCCGCCGCCCTGGGCGAGGACGTCGAGGTCGGACGTGCCGGCCTTGGCGACGAGGGCGAGGATGCCGACGAGCATCAGGGTCGAGCCGAAGGCCGTGTAGAGGACGAACCGTCCTCCGGCGTCGGCCCGCGCCGCCGCGTCGTGGGGGTCGCCGAACCGGGTGATGAGCACCCACATCGGCACGAGGACCAGCTCGAACGCCACGAAGAAGAGCACCGCGTCACGCGCGTAGAAGGTGGCCAGCGCGCCGAACTCGACCAGGAGCAGGCAGGCGTGGAAGGCAGCCGTGGTGCCACCCTGCGGCGGCCGGTCGAGGGTGTGCAGGACCACCCCGACGCCGAGGATCGCGGTGAGCAGCAGGAGCGGCGCGCTGATCCCGTCGACCGCCAGCTGCCAGCGCAGCCCGAGCGACGGCACCCACGCGCGGTCGACGGTGGGACGGGTGATCACGGCGAACAGCACGCCGGCGAGCGTCACCACGCTGGCCGCGCTGGCGAGCAGGTTGGCGGTGCGGTGGGAGACGCCGCGGCCACCGGTGAGCAGCCAGACGGCGACGGCGGCCGGGACCACGAGGCTGACCAGGATCACCACGGCGTCACCTTCACCACGGTCTGTTGGTTCACCACGGTCTGTTGGTTCACCACGGTCTGTTGGTTCACCACGGTCTGTTGGTTCACCACAGCGCCACCCCTGCGAGGGCGACCGCCACGACCCCGGCCACGACCCAGGCCAGCCCGGAGGCGGCCACCTCGCCCCGGTGGGCCCGCTGGCCGCCGGTGCCACCGAACCGGGTCGCCGCAGCCGCCCCGCGGACGTAGGCGTCGACGACCTCCCGGTCGAGGAACACGACGAGGTGCGCCAGCGCCAGCACGGGTCGTGCGACCAGCGCGACGTAGAGCCGGTCCACCCCGAGCCCGGCGTCGAACGACGGCATCCGCGCGCCGACGACCCGGACGGCCGGGTCCTTCCCCGCGGCGACCGAGCGCACGGCCAGACCGGCACCGACGATGAGCAGGATGCTGAGCAACGCGACGAGCCAGCCGATGTGGCCGCCGAGGTCGAGCAACGGGGTCACGACGACGAGGCCGCCGACGACGGTGAGGACGGTCAGGACCGTGACCGCCGTGCGGACGCCGACGGTCGCGGTGTCGGCGTCGTGGCGCTCGATGTCGGCGGAGCCCAGGTCGTCGAGCACGATCCAGGCGCGCATGCAGTAGGCCGCGGTGAGGGCGACCGTCAGCAGCCCGGCCAGGAGCACCAGCCAGGCGCGGGCCTCGCCTGCGCCGATGCCGGCCTCCGCTGCGTCAAGCACGTGCTCCTTGGAGACGAACCCGACCAGCGGCGGGACCCCGGCGAGCGAGAGCAGCCCGACGAACATCGCCGGCCGGATGAAGAGGTGGCCCCGCACCCCTCCGCGCATCGTGGCCGCGGCGGTGCCGCCGACCGTGACGCTGAGCCAGCCGATCGCGAGGAACAGCAACGCCTTGAAGAAGGCGTGGGAGTAGAGGTGGAGGACGCCCGCGCCGGGCCCGTCGTCCGCCGGTGCCACCGCGAGCGCGGACAGCATGAGGGCGACCTGGCTCAGGGTCGAGTAGGCGAGCAGCCGCTTGAGGTCGCTCTGCCCGAAGGCCAGCACCGCGGCATACACCATCGTCACGGCGGTGCTCAGCGCGAGCAGCCAGCGGGCACCGTCGGCGGCGGCGAGGACGTCGAAGAGCTGGGCGAGCACGAAGGTGCCGGCGGCGACCATCGTCGCGGCGTGGATCAGGGCCGAGGCGGGCGTCGGGCCCTCCATGGCGTCGGGGAGCCAGTCGTGGAAGGGCACCATGCCCGACTTGCCGAGGATGCCGATGACGAGCAGCACCATGGCCGCGTTGAGGAGGGTGGTGCTGGGGCCGGTGCAGGCTCCCGCGTCGTTGCAGCCGGTGCCGGCCCAGGACTGCACGACCCGCCGGTATGCCGTGGAGCCGGCTCCCGCGGCCAGGATCACCACCCCGAGGACGAAGCCGACGTCCGCGAGGCGGGTGACGAGGAAGGCCTTGAGCGCGGCGCGGCGAGCGGTCTCCTTGCGGCTCCAGTGGCCGATCAGGAGGTACGAGCACCAGCCCATCACCTCCCAGCCGACGAGGGTGAGGACGAGGTCGGCGGACTGGACCACGAGGAGCATGGCGGCGGTGAAGAGCGAGACGGTGGCGGCGAAGATGCCGTAGCGGTCGTCGTCCTTCAGGTACCACCCCGCGAAGACCTGTACCGCCCAGCCGACGACGGCGACCACCAGCGCGATCGTCGCGGTGGCCGTGGTCGCCTGCAGCTGCAACGGGATCCGCAGCTCCCCTGCCGCGAGCGCGGGGATCGACGAGACCGTGCGCGCGCCGGACGAGCCGTGGACGCCGACCACCTCGGCCAGGGCGAAGAGCACGGCGAGGACGGCGGCGCCGACGGCCAGGAGCCGGGCCGCGCGGACGTCGGCCCGACGCGCCACCAGCAGGCCGAGGAGGGCCGCCACGACCGGGACGAGGACGACGAGCCGGGTGGCGGTGCCGCTCACGACCGCACCTCGTCGGCCTCGCCGATGACTGGCTCGCTGACCGGTTCGCTGGCCGGTTCGCTGAGGTCGACGGCGCCGCGCAACCGGAAGACGGCCAGCACCACGGCCAGCGCAACCACCACCTCGGCCGCGGCGATGGTGATGACGAACAGCGTGAGGACGTTGCCGGCGGCCCAGCGGTCGCCGCCGCTCGCGCCCACGGAGACGAGCAGGAGGTTCGCGGCGTTGAGGACCAGCTCGACGCCGATGAGCACCAGCACGGCGTTGCGCCGGGCGAGCACGCCGTAGGTGCCGAGCCCGGCAAGGACCGCGGCGAGCAGGTAGGGACCCGTGAGGTGGATCATGCGACGCCGTCCTCACCGGTCACCGCGGGCTCGGCGGCGACCGACGGACGCGTCATGCGCGACACCGCCATCGCGGCCACCAGCGCGACCAGCAGGAGGACGGACAGGACCTCGAAGGGCCAGACCCAGGTGCCGAACAGCTGCTCGGCGAGCTGGGTAGTGGACGTGTCACGACGCTCGACGGCCGGGCCGGCCAGTGGCAGCAGCGCGGCGGCGAGCAGCGCGGTCACTCCTGCGCCCAGGACGCCGGCCAGCACGCGGTGCAGGCGGCCGGTGCTGATGTCGGGGTTCGCGCCGATCGGCGCGCGGGTCAGCATGAGGGCGAAGAGGACCAGCACGACGATCGCGCCAACGTAGACGAGCAGCTGCACGAGCGCGACGAACTCCGCCCCGAGCACCAGGTAGCAACCCGCCACCGCGCCGAGGCAGACCACCAGCCAGAGCGCGGCGTGCACCACGTGGCGGGTGGTCACGGCGAGCAGCCCGCTCGCGGCCGTGACGAGGCCGACCGCGGCGAAGGCGACGTCGAGAGCCGTCATTCCCCGGGCTCCGGGGCTGGCTCCGATGCGGTCGGGGGCGGCGGCTCCTGGCCAGACGCGGGCGGCGGCTCCTGGCCGGACGGGGTGGCCCGGGTCGGTGCCGGACGGGCCGGGGTCGTGCGGACCAGGCGTCCGGGTCGGGTGGTCGCGCCGATCTCGGCGGCCTCGGCGGAGTGCTCGTCGAGCGCCGAGGGCGGCGGCACCGTGGGCATCCATTGGCCGAGCCGGTCCTTCTCGTGCAGGAGGTCGCGGATGTCGAGCTCGGAGTACTCGAACTCGGGGCTCCAGTGCAGCGCGTCGAACGGGCAGACCTCGATGCAGATGCCGCAGTACATGCAGAGGCTGAAGTCGATCGCGAACCGGTCGAGGACGTTGCGCTGCCGCTCGCGTCCACCCGGGGTCGTCGCGGGGATCGTCTCCTTGTGGGAGTCGATGTAGATGCACCAGTCAGGGCACTCGCGGGCGCAGAGCATGCAGGAGGTGCAGTTCTCCTCGAGCAGCGCGATCACCCCACGGCTGCGCGGTGGCAGGTGCGGTTGCGCGTGGGGGTACTCCGCAGTGTGGGTCGGCTTGGCCATGGTCCGCGCCGTCGTGGCCAGCCCCTTGAGGATCCCGGGTATGCCGATGGCTCCCGGCTTCTTCGCCTCTTCAGTCATGCTGCGACCACCACCCAGACTCCGGTCAGGGCCAGCTGGGCCAGCGCCAGGGGCACCAGGACGAGCCAGGCCAGTCGTTGCAGCTGGTCCTCGCGCAGCCGCGGCCAGGCCACCCGGAGCCAGATCACGACCACCGCGATGCAGAAGCCCTTGAGCAGGGTCCACAGCCAGCCGAGCTGGTCGCTGGCCAGGCCGTGCCAGCCACCGAGGTAGAGGACGGCGAACAGCAGGGACATGACGACGATCCCGGCGTACTCGCTGAGCAGGAAGAACGCGAACCGCAGCCCGGTGTACTCGGTGTAGGCGCCGAACACGATCTCGGAGTCGGCGACCGGCATGTCGAACGGCGGGCGCTGGAGCTCGGCCACGGCGGACACCAGGAACACGATCGCCCCCGGGAGCTGGAGGACCAGCCACCACGGCGACCAGGCGGCGACGATGCCGGACAGCGAGAGGGAGCCTGCGGCGAGGCAGATGCTCGCAACCGCGAGCACCATCGGCAGCTCGTAGGAGAGCAGCTGCGCGGCCGCCCGCATGGCGCCCAGCAGGGAGTACTTGTTGGCGCTCGCCCACCCGGCCATCAGGGTGCCGAGGATGCCGACCGCGGTGACCGCGAGGACAAACACCGCCGACGCGGGCAGGTCGGCCGCGACCACGTCCGGGCTGAGGGGGATGGCGGCCATCGCGACGAGGTAGGGGACGAGGGCGACCGCCGGGGCGAACCGGAAGACCCGCTGGTCGGCAGCCGCCGGGGTGATGTCCTCCTTCTGCACGAACTTGACCCCGTCGGCGACCAGCTGCGCCCACCCGTGGAACCCACCGGCATACATGGGGCCGAGGCGGCCCTGCATGTGGGCCATCACCTTGTGCTCGGTCTGGCCCACCAGCAACGGGAGGACGAGGAAGGCCGCCAGCACGCCGACGGCGCGCAGCGTCACCTCGACGGCGTCGTTCACCGCGGCCCCCACTCGGGGTCGGGCACACCCGGCGCTGAGACGCGGCGCCGACCGGTGGGCTTGGCGTGCTCGGACTCGCCCGGCTCCTTGGCACCCGGCCACGGCTTGGAGGCGCGCGCCGCGAGGACGAACGACTTCCGCAGCGGCGTGCCCTCGAAGCCGTCGGGCAGGAGGAGCGGCCGGAGGCCGAGCCCGGTGCCGTCGTCGAAGCCGTCGAAGTCGAGACCGAACATCTCGTGGGTCTCACGCTCGTGCCACGCCACACCACGGAACACCGGCGTCAGGCTGGCCAGGCTGGACCCGGATGGGACGCGAGTGCGGAAGAGCTTGCGGCGCAACGACTTCGGCGTCGAGCCATCCATCAGGTGGCACACGACGTCGAGCCCGGGAGCCTGCTCGTCGTCGAGCTGGTCGACTGCGGTCAGCCAGTCGAAGAACGTGTAGCCCTCAGCCAGAGCAGCGGAGATCGTCTCGACCCAGTCGGCAGGGTCGACCTCGGCCCGAGTGAGCGCGGTGGGGTCGCTCACGGGGCGGCCTTGGTGGGCGGCGGCACGAGCGGGCGGTTGACCTCGGCCGCCGATGCGATGCGGTGGCCGGCGTACTTCGCACGAATTCCCTTGGTGGTCAACGTCTCTGCGGCGATCTTCTCCTGGAGCTTGAGGATGCCCTGGAGCAGCGACTCCGGACGCGGTGGACACCCGGGCACGTAGACGTCGACGGGGATGATCGTGTCGACGCCCTTGGTGACCGAGTAGGAGTCCCAGTAGGGGCCACCCGAGTTCGAGCAGGCGCCGAACGAGATGACGTACTTGGGCTCGGGCATCTGGTCGTAGAGCCGCCGCACGGCCGGCGCCATCTTGTCGGTGACGGTGCCGGACACGACCATCAGGTCGGCCTGCCGGGGGCCGGGCGCGAAGGGGATCACCCCTAGCCGGATGAAGTCGTGCCGGGCCATCGACGCCGCGATGAACTCGATGGCGCAGCAGGCCAGCCCGAAGTTGAAGACCCAGAGGGAGTAGCGGCGTCCCCAGTTGAGGACGACGCGGATCGGCTGGGGTGCCAGGTCCGTCGCCGGACCGACGCGCGGCATCGGTAGCGGCGTGGGCCGGCTCGTCGACCCGGGGGCCGGCTGGGTCGGCTGGGTCGGCTGGGTCGGCTGGGTCGGCTGGGTCGGCTGGGTCGTGGTCATCAGAGCCACCTCAGCAGACCGCGGCGGGCGGCGTGCACCAGTCCGACCAGCAGGATGCCGACGAAGACCGCGATCTCCACGAGCGACGCCACGCCGAGGTTGCTCCGGACGACGAGCGCCCAGGGGAACAGGTAGACCGCGTCGACGGCGAAGATGACGTAGAGGAACGCGTAGACGAAGTAGCGGACCTGGGTCTGCGCCCAGTCCCGCCCGACGGGGTCGACGCCGGACTCGTACGTCGTCAGCTTGGCGCGGGTCGGGGCCTTCGGGGCGAGCAGCGCCCTGGCGCCCATCGCGGCCACGAAGAGCAGCAGGCCGACCGCGACCACAGCGGCGATGACGACGTAGGGCGACACGGTTGGCAGCCTAGTGGGACGGCACCCCGCAGGGGTGGTGCGCCGACCTGGGTGCACCTGCCGAGACCCGGCGTGCGGCTGTGGGCAGCGTCCGGGGTGTTGCCCCGACGTGGTGCCACCTAGCGTGAGGGGCATGGCCCGGCTCCCGCTGTTCCCGCTCGGCACCGTGCTCGTGCCGGGGGCGACGTTGCCGTTGCAGCTCTTCGAACCGCGCTACCTCGAGCTGCTCAGCGACCTCGTCAACGCGATGGACGTGCCCGAGTTCGGGGTGGTCGCGATCCGGCAGGGCCACGAGGTCGGCCCCGAGGCGGTCCGTGACCTGCACGAGGTCGGCTGCGTGGCCCGGGTGCACCAGGCCGCCGCGGTCGGCGACGGTCGCTACCTGGTGGTCTCCACCGGGGTGCGCCGGTTCCGGCTGGACGCGCTCGTGGAGGGTGCCGGCACGGCATACCTGACCGGGGAGGTCACCCTCCTCGAGGAGCGCACCGGCGACGCGGACGCGGTGGCCGACCTGGCCGACCGGTTGCGCGGCGCCCTGCACGACTACGCAGCCACCCTCGGGGCCGAGGAGCCGACGTGGCCCACCGATGCCGGCGAGCTCTCGTATGCCGTGGGCACGGCCGTGCGCCTCGACCTCGGCGACCGGCAGCACCTGCTCGCCGCCGCCGACACCGAGACCCGGTTACGGCTCGGGCTCCGGCTGGTGCGGCGCGAGCGCCAGCTGGCCGCCACGCTCGGCGTGGTGCCGCCGACGCCCGAGCACGGGTTCAACCCCAACTAGCGGCCGACCCAGTTCCTCCGACCCAGCATCACCGGCCACCGGACAATCCGCTGGCGCCCGACAATCCGCTGGCGCCCGGCCGGTCGGTGCGACAGGGTCGGCCCATGACGCGAACCGACAAACCCGAGGCCTGGGACGAGCGCACCACCCTGCTCACCATGCTCCAGTACACGCGAGACACCGCTGCCGAGAAGTGCCGCGACCTCGCCGACGAACACGTGGGGGCGGCGCCCCTGCCGGGGTCGCCGCTGATGAGCCTGGGCGGCGTGGTCAACCACCTGCGCTGGGTCGAGCACTCGTGGATCGAGAACCGGTTCGTCGGCGGTCCCGACCTCGGCCCGTGGACCGACAAGGAGCCCGACCGCGAGTTCAGCCTCGGTGCGACGACTCCGCTGGCCCAGACCTTGGCGGAGTATGCCGAGCAGGCCGAGCGCACCGACGCGATCATCGCCGGGCTCGACCTCGACGACCGCTCGCAGACACCGTTCCGGTCGGGCGAGCACCCCACGCTGCGGTGGGTGGTCCTGCACCTGATCGAGGAGAACTCACGCCACAACGGCCACCTCGACATCCTGCGCGAGCTGGCCGACGGCCGGACCGGCGACTGAGGGTGCCCGGCATGCCTGGGCTCGGGAACGGGGACCGCCTCACCATCGGGGTGGTGTCACCCGGTGCCATGGGGTCGGCCCTCGCTCGCGCCTGGCAGGCCGGTGGGGTGCGCGTGCTGGCGACGGTCGCCGGCCGCAGCGAACGCACGCGGACCCTGGCCGACGGGCTGGAGCTCATCGCCGACCTCGACGCCGTGGTGGCCGGCAGCGACGTGGTTGTCAGCGTGGTGCCACCTGGTGGTGCCGTGGCCACGATGAGCGACCTCGTGGCCGCCTGCCGCCGCACCGGGGCGAGGCCGCTCCTGGCCGACCTCAACGCGATCTCGCCCGCGACCGTCCGCGAGCTCGCTGCCCTGGCCGGGTCGCAGGGCCTCGACTTCGTCGACGGGGCGATCAGCGGCGGCCCACCCGCGCCCGGGGGCGACACCATGCTCTACCTGTCCGGCGGCGCGGCGGCCGCCCTGGCGGAGCTCGCCACGGACGGCCTGCGCACGCGGGTCGTGGGCTCCGACCCGGGGTCGGCGTCGGCGGTGAAGATGTGCACCGCGTCGGTCTACAAGGGCAGCACCGCCCTGTGGGCCCAGGCGCTCCAGACGGCGCAGGCGCACGGCGTGCTCGACGTCGTGCTGGCCGACCTGGCCGAGGAGTTCCCGGGCGCGGCCGCCACGGCCGGTCGCCGGATCGCGGTGGCGACCAGCAAGAGCGCGCGGTTCGTCGGCGAGATGGAGCAGATCGCGCAGACCCAGGGCGCGGCCGGGGCCAGCCCGGAGCTGTTCACCGCCATGGCGGCGGTCTACGCCCGGCTGGCCAGGACGCCGCTCGCGGCGCTGAGCCCCGAGCAGGCGCGCGACCTCACCGACCTCGAGGACGTCCTGCGCCGCCTCTCCTGACCCGCCTCACCTTTATCGGGTCTAGGGACAACGTTGACCCTCACACGACTTCGCTTCCGGTGTGAGGGTCAACGTTCCTGCTAGACCCGATAAAGATGGGACTCGGTCGGGGCTAGCCGTCGAGCCGCTCGAAGGCGGGGGCGTAGCGGAACGCACCGGTGAGTCCGTCGCCCCAGGCGCCGAGGGTCCGCAGCATGAAGACGGCCGGTCCCCAGTCCTGCGGCGGGGTGATGCCGTGGTCGACCGCCGGGCCGAACCCGAACCGCGGGTAGTAGGTGGGATGGCCGAGCAGGACGATCCCGCGCTGGCCCACGGCATCCGCGGCGGCGATGGTCGCGTGCATCAACGCCGAGCCGACCCCCGCGCCCTGGCGCTCCGGCAGGACCCCGAGCGGGCCGAGTGCGGCCAGCGCCCCAGGTCGGTCGTCGAGGAAGGCGCGGCTCATCGCGACGTGACCGACGACGACCCCGTCCGCCACCGCGACGAGGCACAGCGGTGCCAACAGGTCGCCTTCGGCCCGCAGCTCGTCGACGAGGTCAGCCTCGAGCGACCCATCGGTGGCCGGCGCGTCCGGCGTGGCCGGCTTCGCGAACGCGCGGAGGTGCAGCGCACGGATCGCGTCGGCGTCGGACGGCAGCTCCTGGCGGATGAACATGGTCGCGACCCTAGACAGGGAGCGGCGCTCGTCGCCTGCCAATATCCGCGCCGGGCACGGGAGGTATGCCGCGTGGCCGGCTCAGCCACGCGGCATACCTCGGCGTGCTCTGGAGCTGTGCGTGAGCCGGCGACGTCAGCGAGCGACGAGGTAGCCGTCGGCGTCGAGGGTGACGGGGATCGGGTCGATGATGTGGAAGCCGTCGATGCCCTTGGGTTCGAGGTTGCGGAACCCGACGAGCACCCACGACCCGTCGCGCTGCTGCACCAGCGGCGCCGCGAACAGGTCCGGCTCCGCCGCGAACGGGCGGGCCGCGTCGATGTCCCACGGTCCGAGCGGTCCGGGACCCGGCACCGACCAGGTGCAGTACTCCCCGGTGCGCGCGATGCGCTCCGGCGTCATCTCCTGCGGGTGGCAGGTGAAGACGAGCACCCAGCGGCCGTCGATCTGCTTGTTCTGCAGGACTTCGAGCTGGCCGAACCCGGCGCCCGGCTCACAGAGCGGCGGTCCCAGGGTCCAGGTCTCGAGGTCGGGGCTGGTGGCGTGGGCGACCACACCGTCGTCGTTGCGCGCAGCGTCGCAGGCCCGCGCGCTGACGAACATGTGCCAGCCGTCGCCGTCCGGGTCGGCGAAGACCAGGGGGTCGCGCCAGGTCTCGCTGGAGCCCTCGAGGTCAGGGCCTTCGGTGGGCGCCGGGGTGTTGGCCAGGTTCTTGTACCAGCGTCCGTCGACGCCGACGACCGGCTCGGTGCCACTGCGCTCCCAGTGCTGCAGGTCGTCGGAGACCGCCGAGCCGACCCGCTGGTCGTAGACGTGATGGCCGCGTTTCGAGACCGCGGTGTAGTACATCCGCCACCGCTCGCCGTCGTGGACCACCGAACCCGTCCAGATCGCGAGGTCGTCGAAGCGCTCGTTGCCACTGTGGTCGGGCCCGAAGCACTCGCCGAGGTAGGTCCAGTCGACGAGGTCGGGCGAGGTGGCGTGACCCACCGTGGCGGCGGTGTGCCGCTGGCCCGGGTCACCGAGCGAGCGCGGCGCCTGGAGGAAGAACAGGTGGTAGAGGTCGCCGTCGTCAGCCACCCAGGAGTCCCAGACCCAGAGGTCATCCAGCCTCAGCATGAGCAGAGTGTGGCAGCAGGTGGGGCCGGTCACCTGCTGAACCGAGTCGTGGGACGGGCGGGTGCGGCCGTCGTTCCCTGCGCTCCCCTGCCCCCACGCGTGCCGCGGTCCGCGAGACTGGGGTTCATGAAGCCGCCGCTTGCCGAAGCCCTCGACCTCGAGCCACACCCGGAGGGTGGGTGGTACCGGCAGACCTGGGTCTCGCCGGCCACCGTCGAGCTCGCCGACGGACGCACCCGGTCGGCAGCGACCTTGATCTACTTCCTCCTCCCGGCCGGCGCGGAGTCGGCCTGGCACCGGGTCGCCTCCGACGAGCTGTGGCTCGCCCACACGGGGGTGGTGACGCTCGAGCTGGGCGGGTCTGACACGGCCCCGGCGCCGACCGACCAGTGCCAGCGCCGCACCCTGGCGGTCAGCGGTGACGCGCAGGTCCTCGTGCCAGCCGGACACTGGCAGCGGACCGTGGCAACGGACCACGACGCACTGGTCAGCTGTCTGGTGTCGCCAGGGTTCGACTTCGAGGACTTCGAGCTGGCGACCTAGGACGTCGCGGCGGGGTGCTCGATCGTGCCACCCGCGCGCCAGTAGCGGCCGTCGCGGCGCTCGAGGAAACCCTCTTCGACCAGGTAGCGGCGCAGGGCCGCCACGTCGTCGTGCCAGGCGCGCAGGGAGTTGTTGACCTGGGCCTCGTCATAGGTCTGGCCGATCTCGAACGCCTGGGCCATTTCATTGAGGACGACGAGGCGCTTGCGAATACGGGTCGGGATCGCCGAGAGCCTCCCGTCAGGGAGCACGAAGGCACGCAGCACGGCCTGTCGGTCGGTGAGGGCGTCGTCGAGGGCTGGGCGGTCCATGCGTCGAACGTAGCTCGCAATCTCCTTTGGTCCCAACCATTTTCCCCGATGTTGTCTTCTGGCGGCAGTCCGTTCGTTGTCCACAGGCTGCTTCCGGTCAGCGCCTCGGGCTGTCGGTGCCGCCGTGTAGGCTCGAACACATGTTCGAGAGCGTGCAGGACGTGCAGGCGGCCGACCCGGCCGCCCTCGCTGGCGCGCTCTTCGCCCTGACCGACGACGAGGTCGCGGACCTGCCGGCCGAGCAGGCCGAGGCGCTGACCCTGGCGTCGCAGCGGGTGGTCAGTGCGGTGACCGCGCGGCAGCGGTCGGCGATGGAGACCGTGGTCCGGCGGTGCGACGAGCGAATCGACCAGGAGGCAGCGGACGCTGCGCTGGCCGGCTCCCGGCGTCCGCACCTGTCCGGGCAGGCTCTTGCGGCGGGGTCGTTGGCGGCGTTGCTGCACGTGTCGCCGCGGACCATGTCGACGCGCATCGACCAGGCCCGCCGGGCGGTGTGCGCGCTGCCGCAGGTGCAGGCCCTGGCGTGGGCTGGTGACCTCGAGCCGTACCGCGTGGACGCGGTCGTCGCCGAGTCGATGGCTGCACCCGCGGCGCGGCTTCACGAGTTCGAAGCCCGAGTGCTCGAGCGCGACATCACCGAGCTGAGCTGCGCTGCCCTGCGCCGGCGGGCCCGCCGCGCGGCCGACCGGTGCGCCCCCGACGACGCCGACCACCACGCCGCCCTGGCGCGAGGCCGCAGTGACGTGCGCGTGCGCCCGGGTGAGTCCACCGGGATGAGCCGGTTGGAGGCCGACCTGCCGACCCCCGTCGCGATGCGCATCTGGGGTGCGGTGGACGGGCTCGCGGCCGAGTACGCCCGCGCCCAGCCCGGCCTGCGGATGGGCGCCGCAAGGGCCGACGCACTCACCGACCTCGTCGAGGCCAACGCCACGATCAGCACCACCATCGAGCTCGTCGCCCCGATCGACGCCGGCCACCACACCCGTCCGGACCTCGGCGTCTCAGCGCAGTGTGTTGCTCCGGCTCCCGCCGACGAGGCCGCGGAGGAGGCAGGTCCCGTCGGTGCTGGTGTCTACCAAGACCTGGGTGGGTGCGAGGAGGTCGACGACGGGGTCCTGCACGACCACGGCGCCGACCTGTGGTTCGTGTCCTCCCACACCGAGGTGCCGCTGCTCGGGTCGCTGCTCCCCGCCGACATCGTCGACCTGCTCCACGACCCGGACGTCACCATCCGCCTGGCCCGCAGCGACTCGGTCACCGGCGCGACCCGCTGGCAGGACCCGACCACCTACCGCCCCGGCGCCAGGACC
>NZ_LMSS01000008.1 GCF_001429605.1 Phycicoccus sp. Soil802
CACGTGGTCCGACATCCCGACGGGCCGACCACCGTCACCAACCTGCAGACCCTGTGCGCGACCCACCACGGGTTCAAACACCACGCCGGCTGGCAGGTCGAGATGGACGAGCGCGGGATCTGCACCTGGACCGCCCCCGACGGCCGCACCCACACGACCCACCCGATGGACCGCCACGGCCACCAAGCCGCCTGACCCCGCGCGTCCTCCGACTGAACTCGAAGCCAGATCGCACCTTGCCGGATCGAGGGCTGGCAGGCTGGTTGCATGATCCTTCCCGAAGTCCGCGACCCGCGCCTGGTCACGGTGCGTCGCGGCGGGACGCTCACGGATGCAGACCACCACCTCCTCGCGCTGTGGGCCGCCGCGTGTGCCGAGCACGTCCTGGACCTGTTCGAGCGGGAGGAGCCGACGGACGGCCGTCCGCGAGCGGCGATCGACGCGGCCCGCGCGTGGGCCCGCGGCGACCTGGCGATGATGGACGCAAGAGCGCGGGGCGGGCACGCGATGGGTGCGGCGCGACCCCTGCTCGGGCCGGCCCGGTTCGCCGCCTACGCCGCGGGCCAGGCCGCCTGCGTCGGCCACGTGGCGGAGCACGACCTCGGGGCGGCGGCCTACGCCATCAAGGCCGCGCAGGCAGCGAGCCCGCAGGATCCCGACGCCGGACGACGGGAGCGCGACTGGCAGCGCGACCAGCTCCCCCAGGAGGTTCGAGCGCTCGTGCTGGAGGACGAGGTGCGCCGCAACGCCATCTGCTGGTCGGTCTTCGACGACTGACGAGCGATTGATCCGCTGGGACCAGGTCACGCCTCAGCGTGGCGTCGCGAGGGCGTCGAGGAGAGCCAGGAGGAGGTCGGCGACGCGGTCAGGCTCGGCGAGGTGCGCGAGGTGGTGGCCCGCGTCGCGGCGCACCACCCAACCGAGACCTTCGGCGAGAGTGAGCTCCGCGGCATACGTGTCGCCGAAGCCGAGGTATGCCGCCGGCCGCGCCTCCCAGCCGGGCGGCACCGGGAGGGGCGTCGTGAAGTACTCCGGGGGAAGGCGGGGGGCCTCACGGGTCACCCGGTCGAGCCAGTCGTCGTCCGGGAAGAGGGGCGCGACGTCCGCGCGGTCCCACCACGACGGCCACGGCGGGAGCAGGCCGTCGGTCAGCGGCAGCGTCTCGATGAACTCCGCGAAGGCTGCGGGCGCCAGTCGGGTCTCGGCCACACCGGGAGCGGGCAGGGCGGCGTCCATGAAGACCACCGGCAGGTCACGGGCGGTGGCGAGGGCCGGCGCGTAGTAGCCGGCGTTGCTGTGCGCGACGAGCACCGTCGCCGCGTGGTGGTCGATGACCGCACCAAAGGTGTGGAGCACCCCGCCGGGCATCACCTCGCCGGCCGGCAGGGACGCGACCACCGTGGCGAGCCCGCGCTCCCTGAGGATCCCGGCCAGGGGCAGGTAGCTGGCCGGCCCGAGCAACGGGCTGGGGAGGATCACGACGCGCGACGAGCCCACAGTGCCCGGCGCGGGGCCGGCCTCCGGAGTGGGGATGCTGTGTGACGGCACGGCCCGACGCTAGCGCTGGCGGGGAGGAAACCCGCACGAAACACTGCCTTGGTCTACTGACCCTGCCCGACCGGACCACGTGGCCGGTCCAACCGAACCGACCGCCGGGCGACGTCACGCCAAGGAGGCCGCGATGCACCTGTCCCCCGCGGACACCGAGAAGCTCCTGCTGTCGGTGGCCGGCATGGTCGCCCGGGACCGCCTGTCGCGCGGCGTCCGGCTCAACCACCCCGAGTCGGTCGCCCTCCTCTCGACCTGGGTCATCGAGCGAGCCCGAGACGGCGCCCTCGTGGCCGACCTGATGGAGCAGGGCCGGAGCGTTCTCACCCGCGACCAGGTCATGGACGGCGTGCCCGAGATGATCGCCGACGTCCAGGTCGAGGCGACCTTCCCGGACGGCCGCAAGCTCGTCACCCTCCACCACCCCATCGCCTAGGCGCAGACGACGTCGACAGAGGAGGAAAACCGTTGAGCAGCACCACCTCCGGCCCCGGGGCGATCCGGGTGAGGCCCGGCACCGTCACGATCAACGCCGACCGCACCGACGCCGAGCGGCTCACCCTCGTCATCGTGAACACCGGCGACCGCCCGGTGCAGATCGGCTCCCACCTGCACCTGCCCGACAGCAACACCGCCCTCGACTTCGACCGCACCGCCGCGCACGGCTTCCGGCTCGACATCCCCAGCGGGACGTCGGTGCGGTTCGAGCCCGGGGTGAGCCGCGAGGTGGACGCCGTCGCGTTCCGCGGGCGGCGGAGGATCCCCGGCCTCCAGCTGCCGGCCACGACCGGCCGGACGACCGAGGGTGACCTCGATGGCTGACCTCGACCGCGAGCGCTACGCCGCGATCTACGGCCCCACGACCGGCGACCAGGTCCGGCTCGGCGACACCGACCTGTGGATCGAGGTCGAGGACGACCTGACCTTCGGGGGTGAGGAGCCCGTCTTCGGCGGTGGCAAGTCGATCCGCGAGTCGATGGCCCAGGGCACCCGGAGCAGCGCCGACGGCGCCCTCGACACGGTCATCACCAACGCGATCGTGCTCGACCACTGGGGCATCGTGCGCGCCGACGTCGGCATCCGCGGGGGCCGGATCGTGGCCCTCGGCCGCAGCGGCAACCCCGACATCGCGGACGGCGTGCACCCCGACCTCGAGATCGGTCCCGGCACCGACGTCATCTCCGGCGAGGGCCGCATCCTCACCGCCGGCGGGGTCGACCTGCACGTGCACTTCCTCTCCACCAGCCAGGTGCACGAGGCCCTGGCGGCCGGGCTGACCACCCTGGGCGGCGGCGGCACCGGCCCCTCCGAGGGGTCCAAGGCGACCACCGTCACGCCTGGCCCCTGGCACCTCCAGTCGGTGCTCCGAGGCCTCGACCACCTCCCGGTCAACCTCCTGCTCATGGGCAAGGGCAACACCGTCAGCGCCGCGGGGCTGCGCGAGCAGGCGCTCGCCGGCGCGGCGGCATACAAGGTGCACGAGGACTGGGGCAGCACCCCGGCCGCGATCGACGCAGCCCTGCGCGCCGCCGACGAGTTCGGCCTGCAGGTGGCGCTGCACAGCGACAGCCTCAACGAGGCGGGGTTCGTCGACTCGACCTTGCGGGCGATCGGCGGGCGCAGCATCCACGCCTTCCACACCGAGGGCGCCGGCGGCGGGCACGCTCCCGACATCATCACCATCGCCGGACACCCCAACGTGCTGCCCGGCTCGACGAACCCGACC
The DNA here is from genome assembly GCF_001429605.1 of Phycicoccus sp. Soil802. Lineage (GTDB taxonomy): Bacteria > Actinomycetota > Actinomycetes > Actinomycetales > Dermatophilaceae > Pedococcus. The sequence continues at coordinate 3,275 of NZ_LMSS01000008.1, forward strand.
CTCCCCCACACCGTCAACACGGTCGCCGAGCACCTCGACATGCTGATGGTCTGCCACCACCTCAACCCGGCGGTCCCCGAGGACCTGGCCTTCGCCGAGAGCCGGATCCGGGCCACCACCATCGCGGCCGAGGACATCCTCCACGACCTCGGCGCCCTCTCGATGACGAGCAGCGACGCGCAGGCGATGGGTCGCATCGGGGAGGTGATCACCCGCACCTGGCAGGTCGCCCACGTCATGAAGGCGCGGCTCGGCGCCCTGGGCGGCGGTCTCCCCGCGGACAACGAGCGGGCTCGGCGCTACCTCGCCAAGTACACGATCAACCCCGCCATCGCGCACGGCATCGACCACGAGGTCGGCTCGATCGAGGCGGGCAAGCTCGCCGACCTCGTGCTGTGGCATCCCAAGTTCTTCGGGTGGCGCCCCGACGTCGTGATCAAGGCGGGCGCGATCGTGTATGCCGCGCTCGGCGACCCGAACGCGTCGATCCCCACGCCGCAGCCGGTGCTCATGCGCCCGGCGCTGGTCGGCGACGGCGGGGCGGGGGCCGACCACGCGCTGACCTTCGTGGCGCCGGTCGCCCTCGACGACGGACTCGCCGACCGGCTCGGCCTGCGGCGCACGCTCGTCGGCGTCCGTCCGACCCGGGACGTGAGCAAGGCCGACATGGTCAACAACGACGCCCTGCCGACGATCGAGGTCGACCCCGAGTCGTTCGCGATCAGCATCGACGGCGAGCGCGTCGAGCCGTCCCCGGCCATGGAACTCCCACTCGCGCAACGCTATTCGCTGTTCTGACGAGGTCCCGTGCTCCCCCACCCCGAGTTCGCCGCCATGCTGCTGGCGGACGGCCGGCTGCCCGTCGGCGGCCACACCCAGTCCTCCGGGCTCGAGCCTGCCCTCCTCGGTGGCCTCGAGCCGCGCGACGTGCCCGCCCTCGTGGCCACCCGGCTGCGGACGGTCGTGCTGGTCGACGCGGCGACCGCGGTCGTCGCCCGGCACCGCACCCTCGCCGGCCTCCCCCTCGACGACCTCCAGCTGGCCTGGGCCGCCCGCACCCCCAGCGAGGTGGTGCGGGCGGCATCCATCGCCGTGGGGCGCGGGCAGCGGCGGTTGGCGCAACGGCTGTGGCCGGGCAGCGCGGCCGCCTCCGCCCTGGCGCCGATGCCGGCTCCGGCCCGGCCTGTGGCGGTCGGCGCGATGGCCGCCGCGGCCGGTCTCGACGGCGCCCGCACCGCCCGCCTCGTCGCCTACGACGACGTCCAGTCCCTCTGCGCTGCCGCCCTCAAGCTGTGCCCCCTCGATCCGGTCGAGACCACCGAGTGGCTGCTGCACGCCGGTCCGGGGATCGAGGAGGTCGTGGCGGCGGTCGCGCACCTGACCGAGCCGGACGGCATCCCGGCGCCGTCCGCACCGCTGCTGGAGCAGTGGCAGCACGCCCACCCCACCCACCCACGGAGGTTGTTCAGTGCCTGACACCACCACGCCCGACAGCACCACGCCCGTCACCACGCGCGCCTTCCGGCTCGGCGTCGCCGGGCCGGTCGGCACCGGCAAGTCCTCGCTCATCGCCATGGTCTGTCGCGAGCTCGGCGACGAGCTGCGGCTCGGGGTCGTAACCAACGACATCTACACCGACGAGGACGCCCGGATGCTGCGCGCCGCCGGCGTCCTCGACCCCGAGCGGATCCGTGCCGTGGAGACCGGCGCGTGCCCGCACACCGCGATCCGCGACGACGTGACCGCCAACCTCCTCGCCGTGGAGGACCTGGAGGCCGACTTCGCACCGCTCGACCTGGTGCTGGTCGAGTCGGGCGGCGACAACCTCACCGCGACCTTCTCCCCCGCGTTGGTCGACGCCCAGGTCTTCGTCCTCGACGTGGCCGGTGGCGGTGACGTGGTGCGCAAGGGCGGTCCCGGCATCTCGCGCGCCGACCTGCTGGTCGTCAACAAGACCGACCTGGCGCCGCACGTGGGCGTCGATGCGGACCTCATGCAGGTGCAGGGTCGGGAGGCCCGCGACGGACGACCCGTCATCGGCCTGTCGCGCACCGACCCAGCGTCGGTCGCCCAGCTGCGCGCGTGGGTGCTGGCGATGCTCGGTGCCCACCGCAGCGGCCACCACGTGCCGGTCGACCCGGGCCCGATGGCCCCGCACAGCCATGCCGATGGCGGCGCGCACAGCCACGTCGGCGGTGACGGTGTCCACGCACACTGAGGTCCGCACCGCCCGGGTCGAGCTCTGGCCCGGGGGCAGAAGCAGCCGACTCGTGCTGGCCGCCGGCCTGGTCACCCCGCGGGTGGTCCGGCACGACGCCTCAGGCGCCGAGGTCGCCCTCCTCGCCACGACCGCCACCCTCCTCGGCGGCGACACCCTCCGGCTGGCGGTCGAGGTGGGTCCCGGGATGCGCCTCGACCTGCGCGACGTCGCGGGCACCGTGGCCTACCACGGTCGCGGACTCGGCTGCGTGGTCGACGCCTCGTTGCGGGTGCACGAGGGGGCCACCCTCGCCTGGGCCGGCGAGCCCCTCGTCGTCGCCGACGGCTCCGCCGTCACGCGACACCTGCGCGCCGACGTCGACGAGGGTGGCCGCCTGCTCCTTCGCGACCGGGTCGCCCTGGGCCGCAGCGGCCAGGACGGCGGTCGCCTCGACTGCCACACCGCCCTGAGGCATGCCGGTCGGCCGGCCCTCGTGGAGCACCTCGAGGTGCGGGCGGGGCTGGGACCGGGCGCCCTCGGGACGGCGCGGGTCGTCGACACCCTCACCGCGCTCGGCTGGCGGCCGGACACCGTGGCCGGCCACGCGGCATACCGGCTGCATGAACCGGGCAGCGTCGTCCGCGAGCTGCTCGACGAGGCCCACACCTCCGGCCTGCCCACGGTCTGGGCCGCCTGGCACGCCGAGCTCCCGGGCCAGCCGGGGCAACCACCAATTTGACGGAGTGTCGGCTGGGCCGCCCAGGCGTAGTTTGGCAGGACAACCATCTGAGAAAGGGAAACCACCATGGGCCAGTTCATGGATGTCCACACCAACATGCCGGGAGTCACCGCCGAGGCGCTGCTCGAGGCGCACCGGGCCGACCTCGCCATCCAGGACGAGGAGTCGGTGGACTTCAAGCAGGCTTGGGCCGACCCGGTGAGCGGACACGTCTTCTGCCTCTCCGAGGGACCGGACAAGGACGCCATCCAGCGCATCCACGAGCGCGCCGGCCACCCCTACGACGAGATCCACGAGATCACCGTCACGGCCTGACCCGGCCGCGCTGCCCCGCCCGACGGCCGCCCACCGCCCGCTCGACCTGTCGGAGCTCGATCTGCCGCGCCCATTAACGACATGCCCGACTGTCCGAAATGCGGGTTGCCCGCATGCCCCGGCGGCGGCCGTCCTACCATGGAAGAACGCCCGCAGGAAGCGCGCGGCGCGCAACAAACAGCAGATGAACAGGTGGCGGAACACGCAGTGACGCAGACACAGTCGAGCGGCAAGAGCGTCCAACGCCTCGATCGGGTCGTGATCCGGTTCGCCGGCGACTCGGGCGACGGCATGCAGCTGACCGGAGACCGGTTCACGTCGGAGACCGCAGCCCTCGGCAACGACCTCTCGACGCTGCCCAACTTCCCGGCCGAGATCCGGGCGCCCCAGGGCACCCTGCCCGGTGTCTCGAGCTTCCAGCTGCACTTCGCGGACCACGACGTCCTGACGCCCGGTGACGCGCCGGACGTGCTGGTCGCGATGAACCCCGCGGCCCTCAAGGCCAACCTGCGTGACCTGCCGCGCGGCGCCACGATCATCGCCAACACCGACGAGTTCTCGAAGCGCAACCTCGCCAAGGTGGGCTACGACGCCAACCCCCTGGACGACGGCAGCCTCGAGTCCTGGCACGTCCACCCGGTGGCGCTCACCTCGATCACCGTCGAGGCCCTGGCCGCCTTCGACACCTTGTCCCGTAAGGACAAGGAGCGCGCCAAGAACATGTTCGCGCTCGGGCTGCTGTCGTGGATGTACCACCGCCCGACCACTGGCACCGAGTCGTTCCTGGAGAAGAAGTTCGGCTCCAAGCCCGACATCCTCGCCGCGAACCTCACCGCGCTGAAGGCCGGCCTCAACTACGGCGAGACGACCGAGGACTTCGCGGTCTCCTACGAGATCGCGCCCGCGAAGATGGCCCCCGGCACCTACCGCAACATCACCGGCAACGCCGCGCTCGCCCTCGGCCTGGTCACGGCGTCGCACCGGGCGGGCATCCCGCTGGTGCTCGGCTCCTACCCGATCACCCCCGCCTCCGACATCCTCCACACCCTCTCGGGCCTCAAGCGCTACGGCGTGACGACCCTGCAGGCCGAGGACGAGATCGCCGGCATCGGCGCGGCCCTGGGGGCGTCGTTCGGCGGCGCCATCGGGGTGACCACGACCTCCGGCCCCGGAGTCGCGCTCAAGTCCGAGACGATCGGCCTCGGGGTCTCGCTCGAGCTCCCGCTGGTCATCGTCGACGTGCAGCGCGGCGGCCCCTCGACGGGCCTGCCGACCAAGACGGAGCAGTCCGACCTGCTGCAGGCGATGTTCGGGCGCAACGGCGAGTCGCCGGTGCCGATCATCGCGCCCCAATCGCCGGCCGACTGCTTCGACGCCGCGCTGGAGGCGGTGCGGATCGCCACGACCTACCGGACCCCCGTGTTCCTGCTCTCCGACGGCTACCTCGCCAACGGCTCGGAGCCGTGGTCGATCCCGTCCGTGTCAGAGCTGCCCGACCTCACCGTCGAGTTCGCGACCGAGCCCAACGACACCGACGACAAGGGCGAGCCGGTCTTCCACCCGTACCTGCGCGACGAGGCCACCCTGGCCCGACCGTGGGCCATCCCGGGGACGCCCGGGCTGGAGCACCGCATCGGTGGCATCGAGAAGGCCAACGTCACCGGCAACATCTCCTACGACCCCGACAACCACGACCTGATGACCCGCCTCCGGGCGGCCAAGGTCGAGCGGATCGCCGACACCATCGGTGACCTCGAGGTCGACGACCCGAGCGGCGAGGCCACCGTGCTGGTGCTCGGCTGGGGGTCGACCTACGGACCGATCGCCGCCGCCGCGCGCAGCGTCCGCAACACCGGCGCGCAGGTGGCCCGGGCTCACCTGCGCCACCTCAACCCGTTCCCCGCCAACACCGGCGAGGTCCTGCGGCGCTACGACAAGGTGCTCGTCCCCGAGATGAACATGGGCCAGCTCGCGATGCTGCTGCGCGCCAAGTTCCTCGTCGACGTGCACTCCTTCACCCAGGTGCGCGGGCTGCCCTTCACCACGGTCGAGCTCGCCGACGCCATCGTGTCGCTCGCCTCCGGCGCCGACACCCTGGCTCCGGACAGCAAGGCCACCGACACCGTGGCCGCCAAGGGAGGACACGCATGACCACCGAACTAGGCATGCCGTCCATCGGCGTCCGCAGCGGCACCGCCGGCGTCCCGCACCTCGCCGAGGACGACCCGCGCCAGACCAAGAAGGAGTTCACCTCCGACCAGGAGGTGCGCTGGTGCCCCGGCTGCGGCGACTACGCCATCCTCGCCGCCGTGCAGGGCTTCCTGCCCGAGCTCGGCCTCAAGCGCGAGAACACCGTGTTCGTCTCCGGGATCGGCTGCTCGTCGCGGTTCCCCTACTACCTCGACACCTACGGCATGCACTCGATCCACGGGCGCGCGCCGGCAATCGCCACCGGGTTGGCCACCAGCCGCCCCGACCTGTCGGTCTGGGTCGTGACCGGTGACGGTGACGCGCTGTCGATCGGCGGCAACCACCTGATCCACGCGCTGCGCCGCAACGTCAACCTCACGATCCTGTTGTTCAACAACCAGATCTACGGGCTGACCAAGGGCCAGTACTCGCCCACGTCGGAGGTCGGCAAGGTCACCAAGTCGACCCCGATGGGCTCGGTCGACCACCCGTTCAACCCGGTGTCCCTGGCGCTGGGGGCCGAGGCCACCTTCGTGGCCCGGACGACCGACACCGACCGCAAGCACCTCACCGAGATCCTCCGCGCCGCCGCCGAGCACCGCGGCACGTCGCTGGTCGAGATCTACCAGAACTGCCCGATCTTCAACGACGGCGCCTTCGACCTCATCAAGGACCGTACCCAGCAGGAGGCGCGGATCGTCCACCTCGCCGACGGCGAGCCGGTGGCCGTCGGGCCCGAGGGCGACCGGCAGGTGCTGGTGCGCGGCGCGGGCGGCGTCATGGAGTTCGTGCCGCACGCCGAGTCGGAGGGACGCGACGTGGTGGTCCACGACGCCGGTGCCGCCGACCCGACCCAGGCGTTCGCGCTGTCGCGGCTGGACTCGCCGCAGATGACGCACGTGCCGATGGGCATCTTCCGCAGCGTCTCCCGGCCGACCTATGACGACATGGTGCGGGCTCAGGTGGACGCCGCCATCGACACCGCCGGCGGTCGCCCCACCGACGCCGACCTGGACGCGCTGATCCACGGTCGCGACACCTGGACCGTGGCGTGACCCACGACCCCACCACCACCTGAGGTGCCGGCGGACGACGCACGGCGCGGCGCGGCATACGGGTTCATCGCCTATGCGATCTGGGGGGCCTTCCCGCTCTACTTCGCGGCGCTGAAGCCGGCCGGCGCCTGGGAGATCCTGGCGCACCGGATCCTGTGGACCATGCTGCTCTGCGCCCTGGTGCTGGTCGTGCGCCGCGACCTCGCCTGGGCCCGCCAGCTCTGGCAGCGCCCGAGGCTCGGCCTCGGCGTCACGGCGGCTGCGCTGCTCATCGCCGCCAACTGGGTGATCTACGTCGCGGCGGTGCTCGGAGGCCGCACCACCGAGGCGGCGCTCGGCTACTTCCTCAACCCCATCGTCACGGTCGCCCTCGGGGTCGTCGTGCTGCGCGAGCGGCTGCGTCCCCTGCAGTGGGTCGCGGTGGCCATCGGCGCCTTCGCCGGGATCTACCTCGGCCTCGCCGCCGGGTCCGTCCCTGTCGTGGCCCTGAGCCTGGCGATGTCGTTCGGGCTCTATGGCCTGGTGAAGAAGAAGGTCGGCGCCTCGCTCGAGGCGATGCACTCGCTGTCCGCCGAGACCGCCGTGCTGGCGCCCATCGCGGTCGTCATGCTCGTGGTGCTGACCAGCCGGGGCGACACCACCTTCACGACCGAGGGCGGGTGGCACACGACGCTGCTCGTGGCCGCCGGGGTGGCGACCGCCACCCCGCTGCTGCTCTTCGCGGCCGCGGCCCGACGGGTGCCGCTGGTCACGGTCGGCCTGTTGCAGTTCATCACCCCGGTGCTCCAGCTCCTGTGTGGAGTGCTCCTGCTCGACGAGCACATGACGCGCAGCCGGTGGGTCGGCTTCGGCATCGTCTGGGTCGCGCTGGTGGTGCTGAGCGTCGACTCGATCCGGAACCTGCCGCGTCGCGGCCGACCGGACCCGCAACCGGATCCGGTCCTGCCCTGACGCCGGTCAGCCGGGCACGTGGTGGCCGGTGCCGCCGTCGATGAGCTCACGCAGGATGTCGGCGTGGCCGGCGTGCCGGACGGTGTCCTCGATCATGTGCACCAGCACCCAGCGCAGGCTGACCGTGCGCCCCGTGTATGCCGTGCCGGTCGCGTCCAGCGGCAGCTCGAGGATCGCCGCGTCCGCGGCTGCCCAGGCCCGGCGGTAGAACGCCACGATGTCGTCGGTCGTCTCGTCGTCGGCCGCGCGCATGTCGGCCTCGGGGTCCTGCGAGATGTCCGTCAGCGGCTCGGTGGGCCGGCCGAACGACTCGCAGAACCAACCGTACTCGGCGTTCGCGAGGTGCTTGACCAGCCCGACCAGGTTGGTGCCGCTGGGCACCATCGGACGGCGGACCTCCTCGTCGGAGAGCCCGTCCAGCTTCCAGACCATGACGTCGCGGTGGCTCTGCAGGGCTGCGAGCAGGGTCGTCTTCTCGTCGGCCAGGTAGGGGGTGGGCTGGGTGGGAGCGCTCATGCCGCGAGGCTAGCGACGGCCGACGACACCGGGTCAGGACCCCAGGACGTGGTCGAGGTAGGCGTTGGCGAACCGGCGTCCCGGGTCGAGCTGGTGGCGCACCTCGAGGAAGTCGTCGAACCGCGGGTAGAGCTCGTGCAGCTCCTCGGCACCCAGGGTGTGCAGCTTGCCCCAGTGCGGCCGCCCGGCGTGCTCGGCCATGATCGACTCGAACGCCGCGAACGCGCCGTAGTCGTCCATCCGGTGGTACTGGTGGATCGCCAGGTAGGCGTTCTGTCGCTCGTAGGCCGTGGACAGCCAGACGTCATCAGCGCCCGTGAACCGCAGCTCGAGTGGGAAGGTCAGCGGCGCACGGTGCCGCTCCAGCCAGCTCCGCACCTCCAACACGACGTCGGCCACGGCGGCCCGGGGCACGGCATACTCGCTCTCGCGGAAGCGCACCTTGCGCTCGGCGACGAAGACGCGCCACGAGTCGTCGGTGTACTCGCGGGCCCCCAGGAGCCGCGCGCTGATGGTGTTGAGCCGCGGCACGATCGCCGGGGCGGCAGCCGCCGCCCGGTTGGTCACCTCGAAGAGGCGGTTCGACAGCAGCTCGTCGTCGAGCAGCGCACGCCAGCGCGGCAGGGGCGCACCGCCGTCGTCGTCGCCGACGCGGTCGTTGTGCTTCACCAGGACGCGGTCGGTGAGTGGGAACCAGTGCATGTCGACGTGGTCGTGCGCCTCGACGTCGTCCTCGACCCGCTCGAGCACCTCGTGCAGGTCGGCGCTGAACTCCTTGGCGTGCAACCGGAAGGCCGGCACGCACTGCAGCTCGACCTCGGTGATGACGCCGAGGGCGCCGAGCCCCACCCGGGCGGCCTGGAAGACGCGTGGCTCGACGTCGGCAGAGCACTCCAGCAGGGTGCCGTCGGCGAGCGCGAGCACCAGCCCAGAGACCGCGGCAGCGATGCCCTGCAACCGGATGCCGGTGCCGTGCGTGCCGGTCGAGATCGCCCCCGCCAGGGACTGCCGGTCGATGTCGCCGAGGTTGGGCAGGGCGAGGCCGAGGGCGTGGAGGGCAGGGTTCAGCACGTGCAGCGGGGTGCCCGCCAGGACCCGGACCCGGCTGCGTTGGCGGTCGACGTGGGTGATGCCGGTCAGCTCGTCGAGGCGCAGGTGGAGCCCATCCGTCGCCGCGATCGACGTGAACGAGTGCCCCGCCCCGACCGCCTTGACCGGGATGCCGCGGGCCCCCGCCCGCAGGATGGCCGCTGAGACCTCGTCGGGGCGGCGCGCGCTGGCCACCTCCACGGGATGGCTGGTCTGGTTGCCGGCCCAGTTGGTCCACGCGGTCATCCGAAGTTCTTCCCCTCACCCCGGTAGGTCGGCACCGTCTCGACCAGGTGGTCCCCGCTCACCAGGTGAAGCACGTCGAACCGCTCGCACATCTCCCCCGCCTTGGCGTAGCGGAACCACACGTTGTCGCCCAGGCCCAGGTCACGGACCCCGTTGCCCTGCAACGGGGTCTGCACCTCGCCCACGCCCTCGGACTTGACCAGCTTCACCTCGGCTCGGCCGAACGGCGCAGGCACCCGCGACCAGCCGGGCGGTCCCGACGCGACGTAACCACCGCCGAAGGCCGTGACGAAGCCCGGTCCGGGGTGCCGCACGACCGGCAGCGCGAAGGCTGCCGCCGGTTGCGGCGTGAAGTCGTCATAGCCGTCGAAGAGTGTCGGCCCGTAGAGACCGGACCCGGCCGCGAGCTCGGTCACGGCCGGGTCCGGACCGGTCACGTGCAGCGAGCCGGTCCCCCCACCGTTGACGAACTCCAGGTCGGCGACCGCACGGACCGCCGCGACCACCTCGCCCCGGCGCCGGGCGAGGGAGTCGGCGGAGCGCTTCTTCATCATCCGCACGGCCGGCGAGGAGTCGGGCAGGCCGGCGATCTGGGCGTCGTAGAACATCAGGCCGACCACCGACAGACCCGCCGCCGAGGCGGCGCGTGCGAGGGCGACCGCGTCAGCGGGCTCGCGCAGGGGTGAGCGCCGGACCCCCAGGTGCAGCCGGCCCAGCCGCAGCGAGGCGTCGACGTCGAGGGCGACCCGCAGGCCGTGCGGCCGGTCCAGCGCGGCAAGGAAGTCCACGTGCTCGAGCGAGTCGACGGTCAGGGTCACCTGCGCCGCCTGGTGCGCGTCCGCGGCGAGGGCGGCGAGCGCGGCCCGGTCGACGCTGGGGTAGGCCACGTAGACGTCCTCGAAACCGGAGGCGACGAGCCAGCGGGCCTCCGGCACTGCATACGCCATCACGCCCGCGAAACCCGGCCGGGACAGGGCCCGCGCCAGGAGCGTGCGGCACCGCACCGACTTGGAGGCCACCCTGATCGGTTTGCCGGACGCCCTCCGCACGAGATCGGCGGCGTTCGCGTCGAAGGCGTCGAGGTCGACGACGGCGAGCGGGGGCTGAACGGAGGCGGTCGCACGATCCCAGTGGAGGGTCACCCGCCCGACCCTACCGATGCCGTGCGCCGTGTTCACCGCTAGTCACCCGACGTTCACCTCAGAGCCGTCGTCAGCAGGACGTGTGGTTCCTAGGTTGGAGGCTGCCCGCGCCGCGCAGCGCGACCCGAGACCTGGAGGAACTTCGATGTCCACAGCTTCACCCGAGCGCACCGCCCTCCCCCTGCTCACCGTCCACCAGGGCGGCCGGAGTGCGATGACCTGCCACTTCAAGTGTGACGACGCCTGCAGCAAGCCCGTCCCGAACCAGACCGACCACGGCTACTTCGGTGACCTCGTCGCGGCCGGTGCGTCGCGACGCGCGATCCTCAAGGGCAGCGGGCTGGTCGCGGCCGTCGTCGGTCTCGGCACCGTGACCGGGGTGCAGTCCGCCGCCGCCGCGCCCGGCTCCACCCCCGCAGCAGACCCGGCCGCCGCTGGGGGCACGAAGTCACCGTTCGGGTTCACCGCCATCGCGCCCCAGCCAGCCGGCACGGACCGGGTCGTCATCCCCGAGGGCTTCGAGTGGTCGACGATCGTCGCGTGGGGCGACCCGATCCTGGCCAACGCTCCCGCCTTCGACTTCGAGCACCAGAGCGCGGCAGCCCAGGAGGGGCAGTTCGGCTACAACAACGACTACACGACGCTGGTCCGGGGCCGCGACGAGAGGCACGGGACCCTGGTCTGCAACAACGAGTACACCAACGACGAGCTGATGTTCCGGGGCTACACGGGATCGGCGTCGCTCACGCCCGAGCAGATCCGGATCACGATGGCCGCGCACGGCATGTCCGTCGTCGAGCTGCGGCGCGCGAACGCGACCGCGCCGTGGACCTATGTCAAGGGCGCCGCCACGAACCGCCGGGTCACGGCCACGACGCCGTTCGCCTTCGACGGACCGGCTGCCGGTCACCGCCTGCTGAAGACCACCGCCGACCCCTCGGGCACGCGCGTCCTCGGCACCTTCGGCAACTGCTCGGGTGGCCTCACCCCGTGGGGCACCGTGCTGTCGGGTGAGGAGAACTTCAACGGCTACTTCTCGGCCGCGACCGCTCCGGCCGACCAGACCGACGCCTACAAGCGCTACGGCCTCACGGGCTCCAAGGGCCGTGGCTGGGAGCGGGTCGACGGCCGCTTCGACGCGACACTGGAACCCAATGAGGTCAACAGGTTTGGCTGGATCGTCGAGCTCGACCCCTCGGACCCGTCCTCGACTCCGGTCAAGCACACGGCACTCGGCCGGCTCAAGCACGAGGGCGCCAACGTCACGGTGGCGCCCGACGGCCGCGTGGTCGCCTACCTGGGCGACGACGAGCGGTTCGACTACCTCTACAAGTTCGTGTCGCACGGCCGCTTCCGCCCCGGCAGCTCGGCCAGGGCCCGCGCGCACAACCTGACACTGCTGTCCTCGGGCGACCTCTACGTCGCGAAGTTCACCGGGGACGGGTTCGAGGACGGCGTCAGCGACGGCTCCGGCCAGTGGCTGCCACTCGTGGTCGACAACGAGAGCAAGGTCGCCGGCTTCACCCACGAGGAGGTCCTCATCTGGACGCGCCTGGCCGCCGACAAGGTGGGCCCCACCAAGATGGACCGGCCCGAGGACGTCGAGCCCAACCTGGTCAACGGCCGCACCTACGTCGTGTGCACCAACAACACGAGCCGTCAGCCCAGCCAGATCGACGAGGCCAACCCCCGCGCCAACAACAAGCACGGGCACATCATCGAAATCACGCCGACCGCGGGCGACGACACGACGACCAGCTTCACCTGGAAGATCGTCCTGATCGCCGAGGACCCGACCGACCCGACGACCTACTTCAACGGCTACGACCGCTCCGAGGTCTCGCCGATCTCGTGTCCCGACAACATCGCCTTCGACCACGACGGCAACATGTGGATCGCCACCGACGGCAACGCCCTCGGCGCCTGCGACGGCATGTACCTCTACCCGCTGTCGGGGCCGCACAAGGGTCACCTCCAGCAGTTCCTGTCGGTGCCCGCCTACGCCGAGTGCTGCGGGCCCCTGGTCACCTGGGACCAGAAGACCGTGCTGGCCGCCGTCCAGCACCCGGGTGAGACGACCGGCGCCTCGCCGGCCGCCCCACAGAGCCAGTTCCCCTACCTCGGTGGCGGCCAGCCCCGCCCGGCAGTCATCCAGATCCACCGAGCCTGACGCGCGCCACTGCCGACCCGCACCACTGCCGACCCGCACCACTGCCGACCCGCACCACCGCTCACCCACACCACTTCTGGCCACGTATGCCGCGTGTTGGGCGCTGAGAGCGCCCGTCACCAGGCATGGGTGGCCAGAAGTGCGGGAGGGGTGGGGCGGGGGGGTCGGTCAGCCGACGCGGGTGACGACGCTGGTCGCGAGGGCGCGCAGTGCCGCCTTGGCCTCGCCGTCCGGCAGCGGGTCGAGGACGTCCTGCGCAGCCGTCGCGACCGCGGAGGTGTGCTCTCGGGCGCGCTCCATGGCCGGGTGCCCGCGCAGGAGCCCGAGGGTCTCGTCCAGCCGGGCCTGGTCACGCAGGTCGGACTGCAGCAGCTCGCGCAGGCGGGCGTCGGCGGGGTCGGTGGAGGCCAGCGCATAGAGGACGGGCAGCGTGCGCTTGCCCTCGCGCAGGTCGGTGCCGGGAGTCTTGCCGAGGTCGTCGGCGTCCGACGAGACGTCGATGAGGTCGTCGGCGAGCTGGAAGGCCATGCCGAGCTGCTCGCCGTACTCGCGCATGATCGCCACCGTCGCGGCGTCGCAGCCCGCGAACATCGCGCCGTAGCGCGCCGCCGTGGCGATCAGCACGCCGGTCTTGTCGGCCAGCACCTGGAGGTAGTAGCCGACCGGGTCCTCGTCGCTTGGGCTCGGCCGGTCGTCGCGGATCTGCCCGACGCACAGCCGCACGAAGGTCTCCGCCTGGATCTTGACCGCCTCGGGCCCGAGGTCGGCAATGATCGACGACGCCGTGCCGAAGAGCAGGTCGCCCACCAGGATCGCGGTCGAGTTGCCGTACTTCGCGTTCGCGCTGGGCGCCCCGCGGCGCAGGTCGGCCTCGTCCATCACGTCGTCGTGGCACAGCGACGCGACGTGGGTCAGCTCGACGCCTGCGGCGGCCGCGACCACGTCCTCGTTGGCCCCGGTGCCCAGCTCTGCGGCGAGCAGGGTCAGCAAGGGACGGAAGCGCTTGCCCCCCGCTTGGATGAGGTGGCTGTTGGCCTCCGCGATGAACGCGTCGTCGTGGTCGACCTCACGACGCAGCAAGGCGTCGACCGCGGCGAGTCCCGCTCGCAGCCGGTCGGACAGGTCGTCCGAGACGTCAGGCAGGACGAGGACCGGTGGGGTCGTGCTCACCTGGCAGCCCGCGTCGCCGAAACAGAGACCGTCATTTCACCAGCCTGCGTCATTTCAACAGCCCGCGTCACTTCACCAAGAACTGCGACGACCGCTCGGCCAGGTCGAGGACCTGGGCCGGCAGGATGCCGAGGACCAGCGTCACGAGGGTGCCGATGGTGATGGCGACCGTGGTGAACGGCGATGCCGTCTCCGCCACGACGACCTCGCCGGCCGGCGGCTCGGTGAAGTACATCAGCACGATCAGCCGGACGTAGACGAACGCGGTGATGACGCTGCAGAGCACGCCGATGATGACCAGGGCCACCCCGGACCGGCCGCCGAACGAGATGGCCGGCGCGAACGCGGCATACTTCGCGGCGAAGCCGGACGTCAGCGGGATGCCCGCGAAGGCGAGCAGCAGGAACGCGAAGACGCCGGCCACGACCGGGTGGTTGCGGCCCAACCCGGCCCACTGGGACAGGTGCGAGGCCTCGGAGCCACCCTGGCGCACCAGCGACACGACGGCGAAGCCGGCGATCGTGGTGAAGCCGTAGGCGACCAGGTAGAACATCGTGCCCGAGACACCGGTGCGGTCGAAGGCCAGCACCGCGACGAGGATGAACCCCGCGTGGGCGATCGAGGAGTAGGCGAGCAGCCGCTTCACGTCGGTCTGGGTCACCGACAGCACGGCACCGACGACCATGGTCAGGGCGGCGACGGCGATCACGCCACCACGCCAGTCCCAGCGGTTGGCCTCGACGCCGACGTAGACGACGCGCAGGATCGCGCCGAAGGCGGCGACCTTGGTGCAGGCGGCCATGAAGCCGGTGACCGGGGTGGGCGCGCCCTGGTAGACGTCGGGGGTCCACGAGTGGAACGGCACGGCGCCGACCTTGAACAGCAGGCCGACCAGGACCAACACGACACCGGGCAGGAGCAGGCCCTCGAGGGCTCCGTTGGCCGCCCTCACCGCCGTGGCGATGTCGGCGAGGTAGAGCGAGCCCGCGTAGCCGTAGAGCAGGGCGGCGCCGAAGAGGAAGAACGCCGAGCTGAACGCACCGAGCAGGAAGTACTTGAGCGACGCCTCCTGCGAGAGGAGCCGGCGGCGGCGCGCGAGCCCACAGAGCAGGTAGAGGGGCAGCGACAGCACCTCGAGTGCGACGAACATGGTCAGCAGGTCTCCCGCGGCCGGGAACAGCAGCATGCCGACGACCGAGAACAGCGTCAGCGGGAAGACCTCGCTGGTCGCCAGTCCGGCCCGCAGCGCTGCGGCCTCGTGGGGCGAACCGGGGACGGCCGCACCCATCGGGGTGAAGGCGTCGGCACCCTGGCCGCCGAACTTCTCGGCCATGGTCAGCACGCCGAGCGCCGCCATCAGCAGGATCGCGCCCTGCAGGAACAGGGCGGGACCGTCGATGATGACCGCCTGGGCGAGCGTGCCACCGCGGTGCGCCTCATCGGCCGACACCGTCACGAGGACCACGAACGCGGCGACCAGCGACACCAGCGCCAGCGAGACCTGGATGACATGGCGGTGGCGACGCGGCGCGAAGGCCTCGACCAGCACGCCGATGAGCGCGCCGGCGATCACGATCAGCATCGGCGCGATCGCGCTGTAGTCGACGTCGGCCGGCTTGAAGGCCGTGGCCAGCGCAGGGGCGGACAGAACCGTCATGGCGGGCATTACTTCGTGCTCCCGTCAGCAGCGGAGGTGGGGGCCGGGTCGGTGACCCCGACGTAGTGCAGCGTCTTGGACACCGCCGGGTTGAGCATGTCCAGGGCCGGCTTGGGGTAGAACCCGAGCACGAGGAAGGCCGCGATGAGCGGGGCCACGACGAGCTTCTCGCGGCGCGTGATGTCGCGCACCGGCGTCGTGAGCTCGGGCTTGGGCCCAGTCATCATCCGCTTGTACATCAGCAGGATGTAGAGGGCGGCCAGGACGATGCCGGCAGTGGCGATGACCGCCGCGGCCGGGTACCGCTGGAACGTGCCGACCAGCACCATGATCTCGGAGATGAACGAGCTGAGGCCGGGCAGCGCCAGACCCGACAGACCCGCCACGAGGAACACGCCGGCGAGCCCGGGCGTCACCCGCTGCCAGCCACCGAAGTCGGGGATCCGTTTGCTGCCCCGGCGCGCGACCAGCATCGCGCCGATGAGGAACAGCGCCGCGGTCGAGAAGCCGTGGTTGAGCATGTAGAGGGCCGAGCCGGCACCACCGGTCGTCGTGAGGGCGAAGATGCCCAGCACGATGAAGCCGAAGTGGCTCACCGACGTGTAGGCGATCAGCCGCATGATGTCGGTCTGGCCGATGGCGAGCAGCGCGCCGTAGAGGATCGAGATGACCGCCAGCACCAGCACGACCGGCGTGGCCCACTTGGAGGCCTCCGGGAAGAGCTGCAGGCAGAACCGGATCATCCCGTAGGTGCCGACCTTGTCGAGGACACCGACGAGCAGCACCGCGGTGGCCGGGCGGGCCTCGGTGGCCGCGTCGGGCAGCCAGGTGTGCACCGGCCACATCGGCGCCTTCACCGCGAACGCGAAGAAGAAGGCGACGAACATCAGCCGCTCGGGCGTCGCGCCGAGGTCGAGCCCGGTCAGCTTGGCGACCAGGAACCCGTCGGCCCCGCCGGGGCCGTAGCGGTAGAGCGCGATCACGCCGACGAGCATGACCAGGCCGCCCGCGAGCGAGAAGAGCAGGAACTTCACCGCGGCATACTGCCGACGCGGCCCACCGTAGGAGCCGATCAGGAAGTAGACCGGGATGAGCATCGCCTCGAAGAAGACGTAGAACAGGAACACGTCGGTGGCCGCGAAGACCCCGACCATGAAGGTGACGAGCACCAGCATCAGCGCGAAGTAGTTCTTCTCGCGCTTGCCGCCCTCGGGCACGTCACGCCACGCGGCGAGGATGCAGACCGGCGTGAGCAACAGCGCCATGAGGATCATGACCAGCGCGATGCCGTCGACCCCCAGGGCGTAGGACACCCCGAACTGCGGGATCCACTCGTGCTGCTCGGTGAGCTGGAACTGCTGGTCCGAGGTGTTCTCGAACTGCAGGGCGGCGGCGATGCCGAAGACCAGCGTCACCAGCGAGAAGCCGAGGGCGACGTGCTTGGCCCGGTCGGTCAGTCCGGCGGGCAGCCCGGCCACGACGGCAGCGCCGATCAGCGGGATCACCCCGATCACGGTCAGCCAGGGGAAGTTCGTCATCACTGGATCACCCACATGGCACCGAGGATCACGACGACGCCGGCGAGCATCGTCAGGGCGTAGGACCGGGCGAAGCCGTTCTGGAGGCGACGCAGTCGACTCGACGTGCCACCGACGAGGGCGGCGAGCCCGCCGACCCCACCGTCGACACCTCGGGTGTCCGCGAACACCAGTGCTCGGGTCAGGTGGAGACCTGGCCGCATGAAGACTCCCTCGTTGACGTCGTCCTGGTAGAGGTCACGGCGGGCGGCGCGGGTGGCCAGCGAACCGGTGGGCTGCACCTGGGGCACCTCGTCGCGCCAGTAGCGCATCCACGCGAGCAGGACACCGCCGGCGACCAGCAGCAGCGTCAGCGTCATCAGCAGCCACACCGGCAGGACCGGGTGCTCGCCCTCCTCGTGGCCACCGACGACCGGCTCGAGCCAGTGCGTGAAGGTGCCACCGAGGGACAGGACCAGGCCCAGCAGGCCGGAGCCGACCGCGAGCACCATCATCGGGATGGTCATGGTGCGGGGTGACTCGTGCGGGTGCACAGCATCGTCACCGTCGGTCTGCCACCTCTTTGTGCCGTGGAAGGTCATGAAGAACAGCCGCGACATGTAGAACGCCGTGATGCCGGCGCCGATCAGCGCGGCGCCGCCGAACACCCACGGGCGCCAGCCCTCGCCGATGAAGGCGGCCTCGATGATCTTGTCCTTGGACCAGAAGCCGGAGAACGGCGGCACACCGAGGATGGCGAGCCAGCCCAGGCCGAAGGTGATCCAGGTGATCTTCATGGCGCCCGACAGCCCACCGAAGCGGCGCATGTCGACCTGGTCGTTCATCCCGTGCATGACCGACCCGGCACCGAGGAACATCCCGGCCTTGAAGAAGCCGTGGGTCAGCAGGTGGAAGATCGCGAAGGCGTAGCCGACCGGGCCGAGGCCCGCCGCGAGCATCATGTAGCCGATCTGCGACATCGTCGAGGCGGCCAGCGCCTTCTTGATGTCGTCCTTGGCGCAACCGACGATCGCCCCGAAGATCAGCGTGATGGCGCCGACGATGACGACGGCCAGCTGGGCGTTCGGCGCGTGGTCGAAGACGAAGCTGCTGCGCACCACGAGGTAGACGCCGGCGGTGACCATGGTCGCGGCGTGGATGAGCGCGGAGACCGGCGTCGGGCCGGCCATGGCGTCGCCGAGCCAGCTCTGCAGCGGGAACTGCGCCGACTTGCCGCAGGCACCGAGCAGGAGCATCAGGCCGATCGCCGTCAGCACGCCTTCGCCCGCGCCACCCTCGGCGGCCTGCTGGACCCCGGCGAAGGTGACCGTGCCGAACGCCGCGAACATGATCATGATGCCGACCGACAGGCCGAAGTCACCGACCCGGTTGACGACGAACGCCTTGTTGGCGGCGGTGGCGTAGGCCGGGTTGTGGTTCCAGAACCCGATCAGCAGGTAGGACGCGAGACCCACGCCCTCCCAGCCGACGTAGAGGAGCAGGTAGGAGTCGGCCAGCACCAGCAGGAGCATCGCCGCGACGAACAGGTTGAGGTAGGCGAAGAACCGGCGCTTGTCCGGGTCGTGCTCCATGTACCCGATGGAGTAGACGTGGATGAGCGACCCCACGAAGGTCACCAGCAGCACGAAGGTCACCGACAGCTGGTCGACGAGCATGCCGGCATCGAGGTTGAACGAGCCGGCCGGCACCCAGTTGAACAGGTGCAGGTGCGCGGCGCGGTCCTCGCCGTCGCGGCCGAGCATGGCCAGCCAGACGACGAAGCCGACGACGAAGGCCGCCCACGACATGGCGGTGGCGAACAGCGGCCCCCACTTGTCGGTGGCGCGTCCGCCGAACAGCAGCACGGCGGCACCGAGCAGCGGCAGGGCTACCAGCAGCCAGGCGTATGCCGTGACGCCGGTAGCCGCCGTAGCAGCACCGTCGGCGGTGGCGAGGTGGGCGAGGGAGGTCACCTGGTGGCTCCTTCTACAGCTTCAGCAGGTTGGCGTCGTCGACCGAGGCCGACCGGCGGGCACGGAAGATGGCCATGATGATGGCCAGTCCCACGACGACCTCGGCAGCGGCGACCACCATGACGAACAGGGCGATGACCTGGCCGTCGAGGTTGCCGCGCATCCGGGAGAACGTCACGAACATCAGGTTGGTCGCGTTGAGCATCAGCTCGACACCCATGAACACGATGATCGCGTTGCGGCGCAAGAGGACAGCCGCTCCACCGATCGCGAACAGCAGGGTCGCGAGGTAGATGTAGTTGACGAGGTTCATCGCTGCGACCCCTCCTCGATCTCGTGCTCGATGTCGTGTTCCGACTCGATGTGGCGGGCCGGCGCGACGTTCTGCTCACGGGCGGTGAGCACCCGCGAGACGGACAGCTCGCTCGGCGTGCCGTCGGGGAGCAGGGCCGGGGTGTCGACCGCGTTGCTGCGGGCGTAGACACCAGGAGCCGGCAGACCGGCGACGTTGCGGTTCTCGAGGATGCGCCGCTCGGACCAGGCGCGCTGGCTCGGCTTGGCGCCGATCCGCTCGCGGTGGGCCAGCACCATCGCGCCGAGGGCTGCGGTGATGAGCAGGGCCGAGGTGATCTCGAAGGTCCAGACGTACTTGCCGAAGATCAGGTCGGCGACGCCGGACACGTTGCCGGTGCTCTCGTTGACGCTGGACAGGCCCTTCATCGGGCCGAACTGGGCGCGCCCGATCGCGGTGAACAGCAGCGCGGCCAGGCCGAGGATGAGCAGCGCGCCCGCCCACTTCTGGCCCTTCAGCGTCTCGACGAGGGAGTCGCTGGAGTCGACCCCGACCAGCATCAGCACGAACAGGAACAGCATCATGACCGCGCCGGTGTAGACGAAGATCTGGATGATGCCGAGGAAGTCGGCCTCCTGCGCGATGTAGAAGATCCCGAGGTTGATCATCACCAGGGCCATGCCCAGGGCGGCGTGCACCGCCTTCTTGGCGAAGATCAGGCCGAGCGCGCCGAGCACGCTGATCGGCGCGAGGATCCAGAACATGATCTGCTCACCCAAGCCGGTCATCGGCGCACCGCCTCGGTCGTGTCGCGGCCGACCTGTCGGGTGGTCACGGTGTCCACCCCTTCGACGGGGTCACCGCTGGGGGCGAGACCGTCCTCGGGCTGGGCGTCGTGCTCCGTCACCCAGGCCTCCTGCTCGGGCGTCGCGCGGACGACCTTGCCCTGGTAGTAGTCGCGCTCCTCGAGGCCCTCGACCATGGGGTGCGGCGCGGGCAGCATCCCCTCGGCCAACGGCGCGAGCAGCTGCTCCTTGGTGAAGATCAGGTCGGCGCGGTTGTTGTCGGCCAGCTCGTAGAAGTTGGTCATCGTCAGGGCGCGCGTCGGGCAGGCCTCGATGCACAGGCCGCAGAAGATGCAGCGCAGGTAGTTGATCTGGTAGACCCGGCCGTAGCGCTCGCCCGGTGAGAACCGGCCGGTGCCACCGTCGGAGTCGTCGTTCGACGCCCCCTCGACGAGGATCGCGTCGGCCGGGCAGGCCCAGGCGCAGAGCTCGCAGCCGACGCACTTCTCGAGGCCGTCGGCGTGCCGGTTGAGCTGGTGGCGGCCGTGGTAGCGCGGCTGGGTCGGCCGCTTCTCCTCGGGGTACTCCTCGGTCTCCAGCTTGCGGAACATGGTCGCGAACGTGACACCGAACCCACCGACGGGGGCGAACAGGTCGGCGAGGAAGCTCGGCTTCTTCTTGTCGTCAGCCACGAGTGGCCTCCTTGTCCGTTGCGGTGTCGCCGGCACTGATGGCCAGGGACGGCTCCTTGAGCCGCTGGCCGGGCAGCGGTGGCACCGGGTAGCCACCGGCGAAGGGGTCGATCTCCTCCGGCGGCGGGGTGTTGCGGATGGCGTCCTGCTCGATCTTCTTGTTGTCGCGCAGCCAGGCGATCACGAGCACCGCACCGGCGAGGACGACGACGAAGGCGATGCTCACCACGGGGAACTCGCGTCCGTTGAAGGTCAGGCTCGGACCGGCGATGTAGCCGAGCTGGCTGGCCTTCATGAAGGCCGCGACGACGACCCAGGCCAGCGTGACCGGGATCAGGAACTTCCAGCCGAAGCGCATGAACTGGTCGTAGCGGACCCGCGGGAGCGAACCACGCAGCCAGACGAAGAAGAACATGAACAGCCAGAGCTTGATGACGAACCAGAGCAGGCCCCACCAGCCGTGGTTGAACATGCCGTCGTTGATCGCCGCGATGCCGGGAGGGGCCATCCAGCCCCCGAGGAACATCGTGGTGGCCAGCGCGGAGACGGTGAACATGTTGACGTACTCACCGAGGAAGAACATCGCGAACTTCAGCGAGGAGTACTCGGTGTGGAAGCCACCGGTGAGCTCGCCCTCGCCCTCGGCGAGGTCGAAGGGCAGGCGGTTGGTCTCGCCGACCATCGTCACGACGTAGACGAGGAAGCTCGGGACCAGCGGCAGGATGTACCAGAGGTCCTTCTGGGCTCCGACGATCTGCGACGTCGACATCGACCCGGAGTAGAGGAAGACCGCGACGAGCGACAGACCCATGGCGATCTCGTAGGAGATCACCTGGGCGGTCGAGCGTAGGCCACCGAGCAGCGGGTAGGTCGAACCGGACGACCAGCCGGCCAGGACGATGCCGTAGACGCCGACGCCTGCGACCGCGAGCACGAGCAGGACGGCGACGGGGATGTCGGTCAGCTGCAACGGGGTGCGGTGGCCGAACATCGAGACCGTCGGCCCCAGGGGGATGATCGCGAACGACACGAACGCCATCGCCCCGGCGATGGCCGGAGCCAGCGCGAAGACCACCTTGTCGGCGTTCTTCGGCGTGAGGTCCTCCTTGAGGGCCAGCTTGACGCCGTCGGCCAAGGTCTGCAGGAGGCCGAACGGGCCGGTGCGGTTGGGGCCGGGACGCTGCTGCATCCGGCCGATGACGCGACGCTCGAACCAGATCACGATCAACGTGTTGACCAGCAGGAAGACGAAGACGAAGAGCGCCTTGACCAGGTGCAGCCACCACGGGGTGTCAGTGAAGTCGGTGCTGGGGTTGTCGGCGAACGGCGCCTGCGCGAGGGCTTGGGTTGCATACGTCAGGGTGCTCACTGGGCGCCTCCCTTCGTGACGGTCACGACGTCACCGGAGACCGCCGCCAACGAGGCGCGGACGGTGGAGCCGTCGGAGTTCGTCGGCAGCCAGACGACGTGGTCGACCATGCCCTCGGTGACCGCGACGCGGGCGGTCACCGAGCCACGGCGGTTGGAGACCGTGACGGTGTCGCCGTCGACCAGGCCGAAGAGCTCGGCCGTGGCGGCGGACACCCGGGCGCGGGCCTTGGCCGCGGTGCCGGCCAGGAACGGCTCGCCGTCCTGCAACGAGCCCCGGTCGAGGAGGTGGTGCCAGGTGGCCAGCACGAGCTGGCCGGCACCGGCGCTCGGGACCTCGGCCACCGGGACGGTGGGAGCCCCACGACGCTCGCCGGTCCAAGGTCCGAGGGCGGTCATCTCGCGACGGATCTCGGCCAGCGTGCGGGTGCCGAGGAAGGAACCCATCTCGTTGGCCAGCATGTCCAGGACGCGGTAGTCGGAGAGGGCGGCGGTGTCGAGGGCCGGCTCGAACGACCGCGGGCGGCCCTCCCAGTCGACGAACGTGCCGCCCTTCTCGGCCTGCGGGGCCACTGGCAGCACGACGTCGGCGACGGCCGTCACCGACGAGGGCCGGAAGTCCAGGGACACGACGAAGGTCTTGGCCAAGGCTTCCTCGGCGCGCGGGTCGGCGAGGTCGGCGGCGTCCACGCCACCGACGACCAGGGCGTTGATCGAGCCGGTCGTGGCCGCCCGGAGGATGCCGGCGCCGTCACGACCCGGCACGTCGGGCAGACCGACGACGTCCCAGCGCTCGGCGACCTCTTGGCGGGCGCCGGAGTCGGCGACCGGACGGCCACCGGGCAGCATCGTGGCGAGCGCACCGGCCTCGAGGGCACCGCGCTCACCGGCCCGACGGGGCACCCAGGCGACCCGGGCACCGGCCGACGAGGCCAGCGCCGCGGCCGCCGACAGGGCGCCGGGCACGGTGGCCAGACGCTCGCCGACGAGCACGATCGCACCAGGCGTCTCGAGCGCCTGGGCAGCCTTGGCGGCGGCACCGTCACCGGTGACACCGTCGACGAGGGCACGCAGCACCTCGGCCTCGGTGCCGGGGGCGGACGGGATGAGCGTGCCGTTCAGCTTGGTGAGGCCGCGCGTCTCGAAGGGCGCCACGGCATACACGGCGGTCTTGCCGCGGCGCGCGGACTTGCGCAGCCGCAGGAAGACGATCGGGCTCTCCTCCTCGGGCTCGAAGCCCACGAGGACGACGGTCGCTGCCTGCTCGAGGTCGGCGTACGTGACCGCTCCCCCCCGTGCTCCATCAACAGAAGGGCCGGTCGCCACCACGGAGGCGGCGAGGAAGTCGGCCTCCTCGGCGGAGTGCGGACGCGCGCGGAAGTCGATGTCGTTGGTCGCGAGGACCGTGCGGGCGAACTTGCCGTAGGCGTAGGCATCCTCGACGGACACCCGGCCACCCGTCAGGACGCCGACGCCCTTGGCGGCCGCGAGGCCGCGCGCCGCGACCTCGAGGGCCTCGGGCCACGACGCGACCTGGAGCTCGCCGAGCTCGTCGCGCACCATCGGGTACTCGAAGCGGTCACCGGTGGAGGCGTACTGGAAGGCCCAGCGGCCCTTGTCGCAGTTCCACTCCTCGTTGACCAGCGGGTCGTTGACGGCCATCCGTCGCAGGACGGCGCCACGACGGTGGTCGGTGCGGATCGAGCAGCCCGAGGCGCAGTGCTCGCACACGCTCTTGGTCGACACCAGGTCGAACGGGCGGCTGCGGAAGCGGTAGGCCGCACCGGTGAGCGCGCCGACCGGGCAGATCTGCACGGTGTTGCCGGAGAAGTAGGACTCGAACGGCTGCTGCTCGTAGATGCCGACCTGCTGGAGGGCGCCGCGCTCGACCAGCGCGATGAACGGGTCACCGGCGATCTGGTCGGAGAAGCGGGTGCAGCGGGCGCACAGGACGCAGCGCTCACGGTCGAGCAGCACCTGCGAGGAGATGTTGATCGGCTTGGGGTAGGTGCGCTTGACGTCCTCGAACCGGGACTTCGCGCGACCATTGCTCATCGCCTGGTTCTGCAGGGGGCACTCGCCACCCTTGTCGCAGACCGGGCAGTCGAGCGGGTGGTTGATGAGCAACAGCTCCATCACACCCTGCTGGGCCTTGTCGGCGACCTTCGAGGTCTCCTGCGTCTTGACCTGCATGCCCTCGGACACCGTGATGGTGCACGAGGCCTGCGGCTTCGGCATCGGCCGCAGCTGCCCGTCGGGGCCCGGCGTCGCGATGTCGACGAGGCACTGCCGGCAGGCGCCGACCGGCTCCAGCAGCGGGTGGTCGCAGAACCGCGGGATCTGCACGCCGACCTCTTCGGCGGCGCGGATCACCAGCGTGTTCTTGGGGACGGCCACGGGCACGCCGTCGATGGTGACGTTCACCAGGTCGACGGGCGCGGGCGCGGCACCCTGCTTGTCCTCGGTCACAGTCATGCGGTCACGCGGTCCTTGTGGAAGAGCGTCGACTCCCGGGCGTCGAATGGGCAGCCGCCGTGGGTCAGGTGGTCCAGGAACTCCTGCCGGAAGTACTGGATGCTGCTGGTGATCGGGCTGGTCGCCCCGTCACCGAGCGCGCAGAAGCTGCGGCCGAGGATGTTGTCACAGATGTCGAGCAGCTTCTCGAGGTCCTCCTCGGACCCCTGGCCGTGCTCGAGCCGGCCGAGGATCTGCTTGAGCCACCAGGTGCCCTCGCGACACGGCGTGCACTTGCCACACGACTCGTGCTTGTAGAAGTCGGTCCAGCGGTCGACGGCGCGCACCACGCAGGTGGTCTCGTCGAAGATCTGCAATGCCCGGGTGCCGAGCATCGACCCGGCCGCAGCCACCGACTCGAAGTCGAGCGGGGTGTCGAGGTGCTGGTCGGTGAACAGCGGCGTGGACGAGCCACCCGGCGTCCAGAACTTGAGCTTCTTGTTGGGGTCGCGCATGCCGCCGGCCATCTCGAGCAGCTCGCGCAGCGTGATGCCGAGCGGTGCTTCGTACTGGCCGGGACGCTTGACGTGACCCGAGAGGCTGAAGATGCCGAAGCCCTGGGACTTCTCGGTGCCCATGCCGGAGAACCAGTCGGCGCCGTGCAGCAGGATCGGCGGGACCGACGCGATCGACTCGACGTTGTTGACGACGGTCGGGCGGGCGTAGAGCCCGGCCACGGCGGGGAACGGCGGCTTGAGACGCGGTTGGCCGCGACGGCCCTCGAGGCTGTCGAGCAGCGCGGTCTCCTCGCCACAGATGTAGGCGCCCGCGCCCGCGTGCACGGTGATGTCGAGGTCGAAGCCCGAGCCGTGGATGTTCTTGCCGAGGTGGCCCGCGGCGTACGCCTCCTCCACCGCGCGGAGGAGGCGGCGGTAGACGTGCACGACCTCACCACGCAGGTAGATGAAGGCGTGGTTGCAGCCGATCGCGAAGGAGGTGATGACGCAGCCTTCGATGAGGAACTGCGGCGCCGCCATCATCAGCGGGATGTCCTTGCAGGTGCCCGGCTCGGACTCGTCGGCGTTGACGACGAGGTAGCGGGGACCACCGTCCGGCGGGGGCAGGAAGCCCCACTTCATGCCGGTGGGGAAGCCGGCGCCGCCACGACCGCGCAGCCCGGAGTCCTTGGTCATCTGCACGAGGTCGGCGGGGTTCATCGCCAGCGCCTTCTTCAGCGCCTGGTAGCCCTCGTTGCGCTCATAGGTCTCGAGCGTCCACGACTGGGGGTCGTCCCAGAACTTCGTGAGGATCGGGGTCAGCGTGGTGCTCATGAGTCAGCCTTCCCGTTCTTCTCGTCGAACAGCGTGGCCGGCTTGTCGTCGACGGCCTCGTCCGGCGCGTTGGCGCCGCTGTCGGTGGAGGTATGCCGCCCTGCCGCCGTCTGGTCGGACGTCGCCTCGGGCTGCTGGTCGTGCGTGGCCGTCTCGCCGGCCGTGCCGTCGGGGGCGGTCCAGCCGCGCTCGTGGGCGAGCCGCAGGCCCTCCAGCGACGCCGGTCCGGCGCCGACGCCCTCGTCGGCCAGGCCGTCGTGGAAGCCGGCCAGCACGCGCGAGACCTGCTTGAAGGTGCACACCTTCGCGGGGCCGCGGCTGGGCCGGACATCCTTGCCGGCGCGCAGGTCGTCGACCAGCTGCTTGGTCGACTCCGGCGTCTGGTTGTCGAAGAACTCCCAGTTGGCCATCACCACGGGGGCGAAGTCGCAGGCGGCGTTGCACTCGACCCGCTCGAGGGTCACCTTGCCGTCCGGCGTCGTCTCGTCGTGACCGATGCCGAGGTGCTCGGAGACCTCGTCCCAGATCTGGTCGCCGCCCATGATCGCGCAGAGCGTGTTGGTGCAGATGCCGACGGTGTACTCGCCGTTGGGGTGGCGCTTGTACTGCGTGTAGAAGGTCGCGACGCCCGAGACCTCAGCGGTCGTGAGGTCGAGCACGTCGGCGCAGAAGTCGATGCCCCGGCCCGTGACGTAACCGTCGACCGACTGCACGAGGTGGAGCAGCGGCAGCAGCGCGGAGCGCTTCTGCGGGTACTTCGCGACGACCTGGGCGGCGTCCTCGTGCAACGCGGCCAGGACGTCCGCGGCATACGGCTCCTTGGACTCCGCAGCCACCGTGAGGTGACCCGCTGCGGTCTGAATCCCATAGTGCTCGGCCATCAGCGGTCCACGCCTCCCATGACGGGGTCGATCGAGGCGACCGCGACGATGACGTCGGCGATCTGGCTGCCTTCGCACATCACCGCCGTGGCCTGCAGGTTGTTGAACGACGGGTCACGGAAGTGCGCGCGGTAGGGGCGCGTGCCTCCGTCGGACACCGCGTGGCAGCCGAGCTCACCCTTGGGGCTCTCCACCGCGGCATACGCCTGGCCCGGAGGCACCCGGAAGCCCTCGGTGACCAGCTTGAAGTGGTGGATCAGGGACTCCATCGAGGTGCCCATGATCTCGCGGATGTGGTCGAGGCTGTTGCCCATGCCGTCGCCGCCGATGGCCAGCTGTGCGGGCCACGCGATCTTCTTGTCCTGGACCATGACCGGGCCGGGGTTGGCCTGCAGCCGGTCGATGCACTGCTCCGCGATCTTGAGCGACTCGTACATCTCGTCGATGCGGATCCGCAGGCGGGCGTAGGCGTCGGACTCGGTGCGGGTGATGACCTCGAAGTCGTAGGTCTCGTAGCCGCAGTAGGGGTCGAGCTTGCGCAGGTCGTGCGGCAGCCCCGTCGAGCGCAGCATCGGGCCGGTGATGCCGAGCGCCATGCAGCCCGACAGGTCGAGGTAGCCGACGTCGACCGTGCGGCCCTTGAGGATGGGGTTCTCGTTGAGGAGGAGCTCGAGCTCACCAAGTCCCTTGCGCACCAACGGGATCGTGTCGCGGACCTTGTCGATGGCGCCGGGCGGCAGGTCCTGTGCGACACCACCGGGGCGGATGAACGCGTTGTTCATCCGCAGGCCGGTGACCATCTCGAAGATCGACAGGATGCGCTCGCGCTCACGGAAGCCGACCGTCATGACGGTGGTGGCGCCCATCTCCATGCCACCGGTCGCGAGGGCGACGAGGTGGGAGGTGATCCGGTTGAGCTCCATCATCAGCACGCGGATCACGCTGGCGCGCTCGGGGATCTGGTCGGTGATGCCGAGCAGCTTCTCGACCGAGAGGCAGAAGACGGCCTCGTTGAAGAACGGCGTGAGGTAGTCCATCCGGGTGCAGAACGTCACGCCCTGCGTCCAGGTGCGGAACTCCATGTTCTTCTCGATGCCGGTGTGGAGGTAGCCGATGCCCGCGCGGGTCTCGGTCACCGTCTCGCCGTCGAGCTCGAGGATGAGGCGGAGCACGCCGTGCGTCGACGGGTGCTGTGGACCCATGTTGACGACGATCCGCTCCTCGTGGAGGGCGGCCGCCTCGTCGACGAGCTGGTCCCAGTCACCGCCGGTGGCGTTGAAGACGTGGGCGCCCTCCGCGGCCGCCGTGTCGGCGCCCGAGGTGGCGTAGATGTCGGTGTTGGTCGGGTTGGTCGTCATCAGCTGTAAGACCTCCGCTGGTCCGGCGGCGGGACGGTGGCGCCCTTGTACTCGACGGGGATGCCGCCGAGGGGGTAGTCCTTCCGCTGCGGGTGGCCCGGCCAGTCGTCGGGCATGAGGATGCGGGTGAGCGACGGGTGGCCGTCGAACTCGATGCCGAACATGTCCCACGTCTCGCGCTCGTGCCAGTCGTTCGCCGGGTAGATCTCGACGATGGACGGGATGTGCGGGTCGGCGTCGGGTGCGGTGACCTCGACGCGGACCCGGCGTCCGCCGTGGGTGATCGACAGGAAGTGGTAGACGGCGTGCAGCTCGCGGCCGGCCTCGTGCGGGTAGTGCACGCCGGAGACACCCGTGCACATCTCGAAGCGGAGGGCCGGGTCGTCACGCAGGGCGCGCGCGACGGCCGGCAGGTGCTCGCGTCGGACGAACACCGTCATCTCGCCGCGGTCGACCACGATCCGCTCGACGGCCTCGGCGTAGGAGGCGGAGCCGCCCCCGAGGCCGCGCTCGAGCTGGTCGGCGATCTCGTCGAAGTAGCCGCCATAGGGCCGAACGGCCGCGCCGGGGAACAGGATCGGGCTGACCATGCCGCCGTAGCCGGTCGTGTCGCCGGTGTCGGTCGTGCCGAACATGCCGCGGCGCTCACCCACGACGACCGGGTCGGGTGCGGTGCCGGGGGCAGCAGGGAGGCGCTCGTCGGTGTCGCGGTCGACGACCTCACCCGGCTGGACGCCGATGGTCGACGCGGCGGCCACGGGGGCGGGCTGGTCGGGACCGTCACCCTGGTCGGCAGCGGCGTCGTCGGCCTTGGTGCCGTCGATGTTGCTGTTGGCCGTCGCCTTCTTGGGGTCCTCCGCGGGCGCGTCCTTGGTCTCGTCGGCTGGGTCGTTGGTCGCTTCGCTCATGCCACACCACCGTGGGACACATCGGTGCCGTGCAGGTGGCCGTGCGCGTGGGTGTGGCCGCTGCCGGCACCCTGGGCCAGCAGCCCGGTCATCTGGTGGGTCGGGGTGGCGGCCAGCGCGGCGGCCTCGGCGGCCCGCGCGGCGGCGACCCGGTTGACGCCGAGCTTGGAGTTCTGGATCTGCTCGTGCAGCGTGATGATCGCGTTGAGCAGCATCTCGGGGCGGGGCGGACAGCCGGGCAGGTAGACGTCGACCGGGATGATGTGGTCGACCCCCTGGACGATGGCGTAGTTGTTGAACATGCCACCGGAGCTGGCGCAGACACCCATCGAGATGACCCACTTGGGCTCGGGCATCTGGTCGTAGACCTGGCGGACGACCGGCGCCATCTTCTGGCTGACGCGGCCGGCGACGATCATCAGGTCGGCCTGGCGCGGGGTCGCGGAGAACCGCTCCATCCCGAACCGGGCGATGTCGTAGTCGGGCGTGCCGACGGCCATCATCTCGATGGCGCAGCAGGCGAGGCCGAACGTGGCCGGCCAGACCGAGCTCTTGCGCATGTAGCCGGCGACCTGCTCGACCGTGGTCAGCAGGAAGCCCGCGGGCAGCTTCTCTTCGATTCCCATTTGAGTCCTAGTCCCTCGTCAGTCCCACTCGAGGCCGCCGCGGCGCCACACGTAGGCGTAGGCCACGAACACGGTCAGGATGAACAGCACCATCTCCACGAGCGCGAAGAGGCCGAGCTGGTTGAAGGCCACCGCGAAGGGGTAGAGGAACACCGACTCGATGTCGAAGATGATGAAGAGCATGGCGGTCAGGTAGTACTTGATCGGCACGCGGCCACCGCCCGCGGCCTGGGGGGTCGGCTCGATGCCGCACTCGTAGGCGTCGAGCTTGGCGCGGTTGTAGCGCTTGGGGCCGGAGACCGCCGCTGCGCCGACGGAGAAGACGGCGAACCCGCCACCGATGGCCAACAGGAAAAGCAACGGGACGTAGGGGTTGCTCATCGCGGTGCCACTCCCTTTCTGTCGTCGCTGCGGTTGTCAGGTGTGTCGCCGGTCACACGGTTGCGGTGCGGCCCAATCCTAGGGGCGCCGCCAGAGAATGCACGCCGGGTCATGCGTCCGGCGCCATCTTCGACAGGGCGGTGATCAGGCGGTCGGACGCGTCGCCCCCGTGCGGCTCGGCGAGGTTGGCCATCACCTTCAGGAGGAACCGCATCAAGGTGGTACGAGGCAGGCCGTACTTCGTCGCCAGCCGCATGACCTCGGGGTTGCCGATCATCTTCGCGAAGTAGCGACCCAGCGTGTAGTAGCCACCCAGAGCGTCGGCCATCACCTTGGGGTAGGACTGCAGGACCCGCTCGCGCTGCGCGTCGGTGCCGCGGGCGAACGCCTGGGCGATCACCTCGGCGGCGAGGCGCCCGGACTCCATGGCGTAGGCGATGCCCTCGCCGTTGAACGGGTTGACCATGCCACCGGCGTCGCCGACCAGGAGCAGGCCGTTGTCGTAGTGCGGTTGCCGGTTGAAGCCCATCGGCAGGGCCGCTCCGCGGATCGGGCCGACCATGGTCTCGTCGTTGTACGTCCAGTCCTCGGGCATCGTCGCGACCCAACGACGCATGACGTCCTTGTAGTCGGTCTTGCCGAAGGCGCTGGAGGTGTTGAGGATGCCGAGGCCGACGTTCGAGGTGCCGTCGCCGACGCCGAAGATCCAGCCGTAGCCGGGCAGGAGCACCTTCTTGCCGCTGTCGTCGGTGGACCACAGCTCGAGCCAGGACTCGAGGTAGTCGTCGTCGTGGCGGGGGCTCGTGTAGTAGGTGCGCACGGCGACGCCCATCGGACGGTCCTCACGCTTCTCCCGGCCCATCGAGAGGGACAGCCTCGAGGAGTTCCCGTCCGCGGCGACGACCAGCGGCGCGGCATACCGGAGCTCGGGGCCGGTCGACCGGCCCTTCTCGTCCACCGCCTTGGCGGTGACGCCGACGATGGCGCCCTTGGAGTCGAGGATCGGGCCGGTCACGTTGGTGGACTCGCGCAGCCGCGCACCGTGCTTCACCGCGTGCCTGGCCAGGATGTCGTCGAAGTCCTGCCGGGTGCGGACCAGGCCGTAGGGCGGGAAGCTTGCGAGGTCGGGCCACGGGAGGGACAGCCGCATGCCGCCACCGATGATCCGCAGGCCGTGGTTCCTGATCCAGCCGTCCTCCTCGGGCGTGGGGATGCCGAGGGTGATCAGCTCCTTCACCGCGCGCGGGGTCAGTCCGTCGCCACAGACCTTCTCGCGGGGGAACGCGGTCTTCTCCAGGACCAGGACGTCCAGGCCCGCCATGGCGAGGTACGCCGCCGTGGCCGACCCCGCCGGGCCGGCGCCGACGACGATGACGTCGGCGGTCTCGGTGGGTGCGCCGGCTGCGGGAGTGGCTCCCGTGGCCTCGCTGATGGTGTCTGTCACGCCTGCCTCACACGCTTGTGAACGTCTTCACGAACTACCTCGGGGGAGTCTATTCCCGACCCGGCGTCAGGTCACCAGTTAGGCGAGCCTTACTGAGGCCCGGCGGGGTGCCCCGGCACGCATCCAGCCGCGTGCCACCGACTCAGAGGGTCGGCTTGGTCGCCCGGTGCAGGGCCACGATGCCACCGGTCAGGTTGCGCCAGCCCACGTCGCCCCAGCCGGCACCGGCGATGCGCTCACCCAGCTCGCGCTGCGCCGGCCAGGCCTGGATCGACTCGGCGAGGTAGACGTACGACTCCGGGTTGCTGCTGACCTTGCGGGCGATCGGTGGCAGCGAGCGCATGAGGTACTCGGTGTAGACCTTGCGGAACGCGCCGTTGACGGGCTGGCTGAACTCGCAGACCACGAGCCGCCCGCCCGGTCTGGTCACGCGCAGGAACTCGCCCAGCGCCTGCTCGACGCTCGCGACGTTGCGCAGGCCGAACGACATCGTTACCGCGTCGAAGCTGTCGTCCGCGAACGGCAGCCGCATCGCGTCGGCCGCCGTGAACCCCAGGTCGGGACGGCGCCGGTTGCCCACGCGCAACATCCCGAGCGAGAAGTCGGCGGGCACCACGTTGACGCCGTGGTCGGCGAACGGCTCGCTGCTCGTGCCGGTGCCGGCCGCGATGTCGAGCACCGTCTCGCCCCGCTGCGCGTCGACCGCCTTGAGGACCGCGCGACGCCACAGCCGGTCCTGCCCGAGGGACAGGACGTCGTTGGTCAGGTCGTACTTCCCGGCCACGTCGTCGAACATCGCGGCGACGTCACGGGGGTCCTTGTCGAGGCTGGCGCGGGTCATGGCGTCATCCTCCCATCCGCGTCGGCGGCCACCTCCCGCGGCTGCGCCCAGCCCGCGCCGTAGGCTTTCCCCCGACATGACCAGCCTTCCCACGCCCCAGCAGGCGGGCCGACCCGCGGGTTCGCCCGTGGTCGCCCGCACCGTGGCCCTGCACGACCCCGGCACGCTGCTGGGCCTGCTGCCGGACCGGGCCGACCCCACCGAGCTGTTCAGCTGGGTGCGCCGCGGCGAGGGCCTGGTCGGCTGGGGACGCGCGCTGGAGTTCACCGCGCACGGCCCCGACCGGTTCGAGCAGGCCGAGGCGTGGTGGCGCGACGTCGTCGACGGCGCCGTGGTGCGCAACGACGTCTCCCTCCCCGGCACCGGACCGGTCGCGTTCGGCTCCATCTCGTATGCCGCCGACTCACCGGCCGGCGCGACGCTCGTCGTGCCGGAGGTCGTCGTGGGGGCCCGCGACGGCCAGTGGTGGGTGACCACGATCGGGACCGGCGCCGAGCTGCCCACTCCCGTGGTGCCGCAGCAGTCCGAGCCGCGCGAGCCGTCGGGGGTGCGCTTCGCGGACGGCGCCCTCGCGCCCGCCGAGTGGGCCGGGGTGGTCGGCCGCGCGGTCGAGCGGATCACCGACGGTGGCCTCGACAAGGTGGTGCTCGCCCGCGACCTGCGGGTCAGTGCCGAGGCGCCGATCGATGCGCGCTGGCTGCTCGCCCGGCTGGCCGAGCGCTACGACACCACCTGGGTCTTCGCCGTGGACGGGCTCGTGGGGGCGACGCCCGAGATGCTGGTCCGGCTCGAGAAGGGCCTGGTCACCTCGCGGGTGCTCGCCGGCACCATCCGCCGCACCGGCGACGACGAGCACGACCTCGCGCTGGCCGCCTCGCTGGCGCGATCGAGCAAGGACCTCGAGGAGCACGAGTACGCCGTGCGTTCCGTCGCGGACGCGCTGCGACCGCACTGTTCGTCGACGAACGTCCCCGAGGCCCCGTTCGTGCTGCACCTGT
This sequence comes from Phycicoccus sp. Soil802, assembly GCF_001429605.1. Lineage (GTDB taxonomy): Bacteria > Actinomycetota > Actinomycetes > Actinomycetales > Dermatophilaceae > Pedococcus. The sequence goes on from NZ_LMSS01000008.1 coordinate 36,564, forward strand.
CCAACGTCATGCACCTCGCCACCGACGTCGCGGGGGTGCTGGCCGACCGCACCACGTCGCTGGCCCTCGCGGCCTCCCTCCACCCGAGCGCCGCCGTGTGTGGCACCCCGTCGACCGTGGCCGACGAGGTCATCAGCGAGCTCGAGGGCATGGACCGGGGACGGTACGCCGGACCGGTGGGCTGGATGGACGCCAGCGGTGACGGTGAGTGGGGAATCGCGTTGCGCTGTGGGGCCTTCGAGCCCTCGGACCCGGCTGGGATGCGGCTCTTCGCGGGGTGCGGGATCGTCGCCGGATCCGACCCGGAGTCCGAGGTCGCCGAGTCCGACGCGAAGCTGGTCCCCATGCGTGACGCCCTGACGGTGAGCTGACCGACCATGACCGACAGGGTCGGGCCGCGACCCGCTGACGCCGTCGTCTTCGACCTCGGCAACGTCCTGATCACCTGGGACCCGGTGGCGGCCGTCGCGGTCGCGGTCGGCGACGACCGGGCGCGAGCTGCACGCGGCCGACGTCCCGCTGTTCGCGCTGACCAACTGGTCGGCGGACCTGTTCCCGGTGGCGCTCGACCGGTTCGACTTCCTCGAGCTCTTCGAGGACATCATCGTCTCCGGCGAGGAGGGCGTGGCCAAGCCCGATCCCGAGATCTTCGAGGTGCTCGAGGAGCGGGTCAGCCACCGCGCCGGGCTCGACGACTGCATCTTCGTGGACGACAGCCCGGCCAACGTCGTGGCCGCTGCGGAGACCGGGCTGGACGCGGTCCACTTCACCGGTCCCGACCACCTGCGCGAGGACCTCATCGCCCGCGGCATGCCCCTGCGCCCGGCCCCTGGGACGGACCGGACGCAGCAGACCTAGCCGGCGCTCGGCTGCGGACTGGGCTGGCTGCTCGCCGCAGGGTCCGGTTGCACGCTCCTCGCGACCGTGCCGGTGTGGGACCGGCTGGCGTTGCGGAAACCCGCGGCTTCCTCGCCCTCGGCGACCGGCGTGGAGGGACCCGTCCCTCCACCGGGGCCGGAGGGGCCGTCATCCCTGCCTCGTTGGAGCCCCTTGAGGATCATGCCGATGAAGCTCGGCTTGCCCTGCGACTTGCTGTAGACGTCGAAGGCCACGGCACCCAGCAGCACCAGGCCCTTGATGATCTGGACGAAGTTCGAGTCCACGCTCAGGTTGGCGAGCCCGAGGTTGAGGACGCCCATCACCAGCCCACCGATCATCGAGCCGGTGACGGTGCCGACGCCACCCGCCACGGCCGCCCCGCCGACGAAGACCGCCGCGATCGCGTCGAGCTCGAAGTTCACCCCGTCCTTGGGGTTGGCCGCGTTGAGGTACGCGGTGAAGACCATCCCTGCGATGGCGGCCAGGAAGCCCATGTTGACCATGACGAACATGTCCACGCGACGGGTGTCGACGCCCGAGAGCCGTGCGGCGTTGGCGTTGCCACCGACAGAGTAGATGTGGCGCCCGAGGACCGTCCGTTGCGTGATGAACGTGTAGAAGATGACGAGCCCGCCGAGGATCAGCCCCACGACCGGCACCCCCTTGTACGAGGCCAGCAACAGGCCGAAGACGAGCAGGAGCCCGCAGACGACCACGAGCTTGAGGACCGAGATGACCAGCCGCGGGACCTCGATGCCGTAGCTGCGCAGCTCCGAGCGCTTCTTCAGCTCGAGCCACACGATCACGGCCACGGCGAGGAGCGTGAGGACCAGTGTGGGGTTGTGGTAGCCCGTCACCGGCCCCATCTCCGGCAGGTAGCCGTTCGCGATCTTCTGGAAGGACTCAGGCACCGGGATGCTCTCCGCGTTGAGGATCATGAGGTCGAGTCCCCGGAAGAGCAGCATGCCGGCCAGGGTCACGATGAAGGCAGGGATCCCGACGTACGCGACCCAGAAGCCCTGCCACACCCCGACGAGGCACCCGAGGGCGAGCCCGAGGAGGATCGCCGCGGGCCAGGGCAGGTCGAAGCGCTGCATGGACAGTGCGACGGTGGCACCGACGAAGGCCGACACCGAGCCGACCGACAGGTCGATGTGCCCGGCGATGATGACCATCACCATGCCGATCGCCAGGATCAGGATGTAGCCGTTCTGGACCAGCAGCGAGGTGACGTTGCGCGGCTGGAGGAACAGGCCGTCGGTCAGGATCTGGAACATCACCACGAGCAGCAGCAGGGCGATCATCATCCCGTACTGGCGGATGTTGCCACTCATGCTCCGGCGTATCTCCGTGAGTAGGGAGGCGGCCGGAGCGGCGTGATCCTCCATCTGCTCGGGTGCGGTCTGGGTGGCCATCGTCAGTCTGCCTTTCGCTGGGTCATGTAGCGCATGAGCGTTTCCTGGTCCGCACGCTCGCGGGGGACGTCGGCGGTGATGACGCCGGCGGAGAGGGTGTAGATGCGGTCGCACAGCCCGAGCAGCTCGGGGAGCTCGGAAGAGATCACGAGCACCCCACGACCGCTGTCCGCCAGCTGGTTGATGATCTCGTAGATCTCGTACTTGGCCCCGACGTCGATGCCGCGGGTGGGCTCGTCGAGGATCAGGACATCAGGCTCGGTGAACATCCACTTGCCGAGGACGACCTTCTGCTGGTTGCCGCCCGACAGCTTGCCGACACCCGACTCGACCGACGGGGTCTTGATGTTCATGCTCTTGCGGTAGCGGTTGGCCGCGACGACCTCGGCTCGCTCGTCGACCACGCCGCGTCGCCGGATCTTCTTCAACCCGGCCGCCGTGATCGACACCTTGACGCTGTCGAGCAGGTTGAGCCCGAGGCTCTTGCGGTCCTCGGTGACGTAGGCGAGCCCGGCGTCGATCGCCTGCTGCACGGTGTTCGCCTTGACCGTCCGCCCCTCCTTGACCAGCTCGCCGCCCACCTTGTGGCCGTAGGACTGACCAAACACGCTGCGGGCCAGCTCGGTCCGACCGGCTCCCATGAGGCCCGCGAGGCCGACGATCTCGCCGCGGCGGATCGTCAGGGAGGCGCCCTTGACGACCAGCCGCCCAGCGTCCTCGGGATGCCCGACGGACCAGTCGCGGATCTCGAGCAGGGTGTCGCCGATGGAGGGTTCATGTGGGGGGAACCGGTGGTCGAGGTCGCGTCCCACCATGCCGCGGATGATCCGGTCCTCGTTGATCTCACCGCGGCGGACGTCAAGGGTCTCGATGGTGCGACCGTCACGGATGATGGTGATCGAGTCGGCGATCTCCTCGATCTCGCCGAGCTTGTGGGAGATCATGATCGAGGTGATCCCCTTGGCCTTGAGCCCGAGCAGCAGGTCGAGCAGGTGCCGTGAGTCGGTGTCGTTGAGGGCGGCCGTCGGCTCGTCGAGGATGAGCAGCTTGACGTCCTTCGCCAGCGCCTTGGCGATCTCGACGAGCTGCTGCTTGCCGATCCCGATCGCGCGGATCGGGGTGTCCGGATCCTCTCGGAGTCCCACTCTCGCGAGCAGCTCGAGGGCACGCTGTCGCGCCGCGTACCAGTTGATGACCCCACCCCGGCTCTGCTCGTTGCCGAGGAAGAGGTTCTCGAGGATGGACAGCTCGGGGATCAACGCCAGCTCCTGGTGGATGATCACGATCCCCGCGCTCTCGCTCTCGCGGATGCCCTTGAACTCGCAGGGGCGGCCCTCGAAGTGGATGTCGCCGGTGTAGCTGCCGTACGGGTACACGCCCGAGAGCACCTTCATCAGGGTCGACTTGCCGGCGCCGTTCTCGCCGCAGATCGCGTGGATCTCGCCTCGCGCCACCGCAAGGCTCACGTCCGACAGCGCCTTGACGCCGGGGAACACCTTGGTGATGGAGCGCATCGACAGGATGGGGTCGCTCATCGTCACGCCTCGTTGCATGGGTCGGGATGGGGGTCGTCGTGGGTGGAACCCAGTGGTGGCGGCACGCGAGTCGCCGCCACCACCGGGCGATCAGGGGGCGCTACTTCAGCTGGTCCTCGGTGTAGTACTTGGCGTCGAGCAGGATCTGCTTCACGTTCTCCTTGTCGGCGGCCACCGGCTCGAGCAGCTGGGTCGGGACCTTCTTGATGCCGTTGTCGTAGGACTCGGTGTCGTTGACGGTCACGGTCTTCTTGTCGGCGATCTCCTGGATCATCTTCACGGTGGCCTGGGCGAGGTCACGGGTGTTCTTGAAGACGGTGGAGTACTGCTCACCAGCGAGAATCGACTTCACCGACTCGAGCTCGGCGTCCTGCCCGGTCACGACCGGGAGCTTCTTGCCGCCGGTGCCGTAGCCGCTGCCCTTCAGGGCCGCGATGATGCCACGGGAGAGTCCGTCGTAGGGCGACAGCACGCCGTTGACGTCGGCCTTCGAGTAGGCCTTGGTCAGGACGTTCTCCATGCGCTTCTTCGCCACGGCCGCATCCCACCGGAGGGTGGCGACGGTCTTGAAGTTCGTCTCACCGGACGCGATCTTGATGTCCCCGGCATCGATCTTGGGCTGGAGGACCTGCATCGCGCCGTTGAAGAAGAAGGTCGCGTTGTTGTCGTCGGGAGACCCGGCGAAGAGCTCGACGTTCCACGGCTTGGGAGCACCGCTGGCCTCAAGGCCCTTCAGCAGGGACTCGGCCTGGAGCTTGCCGACCTTGAGGTTGTCGAAGGTCGTGTAGTAGTCGACCGCGTCGGTGTCGCGGAGCAGCCGGTCGTAGGCGATGACCGGGATGCCCGCGTCCTTCGCCTCCTTGAGGGCACCCTTGAGGGCCGTCCCGTCGATCGAGGCGACGACGAGGACCTGGTTGCCCTTGGTCACCATGTCGTTGACCTGGGTGACCTGGGTCGGGATGTCGTCGTTGGCGTACTGGAGGTTGACCTTGTAGCCGGCGGCCTCGAGCTGCTGCTTGATGTAGTCGCCGTCCTTGATCCACCGCTCCGACGTCTTGGTCGGCATGGCGACTCCGATCGTGCCCTTGCCGGAGGCGCCGCCGCCGGTTCCCGCGTTGGCCTCGGTCTGCCGGCCGCAGCCGCTCAGGCCGACAGCCAGGGCACCGACGGCGAGAGCCGCAATCATCCTGCGCACCACTGTGTGCTCCATTCTGTGCAAGTCAACCTGCGCTGTTGCCGGCTGATCGGGTGTTCTGCGTGTGCTGCTGTGTGCTGCTGTGTGTTGCTGGGTGCCACCACCGAGGCTCAGGAAAGACCCTGGGCCAGACGGTGGTAGGCGTTGTTCCACCGCAGCTCCTGGGCGAACCCACGAGTGGTGGTGGACTCGTCGATGAAGGCGAGCTCCACGCCCGCCATCTCGGCGAAGTCATCGAGGTGCTCACGCCGTAGGGCGGTCGAGAGCACGGTGTGGTGCGGTCCACCGGCGGTGAGCCACGACGTCGTCGAGGTCCGCAGGTCGGGGCGTGGGCTCCAGACCGCCCTGGCCACGGGCAGGTTCGGCAGCTCGGCCAGCGGGTCGACGACGTCGATCGCGTTGCCCACGAGGCGGAACCGGTCACCCATGTCCGCCATGCCGACGGTGACGCCCTCGCCCGGCGCGGCGTCGAAGACGAGCCTGACCGGGTCCTCGCGGCCGCCGATGCCGAGCGGGTGGATCTCGACCCGCGGCCGGGCGCCGGCAATGGTCGGGCAGACCTCGAGCATGTGGGCCCCGAGGATGAGCTCGGCGCCGGGAGCGAGGTGGTAGGTGTAGTCCTCCATGAACGAGGTGCCGCCCGGCAGGCCGACCGCCATGGCCTTGAGGGTGTGCACGAGCACCGAGGTCTTCCAGTCACCCTCGCCACCGAAGCCGTAGCCGTCGGCCATGAGCCGCTGCACGGCCAGCCCCGGCAGCTGCCGCAGCCCACCGAGGTCCTCGAAGTTGGTCGTGAAGGCGCCGTAGCCGCCCTCGACGAGGAACTGGCGCATCCCGAGCTCGATCCGCGCGGCATACCGCAGCGCGTCGTGCTGCTCCCCCGCGGTGCGCAGCTGCGGCACCACGTCGTACTCCTCCGCATACACCTTGACCAAGGCGGTGACGTCCTCGTCGGCGACCGCGTCCACGACGGCGACGAGCTCGTTGACCCCATGGGTGTTGACGGACACGCCGAGGCGGCGCTCGGCCTCCACCTTGTCGCCGTCGGTCACCGCGACGTTCCTCATGTTGTCGCCGAACCTGACCAGCCTGAGGCTACGCACGGCGGCGAGGCCCGTGGCCGCCCGCGCCCAGGCCGCCACGCCCTCGACGACTGCCGGGTCGCTGACGTGTCCGGCCACGGTCTTGCGGGTGACCCCGAGGCGGGACTGCACGTACCCGAACTCACGGTCGCCGTGCGCGGCCTGGTTGAGGTTCATGAAGTCCATGTCGATGGTGGCCCATGGCAGGTCGCGGTTGACCTGGGTGTGCAGGTGGAGCAGCGGCTTCTGCAGCCGCTCCAAGCCGGAGATCCACATCTTCGCCGGGGAGAACGTGTGCATCCAGGCGATGACGCCGATGCACTCGTCGGCGCTGTTGGCCTCGAGCATGATCCGACGGATCGCGTCGGCGTCGGTGAGCACGGGCTTCGCGACCACCTCGGCGAGAACCGAGGGGGCGGCGGCGAGGGTGTCCGAGATGACTCGCGACTGGCCGGCGACCTGCTCCAGGACGTCGTCTCCGTAGAGTCCCTGGCTGCCGGTGAGGAACCAGATCTGGGGGGCTGGGGCGGTGCTCATCGACTTCCGTCCTGTTGTCCGTACACGTTCTGGTACCTGTCGTAGAGGCTGTCGATGTCCGTGTCGTCGAGGCGCCACGTCTGTCCGAGCTGTTGGGCGACGTGGACGGTGCGCGCCACGTCCTCGAGCATCACGGCCGCCTTGACGGCGTCGCGGGCCGAGCGCCCGATGGTGAAGGGTCCGTGCCCGCCCATCAGCACCGCCCGCGAGCGGCTGCCCCGCAGCGTCTCGACGATGCCGCGTCCGATCGAGTCGTCGCCGATCAGGGCGAACGGCCCCACGGGGATGTCCCCACCGAACTCGTCGGCCATCATCGTCAGCACGCAAGGGATGGGCTCACGACGTGCGCACCACGCGGTCGCGTAGGTCGAGTGGGTGTGCACGACACCACCGACCTCGGGCATGTGGCGGTAGACATACGCGTGGGCAGCCGTGTCGGACGAAGGCTGGTGGACTCCCTCGACCAGGTGGCCGTCGAGGTCGCAGACGACCATGTCCTCCGCCGTCAGCTCGTCGTAGGAGACCCCGGACGGCTTGATGACGAACAGGTCCGTCCCAGGGACCCGGCCGGAGACGTTGCCTGCGGTCCAGATCACCAGCTCGTTGCGGATCAGCTCGGCGTGCAGGGAGGCGACGTCTTCCCTCACCACCTCGACCGCCCTTCGCACGGCGGCGCTCGTCGTGGCGCTCATGCGTGTGCCCTCCGACGGATCGCCTTGAGCGTCCGCATGACCGGGTTCGCTCCTCGGCCGAAGTAGTCGTGCAGCGTCCGGTACTCGGCGAACAGCTCGTCGTACGCGGCGACGTTGGCCGGCACCGGTCGGTAGGCAGCCACCCGGCGCCCACCCATGGCCCCCGCCGCCTTGCGGATGTCGGGGTAGGCGCCGGCCGCGACGGCCGCGTGGATCGCCGACCCCAGGGCCGGTCCCTGGTCCGAGGTCACGACGGACAGCGGCAGGTCGAGCACGTCGGCATAGATCTGCATCAGCAGCGGGTTGCGCAGGAGCCCACCGGCGATGATGAACTCGGTGACGGGGACCCCGGCCTCGGCGAAGGTCTCCACGATGACCCGGGTGCCGAAGGCGGTGGCCTCGAGGAGGGCGCGGTACGTGTCCTCCGGACGGGTGGCGAGGGTCTGCCCGACCATCAGACCGGACAGCTCGTGGTCGACGAGCACGGAACGGTTGCCGCTGTGCCAGTCGAGCGCGACGAGCCCGTGGCCGCCGATGGGTTGCTCAGCCGCCAGCCCGGTGAGGTACTCGTGGACACTGAGCCCGCGCTCGTCGGCCCGCACGGCGTACTCCTGCGGCACGGAGCCGTCCACGAACCAGCCGAAGATGTCCCCGACCCCGGACTGGCCGGCCTCGTAGCCCCACAGCCCCGGGACGATGCCGCCGTCGACGACCCCGCACATCCCCGGCACCTCGCGCAGGACGGCACCGTTCATGACGTGACAGGTCGAGGTCCCCATGATGGCGACCATCTGGCCGGGCTCGACGGCTTGGGCCGCAGCTGCGGAGACATGGGCATCGACGTTGCCGACCGCGACGGCGATGCCCTCGGGCAGACCGGTCCACTCCGAGGCCTCCGCCGTCAGCCGTCCGGCGGCCTCGCCCAGCTGACCGATGCGGTGCGCCAGCTTGTCCTCCACGAAGTCCGCGAAACCGGGGTTGAGCTCGGCCAGGAAGTCGCGCGACGGGTACTCGCCTTCCTGGAAGATCCCCTTGTAGCCCGCGGTGCACGCGTTTCGGACGTACTCGCCACACAGCCGCCACACGATCCAGTCGGCGAGCTCCACCCAGCGGGCCGTCGCGGCATACACCTCGGGGGCCTCCTCCAGCAGCTGGAGTGCCTTGGCGAACTCCCACTCCGAGGAGATGAACCCGCCGTACCGACCCAGCCAGGGCTCGTCGCGCTCGGCCGCCAGGGCGTTGATCCGGTCGGCCTGGCCCTGTGCGGCGTGGTGGCGCCAGAGCTTGACGTACGCGTGCGGGTCCGACGCGAAGTCGGCCGTCTCGCACAGCGGCGTCCCGTCCTCGAGGGTCGGGAGCACCGTGCACGCCGTGAAGTCGGTGGCGATGCCGATCACGTCGGCGGCGTCGACACCTGAGCGGCGGACCGCCTCGGGCACGGCGGTGCGCAGCACGTGCACGTAGTCGGTCGGGACCTGCAGCGCCCACTCCGGCGGCAGCTTCTCGCCGGTGCCCGGCAGGGCCGTGTCGACGACGCCGTGGGGGTAGTCGCAGGTGGCGGTGCCCAGCTCGGCCCCGTCACTCACCCGGACGACGAGAGCCCGTCCCGAGAGGGTGCCGAAGTCGACGCCCACGACGTACGACTCGGTGCGGGTGTCGTTCGGCATTGAACTGCTCCTCGGTGAGCTCGGGTCCGGCTTCGTGGCGCGGCGTGTTAGCGCTAACCGGAAGTGTTAACGCTAACATCCAGCCTCGTCAAGAGCCTTCGGAAACTTTCTGCGAGGTGAGCTCGACGACTCAGGCGTGCGGCCGCGCCGTGGATGCCCGGACCACCAGCTTGGGCGGGACCACCTGGGATCCGGAGGTGATCTCTCCCCGGATGCCCTCGGTCAGCAGCTCCATCGCGCCGCGACCGAGGGCCACGAAGTTCTGGCGGACCGTCGTCAGGGGCGGGGTGAAGTACTCCGACTCCGGGATGTCGTCGAACCCGACGACACTCACGTCCTGCGGCACCCGCAGACCGGCCTCGGCCAGTGCGCGCAGCAGCCCGATCGACATCTGGTCGTTCGCGACGAACACCGCGGTGGCCGTCCCGGCTGCCGCGAGCTCGCGGCCCAGTGCAAAGCCACTCGACGCGCTCCAGTCCCCCACCAGCACCTCCGGCACCTCGAGGCCGGCCCTGCTGAGGCTGCGGCGCCAACCGGCCTCACGGGCCTGGGCCTGGTACCAGTCGCGCGGTCCGCTGATGTGGGCGATCCGGGTGTGGCCGAGGTCGACCAGATGCTGGGTGGCGAGCATCGCACCGGCCTCGTGGTCCACCCCCACGGCGAAGCTGGCCCGGCCGGGTGCCGCGTCGAGGACCAGGACCGGGATGGGCAGCGTGGACCCGATGCCCAGGTCGAGTCCGGTGTCGTCGGGCGCGATCAGCACGATCGCCTCCACCGCTTCGGACACCAGGTGGTCGATGGCCGCGGAGGTGGCCTCGGGGGTGACGTCGGGCAATGAGGCGAGGACCATGCTGTAGCCCCTGGCACGGGCAGCCAGCTCCAGTCCGACCACGGTGCTGGAGGGCCCGAAGTAGCCCAACCCCGCGGCAACCACGCCGATGACGCCGGACTTCTGCGTGACCAGTGCGCGGGCGGCGTTGTTGCGCCGGTACCCCAGCTCGCGCACCGCCTCGAGCACCCGGTCGCGGGTGGCGGGAGCCACCTTCGTCGACCCGTTGATGACCCTCGAGACAGTCTGGTGGGACACCCCTGCGACGCGCGCGACGTCCTCGAGCCGTGGCGCCGATCGTGCCGTCGCGCTCATCGCGCCTCCTCCCTCGTGGACTGCCAGGCCCCTTGCGACACGACTATCGCAGGTCGCGCGGGACGCGCGCCGTGAGGGCACGCGGAGGATCGCGGGGGGTCACGCCCCGAGGGCAGCGGCGGCGCGGGCCCGGAGCTGGGCGTGCAGGTGGCGATGGCTCGCTCGGTCGACCGGCACCTCGAGGACGGTGAGCCCTGAGGGCTGCTCCGCCAGCGCGGCGACGAGCTCGTCACGCGTCGCGACCTGCCGGTGCCGGACGTGGTGGGCGGCGCACAGGGCGGCCAGGTCGGTGCCGGTCGGCGTGCCGAAGAGCCGCTCGAACTCGGCTGCCCGGGCCGGCTCGCCCGGCTCGAGGAGGGTGAAGATGCCGCCGCCGTCGTCGTTGGTGACGACCACCGTGAGATCCGGCCGGCGCTCCAGCGGACCGACGAGCAGGCCGTTCGAGTCGTGCAGGAAGGTCAGGTCGCCCATCAGGGCATAGGTCGGCGAGGCATCGGCCAGGGCCAGGCCGCTCGCGGTGGAGACGCAGCCGTCGATGCCCGCGAGTCCCCGGCTCGCGACCACCCGCAGCGGAGTGGACCGCGGCGCCGCGAGGTCGACGTCGCGGGCCGAGTTCGAGGAGCCGAGGAACAGCCTCGCGCCCGTGGGGAGTCCGGAGACGACGGCCGCTGCCACGGCTGCCCCGCTCGGCCACGGGGGTGGCTCCTCTGCCATGGCGACGGCCACCCGGTCACCGGCTGCCCGCCAGGCGTCGGCCCAGACCTCGTCGCCGGCCACGGCACCTTCGCCGTCGACCGGCGCATCGAGGACCGAGGTCGGGTGCACCGCCTGCACATCGGGGCGCGAGACGATCCACTCGTGCGCGCCCACGGCCTCCACCCGGACGCCCGGTCGGCGCAGCAAGGCAGCCACCGGGCGCGACAGCGTGAGGCGGCCGACAGCGATCACGCGGTCGGGGGCGTGCTCGTCCAGCCAGGGCGGGTCGGAGAGCACCAACGGGCCGTGCGGCACGGCGTCGCTGCGTGGGTGCGTGCCGAAGGGCTCGGCCAGCACCGGCCAGCCGCGGGCCGTGGCCCAGCGAACCGCACGGTCGAACTGGTCGGGCTCGGGCAGGTCTCCAACCACCACGAGGGTGCGGGCCGGGCGCAGCGACACGTCGTATGCCGCGGGCGAACCCGTCGCGGGCGCCGCAACAGCCGTGGGCGGCGCGGCCGAGGTGTCCAGCGACTCGGGCCAGGGCTCGTCGTCTTCGGTCGGGACCAGCGGTTCGCGCAGCTGCACGTTGACGTGCACCGGTCCCGGCTCACCGGTGCCCGCCACCCCGGTGGCATGGCGCACGGCGGCCGCCGCGAGGTCGCGCCAGCGCGCCACCTCACCGGTCGCGCGCTGCGGCGCGTCCGCATCGACGGACCAGCGGACGGCGCCGGCAAAGATGCCCGGCTGCACGGTCGTCTGGTTGGCGCCGGTCCCCCGCAGCTCCACCGGGCGGTCGGCCGACAGCACGACGAGCGGCACCACCCCGTGGTGCGCCTCGAGCACCGCCGGGTGGAGGTTCGCGACCGCCGTGCCCGAGGTCGTGACCACCACCGCCGGCACCCGGGTGAGCTTGGCCAGGCCCAGCGCGAGGAACCCGGCGGACCGTTCGTCGACGCGCACGTGCAGCTCGAGTCGACCAGCCCGCTCCGCCTCCCGCAGGGCGTACGCCAGCGGGGCCGACCGCGAACCCGGGCAGAGCACCGCGTGGCGGACCCCGCGTCGGACCAGCTCGTCCACGAGGACCCTCGCGAGCGCGGTGGACGGGTTCACGGGTCGGATTGTGCCACCCCGACCGAGCTCGCCCGCTCACGGCCGGACCCTGCGGATCGCGTAGTCGCGGATCACCGCGACCCCGTGCGTGTCGCCCGCGAAGAACGCCGCGCTGGATGACCGCCAGGCGGCCACCGAGGGATCGCTGGAGTCGTCCACGAGGGCGGCCGTCTGGACGTAGCCGCCGAGGTCATGGACCGTGCTCGCCCGGTCGTCTCCGTCCTCGTAGGCGTCGCGGGTCACGGTGACCCAGCTGGCCCGGTCGGGGTTCGGCCGGCCGTCGAGTCGCGGGACCGCGTCGCGGGTGTGCTCCAGGGACAGCACCTCGATCCCAGGAGGGACCGGCATCCGCGCGACCGGCGCCCCCACCGTCACGACATGGGTGACGCGGTGCCGCGCGGTGAACCGGGGCGACGACGCAAGCCCGGCGGCGGCGATCCCGCCGAGGCTGTGCCCGACGAGCAGCACCGGCGCGGCGACACCGGCAGACTCCCGGTGGCCGACTCGTGCCGCCGCCTGCGCCTGGGCCAGTGCCTGCTGGACACCGTCGGCAAGGACCGTGGACTGCTGGGCCATCGATCGCAGGTCGGTGGTCAGGTCGAACGGGTTGTCGCCGGCCCGGGGATCCCACTCCTGCGTGCCGCTGACCTCGACGATCCAGACGGACCCGGACGGCTGGGCCACCTCGATGACCCGCACGTGACCGGCGTAGTCCTCACCGTCGCCGACGTTGCCCTGGTCGGCGACGAGGTCCCGCAGGCTGCGCAGCGCGAGCGCACCCGGTCGAGGCGCCAGCTCGGGCGTCACCTGCGCCCGCCCCCGGTCGTCGAGGAGGCCCCACCGGGCGGCGGAGTCCGCCAAGACCGCGACGGCATCCTCGTAGTCGAGGTCGTCGAAGGCGTCGTCGAAGGCGTCGAGGTCGTCGTCGTGGAGGTGTGGCGGCGCGGGGCGCAGCAGGGGCGCGGTCAGCGGATCGGCGTGCAGGCCGAGCACGAGGCCCTCGGCCCCACCCGCGAGGTCGGCGACCTGCGGATGGTCGAAGGCCACCCGATCGACCAGTCCCGGGACGTCCACCCCGAGGGAGTGGAGGGCCAGGCACCCCACGAGCAGCTCCGGGGCGAGCAACCCGCCCACAGCCATGACCCGGTCCTGCAGGTCCTCGACGGCGCGAGCCACGGCGGCCTCGCCCGCCCGGTACGCGGCGCCCGCCGCACGCACCGCCCCGGCCAGCTCCAGCAGGGCGGCCAGCTCGGCGGTGAGCCCGACGCCCACGTCCGACAGACCAGCCATCGCCGCCACACCGGTGGCCCGACTGAGCAGCGCACCCGCCACGACGTCCACGTCGACCGCTGCCGCACCGGCCCGCCACCCGAGCTGCGCGCCCTCCCGCGCCACGCGGGCCAGGTCGACCGCGGCCCGCTCCAGCGACTCGACCCCCACCGCGGTGCCACCAGGCCCCCCTCGGACCAGCAGCCCCACCGGGTCCGGCGCCCTGCCGCCGCCCAGCTCCCACCTCACCGGCGACCCCCGCCTCGCAAGGCGCCACCGACCGCCTCGGGCAGCGACGCGCCGAGCGCGGCCACCCGGATCACGGCGGCCCGGGCCCCCTCGACGGCCTCGGCGTGGACGGCCAGGAGGCGCGCGGCCGCCTCGAGCTCGTCGGCACGGCAGCGCAGGCCACCGGCCCGTGCCACCACCTGGACGCGGAAGAGGTCCGCCGCGGGTGACCGCCACGCCACGTCGCCGGTCGCGGCGACCTGGAGCGCGAGCCTCCGCAGGTGCTCCGCGTCGACCGCTAGCCGTCGTGAGATGAGCCTGATCTGTTCCGGGTCCCCGAGCATGCGACCACCCTGGCCGCATCGCAGGCGCCGGCCCATCCATCGAGTACCGGCCTGTGGGTTCGCCTGCCGACATCCTCGGGTTGTGGACGGCTCAGCGCGATACGAGGCCGGTAGCGGGGTCCCGGTCGGTCAGGCAGTAGCGCCGCCCGCCCGGGTCGACGAGCACCGTCCAGACCGCCTCCACGCGCTCGACGGCGGCGCCGAGGGCGAGGTGCCGCGCCGTCTCGGCCGCTCGGTCGAGGCACGCGAAGTCCACGTGCGCCCGCACGTCCCCCTCGCCTTCCACGAGCTGCTGCAGCAGCAGCCGCACCGGTATGCCGTCCGGCCGGAGCAGGCTGGTGAAGCCCGGGACGCTTCCCGGCCGGACCTCCCACCCCGTGAGGGCGGACCAGAAGGCCAGCTCCGCGGCATACGCGGGCTCGGGGACGTCCAGGCAGACCTGGTCGAGCAGGGTCTGGGCACCCGAGCGGACCTGGCCGGCGGCGGTCTCGTGCGGCTGCCACCGGGTCAGGCAGAAGACGAAGCCGCCGGGCGAGCGGCAGACGACCACACCCAGCACCCCGTCGTCGTCGGGCACCTCGGCCACAACCTCCGCGCCCAGCCCGAGCGCCTCGTCGCGGGCCACCTCCAAGGGCGCCTGCACGTCGAGGTCGAGGTGCACCCCGCCGCGGCCACCGACCCGCTGCACCTTGACCCACGCCGAGCCGTCGGCCGGCAGCAGCGTGGCGAACTCCTCCCGGTCACCACGCCGCGGCGAGACGACCGTCGCGGTCGCCGAGCTCCAGTAGTCGACGGCCTCGTCGAAGCCTTCCTCGGGGAGGTCCAGGAACGCCCAGACCCAGCGGACCCTCATGACCCAGCCTCGGCCAGCAGGCCGCCGAGGTCGGCGATGAAGAGGGCCTGGGTCAGCGCCGTGCGGAGCAGCTCCTCGGGGTCGACGCTCTCGCCCGGTGCGTGGATGCGCGACGCAGGCTCCTCGACGCCGAGCAGCATGATCTCCGCGGTGGGCACCAGCTCGGCGAGAGCGGTGGCCAGCGGGATCGAGCCACCCTGGCCGGTCGTCACGGCGTCGCGTCCGAACGCGGTCCGCATCGACCGCCGCATCGCCGCGTAGGCGGGCCCGTCGGTGCGTGCGCGGAAGCCGCGGCCCAGCGAGACCGGCTGGATCTCGACCTGGGCGCCGTACGGCGTGTGGGCTCGAAGGTGGGCGATGAGCAGCTGCTGGGCGGCCGCGGCATCGGTGTCGGCGGGCACGCGCAGGTTGACGACGGCGCGCGCCTCCCCCTGCGCCGCCGCTGTCACCTGTGAGATGGGGGGACAGTCGATCGCGAGCACGGTGGCCGCGGGGCGCGCCCACAGCAGGTCAGCGATCGCGCCAGTGCCGGTGAGCGGCTCGACGCCTTCGAGCAGGCCCGCATCCTCACGAAACCGGTTGGCGTCAAAGGGCGCTCCGTCCCACACCCCGTCGTGCGACAACCCGTCGATCGTGGTCTCACCATCGGGGCCACGCAAGCTGGCCAGAGCCGTGAGGAGGGCCTGGAGCGCATCGGGAGCCGGGCCGCCGTACATGCCCGAGTGCGCAGGGTGGGTCATCGTGCGCACCGTCATCAGCACGCTGCCCGTGCCGCGCAGCGACGTCGTCAGCGTCGGCAGGCCGGCTTCGACGTTGCCCGTGTCGGCGAGGAGCAGCGCGTCGCACGCGACGAGGTCCGGACGCGCGCGGGCCAACGCCTCCATCCCACCGCTGGACTGCTCCTCGGAGCCCTCGCAGACGACCGCGACCTCCACGGGCCAGGAGCCGAGCACCTCCCGCAGCGCCCGGAGGGCGAGCAGGCTGGCCACGAGGTTGCCCTTGCAGTCGGCGGATCCCCTTCCGTACCAACGCCCGTCGACCTCAGTCAGCTCCCAGGGCGGCGTCTGCCACCCGTCGGGGTCACCGACCGGCACGACGTCGTAGTGCGAGTACAGAAGCACCGTCGGCGCACCGGCCGGGCCGGCCGTGCGTCCCACCACTGCGAGCGACCCGTCAGGCGTGGGATGGGCCTGTATGCCGTCCACACCCGCCTGCGTGAACAGCTCACCGACCAGCTCGGCTGCGGCCACGCACTCGCTCGCCGGCTCGATCGCCGGGTTCGCCACCGAGCGCAGCGCGACGAGACGCGCGAGGTCGTCGCGAGCAGCCGGCATACCGGCGTCGACGGCTGCGGCGAGGCGCTCGGCGAGCGAACCCTCGGTCACGGCACCAGGTCGTCGAGGTAGAGGGGCAGCATCTCCCACCAGGTCGGCCAGTCGTGGTCGTAACGGTCGCCCCAGTCGTCGACCCGGTTCGGGATTCCCTTGCGGCCCAGCGCATCAGCAGCCGCCCACGACTCGCCCACGTCCTCCCACCGGCCGCTGCCGGAGGCCAGGACGACGTAGCGGTGGCGCAGCATCTCCAGTGCCGGGCCCTCGAGACCAGGGAGGAACTGCAGGGGGGACGCGAAGTACCAGTCCTCGGTGGTGTCGCCGCCGATGAACTGCTCGACGTGGTAGGTGCCGCTCATGCAGATCGCCGCGCTGAACAGGTGCGGGTAGCGGCAGATCATGGCGAACGAGTTGAAGGCCCCGATGGAGGCACCGGCCAGGACCACCGACTGGGGAGAGCTGTCGGCGTGGATCGCCGGCACCACTTCCTCGGCGATGGCCTGGTGGTACTGGTTGAACAGCCACATCCGGTGCTCGGGCGACCCCTCGTTGCGCTGCAGCGCCTGGCCCGCGGCACTGTCACACGAGTAGACCTTGATCCGGCCGGCCTCGATCATCGGTGCGAGGGTGCCGACCAGGTGGTGGCGCTCGACCTCCTCGGCGTCTCCGCCGGCCGTCGGGAACAGCAGCACGGGCACGCCGTAGTGGCCCCAGCGGACCAGCGAGATGTCTCGCCCCATCCGCTCCGAGTGCCAGCGTTCGGTGACCTTCATGCCGTCCTCCATCTGGTCGGGTGCATCTACTCGTACACGAACTTCTGGGGTCCGGGGAACAGCCACGACAGCCCGTCTCGCAGGCGGTCGCGCCAGTCCTCCCAGTTGTGGCCGTCGCGCGCCTCGACGTACTTCACGGTCATGCCGGCGCCGCGGAAGACCGGCACCATCGACCGGTTGGGGGTGATCAGCGGTTCGTACGTCCCGCAGCTCATGAACAGCCGCTCGACCGGCGCCGTCGGCTTGGCGCGGTAGCGGTTGACGAACTTCACCACCGGGTCGAAGGCCGGCCCGCCGCCGTGGTCGGTGCCGATGTCGGTGAAGACCAGCGACGCCGACTGCAGGAAGAGCGACCCGAAGACCCCGGGGTAGCGCACCGCCGTGGACAGCGACGCGATCCCGCCGAAGCTCGACCCCATCAGGCAGCGCGCCTCGGGGTCGTCGACCAGGGGCAGTCGCTCGGCGAGGGTGGGCAGCAGCTCGCGCGCGATGAACCGGGCGTGCGGCGCGTGGTTCGGGTACTCCCGCAACCGGTCCCGGGGTGGGACGAACGCCGCGATGAGGGGAGCGACGTCGAGCCGGTGGATCAGGTTGTCCAGCACCGTCTTCATCGCCGCGTAGTTGAGGTAGTCGTCGCCGTCGTGCACGACGAGCAGCGGGTAGCGCAGGGAGGGGTTGTAGCGCGCCGGCAGGTAGAGCTTCACAGGCTGTTCGCGACGCAGCGCCTTCGACCGGAAGGTGTCCTCGACGAGCTCGCCGGGGCGGGCCTCCGGGTCGTGGTGCACCCAGTCCGGCACCTCGTAGCCGGTGGCGGCGCACACCGAGCTCGACCCCATCGGCGAGTGCGCCACCCGGGGGTTGAGCGGGTCGTTGAAGGTCTCGTAGCGGTCGCCGTAGCGGGTCTCGAGCTGGTACTCGACCCGGGATCCGTTGGGCAGCACCGTGGTCACGGCCCAGAGGTCGGTGTCGGGCAGCCGCTTCATGGACAGGGGGTCGGGCAGCCCGACGACGCGGTGCCGCACCCGCACCTCGTCGGCCTCGCCGCGGAAGAGGAAGGTCGCCCGCTCCCCCTCGATGATGGGCGCCCCGTGGCGGGCGACGAACCGGTCGAGGACGGCGTCGTCGACGGGCAGGCGCTCCCGGAGCCGGTTGACGGCCAGCCGTCCCTCGCTCACGAGACACCTCCCCGACCATTGGTCCCCAGCTCGTGCACCGCGCCGTCGATGCCGAGGATCCGCGCACCGCGGGGCAGGCCGCCGTCCGCGGTGAGCTCGAGGGCGGTGCCGTCGTCGAGCAGGACGCAGTGCTGGTCGGTGAACCGCCGGGCCATGACGGCACAGCGGTCCCGGTCGTCCAGCCGCAGCCGGCGTCGGGCGTGCGGCAGGGCCACGATGCCCTGCACCCGGCCCAGCCCGCGGTCGAACACCTCGGCCTCGGTGTTCCCCTCCGGGCCGTGGTCGTGGAACAGCACGACCCGCTCGGTCAACGCCATCGCCCCGGCCGACCAGGCGATCACCGGCACGTCGTCGGGGATGGTGATCGCGAAGAGCCGCAGGGTCCGCAGGAGGGTGCCGACGTGACCACCGGTCAGCACGACCGCCGCCGACTGCCCGAGCAGGTCCGCCAGCTCCCCCCGGTGCCAGCCGATCACTCCGCTGGAGTCGATCGGCGCCGCCCCTTCGAGGTCGGCATAGAGCCCCTTGAGCTGGGCGGCGTACCACTGGTCGATGTGGCGGACGACCTCGATCGAGTCGTCCAGGGCCGCGTGTGCCGTGGCCTCGCCCCGGACCCGTCCCTCACCTTCGCGCGTGCGGCGCTGCACGGCATACACACCGTCCATGGCGTTCTGGAGGCGCAGCCGGTAGAGGGACAGGAGCGCGTCGTGGCGGTCGCGGAAGGCGAGCGCGGCGCTGCCGAACGCCTCGTCCTTGGTGATCACGTCGAGGCTGCGGTGGTAGAGCCGCAGGTGGCGGGTGTCGCCGCCGAGGACGGTGTCGAGCTCGTCGACGACGTCCTCACGCTCCTCCCAGCCGGCGTTGATCGTCGCGACGGGTCCGTCGACACCGAGGGAACGCAGGGCGGTGCCGGCCGTGGTCATGAACCGTTGCGGCCCGAGGAGGACGGTGCGCATCAGGGGTCGGGACTAGCCCGCGTGGACGTGGATGGTGCGGCCCACGTCGTCGAGCATCCCGCGCAGGGTGTCGTAGTCGGGGTGCCGCATCCGCACGTAGGCGTTGGCCATGTAGCCCGCCTCGACCGGCTGGGTGTGGTGGCCCACCGGCGGGAAGTGGCCGTCGATGATCCACTCACCGTGGCGGCGCTGGATCTCCTCGATGCCGCTGTAGCCGGTGATGTGGCCGTCGGCGTCCGGACGCAGGGCGATGATGCCGGCGGAGTAGGGGCGACGCATCGGCGACTCGGGGACGCCGTGGGTGATGATGTGCGCCCACTCGCGGTAGACGTCCACGTCGTTGCTCGCGGAGTAGAGGTCCCAGCAGCCAACTCCCGGAGGGCGGCAGCCGATCTCGGAGAACTTCAGGCCCTTGGGTCCGTGGAACCACTCCATGTGGGTCGCGCTGGTCCCGATGCCCAGGGCCTCGATGACCTTGGCGCCCATCGCGGCGACCTCGGTGTAGAACGACGAGTCGGCCATCCGGTTGGTGGTCGCGAACTGGGGGGAGATCCAGCGGCTGCGCATCGCCTCGAGGACGTTGGGGTAGTAGTGCGTGGTCCAGTCGTGGACGACGTGGCCGTCCTTGGCGATGGTGTCGTAGAAGCCCTCGTGGCCCTCGACGAACTCCTCGATCGCGATCGAGGCCGCACCGTGCGAGCCGAACTCCGTGAGCGCGTGGGCCAGCTCGGTGTCGTTGTCGACCCGCATCGTGTCCTTGGCGCCGGCGCCGTCGCGCGGCTTGAGGATGAGCGGGTAGCCGACCGCCTCGGCGAAGGCCCAGGCCTCGTGGGCGTGGTCGATGGCGGCGGACGCGGCAGTGGGGACACCCACCTCGCGCAGGGCCTGCTTCATCGACGGCTTGTCGCGGCACAGCCAGGTGGTGCGCACCGACGTGCCGGGGATGCCGGTGGCCTCCCGGACCTGCGCGGCGACCATGGTGTGCGCCTCGACCGTGGCCTCGAGCCCGTCCACCCAGACCTTGGACTGGATGAACTGCACGGCCTCGGTCATCGCCCGCAGGTCGGTGACCGACCCGACCTTGTAGTAGCCGCTCATCGCGGTGCGGAGCTCGTCGTCGAGGGTGTACTCGTCGGACTCCCCGATGCCGATGACGTTGGCCCCGACCGACGCGAGCGCGAGGGCGAACCGACGCTGGTTGGCAGGGAACCCCGGCTCCACGAAGACGATGTTCACGGCCCCGACTCTAGCCACGCGGGGCGGTCCGTGCGCGCGCCCGGGGTCGCCATGAGCCGCTGGTCAGGCCAGGAACGCCCAGGAGTCACGGACCCGCTGGGTCCACCACGCAACGCGGTCGGCGGGGGCTGCCCACCGCGCGAGCAGTGCCTCGTCCGCCTCGACCCGCCCGACCGGGAGCACCCCTGCGCGCGGGAGGAGCGGGGCGTCCGTGACGTCGCCACCGAGCAGCGCGACGGTGCCCAGCCCGCAGGCGAACGGCAGCTCGGGCAGGGCCGCGGCGAGCGCGACCCCCGCGGCCATGCCCACGGAGGTGTCGAGGGCCGAGGAGACCACGGCGGGCAGCCCGCACTCGCCGACCACTTCCAGCGCGCGCGACACCCCGCCGAGCGGGGCGACCTTGACGACGACCAGGTCGGCCGCCTCCTCGCGTGCCACCCGCACCGGGTCCTCGGCCTTGCGGATCGACTCGTCGGCGGCCACCAACACGTCGGTGCCGTGGCGGGCCAGCGCCAGGCGCAGCTCGCGCAGCTCGCGCACCTCCGCGCACGGCTGCTCCGCATACTCCAGCCGGTATGCCGCGAGGCGGCTGAGCGCTTCGGTCGCCTCCCGGACCGACCACCCGCCGTTGGCGTCCACCCGGATCCGGCCGGTCGGGCCCAGCACGTCGCGCACGGCGGCGACGCGGTCGAGGTCGTCCTCGAGACCCTGGCCGCGCTCGGCGACCTTGACCTTGGCCGTCGTCGCGCCCTCGAACCGCGCCAGCACCCCGGCCACGTCTGCGGCGGCCACCGCCGGAACGGTCGCGTTGACCGGGACGACGTCGCGGCGCGGCGCCGGCCACCGGCCCCACCCCGCCTCGACCGCGGCCGCGAGCCAGCGCGATGACTCAGGAGGCCCGTACTCGACGAACGGGGAGAACTCCGCCCACCCGGACGGGCCGCGCAGCAGAGCCGCCTCGCGCTCGGTGACCCCGCGGAAGCGGACCCGCAGGGGGATCGACACGACCCGCAGCCCCGCGAGCAGCTCCTCGACGGGAGGCAGCTCGGGCAGGCTCGGCGACGTCATGCGCCCCATTGCAGCAGATGCGCCCGGACCGTGGCTGTCGGCCCGGGCGCGTCACCCGGGAGGGTCCCACGGTCGGGCACCCCGGACACCCGCCGACAATCCGCATGGAATAGGCATGGACGGGAATCCGCTGCACCAGTGAGTAACTAATCCCACCCGAGCAGGTCACTTCGGCCTGCCCTGGCCGACGGGCCCGCACCATCCGGACCCGCTCGCCCTGACCGTCCCCCGGCCGTTCCCACGAAAGGTGCCCCGTGCCGACTCTCTCCGACTTCACCGCCACCACCCTCACCGGTGAGGAGCAGCCGCTGGCCGAGTACGCCGGCAAGGTCGCCCTCGTCGTCAACACCGCCAGTGAGTGCGGCTTCACCCCCCAGTTCGAGGGCCTGGAGAAGCTCTACGGCGAGTACGAAGACAAGGGCCTGGTCGTGCTCGGCTTTCCGTGCAACCAGTTCGGCGGTCAGGAGCCCGGTGACGAGGCCCAGATCGGCGAGTTCTGCCAGCGCAACTACGGGGTGAGCTTCCCGATGTTCGCCAAGGTCGACGTGAACGGCGACGACGCCCACCCGGTCTTCGACTGGCTGAAGTCGGAGAAGGGCGGCCTGCTCGGCGGCGCGATCAAGTGGAACTTCACCAAGTTCCTCGTCGGTCGCGACGGCACGGTCCTCAAGCGCTACGGCTCGACCACCAAGCCCGAGGACATCGCCAAGGACCTCGAGGAAGCCCTCGCCGCCTGACCCGCCCGCCCCCCGCCCGGCCTGACCCCACCCGTCCCACCTTTATCGGGTCTTGGGACAACGTTGAGCCTCACCCCGGAACGGTTCCGGGGTGAGGCTCAACGTTTCGGGGTGAAGCGCAGCACTCCGAGTCAACACTGACGGCAGTCGTGCGCATCAGCACCAACCCACGCATCCAGCCCAGCGCCGCCACCAGCGCCCGGGCGGTGTCCTTCTGCGAGCAGGTTCGCGCCGCACCCACGACCGAGTCGACCCGTCCCGGGGCTGCAGCATGGTCGCATTTCGCCACCCTGGTCACCGCTCTGGAGCTGCGCGGCAACGACATCACGGATGCCTGGCTGGCGGCGCAGGCGATCGAGCTCGACGCACACTTCGTCACCTTCGACCGCGGCTTCCAACGGTTCCCCGGCCTGCACCTCACCGTCCTCGGCTAGCAGCCACCACGGTGGGGTATGCCGCGTGGGCGACCACGCGGCATACCTCGCCTCCGGCGCGGCTAGGCTCGCGCAGGTGAGCGAGCAGCCAGTGGTGAGCCAGCCCTTCGACCGCGCCGCGTGGGACGCGGTGGAGGGTTTCGAGTTCACTGACATCACCTACCACCGGGCGCGCGAGGTGGGGGCGGTGCGGATCGCCTTCGACCGGCCTGAGGTGCTCAACGCGTTCCGCCCGCACACCGTCGACGAGCTGTACCAGGCCCTCGACCACGCGCGCCGCACCCCCGATGTCGGGGTCGTGCTGATAACGGGCAACGGCCCGGGTCCGGAGGGATCGGGCAGCGCCGGCCAGTGGGCGTTCTGCTCGGGGGGCGACCAGCGGATCCGAGGCAGGTCGGGCTACCAGTACGCCGAGGGTGACACCGCGGACACCGTCGACCAGCGCCGGGTGAAGGCCGAGGGTGGCCGCCTGCACATCCTCGAGGTGCAGCGGCTCATCCGCACGATGCCGAAGGTGGTCATCGCCGTGGTCGGCGGGTGGGCTGCCGGTGGTGGCCATTCCCTGCACGTCGTGTGCGACCTCACGATCGCCAGCCGCGAGCACGCGCGGTTCAAGCAGACCGATGCCGACGTCGGCTCGTTCGACGGCGGCTACGGCTCGGCCTACCTCGCCAAGATGGTCGGCCAGAAGTTCGCCCGCGAGATCTTCTTCCTCGGCCGCACCTACACCGCCGACGACATGCACCGCATGGGCGCGGTCAACCTGGTCAGCGCGCACGCCGAGCTCGAGTCGGACGCACTGCAGGTCGCTCGCGAGATCATGGGCAAGAGCCCGCAGGCGCAGCGGATGCTCAAGTTCGCGTTCAACCTGCTCGACGACGGGCTGATGGGCCAGCAGGTCTTCGCGGGAGAGGCGACGCGACTGGCCTACATGACCGACGAGGCCCTGGAGGGCCGCGACCAGTTCCTCGAGAAGCGCGACCCCGACTGGTCGCCGTACCCCTGGTACTTCTGATCCGCTGAACCGGACCACGGGTCTCAGCGCCAGGTGGCCATCACCCGGTAGGCGCCCAGGAACCGGTCCTGAACCACCACCGACTTGTTGCCACCTGCTGGTCACCGGACGCCGACTTTGGTGCTCGGTGAGGACCTGAGCGCAACAAGTCCAGCGTCAGCCGGAGCCGCCGAGGTCCACCTCAAAGGCCTCGTAGACCAGGTCGGCGCCGATCTGCCGGTGCCGCACCAGCTGGCCCATCAGGGTGGTGACCTCCTCGCGGAAGGCCGGTAGGTCCGCGATGGTCCCCCCGTGCTCCAGCACCGCGAGGTAGCCACCGATCGCCTCGGCATACCGCTCGTGCTCGCCGGTCAGCCGGTCGACCGCGGCGATCAACCGTGGCGCACCGTGCCGCACGCCGTCGTAGATCCCGCCGGGTCGCTCGGTCAGGTCGATGTGGTCACGGAAGTCGTGCGACAGCTCGGCCAGCGCGGCCCGCACCCGCTCGCGCCAGGCGCCACCGCGGGCGATCGGGGAGGCGAGCGCCTCGTCGACGGCCGCCACCGAGTCGCGCAGCTCACTGCGGTGGGCACGCACCCGCTCGATGTATGCCGCGAAGTCGGCGTCCATGGCACCTCCCGACCCCATCGTCCCGCCCCGGGTGAGCCCCGTCCAGCGGAGTCCGCGCACCGGTCGAGACCCCCAACACGGTCACCGGACGAGCCGCTCGAGGCCCAACGAGTCGGTCAGCACCTCCATCGCCTTCAGCACCAACTCCATCTGACGTTCGTCCTCCTCTCATACCCCCTTCATGCCCGCTCCCGCCCCAGGGTTCGGTGCCAACCCGATCAGTATGGCCACGAACCCCGCACTAGCCTGAGCGCGTGACGTCGCTGCGACCGCTGGCCATCGCTGCCGGCCCGGACGCGGTGGCCGCGATCCCGGTCCTGCGCAGGGCGCTGGACGGTGAGTTCGCCGTCCTCGCGTATGCCGCCTCGTCGCCTCCGCCGCCGACCCCCGGCGACGCCGTCCCCGACGACGGCACCGCCCTGGTCGTCGGCACGTCCGGCTCGACCGGCAGCCCCAAGCTGGCGATGCTGCCGGCCACCGCGCTGTCCGCGAGCGCCACCGCGACCCACGACCGGCTGGGAGGTGCCGGCGCGTGGCTGCTGGCCATGCCTGCACACCACATCGCCGGCGTGCAGGTGCTGCTGCGGTGCGTCGCGGCCGGCACCGAGCCCGGGTTCGTCGACCTGTCCGACGGGTTCACCCCCGACGCCTTCACCCGAGCGGCCACCACCTTCGCCACAACCACGGCCGAAGCCGGGGACGGGGCCGGCGCCGCCGCCCGCCGCTACACCGCCCTCGTGCCGACCCAGCTCGGGCGACTGCTCGCCGACGAGTCCGCGACCGCCGCGCTGGCCGGGTTCGACGCCGTCCTCGTGGGGGGCGCCGCCAGCCCGCCGGCGCTCCTCGCCCGCGCAAGAGAGGCAGGGGTCCGGGCCGTCACGACCTATGGCATGAGCGAGACCTGCGGTGGCTGCGTCTACGACGGCGAGCCGCTGACCGGCACCACGGTCCGCGCCGACCCCGACGGTCGGCTCCTGCTCGGCGGCCCGACCCTGGCCACCGGCTACCTCGGTCGCCCGGACCTGACGGACGCCGCGTACGTCACCGACGACGACGGGACCCGGCGGTTCCGCACCGACGACGTCGGGCACCGGGACGAGCAGGGTCGCTGGCACGTCGACGGCCGGCTCGACGACCTCATCACCACCGGCGGCCTCAAGGTCGCGCCCCGGCTCGTCGAGGAGGCCCTGACCACCCTGCCCGGGATCGCCGAGGCCGTGGTGGTCGGGACGCCCGACGACCAGTGGGGACAGGTCGTCAGCGCGGCGATCGTGCCAGCCCCCGATGCGCCGGGACCCGGCTCCGCGGCACCCACGGTGACGTCCCTGCGCGAGCAGCTGCGCGGCATACTCCCGCCGCACGCGCTGCCCCGACGGCTCCTGGTGCTGACCGCGATCCCGGTGCGCGGGCCGGGCAAGCCGGACCGGGTGGCGGTCGCTGATCGGTTCGCCGCCGACGCGTGACACCATGGGGTCATGATCCGGCTGCTGCCCTGGCTGCTGACGATCGCGGTGACCGTCTACGCCGTGGTCGACTGCATCCAGACCGACGACGCGCAGGTCAGGGGCCTGCCCAAGTTGTTGTGGCTGTTGCTGATCCTGCTCTTCCCGATCGTCGGTGCGATCGCCTGGTTCATCGCCGGCCGGCCGCAGCGAGGCGCCGCCGGGCGCGGACCCGGGGGCGGGCCGCGTGGGCCATCTCACCGTCCGCCGCCCCCGCGTGGCCCCGACGACGACCCGGACTTCCTCCGTAGGCTCTGAGCCTGACGACCCGTCGTCCGCACCACCCGCACCTGCCCGCACCACCTCGAGCGAGAACAGCACCCTCCATGGCCACCCTGAACCAGTGGATCGCCGGCGCCCGCCCGCGCACCCTCCCCGCCGCCATCGCCCCCGTCGTCGTGGGGACCGCCGCCGCCGTCCCGCTGGACCGGGCGGACCTCGGGCTCGGCCTGCTGGCCCTCCTGGTGTCCGTCGGGCTGCAGGTCGGGGTCAACTACGCCAACGACTACTCCGACGGCATCCGCGGCACCGACGGCGAACGGGTTGGCCCGGTGCGGCTGGTCGGCCAGCACCTCGCCGACCCCGCGAACGTCAAGCTGATGGCGTTCGCGTTCTTCGGGTTCGCCGCGCTCGTCGGCCTGGCCCTGGTGGCCCTCAGCGAGGCCTGGGTGATGATCCCGCTCGGCGCGCTGGCCGTCCTCGCCGCGTGGAAGTACACCGGCGGTGCCAACCCCTACGGATACCGCGGGCTCGGTGAGGTCTACGTCTTCCTGTTCTTCGGGCTGATGGCCACCCTCGGCACGCTCTACACACAGGCCAAGGAGCTCAGCTGGGTCGGCGTCGCCGGGGCCGTCGGGGTCGGCGCCATCGCCTCGGCGATCCTCGTGGTCAACAACCTGCGCGACATCCCCACCGACCGGGAGAGCGGCAAGCTGACCCTCGCGGTCCGGCTCGGCGACAAGGGAACCCGCTGGTTCTACGCGCTGCTGGTCCTCATCGCGGTCGCGATGGTGGTCGTGGTTGCGCTCCAGCACCCGCTCGCCTGGCTCGCGGTCCTGTCGCTGGGGCTGCTCTGGAAGCCTTTCCAGGCGCTGCGCACCGGTGCCACCGGTCGTGACCTCGTGCCGGTGCTCGCCGCGACCGGCCTCTTCGAGGTCGGGTATGCCGTGCTGCTGGCCGTCGGGATCGCCTTCAGCGGCTGAGCCGGTCAGCAGCCAGCGGGTCGGTCAGCGGTACTCGACCGGTCCGCCGCGCTCGTCCTCGGCGTCCTCGGCCGCTTCGTCGGCGCCACTGACCGCCGGGGTGCCGGCCTGCTTGGCCGCCGCACGGCGTTCGATCCGCCGGGCCAGCTCGGCGGTGCTCTCCTCGCGGAACCGGGCGAGCACGAAGTAGGACAGCACCATCGAGATCAGCGCGCTGAGGACGAGCAGCATCCACTGCTGGTCCTGGTCACGCAGGCCGAGCAGCCACAGCAGCGAGAGCACGCCGAAGAAGATCAGCAGTCGCAGGACGGAGTAGCGCAGCATCTACAGCCCCGAGTAGGAGTGCTGGCCGACGAAGAACACGTTCACCACGGCGAAGTTGACGATGATGCAGGCGTAGCCCGCGAGAGCGATGTAGGTCGCGGTCTGGCGGCTGATGCCACTGGTCGCCCGCGAGTGCAGGTATGCCGCGTAGACGACCCAGATGACGAAGGTCCAGACCTCCTTCGGGTCCCAGTTCCAGTAGGACGCCCAGGCCTGGCGCGCCCAGATGGCGCCGGCGATGAGGGTGAACGTCCAGAGCGGGAAGGCGACGATGTGCAGGCTGTAGGCGGTCCGCTCGATCGCAGGGGTCTCGGGGAACCGGTCGAGCACGCTGGCCCGCCCCGACCGCTCGAACGCGTCCTTGAGCAGGTAGACCACGCTCAGGGCGGCCCCGATCGTGAACACCGCGGTGGCCAGCGTGGCCACGGTGACGTGGATGACGAGCCAGTAGCTGCGCAGGGAAGGCATCAGCTCGGAAGCCTCGGTGTACCAGACCGCGACGGCCATGCCGAGGACGAGCAGCACCGGTCCGGTGATGAACAGCCCCAGCCAGCGCAGGTCGCGCCGGGTCGACCAGATCGAGTAGGCCAGCACGGTGAACATCGAGCCCATGACGGCGAACTCGAACATGTTGCCCAGCGGCCAGCGGTGCACGGCCACCCCGCGCAGGGCCACCGACAGCAACAGCAGGAAGCCGCCGAGCCAGGTCGTGGTCGAGCCGATCCCGGCCGCCTTCGCCGCACGGGAGGACAGCTCGGGCCGGGCCGGTGCCTCGGCCGGCAGGGGAGCCCCTGCGCCGACCAGCTGCCTGTCGCGCTCGGCTGCGCCGGCGCGCAACCGGTCGCGGGCCGGGAGCAGAGCCGCCAGGTAGACGGCGTGGCAGACCATCGCGATCGTGAAGACCGCCATCGCCGAGTAGAGGCTCAGGTTGGCGTAGCCGGCCAGGCTCTCGTTGGTCATCCTCGTGCGTCCAATCTGCTGTCCAGCTCGGGCTCGCGTTCCGGGTCGGGCTCTGTTCCAGGGTCGGGCTCTGTTCCAGGGTCGGGCTCTGTTCCAGGGTCGGGCCCGCGACCCGGTTCGGTGCCGAACCGGGTCTCCAGGTCGGCGACCAGCTGGTCGACCAGCTCCTGGAGCCCGTCGTCGTCGCCCTTCGCGAGGCCGCCGACGGCTACCACGGTACGACCCGGCGCCGTGGCGGGGGAAACCCGCACGAAGACCCGCCTGCGTCGGACCACCAGGGAGCAGATCAGCCCGGCGAGGGCGAGGAGCGCGGCGACCAGGGTGACGTACTTGCCCGGGTCGTGGCGGATCGACAGCCCGGCGAACCGCTCCACCCCGTCGAAGCTGATGCTGCCCCGTCCGTCGGGCAGCTGGTAGGTCTGCCCCGGCTCGAGCCAGATCCGCAGCGGGTCGCCCTTGTCGCTCTTGAGCTGGGTCATCCTGGCCGTGTCGAGCAGGTAGACCGACTGCGGCCGCCCACCCGGGAAGAGCTCCCCCTCGTAGACGGTGAGGGCCAGCGCCGGCTTCTTCGCGTCCGGGAAGACCGAGATCGGGCCGAGCTCCTTGTCGATGGTGGCGGTCGGCAGGAACAGCCCGGAGAACCCGAGCTGCTTCGGCTGGGCGCCGGTCACCTTCACGACCCCGACGGACTTGTAGTTGTTGTCCTGGGCCAGGAACGGCGTCGGCGCGCTGTAGACCTTGTCGCCCTTGGCGTCGCGGACCGTGATGACCGGGGCGTAGCCGTTGCCGAGGAGGAATACCCCCGCGCCGTCCATCTCGAGGGGGTGGTTGACCTTGATCGTCGACTGCCGGTCGGGCGAGGACGGCGTCGCCTTGGTCGTCACGTGGGCGGTGAAGTCGCGTGGCGAGCCGAACTGGCCACGCCCGGTGACGTTCTCCTCGAAGGTGGCGTCGAGCTGGTCCACCGTGAGCTCGAACGGCGAGAGGCTGTCCGGGTCGACCCAGGGCCCCGGGCTGAACGTGTCGTAGCGCGCGAGGGTGTTGGCGAAGGACTGGCCGACCGGGATGATCACGTCGCCCTTCCACCCGAACAGGTGCCCGATGGCGACGCCGACGATGACGAAGATCAGCGACAGGTGGAAGACGAGGTTGCCGGTCTCCTTGAGGTGCCCCTTCTCGGCACTCACGGAGGCGTCGTCGTGCGACACGAGACGGAACCGCTTGGCGCGCAACAGCTCCCGCGACGCGGCCACGACCTCGTCCTCGGTCGCCGCGACCTCGACCGTGCCACCGGCAGGCAGCCGCGCGGGACGCGCCGGGGCCTTCGGCGGAGCCGAGCGCATCGCCCTCCAGTGCACCTTGCTGCGCGGCAGCACGCAACCGACCAGCGAGATGAACAGCAACAGGTAGATCGCCGCGAACCACGGCGAGGCGTAGACCTCGAAGAAGCCGAGGCGGTCGAGCCACGGCCCGGCCTTCGGGTGGTTGGCGATGTAGTCGGCCGTGCGTGCCGCGTCGATGCTGCGCTGCGGCCAGATCGACCCCGGCACCGCCCCGACCGCGAGCAGCAGCAGGAGGAAGAGCGCGGTGCGCATGCTGGTCAGCTGGCGCCACATCCAGCGCAGCCAGCCGATCGGGCCCAGGGTGGGCTGGGTGATGCTGTCGGTCACGTCAGATCACCGTCCGGAAGCCGTTGACGAGCGTGGTCTGCAGGTGGCGGGTCAGGGTGTCCCAGAGCCCGGTGACGAGCAGGACGCCGACCACGAAGAGCAGCGCCCCACCGAACAGCTGGATGCCGCGTTGCCGGCTCCGCAGGAACGCCGAGACCCGGCCGAACCGCTCGTAACCCGCGGCGATCAGCAGGAAGGGCACTCCGAGCCCGAGCGAGTAGAGCAGCGCGAGCACGACCCCCCGGGTGACGGCCGAGTCGCTGCCGGAGGCGGCGGCCAGCACCTGCACGGCGCCGAGCGTGGGACCGGTGCAGGGCGCCCAGCCGAGGCCGAAGACGGCTCCGAGCAGTGGCGCGCCGGCCAGGCCGGACGCCGGGCGCCGGTGCAGCTTGAGCTCCCGCTGGGTCCCGGCGCCGATGAAGACCAGGGCCATCAGGATCACCACGACCCCACCGACCCGCATCAGCGCCTCGCGGTGCTCGATCAGGGTCGAGCCCACCACCCCGGCGATGAGGACGGTGGTGGTCATGAAGACGACGGTGAAGCCGAGGACGAACAGCAGCGCCCCGAGGACCATCCGGTGCCGCTTGCGGTCGGCGAGCGACTCGTCGGACAACCCGGTGACGTAGCCGAGGAACCCAGGCACGAGCGGCAGCACGCAGGGCGACGCGAACGACACCAGGCCGGCGAGGAGGGCCACGGCCATCGCCACCGGCAGGGCGCCGGAGCTCACCGTGTTCGCGGCATCAGCAGTCATCAGGTCGCGTTCTACTGCTCGGCCAGGACGTCGTCGACCAGCCCGGTGAGCGTCGACGTCGTGACCGCCCCGCTGACGCGGGCAGCGATCCGGCCCTGGCGGTCGAGCACCAGCGTCGTGGGCGGCGAGGTGACCTTGCCCTGCAGGGAGAGGATGGTCCGACCGCTCGGGTCGTCGAGCGACGGGAAGGGGATGCCCCAGCGGGCCGCCGTCGCGCGACCGGAGTCGGGGTTGTCGCGGTAGTTGATGCCCATGAAGACCACGGGCTTGTCGCCCGCGGTCAAGGTCTCGGCAGCCTTCTTGAGGTCGGGCGCCTCGGTCTCGCACGGCGGGCACCAGGACGCCCAGAGGTTGAGCACGGCGACCTTGCCGACGGCCTCCTGCGAGGACCACTCCTTGGCGTCGAGGGTCGTGCCGGTGAGCGCAACCGGCTTCTTGCGGTCGCCGACCGCGATGGTCTCGATGTTGCCGTCGCCCGAGATGTAGCCCTGGCGGTTGCCCGACTTCGCTTGTGCTGCAATGGAGTTCGGGTCGTCGCTACACCCGGACAGGGCCACGAGCAGGAGGGGAGCCACGAGCAGTGCAGCCGCACCCGGCAGAGGTCGTCCGCGGCTCACCCGGTGCCCCCGTGGGACTGGGCGAGGAGCGACGCAGCGGGCTCCGAGTAGGTGAGCGACTCGAGCTCGTCGCCCACGTAGGTGAGCGTCGTCAGCGAGGCGAGGCGGCACTCCCGCTTGCGCGGGTCGTGCCACAGGCGCTTGCCCATCAGCGCGTTGCGCGTCGTCCAGATCGGCAGCTGGTGCGAGACGATCACCGCCTCGTGGCCACGCGCGGCGCTGCGTGCGTCGGCGATCGCCGCCGACATCCGCTCGGCGATCTCGGCGTAGGCCTCGCCCCACGAGGGACGGAACGGGTTGACCAGCTTGGACCAGTGCGACGGGTGGACGAAGTCGAGCGGGCTCATGCCGCCGACCAGCTGCCCTTCGAAGTCGTTGGCTGCCTCGATCACCCGGTCGTCCGTGGTGATCGCGACCCCGTGCGCCTCCGCGACCGGCGTGGCCGTCTCCTGGGCGCGCAGCAGCGACGACGCGACGACGTGGGTGACGTCGTGGTCGGCGAGGTGGTCGGCGACCGTCCGGGCCATCTCGTGACCGAGGTCGGACAGGTGGTAGCCGTCGAGGCGTCCGTAGAGGACCCCGTCGGGGTTGTGCACCTCACCATGGCGCATGAGGTGCACCACGGTGCGGTCGGCTTGGCTGGTCACGAGTCGATTGTCGCAAACGCCTCGGCGGCCGCCGACGCCGCGCCGGGCAGCGCCGCGAGCACCCGGTCGACCGCCGCCTCGTCGTGCGCCCCGCTGACGAACCACGACTCGAACGCGCTCGGCGGGAGGTAGACCCCCTGGCTCAGCATCGAGTGGAAGAACGCCGAGTAGGCCGGCACGTGCTGGGCCTTCGCCTCGTCGTAGTCGCGCACCGCGCCGTCCCGGAAGAAGACACTGAACATGCTGCCCGCCCGCTGGATCACGTGCGGGACATCGGCCGCGCCGAGCTGCTCGCCGAGCCCGGCCGTGAGGGCGTCGGCGACCTCGTCGAGGCGCGTGTAGAGAGCCGGCGTGCACAGCTCGAGGGTGGCCAGGCCGGCGGCGGTCGCCACCGGGTTCCCCGACAGGGTGCCCGCCTGGTAGACCGGCCCGAGCGGGGCCAGGAGGGCCATCACGTCGGCGCGTCCACCGAAGGCCGCGGCCGGGAACCCGCCACCCATCACCTTGCCGAACGTGAAGAGGTCCGGCGGCCCCGCGGCATACCCCTGCTCGCCTGCCTCGAGGCCGAACCACCCCGCCTCGCTGCACCGGAACCCGGTCATCACCTCGTCGGAGATGAGGAGGGCCCCGTGGGCGGCGGTGATGCGGCGCAGCCCCTCGGTGAAGCCGGGCGCGGGCGGCACCACCCCCATGTTGCCGGGCGACGCCTCGGTGATGAGCGCGGCGATCTCGCTGCCCCGCTCGGCGAACGCGGCCGCCACGGCATCGAGGTCGTTGAACGGCAGCACGATGGTCTCGGCGGCCATCTCCTTCGGGACCCCGGCGGAGTCGGGCAGCGCGAACGTCGCCACCCCCGAGCCGGCCTGCGCGAGGAGGGAGTCGACGTGCCCGTGGTAGCAGCCGGCGAACTTCACGACGAGCGAGCGACCGGTGTAGCCCCGGGCCAGGCGGATCGCGCTCATCGTCGCCTCGGTGCCGCTGGATACGAGCCGCACCTGCTCGACCGGCTCGACGCGGCGGACGATCTCCTCGGCGAGGGCCACCTCGTTCTCGCTGGGCGTGCCGAAGGAGAAGCCGCGGGCGGAGGCGTCGAGCACCGCGCGCTGCACCTGCGGGTGGCCGTGCCCGAGGATCATCGGACCCCACGAGCAGACCAGGTCGACGTACTCGCGGCCGTCCGCGTCGGTCAGGTAGGGGCCGTTGCCGGACACCATGAACCGTGGCGTCCCCCCGACGGCGCGGAAGGCGCGCACCGGCGAGTTCACCCCGCCCGGGGTCACCGCGAGGGCTCGCTCGAGGAGGGCCTGTGAGGCAGGTGCGTCGAAGGGGTATGCCGTGCGGGCGCCAGTCATGGCGCCATTGTCCCAGCCGAGCCTGAGTGCGACGGCAGGGGGCGGGGCGGTGGGGTCAGAGCCTGGTGTGCGGGGCGGTGGCCTCGTGGGCCCGGGCCTCGCGGGCCACGGCGGGGTGCTCGCCGTCGGCACCGCCGGGGGCCAGGGCGCTGCGGATCAGGTCCATCGCCTCACCCAGCGCCGAGAACAGCGGTGGGGGCACGGGGTCGAGCACCGCCCGTCGGACGCTGGCGACGTGCACCCTCGCCATGTCCTGCACGGCCTGCCAGCCGCGCTCGGTGAGGACCAGCTCGACGCCGCGCTTGTCGTCGAGGCAGGACTCGCGCACGACCCAGCCGCGCTTCTCGAGTCGGGTGGCCGTGTGGGTGAGGCGGCTGCGGGACTGCACGACGAGGTCGGCCAGGCTGGACATCCGCAACCGGCGCCCCGGGCTCTCGGAGAGCATCGAGATGATCTCGTACTCGGTCAGCTGGACCCCGTGCGACTGCAGGTCGCGGTCGAGGGCCTCCTCGATGAGCCGACTCCCGCGCAGATAGGCACGCCAGGCCCGCTGTTCGTCCTCGCTGAGCCACTGCGGCTCACCCGATGGGGTGCTCATGAGCAGGAAGTATGACAGGTGGACAGTTAGTTGAAATATTAATGAAGTCTGCTACGTTCGAAGAGATGAAGCGGATGGGACCGTCCCGGACGCAGACCCCCCTACAGGAGATATTCATGGCAAGCATCAACGACCTCCCCGCCGGCACCTGGACCGTGGACGCCTCGCACAGCGAGATCGGCTTCGTGGCCCGTCACCTCATGGTCACCAAGGTCCGCGGACAGTTCAAGGAGTTCGAGGGC
The DNA here is from genome assembly GCF_001429605.1 of Phycicoccus sp. Soil802. Classification (GTDB taxonomy): domain Bacteria; phylum Actinomycetota; class Actinomycetes; order Actinomycetales; family Dermatophilaceae; genus Pedococcus. Next base: position 70,415 of record NZ_LMSS01000008.1, read on the forward strand.
ACCGTCAAGGTCGGCGACGACATCACCGAGTCGCAGGTCACCGCCGTGGCGCAGATCGCCTCGGTCGACACCGGCTCCGCGGACCGCGACACCCACCTCAAGTCCGGCGACTTCTTCGACGCCGAGGCCAACCCCACCATGAGCTTCACCTCCACCGAGGTCACCCCGGACTCGCTCACCGGCGACCTGACCATCAAGGGCGTCACCAAGCCGGTCACGTTCGACCTGGAGTTCACCGGCCTGGCCACCGACCCGTGGGGCAACGAGAAGGCCGGCTTCGAGGCCACCGCCGACATCAACCGCAAGGACTGGGACCTCGGCTGGAACGTCGCCCTCGAGGGTGGCGGCGTGCTCGTCTCCGAGAAGGTCAAGCTCAACCTGGACATCCAGCTCACCAAGGCTGCCTGACCAGCGCACAGCACCACAGTCTGACGGAGGGCCGGCTCGGGGGAGCCGGCCCTTCGTCATGCCCGGAGCAGGCGGGCGGCCTCGAGGGCGTAGTACGTGAGGATGATCTGCGCTCCGGCGCGCCGGATGTTGAGCAGCGACTCCATCAGCGCCCGCTCGCGGTCGATCCAGCCGTTGGCGGAGGCGGCCTCGATCATCGAGTACTCCCCCGAGATCTGGTAGGCCGCGACCGGCACCGTCGACACCGCAGCGGCTGCGGCGACGATGTCGAGGTGGGGCATGGCCGGCTTGACCATCACGATGTCGGCACCCTCGGCGATGTCGAGCTCGAGCTCGCGCAGGGCCTCGGTCGCGTTCGCGGGGTCCTGCTGGTACGTGGCCCGGTCGCCCTCGAGCGACGACTGCACCGCCTCGCGGAAGGGGCCGTAGAGACCCGAGGTGTACTTCGCGGCGTACGCGAGGATCACCGTGTCGGTGAACCCCTCGGCGTCGAGCGCGTCGCGCACGTGCGCGACCTGGCCGTCCATCATCCCGGAGAGGCCGAGCACGTGGGCACCGGCGCGGGCCTGCGCGAGGCCCATCGCGGCATACCGGTCGAGGGTGGCGTCGTTGTCGACGCGGCCGTCTGCGCTGAGGACCCCGCAGTGGCCGTGGTCGGTGAACTCGTCGAGGCACAGGTCGGCCATCACGACGATCCGACTCCCGACGGCGTCGAGGACGGCACGCAGGGCGACGTTGAGGATGCCGTCGGGGTCATCCGCGCCGGACCCGACCGCGTCCTTGTCGACCGGCACGCCGAACAGCATGATCCCGCCGACCCCGGCGTCCGCCGCTTCACGGGCGGTCGCCACCAGCGACTCGAGGGTGTGCTGGACGACCCCGGGCATCGCGGAGATCGCCTGGGGTGCGTCGATGCCCTCGCGGACGAAGACGGGCAGTACGAGCTCGGCGGGGTCGAGCCGGGTCTCGGCGACCAGCCGCCGCATGGCCACGGACTGCCGCAGCCGACGGGGCCGGATCACCGGCCCCACCGGCTGCGAGTGGTCAGTCATGCGGGCTACTTGGCCCGACGGCGCGACGCGGACTTCTTGGCGCTCGGGCGCACGACCGGCTCGCCGGCCTCCGCCGCAGCCGCCGCAAGCCCCAGGCCGTAGTCGGCCAGCGCGTCGACCAACGAGTCCGACGACGCCTCGGGGGCGAGGACGTCGACCCGCAGGCCGTGCTCCTCGGCGGTCTTGGCCGTGGCCGGGCCGATGCACGCGATCACGGTGGACGGGTGCGGCTTGCCGGCGATGCCGACCAGGTTGCGCACCGTCGAGGACGACGTGAACACCGCCGCGTCGAACTGCCCGCCCTTGATGGCCTCACGGATGTGGGCGGCCGGCGGCGCGGCGCGCACGGTGCGGTATGCCGTGACGTCGTCCACCTCCCAGCCCATCTCCTGCAGGCCCGCGACGAGGGTGTCGGTGGCGATGTCGGCCCGCGGCAGGAAGACCCGGTTGATGGGGTCGAGCACCTCGTCGAACGGCGGCCACTCCTCGAGCAGACCGTGCGCCGACATCTCACCGGACGGCACGAGGTCGGGCACGATGCCCCACTCGCGCAGGGCATCGGCGGTGACCCCCCCGACCGCGGCGATCTTCAGGCCGGCGAAGGCGCGGGCGTCGAGACCGAACTCCTCGAACTTCTCCCGCACCGCCTTCACGGCGTTGACCGAGGTGAACCCGATCCACTCGTAGCGACCGGTGACCAGGCCCTTGACCGCGCGCTCCATCTGCTGGGGCGTGCGCGGCGGCTCGACCGAGATCGTCGGGACGACCTCGGCGGTCGCGCCGTACGACTCGAGCCGGGCGATCGTCGAGCCGGACTGCTCCTTGGTGCGGGGCACCAGGACGTTCCAGCCGAACAGCGGCTTGGTCTCGAACCAGGAGAGGTTCTCGCGGAGGGCCACGGTCGAGCCAACCACGGCCAGGGCCGGGAACTCCAGGGTCTTCATGACCTTGGTGACCTCGCCCAGGGTGGTGACGCGGGTGGCCTGGCGGATGGTGGTGCCACGCTCGGTGAGTGCGACCGGGCTCTCGGCGGGGCGGCCGGCGGCCAGGAGCTTGCCGAGGGCCGTGCCGAGGTCGTCGGGTTGGCCCAGGAGCACGACCGTGACCGACTCGGCCACCGAGGCGGCCCAGTCGACGTGCCGGTCGTTCGCCGAGATGACGTGCACGGCCGGCGAGCTGCTCGAGGTCAGCGGGATGCCGGCGTACGCGGGCACCGCCGAGACGGCGCTGACCCCGGGGACGATGTCGAACCCGATGCCGGCCTTCTGGCAGGCGAGGGCTTCCTCGGCAAGGCCGTTGAAGGTGCCGGGGTCGCCGTCCATCAGCCGGACGACGAGCCCGCCCGAGGCGGACTTGGCGGCCTTGACGACCAGCTTGGCCCGCATCGCGTGGGTCAGTGGCTGGCCGTGGTCGCCGTGACCGGCGTCGATGACCTCGACGCCCTCCCGGCAGTAGCGGCTGACGACGTCCTCACGGGCGACCTGGTCGATGACGACCACGTCGGCGGCGGCGAGGAACTCCACCGAGCGCACCGTCATGAGCCCGGAGTCGCCGGGGCCGGCGCCGACGAAGGCGACGCGTCCCGGGACCCGGCTCTGGCGAGCGGTCGGGCTGGTGTTGCTCGAGGAGGTAGAGGTGGTGGTGGTCGAGCGCGTGGGGCTCACAGTGCACGCTCCGTGCTGTCGTGTTCGGGTTTGCGGTCGGTGCTGCTGTCGGGGCCGGCGAGCGGATCGGGTCCGGTCGCCCCGGGTGGGTCTGGCGGCGGCGCCTCGGGGAGGCGGCTCGCCGGACCGTCGCCGGACGGCGTCGGTGCGGCTGGTGGTCGGTCTTCAGGACCGCGCAGCAGGTCGCCGCCGTCCTCGAGCAGGAGGGCAGCGAGCCGTCGGCCCAGGGCCTCGCCGTCGTCGGCCCGGCCCACGAGCGAGCGCCGCAGGTCGAAGGACCCGTCGACGGCGCCGACGAAGGCCCGCAGCGACAGCTCGAGTCCGTCCTCGCCCTCGACGACTTCCGCGAGCGCCCCGACCGGTGCGGAGCAGCCCGCCTCGAGCGCGGCCAGGACGGCCCGCTCGGCGGTGACGCAGGCGCGGGTGTCGGCGTCGTCGAGGACCTCGAGCGCACCCCGCGTCACGAGGTCGTCGGCGCGGCACTCGACGGCCAGCGCACCCTGGCCGGGGGCCGGCAGCATCTGGAGCGGGTCGATGGCCTCGGCCACGTCGGACAGCCGGCCGAGCCGGGCCAGCCCGGCCCGGGCCAGCACGACGCCGTCGAGGGCGCCGTCGCGGACGAGGGCGATGCGGGTGTCGACGTTGCCGCGGATGTCCTTGAAGGACAGCCCGAGGCCGAGCGCCGCGAGCTGGGCGACGCGGCGCGGCGAACCGGTGCCGACCACGGCGCGCTCGCCCAGCTCACCCAGCGTCCGCCCTCCGGAGGACACCAGGACGTCACGGGGGTCCTCGCGGACCGGGACGGCTGCGACGACGAGCCCGGGCTCGGGCGTGGTGGGCAGGTCCTTGAGGGAGTGCACGGCGAAGTCGACCTCGCCGGCGAGGAGCGCGCGACGGAGCGCCGCGGCGAAGACCCCGGTGCCACCGATCGAGGCCAGCGACGCGGTCGAGGTGTCACCCTCGGTGACGATCTCGACGAGCTCGACGGTGTGCCCCTGGGCACGCAGCAGGTCAGCGACCCAGGTCGACTGGGTGGTCGCGAGCGCGCTGCGGCGGGTGCCCAGGCGCAGGCTCAGCGGGGTGGCGGCAGGTGCGCTCACGGCATACCTCCCCGCTCGGGCGGCGGGACCGACGCGGTGGCGGCCTCGCCGGGGCGCAGGTCGAACAGCTCGCGCAGCGCCTCGGCGTAGTCGGCCCCCTGGCCGCCCACGGCGCGCTCCTTCACCCGGATGGTCGGCGTGTGCAGCAGCTTCTCGACGATGCGGTGCACCGCGAGCTGCACTTCGGCGCGGGCCACCTCGTCGAGGTCGGGCAGCCGCTGGTCGAGGCGGGTCAGCTCGCCCGCGACGACGTCGGCGGCGTGCGAGCGCAGCGCGGCCACGGTCGGTGCGACGCTCTCGGCGGCGCGTGAGGTGAGGTATGCCGCGACCTCACCGATGACGAGGTCGGCCACCTCGCTCACCTGCGGCGGCGTCTGCCCGCCGGACAGCTCCTCCCCCAGCGCGGCCAGCCCGGCGAGGGTCACCCCGCTGAGCGAGGCGACCTCCGGAGCCACGTCGTGGGGCAGGGCGAGGTCGATGTAGGCCTGCGGGCGACCGCCCCGGGCCACCTGGGCGTCGCCGGCGGTCGCGAGGTCGACCACCACGCCGGTCGAGCCGGTGCAGGAGATCACGACGTCCGCGCCGGCGAGGGCGGCGGACAGGTCGTCGAAGGGGCGCGCGCTGGCGCCGGTGCGCTCGGCCAGCCGCGCCGCCTTGGCGAAGGTGCGGTTGACGATGGTGAGACCCGCCGCGCCGCGACGCGACACGGTGGTCGCGGCCAGCGAGCTCATGCCGCCGGCGCCGACGACGAGCACCTTGAGACCCGCCAGCGGGCCCAGCTCGCGCTCGGCGCGAGCCAGTCCGGCCTCGACGAGCGAGACGCTGACCGCGTCGATGCCGGTCTCGGTGTGCGCCCGCTTGCCGACCCGGAGGGCCTGCTGGAACAAGGTGTTGAGGGCGGGTCCGGCGTGTCCCGACTTCTGCGACTCACGCAGCGCAGTGCGCATCTGGCCGAGGATCTGGGCCTCGCCCACCGCCATCGAGTCCAGCCCGCAGGCGACCGTGAAGGCGTGCGCGATGGCGCGGTCCTCGTAGTGGACGTAGAGGTGCTCGCGCAGCTCGTCACGGGGCACCCCGGTGACCTCGGTGAGCGCGTCGGCGATGTCGGTGACCGCACCGTGGAAGGTCATTGACTCGGCGTAGACCTCGGTGCGGTTGCACGTGGACACCACGATCGCCTCGGTGAGGTTCTCGCGACCGGTCAGGCTCGCGGACAGCGTCCGCCGACCGGCGGCGTCGAGGGTCATCGCCTCGAGGAGCGACAGGGGTGCGGTGTGGTGGGACAGGCCCAGGATCACGAGGCTCATCGACCCACCACCCGGTTGAGCTCGGGCTTGACCGGCTCGAGGGCGACGGCACCGAGCGCACCCTCGGCGGCGAGCGCCTTGCGCTGCTCGTGGAAGGCGAGGATCTGCAGCTCGGTGGACAGGTCCACCTTGCGCACGTCGACGTCGTCGGGCACGACCAGCACGCACGGGGCGAAGTTGAGGATGGAGCGGACCCCCGCGGCCACCAGTGCGTCGCAGACCTCCTGCGCGGAGGCGGCGGGCGTGGCGATGACGCCGATGGCCAGGCCCTGCTCCGCCACCAGCTCGTCGAGCACGGTCATCGGCTGCACGGTGATGCCGGCGATCTCCTGGCCGAGCAGTCCGGCGTCCTGGTCGAGGAGGGCCACCACCCGGAACCCCCGCGTGGCGAACCCGCTGTAGGCCGCGAGCGCGTGCCCGAGGTTGCCCATGCCGATGATGGCGACCGGCCAGTCCTGGGTGAGGCCGAGCTCACGGGAGATCTGGTAGGCCAGGTGGTCGACCTCGTAGCCGACCCCGCGCACGCCGTAGGAGCCGAGGTGGGACAGGTCCTTGCGGAGCTTGGCGCTGCGGACGCCTGCGGCGGAGGCCAGCTCCTCGGAGGACACCGACGTGATCCCGCGTTCCGCCAGGCCGGTCAGGGCACGGAGGTACTCGGGTAGCCGTGCGACCGTGGCGTCGGGAATACCCCGACGGGCGCTCGGGTCGGCAGACACAGTCTTTTCCGGCTCCTTCTCATCACTGGCAGTCCGCGCCTGGCTGGGGCGGATGGGAGCCTCTGCAGATTACGCTTTTGTGAACGGATGCACAAAGTCACAAGCAGCCGTCTCATCGAGCACGTGAGCCGCGTCACGTCGAGCGGGTGAGCGCGGCCCGGAGGCGGCTTTCGTCGACCCGCCAGTAGTCGTGCTGGCGCCCGTCCACGAAGGTCACCGGGATCTGCTCCCAGTACTGCTCCCTGAGCGCCGGGTCGTCCTCGATCGACCGCTCCACCCAGCCCACCCCGAGGTCGGCGGCCACCCGGTCGATGACGGCGCGGGCCGCGTCGCAGAGGTGGCAGCCCGGCTTGCTCACCAGCGTGATGCGCACCTCGGTGGGCGTGGGCGCGGGAGGCGTGGGGGCACCGGACACACCCCGAGCGTATGCCGCGTGCGCACCCATGGAGGTCAGCACGGGGCACGGTGCTTCGCGACGCTGTGCACTGCCCCAGGCGTCCGGGGCGGTGCACAGCGTCCCGACAGCTCTCCTAGGCTGGTCGTCATGACGGATCGGGTGAGCGAGCTGGACCAGGCGCTCACCGTCCCGGCGGACCCGACCGCGGCCGCGTTCTTCGACGTCGACAACACCGTCATGCGCGGCGCGAGCATCTGGCACCTCGCGCTCGGGCTCTGGCGCCGCGACTTCTTCACGGCCCGCGACGTCAGCTCGATGGCCTGGAAGCAGCTGCGCTTCGCGGCCCTCGGGGAGAGCCTCGACCACGTCGAGAAGATCCGCGAGCAGGCGCTCGGCTTCATCGCCGGGCACTCGGTGGCCGAGATCGGCGCCATCGGCGAGGAGATCTTCGACGAGGCCATGCACGACAAGATCTGGCCCGGCACCCAGGCCCTGACCCGCATGCACCTTGACGAGGGCCAGGAGGTCTGGCTCGTCACCGCGACCCCGGTGGAGGTCGCCCAGGTGATCGCCGACCGGCTCGGCTTGACCGGCGCGCTGGGCACCGTGGCCGAGTCCGTCGACGGCGTCTACACCGGCCGCCTCGCGGGAGAGCCGCTGCACGGCGCTGCCAAGGCCACCGCGATCGAGGCGATGGCCGCCGAGCGCGGCTTCGACCTGAGCCGCTGCTCGGCCTACTCGGACTCGGCCAACGACATCCCGATGCTCTCCCTCGTCGGGCACCCCTGCGCCATCAACCCCGACGGCGCGTTGCGCGACCACGCCCGGGCGAACGGCTGGACCATCCGGGACTACCGCACAGGGCGTCGCGCGGCCAGGGTCGGGGTCCAGGCCGTCGGGGCCACCGCGCTCGCGGGGGCGCTGGCCGCGGCTGCGGCTCGCCGCCGGTCCCGCTAGCCCGAGGCATACCTCTGTTTGCGTGCGGACGGGGCCACTGGCCTGCCGTGTGGCGTGATAATTGCGGGGTGTGGCGCAGGTCTCCTGACAATCTGCCCGATATCGGGGAAACTGTCCCGGTCAGGAGGCCCCCATCCGGATCCGTGCACGTCGCAGCGCCGCGAGTCGACTCGCGGTGCTCCGTCCTGCCCGAAGCGTTCCGGTCTGGGCAACGAGCGCCCCGGCGATCGGTTACGCCGGCGCCGGCAACCACGGGATGGGCCCGGCGACCGCGGACTTCCTCGACAGCCTCCGGGTGCTGCTCACCATCGCCGGCGACGCCGGCACGCTGTCCGGAGGTGGGTCCGGCCAGGGTGGGTCGGCAGCGAGGGCCGGGTTCGGGCCGGGCGAGGCCCCACAGGACTTCGAACGGATCTCTGCGCTGGTGGAGCTCGCGCAGCGCGGCGACAGCGAGGCGTTCGGCCTGCTGTACGAGCGCTACGTGGACGTCGTCTACCGCTACGTCTACGTGCGCGTGGGTGGCCGGCAGCTCGCCGAGGACATCACCTCCGAGACCTTCCTGCGCGCCCTGCGCCGGATGGACTCCTTCTCCTGGCAGGGGCGCGACATCGCGGCGTGGTTCATCACCATCGCCCGCAACCTGATCACCGACAACGCCAAGTCGGCGCGGTTCCGGATGGAGGTCTCGACCGCCGACATGCTCGACGCCGACCCGCGTGTGGAGGCCGCCCCCGACCACGAGGTGCTCGACCGGCTCCGCAACGAGCGGCTGCTCGCGGCCGTGAAGGGGCTCAAGCCCGAGCAGGCCGAGTGCGTGGTGCTGCGGTTCCTCCAGGGCCTCACCCTCGCCGAGACGGCCAAGGTGCTCGGCAAGTCCGAAGGGGCCGTCAAGCAGCTCCAGCTGCGCGCCGTCCGCGCCCTGCACCGGGAGCTCGCCGATGTCGACATCTGAGGCGGTCGCCGTGCGCGCGGGGTCCGTCGGGCCGGGCCGGGGTTCCCGCGCATTTCGCTACGTGTCGACGCGTAACTTCCGGGGTCGCCGCTCGTTCTCAGCGCGAGAGACCGTCATCGACACCGCCGCCCGGATCAGCACGATCCCCGGACGGGTCGCCGCAGGGCTGGGGAGGGAGAAGCCGGCATGCCAGTACTGAACCGCTCGGCGGACCGTTTCCAGCGCGCCCTGGAGGGTGAGCGCATCACCGACGAGGGTCTCGCCGAGCTGGTCGAGACCAGCCGCCACCTCGTGGCCATGACCTCGGCAGTCCCGGCCGCCGACGCGGCGTTCGTGGCCACCCTGCGCGAGCGGCTGATGGCCGAGGCGGGCCGGATGCCGGCGCCCAGCCCGGTGGCCGCGAAGGCTGCCGCAGCGCGCCGCGCCGCGTCCCGCACCACTCCCGTCGTCGTCGTGGTCGGTCGCGGGCTGCCCAGGCTGCTGGCCGGCGCCGCCGCCTCGGTGCTCCTGGTCGGTGGGGTCGTCGGCGTCGCCTCACGCAGCGCCGTCCCGGGCCAGGCGCTCTACCCCGTCAAGGGCTGGCTCGACGGAGTCGCAGTGCGGCTCGCGGACAGCGACCTCGAGCGCGGCCAGACCTACCTCTCGCAGGCGCAGGACCACGTCTCCGACGCCCGCACGCTCGCCGAGGGCAGCAGGGACATCGGCGACATCGACACCGCCCTGACCGCCGCGACCGAATCCGTGCGCAAGGGCCGCCAGGCGCTCGACACCGCCTACGCCACCACCGGCAACCCGCAGGCCCTGCTCGCCATGCGCGACTTCACCGCCCGCACGCTCCCGCAGCTCGACGCCCTGCGCACCGAGCTGCCGCCGGCGACACTGCCCCAGCTGGCCGCCCTCGAAGCCCTGCTGCGCGACACCGAGCAGAGCACCTCCCGGCGGATCGCCGCCTGCGGGGGCGCCTGCAGCGGTTTCGCCTCCTCACCGCTCGGGCCGTCGTCGCTGCCCGGGTCCGCGACCACGGCCCCCTCGGGCTCCCCCACCGCGTCCTCCTCGGGTGGGGTCACCGTCCCCGACACCGCGGTGACCGTGCCGGGCGGCGTGCCCGTGCCCGGCGGTTCGAGCCCGTCTGGCCCGGTCGTCGGCGGAGGTGGTGGCAGCGCGAGCGTGGGCACCACCGGCGCCAGCGTGGGGCTGCCGACGCTGAGCGTCTCGGTGCCGGTCGTCCCGTCGGCGACGGCCACGGTGCCGCTCCCCACGGTGAGCCTGGGCACCGGCAGCGTGAGCGCGACCGTCCCGAGCAGCACCCTCGGCCCGGTCACCCTGCCGGGCGTGACGCTGACCCTCCCCTGACGGCGGCCCTCCCCTGACGGCCGAAGTCGGTCAGAAGAAGACGGAACGCCGCTGCATCAGCAGCGAGTAGAGCGTCTGCTGGATGGTCTCGCGCACCTGGTCGGTGAGGTCGAAGACCAGCATCGGGTCGTCCGCGGCGTTGGGGCCGAGGTCGGCCGTCTCCACCGGCGACCCGAACTCGATGATCCACTTGCTGGGCAACGGGATCAGGCCGAGCGGTCCGAGTAACGGCCAGGTCGGGGTGATCGGCGCGTAGGGAGCCCCCAGCAGCCGCGCGACCGTCTTCATGTTGCCGATGATCGGGTAGATCTCCTCGGCGCCGACGATCGAGCACGGGATGATCGGCGCACCGGTGCGCAGGGCGGCCGAGACGAACCCCCCGCGCCCGAACCGCTGCAGCTTGTAGCGCTCGCTGAACGGCTTGCCGACACCCTTGAAGCCCTCCGGCCACACACCGCAGAGCTCACCGCTGGACAGCAGCCGCTCGGCGTCGGGGTTGGCGGCCAGCGTCGAGCCGGACTTGCGGGCGACCTGCCCGATGACGGGGGTCTGGAAGACGAGGTCGGCGCCGAGCATGCGCAGGTGCCGGTGCGACGGGTGCTCGTCGTGGACTGCCACCTGGGTCATCAGCGAGTCCATCGCGATGGTGCCCGAGTGGTTGGCCACCACCAGCCCGCCGCCCTCGGCGGGGATGTTCTCGATGCCACGCACCTCGACCCGGAACCACGACCGGTAGAGCGGACGCAGCACCGGCAGGTAGAAGTGCCGGGTGAAGTCCTCGTCGAACCCGAACTCGTCGACGGTGTAGTCGCCGGTCACCCGTCGCCGCACGAACGACAGCAGCGAGGCGATGTGGCGCTCGACGTCGTCCGGCGAGATGCCCGCCGCCTCCGACGCCACCCGCACCGCGGCGATCCCGGCGGTCAGCAGCTCCTCGACCCCGGGGGCCACGCTCCGAGCACCAGCACCAGCACCAGCGCCGGCGCTCGGGTCGACGACCTCGGGGACGACGTCGTCCGTGACCGCCTTGAGCGCGCGCACCTTCGGCGCCTCGGTATGCCGCGCGGCCGGCTTCCCAGCGCCGGTCGCCTCGCGCGCGGGCCCGGTGGACCCGCTCGACCTGGCGGGGTTGGCGGTGCGGGCGCCGGAGCGCGACACCGCCTTGCGGGTCGGCACCGCCTTGGCCACCGGACGGGGACGGTGCTTGCCACTCGAGGTCGGCGGGGCCGGGCGGTCCTGCGTCGCGCGGCCGGCGGAGGTCTCGGCTCCTGCCGTCTCGGGCGCGTTGCCGGCCTTGGTCTCGGAGGGGGCCGCGGTCGGGTCCACCGCCGCGATGAGCGGCGTGCTGCGTCGCTTGGCCCGCTCCCCTGAGGCGCGGGCGGCTCCGGCCGCCAGCGCGCCCTTGCGGGCGGTCGGCTTCTTCGACGCCTTGGCGCCTGACGTCGAGGCCATCAGTCGTTCCTCCCTGCAGCCCACACGTGGCTGATCGCGCTGGCGGCACTCCCGGCGGCACCGGTGACAGCCGCGCCGAACATCCCCGCCCCGGGGATAGCTGACCCGACGCCGTGGGCGTAGTCCTGGAAGGCGGACCGCGTCGTGTAGGCGGGCTCGAAGCCCAGCACCTCGCGCATCCGCCGGGTGTCGAGCCCGCGCCCGTAGGCCAGGAACTGGATCTGGTCGCTGCTGAAGTCGGCGAGGCCCGAGCGCTTGACGAGGTTGCCGAAGATGCCTGCGGCGGGCATGGGCACCGGCACGATCGGGCGTCTGGCCATGCCGGCGGCCTGCGCGATCGTGATGACGCCGTCGCCGGCGATGTTCGTGATGCCGCTGCTGACGCCCGTCGTGGCGACGAGCAGCGAGGCGATCGCGTCGCTCTCGTGGACGAACTGGAGCCGGGCGTCGTAGCCGAACGGGACGGGGACGACCGGGAGGGCGAAGTAGTCGGTCAGCGAGGTGCGGATGCCGCGACCGATGATGTTGGCGAAGCGCAGCATGGAGATCTCGACGTCGGGGCGACGGCGTGAGAAGCCGCGCACGTAGCCCTCGACCTCGACCGAGTCCTTGCCGAATCCCGCTCGGGGCAACGACTTCGGGCCCATCTCCTCGGTGAACATCGCCGGGTCGCGCGGGCTGGAACCGTAGACCGCAGCCGACGACTTCACGACCAGGCGCTTGATGCTCGTCGCCTTCTGGCACGCAGCGAGCAGCTGCATCGTGCCGATGACGTTGATCTCCTTCTGGGAGGTCCGTCCGCCGGCGTGCGTCGGCGTCGCGATCACGTTCATGTGCACGACGGTGTCGACCTCGGACTGCGCGATGATCTTGCCGATCATCGGGTTCCGGATGTCGGCGCGCACGAACTCGGCCCGGCCGATGTCGCCGGGCGGCGGGATCACGTCGACGCCGATGACCCGCTTGACCGAGGGGTCGGCCGTGAGGGCGCGAGCGAACTGCCCCCCGAGATACCTCGAGACGCCCGTCACGAGTACGACTTCAGCCACAGTGCAGACCCTACCGACCGGACTCACCGGCGTGAGCGTGACGTCCATCCCAGCGGCCGGAGGCGGGCAGAACAAAGGCCCCCGCACGGCGGGGGCCTTCGGTCACTTCTTGTTGCGTCGCTGGTGGCGCGTCTTGCGAAGCAGCTTGCGGTGCTTCTTCTTCGCCATGCGCTTGCGGCGCTTCTTGATGACAGAGCCCATGATGTCCTCTTGGTCGTGGTCGTGTTGCCGGACGGGGCAACGAACGCACCACGCCGAACTGTGGACGTCACTCTAGCGGCCCGCGCCCCCACCACCCAAACCCGCTTCGGCACGTGCGCCGTAACCGGGCTCGTGGCGGGGATCCGCCACGGGCGGGTCGCGAGCCCGACACAACTCGCCAGTAACCCCCTGTGGTGGGGCCTCGTTGTCAGGCCACCCGGGCCGGTGAGAGCCCGCAGAGCGCAGGAGACGTCGACCATGTCCCGTAAGCACCCCGCTGTCCGACCACTGGGAATCGGGGTGTGCCTGCTGACCGCAGCCGCCACCGCCCTCCCCCTCTCGACCGCCTCGGCAGCCCTTCCCGCCGCGCCCGTCCTGCCCGCCCTCGGCGACACGGTCGATGCGCTGACCAAGACGGTGGACACCCGGCTGGTGAAGGACGCCGTCGCACCGACGACGGCCGCGCGCACCGCCGCGTCGGCGTTGCTCGCCAAGGCCGGCAGCGGCACCCGCGCCACCTGGGACGAGCGGTTCGGCACGCTGCGGTCGGTCCGCACCGACGGCTACCTCACCGCCGCCACGAGCGGCTCCGCCGTCGAGGTCGCCCGCGGCTGGCTGCGCACGAACGCGGCGGCCTTCGGGCTGAGCACCGCGCAGGTCGACTCGCTCGCCGTGGTCCGCGACCACACCCTCCCCACCACCGGGACGCACGTCGTGGACTTCGTCCAGACCGCTGACGGTGTCGCGGCGGCCCGCGGCGGTCGCCTGAACGTCGCCGTCACCAAGGACGGCCGGGTGCTCTCGTATGCCGGTGACCCCACCCCGGGTGCGGACCTCACCGGCGGCTGGCTGCTCGGCGAGGCAGCCGCACTGCTCAAGGTCGCCGGCGGCCTCGCGCCGGGCGTGACCTACGCCCCCAAGGCGAACGGCACCCAGGCCGGTTACACCACGTACGCCAACGGCCCCTTCGGTGGACCGTCCTACGTGAAGAAGGTGACCTTCGGGACCAAGGCCGGCCCCGTCGCGGCATACAAGGTGTACTTCATCAAGAGCCCGCAGGAGGCCTGGGAGGTCGTCGTCGACGGCACCACCGGGCACACCCTCTACCGGACCTCCGTCGTCGACTTCGAGGGCGACCCGCAGGGCACGGTCTACGACAACTACCCGGGAGCGGCCAAGGGCGGCCAGCCGCGCCAGCAGTCCTTCGGCCCGACCACGCAGTCGCCCAAGGGCTGGGTCGACCCCACCGGGCTCGCGGGCACCGGCGTCACGACCTACGGCAACAACGCCGACACCTACGCCAACTGGTCGAACTTCATCGGGCCGGTGGACAACGCGCCGCGTCCCGTGGCCCCGACCGGGAACTTCAGCTACACCTACACGAACCAGTGGGCCGCCACCAAGGGTCAGACCGTCCCGCCTTCCTACGCCCAGGACCTCGACCCGGCCGCGACGAACTTGTTCTTCCAGCACAACCGGATCCACGACGAGTACTACGCCCTCGGGTTCACCGAGACGGCCGGCAACTTCCAGCTCGACAACGGCAGCAACGGCGGTTCGGGCGGAGACCCGATCCGCGGGCTCGTGCAGGCCGGCGCCGCGTCCGGTGGCAGCCCGACCTACACCGGTCGCGACAACGCCTACATGCTCACCCTCGACGACGGGATCCCGCCGTGGAGCGGCATGTTCCTGTGGGAGCCCATCGACGACGCCTTCGAGGGTCCCTACCGGGACGGCTCGTTCGACATGAGCGTCATCCAGCACGAGTACACCCACGGCCTGTCCACCCGCTACGTCGCGGGCGGCAGCGCCCTCGGCTCGCAGCAGGCCGGCTCGATGGGTGAGGGCTGGTCCGACTGGTACGCCCTCAACCACGGCTTCAAGGCCGGGCTGCTCACCAAGCCCATCGTCGGCGACTACGTGACCGGCAACCCCACCCGAGGCATCCGCAACTGGAACTACGACCAGAACCCGACGACGTTCGGTGACATCGGCTACGACCTGACCGGTCCGGAGGTCCACGCCGACGGTGAGATCTGGACGGCGACCCTCTGGGACCTGCGCAAGGCCCTGGTCGCCCGCTACGGCGCGGCCCAGGGAGCCGAGGTCGCGGCACGCCTCATCACCGACGGCATGCCACTGACCGCCCCGGACCCGAGCTTCCTCGACGCCCGGGACGGCATCCTCTCCGCCGACCTCGACCGCTACCACGGTGACAACACCGACCTCATCTGGTCGGTCTTCGCCAAGCGTGGGGCCGGCGCCAGCGCCCACTCGGACACCGGTGACGACACCGACCCGACGCCCGCGTTCGACCACCCGGTGGCCGCCAAGAACGGCACCGCCGCGCTCACCCTCCTCAACGCGACGACGGGCCAGCCGATCAGCAACGCCAAGGTCATCCTCGGTCGCTTCGAGGCCCGGGTCACCCCGCTGGTCCGGACCGGCTCGTCCGGCGGCGCCAGCATCAAGGCGCTGGCCGGCACCTACCCGCTGACCATCCAGGCGCCCGGGTTCGGCGTCCAGACCATCGACGCGTTCGCCGTGACGGCCGGCCGCAACCCGGCCCGGACGATCAAGCTCGCCCCCAACCTGGCCTCCACGGCCGCCGGCGCACAGGTCGTCAACGTCTCCAGTGAGGACGACGGCGCCCCGGCGAAGTTCGCCTTCGACGACACCGCAGCCTCGGTGTGGTCCACGAAGCCGGGCACCACGGCATACAACGCCGGTCCGGACCAGCGCGTGACGGTGAAGCTGGCGGCGCCGGCGACGGTGAGCAGCCTGCGGGTCAGCGCGTTCAAGGCCACCAACGCCTCGCGGTTCGTGGCACTCAAGGACTTCACCGTCCAGACCTCGACCGACGGGGTCAGCTGGACCACAGCCCGCACCGGTGGCTTCGCGTATGCCGCGCCGCGACCGACCGCGCCCGACCTCAACTTCGCGACGTTCTCGCTCGCCAAGCCGGTCAAGGCCGCGTACGTGCGGTTCTTCATCGACTCGGTGCAGGGCAACACCACGACGTCGGCGCAGGTCGCGGACATCGAGGTCTTCGGGTCAGGGGCGACCGTGGCCAACGGCTCGGTGACGCCGGACCCGGCCTACAGCGACTCGGGCACGATCGTCGCGCCCAACCCCGCCGCCGGTGACCCGACGGGTCTGCAGAACGTGTTCGGCGTGACCGGCACCGAGATGAACACAGCGTGCACGTTCCCGCCGGCCAGCCAGGGCGCCGACGGCTGGGTGACGAAGTTCCCGCTCGGCTTCTCGGACGGGCTGCACTCGGTCTCCGTCAAGGGCACCAGCGACGCCGACGCCACGGTGGGTCACGACCTGGACCTGTACTTCCTGGACAGCGCCTGCCAGCTCACCGGCTCGGTGGCCACGTCGGCCGCCGACGAGTCGGCGGTCATCCCGCCCGGCTCGGTCTACCTGCTGACCCAGCTCTACACCGGTGCCAACGTCTCGGTGGCGGTCACGGCGGTCGACAACCGCTGACGCACGGGCTGCCGAGCCCGCTACACGGACGGGGTGGGCCGGGACTGTCGTCCCGGCCCACCCCGTCGTCGTGCGGTCAGCACCAATCAGGCGGTGTCGACGTAAGACGTACGCAGGTACTTGTGCACGGCGTCCTCCGGGACCCGGAAGGACCGCCCCACGCGAATGGCGGGAAGCTCTCCTGCGTGCACCATGCGGTACACCGTCATCTTCGACACGCGCATGATCGAGGCCACCTCGGCAACGGTCAGGAACCGCACCTCGGCGAGCTGTCGCTCGTTGGACATGTGTTACCTCGATCTTCTACACGCGCGCATCGCCGGCTTCCCTTCCGGCGGACCTCTACTCGCGTGCAGAAGGAACTGTAGGGGCTGATGTGACTCGTGGGGAAGCCAATGGAAAAACTTCTTCCCGCTTGTCCAGTCGACACGCCGTGCGACCCTGACGAATCACAGCGGTGTCACTTCGTCGGCACCGCAGGCAACCCACCCAATCGGAACGATCCCTGCACCGTCCGGGCGCCAGTATCCGTCCAATTGGACGAATACCTGCGGCCGTCGGAGGGACGCCAGCGGGGTCAGTCGAACCAGACGTCCAGCCCGTGCAGCGCGAAGACCGCCTGCCGGGTCGCCATGATGGCCCGGTCGACCTCATCGTGCGGGTTGTAGCCCATGTCCCACGGCTGGTGCCAGATCGGGCCGGCGGCGGGGTCGAGGTCGCCCATCCGACGCGGCCCCTCGCGACCGAAGGCCTGCCGGACGTGGTCGAGCCAGTCCTGCGGCACGGGCTCGGTGAGCGCGATCGGCTGGTGCGCGGCGATCGCGGTCAGGTGGGTCCAGCTCCGCGGCACGACCTGCACCAGCTCGTAGCCGCCGCCGCCGAGCGCCACCCACTTCCCGTCGCACACCTCGTGGGACAGCCGGTGCAGGGCGTCGGCGGCCGACCGCTGGGCATCCACCGACATGGCCAGGTGGGCGAGCGGGTCCTGGGCATGGGTGTCGCAGCCGTGCTGGGTGACCAGCACGTCCGGCTTGAAGGCGCGCACCAGCGGCAGAGCGGTCGAGTGCAGCGCCCGCAGCCAGGCCGAGTCACCGGTGCCCGGTGGGAGCGCGACGTTCACGGCCTCTCCCTGCGCCCTGGCCCCGCCGATGTCGCCGGCGAAGCCGGTGCCCGGGAAGAGCGCCCGACCCGACTCGTGCAGCGAGATGGTGAGGACGCGGGGGTCGTCCCAGAAGATGCGCTCGACGCCGTCGCCGTGGTGGACGTCGACGTCGACGTACGCCACCCGCTGGGCGCCGTGGTCGAGCAGCCACTGGATGCCGACGGCGATGTCGTTGTAGATGCAGAACCCGGCGGCGCTGCCGGCCATGGCGTGGTGCAGGCCCCCACAGAAGTTCACGCCGTGCTGGGTGCGGCCCTCCCACACGTCGGCACAGACCTGGCGGGTGCCCTCGACCACCCGGGCGCTCGCGTCGTGCATGCCGGCGAAGCCCGGGTCGTCGTCAGTGCCCAGCCCGTAGGCCGGGTCGGCACTGCCCGGGTCCTCGGACGCTGCGCGCACCGCGGCGACGTACTCGGTCGTGTGCACCGAGGTCAGCACCGCGTCGTCCGGCACCGGGGGCGCGAACACCTCGACCCCGTCGTGGTCGAACACCCCCATCGCCTCGCAGAGCCGGGCGGTCAGGTCGAGCCGGACCGGGTTCATCGGATGACCCGGTCCGAAGTCGTAGGCGGTGAAGCCGGGGTCCCAGACCACCCGCAGCTGTGAGGGCATGCGCCCGACGCTACCCGTCGGGCGACGATTCCCGACAGCGCGGTCCCACCTGCAGGGACGCGCTAGCGTGGGAGGTCTCACCATCCCCGATGCCGCGGAGGACCGCAGTGGCGAAGAAGCTCTACGAGGACGACGTCCTCGTCATCGGTCTCGGCCGGTTCGGCGGCGCGGTCGCGATCGAGCTGCAGAAGCTCGGGCACCACGTGGTGGCCGTCGAGCGCGACCCCCAGCTCGCCGAGTCGTTCCTGGGCAAGGTGACCCGCATCGTCCAGGCCGACGCCTCGCAGCCACAGTCGGTCGCCAACCTCAAGGCCCGCAGCTTCCAGATCGCGGTCGTCGGCATCGGCTCCTCGGTGGAGGCATCGGTGCTCTGCGCGATGAACCTCGTCGACGCCGGCATCCCCACCATCTGGGCCAAGGCCCTGTCGCCCGAGCACGCGCGGATCCTCGACCGGATCGGCGTGCACCACGTCATCTCCCCCGAGGCCGACAGCGGGCGCCGGGTCGCCCACCTGCTCAACGGCAAGCTGATGGACTACATCGAGTTCGACGACGGGTTCGCCATCGTCAAGATGAAGCCCCCGCAGGAAGCCATCGGATTCACGTTGCAGCAGAGCGCAATTCGCAGCAAGTACGGCGTCACGGTCGTGGGCGTGAAGTCACCCAACAGCGACTTCACGTATGCCGTGCCCGAGACCAAGGTGACCGCTCACGACACCCTGATCGTCAGCGGCCCGACCGACCTGCTCGACCGGCTCGCGTCACGCCCCTGAGCCGCCCACGCGGCATACCGGTGGCGCTCAGAGGGTGGGGACGCCGCGGTCCTCGCCGAGCGGCAGCACCATCGCCACCTCGTCCTCGTCGTCGTCAGCACCCTTGACCCGCATCGGCCGACGGCTGTCGGTCGGTCGGAACCCGAACCCGCTCGCGAACGCGACGGCGCGACCGTTGTCGGCGCCGACCCAGTAGGCGAGGTGGCTGCGCCCCTGCTTCCTCGCGGCATCCGCGCCGGCCTGCACCAGCTGGCTGGCGACCCCGGTGCCGCGCGCGGCGGGCGTGACCCAGAGGCCGAACAGCTCGGCCACCTTCGTGTTCTCCTTCTCGCCCTCCTGGCGGGCCTGACCGACACTGGCGACGCCGACCGGGGCACCGTCCTGCTCGGCGAGCAGCCGCTGGCTGCGCCGCATGCGGGTGCGCCACAGGTCCTCGTCGAAGGCGCGTTCCTCCTCGGCCGTGGCCACGAAGGCCTCCGGCGATTCCTCGAGCGCGCTCAGTCGCACCGATCGGTACTGCTCCCACTCGTCCTCACCCAGGGCACGCACGGTGATGTCGCTCATGACCCCACTGTCGCACGAGGGAGGGGGCTGGTGTCATAGGGGTTTGCCGAGTGTTCACCCGGAGCCGGCTGGCAGGTCGCTGAGCAGGAGCTCCATCTCGAACTCGGTCACGCCGGGCTGGTGCGGCAGCTCGCCCGTGCGGCCGGTGCGGGTGAACCCGACCCGTTCGTAGAAGCCGATCGCCCGCTCGTTGTCGTCGGCCACGTCGAGCGTGACCCGCCGCAGACCGGCGCCGGCGGCGTGGTCGAGCAGCGCCCGGACGAGCTGGTCCGCCACGCCGCGACCCCTCGCGTGGGAGGCCACCCACATCGCTACCAGGTAGGTCTCGTCGTCGGGCTGGGCGGGCGCGTGGAAGGACGTGACGGCCCCCACCGGCAGCTCACCCTCGAAGGCCAGCCACCCGTTGCTGTCGCCCATCCGCTCGACCCACAGCTCGTCGGGGAAGGCCACCTCGCGGGCGAAGGTGCTGCCGTAGGCGAGCGGGGTGTCGAGCAACATGGCCAGCCGGACCGCGCGGTAGACCGGCCAGATCGACGGCTCGACCGGCCTGATGGTCAGGCCGGGCTCGAGCCCTGGGTCGAGCCCTGGGTCCCGGTCAGTCATTCCCCGACGCCAGCTCGTGCGAGCGGTTGGCCGCGGCCTCCATCGCCGTGATGAATGCGGCGCGGACCTTGTGGTCGTCGAGCTGGCGCAGCGCCGCGGCGGTGGTCCCGCCCGGTGAGGTGACCTGCTCACGCAGGACGGTGGGGTGCTGACCGGTCTCGCGCATCATCGTCGCGGCGCCGAAGAGGGTCTGGACGACGAGCTCGGTCGCGGTCGGGCGGGGCAGGCCGAGCACCACGCCGGCCTCGATCATCGCCTCGACCACGTAGAAGATGTAGGCCGGCCCGCTGCCGCTGATCGCGGTCACGGCGTCCTGGTGCTTCTCGGCGACCTGGACCACCCGGCCACAGGACCGCAGCAGCTCGGCCGCCTCGTCGAGGTGCGCGGCGTCGGCGCTGCGACCCGGGCTCACCGCCGCCATCCCCTGGTCGACCAGGGCGGGGGTGTTGGGCATGACCCTGACCACGGCCACCCCGGCGGGGAGCCGGCTCTCGAGGTACTGCGTGGGGATGCCCGCGGCCAGGCTCACGACGAGGTTGCCGGCTGACACGTGGTCGCCGATCTCCTCGACCAGGCCGCCCATGTCCTGCGGCTTCACGACGAGGACCAGGGTGTCGGCCGCCTCGGCGGCAGCGACGTTCGACATCGCCCGCACGCCGTACCGCTGGGCGAGCTCGTCGGCCCGGTCGGGTCGGCGCGCGGTCACGATCAGCTCGTCGGCGCTGCGCCCGGACCGGATCAGCCCGGACAGCAGCGTCTCGCCCATCACTCCGGCACCGAGGATCGCCACAGTTGTTCCCATGCCGGCAGTCTTCCAGCCGCGGCGGTCCCGGTGCGCGCGATATCCGCCCGCGCCGTCTAGTTCTTGGTGGCCAGGCCGCGCAGGAAGAACATCGTGTTGGCAGGGCGCTCGGCCATCCGGCGCATGAGGTAGCCGTACCACTCCTCGCCGTACGGGATGTAGACCCGCATCTGGTTGCCCCGGTCCGCGATCCGCTTCTGCTCCTCGGGGCGGATGCCGTAGAGCATCTGGTACTCGTAGCTGTCGGGCTCCCGCCGGTGGTGTGCGGCCAGGGCGCCGGCGATCTCGACGAGCCGGGGGTCATGGCTGGCGACCATCGGGTAGCCCTCGCCGCCCATCAGGATCTTGAGGCAGCGCACGTAGCTCTGGTCGACGTCGGCGCTGCTCTGGTAGGCCACCGACTCGGGCTCCTTGTAGGCGCCCTTGCAGAGCCGGACCCGACTGCCCTCGTGGGCCAGGTCGCGACAGTCGCCCTCGCTGCGGTGCAGGTAGGACTGGATCACGGCCCCTACCCACGGGAAGTCCTGACGGAGCTCGCGCAGCGACTCCAGGGTGGCGTCGGTCGTGGTGTGGTCCTCCATGTCGAGGGTGACCGTGGTCCCGGCGTTCGCGGCCGCCTGGCAGATCTCGCGAGCGTGCTCGAGCGCGATCTTGTGGCCGTCGCCGGGCAGGTACTGGCCGAGCGCCGACAGCTTGAGGCTGACCTCGCCCATGCCGTGTTGCGACAGGTCGGCGTCGGCGAGCGCCTTGAGCAGGTCGATGTAGTGGTCGCGGGTGCGGATGGCCTGGGTCAGGTCGGCGGTGTCCTCGCCGAGGTAGTCGATGGTCGCCAGGCGGTTGGTCGCCCGCAGCTCCGCCGTCGCCGAGACGGCGTCCTCGGTGCGGTCACCCGGGACGAACCGCCGCACCACGCTGCGGCTCACCGGCGCCTTCTCGATCGTCTGTCGCACAGCATCGCTCTTGGAGAGCTGGAGCAGGCTGTTGCGCAGCAGGTCACTGGCGTCCACGGGGGTCCTTCCATCCGGCGGCCGTGGGGGGTCACGACCGTCGACAAGGCTAACCGGCAGCAAGCCGGACCGCCGCGTGGGTGGCCCACGCGGCGTCCGGCTGCCACGGGTCAGGGCGCGACGGCGTTGAAGTCGGGGAAGCTCAAGGTGATGGGGGCGTTGGTCGCCGAACCCGACAGGAAGGCGTAGGTGCCGACGGCGCCGGCGGACTGCAGCCCGGCGGTCGAGTCGGTGGTGGTGGTCGTCCACGCGAAGGGCTCGGCGGTCCCGACCTTCCAGACCTTCCCGTTCAGGGTCGTGGTGCCGCTACCGACAGCCTGGATGCGCAGCGACAACGCGTCACCGGCTGCCACGACGACCCCGGGCAGCGGCACCGACGTGAGGATCGTCTCGACCCCACCGACCGTCCGAGCGAGGTATGCCGTGGTGTCGGTGCCCGTCAGCCGCACCTTGACCCGGTAGTCGGAGGTACCCACCCGGCGGACCACCGCTGAGGCGTACACGCCGCCACCCGTGGCTGGCTTGTCGAAGCCGATCGCGGTGCGCAGGTCGACATTCAGCGCCGAGGTGGAGGAGAGGTACGCGGACGGCCCGGACGACGCCGCGAGTCGCATCGTGCCTACTCCAGCCACCGGCTGGCCCACGGCGAAGTTGCTTGCCGCCGTGGTCAGCGTCCACGTGCCACCGGTGTCGGCCTGGCCCCAGCCGTCGACGACCGTGCGGTTGAAGGTGTCGTTCGCGATGACCCCCGCAGCCGCGACGGTGACCTGGCGCGTGGTGCTGCCGGTCGCGCCCTGGTTGTCCGTCACGGTGAGCTGCACGGTGTAGGTGCCCGGCGCGGCATACGTGTGGCTCGGGGCCACCCCGCTGCCCGTGGGCGTGCCGTCCCCGAAGTTCCACGAGTAGCCGGTCACGGACCCGTCGGGGTCGCTCGACCCGGACCCGTCGAACGACGCGGTGAGTCCCGCGGTGCCCCACGTGAACGAGGCGGTCGGCGGCTGGTTGCCGCCACCCCCACCGTTGCGCAGCGCATACTGGGCCTGGATCGTCGCCTGCGACAGCGCCGTCGGGTAGACGGCTATCTCGTCCACGCTGCCGACGAAGTTGTTGGACGCCGGTCGCGGGGTCCAACCGGGACGACCGTTGTCGGTGCCGAGGACGTCGCCGCCGAGCCGCCAGTAGCCGAGGTAGGCCTCGCCCGCCGTGGTGCCGGTGTTCGAGCCGACGAGGTTGCCGTCCACGTAGAGGCGCATGCCGGCGCTGCTCATCGTCGCCGTGAGCATGTGCCAGACGTTGTTGTTGTAGGCCGAGGGGCTGATGACCGTGCGCAGGGTGCCGTCCTGGCCATAGACCCCGAAGACGATGCGACCCGCGTTGTCCATGTAGAGGTGCCGGTCGCGGTGGGCCGAGTTGCCGTTCTGGAGGTCGCCGAAGCCGAGGATGCGGCCACCGCTGCCGGTGGACGTGCGGACCCAGACCTGGGTGGTGAAGGTGTCGGGGGCGGTCTCCGACCCGAGCGCATAGACGCGGCTGAAGTCGTTGTTCGTCAGGGCCGCCGCGCTGTCGCCGGCGATGGCACCCGACTGGTTCCAGTTGATGCCGGTGTCGCCGCGACCGTCGGTCACCCCGATCCCGCTGGAGGCGCCGGTTCCGGCGGCGCGGTCGTTGATGGTCAGCCCGGAGGTCTCGTTCATCGGCCAGTAGATGCGGGCACCGTTGGCCCGGACCGACTGGGCGTAGCCGTTGCTCGGGCTCGAGGAGGTCGGCATGGTGATGCTCGCGTTGGCCCCGAACACCGTGTTGCCACTGGGGTCGTTGGCGATCAGCTGGTAGGTGTAGGTCGCCCCGGGAGTCAGTCCGGTGTCGACGAAGCCGACCGCAGGCAGGGACCACCAGGTCGAGTTGGCCGTGGTCGTGAAGCGCGGCGAGCCGGTGGCCCCGTTGCGGATCACCCGGTAGGTCAACGTGTAGTCGTCCCGGTCGTAGCCCGCCGTCCAGCTCACCCGCAGGGTCGAGGACGAGGTCGGCACGAGCCGTGGCACGAACGTCCCACCGGCGAAGCGCGGGCCCTCCTTGTTGGGTGCCAGGCCCCGGCGCGCGAAGCGCACGAGGCCCTGCTGGCCCACGCCGTTCACGGTCGGGAACTCCCCGCCGTAGACGACGTAGTCGTCGTTGCCGGCGATGTTCCACCCTGCTTGGTACTGGCCGGTGTAGCTGCCCATCGTCATGTCGGGGTTCCAGCTGACGATCGACGGCGCGTTGGTGCCGCGCCAGTTGGGGTAGCCGAGGCTGTCGCTGAGGATCTGTCCACCGACCGCGTCGGTCCAGGCCTGGGAGTGCTGGAACTTCCACTGGGGGTACTGCGGGGCGCCGCCGCCCATGGCTCCGCAGTAGTGCTCGTGGCTCGCCGTGTAGACGACGCCGCCCATCAGGAAGGCGGAGTAGTTGTCGCCGTGGCAGGCGGTCACCCAGACGAGCGTCGAGTTGGTGATGGGGAGCTTGAAGGCCCCCTCGAGGTTGGCCCCGCTCCCGAACGACCACGACGTGCCGTAGACGAAGCTGCCCTGGACCCGCAGGCTGCTGATCCCCGTGTCCGGGCCACGGTTGTTGACGGCGGGGTCCCAGGTCGGGTCGAGAGCGCCGGTCGCCCCGTTGATCTTGGCCAGCCCGATGGCCGACTGCCCACCGACGTTCTGGAAGGAACCGCCGGCGAAGACCCACTGGCCGTCACCCGACACCGCGACCGCCCACACGGTGTAGTCCGCGTTGGGGTTCCACGGCAGGACCGCCCCGTCCGAGGCCCGGAAGGCGGCGAGGTTGTTGCGCAGCTGCCCGTTGCCGAGTCCGGCGAAGCCACCGCCGACGTAGACGGAGTCGGCCGTCGCGATGACGGCCCGCGCCTGCGAGTTGACCCCCGTGGGGTTGAAGGCCGTGCTCAGCGCACCGGTGGCGGTGTCGAAGGCCGCCACCCGCCGGCGGGCCTGTCCGTTGATCGACGTGAAGTCACCGGCGACGTAGATGCGGCTGCCGTCCGGAGACGCCGCGACCGACAGGATCTGGGCGTTGACGCTGGGGGCGAACGTCGTGACCAGCGCACCGGTGGTGATGTTGTAGGCGAGGAGGTTGCTGCGCGCCACGGTGTTGGTCCCCGGTGCGGAGCCGGCTGGACGGGCGGTGCTGAAGGACCCCGCGGCATACACGGTGTTGCCCACGACCGCCTGCGACCACACCACACCGTTGACCTGGACCGTGGGCAGCGCGTCGGCGCTGACCGCCGAGACCGGCACCGGGACCACGGGCGCAGGCGCGGCCGAGGCCGACATCGCCGCGCCGACCAGTGCGGCCGCGCACAACGCGACCACCCCCGCCGCGCTCGTCACGGACCTGAGGACGTTGCTTCGCGACATGGCGCACCCCGACCACCACAGGTGACGGACTAGCGGGGTACGCGCGTGGTCGTCTCGTCACTGATCACGGTCGCGGGCACGACGCACCGCCACCGGTCCGGCAAACCACCTCGGCCACATAGTGCCCCCCTGCAGGAGCCCCTCTGTCGGACAAATTCACCGTAACGCCGCGCTGGCCACCCGAGGTCCGCCGAAGAACGTAGAAACGCCAACAGAGCAGGTCAGGCGGTCCGGCGTCGCAGGGTGAGGCTGCCGAGCACCAGGGCAACGAGCACCCAGAGCGCGATCACGGCGGCATCGCCGGCCACGTCGGCGCCCGGGCTGGCACTGGCGGTGACCGACTTCATCGCGTCCACGGCATACGACAGGGGCAGCACGTCGGACACCCACCGCAGGAGGTCCGGCAGGCGGTCCCGGGCGACGATCAGCCCGCACAGCAGGAACTGCGGCAGGACGAACGCCGGCATGAACTGGACCGCCTGGAACTCGGTGCGGGCGAACCCGCTGGCGAGCAGGCCGAGCGCCGTCCCGAGCAGTGCATCGAGCACGGCCACGGCGACCAGCTGCCACAGCGGCCCGGCGACGTCGAGCCCGCACACGTAGACGGCGAAGGCCGTCGCGATGAGGGCCTGGAGCACCGCCATCACGCCGAACGCGAGGGCGTAGCCGAACATGAAGTCGCCCTTGCCCATCGGCGTCGTCAGGAGTCGCTCGAGGGTGCCGGACGTCCGCTCCCGGAGCGTGGCGATGCTGGTCACGATGAACATCACGACGAAGGGGAAGACGCCGAGCAGCGAGGCACCGAGCCCGTCGAAGACCGGGGTGCCCTCGAAGATCCACGCGAGCAGCCCGACCAGGACGCAGGGCACGACGAGCATGAGCCCGATGGTGCGGTGGTCGGCCCGGAGCTGGGCGAGGACCCGTGCAGCGGTGACGAGGGTGCGGTGGGCGTTCATCGTGCCTCCTGGGCAGCGCGGTCGATCAGGGCGAGGAACGCCTGCTCGGCGTCGTCGGCGCCGGTCCGTGCGAGCAGCGCCGGCAGGGTGTCGTCGGCGAGGATCTCGCCTTCGCGGAGGAGCAGCAGCCGGTCGCAGCGGCTCGCCTCGTCCATGACGTGGCTCGACACGAGCAGCGAACGGCCTTGTGCCGCAAGGCGGTTGAAGAGCTCCCACAGGTCACGGCGCAGGACCGGGTCGAGCCCGACGGTGGGTTCGTCGAGCACGAGCAGCTCCGGGTCGCCGACCAGCGCGGCCGCCAGCGAGACCCGCGACCGCTGGCCGCCGGAGAGGTTGCCGACCAGTGCGTCGGCATGGCTGGTGAGGTCCACCGCCTCGATCGCCTCGTCGGCGGCCGCGGCCCGGACGCCGAGGATGCTGGCGAAGTAGCGGACGTTGGCCCGCACGGACAGGTCGTCGTAGACGCTCGGGCTCTGCGTCACGTAGCCGATGCGGTGGCGCAGCGACGGCGAGCCGGCCGGCTCGCCGAGCACCGTGACGTCGCCGGACTCGACCACCTGGACGCCGACGACGGCGCGGATCAGGGTGGACTTGCCACTCCCGCTCGGGCCGAGCAGCCCGACGACCTGGCCCGCCGGCACCGTCACGGACAGGTCGGGCAGCACCTCGCGACCGCCCCGCACGACGCGGAGGTTCGCGATCTCGATGGCGTTTTTCATCATGCGATGAATATAGCCCGTGGACGGCGCGCCGACAAGCCCCTTTCACCCCGCCGTTCGAGGTATTCGGCTACCCGATACCGGTAGCCGAATACCTCGAACGGGGAGATGGTGCGGGAGATGGCGCGGGGGTATGCCGCGTGGTCGCCCTACGGGGCGAGGTAGCGCTGGATGGTGGGGCCGACCAGCGCGGCCAGCTCGTCGTGCGTCGCGTCGACGACGGCCGGGAACTCCACGATGTAGCGCATCATCGCCAGCCCGATCATCTGCGAGGCCGCGAGACCGGCCCGCACCTCCAGCTCGTGGGACGGCTCGCCGTCGTTGGACAGCTCGCGGACCACCCGCCCGAACACCTCGCGGGTGAGGAACTCGCGCAGCATCCGGGTGGCGTCCTCGTGGGTGACCGCCGCCCGCACGAGCGCCTGGAACCGCTGCCGTCCTTCCTCGGAGTCCCAGACCGCGAGGAAGGTGCGCACGAGCGACTCGCCGACCTGGTCGCGCGGGCCGGAGACCACCGCGCTGATCAGCGCCGCGGGGTCGGCCGGGATGTCCATCACCG
Organism: Phycicoccus sp. Soil802; assembly: GCF_001429605.1. Lineage (GTDB taxonomy): Bacteria > Actinomycetota > Actinomycetes > Actinomycetales > Dermatophilaceae > Pedococcus. The sequence continues at coordinate 97,682 of NZ_LMSS01000008.1, forward strand.
CCGCGAACAGCTGCGGCTTGCCCCCGAAGTAGTGGTGCACGAGGGCCGGGTCGACCTCGGCCCGGCGGGCGATCCCGCGCAGGGACGTGCCGTCGTAGCCCTGCTCGGCGAAGTCGACCCGCGCCGCCTCGACGATGGCCTGCCTGGTGTCGACGCCGCCCGGCCGGCGCCCTCGGGGACTCATGAGACCTCGGCCGTGGAGGCGGTGGCGAGGTGCAGGCGCGCGAACGCGAGGGCCTCGGCCAGGTCGACCTCGCGCTGCTCGGGGGTGAGCTTGCGGGTGCCGACCTCGACGACGACCGACCCCGAGAACTGCTTCAGCGCCAGCATCTCGAGGAACTCGGCACACGGCTGGCTGCCCCGGCCGGGCACGAGGTGCTCGTCCTTGAGGGAGCCGAGGCCGTCCGCGAGGTGGACGTGCCGCAGGCGCGGACCGAGGGCGGCCGCCATCGCCATCGCGTCCGAGCCGGCGGTGGAGGTGTGCGACAGGTCGAGCGTGACGTTGTCGTAGGCCTGCGGCACCGGGTCCCAGTGGGGCAGGTAGGCCTCGAACTCCCGCTGCCGGGCCCGCCACGGGAACATGTTCTCGACGGCCAGCGCCACCCCGGTCTCGTGCTCGCGCAGCGCCACCCCATCGACGAACTCGCCCGCGTACTCCTTCTGCCAGCGGAACGGCGGGTGGAGCACCACCGTGGACGCCCCGACCTCCTGGGCCAGGGCGATCGACTTGTCCACCTTGGTCCACGGGTCGGGCCCCCAGATCCGCTGGGTGAGCAGGAGGGTGGGTGCGTGCACCGACACCACCGGTATGCCGTGCAGCTCGGAGAGTGCCGCGAGCGCGCCGGCCTCCTGCGAGACCGGATCGGTCCACACCATGACCTCGAGGGCGTCGTAGCCGAGCCGCGCTGCGGTGGCGAAGGCGGCGGCGCACGTGTCGGGGTAGACCGAGGCGGTCGACAGAGCCACCGTGGCCCCAGGGATCGACACCGCTCCAGCCATGCCCCCGAGCCTAGCGAGCGGTCCTCAGCCCATCGTGTCGAGCCTGCTGAGGATGACTCCCTCGCGCAGCGCCCACGGGCAGATCTCCAGGCGGTCGAGGTCGAGCAGGTCCATCGCGGCCTCGGCGACGAGCGCGCCGGCGAGCAGCTGGTGCGACCGGCTGGACGAGACGCCGGACAGCCCCGAGCGCTGCCGGGAGGTCATCGCGCCGAGGTCGGTGACCAGGGAGGCGAGCGCTGCGCGCTCGAGGCTGCGCGCGGCATACGGGCCGTCGCTGCTGGGGGCGGCGCCGGTGACGCGCGCCAGCGAGCGCATCGTCTTGGAGGTGCCGACCGCGCGGTCTGCGGTGCCGGCCTTGGCCAGCGGGCGCATCGCGGCGGCAAGCCGTTGGCGGATCACCCGGCGCGCCTCGCGGACCACGTCGGCACCCGGCGGGTCGCCCGGAAGGAGGTCGCGGGTGAGCCGGCCGGCCCCCAGCGGCAGCGACACCGCGGCGTCCGGCTCCTCGTCCATGCCGGCCGCGAGCTCGAGGGAGCCCCCGCCGATGTCGACGACGAGCAGGGTGCCGCTCGACCAGCCGAACCACCGCCGGGCGGCCAGGAAGGTCAGCCGCGCCTCGTCCTCGCCGGACAGCACCTGGAGCGCGACCCCCGTGGCGGCCCGCACGCGGGCGAGCACCTCCTCGCCGTTGGGTGCCTCGCGGATGGCGCTGGTGACGAAGGCCATCACCTCCTCGACGCCCTGGTCCTCCGCAACCTTCAGGCACTCGTGGATGAAGCCGGTGAGGGCTGCCTTCCCCGTCTCGGCGATGTCGCCGGAGTCGGTGACGTGCTCCGAGAGCCGCAGCTCGATCTTGTGCGAGGTGGCCGGAAGCGGCTGGGCGCCCCGGTGCGCGTCCACGACGAGCAGGTGGACCGTGTTGGAGCCGACGTCGATGACTCCGAGGCGCATGGCTGCACGCTACGACACCGCCGGGTCGGTGCGCGGGGAATCACCGCCCTCAGGCCGCGGTCGGCCGAGTCCTGAAAGACTGGGCGTATGCCGTCCAGCACCGACCGCACGCACCAGACCACGGCGACGACTCCGGCCGACCCGGGCGCACCGACGCCCGCAGCTCCGTCGGGGGCCGGACAAGGGCCGGTCTGGCCGGTCACCGCGCTGGTCGTCCTGCTGGGGTGGTGCCTGCTGGCCTGGACGGTCTTCGCCGGTGCCATCAACACGGCGCCGTTCTTCGGTGAGACCGCCTCCCGCGACCGCTACGTCGAGTCCGGCATGGTCGCGCTGACGGCTCTGGCGCCGGTGGCGCTGCTGCTCGTGCTGGGGCTGTTGGCGGGGTCGAGGTGGGGGCTGGCCCTGCTGGCGGCCCCCGGGCTGCTCCTGGTCCCGCTGGGACTGAGCATGCTCGGGGAGGGCGGCGACCCGGCGAAGTCGGGGTACGGCCGCGGGGTCCGGTGGGACGACGCCTTCCAGGACCTCACCCGGCTGAACTGGGCCGCGACGGCGCTGCTGCTCGTGGTGGTCGCCGCGCTGGCGTGGCGGCGACGCCGCCGACAGACCGCCATCCGGGCCAATCCCTAGGAGTGGCAACGCACGACGTAGGGTGAGGCACGTGGCAGAGACCCCGCTCGACACCGCCCGGATCTGGGTGGAGTTCACCGACCCCGCCGACTCGGGGCAGCGGTTCCGCTGCGACCTGACCTGGCTGACGTCGAGCTGGACGTGCATCTTCGGCAGCGGCTGCAAGGGCATCTACGCCGACCGGCCGGACGACGGCTGCTGCACCCTCGGCGCCCACTTCACCGACGACGACGACGTCAAGCGCGTCAAGAAGGTCGTCAAGGAGCTGGGCGAGGACGAGTGGCAGCTGCACCCGGGCTCCACCAAGGTCGGCGCCTGGACCGAGAAGGAGGACGACGCCCTCAAGACCAAGGTGGTCGACGGCGCGTGCATCTTCCTCAACCGGCCCGGGTTCCCTGCAGGGGCCGGCTGCGCCCTGCACCAGCACGCCGTCCTCACCGGCAAGGAGCCGCACACGGTCAAGCCGGATGTCTGCTGGCAGCTGCCGATCCGCCGCACCTACCGCAAGGTCGAGCTCCCCGACGGCTCGAGCTGGCAGGAGGTCAGCATCACCGAGTACGACCGCCGCGGCTGGGGGCCGGGCGGCCACGACCTCGACTGGTACTGCTCCAGCAACCCCGAGGCGCACGTCGGCCGTGAGCCGGTCTTCCGCAGCAACAGGGGCGAGCTCGTCGAGCTGATGGGCGAGGAAGCCTACGGCGAGCTGGAGATCCGCTGCGAGGCCCACCTCGCCAGCGTGAAGGCCGCACGAAACGCTTACTCCCGCAAGATGTTGCCACTCCTGGTCCACCCGGCGACGCTCGCTGCCCAAGAGGCGCGCAAGGGCCGATGAACACCGAGCCGGGTCGGCCCGAGCCGACGCGCAGCCCGAACATCTGGGACTCCCCCGACGTCTACGAGGTCGAGAACCTCGGGGTCGACCGGGCCGGGGTCCTCGAGTCGGCCATGGCTGCCCTGCACCCGTTCGCCGGCGCCGACCTGGTCGACGTCGGCTGCGGCACCGGGTTCCACCTCCCCCGCTTCGCCGCCCTCGGGTGCGCGAGCGTGGTGGGCGTCGAACCCCACCCACCGCTGCGCTCGATCGCCGAGAGTCGCGTCGCCGGACTGCCGTCCGTGCGGGTCCTGGAGGGCGTCGCGCAGGCGCTGCCGCTGGCCGACGCGTCGGTCGACCTCGCTCAGGCCCGGTGGGCCTACTTCTTCGGCGCCGGCTGCGAACCCGGCCTGCGCGAGCTGGAACGCGTGGTGCGGCCCGGCGGTACGGCATACGTCATCGACAACGACGCGACGCGCTCGACGTTCGGGCGCTGGTTCTCCCGCGCCAACCCGTCCTACGACGCCGCAGCCGTCGAGCGGTTCTGGACGCGGCAGGGCTGGGAGCGCGAGCGCTTGACGATCTCCTGGGAGCTCGACACCCGCGAGGACTTCGAGGCGGTCGTGCGCATCGAGTTCTCCGAGACCGCTGCCGAGGGGATCCTGGCCGAGCACGGCGGGACGGGCGTCGACTACGCGGTCAACCTGTGGTGGCGCCGGTTCTGACGTGACGACTGGGGTGGACACCGCTCCCGAGGCGGGACAGGGTGGAACGAACCGGACACCCGGACCACAGGAGGCACCATGACCGAGCACGTCGCCACCGCCAACACCACCGTCGACGCCGACCCCGACCGGGTCTGGCAGGCGATGACCGACCCCCAGCTGGTCGCCCAGTACATGATGGGCAGCGAGGTGGCCAGCGACTGGCAGCCTGGCAGCCCGATCACGTGGAGCGGCGAGTGGGAGGGCAAGCCATACCAGGACAAGGGCGAGGTGCTGCAGGCCGAGCCCGGCAGGCTGCTCGAGGTCACCCACTACAGCCCGATGACGGGCGCCGACGACGTGCCCGAGAACTACCACACGGTCCGCTACGAGCTATCGCCGTCCGGCGACGGCACCGCCGTGAAGCTGACCCAGGACGGCTGCGACAGCACCAAGCAGGCCGAGGAGTTCTCGCGGAACTGGCAGGGCATGCTCGACGGGCTCAAGAAGGTCGCCGAGGGCCACTGACCCCGCCCTCCACCGGTTCGAGGTATTCCACTACCCGGATCCGGTGGCGGAATACCTTGAACCGGCGGGGTTGAGCCGGCTTGTCGGCGGCCCCACGTAGGTTGTCGCCCATGGCAGCGAAGACGTCGACCAGGTCGAGCGGTTTCCGCTGCTCCGAGTGCGGCTGGACCGCCGTCAAGTGGGTCGGCCGCTGTGGCGAGTGCCAGGCGTGGGGCAGCGTCAGCGAGATCGGCGCGGTCACCGTCCGCACGACCGCGGCCACCCGCGTCGAGCGGCCCGCCGTGCCGATCGGCCAGGTCGACGCCCGGCGGGCCGAGGCGCGGAGCACCGGCGTCGGCGAGTTCGACCGGGTGCTCGGTGGCGGGCTGGTCCCGGGCGCCGTCGTGCTGGTCGCCGGCGAGCCCGGCATCGGCAAGTCCACCCTGCTCCTCGACGTCGCGGCCCGCGCCGCCCGGTCGGGCGAGGGGCGCAAGGTCCTCTACGTCACCGGCGAGGAGTCGGCCGCCCAGGTGCGGATGCGGGCCGAGCGGATCGAGGCGATGGCCGCGACCCTGTTCCTCGCCGCGGAGACCGACCTCGCCACTGTGCTCGGCCAGATCGACGCGGTGCAGCCCGACCTGGTCATCGTCGACTCGGTGCAGACCATCGCCAGCGGTGAGGTCGAGGGCTCCGCCGGCAACGTCACCCAGGTCCGCGAGGTGGCCGCCTCGCTGATCCAGGTGGCCAAGGCCCGCGGCATCGCCACCCTCCTCGTCGGGCACGTCACCAAGGACGGCTCGATCGCCGGGCCCCGCGTCCTCGAGCACCTGGTCGACGTCGTGGTGCAGTTCGAGGGCGACCGGCACTCGCGGCTCAGGCTCGTCCGGGCCGTGAAGAACCGCTACGGCCCGACCGACGAGGTCGGCTGCTTCGACCTCTCCGACGTGGGCATCGTGGGCCTTCCCGACCCCAGTGGCCTCTTCCTCTCCCGGGGCACCCTGACCGTCCCCGGCACCTGCGTCACGGTCACGCTCGAGGGCCGCCGCCCCCTCATGACCGAGGTCCAGGCCCTGGTCGCCAAGAGCGAGATCCCCACCCCGCGTCGCGCGACGAGCGGGCTCGACTCCGCCCGGGTCTCGATGATCATCGCGGTCCTCGCCAAGCGGGCCCAGGCACCGATCGGCAACGCCGACGTCTACCTCTCCACCGTCGGGGGCGTCCGCCTCACCGAGCCCGCCTCCGACCTCGCCATCGCCCTCGCCGTGGCCAGTGCCGTGAAGGACCAGCCGCTGCCCGACCACGCCATCGCCTTCGGTGAGCTCGGACTGGCCGGCGAGATCCGACCCGTCTCCGGGATGCCGCGTCGGCTCGCCGAGGCGGCGCGGCTCGGGTTCCGCACGGCCTACGTCCCCCAGGGGGTGCTGGGCAGCGGACCGACGCCCGAGGGCATGCAGGTCGTGGAGTGTGACGACATCCGCAGCGCGGTGCGCGCCGCCCTGCAGCCGGTGCACGGTTAGACTCGCGCCAGACCGGACCGGCGGCACCAAAGGGGTTTGACCAGTGGATCTTCGCGAGGACGATGCGCTGCGCGCCACCCTCGCCGCCGTGGCACCGGGTACCGAGCTGCGCGACGGCCTGGAACGCATCCTCCGCGGGCGCACGGGGGCGCTCATCGTGCTCGGGCACGACCGTACCGTGGAGCAGCTCTCCACCGGCGGTTTCCCGCTCGACGTGGAGTTCTCGGCGACCCGGCTTCGCGAGCTCGCGAAGATGGACGGCGGCATCGTGCTCGACCGCGAGGCGTCGCGGATCCTGCGGGCCGCCACCCAGCTCGTGCCCGACCCGTCGATCGAGACCAGCGAGTCCGGCACCCGGCACCGCACCGCAGAGCGGGTGGCCAAGCAGACCGGCTACCCCGTCATCTCGGTGAGCCAGTCGATGCGCATCGTCGCCATCTACGTCGACGGCGGACGCCACGTCCTGGAGGACTCCAGCGCGATCCTCTCCCGGGCCAACCAGGCCCTGCAGACCCTGGAGCGCTACAAGTCCCGCCTCGACGAGGTCACCGGCACCCTGTCGGCGCTCGAGATCGAGGACCTCGTCACGGTCCGCGACGTGGCCAGCGTCCTCCAGCGCCTCGAGATGGTGCGACGCATCCGCGACGAGATCTCCGGCTACGTCGTCGAGCTCGGCGTCGACGGCCGCCTGCTCACCCTCCAGCTCGAGGAGCTGACCGGCGGGCTGGGCAACGACCGCGAGCTCGTCATCCGCGACTACCTGCCCGTCACCAAGGCCGACCTCACGCTGGAGCAGGCGATGGCGGCGCTCGAAGAGCTCACCTCGACCGAGCTGCTCGACCTCGCCGCGGGAGCCAAGGCCGTGGGCTTCGCCGTCGGGGGCGACGCCCTCGACTCGGCCGTGAGCCCCTGCGGCTACCGGCTGCTCAGCAAGGTGCCCCGCCTGCCGGGCGCCATCGTCGACCGGCTGGTCGAGCACTTCGGGAGCCTGCAGAAGCTGCTGGCGGCCAACCTCGAGGAGCTCATGGATGTCGACGGCGTCGGCGAGGGCCGCGCCCGGGCCGTGCGTGAGGGCCTGTCCCGCCTGGCCGAGTCGAGCATCCTCGAACGCTACGTGTGAGCACCGGCACCGCTCCCGCCCGACTGCACCACGAGGTGCTGGAGTGGTACGCCGTGTCCGCGCGCGACCTGCCGTGGCGACGACCCGACGCCACGGCCTGGGGCATCTTCGTGTCCGAGATCATGCTCCAGCAGACCCCGGTCGCCCGGGTCGAGCCGGTCTGGCGCGAGTGGCTGTCCCGGTGGCCCAGCCCGAGCGCGCTGGCCGCTGACTCCCCCGGCGAGGCGGTGCGCGCGTGGGGTCGACTCGGCTACCCGCGTCGCGCCCTGCGGCTGCACGCCGCCGCCGTCGCCATGGCCGAGCACCACGACGGCGCGGTCCCGGCGACCGAGGCCGAGCTGCTCACCCTGCCCGGCGTCGGCACCTACACCGCGGCCGCAGTCGCGACCTTCGCCTTCGGCGAGCGCACCACGGTCGTCGACACCAACGTGCGCCGGGTGCTGGCCCGCGTCGTGGGCGGTCAGGAGTATGCCGCGCCGTCGCCGACCCGGGCCGAGCTCACCGTCGCCGCGGGGTTGGTGCCGGCTGACCCACCACGGGCCCGCACCTGGAGCGTGGCGGTCATGGAGCTGGGCGCGATCGTCTGCACCGCCCGTGCGCCCCGCTGCTCGGACTGCCCGGTCGCCGACCTGTGCGCCTGGCAGCTCGCCGGCCGACCGGCTCACCAGGGTCCGGCCCGCAGGGGCCAGGCATGGGAGGGCACCGACCGCCAGCTGCGTGGCGCGCTCCTGGCCGTCCTGCGAGAGAGCGCCGACCCGGTGCCCCGATCGGCACTGGAAGCGTTGTCGGACAACGAGATCCAGCGCGAGCGCTGCCTCGACTCCCTGGTGGCCGATGGCCTCGTCGAGCCGCTCCCTCGCGATCGCTTCCGGCTGCCGGCCTCGCGGGAGGCGAGCTGAGGTGAGTGTGCCCCCCGGCGACCCGTCCCGCCCCGCCCGGGGCGCGGGCAAGGGCGTACCGCCGAGGCCAGCAGCGCCCGAGACCGCGGCGCACGACCTGCCACCCACCACTTCGACCCCGGCCGCGAAGACCACCGGCCGCCGGGCGGCCCACGCGTTCCGCGTCGGCGCCACCCGCACCGGTCGGGTCGTCGGGCGCGGCACCCTGGCCGGGGCGCGGCTGGCTGGGCGGGGCGGCCGGGCCGGGGCGCGCCGGGCCCGGGCCTACACGCACTCGGCCGGAGCCGGCGAGAGCGGGCTCGCCCGGGTCGTGGAGCTGCACTTCGTCAACCTGATGGGCGACGCAGCGCTCACCGTGTCGCTGGCCGGCACCATCTTCGCCATCCCGACCGACGAGGCCCGTGGACAGGTCGCCCAGTTCCTCGTCCTTACGATGGCACCCTTCGCGCTGCTCGCCCCCTTCATCGGGCCGCTGCTCGACCGGTTCCGGCACGGGCGGCGCTGGGCCATCGGCACGACCCTCGCGCTCCGGGCCTTCCTGTGCTGGGTGCTGGCCGGAGCCGTCGCCAACGACTCGCCCTGGCTGTTCCCGGCAGCGCTCGGCTGCCTCGTCGCCTCGAAGGCCTACGGCGTCACCCGGGCCTCGGCCGTGCCCCGGCTGCTGCCACCCGGCTTCAGCCTGGTCAACGCCAACTCCCGCAACGCGCTCGCCGGTGTCGCGGGGATGGCGGTCGGGGGCGGGCTGGCCGGCGCCGCCGCAGGGGTCGGCCCCGAGTGGTCACTGCGGCTGGCCTTCGTCATCTACGTCGTCGGCACCGTGCTGGCGATCCGGCTCCCGTCCAGGGTCGACTCCAGCACCGGCGAGCAGGACATCGAGGACACCGGACCGCTGCCCGTCCCGCGCCGCGACGGTCGACGGCTCGGGCTCGTCCAGCGACTGAGGGCCCGGGTCGCGGCCCTCCCGGTGACGGTGCTCACCGCCCTCTGCAGCGCCATCGGGGCCCGGCTGCTGACCGGGTTCCTCGCCCTCTTCATGGCCTTCCTGATGCGCGAGCACCCCCTGCCCGGGCACAGCGGCACCTTCGTCCTCGCCCTCGTCGTCGGCGCGGCCGGCACCGGCAACGCGCTCGGCACCGTGGTCGGCAACGCCCTGCGCCGGCTGCGACCCGACCTGATCATCGCGGTGGCCCTGATCGCCGACGTGCTGGCAGCGCTCGCCGCAGCGCTGTTCTACTCGCTCACGACGCTGCTGGTGCTCGGCCTGGTCGCCGGCCTCGGCGCCCAGCTGATCAAGCTGAGCAGCGACGCCGTCGTCCAGCGCGACATCGGCGAGACCGTCCGCACGAGGGTGTTCGCGTGGTCCGAGACGGTCCTGCAGATCGCCTGGGTGGTCGGCGGAGGGATCGGGATCGCGCTTCCGCTGATCCCGCGCCTGGGCTTCGGGGTCATCTCGGCGCTGCTGCTCCTGGTGCTGGCCGCCTCGGTGCGGATCAGGATGACCCGGCACCACCGACCGCACCCGACCCCCGCCCCCGGTTCGATGTAAACCCGCCGGGGATCTCCGGCGGGTTTACATCGAACCGGGACGTCAGAGGGTGCGGAGCATGCGGGTGTTGCCGAGGGTGTTCGGCTTGACCCGCTCGAGGTCGAGGAACTCGGCGACACCCTCGTCGTAGGAGCGGACCAGCTCGGCATAGACCTCGGGCTCGACCGCCTGCCCCTCGATCACCTCGAAGCCGTGCCGGGTGAAGAAGTCCACCTCGAAGGTCAGGCAGAACAGCCGCTCGACCCCGAGTGCCCGGGCGTCGGCGACGAGCGCCTCCATCAGCAGCGACCCGACGCCATGGCCCTTGGCCTCGGGCCGGACCGCCAGCGTGCGGATCTCGGCAAGGTCCTCCCACATGACGTGCAGGGCGCCACAGCCCACGACGACGCCGTCCTGCTCGGCCACCCGGAACTGCTGGAGCGCCTCGTAGTAGGTCACGGCGTCCTTGGACACCAGGACCCGGGAGTCGGCATGCGGCCGGACGATCTCGCGGATCGTCCGGATGTCACTCGTGCGCGCCGCCCGGATCGTGACCGGCCCAGCCGGCTGAGGGCCGTCCGGCGCGGTGGGCTCGGGCGCGCTGGCCTCAGGCACCGAGGCGGCCGTTCTTCATGTCCGAGAAGATCGACCTCGCCCCCGAGCCGAGCAGCACCACGGACTGGCCCTCGCGGGTGCCGATCGCGCCCGGGACGACCTTGTTGGGCACCCCGGCCGCGGTGTTCACGTAGAGGCTGGCGCACAGGTTGAGGACCTCGCCGACGGTGAGGTCGGTGCTCAGGTGGGGACCCATCTTCGACAGCAGTCCGGCCAGGGCGCCCGGCCCGGCCTTGCGGGCCATGACGATGCCGGCCTTGATCAGCGCGCCCTGGTTGGCGGACCGGCCGAAGTCGCCGTTGGGCAGGTGCTTGCGCTCCCGGGCCAGGGCCAGCGCGTGCTTGGCGTCGAGCTTGTTGGTCCCCGGCTTGACGATCCGGTAGCCGTCGACGCTCTGCACGGAGCGCGCCGCGACGAAGACGATGCCCCCAAGGCTGCGGACCATCGCCCGAAAGCCCTTGAAGCCAGTGATGACGTAACCGTCGATCGGCACGCCGCTGGCCCGCTCGATGGTGGTGACCATGCCGCCGACCCCACCGAAGACCAGGGAGGCGTTGACCTTGGCGTTTCCACCGGTCGACAAGGGCACCCACGAGTCGCGCGGGATGCCGACGATGCCGCCGACGCCCTTCTTGGCGTCGACCCCGATGATGTGGAGCGCGTCGCCGCGGCACTTGGTCACCGGTTGCGGGTTGCGCGCGTCCGAGCCGATCGCGAGGACCCGCATGGTCGGGAACGGCGGGCGGTAGACCTTGAGCGACGGCCACCAGCCGCCGGCCACCTTCCAGGTCTTGCCGTCCTTGACGAGCAGGGTCAGGTCCTTGCCCTGCACGACGGTCGCGATCGGCGACCCCTGCCAGGTGCCGGTGGAGCCGGCGACCTTCAGGGAGCCGGTGCGGGGCTTCCGCTTGCCCAGGGCCGCGCCCACGCTGGCGGTGGTGACGGACACCCGGCCCCCGAGGTACAAGGCGGACATCGCCGAGAGCAGGTCGGCGGGCAGACCGGCTCCGGTCACCTTCGGCGGCGCGGCGGTGGCGCTGCTCGTCGTCGACGACGGCGTCGTGGTGCTGCTCGAGGAAGCCGGCTTCGGCTTGTCACTCGAGCAGGCGGCGACGGTCAGGGGGGCGGCGACCAGCCCGAAGAGGAGGGTGCGGCGGGGGAGGGAGGACTCAGACACGCGCTCCAATGTATGCCGCGGCCCGCGGACGATGCGAAACGGTCCGCGGTGCGCCGCGACGGGTTTGCACACGGCATACCGGCGACGCCGTGGCGGTGGGCGGACGACAAGGTGGCCCGGACCATCCGGTCCGGGCCACCTCGTCCCCTCGCTGGTGCGGCCAGCCGGCTACTTCACCGAGTAGATCGGCTGGGTCTGCACGTTCAGCTGGTCCATCTTCACCATGGCGGCCCTGCTCAGGTCGGCGTCGGTGATCTTGAGGACGTCGAACCCCTTGCCGAGGTCGGAGGAGTAGACGTGGCCGTTGTAGTAGTACGACGACCAGGTCCCGCCACCGCCACCGGCCGGACCGGCCGGTCCGCGCTCGAAGTAGCCGATCTCGCGGGGATGGTCCGAGTCGGTGAAGTCCCAGAACGACGTGCCGCCCATGTACCAGGACTGCACCATCACGTCGCGTCCCTTGACCGGGATCAGCGAGCCGTTGTGGGCGACGCAGTTCTCGGAGTCGAACTGGTGCCGGGGGATCTTGTAGTAGGACCGGAAGGTGAGCTTGCGGTCCTTGCTCAGGTCGTAGATCCCGTTCGCGCCGCGGTTGGGGCCGATCGTCGCGTTGCACGTGGCCGCGCCGCCGCCGCCGAGCTCGTCGGTGAAGACGACCTTGGTGCCGGCGTTGTTGAAGGTCGCAGAGTGCCAGAACGCGAAGTTGGTGGTGTCGCGCACCCGATCGATCACCTTCGGCGCCACCGGGTCCTTGATGTCGAGGATGATCCCGTCACCCATGCAGGCGCCCGCGGCGATCTTGCGGGCCGGGTTCACGGTGATGTCGTGGCAGCCCGAGGTGTTCGTGTAGCCACCGTCCGGGAAGAGGTTCGGGGTGGCCACGACCTTCGCACTCGTCGGCTGCTTCTTCGGCACCTCGACGATCGAGATCGAGTCGTGCGGCGGCTGGCAGTCGGGGAAGGTCGCGTTGGGCGAGTAGCTCGAGACGTAGAGGTAGTCCACCTTCGAGCCCGGGATCAGCGAGTGCGTGTGCGAACCGCATGCCGTCTCGACCGACTTGATGTACCTCGGGTTGGCCACGTCCGAGATGTCGAAGATCTTGATGCCCTCCCACGAGGACTTCTCCGTGGCCGGCTGCGGGACCGACTGGCAGGAGTCGTCGGACCGCGAGGAGTCGGTGGACAGGTAGAGCAGCGTCCCCGACACGGTCACGTCGTTCTGGGACCCGGGGCAGCTCACCTGGGTCACCATCCGCGGGGTCGCGGGCGTGGTCACGTCGTAGACCACGAACCCGTTGTAGTTGCCGACGAACGCCAGGTTGTCCTGGAAGGCGAGGTCGGTCCCGGTGGCGCCGGCCAGTGGGCCGCTGCTGGGGAGGTTGGTCAGGTGCTCGACGTTCTGGCTGCGCCCGATCTCGTCCGGCCCCAGCTGGGTACCGGACTTGCCCACGCCGTCAGCGGCGAACGCCGCGGTGGCGGGGATCGTGAGGGCGAGCGCTGCGAGGCTGGCGAGCACCGCATGGCGGGTTCTCATCTCTGGCTCCCTGGGTGAATCGCCGGTCCCGGCACCCCTTCAGTGTCGAGATCGTGACGATTTGTCCACCCTTTCGTCGCTGCGCGGAACCGTTCAAGGGTCTTCTGCCCCGTTTACGGTAAAACGTTGCTTATAAGGTCTGTTTGTGACGATTCATCGTGGGAGGACTGTTCGCGTGTCGAGCCACTGCACCGCCCGGGGCTCCGCCCTCGTCGCAGCCGCCCTCCTCGGACTTGGTCTCGCCGGGTGCTCCGGCGACACGCCGGCCCCCACGACGACGGCCACCTCACCTACCGCCCCCGTGCTCCAGCCGGGCCGGCCGGGCGAGCCGAACGCCTCGCTCACCGGCACCGCCGCGCTGCCGTCGCGCACCGGCTCCCCGAGGGAGGCCGACGTGCGGTTCATGCAGGACATGATCGTGCACCACGCCCAGGCCATCGTCATGGTCTCGCTCGTGCAGGACCGGCTCGCCGACACCCAGGTCAGGTCGCTGGCCGCCCGCATCGCCGACGAGCAGCGACCCGAGATCGACGCGATGGCCAAGTGGCTCGAGGCCAAGGGCGAGCAGGTGCCGCCACAGGCCGGCAACCCCGAGCTCGGCTCGGGCACCCACGACCACGCGGGCATGCCCGGCATGGCGACCCAGGCCCAGCTGCGACAGCTCACGGCCGCCAGGGGCGCGGAGGCCGACCGGCTCTGGCTCACCCTGATGACGGCGCACCACGAAGGCGCACTGCGCATGGTGGTCCAGCAGCACCGCGACGGCACCGACGACGTCGTGACCCAGCTGGGCGACGAGATCCACGTGACCCAGTCGGTGCAGATCGGCTACATGCGCGAGATGCTCGACCGCCTCGCCTGACCTGCCGGTCTCACGACAGAGAGGCGAGGTATGCCGCGTGGTGACCACGCGGCATACCTCGCCTCGATCGTGCTTGGAGTCGTGCCTCAGCCGGCGTCGGCGGAGTCGCCCACCGTCTCGACGACCGGGAGCTCGATGCTGCCCGGGTGCGGGGTGCCGACGAAGGTGAAGGTCGCGGCCTTGCCCTCGCCCTCGGCCCCGACGAGCACCAGCTCGCCGGCCTTGAGCTCGCCGTAGAGGATCTTCTCGGACAGGACGTCCTCGATCTCGCGCTGGATGGTGCGACGCAGCGGTCGCGCACCGAGCACGGGGTCGTAGCCCTTCTTGGCCAGGACGTTCTTGGCCTCGATGGTGAGCTCGATGCCCATGTCCTTGTCCTTGAGCCGCTTGTCGAGCTTGGCGATCTCGAGGTCGACGATCATGACGATCTCCTCCTGCGTGAGCTGGGGGAAGACGATGATGTCGTCGACGCGGTTGAGGAACTCGGGACGGAAGTGCTGCTTGAGCTCGTCCGTGACCTTGTTCTTCATGCGGTCGTAGTCGCTGCGGGTGTCCGCGCCGGCCGAGAAGCCGAGCGAACCCTTGGTGATGTCCCGGGTGCCGAGGTTGGTCGTCATGATGATGACGGTGTTCTTGAAGTCGACCATCCGGCCCTGCGAGTCGGTGAGGCGGCCGTCCTCGAGCACCTGCAACAGCGTGTTGAAGATGTCGGGGTGGGCCTTCTCGACCTCGTCGAACAGCACGACGGAGAACGGCTTGCGGCGGACCTTCTCGGTGAGCTGGCCACCCTCTTCGTAACCGACGTAGCCAGGAGGCGAGCCGAAGAGCCGCGAGACCGTGTGCTTCTCGGAGAACTCCGACATGTCGAGCTGGATGAGGCTGTCCTCGTCACCGAAGAGGAACTCGGCGAGCGTCTTGGCGAGCTCGGTCTTACCGACACCGGTCGGACCGGCGAAGATGAACGAGCCACCGGGACGACGCGGGTCCTTCAGACCGGCGCGGGTGCGACGGATCGCCTGGGACATCGCCTTGATGGCGTCGTCCATGCCGACCACGCGCTTGTGCAGCTCGTCCTCCATGTGGAGCAGTCGGCTGGACTCCTCCTCGGTGAGCTTGAAGACCGGGATGCCGGTGCTGGCAGCCAGGACCTCGGCGATGAGCTCCTCGTCGACCTCGGCCACGACGTCCATGTCGCCGGACTTCCACTGCGTCTCGCGCTCCGCCTTGGCGGTGAGCAGCTTCTTCTCGTCGTCCCGCAGGCTGGCGGCCTTCTCGAAGTCCTGGCCGTCGATGGCCGACTCCTTCTCCAGCCGCACGGCCGCGATCTTCTCGTCGAACTCGCGCAGGTCCGGCGGTGCGGTCATCCGGCGGATGCGCAACCGCGCGCCCGCCTCGTCGATGAGGTCGATCGCCTTGTCGGGGAGGAACCGGTCGTTGATGTAGCGGTCGGCGAGGTTGGCCGCGGAGACGAGGGCGCCGTCGGTGATGGACACCCGGTGGTGCGCCTCGTAGCGGTCGCGCAGGCCCTTGAGGATCTCGATCGCGTGGCTGAGCGTGGGCTCGGCGACCTGGATCGGCTGGAACCGGCGCTCGAGCGCCGAGTCCTTCTCGATGTGCTTGCGGTACTCGTCGAGCGTGGTGGCACCGATGGTCTGGAGCTCACCGCGGGCCAGCATCGGCTTGAGGATGCTGGCGGCGTCGATCGCGCCCTCGGCGGCACCCGCACCGACGAGGGTGTGGATCTCGTCGATGAACAGGATGATGTCGCCGCGGGTGCGGATCTCCTTGAGGACCTTCTTCAGCCGCTCCTCGAAGTCACCGCGGTAGCGGCTGCCGGCGACGAGCGCGCCGAGGTCGAGGGTGTAGAGCTGCTTGTCCTTGAGGGTCTCGGGCACCTCGCCCTTGACGATGTCCTGGGCCAGGCCCTCGACGACGGCGGTCTTGCCGACGCCGGGCTCGCCGATCAGCACCGGGTTGTTCTTGGTGCGGCGGGACAGCACCTGCATGACCCGCTCGATCTCCTTCTCACGCCCGATCACCGGGTCGAGCTTGCCCTCGCGGGCAGCCATCGTGAGGTTGCGGCCGAACTGGTCGAGCACGAGCGAGCCCGCGGGGGTGCCCTCCTGCTGGACGTTGCCGGCCAGACCGGCGCCCGAGCCGCCTTCCTTGCCCTGGTAGCCGGAGATGAGCTGGATCACCTGCTGCCGCACGCGGTTGAGGTCGGCGCCCAGCTTCACGAGGACCTGGGCGGCGACGCCCTCGCCCTCGCGGATCAGGCCGAGCAGGATGTGCTCGGTGCCGATGTAGTTGTGGCCGAGCTGCAGCGCCTCGCGCAGGCTCAGCTCGAGGACCTTCTTCGCCCGCGGCGTGAAGGGAATGTGGCCGCTCGGGGCCTGCTGCCCCTGGCCGATGATCTCCTGCACCTGCTCGCGGACCGACTCCAGCGAAATGCCGAGGCTCTCCAGAGCCTTGGAGGCGACGCCTTCACCCTCGTGGATGAGACCGAGCAGGATGTGCTCCGTGCCGATGTAGTTGTGGTTGAGCATGCGCGCTTCTTCCTGCGCGAGCACGACCACCCGACGGGCCCGGTCGGTGAACCGTTCAAACATCTTCTGCTCCTGCCTATCGAGATCACCTCGATGCTATCCGTGCGACGCGGACCCGGCGTCAGCCTTTCGTGGACCGATACCCGATCGGGACGAAATAGGCCCTGTCGTACGACTCGTTGGGGGAACGCGGGGCGCTCCCCGACTGTTCCCCGCCCTGAGCCGAGTCGGCTCATGTTCGCCGTGGGCGGACGGAAGCGGGGTAGGCCGCCGGGCCGGCCAGGCGGCATACCCCTCCTTTATCGGGTCTAGGGACAAAGGGCGGCTTCACCCGACAAACGTTCCGGGGTGAAGCTCCCCTTTATCGGGTCACCCGATAAAGATGGGACGAGTATGCCGCGGGGCAGGGTTCAGGCCGCGGGGCCCTTCTTGCGCACCTCGTCGACGTGGGCCATCGCCTCGCGCAGCTCGCCGAGCCAGCTGTCGGACTTCTCGCCGACGAGCTTGACGCACCAGGCCAGGGCCTCGGAGCGCGACTTCGCGACGCCCGCCTCGACGAGGGTGTCGAGAACCTGGCGCTCGGACTGGCGCAACCGCGTCATGACCGGGGCCGCCAGGTGGGTGAAGAGCGCCTCGGTCTCGCCGACCCGCACGCCCCACGACACCTTGCGACCGCTGAGGTGCTCCAGCTCCCGCGCGATCTCGATGCGGCGCTCGCGGGTGTCCTCCCGGAACGACTTGATCCGGCCCCGCGCGGCGATGGTGCGGTCGGTGTCGTCGGTGTCGTCGCCCAGCTCGGGCTCGGCGAGGTCACCGATGATGATGAGCTCGTCGCGGTCGCGGGTGACCTCGACGGGGCCGGTGAACCAGTCGGTGGGGAGTCGGCCCGCCAGCCAGGCTTCTGCCGTTGTCTTGGTAGTCATGTAATGATGATTACACCGTTACGCCGCGCAGGGAACGGCTGTCCGCTCACGGCGAACTCGGGCCCAGCTCAGCGTGGCCGCTGGTCGCTGATCCGCTTGGCCTTGCCGAGCGAGCGCTCGAGGGCGTGCGGCTCGAGGACCTCGACCTCGATCGTGACGCCGACCCGGTCCTTGACCCTCGTCCGCAGGACGCCGGCCATCGCGGCCCGCTGCTCCGGCGTCGTGTCGGCGGCAGCGGCCTCGACCCGGACCGTGAGCTCGTCCATCCGCCCCGGTCGGGTGAGCACGCAGAGGTAGTGCGGCGTCAACCCCTCGATGCTCAGCAGGTGCTCCTCGATCTGCGACGGGAAGACGTTGACTCCGCGCACGATCATCATGTCGTCACTGCGCCCGGTGATCTTCGCCATCCTGCGGAACTGCGGGAAGGCGGTCCCCGGCAGCAGGGTCGTGAGATCCCTCGTGCGGTACCGGACCACGGGCATCGCCTGCTTGCTGAGCGAGGTGAAGACCAGCTCTCCCTCCTGCCCGTCCGGAAGCACCTCGCCGGTGACCGGGTCGACCACCTCCGGGTAGAAGTGGTCCTCCCAGATGTGCAGGCCGTCCTGCGTCTCGCCCGACTCCTGGGAGACCCCGGGGCCGATCACCTCCGACAACCCGTAGATGTCGACGGCGCGGATGTTGCTGCGGCGCTGGACCTCCTCGCGCATCTGCTCGGTCCAGGGTTCGGCACCGAAGATCCCGATCTCGAGCGAGGTCGTCTTCGGGTCGATGCCCTGCGCCTCCATCTCGTCGAGGATCCCGAGGAAGTAGGACGGCGTGACCATGATGATCCGGGGCCGGAAGTCCTGGATGAGCTGCACCTGCCGCTCGGTCATGCCCCCGCTCACCGGCACCACCGTGCAGCCGAGTCGCTCGGCGCCGTAGTGGGCGCCGAGCCCCCCGGTGAACAGGCCGTACCCGTAGACGACGTGCAGCAGGTCGCCCGGTCGTCCGCCCGCCGCCTCGATCGACCGCGCCATCACCTGCGCCCACGTGTCGATGTCGTCGCGGGTGTAACCCACGACCGTGGGCTTGCCCGTCGTGCCGCTGGAGGCGTGCACCCGGACCACCTGCTCGCGCGGCACGGCGAACATCCCGAACGGGTAGTTGTCACGCAGGTCCGCCTTCGCAGTGAACGGAAAGCGCCCGAGGTCGGCCAGCTCGTGGAGGTCGTCCGGCCGCACGCCGGCGGCATCGAACGCGGCTCGGTAGTGCGGCACATTCGCGTAGGCGTGGGACAGGCTCCAGCGCATCCGGTCCAGCTGGAGCGCGCGCAGTTCCTCGACGGTGGAGACGACGTTGTCCATGTCGAGCAATCTACGACGACGGTACGAGCCAACCTGAGAGTTGGCCGTGAATCCCGGTCTCCCATATCGCGCGACGAGGATCGGACGTACGCTCGCAAAGGTGGACCGGCTCGGCTCGCCCCTAGTCGTCGATCCGCCCCAGGGGGTGGCCGACGAGGACTCCGGCGCCCCCGGTCGGCGGGCCCGCCTCACCGAGCTGGCCCGGGCCCACCGGCGGTGGCTGGTGGCCGTCCTCCTCGTCGCGGCGCTGCTCGTCGTGGGCACCTACGCGCTGACCCGAGGCCCGGAGACTCCTCCGATCACCGCCACCGACGTCGACAAGGCCGTCCAGGACGGCATCGCCAAGGCCCAGGAGGAGGCGGCCAAGGCACCCCCTGACGCGGCCGCGGCATACCAGGTCGCGCTGCCCTCACTCGTGACCATCGCGACGCGACTCACCAACTCCTCAGGTCCGCAACGCGGCACCGGCGCCGGGGTGGTCGTGAGCGCTGACGGCTCGGTGCTGACCGCACTGCACGTGGTCGACGGAGCCACGAGCATCGAGGTGACGTTCTCGGACGGCTCCTCGTCTCCTGCCGGGGTCAAGGAGAAGGACAAGGCCACCGACATCGCCGTGCTCGCCCCGCAACGGCTCCCCCAGGTCGTCGTCCCGGCGGTCCTCGGTGGCGGCGCGCAGGTGGGCGACCCGGTCTTCGCCCTCGGACATCCGTTGGGGCTCAACGGATCTCTCTCGGCAGGCGTGGTCTCCGCACTCGACCGCAAGATCCGGGTCAACGACAGCCAGACCCTCGAGGGCCTGATCCAGTTCGATGCGGCCGTCAACCCCGGCAACTCGGGCGGGCCCCTGCTCGACAAGGGCGGACAGGTGATCGGGATCGTCACCGGGCTCGCGAACCCCTCCGAACAGAACTTCTTCGTCGGCATCGGCTTCGCCGTGCCCATCGCCACGGCCGGCGGCGTCGCCGGCAGCCCACCGCAGTAGCGCATCGCAACCCGAGGAGAGCGCATGGAACCGCACCGCCCCGATCTCGGTCGGCAGCACCCGTTGGAGCAGGCGCTCTACGAGGTCAAGAAGACCATCGTCGGTCAGGACCTCCTGCTCGAGCGGATGCTCGTGGCGCTGCTCGCGCGCGGCCACCTACTCGTCGAGGGCGTCCCCGGTCTGGCCAAGACGATGGCGATCAAGACCCTGGCGCAGGCGGTCGGCGGCGAGTTCCAGCGGATCCAGTTCACCCCCGACCTGGTGCCCGCCGACGTCATCGGCACCCGGATCTACAACCAGAAGGACGGCGAGTTCCAGGTCTCCCTCGGGCCGGTCTTCGCCAACCTGGTGCTGGCCGACGAGATCAACCGCGCGCCCGCCAAGGTCCAGAGCGCGCTGCTGGAGGTGATGCAGGAGCGCCAGGTCACGATCGGTCGCGAGACCTTCAAGGCCCCCGACCCGTTCCTCGTGATGGCGACCCAGAACCCGATCGAGTCGGAGGGCACCTACGCGCTCCCCGAGGCGCAGGTCGACCGCTTCATGCTCAAGACTCTCATCGGATACCCCACTCCCTCAGAGGAGTTCGTCGTCGTCGAGCGGATGACGACGAACTACGAGGTGGCCCACCGGGTGCTCGAGCCGGGGCAGCTGGTCGAGTTCCAGAAGGAGGCCGACGCCGTCTACGTCGACCCAGCCGTGATCGAGTATGCCGTGCGGCTGGTGGGCGCGACCCGCTCGCCCGGGTCGGTCGGCCTGCCCGACCTCGCCCGCTACCTGTCGTTCGGCGCGAGCCCGCGCGCATCGATCAACCTGGTCCTCGCCGGCAAGGCCCTGTCGTTCCTGCGCGGGCGCGACTTCGCCCGTCCGCAGGACGTCCGCGACCTCGCCCGCGACGTCATGCGCCACCGCCTCGTGCTGTCCTACGAGGCCCTCGCCGAGGGCATCGGCCCGGACGACCTGCTCACCCCGATCCTCGACGCGGTGACCATGCCGGACGTGCCGCTGCGCGACCGCCGACAGCCCCAGACCACCGAGACCTCGTGGACGACCGGACAGCGCTGAGCACCGGACCACCCGGGTCCGGTCCGTGGACGCCACTGACCGCCGAGAGCCTGCTCCGGCGGTTGGAGTGGCGCGTCGTGCGCCGGCTCGACGGCCGGTTGCAGGGCGACTACCGGACGCTCTTCCGCGGGACCGGGATCGATTTCACCGACCTGCGCGAGTACGAGCCGGGCGACGACCTGCGGCACATCGACTGGAACGTCACGGCTCGCATGGACACCCCCTACGTCCGTGAGTACGTGGAGGACCGCGAGGTCACCGCCTGGCTGCTGCTCGACCGGTCGGCCTCGATGGGTTTCGGACCCGTCGACCGCCAGAAGTCGTTGGTACTGGCCGAGATCGCGACGACGATCGCCCACATCTTGACCAGGGGCGGCAACCACGTCGGCGCGGCGATGTTCGACGGCGACATCTCAACCATCCCGCCCGGGCAGGGCCGCAAGCAGGTGCTGCGGATCAGCCGGGCGCTGCTGCGCCCGCCAACCCCCAGCCCGGCCAAGGACAC
Organism: Phycicoccus sp. Soil802; assembly: GCF_001429605.1. Taxonomy (GTDB): domain Bacteria; phylum Actinomycetota; class Actinomycetes; order Actinomycetales; family Dermatophilaceae; genus Pedococcus. Next base: position 118,893 of record NZ_LMSS01000008.1, read on the forward strand.
GACCGACCTGTCGCGGCTGCTGCGGGCAGCACTCGGCCTGGCCCGCCGCCGCTCGCTCCTGGTGATCGTCTCCGACTTCATCACCCAGCCGGGGTGGGAGCAGCCCCTGTCGCTGCTGACCCGGCGGCACGACGTCGTCGCCATCCAGGTGGTCGACCCCCGTGAGTCCGAGCTTCCGGCAGTCGGCATGGTCTACGTCGAGGATGCCGAGACCGGTGAGCAGATCTTCGTCGACACCAACGACCCGGTCTTCAGGGAGCGGCTGGCGGCAGCGTCGCAGCAGCGCCAGGAGGAGCTCGTCGCCGCCGCCCGGAGGGCCGGCACCGACATCCATCCCGTCGCGACCGATGACGACCTCGTGCGAGCCCTGGTCCGCATCTCTGAGCTGCGGCGACGGAGGCGGCGATGACCTTCACGTGGCCGCTCATGCTGCTCGCCCTCCTCGCCGTGCCGGTCCTGGTCGTCGCCTACCGGGCCCAGCTGCGCAAGCGCGAGCTCGGGCGGGCCCGGCTGGCTGCCGAGGGACTCGTCGCCGCCTCGGCTGCGCGCCCGGACCGGTGGCGGCACGTCGCGCCGCTGCTGCTGCTAGCCGCCCTCACGCTCCTGCTCGTCTCGCTGGCCCGACCTGCGGCCACGGTGGCCGAGCCCCGGCGGGAGGGCACCGTCATCCTGGCCTTCGACGTGTCGACGAGCATGGCCGCCAAGGACCTCTCCCCCACCCGGCTCGACGCCGCCAAGGCAGCTGCCCGCGCCTTCGTCGCGAAGCAGCCCTCGACGATCCGGCTGGGGGTCGTGGCGTTCGGCGACTCGGCGGTCATCTCGCAGCAGCCGACCAACAACCGCGCCGAGGTGCTGGCCGCCATCGAGCGGCTCACCCCCCAGGGCGGCACGGCGCTCGGGCGCGGGATCGTGTCGTCGATCAGTGCCATCGCCGGCAAGCCGATCAGCGTCGACGAGACCGGGGAGGACGGCAGCGCAGGGGGCGAGGACCTCGGCTACTACGGGTCCGCGGCGGTGGTGCTCCTGTCGGACGGCGAGAACACGACCGACCCGGACCCGCTGGTCCTCGCTCAGCTGGCTTCCACTGCTGGCGTGCGGATCTACCCGATCGGGCTGGGCAGCCCCCAGGGCACGGTCCTCGAGGTCGACGGCTTCCAGGTCGCGACCCGTCTCGACGAGGCCACCCTCAAGCAGATCGCCGAGACCACGGACGGCGCCTACTACGCCGCGAGCGACACGGCCGCCCTCAGCAAGGTCTACACCGACATCGACCTGACCTGGACCGCCCGCACGGAGGAGCGCGAGATCACGTCGTGGTTCGCCGCCGCCGCGGCGCTGCTGCTCCTGCTGGGCGCCGGGGTCTCGGTGGTCCGGTCGGGACGGGTGGTGTAGCCGTGTCCTTCGCCCTCCCCTACGCCCTGCTGGGCCTGCTGGCCATCCCGGTGCTCGTCGCGGCATACCTCTGGCAGCTGCGGCGCCGCCGCCGCAACGCCGTGCGCTTCTCCAACGTGGCCCTGATCCGCGCGGTCATCCCCCGCCAGCGGATGTGGCGACGCCACGTGCCACTGGTCCTGGTGCTCGGCAGCCTGGCCCTGCTGGGACTGGCCGCTGGGCGACCGCAGGTGCGCGCCGAGGTGCCGATCTCGAGCTCGGCCGTGATCCTCGCCGTGGACGTCTCGGGGTCGATGTGCGCCACCGACGTCGACCCGAACCGACTCGCGGCTGCCCAGGAGGCGGTCCGGCAGTTCATCGACAAGCAGGACGACCGCACCCGGATCGGCCTCGTGGTCTTCTCGGGTTTCGCGCAGGTCGCCGTGGCACCGACGACGAACAAGGACGACCTGCTGAAGGCGGTGGACGGGCTGACCACGGGGCGGGGGACCACGATCGGCGCGGCGATCCTCAAGTCGATCGACGCCATCTCCGAGATCAACCCCTCGGTCGCCCCGGCCGACACCGGGGACGGCACCGGCGAGGGCCCTGACTCGCAGTCGCCCACCCCGGGCACGCCGACGCCGGCGCCCGAGAAGGCCAAGACGGTGCCCGAGATCGTCGTGCTCCTCACCGACGGCGCCAACACCCGTGGCGTGACCCCGGAGGAGGCGGCGGTCCAGGCCGCGGCCCGCGGGGTGCGGGTCTTCCCGATCGGCTTCGGCACGACCGAGCCGACCCAGATGGTCTGCACCAGCGACCAGCTCGGGGGTGGGCTCTTCGACGGCCCGCCCGGCGGCTTCGGTGGCGGGCTCGGGCCCGGCGGCCGCAACTTCCTGGTCGTCGACGAGGCGGCCCTGCAGACGGTGGCCCGGACCACCGGCGGCGAGTACTTCAAGGCCAGCGACGCCGACCAGCTCCAGGGAGTGCTCAGCGACCTGCCCAAGCACGTCGACCTGCAGGAGCGCGACGTCGAGATCAGCGTGGGCTTCGCCGGAGTGGCGGCGCTGATGCTGCTGCTCGGCCTCTGGCTCGCGGGGCGCTGGTCCGCGCACCCCCAGTGACCGGCCGCTCACCCGGTCGGCTGACGGCTTTCCGTGGACGACGTCAGGTTCTCACCGACGGCGCTGGCACCGGCCGCACCAGAACAGGTTCCGTCCGCCGACGATGCGGGTGCGGATCCGCGAGCCGCAGACCAGGCACGGCTCACCCTGCCGCTTGTAGACGTAGGAGCTGCGCTCCGTGAGGCGGTCCACCTGGCCGACCGCCATGCGCTCCCTGACCTCCTCGACCTGCTCCTCGACGGTGACGATCTTCCCGGTCGCCACTCCGAGGGGGAGCAGGTCGACGAGGTCGAGCCAGATGGCGTCCCAGGTCGAGCGCCGGATCTCCCGCCCCGGACGGAACGGGTCGACGCGCTTTTCGGAAGAGCACCTCGCTGCGGTAGACGTTGCCGACCCCCGCGAGCACCGCCTGGTCCATGAGCAGCTCGGCGATCGTCTTGCTGCTGCGCGAGATCCGGCGCCAGGCCAGGTCCGGATCCGGTTCCGGCCGTAGGGGATCCGGCCCGAGGCGTGACGTCACCGCCTCCACCTGTTCGGGCGTGATGACCGCGCACAGGTTGGGACCCCGCAGGTCGGCGACGTGGTCCTCGGTGGCCAGCCGCAACCGCACCTGGCCCACGACCGGTGCCTCACCGGCATACCGGTGGTGGTCGACGGTGAACGTGCCGATGAGGCCGAGGTGCACGTGCAGCCACGCGTCGCCCTCGAACTCGACGAAGAGGTGCTTGCCCCACGAGGTCGCGTGCAGGAAGGTGCGCTCCGAGATCAGCGCCGCCCCGGCGGCGAAGCGGCCCTGGGGGCTCGTCGCCGTGGGCTGCGTGCCACGGTATGCCGCGTCGAGGTCACGGGCGAGCGCGAACAGGGTGTGGCCTTCGGGCATGAAGCCATCATCACGGATCGAGGACGCTGCCTACACTGCACCCCATGGCGGCCACCGAGACCCGACTCCTGCTGCTCGGCACCGTCATGCTGTTCGAGCCGGTCAACGGCTACCAGCTGCGTCGGGAGCTGCTTTCCTGGCAGGTCGAGGACTGGGCCCACGTCAACCCGGGCTCCATCTACTCCGGCCTGGCCACCCTGGCGAAGCAGGGGAACCTCGACCGGCACGACCTGGTCGACGGCAGCCGCGAGGTGGCGGTCTACACGAGCACCCCGCTCGGCCGGCGCGAGTTCGAGAAGCTCTGGCGCGAGGCGGTGGAGAGGCCCGACCTGTTGTCGCCGCTCCCCTTCCACACCGGCATGGCACTGATGCCGCTGATGAGCCGGACGGCCGTCCGTGAGGCCCTGCAGACCCGGCTCGCGAACCTCGACGCCACGACGCGCGACCAGCTGGCGCACGAGGTCCCGGCCGGCGCGGTGCCGCCGCACGTGCTCGCCCTGGCCGACCTCTGGATGGGCATGGGGCAGACCGAGCGTGAGTGGCTGGTCACCCTGGTCGCCCGGGTGGATCGTGGCGACTTCGGTCTGCGCGGCGAGCCGGCCGACTGGCAGGCGCCGGCCGACGACCCCGGCTGGCAGATGGCCACCGACCGCCAGCGCTACGTGGAGCTCATCGCCCGCCAGCGATGAGCGGTCGCCGATGAGTTCTTGTCGGTCCGCCGGTCTACCTTGACAGCCATCCGTGGGGGCGGCTTGACGTCTCCGTGTTCAATGTTGAACACTGGCCCTATTCAAGTTTGAATACCAACAGGAGCGAGCGATGATCCACGCACGAGGTCTGGTGCAGACCTTCCAGACGCGCGAGGGCAGGAAGAAGGGCGAGGTGCGCGCCGTCGACGGCGTCGACCTCGACGTGGCGGAGGGTGAGGTCGTCGGGTTCCTCGGGCCGAACGGCGCGGGCAAGACGACGACGCTGCGCATGCTGACCACCCTGCTGCGGCCCACCGCGGGGACGGCCACCGTGGCCGGCTTCGACGTCGTCAAGGAGTCGGAGCAGGTCCGCCGGTCGATCGGTTACGTCTCCCAGAGCGGTGCCACGGGGCAGTTCGCCCGCGCCGGCGACGAGGTCGTCGACCACGGGATGCTCTACGGCATGTCTGCCGCCGACGCCCGGCGTCGCGGCCAGGAGCTGTTCGGCCAGCTCGACCTCGAGGGGCTGTGGGGGCGCCAGCCCAAGACCATGTCGGGTGGCCAGCGCCGCCGCCTCGACATCGTGATGGGGCTGATCCACGAGCCGACTCTGGTCTTCCTGGACGAGCCGACGACGGGGCTCGACCCGCAGGCCCGGGCCAACCTGTGGACCCACATCGCCGACCTGCGCAAGCGGCGCGGGGCGACGGTGTTCCTCACCACCCACTACCTCGACGAGGCCGACGCCCTGAGCGACCGGATCATCATCATCGACCACGGCAAGATCATTGCGGCCGACACGAGCGACAACCTCAAGGCGCAGGTGTCCGGTGACCTCGTCGACCTCGAGGTCGCCGACCCCGACCTCGTCGCCGAGGCGGCCAAGCGGCTCGACTCGATCGCCGAGACCGACAGCGACGGCCGGGACGCCGTGGAGATCGACGGCAACCACGTCCGTGCCCGGGTGCAGCGCGCCGGCAAGGCGGTGCCCGGGCTCTTGGCCGACCTCCGCGCTGCCGACATCGACCTCGAGTCGATCGAGGTCCTGCGGCCCACCCTCGACGACGTCTTCCTCACCCTCACCGGCCGCTCGCTGCGCGACGCGGAGTCGTCTGCCCCGGCCGACCCGACCTCGAAGGAGAAGTGACGTGCAGTTCCTGCGTGAGTCCTTCATCGTCTTCCGCCGCCAGCTGCGGATGAACCTGCGCAACCCCGCCTGGGTGCTGATCGGCCTGATGCAGCCGATCCTCTACCTGTTCCTCTTCGGCCCCCTGCTCAAGCCGATGGCCGAGCAGCTCGGCGTCCAGAACACCTGGACCTTCTTCGTCCCCGGCATGCTCGTCCAGCTCGGCATGTTCGGCGCGTTCTTCGCCGGGTTCGGGCTGATCTCCGAGTGGCGGGACGGCGTCATCGAGGCCGAGCGGGTGACACCGGCCAGCCGCACCGCCCTGCTCATGGGGCGCCTGTGGCGCGACCTGCTGCAGCTGCTCGTCCAGGCCCTCGTGCTGGTCGGCCTCGGCTACTGGGTCGGGATGGACGCCCCCCTGGGTGGGGTCGTCCTCGGGGTGCTGCTCACCCTCCTCGTCGGTGGGGCCTGCGCCGCGGCGTCCAACGCCCTGGCCCTCACCACCAAGAGCGAGGACGTCATGGCCCCGGTCATCAACGTCGTGATGATGCCGGTGCTGTTGCTGTCGGGCATCCTCCTGCCGATGACCATCGGCCCCGACTGGCTCCAGCGAACCAGCGACTTCATGCCGTTCCGCTGGATCACAGACGGGGTCCGCGGGTCGTTCCTCGGCGACTTCGGCGCCAACGGCGTGATGTGGGGCAGCGTCTGGGCCGTCGTGCTGTTCGCCATCGCGCTCTGGTGGGGCACCGCGACGTTCCGCAAGGAGAACGCCTAGCTCTCGGGGCCGCGCCTGCCGGCCTGGTCAGCTGGCCTTCTTGGCCGCCTTCTTGGCAGCAGTCTTGGCCGTGGTCTTGGCCGTGGTCTTCTTGGCCGCCGTCTTCTTCGCGGCCGGTTTGGAGTCCGACGTCGACTCGCCTCGTGATGCCTTGGCCTTGTCGACGGACTTCTTGAGGGCCGCGAGCAGGTCGACGACCTCGCCCGACTCATCCTTGGACTCGGGCGTGAACTGGACCTCGCCGCCCTCGACCTTGGCCTTGACGAGCGACTGCAGCGCGGCGGCGTAGTCGTCCTCGTAGTCGTCGGGCTGGTAGTCACCGGCAAGCTGCTCGATGAGCAGGTCGGCCATCGCGAGCTCCTGCTTGGTCGCCTTGGCGTCGTCGTCGAGCGTCGCGAAGTCGGGCTTGCGGATCTCGTCGGGCCACAACATCGTCTGCATGAGGATGACCCCCTCGTGGACCCGCAGGACGGCCATCGTCATGCGGGTGCGGATCGAGACCGTCACCACGGCGACGCGGTTCTCCTTCTCGAGCGCGTCGCGCAGCAGGATGTAGGGCTTGGTCGAGGCCTTGTCGGGTTCGAGGTAGTAGGACTTGTCGTAGAACATCGGGTCGATCTGCTCGGCCGGGACGAACTTCTCGACCGAGATCTCCTTGCTGCTGCTGGCCGGCAGGTCCTTGAAGTCCTCGTCGGTGAGCACGACCATCTCGCCGTCCTCGGTCTCGTAGCCCTTGGCGATGTCGTCGTAGGACACGATCTCGCCGTCGATGCTGCAGATCCGCTGGTACTTGATGCGGCCGCCGTCCTCGCGGTGCACCTGCCGGAACTGCACGTCGTGGTTCTCGGTGGCGGAGTAGAGGCGGATCGGCACGTTGACCAGGCCGAAGGACACCGCACCCTTCCAGATCGCTCGCATGTTGGTCGTCCTCTCCATCGGCCTGCCCGCGGACAGGCCCCCGTCCCTGACGAGACACCTCGGGCCTCGCACGTGGGAACCAGCCTATGCGTCAGGATGGCCCCATGCGCCCCATGCTGGCCAGTCCCACCACCGTCATCCCCGACGGTGACGAATGGCTGCACGAGGTCAAGTGGGACGGCATGCGCGTGCTTGCCGACGTCCACGACGGGGTGCTGACGCTGACCTCTCGGATCGGCAACGACGTGACGGTGAGCTTCCCCGAGCTGTTGCCACTGGCCGAGACCTACGACGACATGCTCCTCGACGGCGAGGTGGTCGCCCTCGACGGCGGCCGACCCTCGTTCGGGGCGCTCGCCGACCGGATGCACGTGCGCGACCGGCGCAAGGCCGAGCGGCTGTCGGCGGTGCGACCCGTGACCCTGATGGTCTTCGACCTGTTGCGGCTCTATGGCTCCGACCTCACCGCCCAGCCACTGTCGGCGCGGCGCGAGCTGCTCGAACGGCTCGACCTCTCCGGCCGGCACTGGCAGGTGCCGCCGGTCTACGAGGACGGCCGGGAGCTGTTCGCCGCCACCCTCGAGCAGGGGCTGGAGGGGGTGGTGAGCAAGCGCCGGTCTGCGCCGTACCTGCCGGGGCGTCGCTCGTCCGACTGGCTCAAGTCGCCGCACCGCACGGCGATCTCCGCGGTGGTGGGCGGCTGGCGGGCCGAGAAGACCAACGACTCCGGTCGACTCGGCGCGGTCTTGCTGGGCGTGCCCGACGGCGCTGGCGGGTGGCGGTTCGCCGGGCGGATGGGCAGCGGGATCGCCGGACGCGCGGCGGTCCAGCTCGCCGAGGCACTCGCTCCGCACACCAGGACCGACTCACCCTTCAGCGACGAGGTGCCGCGACTCGACAGCGTCGGCGCGACCTGGGTCGACCCGGTCGTGGTGGTCGAGGCGCGCGCCCTGGAGGTGACGCGCGACGGGAGGCTGCGCCAGCCGGCATACCTCGGCATGCGCACCGACCTGACGCCCGACGACCTCCAGGAGGTGGACGGTGCCTGAGCGCTACGTCCCGCAGGCGACGCGCGTCGAGGTCGCGGGTCGCACGCTCAAGCTGACCAGCCTCGACAAGCTCCTGTTCCCGTCGACCGAGACCACCAAGGGCGAGGTGCTCAACTACTACGCGCAGGTCGCCGACGTGCTGCTCCCCCACCTCGCCGACCGGGCGCTGACCCGGGTGCGCTGGCCGCACGGCACCGGCGACCAGAGCTTCTTCGAGAAGAACCTGCCGTCGGGTGCTCCCTCGTGGCTCCCCCGCGTGAAGATCGACGACGTGACCTACCCGATGGTGGCGGACCTGGCCCACCTGACCTACCTGGTCAACCTCAACTCCATCGAGCTGCACATCCCGCAGTGGCGGGTGCTCGACGGCGAGCGACAGCACCCCGACCGGCTCGTCATCGACCTCGACCCGGGCTCGCCGGCGGGGCTGCAGGAGTGCGCCCGGGTAGCCCTCATGGTGCGCGACCGACTCGGCGCGCTCGGTCTCGATCTCTACCCGGTCACCAGTGGCAGCAAGGGAATGCAGCTCTACGCTGGACTCCCCGGCGACCTGACCTCCGACCAGACCCGTGACCTGGCGCAGCAGCTCGCGCAGGAGCTCACCAAGAAGCACCCCGACCTCATCGTCTGGAAGATGACCAAGTCGCTGCGTCCCGGGAAGATCTTCCTCGACTGGAGCCAGAACGTCGCCGCCAAGACGACCGTGTGCCCCTACTCCATGCGCGGCAAGGAGACCCCGACCGTGGCCGCCCCCCGATCGTGGGACGAGGTCGAGGCCGGCGCCGCAGGGAAGAAGTTCGAGCAGCTGATGTTCGACGAGGTGCTCGACCGGCTCGAGTCCGACGGCGACCTGCTCGCCGACCTGCTGGTCTAGCCGACCACCCGCGGGCAGCCGGAGCACTCGTGCACGCCGGGCAGCACGTAGATGAAGCAGCACGACCCGCGCGCTGGCGGGCGCTGCCCGCTGGCGCGGGCGAGGGTCATCGCCCACACGTCGTCGACCATCGCCCGTCGGCTGTGCTTACCGAGCTTCACCGTCGAGCGGTAGCCGAGCGCGAGCTCGACCGCGTCGGACCGGTATGCCGCCTGAGCGGCTTCCAGCCGGTCGGCCAGGGGCATCGTGGTGGCGACCGCCCGCCCACGCTCGTACTGGGCTGCGACGGGGTAGAGCTGGCTCGGCTGCAGCTCGAAGCTCAGCCCCGCGGCGAAGGGGTGCACCACCACGGAGTCGTGCCTGGCTGCGTGCACGCCGGTTTCGGCCGCGGCCTCGAGGGTCCACTGCAGCACGAAGGCGGAGGGCATCGACTCGGGCACGACGGCGGCATACTGACGAGCGGTCGAGATGCTCAGGCGTTCCCGCCATTCGTGCAGGGGGTCGATTCCCGAACGCTGCTTTTCGACAATGTCGCGCCAGCTCCAGGAAAGGGGCTGCGAACCCTCCGGAACGTGGCTGACCTGCAGGTCAGTGCGCCTTGTCGTAGGCGGCCTGGACCTCGGCGGAAATGCGCCCTCGGTCGCTCACCTGGTGGCCGTTGGAGCGGGCCCACTCACGGACGTCCGCGAGGTCGCGCTTTCCGGTACCACGGCTGGCGGCAGCCGGGCGACCAGCAGGACGACGGCCGGCGGCGCGACGGGCGTGACCAACGTACTGCGCCAGCGAATCACGCAGCGCGGCGGCGTTCTTCGCGTTGAGGTCGATCTCGTAGGAGACACCGTCGAGGGCGAAGGTGACGGTCTCGTCGGCCTCGGAGCCGTCGAGGTCGTCCTCGAGCACGATGTTGACACGCTGGGCCATCGGAATCCTTTCCGCAGTTATGAGGACGAGCCAAAACTATCGGCTCGCACAGAAAAGGGGAAATGAATGCCGAAAGCTATTTGTCGGCGCCCTTTGAATTCTCCGAAACAGGAGGGGTTTCCGGGTGGGCAGCGTCCCATTGCGAATGCGCAAGGCGTTCCTTGCGGTCGCCCTCGATCATGTTCTTGATGACGAGCCAGAAGAGGAAGCCGACGCCGGCCGACGGGATCAGCGCGGCGATGTAGGGCCAGACGCCACTCATCGGGACACCTCGGGCTTCAGGTGGGGGAACAGGATGGTCTCGCGGATGCTCGCGTCGGTGAACAGCATGACGAGCCGGTCGACCCCGAACCCGAGGCCACCCATCGGCGGTGCGCCGTACTCCAGGGCCCGCAGGAAGTCCTCGTCGAGCTGCATCGCCTCGGGGTCACCGCCCGCGGCCCTGACCGACTGCGCGGTCAGCACCTCGCGCTGGACGACCGGGTCGACGAGCTCGGAGAACCCCGTGCCGCGCTCCACGCCGGCGATGATCAGGTCCCAGGCCTCGATCAGCCCGGGCTCGCTGCGGTGCGGGCGGGCCAGGGGCTGGGCGATGGCCGGGTAGTCGCAGAGGAAGGTCGGCTGGAGCAGGCCCGGCTCGACGAGCTCGCCGAGCAGCTCGAGGAACACCTTGTCCTTGTCCCACGCGGGGTCGATCGCGACGTCGTGCTTCGCGGCATACCCGCGCAGGGTCTCCACGTCGGTGTCGATGGTGACGACCTCACCGACTGCGTCGGACACACCCTGGTAGACCGGCAGCCAGCGCCACTCACCGTCGAGGTCGACGGTGCCCGCCGCCGTCTCGACCTGGCGGGAGCCGAGCGCGTCGGCGACCCCGAGGAAGACGTCACGCATGAGGGTCGCGATCGTCGTCTGGTCGCCGTAGGCCTGGTAGGCCTCGAGCATCGTGAACTCGGGGCTGTGCGTCGCGTCGACACCCTCGTTGCGGAAGATGCGGCCCATCTCGTAGACCCGGTCGACGCCGCCGACGACGGCCTTCTTCAGGTTGAGCTCCAACGCGATCCGCAGGGTCATCTCCTGGTCGAACGCGTTCATGTGGGTGCGGAACGGCCGGGCCGCCGCACCTCCGTGCACGAGCTGGATGATCGGCGTCTCGACCTCGAGGTAGCCCTGCGCCTCCAGCACCCCGCGGATCGCCGAGAGCGCAGTGGCCTTGGTGCGCACCATGTCGCGCGCCTCCTGGCGCACGATGAGGTCGGCGTAGCGCTGCCGCACGCGCGACTCCTCGGACAGGTCCTTGTGCAGCACCGGCAGAGGGCGGAGCGCCTTCGACGCCATCTCCCACCGCGTCGCCATCACCGACAGCTCGCCGCGACGCGACGAGATGACCCGCCCCTCGACGAAGACGTGGTCCCCGAGGTCGACGGTCGACTTCCACTCGGCGAGGGCGTCCTCGCCAACCTCCGCGAGGCTGAGCATCACCTGGAGCCGGGTGCCGATCCCCTCCTGGAGGGTGGCGAAGGCGAGCTTGCCGGTGTTGCGGATGAAGATCACCCGGCCGGCAACGCCGACGACGTCCTGGGTCTCCTCGCCGGTCTCGAGGTGGCCCCACTGCTCGCGGACCGCAGCGAGGGTGTGGGTGCGGGGCACCGTCACCGGGAACGCCTGCTTCCCCTCCGCCAGCAACCGGTCACGCTTGTCACGACGCACCTGCATCTGCTCGGGCAGGTCGGTGTCCGACACGGCGGTGTCGATCGCGCCGGTGTCGGGCTGGGCCACCTCGGCGGAGGTGGTGCTCTCGGGGGTCTGGCTCACCCGCAAAGGGTACCGACCGGCATACGGTGCCCCGCGCCCAGCCGGTTCGAGGTAAACGCGCCGACGACCACCGGCGCGTTTACATCGAACCGAGGGGGTCAGTCGACGAGGTCGAGGGCGAGGTCGAGGATCGGCGAGGAGTGCGTGAGCCCGCCGACGGACAGGTAGTCCACCCCGGTCTCTGCATAGGCGCGCGCGACGTCGAGGGTCAGCCCGCCCGTGGCCTCCAGCTCGACGTGCTCGCCGGTCGCCCGCACGGCCTGCACCGTCTCGCGCAGCAGGTTGACGGACATGTTGTCGCACAACAGGAACCGTGCCCCGACCTCGACCGACTCGAGCGCCTCCTGGGTCGTGGTGACCTCGACCTGCACGGGGACGTCGGGGAACTGCGCCCGCACCGCGGCATACGCCTTGCTCAGCGAGCCGGCGGCGAGCTTGTGGTTGTCCTTGATCATCGCCACGTCGTAGAGGCCCATCCGCTTGTTGGTGCCCCCACCCGCGCGGACCGCGTACTTCTCCAGAGCCCTGAGCCCCGGTGTCGTCTTGCGGGTGTCGAGCACGGTTGCGCCGGTGCCGTCCAGCCGCTCGGCCCATCGGTGGGTGTGCGTCGCGATGCCCGACAGCCGACAGACGAGGTTGAGCATGGTGCGCTCGCCGACGAGGGTGACCTGGGTCGAGCCCTCGAGGACCGCGACGACGTCGCCCTTCGCGACCACGTCGCCGTCCGACCGCGTGGTCGTGACCTGGAGCGGCTCTGCGCCGATCCGTCGCGCCACCTGGTCGAAGACCATCGCGACCAGTGGTATGCCGGCCAGCGCGCCGCCCTCGCGCGCGACCACGTGCGCGGTGCTCACCTGCTCGACCGGGATCGTCGCGGCGGTCGTGACATCCACCCCGTCAGGGCCGCCGAGGTCCTCGTCGAGGGCGGTGCGGATGACGGCGAGGGCGTCGGTCTCGGGGAAGGCCAGGTCGGTCACGTCAGGTCCTGTTCGGCGACGGGCTCGAAGGTCGTGGTGACGCGGGTGTCGGCCCCGCGGACGAGCAGGGTGTGCCCGCGCCACCGGGGGTCGACCTGCTCGGTGTGGTCGCTGCGGACGTGCCCACCCCGGGTCTCCTCGCGCAGGGAGGCGGCCAGGGTCAGGACCTGCCCGATGTGCAGGAGGTTGGTCGTCTCCCACGAGTCCGGGTCGGGTTCGGTCGAGGTCGCCGCGAGGGCGAGGTCGCGCAAGGCCTCCGCCGTGCTGGCGAGGGAGGCCGCCGAGCGCACGGCCCCGGCCCCGTCGGTCATGGCCGCCTGCACCTGCACGCGGGCGGAGCCGTCGAGCAGCGCGGCCGCGCCACTGGGCGCACCCGGGGTCGATTGGGGGAGCTCGCCCCGCGCCAGCCGTTCGCTGATGTCGTCGGCGATCCGGTGCGCGAAGACCAGCCCCTCGAGCAGGGAGTTGGAGGCGAGCCGGTTGGCCCCGTGCACCCCGGTGCAGGACACCTCGCCGCAGGCGTAGAGCCCGTCGAGGGAGGACCGACCCACGAGGTCGGTGCGCACCCCGCCGCTGGCGTAGTGCTGCGCCGGGGCGACGGGCAGCAGTTCGGTGGCCGTGTCGAAGCCGAGCTCGCGACAGCGCGCCACGATCGACGGGAACCGTGCCTCCAGGAACTCGCGGCCGAGGTGGCGCGCGTCGAGGAAGACATGCCGCTCGCCGGTCTCCTGCATCCGGTCGACGATGGCGCGCGAGACGACGTCCCGGGGCGCGAGGTCTGCCAACGGGTGCCGGCCCTGCATGAACCGCACCCCGTCGCGGTCGACGAGGAACGCCCCTTCTCCGCGAACCGCCTCGGAGATGAGCGGCTGCTGCCCGCTCGACCCCTCGCCGAGCCACAGCACGGTCGGGTGGAACTGCACGAACTCGACGTCGGCGAGGACCGCCCCGGCCCGCAAGGCGGCCGCCATGCCGTCACCCGTCGCGACCGACGGGTTGGTGGTCGCCGAGTAGACCTGGCCAAGGCCGCCGGTGGCCAGGACGACTGCGCGCGACGTGGCGGCTCCCACGCCGTCCATCTGACCTTCGCCGATGACGTGGAGCGTCACACCGCAGACGCGAGAGTCCTGGTCCTGCAACAGGTCCACCACGAGGGCGTGCTCGATGACCTCGATGCCGGGGTCGTCCTGCACCCGGTGCAGGGCCGCGATGAGCGCGCGCGAGATCTCCTTGCCAGTGGCATCGCCGCCGGCGTGGGCGATCCGGTCCTTGTGGTGCCCGCCCTCGCGGGTCAGCTTGATCTCACCCTCGGCATCGCGGTCGAACTCCGCACCCAGAGCCACCAGCTCGCGGACCCGGGCCGGGCCCTCGTGCACCAGCGCGGTCACCGCGGCGACGTCGCAGATGCCGCAGCCCGCGACCAAGGTGTCGTGCAGGTGCTCCTCGGGTGAGTCCCCCGGGTCGAGGGCCGCGGCGATGCCGCCCTGGGCCCACTGGGTGGAGCCCTCGTTGAGCACCGTCTTGGTCACCAGCAGCACGCGGTCGACCCGCTGGCGCAGCCGCAGCGCGGTCGTCAGCCCGGCGATGCCGGAGCCGACCACGACGACGTCGGCGGAGGTGGTCCACCCCGGCTCGCCCGCGACGAGACGGCGCGGGACCACCAGGTCAGTCATGGTGGCGGCGGGTGACCGCGGAGGTCTTGAGCCCGAACCCCTCGGGGACGTCGCCGCCGTCGTGGCCGACCTCGACGATCCGGTTGTGGTCGTCGACGAAGACGACCTGCGGCTCGAAGGTCCGCGCCTCGGTGTCGTCCATCGCGGCATACGCGATAATGATGACGGTGTCACCGGGCGAGATCAGCCGCGCGGCGGCGCCGTTGATGCACACGATCCCGCTGCCCCGCTCGCCCTCGATCGCGTAGGTCGTGAGCCGGTTGCCGTTGTCGACGTCGACGACGTCGACCTGTTCACCGGGCAGCAGCCCGGCCGCGTCCATGAGGTCGCGGTCGATCGTCAGCGAGCCGACGTAGTGCAGGTCGGCCTGGGTGACCGTCGCCCGGTGGATCTTGGCGTAGAGCATGAAGCGCTGCATGGTCACACCCCTGCGGAGTCGACATCGGTGAACACCTCGAGGGCTCCCCCGCCCGGACCGACCTTGATCGGCAGGTTGTCGATCAGCCGGGTGGTGCCGACCCGACCGGCGACGGCCAACAGCGCCTCACCGCGGTACCACTCGGGCACGTCCTCGAGGGTGTAGGGATGCACGAGGACGAGGTAGTCGATCAGGGCCAGCGGCTCGCGCACCAGGACCGTGCGCGCTGCGCGGCGGATCGCCGAGGGGCCTTCGGCTGCGGCCGCCGCACCCGCGCGCAGCGCCTGTGACAGGCAGAGCGCCGTCTCGCGGTCGGAGTCGGTGAGGTAGGTGTTGCGGCTGCTCATCGCCAGCCCGTCCGCCTCGCGCACCGTGGGCACCGACACCACCCGCACCGGGAAGTCGAGGTCACGGACCATCCGGCGGATCAGCAGGAGCTGCTGGGCGTCCTTCTGGCCGAAGTAGGCCGAGTCGGCGCGGGTGAGGTGGAACAGCTTCGCGACCACGGTCAGCATGCCGTCGAAGTGGCCGGGTCGGGCCTGGCCTTCGAGCACGTTGCCGAGCGGGCCGGCCGAGATGCGCACCCCGGGGTCGCCGTCGCGGTAGATCACGTCGGGGGTCGGCGCGAAGACGAGGTCCACGCCGGCCCGACGGCAGATCTCCATGTCCGAGTCGAACGTGCGTGGGTACCGCGACAGGTCCTCCCGCGGCCCGAACTGCAGGGGGTTCAGGAAGATCGTGACGACCACGTGGGCGGCGCGCTGCCGGGCGGTCTCGATGAGGGTCGCGTGACCTTCGTGGAGGGCACCCATCGTCATCACGACCGCGACGTCGCCGTCGGTCAGCGCCCGCCGGGCGACGTGCAGCTCCTCGCGGGTCCTGGCCACCACCGGCTCCACTCGCCCGGGCTGGGGCAGGTCGGTGACGGCCGCGCCCGCCGGGGTGGACGGCATACCGGGCTGTTCGCTCACTTATCGCTCCTGGTCGGTGGCGAGGATGTCCAACAGGGGTTCGGCCACGTGCGGCTTGAGCCGGCCGCTGGCCAGCGCCCGCTCGGCAGTCGCCCGCGCCAGCGCCACGTAGGTCGGACGGATGTCGGGGGTGAGGCTCTCGAGCTGTCGCAGGTGCTCGGCAACGGTACCGGCATCGCCGCGCGCGACCGGTCCGGTGAGGGCAGCGTCACCCGCCCGCAGCGCGTTGTCGAGCGCGGCGGACACCAACGGTCCCAGCACCCGGGACGGCGACTCCACGCCGGCCGCACGCAGCGCCTGCAGCGACTGGGCGATCAGGGTGACGAGGTGGTTCGCACCGTGCGCCAGCGCCGCGTGGTAGAGCCCGCGGGCCGACTCCTCGATCCAGACCGGCTCGGCGCCGATCTCGAGGACCAGCGCCTCGGCCACCGGGCGCAGCGGCTCGGGCGCGGTCACCCCGAAGCAGCACTCGACGAGCCGGTCGAGGTCGAGGCCCGTGCCGGTGAAGGTCATCGCGGGGTGCAGGGCGAGCCCGAGGACGTGCTGGTCGAGCGCGGGCGCGTAGACCTCGAGCCCGTGCCGCCCGGACGTGTGCGCCACGAGCTGGCCGGCCTGCCAGGTCCGCGTCGCAGAGAGCCCCGCGACGAGGTCGGCGAGCGCGTCGTCGGGCACGGCCAGGACCACCAGCTCGGCCTGCCGCACGACGTCCTCCGGCGCGAGCACCGGTGTGCCGGGCAGCAGCCGGGCGGCGCGGTCGCGCGACTCCTCGCTGACTCCCGAGACGGCCACGACCCGGTGCCCGACGCGCTGCAGGGCCGCGCCGAGGACGGCACCGACCCGACCGGCACCGACCACACCGACGTCGAGGCGGGCGGGACGCTCGTCGGCCGAAGTCACCGGCCCAACCTATCTCTCGCTGGATGTCGGGTCGGCCGTAGGTTGGGCGGGTGACCCCGGTGGCGTGGCAGGTGGCGTGGCAGGAGGCCCTCTACGGCCCCGGCGGCTTCTACCGTTCGGGCTCGGGTCCGGCCGGCCACTTCAGCACCGCGACCCACGGTGGGCCGGGTGAGGTCCTCGGCGCCGCCCTCGCCCGACTGGCCCGCGAGAACGGCCTCACCCACGTGGTCGACGTCGGCGCCGGCCGCGGTGAGCTGCTCGGCCACCTGTATGCCGCGGAGCCGGCTCTGCGGCTCACCGGCGTCGACGTCGTGGCCAGGCCGGCGTCGCTCGCTGCCTCCGTGGGGTGGCTGGTCGCCCCCGGTGGGCCTGACCTCCCGGACGAGCTCAACCACCTCGACGGCGCACTCGTGGTCGCGCACGAGTGGCTCGACGTCGTCCCGTGCCCCGTCGCCGAGGTCGACGACCGGGGCGTGCTGCGCCACCTGCTGGTCGACCCGGTGACAGGTGCGGAGTCCCGTGGCGACGCGGTCGGGGGTGACGACCTCGACTGGGCGACCGCACACTGGCCGACCGACACACCCGGCGAACGCGTGGAGATCGGCCTCCCCCGCGACCGGGCCTGGGCCGACCTGGTGAGCCGGGTGGTCCGTGGGGTGGTGGTCGCCGTGGACTACGGCCACCGCGGCGGCGACCGGCCCACGGCAGGCACCCTCACGGCATACCGGCGCGGGCAGCAGGTCGTCCCCCTGCCGGACGGCACCTGCGACCTCACCGCGCACGTCGCGATGGACTCCCTCGACCACGACGAGCTGGTCGACCAGCGGACCGCGCTGCGCGGCCTCGGCGTCGACGGGCGCACCCCGCCCATCGAGCTGGCGGGCAGCGACCCGCGCGCCTACCTGAAGGCCCTCGCCTCCGGGTCCGCAGCGGCCGCCCTCGTCGCGCCGGGCGGGTTCGGCGACTTCCTGTGGGCCGTCAAGCGCGTGGGCTGACCACCAGCTGCTCGAAGCCCCGCAGCACGAAGGTCGGCCTGCGCCGCGCCTCGACGACCTGCAGGTCCGGGAACCGGCTGAGCATCGTGCGCACCGAGATCTCGAGCTCCAGCCGGGCCAGCGGCGCACCGATGCAGAAGTGGATGCCGGCACCGAACGCAAGGTGGGGGTTGGGGTCCCGCGAGGCGTCGAACCGGTCGGGGTCTGCGAAGACCGACGGGTCGCGGTTGGCCGCGCCGAGCAAAGCCGCGACCTTGTCGCCGGGCTGCAACGCGATGCCGACCACCTCGGCGGGTTCCTTCGCCGTGCGCTCGAACAGGTGCAGCGGCGAGTCGTGCCGCAGGAACTCCTCGACCATCCGCGCGACCGCCGCGTCGTCGGCGACGTCGAGCGCCTGTCGGTCGGGGGCCGTCAGCCAGGAGTGCAGCCCGTTGCCGAACCCGTTGACGCTCGCCTCGTGCCCGGCGTTGAGCAGGAGCACCGCGGTAGCCACGAGCTCGTGAGCCGACAGCCGGTCCGACCCGTCACGCGCGGTGACGAGGTCGGTCAGCAGGTCGTCACCCGGCGCCTTCGCGCGGTCCGCAGCGAGCGCCTCGACGTATGCCGCGAAGGCACCGGCCGCCTCGCGCGCCGCCGCTTCGTCGGCCTGGGTCCGGCCCACCTCGTACATCCGCACGATCGCCTGCGACCACGGGCGCAGGTGGTGCCGGTCGGCCTCGGGGACCCCGAGCAGCTCGGCGATCACCAGCACCGGCAACGGCTCGGCGTAGTGCTCGATGACGTCGAACTCGCCGTCCGGCAGGTCGGCCAGGAGGCCGGCGGCCAGCTCCTCGATCCGGGGCGCGAGCCGCTGCACGTGGCCGCGACCGAACGCGCCGGCCACCAGCCTGCGGAGCCGGGTGTGCTTGGGCGGCTCGCTGTCGAGGATCGAGTCGGCGTGCAGCCAGTTGAAGGTGTCCCAGTCGGCCTCGGGTGTGCGGGGTCCGAAGACCCGGCCGAGACGTCGGTCGCGCAGCACGGCACCCGCTTCGGCGTGGCCGGTGGCCAGCCACACGCCCATGCCGCTGTGCCACGCGACCGGTGCAGCTGATCGCAGCGTGGCCAGGTGGGGGTAGGGGTCGGCGACCGTCTCGGGGTCGGTCAGGTCGAGGAAGTCGGCAGCATCGACGGGGGGCTGTGTGGGCACCTTCGCAGCCTGCCGCAGATGATCGAGTTTTGTCAGGCGCTCCGTGGAGGGCAGACTTGAGTGTTGCTGCCCCTCGAAAGGACCCCCGTCCCCATGAAGCTCCAGCACCGCCTGCGCGCGACCACCGCTGCAGGATCCCTTGCGGCTCTCGCCGTCGTCGCCCTCCTGTCGGGCTGCGGATCCGACACCCCCGGCTCCGGCGGGAACGTCACCGTGACCGTCACCCCGACCGTCACCGCAAAGGTGCCCAGCGCGAGCAAGACCTCATCAACTCCCAAGACCCCCACCTCCGACGTCAAGGGCCGCAACTACGACTTCGGCGTCGTCACCAAGACCGGTGAGGTGGGCGGCGTCTCCTACATCGAGCTCGACCGCTGGACCTGGAAGAAGCTCGACGACGGCAAGCTCGCCAAGGACGGTGTCCCCACCGGCCCGTTCAAGGGCAAGGTCCCCTACGAGAACCAGAACGCCAAGCTCACCTACACGATCCCCCTCGCCGACGGCGCCCGGATCCTCTACCACCACTGCATCGCGGCAGACCAGCCACTGCAGACCAAGTCGGTGGACGCCGGCGACCTCAAGGGCCTCGCCGACCGCGAGAACACCGTGCTGGTCCAGATCGACGACAAGGGTGCCGCGACCACGATCCAGAACATCCCCGGCTGCCCCGGCTGATCACCTGAGCGATGGCTCTCGGCGCACCGAGGGCTTGGGGCCGACTGAGGGCTTGTGGCTGACCGGGGTGTGCGGCTGACCGGGGTGTGCGGCTGACCGGGGCAGCGGTTCTCCTAGTCGGCCGCTCGGGTCACGTGCGGGGTGCAGGCAAAGCCGTCTCCCTTGCGTGTGGCCACCGTCGGGACGGTGAAGCTGACCGTCTTCCCGGAGTCGACCGTGAGCGTCTTGGTGGCGCTTCCCACCACGGTGGATGTCTTGACCGAAGCGACGGCCACGTCAACGGTGTACTTGGCAGACTTCTTCGTGGAGTTGACCACCTTGCCGCTGGCCGACCAGACCCCAGTGCTCGCTGCGTCGCACGTGAACCCCTGGAGGTCCGACCGAGCCCCCACGGCCTCAGCGCTCGCCGAGTTCTTGCCCGAGTCCTTGCCCGAGTCCTTGGCCGAG
Organism: Phycicoccus sp. Soil802; assembly: GCF_001429605.1. Lineage (GTDB taxonomy): Bacteria > Actinomycetota > Actinomycetes > Actinomycetales > Dermatophilaceae > Pedococcus. Next base: position 138,677 of record NZ_LMSS01000008.1, read on the forward strand.
TCCTTGGCCGAACCGGTCGCGGAGGACGAGGGCTTGGGCTGATCGTCCTGGGTGGTGGCCTTGCCGCTGTTCCCGCCCGAGCAGGCTCCGACCAAGCCTGAGGCGATGAGAGCCAGCGCCGCCGTGCCTCGCACGAGTCTGCGGTGCGTGCCCTGATGCTGGCCGGGTGTTACTGGATGCTGCATGGTGGTGCTCCATTCGAGATTGCTTGCTGTGGCTGGTTCGATCTGTCTCATCGCGTTGCCGGACTCCTGTCAGCGCGTGTGTTGACTGCCGTCATCGCGTCTCCTGGCTCCTACGCCGGCGGCCAACGAAGGTCAGCCCGAGACCCAGTCCGAGGGCGAGCAGGCCAAGGCCCGCAAGGGTGATCGCGTTGGATCCCGTGAAGGCCAGGACCCCACGTGCGACGCCGCCGAAGGCCAGTCGATCGCCGATCGTCGGCGTCCGGACACCCGACTGATTGGACGGAACGTCCTCGCCAGCCGGCGTGCGCCCGTGTGCGGTCGCCATGTTCGCCACCGAACCGGCGTCCACGTCGGCCTGGGTGATGGTGTACGGACTGGACGCACAGGTCATGGAGGTCCCTGGCGCCAGGGTCGACGTCGGGCAGGTGACAGCCACGGCCGGGCCCGCCGGGGCGACGAGCTGGTCGTCGACCTTCACATGGTGGAGCGTGACTGACCCCGTGTTGGTCACGGCGAAGCGGTAGGTGACCTCGTCGCCGAGCTCGGCCGCACCGTCATGGTTCGCGTCCAAGGTCAGATGGGCGGACTTGACGAGCTTCATCCCCAACGTCGACGCGGTAGGCGTCTCCGTGTCGGACGGTTTCGAGGGCACGTGGCCGCCGCCAGGGGTCAGCCCGTGAGCGGTAGCCGTGTTCGCCACCGATCCGGCGTCCACATCGGCCTGCGTCACCGCGTACGGCGAGCTGGTACAGGTCACCGACGCACCCGGTGCCAGGTCACCGGCCGGGCAGGTCACCGTCACCGCAGGACCGGCCGGGGCGACCAGCTGGTCCGCCACCGTCACGTCGTGCAGGGTGACGGTGCCGGTGTTCTTCACCACGAAGTTGTTCGCATCCGTGGTCAGGGCCGCGGACTTCACCAGCGACAAGCCGGTCGACGTCGGGGTCGGCGTCGTCGTGCCGGACGGGTTGGACGGCACGTCAGTGCCACCCGGGGTCAGCCCATGAGCGGTAGCCGTGTTCGCCACCGATCCGGCGTCCACATCGGCCTGCGTCACCGCGTACGGCAAGCTGGTGCACGTGACCGAGGCGCCCGGGGCGAGGTCACCGGTGGGGCAGGTCACCGTCACCGCAGGACCGGCCGGGGCGACCAGCTGGTCCGCCACCGTCACGTCGTGCAGGGTGACGGTGCCGGTGTTCTTCACCACGAACCACGCCGGCCTTGCCGTCACCATTGGTGTCGGTGCTGATCGAGGCCGACTTCACCAAGGACAGGCCCGTGCCGGTCGGGGTGGGGGTCGTGGTTTGCGACTGGTTCGACGGCACGTCCGTCCCACCCGGCGTGAGGCCGTGCGCGATCGCGATGTTGGCCACCGACCCGGCATCCACATCGGCCTGCGTCACCGCGTACGGCGAGCTGGTGCAGGTGACCGAGGCGCCCGGGGCCAGGTTCCCCGACGGACACGTCACCGTGACCGCGGGACCGGCCGGGGCGACCAGCTGGTCCGCCACCGTCACGTCGTGCAACGTCACCGTGCCGGTGTTCTTCACCAGGAAGCTGAAGGTGATCTCGTCAGCCACACCGGCCTTGCCGTCACCATTGCTGTCGGTGCTGATCGAGGCTGACTTGACCAGGGACAGGCCGGTGTTGGTCGGGGTCGGGGTGGTGGTGCCCGAGGGGTTGGACGGCACGTCCGTCCCGCCCGGGGTCAGGCCGTGCGCGGTCGCCGTGTTCGCGACCGAACCGGCATCCACATCCGCTTGGGTCACGACGTACGCACTGGAGGTGCACGTCACCGAGGCACTCGGCGCCACGTCACCAGCCGGGCAGGTCACCGTCACCGCAGGACCGGCCGGGGCGCCCAGCTGGTCCGCCACCGAGATGTTGTGCAGCGTGATCGTGCCGGTGTTCTTCACCACGAAGCTGAACGTGATCTCGTCACCCACGCCGGCCTTGCCATCCCCGTTCGTGTCGGTCGTGAGCGCAGCGGACTTCACCAACGTTAGGCCGGTGCTGCTCGGGGTCGGGGTAGTCGTCTGTGACGGGTTCGACGGCACGTCGGTGCCACCCGGCGTCAGCCCATGCGCCGTCGCGGTGTTGGCGACCGACCCGGCGTCCACATCGGCCTGCGTCACCGTGTAGGCGCTGGAGGTGCAGGTCAGGCTCGCACCCGGCGCGAGGTCACCGGTCGGGCAGGTCACCGTCACTGCGGGACCGGCCGGGGCGACCAGCTGGTCCGCCACCGTCACGTTGTGCAGGGTCACGGTGCCGGTGTTCTTCACCAGGAAGCTGAACGTGATCTCGTCAGCCACGCCGGCCTTGCCGTCACCGTTCGTGTCGGTCGTGAGCGCAGCGGACTTCACCAGGCTCAGCCCGGTCGTCGTGGGCGTCGGCGTCGTCGTGCCGGACGGGTTGGACGGCACATCGGTGCCACCCGGGGTCAGGCCGTGCGCGGTCGCGGTGTTGGCCACCGACCCGGCGTCGACGTCGGCCTGCGTCACCGTGTAGGCGCTGGAGGTGCAGGTCAGGCTCGCACCCGGCGCGAGGTCACCGGTGGGGCAGGTCACCGTGACGGCCGGACCGGCCGGGGCGACGAGCTGGTCCGCCAACGTGATGTTGTGCAGGGTCACGGTGCCGGTGTTCTTCACCAGGAAGCTGAACGTGATCTCGTCAGCCACGCCGGCCTTGCCATCGTTGTTCGCGTCGGTGGTCAGGGCTGCGGACTTCACCAACGTCAGGCCGGTGCTGCTCGGGGTCGGCGTCGTGGTGCCGGACGGGTTGGACGGCACGTCGGAGCCACCCGGGGTCAGGCCATGGGCGGTCGCGGTGTTGGCCACCGAACCGGCGTCGACGTCGGCCTGGGTCACCGCGTACGGCGAGCTGGTGCACGTGACCGAGGCGCCCGGGGCCAGGTTCCCCGACGGGCAGGTCACCGTCACCGCGGGACCGGCCGGGGCGACNGCCACCCGGGGTCAGGCCATGGGCGGTCGCGGTGTTGGCCACCGAACCGGCGTCGACGTCGGCCTGGGTCACCGCGTACGGCGAGCTGGTGCACGTGACCGAGGCGCCCGGGGTCAGGTTCCCCGACGGGCAGGTCACCGTGACGGCCGGGCCGGCGGGGGCGACGAGCTGGTCCGCGACGGTGATGTTGTGCAGCGTGGTGCTGCCGTTGTTGGTCACGACGAAGGAGAAGGTGATCTGGTCAGCCACGCCGGCCTTGCCGTCACCGTTCGTGTCGGTCGTGAGCGCAGCGGACTTCACCAGGCTCAGCCCGGTCGACGTGGGCGTCGGCGTCGTCGTGCCGGACGGGTTGGACGGCACGTCGGAGCCACCCGGGGTCAGGCCGTGCGCGATCGCGGTGTTGGCCACCGAACCGGCGTNCCGTTCGTGTCGGTCGTGAGCGCAGCGGACTTCACCAGGCTCAGCCCGGTCGACGTGGGCGTCGGCGTCGTCGTGCCGGACGGGTTGGACGGCACGTCAGTGCCACCCGGGGTCAGGCCATGGGCGGTCGCGGTGTTGGCCACCGAACCGGCGTCGACGTCGGCCTGGGTCACCGCGTACGGCGAGCTGGTGCACGTGA
>NZ_LMSS01000009.1 GCF_001429605.1 Phycicoccus sp. Soil802
GAGGGCCGACACGATCGAGTGGGCACGGCGCGCCATGCGGCAGGCCGAGTACCTCGCTCCTCGGTACTCCGTGGTGGTTGCAAACCCGCCCTACATGGGCAGTGGAAACATGGGTGCCCTTCTGACGGAGTATGCCAAGCTTGAGTACTCGAACGCCAAGGCGGACCTCATGACGATGTTCATGTGTCGCGGGCATGACTTGGTCCGTCCGAATGGTTACTGGGCGATGATTGACCTCCCGTCGTGGATGTTCTTAACAACGTTCTCGGCATTCAGGCGCTGGCTGCTGCGCGAGTGCTGGATGCAGTCACTGGTGCACCTGGGTCGCGGCGTCTTTGGATCCGATTTTGGCTCGGTGGCCTTCGTGTGCAAGCGGGCCGCAACCGACGTAGGCAGGGTAGGGGTCTATCGGCGTCTTTTTGAGGAGCACGTCGACGTGCGGGCGAACGACAAGATCCAAGCCCTATTTCTCGATTCCAGCTATAACCGATTCGAGTTGGCTCAGACGTCCTTCACCCAACTTCCTGGCGAGCCGATCGCCTACTGGTTGTCAGAGCCGCTTCGCAAAGCGTTCTCGTCACACCCGGCGTTGAACTTGTCTGTCTCGCCGAAGCAGGGGATCAAGACTGGCAACAACGAGCGCTTCTTGCGTTACTGGTTTGAGGTAGGACAGGACAACCTAGGGCGCAACATCTTGAGCCGCGAGGAAGCATTGGCATCGGGTCGACGATGGTTCCCCTGCCAGAAGGGCGGCCAGTATCGGCGGTGGTACGGGAACGACGAGTACGTCGTCAACTGGCACAAGGACGGCGACGAGATCCGAAATCTCCGAGACGAGGGCAGTGGGAAGTTGCTCTCTCGGCCACAAAACCTGGACTGGTTGTTCAAGGGCGGTGTGACTTGGGGAACAATTTCGTCGGGACCGAGTTCATTTCGGGTCTGCCCGCCCGGCTCAGTCTCAGAGTCAAAGGGCGCGATTGCATACTCCTCTCACGAGCGCCAAACCCTTGCTGCGCTCGGCCTTCTGAACTCGTCTGTGAGTGCTGCCTTGCTCGCTGCGATCTCTCCGACGGTCGACTACGGCGAAGGCGCTGTCGGCAAGCTGCCGTTCAGCAGCGATCTCTTCGACTCAGAGCTCGAAGATGCCGTTCGGAGATGTATCGCGATATCCAAGGCGGACTGGCTGGGGTCTGAGACAGCCCTGGGCTTTGTTCGGAATGAGCTCGTAGCTAGAGCGGAGCCCACCGCACCACTCACATCGCTGGTGGAAGAGGTCCGCCAATGTTCTGCTCGTTCCTCCGAGTTGCTGGAGAAGGCAGAAACGGAGGTCAATCGACGCGTTGCAGTCATCTACGGCCTTGAGGATGAGGTCAAGATCGACGTTCCTCCTCATCGGGTCTCGCTCACAGCGAACGACGCATTCAGATACGGCGAAGGTCGGGCGAGGAACGAGTACAACGCCTTGGCCCGTGCTGACCTGACCAAGGACCTCGTCTCCTACGCTGTTGGCTGCATGTTCGGGCGCTACAGTCTTGATGAGCCGGGCCTGATCCTTGCCGATCAGGGTTCGACGTTGCGTGATTACCTGGCGAAGGTCCCGGCGCCGGTCTTCATGCCGGATGCGGACAATGTCATTCCGATCGTGGATGGTGACTGGTTCGAGGACGACATTGTGGAGCGGTTCCGTCAGTTCCTTCGGGCCGCGTTCGGCGAGCAGCACTTCGAGGAGAATCTGCGGTTCGTCACCGATTCGCTGGGAGTGAAGAGCCTGCGCGACTACTTCGTGAAGTCCTTCTACAAGGATCACGTCCAGCGGTACAAGAAGCGTCCGATCTACTGGCTGTTCTCCAGCCCCAACGGATCGTTCAACGCCTTGATCTACATGCACCGCTACACGCAGTCAACTGTCCCGACGGTGCTTAATGAGTACCTCCGCGAGTTCCAGGGAAAGCTCAAGCCCAGCCTCGAGCACACAGAACGTTCCAACAATGCCAAGGAAGCCGACCGCTTGCGCAGGGTGCTTGTTGAGCTGGGCGAGTATGAGCACGACGTGCTCTACCCGCTGGCATCACAGAACCTCGCCATCGATCTCGACGACGGGGTGAAGACGAACTACCCCAAGTTCGGTGCCGCCCTGAAGAAGATCCCCGGCCTGGAGACGACGGAATGAACGAAATAGGCCCCGTGAAGCCGCACCTGGAGCGGCGTTTCCTCGATCACCGCATCGTGATTTGGCACGACCCTCAGGGACAGTACGCCTCCGACATCGAAAGTCTCGACCTACCCGGGGTCACGACGCTGCGCGTCGGCAACGACGAGTACGGCATCAAGTACCGAATACTCCAGGAGCAGCCCGACGACAAGGTCCTCGTGTATCGCTCGGGTGGGGTGCCGGCCGGCATCGGCAACTGGTTGCTCGATCTGGAACTGGCATACGGCGTCTTCACCGCCGACCGCAGCTCCCTCGTCTCCCAAGAGCTCGGACTGATCGCCGACGGCATCGACGAGGTCGTGCAGGAGCACGAGAAGTTCTTCAACGTGAGCAAGCGCGTGCAAAGCCTCAAAGTTCTGCTTTCGCCCGAGGACGACCCGGCCAGGCTCCTCGCCAAGATGTCCGCGGTCTTGCTCGGCCAGAAGGACCACACACTTGAAGAGCTGACACGGGCACTTCTGTCCGAGAACGCGAGCGGTAAGGCCGCTAAGTACAACGCCCTTGTCGAATACGGCCTGGCCAGCTTCTTTTGGCGAGGGGTAGAGGCCATCTACGGCTACAAGTCGAGCGCCCCGACCATGGACGACTTCATACTCTGGATCTTCAAGGTCGCGGAGCGGGACTTCGCCGATATAACGTCTGGGACGCTGCACAACCTGCGTCGCGACTTCGGAAGCTGGCGTTTCCATCCGCTCAGTAGCGCCGCGATGCTGCAACTGGCAAGACGGGCCGAAGTCGACTCTGTCTATCCAGACCGGATCCGCGGAACGTCTTTCCGGGACCTGCTGCATCAAGACCTGTTCGAGGAGACCGACCGGCAGATCATTCGTGACCTCTCGGCCGCGGTGGCCGGTGAAACGGTATCGGCGCGTGAAGTCGCCGAAGTTGTAAGTTTTCGTCAGCGCAGCCTGTGGATCAGCAAGTACCGCAAGCTGTACTTGGCCATTGGCGCAGCCGCTGAGCTTCTGGCAAGACTCAACAGTGTCCATATCGCCTGCACGTCCATCGGCGACGCCGTCGAGCGCTATCGCAACGATTGGTTTCGCATAGACCAGCTCTACCGGCAGTTCACGTACGCACGGCGTACCTTCGAGGGGTCGCACCCGCTCGATTCGTTGCGCGATAAGGTCGAAAAGCGCTACACGAACAAGTTCGTCTACGAATTGGGCAATGCTTTTCAGCAGCAGGTGGACACAGCCGAACTGTGGGCATCCTCGACGGTGCGCCCTCAGCGGTCATTTTACGGCGACTATGTCGACCAGCTCGTTCGCGAGGATAAGAAGGCTGTCGTCATCATTTCCGATGCTCTTCGCTACGAGGTTGCCGAAGAACTCGGCTCGCGCATCCGCCAGGAGGACCGCTTCGACGCCGACCTCGAAGCCGTCCTCGGTGTGCTGCCTAGTTACACCCAACTCGGCATGGCGGCACTGCTTCCGCACCGGAGCCTCAAACACTCAACGGACGGTAAGTCTGTGCTGGCGGACGACAGGCCGACCAACGGCACCGCTTTCCGCAAGAAGATCTTGGAGTCCGTGGGTGGCACCGCAATCCAAGCCGAGGACTTCAAAACGCTCAGCGCCGAGGAGCGGCGCGATCTCTTCAAGAATAGTCGCGTCCTCTACATCTACCACGACGTCATCGACGCCACCGGGGACAAGCAGGGCACCGAGCGGCGCGTCTTCGAGGCGGCCGAGCAGGCGTTGCGCGAGCTGGTCGACCTGGTGAAGAAGGCCGCCAACGCCAACGCCACCAACATCTTCGTGACCGCCGACCATGGCTTCCTGTTCCAGGACGAGGAGCTGCCTGAGCAGTTCTTCCTGTCGGAGGCGCCGCAGGGCGACAAGATCCTCGTCAAGAACAGGCGCTACGTCCTCGGGCACGGCCTGAAGGTCGATGCCGCCTTCACTACGTTCACCTCGGGGCAGCTCGGACTCGAGAGCGACATCGAGGTGCAGATTCCCAAGTCGATCCACCGGCTTCGGCTGGCGGGCGGGGGTTCGCGCTTCGTCCACGGCGGCGCGACCTTGCAGGAGGTCGTCGTGCCCGTGCTCGCCGTCAACAAGAAGCGCAGGAGCGACACGCGGCTAGTGAACGTCAAGGTGCTGCCCGACACTGACAAGATCACCACCGGCCAGCTCGTCGTAAAACTGTTCCAGTCCGAAGTGGTCAGTGACAAGGTCCAGCCCCGGGTGTTGCGGGCTGGCCTGTACGTCGGCGAAACCCTCATCTCCAGCGACCCGCAACCCGAGCTCACCTTCGACTCGCCCTCGGCCGAACCACGCGACCGCTACCAAAGTGTCCAGTTGCTCCTCAACAAGGACGCGAACGACTACAACAACCGCGCCGTCGAGTTCCGCCTTGAAGAACGAATCCCCAACACGAACCAGTGGCGCGTTTACGAGAAGGCGATGTACACGCTCAAGCGTTCCTTCACATCGGACTTCGAATTCTAAGGATTGATTGGTTTGCAGATAGTAGCTCTGAAGTCTTTCGCGGTGTGGGCGCGCAAGGAGCTCTTGCGCGAGGTCGGTGCGCGGGTGAGTGCTGTGTTGGCGCCGGGTTCTGCGGAGCG